>SCUB01000019.1:192500-335410 GCA_004297465.1 Xanthobacteraceae bacterium | reverse complement strand
CACAGGCCGAACCCGCCCGACATGATGGTCATGCCGTCGCGCAAGAGCCCGGCGAGCGCCGCCGGTGCGTCAGGATAGACTTTGCTCATGAAATACCCACCCGATGATGCGGTCCGGCCGGCCCGCCATGATCCCCGCCGTGATTCATACCTGCCGTGATTCCCGCCTGACTTTCCCGAACGCGCGAGGGAGCGCCCGGATCGCCCCCTGAGAAAGGGCGAAAACAGGCGACACACGTCCAGATCGCCCGCAAGGAGGCGGAATTTTTGGCCCATTTTGCCGGGGCCGTCAATCGCGGCAGGTGCCGGGCGCGATGCGGCTTTTGGCCAAGATTGGCCAAGACATGGCGGCCTCCGAGGGACGCAAACTTGGCCTTGAAAGCGTCAAGAAAGTCGCCCAAGTTGCCCCCCGTTTTCCCGCGCCAGCCACGCCTTATTGCGGGGCCTTCAGGCCCCGCGCCACCCGCTGGCATGGTCTTTGTCTTTTTCCGCAAACCCGGTGTTTTCCGAAAACCTGATGCCGCAGTTCATGATCCCTGGCTACAAGCGTCTCGCGGTGATCGCCGCCGGTGTTGTCGGCGCCATCGCCATCGGCGTGGCGGTGATGTCCTGGCTGGTCAACCGCGAGGCGGTGCGCGAGGCCATCGCGGCGCAGATCCGAAACGCCACCGGGCTCGAACTGACGATGGGCGAGCGCGCCGCGGTGTCGGTGTTTCCCACCGGCGCGGTGAGCTTCCACGATGTCCGGCTCAACGGCGACGACGGCGAGCGGCCCGCGCTGGTGATCGAGGAACTGACCGCGCGGCTCGGCCTGCTGCCGCTGATGTTCCGCCGCTACGAGATCGCCGACCTCACCCTGACCCGGCCGCGCTTCCAGATCATCCGGCGCGACGGCGGCGCCACCAACTGGGACGGCATCGTCGCGACATTGGCGCGCGCGTTCCAGCCCGGCCACGGCCGGCAGGCGGTGGTCTCCGAAATCCGCATCAGCGACGGCACGCTGCGCTATGCCGACGACGCGCGGGCGACCAGCGAGACGCTGACCGGCATCGACCTGTCGCTGGCCTGGCCGTCGATTTCGCGCTCGTTCGCCGCCACCGGGCAGATGCGCTGGCGCAACATGCCGGTCGACGCCAGCCTGACGTTCGGCGACCTCAACGCCGCCATCGCCGGCAAGCCCACCAGCGTGAAGGCGCGGCTGTCGAACCCGTCGTTCAAGTTCGCCTTCGACGGCGTGACCGCGGCGCGGCCGCGGCTGGCGCTCGAGGGCACGCTGAGCGCCGATGCGCCGTCCTTGCGCGAGGTGCTGCGCTGGAGCGGCCACGAGCCGCCGGGCAATGCCGGGTTCAGGCGCTTCGCGCTGAAAGCCCGCACCAACGTCGCCAACGGCATCGCCGCGCTGTCCGACGTCAACCTCGAACTCGACGGCAACGTCGCCGAGGGCGCGCTCAACTACGTCATGGATGAGCGGCAGTCGCTGCAGGGCACGCTGGCCGCCGACCGGCTCGACCTGTCGCCCTATCTCGGCGCGCTGCAGCTTTTGTCCGCCGGCACCCGCGACTGGAACCGCCAGCCGTTCGACCTGCGCCTGCTCGGCGGCATCGACCTCGACCTGCGGCTATCCGCGGCGCGCGCCACGCTCGGCGCCACCAAGCTCGGCCGCATGGCGCTCGCCACCAATCTGCGCGACGGCACGCTGACCATGAGCGTCGGCGAGGCGCAGATGCTGGGCGGCATGCTCAAGGGCTCGTTCGCGCTCACCCGCACCGAGGCCGCCGCCGACGCGCGGGCGCAGTTCCGCTTCAGCGACATCAACCTCGAACCGGCGGCCAACGAACTGTTCGGCTTTCCGCGCATGGCGGGCCGCGGCGACGTCAACCTGACGCTGCAAGCCACGGGCAACAGCATCTACGGCCTGACCCAGACTCTCGACGGCACCATCAGCCTGCAGGGCCGCGACGGCGCGCTCAACGGCCTCAACATCGAACAATTGCTGCGCCGGCTCGAACGCCGGCCGCTGTCGGGCACCGGCGACTTCCGCGGCGGACGGACGCCGTTCGACCGCCTGGTCGTCGACATGATCGTGGCCAAAGGCGTGGCGAGCACGCGCGACGTCCGCATCGAGGGTCCGACCGTGCGCCTCGTGTGCCAGGGCACCGCGCAGGTGCCGGCCCGCGAACTCGATCTCAAGGGCGTCGCCAGCCTGATCGGCGGCAGCGACACCGCGCAGGGCTTCGAGCTGCCGTTCGTGGTGCAGGGTCCGTGGGACGATCCGATCGTGCTGCCGGATCCGGAAAGCCTGATCCGCCGCTCACCAGCCTCGGCGCCGCTGCTCGACTCGGTGCGTGACCGCAACACCCGCGAGGCGGTGCGTTCGGCCATCGAGCGCCTGACCGGCGCGCCGCAGCCCGCGCAACCGGCGGCGCCGGACGCGCCGGCACCGGAGAAGCCGGCACCGGATCAGCCGCCCGCCGCGAACTAGCTCGGCCTCAACACATAGTGAGGGACTCGAGCCGGCTGTGACGCATCCCTCCGCGTCATGCGCGGGCCCGGCCATGACAAATGGGGCTAGCTCACAGCGGCGCCGGCGTATCGTCGCGACGTCCGGCCCATTTCGTCGCCAGCGAGGCGGCGACAATCGCCACGCTCACCAGTGCGATCATCAGCGTGCAGATGGCGTTGATCTCGGGCCGGATGCCGAGCCGCACCTCGGAATAGATGCGGATCGGCAGCGTGGTCGCGCCCGGCCCCGTGGTGAAGCTGGCGATCACCAAATCGTCGAGCGAGAGCGTGAAGGCCAGCATCCAGCCCGCCGCCACCGCCGGCGCGATCAGCGGCAGCGTCACCGCGATGAAGGCGCGCGCCGGAGCACAACCGAGATCCATCGCCGCCTCCTCAAGCGAGCGGTCGATGCCGCCAAGCCTCGCCTGCACCACCACGGCGACGAAGCACATCGTCAGCGTGGTGTGCGCCAGCGTCACGGTCCAGAAGCCGCGCCCGGCATCGAGCGCGACGAACAACAGGAGCAGCGCCAGCCCGGTGATGACCTCCGGCAGCACCAGCGGCGCGTACAGCATGCCGGAGAACAGCGTGCGGCCGGCAAAGCGGCCGGCGCGCGACAGCGCCACCGCCGCCAGCGTGCCCAGCACGGTCGCGGCCGTGGCCGAGACAAAGGCGACGCGCAGGCTCATCCAGGCGGCCTCCAGCATGGCGCGGTCGTCGAGAAGCCCGGCGTACCAGCGCAGCGACCAGCCGCCCCACACCGTCACCAGTTTCGAGGCGTTGAACGAATAGATGACGAGAACGGCGATCGGCAGATAGAGGAACGCCAGCCCCGCGGCGAGCGCGGTGAGGTTGAAGGCCGACAGCCGGTTGAGGGACACGCGCCGCATCGCCCGCCTCCTCACGCGCCGCGTTCGAGCGCGCGGCGCTGCATCTTCTCGTACATCAGGAGCGGGCCGATCAGGAGCACGAGCAGCACCACCGCCATCGCGGAGGCCACCGACCAGTCCCGGTTGGTGAAGAATTCCAGCCACACCGTCTGCCCGATCATCAGGCGGTCGGAGCCGGCCAGAAGGTCGGGGATGACGAATTCGCCGACGACGGGGATGAAGCACAGCAGCGCGCCTGCGCCGATGCCCGGCCGCGACAGCGGCAGCGTGACGAGCCAGAAGGCTTTCAGCCGCGAGCAGCCGAGATCGGCGGCGGCTTCAATCAGCGAGGCGTCCATCTTCTCCATCGCCGCATAGAGCGGCAGGATCATGAACGGCAGATAGGAATAGACGATGCCGAGATACATCGCGGTGTCGGTGGCGAGCCACGCCAGCGGCGTTTCGATGACGTGAAACGCCCGCAGCGCGCCGTTCAGCAAGCCGTCCTTCTGCAGGATGTTGATCCAGGCATAGACGCGGATCAGGAACGAGGTCCAGAACGGCACCACCACCAGCATCAGCGCGATCGGCTGCCAGCGCCGCGACAGCCGCGTCATGGCGTAGGCGACGGGATAGCCGATGAGGAGCAGCAGCGCGGTCGAAACCGCCGCCACCGTCAGGCTGCGCAGGCCGGCAAAAAGATACAGGCTGTCGCTGATGAGCAGCGCGAAATTGTCCCCCGACAATTGTCCGAGCGCTTCGATAACCGCGCTCCAGCCGGCCGTGATATCGAACACCGGCGCATAGGGCGGCTGCGCCACCGCCGTCATCGACAGGCTCATCCTGATGATGAACAGGAACGGCGTCAGGAACAGCGCCAGGAGCCAGGCATAGGGCAGAATCGCGGCAAGGCGCGCCGGACGGGTGAAGATGCGGGGGCGGCTCATGTCACCCCCTAGTGCCGCAGCACGACGATGGCGTGCGGCGGGCACGACAACCAGACCGGCGCGCCGATGGCGGGCGCATCCGCCGCCGCGCCGCGCGCAGTGTTCACCCGCGTCGCGCGCAGCCGCGCGCCGCTCGCGAGCCGCACCCGGTAGACCGAGATGTCGCCGAGGTAGCCGACCTCATCGACGACGCCGGCGAACGCATTGACCGCGCCGGCCGGGCGCTCGGATGTCAGAGCGAACTTCTCCGGGCGGATGGCGAGGCCGACCGCCATGTCCGGCGCGACAGCCTCGGCGTCGGTCGTCGCGGCCGCGGCGGTGAGCGTTCCGGCGTCCGGTGTCGCAACCGCGACGCGGTCGCCGTGACGTTCCGTCACCCGTCCCTCGATCAGGTTGACGTCGCCGACGAAACCCGCGACCCAGCGCGAGCGCGGCGCCTCATACAGCGCGCGCGGAGTCGCAACCTGTTCGAGACGGCCGCGATTCATCACTCCGATGCGGCCGGCCATGGTCATCGCCTCGTCCTGGTCGTGGGTGACGATGACGAAGGTGGTGCCGAGCCGGCGCTGCAATTCCATCAGCTCGAACTGCGTGCTCTCGCGCAGCTTGCGGTCGAGCGCGGCCAGCGGCTCGTCGAGCAGCAAGAGGCGCGGCCGCCGCGCCAGCGCGCGCGCCAGCGCCACGCGCTGGCGTTGCCCGCCGGACAGCTGATCCGGCCGGCGCGCGGCAAACTCGCCCATGCGCACCAGTTCCAGCATCTCGTCGACCCGCGCCGCGACCTCCGGCTTCGGCAGCCCCATGCGCCTGAGGCCGAACGCCACGTTGTCAGCCGCCGTGAGATGGGGAAACAGCGCGTAGTTCTGGAACATCATGTTGACCGGCCGCAGGTGCGGCGGCACCAGGCCGACGTCGCGGCCGTCGATCAGGATGCGGCCCCGGTCGGGCGCGTCGAACCCGGCCAGCATGCGCAAGAGCGTGGTCTTGCCGCAGCCGGACGGGCCGAGCAGCGCGAAGAATTCGCCGTCATGGATGGTGAGCGTGAGGTCGTCGAGCGCGGCAAAGCCGCCGAACCGCCGGCTCACCCCCTCGATGCGCAGCAATGGCGCGGACGGCCGCCTGGCCCCCGCGTCGCGATCCTGCTCGTCCATGCCCGGCACTCGTCGCCCCGAAATCGAGGCGCCACGCTAGCGCATGATCCGGCCAAGGGGAATCAGCTTGGAACGCCTGATCCTGTCAGGCCGCGGCCGGCGCCAGCGGCGCGGAATCCAGCTGCGGTTCCGGCTCGGATTCGGCCATCGCGTTCGGTCTGGGATCGATCAGCTTGCGCGGCGCCGGGCCGTAATACTTGCCGACCTGCACCGAGGGGCGCGGGCAGGTAAAGATCGAAACCATGCGGTCCCGCAGCGTCCGGGCCGACACCGGCTTGATGAGGAACTCGTTGACGCCATTGGCGGCGGCCGCCACCACGCGCCAGCGCTCGCCATGGCCGGTCATCATGATGATCGGAATGTCGGGCGTCGGGAACACGCCCGGCGAGCGCACGATCTTGACCAGTTCGAGGCCGCCGAGCAGCGGCAGGTCCCAGTCGAGGATCACGAGGTCCGGCTCGAACATGCGGATATGCTCGAGCGCGGCGATGCCGTCGGCGACCTCATGGACGTTCTTGACGCCGGCATTGGTCAGCAGCGTGCGCGCCACCTTGCGCATGAACTGGTTGCCGTCGACAACCAGCACGTTGATGGCCTGCAGCAGCTTGGCGATGTCATTCTTGGCGTCGGTCGTTGTCATGATGCATCACGGCCTGCCCTTCCCCGTATCCCGCTGCGGATTCCAGCAGAATTCCCTTGAACTGGCGTGAAGCACGTCGTGACAATTGTCGCGATCGGAGGGCTGGCGCATGTCCATTCAATTTGACGAAAATGCGAGCGGCTAGGCCGCCGTCGCGCGCGCCATGAACGCGGCCAGCGCCGCGCGCTCGTTCGCGTTGACCACGAGGCCGAGCTTGGAGCGCCGCCACAGCACGTCGTCCTCGGTGCGGGCCCATTCATGCGCCATCAGGTAGCGCACCTCGGCGGCGGTGAGATCGGCGCCGAAACAGGGGCCGAGATCGTCGAGCGTACGCGCCTCGCCGAGCACGGCGGCCACCCGCGTGCCGTAGGCATCGACGAGCCGCCACGCGTGCGGCTCGCTCAGGAAAGGCCAGCGCGTCCGCGTCTGCCGCACCAGTTCGTCGGCGCCGTCGCACGGAAAGTCGCCGCCCGGCAGCGGCGTCCCCTCGGTCCACGGCCCGGCCATCGGCAGCACCGGCGCAAGACGCCTGAGCGCCGCCTCGGCGAGCCGCCGGTAGGTGGTGATCTTGCCGCCATAGATGGTGAGCAGCGGCGCCAGCCGGCGCGGCCGGTCGAGCTTGAGCACGTATTCGCGCGTGGTGTCCTGCGCCGCCTTCGAGCCGTCGTCGTAGAGCGCGCGCACGCCGGAAAACGCATGCACCACGTCGGCCGACGCAACCGGCGCGCGGAAGTAATGGTTGACCGCCTCGCACAGGTAGGCGACCTCCGCCGCGCTCGGCGTCAATATGGCAAGGTCGCCGCGAAAATCCTCGTCGGTGGTGCCGATCAGCGTGAAATCGCGCGCGAACGGAATGGCGAACACGACGCGGCCGTCGCGGTTCTGGAAGATGTAGGCGTCCGCCGTGTCGAACATCCGGCGCACCACGATGTGGCTGCCCTTGACCAGCCGGGCCGGGCGGGCGGGCGCGCGCAGCACGGTCTGCGCGGTCGTATTGACCCACGGACCGGCGGCGTTGACCAGCACGCGCGCGGTATGGGTGGCGCGGTGGCCGCGGTCGTTGAGCATCAGCGACCACAGCCTGTCGCGGTCGGCGCGTACGCAGCGCGCGCCGACCCGCACCACGGCCCCGCGCGCCGCCGCATCCATGGCGTTGAGCACGACGAGGCGGGCATCGTCGACCTGGCAGTCGGAATATTCGAACGCCATGCCGAACGGCCGTTTCAGCGGCACGCCGAGCGGATGATGGGTGAGATCGAGGATCGCGGTCGGCGGCAAGAGCTTGCGGCCGCCGAGATGGTCATACAGGAACAGGCCGAGCCGCAGCAGCAGCGCGGGGCGGCCTTCGGGATCGGTGGGCAGCACGAAGCGCAGCGGCCGGACGATGTGCGGCGCCATGCGCCACAGCACCTCGCGCTCGCGCAGCGCCTCGCGCACCAGGCGGAACGCGCCGTGCTCAAGATAGCGCAGGCCGCCGTGGATCAGCTTGGTGGATTTCGACGAGGTACCCGAGGCGAGGTCGTTCTGCTCCATGAGCAGCACCGAAAGGCCGCGCCCGGCCGCATCGCGCGCCAGCCCCGCGCCGTTGATGCCGCCGCCGATGATCGCCAGATCAAATTCCGCCATGCGCCCGATTCCCCTCCGCCACCATGGCAAGGCGGCGCGGCAAATCCAAGCGCCCGCGGCAAAACATGGCGGCTCTGCCGTTGCCAGCACGCGGCGGCTTTGCCATATCAGGCCACGCGAAAAAGCTCCGAATGGCTGCAACTCCCATGACCGTTCCCCGCCTGCTGGTCGTCGAGGGCGACACCCCGGAAAGCCGCGCGCTGGAAGTCGCGATGGGCGGCGTCGCCACCAGCGACGGCTATGCCGAGGTGCTGCGCCGGATCAGCCCGCGCGCCCGCATCGACATCGCCTATCCGGCCGATTCCGGCCGCGACCTGCCCGGCGGCGCCGACCTTGCCGGCTATGACGGCATCGCGCTGACCGGTTCCTCGCTGCACGTCTATGACGGCGCCCCGGCGGTGACGCGGCAGATCGCCTACATGCGCGAGGCGCTCGCCCACGACATCGCGGTGTTCGGCAGTTGCTGGGGCCTACAGGTGCTGACCGTCGCCGCCGGCGGCACGGTGCAACGCAATCCGCGCGGCCGGGAGCTGGCGTTCGGCCGCGACATCCGGCTGACCGAGGCCGGCCGTGGCCATCCGATGTATCGCGGCAAGCCGGTGAGCTTCACCGCCCCGACCGTGCATCTCGACGAGGTGGCGACGCTGGCGCCGGGCTCGACGCTCCTGGCCGGCAATGCGTTTTCGACGGTGCAGGCGGTCGAGCTGCGCGCAGGCAAGGCGCTGGCCTGGGCGGTGCAGTATCACCCCGAATATCCGCTGCGCGAGCTTGCCGCCATCATCCGCCGCAACCCGGCGCTGGTCGCCGAGGAGTTCTTCGCCGACCACGACGAACGCGAATCCTACGCTCGCGATCTCGATGCGCTCGACCACGCGCCCGGCACGCGGCGGCTGGCGTGGCGGCTCGGCCTTGACGTCACCGTGCTTGACGCATCGGTGCGCACCCGCGAACTCGCCAACTGGATGACCGACGTGGTGACGCCGCGACTGCGCCGCAGGGCGAGCGCGGCCTGAGATCCGGCACGAGCGTGAAGCGGTGACAGGCTCTAGCCGATGAGGCGCATCTGCGTTGGCGCGACCGGACGCCCGCAGCCGGTCACCCCGGCGTAATGCTTGATCGGCTCCGGCATGCCGATGAAATAGCCCTGCAGCTGATCGCACCCGGCCTCGCTGAGGAAGTGGAGCTGCTCCTCGGTCTCGACGCCCTCGGCGACGATTGGAACGCCCAGTCCCTGGCCCAGCCCGATCACGGCGCGGATGATGGCGCGCGATTGCGGATTGCGGGTCAGGTTCTTCACGAAGGCGCGGTCGATCTTGATCTTGTCGAACGGGAACGACTGCAGATAGGACAGCGACGAATAGCCGGAGCCGAAATCGTCCATGGCGATGCGCACGCCGAGTCCCTTGAGACGGCGCAAGAGCGCCACGCCGCGGTCGAAGTCGCGGATCAGCACGCCTTCGGTGATCTCCAGTTCGAGGCGCGACGGCGCAAGGCCGGTTTCGAGCAGGATGGTGTGGACCAGCCCGACGATATCGCCATGCATGAACTGCACCGGCGACAGGTTGACCGCGATCTGCAGCGGCTCGACCCACGACGCCGCCTCGCGACAGGCCTCGCGCAGCACCCATTCGCCCATCTCGACGATCAGCGTGCCTTCCTCGGCGATCGGTATGAACACGGCCGGCGAGACGATGCCGCGCACCGGATGGTGCCAGCGCGCCAGCGCCTCGAAGCCGGCGATCTTCCCGTCCCTGGCCAGCGCCTGCGGCTGGTAGAATAGCGACAGCTCGTTTTTCTTGAGCGCGTTGCTCAGATCCTGGTGCAGCGCGCGGCGGTCGCGGGTGATCTGGTCCATTTCGGAAGCGAACACCTGCACCGTGCCACGGCTCTCGGCCTTGGCGCGATACAGCGCGACGTCGGCGTTGGTAAGCAGCGAAGCCGCGTCCGCGCCGTCGCGCGGATAGAGCGAAATGCCGCAGGTGAAATTGAGCCGCAGCGTCTTGCCGTCGATCTGGAACTCATCGCGCATCGCCGCGATGAGGCGTTCGGCCAGCGCGCATCCGGCCTGCGGCTGCGGCCCGTCGACGATCAGCGCGAATTCGTCGCCACTCAGGCGCGCCACCGCCGCGCCGTCGGACGTGGCCTGGATCCGTCCCGCGACTTCCCCGAGCAGCTTGTCGCCGACGGCATGGCCGAAAACGTCGTTGATTTCCTTGAAGCGGTCGAGGTCGATCGACAGCACCGCGAACTCGCTGTGGTCGGCCTTGCAGGCATCGATCATCTGGGTCAGCGCCTGGATGAAGGCAACGCGGTTCGGCATCTTGGTGAGCGCATCGTGATACGCCATATGCGCGATACGCGTTTCGTTCTGGCGCCGCTCGGTGATGTCTTCCTGGGTAATGATGACATATTCGGCTTCGCCCTTGCCGTTCATCACCGCGACGCGGCGGCCGGCGAACATGCGCATGCCCTTGGTCGGATGCTCGACCGGATAAATGCCGCTGTAGACTTCCCCCTTCTGGGCGATCGCGGAATCGTCGCGGCGGCGGACCACTTCGGCAACGGCCTTTGAATAGACCTCGTCCACGGCCTTGTCGACCATCTCCGCGCGCGTCGTGCCGCACAGCTCGCCGGCGTCGCGGTTGACCAGGATATAGCGGTCGTCGCTCACGCGCTTGACCATCAGCGCGACCGGAATGTTGTCGACCACGGTCTCAAGGAACTGCTTGGTATCCTCGAGCCGCTTCGACAGGTTACGCTGTCCCGTCACGTCCTCGATGATGGCGACCAGATACTCCGGATTGCCCTTGTCGTTGCGCATCACGATGCGGCGCGACGACACGATGATCGGCCCGGCGGCGGTAATGTTGTGGACGTGCTCAATTTTGGTCTGATGGCGCCTTGATTTCAGCGCATCCCTGTCCGTTCTGCTGACAATCTCCGCGGTTTCGGCCGGCAGCACGTCCCCCGGCAAGCGGCCGATCAGTTCCTCGCGCGGCTTGCCCACCAGTTCCTCGAAAGCGCGGTTGACGAGCGAATAGCGCAGATCGTAGGCCCTCTTGACCGCGACCGCGACCGGGATGTTCTCGAACAGGGATTCCAGGAAGCGCGAGGTTTCCGCGAGCTTCATCTCGAGCCTGCGATGCTCGGTGATGTCTTCGTGGGTCGCGACCCAGCCTCCGTCGGGCATGTCGCGGCGCGTGCTGCGGATCGAGCGTCCGTCGGACAGATCCTGGACCGACTGGGAGATCCGGCCGCCGCTGCTGGCGGCTTTCATATGTTCGGCGTAGGCTTCGGGATCGTCGACCAGCGACCCCGCCGCCTTGCGCAGATTGAGCAGGTCGCGCAAGGCAATGCCGGGCCGCACCATGTCGCGGTCGAGGCGATAGAGCTGCAGATAAAGATCGCTGCAATAGATCAGCCGCTCATCCGGGCCGAACATCGCCAGCGCCTGCGACATGTTGTTGAGCGCGTCGTCGTACATCGCTGCCTGGCGGGCATGATCCTTGCGGGTGCGGCAGGCGAGGCGCGAAAAATACACCGCCGAGGCCGTGACGAAGGTCATGGCGGCGAGTGCGTAGACCAAAAGCGGCTGCCCGATGGCGAAGGCGACCGTATCCGCCACGGGATCCGATGCCCACGCCGCGCCGACGCCAGCGAACCAGCCGGCGACAGAAAGGCAACAGAAAACTCCCGAACGTTCAATCGCTTCCCGGCATGCCATTACAATCAATCACCCCAGCCTCTGCCAGGGGATAGTGGGAGGCGGACGTTTGCAGGAGGTAAACACCTCAATACCTGCAGGAATGTTGTTCCCGGCGGTGCGCGCTAATTGGCGGAATGGCTAACAGGTCATTAACAGATCAACGGAACGCGCCGCCGCCCGGCGATCACAGATCATCGTCGGACAGCATGCGCAGCGCGGCACCCTCGACATCGTCGTACTGGCCCGAGCGCAGCGCCCAGACGAACGCGAACAGCCCGACCAGACCGAGGCCGATCGCCAGCGGTACCAGGAAAATCAGGACGTCCATGCGCGATCTCCGGTGACGGCAGGGAAATCGGGCGCGATAGCCCCGACCTCGACAGCCCCGACCTTGCGCCGCAGCGCGGCGTGCAGGCGGAAGGCGTTGAGCGTCACCAGCACCGACGAGCCGGACATGGCGGCGGCGGCGATCAGCGGCGTCACCCAGCCGGCGACCGCGACCGGCACGGCGATGACGTTGTAGATCACCGCCAGCCACAGGTTCTCGCGCATCAGCGCGCGGGCGCGCCGCGCCGCCACCACGGCGTCGCGCACCGGCGCGAGCTTCTCGCCAAGGAACACCGCGTCGGCATGCGCCTTGGAGAGATCGGCGGCGCCGATCGGGGCCAGCGACACATGCGCGCTGGCGAGCGCCGGCGAATCGTTGAGGCCATCGCCGACCATCAGCACGCGGCGACCCTCGTCGCGCAGCCGCTGCAACGCCGCGACCTTGTTGGCGGGCTTGACCTCGCCGCGCCAAATCGCGATGCCGAGCGCCCGCGCGATCGGCGCCACCGCCTCGGCGCGGTCGCCGGACAGGATCATCAGATCGAGGCCGAGCCGGCGCAACTCGCTCGTGACCGCGACGGCATCGGCGCGCAGCACCTGGCGCACGACCAGAACGGCGTGACGGCCCCGATGCGACACCGCGATGCGTGAACTGTCGTCGGCCTCGCCGGCCCCGGATTCATCGACGCCACAGAACGCGAGGCTGCCAAGCCGCGCCTCGGCGCCGTCCACCTCGGCGCGCACGCCGTGGCCGGCTTCCTCGACGGCGCCGCCGACCGGCGCCTCGTTCGCGAAGCCCTTCGCCGCCACCGCCGCCAGCGGATGGCTGCTCGACCGGGCCAGCCGCGCGGCGAGCCTGAGCAGGTCCGGATCGAGCGCGCCGGCGTTGGCGACATGCGGCTCGGGCAGCGTCAGCGTGCCGGTCTTGTCGAACACCACCATGTCGGCCTCGGCGAGGCGCTCGATGGCATCGCCCGCATTGAGGAAGATGCCGCCGCGAAACAGCGCCCCCGCCGCCACCACCTGCACCACCGGAACCGCCAGCGCCAGCGCGCACGGACAGGTGATGATGAGCACGGAGATCGCGGTGACGATGGCATCGTGGGCGCCGGCGCCGGCGATCAGCCAGCCGGTCAGCGTGAGCAGGGCCGCGGTATGCACCACCGGCGCGTAATAGCCCGCCGCGCGGTCGGCGAGCCGCACATAGCGCGACTTCGCCATCACCGCCTTGTCGAGCAGGCGCTCGATCTCGTCGATCAGCGTGCCCTCGCCCGACGCGGTGACGCGGATATCGAGCGCGCCGCCGTAATTCATGGTGCCGGCATAGACCGCGGCGCCGGCGCCGACCGCACGGCGCAGCGTCTCGCCGGTGACGAAGCTCTCGTCGATCTGCGAGGCGCCGTTGATGACGATGCCGTCGGCGGGAACGCGCTCGCCGGGTTTCACCAGCACGCCGTCGCCCGCGCGCAGCGCGGCGACCGGCGTCAGCACGATCTCGTTGCCCGGCATCATCCGGTGCGCGAACTCGACCTTGAGCGCGGCGAGGTTGCCGGCCACGGCGCGGGTGCGCTTGCGCATGGCGTGGTCGAAATAGCGGCCGCACAGCAGGAAGAACAGCAGCATCACCGCGGAATCGAAATAGGCGTGCTCGGCATGGTTGAGCGTCTCGACCACCGAGAGCCCGAGCGCCAGCATGACACCGAGCGAGATCGGCACGTCCATGTTGACGCCGCGCGCGCGGAGCGCCTTGAACGCGCTGCGGAAGAACGGCTGACCGGCGTAAGCCGCCGCCGGAATCGCGATCGCCGCCGAAACCCAGTGGAAGAAGTCGCGCTGCCACGGCGTGATGTCGCTGACGTTGCCGGCCCACACCGAGACCGACAGCAGCATGATGTTCATGGCGGCGAAGCCCGCGACCGCGAGCGCCGTGAGCAGGCGGCGCGATTCGGCGATGTCGGCGCTCTCGCTCTGCCGGAACTCGAACGGCTGCGACTTGTAGCCGATGCGCTCCAGCGCATCGACGATCTCCGCCGGCGCCAGCGTGCCGTCGCGCCACATCACGTTGAGGCGGCGGTTGGAGAAGTTGACGCGCGCGTCGATGATGCCGTCGAGCTTCTTGAGGCCCTGCTCGACCTTGCGGATGCAGCCGCCGCAATGGATGCCCTCGACCGCGAGCTCCATGCCGAGCGCGCCCTCTCCGGCGGGCCGGACATAGACGGCAAGGTCGCGCGCCGCGGTCATGACCGGCTCATTTGAGGCTGACGCGGTTCTGCGAGCGGAACATGCGCGCGCCGCCGCGGAACAGCTCGATCACCAGTTCGCGCTGGCCGGCCGGCGCGGCATAGACGCCGCGCAGCACGCCGGGCGAGACTTCCGTGAGCGGCACGGCGATGTCCAGCTGGCGATTGCCGGGATGGATCAGCTTCACATGGGCGGCAAGGCCGGCCTCCGGCGCACCGCCGCCGCCGCGCACGCTCACCTGCAGCGCGCGGCCGGCGTCGTTACCGGACAGCGCCGCCTCGACCTGCCAGGCGCGGCCCTGCTGGGCCTCGGCGGCGGCGATCTCGCTGTCATAGGCGAGCCCGACCTTGTAGGCGCTGTCGGTTTCGACGCCCCCGAAGGTATGGATGGCGGCGTAGGCCATGTAGGCGTTGACGGCGAACACCACGCCGAAGAACGCCAGCAGCGTGACCAGCACCATGCGCCCGCTGACCGGACGCGGCGGCTTGGAGGACGGGGAACCGCTTGGCGACGGCGTCGGCATGGCTATCCTCAGGGCGCTCGGAAGGTATCGACGGTGCGCGCGGTCTGCCCGGTCCGCGCATCGCGAATCTGGAAGGTGAGCGGCAGCGAACCGTTCGGGTCCATCGGCTGATGGCCGGTCACCAGCACGCGCACGTCGCGGGTCTGGTCATGACCGACGGTGATGACCGGCGCGCCCCCTTCCATGCGCTCGGCGCCGATCACTTCGAGCCTGGCGTCCGTCATTCCTTCAACGGTCAGCACGAAATCGCGCGTCTCGCGCTGCTTGTTGAGCAGGTGGATGCTGTAGCCGTTGCGGATGCCGCCATCGGCAAGCTGCACCGCGATCGGATTGCGGTCGTGGATCGCCTTCAGTCCCATGTCGTGGCGCGTCATGAGCGCATAGAGCATGATCAGGCCGACCGTGGCGATCAGGGCGGCGTAGATCACGGTGCGCGTGCGCACGATCCTGAACTTGATCGGCGCGTGGTCCTCGCGGCGATGGACGTTGATGTCGGTGTCGTAGGCGATCAGCCGCGGCTCGCGGCCGAGCTTCTTCATGGTGGCGTCGCAGGCATCGATGCACAGGCCGCACTGGATGCATTCGAGTTGCAGGCCGCGGCGGATATCGATGCCGACCGGACACACGACCACGCACTGGTCGCAGTCGACGCAGTCGCCGGCCGGCTCGCCGCGCGCGCGCGCCGCGGCGGCCTTCTTGACCGACATGCGCGGCTCGCCGCGGTCGTAGCGGTAGGTGACGTTGAGCGCATGCTCGTCGGTGAGCGCCGCCTGGATGCGCGGCCACGGGCACATGTAGATGCAGATCTGCTCGCGCATGAAGCCGGCGGCGATGTAGGTCGTGAAGGTGAGCAGGCCGATCGAGGCGTAGGCGATGAACGGCGCCTCGCCGGTGGCAAGCTCCCTCACCAGGGTCGGCGCGTCGGCGAAATACAAGACCCAGGCGCCGCCGGTCCACCACGCGATGGTAAGCCAGGTGATGTGCTTGGCCACCTTGCGCACGACGCGCCTCGGCGTCCAGCCGGAGGTGGCGGCGCGCATCTGCTCGCGGCGGTCGCCCTCGAAGAACCGCTCGGTGGCGAAGAACAGGTCGGTCCACACCGTCTGCCAGCACAAGTAGCCGCACCAGACGCGGCCGGCCAGCGCGTTCATCAGGAACAGGGCTAGCGCGGCGATGATCAGGAGGCCGGTGATGTAATAGACTTCCTGCGGCCAGATCTCGATGAAGAAGAAATAGAAGCGGCGAGACGGAAAGTCGATCAGCACCGCCTGGCTGGGCGCATCGGGACCGCGGTCCCAGCGCACGAACGGCAGGAAGTAATAGATGCCCAGCGTGATGACGAGCAGGATCCACTTGATGCGCCGGAACGTTCCCGAGACGCTCTGCTGATAGACCTTGCGCTGCGGGGCATAGAGCGGCGCATGCTCGGCATCGTAATCGACCGGCTTGATGCCGATGTGCTTGATGCGGGCATGGGTGTCGGCCGCGGGGCCGGAGGCGCCGACAACAGGTTCGGCAGTCTGTTCCGCTGTCGAGGGGTCGGCGGAAGCGGTCATCTTCATATTTTCTCCCGCCTGGTCCAACGGCGCTGAAGTGAGAGACGTCGCCCGTCTTCTCGCGCTGGATCAGGTCGTTGTTGTGTCCGGGCATGATCTTTTCGGGAAGAGGCTCATCGCCTTATCCGATCATGCACCAAGACCCGCGCGCGCTCCCCGCGGGCGGCGGAGAGCGCGTCATCAGGTCCGGCAGGCGTGCCTACTTCTCGCCCCCGCCGAAAGTATGCACATACACCGTCAGGGCCTTGACCGTAACATCATCAAGGCGCTCCTGCCATGCCGGCATGACGCCGCCACGGCCATTGGTGATGCCCTCGACGATGGTGGCCTTGTCCGATCCATAGAGCCAGATCTTGTCGGTCAGGTTGGGCGCACCCAACTCCCGGTTGCCCTTGCCGTCGTCGCCATGGCACGCGGCGCAATTGTCGGCGAACAGCTTCTGGCCCGCCGCCAGATTGGCGCCGGCCTCGACCGGAAGCCCGGACAGGCTGCGGGCGTAATCGGCGACCGCCGCGATCTCCTCCTTCTTGAGCATGTTGTCACGGCCGAACGCCGGCATCGAACCCTGGTGGCCCTTGTCATCGGTCGAGCGGGCGCCGTGCAGGATGGTCTGCTGGATGTCGGCCAGCTTGCCGCCCCACAACCAGTCGTCGTCATTGAGGTTGGGATAGCCCTTGGCGCCGGCGCCGCCGGCGCCATGACACGGCGCGCAGTTCTCGGCGAACACCGGCTTGGCGACCGCGCGGGCGAACGCCAGCATCTCCGGATTGGCGATGATCTGCTCCGGCGTCGCCGCCGCCAGCTTGGCCATGTTGTCGCCGCGCCGCGCCTTGAGAGCGGCAAGGTCCTCGACGATCGCGTTGCGCGAGCGCCACTCGAAGACGCCGCCGGTATAGGACGAGATCAGCGGCCAGGTCGGATAAACGATCCAGTAGCCGACCGACCACACGATGGTCGCGTAGAACAGCCACACCCACCAGCGCGGCAGCGGCGTGTTGAGTTCCTGGATATCGTCCCACACGTGTCCCGTGGTCTGGGTGCCGGTATGCGGATCCACAATCGGTTTGTTGTCTGTCGACACGGGCGTCAATCCTCTCTCAATGGCATGCGAGCGGCCTGGTCGAACGCGGCCTGCCGCGAGGGCCAGAGCGCGTACACCAGCACAGCCAGAAATATTGCGACGAAATAGACGAGGCCCCAGGTCTGGGCGAACTCGGCGACGGATAGGTATTTTTCCATCTGATCCTCCTCCGCCTCAGCGCACGTTGGCCTTGTCGTCGTAAAGCTTGAAGTCGACCATGGTGCCGATCACCTGCAGATAGGCGATCAGCGCGTCGGCTTCGGTGATCCTGGCCGGATTGGTGTCGAAGTCGCGGGCGTTGACCTTGGGGTAGCGCTTGGCGAGATCGGCCGCGCCCGGATCGTCGGGAGTGGCCTGCGCCTTGATGTCAGCGGCGGCGCTGGCGATCATCTCGGCGCTGTAGGGCACGCCAAGCAGCGCCTGCACTTTCATGTCGTCGCCGATATGGGCGTAGTCCAGATCGGTCCTGGCGAGCCATGGATAGGCCGGCATCACCGAGCCCGGAACCACGGCCTGCGGCCGGTTCAGGTGGTCGCGGTGCCAGTCGTCCGAATACTTGCCGCCGACGCGGGCGAGATCCGGCCCGGTGCGCTTCGAGCCCCACTGGAACGGATGGTCGTACATCGATTCCGCGGCCAGCGAATAATGGCCGTAGCGCTCGACCTCGTCGCGCAAGGGACGCACCATCTGCGAGTGGCAGTTGTAGCAGCCCTCGCGCACATAGATGTTGCGGCCGGCGAGTTCCAGCGGCGTGTAGGCCCGCATGCCGCTGACCTTCTCGATGGTGTTCTTGAGGTAGAACAGCGGCGCGATCTCGACCAGGCCGCCGATGGCGATCACCACCACGATGCCGAGCGAGAGGATGATCGAGTTCTTCTCGAAGATTGCGTGCTTTTGCCAGATGGACATGATCGCCCTCACTCCGCCGGAGCCAACGCCGCCTCGCCCGCCGGCGAGGCTGCTTCGGTCGCGGTGATTGTCTTGTAGATATTCCAGGCCATGATCAGGCTGCCCAGCAGGAACAGCACGCCGCCCAGCGCACGGATGACGTAGAACGGGTGCATCGCCTCGACGGTTTCGATGAAGGAATACTCAAGGAAGCCGAGCGAGGTGTAGGCGCGCCACATCAGGCCTTGCAGGATGCCCGACACCCACATCGCGGTGATGTAGAGCACGATGCCGAGGGTTGCGATCCAGAAGTGCCAGTTGACCAGCTTGAGCGAGTACAGCCCCTTGCGGTTGTAAACCCACGGGATCACGCAATACAGCGCGCCGAACGACACGAAGGCGACCCAGCCCAGCGCGCCGGAATGCACGTGGCCGATGGTCCAGTCGGTGTAATGCGACAGCGCGTTGACCGACTTGATCGACATCATCGGACCTTCGAAGGTCGACATGCCGTAGAAGGCGATCGACACCACCATCATGCGCAGCACCGGATCGGTGCGCAGCTTGTCCCACGCGCCCGACAGCGTCATCAGGCCGTTGATCATGCCGCCCCAGGACGGCATCCACAGCATCACCGAGAAGGTCATGCCCAGCGTCTGCGCCCAGTCCGGCAGCGCCGTGTAGTGCAGGTGGTGCGGGCCGGCCCAGATGTAGAGGAAGATCAGCGCCCAGAAGTGGATGATCGACAGGCGGTAGGAATAGACCGGCCGGTCGGCGCGCTTGGGCACGAAGTAGTACATGATGCCGAGGAAGCCGGCGGTCAGGAAGAAGCCGACCGCGTTGTGGCCGTACCACCACTGCACCATGGCGTCCTGCACGCCCGACCACACGATGTAGGATTTCGGCGAGAACACCGAAACCGGGATCGCGGCGTTATTGCCCAGATGCAGCACCGCGATCGTTATAATGAACGCGAGATAGAACCAGTTGGCGACGTAGATGTGCGGCTCGGTGCGGCGCATCAGCGTCGCCAGGTAGACCAGCAGGAAGGCCACCCACACCACGGTCAGCCACAAATCGGCGTACCATTCCGGTTCGGCGTATTCCTTGCTCTGGGTGATGCCGAGCAGATAGCCGGTGCCGGCGATCACGATGAACAGGTTGTAGCCGAGCACCACGAACCACGGCGACAGGTAGCCGGCGAGACGCGCGCGCGAGGTGCGCTGCACGACATAGAACGCGGTCGCGATCAGCACGTTGCCGCCGAAGGCGAAGATCACCGCCGAGGTGTGCAGCGGCCGCAGGCGGCCGAACGAGATCCAGGGCAGGTCGAAATTGATGACCGGAAACGCCAGTTGCAGCGCGGCGATGACACCGACCAGAAAGCCGGCGACGCCCCAGATCATCGCCGCGATCGCGGTGAACTTCACCGGCCCATAGTTGTAGTTGGGCTTGCCGCCGATGGTGAGCGCCGGCAGCGCGTCGCCGCGCCGGGCGTAATTGCTGAAAATCAGGAACACCGCCCCGACGCCGGCCGCCGAGAAGATAATGGCGTGGAAGGCGTAGGCCGCCGTATGGGCGTTGGCCGCCACCACCAGGCAGAACAGGGCAAAAACGGCGAAAACCAGAGCGGTTCCGCCTTCGCCAAGCGTGATTCGTTTTCCGGAAGAGATGTTTTGCGCCATTTCGCAGCCCCAAGGTGGATGCACCGGCATAAGAAAATCATGCGATGCAACAAGTGGACATTCATACGCGCCCCCTATCGGACGCCTTGATACAAATCAAACAAAACGATTCGGCGGCGATGAGAAAGCTGGGAAAAGTTCTTGTCAGGCGGCGGCAAGCCGTTCCATCCGCTGCGGATCAAGCACTCGGATACCGTCGGGGACAATGAGGATGGTCTTGTCTTTGCCGAGCCGGCTGAATGTGCGGCTGACAGTCTCGATGGTCAGGCCGAGGAAGTCGGCGATGTCCTGGCGGCTCATCGGCAGCGGCACGGTGACCGCCTTGCCGGTCAGACGGGCCCAGCGGTCGCGCCAGTTGACGAGGAAGGTGGCGACCTTCTCCTCGGCGTTGCGGCGGCCCAGCAGGACCATCTGGTCCTGCGCCAGGCTCAGTTCGTGGGTGGTGTATTCGTGCAGCCGGCGCAGCAAATGCGGCTTGGCGTCGAGATAATGGGCGAACTCCTCGCGGGCGAGGCGGCAGGCGCTCACCGTATCCACCGCGTCGGCGCTGAAGCCGTAACGCTCGGCCATCGCCAGGCCCAGGAAGTCGCCGGGCAGCGCGAAGCCGATGATCTGGCGCCGGCCGTCGGGCAGCAGCTTATAGAGACGCACCACGCCTTCGGTGAGGTTGTAGACGGCGTCGGCGGGCTGGTCCTGGGCAAACAGCGCGGCACGCGGTGCAAAGTTCGCCCGCTGGATCAGCACGTCGAATTCCGGCAACTCATGAGCTTCAAGCGCGGAACAGATGCTCATGAACCGCACCTTGCAGTCGATGCAGACTTCCTTGCCGAGACGGCAGCTACCATTCAACTGCGCAGGCGACACCAAACGGCCTCCAGGGCGTGCGACGGCTTTGATCTATATCATCAAGCGGTTTTGCAAAATTAAAAATTTTGCCAATCGCTCGCAAAAGAGCTTGACGGAATCGTAGGCTTGGGAGGCCATTTTCCAGCTCTTTTCAGGTAAATGCAGCCGTCCCAAATTGGCAATCGCCGAGAAGTCAGTTTGCGGCAGGCTTTTCGAGACTTTGCGCCATCGCGTCAAACCGGATGAACAGGCCGTCGCCATGCGATGTACCGCCCGCGGGCGCGAGTCCTGCATTCCATCTGGCAAGCCATGGCAGAATTGCATTGTTGACCTGTCTCAATGTCAAACCTGGCCGTGCCCTTCAATCTGCCGCTCTCCAGACAAGGATCAGAACGTGCAGGCGGCCACCGATATATTCGAGGGGGAGTTGTTGGGCAGTCACCGCGCGCGGCTGGCCTACCCCTTGGTGCGGCTGTTCGACCCGGCGATCTCCCTGGACTCGTGGCTCGCCTTCGCTCGGCGCTGGTCCCGGCAATCGGCCGAGCGCGGCGGGTTGATGGCGATCCGCGACCGCCGCGGCTATCTGCATGCGCTGTTCACCTACCGGATTGAGCACAATCTGCGGTTCGGCAAGTTTCTGCGCGTTTCCGACGTCATCATGGGTCAGTTGCCCGGTGCGTCGCTCAATCGCAGCATCCTTGACACCGCCACGCGGCTCGCCGGCCGCACCGGCTGCGCCGCCATCGTCATCGAGCCGGCCCATGACACGGCGACCACGGCGCCCGGCGCCCCCGAGACCGCGTCGTTCGGCTACCTGATCGAGCCGGCGCGCTCGCGGGCCTCCTGACGCTTTCCCCTCCAGTATTCCTGCCCCATAATTCTTGCCCCATCCGGCGTTCTTGCCTCCTCCCTGCCTCCGGGGCTATTGCCGGGCTGACGATTCTTCCCGCCCGTCTTCCCGCCCGCAAGGACCCTCATGGACACCACTGACTGCCTCGTCGTCGGCACCGGCGTGATCGGCCTTGCGGTCGCGCGCGAATTGGCCGCCAGCGGCCGCGAGGTGGTGGTGCTGGAAGCCGCGGGCGGCATCGGCAGCGGCACCTCGTCGCGCAACAGCGAGGTGATCCATGCCGGCATCTATTACGCGGCCGGCAGCCTGATGGCGCGGCTGTGCGTGGCCGGACGCGCGCTGCTGTACGAGTTCTGCCGCAGCCGCCATGTGCCGCATCACCGTATCGGCAAGCTGATCGTGGCAACCTCCGCCGAGGAGGCCGAACGCCTCGCCGCCATCAAGGCGCGCGCCGCCGCCAACGGCGTGGACGACCTGGAACTGATCGACGCCCGGCGGGCCCATGCGCTCGAACCGGAACTTTCCGCCACGGCCGCGCTGATCTCGCCCTCGACCGGCATCATCGACAGCCACGCCTACATGCTGGCGCTGCGGGGCGAGGCGGAAAGTCATGGCGCGGCCTTCGCCTTCCATGCCGCGATGCTAAGCGCCGAGGCCGTGCAAGGGGGATTCGTCGTCACGGCCGGCGGCGCGGCGCCAATGCGGCTCCGCTGCCGCACGCTCGTCAACGCCGCGGGCCTGCACGCCCCGGCACTGGCGCGCGCCATCGCGGGCCTCGACGAACGGCACGTTCCACAGCCGTATTTCGCCAAGGGCAACTATTTTGCCTGCACCGCGCGCGCGCCGTTCTCGCGCCTGATCTATCCGGTGCCGGTGCCGGGCGGACTCGGCGTGCATCTGACGCTCGATCTCGGCGGGCAGGCCAAGTTCGGCCCCGATGTCGAATGGCTGAACGCCGCCAGCGCCGACGATCTCGATTATGCCGTCGACCCCGGCCGCGCCGCGCAATTCTATCCGGCGATCCGGCGCTACTGGCCGGGCCTGCCGGACGGCGCGCTGGCGCCGGCCTATGCCGGGGTGCGGCCGAAGATCGTGCCGCCCGCGGTCGCGACGCAGGACTTCCGTATCGACGGCCCCGACGTGCATGGGCTCGAAGGGCTCGTCAACCTGTTCGGCATTGAATCGCCGGGGCTCACCGCGTCGCTGGCGATCGCGCGGCATGTCGCGGCGCTGGCCGCGGCATGAGCTTGCAAAACCACGACATCGTGACAAATCATGACGACGCCGCGAGGCTCGCGTCCGTGGACTTCATGACAAAGCCCGTGAGACGCGCCGCGACATCTGCCGGCAAATCCATGATCCGCCGAACCTGGCCTGACTTCGCGATTTCAGTAATTCAGTGAATCGTGTGCGCGGCGCGCAACCGTTCGATTTCGTCCTTGACCAGCAGCTTCTTGCGTTTGAGCTCGGCGATTTTCAGATCATCCGTCGAAGGATGGATGAGCGCTTGGTGCAATTCGCTTTCGAGCATCTCGTGTTTGCGTTCGAGTTCTGCAAGATGCGCCTGGATCGCCATATTCGGTCTCCTTCATCAGATTGCGGCCTGATGGCAGCATTGTACATCAGCCGACCTATCTGTCGACTGGGGATGACACATGGCTGTCGCAATCGGCGGTAGAAAACGCGCGTTCGCTACCCAAGGACTTGCTGGCGGTGTGGCAAATGGCAATAATCAATGGGTTTTTGCCGTTAACGACGGTGCAACCATGGTCAATGGAATCTCCGCCCGTCATGAATGACGATAGTGAGCACGCGCTGTTTGCCGAACTTTCGCGGTTGCGGCAGGAACACCGCGACCTCGACGCCGCGATCGAAGCGCTGCAGCATTCGGCGGCCTCCGACGTGCTGCAATTGCAACGCCTGAAAAAACGCAAGCTGCAATTGCGTGACCGCATCACCTTCATCGAAGACCAGATCACGCCCGACATCATCGCCTGAAGCGGGATCCGGGCAACCCGCAACGGCACGAAAGCGGACAATCGGCATTACCCGCTTTCGGCGGCCCGATGCGCCATCATCGAACCGGATGATGCGGCGGCGTCCCGGCGCGCTCGCTTGCGCGCATACATGGCCTGGTCGGCGCGGTCGAGCACAGCCTCGACCTCGTCATCCCCGCCGCAAAGGGTCACGCCGGCCGATGCGCCGACCACGACCGGACCGGCACGGCACGCAACCGCCACGGCCGCGATCGCGCGTTCGATCTGCGTCGCCTTGGCGCGGGCATCCTGCGCCGAGACATTCCACATCAGCACGGCGAACTCGTCGCCGCCGAGCCGTCCGATCACGTCGGACACCCGCACAAGGGCGGCCAGCGCGCGCGCGACATGGCGCAGCGCGGCGTCGCCCGCGGCATGGCCATGACGGTCGTTGACAGGTTTGAGCTCGTCGACATCGAAATAGACCAGCGCCGCCGTCGCGCCGTAGCGCCGCGCATAGGCCAGCGAGCGACGCAGCTCGCGGACAAAGCCGCGGCGGTTGAGGATGCCGGTCAGCATGTCGGTGTCGGCATGCGCCTCGAGCGCAGCGATGCGCCGCCGCGCCGCCGCAAGACGGCGTTCGAGCCGCGCGATGGCATCGAACGGGTCGGACACGGCTGCGCCACGCCCGCCATCCGTCCTGCCTGCCGATTCCCGCTTCGTCATGAAATTCCGCGCATTCCCCAAGCGCCGGTGCCGGCGCAATTGACATGACCATTATGCAACCGGAACGGCTTGCCCCCGCAAGGTCGAAACCTATAATCCGCGCTTCTTTTTGCGGCATGGATTCCGCGCCGCCAATCCCTTCGCCCATCCCTCCTTTGCCGACAGGATCCCGCCTCCAGCATGCGCGCGCCCTTCCTTGCCATCATCCCGGGTTCCGATGCCCGATAGGACGCGCTGGGGCGCGGCGCTTGTCGTCATCCTGGCCGGCGTGGTCGCCGCCTTGCAGATCGGCAAGGCCGCGGTCGCGCTGCCGGCCCTGCAGGTGGAACTGGCGCTCTCATTGTCCACAGCCGCCTGGATCGTCGGCGCCTACAGCGCGCTCGGCGCGCTGGCTGGGCTGCCCGGCGGCATCCTGACCTCGATGCTGAACGCGCGCGCGGTCATGATCGGGGGCCTCGTCCTGGCGGGCGTGGCGAGCCTGGCGGGAGCGCTCGCGCCCTCCGGCCCGATCCTGATCGCGACCCGCGTGCTGGAAGGCTGCGGCTTCATCGCCTGCGCCGTGTCCGGGCCACGGCTGCTGGGGGCGCTGGCTTCGCCGCGCGAGGGCCAGGCGGTGTTTGCGTTGTGGGGCGTCTATTTGCCCGGCGGCGCGGCGGCGATGATGCTCGGCGGACCCTACCTGATGGCGTTCGGCTGGCAGGCGCTGTGGATCGTCAACGGCGTGGTGGCGCTGATCTTCGCCGTCGGGCTGAGCCGGCTCGACATCGCCGAGCCGCCGCTGCCCAGGGTCGACGGCCGCGCCATCCTCGCCAACGCGCGGCGCGTGCTCGGCGCGCCCGGACCCGCGCTGCTGGGGCTGACCTTCGGCATCTATACCTTCCAGTATGCGGCGCTGACCGGCCTGATGCCGACCCTGCTGGTGCATCAGCTCGGCCTGTCGATCCCGGCGGCGGGCTTCATCAGCGCGCTGACCGTCGCCGCGAACGCCTTCGGCAATCTCAGCGCCGGCGCGCTGATGCGGCTCGGGGTGCCGATCTGGGCCGTCATCGCCGTCTCGTTCGGCTTTCAGGGGCTCGCCGCCTTTGGCATCTTCTCGCAGGCGCTGCCGGTTTGGATGGTCGCGCTGCTCGCCTGCCTGAGCCTGGCGCTGACCGGCGCGATCCCGGGCTCGATCTTCGCCGCCGCGCCCAACTACGCCCCCAGCCCGGCCCTGCTCGCGGTCGCGATCGGGCTCGTCAACCAGACCAGCAACATCGGCGCGCTGGCAGGCCCGGCGGCGCTCGGCGCCTTCGTGCAGGCCTTCGGCTGGGCGCAGGCCCCGCTGGTGTTCGTCGCCGCCACCGTGGCCGGCATCGCGGCGGCGCTCCTGCTGCGCCGCCTTCGCCAGCGCGAGGCGGAAGCCCGGCGCTAATGTCCCACCCCGGCGTCATTGACCATGAACCCACGGCGTGAGCGGGAATTGCTTGCCTCCGCAAGGTCGAAACCTATAATCCGCGGTTTCTTTTCGCCGCCGCAGGGGCCGGCGTCAGCTTCCAGCCAACACCCGGATCAGGATCCGCATCCGACATGAGCGTGCCATCCGTCGCCATTATCATGGGCAGCCAGTCCGACTGGGATACCATGCGCCATGCCGCCGATACGCTGGCCGCGCTCGACGTCGCCGCCGACGTGCGCATCGTCTCGGCCCACCGCACGCCGGAGCGGCTCTATGAATTCGCCAAGGGCGCCAAGGCGGCAGGCATCAAGGTCATCATCGCCGGCGCCGGGGGCGCCGCGCACCTGCCCGGCATGACCGCCTCGCTCACCGAGCTGCCGGTGTTCGGCGTGCCGGTGGCCTCGCGGTCGCTGTCGGGCCTCGATTCGCTCTATTCGATCGTGCAGATGCCGGCCGGAATTCCGGTCGGCACCCTGGCCATCGGCAAGTCCGGCGCCATCAACGCCGCGCTGCTTGCGGTGAGCGTGCTGGCGCTCGGCGACCCGGCGCTCGCCGGCCGTCTCGCCGCCTGGCGCAAGACGCAGACCGCGGCGGTGGCCGAGCGTCCCGTTTCCGACGCCCCCTGACCGCCAGCATCGCCATCATGCTCGCCCCCGGTTCCACCATCGGCATTCTGGGCGGCGGCCAGCTCGGCCGCATGCTGGCGCTCGCCGCCGCCCGGCTCGGCTTCAAGTGCCACATCTACGCCCCGGAGCCGGATTCGCCGGCCTTCGACGTGGTGCGCTTCGCCACCTGCGCCGACTACACCGACGCCGTGGCGCTGGAGAACTTCGCCGACGAGGTCGATGTCGTCACCTACGAATTCGAGAACGTCCCGGCCGAAACCGCGAGCCTGTTGTCCGCCCACGCTCCGGTGCTGCCCGACCCCAAGGTGCTGGAAATCACCCAGGACCGGCTGGCCGAGAAGAACTTCATCACCCGGCTCGGCATCGCCACCGCGGCCTATGCCGACGTCACCAGCGAGGCCGATCTCGCGGCGGCGCTTTCGCGCATCGGCCTGCCCGCCGTGCTCAAGACCCGCCGCTTCGGCTACGACGGCAAGGGCCAGGCCATGCTGCGCGAGGCCTCCGCCGCGGCCGCGGCGTTCCGCGAGCTGGGCGGAAACCCTTGCATCCTGGAAGCCTTCGTGCCGTTCGAGCGCGAGGTCTCGGTGATCGCCGCGCGCAACGCCGACGGCCAGATCGAGTGCTTCGACGTCACCGAGAACGAGCATCGCGACCACATCCTCAAGGTCTCGCGCGCCCCGGCGGAAATCCCCGAAAGCCTCGCCTCGGAAGCGCGCGCCATCGCCCGCGCCATCGCCGAGGCGTTCGGCTATGTCGGCGTGATGGCGGTGGAGATGTTCGTGGTGCCCGCGCCCGGGGGGCCAACGCTCGCCGTCAACGAGATCGCGCCACGGGTGCATAATTCCGGCCACTGGACGCTGGACGGCTGCGCGGTCTCGCAGTTCGAGCAGCATGTCCGGGCCATCGCCGGCTGGCCGCTGGCGCCTGCCCGCCGCCACGGCCGGGCCACCATGACCAACCTGATCGGCGACGAGGTCGAAAGCCATGGCCAGTGGCTGGCCCGGCCCGGCGCCACCGTCCACCTCTACGGCAAGACGGCGGCCCGGCCGGGCCGCAAGATGGGTCATGTCACCGTGATCGAGCCGGAAAAGCCCTGATTTGACGGCTACGCGCGGTGGACATCCGTGATTTGATCTGGTAGATGAGCGCCTTCCGACGCCAGTGCCTTGGCATCAAGCCGACCCGCCGTGCGTCAACGAAATTCCGATTTCGGCTGTGCAAACCAGACTTTGAAGAGGATGCCGCGTGCAGGTTCTCGTCCGCGATAACAACGTCGATCAGGCTCTCAAGGCGCTCAAGAAGAAGATGCAGCGCGAGGGCATTTTCCGCGAGATGAAGCTCCGCGGCCATTACGAAAAGCCGTCCGAGAAGAAGGCCCGCGAGAAGGCGGAAGCGGTGCGCCGCGCCCGCAAGCTGGCGCGCAAGAAGCTGCAGCGCGAGGGCCTCCTGCCGTCGAAGCCGAAGCCGACCTTCGGCGGTCCGGGCGCGGGTGGCCCCCGTGGCGCGGCGGGCGGTCCGGGCCGGGGCCCGCGCAGCTAAGCCTCGCCCTGTCTTCTCTGAAAGAATCGCACAACGCGGGCGCCGGTCGCCCGCGTTGTTTTTTGGCGCGCGTTTTTCCGCGCAAAAAAGGCGGGGCCCGAAGGCCCCGCCTGAACTTAAAGTCTGATTCATCTGCGTCGAATTCAGACGCCTAGGATTATCTTTTATTTGGGCATGATCTTTTCCGAAAACCGGTTCCCACTTTTCGGGATCATGCCCTACTCCATCGCCTTGACGATGCCCTCGGCCATTTTCTTGGCGTCGCCCAGGAGCATCATGGTGTTGTCGCGATAGAACAGCGGGTTGTCGATGCCGGCATAGCCCGAGGCCAGCGAGCGCTTGATGAACATCACCGTGCCCGCCTTCCACACCTGCAGCACCGGCATGCCGTAGATCGGCGAGGTCTTGTCGTCTTCCGCCGCCGGATTGGTGACGTCGTTGGCGCCGATGACGAAGGCGATGTCGGCCTGCGCGAACTCCGAGTTGATGTCCTCGAGCTCGAACACCTCGTCATAGGGCACGTTGGCCTCGGCCAGGAGCACGTTCATGTGGCCCGGCATGCGGCCCGCCACCGGATGGATGGCGTACTTGACCTCGACGCCGGCATGCTTGAGCCTGTCGGCCATCTCGCGCAGCGCGTGCTGGGCCTGCGCCACCGCCATGCCGTAGCCCGGCACGATGATGACCTTGGCGGCGTTCTTCATGATGTAGCCGGCGTCTTCCGCCGAGCCGAGCTTGACCGGACGCTGTTCGGCCGCGCCGCCCGCCGCCGCCACCTCGCCGCCGAAGCCGCCGAGGATGACCGAGATGAACGAGCGGTTCATGCCCTTGCACATGATGTAGGACAGGATCGCGCCCGACGAGCCGACCAGCGCGCCGGTGATGATGAGCGCCGAGTTGCCCAGCGTGAAGCCGATGCCGGCCGCCGCCCATCCCGAATACGAGTTGAGCATCGAGATCACCACCGGCATGTCGGCGCCGCCGATCGGGACGATGATCAGGCCGCCGAGCACGAAGGCGATGATCGCCACCAGCCAGAAGTCGAGCTGGCTCTGCGACACCACCAGGCCGTAGACGAAGTAGACCAGCGCCAGCGCCAGCGCGATGTTGATGACGTGACGCGCCGGCAGCAGGATCGGCGCGCCGCTCATGCGGCCCGACAGCTTCATGAAGGCGATCACCGAGCCGGTGAAGGTGACGGCGCCGATGGCGACGCCGAGCGCCATCTCGACGAGGCTCGATTTGTGGATAGCCCCGATGGTACCGATGTCGAACGCGGTCGGCGCGTAGAACGCGCCCGCCGCCACCAGCACCGCGGCCATGCCGACCAGCGAGTGGAACGCGGCGACCAGTTCCGGCATCGAGGTCATCGGCACGCGGCGCGCGATTATCGCGCCGACGCCGCCGCCGATGGCGAGCCCGGCGAGCACCAGGATCCACGAGATCAGGCTGGCCGGCGGATGCGAGGCCAGCGTGGTGAGCACGGCGATGGTCATGCCGATCATACCGAACAGGTTGCCCTGCCGGCTCGATACGGGGCTGGAGAGGCCGCGCAGCGCGAGGATGAACAGGACGCCGGCGACGAGATAGAGAAGAGCGGCCAGATTTGCGGACATCGACGTCGCTCCTTACTTCTTTTTCTTCTGGTACATCGCCAGCATGCGCTGGGTGACCAGGAAGCCGCCGAAAATATTCACGGAGGCGAAAATCAGCGCGACGAAACCGAGCGCGCGCGCCCACAACGGGCCGTTGTCATTGCCGACCAGCGCGACGCCGACCGCGAGCAGCGCGCCGACCACGATGACCGAGGAAATGGCGTTGGTCACCGACATCAGCGGCGTATGCAGCGCGGGCGTCACCGACCACACCACGTAATAGCCGACGAAGACGGCGAGGACGAAGATCGACAACCGGAACACGAACGGGTCGACGATTTGTGCGACATGCTCCATGGCGGCTCTCCTTAGGCGCTCTTGGGCTGGAAGCCGGGGTGAACGATGGCGCCGTCGCGCGTCAGCAGCGTCGCCTTGACCAGTTCGTCGTCCCAGTTGACCGCGAGTTTCTTCTCTTTCTTGTCGATCATGGTCTCGATGAAGGTCAAAAGGTTCTTGGCGTAGAGCGAGGAGGCCGAAGCCGCCAGACGCCCGGCGCCGTTGGCGAGGCCGACGATCTTGACGCCGCCGATCTCGACCACCTTGTTGGGCTCGGCGCCCTCGACGTTGCCGCCGCGCTCGACCGCGAGATCGACCAGCACCGAGCCGGGTCGCATCGAGGCCACCATTTCCCTGCTGACGAGGCGCGGCGCCGGCCGGCCGGGGATCAGCGCCGTGGTGATGACGATGTCCTGCTTCTTGATGTGGTCGGCGACGAGAGCCGCCTGCTTGGCCTGGTATTCCTTGGACATCTCCTTGGCGTAGCCGCCGGCGGTCTCGGCCTGCTTGAACTCCTCGTCCTCGACCGCGATGAACTTGGCGCCGAGGCTCTGCACCTGCTCCTTGACGGCGGGACGCACGTCGGTGGCGGTGACGATGCCGCCCATGCGCCGCGCGGTGGCGATCGCCTGCAGGCCGGCGACGCCGACGCCCATGACGAAGATCTTGGCCGCCGGCACGGTGCCCGCCGCCGTCATCATCATCGGCAGCGCGCGGCAGTATTCGGACGAACCGTCGATCACTGCGCGATAGCCGGCGAGGTTAGCCTGCGACGACAGCACGTCCATCGACTGCGCGCGGGTGATGCGCGGCATCAGTTCCATGGCGAAGGACGCGACGTTGGCGCCGGCCATGGCCTTGAGCGCGGCATCGTTGCCGTAGGGGTCCATGATGGCGATGACCAGCGCGCCGGGCTTGTACTTGCCCAGGTCGCCGGCATCCGGGCGCTTGACCCGCAGCACGATGTCGGCGTCGCCGGCCGCGTCGGCGCTTAACGATGCGCCGGCGGCCTCGAACTCGCCATCGGGCACGCCGGACTTGACGCCGGCGCCGGGCTCGACCGCCACCGTGGCGCCGAGCGCGATGAATTTCTTGACGGTCTCCGGCGTCGCCGCCACCCGCGGTTCGGCCGGATCAGTTTCTTTCTGGACAGCAATTTTCATAACGCCTCCCGCGACGCCTTACGCCGCGCATGTTGCGCCTGGCCCTCGCTCCACGGGGAGTGGAGCGGCTCCGTGATAATTTTCAGGTGAGAAAGATGGCCATCAGCACGAGAACGGCGGCGATCGCCGCCGTGCTGAATTTCGCAAGCCGGAGAAAGGATCTGTAGGTTGCTTCGTGCGCCGCCAGATCGTTGCCGTCGGCGGTCGCGTAAGCCGCGGTGCCGTGGTCAGCCATTATAATCCTCCAGCCGTTTCATCCCCCCGTGGCCTTAGCCTAATTGATGAGGCAGGGCAACGGGCGTTGGACGGATTCCAGGCGCTGCACGATTCCTGGGCAGCGCCGATGGCGGCCGCGCCAAGCACTTGATTCCAAGGCGCGATCCGGCCTCTCCCGCCGGCTCGCGGGCGGCGCGAACACTATCCATATTGATGAACCAGATTCATTCATTCCATCGCCTCAAGTTCGGCGATCAGGCCCTCGATGACGGCCAGGCCGCCCTGCCAGAACGCCGGCTCGCGCGCATCAAGCCCGAACGGGGCCAGCAGCTCGGCATGGTGCCTGGTGCCGCCCGCCGCCAGCATGGCGAGATAGCGCTCGGCGAACCCCTCATGCGACCGCTCGTAGACCGCGTAGAGCGAATTCACCAGGCAGTCGCCGAACGCGTAGGCGTAGACGTAGAACGGCGAATGGATGAAGTGCGGGATGTAGGCCCAGAACGTCTCGTAGCCGGGCTTGAGCTCGATGGCCGGGCCGAGGCTTTCGCCCTGCACGCTCATCCACAATTCGCCGATGCGCTCGGCGGTCAGTTCGCCCTTGCGGCGCTCCTCATGCAGCGCGCGCTCGAAGGAATAGAACGCGACCTGCCGCACCACCGTGTTGATCATGTCCTCGACCTTGCCGGCGAGCAGCGCCTGGCGCTGCTTGCGGTCCCTGGTCGTGGCGATCAGGCGGCGGAAGGTCAGCATCTCGCCGAACACGCTGGCGGTTTCGGCCAATGTGAGCGGCGTCGGCGCCATCAACGCGCCGTTGGGCGCCGCCAGCACCTGGTGCACGCCGTGGCCGAGTTCGTGGGCGAGCGTCATCACGTCGCGCGGCTTGCCCTGGTAGTTGAGCAGGATGTAGGGGTGCGCCGACGGCGTGGTGGGATGCGAGAACGCGCCCGGCGACTTGCCCGGCCGCACCGGCGCGTCGATCCAGCGGTCGGTGAAGAAGCGCCCGGCGATCGCCGCCATCTGCGGCGAGAACGCTTCATAGGCCGTCAGCACCATCGCCTTCGCCTCGCTCCAGCCGATGGCGCGGGTGGCGGCGAAGGGTAAGGGCGCGTTGCGGTCCCAGTGCGCCAGCTTCTTCTTTTTGAACCAGCGGGCTTTGAGCGCGTAATAGCGGTGCGACAGCCGCGGATAGGCCGCGCGCACGGCGGCGACCAGCGCATCGACCACCTCGCGCTCGACCCGGTTGGCGAGATGACGCGAGTCGGCGACATCGGCGAAGCCGCGCCAGCGATCGGAAATCTCCTTGTCCTTGGCCAGCGTGTTGGTGATGAGCGAAAACAGCCGGATGTTGGTCTTGAACGTCGCGGCGAGCGCCTGCGCCGCCGCCTTGCGCCTGGCCGCGTCGCGGTCCTGCAGCAGGTTGAGCACCGGCTCGATGGCAAGCTTCTTGCCGCCGACCGGAAAGCGCAAGGTGGCGATGGTCTCGTCGAACAACCGGTTCCACGCGGCATAGCCGCTGACCGATTTTTCGTGGAACAGCTGCTCGACGCGGTCCTCGAGCTGGTAGGGCTTGTCCTTGCGGATATCCTCGAGCCACGGCCGGTAATGCGCCAGCGCCGGGGTGGCCATGGCGGTTTCGAGCACGGCGTCGTCGACGCGGTTGAGTTCGAGCGTGAAGAACAGGAGATGCACCGAGGCCGCGGTGAGGCGCTCCTGCACGTCGCCATAGAACTTGGCGATGGCCGGATCGGCGGTGTTGCCGGCATGGACGAGGCCGGCATAGGAGATCAGCCGGCCAGCCAGATCGTCGATCGCCTCATAGGTTCTCACCGCCCGCGCCAGCCAGTCGCCGCCGCCGGGCCTGGCCGTCTCTTCGGCGAGCTTGCCCTTGTAGGCGTCTTCGAAGGCGAGGCTGTCGGCGTCGAGCCGGTCGAGATCGCGGGCGATCTCGGGGGCGTCCATCGCCGCGTAGAGATCGGCGAGATTCCATTCCGGCAGCGCCGCACCCGGAGACGAACGCCGGACGGCGGCCTTGCGGCCCGTGGTGCCGGTTTTGGCGCCGGTTTTGGCGCTGGCTTTGACGTTGCTCTTGACGTTGCGCTTGGAAGTTCTGGCCATGATGATTGTTTCAAACCCGGAAAAAGACGGCGGCGGCGCGACGGCATCCCTTAAGAGAGCCTTAATCGGCTTGGCCCACAGTGCCCCGATTCGAGACAGAATTCGAGGCACCGGACCCCACCATGGCCGCTACCATCCTTGTTGTCGATGACGATCCGGTGCAGCGGCGCCTGCTCGAGAACATGGTGCAGCGCTCGGGCTACGGGGTCGTGACCGCCGAGGGCGGCGACGCCGCCATGGCCCTGCTGACCGGCTCCGACGCGCCCGTCATCGACGCCGTGGTGCTCGATCTCGTCATGCCCGGCCTCGACGGCCTCGGCATGCTGGCGAAGATGCGCGCGGCCCATCTCGCCATTCCGGTGATCGTGCAGACCGCCCATGGCGGCATCGACAATGTGGTGTCGGCGATGCGCGGCGGCGCGCAGGATTTCGTGGTCAAGCCGGTCGGCATCGAACGGCTGCAGGTGTCCTTGCGCAACGCGCTCACGGCCAGCGCGCTCAAGGGCGAGCTGCAGCGCATCAAGCGCAGCCGTGACGGCGTGCTGACATTTTCCGACATCATCACCCGCAACGCGGCGATGGCGGCGATGCTGCGTTCGGCGCAAAAGGCCGCGGCCTCGGCCATCCCGGTGCTGATCGAGGGCGAATCCGGCGTCGGCAAGGAACTGATCGCGCGCGCCGTGCATGGCTCGGGCGAGCGCGCGGCCAAGCCGTTCGTCGCCGTCAACTGCGGCGCCATTCCCGACAACCTCGTCGAGTCGATCCTGTTCGGCCACGAGAAAGGCGCCTTCACCGGCGCCACCGAGCGCCACACCGGCAAGTTCATCGAAGCCTCCGGGGGCACGCTGTTCCTCGACGAGGTCGGCGAACTGCCGCTCGCCGCCCAGGTCAAGCTGCTGCGCGCGGTGCAGACCGGCGAGGTCGAGCCGGTCGGCGCGCGCCACCCGGTCCGGGTCGACGTCCGCATCATCTCGGCGACCAACCGCAGCCTGATCGACCGCGTGAAGGCCGGCGCGTTTCGCGAGGACCTGTTCTACCGCCTGCATGTGCTGGCGCTGACCGTGCCGCCGCTGCGCCAGCGCCGCGAGGACATCGTCCAACTCACGCGCCACTTCCTCGCCCGCTTCTGCGCCGAGGAGAACCGCGCCATCGGCGCGGTCACCGCCGAGGCGCTGCAGCGGCTCAAGGCGTTCGACTGGCCCGGCAACGTGCGCCAGCTCGAAAACGCCGTCTATCGCGCCGTGGTCATGAGCGAGGACGACGCGCTCGGCGCCGACGACTTCCCCCAGCTCGCCACGCAGGCCGTCGCCGGCGCGCTCGAAACCAAGGACATGAAAGTGGAATGGCGGCCGGCGGCCCCAGCGCCGCTACTCAATGGTTCCGAGATACCGATCGCGCCACTGGCCGCGCCGGCGATGCCTGCCGCCGCCAGCCTGCCGCTCATGACCGCCGACGACGAGGTGCGTCCGCTCGACGAGCTGGAGACCGAGATCATCCGCTTCGCCATTGCCCATTACCGCGGCCAGATGTCGGAAGTGGCGCGCCGGCTGCGGATCGGCCGCTCGACGCTGTACCGCAAGCTCGACGCCATCGATGGCAAGAAGCCGGTATCCGACGGCTCGTCTTGAACCGTTGCGGCGGAGTAACAGACCAATGGAAAAGCCTGTACCGGACAATGGCGGGCTGTTGCGTACTGGAACGATTTGAAGTCAGTTCTGCGTGATGGCAGGGGCGTCACTGGTTCGCCTCGCGAGTCATGCTATCTACAAGCAATGGGCGCGTTACAGAAAGCCCAGTCGAGGACGGTTGGAAATACCGTAACGAATTGACCGGGCAGCGGATTTGAATTGATTCATGACCAGCGGCGCGGAACGCGCCGCTATTTTGGGGCTCAAGGGGTGTCGGATGAATGACTTTTTGACTGACCGCAAGCGTCACGACCGTTATGCGCTGGGCCGGACTTTGGCTGTGGCGCTCGCCACATGGATGACGCTGGCAGGAGTCCCGGCCCTAGCGCAAACCTCCAGCCCGGAAACGGTCGCCTCGACCACGCCGTCGGCCGCACCCGATACCACCGCCGCACCCCCGGTCACCGAGGCCAAAGCTTCCGAATCCAAACCGTCCGAACCCACGGTTTCTGAAGCCAAGCCGTCCGAGGCCAAGCCGCCCGAAGCCAAGCCCGAACAGAAGGCGGAGGACGCCAAGCCCGCCGAGCCGGCGGTCGCCGCGCCGGCCGCGACCCCGGCTCCGCCCGCGGCCGCGCCCGTCATCGCGGCCGATCCGGCCAAGGACGCGGCGAAAGCCGTGGCCGCCGCCGACCAGGCGGTCGCCGACAAATTGCGCGAGCTGATCGCCAGCAAGGGACTCAAGCAGTTCGACAGCAAGGCCGAGCGCACCGCGGTCGAGGCCTTCTACGCCGCGCGCAACCATGCCCCGCTGTGGAGCACCGCCGGCAAGCCGACCGCGCGCGCGCTCAGCGCCATCGCCCGGCTCAAGGGCGCCGGCGCCGACGGCCTCGACGCGGCCGACTATCCGATGCCGGATCTTGCCACGGCCAGCTCGCCCGAGGCGCTGGCCGCAGCCGAGCTGCAGCTCACCGCGACCGTACTGGAGTATGCGCGTCACGCCTATTCGGGCCGCATGCACTGGTCGCGCGTGTCCGCCGACATCGCCTATCCCGAGCACCCGGTCGACCCCGCCGAGGTGCTGGCCAAGGTCGCCGACGCGCCCGACGCCGCCGCCGCGCTTGATGGCTACAATCCGCCGCACGAGGGCTACAAGGCGCTCAAGGCCAAGCTCGCCGAACTGCGCGGCCAGAGCGAGACGCCCGCCGCCCCCATCGCCGAGGGCGCGGTGCTCAAGTTCAGCAAGAAAAAGCCGCCGGCCGAGGACGACCGCGTGCCGGCCCTGCGCGCGCGCCTTGGCGTCGCCAGCGCCGACGACCGCCATTACGACGCCGCCGTCGCCGAGGCGGTGAAGAAATTCCAGATGAACCACGACCTCGCCGCCACCGGCACGCTCGACAACGCCACCGTGCGCGCCTTCAACAGCCCGAGGAAGGACCGCATCATCGACATCGTGCGGGTCAACATGGAGCGCTGGCGCTGGCTGCCGCGCCAGCTCGGCGAGCCCAGGCTCGGCAACGCCTATGTCATCCTCAACATTCCCGACTTCACGCTCAAGGTGATGCAGAACGGCGCGCCGGTGTGGACCACCCGCGTCGTCACCGGCAAGCCCGGCAAGACCGCGACCCCGATGCTGTCGGAGACGATGAAGTTCATCACCGTCAACCCGACCTGGAACGTGCCGCCGTCGATCGTCTACAACGAATACCTGCCGGCGCTGCGCCAGGATCCGACCGTGCTGCAGCGCATGGGGCTCAGGCTGAGCCAGAACCGCGACGGCAGCGTGCACATCTCGCAGCCGCCGGGCGCCGGCAACGCGCTCGGCCGCATCCGCTTCAACTTCCCCAACAAGTTCCTGGTGTACCAGCACGACACGCCGGACAAGAACCTGTTCGCGCACGAGACGCGCGCCTACAGCCACGGCTGCATGCGGGTGCAGAACCCGGACCAGTACGCCGCCACGCTGCTCAAGATCACGCTGCCGCACGAGCACTACACCGTGGAGAAGATTCGCGGCATGTACGGCTCGAGCGAGATCAACATCAACTTCCCGATCCCGATCCCGGTCAACATCACCTACCAGACCGCGTTCGTGAACGAGGCCGGCAAGCTGGAGATCCGCAAGGACGTCTACGGCCGCGACGCGCGCATGTTCGAACTGTTGCGCGGCTCCGAGCGCCGCAGCCTCGAGGTCGCGGTCTCGCACGCGCAGCCGAGCTACGGCCGGCCCTCGGTCAGCCTGCCGGACGGCGTCGTCGGCAACTATTCCAGCGGACCTTCGTTCCTCGAGCGCCTGTTCGGCGGCGGCCCCGCCGAACCACCCCCGCCGCCGTCGCGGCGCTCGCGCCGCGCCCAGCGTTAGGCCGGCCGACAGGGTCGTCATGCGCATCATGCGCGGGCTCGACCCGCGCATCCGTCTCAAGCAGAAAAGATGGATGGCCGGGTCAAGCCCGGCCATGACGAAGTGGGGGCTTGGACGCACGCGATCCGCCCTATGCCCTCCTCCCGGGGACGGGCTTACGAACAAAACGGCCGCTGGCCTTGCGCCCGCGGCCGTTTTGTTTCGCGGCATCATGACGGAAATAAATACAAGCTTTTCAAGATGTTGATCCGTCATGGCCAGTTCGTGGCGGCCAGCCCCATTAACCAGCCAAAACGACCGATCCGGCAGGGGGCTATTTTTCGCCATACTCGCCCGCTACTCGAACGGTCACTTGGGGGCGGGGTGTCAAATCTCAATTAACCCTTCCCGATTAAGGTTGCGTTCATCACTCCGCTGCCGTGGGGGCGGCGGACAGATGCTTTCGACTGAGATCAATCGGGGTGGGCAGCTTCGTGCCAATTCGCCTAGCGCGCATATCTTCCCTCGCGGCGTTCTCGCGCAGCCGGCTGGCCGCGCGTCTCGCCGTTGGCCTCGGCGCGACCTCGGCGCTGCTGATGGTCGGCGCCGGCACCGTGCATGACGCCACCGCCTATGGCGAAACCCGCAGCCTGACCATCCATCACACCCATTCCGGCGAAGACATCACCGTCACCTTCAAGCGCAACGGGCGCTACGACGAGGATGGCCTCAAGAAGCTCAACTGGTTCCTGCGCGACTGGCGCTCCCAGGAACCAACCACGATGGACCGTCATCTGTTCGACATCGTGTGGGAAGTCTACCGCGACGTCGACGCCAGGCAGCCGGTCCAGATCATCTCCGCCTACCGCTCGCCCGCCACCAACGCCATGCTGCGCCGCCGTTCGTCGGGCGTCGCCCGCTTCAGCCAGCACATGCAGGGCAACGCCATGGATTTCTTCATCCCCGGCGTGTCGCTCGATCAGATCCGCGCCGCCGGCCTGCGCCTGCAGCGTGGCGGCGTCGGCTTCTATCCGACCTCCGGCTCGCCGTTCGTGCATCTCGACACCGGCCGCATCCGCCACTGGCCGCGCATGAGCCACGACCAATTGGCGCGCGTGTTCCCCAACGGGCGCACCGTGCACGTGCCGTCCGACGGCAATCCGTTGCCGGGCTATGCGCTGGCGATGGCCGACATCGAGAAGCGCCGCACCGCCAGGGACACCGACGGATTCGGCTCCAGGGCCAGGCCCGGCATGCTGGCTTCCCTGCTCGGCGGCAAATCGAACGACGACGAGGACGAAACGGCGAGCGTTGCCGCGCCGGCAACCAAAACCGCCGCCAGGGCAGAGTCCAGGGTTGCCGAGCCCAAAGCGGCCGAGCCGAAGAAGGCCGACATCAAGGCTCCCGACACCAGGACCGCCGAACCGGCGCCGCTGCCGCGCAGCCGTCCGGCCGCCACCTACCAGGTCGCCGCCGCGCCGCCGCAATCCGCGCGCGCACCCGAGCCGCGTCCGCAGACGCCCGCCGACATCATCAACGCCCGCGGCTTCTGGGGTGACGACGCTCCGAAGCCAACCGCCGCGCAGGCACAGGCGCTTGCCTTCGCCGCCCCGACGCTGACCGAGCGCAGCCGCATCGTCGCCGCCAGCGCCCCGGTGCCGCGGCTGCGGCCGCCCTCGCCGGCCAGCCTCACCCAGCCCGTGCTGAACCGCGACGCCGGCGAGCAGGCCGCCAAGGTGGTGGCGATCTCCGCCAGCCAGGATCCTTGGCTGCGCGCGCTGATCGCCGCGCCGAGCGCGCATGATGCGCTGGCCGTCACCGCGTTCGGCGAGCCCGATCTCACCACGCTCGCTTCCCTGATGGTCAAGCCGCGCAGCGCGCTGGCGGTCGGCTTCTGCGCCGATCCGCATCAGGGCGTGATCACCAGCCAGTTCACCGGCTCGGCGACGGCGCAGCTCTCCACCGTGAGCTTCATCACCCGCACCGCCGCGCTGCGCTAAAGCGCGGCCGCAGGCTTCCCTGCGTGCTGCGTTCTCGGCCTCGTCATGCGCGGGCTTGATCCCTGCGCATCCATCTCCTTGCCGCCATTGACTTGGCTAGTCAGATGGATTGCCGGGTCAAGCCCGGCAAAGACGGAAAGGAACGTCCAGCCGGAACGAACATCCCGGCAACGCCGCCGGCGACGGCCTCACGCCATCATGCCGAGTGCATGCATGTAGGTCTCCAGGATGGTCTCGTATTCGGCCCGCTCGTTGGCGTCCTCGCGGCGCAGCCGCACGATGGTGCGCAGCGCCTTGACCTCGAAGCCGTTGCCCTTGGCCTCGGCGTAGACGTCGCGGATGTCGTCGGCGATCGCCTTCTTTTCCTCTTCCAGCCGCTCGATGCGCTCGATAATGGCCTTGAGCTGGTCCTTGGCGAAGTTGTGCGCGTATTCTTCGTTGGTCTTGGCGGCGGCGGACGTGGCCATGGGGTACTCCTGGTGACGCGGGGATTGCGCCCCGCCACTTCGCGGACCGCGGCTTGCTCCGTCAAGGCGCTTGCATGCTCATCCACAGCGACCCACAGGCCGCATGAAAATAACCGCGTCGAGACCGACGCGGCGATTGACCGTTGCCTTTATGCGGGAAGGCGCGCGAAGACTCAAAAAGCGCACGCGCCAGGCTTCTTCGCGCACATACCCATGCTAGTGGTGATGATGCTTCTTGAGCTCGGCGGCGGCTTCCGGCGTCGCCGAGGTCTGGTATTTCGCCTTCCACTCCTCGTACGGCATGCCATAGATCGCGCGACGGCTGTCGTCCTTCGACAGCGCAATGCCGCGCGCGTCGGCGGCTTCCTTGAACCAGTTGGACAGGCAGTTGCGGCAGAAGCCGGCCAGATTCATCATGTCGATATTCTGCACGTCGGTACGCGCGCGCAGGTGTTCGACCAGGCGGCGGAAGGCGGCGGCTTCCAGTTCGGTGCGGGTGGCGTCGTCGATCGTCATTGGTGAAATCTCCAGATCCGGCCCCCAAATTAACGGTTCGGCGCCGGTTTCGCCACATCCGGCGGCGATCATCGTTGACAGCGGTGGAGGGGTTACGCGAAATCAGCCCGAAAACCATTCCTCGCAAGCGGAAATGACATCCATCCTGCCCTCCCGCCGATTCCCCTTCCCCCGGCACGGCCGCGCCATCGGCCGCTGGCTGGCGGCCTGGGCATGCCTTGCCGCCGGCCTGATGGCGTCGCCGGCATGGGCCGACTTCCGGCTCTGCAACAACACCGCAAGCCGCGTCGGCATCGCGCTCGGCTACAAGGACAATGACGGCTGGGCCACCGAAGGCTGGTGGAACGTCGCCCCGCGCAGTTGCGAGACGCTGCTCAAGGGAACGCTTGTCGCACGATATTATTACATCTACGCCATAGATTACGACCGTGGCGGCGAGTGGTCGGGGCAAGCCTTCATGTGCAGCCGCGACAAGGAATTCACCATCCGCGGCACCGAGGATTGCCTGGCGCGCGGCTACGACCGCACCGGCTTCTTCGAGGTCGACACCGGCGAACAGAGGTCCTGGACCGTGCAACTGACCGAATCCGGCGAAAAGTCCATCCAGCCGCCGCCCGGCCTGCCGGGGCTTCCCAACCCCGGCTCCATAATCCCGCCCGGCCCGCAACCGCCCAGGAAATGAGCCCGACATGAGACGGCTGCGCCGCATCAAGATCCTGGCGACGCTCGGTCCCGCCTCGGCCGACAGCGCCGTCATCCGCCGCCTGTTCGAGGCCGGCGCCGACGTGTTCCGCATCAACATGAGCCACACGCCGCACGACAAGCTGCGCGAAATGGTCGCCACCATCCGCAACGTCGAGGGCAGCTATGGCCGTCCGATCGGCATCCTGGTCGACTTGCAGGGGCCCAAGCTCCGGCTCGGCACCTTCGCCGAGGGCGGCATCATGCTCAAGAACGGCGAGGCGTTCATCGTCGATGCCGATGCCGCGCCCGGCGACAAGAGCCGCGTGCAGCTGCCGCATCCGGAAATCCTCGCCGCGCTGCGGCCCGGCCATGCGCTGCTCATCGACGACGGCAAGATCCGCCTCATCGTCGAGGAGCACACGCCGGGGCGCGTGGTGACGCGCGTGGCGGTCGGCGGCAAGGTGTCCGACCGCAAGGGCGTCAGCCTGCCCGACACCGACCTGCCGATGTCGGCGATGACGCCCAAGGATCGCGCCGACCTCGACGCCGCGCTCGAATGCGGCATCGATTGGGTGGCGCTGTCGTTCGTGCAGCGCCCCGAGGACGTGATCGAGACCAAGAAGCTGGTGCGCGGCCGCGCCTCGGTGATGGCCAAGATCGAGAAGCCGCAGGCGATCGAGCGCCTGGCCGAGATCCTCGACGCCGCCGACGCGCTGATGGTGGCGCGCGGCGACCTCGGCGTCGAGATGCCGGCCGAGCGCGTGCCCGGCCTGCAGAAGCAGATGACGCGCATGGCGCGGCGCGCCGGCAAGCCGATCGTGATCGCGACGCAGATGCTGGAATCGATGATCCAGAGTCCGGTGCCGACGCGCGCCGAGGTCTCCGACGTCGCCACCGCGGTGTTCGAGGGTGCCGACGCCATCATGCTGTCGGCCGAATCGGCGGCGGGCAAATTCCCGGTCGAGGCGGTCAGCACCATGAACCGCATCGCCGAGGAGGTGGAGCGCGATCCCACCTACCGCACCGTCATCCGCGCCCAGCGGCCCGATCCGGAACCGACCGGCGCCGACGCCATCGCGGAAGCCGCGCGCACCATCGCCGAGACGCTCGACCTCTCCACCATCATCTGCTGGACCAGCTCGGGCTCGACCGCGCTCAGGGTGGCGCGCGAGCGGCCCAAGCCGCCGGTGGTGGCGATCACCCCGAACAGCGCGACGGGGCGCAAGCTGTCGCTGGTATGGGGCGTGCATTGCGTCGTCGCCGAGGACGCGCACGACCAGGACGACATGGTCAACCGCGCCTGCCGCATGGCGTTCAGCGACGGTTTCGCCAAGGCCGGGCAGCGCGTCATCATCGTCGCCGGCGTGCCGCTGGGAACGCCGGGCGCCACCAACATGGTGCGCATCGCCTATGTCGGCGCCGAGGATGTCGGGCCGTAAGCTGTAGCAAGCGCGCGTTTCAGATGTCGCGGCCCTCGACCTTTTCGGTCAGCGTGCGCACCAGCTCCGGCACGCGGTCGAGGTAGGGATTGAGGGCAAGCGCGGCGCGGAACGCTTCCAGCGCGTGCCGGTCGTCGCCCAGCTCCTGCATGATCAGGCCGAGCCCGGTGAGCGCGCCGAAATGGCGCGGCTCGCGCGCCAGCACCTCGCGGATGTCGGCCAGCGCCTGGGCATATTCGTTGTTCATGTAATGCAGCGTGGCGCGGCGGTTCCAGCCTTCGATGTAGTCGGGACGCAGCTTGACCACGGCGTCGAGCAGTTTGAGCGCCAGCTGGGAATTCTTCTGCTCCAGCGCGACCTGCGCGCGGCTCATCAAGAGCGCGGCGGTATCGCTCTGGGTGGCGGCCCAGATCGCCCAGATGCGGCCCTCGACATGCTTGGCGCTGGCCTCGTCCGGCGCGGCCTTGAGCGCCCCGAACAGGAAATCGAGGCCCTTGGCGCTGCGGTCGGCGGGAATCCCCCGTGGCAGCACGGCGGGCGGGCCCGGCAGGCTGCGCCCCGCCCCGGCGGGCGGCGTCTGCTGGGCGCGCGCCGGGACAGCCGCCGCCGCGACAGCCACGATGGCCAGCATGACGGCGCCACTGCGCCATTTGGGGGTCGGTCCTCGCATGCCGCGAATCTAGAGCCGTTGCGGGCCCAATGGAATCGGGACCACAACGCCGCGGCGTCAAACCCTGGTGATGTGGAAAAGGTGAAACCGGGCCGCCTTGACGGCGGCGGATCAGCCCTGGCGGGCCTTGAACCGGCGCTGCACCTTGTTGATCACGTAGACCCGGCCCTTGCGGCGCACGAGGCGGTTGGCGCGGTGACGGCTGCGCAGCGATTTCAAGGAGTTACGGACCTTCATCGGACGATCTCTCTTACCAAGGGCCGCATGCGACAGCCGGAAAATGTAAAAAGGGCACCGCACCGCCAAAGCGGGGCGCCCGCTGGCCGGGTTTCTAAGGGCGCGGAGGGGGGATGTCAATCCAGGACCGTTTGCCGGGGTGTTATGCCTCGCGGCACCTCCTCGCCATTTGGCGCTTGCTACTAGTTATGCTGCAAAACAAAAATTTTCAGCTGCGGTGCATTTTGCTTGATGGTCATCAAGGCATCTACGAATTGCCAAACCTAGAGTTGATCCAACAAGACGAGCCTGCGCCTTGAACGCCCGCCCTGCCCTTGTTCGGCCGCCGCTATCGGCGGCGGAAAGGCAGTTCCGGCATGCTCCCCCCAGCGGATTCCGTCACGGCGCCAAGCGATGGCGAGGCCGATTCCAGCGCCGCCGATAACGGAAGGCTCTCTCCCGCCGTGAGGGCCGTCGACCGCCGCCGGTTCCTGAGCGGAAGGTGGCTCAAGCCGCGCCAGCCGGCGCCTGCTTCCCTTGCCTCCGTTGCCTTTGCCGAAGCCCCCGTCCGCATCGCGGTGCGCGCCCGCCCCGAACGGCTCGCCGACGCGCTCGCGCTGATCGCCACCATCGAGGGCGCCGCCATCCATTCCAGCGACCCGCGCGGCCTCATGGTCGTCGCCGCCCCTCAGGCGCGCGCCGATGCCGTGCTGCTCGCGCTCAATCACATGCCGCACGTGCTGTCGGCGGCCATGGTCACGGCTACGGAGGATCTTTCAGCATGAACATCTGCGGCGTCCTCGTTCATTCCAAACCCGATTGCGTCGCCGACGTCGCCGCCGCGCTGGCGCGGATCAGCGGCGTCGAGCTGCACGGCTCCGCCGACGGCGGCCGCCTCATCGTCACCATTGAGGACACCGCATCCACGCTGGCGCTGTCCGGCCTGGAACAGATTCACCGCACGCCCGGCGTCGTCGCCGCGGCCCTCGTCTATCACCACTTCGAGCCGGACCACGACACCGCCGGCGCAGTTGCCAAGGAGGCCTGAAAGCCATGTTGGAGCAAACCCGACGCGACGTCATCAAATCCGCGGCGATCGCCGCAACCGCGGCGGCGGCCGGCGTACCGGTGGCCGGCGCCCCGGCGCAGGCCCAGGTGCGCGCCGACGGCATCCGCTGGGACAAGGGGGTGTGCCGGTTCTGCGGCACCGGCTGCGGCGTGCTGGTCGGCACCAAGGGCGGCAAGGTGGTCGCGACCCAGGGCGATCCCGATGCGCCGGTCAACCGCGGCCTCAACTGCATCAAGGGCTACTTCCTCTCCAAGATCATGTACGGCGAGGACCGCCTGACGCAGCCGTTGTTGCGCATGAAGAACGGCAAGTTCGACAAGAACGGCGACTTCACGCCGATCACCTGGAACCAGGCGTTCGAGCTGATGGCCGAGAAGTGGAAGGCCGCGCTCAAGAAGCAGGGGCCCTCCGGCGTCGGCATGTTCGGCTCCGGCCAGTGGACGATCTGGGAGGGCTATGCCGCCGCCAAGCTCTACAAGGCCGGCTTCCGCACCAACAACCTCGATCCCAACGCGCGCCACTGCATGGCCTCGGCGGTCGCCGGCTTCATGCGCACCTTCGGCATCGACGAGCCGATGGGCTGCTATGACGACCTCGAACAGGCCGACGCCTTCGTGCTGTGGGGCTCGAACATGGCGGAGATGCATCCGATCCTGTGGTCGCGCCTGACCGACCGCCGTCTCACCCATCCGGGCTGCGAGGTGCACGTGCTCTCGACCTTCGAGCATCGCAGCTTCGAGCTCGCCGACAATCCGATGATCTTCACGCCGCAGACCGATCTGGCGATCCTCAACTACATCGCCAACTACATCATCCAGAACAACGCGGTGAACAAGGCGTTCGTCGACAAGGCCGTCGCCTTCGCCCGCACCGTGGAGGACATCGGCTACGGCCTGAGGCCGACCCACCCGCTCGAGATCAAGGCCAGGAACGCCGCGCACAAGGCCGGCAAGGACGGCGCGGTCGATCCCGCCGGCATGAGCGACATCAGCTTCGAGCAGTACAAGGAACTGGTCTCCACATACACGCTTGAGTTCACCGCCAAGCTGTCTGGCGTCGAGCCGGCGAAGCTGGAGCGGCTGGCGAAACTCTACGCCGACCCGAAGAAGAAGATCGTGTCGTACTGGACCATGGGCTTCAACCAGCACTCTCGCGGCACCTGGGTGAACAACATGATCTACAACGTGCACCTGCTCACCGGGAAGATCTCCGAGCCGGGCAACGGCCCGTTCTCGCTCACCGGCCAGCCCTCGGCCTGCGGCACCGCGCGCGAGGTCGGCACCTTCGCCCACCGCCTGCCCGCCGACATGGTGGTGACCAATCCCAAGCACCGCGAGATGACCGAGAAGCTGTGGCAGCTTCCGGAAGGCACGCTGCCGGGCAACATCGGCTATCACGCCGTGGTGCAACACCGCATGCTCAAGGACGGCAAGCTCAACGCCTACTGGGTGCAATGCACGAACAACATGCAGACCGCGCCCAACATGAACGGCGAGGGCTATCCGGGCTACCGCAACCCCGACAACTTCATCGTGGTGTCCGATCCCTATCCGACGGTCACCGCGCTCGCCGCCGACCTCATCCTGCCCACGGCAATGTGGATGGAGAAGGAAGGCGCCTACGGCAACGCCGAGCGGCGCAGCCAGTTCTGGCGCCAGCAGGTCAAGCCTCCGGGCGCGTCCAGGTCCGACCTGTGGCAGACCATCGAGTTCTCGAAATACTTCAAGGTCGAGGAGGTCTGGCCGGAAGAGCTGATCGCCAAGAAGCCTGAGTACAAGGGCAAGACGCTGTACGACGTGCTGTTCGCCAACGGCGCCGTGAACAAGTTCGGCCTCGATCAGCTGCAGCGGGATTTCGACAACGACGAGTCCAGCGCCTTCGGCTTCTACGTGCAGAAAGGCCTGTTCGAGGAATACGCCGCGTTCGGCCGCGGCCATGGCCACGACCTCGGCGATTTCGACCTCTACCACAAGGCCCGAGGCCTGCGCTGGCCAGTGGTCGGCGGCAAGGAAACGCTGTGGCGCTTCCGCGAGGGCTACGACCCCTACATCAAGGCCGGCGAAGGCGTGAAGTTCTACGGCAAGCCGGACGGCAGGGCGCGCGTCATCTTCTGCCCGTACGAGCCGGCCGCGGAATCGCCGGATCAGGATTACGATCTGTGGCTCGTCACCGGCCGCGTGCTCGAACACTGGCATTCCGGCTCGATGACGCGCCGCGTGCCGGAATTGCACCGCTCCTATCCCAATGCCCAGGTGTTCATGAACCCGGACGACGCGCAGGCACGCGGCTTCCGGCGCGGCCAGGCGGTGAAGATCAAGACCCGGCGCGGCGAGGTAGTCACCCGCGTCGAAACGCGCGGCCGCAACAAGCTGCCTTCCGGCGTGGTGTTCATCGCCTTCTTCGACGAGAGCCAGCTCGTCAACAAGCTGACGCTCGACGCCACCTGCCCGATCTCGAAAGAGACCGACTTCAAGAAGTGCGCCTGCAAGGTGGAGAGCGCCTGACGAAGCCGACGGCTTCCGGTGCGGGGGCTCCTCCCTCCCCCGCACCGGCATTTTCCCAATCCCGATGGGCCAACTCCCATGGCTGACGAAAGCACGATGACTGGCAAGGACGCGCTGTCGCGGCGCAAGTTCCTGCACGAGTCCGCCCGCGCTGCGGCTGTGGTCTGCGCCGGCGGCGTCGGCCTCGTCGCGCTGGCGCGACAGTCGCGCGCGCTGCCCGCCAACGCGCTGCGGCCGCCCGGCGCGCGCGCCGAACAGAAATTCCAGGCGGCCTGCGTGCGCTGCGGCCTGTGCGTGCGCGACTGCCCCTATCACACGCTCAAGCTCGCCGACCTCGGCGCGGGACCGGCCCACGGCACGCCGTATTTCATCGCCCGCGACGTGCCATGCGAGATGTGCGACGACATTCCCTGCGTCAAGGCGTGCCCGACCGGCGCGCTCGACAAGAGCCTCACCAACATCGACGACGCCAAGATGGGCATCGCGGTACTGGTGTCGCGCGACACTTGCCTTAATTTCCTCGGCCTGCGCTGCGACGTCTGCTACCGCTCCTGTCCGCTGATCGACAAGGCGATCACGCTGGAAGAACGCCACAACCAGCGCACCGGCCGCCACGCCATTCTCGAACCCACCGTGCATGCCGACAAGTGCACGGGCTGCGGCAAGTGCGAGAAATCGTGCGTGCTCGAGGAGGCCGCCATCAAGGTGCTGCCGGCCGCGCTCGCCCGCGGCAAGATCGGCGAGCACTACCGGCTCGGCTGGGAGGAGAAGAAGAAGGCCGGCGGCGCGCTGGTGCCCGATCTCATCGAGATGCCCAAGCGGCTGCCGGGGATATCGCCATGACCGCCGCCAGAACCATCGTCGCAAGGCACCCGCCAAAAAGCGCCGCCATTCCCGGCCGCGCCGCGCGCGCCCGCCACGGCTGGTGGACCGCCAACCGCTTCCTGGTGCTGCGGCGCGCCGCGCAACTGGGTTTTCTCGCGCTGTTCCTGACCGGTCCTCTGTTCGGCTTCTGGATCGCCAAGGGCACGCTGGCCTCGAGCCTCACGCTCAACGTGCTGCCGCTGACCGATCCGCTGGTGCTGGCGCAGTCGCTCGGAGCAAGGCACTGGCCGGAGGCGACCGCGCTCCTTGGCGCGGCGATCGTGCTCGCCGTCTATCTCGTGCTCGGCGGGCGCACCTATTGCAGCTGGGTGTGCCCGGTCAATCCGGTGACCGATCTCGCCGCCTACCTGCGCCGCCGCCTCGGCATCGCGCGCGGCGGGCCGGTGAAGTCCTCGATCCGGCTGTGGATGCTGGCGATGATCCTGATCGTCGCCGCGCTCACCGGCACCATCGCCTGGGAACTGGTCAATCCGATCACCGCGCTGTGGCGCACGCTGGTGTTCGGCTCGCTGTTCGGGCTGTGGCTCGTCGCCGCCATCTTCGTGTTCGACCTGTTCGTGGTGCGCGACGGCTGGTGCGGCCATGTCTGCCCGGTCGGCGCGTTCTACGGCCTGATCGGCCGCGCCGCGCTCATGCGCGTTTCCGCGCGCGGCCGCGCCCGCTGCGACGACTGCCTCGAATGCTACGTGGTCTGCCCGGAGGATCACGTCATCACCCCGGCGCTGCGCGAGGGCCACGGACCGGGGCCGGTCATCCTCTCGGGCGACTGCACCGCGTGCGGCCGCTGCGCCGACGTGTGCCCGGAGCGCGTTTTCGTCTTCACCCACCGGTTCGACCGCACGCTCGATGCGGCCGGCGCGGACGGACCCGGGAACACCTCAATGAACGACCTTTGCACCGATGGAGGGCAACGATGACTGACTTTCGGCGATTTGGCGGAACACTGGCCGCGGCGACGCTCGCGGCGCTGTTCACCATCGGACTAGCGACGGTCGCGGGCCACGCGCAGCAGGCTTCCCCGCTCAAGTCGCTGCGCGGCGAGGTCGGGATCGAGGACATCAACCCGGCGCCCGCCGTCACCAAGCAGGAGATGCCGGCCGACGGCATGTTCAACCGTTCCTACCGGCAGCAGCCGCCGCTCATTCCGCACCGCATCGACGGCTATCAGATCACCAAGGACTACAACCAGTGCATGACCTGCCACGACTGGCCGGCCAACACCAAGGCCGGCGCGCCGAAGGTCTCGGAGACGCACTACAACGACCGCGAGGGCAACCGGCTCGACAAGATCACCGGCACGCGGTTCTTCTGCACCCAGTGCCATGTGCCGCAGGCCGACGCCAGGCCGCTGATCAGCAACACCTTCCAGGACGCCACGCAGGTCAAGTGAGAACGCGAGGGTGTTCGACAGGGACAATTGGGGAATCACATGACCACCGAAACGCTGAACGACGCACAGGCGGAGGCGGCAGCTCCCGACACCGGAAAGAAGCGCGGGCCGCTTGGCCGCTTCTGGCGCTGGTTCTGGAGCCCGACCGGCGCGATCTCGCTGGGCGCGCTGCTGCTCATCGGCTTCGTTGCCGGCATCATCTTCTGGGGCGGCTTCAACACCGTGGTGGAGGCCACCAACACCGAGACGTTCTGCATCTCGTGCCACGAGATGGAGCAGAACGTGTACCGTGAATACCGTCAGACCGTGCACTACACCAACCGCACGGGCGTGCGCGCCACCTGCCCGGACTGCCACGTGCCGAAGGACTGGACCCACAAGATGATCCGCAAGGTGCAGGCCTCCAACGAGCTGTGGCACCACTTCCTCGGCAGCGTCGACTCGCGCGAGAAATTCGACGCCAAGCGCACCCAGCTCGCCAGCAACGTGTGGCGCGCCATGAAGACCACCGACAGCCGCGAATGCCGCAACTGCCACAACTTCGTGCAGATGGACTATTCGGTGCAGGAAAAACGCGCCGCCGACAAGCATCAGGACGGCTTCAAGAAAGGCATGACCTGCATCGACTGTCACAAGGGCATCGCCCACAAGCTGCCGCCCGGCGCGCAGGACGCCATCGACAAGCTCGAACGCGAACTCGGCCCGCGCACCGACATCGAAGGCTATCTGAAGCAGGTTGCCGCCGAGCCGCCCCACGGCGCCGTGCGCTAGGCAAGGCGACGTAAGGAAAGGCACGCTCCCGACCTCGCCCCTTCCGCGTCATGCGCGGGAGGGGTTTTTTGTTTTCCTGCGCGTGACCCGTGGGGCCTGGGCACAGGCGGCGGCATCGCGCCCACACGGATCATTAACGCTCCTTCCGGACTCGCCGCCCGGCCGGCGCGCCGCATAACACATTTGAAAATGTTTTTGACGAGGCTGGCCCGACCCGACCTTCAAGGATCCGGCCCCATGAATGTTCCGCTTTCCGCACCGACCGGCGCCGTCGCGTCCAGAACCAAAACCGCCGCCGCGACGTGACGCAATGGACGCGCAGCGAAACGGTGACCAACGGGCCGCAGTCGCAGATGATCTACCGGGATGTCACCGGCGCACAGTTCATCGTGACCGTCGAACTCATCAACCGCTTCATCCTGATCACGATCGCCCCGCCGGAAGGAACCGCCTTCGTCGGCTGACGACGGAAAATTCCCGGCTGGCCGTCACGACCTTCCCGTGCAGCCAGCGCGGTTTTTCCCCGTCGCGCGCCGGCCGACGAAATGCTAGGCTTGGTTCGATGCCGCGGCGGATTGCTCTCGATGAGATTGATTGTCGAGCCGGAATTGCTTGCGACGGCGGCGCACGCGTTGGCCGGCAGCGCCGCTGACTCCCCTCATATCCATTTTCTTGCACATCCACTTTTATCGCGATCGACGCGCCGCCGCGGCCGGTTTTCCGTCCGCGCCTTCGCGTCCGCGAAATCCGTGAGACGTGACGAAGAAACCCGAAGGAGGATGACATGTCGACCACAACCGTCGAATATCCCGGTGGCACGCCGATGCTGCACGCGCTGGCGCGGGTCTGGTGGCTTGTGCTGCTGCGCGGCATCGCGTCCGTCATCTTCGGCATCCTCGCCTTCCTGTGGCCGGGCCTGACGCTGCTCACGCTGGTGGTGCTGTACGGCGCCTTCGCCGTCGCTGACGGCGTGCTGGCGCTGATCGCCACCTTCACCGGACGCGCCAAGCCGATGCCGACGTGGTGGCTCGCCGTGGCCGGCCTCGCCGGCGTCGCCTCGGGCCTCATCGCGCTGATCCTGCCGGGACTGACCGCCGTCGTGCTGGTGATGCTGATCGGCGCCTGGGCGCTGGTGCACGGCGTGTTCGAGATCGTCGGCGCCATCAAGCTGCGCAAGGAGATCGACAACGAATGGTGGCTGATCCTGGCCGGCGTGCTGTCGGCGCTGTTCGGCCTGGTGGTGCTGATCGCGCCGGGCGCGGGCGCGCTCGGCCTGATCTGGGCCATCGCCGCCTATTCGGTCGCGTTCGGCTGCATGCTGATCGGCCTGTCGTTCCGCCTGCGCCGGCACCGGCCCTGACGGAACGAGGCGGCCCGGCAAGTCGGCGCCGGGCTCATCCTCAACCCACGTCGGGCGCCCTGTCCGGTCAAGCGGACCGGGAGGGGATATGGCCGGGGGGGAAGATGGTGGGCGCGGCTGGGATCGAACCAGCGACCCCTACGATGTCAACGTAGTGCTCTCCCGCTGAGCTACGCGCCCTGACCGAACGTTACGGGTGCGTCCCTATATCGGCTCGGCGGCGGTCAGGCAAGCCGGGAACGCGGGGAACCTCGCGACCCGGGCCGGCAAGGCCCCGGAACGCGCCCCGGCGGCGGGTTTCAGGCCGCCAGCATCTTGTTCACTTCGCTGACCAGCTCGCGCAGGTGCACCGGCTTCGACAGCACCTTGGCGGTCTTGGGCGCGTTGGAATCGGAATTGAGCGCCACCGCGGCAAAACCGGTGATGAACATGATCTTGATGTCGGGATCGAGCTCGGAGGCGCGGCGCGCCAGCTCGATGCCGTCCATCTCCGGCATGACGATGTCGGTGAGCAGCATCTCGAACGGCTCCTCGCGCAGCCGCTGATAAGCCGACAGCCCGTTGTCGTAGGAACTGACCTGGAAGCCGGCGTTCTCCAGCGCCTTGACGAGGAAGCGTCGCATATCGTTGTCGTCTTCGGCGAGCAGGATCTTCTTGTGCATGGGAACTGCCATTCAGGGGTGACGGAACGGTGAGCAGGATAGTTCCATTTGCCTGCGTCCCGGTAAATATCGGGTGAAGGAGCAGGCCCGGGCGGCCCAAGGCACCCATCCCGACCGACTTTTTCCGCAAAATTGTGTTGTCCGGCCGCGATGCGGCTTGCGCGCGCCACCCCGGCCACGCAGAATTCGGTCATGGCCGCTCAAACTTCCAGTTTCGGCGACTTCGCTCCGCCGTTCGAAATCCGCGAACCGCGCGGCTGGCAGGCACCGGTCGTGTTCAATTCGCCCCACAGCGGCGCGGTCTATCCGGAGGTCTTCCTGCGGGCCTCGCGGCTCGACCTGCACACCCTGCGCAAGTCCGAGGATTCCTACGTCGACGAGTTCATCGCCGGCCTTGTCGAGCAGGGCTTCGCGACCATGCAGGCGTATTTTCCGCGCAGCTATGTCGACGTCAATCGCGAGCCCTACGAGCTCGATCCGCGCATGTTTTCGGGGCGCTTGCCGAGCTTTGCCAACACCCGCTCGATGCGCGTCGCCGGCGGGCTTGGCACCATCCCGCGCGTGGTGGGCGACGGCCACGAAATCTACGCCGCGCCGATTGCGCCCGAGGAGGCGCTTGGCCGCATCGATTATCTCTACAAGCCCTACCACCGCGCGCTGCGCCGGATGCTCGCGCAGGTGCATCGCCGGTTCGGCGCGGTGATCCTGGTGGACTGCCATTCGATGCCCTCGACCGGCTCCAGCCGGGACGAGCCGCCGCGGCCCGACGTCGTGCTGGGCGATCGCTACGGCGCCAGCTGCACCCCGGCGTTGACCTTCGTCATCGAAACCTTGCTGCAGGACCTCGGCTACCGGGTCGGCCGCAACAAACCCTACGCCGGGGGCTTCATCACCGAGCATTACGGCAACCCGGCGAATGGTTACCACACCATCCAGATCGAGCTGAACCGCGCGGTCTATCTGGACGAGCGCAGGCTGGTGCGGAAGCCGCGGTTCAGTCAGGTGGTCGATGATTTTGCAAAGCTCGCGCCCGCCATTGCGGCCGTGGCGCGCGACCTCATCGAGCCCTGCCAGGCGGCGGCCGAGTAGCCCAAGGCGCCTCGCCGGGCCCCGCCGACCCATTTCCGGACCGGTCGGCTTTTTCTTCAAAGCGCGCAAGAATGCCGCGAAAGGGCAAGAAAAAAGGGCCGCTTGTCGAACAAGCGGCCCAAGTCTAGGGAGGAAACGCCCAAGGAGGGCAGCAGCAGCGCGAGGCGCTACCGCACTGCAACAATATGCCTTCGCGCCGCAGCGAACACAAGAGCAATCAAGCATTTTGTTATGCGTAATGCACATACCTGCTGAACGAGCGTGGCGATGCCTGCCGCTTCCGCCACCCACTTCAAGAGAGAAAAACCGGGCTTGCCGTTAAGCACACCCTTTTTATGGTATTGAACCGAACCTTATCCCGCGCTGCCTTCGGCCAAGCCGGCATCCCTCGGGTCGTCCCCGGCGGCATTGCCGATGCGGTCGGATTCTTATAGGCGGGAGGAAAGCGCGCTCGGGCTGGCGGGGCCCTGGAGAACCGACTGTCGTGACGGTGATTGATTTCGAGGCATTCATCGACCGGCTGGCCGCGATTTCCGGCGAGGCGCTGCTGCCGTTCTTCCGTACCGCGCTCGGCGTCGAGAACAAGGCCACCACGCTGGCCTTCGATCCGGTCACCGAAGCCGACCGCGCCGCCGAGATGGCGATGCGCCGCCTCATCCATGCCAATTTCCCCGATCACGGCATTGTCGGCGAGGAGTTCGGCGACGTGAACCCGGAGGCGGAATATGTCTGGGTGCTCGATCCCATCGACGGCACCAAGTCATTCATCGCGGGCTTGCCGATCTGGGGCACGCTGATCGCGCTCCAGCACAACGGCACGCCGGTGTTCGGCATGATGCACCAGCCCTACATCCGCGAGAGTTTCACCGGCGACGGCGACGGCGCGCGCTTTCGCGGGCCCACGGGCCAGCGCACGCTGGCAACAAGGCCGTGCGCGGCGTTGCGCGAAGCCACCCTGTTCACCACCAGCCCGCTGCTGATGAACGAGGCCGACCGCGCGGCGTTCGCCCGTATCGAGAGCACGGTGCGGCTGTCGCGCTACGGCGGCGATTGCTACGCCTACTGCATGCTGGCGGCCGGCCATATCGACCTTGTCATCGAGACCGAATTGAAGCCCTACGATATCGCGGCCCTGGTGCCGATCATCACCGGCGCCGGCGGCCTCATCACCACCTGGGACGGACGTCCGCCGCAGCAGGGCGGCCGCATCATCGCGGCGGGCGACCGCCGCGTCCATGACGAGGCCATGAAACTGCTCGCCACCGCCCGTCTCGCGCTCTAGCGCCGTTCTACTTGAACGGCGACGTGCCCGGCACGAAGGCGTCGAAGGCGGCCCAGAACTGGTCGCGGAAGCGGTCCTGCTCCTGCAGGATCTCGTGCCGGGCGCCGGCGATCACCAGATGCGAACCGGCGCGGAGGTAGTAGGAGAACGCCTCGATCGCCGAGGTCGAGACCACGGTGTCCAGCCCGGCGGCCAGAATCAGCACCGGCTGGCGGATGCGACCGGGATAGGCGGGCGCGCCGAACGCTGCCATGGTGCGAAACGCGGCGTCGGCCCAGGCGATGGTCGGGGCGCCCAACCCAAGTGTCGGATTCTCGTCGAGGATGGCGCGGTTGCGGGCAAAGCGCACCGGATCGCTGGTCAGTTCATTGCCGACGAAGGACTGCGAGCCGGCGATCTCGTCGGTGCCGCCCGGAACGTAGCGGGTGCCGAGGCCGGCATAGCGCATCAGCCGCACCGCGACGCGCGTCGGCAGCGAGTTGAGCCGGCCCGGCAGGTCGATCATCGGCGCCACCAGCACCATGCGCTCGAACCAGCGCCGCCCGGCATGCGCCAGCCGCAGCATCACCGCTCCGCCCATCGAATGGGCCAGCGCGTAGAACGGCGGCGGGCAGTCGGGCAGCACCACCTCCTGCATGAAGGTCGCGACGTCGGTCTCGTAGTCGGCGAAATCGCCGACATGACCTTTGCGCGGATCGCGCAGCCGCCGCGACGAATGGCCCTGGCCGCGCCAGTCGATCATCGCCACGGCGAAGCCGCGCGCGCGCAGGTCGCTGACCGTCTCGAAATACTTCTCGATGAATTCGGCGCGCCCGGTGAACACGCACACCGTGCCCCTGCGATTGGCCGGCGGCGCCCAGCGCGCGAACCGGATCTCGGCGCCGTCGGCGGTGCTGAGCATGCCGGTCACGACATCGTCGGGGACGGGATTGGCCGGGATCGGGAACAGGGTCATGCGGGACTGAAATCCGGGGACGAAAGGAGCCGGAACGGCGACAGGCGAGGCGTGGCAAAGCCGCCAGCGGGAAGGCTTGGGAGCCGCCCCTTGCGGCTGGGCAGGGCCACTCCCATATCACGCCCGTGCAGGCCACATCTAGGCTGCACGCTGTTGACAACCCGAGCCCGGCCTGACGGCGGGCTCATCGATGTATCGCTCACGCTGGAGGATATTATGCGTACGTTTGACCTGACCCCGTTCTATCGTTCCACGGTTGGCTTCGACCGTCTGTTCTCGCTGCTCGACCAGGCCTCCGGCCTCGACGGCGCCTCGGGTTATCCGCCCTACAACATCGAACGCACCGGCGACACCGCCTACCGCATCAGCATCGCGGTGGCCGGCTTTGCCGAGCCGGAACTGTCGATCGTTGCCAAGGAAAACACCCTGACGGTGCGCGGCGAGAAGATCGCCGGCGAAAACGGCAAGGACGAGGGAACGCAGATGCTCTATCGTGGCATCGCCGCGCGCACCTTCGAGCGCGTGTTCCAACTGGCCGATTTCGTCGAGGTAAAGAAGGCGACGCTGGAGAACGGCCTCCTGCATATCGATCTCGTCCGCGAGATCCCCGAGGCCATGAAGCCCAAATCCGTTCCCATCACCACCGCCGGCAAGGGCGGCACGGTGATTGAAAATCAGGCGGCCTGACGGACCCCCCTCCCGAAACGGATTGCCCCCCGTTTCGCAGGCCACGACCTGATGCGCCTCGGCTCCCCCCAGCCGGGGCGCACTTTTTTGTCGCTCCGCGACCCCCCAGGCGCCCGGCCGGGCCGGGTCCGGGCGCCCTGAAACCGATCCCCCAAATCCGCGTTGTCCCAAGCGACTCTCCAGCGCTTGTGTGGTAGGAAAAAATTTGGCAATGTGAAACGTTAGGACAGCATTGCTGTCCCAATTGTTGGCGGGCGGCCTGATCGAAAGGCCCTCGCGCACGCAAGCTGCGGCAATTGGGAAAAGCAGCGATGACGGCGCGGCCGGGCGATGAAGATCCCCGGGTTCCACGTCGAAAATGGCGGTATCCTGTCACGCGGCGCGGCCGCCGTGGCAATGCATGCCGCGCGCAGGTGCTTGGATCCGAAGCGGGCGTCGGTCGATTGGCGCGGCTCCGGACAGCAAGCAGCACGAAAGGCGCGCCGGATAAGACGGCGAATCTTCCGGCTGCGTTTCCCAATTCGGCTCGCCCTGCGAAGGGGGCGGCGGCTCGCAAGCAGCCCCGCAACCGATCAGGATGCGCCGCTGAAGGCGAAGATACTCTTATTGGGGTCAAGGGGTTGACGATGCGTGGTGTGGTGAACGGTCAAGCAGCGGCGACAGGCCGGACGGCGGAGCAGCCTGCGCCGGCGGAACACATGGTGCGCCCCGTCGCCGAAGGTCTGTACGATCCGGCGCTGGAGAAGGATTCCTGCGGCGTCGGCTTCATCGCCGACATCAAGGGCCGCAAGTCGCACCAGATCATCACCGACGCGCTGACCATCCTGGTCAATCTCGAACACCGCGGCGCGGTCGGCGCCGACCCGCGCGCCGGCGACGGCGCCGGCCTGCTGGCGCAGATTCCGCATGCCTTCTTCGCGCGCAAGGCCAAGGAGCTCGGCTTCGCCCTGCCCGAACCCGGCCACTACGCGGTCGGCGCGCTGTTCATGCCGCGCGAGAAGCCGTGGCGCGAGGTGATCCAGAAGATCATCGCCGACAAGGTCAAGGCGGAGAAGCTGACGCTGCTCGGCTGGCGCGAGGTGCCGACCGACAACTCGACGCTCGGCGTCACCGTCAAGCCGACCGAACCCTTCAACATGCAGGTGTTCATCGGCCGCAATTCGCACCTCACGTCCGAGGACGAGTTCGAGCGCCGGCTCTATATCCTGCGCAAGAGCATCTCCAACGCCATCTACGAACGGCGCGAGCGCAGCCTGGCGCATTACTATCCGGTGTCGCTGTCGTGCCGCACCGTGGTCTACAAGGGCATGTTCCTGGCCGACCAGCTCGGCACCTACTATCCCGACCTGCACGAGAAGGACTTCGTGTCGGCGCTGGCGCTGGTGCACCAGCGCTTCTCGACCAACACCTTCCCGACCTGGTCGCTGGCGCATCCCTACCGCATGGTCGCCCACAACGGCGAGATCAACACGCTGCGCGGCAACGTCAACTGGATGGCGGCGCGGCAGGCCTCGGTGAAGTCGGCGCTGTACGGCGACGACATCACCCGGCTGTGGCCGATCTCCTACGAAGGCCAATCGGACACCGCCTGTTTCGACAACGCGCTTGAGTTCCTGGTGCAGGGCGGCTACTCGCTGCCGCATGCGGTGATGATGCTGATTCCGGAAGCCTGGGCCGGCAACCCGCTGATGGACGACCAGCGCCGCGCATTCTACGAATACCATGCCGCGCTGATGGAGCCGTGGGACGGCCCGGCGGCCATCGCCTTCACCAACGGACGGCAGATCGGCGCCACGCTCGACCGCAACGGCCTGCGGCCGGCGCGCTATCTCGTCACCCGCGACGATCGCATCGTCATGGCCTCGGAAATGGGCGTGCTCAAGATTCCCGAGGACCAGATCGTCACCAAGTGGCGGCTGCAGCCCGGCAAGATGCTGCTGGTCGATCTCGACCAGGGCCGGCTCATTCCGGACGAGGAAATCAAGGCCGCGCTGGCCGCCAGCCACCCCTACAAGGAGTGGCTCGAGCGCAGCCAGATCGTGCTCGAGGACCTGCCCGACGCGCACGCGCAGGACACGGCGTCGAACCTGAGCCTGATCGACCGCCAGCAGGCGTTCGGCTATAGCCAGGAAGACCTCAAGATCCTGATGACGCCGATGGCGAGCGTCGGCGAGGAAGCCGTCGGCTCGATGGGCAACGATGCGCCGATCTCGGCGATGTCCGACAAGCCGAAGCTCCTGTTCACCTACTTCAAGCAGAACTTCGCCCAGGTCACCAACCCGCCGATCGACCCGATCCGCGAGGAGCTGGTGATGAGCCTGGTGTCGATGATCGGTCCGCGCCCCAACCTGTTCGACCTCGAGGGCATGTCGCGCTCCAAGCGCCTCGAAGTACGCCAGCCGATCCTCACCGACACCGATCTCGAGAAGATCCGCGCCATCTCATCGCTGTCGGGCGCGCACTTCCAGTCGCTCACCCTCGACACCACCTACGACGCGGCGCTCGGCGCCGCCGGCATGGAACCGATGCTCGCCGAGCTGTGCGGGCGCGCCGAAGTCGCGGTGCGCGACGGCATCAACATCATCATCCTGTCGGACCGCAAGACCAGCTCGGAGCGGATTCCGGTGCCGGCGCTCCTGGCCTGCGCCGCCGTGCATTATCACCTGATCCGCACCGGCCTGCGTACTTCGGTCGGCATCGTGGTGGAATCCGGCGAGCCGCGCGAGGTGCATCATTTCGCGTGCCTTGCCGGCTACGGCGCCGAGGCGATCAATCCGTATCTTGCCTTCGAGACCGTGCTGGCGATGAAGGATCAGCTGCCCGTCAAGCTCGACGACAAGGAAATCGTCAAGCGCTACATCAAGTCGATCGGCAAGGGCCTCCTGAAGGTGATGTCCAAGATGGGCATCTCGGCCTACCAGTCTTATTGCGGCGCGCAGATCTTCGACGCGGTCGGCCTCAAGGCCGATTTCGTCGCGCGCTTCTTCGCCGGCACCGCGACGCGCATCGAGGGCGCCGGCCTTGCCGAGATCGCCGAGGAGACGGTGCGCCGCCATCGCGACGCGTTCGGCGACGCGCCGATCTACCGCGACACGCTCGATGTCGGCGGCGATTATGCCTACCGCACCCGCGGCGAGGACCACGCCTGGACCGCGGAATCGGTGTCGGCGCTCCAGCACGCGGTGCGCGGCAATTCCTATGAGCGCTACAAGACGTTCGCCAAGATCCTCAACGAGCAGTCGGAGCGGCTCCTGACCATCCGCGGCCTGTTCCGCATCAAGCGCGCCAGCGAGGACAAGCGCAAGCCGGTGCCGATCGAGGAGGTCGAGCCTGTCGTCAAGATCGTGCGGCGCTTCGCCACCGGCGCGATGAGCTTCGGCTCGATCTCGCGCGAGGCGCACACCACGCTGGCGCTCGCCATGAACCGCATCGGCGGCCGGTCGAACACCGGCGAGGGCGGCGAGGAAGCCGACCGCTTCAAGCCGATGCCCAACGGCGATTCGATGCGCTCGGCGATCAAGCAGGTGGCCTCGGGCCGCTTCGGCGTCACCACGGAGTATCTCGTCAACTCCGACATGATGCAGATCAAGATGGCGCAGGGCGCCAAGCCCGGCGAAGGCGGCCAGTTGCCCGGCCACAAGGTCGACGCCACCATCGCCCGCGTGCGCCACTCGACGCCCGGCGTCGGCCTGATCTCGCCGCCGCCCCATCACGACATCTATTCGATCGAGGATCTGGCGCAGCTCATCTACGACCTCAAGAACACCAATCCGGACGGCCAGGTCTCGGTCAAGCTCGTCTCCGAGGTCGGCGTCGGCACGGTGGCGGCGGGCGTCGCCAAGGCGCGCGCCGATCATGTCACCATCTCCGGCTACGAGGGCGGCACCGGCGCAAGTCCGCTCACCTCGATCAAGCACGCCGGTTCTCCCTGGGAGATCGGGCTTGCCGAAACCCACCAGACGCTGGTGCGCAACCGGCTGCGCAGCCGCATCATGGTGCAGGTCGACGGCGGCCTGCGCACCGGACGCGACGTGGTGATCGGCGCGCTGCTCGGCGCCGACGAATTCGGCTTCGCCACCGCGCCGCTGATCGCCGCCGGCTGCATCATGATGCGCAAGTGCCACCTCAACACCTGCCCGGTCGGCGTCGCGACGCAGGACCCGGTGCTGCGCAAGCGATTCGTCGGCCAGCCCGAGCATGTCATCAACTTCTTCTTCTTCGTCGCCGAGGAAGTGCGCGAGTTGATGGCGATGATGGGCTATCGCAGCTTCGACGAGATGATCGGCCAGAGCCAGATGCTCGACCAGCACGACATGATCGAGCATTGGAAAGCCAAGGGCCTCGACTTCTCGAAGCTGTTCTTCAAGCCCGCGGCCGACGGCACCACGCTGTATCGCAGCGAGGCGCAGGATCATCATCTGGACAAGGTGCTCGACCGCAAGCTGATCGCCGAGGCCAAGGCCGCGCTCGATCGCGGCGCGCCGGTCAAGATCGCCACCGCCATCAACAACACCGACCGCAGCGCCGGCGCGATGCTGTCGGGCGAGGTGGCCAGACGTTACGGCCATGCCGGCCTGCCGCACGACACCATCCATGTGCACCTGACCGGCACGGCGGGACAGAGCTTCGGCGCCTGGCTGACGCGCGGCGTCACCTTCGATCTCGAGGGCGAAGGCAACGACTATGTCGGCAAGGGCCTGTCCGGCGGCCGCCTCATCGTGCGCCCGCCCGCCAATACCGGCATCATTCCGGAGGAGTCGATCATCGTCGGCAACACCGTGCTGTACGGCGCCATCGAGGGCGAATGCTACTTCCGTGGCGTGGCCGGCGAGCGCTTCGCGGTGCGCAACTCCGGCGCCATCGCGGTGATCGAGGGCGCCGGCGACCATTGCTGCGAATACATGACCGGCGGCGTGGTGGTTGTGCTCGGCCGCACCGGGCGCAACTTCGCGGCCGGCATGTCGGGCGGCGTCGCCTATGTGCTCGACGAGGACGGCGGCTTCGCCAAGCGCTGCAACCTCGCCATGGTCGAGCTGGAGCCGGTGCTCTCCGAAGAGCTGGTCAACGCCGCCGCGTTTGGCGCCTCCGGCGATCTCGAAGCCCACGGCAAGGTCGACATCCTCGCCGACCTGACCGGCTTCGACGTCGAACGGCTGCACATCCTGATCTCGCGCCACGCCCGCCTCACCGGCTCGGCGCGCGCCGCGGCCATTCTCGCCGACTGGAAAACCTACCTGCCGAAATTCCGCAAGGTGATGCCGGTGGAGTTCCGCCGCGCGCTCAAAGAAATCAAGGCACGCGTGGCGGCCGAGCCGCAGATCGCGGTTGGCGCTTAAGTTCCGGGGTCACGAAACATGGGCAAGATCACAGGCTTTCTCGAAATCGAGCGCAGCGACCGCGTTTATGCGCCGGTCGCCGAGCGCATCAAGCACTACCGCGAATTCGTCCTCCCGCTGAACGAGAAGGACACCCGCGACCAGGCGGCGCGCTGCATGAATTGCGGCATCCCGTTCTGCCACACCGGCTGCCCGGTCAACAACCAGATCCCGGACTGGAACGACCTCGTCTATGGCGGCGACTGGGAAGAGGCCTCGCGCAACCTGCACTCGACCAACAACTTTCCGGAATTCACCGGGCGGGTCTGCCCGGCGCCGTGCGAGGCCGCCTGCACGCTCAACATCAACGACGCGCCGGTAACCATCAAGACCATCGAATGCGCCATCGTCGACCGCGCCTGGGAGAACGGCTGGCTGCCGCCGCAGGTCGCGACGGAAAAGACCGGCCGCAGCGTCGCGGTGATCGGCTCGGGACCGGCGGGCCTGGCCTGCGCCCAGCAGCTCGCGCGCGCCGGCCATGAGGTGCATGTCTACGAGAAGCACGCCAAGGCCGGCGGCCTTCTGCGTTACGGCATCCCCGACTTCAAGATGGAGAAGCACCTGATCGACCGCCGCGTCACGCAGATGCAGGCCGAGGGCGTGACGTTCCATTACGGCGCCAATGTCGGCGTCACCGTCGATCCGGCGGAACTGATGAAGGCGCACGACGCCGTCGCGCTGACCGGCGGCGCCGAGGCCCCGCGCGACCTGCCGATTCCCGGCCGCGAACTTGCCGGCATCCACTTCGCCATGGACTTCCTGCCGCAGCAGAACCGCCGCGTCAGCGGCGAGGCGCCCAACGGCAGCGCCGACATCTTCGCCACCGGCAAGGACGTCGTCGTCATCGGCGGCGGCGACACCGGCTCGGACTGCATCGGCACCTCGGTGCGCCACGGCGCCAGCTCGATCGTGCAGCTCGAGATCATGCCGCAGCCGCCCGAGCGCGAGGACAAGATGCTGACCTGGCCGAACTGGCCGCTCAAGCTGCGCATCTCGTCGAGCCATCAGGAAGGCGCGCAGCGCGAATTCGCGGTGCTGACGCAGAAGTTCGAGGGCAAGGACGGCACGGTCACGGCGCTGCATTGCGTTCGCGTCGACGCCAGGATGCAGCCGATCGCGGGCAGCGAGTTCGCGCTCAAGGCCGACCTCGTGCTGCTCGCCATGGGCTTCGTGCATCCGTTGCACGAGGGCCTCCTGAAGAAGCTCGGCGTCGAGCTCGATGCCCGCGGCAACGTCAAGGCCGAGGTCACCAACTATCGGACCTCGCTCGCCAAGGTGTTCGCCGCCGGCGACATGCGGCGCGGCCAGTCGCTGGTGGTGTGGGCGATTCGCGAGGGCCGGCAATGCGCCCGCGCCATCGACGAATTCCTGATGGGCGCCAGCACGCTGCCGCGCTGACGCCCCAGATGCGCCTCAAGACGTTCATCACCGTCCACGACCAGGACATCATACTCGACAGCGAGACCTCCGGAAAATTCTCCCGGCGCCTCTCCGATTATCAGTATGTTTTCGTCGGTTCGAGGGACTGCGAGAAGGTCAGGCGGAAAAACGTCGTCATCGCCCGCGAACTCCCGGACAATATCGAGCCGGAGAATTTCTTCGTCGATTTCACGGCATGGTATGCCATCGTCAGAAACGACCTTGCGGACGACGCAATCGTTTCGCTCATTCAGTACGACACCGCCATGACGGAAACGTTCGAGGCGGAGACCGTTTCAACAGCGGCGGAAAATCCGAATTGCATTCTGGGCTACATCCCCGAGAGCACCACCGACGAAAATTTCCTCCGCAACAACATGGGGGCGGCGCCGCTCACGAATGCGCTGAAGGACGTTTACGGCGTTTCCCTCGATGAGGTGATGAAGAACGATGTGCCGGGCAGCGCGAAGAGATCCTGGCCCGCGACGAACAATGTGTGCATGACACCCGGGATTCTGCGCGCATTCGTCGACTGGTTTGAGCCAATGATCGGACACATTGGAAATCAGCCGCATGCCGGGCATGCCTTCGAGCGATCGATCAAAATCTTCTCGCAGCATGCGGGAATTCCGATCATCTACCTGCCGCACGTCATGACCCATTTTCAGGTCAATTCGCACGGCACGCAGAATTTTGAAAACCGCTATGAAAATTTCAAATTCGACATCCTGACGAACAGGACGGTGTTTCCGGAACGCGCGAAGAGCAAGGCATCCAGATTTCTGGCCGCGCTGAAAAACTGGCGCCGATAGAACCTGTTGTCGACTGTCTGACCTGACCCCTTCCGGGCCAACGCATGGTGCGGGGCCGCTGACTAGCGGAACAGTCCCGGCGTGAACGTCGAACGGCCGACCATGCCGGGCGGACGCGGGATGTCGTCACGGCGCGGCTCCCAGCCGGGCGGCGGCCCCGGCGGCGGAGCTGGCGGACGCGGCGCGGCGGCACGGTGCTTGACCGGCGCCGGAGTGGACGGGCGGGGCTTGACCGCCTCGCTGGGCCCTGCCGGTTCGCCGCTGGCCGCGTCGGGCCCCGCCTCACCGGGGCCGACCTCGCGGCGCGGCCATAAAAAATCGTCGGCGCGACCGGCCGGCGGCGCCAGCGGCTCGCCCTTCACCAGCGTACGCGCCGCCAGCGCATCGACCGCGGCGGGCCGGGTGCCGGCGCCGCCGAGCAGTTCGTCGCTGCCGACGGTCGGCGCCACCAGCGGCACGATCGGCCCGGCCAGCGGGCGTGGCGCGGGACCGCCGGGGCGCGCATTGCCGTCGGGCAGCGCCGGCTCGGTCGGCAGCGCCACCGGCACCACCTTGGTCGCCAGCACGCGATGGATCTCGCGCTCGACATAGTGGGCGAGCTTGCGCGCGCCGGCCTTGGTGAAATACACGCCATCGGCCGAGCGCAGCCGCCGGGTCTGGCCCTCGACGTCGGGGCCCTGCTGCAGGAAGCGCCCGTTCTCGTCGACGAAGCCGTCCCAGACATCGACATAGGGAATGCCGGCCTTGCTGGCGCCTTCGCGATAGAGCGCGTTGAGATAGAGCGTGTCGGACGTGGCGCGCGGTCCGCGCACCGCCGGCAGGCCGACCCACAGCACCGGCACGCCCTTCGCCTTGAGGACGCCGATCATCTCCTCGATTTTCCTGGAATAGAGTTCCACCCATTTCGCCGAGCGGAATTCATGGACGCCGTTGGCTGAACGCCCCGCACCTTCCGGCGCGGCGATCGCTGGCGGCTCGCCGCCATCGTTGTCGTCGGTCGTGGCCTGTTCGGCATCGGTGGAGGGCGCCGCCTCCGGCTTGGCTCCATCCGGCTTGGCCACATCCGGCTTGGCCTCGGTGGCCGGCTTGGCCGCCTTGCGGTCAGGCTTGTCGGCCTTCTTCTCGGGCTTCTTGACGTCCTTGGCCTTGTCGGCCGCCTCGCGGATATCCATGCGGTCGCTCAGTCCCAGCATCACCACGATGACGCTGGGCTGCTCGCTGGCGACGATGCCGCGCGCGGCGGCGGCCCAGTCGGCCGGCTCGCCCTTGGGCTGGTAGCGGATCAGCCCGGAAATGGTCTTGTGCTTGCGCGTCACGCCGATGTCCGGCGTCTCGGCGAACGCATCCTCGAGGCCATAGGCAAGCCAGTCGGCCATGGCGTCGCCGAGCACGAGGATATGGCGCTCGGGCACGGTGTCGGACTTGCGCGGCGGCGGCGCGCGCGAGAAATCGCCCGTCGGTGCCGGCGCCGGACGCGGGCGGGCGCCGAACGGCGAGAAGAACGGAAAGTCGGAGGGCGGTCCCGGCGGCGGCGGCGCGGACGGGCGGCCGAACAGGAAGAATTGCGCCGAAGCAGGTGCGGCGATGACGAGCAGCAGCACGGCGGCCACCGCCATCAGCGGTCCGCGCTCGCGCAGGATTCGCCATGGGAGAATGCGTTTCGCCATTGCCCTGGGACCGTTTCAGACCGCCGTTTCCAGACCGCTTTTTCCGGACGCCTCAGGAGGCATCGCGCCCCGCCATAAAGCCGGGGTTCGGCCATCGCCGTCAAGGTGCGGCGCAATCATGTTCACTTGAGGGCCTTGGAGTCCGCGGGTCCAGACTGGCGGCCTCAGCGGCCGCGCAGCCGCTCCAGCACCTCGGCCGAGGCGAACCCGTCCGCCGGCAGCCCGGTGGAGGACTGGAAATGCCGCAGCGCCTCGCGCGTCCTGCCGCCCAGCTGGCCGTCCGGCTCGCCGCGGTAGTAGCCCTGCTGCGCCAGCAGCTGCTGCAGCTCGAGCCGCTCGGCCCGCGTCAGCACCCGCTCCTGCCGCGGCCAGTCCTGCACGAACGGCTCGCCGCCGCGCAGCCGGTCGGCGAAATGGCCGATCGCCAGCGCATAGGCCTCGGCCGGGTTGTAGCGCAGGATGGCGCGGAAGTTGCCCAGCATCAGGAAGCCGGGCCCCTGCGCGCCGGCCGGCGCCAGCAGGAAGGCCTGGTCGGTCAGGCGCGGGAACGGCTTGCCGCCGGCGCGGCGGAGGCCGAGCTGCTGCCACTGCGCCAGCGTCAGGCGCCGGGCGCGGTCGGCGTAAAGGTAATTGAAGCCCTCCGGCACCTCGACCTCATAGCCCCAGGTCTGGCCGGCCTGCCAACCGTCCTTCTTGAGGTTGTTGGCGGTCGAGGCGATCAGGTCGGCCACCGAATCGACCACGTCGCGGCGGCCGTCGCCGTCGAAATCGACCGCGAAGCGCTTGAACGAGGTCGGCATGAACTGGGTCGGCCCGAACGCGCCGGCCCACGAGCCGCGCAACTGCTCGGGGCGCAGGTCGCCGCGATGCAGGATCTCCAGCGCCGACAGGAACTCCTCGCGGAAATAGGCCTGGCGGCGGCCGACGCAGGCCAGCGTCGCGGTCGAGCGCAAGACCGAGCGATCGCCGCCCATGGTCGAGTAGTTCGACTCGATGCCCCAGATCGCGGCGATCACATAGCGGTCGACGCCGTAAGCCTGCTCGACCGCATCGAAGGTGGCGCGGTGGCGCGCCAGCATGTCGCGCCCCCTGGCGAGCCGCGTCTCGTTCACCAGCACGTCGAGGTAATCCCAGATCGCCTTGGTGAACTCGGGCTGCGCGTCCATCAGGTCCATGATGCGCAGGTCGGGGGTGAGATCGGCGGTGAAGCGGACGAAGCTTGTTTCCGAGATGCGCCGCCGCGCCGCCTCCGGCCACATGCCGGCGATGCAGGAATCAAAATTGGCGGCGGCCTCGCGGATCGCGGATGCGGTCATCAGCGGATGGCCCGAGGCGCCGTCCTCGCCGCTCCATTCACGCGCCGGCGGCTGCGCCGGGACGCCTTGCGTGATCGAGCCAGTGACGGAGGCGCGCTGCAACTGCGGCGACTGCGCCGATGCCGCGCCGGCCACCGTGAGCAGGCCCGCCAGCACGCCAACAAACAGTCCCCGGCCTTGCCCGGTCCCCATGCCCGTTCCACCCATCGCCTTAACCCATCCCAAGACCAAACCCTGGCCTCTAAGGAGGCCCCGGACCGGTTTCCATTAACTTAACATAGCGGCATTTTCCGTACCGTCCGTGCCCGCCGGCCGCCCCGGTTCGGCCAAAGTTTTTCCCTCAGGTGAAAAATGCTATGACCGGCGCATCCGTTTTCCCCGCGCCAGTTGCCCCCAGCAGTTGCTTCACCCTCCCGCAAAAGACCTTCCATGAAAATCCGCAAAGCTGTGTTTCCGGTCGCCGGTCTCGGCACCCGCTTCCTGCCCGCCACCAAGGCGATGCCCAAGGAGATGCTCACCGTCGTCGACCGTCCGTTGATCCAGCACGTGGTGGACGAGGCGCGCGAGGCCGGCATCGAGCACTTCGTGTTCGTCACCGGCCGCAACAAGGGCGTCATCGAGGACCATTTCGACCGCCAGTTCGAGCTCGAGGAAACGCTGCGCCAGCGCAACAAGAACGCGGAACTGACGCTGCTCGATCGCGACCAGCCGGCCGGCGGCGCCACCAGCTTCACCCGCCAGCAGTCGCCGCTTGGCCTCGGCCACGCGGTGTGGTGCGCGCGCGACGTCATCGGCCACGAGCCGTTCGCGGTGCTGCTGCCCGACGTGCTGGTGAAGCACACGCCGGGCTGCCTCAAGCAGATGATCGATGCGGCCGGTGAACTCGGCGAGCGCGCCAACCTCCTCGCCGTCGAGGAAGTGCCGATGGAGGTCGTGCACATGTACGGCGTGGTCGGCAAAGGCGCGCACAGGGGCCGTGCCTTTGCCATCGACGGCATGGTGGAGAAGCCGCCGCGCGACAAGGCGCCGTCGAACCTCTCGATCACCGGGCGCTACATCCTGCAGCCGGAGATCTTCGACATCCTCGAAACGCAGGAACGCGGCGCCGGCGGCGAGATCCAGCTCACCGACGCGATGAAGACGCTGGCGAACGCGCAAGCCTTCTACGGCCTGCAGTTCAAGGGCCGCAGCTTCGACTGCGGCTCCAAGCCCGGCTTCCTCGCCGCCAACATCGCCTACGGCATGGACCGCGACGACCTCGCGTCGGGCCTGCGCGCGGAAATGGCGCGCCACCTGAAATAATTTTTCAGCGCTGGAACCGCAGGCCCAGCATGACGACGTTTGCCGTGTAGTCGCTGCCGGGAATGCTCGACTGCAGCCAGTCGCGGCGGAACTCGCCCTTGAGGTGCATGGTGCGCGACAGCTTGTAGGTGAGCGCGGCGGCCGCCGAATAGCTCCGGTCGCTGCGCCCCGCCCCGACATAATCCGAATTTCCGGCGGTGAATTTCAGCGTGCCGACGAGCCAGCGCCGCAATGCGTGGCTGATCTCGGCGCCATAGCTGCGGTTGGCGACGCCGGGCACGCCGGCAAGCGTCGTCTCGTCGATGGTCGAGGTCGCGGTGAATTTCACCGTGGTCAGCGGCGTGACGCTCCAGACCAGCGAGGCGCTGGTGAGAAGGCCGCTGAGATCCCCGAGCCGGGCATCGTCATAGCCGCGCGTCAGATACCCCACCGCGGCCTCGCCGGTGATGAGGCGCGTCAGTTCGAAGGTCGTGCCGGCCTTCACCGTGAACCCGCGCGAGTCGCGCAAGTAGCCCGAGCGGTCGGCGGCGAGATCGTGCACGCGGCGGTCGAGGCTTGCCTCGACGAACGGCTTGACGCCGGGCGTCATCTCGTACGACGCGCGGCCGGTCAGCGTGGACTGGGCGTAATCGCGGTCGTGGTTGGAGGCGGTGGCGCCGTTGGTGAAGCGCGACCATTCGTAAGCGGTGCGGTCGATGCCCCCGCTCACGCCCAATTCGAGCCGGTTGAAGCGCCGCACCAGCCCGAGCGAACCGCCGACGCTGGCATAGGTGGTGTAGCGCGACAGCCCGGCGGCGATGTCGGGACTGCCGGGATTGTCGGTGGCGACCCGCAGCCGCGCCTCGCTCTCGATGCGCAGGTCGCGCGTGACATCGACGCGGCCCGCGGCCTTGCCGGTGACGTCGGGCCGGTCCAGCGTGTCCGGCACGCTGCCCGGCAGGCAGTCGCAATCCGGCCTGTCGCCATAATGCGTGAACGAACCGCGCAGGTCGACATTGAGCGCGTGGCGCGACCAGTTCGACGCCATCAAGAGTTCGCCGGCGATCATCGAGACCGTCGAGCCCTTGCCGGTGGCGATGCGCGCCGGGTTGCTGTCATAGCCGCCGGAGAGTTCCACCGCCGTCCTGGTCAGCAGGCCGCCGGCATAGAACCCGACCGCGCCGAACGGATCGTCGTCGGGCCTGAGGCGGCGGCGCGGCGGCGAGCCTAGCGCGGTGCCGGCCACGGCGGCCGCCACCGGCGTCCGGCGCGGCGCGGAAGCGGCCGACGGCAGGCCCGCTTTCGGCGGCCTGGCGCCAGGATAGGCCCTGGCCTTGCGCCGTTTGCGGCTGAGCGAATCGAAGCCGCTGGCGGCGGCGCCCGAAGCCGCCGGGGTGCCATAGACGGGAATCCTGCCGATGCGCGAGGCCGCCGCCGGCTCGTCCCGGGCGAGACGGACAAACGGCGGCTGGCTGCGCCGGCTTTCCGGCGTCGCGGCGATCAGACTGTCGGGCAGGCTCTGGGCCGCCAGCGGCCCGCACAGCAGCGAAAATAGCCCCGCAAGGCAGGCGCGCAGCAGCGCGCCGGGCGCGTCCCGCACCCCCCCGAGGTTTCGCCGTCGTTGCCGTGCAGGCACAGAACCCAACTGTTATCAATGACATAAGACCACGCCGCGCGCGCCGGAACGATCCGCGCCCGCCCGGCGCGGCATGGTTAACCGAGTTAAAACAATCATGGTTAACGGGACGTTGAGGAATGCCGCCATCGTCGCGTTCATCAGCCTGCCGTGCTATCCCAAGGCCGCCGGCGACAGGCCCGGCCCGATCAGGATCGCCCATGCCCGGCTCGAAACCGCGCCCCAGCCAGCCAGCCGCGCCGCACGGCGCGGGGCCCGTCGCCTCGGCGCTGCGCACCCTTGAGGTCGAGGCCGGCGGCATCACGGCGCTGGCGGAGGCGCTGCGCAACGAACTTGGCGGCGCCTTCGCCGCCGCGGTCGACCTCATTCGCGGCGCCAAGGGGCGCCTCATCGTTTCCGGCCTCGGCAAGTCCGGCCACATCGGCCGCAAGATGGCGGCCACCTTCGCCTCCACCGGCACGCCGTCGTTCTTCGTCCACGCCGCCGAGGCAAGCCACGGCGACCTCGGCATGATCACCGCCGACGACGTCATCATGGCGCTATCGTGGTCGGGCGAGACCGCCGAACTCAAGAACCTCATCACCTACTCGCGCCGCTTCCGCATCGGCCTGATCGCGGTGACCGCCGACGGCGGCTCGACGCTGGGTCAGGCCGCCGACGTGGTGCTGGCGCTGCCGAGGGCGCGCGAGGCCTGCCCGCACAACCTGGCGCCGACCACCTCGTCGCTGATGCAGCTCGCGCTCGGCGATGCGCTCGCCATCGCGCTCCTGGAAAGCCGCGGCTTCACCGCGCTCGATTTCGGCGCGCTGCACCCGGCCGGCAAGCTCGGCGCCATGCTCAAGCTGGTGCGCGACCTGATGCATACCGGCGGCACCATTCCGCTCAAGCCGCTCGGCACGAAAATGTCGGACGCTCTGGTGGAGATGTCGGCCAAGGGCTTCGGCTGCGTCGGCATCATCGACGAGCGCGGCCAGATCGCCGGCATCGTCACCGACGGCGACCTGCGCCGTCACATGCGGCCCGACCTCATGACCGCGCGGGTCGACGACGTGATGACGCGCGGCCCCAAGACCATCGCGCCGGGGCTTCTCGCCAGCGAGGCGCTGGAAATCCTCAACTCGTCGAAAATCACCGCGCTGATCGTGACGGAGGCCGGCAAGCCGGTCGGCATCGTGCACCTGCACGACATCCTGCGCGCCGGCGTGGCGTAAGGCGTCTGCCCCCTCATCTCGTCATTGCCGGGGCTTGGCCCGGCTATCCATCTTTCCTTGAACGACCAAGATGGATGCCCGGGTCAAGCCCGGGCATGACGAAGGAGAAGTCAAGCCCGCCTGTAATCTCCCCTTCGTAGCCGAACTCGGATTTTCCTCTCGTCATTGCCGGGCTTGACCCGGCAATCCATCTTTCTGCCCGGGCGTGACGAAGGAGAGGTCATGCCTGCCTCAAAGATCGGGCATGACGAAGGAGAGGTCATGCCCGCCTCAAAGCCCGGGCATGATGAAGGCGGCGGCGCCTGGCCTGCGCTACACCGGCTCCACCGTCAGGCTGGCGCCTTCGGCGCGCATCACCCGCACGCGGCTGCCGGCCGGCGCATCCGGCCCGCTGACGCGCCACACCGTGTCGCCGACGCGCACCGAGCCGCTGCCGTTGGCGATCGGCCGGTCCAGCGTGAACACCTGCCCGACCAGCGCCTCGGCGCGGCGGTTGAGGAAGGTGTTGCCGGTGTCGTCACTCTCGTTGCGCGCCATGCGCCGCCACAGCGGCACCGCGGCGGCCGAGAAAATCGCGAAGGCGAGAATCTGGCTCTGCCACGACCAGTCGATCAGGAACGTGTTGATCCCGACCAGGAACGCGGCGAGCCCGAGCCACAGCATGAACATGCCGGGCGCCAGCAGCTCCAGCCCGAGCAGGACGAGGCCGAGGATCATCCAGTTCCACGGCCCCAGCGCGACAATGAGATTGATCATGGCCGTTTGCTTCCCTTAGCCCGCCGTGCCGGCGGGCGGCACCGAGCCGCGCCGCGCCGCCACGGCGGCCTCGCCGAACGTCGCCTTGGTGATCTCGCCGATGCCAGCCAGCGCGCCGAGCACGCTGGTCGCCTCGATCGGCAGCATCAGGATCTTCTGATTCGGCGATTCGGCAAGCTGCGCGAACGCCTTGAGATATTTCTCGGCGACGAAGTAGTTGAGCGCCGCGACGTCGCCGCGCGCCACCGCCTGGCTCACCATGTCGGTCGCCTTGGCCTCGGCCTGGGCCAGCCGCTCGCGGCCCTCGGCGTCGCGGAAGGCGGCTTCCCGACGGCCCTCGGCCTCGAGAATCTGCGACTGCTTGGCGCCCTCGGCGCGCAGGATGTCGGACTGGCGCTGGCCCTCCGCCTGCAGGATGTCGGCGCGCTTGACGCGCTCGGCCTTCATCTGCCGCGCCATCGCCTCGACCAGATCAGTCGGCGGCACGATGTCCTTGATCTCGATGCGGTTGACCTTGACGCCCCACGGCGCCACCGCGGCGTCGACCACGCGCAACAGCCGCTCGTTGATCTCATCGCGATGCGACAGCACCTGGTCGAGGTCCATCGCGCCCATCACCGAGCGGATGTTGGTCATGGTCAGCGTCACGGTGGCGAGGTTGAGGTTGGCCACCTCGTAGCTCGCCTTGGCGGCGTCGTACACCTGATAGAAGGCGACGCCGTCGACGGTGATGGTGGCGTTGTCCTTGGTGATGACCTCCTGCTGGGGAATGTCGATCACCTGTTCCATCATGTTCACCTTGCGGCCGACGCGATCGAAATACGGCACGATCAGATTGAGCCCGGGCACCAGCGAGCGCGTGTAGCGGCCGAACCGCTCGACGGTCCAGGCATAGCCCTGCGGCACGGTCTTGACGCCGGCGATCAGAGTCATGACCACGACAAGCAGCAGCACGACGGCGAAGATATCAAATCCCGACATATGGCCCCCCGGTGGCGCGAAAATGGCCCAAGGATTTGAAGCGTAGTTGCGGCGCAAAGCAAGCCCGGCGGCAGCGTTGCGACAAACTGGCCGGCGGATCAGATCCAGCCCTGCAGCTCGCGCATGACGAGTTGGCGGATCACGTCCATGCCCTCCTCGCCGTCGTTGAGGCAGGGAATGGCGGCGAACCCAACCCCACCCTTGCGGCGGAAGATTCTGGCGTTCTCGACCGCGATCTCCTCCAGCGTTTCCAGGCAGTCGGCGGCAAAGCCCGGCGTGATGACGGCGATGTTCTTGACGCCCTCGCGCGCCAGCCGCGCCACGGTGGCGTCGGTATAGGGCTTGAGCCACTCGGCCGGTCCGAACCGCGACTGGAACGTCACGACAAGCTTTGTCTCGTCATAGCCAAGGCGGGCGCGCAACAGCCGCGCCGTCTCGGCGCAGTGGCCGGCATACGGATCGCCCTTGTCGACGTAGTCCCGCGGCATGCCGTGGAACGAGGCGAGGATGACGTCGGGCGCAAACGCAAGCTTCGCCAGTCCCTGTTCGAGCGAGCGCGCCAGCGCCTCGATGTAGACCGGATCGTCGTAATAGGGCGGCGCGATGCGCAACGCCGGCTGGGCGCGCATGGTCATCAGCACGCGGAACAGCTCGTCGCACACCGTCGCGGTGGTGGCGGCGGAATACTGCGGATAGAGCGGCACGGCGAGGATGCGTTCGCAGCCCTGCGCCTTGAGCGCGGCCAGGCGCGAGCCGATCGACGGATTGCCGTAGCGCATCGCCCAGTCGACCACGACATGGGCGTCGTCGATGGCGGCGGCGAGTTTTTCGGCCTGCGACCGTGTGACGGTCTTGAGCGGCGATTCGTCGCGTTCGGCGTTCCAGATCCGGCGGTAGTCGCGCGCCCGGCGCCTTGGGCGCACGCGCAGGATGACGCCGTTGAGCAGCAGCTTCCAGAACAGCCCCTGGTTCTCGATCACGCGGGCGTCGGACAGGAACTCCCTGAGATAGACGCGCAGGCCGCGCGCATCCGCCGTGTCCGGCGTGCCGAGGTTGATGAGCAGCACGCCGACGCGGCCGGGGACCGGCGGCGCGACAGCGGGAGGCGGAATATCGGTCATGGCATCGAAAAGCGCGATGGATCGGCTCAGGAGGTCGCCAACAGCCGCGGCAGCGCGGTCGCGAGCGCGGGAAACACCCAGAGAATGACCAGCATCGCGAGCTGGATCAAGACGAATGGAATGATGCCGACATAAATATGCCGCGTCGTCATGCCCGGCGGCGCGACGCTGCGCAGGTAGAACAGCGTCGGCCCCAGCGGCGGATGCATGTAGGAGGTCTGCAGGTTGACCGCCATCAGCACGCCAAGCCAGACCGGATCGATGCCATGCAGGGACAAGAGCGGCGGCGCCACGATCGGCACGATGACGAAGATGATCTCGAACGCGTCCATGACGAAGCCGAGCAGGAACATCGCCAGCATCACCGTGAGCACGGCGCCGGCGGGTCCGCCGGGCAGGTGCGCCAGCGAGCGATGCACCAGATCGTCGCCGCCGAGCCCGCGGAACACCAGGCTGAACAGCGTCGCGCCGATCAGGATCACGAAGATCATGCTGGTGATCTGGGTGGTCTTGGCGAGGATGTCGCGCATCAGCCCGGCGCGCGAAAGCCGCGCCAGCATGACCGCGACGCTGCCTGCCAGCGCGCCCGTCAGGACCAGCGCCGCCGCCATCGCGGCCGGGGCGGCGCCGGCGCGCAGGTCGAAGCTCGCGCGCAAGCCCATCAGCGCGGCGAGCGCCAGCGCGGCGACGGCGACCGGCCACGGCCGGGTCGCGTCGTTGCGCAGCGCGGCCAGCCCCAGCGCGCCGGCCGCGCCGATCGCGGCGGCCTCCGTCGGGGTGGCGATGCCGCCGAGGATCGAGCCCAGCACCGCGACGATCAGCGCCAGCGGCGCGATGAGCGCGCGCAACAGGTCGCGGGCGCGGGCAAGGCCGCGCGGCGCGTCCGGCTCGGGCGCGATCGCCGGCGAGGCGTTCGGAAACAGCCACGCCACGGCGACAAGGAACAGGAAATACAGCACGACCAGCGCAAAGCCGGGCACGAGGGCACCGGCGAAGATATCGGTCACCGTCACCGGCGAGGGCGCGTAGACGCCCTTGGCGAGTTGCGCGCTCTGCCAGGCGTTGGCGATCTGGTCGCCGAGCAGCACCAGCACGGTGGCCGGCGGGAAAACCTGGGCGAGCGTCGCCGTCGCGGCCACGGTGCCGGCGGCGAGACGCGGATCATAGCCATGGCGCAGCATCGAGGGCAGCACGATCAGCCCCATGGTCACGGTGGTGGCGCCGACCACGCCCTTGGCGGCGGCCAGCAGCACGCCGACCACCAGCACGGCGATGCCGAGCCCGCCGCGCAGCGTGCCGAACAGCCGCGCCATCGCCTCCAGCAGGTCCTCGGCCACGCGCGAGCGTTCCAGCGCCACGCCCATGAAGATGAACAGCGGGATCGCCATCAGCGTCTCGTTGACCAGCACGCCGAAGATGCGCGGCGGCAGCGCGCCCAGGAGGCCCAGCGGGAACAGGTCGAGCGCGCCGGCGGCAAGCGCGAAGCCGAGCGAGACGCCGCCCAGCGTCAGCGCCACCGGATAGCCGAGCATCAGCGCCGCGCAGACGCCCGCCACCAGCGCGACGGAAAGAATCTCCGCTCCGGTCATGACGTGGCCGCATCCCGCGGCGCGGTGGCCGACAGCATCAGCCCGGCGCGGATCGCCTGCGACAGGCCCTGCAGGAAGAACTGCGCCGCGAACAGCGGGATCATGCTCTTGAGCAGGAACACCAGCGGCAGGCCGCTGGACTCGCGCGAGCCTTCGAGGATGATCCAGGCGCGCCGCGCATAGGGCCACGACAGCCACATCAGCGCCACCATGAACGGCAACAGCATCAGGAGCGCGCCGATGAGGTCGATCCACGCCCGGGCACGCGGGCCGGCCTCGGCATAGAACACGTCGACCCGCACATGGCCGCCGGCGCGCAGCGTCCAGGCCGCCGCGAACAGGATCAGCGCGGCGTGGAAATAGGCCAGCGATTCCTGCAGCCACAACGAGCCGAGCCCGAACACGTAGCGCAACAGGATGACCGCGAACTGCACCAGCACCATCGCCAGCGCGCACCAGGTCACGGCGCGGCCGGTGAGTTCGGCGAGGCGGTCGATGCGATCGGACAGGCGGCGCAGGGTATCGGCCATGGCGGCCGCACCTAAGACGATGCGGCAGGCTCGCACAAGTGGCGACGGCGGCCGGGCCGGCTTTTAGGAACAGGTCAGAAGCAGGTGACGCGCTCGGCGGCGGCCTGGCCGAGCAGCAGCGCAAGCCCGAGCAGCAGCACCAGCCCGGCGGCGCCGAATTCGATGAAGCGCAGCGCCACGCCGCCGGCCCCGACGCGGTGCGCGGCTATCCGTCGCGCCAGGTCGCGGGCGCCGACCGTCAGAAGCGCGATCCCCGTCACGGTGATCGCCGTGCCCAGCGCCATGACGAAGGTGGCGGCGACGCCGGCCCAGAACAGCCCCTGCGCCAGCGCGAACACCAGCACCAGGATGGCGCCCGAGCAGGGCCGCAGCCCGACCGCGACAATCGCGCTCAGGCCCCGCCGCCAGCCGCCCCGGCCCGCGATCGTCGCGAGGTCGGGGCCATGGGAGTGGCCGCAATCGCCACGGCTGCAATCATCAGGACTGTGATCGGCGTGACTGTGATCGGCGTGGTCGTGATGATGGTGATGGCCGTCGCCCCGCGCCATGCGCCAGTCCTGCACCGCGCCGAAGAAGCCGCGCCCCTTGGTCCACACCATCCGCGCGCCGAGGCCCGCGATCAGCGCGTAGCTCGCCAGCTCGATGACGCGCTCGGCGCCGCACAAGCTCCGGCTGGTGGCGTTGAACAGCCAGGCGCCGACACCGACCACCAGGACCGCGACCAGCGCCTGCAGCAGCGCCGAGGCGAACGACAGCACGATGCCGCGCCGCGCGGTCTCCTCGTTGGCGATCAGATAGGACGAGATCACCGCCTTGCCGTGGCCGGGCCCGGCGGCATGGAAGATGCCGTAGAGGAACGAAACTCCAAGCAGCGTCAGCGCCGCGCTGCCGTCGCTCTTGGCGGCGCGCACCGCCGCCGACATGGCGCGGTAGAACTCGGCTTGCTTGGCGAGCAGCCAGCCGACCATGCCGCCGACCTGCGGCGCCGCCTGAGGCGGGCGCGGCGCGCCGAACGGCGTACCCTGCGCCAGCGCCGCCGTGGTGACGGCATCGGCGATGACGGCGATCACGAGCAGCGCCAGCAGCGGCCCCCACAGGGTGCGCAGGACGGCGGCCAGTCCTCGCACGCGGGCGGCCGTCACGGGCATGTCACCGTGATCTTGTTGGCGAACATGGCGCCGTAGTTGGAGGTGTCGCCGGACATGAAGTTCTGCTCGCTGAGCGTCTGCTGCGGCGGCTTGGCGTCGCGCGCGGCCGCGACCTGCGCCGCGCAGCCGGCCGGCGCGCCGACGAACCGGACCGGCTCCTTTTCGGCGAGATCGAAGCCGACGAAATAGCTGGGATCGTAGACCTCTAGCGCCAGCTCCTTGGCCTGCACCGGCGTCTTGAACGGCAGCGTGAAATGCAACACCAGCCGGCTGTCGGTGTATTCGAGATAGTAGTCGACCGGCTCATTGAACTTCTCCTTGCGGCCGCCGGCGCGCACGAAGGTGAAGAAGCCGAACTCCTTCAGCGAGGTGACGTTGGTTTCGGCGAGCGGGGCGAGTTCCTCGCGGCTGTAGACGCCCTTGGTCTTGGTTTCGAGCCCCTGCAGCGCGTAGGTCGAGAACATGTCGTCGAAGGTCCATGCATGGCGGATGCCGGTCACCGCGCCGTCGGCGCCGTAGATCACCTCGCTCGCCGAGACGACCCAGACATGGGGATGCGCCTTGGCCGCGGGCACCGCCGCCATGAGCGCCGCGCCCAGCACCATCGCGCCCAAGAAAATCCGTCTCATGCCGTTTCCTGTTTCTCGTCTTTCTCGCCGGCGAGACCCCGCCGCCGCAACAGCGCCGCAGGCTCCGGCCCGCGGCCGCGGAACGCCACATAGGCGGCCTCGGGATCGCGCGTGCCGCCGGAGGCGTAGATGGCCTCGCGCAGCCGCTGCGCCGTGACCGGGTCGAACACGTCGCCGGCCTCCTCGAACGCGCCGAAGGCGTCGGCGTCCATCACCTCCGACCACATATAACTGTAGTAGCCGGCGGCGTAATGGTCTCCCGAAAAAATGTGGCCGAATTGCTGCGGCCGGTGGCGCAGCGCGATCTCGTCCGGCATGCCGATGCGCGCCAGCATGCCGCGCTCGAAACCGTGGACGTCGGCGACCTCGGCGGCCGGGCGGGAATGGAATTCGAGGTCGATCAGCGCCGAGGACACGTATTCCACGGTGGCGAAGCCCTGGTTGAACCTGCGCGCCTTGAGGAAGCGCGCCATGAGGTCGTCGGGCAGCGGCGCGCCGGTCTGGTAATGGCGGGCAAAACGCCGCAGCACCTCGGGGCGCTCCTGCCAGTGCTCGTAGAGCTGCGAGGGCAGCTCGACGAAATCGGTGAACACGCTGGTGCCCGAGAGCGAAGGATAGGTGACGTCAGACAGAAGGCCGTGCAGGCCGTGGCCCATCTCGTGGAACAGGGTGCGGGCGTCGTCGGGCGACAGCAGCGCCGGCGCGCCGTCGGCGCCCCTGGAAAAGTTCATGACGTTGACGATCAGCGGCGTCACCGCGCCGTCGAGCCGGTGCTGGTCGCGCAGGCTGGTCATCCAGGCGCCGGAGCGCTTGGAGGCGCGGGCGAAGTAGTCGCCGTAGAACAGCCCGACATGGCGGCCGTCGGCGCCGCTCACCTCCCACACCCGCACGTCGGGATGCCAGACCGGAACGTCGGCGCGCGGCGCGAACGTCAGCCCGAACAGCCGGTGGGCGGTGTCGAACGCCGCCGCGATCATGTTGTCGAGGGTGAGATACGGCTTGATGGCGGCATCGTCGAAATCGGCGCGGATGGCGCGCAGCTTCTCGGCGTAGTAGCGCCAGTCCCATGGGGCAAGCGCGAAATTGCCGCCCTCGGCGCGGATCAGCTCCTGCAGCGCGTCGCGGTCGGCCAGCGCCTTGTCGCGCGCCGGCCGCCACACCCGTTCGAGCAGGGCGGCGACCGCTTGCGGCGTCTTCGCCATGGTGTCGGCGAGCTTGAAGGCGGCGAAGGTCGGATAGCCGAGCAGCGCGGCATATTCCTCGCGCAGCCGCAGCGTCTCGGCAATCACGGCATTGTTGTCGCGCGCATCGCCATTGTCGCCACGCGCGGTGAAGGCCCGGAACACCTTCTCGCGCAGGTCGCGCCGCGCGGCGCTTTGCAGGAACGGCTCGACGAACGAACGCGACAGCGTGATCACGGCCTCGCCCGGCGCCCCGCGCTCGGCGGCGGCGGCGCGCGCCGCGGCGACGAAGAAGTCGGGCAGGCCGGCCAGATCCTCGGGCGCCAGCGCCAGCGACCATTCCTGCTCGTCGGCGAGCAGGTGATGGCTGAAGCGCGTGCCGAGTTCGGCGAGGCGCTCGTTGATGGCGGCGAGACGGCCCCGCGCGGCCTCGTCGAGCCCGGCGCCGGCGCGCTGCAGCCGCGTGTAGGTGCGCTCCAGGAGCCGCGTCTGTTCGCCGCTGAGCGAGAGCGTGGCGCGCGCCGCATGCAGCGCCGCGACGCGGGCAAACAGCGCCGCGTTCATGTTGATGGCGTTCCAGTGACGGGCGGCGAGCAGCGCCACCTCGGTCTCGACCTCCAGCAGTTCGGGATTGGTGTGCGCCGAGGCGAGGTTGTAGAACACCGACGAAACCCGGGTCAGCGACTGGCCGGCGCGCTCCAGCGCGGCGACGGTGTTATCGAAGCCCGGTGTCTCGCCGCTTTCGGCGATCGCCGCCACCTCGGCGGCATGGCCGGCGAACGCCTGCCGGAACGCCGGCAGGAAGTGCTCGGGCCTGATGCGCCCGAATGGCGGCGCGCCATGCGGGCCCGCCCAGTCCTCCAGCAGCGGGTTGGCGGCGGCGGAAGCGGAGTGAGACATCGGATAATCCTGACGGGGTGCTGGCGGCCGGCCGGGAAAGCGAATCGGGGCTTCGGCGCAGCCATTTGGCTTGATTGCCGCCACCTTTTCATGGCATCTGGCCATAAATCGAGGTGCTCATCATATGGGTTCACAACCATCCCCCGCAACCGGCCGCCGCATCGCCTGGCCCAGCGTCATCACCGTGCTCAGCGCGGCGATCCTGATCAGCGCCGAGGTGTTCGGCGCCGCCTTCGCCGGCGGCTGGGCGCTGGCCATCCTGTTCGGCCTCAACGAGACCGCCGCCCACATCCTGCAGGTCATCCTGTTCCTGATCGGCGTCGCCATCATGGTGTCGTTCGTGCGCGCCGCGCGGCGCGTCGAGCCGTTCACGCGCTGAAGATCGCGCGTCCCGCCGCTCCCCTCGTCCTGCCTGCCGCTCGACGTGGGGGAAGCGCGAAAACGTTAAGCAACTTTAACGTCTGTTCATGTCGGCGCGGCACGCGTGCAGCGCTGCAACACCTTTGTGTGAAAAATCGCCGCGCGGCGCGAAAAATTCTTGCACCCCCCCTCTAAATCACTTACTTCCACGCTTGCCCAATTTCGCACGTGCCTGTGGTCGTGTGTCGGTCGGTAGGTATCCGGACAAGAGGCCGGACAGCCGCCAAGAAGCAAAGAGCCGAAGTGTCTCTCTCCAGGGACGCGCCGTTTGAAGGCTCCTGTTTCTTGCAACCGTGATCGGCAGCCGGAGGCGAACCGGCGCACCCCGCGCTCAACGGGGGACGCGACTTAAAGCAACGACGGAGCGGGCTTTTTTGGACTCTGCCGGCTTTCCACCAGCCGGCGCGGGCTACCGAAGAGGCTTGTCCTTCATTGCCAGGCGTGCGGACGGGAACTTCCCCATCCAATCCACGGCAGCACAGTCGGGTTTGAATATTTGCGGCTGGCGCGCCTCCATCGCGCGCGGCCGGCGAAGCTTCAAATCCGAGCACCCCATGGACGGTTCGCCGTCCATTCATCCGCTTTTGGGGAGTGACGCCATGACCGAGCGCATTCAAGAGTTCCTCCGTCACCGCCGTGCCGAGGGGCGCGACACCGAGCCATGCCTCGTGGTCGACCTCGACGTCGTGCGCGAGAACTATTTCGCCTTCGCCACCGCGCTGCCGGACAGCCGGGTGTTCTATGCCGTCAAGGCCAACCCGGCGCCGGAAGTGCTGGCGCTGCTGGCCTCGCTGGGCTCGTGCTTCGACACCGCCTCGGTCGCCGAGATCGAGATGGCGCTGGCCGCCGGCGCGACCGCGGACCGCATCTCCTATGGCAACACCATCAAGAAGGAGCGCGACATCGCGCGCGCCTTCGCGCTGGGCATCCGCCTGTTCGCGGTCGACTCGACCGCGGAAGTGGAGAAGATCGCCCGCGTCGCCCCCGGCGCCCGCGTGTTCTGCCGCATCCTGTATGACTGCGCCGGCGCCGAGTGGCCGCTGTCGCGCAAGTTCGGCTGCGATCCGGAGATGGCCGTCGAGGTGCTCGACCTCGCCAAGCGGCTGGGGCTGGAGGCGCATGGCATCTCGTTCCATGTCGGCTCGCAGCAGCGCAAGGTGAAGGCGTGGGACCGCGCGCTCGCCATGGCAGTGACGGTGTTCCGCGACTGCGCCGAGCGCGGCATCAACCTCGCGATGGTCAACCTTGGCGGCGGCTTTCCGACCCGCTACCTCAAGGACGTGCCGCCGGTGGTGCAGTACGGCCGCTCGATCTTCCGCGCGCTGCGCAAGCACTTCGGCAACCAGATCCCGGAGACGATCATCGAGCCGGGCCGCGGCATGGTCGGCAATGCCGGCGTCATCGAGGCCGAGGTGGTGCTGATCTCGAAGAAGAGCGACGAGGACGAGGTGCGCTGGGTCTATCTCGACATCGGCAAGTTCGGCGGCCTCGCCGAGACGATGGACGAGTCGATCCGCTACCCGATCCGCACCGCCCATGACGGCGCGGAGATGGCGCCGTGCGTGCTCGCCGGACCGACCTGCGATTCGGCCGACGTGATGTACGAGAAGGTGCCGTACATGCTGCCGGTGACGCTCGAGATCGGCGACAAGGTGCTGATCGAAGGCACCGGAGCCTACACCTCGACCTACGCGTCGGTGGCCTTCAACGGCTTCAACCCACTGAAGAGCTATCACATCTGACGCCTCCGCCGCCGGGCCACATCCGACGCCGAGGCGTTCGAGACCGCCGGGAGCCGGTACGCCGGCTCCCCTCCTGTCACACCCCGATCGGGCCGACAACGCGCCTGCCACGGCAGCGCGGGGAGCATGCCGCCATGACGATGCCGATCCAGAACCAACCAAACCGTCGCGCCGCGACGATCGCGGACCGCGGGCCTGCGCCGCTCATCATCCGCGCCGAGCACGAGGCCGACGGGCCCGCGCGCGAGGCGCTGCTCGACGCCTGCTTCGGGGCGAACCGCATGACGCGCACCTGCCAGCGCCTGCGCGACGGCCGGCTTGCCGCCGAGGGTCTTGCCTTTTCCGCGATCCAACGCGGCCGGCTGGTCGGCACCGTGCGGCTGTGGCACGTGATGGCCGGCGGCCGGGCGGCGCTGATGCTCGGCCCGCTCGCGGTCGCGCCCGCCTGCCGCAAGCTCGGCCTCGGCGCCGCGCTGATGGCCCATGCGCTCGCGGCCGCCCGCGCGCGCGGCCACGGCGCCGTCATCCTGCTGGGCGACGCGCCCTACTACGCCCGCTTCGGTTTTGCCGCCGGGCCTGCGGCACGGCTCGTGCTGCCCGGACCGTTCGAGCGGCACCGGCTGCTGGCGCTCGAACTTGCCGCCGGCGCGCTCGAAGGAGCCCACGGGCTGGTCCTCGCGACGGGGCGCGCGGCGCCGCGGCCGCAAGCCGGTCCCGCGCGGGCGTGGCCACGCCCGCGCGCGGCTTGATTTGCGGAGCCGGACGCGGCATTGCTGCCGCCGATCGTCAACCCGTTCCACCCGCCGCAAAATGAGGGTTTCATGTCGTACCGCCTGATTTCATCCGGTTCGCCGTTCGAGAAGATCGCGGGCTACAGCCGCGCCGTCGTCGACGGCGATTTCGCCTTCGTCGCCGGCACCACCGGCTACGACCCGGCCACCAAGGCGATGCCCGCGGATGCCGCGGCGCAGACCCGCAACTGCTTCGCGACCGTCGCGGCGGCGCTGGCCGAGGGCGGCTTCGCGCTGGCCGATATCGTGCGCGCGACCTACTACATCACCGAAGCCGCCGATGCCGACGCGGTATTCGCGGTATGCGGCGAAACGCTCGGCGACATCCGCCCCGCCGCGACGCTCATCGTCGTCACCGCGCTCTACAAGCCGGAGATGAAGGTCGAGATCGAGGTCACGGCCAAGCGCCGCACCGCCTGACAGCGCGCGAACCGCTGTTGCCGCTGTCGCTCTGGACTCCAGCCGATGTTATGATTGGATCATGAGCGACCACGACCACCATCACAGCCATTTCCATGATGCGCATGGCGGCCACGCCCACGCACCGGCGAATTTCGGCCGCGCGTTCGCGATCGGCATTGTTCTCAACACCGCCTTCGTCGCGGTCGAGGCGGGCTACGGGCTGATCTCCAATTCGACGGCACTGCTCGCCGACGCCGGCCACAACCTCTCCGACGTGCTCGGGCTGGCGCTGGCATGGGCGGCCTCGGTGCTGTCGCGGCGCGCGCCGACCGACCGCCTGACCTACGGACTGCGCAACACCTCGATCCTCGCGGCGCTGCTGAACGCCATCCTGCTGCTGATCGCCTGCGGCGCGATCGCGCTCGAAGCGGTGCAGCGGCTGATCAGCCCGGAGCCGGTCGCCAGCGTGACGGTGATGGTCGTCGCCGCCATCGGCATCGTCATCAACGGCTTCACCGCCTGGCTGTTCGCCTCCGGGAGGAAGGGCGACCTCAACATCCGCGGCGCCTATCTGCACATGGCGGCCGACGCCGCCATCTCCGCGGGCGTGGTGGCGGTTGGCCTGGCGATGCTGCTCACCGGCTGGCTGTGGATCGACCCGTTGGCGAGTCTCATCATCGTCGCGGTCATCGTCTGGGGCACATGGGGGCTGCTGCGCGAAAGCACCGCGATGTCGCTCGCCGGCGTTCCGGCCGCCGTCGACCCCGGCGCGGTGCGCGACTATCTGAGCGGGCTTTCCGGCGTGGCGTCGATCCACGACCTGCACATCTGGCCGATGAGCACCACGGAAACCGCGCTCACCGCCCATCTCGTGATTCCGGCCGGGCATCCGGGCGACGCCTTCCTGGTCGAGACCTGCCGCCACCTGCATGACCGGTTCGGCATCGGACACGCCACGCTGCAGATCGAGATTAATCCGGCGATGGCCTGCATGCTGGAATCCGATCATGGCGCGCGGGGCCGCGACGATGCCCTGCGCGCACCCGCATGAGGCTTGATTTCAGCCGTCAATTGTCGTTTCAACGCCGGTGAAATCCGCCCGCCGCCGCCCTTGCCTGTTCCTCCGGAGACCCTGCAAAAATGACCGCTTCCCAATCATGGCCCGTGCACGCCACCATCACCGGGCCCATCGTCATGATCGGCTTCGGTTCGATCGGCAAGGGCACGCTGCCGCTGATCGAGCGCCATTTCACATTCGACAAATCCCGCTTCGTCATCATCGATCCGGAGGACGCCGACCGGGCGGTCGCCGACAAGCACGGCGTGCGCTTCATCCATCAGGCCGTCACCAAGGACAACTACCGCCATGTGCTGACGCCGCTCCTGACCGCGGGCGGCGGACAGGGCTTCTGCGTCAACCTCTCGGTCGACACCTCCTCGCTCGCCATCATGGAACTGTGCCGCGAGATTGGCGCGCTCTATGTCGATACCGTGGTCGAGCCGTGGGCCGGCTTCTATTTCGACAAGAGCGCGGGCCCCGAGGCGCGCTCCAACTACGCGCTGCGCGAAACCCTTCTCGCCGCCAAGCGCAAGAATCCGGGCGGGCCGACGGCGGTCTCCACCTGCGGCGCCAACCCCGGCATGGTGTCGTGGTTCGTCAAGCAGGCGCTCATGAACCTCGCCGCCGACCTCAAGCTCGACATCGCCGAGCCGGCGACGCGCGAGCAATGGGGCCGCCTCGCGCACCAGCTCGGCGTCAAGGGCATCCACATCGCCGAGCGCGACACCCAGCGCTCCAGGCGGCCGAAGCCGATGAACGTGTTCGTCAACACCTGGTCGGTGGAAGGCTTCGTCTCGGAGGGCCTGCAGCCGGCCGAGCTTGGCTGGGGCACCCACGAGAAATGGATGCCGGCCAACGGCCGCTCGCATGCCGGGGGCTGCGGCGCGGCGATCTACCTGCTGCAGCCCGGCGCCAACACGCGGGTGCGGTCATGGTGCCCGACGCCGGGACCGCAATACGGCTTTCTCGTCACCCACAACGAGTCGATCTCGATCGCCGACTATTTCACGGTGCGCGACGGCGACAAAGTGGTGTACCGCCCGACCTGCCATTACGCCTATCATCCGGCCAACGACGCGGTGCTCTCGCTGCACGAGATGTTCGGCGCCGAGGGCCGCATGCAGGACGACTGGCACATCCTCGACGAGACCGAGATCGTCGACGGCATCGACGAGCTTGGCGTGCTGATCTACGGCCACGCCAGGAACGCCTACTGGTTCGGCTCGCAGCTCTCCATCGACGAGACGCGGATGATCGCGCCATACCAGAACGCCACCGGCCTGCAGGTGTCGTCCGCGGCAGTCGCCGGCATGGTGTGGGCGCTGGAAAACCCCAACGCCGGCATCGTCGAGGCCGATGAACTGGATTACCGCCGCTGCCTCGAGGTGCAGATGCCGTATCTCGGCCCGGTCAACGGCTACTACACCGACTGGACGCCGCTTTCCGGCCGCCCCGGCCTATTCGCCGAGGACATCGACGAAAGCGATCCGTGGCAGTTCAGGAACGTGCTGGTGCGGTGATGGTGGCGGCATGATTCATGTGCGCCCACCTCTCGTCATTGCCGGGTTTAACCCGGCAATCCAGCGTGCCTGCTCTTCGGAAACTCAGCTTGGATGCGCGGGTCAAGCCCGGGCATGACAAGGAGAGTCATTGCGAGGAAAGTCCGGTGCGCGGCTCTACAGCTTCAACAGCCCCGCCGCGCCGTCGGCGCAGCCGAAGGCGAGCATCTGGCCGCGCGCATCCCACGCCAGCGCGCTGATCGCGCCCGACGCGTCATCCGGGCCGGCGGCCGTCGCCGCGCGCACCGGAATCTCGGCGCCGTCGCTGACGCGCACCAGCCGCAGCGTGCCGTCGCCGTAGCCGGCCGCCACCACCTCCTCGGCGGGATGACAGGCGAGCGCCGCAACGCAGGAGCGGTTCGGCGCCGCCAGCATCACTGGCGGCTTGCCGGTCGGCCCGTCCTTGCTCTGGAACGGCCACAGGATGAGCTCGTCGGCGCCCGAGGTGGCGAGCCATTTGCCGTCGGCGCTCCAGTCCATCGATTTGACCCGCGACGGATAGCCGCTCATGCGCATGTGGCGCTGGTCGGCGACGCGCCAGCCGTGCAGCGCCGGCTCGTGCATGGCGGTGATGAGAAACTTGCCGTCGCGGCTGAAGCCGATGGCAAGATGCGAGCCCTTCCACTCCCAGAATTCCGGCGTGCCGGCCATGTTGGGGAACCACAGCGTCACGCCGTTGTAGTGGGCGATGGCGAGACGGAAACCCCTGGGCGCGAACGCCAGCCCGCCCGGCGTCGACGGCACGTCGAGCGACTTGATGTCGCCCTTCGCGGTCCTGACGAATACGGTCTTGCCGGCCGACCACGCCACCGCGCCGTCGGCATGGAGCGCCACGCTGTCGATCCAGCGCCGCTTTGCGTCGGTGGCGACGACCTCGATGGCGCCATCGGCGTCAAGCGCGACCACGCGGCCGTCGTCGCCGCCGGTCACGATCCGCCGGGCATCGCCGGTCGCGCACAGGATGGCGCCGCCATGGACCGCGACGCGCGTCGCCGCGCCGTCGGCCCCGACCAGCGCCACCATCTCCTCGCCGCACGCGAACGCGGCGGTCGCGCCGAGAAACCGCGTCGCGATGATCGGCACGCCGAGATCGAACGGCACCACGCGCTCGGCAAGAGAGGCAACGGCCTGTTCGCTCAACTGCCCCTCCCCGTCACGCGGCGATGCAGGCGGCGAAGCCGTCGCGGATCGCCTGTTCCGGCAGGTCGCGGCCGATGAATATGACGCGGCTCTCGCGCGCCTCGCCGTCGCGCCACGGCCGCTGGTGGGTGCCGTCGAGCATCATGTGAACGCCCTGGAATACGTAGCGCTCGTCGTCGTCCTTGAACGACAGGATACCCTTGCAGCGCAGGATGTTCTTGCCGTCGCGCGCCACCAGCGCCTGCAGCCAGGGCATGAACCTGGCCGGATCGACCGGGCGGTCGGCGCGCAAGCTGAGCGACTGCATGTCCTCGTCGTGATAGTGCTTGAGGCCATCGCCGTGGCCATGATCGTGGTTGTGGTCGTGGTCATGATCGTGGCCGTGATCGTGGCCGTGATGATCGTGGCCGTCGCCGGTGTTCAGGAAGCCGGGCTCGATCTCAAGAATGCGGTCGAGGTCGAACGCCCTGCGCTCAAGCACATCGGCCAGCGCCACCTGGCAGCGTTCGGCCCGGATGAGCCGCGCATAAGGATTGATGGCGCGGATGCGGCCCTCGACCTCGGCAAGTTCGTCGGCGGAAACAAGGTCGGTCTTGTTGAGCACGATGACGTCGGCGAACGCAATCTGGTTCTTGGCCTCGGGCGCGTCTTTCAGGCGATCGCTCAGCCATTTGGCGTCGGCCACCGTCACCACGGCATCGAGCGCGGCATGGGCGCGCACATCGTCGTCGACGAAGAAGGTCTGCGCCACCGGCGCCGGATCGGCAAGCCCGGTGGTTTCGACGATGATGGCGTCGAACTTGCCCTTGCGCCGCATCAGGCCGCCCATGATGCGCACCAGGTCGCCGCGCACGGTGCAGCAGACGCAGCCGTTGTTCATCTCGAACACTTCCTCGTCGGCGCCGATGACGAGGTCGTTGTCGATGCCGATCTCGCCGAACTCGTTGACGATCACCGCGTATTTTCGCCCGTGCGGCTCGGACAGGATGCGGTTGAGCAGCGTGGTCTTGCCGGCGCCGAGATAGCCGGTGAGCACGGTGACGGGAATCTTGTCGGACATGAAACGCTCCGGGCGCGCGGGGGGATGGCGGGGGCCGCGGCCGGAGATAGTTCCTAGCTCAGCAGCGCGGCGGTCAGCGCCTTTATATTGTGCCGGACGAGGTCAATGTAAGTGGGGGCGTCGCCGTTTTCCGGGGTCAGCGCGTCGGAATGCAGCGTTCCGCCGATTTTCGCCCCGGTTTCCTCGGCAATCCGCCGGATCAGGCGCGGATCGCTGACATTTTCCAGGAACACGGCAGGAATTTTCTGGGCCTTGATCTGCCGGATGATGCGGGCGACATCGCCGGCGGAGGCCTCCGATTCGGTCGAGACGCCCTGCGGCGCGATGAATTCGAGGCCGTAGGCGGCGGCGAAATAGCCGAATGCATCGTGGGTGGAGATCACCTTGCGGCGCTCGGCCGGCACGCGCATGACCGCCTCGCGCACCTCGCGCTCGAGCGCGTCCAGCCGGGCGAGATAGGCCGCGGCATTGGCCTGATAGCTCGTGGCCCCGGCGGGGTCGGCCGCGCTCAGCGCGTCGCGGATGTTGGCGACATAGATCTTCGCGTTGGCGACCGACTGCCAGGCATGCGGATCGGCATCATGGCCATGGGCGTCGGCTTGCTTACGCGGGGCAATGCCTTTGGTGGCCACGACGGCGGGCGTCTTGCGCCCGGCCGACTTGATCAGCCGGTCGAGCCAGCCCTCGAAGCCGAGGCCGTTGACGATGACGACGTCGGCCGTTGCCACGCCCTTGGCATCCGCCGGCGTCGGCGTATAGACGTGGGCGTCGCCATCGGGACCGACCAGCGCGCTCACCGCGACGCGCTCGCCACCGACGTTGCGCACGAAATCGGCGAGGATGGAAAAGCTCGCCACCACCCTGAGCGGTTCGGCGCGCGCAGGCGCCGCCGCCACGACAACCGCGACCAGGGCGGACAGAACAAGGCCGATACGGCGCATTCCGTTTCTCCTCATCAGGCTTCGAGATGGCGGCCGGGGAACATCTTGCGCACGAGGCCGCCGACCGGACCGAACAGCACCGAGCCGACATAGATGACCGCGGTCATCAGGATGATCGCCGGCCCCGAGGGCACGCGGCTGTGGAACGACAGCACCAGCCCGGCATAGCCGGCGACAATGGCGCTGGCGACGGCGATGGCGATCATCCGCGAGATGTCGCGGGCCCAGAACCGCGCGATGCCCGCCGGCAGGATCATCAGCCCGACCGCCAGCAGCGTGCCGAGCGCGTGGAAGCCGTTGACCAGATTGATGACGACCAGCGCCAGGAAGGCCAGATGCGCCGGCGCGCCGGCCCGGCTCACCGAGCGCAGGAACAGGGGATCGACGCATTCCAGCACCAGCGGCCGGTAGATGAAGGACAGCGTGACGAGGCTCACCGTGGCGTTGAACGCGATCACCATGAGCGTGGCGTCGTCGAGCGCCAGCACGTTGCCGAACAGCACATGCAGGAGGTCGATGTTGCTGCCGCGCAGCGAGACGATGGTGACGCCGACCGCGAGCGAGACCAGATAGAACGCGGCGAGCGAGGCATCCTCCTTGAGTTCGGTGACGCGGGCGACCAGTCCGGCGGCGAGCGCCACGGCAAAGCCGGCGGTAAGCCCGCCCACCGTCATCGCCATCAGATTGACGCCCGATATCAGGAAGCCGATGGCGGCGCCGGGCAGAATGGCATGGGCCATGGCGTCGCCCATCAGGCTCATCCGCCGCAGCATCAGGAACACGCCGATCGGTCCGCCGCCGAGCGCCAGCGCAACCACGCCGGCCAGCGCCCGGCGCATGAACTCGAACTCGGCGAACGGTGCGATCAGCATGGAATACAGCATGGCGTTCAGGCCGCCTCGTCCGCGGCGCAGGCCGCCGCGTGATCGTCGAACGCCTCGCTCATGTGCCGCGCCGCCATGAGGTTCTCCGGCGTCATCACCTCGGGCGTCGCGCCCCACGCCACCACCTGACGCGCCAGCAGCAAGGTTTGAGGAAAATGCCGGCGCACCAGATCGAGATCGTGCAGCGCCGCCAGCACCGTGCGCCCCTCGCCATGCCAGCGGTGCACCAGTTCGACGAGGTCGGCGCAGGTCTTGGCGTCGATGGCGTTGAACGGCTCGTCGAGCACGATCACCCGCGCATCCTGCAGCACCAGCCGGGCGAACAGCATGCGCTGCATCTGCCCGCCCGACAGCGTGCCGATGGCGCGGCTCTCGAATCCGGTCAGACCAACCGCGCCCAGCGCCCGCATGATGTCGTCGCGGGCGCGGGCGCCGATGCCGCCGAACAGGCCGGTGCGCCGCCACAGGCCGGTGGCGACGAAATCAAACACGCAGATCGGAAAGCTGCGGTCGATCTCGGCGGTCTGCGGCAGATAGGCGATGTCGCGCGCGGCGGCCGACGCACCGCGGCCGATGCTGCCGGACAGCGGCGCAAGCATGCCGACGATGCCGCGGAACATCGTCGACTTGCCGGCGCCATTGGGACCGACCACGGCGATGAGCGCGCCCTGCTCGATCACGCCGGACAGATGATGCACCGCCGGATGGCGGTCATAGCCGAGCGTCAGATTGCGAAACTGCAGTTGCGCCGTCATTTGAAAATCACCTTAGCGCCATCAGCACGACCGCCCACAGCAGCAGCAGCGCCAGCGCGGTCACGGCAAGCCGGGCGCCGAGCGAAAGCCGCATGAGCGAGAGCGGCGGCTCCGGTGCGTCCATCAAGCCCGCGGCGGCCGGCCGGCGCGGTGCAACCGGGACGGCGCGCGCCAGTTCGTCATGAGCATGGGCGTGGCCGTCGCGGGCAAGGGCCGGGTCGTGCGGCATCGGACTGTCCTGTCTCGTCGCCTCTGGGGTGCGGAGTACAGCGCACCGGGCGAGATCGTCACAATCTGACTGTTATAATATAACATATCGACTGTCCAGCCGGGCCGGCTTGGCCTTGCTACCATTTTGGAATTTCAGGTGATCTGGCGCATCAGCAGCAGCCCGCCGAACAGTCCGCCGAGCGATGCCCCCACTGAAGCGAGCACGTAGAGCGCGGCCAGGCCCCACTCGCCGCGCTCGTACAGCACGATGGTGTCGAGCGAGAACGCCGAGAACGTGGTGTAGCCGCCGAGGACGCCGGTCATCAGGAACAGCCGCCAGTGCTGGGTTGGCGCGCCCTTGAAGGCGAAATAGCCGGCGAGCAGCCCCATGACGACCGAACCGGTGATGTTGACGGCCAGCGTGCCGAAAGGAAATCCGGCGCCGCCCAGCCGCACCGCCGCGACATTGACCGCATGGCGCAGCATCGAGCCGATACCGCCGCCGAGAAACACCAGGAGATAGATCATCGCCCGCCCATGCCCCCTGCATGATCCGGACAACGTTGTGCCCGAACCGCGCGGCAAGGACAAGCGGGCGCAAGGCCGCTTCGCGCTCAACCGGTTTCGCGCAGCCGGCCGCGCAGCACGGCGGGGGTGAATGCGCGTTCCGAAGCGATCAGCTCGCGCGCGGCGTCGACCAGGCCCCAGCTGTTCCATAACAGCACGCCGCGCACGCGGCGATCCTTGAGATAATAGACGACGCCCTTGTGGAAGGTCTCGGCCCAGTCCTCGACGGTTTCCAGGCTGCTGTCGATCTCGCCGACCGCCTCGTAGCCGAGATCGAACAGATCCGAATAGAAGAACGGCAGATGCTGGTACGGCTCGAACGCGTCAGCCATGTTGCGCCCGGCCGCCCGTCCCATCGTCGCGGCATTATCCTCGTGTTCGAAACGCAGCCGCCGGCCGAGCGCCGCGCAGGGAAAATTAGCCACGTCGCCGGCCGCGAAGATATCCGGATGGCTGGTGCGCAGCATCTCGTCGACGATGATGCCGTCGCCCACCGCCAGATCCGCCGCCTGCGCCAGCTCGACATTGGGCACGATGCCGAGGCCGGCGATCACGGTGTCGACGGCGATGCCATTATGGCCATTGCTGCGCACGATCAGCTTGGCGGCGCCCCGTTCGACCGCCTCGACCCGCTCGTTGAAGCGCACGTCGACGCCGTGCTTGCGGAAATACACATTGAGGAAATTCGCCAGCGGACGCGGATAGACCCGGCTGCCGATGCCGTCATGCGGAAACACCAGTGTCACCTTGCGCCCGTTGCTGGCCAGCGCCGCCGCAATCTCGGCTCCGATGAAGCCGCCACCAAGCACCGCGAATTCGGCGCCCTCGCCGGCCGCCTGCCAGGCTTGGCGGAAGTCGGCGAGCCGGCGGAAATAGATGACCGGAGCATTGCCGTTGCCCAGCCGGCGCGGCGAGCCGCCGGTGGCCAGCAGCAGCTTGTCGTAACCGACCACGCGGCCCCGCGCGTCGGTCGCCGTCTTGCCCCCGGAATCGAGCGCGACGATCCGCGTGCCGAGCCTGAGCTCGGCGGTGGTCGTTTCCGTGTGACGCCAGATCTCGTCGATCGCGGTTCCCTTCCACAAACCTTTCGACAACGGAGGCCGGTTGTAGGGCGGATCGTCCTCGTCCGACACCACAAGGATGGTTCCGCTGTGGTCCAGTTCGCGGATGCCGCGCACCGCCGCGTCGGCCGCGAGCCCGCCGCCGATGATGAGATATTTGTATCGTTCCGGCATGTCGGCTCGACCTTCATGTAAAAGGCCCGGACCCCGCTTGGCTCTCCAGAAACCCGGTGCGCCGGCCGCAGGCGGCGCTCACAATTTGATGATCCGGACATTTTGACCAGTGGCGCGAAGGCGTCCGCCATGCTCTTTTTGGGCGTCGCGGGCTGCCTCGGGCCGGTCGCTTTATAGCAAGCCCGGCCGCGGCCTGAATTAACGGCGCTCGTTAATCTGGATCAACCCCGATGCCGCGCGTTCCTCGCTTCCGGCATCGCACCGACGGCGCACAGGGAAAGATGCCACTCGGCCAACCGCGAGGAGCCAGAGGTCGACGATAAGGCCCAAGGATCAGGCCCAGGGATCAGGCCAATGCTGAAAGATCGCCGCAATCCTGCGCCGGCGTCCGCGCAGCCGCTTCCGCCGTTTCCGCTGTACAGGCTGGTCGGGGGCGGTCTCGATCTCGCCTGTGGCGGAGAAATCCGCCACGTCCACAAGAACACCGACATCATCATCGCCGGCCGGCATTATCAGGCGCTGTTCGTTAATCACGGCGGCTGGCTGTTCCGCTACAAGATCCTGCACAACGGCGACCGCCAGATCATGGACTTCATTCTGCCCGGCCAGATCTTCGGGTTGCAGGCCTGCCTGTTCAAGACCGCGCTCTATTCCGTCGCGGCGGCCACCGACGTGCTGCTGTCCTCGGTCTCGCTCGAGGCGATCGACCGCGTGTTCGAGGACAATCCGCCGCTGGCCAGGGCGCTGTTCTGGTCGGCGGCGTGCGAGTCCGCGATCATCGCCGAGCATCTGATCGACACCGCGCGCCGCTCGGCCTACGAGCGCGTCAGCCATTTCCTGCTCGAACTGCTGGTGCGGCTGAAGGCGACAGGCGTGGTCGAGGGCATGTCGTTCGAGATGCCGCTGACCCAGGAACTGATCGGCGGCGCGCTCGGCCTGACCACCGTGCATGTCAACCGCACGTTGCGGGCATTGCGCGAGGACGGCCTGATCGCGATCGAGGGCCGGCGCGTCACCATCCTCGACTTCGAGGCGTTGTCGCTGATCTGCGACTTCGACAGTTCCTATCTCGGCGAGGCCGCCCGCACCCTGCGCGGCGAGATGGCGCCGTCCGGGCCGGCGGCGCAGCCGCGCCGCCATATCCGGTCCGCCGTGCCGCCGTCGCGATTGATCTAGGTTTATGCCCCGCGTTTAGGCGGCCCGGCCCCCGAATGCCTAAGCTTTCACCCCGGAAGCCGACGCCGCAGGCGCCGGCCGGTCCGGCCGGCGTTCCCGCGGGTTTCACCTGCCATCGCGAAAGGACGCAGTCATGGATACGCCCCTTTTCCGTCCCGGCGGAGCGACGCGCCGCGACCTGATCAAGACAGCCGCGGGAGCCGGACTTGTGGCGGTCGCCGGCCCGCTGGCCCGTCCGCGGCCCGCCCATGCCGCGAAGAAGACCCTGAAGATCCTGCAGTGGAGCCATTTCGTCCCCGCCTACGACAAATGGTTCAACACCCAGTACACCAAGGAATGGGGAGACAAGAACGACACCGACGTCGTCGTCGACAACATCAACCTCGGCCTCATCCCCTCGCGCGCCGCCGCCGAGGTTTCGGCCCAGCGCGGGCATGACCTCGTGATGTTCCTGTCGCCGCCTTCGGTCTACGAGCAGCAGGTCGTGGACATGAAGGAGGTTTACGACGAGTGCGCGAAGAAGCACGGCACGCCGATCGATCTCGCCGTCAAGAGCACCTACAATCCGAAGACGAAAAAGTATTTCGCCTTCTCCGACAGCTACGTGCCCGACCCGATCAATTATCGTTCCGACCTGTGGGACGACATCGGCATGAAGCCGGACAGCTGGGACGACATCCGCGTCGGCGGCAAGAAGATCAAGGACAAGACCGGCATCCCGGTTGGCGTCGGCCTGTCCGCCGAGCTCGACACCGCCATGGCGATGCGCGCCATCATGTATTCGTTCGGCTCTCATGAACAGGATGCCGAAGGCAACCTCACCATCAACTCGCCGGCCACGCTCGAGGCGCTCAAGTTCGTCGCCGCGCTATTCAAGGAGACGGAAACGCCGGAGGTGCTGGCGTGGGATCCATCCTCCAACAACCGGCAGATCCTCGCCGGCCGGTCCTCGCTGGTGCTCAACGCGATCTCGGTCACCCGCGCCGCCGAGAACGACAAGATGCCAATCCACGAGAAGATCGCGCTGGCCAAGGCGGCCAAGGGTCCGGTGCGCCGCATCGGCCTCGAACACGTGATGGACTGCTACGTGATCTGGAAGTTCTCGGAGAACATCGACGGCGCCAAGAAGTTCCTGGTCGACTATATCGACAACTTCAAGCAGGGCTTCATGGCCAGCGAGTTCTACAATTTCCCGTGCTTCGCCAAGACCGTGCCCGACCTGGCGCAGGTCATCTCCAAGGATGCCAAGGCGGTGCCGCCTAACAAGTATGCGGTGCTGTCCGACGTGCTCGATTGGGCGACCAATGTCGGTTACCCCGGCTATTCGAACGCCGCCATCGACGAGACGTTCAACACCTGGGTCATCAACACGATGTTCGCGAAGGCGGCGACCGGCGCCGATACGCCGGAGAACGCGCTGAAGGCCGCCGAGACGGCGATGAAGGCGATCTGGGCCAAGTGGCGCGACCGCAATCTGATCTGACGCGGGGGGCGCGGCAACAAGCGGCAAAGGCCATGGCGACTGTCGAGACGCGGCGGCTGACGAAACACTTCGACGGCGTGCGCGCCGTCGACGGCATCGAGATGACCGCGCGCGAAGGCGAATTCCTCGTGCTGCTCGGCCCCTCCGGGTGCGGCAAGACCACGCTGATGCGCATGATCGCCGGACTGGAGCGGCCGACCGCCGGCGACATCGTCATCGACGGCAGGGTCGTCACCGACCTGCCGCCGCGCGAGCGCAACATCGCCATGGTGTTCCAGAGCTATGCTCTTTACCCGCATCTGACGGTGGAGAAGAACATTTCATTTCCGCTGCGCGCAGTCGGCACCGACAGGGCCGAAATCGGCCGCAAGGTGGCATGGGCGGCGCGTATGTTCGGCATCGAGCGGTTCCTCGACCGCAAGCCGCGCCAGCTCTCCGGCGGCGAGCGCCAGCGCGTCGCGCTGGCGCGCGCGGTGGTGCGCGAGCCGGTGGTGTTCCTGCTCGACGAGCCGCTGTCGAATCTCGATGCCAAGCTGCGCAACTCGGCACGCGACGAACTGAAGAACTTCCAGCGCACGCTCGGCACCACGACGATCTATGTCACCCATGACCAGGCCGAGGCGATGGGGCTCGGCGACCGCATCGCCGTGCTCAACCAGGGCCGCATCTGTCAGGTCGGCACGCCGCAGGAGATTTACAGCCGGCCGGCCGACATCTTCGTCGCCACCTTCATCGGCTCGCCGCCGATGAACCTGATCGAGGACGACGTCGGCTATCTCGGCTTCCGGCCGGAGGCCTTCCTGCCGCACGGCGTCGAAGGCGGCGACGACAACATCACCTTTCCGTTCCGCGTCACCCGGCTCGAATATCTCGGCGCCGACCGCCTGGTCTACGGCGTGCTCGCGGAAAGGACGCCCGAGAGCCACGTGATCTCCAAGATCCCGACCAACATCCGCACCGAAATCGCCGCCGGCGGACAATACGACTTTGTCGTGCGCCGGCAGGACATCCAGCGCTTCGACCGCAAGAGCGGCCAACGCATGAACGGAGCCGGCTGATGCATCGTCCGGCCCCGGCTGCCGCCACCCCCCGCCAACGCGCCGGCCTGTTCGGCCGCATCGCCGACAACGAGCGCTGGTTGTGGCGGCTGATGCTGGCGCCGGCGATCCTCTACATCGTGCTGCTGGTCGGCTTCCCATTCCTGCTGTCGCTCTACTACAGCTTCTCCGACGCCATCGTCGCCAGTCGCGAGATGAATTTCGTCGGACTGGAGAATTTCCGCCGCGTGCTCGACAGCGTGACGTTCTGGGTCGCGCTCAAGAACACCATCTTCATCACCGTGGTCTCGCAGGTTCTGGTGCTGGTGTTCGCCAACGCGCTGGCGATGGCACTGCTGGTCGACTTCCCCGGCAAGTGGCTGGTGCGCTTCCTGATCCTGCTGCCGTGGGTGGCGCCGATCTCGCTCGGCAGCGTCGGCTGGCTGTGGATCTTCGATTCCATCTACAGCATCATCAACTGGACGATGCGCGAGGCCCACCTGCTGGGGCCCGGCCAGTGGCCGATCTGGCTCGGCACGCCGGAACTCGCCATGGCCTCAATCATCACCGTGCAGGTGTGGCGGATGCTGCCGCTCGCCACCGTCATCATCCTGGCCGGGCTGTCCTCGATCCCGCAGGACATCCACGACGCCGCCGCCGTCGACGGCGCCGGGTTCTGGCGCCACATGTTCCAGATCACGCTGCCGCTTGTCATGCCAGTGGCGCTCATCGCGGTGCTGTTCGGCATCGTGTTCGTGTTCACCGACCTGATCGCGGTGTTCGTGCTGACGCGAGGCGGCCCCTACGACACCACGCAGGTACTGGCGAGCTGGGCCTATTTCATCGGCATCCAGGGTGGCGACCTCGCCGGCGGCGCCGCGGTCTCGCTGTTCCTGTTCCCGGTGCTGGTGGCGGTGGCGATCGTGTTCCTGCGCATGGCGCGCCGCGCGGAGCTCACCTGATGGCACGGTTTCCGACAGTCTTGCGCAAGGCGGCGCGGCGCGGCGGCCACGCCGGCATCCTGGTGTTTTTCGTCACCTTTCTTGCCTTTCCGTTCTACTGGATGATGATCACCACCTTCAAGACCACGCAAGATCTCTACAACACCGCCAACAATCCGTATCTGTTCAACACGCCGCCGACGCTCAACCATCTTCAGGTGCTGTTCAACGACACCCAGTATCTGCAATGGCTCGCCAACACGGCCTTCGTCGGCGTGCTCGTGGTTATCATCACGCTGGCATTCGCGGTGCCGGCCGGCTACGCGCTGGCGCGCATGACCGGCGCCTGGGCGCAGAATCTCGGCATCGCCATCTTCCTGACCTATCTGGTGCCGCCGACCATCCTGTTCATTCCCTTCTCCCGCATCATCGCCGAACTCGGCCTGCAGGATTCGCTGTGGTCGCTGGTGCTGGTCTATCCCAGCTTCACCATTCCGTTCTGCACCTGGCTCCTGATGGGCTTCTTCAAGGCGATCCCGCGCGACCTTGAGGACGCCGCGATGATCGACGGGCTGAGCCGCCTCGGCGCCTTCATCAAGGTGGTGATCCCGATTTCCATGGCCGGCGTGCTGACGGCGATCATCTTCGCCTTCACGCTGGTGACGCAGGAATTCGTCTATGGCGTCACCTTCATCACCTCGTCGGCGCACTACACGGTCAGCGTCGGCGTGCCGACCTTCCTGGTGCGCGGCGACGTCTATTTCTGGGGCTCGATGATGGGCGCCTGCCTGATCGCCAGCATCCCGATCGCGCTCATCTACAACCTGTTCGTCGACCGCTTCGTCGCCGGCTTCACCGTCGGCGCGGTGAAATAGAGCGCAGCGTGCCGTCCGCCAGCACCAGGTGGGCGGCGGCGCCGTCGTGCGCCGCCAGCACGCGTTCGATGTCGGCGAGCGTCATGAAGCTGAACGCCGTCGAGAGCGCGTCGGCCGCGGTCGCGGTGGCCGCCACCACCGAAACGCTGCGGTAGGCGTGCGCGCTGTGTCCGGTCGCTGGATCGAACAGATGATTGAACCGCCCTTGCGGATCGAACCGGAAACCATAGCCGCCAGAGGTCGCCACCGCCTGATTGACGATGGAAAGCGTGCGCCAGATGCGGCCGGGCTGATCGGGATCGGCGATGCCGACCTGCCATGGCCGCCCGTCAGGAAAGGCGTCGAGGCAGCGCGTCTCGCCCATGTCGACCAGCGTCTGGGTGATGCCCGCGGCGCGCAGGAGATCGACGACGCGATCGGTGATGTAGCCTTGGGCGATGCCGTTGAGCGTCACCCGCACCCCCGGCCGCGCGAAGGCCACGCGATCGCGATTGACGAGAATATTCTCATAACCGACGCAAGCGAGCGCGCGGGCCAGCGCGCCGGCCTCGGGACCGGAAGGGTCGGCGTCGTCGCGCGCGAAATGATCGGCGTACAGCGTCCATAGCGGCTGCACGGTGGCGTCGAAGCGGCCGCCGCTCAGCTCCGAATAGCGCCGGCATTCCATCAAGAGATCGACCAGTTCCGGCGCCGGCGCCGCGAGCACGCCATGCCGGTTGAGATCGACCAGGGCGGAATCGGAGCGGTAGAGGCTGAACAGCGCTTCCAGCCGCCGCACCTCGGCGATGGCGCGCGCGATCAGGCTTTCGGCGGCGGCGCGGTCATGATGATGAATCTGCATCGTGGCGGGCGCGCCGAGCGCGGTACCGCGCCAGGTGACGAGACTGGCGTCCGTGACATCGGCCGTGGCGCGCGCGCGCCGCGGGGGCAAGAGGCCGAGGCCGGCGGCGGCGGCGCTGATGGCGATCATGCGTCGGCGCGTGAACTGCAGCGGCATTGGGTCTGTCTCCCTACTTATCCGGCGCATGCTGCTCGTGGGAGGGAGCCTCGGGGGCCGTTCCGCCCAGCACATAGTCGCGCGGAATGTCGCCAAAGGCGGCGATGCGGCCGCCATTGTCACCGACGAAACGCGCGGCGGCATCGCGGCTGGAGAACGGAACCGCCTCCTCGGCGCCCATGCCGCCGCGCATCCGGCTGTCGAGCACGAACCAGGCTTTTCTGGCCTCGACCCAGTTGGCGGCGCCCGGCTTGTCCCAACTCTCGGCCCTGGCCATGTCCGACACGTAGATGGCCTGGATGTCCTTGGCTTCCTCGGGCAGCATCGTGAACGCGATGGTGTCGCGCGCCGACGAGAACCACACCGGATCGACGCGGCTCGCCAGGATGATCTGGCCCTTGGGGCCGGGATGTTCCAGCACGTTCATGCCGCAATAATGGCCGATCGCATCCGCGGTCAGGTCGTGCGGCGAAGGCGTCGTCGCGGCCGGTTTCTGATCGCAGGCGGCGAGCACGAGCGCCACGGCAATGAGGAGGGCGCGCCTCATATCTCCCTCCGCGCGAACACCGCGGTGGCCAGCACCAGCGGCACGACGATCCACAGCGCCAGCGCCGCGATCAGCACCGGCGCGCTCCAGGCGGTGGTGCCGGCAAGACCCGCCATGCCGGCGAACTGGCTGACGTTGGCCGAGCCGGTCAGGTTGAACAGCCGGTACACGTCGGTCGGGTTGAGCAGCAGCAGGGCGTCGAGCACGCCGGCCGTGACCGTGCGGCCCTGATCGACGACCAGGATGCCGAGCAGCGTCATGTCGTAGACCAGCACCAGCATGAGCCAGACCCCGATCGCGATGCCGGCGGCGCCGGCGCGATCACGCGCCAGCGCGCTGATCAGATAGCCGATGGCGATGAACACCGCGCCCAGCAGGATCGACGATCCCACCATGACGGCGAAGGCGACGAGGCTGTGGCGCAGCATCTCGCTGCCGGTCAACGCCAGCGCGCCAGCCGCCGCGCCATAACCGAGCGAGGTGGCGATCACCAGGATGGCGACATGGCCGAGGAACTTGCCGGTCATCACCTGCCAGCGACCGATCGGATAGCTCAGCAGCAGCGCCAGCGTGCCGCGCTCGATCTCGCCGACGATGGCGTCGTGGGCGATGAGCAGCGCGATCAGCGGGATGAGGAAGATGGTCAGGCTCGACAGGCTCACGATCACCACGTCGAGCACGCCGGCGCCAACCCGTCCGGTCGGCGCGCTGCCGAGAAAGGTGAGACTGAGCGCCAGCGCCGCCAGCAACAGCGTGGTTGCCAGTACCCAGCGGTTGCGCAGGGCGAGCCTGACTTCGCGGCCGGCGATGATCAGAACGTTGGTCATGACGCCTCCCCGCGCGGGCCATTGTGCAGGCGGAGGAAATGCGCATAGACCTCGTCGAGTCCCGGCGGCACCATCTCGAGGTCGGCGACGCCGGCGTTCTCGGCGGTGACCTGACGGATCACCGCGATCTTGTCCTCGTCCGGGCAGATCAGTTCGACCCTGTGGCCGTTGATGCGGCGGATCGCCACGCCGGGCGCGAGACTGTCCACGCGCTCGGCCGGAATCCCGTCGGCCATGGTCACGACAATGCGGCTCGGCAGTTGCGCCTTGCGCCGCAATTCGGCGAGCGTGCCGTTCGCCACCATGATGCCCTGGTTCATGATGACGACGCGGTCGGCGCATTCCTCGAGTTCGGTCAGCGCGTGCGACGACATCAGGAGCGTCGTGCCGCCGGCGCGCAAGTCCAGCATGATGTCGTAGAACGTCTGGCGGAATTCCGGATCGAGCCCCGTGGTCGGCTCGTCGAGCAAGACGACGCGCGGCGCGCCGAGCAGCGCCTGAGCAAGACCGAGACGCTGGCGCATGCCCTTGGAATAGGTCGCGACGCGCCGCCCGGCGGCCGCCGTCAGCCCGACGCGGTCGAGCAGCTCAAGCGCGGACCCGGCCGGCGCGCGCTTGAGGCGCGCGTAGAAGGCAAGCGTCTCGCGCCCGGTCATGACGCCGTTGAAGGACACGTTCTCCGGCAGATAGCCGAGTTGCCGCCGCACCGCGAAGTCGCCGCCGGCCGGGTTTTCTCCCAGCAGGCGGATGGTGCCGGCGGTCGGCCGGATCAGACCCAGCATCAGTTTCATCATGGTGGTCTTGCCGGCGCCGTTATGACCGACCAACGCCACCAGTTCGCCAGCCGGCAGCACCAGCGACACGTCGCGCAGCGCCTCGACCCGGCCGAAGCGTTTCGATACGCCCTTGATTTCCGCCGGTGCCGTCATGAGCCGCTCCGGAATGCGATGGCCGGCCTGGGCGGCGGCGCGATCAGCGGACGGCTGTCGACGACGCCGCCCGGCAGCAGCGCGGGAAACTGCGACTGCGCCCAGCGGATCACCTGCACGGCCGGGCTGTTGACCAGCAGCTTGGCCTGCGGCGCGGTCCACAGCACGGTGTCGATGAGATCGTTGGGCCGGTAGGCGGTATCGGCGATGCCGTCGCCATTGAGATCGAACGCCGGATTGTCGCTCCAGTAATTGCCGCGGCCGTTGACCGACCAGTCGAGCAGCCGCGTACCGACATATTTCACCTGGTTGCGGTTGCCGATGAAGGCATTGCCGGAGATCTGGTTGCGCTCCGAGCCGGCGGTGAAGTGGATGCCGGTCTCGCAGCCCTCGAACCAGTTGCCACTGAAGCGGTTGGCGTTGGCGTTGTAGACGAACACGCAACGGTCCGGCGCCGTGCGCAGGCCCGTGCCGGTTGCGCCGGCGGCAACGGGTGCAACGGCATGGCCGTCATCGCCGCGCGGCGTGGTCCAGCGCGCGGCCGGCAGCGCGCCGCCCTTGACCAGGTTGCCGGAGATCTGCGCGCCGTTGGTGTAGTTGAACAGCATGCCCTGGTCGCGGTCGCGGTCCGACAGGTTGCCGCGCACGACGAGTTGCTGCGAATACATCAGCGCGTAGCCGATGGTGTTGCCAAGCGAGACATTGTCGGTGATCTCGCCCTCGTTGCCGTACATGTAGTGGACGGCGAAGCGCAGGTCGCGGAAGCGGTTGCCGCTGATGACGTTGCGGCGGCTGGTGATGACGAAGATGCCGTCGCGGCCGAAGCGGACATCGTTGTCGATAATCTTGGCGCCGGGCGCGTTCCAGAGCGAAATGCCGTTGCCGGTCTCGCTGACGCGGCCCTGGCGCAGCCCGACGATTTCGTTGCCGCGCACCAGCGCATCGGGGGCGCCGTGCAGATAGACGCCGAACAGGTTGCCTTCGATACGGTTGTTCTCGACGATGGCCCCGGTCGCGGTTTTCTCGACGAACACGCCGGAGTCCATCGTCTCCAGGTTGAAGCCCGATCCGGTGATGGTGAGACCGCGCACCATCGCGCCGGGAGCCTGCAGCGTGACCACGCTGCCCGCGCGCGCGCCTGTCAGCACGGCGCCCGGCATGCCGGCGAGAACGATCGCACGCGCGATCCGCACCGGGGCGCGATGCTCGCCGGGGAGCAGGACGACGGTGTCGCCATCCGCCGCCCGGTCCACCGCCGCCTGCAGGTCGTCCATGCCGGGCTGGACGGTCCAGCGTTCGGCATGGACAGGCCAAGCCAGGCCGGCGGCGAGCAAGGCCGCCAGCCCGATTGTCGGCGCGGTGCATCCGGCGGACACGACAGCGCCTGTCACGCCGGCCGCGGCTCGACGAACATGCGGCCGCGCATCTCCATGTGCATGGCGTGACAGAACCAGGTGCAGAAGTACCAGTAGACGCCCGGCTTGTCGGCCATGAACGTCACCGAGGAAGTCTGCTGCGGCCCGATCTCCATGTTGAGTCCGTAGTTGACGATACAGAAGCCGTGGGTGAGGTCCTCGACATCGTCGACATTGGTGACAAAGACCGTCACCTCGTCGCCCTGTTTCACCGTGAACGTTTCCAGCGCGTAGGCCGGCGCGCTCGACGTCATGTAAACCCGCACCTTGTTGCCGTCACGGATGACCTTGGAATCGTTCTCCAGCTTGATGCCGTCCGCCGCCGCCTGCCGACGCGCGTCCTCGAAGAACGGATCGTCGCGCCTCCAGATGCTGGTGACGCGATTGTCCAGCTTGGAGCGGTGGACGATGACGGCGTCGTGCGGCTCGGCGAAGCTCGGGCCGTCATGCACCAGCGCCATCCGATCGCCGGAAATGTCGATGAGCTGGTCGTTCTCCGGCTTGAGCGGACCGACATTGAGGAAGCGATCCTTGGAGAACTTGTTGAGCGAGATGAGCCACTTGCCGTCCGCCTCCTTGGTCTCGCCCATGGAGGCGTGGTTGTGGCCGGGCTGATAGTGCACGTCGAGCTTCTGGATAATGGGGTTGACCTTCTCGCCCTTGAACGCGCGCCGGGCCAGATCGATGCTCCACTTGCAGACCTGGCTGTCGAGGAACAGGGTGGTGTAGGCATTGCCGCGGCCATCGAACGCGGTGTGCAGCGGACCGAGCCCCAGTTCTGGCTCGGCGACGACGACGTCGCGCGGCTTGATCTTGTCGTCGAACAGCTGATCGAACAGCCGCACGTCGAAGACCGTGACCGTCGGCGCCAGCTTGCCGTTGGCGACCACATGAATGCCGTCGGGCGCGGTGTTGATGCCGTGCGGGCTGTTCGACACCGGCACGTAGCGGGTGTAGCGCGAGCCGTGGCGGCCATCGATCACCGGCACGCCGTTCATTTCCTTGTAGTCGCGCTTGGCGACCGCCTCCTCGATGCGCTTGATGTTGAAGATGACGACCCAGTCCTGCTCGCTGGCGCTCATCTCGGCCAGCGTCATTCCCTTCTCCGAGTTGTAGCAGGTCGAGAACGCGTATTTGCCCTGGAAGTCGGCGTCGGTGTTGTCGAGGTTGCCGTCGACAATCACCTGCCAGGCCACCTTCATGGTGTCGCCATCCACCGCCGAGAATATCGTCCAGTATTTTTTCGGATCATCGAGCACGGAGCCGTCGTTGGGCAGCGGAACCTCGTATTCGCCGTTGCAGAACAGATAACCGGTGCGCGGATATTTCTGCGGCCGCATGCCATGGATGGTGTACTGGTTCGGCAACTCCACGATCCTGTCGCACTTCATGATGTCGGTGCGGATGCGCGCCAGCCTGGTGTTGGCCTTGTCGTTGATGAAAATGTAGCGCCCGTCATAGGTGCCGTCGGTGAACGACATGTGCGGATGGTGGCAGTCGCCATTCTGCCATACCCCGGTGCCCCGCCCCTTGAGGCGTTCGCGCGTCTCGGGCGTCAGGCCTTCGGTGAGGATTTTCAGCGATTCGTTGGTCTGTCCCCAGCCGGTGGCGCTGCAGCGGTTGAACACCGGAACGCGCATCAGTTCGCGCATCGACGGCATGCCGATGATGCGAACCTCGCCGGTCTGGCCACTGGAAAAGAACACGTAATATTCGTCGAGTTCGCCGGGAGCGACCTCGAACTTCTGTGCGCCGGGCCGCGCGGGCGGTGGCTGCTGCGCCTCGGCGGGGCCGACAACATGGTCGAGCCGCGCCACTCCGGCGCCACCGACGCCGGCAATGGCGGCCACGGTCGCCGTCGTACCGAGCAACTGGCGACGGCTGACCTTATTCTCGGTATCATTCGAACGTGATTTATCTGTCATTGCAGCCTCCACTATTGACCACGGCCTTCATTGCGGAATGACTTTGCCATTGTGCGTGATGACCGGTTCGGCCGGGCCCTTGCCGCCGCCCCGCATCGAGGGCGAACTCAGGGCCTCGCGCCGTTCGCGCTTGAGCCGCACCTGGATCATGTGCGGACATCGCTGATCGTCCCAGTAAAGCTCCTGGCAATGCATGCAGTAGATGCATTCGTTGACGTTAATATGGCCCTCGGGATGGATCGACTGCACCGGGCATTCATGTGCGCAGCGCTGGCACGGCCTGCCGCATTCCGGCCAGCGCTTGAGCCATTCGAACATCCGGATGCGCCCGGGGATCGCCAGCGCCGCGCCGAGCGGGCAGAGATAGCGGCAGAAGAACCGCTCGACGAACAGGCCGGCGGCAAGCAGCGCCACGGCGTAAACGACGAACGGCCAGCCGCGGGCGAATTTGAGGACAATCGCGGTCTTGAACGGCTCGACCTCCGACAATTGCTCGGCAAAGCCGATCGAATACAGCGACATCGCGAACAGGCCGAGGAAGATCATGTATTTGATCGGCCACAGCCGCTCGTGCAGCGCCCATGGAATGCGGAGCTGGGGCACTTTCAGCGCCTGGGCGATATTGTTGAGCAGTTCCTGCAACGCGCCGAATGGGCACAGCCAGCCGCAGAACGGTCCCCGCCCCCAGAACAGCAGCGAGGCCGCGACGCCGGCCCACAGCAGGAAGATCAGCGGCGCGGTCAGGAAGTATTCCCAGTTGAATCCGGTCACCAGCGCCGTGGTGAAGGTCAGCACATTGACCACCGAAAGCTGCGCATTGGCATACCAGCCGAGCCAGACCAGGATGAACAGCAGATAGAGACGGCGCACCCACACGTTCAGGCGGGGGCGGCTGACCAGCACGTTCTGGAAGAAGAAGATCACCGTCAGCACCCCGATCGCAACGGCGACGATGGCGATGGCGGGAATGTTGTCCTTCCACATCCGCTGCCACAGCGGCTCCTCAAGCGATCGCGTGGGCGCCGACGACGGCGCGGCCGAGGGCCTGTTCGCGGTCACCGTCACGGCCGGCTGTTCGCGCTTGAGATATTTCTCCGGCACCGTGTAGCCGAGGTCGAAGCTCAGGAACGCCTTGTCGTGCGCGCCGACGGCGCGCTGGACCAGCAGCATAAGCTGCCACTGTTCGGCGGGATCGAACGAGAATTCCTCCGGCACCACGAACAGGCTGATCTCGCGCATGGGCGGCGCGCCGGCGGCTTCCAGACGGCCGAGCCGTGTATGGTTGCGGTCGCGGAACCGCGTGCTGGAGCCATCCTGCAGGAGTTCGATGCGGTCGAAGATGCCGCCGCGCACATAGCCCGACCCCTTGAAGGAATAGAGGCCCTCGCCGGCCACGATGATGGCTTGCTGGCCCGGCTTGAGTCGCTGCTTGAGATACGCATAGCCGGCGTCCCTCAGCAGGCTGCGGCCGATGGTGGGAACCGTCGCCAGCGCAAGATAGAGATCGATGAAGGTGTCGTCGGCGGCTCCCGGTTCCGGATTGGCAATCGCGGCAGCGTTGCCGGAACGCGCGAACGCCGCGTTGATATCGCCTATCGTCAGATGCAGCCGGCGCACCGAGCCGTCGGCGAGCAGGCTGTTCCAGTCGCGCGCCTCGCCCTCGGCAAGGTCGATCGTCTTGGTTGCCGGCACCACCGCCGGAGACGGGGCGGAAACACCACTTGCCGCGATGCGGCCGCTGCGGATCAGCCGCACCGCGGACCGCACGACGCTGTCGCCCATCACCAGCATGGTGACGGTGGCGCCGCTGATGATGTCGACCTGCGGCGGCTGCCGGGTCCCGGACGCGACCGGCGCCATCTCCTTGCCGACCAGGCTGTTGAGGGCATCGACGATGCGTTTTTCCGGAATGCCGATCAGCACGATCGGTTCCTTGTGGTCGATCAGCTTGATGGCGGCGATCACGCCGGCAGGGTCGATGCCGATCAGCAGATGGATCGGCTTGCCGGAATATCCGATTGCGTTGGTGAAATCCGAATTGAGATAGACGAAGCCGCGCAGTTCGTCGCCGCGATAGACAGGCACGATCGGAGGATCGCCCTGCGGCGGACCGAAACGATCCGCGCCGGGGAAGAAGTCGCCGGCCGTCGCCTTGGGCAGGAACTCCGCCAACTGGGCAGCGCGCGACTGCGTCGCGCCCGCCAGCATGGCGCACGCCGCAATGCACAGGATCGCGATGCAGATGACAACGCGCCGCGCCGGTATCTTCGGCAACCGCGGAAAAACGCGATCGTCCCCGGCCAACAGCTGCCCATCCTTCGGCGCACGAGCCGTAGAGCATGAAGGCGCTATGAAGGTTATCATGACGCTCCCGCACACGACCTGCCCCCGGCAGGGACAAAGCCCACGCGGGTGGATAGTCAGGAACGATTTCCCCTTGCACCTCCCAGGCGCGGCCGTCAAGACGCAGGGGGCCTTCCTCACGCAAGCGTTGCGATCGACTGTCGCAATATGATGAAGGTCACAAATGTGCGATACTCGCCGGCCTGCGAGAGGCCCGGCCATGTCGCTACTGACTTCCCTTCTGAAGACCGAACCGCCCGAGCGCGTGCGCTCGCTTGCGGAGCTGTTCGCCATCGCATCGGCCATGGAAAAGGAAGCGAGCGAACGCTACCGCGAACTCGCGGCCGACATGCGCGATCATGGCGCGGCGTCCACGGCCGCCGTGTTCGAGCATCTGGCGGACGAGGAACAGCGGCATCGCGACCGCGTCGGCGACCTGTCGGCGGCGCGCAGCGGCAAACGGCCGGACCTTGCCGATGTCCGCTGGCGGGTTCCCGGAATCTTCGGCGACGAGGCCGGCGACATGGCGGGCTCGCGCATCACGACGCCCTATCAGGCGCTTTCAATGGCGGTGCGCAACGAGGAGCGGACCTTCGCGTTCTGGGCCTATATCGCCGCGCAGGCGCCGAATCTCGAGATCCATCAGGCCGCCGAGGCGCTGGCGCGGGAAGAACTCGAGCATGTCGCGATGCTGCGGCGCGAACGGCGCCGCGCCTATCATGAGGAACGCCGGGCCAGAGGCCCGTCCACGGGGCAGGCCGCTTCCCGCCGCCGTTCCGCCGACGAAATCCTGCTCGAAGCCGCCGGGCTCGAAAGACACCTTGCCCTCGGGCTCGACCGCCTCAGCCAGACAGGCGAGTCCGATATGCGGGCAGGTTTGCGAAAATGGATCTATGAGGGCCGGCAGATGGCCGACGAAACCGCGCCGGCCGCCATGACGCCACAGCCTTCCGCCGCCGACGCGGACGATCTGCGGACGATACTGGCCACCGCCGAGCTTCTGGTGGAGCACTACCTTGAAGCGGCCGACCTTGCGCAGGACGAGCCGACGATGACGCGGTCGCAGTCACTGGCGAAACGCGCCATCACGCGGCTGGCCTCGCTTCAGGACCTTGCCCCGGCCATTCCGGGCCGCTAGCTTTTTGCCACGGCGGCGCTCAGGCTCAAGTGGGGATGACGCTGATCGCCGCGCTTGTTGCTGGGGCGGACATAGTTGATCGCCGCCGCCGGTCTTTCGTGCTTGACTCTCAGCGCGGCGGTCAGTGCATCCTCCGCCGCCACTGTCACGCTCTGCCGCGCGCCTGCGACCTTGATGCCTACGGTGAATTCAAGCGTCATGCCGGTCCCTCCTTCTCACCCGGAGTAGCGGACCAGGACGCGCGCGCACGGCGCGCATCACGAGCCGCCTAGCAATATTACGCTACACCCGATCACCCCTCGGCGCCAGCCGTAAGGCGATTGCGCCGGCGCTAGAGCTGGAGGTAGCGGATCAGGAGGTCGAGCTGGAGAAAGGTCAGGACGAGTACCGTGTTGACCATCCAGGCTACGGTCAGAAGGCGCGCCAAGAATCCCCAGAACAATTCGCGTGTATTGCCGGCACAGCGCCACACCGCAACGAGGATCCACACGGTATAGGCGGCGAACGCCATCAGCAGAAACTGCTGGAGCATAACGCGATCGCTATAGACCGCACCGATGAAACAGGCCGCGAACAGGATGCTGATAGCGATGCCGTAGCCCCAGAATACTTTTCCGAGCCGCTCCTCGCCCCGCCAGGCCCGGATCTCGGGAGCGAAGAAATCCGCCATGAACCTGGCAAACCCCAATGTCTCCGTCAGTTCGTGCCGCATGGTTACCGATGCTCCACTTCAGCCCCGGTCGATGCCGTCACGTCCGCTGGGCAGGATGCCCCCGCCTGGTCGCCGCCCTGTCTTCCGGGGTGATGGACAGCAACTTGTGCAGCGCGGCGCGTGGACGTACCAGGTCCGCCAGCGTCTGTTCGTCGAGCACCGACAGGAACGCATCACGTGCTCGCGACAGCGAGCCGCGCAGCGCGCAGCTCGAAACGATCGTGCAGGATGTATCCTCGGAATCAAAGCAGGGCACGAATTCCATGTCGGGTTCGGTGTGCCGCACCACCTCGCCAATGCAGATGTCCTGAGGCTGCCGCGCCAGGCGCATGCCGCCGCCCTTGCCGCGCACCGTCTCCACATATCCGGCCACGCCGAGCTGGTGCGCCACCTTCATCAGGTGGTTCTTGGATATGCCGTAGGTCTTGGCGATCTCGGCAACGGTGGAAAGACCCTCGTCCTTGAGCGCGAGGAACATCAGCACCCGCAGCGAGTAGTCCGTGTAGACCGTCAATCGCATGCCGTACTCCTTTTGCGTGATAGTCGCACAAAAGATATATTTTGCATATTGATTTTGAGCTGGATCTATAATAGGTATTCTACGTATATATTATAACGCGAAGGCGCCAGGGAACTGATCACAATCCGCGGATATCCGGCCAACGGCCGGGGGACCGCAGTGTAGGATGCCCCTCCGCCGCGGCGAGAGAATTGGCAAGATGGCACCGGCCACCTCGGCCCGCTCGACGAGACGGTTTGGCTTACCGACGGCACTTTTTGCGAATGAGGCTGTGAAATGAACGAGGACATCCTGACGGCACTGAAATCGGTCATCGATCCCGAGGTCGGGATCAATATCGTCGACCTGGGTCTTGTCTATCGAGCCGACCTTGGCGCCAGCGAAATCAACATCGACCTCACGATGACTTCGCCCGCCTGTCCAATGGGCGAGATGATCATCGATGACATCAGGCGGACGCTGCAGAGCAGCTTCCCCGAGACGGAAACCGTGAATGTCGAGCTGGTCTGGGACCCACCGTGGACGCCTTCGCTGATGAGCGAGGAGATACGGCAACAGCTCGGCTTTCCTCTTTAGGGTCCCAACTCACCCCCCTCAGCCAACGACCCAGGAGACTGGAAATGAGCACTGCTTCGCAAGACGCCGCCATCACCGTCGATGTCCGCCAGATTCCCCCGCGCGACAAGCATCCTGTGATTTTCAACACCTTCCTCAACCTGGCCCCGGGCCAGCATTTCATCCTGGTCAACGACCACGATCCGAAACCGCTTCACTATCACTTCCAGGCCGAGTACGAAGGCGCCTTCGCTTGGCAGTATCTCGAAGAGGGTCCCGATGTCTGGCGCGTCCGTATCAGCCGCACCGCCTAAACCCGCGGGTCCCGTCCGCGCAACGACGCCATCCGAAAGATGGCGTCGGCTGCGGCTGATCCCGCTCGCGGTCGGCGCCGCCTCGCTCGTCACCGGGCTGTGGTCGGGACTTGCCCGGCTTGGGCTGGAACTGCCGGGCGGCATGCCCGCGGTCGCCGAATTCCACGGCGCGCTGATGGTCAGCGGTTTCCTTGGAACGCTGATCAGCCTCGAACGCGCGGTGGCGATCGGCCGCTGGTGGGCCTACGCGGCGCCGGCCATAGCGGCCGTCGGCGCGGTCTTGCTCATCGCCGGTGCTCCGGCCGTTGCCGCTATCGCCTTTCTCATCGCCGGCCTTGCTCTTGCCTTCAACTCCATCATCGTGGTGGCGCGGCAGTTCGCCCTGTTCACGGTCGTGCTGGGTGTCGCCGCACTGTGCTGGATCGGCGGAACGCTGACATGGATCGGCGGCGCGGCGCCGGCCGCGGTCACCGGATGGTGGCTGGCCTTCCTCATCCTCACCATCGCTGCCGAACGGCTTGAACTCAGCCGGCTGCGCTCGCCGCCGCGTTCGAGCCAGCTGACGTTCGCGGTGGCCACCCTGATCATCATCATCGGCGCGGCGCGCGGCGAATACGCCGCCGATCTGGCGCCGTTCAGCGGCGTCGGCCTGCTCTTTGCCACCGCCTGGCTGGTGCGGCACGACATCGCGCTGCGCACGATCCGTTTCTCCGGACAGGCGCGCTTCTCGGCCGCCTGCCTGCTTTCAGGATATGTCTGGCTCGGGGTCGCCGGCCTTTTGCTGCTCGTCGCGCCGCCCGGCACGTCGGCCTTCACCTATGATGCCGCGATCCACGCCATCACCATCGGCTTCGTGCTGTCGATGATCTTCGGGCACGCCCCCATCATCCTGCCGGCGGTGACGGGCGCGCGAATCCGCTACAGCGCCGCCGCTTACGCGCCGCTGGCGGTCCTGCATGGCTCGGTGCTGTTGCGCGTCGCCGCCGACCTGACCGGGCATGTCGACATCCGCGCGCTCAGCGGCCCGGTGACGATCCTCGCCTTCGCCGGCTACGCCGTCACGCTGCTGATCGTTTCGCGCCGGAAATAACGCCGCGCAAACGGCGGATCAGGCCGACGACGCCCTGCGGCATCAGATACATGAAGCCGATCAGCGCCACGCCATACACCGCCCACGATGCCGACTTCGAGATATGTTCGGCGATGTTGGGGATGAACTGGATGAAGACGGCGCCGAAGATCGCGCCTGACACGGTGGCGATACCGCCGACGACGATCCCAACCAGCAGGCTGATGGACAGGAAGAAGTCGAAACTGTCCGGTGAAACGAACTGCGCCGTCAATGCGCTCAGCGCGCCGGCAACGCCCGCGTACATCGCGCTGACGCCGAACGTCATGGATTTGTAATAGGCCAGGTTGATGCCCATGCTGACCGCCGCCGTCGGCTGGTCCCGGATGGCGATGATGGCCTGACCGGTGCGGCCGCGCATGAGATTCCAGCCGATCAGGAACATCACCAGCGTCAGCGCCAGGCAGAAGAAATACAGCCACTGGTCGGAACTGAGCGGCACTCCGGCCGGCACCGGAACCGGGCTGATCACCAGTCCCATGAAGCCGCCCGTCCACTGCGCGAACGCCGGATATTTGAGGATTTGCGGCATCGCCAGCGCGAGCGAGAACGTCGCGAGCGCCAGATAATGGCCTTCGAGCCGCAATGCGGGAAGACCGAACAGGAAACCGCCAATCAGGCACAGCACGGCAACAACCGGAATCGTGCTCCAGTACGGCAGCCCGAAGTGATGCATCATGATGGCGGCGATGTAGGCGCCGAGGCCGAAAAAAGCGCCATGCCCCAGCGACAGCTGGCCGTTGTAACCGACCAGGATGTTGAGGCCGAGCAGCGCGATGGCGTAGATCAGCACGAACGTCATCTGAAGCGTCTGGTAACTGGTGCCGATGAACGGAACGAGGCAGGCCAGCGCCACCACGGCCAGCACGCAGCCGATCCGCGCAACGCGGCCCTTGCCGAAATTGCGGCGAGCCGCTGCGGCCGGCGTCAAGCTTTCTGTGTATCCCGTCATGGTCACACGCGCGTCCTCAATGTGCGGCCAAACAGACCGGCCGGCCGGATCAGAAGAACAAGCAGGATCATCACCAGCGCGGTCGTCAGCTTCAGCTCGGTTCCGACCACATAGGCCCCGGCGAGATTCTCCAGCACGCCGACAATGATGCCGCCCGGCACCGCGCCCGCCGGATTGTTGATGCCCCCGAGCAGCGCCGCCGCGAAGGCATAGATCATGATGCCGGCCATCATGTTCGGTTCGAGAAAGACGATCGGCGCCGCCATGATGCCGGCCACCGCGCCGATGGCCGCCGCAAGACCCCATCCCACGGCGAGCAGCAGCCCGACCCGGATGCCGACCAGACGGCTGGACACCGGATTCTGCGCCGCGGCGCGCATCGCAAGACCCAGCGACGTGAAGCGGAAGAACAGATACACGGCCGCGAGAACGGAAAGCGTGACGACGGCGATGCCGAGTTGGTGGGCCGAAACAAGCCGGGTGCCCCAACTGTGGGGAAACGGGCTGGGGAACGGCTGCATCTCGTAGCCGAAGATCCATCCCGCGATCGAATTGAAGATCACCAGCAGCCCGATGAACACGATGACGATGGTCAGCACCGGCGCGTCGGCGAACGGGCGCAGCACGAACCGCTCGATGACAAAGCCCATGACAAATGCGCCGAGCAGCGTGGTCGGAAATGCGATCCAGAACGGGACGCCGGCCTGCACCAGCGTGAAGGCGATATAGGTGGAGAACATCGCCATCTCGCCCTGGGCGAAATTGATGTGGTTGGTCGACTGGAAGATCATGACCAGCGCCAGCGCAAGGCTCGCGTAAATGAATCCCGTGGTTATTCCGGAGGTGATCTGAAACAGCAATGCATCCATGATGGCGGGCCTCAATAGCCGAGGTAGACGCGGCGAATGGAATCGTCATTGGACAAGGCGGATGCCGTGTCGTGCATCACGATGCGCCCGGTTTCCAGGAGGTATCCATAGTCGGCGAGCGAGAGCGCGAGATTGGCGTTCTGCTCGACAAGAAGGATGCTGACTCCGTCCGCGCGATTGATGGCGCGCAGGATGTCGAAGATCTCCTTGACGACGAGCGGCGCGAGGCCGAACGACGGCTCATCCAGCAGCAGGAGCTTCGGCCGCGACATCAGCGCGCGCCCGATCGCCAGCATCTGCTGCTCGCCGCCCGACAGCGTGCCGGCGGGCTGGGCGCGGCGCTCCCTGAGGCGCGGGAAGTAGGCGAAGATGCGCTCGAAATCGTCGCCGACCGCGGCGTGATCGCGGCGGCCATAGGCGCCGAGCTGCAGATTTTCCTGAACGGTCATGTGTATGAAAGTGCCGCGCCCGTCGGGAACATGCGCCACGCCCAGCCGCGCGATCTCCTCCGTGGCCATGTTCTCGATCGGCTGCCCTTCCAGACGGATTTCTCCCCGGGTGCGGACCATCATGTTGCAGATCGCGCGCAGCAAGGTGGTTTTCCCCGCGCCATTGGCGCCCAGCAGCACCGTCACGCTGCCCGGCCGCACGCCAAGGCTCGCATCAAAGATGACGCGGCTCGCGCCATAGGACACCGACAGATCCCGTATTTCCAGAATCGCCGTCATTGCTCGGCTCCCAGATAGGCCCGGATGACATCCGGATTTATCCGGACATCGGCGGGAGCGCCGTCGGCGATCTTGCGGCCAAAATCGAGCGCGACCACCTTGTCCGAAACACGCATCACCAGGTTCATGTGATGCTCGACGAGCAGCACCGTCATCCTGAACCGCTCGCGCAGCGAGAAGATGATCGAACGCAGGTGATCGACTTCTTCGTGGTTCAGTCCACCGGCCGGTTCGTCGAGCAGCAGCAGCTTGGGCTGGCTGGCCAGCGCGCGCGCAAGCTCGACGCGCTTTCGCGTGCCGAACGGCAGTTGCGAGACCGGCAATTGCCTGACCGCGTCGAGATCGAGGAAGCTGATCAACTCGTCGGCGCTCTCCTCAAATCTCCGCCGCTCCCGCCTCGCCATCGGCAGCGACAGCGCATCGGTCAAGAAGCCGCTGCGGCCCCGGCAATGCGTGCCGGCGAGAACGTTGTCCCTGACCGACATCGTCGCGAACAGCGCCAGGTTCTGGAAGGTGCGCCCAATCCCGACCGCCGCGATCCGGAACGGCGCGAGATCGAGAATCTCATGGCCATCGAATCTGATCGATCCGCCGCTCGGCCGGTAGATACGGCTCAGGCAATTGAACAGCGTCGTCTTGCCGGCGCCGTTGGGGCCGATCAGCCCGCAGATCTGGCCCGCGCCGACTTCGAACGACACGCTATCGAGCGCGACGATTCCGCCGAACCTGACGGAAATGTCGTTGAACACGAGGAGCGGCTGTTCATTGGGAGGCACAGTCAGCATCATTTCCGGCCGTTGTGACGGGGCTAAATGAGAGCGACGGTTTTCGGGCCGCGACTGCCCTCAAACGGTATTTACGCCAGAAGTATGCCCGCATGATCCCGCGCGGGGGATGCGCTGCGAAACCGCGCGGCGCCCTTGCGGACAAGGATGATCCCTACCCGCAAGGCGCCGTTCGGTCCGGAGCCAACCTTTTTACTGCGTGGCGGTAATCGGGTCGCTGATCGGAACCCAGGTGGTGCCATTGAACCGTATGATGCGCATCGTCCTGAGTTCCGGCGTCCCCTCGATGGTGATCCCGTCAAGCAACAGCGGCAGCGACATCTTCGGCATCGTGTTGGCGACCTTCAGCAGATTCTCCCGCGACAGGTCGTTGCCCGCCCGCTCCAGGATGTTCTTGAGCATCCAGCCCTTCAGATACGGGAAGTGGTACGAGTTGTTCCGCTTGTCCGCGCCGGGGATGTACTTGTCCATCCAGGCGTTCCAGGCCTTGACGTCAGGATCGTTCTGCAAGCCCGGATCGGACGGATCCTTCATCCAGGCCGCCGAAATGGCGCCGACGGCGTTCTCCAGCCCGCCGGCGCGCAGCACGGTCTCGACGCTGTTGGTGACCGGCATCAGCAGGAACACCGGCTTCCAGCCAAGATCGGCCGCCTTGCGGATGGCCTGGCTGACCGGACGGGCCGGCACCGAGGCGACCATGATGATGTCGGCCTTGGTTTCCGCCAGCGAGATCACCTGCGAATCCACGGAAGGATCACGCACCTCGAAACTGACTTCCTTGATCACATTGCCGGCTTTCGCGCCCAGCACCCGCTTGAGGCCGTCGACGAAATTCCTGCCGAAATCGTCGTTCTGGTAGAGGCAGACGATCTTGGCGTCGGGCTTCTCCTTGAGGATCCACCGCGTCAGGACTTCCGCCTGAAAGGCATAGCGCGGAAAATACGGCACCAAGGTCGGAAATTCGCTGGAATAGAACTTGTCGGTTCCCGCGTTGAACAGCAAATGCGGCACCTTGCGATCGGTGAGGTATTTCGCGGTCGCGGAAATCGGGCCGGTGCCGAGGCTGCTGTAAATGAACGCGACATTGTCCTGTTCGACGAGCTTGCGCGTCTGCTCCAGGGCCTTGGGCGGCACATAGCCGTCATCGAGCGAGATCAGCTTCAGCTTGCGGCCGTTGATGCCGCCCTGCTCGTTCAGCATCTTGAGGAACGCCATATCTCCGACGCCGTTCGCGCTCGCGAACGACACCGGGCCGCTATAGGGCATGGTCTGCCCCATCACGATCTCAGCGTCGGTGACGCCGGGCGCGTATTTCTTGTCGCTGGCGGCAGCTCCGCCAGCCAGCAGCAACAGCCCGACCGCCGAAGCCAGCAACGCCTGACGGCGGCTGGCCGTCGCAGATGGGGCACCGAATGCAAACAGCTCGCGCTTTCTCGTCATGTCGTCCCTCCCGGTTAAACTCGCCAGTCTTTGTCGCAGCGATGTCTGGATCATCTTATCGTCTCCCTTCGTCTGAGCAATATTTTTTTGTTCTCTGATATAACTATCTTGGATCGAGACCGGACGGCCCCCACGCCGCGCGGCGATAAATCGGCCGCGTCGATGCGATCCGGATACAGTGTCAATCGGTTTGCGGTTGCGGAGATACCTTTCGTGGACGCTGCTTCTTGCGCCGCGCGTAGTGCATGCTGCGCTGCCGCATTTTGATTTCTTTCCGCTAGGAAACCGGAAGCCGCAGCGCGCCGTCGAGCCGGATGGTCTCGCCGTTGAGCAGCGGATTGCGCACAATGGCCACGACCAGGTCGGCGAATTCCTCGGGCCGGCCGAGTCGGCGCGGGAACACGCTCTGCGCCTCGATGCGCTCGGCGACATCCGGCGGCAGCGTGTCGAACAGCGGCGTGCGGATCAGCCCCGGCGCGATGGTCATGACGCGGATGCCGAACCGCGCCAGTTCGCGCGCCGCCGGCAGGGTCATCGAATGGATGCCGCCCTTCGAGGCCGAATAGGCGCACTGGCCGAGCTGGCCCTCGAAGGCGGCGACAGACGCCGTGTTGATGATGACGCCGCGCTCGCCGCTCTCGAGCTCATCTTCCGTCGTCATGCGCGCCGCGGCGAACCGCATGACGTTGAAGGTGCCGACGAGATTGACACGGATGGTCCGCTCGAACAGTTCGAGCGGATGCGGCCCGGATTTGGAAACGAGGCGCCCCGAGGTGCCGATGCCGGCGCAGTTGACGACGACGCGCAGGCCGCCGAACCGGGCCGCGACCGCATCGAAGGCGCCCGCGACATCGTCCTCGCTGGCCACGTCGCCGACCACGGCAAGACCGCCGACGGCCTCCGCGACGCGGCGCGCCGCCTCGGCGTTCTTGTCGAACACCGCGACCTTCGCGCCGGTCGCCGCGAGCGCACGCACCGTAGCCTCGCCCAGCCCCGATCCGCCCCCGGTCACGAACGCGAAAAATTCCTTCAGTTCCATGCTTTTTCTCCCGACCCCACGACAATGACTTCCGCGCCCGGCGTTGCCGAATAGAGCGCCTCGACGCTCGCGGCGCGCCGTTCAAGGACGGCGCGGGAATTGATCGATCCCTTGTCGGTGATCTCGCCGTCGCCGAACGACGGCGGATCGCGCAGCAACAGCAGCCGCGTCACCCGATTCGAACTGCCGGTTGCGGCGCGGGCGAATTCGTCGAGCCGCCGCGCGATGCGCGCCCGCAAGTTCGGATGCGACAGCACATCGGCCGCCGGCGCGCCGAGCGGCAGCGCGGCCGCCTCCCGGCATCGCTCAAGACTGGGAAACACCAGCGCGCCCACTTCGGCGCGATCGCCCCCGGTAATGACCACGTCGGCGAAAAGCGGAGCAAAGTGCGTCAGCAGCTGCGGGCGAAGGCTGCCGACATTGACCCAAGTGCCGGACAGGAGCTTGAAATCCTCGACGATGCGGCCGTCGAAGATGAAGCCCCCGCGCACGTCGCCGGGGTCGGCGAAACGCAGGGCATCGCCGAGGCGGTAGAACCCCTCGGCGTCGAACGCCTGCTGCGTCAGCGCGGGCTGGCGCCAGTATCCCGGCGTCAGGCTCGGGCTCTTGATGCGCGCCTCGAGCTTGCCCGCCTTCGGAACCAGCTTGAGCGTGACGCCCGGCAGCGGCAGGCCGACGATGCCGGCGCGCGTCACTTCCCTGGTGCAGCATAGCGCCGACGGGCCGGTTTCGGTGGCTCCGAGGCCGGTCATGACCGCCACCCGCTCGCCGCAGCTTTCGACGGCAAGTTCGTTGAGCGCATCCAGCACATGCTGCGGCAGGCTCGCGCCGGCATAGAACATGAGCCGCAGCCGCCGGAAGAACGTCTCGCGCAAGCCCTTGTCGGCGCGCAGATGGGGAATGAGATCGGCCCAGCTCTTGGGGACGCCGTAGTTCACCGTGGCCGGAATGTCGCGCAGGTTGCGGATGGTCTTGTCGATCTCGCCCGGCGCGGGCCGGCCGTCGTCGATGTAGAGCGAGCCGCCGTGGAACAGCACCGAACCCAGATTGTTGTTGCCGCCAGCGGTGTGGTGCCACGGCAGCCAGTCGACCGCGACCGGCGGCTCGGCCGCCAGGAAAGCAAAAATGGCGGCGACCATGGTCTGATTGGCGCACAGCATCCGGTGCGTCTGGATCACGCCCTTGGGCACGCCGGTCGATCCCGAGGTGAACAGGATCTTGGCGATCGTGTCCGGCCCGACCCTGGCATAGGCGCGCTCGACGGCCTCGTCGTCGGCGACGGCCGCCAGATCGGCAAAGCTCGAAGCGCACGGCAGCGCCGGCACCGCCCGCGACATGACGAGCGCCGCATCGCGGGGAATGAGGCCGCGCACGGCATCGGTTACGAGCCCGCCGTCCCTGGCATAGACCAGCCCCGGCGTAAGCAGGTCGAGAACGTACCGGAGTTTCGAGAGACCGCCGGGGATCGTCGAATAGCCGGGCGAGACAGGCGCATAGGGAACGCCGGCGAAATAGGCGGCGAGCGCGATCACCGCGTGGTCGATGCCGTTGCCGGAAAGAACGGCGACGGGACGCTCGGGCGACGCATTGTGAGCCAGCAGACCGACAGCGACGCGTCGCGCGAGCGGCAGGGTCTGGCCGTAAGTCAGCGTCCGCCACCCGTCGCGGCCGTCGCGCTCGGCAAGGAAAATCCGCTCGGGGGCGACAACGGCCCAATGCTCGAGCCGCTCGGTCAACCGGCCCGGAAACGCCCCGAGCGGGACCAGCGACTTCACGTAGATCACGCCGTCGGCACGCTCCGTCATCTCGACATCGCATGGCCCGATCGCGATCTCGCGCAATGGCGCAGAGATGGTCACCATTCTCTCCCGTATGCGGTCGCCGGACGGCATCCGCGGCAACAATTATCCCCCGGCGCCCCAGTCTGGCCTCCGGCTCGCTTGTTTGGCCGAGTATGTCGCCGGAGTGGAGCGAGCGCAAGTTTTTTTGTTTATTTGGAAACATATTTTCAGAGCGGCGCCTGAGCTTCCTGCAAATTGCCGGCTTCCGTTAAGTCACTTATCGCCACTTCGGCGAGTTTACTTCCACAACATTTTTCCACTATGAAACTAAAAATTCCTCTGCCATGATAACGTCCACTATTACGGACCATGGGGGAAAGCGTGACACCGGATTGGAAGGAATGCGTCGCCGCGGCTCTCGTCGCGCAATACGACGACGTGTGGGTGCTGCATGGCGCGCGGACGCCGTTCGCGGATTACAACGGCGCGTTCGCCGACATTTCGGGGACCGATCTCGGCATCAAGGCCGGGCGCGCCGCCATCGCGCGGGCCGGCATCGACGGCGCGGCGGTGGACGTCACCTTCGCCGCGCAGGTCGCGCCGTCGAGCTTCGACGCGCTGCTCTACGCGCGCCATGTCGGCCTCTATGCCGGCGTGCCGGCCTCGCGTCCGGCGCTGCAGGTGCACCGCATCTGCTGTTCGGGTTTCGAGACCATCACCCAGGCGGCCGCCGGCATCGCCGCCGGCAGTTTCTCGACCGCGCTCTGCGTCGGCGCCGAGAACATGACCCGCCATCCGATCGCCGCCTTCAGCCATCGCGGCGGCTTCCGGCTCGGCCAGGTCGAATTCGGCGACTATCTCACCGAGGGCAGCATGGACACCGCGCCCGGCACCAACATGGGCGGCACCGCGGAGAACCTCGCCAAACTTTACGCCATCTCGCGCGAGGAGGTCGACGAGTTCGCGGGCCTGAGCTTCGCGCGCGCGGTGGCCGCGCAAGCATCGGGCGCTCTGGCCGAGGAGATCGTCCCCGTCGTCAACGAGAGCTTCGAGCTGCCGCGCTACGCGACGCGCAAGATCCGCCTGCCGCGCGACATCGACGAGGTGGCGCAGGACACCCATATCCGGCCGACCTCGCTCGATGCGCTGAAAAAGCTCCGTGCCTCGTTCAGCGGCGTGCAGACCGGCGGCAACAGCTCGGCGATCGTCGACGGCGGCGCGGCGGTGATCGTCACCGGCGGCGCGGGGCTTCGCGATGCCACACAGCAGCCGCTCGGCCGCGTCGTCGCAGCCGCCACCGTCGGCGTTCCGCCGGAGATCATGGGGATCGGCCCGGTGCCGGCGATCATGGCCCTGCTCGACGCGACCGGCCTTGCGCTCGCCGACATCGACCGCATCGAGATCAACGAGGCGTTCGCCGCGCAGACGCTGGCCTGCGTCAAGGACCTCGGCCTCGATCTGGCGCGGCTCAACGTCAATGGCGGCGCCATCGCCTTCGGTCATCCGCTGGCGGCGACCGGGGTGCGCGCGACGTTGTCCTGCCTGCTTGAACTGCGCCGCGCCGGATTGAGGCGCGGCATCGTCTCGGCCTGCGCGGGCGGCGGCCAGGGCATGGCGCTGCTCCTGGAGGCGGCGTGATGTGGGCGGCCTACGAATATGAGCGCATCACCGCATGAAGTGACGTGGGAGATTCGCGGCAAGCTTGAGACTTGCGCACGCTTGAACGACCACCGGAAATCGACTTGAAACGCGGAAAACCCGCTTTAATATCGCGGACCGCCGCAAGACAGGTCCCCACGAATTTGAAAGCAAGCCGGGAATATCAGGAGCGCTCTTGAAACAAATGATGAAACCGGCCGGCAGGGATGCGAAGGAAACGGCGAACGGCGCCGGATGGGAAGGCGGTGGAGAGAAAATTGATCTCACGGTGCATGAACAGTATGTGGGGTTCCGCATGCGCATCGTGCAGCTGCAATTCTTCCAGCTGTTCTATCAGGTGCCGGATTTCAAGGGATTAAGCCCGACCGATGTGTCCGTGCTGCTGGCCATCGACGCCAATCCGGGGGTTCGTCCCGGCCAGCTCACCGAAGCGCTCATGATCAAGCGTTCGAACCTGTCGAAGCTCATCGTCCACATCGAGAATGCGGGCCTGATCACACGGCGCGGCTCCTCCTCCGACAAGCGCACCTTCGGGCTGCACCTGACGGCCAAGGGACACGCGCTGGCCAAGAGGCTCGCCGTGGCGATGCGCAAGCATGATCTCGATGCGTCATCCGGTCTCTCCGAGCATGAGCGGCTGATCACGCTGGGCCTGCTCGGCAAGCTGTCGGACAATTTGCGCGCCAAGCTGGCGCATGTGGACGCGGACTGACCGCGTGGGGGCTAAGGAGCGCGTAGGCGCGACGGCTTACGGCCGCGCTCCGTCCTTCAGGATCCCGTCGAGAAAAATCCCGCACATCGTCCGCGCCACCGCGTCGGCGTTTCCGCCGCGCGCCCTGTCGAACCAGTGGATGATCCAGCTCGTCATGCCGATCGCGCCGAACGCCGCATAGACCGGATCGACCCCCTCGCGGCACAGGCCGCGCTGCTGCAACTCGATGATCGTGCCGCGCAGCATGCGATACCCGCGACGCCAGATGCCGCGGATCTCGGCAAGGTGATGCGGCGCGAGCCGCCGCGACTCGTTGATGAGCATGGCCGCGCTCGGATCACGGGCGAGCAGGAGCACATAGTCGATCATGAACCTGCGGATGCGCATGCCCGCGTCCGGCTCGGCTTCGGCCTGTTCGATCAGCGGCACGAGCTGGCTTTCCAGCGTGTGCTTGTGGACAAGATAGAGCAGGTGCTCCTTGCTCTCGAAATGATGATAGACGCCCGCCTTGGTCAGGCCGAGCGCATCGGCGACCGCCGACATCGGCGTGTTGTCGTAGCCACGCTCGGTGAACAGCCTGAGCGCGATCGCAACGGTTTCCTCGACGCGGTCCGCGGGCTGGCCGTTCATGCTTTTACGGATTCCGGTTGGCCGCCAGGCCCCTACAGGCCAAGCTGGCGGGAGATGATGAGGCGCATGATGTCGCTGGTACCGCCACCGATCATCGGAAAGTAGGAGTCGCGAAGATACCGCTGTGCCGGAAACTCGTTCATCAGCCCATAGCCGCCAAAAATGTTCAACGCCTTCTGGCAGACTTCGTTGCAGCCGTCCGCCGCCACGATCTTCGCGAGTGCCGCCTCCGTGGTGATGGCCTGCCCGCGATCGGCAAGCGCGGCGGCATAATAAGTATAAAGCCGGCACTGCTCAAGCATCGCCAGCATGTCGACAAGCTTGAACTGCACCGCCTGGAATTTGCCGATCAGCTGACCGAACTGGACCCGCTCCTTGGCGTAGCGCAGCGCGGCTTCGTAAGCCGCCCGGCCAATGCCGAGCGCCAGCGCGGCGGTGAAGATGCGGTCGACCGTGAGCGACTTGTAGGCATTGAGAAAGCCGCCATGCTCGTCGCCGAGCCGGCGGTCGTCGGGGATGAACACGTTATCCAGCAGGAGTTCGTTGGTATCCGAACAGCGCACCGAGAATTTCGACAGCTTGCGGACCGAGAATCCTTCCGCTGCGGTATCGAGCAGATAGAGCCCAATGCCCTTGAGGCCCTTTGACGGGTCGCTGGTCGCCGCCACCGTGATGAAGTCCGCATGGTAGGCGCCAGAGGTGAATAGCTTGATGCCGTTGAGGCGATAGCCGCCGGCGACCTTCTCGGCGCGCGTGCGCAGCGCCGATGCATCCGAGCCGGCATTGGCTTCCGTGATGGCGAACGCGCCGACCATGTCGCCGCGCAGCGCCGGCACCAGGTATTTCTGCCGCACATCCTCGCTGCCCCAGGCATGGATCGTGTTGGTGGCGGTCGAGCCGTGCATGCAGACGGTGGCGGCGAACCCCGCCGAACCGCGCGCCAACTCCTCGCACAGCACCGTGAAGTAGAGATACGGACGCTCGATGCCGCTGCCGCCATAGGCTTCCGGATACATGACGCCGAGATAGCCGAGTTCGCCCAGTTCCTTGAACAGGTCTTCGGCGAACTCCTCGCTGGCGTCGAGCGCCTCCGCGCGCGGCGCCAGGCGCTCGTCCACCCAGCGCGCGATCTCATTACGAAACGCCTTGAGATCTTCGTCAAACAGCATGTCCATGATGCCCCTCCCCTGGGTTCCGCGGGTTATTCCGCGCCCCGGTCGCGTCTGGCCTTGAGCGCCAGCGCGATCTTCTCCGGCGTCACCGGCAGCGAGGTGAACCAGACGCCGGTGGCGTCATGGATGGCGCTGACCACCGAGGGCGGCGTGCTGACGATCGAACCCTCGGAGGCCTCCTTGGCGCCGTGGATGCCGTCGGGATCGTCGGTGAGGATGTCGACCACCGTGATGGCCGGCCCCTCGGTCGCCAGCGGCATGCGGTAGTCGACGAAGTTGGGATTGAGCGTGCGGCCGTTCTCCATCCTGAATTCCTCGTACAGCGCCTGGCCGAGGCCCTGCACCGCGGCGCCCTGCACCTGCGCCTCGACATTGACCGGATGGATGGGACGGCCGCAGTCATGGGCGATGAGGAAATCGGTCGCCCTGGTGATGCCGGTTTCGAGATCGACATCGACCTCGGTCAACTGCGCCGTGAAGCTGAAGTTGACGCCAGGATCGCCATAGCCGTTGTCGAAATCATATGGTTCCGGCGAATATTCCGAATAGCCGCGCCCCATGATGACCGCCCCGGTCTCCGCATAGCAGGCGATCTGCGCCAGCTTGCGGAACGGCATCGACTTGTCCGGGTCGTCGATGACAAACACGTTGCCGCTATTGAAGGCGATCCGCTCCGCGGCGACGTTCCATTGCCTGGCGGCCACCGCGGCAAGCTGGTCGCGCACCTCGCGCGCCGCCTTCTGCGCCGCCTCGCCGGCGAACAGCGTGACCCGGCTGCCGTAGCTGCCGGGATCGACCGTGGTCATCGCGGTGTCGACGCGGCGGATACCGACATCGTCGAGGCCGAGCCCGAGTTCCTCGGCGATGATCTGCACCAGCACGGTGTCGGAGCCCTGTCCGCAATCGGTGGCGCCGGTCAGGTAATTGATGGTGCCGTCCTCGCACAGCCGCACCATGGCCGAGCAGGCCTGATGGCCGCGCTGGCGCGCGCCGCCGCTGTAGCTGGCGCCCGACACCCCGACGCCGTGCACGACATCCTTGCCGGCATGGCGCCGCTCCACCTTCTCGCGCCAGGCCGCGCTCTCTTTCAGAACCTCGAGCCCTTCCTTGATGCCGGCCGATTTCACCAGGATGCCGTTGATGGTTTCATGCGGCGCGGTGACGGCGTTCTTCAGCCTGACCTCGAGCGGATCGAGGCCGAGATCCTTGGCCATCATGTTGATCTGGACCTCGGCGGCGAAGCGGGTGTGCGTCGAGCCATGGCCGCGCATCGCCGCGCCGGCCGGGTGGTTGGTGAAGATGCGATAGGCGTTGTGCTTGAAATTCGGCAGCCTGTACGGCAGCGTACTCATCACCCCGGTGAGATAGAGCGTCAGCGGTCCGATCGCGGTGCAGAAGCCGCCCTCGCCGATCGCCTTGCTTTGCATCGCGGTGATGGTACCGTCCTTCTTCATACCCATCTTGTTGATGATGACGAAGTTGTGGCGGCGGCGGCAGGTCGTGAACACCTCCTCCATGGTGTAGACGAACTTCACCGGGCGCCCGGTGCGCTTCGACATGAGCACGGCGCACAGATCGCCGGCGACCGAGTCGTTCTTGGTGCCGCCGAAGCCGCCGCCGACGAAGGTCTGGATGACGCGGATCTTGCTGAGCGGCAGCCCGAAGCAGGCGGCGAGGTGCCGGTAGTGGAAATACGGGCTCTGCTTGCAGGCCCACACCGTGATGCCGGAGGAATTCCACTGCGCGATCGCCGCCGGCGGCTCGAGGAATCCGGTCAGCACGCGGCCGGTCTCGAAGCGGTCCTCGCGGATGTGATCAGCTTCGCGAAAGCCGGCCTCGACGTCGCCATGGTTCATGTGGAATTCCCAGCTCACATTGCCGGGCTTGTCGTCATGAACGAGCGGCGCGCCCTCGCGCATGGCCTCATCGACGCTGAACACGCCGGGCAACACCTCGTATTCGACGTCGATCAGGCCGCAGGCCTCTTCCGCGGTCTCCTCGTCGACGGCGGCAACCGCCGCCACGCCTTCGCCGTAGAAGCGCACCTTGTCGACCGCGAGCGGGGTTTCGTCGCGGGTCTGATGCATCCAGCCCCAGCGCCAGCCGTTGAAATCCTTGCCGGTGACGATGTCGCGCACGCCATCGAGCGCCAGCGCGCGCGAGGTGTCGATGCGGCGGATACGCGCATGCGGATGGGGGCTGCGCAGGATCTTGAGCCACAACTGCCCCGGCAGATTGTAGTCGGCGCCATACTTGGCCTCGCCCGTCACCTTCTCAAGGCCATCGACACGCGGCAGGCGCTTGCCGATCAGCGTCGACCAGTTGCGGCCACGAACATCCCTGTTTTCAGCGCTCATGTCAGCGATCTCCCTCGAGGCCCTTGGCTGCGGCCTGCACGGACTCGAAGATCTTGGTGTAGCCGGTACAGCGGCAGAAGTTGCCGGCCAGCGCCTGCCTGATCTCATCGTCGCTCGGGTGCGGATTGGCGTCGAGCAGCGCCTTGGTGCTGAGGATCACACCGGAGGTGCAGAACCCGCACTGATAGCCGCTCTCGTCGATGAATGCTTGCTGCACCGGATGCAGCTTGTCGCCGCTGCGCAACCCCTCGATGGTCGTCACGCTTCGGCCGTCGATCTCGGCGGCCAGCACGAGGCAGGAATTGACCGTGACGCCGTCGAGCATGACCGTGCAGGCGCCGCATTCGCCATGGCCGCAGCCCTCCTTGGTGCCGATCAGCTGCAGGTCGTCGCGCAACAGTTCCAGCAGCGTGCGGTGCGGCGGAATGCTGACGCGCTCTTTCGCGCCGTTGATGGTGAAACGCAGGTCGATGGTCTTCATGACGGAGGTCTCCGCGGGTGGAGTGAGCATCAGGCGGCAAGCCGGGCGAGCGCGCGCCGCACCAGCACTTCGAGCATCAGCGTGCGATAGTCGGCCGAGGCGCGATGGCTGGAGCGGGCGGTGGCGTGCCGGGCGGCGAGTTTCGCGGCGGCGTCGATGGTCTGCGACGTTAGCGGCCGGCCGGCGATCGCTTCTTCAGCCTCCGCCGCGCGCCGCGGGATCGGCGCCGCCGAGCCGAGCGCGATGCGCGGGGTCCGCACCACGCCCCCTTCGATGAGGAGGCTGGCGGCCGCGCCGACCACCGCAAGATCCATGCGGCCGCGCGGGGCGAGCTTGAGATAGGTGGTGCGCTCGCCGGGCCGCGGCGGCGGCAGGCGGATTTCCCTGACCAGCTCGGCTTCGCCCAGCGCCACCTTGCCGGCACCGAGAAAGAAATCCCTGAGCGCAACGATACGCTCGCCGCGACGGCTGACGCAGATCGCCTCGCCGTCATGCGCCAGCAGCGCCGGTATGGAATCGGCCGACGGCACCGCGTTGCAGACATTGCCGACGATGGTGGCGCGATGCTGGATCTGGTCGGAGGCGATCAGAGACGCGCCTTCATGAAGTGCCGCATAGCGGTTGCGCACCTCCGCCGAGGCCGTGACCATCGCGACGGTGGCGAGCGCGCCGATATGCAGGCCGGTCTCGTCATCCCACCGGACATAGTCCAGCCCCTCGATACCCTTGAGGTCGATGACGCATTTCGGCGCCCGGATGTCGCGCGCCTTGAGCTTGGGCATCAGGTCGGTACCGCCGGCGTAGACCTGATCCTTCAGCGGCACGTCCGGATCGATCGCGGCCAGAGCTTCCTCGATGCTCGCCGGCCTGAAGTAGTCGAAGCGCGGCATGCGGCGATAGAAGACGACTCCGTTACTCGGTGCGGATGGCATGGTATCTCCCTGGATGGACGCGCCGCCGAACCGGTCGCGCAACGACCTGCGCAAAATCTTTCCGGCGGCGTTGCGCGGCAGATGATCGACGATGAAGATTTTCTTCGGACACTTGTAGGCGGCAAGACGCTGGCGCAGCCGCGCGGCGATCGCTTCGCCGCTAGTCGTAGCGCCTGGCCTGAGCACGACCGCGGCCACCACCATTTCCACCCATTTGGAATCGGGCGCGCCGAACACCGCTGCCTCGGCGACGTCGGCGTCGGCGAGCATTTCCGCCTCGACCTCGCTCGGGTAGACGTTCTCGCCGCCGGTCACGATCATGTCGTTCTTGCGGTCCACGAGATAGATGAATCCGTCGCGGTCGCGATAGCCGAGATCGCCGGTCCGGAGCCAGCCGCCGTCGCACGTGGCCAGCGTCAACGCCTCGTTGCGCCAGTAGCCTTTCATCATGCGCGCGCTGCTCACCACCACCTCGCCGATCTCGCCGGCAGGTGCATCGCGGCCATCGAAGGCCCGAACGGCGAGCTCGGTTTCCGGCCCTGTCCGTCCGCATGAGCTGAGCCGATGCTCGAGCGCGGCATCGCCGATCGCCCGGCGATGATCGTCCGCCGGGAAATAGGTCACGGTGCCGGTTTCCGTCGATCCGTAGCTCTGCACGAAACCGGAATGCGGGAATGCCCGCATCGCGCGCTTGAGCAGCTCGGGCTGCATCGGCGAGGCCGCGTAGAGCAGGCAGCGCAGCCGCGACAGATCGACTTCGCCGTGCATCGGTTCGCGCAGCAGCGCGTCGATCATGGTTGGCACGAGATGCAGCGCCGTGATTGCCTCGGCACCCAGCGTCGCCAGCACGGTGCGCGGTTCGAACTGCGGCAGGATCACCGTCGTGCAGCCGCGCGCGTAGCCGGCGAAGGCGAAATACCACATCCCTCCGACATGGAAGAACGGCAGCACCGCGAGCAGCCTGTCGCCGGCGGAAAGCCCGAGCGCGACATCGCTCTGCAGGCGCGCATTGGCGAGAATGCCGCGATGCGTGAGCATCGCGCCCTTCGGCGCGCCGGTCGTTCCGCTTGAATACATCAGGCAGGCGACGTCATCGGGAGCGACCTCGGCCGCGCGCTCCTCCGCGATGCCGCGCGCCAGCAACGCCTCATAGGCCAGCCAGCCCGGCCGGTCGCCGTCGAGCACAATGAAATGCACGCCGTCGGGAATGGCGTCGCGCAAGCCGTCGACGACCGGCGCGAAATTCGCTTCGGCGATGATGGCGGCGGGCTGGCAGTCGCCGATGACATGACCGAGTTCGCGCGGCGACAGCCGCCAGTTGAGCGGCACGGCGATCAGGCCCGATTTGGCAAGGCCCAGCACCTCGAAATATTCGGAGCGGTTGCGCGCCAGCATCGCGACACGATCGCCCGGCGTAAGCCCCAGCGCGCCGAGCGCGCTGCCGAGTCGGTTCATCCGCGCATTGGCGGCACCGAAGCTCACCGTACCGCGCGCATCCTTGAAAGCCGTTCGGTCGGCGGCAATAACCGCATAGTGGCGCGCAACATCTCCCCACACGGCGAATGCCGACCAGTCCATTCAATCCCCCTCGCCGGCCAGCAATTCATGTAAGCTAAAAACTTACCGGCCGGTAGGTTAGGAGGCTATGAAGTCGAATGACCGGAGTCAAGATGGAAGATATTCACTACTTAAATACCTTTTTGATTGCAGCAGATCGGGCAAATACAAGGCGGGACTTTTGAAGGCGATCTGCTCCGCGGCAGCAAATCACCGCCGGGTAGACCCGCTGCGGCGGAAAAGCAGCAATAGCTCCCGCTGGAAAAGTGGACCGCGTGGCTTGGGGAGGAGAGCGTCAATTGCATTACTCTCCGCCCGAATCGGCTGTCGGAAAAAATTGCGGTGCCTCCGCGCGATCGAATTTGCCGTAGTCGCGGATGACCCGCACCTGTCGCAGGCGGAGCTGGCCCTGTGCCGGGCAGACGGACGTCCAGCGTGTCGCGCTGGCGGCATCCTGCCATGCGCTGAGCAACAGCAGCTTGCCCGGACGATAGATACTCTCGAACATCTCCCGGTCGACGGCCCCCTGCGTTCCCGCCGCCGGCAGGCAGAGCGCATCCACCAGTTCATGCTCCGCCGGCGCAGCCCCGCCATCCGGCAGGAACTCGCAAATCGTGACGGCCTTGGCGCGGCCGGTCACAGTCTCGTCGAAGCGCCGTTGCGGCAAGGCCTGGCCACGCGGCAGGGCCGTATCGCTGGTGATTTCGCCGACACGCAGGTGATAGTCGTCGAAAACCTCGTAATGGCCTATCTTCTGAACCTCGTGATGCATCCCAAGGGTGCGCCAGCGGATCAGTGCTTTCTCGTCGCGCCAGACGGACAGAGAAAGAACGCGGCCGGCGTCGCGCTTGCTGCCAAAGCGCTCGTTCTCGATGAAGCCATCGATCTTTTCCAGTTCGCTCCGCAATGATTTGGCGAGTTCCAGATACTTCTGGAATTGCCCGTTCCCCGGCCTGACCACGAATATCGCCGCAAACATTCCTTCTCCCTTTCGCCGTCTGACAATGACCGGGGCCACGGTACCACTTGGCAGCGCAACAATGGTTCGTCTAATATCGAACCATGAATGACGGCCCCCAAATCGTCGGCATCGCCGGCTTGATCGGCGAGCGCGCCCGCGCCGAAATGCTCACGGCAATGCTGGCCGACCGGGCGCTGACGGCTAGGGAACTGGCGGAAGTCGCCGGCGTGAGCAAGCAGACGGCCAGCGCCCATCTCGCCCGGCTTGTGGAAGCCGGCCTGATCGCAGTTCGCGCGGAGGGCCGGCACCGCTACTTCCGGCTCGCCGATGCCGATGTCGCGCAGTTGCTTGAGGCGCTGATGGGCGTTGCCTTCCGCACCGGGGCGCTGCGCCTGCGTTCGAGTCCGCGCGAACCCGCACTGCGAAAAGCGCGGAGCTGCTACGACCATCTTGCCGGCGAGTTAGCGGTGATGATCTACGAGAGCCTGCTTCGGCAGCGGGCACTCCAGTGGCGGGACGGCAGTCTCGAACTCACAACGGCCGGCTACCGGCGCTTCCAGGGACTGGGGATCGATGCGGCCGATCTCTCGATCAAGCGCCGGCCAGTTTGCCGCGCCTGCCTCGATTGGAGCGAGCGCCGCCATCATCTGGCGGGAACGGCAGGCACGATGCTGTTGCGGCGGATACTCGAACTCGGCTGGGCGACCCGACCGCGCGACTCGCGCGTCATCCGCTTCTCCGCCGCCGGAGAACGCTCCTTGCGCGCCTGTTTCTCCGGCTAAGGCGCGCGCCCGGCCCGCCGACCGACTCGCTTGATATTCCTCATGAGGATCGCTTTGCGCGCGGGCTAAGATCGGCCGCATGGATGCCGGAAGATCGCATGACATCGTGCAGGAACAGTCCAGGCCGACCGCGGCGAGCGTCCGCGTCACGGATCGCACGCTGCTGCAATCCGTTTCGGGCATCCTGTCCCAGTTCATCACCGAGACGAACCCCTACAGCCTGTTCGGCGGCCTGCTCGATGCACTGCTGGCGCTCACCGAAAGCGAATACGGATTCATCGGCGAGATATTCCACTCGGCGGACGGCAGCCCGTACATCAAGAGCTACGCGACGACAAATATCGCCTGGAACCCGGAAACCCGGCGCCTCTACGACGAAACCCGGAAAAAGGGCATGGTGTTCTCGCGGCAGGATTCGCTCTATGGGACGGTCATGCGAACCGGGCAGTTGGTCATCTCCAACCATCCCGGCAACGATCCGCGCAGCGGCGGGCTGCCGGAGGGACATCCGCCACTCAATTCGTTCATGGGCATGCCGTTCTACGGCGGCGGCGAATTGCTGGGCGTGGCAGGCATCGCCAACCGGCCCGGCGGCTACCATCAGGCCCTGGCCGAATCGCTGCGCCCTTTCCTGAGCGTGTGCGGCACGCTGATCCTCGCCTACCGCAACAACCTCCGGCACTCACAGCTCGAACAGGAACTGCACCGTCACCGCGAGGGACGCCACGGCGCGCAGCACGGCGTGGCGCTCGGCGCCGGCTACGAATTCCACGATTCCCCGCACGCGCTGATGCTCAGCGGCATCCCGGTGCTCCTCACCCGCAAGGAACTGGCGTTGCTGAATCATCTGGTGCGCAACCGCAATCGGGTGGCCGGCACCCCGGAGATCGAGCGAGTCGTCTGGCACGGCCGGGTCGTCGGCGAATCTTCTCTGCGCTCGCTGATGCGCCGTCTGCGCGACAAGACGCCGGAGCTTGTCATCCGCACCGTGGCCGGCGTGGGCTACATGCTCGTCGTGCCGGATTAATCCGGCACGAAAATATCACGCACAAACCACTCCCGGATCACAACAGGATGGGCCCGGCGCCCTACTCTGACGGCTCTTCATCATGACAAGGAGTAGGACATGCCGGACAGCCTGTACGCCCGCCTCGGCGGTTACGATGCCATCTCGGCCGTCGCCAACGATCTGCTTTCCCGCCTGATCGCCGACCCGCAACTCGGCCGCTTCTGGCAGAACCGGGGCACGGACGGCATCGCCCGGGAGAAGCAGCTTCTCATCAACTATCTTTGCGCCAATGCCGGCGGCCCGGCGCTCTACACCGGGCGGGACAACAAGACCTCGCATCGCGGCATGGGCATCAGCGGAAGCGACTGGGCGCGTTTCACGCAGCACCTGAACGATACGCTGGTGCATTTCCGCGTCCCCGCAACTGAGAAGGCTGAGGTGTGCGCCTTCGTCGAAAGCACCAAGGCAGATATCGTGGACTGACCGCCGAACCGGTCTGCCCGGGGCGGCGCGGCTCATTCCGGCGGCACACGCCGCTGCCGCCGGACATTTGTTTTTATGCCTTGCAGGGCACCTGACCCGCTCCGCGCGCGATCCGACCCACCAGACCTCGGGACTGAACGGCTATGCCGTGACGGTCTGCCGGTTGGGGAACACCTGCGGGCGCATCTTGGGATGGCAGGCCATCATCTTCGGTGCGTAAGCCGTCTCGGCGCCGAGTTCCTCGGCGGCGTGCCAGGCCCAGCGCGGGTCGTACATGATGCCGCGGCCGAGCGCGACAAAGTCGGCCTGGCCCGAGGCGATGGTGTCCTCGGCCTGCCGGGCGCTGGTGATCAACCCGACCGACATGGTCTTGATGCCGGTTTCCTTGCGCACGGTTTCGCCGAACGGCACCTGATAGCTCGCCGCCAGCGGAATCTTCTGGCGCGGATCGAGGCCGCCGCTCGAGACGTCGAGATAGTCGCAGCCGGCCGCTTTAAGCGCCTGCGCCAGCATCACCGTTTCCTCGAGTGTCCAGCCGCCGTCGACCCAGTCGGTGGCCGAGACCCGCATGCCGACCGGCTTGTCGTCGGAAAACGCCGCGCGCACCGCGGCGAACACCTCGAGCGGGAAGCGGATGCGGTTGGCGAAGCTGCCGCCATAGTCGTCGGTGCGCTGGTTCGACAGCGGCGACAGGAACTGATGCAGCAGATAGCCGTGACCGCCGTGCAACTCGATGACGTCGAAGCCGATGCGGTCGATGCGCCGCGCCGAAGCGGCGAACTCGCCGATCAGCCGCTGGATGTCGTCCTTGCTCAGCGCGTGCGGCACCGGCCAGCTCGGGTCGTAGGCCAACGCCGACGGCGCTTCGGTCTGCCAGGCGTGTTCCTCAGCGGTCAGCGGCCTGCCGCCCGCCGCCGGTGGCGTGGTCGAACCCTTGCGGCCGGCATGAGCGAGCTGCACGCCGAGCTTGGCGACGCCGTAAGTGCGGCAGAAATCATGCACGCGCTTGAGCGCGGCCTCGTTGGCGTCCGACCAGATGCCGGCGCACTTGTGGGTGATGCGCCCGACTGGACTGACATTGGTCATCTCGGTCATCACCAGGCCGGCGGCGCCGAGCGAGAAGCTGCCGAGGTGCATGAGGTGCCAGTCATTGGCCGAACCGTCGATGGAATTGTACTGGCACATCGGCGACACCACGATGCGGTTCGCGAGGGTCAGCCCGCGCATCGTGATCGGTGAGAAAAGCGCGCTAGTCATTGATGATGGTCCTCGTTGCTAGCGGATCAGATCCGCCTTGTTGTAATAGGAAATTGCCGTCCGGCCAGGTCAGAAACCGACGGCCACCCCGCTCACCCGTGCATCGCCACGACGACGCAGCAAATCGCCCAGAACACGGTGTATTCGTTGCCGCCGATGTTCCACAGCCACTTGCCGTCGGTGACACCGTAGATCGCGACCGCCGCGACAAGAAGATGGATCGCGGCCAGCGTCGCGGCATAGGTGGTGAACAGCGCGAAGATCAGGCCCGCCGCCAGCACGACCTCGATGACGCAAGCGACATACATCCACACCGCCGGCGGCCTGAACTTCGCCGCCACAAAGAAGCCGAGCGCGGCCGGCTCGAAGAATTTCGCATAGATATGCGGGATGAAGAACGCGCCGCAGATGATGCGAAGAATGTTGAATCCGTCATACGGATTGAAGCTCTGATACAGGTTTGACATCGCCCCCTCATGAAATCAATTGCGATGAAATTCGCAAGTCGCAGGTCAGCCGCGGCGTCCCGCCGCCAGCCATTCCGCGCCTCTGGCATAGAGCTTCTCGACCTCGGGCCCCTTAAGGCCCGGCATATCGAGTTTTACGGTGTAGCCGATACGCGTCTGGATGTAGGCCAGATGGCGATAGCCGGGCGGGAACCGCTCAAGCAGGTCCTTGTCCAGGGTCAGTTTCGCGGACGGATCCAGCGGGAGGACGATGTCTTTCTCGTAGATCGGCTGACGCAGCACCAGTCCCCAGCGCCCGTCCCGCTTCTCAAGAAAATCGTAGAAGCGGCCGGTGCAGATGATGTCGCACGCCACGCCGTCGACGTCGCCGCGCTGCGAAATGGTCATCTTGGTCTGGGCAATGGCGCGACGACCGGCAAGGTCAATCGAGGTGCCACCGAGGAAATGCAGAATGCTGACGCCCTTCTCCCAGCCTTCCTTGCTGACGCGGATGAATTCGTCACCGGTTCCCTGAAACCAGGTCGCCATCATGCAGCCGTCCGGATGCCACACGGTGCGGAAGCGCTCCCAGTCGCCCGCATCGCGCCACACCACCCAGTTTTCCAGGAGTTCGCGGATGTCGCGGCGATCCGCCACGGCATCATCGCCCGCCATGCCCCGGTGCGTTTCGGAATCCGGTCGCGGATCGCCTGTATTCATGCCTCAATCAGCCCCAACCCTTGAGTTTCCGTCCGTAAACTCGTTCATGCGGGGGCGGCAAGTCAACCCCGGGGCCCGAGGACCCCGTTTTCGCGCGTCCTGAGGCGGCGCGAACGCCACGGCATTCTCACCCGATCCAGCCCGCATCGATCAGGACCAGCCGACGATCGTCATCGTGGCCCAGAACGCGGCAGCGCCGGCAGCGAGACAGCCGACGGCCATCGTTGTAATGCTCATTGCGAAACGGCCGCGTCCGATCACGGCTCCGATTGCAATCTTGCTGATCGTATCGGCGGCAACGGCAGCGAGAATGGCAATGATGGCATCGCGTTCGGCCAGCGACTGAGGCGCCATCCGCGCCAACGAGACAGTCATTGCGTCCACGTCCACCAACCCGACAGCGGCGGCGCCCGCAATTGTCCAGTTGCTTCCGAGCTGATTGCTGATCAATCGGCTTGCCACAATGACCAAGCCGAGAAACAGCGCAAAACCCATGACCGGCCAGAAGGCAAGCGGACTGCGAAACTTGAGCTGTGGTGGATTTGATTCCGCGCCGCGATGCAAATAGGTCGCCGCCAAAGCGTAAGCCAGTCCCACAATGGCGGCCGCAAGCAACGGCGGCGCCAGGTAAGGAAGCAGCAGCGGATTGATCGCCAGAACGATCGCGAGAACGCGAAGAAACATGACCGTGCTGGCTATTGCGACACCCGCGGCCAGAAGGCGAATTGAACCCTCGCCTGATGCCGCGTGTCTCGCATTGGAGATCGTGACCGCGGTTGACGAGGCCAGGCCGCCGGCCGCTCCGGCAAGCAAAATGCCATGGGTGGCGCCAAAATACTTGACGGCCGCATAGCCAACGAAGGATGCGCCCGCCAGAACGATGGCGATGATCCAGATCTCGCGTGGATTGATCCCGCCAAGCGGTCCGATCTGCCCCTCGGGCATGATCGGCAACGCGATAAAGGTCATGGCCAGAAGCACGAGTGCCGATCTGAGCTCGGGCCACGTCAGCTTTTCGATCCAGCCATGCAGGGGCTCGCGGAGCGCCAACAGCAGTGTCGCGGTGACCGCCAATCCCGCGGCCGCGCGCATATCTCCGAGCACGGAGTACATTCCCAACGCGAACGTCAGTATGGCCGCCACCCAGGTCGTCGCCGAGTAAGTCTTCTGGGAGCGATTTTCCTGCAGGCAGAATGCCGCCGCTCCTCCGCCATACGCCATGAAGCTCAAACCAATCAGAACACCGCCGCCAACGCCACTGAAGGCCTGACCGATGGCTCCAATCACACCGCCGAGGAGTCCCGAGATCGCAAATGTACGGATACCGGCGGCTCTGGTGCCCGAGGGCTCTTCGCGCGACCGCCAGCCACGCTCCAAACCAAAAAGAAGGCCAATGCCCAACGCCAGGCCGAAACGCGAGATCAGTTCCAGGAAATCCATCAGGAACAACCTCAACAGGAGTTGTCAGCTTGCCCGGTCACCCGGCCGCCACCCTGTCAGGGACAAGGGGTGGCGGAAACCCATCGTACCCGAGGCACGTCATGCTGTAGGGATCATAGGATCCGAAGCGGCGCATACAATACGCGATCGCGCAGGTACACGTAGAGGTAGCGCGAATACTGGGATGCGATAATTTTACTGATAGCCCGTGGCCATGGCCCGGGCGGCGCCACGCGCGAAACCATGCGGACGCGGCGCTGGCGGTATGCAGCTTGCACGTCTTGTGCGAACCGGATGTCTATTGCCGATCGCCGCGACGGCTCACCCAGATGTCGCCGACCTTGACGTACGACCGTTTGACCGCGGCCCAGGCGATGCGGTGCGCGGCCTCCTCCTGTCGCGGATCGCCGGCATGAGCCAGAAATGCGTGATTGAAGGCCTCGCGATAGATGTCCTGCGCATGCGGCGGCAGGTGGTGCTGGATCGGAATCGGCAGGTCGTCGTTGTTCCGATAAGGCATCGATCAAACTCCCGATGGGAGTCCCGGCATCGCGTCGCCCCGGGTGGCAGGCCCGCGCGGCCCAATCGATAGACACGGCCGTTCGGCGACATCTCGACATAGCCGCGCGTGACCAGATTCTTCAAGAATCTGCGTCAGGCTGCTCTTGGGAATCCGCAGCACATCGGCGATTTCGCTGTGCGAGCCACTGACCCGCGCGCCAAGAGTTCGAACAGATCCAGCGTGCGGCCGGCTGACTTCACCGCGCTGCGTGCACCATGTCCGCGTCCTAATTCAGCATAGTTGGCGGCAGCAGCGGCAAGTCAACAGGGGAGATGGTGAATGCACGATCGGCACCGAAGGGTCAGAAGGGGATATTCCAACACCTAGACCGCGGCCATGATTACGTGTGCCTGAATTTTGGCGGCAACCTCGCCGCTGCCATGTCTATCCGCAATCGCGGATTCGGCATAGTCGGTTGCAGCTTCCAGCTTTCCCGTGTCTCTAGCCAGGATTTCGTTGCGAAGAGGGGTTCCCTGACAATAAGCAACGGCAGGAAGGCGTGGCGAGGATGCACGGCTTTGTTCGGCTCTCGTCTCGATCACCACACGGGAGAAGCCTGCGTCCTCCAGCTCGCTACGGATCAGAGCCACATCGTGATAGCCATGCGGCGTGCGCGCCAGAAAGCGCGGCGGATCGTTCGGAAACATCCTTGCGAGAGCATTCGTCACATCATCCGCAAATACGTTCTCCTCGATGCGATCCCATACGTTGAATAAGAAATGTCCTCCGGGCTTCAGGACTCGCCTTGCTTCGCGGTAGCCAGATGTGCGGTCGGGAAAGAACATCGCGCCGAACTGGCAACAAACGAGATCGAAGGCCGCATTTTCAAACGGCAGCGCCAGAGCATCCGCTTGGCGCCATTTAATCCGAGTGTCGGGAGGTTGTCGCGATGCGGCGTAGTCGACCATCGGCTGGTTGAGGTCGGTTACGATATAACTTGCGCCCCGGGGCAGCCTTGGCGCCAAGGCGCGGGTGACAACGCCGCTACCCGCGGCGGTTTCCAAAACGGCGCTTGGCGATAAGGACGCTGCGCGTTGTGCAATATCCGCGGCATACGGCTCGAAAATCAACGGCACCATATAGCGGTCGTAGTTTTCCGGAATCGAGCCGGCGAACACCTTGTCAGTTTCCGACATGGCTTATCACCCGTCACCCGTTTGATGGCCGCATGACTACCATATAATTGTCCGCCTTGGGATCATTCTCGACCGAGGCAGTCACGCAACAAGTTCGAGCACTTCCGCAAGGCCCTGAAACCGGATGCGTGGCTAGCCCATCAAGGGCCGCACAAACGAACAGTCAGCGAACATCATGTCGCATCCGTATCGCACGGAATCGCCGTCAACCCGCGTAAGTCTTTGATATGTTCAGGGTTCGCATTGTGTCCCCTTACACCATGGACCCGAAAACAAAAACGCCCGCCAGGCTTTTGGCCTGGCGGGCGAATTTGGTTGCGGGGATAGGATTTGAACCTATGACCTTCAGGTTATGAGCCTGACGAGCTACCGGGCTGCTCCACCCCGCGATAAACTGGCATTTTGAAGTCTGGCCATGCGGCGCACCGCACATCCGCTGGATTTTTCAGGAAATCCGAGCCGGCTCAGCTTCAACCGAAAAGGCGGACAAGCAACATCCGCCTCGCGCCGCGTATGTATCAACCGGGGAGGCTTTTGGAAAGGTCTGGAGCGATCTTTTTTGCAATACTGTCACGGACTTTGCGCAAATAAGGATGGGCGGCGGACAGCCTGGCCGAATACTGGTCAAAATGCGCCGCAGGCAGGCATATCCCGAGCAAACCATCATGAAGGCAGCGGACGAGACCCCCGGCACGCCCCTCCTTCCGTCGCTGCGCCATGCCGCCAACGACACGCTGGCGAGGGCCGCGCAATCGCTCGAGGCCGCTGCCGGGCAGCCCGATCCCGCAACCGCCATCCACGATTTCCGGGTCGCCATGAAACGCTGGCGCGCCCTGCTGCGGCTGCTGCAGGGCATCGTCGGCGACGAAACCGTCATGCTGCGCCGGCAGGCTGGCCGGCTCGCCCGCCCGCTCGGCCGCAGCCGCGACGCACAGGCCGCGCTCACCGCGCTGGAGGATCTTTCCGCATCGGACACCGCGCCGGCAACGATGCAGGCCGCAGCGGCGCGGCTCAACGACATCCGCAAGGACAGCGAACGGGCCGCGCTGGATCCCGCGACACTGCAGCGCCTGCGCGCCGGCCTGGCGCGCGCCGCCGAAGCATGCGCGAACTGGCCGCTGGATACCGTCGCGTTCGACGACATCGCCGAAGCGCTCACGCGCTCCTATCGCCGGGCGCGGCGCCGCATGCCCGCGGACTGGGATGCCGCCACGGCCGGCGACATTCATGCGTTCCGCAAGGCGGTCGTCATTTTCCGCTACCAGATGGAAACCGTCGAGCCGTTATGGCCGCGGCTGATGCGCGCCTATACCAGCGAAGCGCAGAAACTGCGGATGCGGCTGGGCAGGAGCAACGATCTTCTGGTGCTGGAAAATTTCCTGCGTCCGCGCCGGCCGCTGGCGTCATGGCGCAAGCGCCTGGTTGCGCCGCTGCAGGCCCGGCGGAGGCGGCATCTCGCGGCGGCCGCGCTGCTCGCCGCCCGCGTGTTCGCGGACAAGCCGCGCATGTTCCGGCAGCGCCTCACGACATTGGGCCGCGCGGCCGCCCTTCCCCAACCGCCAGCCGCGTGATAACGCGGGGCAAGGAGCCGTCCGGGAGCCAAGCAAGCGGAGACAACCATGAAGCTGGTGCGTTACGGCGAGCGCGGAAAAGAACGCCCCGGCCTGATCGATGCCGCCGGCCGCCTGCGCGACCTCTCCAGCCATGCCGTCGATATCGCCGGCGACGTGCTGGCGCCGCAGGGCCTCGCCCGGCTCGCCGCGCTCGACACCGCGACGCTGCCGGCGGTCGAGGGCACGCCACGGCTGGGGCCGCCGGTCGGCGCGTTCTCCAAGTTCATCTGCATCGGCCTCAACTATATCGACCACGCCACCGAAACCGGCGCCAGGCCGCCGGCCGAGCCGGTGGTGTTTCTCAAGGCCAACAGCGCCATCGCCGGTCCCGACGACGCCATCGTGCAGCCGCGCGGCTCCACCAAGCTCGACTGGGAGGTGGAACTCGCCGTCGTCATCGGCAGCCGCGCCAAATACGTCGGCGAGGGCCAGGCGCTCGATCATGTCGCCGGCTACTGCCTCGCCAACGACGTTTCCGAGCGCGGCTTCCAGCTCGAGCGCGCCGGCCAGTGGACCAAGGGCAAGTCGTGCGACGGCTTCGGCCCGCTCGGGCCGTGGCTCGTCACCCGCGACGAGATCGCCGATCCGCAGGCGCTTTCCATGTGGCTGGACGTCAACGGCACGCGCCGCCAGCACGGCAGCACCAGCAACATGATCTTCAGCGTGGCGAAGCTGATTTCCTATCTCTCGGGCTTTTTCACGCTCGAGCCCGGCGACATCATCTCCACCGGCACGCCGGCCGGCGTCGGCCTCGGCATGAAGCCGCCGACCTTCCTCAAGGCCGGCGACGTGGTCACGCTCGGCATCGACGGCCTCGGCAGCCAGACCCAGCGCGTGGTGGCGGACCGATGAAACTGATCTGGTCGCCGACCTCGCCGTTCGCGCGCAAGGTGCGCGTCGCGGCCTATGAACTCGGCCTGCACGAGCGCCTGACTCTGGAAGCACTCAACGTTCAGCCGGGCAAGCTCAACCCCGAATACGCGACAAGCGTCAACCCGCTGCGCAAGATTCCCGCGCTCATTCTCGATGACGGCGAAGCCATCGTCGACTCGCTGATCATCTGCGACTATCTCGACGCCCTGGCCGGCGGCGACCGCATCATTCCCGCGGCCAACCCGGAGCGCGCGCGGGTGTTGACCGCGCACAGCATCGCCAACGGCGTCATCGATACGCTGGTGCAGCTGCGCTACGAAACCTGGCTGCGGCCCGAGGAGCTGCGCTGGCAGGTGTGGAGCGACGATTTGTGGGACCGCGTCGTCCACGGCCTTTCCTGGCTGGAACAGCGCGCGGGCGCCCCCCGCGATCGGTTCGACCTTGCCGCCATCACCACGGCGTGCATGCTCGGCTATCTCGACCTGCGTTTTGCCGGCGCGGCGTGGCGCGAGAAATTTCCCGCGCTGGCGGCCTTCGAGGCCGCGGTGCGCGACCGGCCCTCGCTCGGAAACACCGCGCCGCCGCAGGGATGAAGGCAATAAAAAACCGCCGTGCGGGAACACGGCGGTTTTGTTTTTTCCAGGTTTGACCTCAGGCCGCGACCTGCGGCAGATCGCCGAGCGCCCGCTGCAGCGCGGCGTCGTCATAGTCGCGGTCTTCGAGCTTGCCGGCGAAGTAGTCGGTATAGGCCTGCATGTCGAAATGGCCGTGGCCAGACAACCCGAACAGGATGGTCGGCGTGGTGCCGGCCTGCTTGGCGCGCAGCGCCTCGTCGATGGCGCAGCGGATGGCGTGCGTCGACTCCGGCGCCGGAACGATGCCCTCGGCGCGCGCGAACGTCACCCCGGCCTCGAAGCAGGCGACCTGGCGGAACGCCTGCGCCTCGATCAGCCCCAACTCCTTGATGTGACTGACCAGCGGCGCCATGCCGTGATAGCGCAGGCCGCCAGCGTGGAAGCCCGGCGGCATGAAGGTGGAACCGAGCGTGTGCATCTTCACCAGCGGCGTGAGATGCGAGGTGTCGCCGAAGTCGTAGGCATAGCGGCCGCGCGTCAGCGTCGGGCAGGCCGCCGGCTCGGCGGCGATCACCCGCAGGTTCGATCCGTCGCGCAATTTCCGGCCGAGGAACGGGAACGCCAGACCGGCGAAGTTGGAACCGCCGCCGGCGCAGCCGATCACCACGTCGGGCCAGGCGTCGGCCTCTTCCATCTGCTCGATCGCCTCGATGCCGATCACGGTCTGGTGCAAGAGCACATGGTTGAGCACGCTGCCGAGCGCATACTTGGTGTCGGCGTTCTTGGCCGCGACCTCGACCGCTTCCGAGATGGCCATGCCGAGGCTGCCGGGTGAGTCCGGCGTTGCCGCCAGAATGGCGCGGCCGCACTCGGTCTCATTGCTCGGGCTGGCGACGCAGGTGGCGCCGTAGGTCTCCATCAGCGCGCGCCGGTACGGCTTCTGCTGATACGATACCTTGACCATGTAGACCTTGACCTCGAGCCCGAACAGCGCGCCGGCGAAGGCGAGCGACGAGCCCCACTGCCCGGCGCCGGTTTCGGTCGAGAGCTTGGTGATGCCGGCGGCCTTGTTGTAATAGGCCTGCGCCACCGCGGTGTTCGGCTTGTGGCTGCCGGCCGGACTGACGCCTTCGTATTTGTAGAAAATGCGCGCCGAGGTGCCGAGCGCCCGTTCGAGGCCGCGGGCGCGGTAGACCGGCGTCGGCCGCCACATGCGGTAGATGTCGCGCACCGGTTCGGGGATGTCGATCTCGCGCTCCTGGGTGACCTCCTGCCCGATCAGTTCCATGGGAAACAGCGGCGCCAGATCGTCCGGCCCCAGCGGCTGGCCGGTGCCCGGATGCAGGGGCGGCGGCAGCGGCACCGGCAGGTCGGCGGCGATGTTGTACCAGCGGCGCGGAATGCGCTCCTCGGACAGGGTGTATTTAAGGGTCTCCGGCATTGATGCACTCCCTTGGCGGATGGATACCCCAACTCAACATCAACACAGCCGCGGAATCAAATCGAATGCCACCGACAACGGGGAAATACGACGCCGTCTTGACGCGACCTCCCACGCGCGCTTGAGTTGCGCCCCTTGGGCGCCGCCCCTCGGTTCGGGATTATCTTTTTGTCCGCAAATGATCTTTTCGGAAAACCCGGCATCCGCTCCCGGCATCCTGCTTTAGAGTAGCGTTCTCAACGCGCGCCCGGCGAGCCCGCCTTTGTTCCCGACATCCTTTTTCCAACCCTTGAGAGATGCCCTCATGAACCGGCTGATGGTTTTTGTCTTCATCCCGACGATGGCGCTGTCTGGGTTCCTGCTGTTCCAGGTGCAGCCGATGATGGCGCGTTTCATCCTGCCCTGGTTCGGCGGCAGCGCGACAACCTGGACCGCCAGCATGCTGTTCTTCCAGGCGGCGCTGCTCGTCGGCTACGCTTACGCCCACCTGTTCACACGGCCCCTGACGCTCAGGGGCCAGGTGCTGCTGCATTGCGGTCTGATCCTGCTGGGGCTGCTCAGCTTGCCGATCACGCCGGCGGATGCCTGGAAGCCCGACGAGGTCGCCAACCCGACGCTTTATATCTTCCTGCTGCTGACGGTCTGCGTCGGCATGCCCTACGCCATCCTGTCGGCGACGTCTCCGCTGTTGCAGAATTGGCTCGGCATCGCCGGCCACCGCACGCCCTCGCAGTTCTTCGCGGTGTCGAATTTCGGCTCGTTCCTTGGCCTACTAAGCTATCCGTTCGCGGTCGATCCGCTGTTGGCGACGACGGCGCAGACGCGGTGGTGGTCGGTGGCGTTCGTGGCGTTTGGCGTGCTGATGGCCGGCTGCGGGCTACTCGTGCTCGCCGTGCGCGGCCGCATGGCGATCGCCCACCCGCAGGCCATCCCTGATCGCGAACTGCCGGGCATGGCGATAACGATCAAATGGGGCTTCTTTTCCGCGCTCGGCTCGGTGCTGCTGCTGGCCACCACCAACTCGATCACCAGCTACGTGCCGGTCAATCCGTTCCTCTGGGTGGTTCCGCTCAGTCTTTACCTGCTGTCGTTCGTCATCGTGTTCGCGGGGCCGGGCGCCTACCGGCCGGCTTTCTATGTGCCGGCGTTCCTTGCCATGACCATCTTCGCGCTCGTGTTCGCCATCGTTTATGAGGACGATTACGCCGCCATCCGCATCACCGCCGAACTGGCCGCCTTCGCGCTCGGTTGCATGATCTGCCACGGCGAACTGGCGCATCGCCAGCCGCCGCCGCGCCAGCTGACGTTCTATTACGTCATCATGGCGGCCGGCGGCGTGGCCGGCGGCCTATTCGTATCTCTGGCGGCGCCGGTGATCTTTCCCGACTACTGGGAGTTCCCGCTCGGGCTGCTCACGACCGGGCTGGTCGGGGTCCACGTGCTTGGCCTGCGGTCCGGCGCGCCGCTGCTGGCGCCGCGGCGGCTCGTCATGCCCGCGCTGCTTGTCGTCGCGCTCGGAGCGGCGATCTACGGCATCGTCGAGGACGCCACCGACGTCATCAGC
>SCUB01000019.1:0-185000 GCA_004297465.1 Xanthobacteraceae bacterium | reverse complement strand
AAACCACCTTCGCGGCCACTCCCGAGCGCATCGAAAGCGCGCTGCGCGGCGCGCTCGGCGGCGAGCGCGGCGGCGGCACGCCGCGCAAGAGCGACCGGCTGCCGCAACCGAGCGAAGCCGCCGCCGCCCGCCAGGTCATCCGCGTCTCGACCACAACCCGCGTCGGCAACCGCGAGGTGATGCGCGTGCGGCCCTTTATCCGCATCGCCGGCAATCTGTCGCTCTCCACCTCCGAACTCTCGGCCAAGATTCCGCCCTTCAACGCCCAGCGCCTGCTCACCGACGTCGACAACGCCGCCGCGCCCAGCGGGGCCGACAGCCATGACGCGGCCAGCGACCCCGATGCCGAGATCAGCTTCGTCGTCCGCGATCTCGGCAGCGTGCTGCCGCGCGCCAGGATTGCCACCCTCATCGCGCCGGAAGACATCATGATGCGGGTGCGCGACGCCTCGACCTGGCGCGGCGGCCAGGGCGTCCGCTACGCCGCCGCCAGCACGCCCTCGAACGTCAAGCTGGCCTATGCGGCGGACGGCAATGCCGATCCCTATGCCGGCTTCGAGGCGCGCATCGTGCCGGAAAACGTCACCTTGCTGCCCAAGAGCAAGGACCAGATCACCGGCGGCAACAGCGCGCCGGAGCGCGCCTACGTCGCCAAGAAGGGCGACAATCTCGTCGGCGTGCTGCGCGATCACGGCGCCAGCCCGGATGACGCCAAGGCCATCGCCGCAACGTTCGGCGCCCGCGGCCGCGACGGCGGCATCAAGGAAGGCCAGAAGCTGCGCATCCTGATGGCGATCACCAGCGCCGGGCAGAAACCGCAACCGGTGCGCGTCATCATCGCCAACGACAACATCGCCGAGGCCGTGGTGGCGCTGTCCGACCTCGGCAAATACGTGGCGGTTGACGCCCAAAGCCTCAACACCACGATCGAGACCGCCGACAACAGCGACGACGATGACGATGACGGCAGCAGCGTGCGGCTCTACCAGAGCATCTACGAGACCGCGCTGCGCAACAAGGTGCCCGCCACCATCATCGAGGACATGATCCGCATCTATTCCTACGACGTCGATTTCCAGCGCAAGGCCGAAGCCGGCGATTCGTTCGAGGTGTTCTTCGCCGGTGACGACGAGAACGCCAGCCCCGACGCCAAGGCCGACGTGCTGTTCGCCTCGCTCACCGTCGGCGGCGAGACCAAGAAATACTACCGGTTCCAGAGCCCCGACGACGGCGTCGTCGACTACTACGACGAGACCGGCAAGAGCGCGAAGAAGTTCCTGGTGCGCAAGCCGGTCACCAACGGCATCATGCGCTCCGGCTTCGGCGGACGCCGCCACCCGATTCTCGGCTATTACAAGATGCATACCGGCGTCGACTGGGCCGCGCCCTACGGCACGCCGATCTTCGCGTCCGGCAACGGCACGATCGAGAAGGCCGGCTGGGAAGGCGGCTATGGCAAGTACATCCGCATCAAGCATCCCAACGGCTACGAAACCGCCTATGGCCACATGACCGCCTATGCCAAGGGCATGGAGCCGGGCAAGGCCGTGCGCCAGGGTCAGGTGATCGGCTTCGTCGGCTCGACGGGTCTGTCGACCGGCGCGCATGTGCACTACGAGATTCTGGTCAACGGCCGACTCGTCGATCCGATGCGCATCCGCCTGCCGCGCGGCCGTTCACTGGAGGGCGCGGTGCTGGCCGGCTTCGAGAAGGAGCGCGACCGTCTCGACGCCATGATATCGAGCCGCGGCGGCACGCCGCGCGTGGCGCAGAGCGAGCACAACGGCAAGTCCGGCGCGCGCTAGTCTAGTAGCCGATATACCGCCCTTCGCGGTGGTTGAGCCACAGCACCAGGTTGAGCATCACCGCGCCGGCGATCGACAGCGCGAGCGGCATGGCGTCGAGCCGGGCCGCCGCCGCGAGCAGGATCAGGCAATCCATGACCAATTGCACCTTGCCGGCGCGCCAGCCGAAACGTTCCTGCAGGTAGACCGCCAGCACGCCAAGCCCGCCCAGACTCGACCTGTGGCGGATCAGGATCAACAGGCCGATACCGATGAACAGGCCGCCGAGCACCGCGGCGAACAGCGGCCGCTCCACCTTGAACGCGATGAGCGCGGGAAAGGCCCACACCTCCACCGACAATAGCGCCACCGCCGCGAAGGTCTTGAGCGTGAAGTTCCAGCCCATCTTGAGCCAGGCCAGCACATAGAACGGCAGGTTGATGACAAACAGCGCCAGACCGGGATCGGTGCCGGTGTAGTAATACGTGAGCAGGGCTATTCCGGAGGTGCCGCCGGTGGCGAGCCCCGCCGTCCTGAGCAGCGCCAGTCCCGTCGCCACCAGCAGCGTGCCGCACACCAGCGCGAACACGTCCTCGGCCAGGCTGTGAGGCTCGGCCGCGCCCGCCGCTTCATTGTCGTCGATCATGTCAAGGTCGTGCCCTTTGGAGGACGGCGCGCCATCCCCGCCATTTGCCGGATTATCCGACTTTTCCGCATCGGAGAAATCTTAGATGGATGCGCGGGTCAAGCCCGCGCAGGACGAGGGAGAGGCACGGGCCTGACCCTCCGCTCCGTCATTGCCGGGCTTGACCCGGCAATCCAGCTTCCCGCGCATTCCAGCGCCATGCGAAACGGACGACGCGCAACGCGGGGCCTGCCCCAGGTTGCGCGCTCCTCAAATCTCCGCGTGACGGGGAAGGACCGGCGCGGTCCGCTCACGCCACCCGCGCGACGTCGCGTTCCGGCTTGAAGACAAGGTGATCGCCCGCGGCCTTGATCGCGACCCGGTCGCCGTCCTTGATTTCGCCGGCGAGGATCTGCTCGGCCAGCGGATCCTGCACCGCCTTCTGGATCACGCGCTTGAGCGGACGCGCGCCGTAGGCCGGATCCCAGCCCTTGTCGGCGAGCCAGTCACGCGCCTTGGCCTCGAGCGCGAGCGCGATCTTGCGTTCGTCCAGAAGCTTCTGCAGCCGCGCGAACTGGATGTCGACGATGCGGCCCATCTCGGCCTTCTGCAGGCGGTGGAACAGGATGATCTCGTCGACGCGGTTGAGGAACTCGGGACGGAAGCTCACCCGCACGATGGCCATCACCTGGTCGCGCACCGCGCCGGTGTCCTCGCCTTCCGGCTGATTGACGAGGAATTCCGAACCGAGGTTCGAGGTCATGATGATCAGCGTGTTGCGGAAGTCGACGGTGTGACCCTGACCGTCGGTCAGGCGGCCGTCATCGAGCACCTGCAGGAGCACGTTGAACACGTCCGGGTGCGCCTTCTCGATCTCGTCGAACAGCACCACCTGATAGGGCCGGCGCCGCACCGCCTCGGTGAGCACGCCGCCCTCGTCGTAGCCGACATAGCCGGGCGGCGCGCCGATCAGGCGCGACACCGAATGCTTCTCCATGAACTCCGACATGTCCATGCGCACCAGCGCGGTCTCGTCGTCGAACAGATAGGCGGCGAGCGCCTTGGTGAGTTCGGTCTTGCCGACACCGGTCGGCCCGAGGAACATGAACGAGCCGATCGGACGATGGGGATCCTGCAGGCCGGCGCGGGCGCGGCGCACCGCGGTCGAGACCGCCTTGACCGCCTCGGCCTGGCCGACGACGCGCCTGGCGAGTTCGTCCTCCATGCGCAGGAGCTTGTCCTTCTCGCCTTCGAGCATCTTCTCGACCGGCACGCCGGTCCAGCGCGACACCACCTGGGCGACGTGATCGGCGCTGACCGCCTCCTCCATCATGGCGCCGCCCTCGGTGCTTTCCAGACCGGCGAGCTTCTTCTCCAGTTCCGGAATGCGGCCATAGGCCAGTTCGCCGGCGCGCTGGTACTCGCCCCTGCGCTGGGCCTCGGCAAGCTCGTTGCGGCGCTGGTCGAGCTCGGACTTCATCTTCTGCGCGTCCGACAGCTTGTTCTTCTCGGCCTTCCAGCGCGAGGTGAGGTCGGCCGACTGCTTTTCGAGGTCGATGAGATCGCGCTCGAGATTTTTCAGGCGGTCCTTCGAGCCGGGATCGGTTTCCTTCTTGAGCGCCTCCTGCTCGATGCGCAGGCGCACGATCTCGCGGTCGATGGAATCGAGCTCCTCCGGCTTGGAGTCGACCTGCATCTTGAGCCGCGCCGCCGCCTCGTCGACGAGGTCGATGGCCTTGTCGGGCAGGAAGCGGTCGGTGATGTAGCGGTTCGACAGCGTGGCGGCGGCGACGATGGCGCCGTCGGTGACGCGCACGCCGTGGTGCAGCTCGTACTTCTCCTTGAGCCCGCGCAGGATCGAGATGGTGTCCTCCACCGACGGCTCGGTCACGAACACCGGCTGGAACCGCCGCGCCAACGCCGCGTCCTTCTCGACATGCTTGCGGTACTCGTCGAGCGTGGTGGCGCCGATGCAGTGCAGTTCACCGCGCGCCAGCGCGGGTTTAAGCAGATTGGAGGCGTCCATGGCGCCATCGGCCTTGCCGGCGCCGACCAGCGTGTGCATCTCGTCGATGAACAGGATGATGCCGCCGTCCGAGGAGGTGACTTCGTTGAGCACGGCTTTCAGGCGCTCCTCGAACTCGCCGCGGTACTTGGCGCCGGCGATCAGCGCGCCCATGTCGAGCGCCAGGAGCTTCTTGTCCTTGAGGCTTTCCGGCACGTCGCCGTTGAGGATGCGCAGCGCCAGACCCTCGACGATGGCGGTCTTGCCGACGCCCGGCTCGCCGATCAGCACCGGATTGTTCTTGGTGCGGCGCGACAGCACCTGGATGGTGCGGCGGATCTCCTCGTCGCGGCCGATCACCGGATCGAGCTTGCCGGCGCGCGCGGCGTCGGTGAGGTCGCGGGCGTATTTCTTGAGCGCGTCATAGGCGTTCTCGGCCGAGGCGCTGTCGGCGGTGCGGCCCTTGCGCAGCGCATTGATGGCGGCGTTGAGGGTTTGCGGGGTGACGCCGCCCTTGGCCATCAGCTTGCCGGCCTCGCTGTCCTTGTCGAGCGCGAGCGCCAGCAGCAGCCGCTCCACGGTGACGAAACTGTCGCCGGCCTTGTCGGCGGCCTTTTCGGCGGCATCGAAGGCGCGCGCGGTTTCGGGCGCGAGATAAAGCTGGCCGCCGCCGCCGGTGACCTTGGGAATGCGCGCCAGCGCGTCCTCGGTGGCTTTCAGGATGGCGCGCGAATTGCCGCCCGAACGGTCGATCAGGCCGCCCGCCAGCCCCTCGGCATCGTCGAGCAAAACCTTGAGCAGATGCAGCGGCGAAAACTGCTGGTGCCCCTCGCGCAACGCCAGCGACTGGGCGGACTGCACGAAGCCGCGCGTCCGCTCGGTGTATTTCTCGATATTCATATGGTGTCCCCTCAGCCTGCGACGGCCGCCCCAAAGGCAACGTCCGCCCCATCGTCAATGGGTGCCCCGCCGGGATCAGCCCGGCATGGACGGTTTGATGCGGCGGCGAGTTCACGCCGCCTCGCATTCCATGTGGGAATGCCCCTTGCGGCTGCAAAGGGGGACGTTCACAATTTCGTGAACCTTGCCGAGAAGCCTTTGCAAATGTCCGCTCCCCTCACCCCGCATGGCGCCGTGCTCGAAGCCATCTACCGCTATCCGGTGAAGGGCCTGTCGCCCGAGCCGATGACCGAGGCGCGGCTCACGCCAGGCGGGACGCTGCCCGCCGACCGGCTCTACGCCATCGAAAACGGCCCGTCGGGCTTCGACGCGGAGGCGCCGCGCCATCTCGCCAAGAGCCATTTCCTGATGCTGATGCGCAACGAGCGCCTCGCCGCGCTCACCACCCGGTTCGATGCCGCTACCCATGTCCTCGCCATCGAGCGCGACGGCCGCGACGAGGTGCGCGCGGCCTTGCGCACGGCGGACGGCCGCGCCGCGGTCGAGGCCTTCTTCGCCGTTTACTGTGCCGATGAGCTGCGCGGGACGCCGCGCGTGCTGGCGGCCGAGGGGCACAGTTTTTCCGACGTGGCGCGCAAGGTGGCTTCCCTCATCAACCTGGCAAGCGTGGCCGAGATCGCCCGCCTCGTCGGCCGCCCGGTCGATCCGTTGCGGTTCCGCGGCAACCTCTATGTGCGCGGTTGGCCGGCCTGGCATGAATTCTCGCTGCTCGGCCGCTCCCTCGCGATCGGCGGGGCGCGGCTCACGCCGGTCAAGCGCATCCGGCGCTGCGCCGCCACCAACGTCGACCCGGCCAGCGCCGCGCGCGATCTCGACATTCCCGCCGCGCTGATGCAGGCGCTTGGCCATGCCGACTGCGGCATCTATGCCGAGGTCACGGATGGCGGCACGATCCACCCCGGCGACGTCATCCAGGTGCTGTGAGCGGAGGTTACTTGCGGCGGCTGAGCAGGAACACCGCCTGCTCGCCGAACAGGTTCCAGAACCACCATGGCGCATGGAAGCGCAGCGGCCGGCCCCACGGGTTGAGCGCCACCGCGCGTTCCATCTTGGCCCCGGCCTCATCGCACAGCTGCACGAAGTCCTTGATGGTGCAGAAATGGATGTTGGCGGTGTCGTACCAGGTGGCGGGCAGATGCTCGGTGCGCGGCATCTGGCCCCTGAACAGCAGCTGCAGCCGCATCTTCCAGTGGCCGAAATTGGGGAACGACACGATGGCGTGGCGGCCGATGCGCAGCATGTGCTCGAGCACCACGCGCGGCTGGCGCGTCGCCTGCAGGGTCTGCGACAGGATCACATAATCGAAGGCATCGGCGGGATAGTCGCCAAGATCGGTGTCGGCATCGCCCTGAATCACCGCGAGGCCCTTGGCGACGCAGCGGTTGACACCCTCGCGCGACAATTCGATGCCGCGCCCGTCGACGCCGCGCAGCTCCAGGAGCCGCAGCAGATCGCCGTCGCCGCAGCCGACATCGAGCACGCGGGCGCCGCGCTCGACCATGTCGGCGACCAGGATGTGATCGACGCGGAAGCCCTCTGGCGCGCGCGCGCCGGCAGCAGCGGCAGCCGTTGGAGAAACCGTCGCCATCACGCCTGTCTCCCTCACTTCACCGGCAGGCCGCGCGCGGCGGCCGCCGATTCGAGGAAGCCGCGCGTGATGTCCCAGTATTCCGGCACGTCGAGCAGGAAGGCATCGTGCCCCTTGTCGGTGTCGATCTCGGCGAACGACACCCGCGCGCCGCCGGCATTGAGCGCATGCACGATCGAGCGCGAATCCGAGGTCGGAAACAGCCAGTCGCTGGTGAACGAGACGACGCAGAAGCGCGTGCGGGTGCCGCGGAACGCCTCGGCCAGCACCCCGCCATGATCGGCGGCGAGGTCGAAATAGTCCATGGCGCGGGTCAGGTACAGATAGCTGTTGGCGTCGAAGCGCTCGACGAACGACGAGCCCTGGTGACGCAGGTAGCTCTCGACCTCGAAATCGGCGTCGAACGAGAACGTCGGCACCGCGCGGTCCTGCAGGCGGCGGCCGAACTTGCGGTGCAGCGCCACGTCGGACATGTAGGTGATGTGCGCGGCCATGCGCGCGACCGACAGGCCGCGGCGCGGATTGGTGCCATCGGAGAAATAGCGGCCGCCGCGCCAGTCGGGATCGGCCATCACGGCCTGGCGGCCGACCTCGTGGAACGCGATGTTCTGCGCCGAATGGCGCGTGGCGCAGGCCACCGGCATGGCCGAGAACACCCGCTCCGGGTAGCTCGAGGCCCATTGCAGCACCTGCATGCCGCCCATCGAGCCGCCGATGACCGAAAACAGGCTGTCGATGCCGAGATGGTCGATCAGCATGGCCTGGGCGCGCACCATGTCGCGGATGGTGATGACCGGGAAATCCAGCCCCCACGGCTCTCCGGTGGCCGGATTGGTCGAGGATGGCCCGGTGGTGCCCATGCAGGCGCCGACCACGTTGGGACAGATGACGAAATAGCGGTCGGTGTCGACGATCTTGCCCGGCCCGACCACCGCCTCCCACCAGCCCGGCTTGCCGGTGACCGGATGGACGTTGGCGACGTGCTGGTCGCCGGTGAGCGCGTGGCAGATCAGGATGGCGTTGGAGCGCGTGGCGTTGAGCCTGCCGTAGGCCTGATAGGCGATCTGGAACGGCGCCAGGTTGATGCCGCAGTCGAGCGCCAGCGCCCGGGTGGCGTCGAACCGCACCACCGGCGAACTGGGCTGGTCGGCCTCCCGCGACCGCTGCTCACCCTGAACCACCTGCACCTTCACCGTCCCGACAAGATACCGCCAAAAGCTCCGGCACCGCCCTTGCGGGGCGGTCCGGGAGAAGACCGGGTAGGTAGGGATCAGATCGCAAAACTGTCAATGTTTTCTTTGCTTTCGCGGACCGTCTTTCCTATCAATGCGGCGGCCGGAGCATGACCCGGAAAGCGAAAACCGGTTTTGCCCGCGAAGCTCATGCCGATACCAAAGATGGTCCGCCCCATGCCGAAGCTTCCGCCGTCCCCGCCCTCGCCTCAGAAGCCGTCGTTGCAGAAGCCGTCGTTGCAGGATCTGCGCCGCGACATCGACGCCATCGACGAGCAGATGCACAGCCTGCTGATGCGGCGCGGCGCCATCATCGACCGCCTGATCGCGGTGAAGCAGACCCAGGAGGTCGGCTCGGCGTTCCGCCCGGCGCGCGAGGCCGACATGATGCGCCGCATGGCCGAGCGCCATCGCGGCATCCTGCCGCTCGATACCGTGGAGAGCATCTGGCGCGTCATCATCGCCACCTTCACCTATGTGCAGGCGCCGTTCTCGGTGCATGCCGACCTGTCCGCGGGCGACGCCGCCATGCGCGATTCGGCGCGCTTTCATTTCGGCTTCACGGTGCCGTTCGTGCCGCATTTCAGCGCCCCCGCCGCGGTCGAGGCGGTGACGCGCTCCAAGGGCGACCTGGCGCTGATGGCGGCCGCCGGCGGCCGCACAGCGTGGTGGACCGCGCTGGAGGCGCCCGGCGCGCCGAAGATCATCGCCCGCCTGCCGTTCATCGAACGCGCCGACCATCCGGCGGCGCTGCCGGTGTTCGTGGTGTCGCGGGTGGCGGCGGACGCCATGGTCACCGAGGTCGAAATGTGGAGCGTGCGGGTGGCCGGCTGGAGCGCCGAGGTGGCGCGCTCGCTCTCGCCGCTCGCCGACATCATCGCCGTGCCCGACGCCACTTTCGAGGGCGCCGCGCTCCTGATCTCGGTACCGGCCGCCGGCGGGCTTGCCGCCGTGAGCGCCGCGCTGGTGGCGGCCGGGGCCTCGATCCGCTCGATGGCCCTCGTCGGCAGCCATGCGACGCGCTATACGGTGGCCTCCACGGCGGCGGCGACCGCCGGCTGATCCTCATATTCCCATTGGGGCTGTTCCCATGTCTTCCAACCGAGCCTCCGCAATGACCCGTCCCGTGCCCAAGTCCGGCATCCTCGACATCGCCGCCTACATCCCGGGCAAGAGCGCCGCGCCGGGCGTCGAGCGCGTGTTCAAGCTGTCCGCCAACGAAACGCCGCTCGGCCCCTCGCCGCGCGCCATCGAGGCGTTCAAGTCGGCCGCCGCGCATCTCGAGGACTACCCGGACGGCTCCTCGCGCGAATTGCGCGAGGCGATCGGGCGCACCTACGGGCTCGATCCCGAGCGCATCGTGTGCGGCTCGGGCTCGGACGAGATCCTCAACCTGCTCGCCCACACCTATCTGTCGCCCGGCGACGAGGCGATCCACACCGCGCACGGCTTCCTGGTCTACGGCATCGCCACCAAGGCCAACGGCGCGCGCCCCGTCGTGGTCGCGGAAAAGACGTTCACCGCCGACGTCGACGCCATCCTGGCGGCGGTGACGGCGCGCACCAAGCTGGTGTTCCTCGCCAACCCGAACAATCCGACCGGCACCTATGTGCCGTTCAACGAGATCAAGCGCCTGCATGCCGGGCTGCCCGGGCATGTGCTCCTGGTGCTCGACGCGGCCTATGCCGAATACGTCCAGCGCAACGACTACGAGGCCGGCTTCGAACTGGTGGCGACCTCCGACAATGTCGTGATGTGCCGCACCTTCTCGAAGATCCACGGCCTCGCCGCGCTCCGGCTCGGCTGGATGGTGGCGCCCGCCCATGTGGTCGACGCGGTCAACCGCATCCGCGGGCCGTTCAACGTCAACGCCCCGGCGATGCTCGCCGGCATCGCCTCGCTCGCCGACGCCGCGCACATCGAGGTCGCGCGCGCCCACAACGCACGCTGGCTGCCGTGGGTGACGCAGGAGATCGAGAAGCTCGGCCTTGCCGTGACGCCGAGCGTGGCCAATTTCGTGCTGATTCATTTTCCGGCCGAGAAGGACCGCGGCGCCGCCGAGGCCGACGCGTTCCTGACCCGGCGCGGACTGGTGCTGCGCGGGCTCGGCAATTACGGTCTGCCCGACAGCCTGCGCATGACCATCGGCACCGAGGAAGCCAACCGCCTGGTGGTCGCGGCCTTGCGCGACTTCCTCGGCAAGACGTGAGCGATGCCCGTGACTTCCTCCCCGCCATTCCAGCGTCTGGCGCTGATCGGAACGGGTCTGATCGGCTCGTCGATCGCGCGCGCGGCGCGCGCGCAAGGGCTCGCCGCCGAAATCGTCGCCACCGCACGCTCGGCCGCCACGCGCGCGCGCGTTGCTGAACTGGGCATCGCCGACCACGTGGTGGAGACCGCCGCCGAGGCGGTGCGCGACGCCGACCTGGTGATCGCCTGCGTGCCGGTCGGCGCCTGCGGCGAGATCGCGCGCGAGATCGGCCCGCATCTTGCGCCCGGCGCCATCGTTTCCGACGCCGGCTCGGTCAAGGGCGCGGTGATCAGGGACATGGCGCCGCATCTGCCGCGTCACGTCCATTTCATTCCGGCGCATCCGGTGGCGGGCACCGAGAACTCCGGACCCGACGCCGGCTTCGCCGAGCTGTTTGTCAACCGCTGGTGCATCCTGACCCCGCCCGACGGCGTCGCGCCGGAAGCGGTCGAACGCCTCGCCGCGTTCTGGCGCGCCATGGGCGCCGACGTCGAGATCATGACCGCCGCGCATCACGACCTGGTGCTCGCGGTCACCAGCCACCTGCCGCACCTCATCGCCTACACCATCGTCGGCACCGCCGACGAACTGGCCGAGGTGACGTGCTCGGAGGTGCTGAAATTCTCCGCCGGCGGCTTCCGCGACTTCACCCGCATCGCCGCCTCCGACCCGGTGATGTGGCGCGACGTGTTCCTCACCAACAAGGAAGCCGTGCTGGAAATGCTCGGCACGTTCCAGGAGGATCTCTCGCGCCTGACGCGCGCGATCCGGCGCGGCGACGGCATCGCGTTGTTCGATCATTTCACGCGCACGCGCGCGATCCGGCGCGGCATCGTCAGCATGGGACAGGATTCCGACAGCGTCGATTTCGGCCGGGTCCATCCGACGCTGCCGAAGGCCGCCGACTGAAGCTAGACTCGAGTCTAGAACAGCGCCGCGGTGCGGCCGACCTGCAGCGGGCCGAGATAGATCGCGCCGTCGGCAAAGCGCAGCGGCAGCGCCAGCGCGCTGCGGCCGTCCAGTTCGGCGGGCTTGCCGAGCGCGTTGAGAGCCGCCGCCACCCCGGCCCCGGCGCCGCGCCGCGCGATATTGCCGAGCCCCGGCACGATGGAATCGAGCGCGCCGATCAGGCTGTTGACGTCGCCGGCATTGAGGCCCGGCAATCCGGTCTGCGGCTCGGTCTTCGCCAGAAGCGCCTCGAGGCCGAGCGGCGCGATCACCTTCTCGATGCCGGCCACGACCAGATTGAGTTCGCCCTTCAGGTGCCCGGCGGCGTCGATCGCCAGCGCGCCGCTCGCCGTGGCGGCGAGATCGCCCTGGCGCACGCGCGCCTGCCGCACCTCGATGCGGCCGTCGGCGGCCTGGATGTCGCGCAGCCGCTGCGGCCACGGCTTCGGCGCGAGATCGTGCAGGCCGCGCAGCGTCACCTCGATGTCGGCGTCGAACGGCTCGGCGGCCAGCGCATGGAGCGCCGGCGCGCTGGCGCTTTGCAGCCGCAGCGCGAGGTCGAGCGCCGGCTTGTCGGGCAAGGCATCGGCCGCGGGACGGCCGTGCAGTTCGAGATGCCCGGCGCGCGCCCACGCGGCGCCCTCGGGGGCGGCGGCGGCAAGATCGTCGACGACGAGCGAGGCGCGCTGCGGGGCTTCCGGCGCCCCGCGCAGGCTGGCCTGGGCCAGCTTCCAGGTCAGCACCGCCTGTCCCGCCATGTCGCCGCCGCCGACGGTCATCGGCGCGCTGAATTCGGCGATCAGGAGGCCGGGATCATAGACCTGCGCGACGATGCGCAGCCGGTCGAGCCGCGCCCGCGCCGGCGGCGACATCGAGGTCAGCCCGATGCTGGCCGGCGCGCATGACAGTTCGAACCGGAACGGATATCCCGCCACGTCGCGCGCGCCGCAACCGTATTCGCGGCCGGACTTCGCCTCGCGGTCGCGCCAGCGGTCGACGACCGCCTCGGTCTCGCCCGCCGCGTAGAACCAGAATGCGCTCCATCCCAGTCCGGCCAACAGAAGCAGCAGCGGCGCCAGGAAGATCCGCCACATCGGGCGGCGTGGCGCCAGAATCGGATGATAGGAGGGCTGTTCGCGCATGCGGCAGGAAAATACGCGAAGCCGCCCATCGGATCAATGCATGCGCCTCATGCGCGCCGCGACCGATCGTTGCATGGCGCGCGCCGCCCTGTTAGGTCTTTTTGCGCATCGTCCACTTGCTTCGCGGCTGGCGCGTCCCTTGTCCCAACCCTCGCCTCACGATCTCTGGGTGTTCGGCTATGGCTCGCTGATGTGGCGGCCCGGCTTCGACTACGTCGAGCGGCGGCCGGCCCGGCTGATCGGCGCCCACCGCACGCTGTGCGTCTATTCGTTCGTGCATCGCGGCACGCCGGAAAAACCCGGCCTCGTGCTCGGGCTCGATCATGGCGGCGCCTGCCAGGGCATCGCGTTCCGCGTCGCCGAAAAAGACCGCGACGCCACCCTGGTTTACCTGCGCGAGCGCGAGCAGATCAATCACGTCTATCACGAGGTGATGCGCTCGATCTGGCTCGAGGATGACGCGCGCTGCCAGGTCAGCGCGCTGTGCTATGTGGTCGACCGCCGCCACCCGCAATATGCCGGACGGCTGACGACCGAGCAGCAACTGCATTTCGTGCGACAAGGCCATGGCAAGTCCGGCCCCTGCCGCGACTACGTGCTCTCGACCGTGGCCGAGCTGGACGCGCAGGGCTGCCGCGACAACGAGCTGCACCGGCTCGCGCTCATGCTGCGCGAAAGCATGCCGGCGAAGGCGTCGTAAGCGCCCCGGTGCAATTCCTGCGCTACAGCACCTCGCCGCGGGCGGCATCGTCGTTGGACTGATCCTCCGGCGCGCGCTCGACATGGGCGTCGGCGAGCTCGCCCCGCCCTTCCGCGATCAGCCGGTTCGAGACCTCCTCGATCGCGCCGCGCATGCGCTCGAACATGTCCTCGCGCGACAGGCCGGGCGGGATCGGATCGAGGATCTCCACGCGCACCGTGCCGGGATAACGCAGGAAGGTGCGGCGCGGCCAGAACAGCCCCGAGTTGAGCGCGACCGGCAGGCACGGCACGCCGGCATCGGCGTAGAGATTGGCGGCGCCGAACTTGTAGCGCGGCTCGGCGCCGACCGGGCGCCGCGTGCCTTCGGGAAAGATCAGGAGCTGGCGGCCGGCGGCCAGTTCAGCGCGCGCGCGCGCCGCCATTTCCGGCATCGCCTTTGCGCCACGGCTGCGATTGATCGGGATCATGCGCCCCTTGATGGTGTACCAGCCGAACAGCGGCAGCCATTGCAGCTCGCGCTTGAGGATGAAGGCCGGATCGTCGAACAGCGTGAACAGCGCGAAGGTTTCCCACGCCGACTGATGCTTGGAGGTCACCAGCAGCGCGCCCGCCGGAATCTTGTCGAGGCCGCGGATGTCGACGCGGATGTTGCAGATCACCCGCAGGAGCCACAGGCTGGCGCGCCCCCATGATTTGGCGATGGCGATGATGGCCGCGCGCGGCATCACGAAGGTGGGGATCGCGACGATCAGGTAGATCGCCAGCACCAGATAGAACGCGATGTTGAATAGCGTCGAGCGGATGACGATGGACACAGTGGCGGTTCCCGGTCAGTTGAATGCGGAGCGTCGCGGCGGTGCGGCGGGAGGAACGCGCATAGAGGCCGCAAAGATTTCACGCTCGGGAAAAAGTCCAAGCCCGCCGAGCGCGATACGCGCCTCGGCGAAGACATATTTGACATACTCGAGCATCACCAGCCGCATGATCCCGCCGTTCGACCACCAGGGTTCGGATTTCCATCTCTCGCCCACAACCGGGAATGGCGTCAATGCCACGCCGGGCATGACATGGGAAAATTCCGCCAGCGCGCGCGGCATGTGATAGTTCGACGTCACCACGATCAGCGATTGCAGGCTGCGCTCGTGCACCCAGCGCCGCGCCTCGATGGCGTTGCCGCGAGTATTGCGGGCGAAATGGTCGAGATCGACGCAGCAGGCGAGCAGGCGCTGGTATTCCGGCAGCATGCGCGACAGTTCGCCGGTGCTGCTCATCGGATGCACGCCGGAGATCAGCAGCCGCTGCGCGTGGCCCGCCGCCAGGAGTTCCATGGCATCGTTCACGCGCGAGGCGCCGCCGGTCAGCACCACGATGCCGTCGGCCTTGTCGTGCAGCACGATTTCGGTCTGCGCGAGGCGGGTGAGGAAAACGCAGAATCCCACCGCTCCGGCGATCGTCGCCGCGCCCGCAAGCCACGCCAGGGTGCGCCAACGCCTCATCAGTCCGCCACCCGCCCGTGTGCCGCCGCCAGGCCCCGATGGCTTGGCCTTGCCGCCGGACGCATGTCCGCCGTGCGGCGCCGGAGTCGTTCTTGCCGCCACAGTCTAGGGCAGGATGGCGAATGGTGGGAGATGGTTTTCGGCAAGGATCGCGCTCTGGTGACCGGGCTCATTCGATGTCGGCGATGGTGGCATACAGCGTGCGGCGCGACGCCCATACCGTGATCAGGGCGATCAGCAGGGCCTGCGCGGCCAGGATCAGGTAGCCCGACGGGCGCAGCGAGAAGGTGCCGAGCAGCGCCGCGAACTGGTCGCCCACCACGGTTCCGGAAAACCAGGCGCTGACCGATTCGCCGAGCCCGAACAGCAGGATCGCCGCGCCGCCGCCGATCGCGGCGCCCTCGAGGCCGAGGCGGAGGAAATGGCCGAGGAAGCGGTTGGCGATATAGCGGTCGCCGGCACCGACAAAATGCAGCACCTCGACGATCGGGCGGCTGGCCGCCATGGCGCCGCGGGTGGCGAACGACACCGAGATCACCGTCACCAGAATGACCAGCACGACGATGCCGAGGCCGGCAAACGCGGTGGCGCTGGTCATGGCGCGCATGCGCTCGATCCAGGCGCGATGGTCGTCGAAGCTGGCGGGCGGCACCTCCTGCGCAAGCTGCGCGCGCAAGGCGGCAAAATCCGCCGTGGCGCCGGGCGCGATCCGCACCACGATCATGCGCGGCACCGGCAGGTCCTCGGTCTTCAGGCCGGACCCCAGCCACGGCTCCAGCAGCTTGACCGACTCCGCGCCCGAGAACGGCCGCACCTCGCTGACGCCCGCCGCGGCGCGGGCGATCTCCACGGCGCGGCGCACGTCGCGATCGAGATCGCGGCCCGGCACCGGGCGCACCTGGATCGTCACCTCGCTCGCCACCTCGGACTGCCATTCCGTCGCCGCGCCGCGCACCAGGAGCACGATGCCGGTGGCGAGCGCGGCCAGGAACGTCATGATCGCCACCACCGCGACCAGCGCGTGGCCGGCGATCGAGCCGCGCGGCACGATCGGCGACAGGCGGCGGCCGCCTCCTTCAATGAGCGGCATGGCGGCGGCTCCCGGCGGCTTCATTCGTAAACATGCAGGCGCCCCTCGTGCAGCACCAACCGGTGCGCATCATACTGATCCATCAAGGCGATATCGTGAGTGGCGATGACCACCGAGGTGCCGGAGCGATGCAACTCGACGAACAGCCGCAACAGCCGCCGCGCCAGCGTGGGATCGACGTTACCGGTCGGCTCGTCGGCGAGCAGCAGTTGCGGGCGCGCGATCACCGCGCGCGCGATGGCGGCGCGCTGCTTCTCGCCGCCCGACAGCACCGGCGGCAGCGCATCCATGCGCTCGCCCAGGCCCACCCAGCGCAACAGGTCGACGACCTCGCGGCGATAGGTCGATTCGTCGCGGCCCATGACGCGGAACGGCAGCGCGACGTTCTCATAAGTCGTCATGTGGTCGAGCAGGCGGAAATCCTGCAGCACGATGCCGATGTGCTGGCGCAGCGCCGCGACCGCGTTCTTGTCGAGTGTCGAGATGTCGCGGCCGAACATGGTGATGAGTCCGCGCGTCGGCCGCAGCGACAGGAACAGCATGCGCAAGAGCGAGGTCTTGCCCGCGCCCGAGGGGCCGGTAAGGAACTGGAACGAGCGCGGCGCGATGCGGAAACTGAGGTCGCGCAGAACCTCCGGCCCCAGTCCATAGCGCAAGCCGACATTTTCGAACCGGACCACGTTCCGCTCCGTTCGGCCCGCCCCACCCGGGCGCCGCGCGCAAAACCATAACGTTTTTTGCGTCGGTTATGGTTTCCGATTCGTTAACGGACCGCTGCTAGCCTTGTCCCGACAGCCCTAACGAATGGCGATTCGTCCCATGCAGATCGTTTGTCCCCACTGCCACACCTCCTACGGCGTCGATGCCGCGGCTCTCGGACCCACGGGCCGGCAGGTGCGCTGCACGCGCTGCAGGGAAGTCTGGCACGCCAGGCCGGAAGCCGCCGCGCAAATGGCCACGGCCGGCGCCGCGCCGCACTTCGACCCGCCCGCGCAGGACGACTGGACCACCGACGCGAGCCGCGATTCGTGGCCCGAGGCCGCGGGCGCGCCGCGCATCGACAGTCCATCGATCGCCGGCGGCTTCGATGACCTGCCCGGCGATGCCGATACCGGCGACGATGCGCCCGGCCGCCGCGACACGCGCTCGTTCGGCCGCCGCGGCACCGCGTCGCGCGGCCTTCCCGAATGGCTGCGCCGGCCTGGACCGGGGCTGATGCGGCGGCCCGTCAGCCTCAACGTCGCCATCCTCGCCATGGCCGCGCTCACCGTCGGCCTGCTGATCTGGCGCGCCGAGGTGGTGCGGGCGCTGCCGCAGACCGCGAGCTTCTTCAAAATGATCGGCTTCGGCGTCAACCTGCGCGGCCTCGACTTCACCGACGTCCGCGTCACCGCCGAGACCGTGGACGGCGCGCCCGTGCTGGTGATCGAGGGCGCCATCGTCGGGCTCGCCCGCAAGCCGCTGGAAATTCCGCGCCTGCGCTTCGTCGTGCGCGACGTCCGCGGCAACGACATCTATGCCTGGAACACGGTGCTGGAGCAGTCCCGCATCAATCCGGGCGAGAAGGTGCCGTTCCGCTCGCGCCTCGCCGCGCCGCCGGCCGAGGCCCACGACATCGCCGTGCGATTCTTTCATCGCCGCGACCTTGCCGGCGGAGACGCGTGAATGGCGCGGGTGCTGATCGCCGACGACGAAACCGCGATGCGTGAATTGGTGGCGCGCGCGCTCGCGCTTGACGGCCACGTCACGGTCACCGCCGCCGACGGCGCCGAGGCGCTCGACCTCCTGGCAGGCGCCGCCGATCCCTTCGACCTGCTGCTCACCGACATCAAGATGCCGGTGATGGACGGTATCGCGCTGGCGCTCATGGCGGCGCGCGACTTCCCCCGCCTCGTCATCCTGCTGATGACCGGATTCGCCGACCAGCGCGAGCGCGCGCATAATCTCAAGGCCCTCATCCACGACGTCGTCACCAAGCCATTCTCGGTGGCCGACATCCGCGCCGCGGCCGCCGCGGCGCTAGCCGCGCGGAAGCCATGATCGCGAGGCGCCTGACCTACTCCTTGAGCAGCCGCTCGATGTAATCCAGCTCGAGCTGCGGGCGCTCGGTCTCGCCAAGCCGGCGGCGCAGTTCCTCGAGGATGCGGCGCACCCGCTGCACGTCGATCTCACCGGGAACCTGCACCGTCGTATCGTCGATGTCGCGGCCGCGCAGCGGCCGGCCGAGCGGATCGGCGCTGGGGCCGTTGCCCGTCTGCGGTCCGACGCGGTTGCCGGGACTGTTGCCCTCGCCCTCGCCCATCATCTGCTGCAGTGCCTGCGCCAGGCCTTGCGCGCCGCGCCGCAGCGCGTCGGCGGCGCGGCCTTGCGAATCGACGGCGCCGTCGGCATTGCCCTGGCCGAGCTGGCCGCCGGCCTCGCCCATGGCCGAATCCGCCTCGTCCAGATCGTCGCCCGGTTGGCCGGGGCCCTGCTGCTTCTGGCCGCCAAGGCCGCGCTTCTTCATGTCCTCGAGCAGCTTGCCGAGCCGGTCGCGCAACGCCTGCTGGTCCTGGCGCAATTCATTCATGGCGTCGGGGCCGGACCGCTGCCCGCGCATGCGGTCGCGTCGCTGATCCTGCCCCTGCTTGAACGTACGGTCGCGCAACTGCTGCTGCTTGCGCGCGAGATCGCCGAGTTCGTTGAGCGCCTGCTCGATGTCGTCGTCGCCTCCCATGCCGGGCTGCGCCATCTGCAGGTTCTCCAGCATCTGCTGCAGTTGTTCGAGCAACTGGCGCGCGCCATCCCTGTCGCCGGAGCGCGCCATGCGCTCCATGCGGTCGAGCATCGCGCGCAGATCCTCGGGCCGCATGACGCGCGCGTTGGGATCGAGCGGACGGGCGAGTTGCTGCGGATTGCTGCGCAACTGCTCCGCGAGCTGGCGCATGTAGTTGTCGATGGCGGCGCGCAGCTGCTCGGTCAGGCGCCGGATCTCCTCGTCGGAGGCGCCGCGCTCAAGCGCCTGGCGCAGTGCTTCCTGCGCGGCGCGCAACGCCTTCTCGGCATCCGTCATGTTGGCGTCCTCGATCGCCACCGCCAGCGCCCACAACCGGGCGACGGATTCGCGCAACGCCTCGTCGTTCCTGGCATGGGCCAGATGCATGAACACGTTGCGCAGGCCGAGATAGACGCCGGCTTCCGGCGTGAAGGTTTCCGGCGCGACCAGCAGCGCCTCGAGCGCGCCCAGCACCTGCGGCCGCGCCTTGGCGTCCATGGCCAGGCTGCGGCGCTGCTCGATCAGGGCGCGCGCCAGCGGCTTGGTGAAGACGCGCTCCGGCAGGCGCATGTCGACCGCGGCGCTGTGGCCCTCGTTGCCGGCTTCATCGCGCGCGGCGAGCGTCAGCGTCAGCTCGGCGCCGGCGTAAGGGTGCTCGCTCAAGTCCTTGACGGTCTGGCCGACGCCGTTGCGGGTGCGCGCGTTGGGCAGCATCAGCGCGAAATCGGGCATGTCGTAGAGCGGCCGCGCGTCCCGGGCCGTCGCGGCATCCCTGGCGCGCCAGGCGAAGGTGGCGCGCGCATCGGTGACGCCGTAATCGTCCTCGATGCGGTAGGACAGCAGCAGCCCGCCTTGGGCCTGGCGTTCGGGGTCCTGCGCCAACTCGATGGTCGGGGCGCGGTCGGGGATGGCGGAGAAACGCCACGGCGAATGGCCGGAGGGGTTCCGCACATGGGCGCTGCCGTCGGCGGCGATGGTGAAGCGGCGCTCCTGGCTGCCCTCGGGCGCGCGGTCGGCGGGCGTCTCGGTCAGCCCGGCGCTCGCCGCGACATCGAGCCGGCTGCCGCTGGCGCGCACCGTCAGCACGCTGCCGGCCGGCACGGCGATGACGCGCGATTCGTCGGCCGGCGCGCCGGTGAGAATGACCGGAGCGCGCCCGGTATAGGGCGGTGGCGAGACCCAGCCGTCGAGCCTGGCTTGCGCGCCGCCAGACCATGGACTCTCCCAGTCGAACGCGGCGGCGAGGCGGTCGCGGCGCTCGTCGCCGGCGGCAATGAAGGTCGCGGCCAGCAGCAGCACCACGAGGCCGCGCAGCGCCCGGGGGTCGTGCAGCGCCAGCCGCGGCGACGGCAGCCCGGCCCGCAGGCTCCTGAGCGCGGCCAGCGTGCGCGCGCGATGGGTCTGCCACAGCGCCTCGGTGACGGGGTCGGGCGCGGCGGCCAGCGTATCGGTGAGCGCGGTCGCCGGGCGATGGGCGAGGCCGGAACGGCGGTCGAGCCGGTGCAGCGCCTCGGCGCGACTCGGCCAGCGCAGCCGCCATGCGGGAATAAGCGCGCCGACCAAAAGCGCGGCAAACCCGGCGAGCGCGGCCACGCGCGCGGTCGGCGGCAGCCATAGCCACAGCCCGGCCCACGCAGCGGCCACGAACAGTCCCGCCACCGTCATGAGCCGGGCCAGATGCGGCCACACCCGCTCCCACGCCAGCGCCCAACGGGCACGGCGTAGCGCGCGCTCAAGCCGGATCCCGGCGGGATCCGGTCGGCCAGACGATCCGTTCGCGGTTCCGTTCAATCGCATCTCCGGCATGGGGGAATGACGGCGGCGGCGCGTCCCACGCAAAGCCAAGCCCAACCTACCATGGTGGCGGAGGTGAGGCACGCGGCGGAGCGCGCGGCCCCGGCCGTGTTCAGGAAATCGTGACCGCGAACATCACAGCCATGGCGCCAGGCGGTCGAGCGCGATCAGTTCCTCGACCCCGAGACGCGGGCGTATGAGCGCATGCTGCGCGCCGTTGACCAGCACCTCGGGCACCAGGGGCCGCGTGTTGTAGGTGCCGGCCTGCACCGCGCCATAGGCGCCCGCCGTCATCACCGCCAGAAGATCGCCGGCGCGCGGCTCGGGCATGGTGCGCCCGAGCGCGAGATAATCGCCGGTCTCGCATACCGGCCCGACCACGTCGGCGACGATTGAGCGCGCCGAGGGCGCCGGCGCGCGCACCGGAACGATGTCGTGATGGGCCTCATACAGCGTCGGCCGCACCAGGTCGTTCATCGCCGCGTCGACGATGACGAAGGTCTTGGCCTCGCCGCGCTTCACGTAGACGACGCGCGTCACCAGGATGCCGGAATTGCCGACGATGAGCCGGCCCGGCTCGAAGATCAGCGCGCAGTTGAGATCGCGCACCGCGTTCCTGACGATCGCGGCGTAGGCGGACGGGTCGGGCGGCGCGTCGCGGTCGGAATGGTAGGGGATGCCGAGGCCGCCGCCGAAATCGATATGGCTGATGGCATGGCCGTCGGCGCGTAGCGCGCGCACGAAATCGGCCAGCAGCGCGAACGCGGCGGCGAACGGCTCGAGCTCGATGATCTGGCTGCCGATATGCATGTCGACGCCGGTGACGCGCAGGCCGGGAAGCGTGGCGGCATGGGCGTAGACGGTTCGCGCGCGGCTTAGCGGAATGCCGAACTTGTTCTCCGCCCTGCCGGTGGAGATCTTGGCGTGGGTGCGGGCGTCGATGTCGGGATTGACGCGCAGCGAGATGCGCGCATCGCGGCCCGTCTCCTGCGCGAGCCGCGACACCAGCTCCAGCTCCGGCTCGGATTCGACGTTGATGCACAGGATGTTCTCGGCGAGCGCCAGCCGCAGTTCGGCCTCGGTCTTGCCGACGCCGGAGAACAGGATTTTTTCCGGCGCGATGCCGGCGGCGCGGGCGCGCTGCAGTTCGCCGCCCGAGACGACGTCGGCGCCGGCGCCGAGGCGAGCCAGCGTGCGCAGCACCGACTGGTTGGAGTTCGCCTTCATGGCGTAGCAGATCAGCGCGTTGGCCCCGGCGAAGGCGTCGGCGAATACCTGGTAATGGCGTGTCAGGGTGGCGGTGGAATAGGCATAGAACGGCGTGCCGACCGCCGCGGCGAGACGCGTGAGGTTCACGTCCTCGGCGTGCAGTTCGCCATCGCGGTAGTCGAAATGGTGCATGGCGCGCTTTAGTTGAGCAGCGTGTCCAGGAAGATGCGCTTGTCCGGCGCCGGGGCGTTGGCGGACGGCGGAGCCGGCGCAAGGGTGCCGGCCGGGCTCGACCAGGCCGGAGACGCGCTCTGGGGCGGGGGCTCGGCCGCGGCGCCGGGCGGCGCATCGAGGCCGCTTTTACGCCCGCAACCGGCCAGCGCCAGCGCCACGACGGCCAGCGCCGCGATCAGCGCCGGACGGCCGAGGACGGGGCGGCGGCAGGTCTTGCTAGCGGGAGGGATCACGTCGGCACTCCTGAGGGCCATGGCTTGCAGGGGCAAAAGCATTCCATGGGGTAAAAGCGGCGCCACCCTAGCCAAATCGCCTCGCTCTGGCGACCCCCGCGGGCGGCAAAAATCGGCATCCCGTCAGGTTGCCTTCCGATCCTTGTCGAGCCGCCGCAGCCAGGCCCTGGCCTGGGCACGGACGTTTTTCGGCGCGGTGCCGCCGAAGCTGGTCCGGCTTTTCACCGAGCTTTGCACCGACAGCACGTCGAACACCGCTTCCGTGATACGCGGCTCGATCTCGCGCATGGCGGCGAGCGCGAGCCGGTGCAGCGGCACGCCGGCTTCGGACGCGCGCGCGACGATGCGGCCGGTGACGTGATGGGCCTCGCGGAACGGCATCTTCAGCTCGCGCACCAGCCAGTCGGCGAGATCGGTGGCGGTGGCGTAGCCTTCGCCGGCCGCCTTCTTCATGCGCGCCGCGTCGGGCACCAGGTCGCGCACCATGCCGGTCATGGCGGCGAGCGCCAGCGCCAGCGCGCCCAGCGCCTCGATGGTGCCCTGCTTGTCCTCCTGCATGTCCTTCTGGTAGGCGAGCGGCAGCCCCTTCATGACGATGAGCAGCGCGTTGAGCGCGCCGATGATGCGCCCGGTCTTGGCGCGCACCAGCTCGGCGGCATCGGGATTGCGCTTCTGCGGCATGATCGACGAGCCGGTGGTGAAGCGGTCGGACAGGCGGATCAGACCCACCAGCGGCGAGGTCCAGATCACGATCTCCTCGGCGAAGCGCGACAGATGCACCGAGGCGATCGAGGCCGCCGCCAGCGTTTCGAGCACGAAGTCGCGATCGGACACCGCGTCGAGCGAGTTGGCCATCGGGCGGTCGAAGCCGAGCGCGCGCGCGGTGCGCTCGCGGTCGAGCGGAAACGACGTGCCGGCCAGCGCCGCGGCGCCGAGCGGGCTTTCGTTGAGGCGGGTGCGCGCGTCGGCGAAGCGGCCGCGGTCGCGCGCCGCCATCTCGACATAGGCCATCAAATGATGGCCGAAGGTCACCGGCTGCGCCGTCTGCAAATGGGTGAAGCCCGGCATCACGGTGTCGGCATGCTCGAGCGCCCGCTCGGCGAGCGCGCGCTGGTAGTCGCCGAGCGCCGCATCGATGGCGTCGATGCTGTCGCGCACCCACAGCCGGAAGTCGGTCGCGACCTGATCGTTGCGCGAGCGCGCGGTGTGCAGCCGTCCCGCCGCCGCGCCGATCATCTCGGCGAGCCGGCCCTCGACGTTCATGTGGATGTCTTCGAGCGCGCGCTTGAAGGTGAAGGTGCCGGCCTCGATCTCGGCCAGGATCGTGTCGAGGCCGCGCGCAATGGCGTCGGCGTCCTCGGCGGCGATGATGCCCTGCCCCGCCAGCATGGCTGCATGGGCCTTGGAGGCGGCGATGTCCTGCGCATAGAGGTGGCGATCGACGTCGATCGAGACGTTGATCTCCTCCATGACGGCGTCGGGGCCAGTGCTGAAGCGACCGCCCCACATCTTGTTGCTCATGGTCCACGCCCTCCCCGACCCGTCTCTTCATACCCACCCGGCGCCGAATGGACTATGAAATCCGCCGTCCCACCGTAAGACTGTCGGTTGCCCGACGGCGACCACATTTTCCCTGCAAAGGACGAGCCGACCGATGACCCCCGATCCGACGCCCCGCCAATCCCATCCCCCCGCCCCGGCCCCGGCCGGCTCGCGCCGCGCCGGCCTTGCGGTCGCCGCGGTTGCCGCCGCCGCCGCGCTCGGGTTCGCCGGGATATACGGGATCGGCGGCCTCAAGCGCAATGCGGACGGGGCCGCCGCCTGCCGTCCGGCGGTCGAGACCGCGCGCCGGATCGCGCCCCTTGTCCGCGGTGAGGTCGCGGCGCTGACCCCGGCAGCGGCGCCGCTGGCGATCCCCGACCTGGCGTTCCACGACGCCGACGGCCGCCCGCGCTCCCTGACGGAGTGGCGCGGCCGGACCGTGCTCCTGAACCTGTGGACGACCTGGTGCGTGCCATGCCGCAAGGAGATGCCGGCGCTCGACGCCCTGCAAACGAAGCTCGGTGGCGAACGCTTCGAGGTGGTGGCGGTCAACATCGACACCCGCGACCCCGACAAGCCGAAGGCCTGGCTTCAGGAAACCGGCGTCACCCGGCTGCGCTATTTCAGCGACAACAAGGCCCGGATCTTCCAGGATCTCAAGGCCATCGGCCGGGCGCCGGGCATGCCGACCTCGATCCTCATCGACGGCGCGGGTTGCGAGATCGCCATGCTGGCGGGCCCGGCGGAATGGGCGAGCGACGACGCCCTCAGGGTGATCGGCGCGGTGCTGGCGCCCTAGGCCGGCGCCTAGGCCAGCACGTTAAACCGCGTGACCAGAACCTGGATGTAGTCGGGCAGCGCGGTGCGATCCTGCAACGCCTGTGTTTCCTTGTCGTCGGCGGCCGCCTTCTCGGCGGCGGCGGCCTGCTCCAGCGCCTTGGACTTGGCCTCCTGGGTGACGCGCTTGAGAACGGCCTGGCCCACCAGGTTGGCCTTGCCGGAGGCCAGGCCGGCGTTGGCGTCGGCCATCTTCTGGGTCAGCGCGCTCATCAGATCGAGCTGGTCGGCCAGATCCTGCTGCCGCGCGCGCCAGTTCTGGTTCTGCTGCCAGAAGGAAACGCTGTTGATGGCCATGGCCGGTCGCCGGGCTTCCCGAGTTGGCGAAAGACGTTTTCCCCACCCTTGCGCCTGACGCGTAAACGTGCCGTTAAGCCTCGCCCCTTTGCGGGGGGCAAGGCCGGCCGGTGGTGTCCGTCCTGATCTGGCGCGCTAGCGGGTCGGCATCGGCTTGTCGCCGCGATAGTCATAGAAGCCGCGCTGGGTCTTGCGGCCGAGCCAGCCGGCCTCGACGTATTTCACCAGCAGCGGACACGGCCGGTACTTGGAATCGGCCAGCCCCTCGTGCAGCACCTGCATGATGGACAGGCAGGTGTCGAGGCCGATGAAGTCGGCCAGCTCCAGCGGTCCCATCGGGTGGTGCGCGCCGAGCTTCATGGCGGTATCGATGGCCTCCACCGTGCCGACGCCCTCATAGAGCGTGTAGATCGCCTCGTTGATCATCGGCAGCAGGATGCGGTTGACGATGAAGGCGGGGAAATCCTCGGACACGGCGATGTGCTTGCCGAGCTTGACGACCAGCGCCTTGGCGGCCTCGAAGGTGACGTCGTCGGTGGCGATGCCGCGGATCAGCTCGACCAGCTCCATCAGCGGCACCGGATTCATGAAGTGAATGCCGATGAACTTTTCCGGCCGGTCGGTGGCCGCCGCAAGGCGCGTGATCGACAGCGACGAGGTGTTGGAGCCGATGATGGCCTCGGGCTTGAGCGAGGCGCACAGGTCGTGGAAGATCTTGCGCTTGACGTCTTCCTTCTCGACCGCCGACTCGATGACGAGATCGCAGTCGGCCAGGTCGTCGAAGGTTTCCGCGCCCTGGATATGCGCGACCGCGGCCTTGCGGACATTCTCGGTGATGATGTTCTTGGAAACCTGCCGCGCCAGATTGCCGTTGATGGTCGCGAGCGCGGACTTGATGCGCTCCGGCGCCATGTCGTTGAGCCGGACGTCGTAACCGGCTACCGCGCAGACATGAGCGATGCCGCTGCCCATCTGGCCGGCACCGACCACACCGATTTTCCTGATATTGAGGGACATGGATATGACCTAACAGAATCCTGGCTTTATGAACGGCCTGGCTGATGAAACGGCCCGGCTTGAAGCGGGCCGGCCCGACAGGGTCGGGCGGGAGGGAAACCTGGCGATCCGGCGGCAGCGGCCGGCCCGCAATCTTTTATCTTACGCGGTTCCGCGCAATCCGCCACCGGCGTTCGCGTAAAAAAAGCGCGCCGTGGCGTCACCGCACCAGCTTGCCGAGTTCCTCGTTGAGTTCCGGCAGCGCCTGATAGAGATCGGCCACCAGGCCGTAGTCGGCGACCTGGAAGATCGGCGCCTCCTCGTCCTTGTTGATGGCGACAATCACCTTGGAATCCTTCATGCCGGCCAGATGCTGGATCGCGCCGGAAATGCCGACGGCGATGTACAGCTCCGGGGCCACCACCTTGCCGGTCTGGCCGACCTGCCAGTCGTTGGGCGCGTAGCCGGCATCGACCGCGGCGCGCGAGGCGCCGACGCCGGCGCCGAGCTTGTCGGCCACCGGTTCGATGTACTTGGTGAAGTTCTCGCGGCTCTGCATGGCGCGGCCGCCGGAAATGATGATCTTGGCCGAGGTCAGTTCCGGTCGGTCGCTCTTTGCCAGTTCCTCGCTGACGAACGACGACAGCGCCGGATCGGCCGCCGCGGCAACCGTCTCGACCGCCGCCGCGCCGCCCTCGCCCGCCACCTGGAACGTCGAGGTGCGCACGGTGATGACCTTCTTGGCGTCCTTCGCCTTCACGGTCTGGATGGCGTTGCCGGCATAGATCGGCCGCTCGAAGGTGTCCGGCGCCACCACCTTGGTGATTTCCGACACCTGCATGACGTCGAGCAGCGCGGCGACGCGCGGCATCACATTCTTGGCGCGCGAGGTGGCCGGCGCGACGATGGCGTCATAGGAACCGGCCAGCGAAACGATCAGGGCGGCGAGCGGCTCGGCGACGTCATGGCCATAGGCCGCGCCGTCGGCGACCAGCACCTTCGTGACGTCCTTGAGCCTGGCGGCGGTCTCGGCCACCGCGGCGCAGCCGGTGCCGGCGACCAGTACATGGACCTCGCCGCCGAGCGCGAGCGCGGCGCTCAGCGCCTTGGCGGTGGCTTCCTTGAGGGTGGCGTTGTCGTGTTCGGCGATCAAAAGCGTCGTCATTACAGAACCCCGGCTTCGTTCTTGAGCTTGGCGACCAGTTCGGCGACCGAGCCGACTTTGACGCCCGCCTTGCGGCCGGCGGGCTCCGCGGTCCTGAGGATTTCGAGGCGGGGCGCCAGATCGACGCCGTACTGGTCCGCCGTCTTTTCATCAATCGGCTTCTTCTTGGCCTTCATGATGTTGGGCAGGCTGGCGTAGCGCGGCTCGTTGAGGCGCAGGTCGGTGGTGACGATCGCCGGCCCCTTGAGGCGCACGGTCTGCAGGCCGCCGTCGACCTCGCGGGTGACGAGGAAATCGGCGCCGTCGACGGCGAGCTTGGAGGCGAAGGTCCCCTGCGACCAGCCGAGGAGGGCGGCGAGCATCTGCCCGGTCTGGTTGCAGTCATCGTCGATCGCCTGCTTGCCCATGATGATCAGGCGGGGCTTTTCCTCGTCGGCGATGGCCTTGAGCAGCTTGGCGACCGCCAGCGGCTCGACCGCGCCCTCGACCTTGACCAGGATGCCGCGGTCGGCGCCCATGGCGAGGCCGGTGCGGATGGTTTCGGAGGCCTGCGCCGGGCCAACCGACACGCACACCACTTCGGTGGCCTTGCCGGCTTCCTTGAGGCGCAGCGCCTCCTCGACGGCGATCTCGTCGAAGGGGTTCATCGACATCTTGATGTTGGCAAGCTCGACGCCCGAACCGTCGCTTTTGACGCGGATCTTGACGTTGTAGTCAACGACCCGCTTGACCGGCACCAGAACCTTCAATTTTGTCTCCCCTCGCAGCCTGCTCGATGGCGCGCGAACCTAATGGCGGCGCCAAGCAGGTGTCAACGCGGAACGCGTCAATTTTACCCGTCCGGTCAATGGCCCGGGCGGCGGTCGCGCGCCTCATTAATGGAGAATGGCGCACAAGGCAAAAGCCCTGGCCGCCCAGAGCGATCCGGCGGCCGAAGGATCGCCGCTCCACCTCCGCCTAGCGATGGGCGCCCGGCACCCACAGCACGTCGCCGGCGCCGTTGTCGTTGAGGGCGCGGGAGGCGACGAACAGGAAGTCCGACAATCTATTGATATAGCTGACCAACAGTGGGTTGACCGGCTCCCCGGGCCGGGCCGCCAGCTCGACGATCAGCCGTTCCGCGCGCCGGCACAGGGTGCGCGCCAGATGCAGGTAGGCCGCGCCGGGCGTGCCGCCGGGCAGCACGAACGAGGTCAGCGGCGCCAGGCGCGCGTTAAGCGCATCGATGTCATGCTCAAGGCGCTCGACTTGACTTGCGGCAAGCCGCAGCCGCTCCGCCTTGCCCTCACGCTGCGGCACGCAGAGGTCGGCGCCGATGTCGAACAGGTCGTTCTGGATGCGCGCCAGCATGGCGTCGATGACGGCCGCCCCCGCGGTGTGCAGGCGCGCCACGCCGAGCGCCGCGTTGGTTTCGTCGATGGTGCCGTAGGCGGCGACGCGCAGGTCGGATTTCGGCCGCCGCTCGCCGCTGCCGAGCGCGGTGGTGCCGTCGTCGCCGGTGCGGGTGTAGATGCGGTTGAGCGTGACCATCGCGAATGTCCCCCGTGGGCCTTTGGCGGGCTCAGCGGCCGAGCGACCACACCGCCAGCATGACGAGAATGATGGCGACGAGCTGCAGCAGCACGCGCCAGCGCATCAGCTTCTGCGACACGGTCGATGGGCCGCCGCGCAGCATGTTGAAGAGGCCGAGCAGCAGCGCCAGCGCCACCGCGCCGAGCGCGACCGGCAGAACGTAGTAGCTGATCAGCGCCGCCATGAAGCACCCGTCGAAGCCGGCGCGGTGAAATTTGCCTTCCGCGTCCGCGCCCGAATCCTTAACACCCCGGATCGCAACTTGCCACGGGCGCAAACGCCTGGGGCGGGCCGTTGCAAGGCCGCGGCGAAGCCGTCACAGTGAGCCTTGGCACATGGGGCAGTCCGGTCCATCAGCATGACGCGGCATCTTCGCTACGGGCTTCGGATGGCATGGGGCGCGTTCGAGGCCTTCCTCGCCGACGACGGCTGGGCCATCGCCAGCCACATCGCGCTCTCGGTGCTGATGGCGCTGTTCCCGTTCCTCATCGTGGTCACCGCACTGGCCGGGTTCGTCGGCTCGAAGGAGCTGGCCGACCAGGCCGCCCAGCTTCTGCTCGAAACCTGGCCGCAGCAGGTCGCCGAGCCGATCGCGCGCGAAATCCACAACGTGCTGACCACCGCGCGCGGCGGCGTGCTGACGATCGGCGTGGTGCTGGCGCTCTACTTCGCCGCCAACGGCGTCGAGAGCCTGCGCATCGCCCTCAACCGCGCCTACAACGCCACCGAGAACCGTTCGTGGTGGATGCTGCGGCTGGAATCGGTCGGCTATGTGCTGATCGCGGCCGTGGTGGCGCTGGCGCTGGCGCTGCTCATCGTGCTCGGGCCGCTGCTGTTTGCGACAGCACGGCATTACCTGCCGTGGCTCGAACCGGTCGAGCCGTCATTCACCGTGGCGCGCTATGCCATCGCCACCGTTGCCCTCGTGGTCACGCTGGTCATGGTGCACAAATGGCTGCCCGCCGGACGCCGCCGGCTGCCCGAAATCGCGCCCGGCATCGCCGTGACGATCCTCCTGTCGCTCGTCTCCGGCGCCGCCTTCAGCCAGTACCTGGCGCGCTTCGCCGAGGCCTATGTCACGACCTATGCGGGCCTCGCCTCGCCGATGATCGCGCTGGTGTTCCTGTATTTCATCGCCGTGATCTTCATCTATGGCGGCGAACTCAACGCCATCATCATGAAGTCGCGAAGCCGGCCCTGATCATCTCAGCCTTCGCCGACCGGCCTGAGCATGCGCCGCATCACGCCGTCGCGGTCGACGACGAGGTGCTTCACCGCGCCCGCGACATGCAGCACCACCATCGCGGCGATGGTATTGGCCAGCACCTCGTGAACGTCCTCGAGCAGATGATGCAGGGCTTCGTTCTTCCCCATCGGGGTCGGCAGCGTGAACAGGCTGAACGCGGCGATATCGCGGCCGTTCGACCACACGCTGAACATGCCGGTCAGCACCGAGCCGATCATGGCGGCCAAGAGCAGCCACTGGATCGCCAGCGCCAGCTTGTTGAGCGCGGTGTCACCGCCGATCTTTTCCGGCGTCCCCTGCACTGTGCGCCAGATCAGGCGCGCGATGATGAACGAGGCGGCCAGCGCGCCGACCGCGATGTGAACCGTGCGCACGTCGCGCGCGGCGGGCGTGTTTTCGAGAAATCCCATCACCTGTCCGCTGACGAACAGGAAGGTGATGAACGCCGCGACGATCCAGTGCAGCGCGATGGAAATCAGGCCATAGCCCTTGGAGGTATCGAGGATACGCATGAAGAGGTTCCAGACTTTAATCAGATCATGACGCCTAGAAAGCCGATTTGCCGGCTCCGATCAAATTACGGGATGGTCATATTGATGGCGATGGTGCAACTGCGAATCGCATTCATGCCCGGATCGACGGCAGCCTGGCGCCGATTTCGGCCAGCAGCATCGCCAGCGCGCGCGGACTGACCGGCTTGACGAGAAAGGCATTGGCGCCAGCAGCGCGCGCCGCCTCCTCGTCCTCGCCACGGCCCGAGAGGCCGATGATCGCAACGTTGCCGCGCGGGGGCCCGAGCGCGCGGATGCGCCGAATGGTCTCGATGCCGTTGATGCCCGGCAGCACCATGTCCATCAGCACCACCTCGATGTCGCCTTCGGCGACTCGCTCGCCGACGGTCTCGCCACGGCCGATGAACTCGGCATGATGACCGAGCTCGGTGAGGATGGTGTTGAGGATGACGCGGCCGAACGGATTGTCCTCGACGCATAGGATGCGCAAGGGCCGCGTCGCGCGTGGCGTCAGGTCGGGAGCAACGCCGAGCAGCGCGGCGTCCTGGCGCGTGGCGCGGTCGAGCTGCACGGTCAGCGTGAAGGTGGTTCCGCCACCGCGGCGCGCCGTCACCGTGACGTCGCCGCCCATCGCCCGCGCCAGCGCCCGCACCGAGGCGAGGCCGAGACCGGCCCCGCCGAACCGGCGCGCGATGGTCACGTTGGCCTGCGAGAACGGACGGAACAGGCGCTTGACCTCGGCCATGCTGATGCCGATGCCGCTGTCGGACACCGCGAAGCTGGCGCCGAACCGGCCACGCGCCGACCTGGCCACCGTGGCCTTGAGCGCGACGTCGCCCTGCCCGGTGAATTTCACCGCGTTGTCGATCAGGTTTTCCAGCGCCGCGCGCAACCGCACCGCGTCGCCAAGCACATAAACCGACAGGCCCTTGGCGATTTCGACCCGCGCGGTCAGGCCGCGCGCGGCGGCCCGGCCGGTCAGCGAATCGCCGGCGGCGCGCGCCAGCGCATGCAGGTCGAAGAAATCCCGCCGCAGGCCGACGCCGACCGCGCGGCCCTTGGCGGCGTCGACGAACAGCGTCGCCAGCGCGGCAAGATGCTCGGCGCTCGCCTTGATGGTCTCGACCCAATGCCGCTCGCGTTCGCCGAGGCCGGAGGTCGCCAGCAGTTCGCTGATGGCGAGGATGCCGGTCAGCGGCGTGCGCACCTCGTGGGCGAAGGTCGCCAGCGCCGCCTCGACCACGCGCGGCGTCGAGGCCGCGCCGGCCAAGGCTTTCGCGGTCTTGGCTTTCGCGGTCTTCTTGACCGGCCGTTTGGTCGGGCTGGCGCGCGGACGCCGTCCAGCCCGTGTCGCGCGCGGTTTCGGCCCCATGGCAGTCTCCCGAGCCCCGTAATTCGCAACATGCACGAGGCGCCGAGTCGAGTCACGCCGCGCCGGCCAGAAAATCCGCGGGCGTTCCGGGCCTCAGCCGGCAAGGCCAAGGCGGCGGCGAATCCCGGCGGGCGTCACCCCTTGCGCGCGCAATTCGCGCAGCACCGTGGACCGTCCGGACTTGGCGAGTTTGCGGCCGTCATCGCCGAGCACCAGCGCATGATGGCGATACAGCGGCGCCGGCAAGGCCAGCAGCGCCTGTAATAGCCGGTGCACCGAGGTCGACCAGAACAGGTCGGCGCCGCGCACCACGTGCGTGACGCCCTGCAGGGCGTCATCGACGGTCACCGCGAGGTGATAGCTGGTCGGCGTCTCCTTGCGCGCGACGATGACATCGCCCCAGGCCTGCGGACGCGCCGTCACCGCGCCGCTCTCGCCACCGGGTCCGGCGCCCAGTTCGGTCCATTCCAGCGCGCTGATCCGCGCGCAGGCCGCCGCCATGTCGAGCCGCCACGCATAGGGCTGGCCGGACGCCATCAGCCCCGCCCGCAGGCCGGGCGCGAGCGTGCGCGCCGTGCCGGGATAGAGCGGCGCGCCGTCGGGATCGCGCGGCCATGGCGCGGCCCGATCGCGCTCCGCCACCAGGCGCGCGATCCCGGCGCGGCTCTCGAACGCCGGATAGACGAGGCCGTCGCGCCCAAGCCGGGCCAGCGCGTCGCGGTAGACATCGAGATGCTCCGACTGGCGCCGCGCCGGCTCCTCCCAGGCGATGCCGAGCCAGGCCAGATCCTCGTAGATCGCCGTCTCGAATTCCGGCCGGCAGCGCGTGGCGTCGATGTCCTCGATGCGCAGCAGGAAGCGCCCGCCGTGGGCGCGCGCCAGATCATGATTGAGGAGCGCCGAATAGGCGTGGCCGAGATGGAGGTAGCCGTTGGGACTGGGCGCGAAACGGAAAACGGGTGGCATGAATCGTAACGATGCTCGATGACGCCGGCGGCGCGCCGGACGGACTTCACTATGTCCGATTTGGATGCGAGGTTGAACTCAAGCCCATGGGGACCAGACGCCCACGATGCCGACTTTCCTGCGCAGCCAGCACGACCTCGACACCGCGCTCGGCCTTTTGCTGGCGCGCGACGCGCGGCTCGCGGCGGTGCGCGAGGCGGCGGGAGCGTTCGCGCTGCGGCAGCGGCCGGCCGGATTTGCCGGGCTGACGGCGACCATCGTCGGCCAGCAGCTCTCGATCGCCAGCGCCGCGGCGATCTGGCGGCGCCTTTCGGCGGCGTTCGATCCGTTCCACCCCGAAGCGCTGCGCCGCGCCCGCGCCGACCGGCTGGCGCGGCTGGGGCTGTCCGCCGCCAAGATCCGCACGCTGCGGGCGGTGACGCGCGCCATCGCCGCCGGCGAACTGGACCTCGACGCGCTGGGCCGCTGCGAGGCCGACGAGGCCCACCGCCGGCTTGTCGCGGTGCATGGCATCGGGCCCTGGACGGCGGACATCTATCTCCTGTTCTGTCTCGGCCATGCCGACGCCTGGCCGGCGGGCGACCTCGCGCTCAAGGTCGCGGTGACGGCCGCGCTGCGCCTGCCGGACCGGCCCTCGGCGAAAGAGATGGCGGCGCTGGCCGAGCCATGGCGGCCGTGGCGCGGCGTGGCGGCGCACCTGTTGTGGGCCTATTACCCGACGATCCGGGCTGCCGCGCGCAACGCCGCCGCTATTGCGCGACGTTGATGCGTCCGACCATGGTGGGATGGTAGCGGCAGTAATACTCGATGGCGCCGGCCTTGCCGACCTTGAGCGACGCCGACTTGCCGGCGGGCATGTTGAAGTCCCAGGTCTTGTCGCGCGCGCTCGCCGTGTGCGCGACGATGTCGGCATTGGTCCACACGATGGTATCGCCGACGCGGGCGGAAACCGAGGCCGGCATGTAAGCCGCCTTGTCGATCCGCACCGTGATCGTTTCGGCCCGCGCCGGAGTCAGCGCCAGTGCCAGCGCCAGCATCGGCGCCGCCGCAAATCCGATCCGTTCCGCCCGCATCGCGCACCCTCCGCCTGCAAGACTTATTTCAAACCCGCCGCGACCTGCTCGGCGTGCTGCTCATGGCCCTGGAAAATTTTCAGGCCGGTCTGCAGCAGGTCCTTGAGTTCGGCGTTGGCGGCGGCCGGGATGAGCGTCTGTTCCAGCGCGCCGTTGACGGTCTTGTGGTAGGCGACCTCGTTCTGCGCATAGGCCTTGTCGAACGCCGTGTCGTTGAGCTTGGTCAGCTCGGCGCTCTTGTCCGCCGCCTGCTTCATCAGCGCCTTGCTGGTGTCGTTGTCCTGCGGCGTCACCTTGAGCTTCTTGACCAGCGCGAGCGCCTTGTCATTCACCGCCTTGTGATCGCGCACCATGTCCTGCGCGAAGGCGCGCACGTCCTTGTTCTTGGCTTTCTTGAGCGCGAGCTCGGCCGCCTGGATGTCGATCTGGCCCGCCGTGTAGGCAATGTGGGCGATCTGCGCGTCGTTGAGCTTGGCGTCCTGCGCGAAAGCCGCGCCCGACAGCATGAATAGCGCCGCGAACGGCGTAGCGATCCTGCCGATTGTCATGAGTTGTCCTCCATGTTTTCAAGCCGCCTGCCGGCCTCGTCACGGGGATTGGATGCGTGTTGCCGCGGAAAGGTTCCCGCTCTCAGGACATCGCGGCGAGCCGCGCCAGCACGCGCCCGGCCATGGCCTCGCAGCGCGCTCCGTCGAACGGGAACGTCTCGGTCAGCAGCGGGCCGAATTTTGCCTCCAGGCTCCGCCGCAGCTGGGCGCGGGCGCGATAGAGGCGCGTCTTCACTGTCTCGGGCTTGAGGCCGAACAGCTCGGCGGTCTCCTCGACGCTCATCTCCTCGATCACCCGCGCCACCAGCACGACGCGGAACGCATCGGGCAGCGCGTCGATCGCCTGTTCGAGCATGGCATGAACTTCGTGCTGGGCCATGGCGCGCTCCGGATCGGGTTGGGCGGCGACAAGCGGAAACGGCACCACGGTGGCGCCGCGGCCTCGCGGCGACACCTCATCGAGCGCAACGGTGGGCCGCCGCCGCCGCACCCGGCCGAGCGCCTCATTGATGGCGATGCGCGTCAGCCACGTGGCAAGGCTGGACTTGCCCTCGAATTCGGCCAGATGGGTGAAGGCGCGCACGTAAGATTCCTGCACCGCGTCCTCGGCCTCGCCGTCGTCCTTGAGGATCGCCCGCGCGATGCGGAACAGCCGCCGGTTGTTCTGCCGCACGATGGTGCGGATCGCGGCGGCATCGCGCGCCCGCGCGGCGGCGACGAGATCGCGCTCGGTGACGGAGGAAACGGTTTCGGGTCTCGGCATGGCGCACTCGCTTTTCGGCAAATCCACAGGGCATTTGACGCCAAAAGCCGGCAAAGGTTCCCGGACCGGCGGTCCATTCATGCCGGCAGGGAGCCGTCCCATGCCACCCCGCCGGCTTCACAATGCCGTCATGTCTCTTTATAAAATATCAGGCAGGCAAGAGTCGCGACGTCGAGGGCCTCGATGAACGTGCATGTACCGTCCAGCGGTTTTCCCGCCCTGGTGCTCAACGCGGATTTCAGGCCGCTGAGCTATTACCCGCTCTCGCTCTGGTCCTGGCAGGACGCGATCAAGGCGGTGTTCCTCGATCGCGTCAACATCGTCGCCCAATACGACCGCGCGGTGCACAGCCCCAGCTTCGAGATGAAGCTGCCGAGCGTGGTCTCGCTCAGAACCTTCGTGAAGCCCTCGACCCATCCGGCGTTCACGCGCTTCAACGTGTTCCTGCGCGACCGCTTCTCCTGCCAGTACTGCGGCGACGACATCGACCTCACCTTCGATCACATCGTGCCGCGCTCGCGCGGCGGCCAGACCACCTGGGACAACGTCGTCACCGCCTGCTCGCCGTGCAACCTGCGCAAGGCCAACCGCACCCCGCGCGAGGCCAACATGCATCCGGCGCAATGGCCGTTCCAGCCGACGGTGCACCAGCTGCACCGCAACGGCCGGCTGTTCCCGCCCAACTACCTGCACGAGAGCTGGCTCGATTACCTCTACTGGGACACCGAGCTCGATCCGTAAGCGCGACAACTTCGCCGCGCGACGGGGGCGCGCGCGTCACGCCTGCGCGTCGCGCTTCACGATGCCCATCACGGCCAGCGCCGCCATCGCCGCCGAGATCAGCACGTTGTAGCCGGCGAGCGACAGCCCGAGGAAGCGCCACTGCACCTCGTCGCAGCGGATCACCTTCACATTGCCGAGGCGGCCGAGCAAGTTGCCGCCGGAGATGTCGGCGGGCGGGCCGGAGCAGTCGGTGGGCCCCGGCCAGAACCCCCATTCGACGCCGGAATGGTAGACGCCGAGCGCGCCGTTGGCCGTCATCGCCAGCGCGATGACGGCCAGGCCGGCGAGCGCCACGGCGCGCGGCAGCCTTCCCCCGCTCCAGGCGATGACGGCGGCGAGCGGAATGGCGAGATAATAGCCGTAGCGCTGCTCGAGGCAGAGCGGACAGGGCCGAATGTCGAGCACGTACTGGAAGAACCACGCCCCGCACAAGGTCGCCGCGCCGATCAGCGCGACCAGCGCCGCCACGGACACGATGAGGTTGGGTTGCGCGGTCACTTCCTGCGTCGCCATGGCTTGCTTCCTGGAGGCTTGTCCGTTCGGAACCGGTAAAGGCCCGGTTTAAAAAGGCCCCGGCCTGATGTAGCCAGCGCCGCGCGGGGTGTCGAGCCGACCACGCTGCCGGCGGCCGGGCAAGGCCGGCGACGGGATAATTTTACGGTGTACTGCCGGGTTGACCGGCCCCGCGCCCCGACTATGATCCGGCCGCTTCGCGCCGCCGGGTTTCTGGCGGCCGCGTGGGCCCCTGTGGCGAAACGGTAGACGCGCCTGACTCAAAATCAGGTGACCGCAAGGTCGTGCTGGTTCGAGTCCGGCCAGGGGCACCAAAGGTTTTTGATCCCAGAATATGGGTGTACGATTCCCAAAATACCGGACGTCTAGCATCACTCCATCAGCCTGACCAATCTCCCAAACTTAATCTGAGACGGACAACCTTATCCTCGGCGAGCATAGAGCAATGTGCGAAAGCCGCCTACAATGTCGGTCGCAGAGGAATCGTCGAAGAGAACACCCGGTCGTGGAACGCTGACTTTCCGGTGCGTTCGAGCATTCGAATGAAAGCAGATTTCGCTAGCGGCGAAGATACGCTTGGGCCCAGCAGTACAAATTCAAGAATAGAAGTAAGAGCGCCGGATGTCGCCATTTTTAGACTTTTCAGGATTGTACGTATTTTCGAACTTGTATTTGAGCTTCGGCTCAACGCCGCGAGGACCGACGAAGTAGTCGAGACATGGTTTCAGATACCCAAGTGGGTCACGCTCTGGAACATAAACCGCGCGCCACTCATTCTCCTCATTAAAGCCCGTATGCTTGGTGATAAGTGCAACGGCTTTCACAAATCCAAAGGCTGCATAAGCAGCAAGGTAGAGCTGATCATCAGATAAATTAGCATCTTTCGTGAGCTTCGCCCAGCTTTTCAATTGCGTTCGAAGTACTTGCTCGCGCTCTGTATTGGTCTTGTAGGTAACCTTCGTAAGGATGATGGGATCATGTGACTGGTAATGAATCTTCTGGGTATTGATTACCAACGCAGCGCCATTTCCTTTGTTTCCGTATTCACGCCACATCGATAGACGGCCGTCAGTATCGCCTGGAGGGTGTTCGGAGAGACAGAAAACATAGGTATCTAATGCCACTTCTGTCGAAAGGTGCGCGAGGTAATGATTATAAAACTGAATCAATCGTGTCGTTCGTTCGGCGGAACCATCCGCCTGTTGTGCGAATTCGGGAAAGATTTGACTTCCTAGCAAGAGACCTGCCCGCATCTCGTCGAGGTCATTCATATATAACGGATTGGCGAACCAGATTTCATTGTTTTTCAAAATCTGCTCAACGACTTGAACGGATGTGTAATGAGCCAACAAAATCGGCTCGCTCGGACTCGTCTTAGTTTCAATTGATGCGTAGAGCACATTGTATGGTTCTAGGATTTTTGCGATTTGGTCTGGAGTTGGGGCCATAAGCGATTCTCAATTGGTCGTGCGTTGATATGCGCACCACTTCACCGACAATCCATCAGCCCAGCGCCGGGTCGATCGCGGCGTCGTAGTCGCGCTTGAGCCGGCCGACAAACTCGGCCACCGGCAAAATCTCCTTGACGCAACCGACGCCCTGCCCCGCGCCCCAGATGTCGCGCCAGGCCTTCACCTCGGACGCCCCGCCGGAGGAAAAATTCATCGTCGAGGGATCGGCCTGCGGCAGATGATCGGGATCGAGGCCCGCGGCGCGGATCGAGGGTTTCAGGTAGTTGCCGAGCACGCCGGTGAACAGGTTGGAATAGACGATGTCCTCGGCGCTCGCATCGACAACCATCTGCTTGTAGGCGGCCGGCGCGTTGGCCTCGACGGTGGCGATGAACGGCGAGCCGATATAGGCGAAATCGGCGCCCAGCACGCGCGCGGCGCGGATGGCGCGCCCGGTGCCGATGGCGCCCGACAGCGCGATCGGCCCATCGAACCATTGCCGCGTCTCGGCCACGAACGCGAACGGCGACAGCGTGCCGGCGTGGCCGCCGGCGCCGGCCGCCACCAGAATGAGGCCGTCGGCGCCCTTCTCCACCGCCTTGTGGGCGAACGCCTGGTTGATGACATCGTGGAACACCAGGCCGCCCCAGCCGTGCACCGCCTGATTGAGCTCGGGCCGCGCGCCGAGCGAGGTGATGACGATCGGCACGCGGTGCCTGGCGCACACCTCGAGGTCGTGGTCGAGGCGGTTGTTGGAGCGGTGCACGATCTGGTTGACGGCGAACGGCGCCGAGGGCCGCTCGGGGTGGGCGGCGTCATGGGCGGCGAGTTCGTCCTGGATGCGCGTCAGCCATTCGTCGAGCAGCGCGGCGGGCCGCGCGTTGAGCGCCGGAAACGAGCCGACGATGCCGGCCTTGCATTGCGCGATGACGAGATCCGGCGTCGAGACGATGAACATCGGCGCGCCGAACGCCGGCAGCCGCAGGCGCCCCGAAAACAGCGATGGCATTGACATGACTTCCCCAGCCCTTTTCACGGCACCGGCCGGTCAGGAGCCGGCCGCCTCAAGCCCGGTTGCATCCTATCACTGACACACCGTTCACTGACATACCGCGCGCGTGACAAAGGTTTCCATCCGGCAGTCGCCCGGCGACCTCTTCCCGGTCACCAGCACCTGCACCGGACAGTTTTCCGACGTCTCGCTGCCGAGGCTGCGGCCGCTGCGCATGCCCTTGCCGCGGCACAATTCGTCGGCCGCGGCCTTGCAGTCCGGGGCGCCGTTGGCCGCGGTCACGCACAGCGCGCGCCCCGTGACCACGCCCGCGCTCGGCAGCAGTGAAGGCCCCGGCTCGCCCGCCGGCCTCGGGGGATCCTTGGCTTCAGGAACCGGGGCAGAGGGAGCGGGGACGGGAGCGGATTGCCGCGCGCTGTTGAATTTGGCGGCGACGTCGTCCGCCGAGCGGCCGATCCAGTTGCCGATGGTGCCGATCAGCCCCGGCGGCGGCGCGGGCAACGGAGCCTGCGTCTGCGGCGAGTTGGACGGCGGAGGGTTTTGCAAGGGAGGACCTTGCGCAAGGCCCATGCCGGGCACTGCGGCGAACGCGGCAAGGCCCGCGGCAAACGCGACCCGTGGATGAGCGCGGCGATTCATGACAGCCATGGCGAAAGCCTACTCCCCCATCACGACCGAAAAAAAGCCGGCGGGCAAGGGACCGGCCGGGCCTCAAAAGAACTTCGTGACGAGGATGAAGCCGAGCACGATGCCCCCGGCGGTCAGCGCCGCCCACAGCCCCAGCCGCCGCTCGATCACGTCGCGCGCCCGCGCGCCGTAGCGGTGCAGCAGGAACGCCACCACGAAGAACCGGCCGCCGCGCGCGATCACCGAGAACAGCATGAACAGCCAGATGTTGTAGTCGGCAAATCCCGAGGTGATGGTGACCACCTTGTAGGGGATCGGCGTCAGGCCCTTGAGCAGGATGATCCAGGCGCCGTACTGGGCATAGGCGCTGCGAAACGTTTCAACCTTCTGGCCGTAGCCGTAGAACTGGATCAGCCACTGCCCGAGCGAATCATACAGCATCGCCCCGATGGTGTAGCCGAGCAGGCCGCCGGCCACCGAGGTCAGCGTGCACATGACGGCGTAGGACCAGGCCTTGTCGGGCCGCGCCAGCGCCATCGGCACCATCATGACGTCGGGCGGGATCGGGAAGAACGAGCTTTCGGCGAATGACACGGCGCCCATGATCCATGAGGCATGGGGCTTGTGCGCGGCGTCGAGGCACCAGTTGTAAAGTCGTCTCAGCATGCCCGCGATGAACCATTGTCCGGCGGGTTTGTAAATGCCGGAACACGGGCGCGGACGGGTAGAAAAACAAAACCGGAAGTGGATCGGTCCCTAGCGATCACGCGCAACACGCGAAAGCGTCACGATCGAGGCATCGGCGGCGGGCCGGGAGCGGCCCTGCGCCTTGCGCGTCACCTTGCGTCCGGGCTTGGGGCATTTCTCGGCGATGCCCAGCAGTTGCTCGCGCCGCGTCATTTCGGTCCAGACGTCTTCGGGACGCACCCCGGCGCGCGCCCACAGCACCATCAGGTTGTAGAGCAGGTCGGCGCTTTCCCGCACCACGCCGGCATGGTCGCCGTTGACGGCGTCGATGGCCACCTCGATCGCCTCCTCGGCGAGCTTCTTGGCCACCTTGGCGGGACCGCGCTGGAACAGGCGCGCGGTGCGCGAATCCTCGGGATCCAGGTTGCGCGCCGCCAGCACCGCCTCGTAAAGCCGTTCGATCGAATCGCTCATGGCACCACATTATTAACCGGCATAGTTCGCCGAGACGTTAACGGCCCCGGGACACAGGCTGATGACGCCAGGTCCCAGGGCCGGATGTTGTCAGCCTGCGGGGCGGTTACGATTCAAACCACCCGCAAACCGGTGTTAACGGCCGATGCGGCCACCGTGACCGCCACCACCGCCGCCGCCGCCGCCGAAGCCGGCATGGCCGCCGAAGCCACCACCACCGCCGACGTGCATGCTGCGACCGAAGCTGCCCATCACCGGCCCGCCGAAGTGGCGCGGACCGCCCATATTGATCCCGCCGAAATGGCGCGGACCGGCGATCCCGCCGAAATGGCGCGGCCCGCCGAAATGGTGGCGGGGGAAGAACGCGTGGTGGCGGTGATGCCGGAAGAACGGTGCCGCGAACACCGGCCCGCCGTAGAAGCTCGTGTAACCGTAATCGCAATTATACGCATAATACGGGTCATACGGGTCGCAGTAGTACGGGGCGGTCAGGCCCAGATACACCGCCGCATGGCGGCGATAATGCCGGTGATGCCGATGACGCTTGCGCATGCGGTGATCGCTGAACTCGGTCACCCCGAGGTTCTTCTGCACCTCGGGCGCCTTGGCCGGATTGGCTGTGGCCGCCTTGACCGCCACCGGCTCAAACAGCGTCAGGGCAAGCACCGCCGCTGTGGCGAGAACGGTGGAGCGCGCCAGGCGGCTTTTCGAGACCTTGTGCATCCACATGACTGCTTCCTCCAGAGTTGGCCCCTGCATCCGGCATATATATGGGAAGCCTGCGGGAAAACGCCTGAACGCCGCTTGAATGGAAGATGGCGGATTTGTGAATTTGCCGCGCCGGCAATAGCGCGATCGTGAACGATGCCATGGAACTTTCGGCCGCCTTGCTTTAACCGCCCTCAGGTTCTTCAAATCTCCGGCCGGACATTGTATGCCGTCCGCTCAAGGCCTTTTCTCCTGTGCCGCCCTGTCGAAGCCGCCGGACCCGCCAAAGCCCATGATGACGCCGCGCCGCATCCCTCGCCGCCTTGCCGCGATTCTCGCGGCGACACTGGCTTGCGCGGGATTGGCCGCCGCGGCGGCCACGCCGGCGCCGACCACGGTGCGCTTCTCGCTCGACCGCCGCTTCGATGCCGCCGCCACGCCGTTCCTGCTCGCGAAGGCGCGCGGCCTGTTCCGCAATGAAGGCATCAACCTCGAAGCCGACGCCGCCGCCAGTTCGCAGGACGCCATCGAGAAGGTGGCAAGCGGAGCGCGCGACATCGCGATGGCCGATCTCACGGCGCTGATCCGCTACCGCAACAAGCCCGACGCCGCGCCGGTCAAGGCGGTGTTCGTGCTGTTCAACCGCACGCCTTACGCGATCGTGGCGCGCAAAAGCCGCGGCATCACCACGCTCGGCGACCTCGAAAGCCGCACGCTCGGCGTTCCCGCCGACGATCCCACCATCAGGCAGTGGCCGGTGGTGGCGCGCGCCAACGGCGTCGATCCCGCCAAGGTCGTGATCGCGAATATCGGCGCGGCGGTGCGTGAGCCGATGCTCTCGGCCGGGCAGGTCGACGCGGTGACCACCTACTCGTTCACCACCCCGGTCAACCTGCGCGACCGCGGCCTTCCGGCCGGCGACATGATCCTGTTCCGCTTCGCCGATCTCGGCTGCGTGCTGTACGGGCATGCCGTCATCGTCAATCCGCGTTTCGCGGATGAACAGGGCAACGCGGTCAAGGGATTCCTGCGCGCCAGCCTCGCCGGCCTCAAGGCCGCGCTCAAGGATCCCGCGCGCGCCATCGACGAGATACTGCCGCAGATGGACGGCGCCGCCCGCGACCTCGAACTGGAACGCTGGCGCACCATCATCCGCGACAACATCGTCACCGACGAGGTCAGGCGCAACGGGCTGGGCGGCATTGCGGCGGACCGTTTCGTGGCGGCGCTCGAACAGATCGGCGCGACCATGAAATTCACCAGGCAGACGGCGCTTGACGACATCTTCGACGAGGCGTTCCTGCCGCCGCCAGCCGCCCGCAAGCTCTAGGAACCGGCGATGACCGGAGCAAATTGCATCCGGTCCGGACAAGCGCCACATTTCCACTGGCATTCGATTTTCCAGACGCAGAGAATTCCATCATGCCGCTGGCCCGCCTCTACGTCCGCGTTCTCGAACTGTTAGGCTCCGAGGCCCGGCTCGGCTGGTTGCTGGCGCTGGCCAACCTCATGCTGGCGGTGGCGCAGTTCGCCGAACCGGTGCTGTTCGGCCGCATCGTCGACGCGCTGACGCCGGGTCAGGCCAGCGCCGCCCCGGCCGGCATCGGCGCGGTGTGGCCGCTGCTCGCCGCATGGGTGGGCTTCGGGCTGTTCACCATCGCCTGCAGCGCGCTGGTGGCGCTCCATGCCGACCGCCTCGCCCATCGCCGCCGCCAGGTGATGCTGTCGAGCTATTTCGAGCACATCCTGCAGCTGCCGCTCACCTTCCATACCGGCACCCATTCCGGCCGCCTCATCAAGATCATGCTGCAGGGCGCCGACGCGCTGTGGCGGCTGTGGCTCGGCTTCTTCCGCGAGCATTTCGCCTCGATGGTGTCGCTGGTGGTGCTGCTGCCGCTATCGCTCTACCTCAACTGGCGGCTGGCGATCCTGCTATTCGTGCTGTGCATCGTGTTCACGATGCTCACCTCCATGGTGGTGCGCAAGACCCACGGCATGCAGAACGAGGTCGAGGGCTATTATTCGGATCTGGCCGGCCGCGCCACCGACGCGCTCGGCAACGTGGCGCTGGTGCAGAGCTTCGTGCGCGTCGACGCCGAGGTCAAAGACCTGCGCAACCTGTCCGACAAGCTCCTGACCGCGCAGATGCCGGTGCTGTCGTGGTGGGCGCTGGTAGCGGTGATGACGCGCGCCTCCACCACCATCACCATTCTCGCGATCTTCATCCTCGGCATCATCCTCCATGGCCAGGGTCTCGCCACGATCGGCGAGATGGTGATGTTCGTCAATTTCGCCACGATGCTGATCGGCCGACTTGAGCAGGCCGTCGGTTTCATCAACACCATCTTCATGGAGGCGCCGCGGCTGCGCGAGTATTTCGACGTGCTCGACGCCATTCCCGCCGTGCACGACCGCCCCGACGCCATCGACCCCGGCCGCGTCAAGGGACTGGTCGAGTTCAGCGACGTGTCGTTCTCCTACGACGGCAAGCGCCCCGCGGTGGAAGACCTCACCTTCACCGCGCTGCCGGGCGAGACCATCGCGCTGGTCGGACCGACCGGCGCCGGCAAGTCCACCGCCATCGCGCTGTTGCACCGCGCCTTCGATCCGCAGTCCGGCTTCATCAAGATCGACGGCATGGACGTCCGCGCCCTGACGCTGGCGGGCCTGCGCCGCAATATCGGCGTGGTGTTCCAGGAGGCGATGCTGTTCGACCGCTCGATCGCCGAGAACCTGCGCATCGGCAAGCCCGACGCCACCGAGGAGGAACTGCGGCTTGCCGCCGAGCGCGCGCAGGCGCTCGACTTCATCGACCGCGGCGAGATGAAGTTCGACGCCAACGCCGGCGAACGCGGCCGCATGCTGTCGGGCGGCGAGCGCCAGCGCCTCTCCATCGCGCGCGCCATCCTCAAGGATCCGCCGATCCTGATCCTCGACGAGGCGACCAGCGCGCTCGACGCGGTCACCGAGACCAAGGTCAATGCCGCTCTCGACGAGGTCATGAAGGGACGCACCACCTTCGTGATCGCCCATCGCCTCTCGACCATCCGCAACGCCACCCGCATCCTGGTATTCCAGAACGGCCACATCGTGGAGACCGGCACGTTCGACGACCTGGTCGGCCGCAACGGCCATTTCGCCGAACTCGCCCGCGCCCAGTTCATGGTGCAGCAGGAGGCCGGGGCCGCCCGGTCCGCGGTCCATGCCGCCCCGGCGCGACGCAAGTGATTTTTCAAGTGATTTTTGATGTTGCGGCGCCTCGATCACAGCTTGCGGCAAACTTCCCGAGCCCTCTGTTCGCGGCGGCGATCCCGGTATAGTTTGCGGGTCCTGCCGCGGGGTCGCGGCATGAACCCGATCCACTTTTCACGCGCAGGACCGACACCGTTGCCCGCAAAATCCGCTTGCGTCATCCGTTTCCGTCAGGCCGCCGCGAGCCTCGCGCTGCTCGCCACGCTGTGCGCCGCGCCGCTGGCCGCGCGCGCCGAGGCGCTGTTGCTGATCGAGGCGGCGAGCGGCAAGGTGCTGCACGCCGAGCACGCCACCAATCCGTGGTATCCGGCCTCGGTCACCAAGCTGATGACGGCGTATCTTACTCTCAAGGCCGTCAAGGAGCAGCGCCTCTCGTTCGACACGCTGCTCACGGTGTCGCCGACCGCGGTGGCGCAGCAGCCGTCCAAGATGGGATTTGCCGCCGGCACCCAGGTCACCGTCGACAACGCGCTCAAGATGATGATGGTGAAGTCGGCCAACGACATGGCCGTGGTGCTAGCCGAGGGCGTGTCGGGATCGATCGAAGCTTTCGCCGACGACATGAACCGCGCCGCGCAGCGGCTCGGCATGACCCAGACCAGCTACGTCAATCCCAACGGCCTGCCCGCCGAGGGCCAGGTGACCTCGGCGCGCGATCTCGCCCTTCTGGCGCGCGCCATCTACCACGACCTGCCGGAATACGAATCCTACATGAGCATCCCGGCGATCAAGTTCGGCCGCCGCGTGACGCGCAACTTCAATTCGCTGATCGGCCGCTATCCCGGCGCCGACGGCATGAAGACCGGGTTCATCTGCGCCTCGGGATTCAACCTGGTGGCGTCGGCGACGCGCGACGGCAAGCGGCTGATCGCCGTGGTGCTGGGCTCGCCCTCGTCGGGCGTGCGCGCGGTCAAGGCGGCACAGCTGTTCGAGCGCGGATTTTCCGGCAACGGGCTGTCATGGCTGACGCCATCGCTCGGCACCGTCGACGCGCTGCCTGCGGTCGAGGGCGAGCCGCCCAACCTGCGCGACGAGATGTGTGGTCCCAAACGCAAGCGTCCGGCCGCCGACAGCCTGGATGACGAGGCCGACAGCGGCCAGGGCGTCTCGCTGTTCGCCGGCCTGCGCAACGGTCCCAAGCCGTCGGAGCTTTTGTCGGCGCCGGGCGCCGTGCAGGCGGTGGTGGTCTATGCCGGGCCGAAGAGGCCGGACGGCGCGCGGGCCATCGTCGAGGCCGAGACGCAGAAGCCGGCCAGGCGCAGCGCCGCCGCCAAGCCCAAGGCGGAGGCGAAGGACAAGTTGGCGCAGCGCCACAAGGACGCGGCCAGGTCGAAACAGGCGACCAGGCAACAGGCCAAATCCGAAACCAAGCCCGGAGCCAAGCCGCAGGCCAAGCCTGAAGCCAAATCTGAAACCAGGCCGAAGCCGGCCGCCGCCAAGCCGCCGGCCAATCCCAAGGACAAGGCCAAAGACAAGTCCAAGGACGGCACCAAGGTCAGCGCCAAGACCGAGGCCAAGACCGAGGTCAAGACCGAGGCCAAATCCACGGCCAAGCCCGGCGTCAGGGGCAACAGCCGGGGCACCGCCCGCGACGACGAATAGCGGTTCGCCGCATTCCCTTTCCGCCTGACGGTTGAGCAAGCCGCACCCTGCGACGGTGCGTGCGCTTGCCACGCCGCGCAACTTTGCCTGATACTTGCGGTAGCGACGCAACACGCGGCGTCCGCCGCGACAGGCTCAAGCGCGCGAAGGGACTGCTCCATGGACCGCATCTGGCTCGCCCACTATCCGCCCGGCGTCCCCGCCGAGATCGACAGCGCGCGCTATGCCTCGCTGGTCGACCTGTTCGAGGAAAGCTTCGCCACCCATGGCGACAACCGCGCCTTCGTGTTCATGGACAGGTTCATGACCTACCGCGAGATCGACGCGGCCTCACAGGCCTTCGCGGCGTTCCTGCAGAGCAGGAAGCTCTCGCGCGGCGCGCGCGTCGCGGTGATGATGCCCAACGTCCTGCAGTATCCGATCGCGCTGATCGGCATCCTGCGCGCCGGCTGCACGCTGGTGAACATCAACCCGCTGTACACGCCCCACGAACTGGAGTTCCAGCTCAAGGATTCCGGCGCCGAGGCGCTGGTCGTGCTGGAGAACTTCGCCGCCACGGCGCAGGCCGCGATCGGCGCGACGGCCGTGCGCCATGTCATCGTCACCGGGCTCGGCGACATGCTGGGCGCGGTCAAGGGCACCATCGTCAACCTGGCGGTGCGTCACATCAAGAAGATGGTGCCGGCCTACTCGCTGCCGCAGGCGATCGCGTTCAAGGACGCGCTGGCGCAGGGCCGCGCGCTGCCGTTCAACCGGCCGGCGGTCGGCGCCAACGACACCGCCTGCCTGCAATATACCGGCGGCACCACCGGCGTCGCCAAGGGCGCGACCCTCTTGCATCGCAATCTGGTCGCCAACACCCTGCAGGTCGAAGCCTGGCTGCAACCGGCCGCGGCCCACGGGCCCAAGGTCGACCATATGACCATGATCACCGCGCTGCCGCTCTACCACATCTTCGCGCTGACGGCGTGCTTCATGCTCAGCATGCGCATCGGCGGCCTCAACGTGCTGATCCCCAATCCGCGCGACCTGCCGCATCTCATCGCCGAGCTGGTCAAGTACCGGCCCAACCTGTTTCCCGCCGTCAACACGCTGTTCAACGCGCTCCTCAACCATGCCGACTTCGGCAAGATCGACTGGAGCGGCCTCAAGAGCGCGGTCGGCGGCGGCATGGCGGTGCAGAAGGCGGTGGCGGAGAAATGGTACAAGGCGACCGGCTGCCCGATCATCGAGGGTTATGGGCTGTCGGAAACCTCGCCGGTGCTCACCTGCAACCGCGCCGACAGCACGAAGTGGACCGGCACCATCGGCGTGCCGCTGCCGTCCACCGAGATCTCGATCCGCGACGATTCCGGCAACGAGGTCGCGTTCGGCGAGCCCGGTGAGATTTGCGGGCGCGGCCCGCAGGTGATGGCCGGTTACTGGAACCGTCCCGACGAGACCGCCAAGGTGATGACCCAAGACGGCTTCCTGCGCACAGGCGACATCGGCGTCATGAACGCGCAGGGCGAGACGCGCATCGTCGACCGCAAGAAGGACATGATCCTGGTGTCCGGCTTCAACGTCTATCCCAATGAGGTCGAGGACGTCATCGCCAGCCATCCCGGCGTTCTGGAATGCGCGGTGGTCGGGGTGCCGGACGAGCATTCCGGCGAAGTGGTGAAGGCCTATGTGGTGAGGAGGGATCCGTCGCTCACCGAGGAGGCGCTGCGCGCCTTCTGCGCCACCGAGCTGACCGGCTACAAGATCCCCAAGCACATCGAATTCCGCGCCGAGCTGCCCAAGACCAATGTCGGCAAGATCCTGCGCCGCGCATTGCGCGACGAGTTGGTCAAGCGCGCGGCCTGAGAAGATGGCCGATCCCTTGCCGGATGCCGCGGCCGTGCTGACGTTCTGGCGCGAGGCGGGACCCTCGCGCTGGTGGAGCCGCGATGCGGCGTTCGACGCCGAGGTCGGCGCCCGCTTCCGTGCGCTGCATGAACGGGCAAGGACTGGCGCGCTGGCGTCCTGGCAGGACAGCGACGAAGGGCTGCTGGCGCTCGTCATCGTGCTCGACCAGTTCTCCCGCAACCTGTACCGCGACGATGCCCGCGCCTTCGCCACCGACGCGGAGGCGCTCGCGCTCGCCCGCGGCGCCATCGCGCGCGGCGCCGACCGCCGCGTGGCGCCGCCGCTGTCGCTGTTCTTCTATCTGCCGTTCATGCATTCCGAGGCCAGCGCCGACCAGCAGCGCTGCGTCGAACTGTTCCGCGCCGCCGATCTGCCCGACAATCTGCGCTTTGCCGAGATCCATGCCGACATCATCCGCCGCTTCGGCCGCTTCCCCCACCGCAACCGCGCGCTGGGCCGCGCCACCACGCCGGAGGAACAGGCGTTCCTCGACGGCGGCGGCTTCGCCGGCTGATCCGGCTTCGTCCAACCAAATCTTAACGGATCGTTGCTAGGGATAGCGCGTTATCAGCCGTCCCCGGGAGAGCAGCACGTCGTGACCGTCACGGACAGCGAGTCCGCCTCGCCGTTGTCGCCCGCCGGCCTGCGGGCGCGGCTGCGCGCCTGGCTGACCGACAGCCATGAGAGATCGCTCACCCAGCGGCTCGCCGGCACGGTGTTCGCCATCCGCGTCGTCAGCGCGAGCCTTGCCTATGTCGCGCAGATCCTCCTGGCGCGCTGGATGGGCGGCTCGGACTACGGCGTCTATGTCTATGTCTGGACCTGGGTGCTGCTGATCGGCAGCATGCTCGACTTCGGCATCTCGGTGTCGGCGCAGAAGTTCATTCCCGAATACCGCGCCGCCGGCAACGGCGACCTGTTGCGCGGGTTTCTCGCCGGCAGCCGCTGGCTGACCTTTGCCGTCTCAAGCATGCTCGCGCTCTTGCTGGCCGGCGTGGTGCGGCTGGCCACGCCGTTCATTGATCCCCAAACCGTGCTGCCGCTCTATCTCGGCTGCCTGACGCTGCCCGCCTTCGTCGTCGCCAACACCCAGGACGGCATCGCGCGCTCCTACGACTGGATGCGGCTGGCCCTGATGCCGCAGTTCATCGCGCGCCAATCGCTCATCATCGGGTTCACCGCCGGCGCCTTCGCGCTGGGCTTTGCACTCGACGCGGTCGGCGCCATGCTCGCCAGCGTCGCGGCGGTGTGGCTCGCGATGGCCGGCCAGATGCTCGTGCTCAACCGCCGCATCGGCCGCACCGTGGAGCCGGGCCCGCGCGCCTATGACATACGCGGCTGGCTCGCCACCTCGCTGCCGATCCTGATGGTCGAGGGCTTCTATCTGCTGCTGGCCTATACCGACATCCTGATGCTGCAGCAGTTCCGCCCCGCCGACGAGGTCGGCGTGTATTTCGCCGCGGCCAAGACGCTGGCGCTGGTGTCGTTCATCCACTACGCGATGTCGGCGACCACCGCGCACCGCTTCAGCGAATATCACGCCGCCGGCGACCGCGAGCGGCTGTCGGCCTATCTCGCCTCGGCGATCAAGTGGACGTTCTGGCCGTCGGTGGCGGCAACCGCGCTGCTGCTGGCGTTCGGCAAGCCGCTGTTGTGGCTGTTCGGCCCACGCTTCATCGAAGGCTACGGTCTGATGTTCGCGCTCGCCGTCGGACTGGTCGCGCGCGCCGCCATCGGCCCGGTGGAGCGGCTCCTTAACATGCTCGGCCAGCAGAAGGTCTGCGCGCTGGTCTACGCCCTCGCCTTCGTCATGAACGTGGCGTTGTGCGCGCTGATGGTGCCGCGGTTCGGCGGCTATGGCGCCGCCATCGCCACCTCGACCGCGCTGGTGTTCGAGACTGTGCTGCTGTTCCTGATCACCAAGCGCCGCCTCGGCCTGCATGTGCTGGCCTGGGGCCGCGCCGGCTAGGGTCCGGCCCTCCATTGTCATTGCCGGGCTTCGACCCGGCAATGCATCTTTCTCCTGGGAGAAGTCATGGATGCGCGGGGTCAAGTTTACAGCGGGGCTCGCCAAGGCGAGCCCCGGTTGCCCGCGCATGACGAGGGAGAAAAGGGATGCCTGATTTCAGCCTCACGCCGCGGTCCAGCCGCCGTCCATCGACAGGTTGGCGCCGGTGATCTGGCTCGCCGCGTCGCCCGTGAGATACACCGCGAGCGCCGCCACCTGATCGACCGTGACGAACTGCTTGGTCGGCTGCGCCGCCAGCAGCACATCGTTGATGACCTGCTCTTTCGTGAGGTTGCGCGCCTTCATGGTGTCGGGGATCTGCCGCTCCACCAGCGGCGTCCAGACATAGCCGGGGCTGATGCAGTTGCAGGTGATCTTGAAGGTCGCAAGCTCCAGCGCCACGGTCTTGGTCAGGCCGGCGATGCCGTGCTTGGCCGCGATGTAGGCCGACTTGAACGGCGAGGCCACCAGCGAATGCGCCGACGCCGTGCTGATGATGCGGCCCCAGCCGCGCTTCTTCATGCCCGGCACGGCGGCGCGGATGGCATGAAACGCCGACGACAGGTTGATGGCGATGATCTGGTCCCATTTCTCGATGGGAAAATCCTCGATCGGCGAGACGTGCTGGATGCCGGCATTGTTGACGAGCACGTCGACCGACCCGAACGTGGTCTCGCCGAGCCGCACCATGTCAGCGATCTCGGCGGGCCTAGTCATGTCGGCCGGCGAATAGACCGCCCTGACCTTGAAGTCGCGCTCGATGCCGGCACGCTCCTTCTCGATGGCGGCGGCCTCGCCGAAGCCGTTGATGACCACGTTGGCGCCGGCCTCGGCCATCCCCCGCGCGATGGCGAGGCCGATGCCGCTGGTGGAGCCGGTGACCACCGCCGTTTTTCCGTTGAGAGACATGCCTTGCTCCTTCATCTGGTTGGCGCGAGATGGTCAATGGCGGTTGCACGCGCGCCTGTCGATTGAACCTTGGGGGAATGGATGCCCGGGTCCTGGTCGCGAGCCCGTCCCCCGCCCGTCACTTGTTTTCCGTGAGGTCGAACGTCACCAGCGTTTCCTCGTTCTGGTGCCGCGCCAGCCAGCGCGGATCGTTCATGCTCTGGTGCACGTCGTGCTCGCCCATGGTCCAGTGCTCGACCATGCCGAGGCGCGAGAAATCGAAATCCTTGGAATTGCCCTCGTGCTTCTTGTCCCGGTAGATCAGGTGCATGACGGTGATGGTGCTTTCGCGCACCGCCATGCCGAGTTGCGCCACCGCCGGATCGGCGCGCCATTCCGGCGGCATCAGTGAAATGAGGTCGCGCACCGCCTTGCGGGTGTTGTGCAGCGTGCGGTGGATGTCGGTGACCATCCGGGTCCGGCTGGAATAGCGGATGTCCTTCTCGCGCTCGGCCGCTTCCATGAGCGAGGTCGGCAGCGGCCCGCGCGCGCTGAACAGGTCAACCTGAAAGATCACCATGTCCCGGCGATGCTCCTCGCCGAGCACATAGTCGAGCGGGGTGTTGGAGACGAGGCCGCCGTCCCAGTAGCTCTCGCCGTCGATCTCCACCGCCGGAAAGCCGGGCGGCAACGCGCCCGACGCCATGATGTGTTCGGGACCGATCTTTTGCTTGGTGCTGTCGAAATAGGCGAAGTTTCCAGTGCGGACATTGACCGCGCCGACGCTCAGGCGCACATCGCCGCCGTTGATGCGGTCGAAATCCACCAGCTTCAGCAAGGTCTCGCGCAGCGGGGCGGTATCGTAATAGCTCAGCGATTGCGGATCGCTGCCCGGCCACAGCGAGGCCGCCGGAAAGCGCGGCCGGAAGAATCCCGGCACGCCGAAGGTCGCGATCAGCGCCGCGCTGGTCTCGTTGAACACGGTGCGCGCCTGGTCGCCGGGCAGGAACGGACGCCACGTCACCGGCGAGGTCACCAGTTCCCAGAATTCCTTGAGCCGCTCGCGCCGACGCTCGGGCGGGTTGCCGGCAATCAGCGCGGCGTTGATGGCGCCGATCGAGATGCCCGCCACCCAGTCCGGCTCGAAACCGTGATGGCACAGCGCCTGATAGACGCCGGCCTGATAGGAGCCGAGCGCGCCGCCGCCCTGCAGCACCAGCACGCGCCGTTCGCCGCGCCCTGCCTCAAGCGGCGGGGCGTCGGATTGAGGAGTGGGGGCGAGGTCGGACGGATCCATCGGAACATCCATCGGAATACCGGGCCGGTCCAGTAACGGCTTTTTCGCGACGGCACCGTGACGCGGTGCGGCAACGCCGTCAACCCGCGGCCATCCCGCCGCTGTTTTCCGCCTAGCGTTCCGGCGTGGCCAGAATCAGCGCCCAGAACACCTTGTATTTCGATTTCGGCGCATGGACCGCGGCAATGCCAAGCCGGGTCGCGTCCCTGGCCAGCATGTTGGCACGGTGCGGCGGCGAGTCGCGCCAGCCGGAGAAGGCTTCCGCCAGCGTGTGATAACCCGCCGAGATGTTCTCGACCCCCGACGTCGCCCGGAAACCGGATGCCTTGAGGCGATGGGCGAAGGCCTTGCCGACGTTGTGGTCGAGCCTGTCGCGCCGGACCATGGCCTCGGCCTGCTCCTCGGCCGCCTTCATCAGCAGCGGATCGACGGCGACGGCGCCCAGCCCATTGTTGGCGCGGTAGCCGGAGATCATCGAGGCGGCGGCCGCGGCATCGACCCTGACGCCGGGCTGCGCCATGCTGGCATAGAAGCTGGGCTGTCCCTGCGGAATGTCCGGCTGGCCGGCGCAGCCGATCAGCGCCAATGCCGCCGCCAGGATGGCGCCGCCCGCCCCAAGCCCGTTCCAGATCCTCATCGGCATCATCCCCTCGCCACTGCTGCCCGCGCCCCGGACTTTCCGTTGTGGCATGGCGAGGTAGCCGAAAGATGAACGGCCGTCGCCGGGTTTTCGGCCGGGCAGCCCTCCAACGGTATTGAAACACCTGAATGGCCAAGTTCTTTTTCAAGTCGGATTGACTTTTTACCCGGGCTATGAGAGTGAACGCTCGTTCTCATTCAGTAGCGAGGCCGCCATGGCCAGCAATGTCGCGCCTGAGCCCAAGCCCGACCGGCGCACGAGCATTCTCGATGCCGCCGAGCGCTGCTTCGGGCGTGCCGGCTTCCACCAGGCCTCGATGCACGAGATCTGCCTCGAGGCCGGTATGAGTCCGGGCAACCTCTACCGCTATTTCCCCTCCAAGGAGACGCTGATCGCCGGCATCGCCGAGCGCAACCGCAACGACGCCGCCGAAAGCTTCGCCCTCGCCGCCGAGACCGAGAATTTCTTCGAGGGACTGCAGCAGCTCGCGCGCCATCATCTGGTCGACCGCAGCGAGCACGAGGTCGCGCTGTGCACCGAGATCATGGCCGAAAGCCGCCGCAATCCGGCCATCGCCAAATTGTTCCATGACATCGAGGTGGACGTGAAGGCCCGCATCCGCGCCATGCTGGTGCGCGCCGCCGAGCGTGGCGAGATCAACGGCGCGATCGACTTCGACAACGCAGCGACCATGCTGATGGTGCTCGCCGACGGCATGTCGTGGCGCCGCGCCGCCGATCCCGCGTTCAACGCCGAATCCATGCTGCCGCTGATATTCCAAATGGTGCGCTGCCTGCTGACGCAGCCCGCGCCGACGGAGACCACCCCATGAAAGCCAGCCGCTACACCGCCGTCGGCCTCGTCGCCGCCGCCACCTTGTGGATCCTGTCCGGCCATCTCATTCCCCACGTCGGCGATGAGAGCAATGCCGCCAGCCGCCCGTCGGAGGCGCCGACCGAAAAGCCGTTCCGCGTCAGCGTCGAGCGCGCCGAGCTCAAGCCACACGCGCGCCGCCTGTCGCTGTCCGGCCGCACCGAGGCCGACCGCAAGGTGATGATCACCGCGCGCACCAACGGCCTGGTGACCAGGCTGAACGTCAAGCGCGGCCAGACCGTGCAGAAGGACGACATCGTCGCGGTGCTGTCCGACGAGGCGCGCGAGGCGCAGGTCGCGCAGGCCACCGCGCTGTTCAACCAGCGCAAGGCCGAGTTCGAGGCGCGCCGCAAGCTGATCGAGCAGGGCACGCTGCCCCGCCTCGACCTCGTCAACATCGAATCGCAGTTCAAGGCCGCCAGCGCCGCGCTCGCCGCCGCCGAGGCCGAGCGCGACCGCGGCGTCATCGCCGCGCCGTGGGCCGGCATCATCACCGACGTGCCGACCCAGGTCGGTCAGCCGATGTCGTCCGGCAAGGAGATCGCCCAGCTCGTGGCGCTCGATCCGATGCTGGCGATCGTCGAGGTATCCGAACGCAAGCTCGCCGGCCTGAGCGTCGGCACGCCGGCGGAAATCCGCCTCGTCTCCGGGCAGACCGCCACCGGCCGCGTCCGCCACGTCGCCAAGACCGCGAGCCCGGCGACGCGCACCTACCGCATCGAGGTCGAGATCGCCAACGCCGACGGCGCCATTCCCGACGGCATCACCGCGGAGGTGACAATCCCGCTCGCCGCCGTCGCCGCCGTGCAGGTGCCGCGCTCGTCGCTGACCTTCTCCTCGGCCGGCGAACTCGGGGTGCGCATTGTCGGCAACGACAGCCGCGTCGAATTCGTCAAGGTCGCGCTGATCGCCGATGCGCAGGACATGATGTGGATCGACGGCATCGCCAACGGCGCGCGCGTGATCGTGCAGGGCCAGGACTTCGTCCGCGAAGGCCAGCGCGTCGAGCCGGTGCCGGCGCCGGCCACCACCGCGCAGCGCTGATCCCTCCCCGTGGCTTGAACGCGAGGCTTTTGATGTCACGCCTGATCGAATACGCCATCACGCATGCGCGCCTCACCCTCGCCGCGCTCCTGTTCCTGCTCGTCGCCGGCTTCGTCGCCTATGTCTCGATCGCCAAGGAGGCCGAGCCCGACGTCAAGGTGCCGATCATCTACGTCCAGCTGTCGCAGCGCGGCATCAGCCCGGAGGATTCCGAGCGCCTGCTGCTGCGGCCGATCGAAACCAAGCTGAAGGCCGTCTCCAACGTCAAGGAGATGCGCTCCACCGCGTTCGAGGGCGGCGGCTACGTGCTGCTCGAATTCGAGGCCGGATTCAATTCCAACGCCGCGCTGGCCGATGTCCGCGCCAAGGTCGACGACGCCAAGCGCGACCTGCCGAAGGACGTCGACGAGCCCTCGGTGCAGGAGGTCAACCTCTCGCTCTATCCGGTGCTGGTGGTCGCGCTCGCCGGCAACGTGCCCGAGCGCACCATGCTGCAGATCGCGCGCAACACCAAGAACGCCATCGAGCAGTCGTCCGGCGTGTTGTCGGCGGAACTGCGCGGGGCGCGCGACGAGGTGGTGGAGATCATCGCCGAGCCGGCGCTGATGAAGAGCTACAACGTTTCACTCGACCAGCTCATCGCGGCGACGCAGGCCTCCAACAGCCTGGTGGCGGCGGGCGCGCTCGAGGGCGGCACCGGCCGCTTCGCGGTCAAGGTGCCGGCGCTGATCGAGCGCCCCGAGGACGTGCTCAAGATTCCGGTGGTGGCCTCGGCCGGCGCCGCGGTCACGCTCGGCGACATCGCCGAGGTGCGCCCGACCTTCAAGGACGCGACCTCGATCACCCGCGTCAACGGCCAGCCGGCGATGACCATCGAGGTGTCCAAGCGCACCGGCGCCAACCTGATCGAGACGGTCGACGGCGTCAAAGCCACCGTGGCGCGCCTGCAGCAGGCCTGGCCGGCGGAAGTCCGGGTGACCTACACCCAGGACAAGTCGAAGTTGATCCGCCAGATGCTGGCCGACCTGCAGAACTCGGTCGCCACCGGCGTGCTGCTGGTCGCCGTCATCATCCTGTTCATCCTCGGCTTCCGCGCCTCGCTGTTCATCGGCATCGCGATTCCGGCCTCGTTCCTGGCCGGCATCCTCGGGCTTCACCTCGCGGGCCTGACCATCAACATCGTGGTGCTGTTCTCGCTCATCCTCGCCGTCGGCATGCTGGTCGACGACGCCATCATCGTGTCCGAGTTCGCCGAGCGGCGAATGTCGGAAGGCATGCCGCCGCACGAGGCCTACTCGCTGGCGGCGCGGCGCATGGCCGGCCCCGTGATCGCCGCGACCGCGACCCGCGTCGCCGCGTTCTCGCCGCTCCTGTTCTGGCCGGGCATCGTCGGCCAGTTCATGAAGTACATGCCGATCACGCTGATCGCCACGCTCTCCGCCTCGCTGATCACCGCGCTGTTCTTCACGCCGACGCTCGGCGCGCTGCTCGGCCGCGCCTCGGGCCATGCCCACCACCATGACGAGGACACGCGCGACCGCGGGCTCTACATGCGCGCCGTGCATCTGGCGCTCGGCCATCCCGGCAAGACGCTGGCGCTGGCCGCCGCGCTCCTTGTCGTGGTGCAGGTCGTCTACGCCCGGCTCGGCCACGGCGTCGAATTCTTCCCGCAGGTGGAGCCGGATTACGGTCAGGTGATCGTGCATGCCCGCGGCAACATCTCGCTCGACGAGAAGGACCACATCATCGGCCTGGTCGAGAAGCGCGTGCTCGGCACCGAGGGCCTCAAGACGGTGTATGCGCGCGTCGGCGAGCAGCCGCGCGGCTCGAACGAGATCACCGAGGACACCATCGGCGTCATCCAGTTCGAGTTCGCCGACTGGAAGACGCGCAAGGCGGCGCACGAGATCATGGACGAGATCCGCGCCAAGACCGTGGACATTCCGGGGATTCTGGTCGAGGTCACCGCGCCGCGCGCCGGCCCCCCCACCGGCAAGCCGATCCAGGTGCAGCTCTCCGCGCTCGACCCCGAGGCGCTGCCGCAGGCCGCGCGCAAGGTCGCCGGCATCCTCGCCACCATGCCGGAGATCCGCGACCTCGACGACGGCCTGCCGCTGCCCGGCATCGACTGGAAACTGCAGGTCGACAAGGCGGAGGCGGCGAAATACGGCGCCGGCGTCAACACCGTCGGCAACGCGGTGCAGCTCGTCACCAACGGCACCAAGATCACCGAGTACCGCCCGTCGGAAACCGACAAGTCGGTCGACATCCTGATCCGCTTCCCGCGCGACCGCCGCAGCCTCGACCAGATCGACGACCTGCACGCCCAAACCGCGATCGGCCATGTGCCGCTCGGCAATTTCGTGCAGCGCGTTCCAGCCGCACGCGTCGGCTACATCAACCGCGTCGGCGGCGCGCGCGTCATCAACGTCTCGGCCAACGTGATCGAAGGCGTGCAGAGCGCCAAGGTGCAGGAAGACATCATGCGCCGTCTGGCCGCCGCCGATCTCGGCAAGGGGGTCGGCTTCCGCCTCAAGGGCGAGGACGAGGAGCGCGCCAAGGCGTCGGCGTTCCTCGGCAAGGCGTTCGGCACCGCGATGTTCCTGATCTTCGCCATCCTGCTGGCGCAGTTCAACAAGCTCACCTCGGTCGGCCTGGTGCTCAGCGCCGTGTTGTTGTCCACCATCGGCGTGCTGCTGGGGCTGCTCATCATGGGCCAGTCGTTCGGCGTGGTGATGACCGGCATCGGCATCATCGCCAACGCCGGCGTGATCGTGAACAACAACATCGTGCTGATCGACACCTACGACCGCTTGCGCCACGAGGGCATGGCGGCCAAGGAGGCCATCCTGCAGACCTGCCGCGAGCGCGCCCGGCCGGTGGCGCTCACCGCCATCACCGCCATCCTCGGCGTGCTGCCGATCGCGTTCGGCGTCAACCTGGAGTTCCTGGCGCGCGAGATCACGGTGGGGGCACCGGCGACGCAGTGGTGGATCAACCTATCGACCGCGATCGTGTTCGGCCTCGGCTTCGCCACCGTGCTAACGCTGATCGTCACGCCGGCGGCGCTGATGGGGCTCGCCATCCTGGCCGAGCGCCGCGCGCAATGGTGGGCGCGCGCCAAAAGCTGGCGCCCGCGCCTGCCGCGCTTCACCCGCGCTTGAAATCTCTGGGGAAGGCCTGCTGTTCAGGCCTGCGCGGCGAAGATGCGGTAGCGGCGCGGCTTGAGCCCGACGATATCGCCCGGCTTGAGGGCGCGGTCGCGTGGCGCGTCGACCTCGATCATGGTTTCCCCGTCGCCGCCGGGCAGCGCCACGTCGGCGCGCAGGATCGGCCCGAACGCACGCACGCGCTTGACGGCGCCCTCCAGCGTACCGTTGCCGGCCGGCCCCAGCACCATGTCATGGCGGCGCACGAACAGTCGCGACGGACCGCTCGCCGCCCCGCCGGATTCGAGATCGAGCACCTTCGGCCCGAACCGCACCTGGCCCCCGCCGACCTCGACCGGCAGCATGATCGACTCGCCGATGAAGCCGTGCACGAACGCGGTCGCCGGATTGTCGTAGACATCCTCGGGCGTGCCGATCTGCTCGATCTTGCCCTTGTCCATCACCACGATGCGGTCGGCGACCTCGAGCGCCTCCTCCTGGTCGTGGGTGACGAACAGCGAGGTGACGTGGATGTCGTCGTGCAGCGAGCGCAGCCAGCGGCGCAGCTCCTTGCGAACCTTGGCGTCGAGCGCGCCGAACGGCTCGTCGAGCAGGAGGATACGCGGCTCGATGGCCAGCGCGCGCGCCAGCGCCACGCGCTGGCGCTGGCCGCCGGACAACTGGCCCGGATACCGGTTCGCCAGCCAGTCGATCTGCACCAGATCCAGGAGGTCGTTGACCCGCTTGCGGATGTCGGCCTCGCTGCGGCGCAGCCGGCGCGGCTGCACGCGCAGGCCGAACGCGACGTTCTCGAACACGCTCATGTGCCGGAACAGTGCATAATGCTGGAACACGAAGCCGACATTGCGCTCGCCGGCGCCGCGTTCGAGCGCGCTCTCGCCGTTGAACAGCACCTCGCCGGCATCCGGCCAGTCGAGCCCGGCTATGATGCGCAACAGCGTGGTCTTGCCCGAGCCGGACGGCCCCAGCAGCGCCACCAGCTCGCCGCCCTCGACGCGCAGGTCGACGTCATCGAGCGCCCTGAACGCGCCGAACTGCTTGACGATATTGCGGGCCTCAATGGTCATGGTCGCGCGATCCTTGGAGATGGCCTTCAAGCGCCGTCTTCAGCACCAGCGTCACCAGGGCCAGCAGGGCCAGCAGCGACGCGACGGCGAACGAGGCGACGAATTGATACTCATTATAGAGAATTTCCACCAGCAGGGGCATGGTGTTGGTTTCGCCCCGGATATGCCCGGACACCACCGACACCGCGCCGAACTCGCCCATGGCGCGCGCATTGCACAGCAGCACGCCGTACAGCACGCCCCATTTGATGTTGGGCAGCGTGACGCGGAAGAATGTCCGCAATCCCGACGCGCCGAGCGAGAGCGCCGCCTCCTCCTCCTGCGTGCCCTGCTCCTGCATTAGCGGGATGAGCTCGCGTGCGACGAACGGGAAGGTGACGAAGGTGGTGGCCAGCGCGATGCCCGGGACCGCGAAAATGATCTGGACGTCATGGCCCATCAGCCATGGTCCCAGCACGCCCTGGGCGCCGAACAGCAGCACGAAGATCAGGCCGGAAATCACCGGGCTGACCGAGAATGGCAGGTCGATCAGCGTGATCAGCAGGGTCTTGCCGTGAAATTCGAATTTGGCGATGGCCCAGGCGGCGATCACCCCGAACACCAGGTTGATGCCGACCGAGATCGCCGCCACCAGAACGGTGAGCCTGATCGCCGACTGCGCCTCCGGTTCGGCGAGCGCCGCGAGATAGACGCCGATCCCGCGCGCCAGCGCTCCCGAGAACACCACCAGCAGCGGCAGGAAGATGAACACCGTGAGGAAGGTCACGGCCAGCCCGATGATGAGAACGCGCACCGCCGCCGGCTCGGTGCGCGCGTCGGCCATCGCTCTCAGCGTCGGTGGCAGGGCGCGGGGCTGGGTGGCGAGACTCATGGGACCGGACCGCTCAGCGCGACATCGCGCGCGTCAGCGACCAGCGCTGGATGCGGTTGATGGCGAAAATGATCAGGAACGACACGACGAGCATCACCACGGCGATCGCGGCGGCGTCGGCATAACGGAACTCGGAGAGCCGGATCACGATCAGGAGCGGCGCGATCTCGGAAACGTTGGGCAGGTTGCCGGCGATGAAGATCACCGAGCCGTATTCGCCGACGGCGCGGGCGAACGCCAGCGCAAAGCCGGTCAGCATCGCCGGCATCAGGCTGGGAACGATGACCTTGGTGATGACATGCCAGCGCGTGGCACCGAGGCTGACCGCGGCCTCCTCGATCTCGATTTCGAGATCGGCCAGCACCGGTTCCACCGTGCGCACGACAAACGGAATGCCGATGAAGATCATCGCCACGAAGATGCCGAGCGGGGTAAACGCCACCTTGATGCCGATCGCGGCAAGCGGCGCGCCGAGCCAGCCTTTCTCGGCGAACAGCGCGGTGAGCGCCACGCCGGCGACCGCCGTCGGCAGCGCGAACGGCAGATCGACGATGGCGTCGAACAGGCGGCGCAGCGGAAAGTCATAGCGCACCAGCGCCCACACCACGATCATGCCCATGATGAAATTGATCACGGCCGCGGCCAGCGCGAGCCCGAACGACAGTTTCAGCGCGCTCAACGTGCGCCGGCTGCCGATGATGCCGAAAAACTCGGTCAGGCTCAGTTCGGAGGTCTTGAGGAACAGCGCCGCCAGCGGAATGAGGACGATGATCGACAGCCAGGTCAGCGTCAGTCCCATGGTGAGACCGAAGCCCGGCAGCACGTTGCGCTGTTCTAATTGTCCGCCTGTCACCTCGCCCCCCGCCCCCGGCTCTTTCGGTCAGTTCTGGTAGATCTGGTCGAAGATTCCGCCTTCCGCGAAATGCTCCTTCTGCGCCTTGGTCCAGCCGCCGAAGACCTCGTCGATGGTGAAGAGTTCGACGTCGGCAAAATCCGCTTTTCCCGCCGCCGCGGCATTGCGCGGGCGGAAGAAATTGCGCGCGGCGATATCCTGGCCTTCCCTTGTGTACCAGTATTTAAGGTAGGCCTCGGCGACGGCCCGGGTGCCTTTCCTGTCGGCCACGCGATCCACCACTGTAACGGGCGGCTCGGCCAGAATCGAGAGCGGCGGCGCCACGATCTCGAACTTGTCAGCGCCGAATTCCCGCAAGGCGAGCCGGGCTTCGTTCTCCCAGGCCAGCAGCACGTCGCCGACGCCGCGCTCGACGAAGGTGACGGTGGAGCCGCGCGCGCCGGAATCGAGCACCGGAACGTTGGCAAAAAGCTTGGCGACAAACTGCCGGGCCTGTTCCGCCGAACCGGTGCGCTTGAGTTCATAGCCCCACGCCGCCAGATAGTTCCAGCGCGCGCCACCGGAGGTCTTGGGGTTCGGCGTGATCACCGACACGCCCGGCTTGATCAGATCGCTCCAGTCCCTGACGCCCCGGGGATTGCCCTTGCGCACCAGGAACACGATGGTGGAGGTGTAGGGCGAGGAATTCTGCGGCAGCCGCTGCTGCCAGTCCGCCGCCAGCAGCCCCTTGTCGGCGATGGCGTCGATGTCATAGGCGAGCGCCAGCGTCACCACATCGGCCCGCAGGCCGTCGATCACCGAACGCGCCTGCGAACCCGAGCCGCCATGCGACTGCTTGATCTCGACCGTCTTGCCAGTTTCCTTCTGATAGGCTGCCGCGAACGCCTTGTTGTATTCCACGTAGAGTTCACGCGTCGGGTCATACGACACATTGAGCAGCGTCACGTCCGCCGCGAATGCCGAAGCGCTGACGATCAGCGCCGCGCCCGTGAGCAGGATTCGGTGAAGCATGACGAAGCTCCCGGCTGAATGACAGGGAAGGACGAGGCAAGAAGTATATCAAATAACTATACTATGAGGGCCGGCATCACCATCGCATTGTCGGCGGCAAACACAGATGATCTTGCTACGAGAGGCGTGGCAGGTGAATGCCGCATTCTACCTTGTCGCGCCCGCGCCAGCGACCGGAACGCTGGTCTTCGCCCGGCGCCACGCGGCTGGTGCAGGGCATGCAGCCGACCGAGGTGAAGCCGGAGGCCGTCAGCGGGTGCGGCGGCAAGCCGGCGGCAGCATAGATGAGCGCGATCTCGTCCGCATTCACATGTGCGAGCGGATTGAATTTCAGCCGCGCGCCGTCGGCCTCGACCACCGGAATCGCGGCGCGCGTATCGGCCTGATAGCGCTTGCGGCCGTTGAGCCAGGCGGCGAACGGCTCGAGCGCCCGCGCCAGCGGCTCGACCTTGCGGATGCGGCAGCAGGCGTCGGGGTCGGTGTGCCACAGGCTGTTGTCGGCGTCGGCGCGCGCCAGATCCGCGGCGCGCGGCGTCACGGTGCGGACATCGCGAAGCTTGAGCAGGTCGACGAGCCGGTCGCGGTAGGAAAGCGTCTCCGCAAACAGCCAGCCGGTATCGAGGAAGATCACCGGAATGGCCGGATCGACATCGGCGGCGAGCTTGAGCAGGGCCGCCGATTCGGTGCCGAACGAGGACACCAGCGCGAGGCGCTCGCGGCCGACGCGATCGAGCGCGGCGGCGATGATCTCCGCGGGCGAGGCGGCGCCGAGCTGGCGGTCCAGTTCCTCGGCGGTGACGGCAAGATCGGCGACGGCGCTCATGAGCCGCTCCGTCCGGCGGCCACCGCGGCAGGGCGCGCCGCCGCCATCAGGCGGGCGCGGAACACGGTGATGCGGCCGTCGCCGGTCGGGGCGTAGAACACCGAGTAGCGCGCCACCGTGGCGGCGAAGGCTTCGGCGTCCGACGCCTTGACGACGTCGAAGGCGTCGAAGCCGGCGCGCTGCATGAACAGGAACTGGTCGCGCAGCACCTGCCCGGTGGCGCGCAATTGTCCGCGATAGCCGTGACGCTCGCGCAACAGGCGCGCCTGGGTGTAGGCGCGGCCGTCGCGGAACTTGGGAAACACCAGCGCGATCAGCGCGAGGCGGGAAAGATACGGCACCAGCTCCGTGACGTCGCGGTCGTTCGGCCACGCGACACCGAGCGGCGCGGCGCGGCCAAGCCAGACCTCGGGTTCGGCGATGAACCGCGCCGCCGACACGATCACCGCGCCCTTGTCCGGCGCCGGCGCGTCGTCGGCAAGCGCGATGAATTCGTCGGCGACAATCGTCCCGCGCTTAACGAGTGGCATAGACGCGCTCCTTGAATGGCGTCACACCGAGACGCTCGACGGTTTGGACGAACAGCTCGTCAGGGGCCTGGCGCAGGTCGAGATAGGTCTCGACGATATCCTCGATGACGTCGGCGACCTGATCGAACGGCACCGCCGGGCCCAGCAGATGGCCGAGCACCGCGCCCTCGTCGGCACGCCCGCCGAGCGTGATCTGGTAGAATTCCTCGCCGTTCTTGTCGACGCCGAGAATGCCGATATGGCCGATATGGTGATGGCCGCAGGCGTTGATGCAGCCGGAAATGTTGATGTGCAGGCGCCCGATCAGCGTCGCGAGCTGCGGATCGGCGAAGCGCCGCGTCAGCTCCTGCGCGATCGGGATCGAGCGCGCGTTGGAGAGCGAGCAGTAGTCGAGGCCGGGGCAGGAGATGATGTCGCTGATGAGGCCGACATTGGGCGTGGCCAGCCCGGCGGCGTCGAGCGCGCGCCACAGCACCGGCAGGTCGCGCTGCGCGACATGGGGCAGCACCAGGTTCTGTTCATGGGCGACGCGGATCTCGCCGAACGAATAGCGGTCGGCAAGGCCGGCGATGGTTTCCATTTGCGCGGCAGTGGCATCGCCCGGCGTTCCGCCGGTCGGCTTGAGCGACAGCGTGACGACGGCGTAGCCCGGCACCTTGTGGCGGGCGACCGAATTGCGCCGCCAGGCCGAGAACCGCTCGTCATTGGCCGCCCTGGCAAGCTCGGGCGGCGCGTCGGCCAGCTTCTCGTAAGCCGGATAGCTGAAGCGCGCGGCGATGTCGGCCACCACCTCGTCGTCGAGTGCCAGCGCGCCGCCGCGGATCTGGCGGAACTCGGCCTCGACCTCCTCGGTGAACTTTGCAACGCCGAGCTCGTGCACCAGGATCTTGATGCGCGCCTTGAAGAGGTTGTCGCGGCGGCCGTACTGATTGTAGACGCGCAGCACCGCCTCGATGTAGCTCAGGATGTCGCGGCGCGGCACGAACGGGTTGATGACCTTGGCGATGAACGGCGAGCGTCCCAGCCCGCCGCCCACCATCACCTCGAAGCCGGTTTCGCCGGCGGCGTTGCGATGCAGGGCGACGCCGATGTCGTGAATCTTGATCGCGGCACGGTCCTGCGGCGTGGCGATCACCGCGATCTTGAACTTGCGCGGCAGGAACGAGAATTCCGGGTGCAGCGTGGTGTACTGGCGGAACAGCTCGGCCCAGATGCGCGGATCCTCGATCTCGTCGGGCGCGACGCCGGCCAACTGGTCGGTGGTGATGTTGCGCACGCAGTTGCCGCTGGTCTGGATGCCGTGCAACCCGACCTCGGCCAGCGCCGCCAGCGAATCGGGCAGGTCGGCCAGCTTGTGCCAATGGAACTGAATGTTCTGCCGCGTGGTGAAATGGCCGTAGCCGCGGTCGAAGCGACGCGCCACATAGGCGAGCTTGCGCATCTGCGCCGACGACAGCGTGCCGTAGGGAATGGCGATGCGCAGCATGTAGGCATGGAGCTGCAGGTAGATGCCGTTCATCAGCCGCAGCGACTTGAATTCGTCCTCGGTCAGTTCGCCGGAAAGGCGACGCCGCACCTGGTCGCGGAATTCGGTGACGCGTTCGTTGACAAGAACACGATCGAGTTCGTCATGCGCGTACATCGTGCGTTTCCTCGGGTTCAGGCCATTGCGGGCAGCGTGATGGTGACCCCACCAACGCGGATGCGCTCGCGCAGATTGCCGGGCGAGATGGTGCCGTCGGCCGCGATCTCGACCGGGGCGATATAGGGTCCGACGGCGCCGATATCGTCGGCCAATGCGGCGCCAAGTAGCGCGCGCGCCTCGTCGGCGATGCGCACCACCGCGGCATCGGCCAGCGCCGTGCTCCAGCCCGAGGCGGTGCGCCAGATCACCACGCCGTCATGAGTGCGGTTGGCGGTGACGACCGAGGGGCCGGCGATCTTGATCTTCTGCTGCAGTGGCGAGGTCATGGACTCACAAAAGCTATTGACCGGAATTTTTTTCTATATATAGCTTTCGAAATTGCAGTAAAGAGAAATTATTTCTCTCTACATGCCAAGGTGAAAGTAGAAATTCTTCCTTTGAAAGATGGGATCAGGAGATGCATCTTTTTGTCACCGACCGCGAGGGCCGCGAGCACCGTCTCGACGCGCTCGAGGGCTGGCGCGTCATGGAAGTGATCCGCGACTGGGGCGTGCCGATCAAAGGGGAATGCGGCGGGGCCTGCGCCTGCGCCACCTGCCATGTTTACGTCGACGACACCTGGACCGACCGGTTGCATCCGCCGACGGAAGAGGAGAAGGATCGTCTCGACGAAGCCTTCGCGGTTGAAAACAATTCCCGGCTGGCCTGCCAGATTCTGGTCACGCCCGCCATCAGCGGCCTGCGGGTGCGTCTCGCGCCGGACATGGAGTGACCGATGGACCATCTCGACCAGCTCGAGGCGCAGAGCATCTTCATTTTCCGCGAGGCCTTCGCCCGGCTCAAGCGTGTCGCGCTGTTGTGGTCGCTCGGCAAGGACTCCAACGTCATGATCTGGCTGGCGCGCAAGGCGTTCTTCGGCCGCATGCCGTTTCCGGCGATGCATGTCGACACCGGCAAGAAGTTCCCGGAGATGTACGCGTTTCGCGACCGCTACGCCGCCGAATGGGGCCTCGATCTCAAGGTCGAGCATTGCCCGCCGATCGAGGCGGTCGACCCGACGCTGCCGCCGGCGGCGCGCTCGGCCGCGCGCAAGACCGAGGGCCTCAAGCTGGTGCTGGCGAAATACGGCTTCGACGGCCTGATCGCCGGCATCCGCCGCGACGAGGAGGCGACCCGCGCCAAGGAGCGCGTGTTCTCGCCGCGCGGGGCCGAGGGCGGCTGGGACGTGCGCGACCAGCCCCCCGAATTCTGGGACCAGTTCAACGCCTCGCCGCCACCCGGCGCGCATCTGCGCATCCACCCGATCCTGCACTGGACCGAGGCCGACATCTGGGCCTACACCCAGCGCGAGAACATCCCGATCATTCCGCTCTATCTGTCGCGCGAGGGCAAGCGCTACCGCTCGCTCGGCGATTCCGACATCACCAGTCCGGTCGCCTCCTCCGCGTCCTCGATCGAGGAAATCCTCACCGAACTGCACGCCACCAAGGTGCCGGAACGCGCCGGCCGCGCCATGGACCATGAGTCCGAGGACGCCTTCGAGCGCTTGCGCGTGTCGGGCTATCTGTGATGACGCAAGCCATGAGACAAGAGTCCGCAATGAAAGTTCAAGCCGAAGCCGTCACCCTCCCGGCCGCAGCCCCCGAGGCGGAGGCCACGGTGCGCATCGTCATCGTCGGCCATGTCGACCACGGCAAGTCGACGCTGATCGGCCGCCTGCTGCATGAAACCGGCAGCCTGCCTGAAGGCAAGCTGGAGACGCTCAAGGAGGTCAGCGCGCGGCGCGGCATGCCGTTCGAGTGGTCGTTCCTGCTCGACGCGCTGCAGACCGAGCGCGACCAGGGCATCACCATCGACACCACGCAGATCCGCTTCCGCACGCCCTCGCACGACATCGTGCTGATCGACGCGCCGGGCCACACCGAATTCCTGCGCAACATGATCACGGGCGCGTCCCAGGCCGACGCGGCGCTGCTCATCATCGATGCCGCAGAGGGCGTGCGCGACCAGACCCGCCGCCACGGCTACCTCCTGCACCTGCTCGGCATCCGCCAGGTCGCCATCGTCATCAACAAGATGGACCGCGTCGATTTCAGCCGCGAGCGGTTCGAGGAGATCGCTCGCGAGATCACCGCCCACCTCGAAGGGCTCGGCGTCACTCCCACCGCCATCATCCCGATCTCGGCGCGCAACGGCGACGGCGTGGCGCGCCGCACGCCGGCGATCGCCTGGCACAAGGGACCGACCGTGGTCGAGGCGCTCGATCATCTCGCCGCGGCGCCCGCGGCGGACGAGCTACCGCTGCGCCTGCCGGTGCAGGCGATCTACAAGTTCGACGACCGCCGCATCGTCGCCGGCCGCGTCGAGGCCGGCAGCCTCAATGCCGGCGACGAGATCGTCATCATGCCGGCCGGCAAGATCGCCCGGATCCGTTCCGTCGAGGGCTGGCCCGAGCCGCCCGAGCCCGGCACGCTCACCGCCGGCCGCTCGGTCGGCATCACGCTCGATCGCGAGCTGTTCGTCGAGCGCGGCAACATCATCGCCCATGTCGCAACCCCGCCACGCGAGACGCGCCGCCTCACCGCGCGCGTGTTCTGGCTGCACGACACGCCGCTCGCCACCGGCGCCAACCTTGTGGTGCGGATGGCGACGGCGGAAGCGCGCGCCACCGTGGTGGCGATCGAGAACGCGGTTGACCCGGGCGAACTCTCCCACATCGGAACGCAGACCATCGCGCGCAATCATGTCGGCGACATCGACATCGTGCTGTCCGAGCCGCTCGCGGTCGATCCCGCCGCGGACAACCCGCGCACCGGACGTCTGGTGATCGAGGTCGGCGGCCGCATCGCCGGCGGCGGGCTGGTGCTCAGCGTCACCGCGGGCAAGCCCAGCGACCTGATCGACATCGTGCCGGTCGAATCCGCGCTCACGCTGCAGGAGCGGTCGGCCCGCTACGGCCACCGCGGCGCCGTGATCTGGCTCACCGGCCTGCCCGGCGCCGGCAAGACCACGCTGGCGCGCGCGCTCGAACGGCGCCTGTTCACCCATGGCGGCTCGCCGATCCTGCTCGACGGCGACACCTTGCGCGCCGGCATCAACCGCGACCTCGGCTTTACCGCCGTCGACCGCGCCGAGAACATCCGCCGCCTGGCCGAGCTTGCCACCCACCTCGCCCGCAATGGCCACATCGCCATCGTCGCAGCGGTGTCGCCGGCGCGCGCCGACCGCGCTAACGCCCGCCGCATCGCCGGCGACCTGTTCCACGAGATCTATCTGTCCACCCCGGTCGAGATCTGCGAGAGCCGCGACCCCAAGGGCCATTACCGCAAGGCCCGCACCGGGCAGCTCGCGGGCTTTACCGGCGTCGATTCCGGCTATGAGCCGCCCGAGGCGCCGGAACTGGCGGTGGACGCCAGCCAGACCTCGATCGTCGCCTCCACCGAGGCGGTCGAGCAGATGCTGATCCGGACCGGGGTACGGTTCGGCGACTTCACCGACAGCGCCGCGCATATCTGACCGCGAGGGCCGCCCGGCCCTTGACCGCGATCAATTCCTAAGGTGGCGGCACGGGCCCGGATCCGGGCGGATTCCACCTTGCCGATGGGGTCGCGATTTGCTGAATCGGTTTGCTGAACGAGGTGCGGATGGTGTACCCATCCGCACCTTTCCCATTACTGTTGAGACCATCCCATGACCAGAATTAACGCCAGCGGCCTGAAGATCGCCCCGGAGCTGTTTGATTTCGTCGCCAAGGAAGCGGCTCCGCAGACCGGCGTCGCGCCCGAGGCGTTCTGGGCCGGACTAGCCGGAATCATCCGCGATCTGGCGCCGAAGAACCGCACGCTGCTCGACAAGCGCGACCAGTTGCAGAGCCGCATCGACGCCTGGCACATCGCCGGCAAGGGCAAGCCGCTCGACCGCGACGCCTACACCGCGTTCCTCAGGGAAATCGGCTACCTGCTACCGGAAGCCGCCGCCCGGCAGGTTGTCACCGCCAATGTCGACGACGAGATCACCCGGCTGTGCGGTCCCCAGCTCGTGGTGCCGCTGTCGAATGCGCGCTACGCGCTCAATGCCGCCAACGCCCGCTGGGGCAGCCTGTATGACGCCCTGTACGGCACCGACGTCATCGCCGACGAGCCGGGCAGCGAGCGCGGCGGCGGCTACAACCGGGCGCGCGGCGCCAAGGTGATCGCCAGGGCCAAGGCGTTTCTCGACCAGGCCGCGCCGCTCGCCGGCGGCAGCCACGGCGACGTCACCGGCTACGGCGTCGACAAGGGCACGCTGTTCGCCACCCTGGCAGACGGCCAGCGCACCGTGCTCGAGCGCGTGCAGCAGTTCGCCGGCTATCAGGGCGAGGCGGGCGCGCCGCAGGTCATCCTGCTGGTCAACAACGGCCTGCATATCGAACTGCGCATCGACCGCGCCCATGCCATCGGCCGCGACGATCCCGCCGGCGTCGCCGACGTCGTGCTCGAAGCCGCGGTCAGCACCATCCTCGACATGGAGGACAGCGTCGCGGCGGTCGACGCCGAGGACAAGGTGCTGGTCTATCGCAATGCGCTCGGCCTGATGAAGGGCGATCTCGCCGCCACCTTCGACAAGGGCGGCGCGGCGCTGGCGCGCACCCTCAACACCGACCGCATCTACAACGATCCGGCCGGCAAGCCGCTGACCCTGCACGGCCGCAGCCTGCTGTTGATGCGCAACGTCGGCCATCACATGTACACCGACGCCGTGCTCGGCAGCGACGGCAAGGAAATCCCCGAGGGCATGCTCGATGCCGCCGTCACCGGCCTGATCGCGCTGCACGACCTCAAGGGCAACGGCAAGGCGCGCAACAGCCGCGCCGGCTCGGTCTATATCGTCAAGCCGAAGATGCACGGCCCCGAGGAGGTGGCGCATACGGTTGAGCTGTTCGCCCGCGTCGAGGCGATGCTCGGACTGCCGGCCAACACCCTCAAGATCGGCATCATGGACGAGGAGCGGCGCACCACCATCAACCTGCGCGCCTGCATCGAGGCCGCCGCCGAGCGCATCGTGTTCATCAACACCGGGTTCCTCGACCGCACCGGCGACGAGATCCACACTTCGATGGAAGCCGGCCCGATGGTGCGCAAGAACGACATGAAGACGATGGCCTGGATCAAGGCCTACGAAGACTGGAACGTCGACAACGGCCTGGCCTGCGGCCTGCCGGGGCACGCCCAGATCGGCAAGGGCATGTGGGCCGCGCCCGACAAGATGGCCGACATGGTGGCGCAGAAGATCGCGCATCCGCAGGCCGGCGCCTCGACCGCCTGGGTGCCGTCGCCGACCGCGGCGACGCTGCACGCCCTGCACTACCATCAGTGCGACGTGGTGGCGCGCCAGCGCGAACTCGCCGGCAAGCCGCGCGCCAGGCTCGCCGACATCCTCACGCTGCCGGTGTCGCAGTCGAACTGGGCGCCGGATGCGGTGCAGCAGGAACTCGATAACAACTGCCAGGGCATCCTCGGCTATGTCGTGCGCTGGATCGATCAGGGCGTCGGCTGCTCCAAGGTGCCGGACATTCACGATGTCGGCCTGATGGAGGACCGCGCCACGCTGCGCATCTCGAGCCAGCACGTCGCCAACTGGCTAAAGCACGGCATCGTCGGCAAGGATCAGGTGATGGAAACGCTCAGGCGCATGGCCGCCGTCGTCGACCGCCAGAACGCCGGCGATCCGCTGTACCGGCCGATGGCGCCGAAGTTCGACGGCCCGGCGTTCAAGGCCGCCTGCGACCTGATCTTCAAGGGCCGCGAGCAGCCCAACGGCTACACCGAGTGGATCCTGCACGCACGCCGCCGCGAGGCCAAGGCGGCGGGCTGAGGCTTCGCCTTTCAAGGAAGCTGGATTTGCGATCAGGAGAGGATGGGCCAACCCATCCTCTCTCTTTTTTTGTCGCGCCGTTACGACGTGCGCGCCACCGTCGCCGACTGGCGCGGCCGCACATAGCTCTGCTCGGACAGCGTCAGCGAGCCGGTCACCACATAGCCGATCGTCGGCGTGTAGACGTAGGCGATCTCGCTCATGATCAACTGCGTGTTCGGCACCGCCAGCGCCGCCGGAATGCTGACGGTGGAGCCGACCGCGCGCGGCGCGGTGTTGGAGCCGTCGCTCCAGCCCACCGTGGCAACGCCCGTCGAACTGATGTTGATCGCCGACACCTTGGCCTGCAGGGAACCCGCCGGATAGGGCACCATCACCGCGGCCGAGGCGGCGAACACGTTGCTCATGTCGGCATTGCTGATCGAGGTCGCCTGCGACACCAGGTCGCCCAGCGTGCGCGAGGTGATGGTGACCTTGCGGTCGATGGCAACCCCCTGCCCGACCTCGATGGTGCCGAGATAAAGCACCAGCATCAGCGGCAGCAGCATGGCGAATTCGACCGCCGCCACGCCGCTGCCGTCCGCCAGAAATCGCGCGAGCGTTTGCGGCGGCATGCGATCGGGGCGGCGGGGACGGGAACGGGCCATGGGTCTGCGATCAGAACGGTTCGTTGCGGAACGCAACGGTGGCCGAGATCAGTCGATAGCCGCCGTTGATGTCGGCAAGGTTGTAGCCCATCAGCGAGACAAACACCGGGTACTGATAGAACAGGCGCATCACCACGATGTCGCCGGCCGAACCGGGCTGATAGGTGAAGTTGTTGACGAAGTTCTTGTTGCCGTCGACCGGATTGGTGATGCTGACGTTGGAAAAGGCCGAATAGCTCTTCACGTCGACATAGACGCCGTTGGCGCAGTCGAACAGGCCGTAGATGCGGGAACAGACATTGTCCTTGAACTGCGCGGCGGTGAAGTTGGCGGCCTGTACCTGGCCGGTCATGATCATGCGCGCCGAATCCTGCGCCGCCGTCTCCAGCACCTGGCTGGCGAAGAACACGATGGCCGATTCGATGATGGCGAACAGCAGTGCCAGGAACGGCGTCACCACAAGGGCGAACTCGACCGCGGTCGCGCCGTTCTGGTCGCGGCGGAACGCACGGAACGTCCGGCAACCGGAAAACTTCATGAGGAAACCGCGAGACGGCATCGCCAGCACCGATCAGTCTGAACTCTGGCCCGCATGATAGCAGCGAGGGCTTGTCAAACCCTTGCACCCGCTGCCGGGCCGGACGGGGCCGCCGTTAACGGTCTGTTAACCGCAAGACCGCTCCGTTCAGCGCGGACCTTCCTTTTCGAGGCGCTTCTCGGCCGACACCGTGACCTTGGTGTTGAGCGAATCGGTCTGCGCGATGGTCGAGTGGAAGAATTCCGGCCCGTCGCCGAGCGTGATGCGGCGCTGGCAGTTCGGGGTGCAGCTGTAGGACTCGCGCGCGAGACCGCGATACACCGTCACCAGTTTCTCGCTCGGACCCTCGACCTGCACCTGGGTGTCCATCAGGATGTTGCCGTCGCGGTCCATGGCGACGAAATTGGTCGCGCCGTACCCCTTGCCGGTCACCACCACCATGCCGCCGGGCTGCAGCGTGACGTCGGCGATGAAGGGATTGCCGACCACCAGCGTGGACACGTGCTCCGGCAGCTTCATCAGCTTGGCCTGATCGACGATGACGGAAACGGAATCGGCGGCGAAGGCCTCGGCCGCCATCAAGGGCAGCGCCACGACCGAAATCACCACTAGCGGGCGCGCGCGGCGCCGGGACTCAAATACCGACATTACACAACTCCGGGACTCTACAGGCCGGCTCAAGCAGATACGCAAGCGGTGCCGGCGCCCGACATGGCAAATATGCCGTTACATTGATGAAGGAAATGCAAATGGGACAGGGCCACGGCCGCGCCTGGCGGCATCACGGCGGGCAAGCGCGGCGCCGCCGGCGGGCGCTTCGCGCGCCGATTACGCGCCCGGCCCCTGGTATCGCGGGCCTTTCGGCGTCATCTCGAATTGTCCGTTGACGGCTAATGGTTTTTTTACCGTGCTGACAAAGTCGGCCAGATCAGGGACTTTCCGTAGTCAAATTAACTCTGCCGAAATGGCTCGGCACTACGTTGCCGTGCATGGCATCGGCGTAGACAGCCCGACGTCACGGACTAACAAGCCACGTGTGGACATGGAGTAAATCATGAAAAACCTCTTTGCTCGTTTCCTGAAGGACGAGTCCGGCGCCACCGCCATCGAGTATGGCCTGATCGCCGCCGGCATTTCGGTTGCCATTATCGTCACGGTGCAGGGCCTGGGCACGAAGCTCACCGCCACCTTCACCAGCGTGTCGAACGCACTCTGATCCGTGCATCCCGATGCCTGCGAAAAAAGGCCCCGGCTTTCCGGGGCCTTTTGTTTTGAGTCAGATTGTTCCGATCGGCCGGGCCGGTCCACCCCTCAATCGTTCCTTTACCGAAACCGTCTAGTCCTATCGGCATCCTGCCCTGGCCGATGGACTTCATGAGCACGACAGACACCGCGCACCCGCCGCACCCGCTGGAAGCCCACTTCAAGGCTTTCCAGGGCACGAAGCTGTACGACCTGCTCGCCGCCTCGCCGATCATCGCCTGGTACGGCTTTTGCGAATATCAGCAGATTCCGCTGCTGCTGAACCAGCTCGCGGCCCTGAACGGCACGGCCGTCGACGCGCTGTTTGTCGCCAGCCTGATCTCGAAGATCGTTTCGCTGGTGTTCGTCGCCGTGCTCGGCGTCATGCTGACGATCCGCCACGTGCCGCTGGCCAAGAGCGCCGGGCTCTTGCCGCGCATCGCGGCGATCGCCGGAACCTATCTCGGCGTCAGCATCGTGCTGCAGCAGCCGCCGGAGCTTCCGGTGGCGGTCCATTACCTCTCGATCATCCTGATCATCGGCGGCACCGTCTTCTCGCTCTACAGCGTGACACGGCTGGGTCGTTCGATCAGCATGATGCCCGAGGCGCGCCGCCTGGTCACCGACGGACCCTATGGCGTGATCCGCCATCCGCTGTACCTCGGCGAAGGCATCGCCCTGCTCGGGCTGACCTTGCAGTTCTTCTCGGCCTGGTCGCTGTTCCTGTTCGCCCTGCAATGCGCCTTCCAGTTCGAGCGCATGAAGAACGAGGAACGGGTGCTGGCCGATGCCTTTCCGGACTACGCACCCTACAAGGAGCGCACGGCGAGGCTCGTCCCCGGCCTGTACTGAACAAGGAGATCCGGCCATGCAGCTTCTTATCCGCTTCTGCCGCGACCGCCGCGCCGCGACCTCGATCGAATACGCCATGGTGGCGGCGGGCATCGCGGTCGCCATCGCCGGCGCCGTCGCCGTGCTCAGCGGCAAGGTCGTCGGCAATTTCACCTCGATCAGCAACGCATTCTGACAGAGCCGCCATGGTTCTCGACATCCTCCGCCTCTTGCTGTTTCCGACCCTGGTGGCGTTCGCCGCGGCCAGCGACCTCGTGACCATGACGATTTCCAATCGCGTTTCGCTGCTGCTGGCCGCGGGATTCATCGTGCTGGCGCTGGCCGGCGGCATGGGCCTGACGCAGATGGCCTGGCACGCCGCGGCCGGAATTGCCGTGCTGACGGGCGCCTTCGCGTTGTTCGCGCTGGGCTGGATCGGCGGCGGCGACGCCAAGCTCGCGGCCGCGACCGCGCTGTGGCTCGGCTTCGACCACCTGCTGAATTACCTCCTCTATGCCTCGCTGTTCGGCGGCGCGCTCACTGTGTTCATCATCTCGCTCCGGGTCTGGCCGCTGCCCGCGGCGCTGGGCTCGCAAGCCTGGCTGCAGCGCCTGCACGACAAGACCAGCGGCATCCCCTACGGCGTCGCGCTCGCCGCCGCCGCGCTGATGGTCTATCCGAACACGCCGTGGATGAAAGCGGTCGATCTCGCCCGCCTGAGCGGCGGCTAAAGCCCGCCCATCCGCCACATGGCCGGCGGAAACCTCGCGTTAACACGATTCAGATACGCCTCATTAACCATGCTTTGACCATTAGCTGGTCAAATCCGATGGCAGCAGCCCGTCCCGGCCGCGAGCGTCATGTGGAAAGTGAAGCGTATGAATACCGCGCGTGTTGTGGTTCTCACCATCGCCGTCGCCGCAGGCGGCGTCGCCGCATTTCTCGCCAGCGGCTCCAATCCCAAGCCGCCCGTGGTCGAGACCGCGCCCGCCGACACCGTCGAGGTGCTGGTGGCGCGCTCGGACATCGGGCTCGGCCAGGGCATCGGTGCCGAGGACCTGCAATGGCAGAGCTGGCCCGCCACCGGCGCCAGCGCCAGTTTCATTCGCAAGCAGGACCGCCCCGAGGCGGTGACGCAACTCGCCGGTTCGATCGCCCGCGCGCCGTTCGTCGCCGGCGAGCCGATCCGTGAACTCAAGCTGGTCAAGGGACCCGGCTCCGGCTTCATGGCCGCCATCCTGCCCACCGGCATGCGCGCCATCTCCACCGAGATCTCGCCCGAAACCGGCGCCGGCGGCTTCATCCTGCCCAACGACCGCGTCGACGTCATCCTGTCGCGCCGCTATTCGAATCCCGACCGCAACGGCCCCGACGTCGTCACCTCCGAAATCATCCTGAGCAACATCCGCGTGCTCGCCATCGACCAGACCGTCGAGGAGAAGAACGGCCAGAAGGTCGTGGTCGGCAAGACCGCCACCCTCGAGCTCAAGCCCGAACAGTCGGAAGCCCTGGCGCGCAGCCGCCAGAGCGGCGTCCTGTCGCTGGCGCTGCGCAGCCTGGTCGACGCCAGCCAGACCGACATCCACGACGACAGCCGCATGCGCCGCGACCCGATCAACGTGGTGCGCTACGGCGTGCAGAAGTAACGAGGCGAGAGGACGAGTATGATGATGCGGACGTCGCGCCACACCGTGCGGACCAGGCTGGCCCGGACCCTCTCGCTCGCCGCCGCCGCCGCGTTCACGGTCAATCCCCTGCTGGCGCCGATGACGTCGCCGGCCCGCGCCAGCGATTACCGCGCCTCCGCGGCCCAGCCCGCCGCCGGCCAGGCCGGCATGCGCTTCCTGCCGCTCGGCATCGGCAAGTCGCTGGTGATCGACCTGCCGCGCGACGTGAAGGACGTGCTGGTCGCCGACCCCAAGATCGCCAACGCGGTGGTGCGCTCGGCGCAGCGCGCCTACATCATCGGCGTCGCCGTCGGCCAGACCAACATCTTCTTCTTCGACAGCCAGGGCCAGCAGATCGCCGCCTACGACATCGCGGTGACGCGCGACCTCAACGGCGTGCGCGCCGCGCTCAAGCAGTCGCTGCCGGCCTCCGACATCCGCATCGAGGGCGTCGGCGATGGCGTGGTGCTGACCGGATCCGCGGTCAACCCCAGCGAGGCCCAGCAGGCCGCCGACCTCGCCGCCCGTCTCGTCGGCGACCCGAACCGCGTCGTCAACAGCATCGTGGTGCGCGGCCGCGATCAGGTCATGCTCAAGGTCACCGTGGCCGAGGTGCAGCGCGACGTCATCAAGCAGCTTGGCGTCGACCTGTCCGGCTCGCTCAACTACGGCACCGCCGTGGTCAATTTCAACAACACCAATCCGTTCCCGGTCTACGGCCACCAGCTTGTCGACACCAACGCGGTCACCACCTCGTTCAAGTCGGTGAACGCCACGTTGCGCGCCATGGAGCGCGCCGGCGTCGTGCGCACCCTGGCGGAGCCCAACCTGACGGCGATCTCCGGCGAATCGGCGACCTTCATCGCCGGCGGCGAATTCCCGATGCCGAAGGGCTACAGCTGCGATCCGACCACCCATGTCTGCCAGACCCAGGTCGACTTCAAGAAGTTCGGCATCTCGCTCAACTTCACGCCGATGGTGCTGGCCGAAGGCCGCATCAGCCTGCGCGTCATGACCGAGGTCTCGGAATTGTCGAACGACAACGCGCTCACGCTGGCGCAGGCGCTCAGCTCGACGCAGACCAACACGCTGACGATTCCCTCGATCAAGACCCGCCGCGCCGAGACCACGCTGGAAATTCCCTCCGGCGGCTCGCTCGCCATGGCCGGCCTGATCCAGGAACAGACCAAGCAGCAGATCAACGGCATGCCCGGCCTGATGCAGCTTCCGGTGCTCGGCACGCTGTTCAAGAGCCGCGACTACATGAACCGCCAGACCGAGCTGATGGTGCTGGTGACGCCCTATGTGGTGCGCGCGGTGGCGCAGAAGGATCTGTCGCGGCCCGACGACGGCTTCGCCGACGCCGCCGATCCCGCGACCATGCTGCTGAGCAATCTCAACCGGGTCTATGGCAGCGCGGGTCGGCCGCGGCCGCGCCAGGAATACCGCGGCAAGTACGGCTTTATCGTGGACTGAGGGCTTTCCGACGTGGAGACGACGATGACTTTCCCGATCCAGGCAGGCCCCGCGCGGCGGCGCATCCGCCCGGCGCTCTTGGCGTGCATCGGCCTCGCCGCGCTGCTGGCCGGCTGCAAGCATGGCGCCGACGACACCACGGCCAGCATCCCCGACGACTACCGGCTGCGCCATCCGATCACGATCCAGGAGCAGAACCGCGCGGTCGAGGTGTTCATCGGCACCGCGCGCGGCGGTCTGACCGCCGAGCAGCAGGCCGAGGTCGGCGCGCTGGCGCAGGTGTGGCGCCGCGAGGCCACCGGCGGAATCACCATCGACGTTCCCAGCGGCACCACCAACGCGCGCGCCGCCGCCGACGCGCTGCGCGAGATCCGCGCCATCTTCTCGGCCTATGGCGTGCCGGCGCGCAGCGTCGTGGTGCGCCATTATCAGCCCGACAGCCCGACGCGGTTCGCCACCATCCGCATCAACTATCCGAAAATCACCGCCGAGGCCGGTCCGTGCGGGCTGTGGCCGGAGGATCTCGGCCCCAGCCGCAACCGCATCTACCTGGAAAACAAGCCCTACTACAATCTCGGCTGCGCCACGCAGCGCAATCTCGCCGCGATGGTCGAAAACCCCGCCGACCTGGTGCAGCCGCGCGCGGAAACGCCGGCCTACACCAGCCGCCGCGCCGTCGCGTTCGATCGCTACCGCAGGGGCACCACCACCGCCACGCAATACCCCGAAGCCACGCAAGCCAAAATCAGCGATGTCGGCAAATGATCAGCTATTCCCGCCAGACCCCCGAGGCTGAACCCGCGGCCGCCGCCGGCGACGAGCACATCGCGCCGGCGCCGCGCGTGTCCGTGCAGGCCTTCTGCGAGACCGTCGAAACCGCCGCCGCCGTGCAGTCGGCCGGCGAGGACCGCCGCATGGCCAAGGCCCACCTCAAGATCCAGATGGGCGGCCTCACCGCCGCCATAGAGGCCTATCGCAGCGCGCCGACGCCCAACGTCATCATCCTGGAGACCGAGGACCGCGGCCAATCCATCCTCGCCGGCCTCGATCAGCTGGCCACGGTCTGCGATGCCGGCACGCGCGTCGTCATCATCAGCCGCCTCAACGATGTCGCGCTCTACCGCGAACTGGTGCGGCGCGGCATCAGCGACTACCTGATCGGCCCGGTCGGCACGCTCGACATCGTGCGCGCGGTCTGCGGCCTGTTCAACGCGCCGGAAGCCAAGGCGGTCGGCCGCATCGTCGCCGTGGTCGGCGCCAAGGGCGGCGTCGGCGCCTCCACCATCGCGCACAATATCGGCTGGTCGATTGCCCGCGATCTCGCCTTCGATTCGGTGGTCGCCGATCTCGATCTGGCGTTCGGCACCGCGGGGCTCGACTACAACCAGGACCCCGCCCAGGGCATCGCCGACGCGGTGTTCTCGCCGGACCGCGTCGACACCGCCTTCGTCGATCGCCTTCTGTCGAAATGCACCGATCATCTCAGCCTGCTGGCGGCGCCGGCGACGCTTGAGCGCGTCTACGATTTCGGCGCCGACGCCTTCGACGCCATCTTCGACACGCTGCGCGGCACCATTCCCTTCGTCGTGCTCGACGTTCCGCATCAGTGGACCGGCTGGGCCCGGCAGGCGCTGATCGGCGCCGACGATATCCTCATCGTCGCCGCGCCCGATCTCGCCAACCTGCGCAACACCAAGAACATGATCGACCTGCTGCGCGCCGCCCGCCCCAACGACCAGGCGCCGATCTACTGCCTCAACAATGTCGGGGTGCCGAAGCGGCCCGAGATCAAGCCGGCGGAATTCGCCAAGGCGATCGAAGCCGAGCCGGTCGCGATCATCCCGTTCGAGCCGCAACTGTTCGGGCTTGCCACCAACAACGGCCAGATGATCGAGGAGGTTTCGTCGGGCCACCGCACCGCCGAGATGTTCCGCCAAATGGCGCAGCGTCTCACCGGCCGTTCGGAAGCCCGCAAGACCGGCTCCAAGTTCCTGCCGCCGCTGCTTTCGAAGCTGCTGAGCAAGTCACGATAGTCCGTTAAGCGAGATTCACCAGGAGCATTCCTTCCGTGTTCGGCAAGCGTAGCGGTTCAGATGTCGCAGCCAAGCCGGCGCCGGCCAGGCCCCAGGCCGCGCCCGCGCCTGCGCCCGTCGAGCCACGCCCGTCGCTGCCGTCGTCGGGCCTTGCCGCGCCGATCGCCGCGCCCCCGCTCGCGCCGAGCCGGCCAGCGCCGCCGCCCGCCCCGCAGCCGGCGATCGATTCGCGCAAGTCGGAATCCTATTACCAGACCAAGGGCGCGATCTTCGGCGCCCTGATCGAAGCCATCGACCTCGCCCAACTCGCCAAGCTCGACGCCGAATCCTCGCGCGAGGAAATCCGCGACATCGTCAACGAGATCATCGCGATCAAGAACATCGTGATGTCGATCGCCGAGCAGGAAGAACTGCTCGACGACATCTGCAACGACGTGCTCGGCTACGGGCCGCTGGAGCCGCTGCTGGCACGCGACGACATCGCCGACATCATGGTCAACGGAATCGGTACGGTCTACATCGAGGTCAACGGCAAGATCCAGAGGACCGGCATCCGCTTCCGCGACAACCAGCAGCTTCTCAACATCTGTCAGCGCATCGTCAGCCAGGTCGGCCGCCGCGTCGACGAATCCTCGCCGATCTGCGACGCGCGCCTCGCCGATGGTTCCCGCGTCAACGCCATCGTGCCGCCGCTGGCCATCGACGGCCCGGCCCTGACCATCCGCAAGTTCAAGCGCGACAAGCTGACGCTCGAACAGCTCGTCCGGTTCGGCACCATCACGCCGGAAGGGGCAGAGATTCTCAAGATCATCGGCCGCTGCCGCGTCAACACGCTGATCTCCGGCGGCACCGGCTCGGGCAAGACCACGCTGCTCAACTGCCTGACCCGCTTCATCGACGACGACGAGCGCATCATCACCTGCGAGGACGCCGCCGAACTGCAACTGCAGCAGCCCCACGTGGTGCGCCTGGAAACCCGCCCGCCCAATATCGAGGGCGAGGGTCAGGTCACCATGCGCGACCTGGTGCGCAACTGCCTGCGCATGCGCCCCGAACGCATCATCGTCGGCGAGGTCCGCGGCGCCGAGGCGTTCGACCTGCTGCAGGCCATGAACACCGGCCACGACGGCTCGATGGGCACGCTGCACGCCAACAATCCGCGCGAGGCGCTGTCGCGCCTCGAATCGATGATCACCATGGGTGGCTTCGCGCTGCCCTCGCGCACCATCCGCGAGATGATCTGCGCCTCGATCGACGTCGTGGTCCAGGCCGCGCGCCTGCGCGACGGCTCGCGCCGCATCACCCACGTCACCGAGGTGATGGGCATGGAAGGCGACACCATCATAACCCAGGACGTGTTCCTCTACGACCTGATGGGCGAGGACGCGAACGGCAACATCATCGGCCGCCACCGCTCGACCGGCATCGGCCGGCCGAAATTCTGGGAGCGCGCCCGCTACTACAACGAGGAAAAGAACCTCGCCGCCGCGCTCGACGCCGCCGAAGTCGCCGACGAGCGATAGGGGCCCTCATGCCGCTGCAGACGCTCGCCTTCGCCTTCCTCGCCGCGACCGCCATCGGCGGCCTCGCGTGGGTGTTCCTGTATCCGCTGCTGTCGGGCGAGCGCAAGGCGGAGAAGCGCCGCGCCAGCGTCGCGAGCGCGGAACGCACCGTCCGCGTCGGCGACCGCTCGCCGCAGAAATCGCGCCGCGAGCAGGTCGAGCAGTCGCTCAAGGAGATCGACGAGCGCCACAAGCGGGCGGCCAGGCTGTCGCTGTCTATGCGCATCACACTGGCCGGCCTGACGTGGTCGAAGCAGAAATTCTTCATGATCTCGGCCGGCCTCGGACTGTTTGCCTTCCTGGCGACGCTGCCGGCCGGCGGCTTCCTGCCGGCGCTCGGCGTCGGGTTCGGCGCCGGCTTCGGCCTGCCGCGCTGGCTGCTGGCGTATCTGAAGAAGCGGCGTGAGAAGAAATTCCTGCTGTCGCTGCCCGACGCGGTCGACGTCATCGTGCGCGGCATCAAGGCCGGCCTGCCGCTGTTCGATTCGATCAAGATGGTCGCGGCCGATGCGCCCGAACCGTTGCGCGGCGAGTTCGCGGCGATCGTCGAGACGCAGACCATCGGCATGCCGCTGGGCGAGGCCTGTTCGCGCCTGTACGAGCGCATGCCGCTGCCGGAAACCAATTTCTTCGGCATCGTGATCGCCATCCAGCAGAAGGCCGGCGGCAACCTGTCGGAAGCGCTCGGCAACCTGTCGCGGGTGTTGCGCGAACGCAAGAAGATGGCGGCCAAGATCCAGGCCATGTCGATGGAGGCGAAGGCGTCGGCGACGATCATCGCGGCGCTGCCGCTGGCGGTGATGTTCCTGGTCTGGCTGACCAGCCCCAATTACATCGAGCTTTTGTGGACGCACCCGACCGGCCGCATGATGCTGGCGGCCTGCGCCGTGTGGATGATCATGGGCGTCCTGGTCATGCGCAAGATGATCAACTTCGACTTCTAGGGCCAAGGTGTCATGGTCGAACTCCTGATTGCCAAGCTACATGACGCCAGGTTCATGGCGATGCTGCTGGCGGCCATCGCCACCGCCGCCACGGTCTACACGCTGGCCTTGCCGCTGTTTGCCAACAGCGGCCTGACCAAGCGCATGAAGGCGGTGGCCAGCGAGCGCGAACGCATCCGCCAGCGCGAGCGCGAGCGCCTGATGCGCTCCGAGCGGGTGTCGCTGCGGCAGGATCCCAAGCAGTTCATCAAGCGGATCGTCGAGGATTTCAATCTCGGCAAATGGCTGGCGCAGGAAGAGGCGCGCGCCAAGCTGGTGCAGGCCGGCTACCGCGGCCATGCGCCCTACGTCACCTTCCTGTTCTTCCGCATGGTGGCGCCGATTCTAATGCTGCTGATGGCGCTGTTCTATGTGCTTTTCCTGGGCGGCCAGGACCAGACCGGCATGATCCAGGTCGGCATCTGCCTCGGCGCCGCCTATCTCGGCATGCAGGCCCCGATGGTGTTCCTCAAGAACAGCATCGCCAAGCGCCAGTTCTCGGTCCGGCGCGCGTTTCCCGATGCGCTCGACCTGCTGCTGATCTGCGTGGAATCCGGCATGTCGGTGGAGGCGGCGTTCCGCCGCGTCAGCCAGGAGATCGGCTCGCAGTCGGTGGCGCTGGCCGAGGAACTGACCCTGACCACGGCGGAATTGTCCTACCTGCAGGACCGCAAGACGGCCTACGAGAACCTCGCCAAGCGCACCGGACTCGACGGCGTGAAATCGGTCTGCATGGCGCTGATGCAGGCCGAGCGCTACGGCACGCCGCTCGGCCAGACGCTGCGCACCATGGCGCAGGAAAACCGCGACCTGCGCATGTCGGAAGCCGAGAAGCGCGCCGCCGCGCTGCCGCCCAAGCTCACCGTGCCGATGATCCTGTTCTTCCTGCCGGTGCTGTTCGTGGTCATCCTCGGGCCGGCGGCCATCCGGGTTATGGCGATCCAATAGCGCGCCCGGAAATGTTCGGCGCGGCCCGCGGCCCGCGCGAACGCTTGCGCATTCACCTAATTTGAATTGAGAGGATCGGGGACGCGGGCTTCGCTAGCCGGCGCGCGGCTTGCGCGGGTCGCCGCCCTCGCGGCTCAGCATCTGGCGCAAGTAGGCGACGTTGGCGGCGGCCTCGTCGGCCGGCAGGTCGGATTTGGCGATCTCCTCGGCTTCCGCGAAGCGTCCCTGCAATCCGACGACCAGCGCCAGGTTCTGCCGCACCCGCGGATCGGCGCTGCCGCCCCGATGGGCGCGGCGCAGCGTCGCCTCGGCCTTGGCGAGGTCACGGGTCAACGCATAGGACAGGCCGAGATTCGACAGCACCAGCGGTTCGTCGGGCACGATCTTGAGCGCGCTGGCGTAATAGCGGCGCGCCTCGTCGTGGCGGCCGAGCTGGTCGAGGGCGGCGCCCTGCACCGACAGGATGCGCCAGTCGGGATTGTCGGGGGTGTGGGCGCGGCCCAGCACCTCGAACGCCTGCTGGAAGTTGCCGACATCGGCGAGCGCGCGGCCAAAGGCGCCGAGCAGCGCCTTGTCGGACGGGGCGACGATGGTGGCCTGTTCGAGCACGGCGACCGCCTGGGTGCGCTGGCCGGTGGCGCGCAGGCCCTGGGCATAGCGCAGCGCCGCCTCGGCATCGCGCGGATTGGCGCGGTAGCGCTCGCCCCACATCTCGACGGCGCGGCGCGGATCGGTGTCCGCCGCCGGCGCGGCATTGGCGTTGCGGATCGAACCGGTCACGTCGGTGAGGCTTGCCGTGCTGCAGCCGCCGAGCGCGGCGGCCAGCACCACTGCGGCGACCGAGGCCCGCAGGCGGGAACCACGCTGCCGCAAGTCCAGAGGAGAATCCATGACACCTGCCAACGGGCCACAACGGTTCAGAGCGCGGGCCTCCTGGCTGTTAGCAATAGACCGTTAACCCTAACTTCTGGTTAATTGGCGAAAACCTGCTTCGTTGACCGGAGCAAGACCGCCAACCCCGCAAAGACAGATAACCGTCTCATGACCGATCTTCTTTCCGACGCCAGCCACGCCACCGCCGCGATCCCGATCCGTTTCGTCAGCGCCGCGACCTGGCCGACGGAGGCCGCGCTCGATGCCGCCACCCGACGGTTCGCCGCGATGAACGACTTTGCCGCGCGCCCTAGCCAGCACCTGATCATGCCCGACGCCGAGGGCGCGGTCGCCGAGGTGTTGTTCGGCATCGAGGACGCCGATGCGGCGTGGCGCGATCCGTTCCGGCCGGGACAGCTCGCCACCGTGCTGCCGCCGGGGCTGTATCGGTTCGCCAACGCGCCGCACGATACGCGGCTGGCGGCGCTGGCGTTCCTGCTGGGGGGCTACAAATTCACCCGCTACCGTCCCTCGGAGCGCGGCCTCGCGCGGCTGGTCATCCCGGACGGCGTCGACGGCAGCGAGATGGCGCGCACGGTCGCGGCGGTGACGCTGGCGCGCAACCTCATCAACACGCCGGCCAACGACATGGGGCCCGCCGAGCTGGAAGCCGCCGCGCGCGCGCTCGCCGACGCCTATGGCGCGGCCTGCCGCGTCACGACGGGCGAGGAGCTGCGTGACGCCTTCCCGCTGGTCCACGCCGTCGGCCAGGCCTCGGCGCGGGCGCCGCGCCTGATCGACCTGACGTGGGGCGATGCGGCGCACCCGAAGCTGACGCTGGTCGGCAAGGGCGTGTGCTTCGATTCCGGCGGTCTCGACCTCAAGCCGGAAACCGCCATGCTCCTGATGAAGAAGGACATGGGCGGCGCCGCCACCGTGCTGGCGCTGGCGCGCATGATCGTGGACCGCAAGCTCGCGGTGCGGCTGCGCGTCATCATTCCGGCGGTCGAGAACGCGGTGGGCGGGCGCGCGTTCCGCCCGCTCGACGTCTATCCCTCGCGCAAGGGCCTTACCGTCGAGGTCGGCAACACCGACGCCGAGGGACGGCTGGTGCTGGCCGACGCGCTCGCCTGCGCCGCCGAGGACGACCCCGATCTCCTGATCGACCTCGGCACGCTGACCGGCGCGGCGCGCGTTGCGCTCGGGCCGGACCTGCCGCCGTTCTACACCGCCAACGACGCGCTCGCGGCGGAACTGATCCATCACGCCCGCGCCGAGCACGACCCGCTGTGGCGGCTGCCGCTGTGGCCGCCCTACGATTCCCTGCTCGACTCCAGGATCGCCAATCTCGGCAACGTCGCCAGCGGCGCGTTCGCCGGCTCGATCATGTGCGCGCTGTTCCTGCAGCGCTTCGTCGCCGATCCGCAGCGCTGGCTGCATGTCGACATCTACGGCTGGACGCCTTCGGCGCGGCCGGGACGGCCGGAGGGCGGCGAATGCCAGGCGGCGCGCGCGCTGTTTGCGCTTCTGGAGCAGCGCTATGGCTGACCCGCGCCTCACCCCGGCGCGGCCCGATCTCGCCGCAAGACACCTCCAGGGCACCGTGAGCGCCATGCGGTTTGGCGACGGCGTCGCGCGCGAGGTGATCGATGCCGCCGCGCCGCTGCGGCGCGAGCCCTGGCCCGATGCCGCGCTCGACACCGAGGCGCTCAAGGGCGAGCGGGTGACAATCTACGAGTTCACCGACGAGGGCTGGGCCTGGGGGCAACTGGACGCCGACGGCTATGTCGGCTGGCTGCCGGCCAACGCGCTGGTGCCGCCGGGACCGCCGCCGACCCACAAGGTCGCGGCGCTGCGCACCTTCATGTTCCCCGGCCCGTCGATCAAGCTGCCGCCGATCGAGGCGCTGTCGCTCGGCTGCCGCGTCGCGGTGACGCGGCTCGACGCGCCGTTCGCGGTGACGGCGCAGGGCTTCATTCCGGCCGTTCATCTCGCCGCGCTTGAGGCGCGCGAGCCCGACTGGGTGGCGGTGGCGGAGCGCTTCCACCATGTGCCCTACTTGTGGGGCGGCAAGACCAGCCTCGGGCTCGATTGCTCGGGGCTGGTGCAGGTGGCGCTCAACGCCGCCGGCCTCGCCTGTCCGCGCGATTCCGACCTGCAGGAGCAAAGCCTCGGCGCGCCGGTCGCAAGCCTGACCGAGTTGCGGCGCGGCGACCTGATGTTCTGGAAAGGGCACGTTGCGATTGCGCGCGATGCCGCGACGATGATCCACGCCAACGCCTTCCACATGCGCGTCGCGGTCGAGCCGGTCGCGCTCGCGCTGGCCCGCATCCGCGACGCCGGCGGCGGCGACATCAGCTCGATTCGCCGGCTGCCCTCGCAAGGCTGAGGATTATTCGGACACCGCCCCGCCCGGCGCGGTTTCCATGCGGAACGCCGCGGCCAGCAGCGCGCGGGTGTAATCGCTCTGCGGCGCCTTGAACAGTTCGGCGGCCGGGCCCTGCTCCACCACCTTGCCCTGGCGCATCACCACGAGACGGCTCGCCAGCGCGGCGACCACGCGCAGATCGTGCGAGATGAAGAGGTAGGTAAGATCGCGCTTGCGCTGCAGCGCGCGCAGGAGGTCGACCATCTGCGACTGGAACAGCATGTCGAGCGCGCTGGTCGGTTCGTCGAGCACGACGAAGCTCGGCTCCAGCACGATGGCGCGGGCGATGCTGATGCGCTGGCGCTGGCCGCCGGAGAATTCGTGCGGATAGCGGAACCGCGCCCCGGCGTCCAACCCGACATCGCTCAGCGCGCGGATGACGCGGGCCTCGCGCTCGTGCTCGTCCATGCGCGGATGATGCACCATCAATCCCTCGGCGACGATGTCGGCCACCGACATGCGCGGGCTGAGCGCGCCATAGGGATCCTGGAACACGATCTGCATGTGGCGGCGGTGGCGGCGCATCGCCTTGAAGCCGAGGCCCTGGATCGCATCGCCCATGAACACGATCGGCCCGTTGGAGGAGATCAGGCGCAAGAGCGCCAGCCCCAGCGTGGTCTTGCCGGAGCCGGATTCGCCGACCACGCCGAGCGTCTCGCCCTGGCGCAATTCGATGCTGACGCCGTCGACCGCCTTGATCTGGCCGACGGTCTTGCGCATCAGCCCGCGCCGGATCGGAAACCAGACCTTGAGGTTGTCGGATGAGATCACCACCGGCGCGTCGGGCCGCGGCGGCGCCGGATCGGGCCGCGGCTCGGCGGCGAGCAGCGCCCTTGTGTAGGGATGCGCGGGGGCCGTGAACACCCGCTCCACCGGCCCCTGTTCGACGATGCGGCCGCCGGTCATCACGCACACCGCATCGGCGATCTTGCGCACGATGCCGAGGTCGTGGGTGATGAACAGCATGCTCATGCCGAGCCGGGCGCGGATGTCGGCCAGAAGCTTGAGGATCTGCGCCTGCACGGTGACGTCGAGCGCGGTGGTCGGCTCGTCGGCGATCAAGAGGTCCGGCTCGTTGGCGAGCGCCATGGCGATCATGACGCGCTGGCGCTGGCCGCCGGACAGCTGGTGCGGATAGCTGCCGAGCCGCGTCGCCGGATCGGGGATGCCGACCTGGCTGAGCAGCTCGATGATGCGCGCGCGCGCCGCGGCGCCCCGCTTGCCCGAATGCAGCGCCAGGATCTCGGCAAGCTGCGCCTCGATGGTGTGCAGCGGATTGAGCGAGGTCATCGGCTCCTGGAACACCATGGTGATGTCGTTGCCGCGGACATGGCGGATGTCGCGCTCCGACAGCCCCAGGAGTTCCTCGCCCTTGAAGCGCACGCTGCCGGACGGATGATAGGCCGCCGGATAGGGCAACAGCTTCATCACCGACAGCGCGCTGACCGATTTGCCCGACCCGGACTCGCCGACCAGCGCCACGCATTCGCCGCGCCCGATCTTGAACGACACGCGGTCGACCGCGAGCGTCTCGCGGCCGCCCTGGCGGAACGCCACCGAGAGGTCGCGCACGTCGAGCAGCGGCTGGCTGGTGTCCTCCATGGCGCTCTACCTGAATGTCCTGCGCGGATCGAAGGCGTCGCGCACCGCCTCGCCGATGAAGATCAAGAGCGACAGCATGATGGCGACGGAGAAGAAGCCGGTGAAGCCGAGCCACGGCGCCTGGATATTGGCCTTGCCCTGCGACAACAGTTCGCCGAGCGAGGGCGAGCCCGGCGGCAGGCCGAAGCCGAGGAAGTCGAGCGCGGTCAGCGTCATCACCGACGACGACACGATGAACGGCAGGAACGTCATCGTCGCCACCATGGCGTTGGGCAGCAGGTGGCGGAACATGATGACCGCGTTGGAAACGCCGAGCGCGCGCGCTGCCTGGATGTATTCGAAATTGCGGCCACGCAGGAATTCGGCGCGCACCAGTCCGACCAGCGACACCCAGGAGAATAGCAGAAGGATGCCGAGCAGCACGAAGAAGCCGGGCACCAGCACCGACGAGATGATCAGCAGCAGATAGAGCGAGGGGATCGCGGTCCAGATCTCGATGAAACGCTGAAACAACAGGTCGGTCCAGCCGCCGAAATAGCCCTGCACGCCGCCGGCGGCGATGCCGATCACCGAGGAGATGATGGTCAGGGTAAGGCCGAACAGCACCGAGAGACGGAAGCCGTAAATCAGCCGCGCCACCACGTCGCGGCCCTGATCGTCGGTGCCGAGCCAGTTCATCTCGAGATCGCGGCAGCCGGCAAGGCCCTTGCGCTCCACCACCGGCTTGCACTCGGCCTCGGTCAGCATCCAGGTCGGCTTGGAGGGCGCTGGCGTCGGCAGGTCGAGATTGTGGGTGCCATAGGAGTAGCGGATCGGCGGCCACAGCATGCTGCCGCCCTTGTCCGCGATCAGCTTCTGCAGGAACGGATCGCGGTAGTCGGCCGAGGTCTCGAAATCGCCGCCGAACGCGGTTTCCGGATAGTCGACGACGACGGGAAAATACAGGGCGCCGTCGTAGCTGACCAGCAGCGGCTTGTCGTTGGCGATGAATTCGGCGAACAGCGAGACGACGAACAGCACGGCGAAGATCCAGAACGACCAATAGCCGCGCCGGTTGGCCGTGAAATTCTGCCAGCGCCGTGCGTTGAGCGGCGACAGCTGCAAGCGGCCACGCGGCGGCGCGGCCGGCACGACAAGGTCCGGCGTGGACGGCAGCGGCGGCGGCAGCGGCACGGGCGCGGTCATCACACCTCGCGCGTCTCGAAATCGATCCGCGGATCGATCCAGGTATAGGTCAGGTCGGAGATCAGGTTCACCACCAGCCCGAGCAGCGAGAAGATGTAGAGCGTGCCGAACACCACCGGATAGTCGCGGTTGAGCACGCTCTCGAAGCCGAGCAGGCCAAGCCCGTCGAGCGAGAAGATGGTTTCGATCAGCAGCGCGCCGGAGAAGAACGCATGGATGAAGGCGCCGGGGAAACCGGCGATGACGATCAGCATGGCGTTGCGGAAAACGTGGCCATAGAGCACCTGGCGCTCGCTGCAGCCCTTGGCGCGCGCGGTCATGACGTACTGCTTGCGGATCTCGTCGAGGAACGAATTCTTGGTCAGCAGCGTCATGGTGGCGAACGCGCCGAGCGACATCGACAGAAGCGGCAGCACGAGGTGCCAGAAATAGTCGGCGATCCTGGCCGGCCACGACAGCTCGCTCCAGTTGTCGGAGAACAGCCCGCGCAGCGGGAACAGGTCGAAGAACGAGCCGCCGGCGAACAGGATGATAAGCAGGATGGCGAACAGGAAGCCGGGAATGGCGAAGCCGACGATGATGATCGCCGAGGTCCAGACATCGAACCGCGAACCGTCGGCCACCGCCTTGCGGATGCCGAGCGGAATCGAGATCAGATAGGTCAGCAGCGTCATCCAGATGCCGAGCGACATCGAGACCGGCAGCTTCTCCTTGACGAGCTGCAGCACGCTGACGTCGCGGAAATAGCTCTTGCCGAAGTCGAAGCGCGCGAAGTTCCACACCATCAGCAGGAAGCGTTCATGCGCCGGCTTATCGAAGCCGAACTGCTTTTCCAGGCTCTTGATGAAATCGGGATCGAGCCCCTGCGCGCCGCGATACTTCGAGCTGACCGCGTCGGCGGCGGCGCCCGCCGGCCCGCGCGGGCCGAAGTCGCCGCTTTGCGAGCCGGAGATGCGCGAGGTCGCCCCGGTGTCGGCGCCGGTCAGTTGCGCGATGACGCGCTCCACCGGCCCGCCCGGCGCGAACTGCACCACGACGAACGACACGAACAGGATCCCGAGCAGCGTCGGGATCATCAGCAGCATGCGGCGGAAGATATAGGCCGTCATCCGTTATCCCGCCCGCTCCAGTCTGGAAGCCCTGGCCTGATCGTACCACCAGGTTTCCGGCGCGCCACGCGCATATCGCGGCTTTACGTCTGGATGGCCGAAAACGTCCCAATAGGCAAGCTGGTGGCTGGCCTTGTACCACTGCGGAATCCAGTAGCGGCCGGCGCGGAACACGCGGTCGAAGGCGCGGCAGGCGATGGTGAGCGCTTGCCGGCTGTCGGCCGCGACCACGATCTCGATCAGCGCGTCGATCACCGGATCGGCGATGCCGGCGAGATTCTGCGAGCCCCTGGTCTTGGCCGCATGCGAGGAGAAGAACGCGCGCAGCGAATCGCCCGGCGTCGACGACATGCTGAAACGGACGATCGAAAGATCGAAATCGAAATCGTCGACGCGCACGCGCAGCTGCACCGGATCGACCATGCGCACGCTGGCCTCGATGCCCAGCGTCGCCAGGTTCTTGATGAACGGCGCGTGATGGGGCTGGAACGACGGCTCGTCGAGCAGGAACTCGACGCTAAACGGCTCGCCGCTGGCGGTCAGCCGCCGGCCGTTCCTGATGACGCAGCCGGCCTCCTGCAACAGCCGCGAGGCGCGGCGCAGCAGCGCGCGGTCCTGCCCGGAGCCGTCCGAGATCGGCGGCGAGAACGGCGGCCCGAACACCTCGTCCGGCACGCGGCCGCGGAACGGCTCGAGCAGGCGCAATTCTTCGGCCGACGGCGCGCCCGCCGCCATCATGTCGGAATTCTGAAACGGCGAATGCGTGCGCTTGTAGGCGCCGTACATGATCGACTTGTTGGTCCACTCGAAATCGAACGCGCAGATCAGCGCCTCGCGCACGCGCGGGTCGGCGAACTTGTCGCGCCGCGTGTTGATGAACCAGCCCTGCGCGCCCGACGGCGTGTCGTCCGGCAGCGTCTCGCGCTTGACGCGGCCGTCCTGCACGGCGGGAAAATCGTAGCGCGTGGCCCACACCCGCGAGGTGAACTCCTCGCGGAACAGGTAGTTGCGCGCGGTGAAGCCCTCGAACGCCACCTCGCGGTCGCGATAGAATTCATAGCGGATGGTATCGAAATTGTGCTGGCCGCGCACCACCGGCAAGTTGGCGCCCCACCAGTCGCGCACGCGCTCGAATTCGAGATAGCGGCCGACCTCGAAGCGCGCCAGCCGATAGGGCCCGGAGCCGAGCGGCGTCTCCAGCGTCGATTCCTCGAAGTTGCGGTCGGCGTAATAGGCGCGCGAGAAGATCGGCAGAGAGGCGATATAGAGCGGCACGTCGCGGCCGCGCCCGGGCGCGAACGTCACCTCGACCGTCGCCGCATCGGTGGCCTCGGCGCCTTTCATGTCGCGCAGGAGCTGGCGGATGATCGGATGGCCCTTGGCCTTGAGCGTGGCGAGCGAGAAGGCGACGTCGTGGGCGGTAAGCGGCGTGCCGTCGTGGAACCGCGCCTCGGGCCGCAGGCGGAAGCGGTAGGTCAGCCCATCGTCGGCGATGCTGACGGCATGCGCCGCGAGGCCATACACCGCATCCGGCTCGTCGCTGGCGCGCGCCATCAGGGCGGCGAAGGTGAGATCCATGCCCTGCGCGCCGTCGCCCTTGAGGATGAAGGCATTGAGCGAATTGAAGGTCAGGAACGACTGGTTGTAGGCGCGGTTCGAGGGGATCGACGAGAACGTGCCGCCCTTGGGCGCCGCCGGGTTGACATAGGAAAAATGCGGAAAGTCCGGCCCATAGCCGAGATCGCCGAACGCCGACAGCCCGTGGCTCTCGCGCTCGGTGGCGGCGATCAGCGGGCGCGGCAGCGCCGCGACAAGCGCGCCGCCGCCAAGCGTCAGCACGGTGCGCCGCGACAGAGTCTTCATGGAACCGATCCTCATCCCCGCCGCGGCGTCTTGGCGGCCTTGGCCGCGTCCCACCACCAGCCGCCGGGAAAATCCGCCGCGCCGTACAGCGGCAGCTGCGCCGCGTGGCTGTAACGGTCCCACCGCGCGGTGCGTTCCTTGCCGTAGGTCCATTGCGGGATCACGTAGAAGTTCCACAGCAGAACGCGGTCGAGCGCGCGCGTCGCCGCCACCAGTTCGTCGCGGGAGGTCGCGAAGATGACGCGTTCGATCAGCGCGTCGACGGCCGGATCGCGCACGCCGATCAGGTTGCGCGAACCGGGCACGTCGGCGGTCTGCGAACTCCAGAACTCGCGCTGCTCGTTGCCCGGCGACAGCGATTCCGGCCACGACGCGGTGATGACGTCGAAATCGAAATTGCGCAGCCGGTTCTCGTACTGCGCCGGGTCGACGATGCGCACCGTGGCGGTGACGCCGATGCGCTCGAACGCCGGCACCATCGAGGTGGCGACGCGCTCGAACGCCTGATCCTGCACCAGCAGCTCGATGGTCATCGGCTGCCTGGTGGCCGGGTCGATCAGATGGCGGTCGCGGATCTGGTAGCCGGCGGCCTTGAGGATGGCCATCGACTCGCGCAGGTTGGCGCGCGTCGCTTCCGTCGTGCCGCCGACCGGATTGGCGTAAGCCGTGGTGAAGACCTCGGGCGGAACCTTGTCGCGCACCGCTTCGAGGATCGCGAGTTCCGCGCCCTGCGGCAGTCCGGACGAGGCCAGCTCGGTGCCGTCGAAATAGCTGACGATGCGCCGGTACTGGCCGTAGAACAGGCGCGCGTTCATCTCCTCGAAGTCGAACACGTAATTGAAGGCGCGCCGCAGCCGGGCATCCTTGAACTTCTCGCGCCGCGTGTTGAAGGCGAAGGCCTGCATGATGCCGCGGCTGCGCACGGCAAACTCCTCGCGCACGACGCGGCCATCCTGAATGGCGGGAAAGTCATAGGCGGTGGCCCAGCTCTTGGCGCTGTTCTCGGTGCGCCAGTCGACCTGATCGGCCTTGAACGCCTCCAGCGCCACCGTGGTGTCGCGGAAATACTCGAAGCGCAGCTCGTCGAAATTGTTGCGGCCGACATTGACGCTGAGATCGCGGCCCCAGTAATCCCTGACGCGCTCGTAGACGACGGTGCGCCCCGCCACGAACTCCTTGATGCGGTAGGCGCCGCCGCCGAGCGGCTTTTCCAGCGTGGTGGTGGCGATGTCGCGCTTGCGCCCCGCGGCATCAAGGCCCTCCCACCAGTGCTTCGGCAGCACGATGAGCTGGCCGACGATCTGCGGCAGTTCGCGGTTGCCGGCGCCGTCGAAGCTGAACACGATGTCGCGCTCGCCGGCCTTCTCGGCCTTCACCACATGGCGATAATAGGCCGAGTACATCGGGCTGTTCTTCTTGAACGCCTCGAGCGAGAAGATCACATCCTCGGGCGTCACCGGGCGGCCGTCATGCCAGCGCGCCTCCTTGCGCAGCCGGTAGGTGACGGAGGAGAAATCCGCCGGATGGCTGACCTGCTCCGCCAGCAGCCCGTATTCGGCCGACGGCTCGTCGAGCGAGGGCGTCATCAGCGCGTCGTAGATGAGGCCGAGGCCGTCGGCGAGCACGCCCTTCACCCCGGACACCACCGGATTGAAATTATCGAAGGTGCCGATCGCGATCAGGCGCGTCACGCCGCCCTTCGGCGCGGTGGGGTTGACGTAGTCGAAATGCTTGAACGCGGCCGGATATTTGAGGTCGCCGAACAGCGACAGGCCATGGCGCATCGGCTGGGCCGCCAGCGCGCCTTGCGCCCGCGCCAGCCCCGCCAGCGGACCGGCGGCGGTCATGAACGGCACGCAGGCAAGCGATGCGGTGCTCTCGAGCAGGCGGCGGCGGGTGATTTTCAATGTGACCGTTCCGGTTGCGCGGGTGCCGGGCGGACGATCCGCCGGGCCTCCCTCAAGGGCAAACTTTTTGCGGATTATGTCGGATTTTGGATGCGACGCCACCCCGGCGCGGCGCAAGGCAACGGCCGGGCGCGCAAGGGGCCCGGCCGCCGGCAGCCTTGAGGATCAACCGCCCGCCCTACTTGCCGGCCTGCGGCAGCGGTTCGGGCGCATCGGACAGCGTGCGCAGATAGGCGATCACGTTGGCGCGCTCGCTGTCCTTGCCGATGCCGGCAAAGCTCATCGCGGTGCCGCTGATGAAGCCCTTGGGGCTGGTCAGGAACTTGTTGAGATCCTCATAGGTCCATTTGCCCGGCTTGGCCTTGATCGCGGCCGAATAGTTGAAGCCCGCCATCGACCCGCGTTCGCGGCCGACCACGCCGTAAAGGTTGGGACCGACGCGGTTGGGCCCACCCTTCTCGAAGGTATGGCACGCACCGCACTTCTTGGCGTCGGCGGCGCCTTTCTCGACGGAGGCGCTGGCGAGCAGGGTTTCGATCGGCTGTCCGGACGCAGCCGCGGCGGCCTCCTCCTTGCCGGGCGCGGCCTCCTTGACGGCGATATCGAAGCCCGGCTTGGCTGGTTTTCCGGGGGAGAAGATTGCGCCGGCGGTCAGGTTGAGCACCAGCAGGCCGAGGCAGGATGCGAGCACGGCGCCGGCGATCTTGTTGAGTTCGAAGGAGTCCATGGACGAAGGCTCCGGTGGGACGCTTGAGGAATGAGGATGGGACGAGAGGACCTGGTAACTGACAAGCAAGACTAACGGGCGCGGTGGCGGAAAGCGAGCCGGTCGAACGCCGCATCGGCGACGCAGCCGGCGAATAACGGTTTGCCCGGACGCCGGCACCCCGTATAACCGGCACCAATCGCCTTGAAAATCCGCTGTTTACGGCCTGTCCGATCCGCCCGGGCGTTCCGGCAAACTCATCCCCGTTCCTCCCCGCACCCGCCGATGACCCAGCCGCAAACCCACACCCCCGCCACGACCGGCACCGCGCCCCGGACCCTGATTCTGATTCCGGCCCGCATGGCCTCGACCCGGCTGCCGGGCAAGCCGCTCGCCGACATCGCCGGCGCGCCGATGATCGTTCACGTGTTGCGCCGCGCCCAGGAAGCGGGCATCGGCGAGGTGGCGGTCGCCACCGACACGCCGGAGATCGCCGCTGCGGTGCGAGCCGCGGGGGGCATCGCGGTGATGACGCGCGCCGACCATCCGTCCGGCTCCGACCGCATCTTCGAGGCGCTGACGGCCCGCGACCCCGAAGGCATGATCGACATCGTCGTCAACGTGCAGGGCGACCTGCCGACGATTGCGCCGGGCGACATCCGTGCCGTGCTGGGGCCACTCGACGATCCGGCGGTCGACATCGCAACCCTCGCCGTCGAAATCCGCGAACCGCGCGAGCACGCCAATCCCGACGTGGTCAAGGTGGTCGGCACGCCATGCGGACCGGACCGCCTGCGCGCGCTCTACTTCACCCGCGCCACCGCGCCATATGGCGACGGCCCGCGCTATCATCACATCGGCCTCTATGCCTATCGCCGCGCCGCGCTCGCCCGCTTCGTCGGCCTCGCCCCTTCCCCGCTCGAGCGGCGCGAGAAGCTTGAGCAGCTGCGCGCGCTCGAAGCCGGCATGCGCATCGACGTGCGCCTGATCGATGCCGTGCCGCTCGGCGTCGACAGCCCCGCGGATCTGGCCGCCGCGCGCCGGATTCTGGAAAACCCGGCATTGACGGGCGCGGCCGCCGCCATTTACGAAAAAAAGCCGACGGAACAAAGCTTATGACCAGCAAGACCAAGATCGTTTTCCAGGGCGAGCCGGGCGCCAATTCGCATCTGGCCATCGCGGAGGCCTATCCGGACGCGCTCGCGGTGCCGTGCGCGACCTTCGAGGACGCCTTCGCCGCCATCGCCAACAGCGAGGCGGATCTCGGCATGATCCCGATCGAGAACTCGGTGGCCGGCCGCGTCGCCGACATTCATCACCTGATGCCGCAATCGGGGCTGCACATCGTCGGCGAATGGTTCCTGCCGATCCGCCATCAGCTCATGGGCGTCCGCGGCGCCAGGCTCGGCGACATCCGCTCGGTCGAGAGCCACGTGCACGCGCTCGGCCAGTGCCGCAACATCATCCGCAAGCTCGGCATCAAGCCGATCGTCGCCGCCGACACCGCGGGCTCGGCCCGCGAGATCGCCGAGCGCGGCGATCCCACGCGCGCCGCCATCGCCTCGCGGCTGGCCGCCGGCATCTACGGGCTCGACATCCTCGCCGAGGACGTCGAGGACGAGACGCACAACACCACCCGCTTCATCCTGCTGTCGCGCGACCCGAAATGGGCGGCGGCGGATTCCGGCCCGATCATCACCACCTTCGTGTTCCGGGTGCGCAACGTGCCGGCCGCGCTGTACAAGGCGATGGGCGGCTTCGCCACCAACGGCGTCAACATGACCAAGCTCGAAAGCTACATGATCGAGGGCAACTTTTTCGCCACCCAGTTCTATGTCGACATCGAGGGCCATCCGGACGAGCGCGGCGTGGCGTTCGCGCTGGAGGAACTGGAGTTCTTCTCCAAGGAGTTCCGCATCGTCGGCGTCTACCCGGCGCACAGCTTCCGCACCACCTTCCGCGAGGCGACAGCGGAGGACTGACGGCCGCCCGCGATGTGAAAGGCGCGCCGCTCCTGCCCTCCGCGTGGTGGGCAGAACACGGTTGACAATTCGTGCATTTGCGCGCGTCCCACTGCCGATTAGAGCGGCTTCCCAATGGTCCGCCCCACCATATTTTACGTGATTACAGGGATTAAATTGCATTCAGGCCAAGCTCCGGCTTTGCCCACCACGTTCGATATCACCGCATAATTTTAGTTTGAAATTACATTTATTGGGAAACTTCCCACCGTCTCCAACGATCTAATGGGCTGTTGCCCCAAACCGGATTGCTTTACATTCGCAGTCAGGATCCCCCGTGCCGCCGCGCCCGCGCACCCGATGAGGCCTGACGCTTTCGATGACCGTGACCACGAAACCCGCAACGCTGGCGGCCGCGACCGCACTGGCCGCCGCCTTCAAGGACGCCCCGGTCCGGGCGCCCGCCGTGTCGTTCGAGTTTTTCCCGCCCAGGACCGAGGACATGGAGCGCGTGCTGTGGGAGTCGGTCACGCGGCTGGCCCCGCTGGCGCCCTCCTTCGTGTCGGTCACTTATGGTGCCGGCGGCTCGACCCGCGAGCGCACCCACGCCACCATCGCCCGCATCCTGACCGAAACCGCGCTGACGCCCGCCGCGCATCTGACCTGCGTCGACGCCACGCGCGCCGAGGTCGACGAGGTGATCGCGCGCTATCACGAGGCGGGCGTGCGCCACATCGTGGCGCTGCGCGGCGATCCGGCGGCCGGGCTCGGCGCCGCCTACGCGCCGCATCCGCAGGGCTACCGCAATGCCGCCGATCTCGTCGCCGGCATCCGGCGCCAGTATCCCGACATCGAGATCACCGTCTCGGCCTATCCGGAAAAGCATCCCGAAAGCGCGACCGTCGAGGCCGACATCGACATGCTCAAGGCCAAGGTCGACGCCGGCGCCAGCCGCGCCATCACCCAGTTCTGTTTCGACAATGATCTTTACTTCCGCTACCTCGACCGCGTGCGCGCGCGCGGCATCACGATTCCGGTCGTGCCGGGCCTGTTGCCGGTGCAGAACTTCAAGCAGGCCAGCACCTTCGCCGAGCGCGCCGGCGCCAGCGTGCCGGGCTGGTTCGCGCGCAAGTTCGACGGCCTCGACGACGACCCCACCACGCGCAAGCTGATCGCCGCCACCGTGGTCGCCGAGCAGGCGCTCGATCTGCGCGCGCGCGGCGTCGACACGTTCCACTTCTACACCATGAACCGCGCCGACCTGGTGTTCGCGATCTGCCATCTGCTTGGCGTGCGCCCGGCACATCCCCACGAGGCCGCCTGACATGACGACCACGACCGAAGCGGCGTTACGCGCGCTGGCGCGCCAGCGCATCCTGGTGCTCGACGGTGCCATGGGCACCATGATCCAGGCGCTCGGCTTCGACGAGGCCGCCTTCCGCGGCGCGCGTTTCGATGCCTGGAATCGCGACCTGCACGGCAACAACGACCTGCTCAATTTGACGCAGCCGCAGGCGATCCAGGACATCCACGCCGCCTATTTGCGCGCCGGCGCCGACATCGTCGCCACCAACACGTTCTCCTCGACCGCCATCGCGCAGGCCGACTACGGCCTCGAGGACCACGCCTACGAGCTCAATCTCGCCGGCGCGCGGCTCGCGCGCGCCGCCGCCGACGCGGTTGCCGCCGAGGACGGCCGGCCGCGTTTCGTCGCCGGCGCGCTCGGGCCGACCAACCGCACCGCGTCGATCTCGCCGGACGTCGCCAACCCCGGCTATCGCGCCGTCACCTTCGACCAGTTGCGCGAGGCTTACGCCGGGCAGGCGCGCGGCCTGATCGACGGCGGCGCCGACATCCTGCTGATCGAAACCATCTTCGACACGCTCAACGCCAAGGCCGCGCTCTATGCCCTGCTCGAACTGTTCGAGACGCGCGGGACGCGCCTGCCGGTGATGATCTCGGGCACCATCACCGACCGTTCCGGCCGGCTGCTGTCGGGCCAGACGCCGGTGGCGTTCTGGAACTCGCTCCGCCACGCCGCGCCGCTCTCGATCGGCTTCAACTGCGCGCTGGGCGCCGCCGAATTGCGCCCGCACATCGCCGAGATCGGCCGCGTCGCCGACACGCTGGTGTGCGCCTATCCCAACGCGGGGCTGCCCAACGAATTCGGCCAGTACGACGAAAGCCCGGAGATGATGGCGCGGCTGATCGGCGAATTCGCCGCCAGCGGTCTCGTCAACATCGTCGGCGGCTGCTGCGGCACCACGCCCGACCACATCGCCGCCATCGCCGCCGCGGTCGCCGGCCACCCGCCGCGCCAGGTGTCCGAGGTGCCGCGCCGGCTGCGGCTGTCCGGCCTCGAGCCGTTCGAACTGACCGCCGAGATCCCGTTCGTCAACGTCGGCGAGCGCACCAACGTCACCGGCTCGGCGAAGTTCCGCAAGCTGGTTACCGCCGGCGACTACGCCGCGGCGCTGGCGGTGGCGCGCGACCAGGTCGAGAACGGCGCCCAGATCATCGACATCAACATGGACGAGGGCCTGCTCGATTCCGAGCAGGCGATGGTGACGTTCCTCAACCTGATCGCCTCGGAACCGGACATCGCCCGCGTGCCGGTGATGCTGGACTCCTCGAAATTCGCGGTGATCGAGGCCGGCCTCAAATGCGTGCAGGGCAAGCCGGTGGTCAATTCGATCTCGCTGAAAGAAGGCGAGGCCGAATTCGTGCGCCAGGCTGAGATCGCGCGCCGCCACGGCGCCGCCGTGGTGGTGATGGCGTTCGACGAGCAGGGCCAGGCCGACACGCTCATCCGCAAGACCACGATCTGCCGCCGCGCCTACGACATCCTGACCGGCCGGGTCGGCTTTCCGCCCGAGGACATCATCTTCGATCCCAACATCTTCGCGGTCGCCACCGGCATCGACGAGCACAACAATTACGGCGTCGACTTCATCGACGCGGCGCGCTGGATCCGCCGCGAGCTGCCGCATGCCCATATTTCCGGCGGCGTCTCCAACCTGTCGTTCTCGTTCCGCGGCAACGAGCCGGTGCGCGAGGCCATGCACTCGACGTTCCTCTACCACGCCATCCAGGCCGGGATGGACATGGGCATCGTCAACGCCGGACAGATGGCGGTGTATGACGATCTCGACGCCGGCTTGCGAGAGGCCTGCGAGGACGTCGTGCTCAACCGCCGCCCGGACGCCGCCGAACGGCTCCTGGCGCTGGCCGAGACGTTCCGCGGCCACGAGCGGCAGACGCGCGAGGCCGATCTCGCCTGGCGCGAATGGCCGGTCGAACAGCGCCTGTCGCATGCGCTGGTGCACGGCATCACCGAATTCATCGCCGACGACGTCGAGGAGGCGCGCCGCGCCGTCGACCGGCCGCTCAGCGTCATCGAGGGGCCGCTGATGGCCGGCATGAACACGGTCGGCGACCTGTTCGGCGCCGGCAAGATGTTCCTGCCGCAGGTGGTGAAATCGGCGCGGGTGATGAAGCAGGCGGTGGCCTATCTGATGCCCTACATGGAGCAGGACAAGCAGGCCGGCAACGGCTCGCATTTTGCCGGCAAGATCGTGCTCGCCACCGTCAAGGGCGACGTCCACGACATCGGCAAGAACATCGTCGGCGTCGTGCTCCAGTGCAACAATTTCGAGGTGGTCGACCTCGGCGTCATGGTGCCGGCGGCCAAGATCATCGAGGCCGCCAGGGCCGAAGCGGCCGACATCATCGGCCTGTCCGGCCTGATCACGCCCTCGCTCGACGAGATGTGCCATGTCGCCGCCGAGCTGGAGCGGCAGGAGTTCGACATACCGCTCTTGATCGGCGGCGCCACCACGAGCCGCGTGCATACGGCGGTCAAGATCGACCCCAACTACCGGCGCGGCGCGGTGCTGCATGTCAACGACGCCAGCCGCGCCGTCGGCGTCGCCTCGTCGCTGCTCTCGGCGGCGACGCGCGCAAGCTACGCCGCGCAAGCGCGCGCCGAATATGTCCGCATCGCCGCGACCCACGCCCGCGCGCAGCAGGACAAGGCCCGCCTGACGCTGGCCGACGCCCGCGCCAACGCACTCAAGCTCGACTTTATCGCGGCCCCACCGACGCGGCCGACGTTCCTCGGCACGCGGGCGTTTCCCGATTATCCGGTCGCCGAGCTGATCGATTTCATCGACTGGACGCCGTTCTTCCAGACCTGGGAGCTGAGCGGGCGCTTCCCGGCCCTGCTCGACGACGCCACCGTCGGCCCGGCGGCGCGCGCGCTCTATGACGATGCCCGCGCGATGCTCGACCGCATCGTCGCGGAAGGCTGGTTCCGCGCCTCGGCCGTGGTCGGCTTCTGGCCGGCCAACAGCATCGGCGACGACATCGCCGTCTATGCCGACGAGGCCCGCAAGGAAAAACTCACCACGCTGCACACGCTGCGCCAGCAGCTCGGCCGCCGCGAGGGCCGCGCCAACGCCGCGCTCTCCGACTTCGTCGCGCCGGCGGCGAGCGGGGTTGCCGACTATGTCGGCGCCTTCGTGGTGACGGCCGGAATAGGCGAGGACGCCGTCGCCGACCGCTTCAAGCACGCCAACGACGACTACTCGTCGATCCTGGTCAAGGCGCTGGCCGACCGGCTCGCCGAAGCCTTCGCCGAACGCATGCATGCCCGCGTGCGCCGCGAGTTCTGGGGCTATGGCGCGGACGAAAACCTCACCAACGACGATCTGATCGCCGAGAAGTATCGCGGCATCCGTCCCGCGCCCGGCTATCCGGCGCAGCCCGACCATACCGAGAAGGCGACCATCTTCGCCCTGCTCGACGCGACGCATGCCAGCGGCGTGGAACTGACCGAAAGCTACGCGATGTGGCCCGGCGCCTCGGTGTGCGGGCTGTATTTCAGCCATCCGGAGAGCCACTATTTCGGGGTCGGCAAGATCGAGCACGACCAGGTGCAGGACTACGCGCGGCGCAAGGGCTGGACGGTGGCGGAAACCGAACGCTGGCTGGCGCCGGTGCTCAACTATCACCCCGCCACCGCCACCGCCGCGCCGCCGCCGCTGGCCCCCGATCAGCCCGCCACCAAGTCCGCCGCCAAGCCCGCCGCGACGTCCCACGGCGCGAACTGCGGCTGCGCCGTGCATTCGCGCAACAGCTAGCCCACAAGAGCTTTATCCCGATTGCCGGTATGACGCGGCATCCCGCGGTTCCGAATCAGGGGCGCGGCTGATTATCCTCGCCATGACCCCTGCCGCTTGCCCGTGAGGGGGTCACGGCGAGGGAACGACGATGGACGATCTGCGCCCCTTCCTGCGCTCGGTGTTCGACGCCGCGGTCGCCGCCGTCCATCCCGACCGCGTGGTGACGCCGCACCTGCCGCCACCGCCCTCCGGCCATGTCGTCATCCTCGCCGCCGGCAAGGCGGCCGCCGCCATGGCGGTGGCCGCCGAACGCCATTACCTGGCGCTGCCGGATTTCAAGCCGCCGCGCGTGGTCGGCGTCGCGGTGACGCGGCATGGCTACGGTCTGCCGGCGCGCCATGTCGAGGTCCGCGAGGCCGGCCATCCGGTGCCCGACGCGGCGAGTCTTGCCGGCGCGCAGGCCGCGCTCGACATGGCGGCGGGCGCCCATGCCGACGATCTCGTGCTGGTGCTGCTGTCGGGCGGCGCCTCGGCGCTGTGGAGCGCGCCGGCTCCGCCGCTCGATCTTGCCGACAAGCAGGAATTGACGCGGGCGCTGCTCAGGGCCGGGTTGCCGATCGCCGCCGTCAACGCCGTGCGCAAGCATCTCTCCCGCATCAAGGGCGGACGGCTGGCGCGCGCCGCCGCGCCCGCGCAGGTCATGACGCTGGCGATCTCCGACGTGCCCCACGACGATCCAGCCGTGATCGGTTCGGGGCCGACGGTGGCCGATCCGACCACGCTCGCGGACGCCCGGCGCATCCTGGCGGAGGCCCATGTCAGCCTCGGCGCGGCGGCGCGCATGGTGCTGGACGATCCCGCCAACGAAACCGTCAAGCCTGGCGATCCGCTGCTGGCGCGGGCGCGCTACCGGATCGTCGCCCGGCCGCGCGACGCGCTTGATGCCGCCGTGCGCCATCTGACGGAGGCCGGCTACGCCGTCGCCGATCTAGGCGCCGATGTCGAGGGCGAGGCCCGCGATGTCGCGCGCGCGCACGCAGGGCTTGCCCGCGCCGCGCATGCCGAAGGCCGCCGCGCCGCCATCGTCTCGGGGGGCGAACTCACCGTCACCGTGCGCGGCGGAGGACGCGGCGGCCCCAATCAGGAATACGCGCTGGCGCTCGCCCACGAGTTGCATGGGCTTGCCGGCATCGCGGTGCTGGCGGCCGACACCGACGGCGCCGATGGCGGCAGCGGCGCGCCCGACGATCCGGCCGGCGCCATCGTCGATGCCCGGACCTTCCGGCGCATGGCCGCGTTGCGCCTCGATCCGCTCGGCTTTCTCGCGAACAACGACGCCACCGCGTTCTTCGCCGCCTCCGGCAGCCTGCTCGTCACCGGCCCGACGCACACCAACGCCAACGACCTGCGCATCATTCTCGTCGATCCGGCGTGAGCCACCGCCCGCGGCCGGACATGCCATGCGCCGCCGGCGATTGACTTCGCCGCCCGGCGGCGGCAACAGTCGCGGCCACCCTTTCATCAGCCGGGCCAAAGCCATGACGACAGTTCGCCCCAAGGTCTATGCCCTCGACGGCGTCGTGCCGGTGATCCATCCGACGTCGTTCGTGCATCCGGACGCGGTGCTGATCGGCGATGTCATCATCGAGGCCGACTGCTACATCGGCCCGCTGGCCTCGCTGCGCGGCGATTTCGGCCGCATCCATGTCGGCGAGGGCTCCAACATCCAGGACGCCTGCACTCTGCACTGCATCCCCGGCTACGACACCGTGGTCGGCCCGCACGGCCACATCGGCCACGGCGCCATCATCCACAGCGCCGTGCTGGAGCGCAACGTGCTGATCGGCATGCACGCGGTGGTGATGGACCAGGTGGTGGTCGGCGAATCCGCCATCGTCGCGGCGATGAGCTTCGTCAAGGCGCGCGCCAGGGTGCCGGCGCGGCATCTGGTGGCGGGCGTGCCGGCGCGCGTGGTGCGGGAACTCACCGCCGACGATCTCGCCATGAAGGTCGAGGGCACCAAGGCCTATCACATCCTGGTGGAGCGCTGCCGCGAGACGCTGGTGCCGGCGGAGCCTTTGACCGAACTCGACGCCGACCGCGGCCGCACCGACGCCACCACGTTCCTGCCGGTGCGCGAGCGCATGGCGCGGCTGAAGGAACGCGGCTGAGATTTTCGCGCGCCGGCATCGAAGGCGGCATGGCGTCCCGGAAGGGAGTCGAACCCCTGACCTACGGTTTAGGAAACCGTCGCTCTATCCTGCTGAGCTACCGGGACCCCCATGCGCATGGCCGGCAAGGAAACGCCGGACGCGCCCATATATCCGCAAGCCGGCGGCGATGTCACTACGGCGGAGCGGCGGTCATTTGCGCCGGGCAGACGGTCCATCGAAGTTTGCGCCTCACCGGCTTGTGACGACAAAGGCCGGCCCTCTCGGGCTATCCCTCATGACCTGAATACAGATTTGTCCTGGGTATTGACGCCCCGATAGCACCGGGGCGCCGCGCCGATCTGGCGGAGAAAAGGGTTTCATCAGTTAAGCAGCTGAAGCCAAACCGAGAACAATCATGTCCACCGACCCCCATGAAGCCCATGCCAGGTCCGAGGACGCAACGCCGGTCGCGGCGCACGACCACCCGTTTTCGACGCCGATCATCGAAACCGAGTTGCTGCGCACCTTCGTCGCGGTGGTGGACAGCCGCAGCTTCACCAAGGCCGCCGCACGGCTGGGGCTGTCGCAGCCGGCCGTCAGCGGCCACATCAAGCGCCTGCAGGATCATCTTGTCGTCGACCTGTTCGACAAGAGCGTGCCCGGCATCCATCTTACCGGGCTGGGCCACACCGTGCTCAAATATGCCCACGACATCCTCGCCACCCAGAAGGCGATGTTCCGCCACATCGCCGGGCATGAGCCCGGCGGCAACATCATCCGGATCGGAGTGCCGCTGGAAATCCGCTGCTGGACGCTGGTGCCGGCGCTGGCGCGGTTCCGCGCCACCTATTCCGACTACACCTTCGCGCTTTGCCATCAGGCCACGTCCGAACTGCATGACCGTTTCGAACGCGGCGAGGTCGACTTCTTCATCGGGGCGACCACGGACAGCGCCGCCGGCGCCCGGTGGTCATACCGCGCACCGCTGGCCTGGGTGGCCGCGCGCGACTCCGCGGCCGAGCCGAGCGACCCGCTCGACATCGTGCTGCATCCCGACGGCTGCATCTGGACGGCGCTGATGAAATCCACCCTCGATGGCGCCGGCATCGGCTATCGGCCGGTTTTCACCGCTCCCCATATCGAAAGCGTCGTCGCCGCCGTGCGCGCGCAGATGGGCGTGAGCACGCTGCCTCTCGCCGGCACCGCCAATGCCGGCGACCTGCGCGTCATCGACCGCCTGCCGCGCCTGCCCGACATCTGCTGGAACATTTTCGTCAGGACCGGGGCCCGCGAGGCAATCCTCGAACGGCTGACCGAAATCATCTGCCCCGTCATCGCCGCGCAGGCCCGCGACGGCCTCATGTAGCGGGTGCCGGCAACGGACCCATCTTTCCCCACTCGAACGGAAAAAGGGCCTGATCCGGCTGACCGGATCAGGCCCTTGGTTTTCGCGGTGGCCTTCCGGCGCGAGGGAAAGCCGCCTTCTGGAAGTCAGGTCTTACCGCGTCGGATCCTTGACCGCCGGGAAGGTCTGGAACTCGACGCTGTACAGTTCGCCGTCGCGGCGCTCGACCTTGCGCATGTAGACGTTCTGCACGATGTCGCGGGTGGCGGGATCGATCAGCACCGGACCGCGCGGGCTTTCCCAGGTCAGGCCCTTCATGGCGTTGACCAGGGTGGGACCATCGGCGGCGCCGTTGGTCGCCTTGAGCGCGCGATAGATCACCTCCATGCCGTCATAGGCCGAGACCGAGACGATATTGGGCCGGCGGTTGTTGTTGGCGGCCCGGAACGCCTTGACGAACTCCTTGTTGGTCGCGGAGTCGTGGGCGATCGAATAAGGCCCGCCGGAAACGAAGCCGATCACCGGATCGCCCATGCCGTTGAGCAGATCGTCATCGAGCACGTCGCTCATGACGACAAAGCGGATGCCGGTCTTGTCGAGCCCGCGCTCGATGAACTGCTTGGCGAAGATCGCTCCGACGCCCGCCGGCACGAACGCGAAGATGCCGTCGGGCGAGGCGTCGCGGGCGCGCTGCAGGAACGGCGCGAAGTCGGGATTGGCCAGCGGCACGCGCACGCGCTCAAGCACCTTGCCGCCTTCCTTCTCGAACGCCTTGGCGTACCAGTCCTCCATCTCGTGGCCGGGCGCGTAGTCGGACACGATCGAGACCACCGACTTGATGCCGGACTTGGCCGACCACTGGCCGATGATGTTGGCGACCTGCGGCACGGTCTGGATGGTGCGCACGATGTAGGGCGAGCGGTCGACCACCACCGAGGTCGAGGCCACCGTGACGATCATCGGCACCTTCGCCTCGGTCGCGAGCGGCGCCACCGCCATCGCGATCGGCGTCAGCCCGAAGCCGAACAGCACGTTGACCTTGTCGCGCACGATCATTTCCTGCGCGATGCGCTTGGCGTTGTCGGGCACGCCGCCATCGTCCTTGAGGATCACTTCGATCTTCTTGCCGGCGACGGTGCTACCGTTCTTGTCGATGAACAGCTTGACCGCGGCGTTGGTCTGCCAGCCGACCGACTGGAACGGACCCGTCATCGGCATGATGACGCCGATCTTGACGGTGTCCTGCGCCAGAGCCGGCGCGGCGCCGCACACCAGCGCGGCCGCGGCCAGCGCGAAAATATCTCTTCTTGAACGTCCGGCTTTCATGGTGCTCCCCCGGCAAGATTGTTTTTAGTTGGCGGGCGATCCTATGGGGGTACCTTGGAGAGTCAATGCCGCCACTGCTGTTTGTTTTTCATAACTGTATGACATGCTTGCACGAAGCGGGCGGGATCGGGTGCGGGTCCATATGACATGTGCTCGCGCCAAAGAATTTGCGCGCCTGCCCTGCCGCGGAAAGTCCGTTTCGGCTTCATCGCCAGCGGGCCCTCGTCTATCTTTTTGCGAAAGCGCGGGCGGTCACTGACTGTCCCCGCGGGCGGAGCGTTTCATGAAGAGCGCGGGCCGATGAAGCTTGGAGCGTGCGGCGCGGCCGTGCTGACGTGCCTGACCGCGGGCGGAGCGATGGCCGCCTGCGAACCTTCCGCCTTCGCCACTCCCGGACGGGAAGCCCGCGTCGCCGCGGTTCGCGACGGCCGCACCGTGGTGCTCGACGACGGCCGCGAACTGCTGCTGTCGGGCATCGAGCCGGCCCTGCCGCCTTCGGCCGGGCACCTGGCGGCGCAGCCGCTCGCCGGGCTGGCAACGGGGCGGATGGTGGCGTTCGTTGCGGCCGGCAAGGATGTCGCCCCGGATCGCCATGGCCGTTTTCCGGTGTGGGCCTGGGTGGACGGAACCGGACAGCCGCTGCAGCATGACCTGGTCGCCGCCGGCGCCGCGCTGGCGAACGGCCTGCCGGCGGGCGCGTCCACCCCGCCCGATTGCGCCCGCATGCTGCTGGAAGCGGAAAAAATCGCCCGGCAGGCCAAAATGGGGCTGTGGCGGGGCGGCTCCGCCATAAAAAATGCCGAAAGTCCGGGCGAAATTGTGCCGCTGGTTGGGCGATTCGCGATAGTCGAGGGACGGGTGCGCTCGGTCCGCGCGGCGGGCGCGACGCTTTATGTCAATTTCGGCCGGCGCTGGATCGCCGGATTTGCCGTTCCCGTTTCCAGAAGGACCATGGGAATCCTTGAGGCCGCCGGGCTTCGCCCACGGACCTGGGAGAAACGCAGGATTCGCGTGCGCGGCTGGGTGGAACTGCGGGGCGGGCCGCGCATCGCGGTGACCCGGCCGGAACAGGTGGAAGTGCTGGAGTAGCCCCGCAAGGGCGGATCCGGAGCCAGAGGGTCGTTGCGGTCGTGCGTAGCCAGATGCCAGATCGGGGACATGAGTTGAGACAAGCCTGCCGGCGCCCGGCGTCATGGCTCATCCTGGCGGCATGCGTTGCCCTTGCCGGCTGCGGCGACATGACCCGGTTCCAGTCCGGACCGTTCGCCCCGCGTGCGGCGCGCGCCAGGCCGGCGCAGCAGGCCAATCCCCAGGCCACGCCGCAAGCGTCCTCCGCCGAGCGCGAGCACGAACGCATTCTCGGTACCTATGGCGGCGTCTATGACGATCCCCGGCTGCAGGCCCTGATCAGCCGGACGGTGGACCGGCTGGTCGCCGCCTCCGAGCGGCCCGATCTCGCCTACAAGGTCACCATCCTCAACTCGGGCTCGGTCAACGCCTTCGCGCTGCCGACCGGGCAGCTTTACGTCACGCGCGGCCTGATCACGCTCGCCAGCGACACCGCCGAGCTGTCGTCGGTGCTATCGCATGAAATGGCCCACGTCATCGCGCGCCACGCCGCGATCCGCGAGAACCAGGCGCGCCAGAGCGCGGTCGTGGCCCGCGTCGTCGGCGACATGGGCGGCGATACCGATATGAGCGCGCTGGCGCTGGCCCGCACCCGGCTGAGCATGGCCAGCTTCTCGCGCGCCCAGGAACTGGAGGCCGACGGCATCGGCGTCGGCATCGCGGCGCGGGCCGGCTACGATCCGTTCGGCGCGGTGCGGTTCCTGACCGCGCTGGAGCGCAACGCCACCCTGCAGGCGCGCAACGCCGACCAGCGCGCGCTCGACTTCCTGTCGTCGCATCCGGCGACGCCGGCCCGCGTGCAGAACGCGCAATCCAACGCACGGCAATTCGCCTCGGCGAGCGCCAGCGAACACGACCGTGACGCCTACCTCTCCGCCATCGACGACGTCGTCTACGGCGAGGATCCGAGCGAAGGCTTCGTGCGCGGCCGCCGCTTCCTGCACCCCAAGCTCGGCTTCGTCTTCACCGCGCCGGAAGGCTTCTCGCTCGACAACACGGCGCAGGCGGTGATCGGGGTGCGCGAAGGCGGCACCCAGGCGATGCGCTTTGACGTGGTGAGCGTGGCGGCCGAGCAGACGCTGATCGACCATCTGACCTCGGGCTGGATGGAAGGCATCGACAAGGCCAGCGCCGCCGAACTGACCATCAACGGCTTTCCCGCAGCCACCGTCATCGCCCATGGTGACCAGTGGCAGTTCCGGGTCTATGCGCTGCGCTTCGGCACCAATGTCTACCGCTTCATCTTCGCCAGCCGGCAGAAATCCGCCGGCGGCGACCAGGTGTTCCGCGAGGCGGTCAATTCGTTCCGCCGCCTGTCGCTCGCCGAGATCCAGGAGGCGCGGCCACTGCGCATCCGGGTCGTCACGGTCAAGGCCGGCGATACGGTGGAATCGCTGGCGCAGCGTATGTCGGGAACCGACCGCCAGCTGGAGCGGTTCCGCATGCTCAACGGCCTCGGCCCCGGCGAGGCCGTCAGGCCCGACACCAGGGTCAAGATCGCCAGCGAATAGAGGCTCAAGAGCGATAGAGGCTCTCAAGAGCGATAGAGGCTCAAGCCGGTTGTTTGGCGCCGGCCGCCAGACCACCCCCGAGCGGACAGCGGACGGGCAAGGCCTGCGAAAAACAGTCTTCCGAAAAACAGCCTCCGAAAAACAAAACCCGGCCGCGCGGGCCGGGTCCTGAATGTCCGCTGAAAGCTTGTCCGCGCTTTCTTTCAGCGCGGCGCGTCTCAGGCCGCCTCGTCGGCGCTCACCGACTCGTCGGCATCGCCGTCGAGATCGGCATCGCCTTCCGCGGCGGCTTCGTCATCGGCGGCCTTGGGACCGCGACGCGGACCCTTGGCCAGCGCCGCCTCGATCTCCTTGATCGCTTCGGTCTCGGTGACGTGCTGCACGGCCGCGATTTCGCGCGACAGCCGGTCGAGCGCGGCCTCGTAAAGCTGGCGCTCGCTGTAGGACTGCTCGGGCTGGGTGTCCGAACGATACAGATCGCGCACCACCTCGGCGATGGCGACGATGTCGCCGGAATTGATCTTGGCCTCGTATTCCTGCGCCCGGCGCGACCACATGGTGCGCTTGATGCGGGCGCGGCCCTTGAGGGTGTCGAGCGCCTTGCGGACCAGCGCCGGCTCGGACAGCTTGCGCATTCCGACATTGGTGATCTTGGCGGTGGGCACGCGCAGCGTCATCTTGTCCTTGATGAAGTTGATGACGAACAGCTCCAGCGTCGCGCCGGCGATCTCCTGCTCCTCGATGGCGAGGATCTGGCCGACGCCATGGGCCGGGTAGACGATGAATTCGCTGGTGCGGAAGCCCTGACGCTGGGTCGTGACCTTCTTGACCTCCTCGACGCGCGGCGCGGCGGCGGCGGTCTTCGCGGGCTTGGCAACGGGCTTGGCCACGGACTTGACGGCATGCGCGACCGGCTTGCCGGCATGGGATTTCACGACGGAGCGCGCGGCGGATTTGGCCGCCGGCTTGGCCACGGTCTTGGTGCGGGCTGGAGCCTTGGCGGCGGTCTTGAGGGCAGTCCTGGAGGCAGCTTTCTGGGCAGTTTTCTTGGGCATTGAATGGGGTGCCGTTTTGTTTGATTTCGCGGGGGAGGCCGCGCGGATATCCTTCCGCGATGACCGTGAGACCCGGTCAGCCGACCGGGCGGGAGGCGTCTTGCCGCTCCGGCGCACCGCCGGTGTCCGGGCCGCGGCTCTGGTTGCCTTCGACGTCTTGCCGGAGTGCTTCTTACTCTTACTACGCTGTTTGTCTGACACGAGCCATGCGCGTGGCAACTCCACGCCCCTGTTCACGATTCTCCCGAGGTGGTCCGAAATTGTCCGCCTTCTACGGGGAATCGGATCCGGCTTTTGAAAATGTTAGCCAGGATACCACATTTTCCGCGAAAATCAATGATTTATGGCTGCCGCGAAGGCACCTATTGCGCCGCAGCAAGTAGCATTAATCAGTTAGGGTTAAACGATTGGATTGGCCGGCGGGCAGGTAAGGGTCAGTCACCCTCACCCGGTTTCGTAGAAAAATATTTCTCGAACTTGCCCCCTTCGCCATCGAACTTCTTGGCGTCCGCCGGGGCTTCCTTCTTCTGGGTGATGTTGGGCCAGTCGCCGGCATATTTGGCGTTGAGCTCCAGCCACTTTTCCAGACTCGGCTCGGTATCCGGCTTGATCGCCTCGGCCGGGCATTCCGGTTCGCACACCCCGCAATCGATGCACTCGTCGGGGTGGATCACCAGCATGTTCTCGCCTTCATAGAAGCAGTCCACCGGACAGACTTCGACGCAGTCGGTGTATTTGCACTTGATGCAATTATCTGTGACGACGTAGGTCATCGACGGCTCCAGGAAGGTTTATTTCAGGCGACGCTTGCCATAAGGCAACCGACTGCTCGCACAACACTTTTCCACGCTTGCGGGCGTTCTCATGGACCATGCCCTAGCGCATGCGGCGACAGGGGGCAAGAGAACCGCGCTCGCATCTTCGCATCGCGACGACATGGCCAACATGAGGCGCGCGCATGTCGCTTGATTTCCTACAGATACGCACGCCTTGCCGGCGCCAGATCGGCATAGAGCAGTTGCGCCTGCGCGGCGTTGCCGCGGCGCTCGCTGAAGCCGACGACGCGCACCACGCGTACCCGGGAATCAAGCGCCATCGTCAGCACGTCGCCGGCCCGCACCGCATGCGCCGGCGCGGTGACGCGCACGCCGTTGAGGCGCACATGACCGCTTGCGATAAAGCTTTGGGCATCAACGCGGGTTCTGACGAACCGCGCATGCCAGACCCATTTGTCGATGCGCTGGCGATCCGCGAAAGACATGAACCATCATGCGCCCGCGCACGGATGCCCGGCGAATGGATTCACCGTGAACTGAAATCCGAAACTTCGGCGGTCAGCTCGGCTCCTTGGAGCCGGCCTCCAGCTGCGCCTTGAGCGCGGCGAGCTTGGCGAACGGAGAATTGGGATCGGCCACCTTGTCGCGCCGCTCGCGCGGGCCCGAGCTTGCCACCACGCGGTCGGGGCCGCCCTTGTGCGGGAACCGCTCGCGTTCGCGCCCCCGCGACTGGTCGCGGTTGCGGCCGGGCCGCTCGCGCGCGGCCGCCTCGCCCGCTCCCTGGGGCGCGCCGGCGCGGCGCTGGAAACGCTCGCCCGGCTGCTCGCCGCCGCGTTCGCCCTGCCGCTTGCCGTGACCCTTGCCCTGATCCTTCTGATCCCTGCCATGGCCCCTGCGGCGCCAGCCGTCCTTGCGCGGCTCCTGCGCTTCGCCTTCGGGGGGTGCGGCAGCAGCCTCGCCGCCGGCCGCCGTCTCGCGCCCACGCCGTCCCGCGCGATGGCGCTCGCGCCGTGGATGGGCATCCTCGAAACGCCCCGGGCGCCACACCTCGATCAGCTCGGGCTCGGCGGCCTCCGTTGCGGCCGCGGACGCGGCGCTGTCGGCCTGCGCTTCCGCCGCCGGCATCGCGGCGTCGGCCTCGGATTTGGCCTCGGATTCGGCCTGAATATCGGCGCCGGCCGCGTCCGGCGGGGCATTTGCCTCGGGCCGGTCGGGGACCGCCATCTGATCCGGAGCCCCCGCCTCGGGCTGATCCGGAACAGGCGCGTCGGGCGCGGTTTCCGGTTCCGGCAGAACGGCGGTTTCGCCCGCCGCGTCGTGTTCCGCCGCCACTTCGGCGGCTTGCGCGGGCACCGCCACCGGCTCCGGTTCGGACGGCTTGGGGCGGCGCTCCATGCGGTAGCCGAGCGCGCGCAGGATGGACGCGAAATCCTCGCCGGCCGAGCCGGTCAGCGAAGTCATGGCCTGGGTCACGATGAAGGCCGAGCCGTCGAAGGCCCCCGCGGGCCTTTCGCCCGGCGCGCCGGTACGCCAGCCCAGCGCCGGGCGGATCAGGTCGGCGAGGCGTTCGAGGATGTCGACGCGCACCGCGCGCTCGCCGCATACGCGGTAGCCGAGCAGGCGGTAGGCGTCGCGGTCGAGATCCTTGTCGATGGCGAACGAGGTACGCCCGCTCGAAGCCAGATGCTGCGCGGTGCCAAGCGCCGCGGCATCGGCCGTCTCGTGCTTCAGGCTCCACAGCAGCAGCGCCAGCGCGCGCGGCGCCGGCTTCAGGAGCGCGGGGACATAGACGTGATAGGCGCCGAACCGCACGCCGTATTTGCGCAGGGAGGCGCGCGCCGGCTGGTCCAGCCCCTTGAGCTCGGACGAAATCCTGTGCCGCTCGATAACGCCGAGCGCCTCGACCAACTGATAGGCGATGCCACGGGCAATCCCGGTGATGTCCTCGGCTTTTGTCAGATCGAACAGCGGCGTCAGCAGCTTTTCGATGTGGGTCTTGAGCCAGAGGTCGAGCCGGGCCTGCACCGCCTCGTGCGGCGCGCCCATCAGACGCTCATCGGCAAGGATGCGCAGGCGCGGACGCAGCGTGTCCTCGCTGGCCGTGAGCTTGCCCACCGCGGCGCCGATCCAGCGCAGCACGCCGTCGGAGGCCAGCGCGAACTGGTCGTCGGCGGCCTGCGCCAGCCGCTGGGCGCGGGCGTCGATCTCGCCGGCCAGCGCCTTCTGCGCCGCGGCCTGCAAGGCTTTCGCCTCGGAACCGGCCTCGGCGGCATCGGGGGCGAACAGGAAGCCGTCGAGGCGGCCGATGACATGGCCTTCCACGATAACCTCGCCGGTCTTGCCTATTTCTGTATCCAACATTGTGTTTTCCCGCAGTCGCCGCATCAATACACTGGTCCGGCGGTCGACGAAACGTTCCGTGAGGCGCTCGTGTAGCGCATCGGACAGCCTGTCCTCAACCGCCCGTGTCGTTTCCTGCCAATGGTCGGGGTCGTCAAGCCAGTCGGGACGATTGGCGGCGAACGTCCAGGTCCGGATATGGGCGATGCGCGCCGACAGCGTGTCGATGTCGCCATCGGTGCGATCGGCCTGCGCCACCTGCGTCGCAAACCAGTCGGACGGCAGACTACCCCGCCGCATCAGAAAACCATAGAGCGTGACCACAAGTTCCGCATGGGCGGCGGCGGCGATCTTGCGATAGTCAGGCAACTGGCACACGTCCCACAGCCGTTCGACGGCAACCCTGTCGCGGGCGATGGCGCGCACCTCGTCGTCGCGCGCGGCATGGTCGAGCACGCGGATGTCGTCGCCGACAGGGGCGCGGGTCAGCGCCTCATGGGCCGGCACCTGCGCCAGCGAGGCCTGCAGCGCGCCGAGCGAGGCGAAATCCAGGCTGGCGTTGCGCCATTGCAGGAGCTTGACGCTGTCGAAGGCGTGATTCTGCAAGGCGTTGACCAGTTCCGGCTCGAACGGCGCGCAGCGTCCGGTGGTGCCGAAGGTACCGTCGCGGGTGGCGCGCCCGGCGCGGCCGGCGATCTGGGCGAATTCGGACGGCGCCAGGCGGCGATACTGGTAGCCGTCATATTTGCGGTCGGAGGCGAACGCGACGTGATCGACGTCGAGGTTGAGCCCCATGCCGATGGCATCGGTGGCGACGAGAAAATCAACATCGCCGGACTGGTACAGCGCGACCTGCGCGTTGCGCGTGCGCGGGCTGAGCGCGCCGAGCACCACCGCGGCGCCGCCATGCTGGCGGCGGATCAGTTCGGCGATGGCGTAGACCTCGTCGGCGGAGAACGCGACGATGGCGGTGCGGCGCGGCTGGCGCGTGATCTTGCGGTCGCCGGCGAAGTCAAGCTGCGACAGGCGGGGCCGCGTCACGATGCTGGCGCCCGGCAACAGCCGCTCGACGATCGGGCGCATGGTGGCCGCGCCCAGGATCAGCGTCTCGTCGCGGCCGCGCCGGTGCAGGATGCGGTCGGTGAAGACATGGCCGCGCTCGAGATCGGCGCCGATCTGGATCTCGTCGACGGCGAGGAACGACACGTCGAGATCGCGCGGCATCGCCTCGACGGTGGAAACCCAGTAGCGCGGCCGCGGCGGCTTGATCTTCTCCTCGCCGGTGATCAGCGCCACCGCATCGGCGCCGGCCCGGCTTGCGACCTTGTTGTAGACCTCGCGCGCCAGGAGGCGCAGCGGCAGGCCGATAATGCCGGAGGAATGCGCCAGCATGCGGTCGATGGCGAGATGGGTCTTGCCAGTGTTGGTGGGGCCGAGCACGGCGGTGACGCCGCTGCCGGGGGCGCGGTCGCCCGATCCAGGCGGAAGATGCGTCAGCAAGGCCATGAGTTATGAGAATCCCGCGCGTTTGGGCGCCCGTCTGTATCACAATGCGACGCCAGGCGCGCCGCCGGTTAAGCCTTGGAACGAGTCCGGAACGAATCGCGCCCGAATCGCTGACTCAGGCGGCAACGGGCCTCCGCCCCTCCATATCTCGCCATCGGGCATCACCCAACCCACCAGATCAGGGGTCAGCCTAAGTCCTCTTAGGGTCCGTGGACGCCGCAATCGTTAACACTGGCAGTTGGCCCGGCGGCCCGCGGAGTCAACAGCAGAAAAGCCGGGGTCCGGAAAAATTTTTGAAGGTTCCCCGAGGGACCTATTGCGGCTTGGCCGCGTTCGCGGCCGACGTCGGCTGCGCCACCGAGACAAACTGGGTGGCCTCCAGCACACCGTTGCCGAGCGGCGTCGGAACCACGACGCGGATCGGCGCCAGCACCCGCGTGCCGGCGATCGGCGCCAGCCACACTTCCATGCCGTGCTGCTTCATCAGGTACTGGATGGCGGAGCGGGTCGGGTCGTGGCCGGCCAGCGGCGCGAACCGCACGCCGCACACCAGCACGTCACCCTGATAGCCGCGCTCGACCTTGATGCGGTCCTTGCGCTTGAACTCCAGCTTGAGGTCATAGCGAATCTGGCCGTCGAACACCGGGATGGTGGCGCCGCGGCAGGCCTCGGCGCTAAGCGGGTCGGCGGTGCCGGCCACGCGGACGAGCGCCGCGGTCATCGGATCGGTGACGCCGCGGCGGTTGGCCTCGGTCAGCGGCACGCGGTCGGGATTGGGCGGCGGTTCGGGCAGCACCGAGAAATCCTTGACGTTGCCGCCGGTGAGCGTGATGCGCACGTTGTCGGATCGCCGTTCGGTGACGATGGAGGTGATATAGGAAGCGGCGACCAGATGTCCGTCGCTGACCTTGCCGCGCGAGGCGCTCTTGCCCTCGCCGCCCTGGAACGCCCGCAACAGGCCCGAGGTGCCGCCGCTGGCCGACGCCACATACTGATCGTCGGCGATCTCCACCACCCAGGTGCCGCGGCCGATCGGAATGCCGGCCAGCTTGACGACATAGCGCGCATCGAGCTTGCCCTGGGCGCTCGCCGGCTGCGCGGCCAGGGGCGCCAGCAGCAGCGTCAGGCCGAGAGCGGGCAGAAGATGTCGTGAACCGCGAAAGTCCAACACGTGTGATCCTGCGCCAGCGGCCTCGTTTGTCTTTAGAGCATGATCCCGCCAACCACAAACGCCGGTGCCCTAAGGCCATTCTTCAGCCCATGAGGGGTAGGGAATGCGTCGATTATATGGAGTGAAAGACACCCCTGCCCCGCGAGCGCCGAGCCTCGCGCGGGACGCGCCCCCCGCGCGGCAGGCGGCTTGACGATCTCCGATCGGCCCCTTATACGTCCGCGGTTCCAAGACGAACGTGATCGCTCAAGACTGCCCAGACCGCCGGAACTCCGTGAAGGCATTGGGAAATAACAAGGATTTTGCCATGTCCCGGCGCTGTGACCTGACCGCCAAATCGCCCCAGGTGGGCCACAAGGTGAGCCATTCCAACCGCAAGGCCAAGCGGCGGTTTCTGCCGAACCTGTGCAACGTCACGCTGATGTCCGACACGCTTGGCCGCTCGGTGCGGCTGCGCATCTCGGCCAACGCGCTCAAGAGCGTCGATCAGCGCGGCGGCCTCGACGCCTTCCTCGCCAAGGCCCGCGAAGCCGAACTGTCGCCCAAGGCGGTCGAGCTCAAGCGCCAGATCGCCAAGAAGCTGGTGCCGGCGAACTGATCGGATCCCAGATCGTCCAGCGCGACAACCGATGGCCGGACCCCAGTCCGGCCATTTTGCGTTTCATGTTGGCTTCATGGCTCGGCCAGCGTGAACTGCAGCAACAGCGTGCGCTGGATCATCGAGAAATTATCGTCGGAAATCAGGGTGAGCACGGTTTCGCCCTGTGGCGAGACATGGGCGCTGATGCCTTCCATGTTGTCGATCTCATAACCCAGGTCGGCCTCGAACAGGATGCCGCCATCGATCACCGCGCCCGGCCTGACGCTGTCGAGCCGGACGCGGCGGATGCGGATGCCGCCGCCCGACATCAGCGAGAGCCTGCGCTCCAGCAGCAGCAGATCGCCGCCGGGCAGCAGCGTCGCGTCGCTCACATCATAGCCGCCGTTGCGGCGGACCGAGAACTCGCCGGGAGCCGGGCCGCCGATCAGAAAGCCCAGGATGTTGCCGGCGCCGTCGAGGCCGCGCTCGGAGATCGCGATCAGCGTTCCGGCGAGCGGCAATCCCGGCGGCACGAACACCAGCGCCTCTAGCCCCTTGTTGAACGGCAGCCTGCTCACGGCGGGCGGCACTTTGATCGGGCTGCCGCGCGAGCCGATCCCGCCCTGGGCGAAATCGAACCGCACGATCTGGTTGACGCGCTCGATGCCGACATAGGCGATGGCGCCGTCGAGCGCGAGCGACTCGGTGTCGAACCAGCCCTTGGCCGCCAGCGGCGCGCCGTCCGCGCCCAGCATCGGCGCGGTTTTCACGTCCGTCAGGCCAACCGGCTGCTGGCCGGCGTAGGCAATGCGTCCCGTGAACCAGTCGCCATGGTCGCTGAGCGCCAGAAAGCCCTCGCCCTTGGCGTCGACGCGGATCGCCGACAGGCCGCCGAAGCCGCGATGGGGCGAGGTCAGCACCAACCCGCCGCGGAATTCCAGCAGGCCGAACCGGCGCTGCGACGGATCGCCCGGCTTGAAGGCGTCGAGCGTGCGGGCGTGAACCGCGATGGTCTTGATCCGTGGCGGCGACGGCGCCGGCTCGGCCCGGCCGGCCGCCAGGGGAGCCGCCAGCAGCAGCGCGGCCAGAACCGCCCGCGCCGCCGGCATCATCGAACCTCGGCGCGCGCGGGACACTGGAGCCATCGGTCAGGAATGCAGCTTGCGGCGCGGACGCGCCGGCGCGGCGGGCGCGTCATGCGTCTCGCTGAACAGCTCGGCGAGCTTCTCGGTCATCGCGCCGCCAAGCTCCTCGGCATCGACGATGGTGACGGCGCGGCTGTAATAGCGCGTGACGTCGTGGCCGATGCCGATGGCGATCAGCTCCACCGGGCTGCGGGTCTCGATCTCCTCGATGATGTGGCGCAGGTGGCGTTCGAGGTAGTTGCCGGGATTGACCGACAGCGTGGAATCGTCGACCGGCGCGCCGTCGGAGATCATCATCAGGATCTTGCGCTGCTCGGGCCGCGCCAGCAGGCGCCTGTAGGCCCAGTCGAGCGCCTCGCCGTCGATGTTCTCCTTGAGCAGGCCCTCGCGCATCATCAGGCCGAGATTCTTGCGCGCGCGCCGCCACGGCGCATCCGCCGCCTTGTAGATGATGTGGCGCAGGTCATTGAGGCGGCCGGGGCCGGCGGGCTTGCCGGCGGCAAGCCACGCCTCGCGCGACTGGCCGCCCTTCCAGGCCCGCGTCGTGAAGCCGAGGATTTCCGACTTGACGCCGCAGCGCTCCAGGGTGCGGGCGAGGATGTCGGCGCAGGTCGCCGCCACGGTGATCGGCCGCCCGCGCATCGAACCGGAATTGTCCAGCAGCAGCGTCACCACGGTGTCGCGGAAGGTGGCGTCCTTCTCGTGCTTGAACGACAGCGGATGGAACGGATCGATGACGATGCGTGATAGCCGCGCCGGATCGAGGATGCCTTCCTCGAGATCGAACTCCCAGCCGCGGTTCTGCTGCGCCATCAGGCGGCGCTGCAGGCGGTTGGCGAGCCGCGCCACCACGCCTTGCAGATGCGCGATCTGCTTGTCGAGATAGTTGCGCAGCCGCTCCAGCTCCTCGGGATCGCACAGATCCTCGGCATGGACCGTTTCGTCGAAGCGCGGCGCGAACACATGATATTCCGGCCCGCGCGGCTCGTTGGCCTGACCGTGGCGCGGCCGCCCCGGCTCGCCCGGCTCGCCGTCCTCGCCGGCATCCGCGTCCTCGAACACCTCGCTAGGCTGCGCCATTGCGGCCTCGGCGGCGTCGGGCAGGTCCTCGCTGGACGTTTCGGCGCGTTCCAGGTTCATGTCGTCCTGGCTGTCGCTCTCGCCGGTGAGTTGCTCGCCCGACTGATCCTTGTCGGCGTTGGCGGTTTCCTCGGCGTCCTCGTCCTGCTCCGGCTCGGAGCGCATGCTGTCGCCGAGATCGAAGGCATCGAGCACGTCATGAATGGCGTCGGCGAAGCCGCGCTGGTCGCCGATCACCCGCTCCAGCCGGTCGAGCCGCGTGCCGGCCTTGCCTTCGATGGTCGAGCGCCACAGCTCCACCACCTTGCGCGCCGCCGCGGGCGCCGCGAGCCCGGTGAGACGTTCGCGCACGATCATGGCGAGCGCCTCGGCGAGCGGCGCGTCGGCGCGCTCGGTGATCTCGTCGTATTTGGCGCGGTGGAAATGGTCGTCCAGCATCGCGCCGAGATTCTTGGCGACGCCCGCCATGCGCCGCGCGCCGATCGCCTCGACCCGCGTCTGTTCGAGCACCTCGAAGATGCCGCGGGCATCGGGATTGCCGGGCAGCAGGCGGCGATGCATCGCCGCGTCGTGGCAGGCCAGCCGCAGCGCCATGGAGTCGGCGTGGCCGCGCACGATGGCTGCGTCGCGCGCCGTCATCTTGCGTGGCGGCTCCGGCAGCCTCGCCTTGCCCGCGATCATGCCGGGGCGCTCGGCGGCAAAGCCGACCTCGAGCTCGGGCTGGCGCGCGATGGCGCGCAGGCAACCCGTCACCGCGCGCTTGAACGGCTCGGTGGGCGCTTCCCTGCCGACGGATTTAACCTTGTTCGTGGGTGCCATGACCATCCGCGGCCCGCAGGGTCTCCACCGCTAGCTCAACGCCACGTTGACCGCCGATTCCGGCAGCTCGACGTTGAAGCAGCGCTGATAGAACTCGGCCACCAGCGTGCGTTCCAGTTCGTCGCACTTGTTGAGGAAGGTGACGCGGAACGCGAAGCCGATGTCGTTGAAGATGTCGGCGTTCTCGGCCCAGGTGATGACGGTGCGCGGGCTCATCACGGTGGAGAGATCGCCGTTGGCGAAGGCGTTGCGGGTCAGGTCCGCGAGCCGCACCATCTTGTTGACGATCTCGCGCCCCTCCGGCGTGCGGTAATGCCGCGCCTTGGCCAGCACGATCTCCACCTCCTCGTCGTGCGACAGGTAGTTGAGCGTGGTGACGATGGACCAGCGGTCCATCTGGCCCTGGTTGATCTGCTGCGTGCCGTGATAGAGGCCGGTGGTGTCGCCGAGCCCGACGGTGTTGGCGGTGGCGAACAGGCGGAACGCCGGATGCGGGCGGATCACCTTGTTCTGGTCCAGGAGCGTCAGGCGGCCGGAAATCTCCAGCACGCGCTGGATCACGAACATCACGTCGGGACGGCCGGCATCGTATTCGTCGAATACCAGGGCGACATTGTGCTGCAGCGCCCAGGGCAGGATGCCGTCGCGGAATTCGGTGACCTGCTGGCCTTCGCGCACCACGATGGCGTCCTTGCCGACCAGGTCGATGCGGCTGATGTGGCTGTCGAGGTTGACGCGCACGCATGGCCAGTTGAGGCGGGCGGCGACCTGCTCGATATGGGTGGACTTGCCGGTGCCGTGATAGCCGGTGACCATGACGCGGCGGTTGCGCGAGAAGCCGGCGAGGATGGCGAGCGTGGTGGCGCGGTCGAAGCGGTAATCGGGATCGACCTCGGGCACGTGGGGATCGGTTTCCGAGTAGGCCGGCACTTCGAGATTGCTGTCGATTCCAAACACCTGCCGCACCGACACCTTCATGTCGGGCAAGCCGGGGTCCTGTTGCGTCGTCGCGGCGTTCATTGGTCCTCCGTGGCACACGGGTGCCCGGATCATTCACGCCGAATGCCGGAATCCCGTCACGTTTGGTGGCAGCGCTTTGGGTTCCGCCGTCGGACCCATGCGCGCCAGGCCATCATAGGCTGCCGCCGCCCTGAATCGCCACCCCGGCGGACGCGATGGCTGCCATTTAAATATTTCGATCAGGTGCGCGGCCGGCTCCGAATATCAGGTGAAATTCTTTGTTTTCAGATATTTATAGGCTTGGATGATGTCCCGCAAGCGGTCCTCGGAGGAGCGGTCGCCGCCATTGGCGTCCGGGTGGTGCTGCTTGACCAGACGCTTGAAGCGCAGCTTGACCTCCTCGGTGGTGGCGCCGGCCTCCAGCCCCATCACCCGCAGCGCCTTGCGCTCGGCGTTGAATACCATGCGCCCTTCCGGCTTGGGCGGCGCATCGGCGCCGACCTTGCGCCGGCCGTTGAGGTCGCCGAACAGGCCGAACGGATCGCCGGCATGGGTGAAATCCGGCCGCTCGGCGTGCGCGCCCTTGGCGTTGACGCCGAGCTTCCAGGTCGGCCGGTGGCCGGTCAGCGCGTCCTTCTGGTACTGCGCGACGGCATCGTCGCTCATGCCGGCGAAATAGTTGTAGGACTGGTTGTACTCGCGCACATGGGCGAGACAGAACCGCCAGTAGTCGCGATCGCGGCCGCGTCCCTTGGGCGCGCGGTGCGCCGCGGTGCTGGCGCAGCCGGGCCATTCGCAGCCGGGATCGTCGGCGCGCACCGTGCGGTCGGCCGAGGGTTTGACGCGAATGCTGTCGAACAGCGAGTCGAACTTCATGGATGATTATGGCGACGCCTTGCGCGCGGCTTCAAGTCTTGACACGCGGCGAAACGTTGCGGCTCCTATTCCCGATTGGTCATTGACGGCGCTCCCGCGCCGACGTTATGCCGGACCCACGATGCGCACGAAAGATCTGATCACACGAAAACTGACCGAAGCTTTCGCACCCGAGAGCCTCGATGTCATCGACGAATCGGACCGCCACCACGGCCATTCCGGCCATAGCCCCGGCGGTCAGACTCATTTCCGCATTCATATCGTGGCGCAGGCATTCGCCGGCAAGGGCCGGGTCGAGCGCCACCGCATGATCAACGCCGCGCTGGCCGACGAGATCGCCGGCGGCATCCATGCGCTGGCCATTCATGCCGCCGCGCCCGGCGAACCGGCGCCCACTCCACGCTGAAAAAAGCGCGAGCCCTTGCGGAGCGCAAGTGTGTCATCCTGGCATTTAACCCAGTCGTCATTGCCGGGCCTGATCCGGCAATCCATCGGCTTTTGTAAAAAAGCCGCCTTGTGCCTGCGCAGAAGGATGGATGCCCGGGTCGAGCCCGGGCATGACGAGGAGAGAACCGCGCGACGGAGCCTTGACCAGCCGCCCGCGCCCGGCGAGCCAGACCGCGGCTGACTAGATCGCGGCGCCGCGCTCGCCGACGCGTCCGAGCGGCGTGATGCGCAGCACGGTAATGCGGTTGCGCTCGCGCCGCAGCACGCGGAAGCGGAAGCCGTGGAAGGTGAAGCTCTGGCCCGGCTCGGGAATCGAGCGCGCCTCGTGAATCACCAGTCCGGCGATGGTGGTGGCCTCCTCGTCCGGCAGGCGCCAGTCCAACGCGCGATTGAGGTCGCGGATCGGCACCGAGCCGTCCACCACCACGGAATTGTCGGGCTGGCGATGGACGCCCTCCACGACCACGTCGTGCTCGTCGGAGATGTCGCCGACGATCTCCTCCAGAATGTCCTCGAGGGTGACGAGACCCTGGACCTCGCCATATTCGTCGACGACGAGCGCGAAGTGGGTCTTGCGGCGGCGGAAGGCTTTCAGCTGCTCCGACAGCGGCCGCATCTCCGGCACGAACCACGGCTTGAGCGCGATCGCCATCATGTTGACCTTGGAAAGATCGCCATCGGCGGTGCGGATCGCGCGCACCAGATCCTTGACATGCATGACGCCGACGATGTTTTCCGGCTTGTCGCGCCACAACGGGATGCGGGTATATTCGGCCTCCAGCATTTCCCGGACGATCACCTCCGGCTCATCGTCGACATTGATCGTGACCATTTCGGTCCGGTGCACCATGATGTCGGACACGGCCAGATCGCCGATGCGGAAGACATTCTGGATATATTCCGCCTCGCCGACTTCTATCTTGCCGTGCTGCGCCGATTCCTCGACGAGGCCCTCGATCTCCACGCCGGTCAGAATCTCCTGCTGCGCCGAGCCCCGCACGCCCAACAACCGCAACACCCCGCTTGAGGCGCTGTTGAGCAGCCAGTTCAACGGATAGAAAAGAACGTATGACGCGTAGAGGGGATAGGCCACCCACTGCGAGACCGGGACGGGCTCCCTGATGGCAAGCGTTTTCGGCACCTGCTCGCCGAGCACGATGTGCAGCGACGAAAACACCAAAAAGCCGGTGATGAAGGCCGTGAACTGCACCGCGGCAGGCGGCATGCCCAGCGGCAGGAGCGATGGCTCGATCAGCGCCGACACGGTCGGTTCGCCCACCCAGCCCAGGCCAAGCGATGCCATCGTGATCCCGAGCTGGCAACAGGCCAGATAGGGCTCGATGTTGCTCATCATCTTGAGGATCAGCCGCGCGCCAAAAAGATTCTTCTTGGCCATGGCCTTGACGCGGAATCCGCGGCTTCTCACCAGGGCGAATTCGGCGGCCACGTAAAATGCGTTGGCGCCCAGAAGAAAACCCGCAAGCAGCACGTTGACGGTGGTCGAGCTCATGGCCGTTCCGTGACGACGTTGGCCTGGCGCGGCGTCGTGCGCATGACGAACCGCCGGCCGCCGCGCTCCGTGTTCATTCGGAAAGTTTCCGCGCCAGGAAATCGCGCACTTTCCCCGGCTCGACGTCCTGGCTGACGAAGGCCTGCCCCAGCGCGCGCAACAGGATGAAGGTGAGGCGGCCGCGCTTGACCTTCTTGTCCTGCGTCATCAGCGCCATCAGGCGGTCGGCATCGCCAATGCCGTCGCGGGCAAAGCCGGCGATGTCGGACAGCTTCACCGGCAGGCCGACGGCGGCCAGATGCCGGCTGATGCGCGCGGCGTCCTGCTCGGGCATCAGCTCAAGCTCGGCGGAGAGTTCGGCCGCCAGCACCATGCCGAGCGCGACGCCCTCGCCGTGATAGAGCCGGTCGGAGAAGCCGGTCGCGGCTTCCAGCACATGGCCGAAGGTGTGGCCGAGATTGAGCAGCGCGCGCTCGCCACTCTCGCGCTCGTCGCGCATCACGATGGCGGCCTTGGCGCGGCAGCTGGTGGCGATGGCCTGCTCGCGGCCCGGCCCGCCGGCGAACACCTCGCCGTGATAGGTCTCCAGCCAGGCGAAGAACGCGGCATCGCCGAGCACGCCGTACTTGGCCACCTCGGCATAGCCGGCGCGGAACTGGCGCGGCGCCAGCGTGTCGAGCGCGGCGGTGTCGGCGATCACCAGCGCCGGCTGATGGAACGCGCCGATCAGGTTCTTGCCGTGCGGCGAGTTGATGCCGGTCTTGCCGCCGACCGAGGAATCGACCTGGGCCAGAAGCGAGGTCGGCACCTGCACGAAATCGAGCCCGCGCCGCACCGCCGAGGCGGCGAAGCCGGCGAGATCGCCGATCACGCCGCCGCCGAGCGCGACGACGAGATCGCTGCGCTCGATGCGGCCCTCGATCAGCGCCTCGCACACCCGCTCGAACACCGCATAGGTCTTTGAGCCCTCGCCCTCGCCGACCACGACGGGAAAACTGGCGACGCCGGCGCGTCCGAGCGCTTCCTGCGCCGGCTCGAGGTAATGGCGCGCCACCGTGGCGTCGGTGAGGATCGCGGTGCGCGCGCCCGGCCGCAGCGCCGCGACGCGCTCGCCAAGGCTCGCCATGACGCCACGGCCGATCACGATGTCGTAGGCGCGCGCGCCGAGCGCGACCGGAATGGACAGCGGCGCGGCAATGTTCGCAGCGGGGATGGACGATGCGGCTTTGCTCATGGCGTCTGGGCCGGAGTGGCGTTACGGGCGGGCGCGGACGCCTCGCCCGGACAAAGAAGATGGTGCAGCGCCTCGACGCATTCCTGGACGATGCGCTCGTGCGGCTCGTCGCGCGACAGCACGGTGATGTCGGCGGACGCATAGACCGGATAGCGCTCGTCGACAAGGCGCGCGATGGTCGCGGCCTGATCCTCGGTCTGCAGCAGCGGCCGGTCGCTGCGGCGGCGCACCCGGCGCAGGATCACGTCGACCTCGGCCTTGAGCCACAGCGCGACGCCTTTGGCGTGGATGCGCTCGCGCGTCTCGGCGCGCATGTAGGCGCCGCCGCCGGTGGCCAGCACGCAGGGGCCGCCTTCGATGAGACGCGCGATCACCCGCGCCTCGCCGTCGCGGAAATACGGTTCCCCATGACTGGCGAAGATGTCGGCGATGCTCATGCCGGCGGCCTGTTCGATCTCGTGGTCGGCGTCGACGAACGGCAGTTGCAGCCGCGCCGCCAGCCGCTTGCCGATCGAGGTCTTGCCCGCCCCCATCATGCCGATCAGCACGACGGGCCGCCGCCCCAGCGCCGCGACGACGGCGGCGTCATGACAGGCGTCGGCATCGCGGCGTATGACGGAATCGGACATCGCTGGCGCTCACTCGGCCCCACTTGGCGGCACAAATTAAGTCGTACCCGACCGATCCTTGGCCGGAACCCGGCCGCACCCGGGCGGTACCTGGCGCCGGCCCGCGGGGGGCCGGCCCCTCACCTATACAACCTGGATCAAGTCCCTTGCCAGAGACTTGCGAACATGGTCGTACTCCCCGGCAGCCTTCCCCGGCCGGCACGAGGCCCGGACGGGCGGGCCGACGGGAATTTCCACCATGCCGAGCCTGTTCCGGTTTCTGACCATCGTCGCGGTCTTGGGCGGACTGGTCTACGGCGTGCTGTTTGCGCTGGCGCATCTCGTCAATCCGGTGCCGCGCGAGATCACCGTCACCATCCCGCCCGACAAGTACCTGAAGCGATAGGACCTCGCCGATGGCCGCGCGGAAATTCTCCGATGCCACCGCAATCGAGCTGTTCCTCGACATGCTGGCCGCCGAACAGGGCGCCGGGGCCAACACCCTCGCCGCCTACCGCGCCGATCTCGCCGACCTGTCCGCCTTTCTCGCCGCGCGCGGCAGCCGCCTTGCCGCCGCACAGACCGACGACCTGCGCGCCTATTTGAGCGATCTCGAGGCGCGCGGCTTCAAGGCCTCGACGGCGGCGCGCCACCTGTCGGCGATCCGCCATCTGTTCCGTTTCCTGCTCACCGAGCGCAAGCGCGGCGACGATCCGGCCGCCATCCTCACCGGACCGAGGCGCGCCCGCGCGCTGCCAAAGGTGCTGTCGATCGCCGATGTCGACCGCCTGCTCGGCGCGGCGCGCGCGGCGGCGGAAACGCCTGACCAACCGCCGCCAGCGCGCCTGCGCGCGGCGCGGCTGTGGTGCCTGCTCGAAGTGCTCTACGCCACCGGGCTGCGTGTCACCGAGCTCGTCACGCTGCCGCTCTCGGCGGCGCAGCGCGACGCCCGCGTGCTCACCGTGCGCGGCAAGGGCGACAAGGAACGCCTGGTGCCGCTCAACGACACCGCCAGGACCGCGATGGCCGCCTACCTCGCCGCGCGCGAGGCCGCGCCCGCTCGACAGCGCATGAGCCAGGCGAAGTGGCTGTTTCCCTCGTTCGGGGAATCCGGCCATCTGACGCGCCAGCACTTCGCCCGCGAGCTCAAGGACCTCGCCGTGGCCTCCGGCCTGCCGGCGCGCCTCGTCAGCCCGCACGTGCTGCGCCATGCCTTCGCCAGCCACCTGCTGCACAATGGCGCGGACCTGCGCATCGTGCAGACCCTGCTTGGCCATGCCGACATCTCGACCACGCAAATCTATACCCATGTGGTCGAGGAGCGGCTCAAAAGCCTGGTGCGCGACCTGCACCCGCTGGCGCGGGACTAGACGCGTTTCGGAAACCCGAAAAACGACGCTTGCTCCTGCCGCTTGACTTGAGCCGCCCCGGAGGCCAGTTTCGCCCGCCGCTAGAGCCCCCAATCCGCCGGAATGCAATGGCCCCCCCGATCCGCAGCTATCTCGACTTCGAAAAGCCGGTCGCCGAACTCGAGGCGAAGGTTGATGAACTGCGCGCGCTTGCCGCCAACGGCAGCGACATCGGCGACGAGATCGCGCGCCTCGAAGGCAAGGCCGCGCAGGCGCTGATCGACCTCTACGCCAATCTCACACCGTGGCAGAAAACCCAGGTCGCGCGCCATCCGCAGCGGCCGCATTGTCTCGATTACGTCGCCGCGCTGATGACCGATTTCACGCCGCTGGCCGGCGACCGCAAGTTCGGCGACGACGATGCCGTGATCGGCGGCTTCGGCCGCTTCCGCGGCGAAAGCGTCTGCATCATCGGCCAGGAAAAGGGCTCCACCACCGAAAGCCGCCTCAAGCACAATTTCGGCATGGCGCGGCCCGAGGGCTACCGCAAGGCGGTGCGGCTGATGGAAATGGCTGATCATTTCGGCATTCCGGTCATTTCGCTGGTCGATACCGCCGGCGCCTACCCCGGCATCGGCGCCGAGGAGCGCGGCCAGGCCGAGGCGATCGCGCGCTCGACCGACGCCTGCCTTGCGCTCAGCGTGCCCAACGTGGCGGTGATCATCGGCGAGGGCGGCTCGGGCGGCGCCATCGCCATCGCCACCGCCAATCACGTCCTGATGCTCGAGCACGCCATCTACAGCGTGATCTCGCCCGAAGGCGCGGCCTCGATCCTGTGGCGCGATTCCGGCAAGGCGCAGGAAGCGGCGACCAACCTCAAGATCACCGCCCAGGACCTCGCCCGCTTCGGCGTGATCGACGGCATCATCAAGGAACCGTCCGGCGGCGCCCACCGCGACGCCGCCAGCGCCATCGCCGCCACCGGCGTCGCGGTCGACGCGGCGCTGCGCGATCTGCGCGGGCTCGACGCCAACGCCGTGCGACGGCAACGGCGGCAGAAGTTCCTCGATATCGGCCGCCGGCTCGGCTGATGTTGCGGGCTTCGGCGCGTGGCTTGCATTAATCCAATACTTTGAATCTGCGGCCGGTATTCTGCGCCCTGCGTGCGGACTATGTATTGGTTGACTTGAATTTCCGTGCGGCAAAGTATTCATGACGGCCGTCATGGCGCACGACCTGGCGTTTACGCTTTCTTTACGCTGGTCATTATTTAGACTTTATTCACCATTGATATTGCCTACTGCCTGCAGGCCGTCGAATTGGCTTGCGGGAGCCGGGTCTTAAGGATAACAATTATCCAATACGGTCCCGACACGTCTGCCTTAAGCGCCGGCGTTCACCACGGCGTCACGCTTTCAAGCAGAGCGGAAAGGGCCGGGAAATTGGGGAGCCGATGCGGCCGGGCACGTCGCATCGAGGCGGGATGGCCGCCCCTGGCGGACAATCCCTTGGAGCATTGGGTTGGCTAGCACATCGTTCCTTCGCGATGCATCGTTCCTTCGCGATGCATTCCCTCGTGACGCATCGGCCCGCAGGCGTCTGCGCGCGCTCGTCCTGTCGGGCGTCGTGGCGGCTGGTCTTGCGCTGTCCGGCTGCAATACCACCGACCTCTCCGGCGCCGCCAAGGCCAACAAGCCGATCCCCGACCGGCTGCTCGCCGAGATGGAGCAGAAGAACATGGACAAGCAGTCGCCGATGCTTGTCCGGCTGTTCAAGCAGGAAGCCGAGCTGGAAGTCTGGAAACAGGACCGCTCCGGCCGCTTTGAACTGCTCAAGACCTATCCGATCTGCCGCTGGTCCGGCGAACTCGGCCCCAAGGTCAAGGAAGGCGACCGCCAGGCGCCAGAGGGCTTCTACACCATCACCCCGGCGCAGATGAATCCGCAGTCGGCCTATTACCTGTCGTTCAACATGGGCTACCCCAATGCCTTCGACAGGGCGCTCGGCCGCACCGGCTCGCAGCTCATGATCCACGGCGACTGCTCGTCGCGCGGCTGCTACGCCATGACCGACGAGCAGATTTCGGAAATCTACGCGGTCGGCCGCGAGGCGTTCTTCGGCGGCCAGCGCGCGTTCCAGGTGCAGGCCTATCCGTTCCGCATGACGCCGGCGAACTTCGCCCGGCACCGCAACAATCCGCATCTGGCGTTCTGGAAGATGCTCAAGCAGGGCAGCGACATCTTCGAGGTGACGCGGCAGGAGCCCAAGGTCGACGTCTGCGACCGGCATTACGTGTTCAACGCCGAGCAGCCGGGCGCCGCGCGCCCCGCAAGCTTCAATCCGACCGGCAAGTGCCCGGCCTATCAGCTCGCCACGGATGTCGCCGAGGCGGTGCAGGACAAGCAGCGCAAGGACGAGCAGCAGATCGCCCAGCTTTCGCGCGGCATCGGCGCCGCGCCGGCACGCACCGGCGTCGACGGCGGCATGCACCCGGTGTTCGCCTCGAAGCTGCCGAACGCCGATTCCGTCGTCGTCAGCAAGGAGGCGAACTACTCCGTCGCCTCCTACCTGCCGGCGCCCGGCACCATCCCGGCCCATGTCAATCCCCCGCAGGCGCCCGCGCACCCGCCCGTCGAGCCGCAGGCATTCGTGGCGGCCCAGCCGCGGCTGACGGCGCCGTCGGTGGCGCTGCGCGGCACCGCGCCGACCGAGGTTTCCGCGCGCGCGGCCCAGCCGGCCGCCGCGCCGAAAGCCGTTCCGCGGATCGAGACCAAGGCTGGTAAGGATGGGGCCAAGGCTGGGGTCAAGCCTGAGGCCAAGCCTGAAATCAAGCCTGCCGCCGCCGAGCACAAGCCGGCTCCCGCCGGCGAGACCGCCGCGACCGCCCAGCCGGCGCAGCCGATGGCGGGTTCGCAGCCGATCATGCGATCGAGTTCGTTCGAGAACCGCTGGTCGGCGCTCCGCTAAGCCGCGCGGCCATTTACCGGCCGCCGCCCCTTCCCATCCGCCATTCTGCGCTGTCCGGCATGTTGCCCGGAATGCGTTGCCTGGAATGCGTTGCCCGCGGCATTCCGGGCTTGTCGCGGCCTGCCCGCGATGGGCGCTCGAAATGGACGAACGCAACGAGGGCCAAACGCTGTGCGTTCCTTAAAATCAATACACCCGATCTGTTCGAATGACTTAATCAAAATTACACGCGGACCAGCGTAGATGAAGCAACGCACCTCCCGCCGACAAATTGTTCCATCATGAACAGCAAGTACACATCGATCATTGCCGGACTTGAAGATGCGATCGCGAGCGGCTCTTCCGAGAAACGCGTCGCGATGCTGCGGCAGGTCACCGATCTCTTCCTCAAGGATGCCGATTGCTTTTCCGACGAGCAGATCAGGGTCTTCGATGACGTGTTCTGCGTTCTGATCGATCTCATCGGAACCCGGGCACGGGCGGAGCTCAGCGCCCGGCTGGCGCCCATCGACACCGCGCCGGCGACCGCGATCCAGACGCTTGCGCGCGACGACGAAATCTCCGTGGCGGCTCCAGTGCTGACACTGTCGCCGCGCCTGACCACAAGCGACCTGATCGAGATCGCCAGCACCAAGAGCCAGGATCATCTTCTCGCAATTTGCAGCCGTGTCCGGATAGCGTCGGCGGTCGCGAACGTTATCCTTGATCGCGGCGAGCGCCATGTCGTGCACCGGCTTGCCCGGAACGCGGGCGCCGAATTTTCCGACGCCGGCTATGCGGCGCTGACGGCCCGCGCCGAGGATGATGACGAACTGGCCGGGTGGACCGGCCTGCGCCTCGACCTGCCGATCAGGTTCCTGCGCGAATTGCTCGAACGCGCTTCCGAGGCTGTCAGGGCGCAGCTTCTGGCCGTCGCGCCTCCCGAATTGCGGGACGAGATTCAGCGCGTGCTTGCCTCCATCGCCGGCAGGGCGGAGCGCAAATTGTTCACGCCGCGTGATTATTCGGCGGCGGTTCGATCCGTGATGCGGCTCAAGGAAAAAGGGCAATTGACCGAGGCCAGCATCCTCACCTTCGCCGAAAAGAAGGAAATCGAGAAACTGGGCGCCGCGATCGCGCTCCTCAGCGACACACCGATCAACATGATCGCGAAGCTTGTTCAGAGTCCGCGCAACGACACGCTGCTCATCCCCTGCAAGGCGACCAATCTGCGCTGGCCTACCGTCAGGATGATCCTCAAGAACCGGCATCCCGGCCACACCGTTCCCGAGCAGATCCTTCAACTGGCGCAGGCCGACTACATCAAGCTGTCAGCGCCGGTGGCCAGGCGCACCATTCGGTTCTGGAGGGTGCGGGACAAGGTCGAATACGCCTGACACCTCGACCCGGCCAGGGAACGCCCAGCACCCGCCGATAGGCTCAGGCGAAGCGGCCGTGGCAATGCTTGTAGCGCTTGCCGGAACCGCACGGACAATCCTCGTTGCGGCCAACCTTGCCCCATGTCGCCGGATCGGCGGGATTGCGCGCGCGCCCCTCGCCGTCGGCGACAAGGAGCGCGGAGTCGGCGAACGCCATCTCGTCCTCGCCGGTGATGGGATCGAGCTTGTGCGGCGCCATCGCCGGCAGGCTCGGCGGCGGCTCGGGCTCCTGCTGCACGATCTCGACGCGCATCAGTTGAGCGGTGACCGCCTCGCGCAGATGCGCGATCAGGCCCTCGAACAGGTTGAAGGCTTCCGCCTTGTATTCGTTGAGCGGATCGCGCTGGCCATAGCCGCGCAGGCCGATCACCTGGCGCAGATGGTCGAGCATGACGAGATGCTCGCGCCACAGATGGTCGAGCATCTGCAGCAGCACCTGCTTCTCGACATAGCGGATCACCTCGGGGCCCCACTGCGCGACCTTGGCCGCCATGTGCTCGTCGGCGTTCTTCTCGATGCGCGCCAACAGCTCCTCGTCGGCGATGCCCTCTTCCTTGGCCCAGTCGGCGACCGGCAGATCGAGGCCGAGCACGCGCTCGATCTCCTCATGCAGGCCGGCGACATCCCACTGTTCGGGATAGGCATGCTCGGGAACGTGCTTCGACACGATATCGTCGATGAGCGCGTGGCGCATGTCGGCGACCGTTTCGGCGACGTCCTCGTCCTTCATCAGGTCGATGCGCTGGTCGAAGATGACCTTGCGCTGGTCGTTCATGACGTTGTCGAACTTCAGGAGGTTCTTGCGGATGTCGAAGTTGCGCGCCTCGACCTTCTGCTGGGCCTTCTCCAGCGCCTTGTTGATCCAGGGATGGATGATGGCCTCGCCTTCCTTGAGACCGAGCCGCGTCAGCATGGTGTCGAGGCGGTCGGAGCCGAAGATGCGCATCAGGTCGTCTTCCAGCGACAGGAAGAACTTGGAGCGGCCGGGATCGCCCTGACGGCCGGAACGGCCGCGCAGCTGGTTGTCGATGCGGCGCGACTCGTGGCGTTCGGAGCCGATGATGTAGAGCCCGCCCGGCCGCGTCACCGTCCTTGCCGGACGCCCGCCCTTGGCCGGCTCGACCTCGATCACGTCCTCGGCCTGAAGCACGATGTCGCGGAACGTCTCGATGTCGGCCTTGATGGCCTCGACGCGCGCTTGCTTCTCGGCCTCGTCGGTGATGCCGTCGGTCTCGTGCAAGATGCGCATGTCGAGCGAGCCGCCGAGCTTGATGTCGGTGCCGCGGCCGGCCATGTTGGTGGCGATGGTGATGGCGCCGGGCACGCCGGCCTCGGCGACGATGTAGGCCTCCTGCTCATGGAAGCGGGCGTTGAGCACCGCGAACAGCTTGGCCGGCTTGCCGGAGCGGGCGGCCGCATAGAGCTTCTCAAGCGCCCTGATGTCGGAAAAATCGATCTGCTTGTAGCCGTTCTTCTTCAGATACTCGGCCAGAAGCTCCGACTTCTCGATCGACGCGGTGCCCACCAGCACCGGCTGCAGGCGCGCATTCGCCCGCTCGATCTCGGTGAGGATGGCGCGGTATTTCTCCTCCGCCGTGCGATAGACCTCGTCGTCCTCGTCGAGGCGCGCGACCGGCAGGTTGGTCGGGATCTCGAGCACTTCCAGCTTGTAGATGTCCATGAACTCGTCGGCTTCGGTCGCCGCCGTGCCGGTCATGCCGGCGAGCTTGGCGTACATGCGGAAGTAGTTCTGGAACGTGACCGAGGCCAGCGTCTGGTTCTCCGGCTGGACCGGCTGGCGCTCCTTGGCCTCCAGCGCCTGGTGCAGGCCTTCCGAATAGCGCCGGCCCGGCATCATGCGGCCGGTGAATTCGTCGATGATCACCACCTCGTCGTTGCGCACGATGTAGTCCTTGTCGCGCGTGAACAGGGTGTGGGCGCGCAAGGCCTGGTTGATGTGATGCACCACCGAGACGTTCTCGACGTCGTAGAGCGACTCGCCCTTGAGCTGGCCGGCGTCGCGCAACAGCGTCTCGATCTTCTCCATGCCGACTTCGGTCAGCGTCACCGTGCGCTGCTTCTCGTCGACCTCGTAGTCGGACTTGTCGAGCCGGGGAATGTAGGTGTCGATGGTGTTGTAGAAGTCCGAGCGGTCGTCGAGCGGGCCGGAGATGATGAGCGGCGTGCGCGCCTCGTCGATCAGGATGGAATCGACTTCGTCGACGATGGCGTAGGCATGGCCGCGCTGGACCATGTCCTCCAGCCGGTACTTCATGTTGTCGCGCAGGTAGTCGAAGCCGTACTCGTTGTTGGTGCCGTAGGTGATGTCGCAGGCATAGGCCTGCTGGCGTTCCGCATCGTCGAGGCCGTGGACGATGACGCCGGTGGTCAGACCAAGGAACGAATAGATCTGGCCCATCCACGCCGCGTCGCGCTTGGCGAGATAATCGTTGACGGTGACGACATGGACGCCCTTGCCGGCCAGCGCGTTGAGATAGACCGGCAGCGTCGCCACCAGCGTCTTGCCTTCGCCGGTCTTCATTTCGGCGATGCGGCCCTCGTGCAGCACCATGCCGCCGATCAGCTGGACGTCGAAATGGCGCTGCCCGAGCGTGCGCTTGGCCGCCTCGCGCACGGTGGCGAAAGCCGGCGCCAGAATGTCGTCGAGCGACTTGCCGTCGGCGAGTTCCTTGCGGAAGTGCTCGGTGCGCGCGCGCAACTCGGCGTCGCCAAGCGCGGCCAGTTCGTCCTCCAGCGCGTTGATGGCGACAACGCGCGGCTGATAGGACTTGACCCTGCGGTCATTGGCGGAGCCGAACAGCTTGCGGGCAAGCGCGCCGATCATGACGGTAGTATCCTTGTGATTGGTGGCCACGCTCCGGCGCCGGAAAAGAACGGCGAAGCGTCGAAAAAACCTTGCAAATACAACCTCTTGAAAAGGCTGGCGGGATTCTTCCCGGCCAGTTGCGCGCAAGGCAGCAAATTGGCGGCCCCGGCCGAACGCCGGGCTGCCGACAGATATGAGTGGGTCAGGACCTTGTCAACGGCGTGGCAACATGGGGGTTTTCATGCCGTTAACCGACTTTCCGCATTGCCAAGCCCCGGCGATTGCGCGACTGTCGCGCCGCCCGGTGAGGCGTGCCTGACGCGCCACGATCAATCATCCGGCCATGCCGAGAGACCCCATCCACTTACGGGACCGGCCGCAAGCGCTCGGCCCGGGTGACCATCCCAAGGATCATTCCATGACATTGCGATCAATCCGCCCTGCTGACGCCCCCCGCGCGCTCGCCATGCTGGCCATGGCCGGCTGGAGCGCGCTGGCGCTGGCCACAGCCTCCCTTCCGGCGCGCGCCCAGAATGGCGACGCGGTGCTGGCCAAGGTCAACGGCGTCGAAATCCACCAGAGCGATATCACCGCCGCCGAGGAGGAACTGGGCAACCTGCCGGCGATGGACGAAGCTACCAAGCGCGACACCCTGATCGGCTACGTCATCGACATGAAGCTGGTGGCCAAGACCGGCGAGGACAGGAAGCTCGCCGATTCCGCCGACTTCAAGCGTCGTCTCGGCTTCGCGCGCGACCGCCTGCTGATGGACCGCGTGCTCGGCGACGAGGCCAAGACCGCGGTGACCGAGGCCGCCATGCGCAAGGTCTATGACGAGGCGGTCAAGCAGATCGGCAACGAGCTCGAGGTGCACGCCCGGCACATCCTGGTCGAGAGCGAGGACGAGGCCAAGCAGATCCTGGCCGAGCTCAAGAAAGGCACCGACTTCGCCGACCTCGCCAAGAAGAAGTCGAAGGATCCAGGCGCCGCCGACGGCGGCGATCTCGGCTTCTTCACCAAGGAGCAGATGGTGCCGGAATTCTCCTCCGTCGCCTTCAAGCTGGAGCCGGGCCAGTTGTCCGATCCGGTCAAGAGCCAGTTCGGCTGGCACATCATCAAGGTCGAGGAAAAGCGCACCCGCAAGGCGCCGGAGTTCGAGCAGGTCAAGGCCGAGATCGAGAACTACGTGCGGCGCAAGGCGCAGGCCGAGTTCGTCGCTGGCTTGCGCGCCGCCGCCAAGATCGAGCGGCTCGACAAGAAGTCCGACGACGCCAAGCCTGGGGAAGCCAAGCCTGGAGAGGCCAAGCCGGCCGACAAGGGCGCCGCGCCGGCCAAGAAATAAGCCGGCCGTTGCCGACCGCGCGCTTTTCGTGACAAGGATGCCCGGCGCGCCCCGCCGGGCATCCTTTATCTGAAAACACCCCTTGCCGGTTTTTCCATGTCCACCACCATTTCGCCGCTCGCCCCCAAGACCACGCCGACGCTGCCGGCCATCGCCGGGGTGAGCCTCGCCACCGCCGCCGCCGGCATCCGCTACAAGAACCGCACCGACGTGCTGCTGGCGCTGTTCGACAAGGGCACCACGGTGGCCGGCGTGTTCACGCGCTCGAAGTGCCCGTCGGCGCCGGTGGAATGGTGCCGCGCCAAGCTCAAGGGCGGCACGGCGCGCGCCCTGGTCGTCAATTCCGGCAACGCCAACGCCTTCACCGGCAAGACCGGCCGCGCCGCCGCGGCCTTCACCGCCGCGCTCGCCGCCAACGCCGTCGACTGCCGGCCGGGCGACGTGTTCCTCGCCTCCACCGGGGTGATCGGCGAGCCGCTCAACGCCAAGGCGTTCGACGGCGTGATGGACAAGCTGGTCGCCGACGCCAGGGGCGAGCGCTGGCTCGAGGCCGCGCGCGCCATCATGACCACCGACACCTTCCCCAAGGTCGCCACCGCGACCGTGAAGCTCGGCCGCGCCAGGGTCACCATCAACGGCATCGCCAAGGGCGCCGGCATGATCGCGCCCGACATGGCGACCATGCTGGCCTTCGTCTTCACCGACGCGCCGATCGCGGCCCCGGCGCTGCAGGCGCTGCTCAAGGCCGGCGTCACCGACACCTTCAACGCCGTGACCATCGACGGCGATACCTCGACCTCCGACACGCTGCTGGCGTTCGCGACCGGCGCGGCGGCTGCCCATGGCGCGCCGAAAATCTCCCGCGCCGCCGACCCGCGCCTGAAGGGCTTCGCCAAGGCGTTCAACGCCGTGCTCGCCAACCTCGCCGAACAGGTGGCGCGCGACGGCGAGGGCGCGCGAAAACTGGTGGAGATCGTGGTCGACGGCGCGGTGTCGAAGCCGTCGGCGCGCCGCGTCGCGCTCTCGATCGCCAATTCGCCGCTGGTCAAGACCGCGATCGCCGGCGAGGACGCCAACTGGGGCCGCGTGGTGATGGCGGTCGGCAAGGCCGGCGAGCCCGCCGACCGCGACAAGCTCTCGATCGCCTTCAACGGCATCCGCGTCGCCCACCGCGGCGCGCGCGACCCGGCTTACGACGAGGCCGAGGTATCGCGGGCCATGAAGCGGCCGGAAATCCGGATCAAGGTCTCGCTCGGGCTCGGCAAGGGCCGCGACCGCGTGCTGACCTGCGACCTCACCAAAGAATACGTCGCCATCAACGGCGACTATCGCTCCTGAAGATGAAACTCCTGCTCGTCGCCGCCTGCGCCCTGATCGATGCCGACAACCGGGTGCTGATCGCGCGGCGCCCCGACGGCAAGGCGCTGGCCGGCCTCTGGGAGTTTCCCGGCGGCAAGGTCGAGCATGGCGAACGGCCGGAACAGAGCCTGATCCGCGAACTCGCCGAGGAACTCGGCATCGACGTGCGCGAGCCGTGCCTCGCCCCGCTTACCTTCGCCAGCCACGCCTATGACGATTTCCACCTCCTGATGCCGCTCTACATCTGCCGGCGCTGGGAGAGGACGGTCACGGCGCGCGAGGGCCAGAAGCTCGCCTGGGTGCGCGCCAACCGCTTGCGCGATTATCCGATGCCGCCGGCGGACATTCCGCTCATTCCGCATCTCACCGGGCTCCTGCTGTAGGTCGGATGCCGGATCGTGCCCTGGGCTTGACCCGGGCATCCATCTGCTTCGCGCAAAAATCATCGAGTTCCGCGAGGAAAGCTGGATTGCCGGATCAAGTCCGGCAATGACGCGGGCGGGTGTGGGCACTTCCGGCAATGACGCGGGCGTGTGGGCACCCCGCTTTTCAGCGGTCGCGGTCCTTGGTCTTCATGGCGTCGGCGAGCCGCATCTGCGCCGAGCCGGGCTTGAGCGGCCGCTGCTGGCTTTCGTGCGGCGCCCAGCCCGACAGCCAGATCAGGTCGAAGGTGGCGCGGACGCGCCCGTCGGCGTCGGCGAAGCGTTCGGCATAGACTTGCGCGGCGCGCATCAGCGTGGCGCGCCGCAAGGCCTTGCGGCTGCGCTCGATCAGCACATTGGTCGCGCCCATGCGGCGCAGGTCGTGCATCAGGGCGATGGCGTTGTCGTAGCGCACGACGAAGCGTTCGACGTCGACCACCGGCAGCGCGAAGCCGGCGCGCTGGATCAGGCCGCCCATGTCGCGGACGTCGGCGAACGGTGCGACGCGCGGCGAGATGCCGCCCTCCAGTTCGGCTTCGGCGGCGGCGAGCGACTGGCGCAGCTCGGTCAGCGTGTCGCCGCCGCCCATCACGGCGAGGAACAGCCCGTCGGGGCGAAGCGCGCGGCGGACCTGCGCCAGCACGCCGGGCAGGTCGTTGACGAACTGCAGCGCCAGCGCCGAGACCGCGAGATCGAGCGATTCCGGCGCAAGCTGCAGGGCCTCGTCGGCCGCGATCTCCACCGTCGCGATCGCCGGCACGCGGTCGGCGAGCGCGGCGCGCAGATGGTCCGACGGCGTGCCGATGTCGGCGGCCGCGCTGAAGCCGCGCAGCACCGCCGCGAGCCGGTCGGCAAGATCCTCGACGGCGCGCTCCATCAGGAACGTCGCCGCGCCGCGCGCGCGCGCGCGGGCGCGGCGGCGGCCGAGCAGCGCGCGATCGAACAGCGGCGGCGGACTGGCGGGGGTGGATGTCATGGCCGCCAACCTCTAGCACGGGACGATTGAGCCCGCCGCAGCGAAACGCTACGCTTTCCCCCGCCATGGACATGGAGACCGCACCGCGCCCCGGCCTGGCCGCCCGCCTTGGCGGCATCGGCGCGGGCATCGGCATCGGCTTGCGCGGCGTCCTGGCCGGCATCGCGCGGCTGATGCGCGACGCGGCGCTGCCGGCGCAGTGCCTCGCCTGCCGCGCGCCGGTGCAGGACGACGGGCTGTGCCCGTCCTGCTGGTCGAAGCTCTCTTTCATCGCGCCACCCTATTGCGAGCGGCTCGGCATCCCCTTCGCTTATGACCCGGGCGTCGGCGTGCTGTCGCCGGCGGCCATCGCCGATCCGCCGGCCTACCAGCGCGCCCGCGCCGCCGTGCGCTATGACGACGTCGCGCGCAGCCTGGTGCATGCGCTCAAGTTCCACGACCGCACCGATCTCGCGCCCGCCATGGGACGCTGGATGGCGCAGGCCGGCGCCGCGCTGCTCGCCGACGCCGACGCGCTGGTGCCGGTACCGCTGCACTGGCGGCGCAGCCTGTCGCGCCGCTACAACCAGGCGGCGCTGCTGGCCACCGCCATCAGCCGTCAGGCGCCGCGCGTGCCGGTGACGCATGATTTCCTCAAGCGCGCCCGTTCCACCGCCCATCAGGTCGGCCTGTCGCGCGCCGAACGCGCGCTCAACGTGCAGGGCGCGTTCAAGGTGCCGGTGGAGCACAAGCCGCTGCTGCGCGGCCGCCGCCTGGTGCTGGTGGACGACATCCTGACCACCGGCGCCACCCTTGATGCCTGCGCCCGCGCGCTGCTGCGCGGCGGCGCCGCGCGCGTCGATGTTCTGGTGTTCGCCCGGGTTGTGGACGGCGCGTGAGAGACCATATAATTGCCGTCGCCAGGTTTTCCTCATCGAGAAGCTCATGAACGCACCCCTGATCGCGCCCGCGCCCGTCGAGATCTACACCACCCGGAGCTGCGGCTACTGCCACGCCGCCAAGGAACTGCTCCGGAGCAAGAACGTCGCCTATCTGGAGTTCGACGTCACCAACGATCCGCCGCAGCGCGAGGAGATGACGCGGCGCGCCAACGGCCGCACCACGGTGCCGCAGATTTTCGTCGGCGACACTCATGTCGGCGGCTGCGACGATCTTTACGCGCTCGATAACGAAGGCCGGCTGGATTCGCTGCTCGCCACCGGCATGGTGACGTGATGGACGCGCCGGCGGCACCGTTTACCGCGGCACTCGTCCAGTTGCGCGGCGGCACGTCGGTTGCGGCCAACCTGACCGAAACCATGCGGCTGGTGCGCGACGCTCACGCGGCGGGCGCCGCCTATGTGCTGACGCCGGAAATGACCAACCTGATGGAGGCGCGGCGCGAGGCGCTGTTTGCCGCCATCGTGCCCGAGGAAGACGATCCCTCGCTCGCCGCGCTGCGCGAACTGGCGCGCGAGCTCGCGATCCATCTCCACATCGGCTCGCTGGCGCTGCGCGCCTCGCCGCAGCGCGCCGTCAACCGCTCGTTCCTGATCGGCCCCGACGGGGCTGTGATCGCGCGCTACGACAAGATTCACATGTTCGACGTCGATCTCGCCGGCGGCGAAAGCTACCGCGAGTCGGCCAGCTTCCAGCCCGGCGAACGCGCGGTGATCGCCGATCTGCCGTGGGGCCGCGTCGGGCTGAGCATCTGCTACGACCTGCGCTTTCCGGCGCTCTACCGCGCGCTCGCCGAGGCCGGCGCGGCGTTCCTCACGGTGCCGTCGGCGTTCACGCGCCAGACCGGGGAAGCGCACTGGCACACCCTGATCAAGGCGCGCGCCATCGAGACAGGCTGCTATGTGTTCGCCGCCGCCCAGGGCGGCCGTCACGACGGCGGCCGCGAGACCTACGGCCACTCGCTGATCGTCGATCCGTGGGGTGTGGTCGTCGCCGAGGGCGGCACCGAGCCCGGCCTCGTCGTCGCCAAGATCGACCCCGCGCGCGTCGACCAGGTGCGCCAGCGCATCCCCTCGCTGCAACATGGCCGCCGCTTCGGCCTGTCCGATCCGCGCGGCGGCGTCGAACACCTGCATGTGGTGCGGAGGCCGGCATGATCCATTACCGCCTGCGCTGCGCCAACGACCATCGGTTCGAGAGCTGGTTCGCGAGCTCGGCGGCGTTCGACCGTCAGGCCAAACGCGGGCTTGTCGTCTGCCCGAACTGCGGCTCGGCCAAGGTCGAACGCGCGATCATGGCGCCCAATGTCAGCGGCACCAGGAAGTCCCGGGCGCCCGCCGCGGATGCAAGCCCGCAAGGCCCGCTGCCGCTGATGTCGACACAGGAGAAGGAGCTGCGCGCCAAGCTCCGGGCGCTGCGCGACGAGGTGACCGGCAAGGCCGACAATGTCGGCCGCAAGTTTCCCGACGAGGCCCGCAAGATGCACTACGGCGAGATCGACCACCGCCCGATCTACGGCGAGGCCTCGTTCGATGAGGCGAAATCCCTGCACGACGAGGGCGTCGAGTTCTATCCGCTGCCGCAGCTTCCCGGCGACAGGAACTAGACCGCGATCAGCAGCGCGACGCCGATGACGATCAGCGCGATGCCCGCCGCCTCGCGCGCCGTGATTTTCTGGCCGAGCGCGACGTGGGCGAGGCCCTGCGCGAACAGCACCTCGACCAGCGCCAGCGTGCGCACATTCGCCGCGGCCGTCAGCGCGAAGGCGAGAAACCAGAATTGCGAGGCCAGCGCGCCGAGAAACCCGGCCAGCAGCGAGGGCCGCCATTGCCGCACGATCGCGGTCAGCGTGCCGGGCGACCGCAGCGCCAGATAGGCCGACAGCAGCACGCTCTGCAGCACCAGCCCGGCGGCCAGCGTGACCGTGGCCGCGACCACGAAATGGGTCGCGGGCAGCGCCAGGATGGCGCCGCGAAAGCCGACCGCCGACAGCGCGAACACCGCGGCCGCCGCCAGCCCCATCGCGGTCGGGCGCGGGTCGCCGAAGCCACGGGCGCCGCCCGGCCCCAGCGCGGTGACGACGACGCCGATGCTCGCGACGACGATGGCGGCCAGCCTGGCCGCGCCCAGCGCGTCGGCGAGGAACACGAAGCCGAACAGCGCCGCCTGCAGCGGCTCGGTCTTGAGATAGGCCGTCGTCACCACGAAGGAGCGCACATGCATCGCCGCCAGCATCAAGGCGGTGCCGACGATCTGGGTGAGCGCCGCCACCGTCAGCCACAGCCAGAATGCCGCGTCGGGGCGCGGCAGCGGCGCGCCGGTGACGCCCAGCACCATGGCCAGGAAGGCAAGCGCGAACGGACAGCCGAACAGGAAGCGCACGTGGGTTGCGCCCACCGTGCCGAGCGTGCCGGTGAGCTCGCGCTGCATGGCGTTGCGCGCGACCTGGCCGGCCGCGCCCAAGAGCGTGAACGGAATCCACAAGCCCGCCGCCGCGATCATGCCGCAGCGTCCCGCGCCGGCATCCCGGTCACGGCGCGCGCTCGGCCACCACCATGTAGTTGACGTCCATGTCGGACGACAGGTTCCAGCGGTCGGCGAGCGGATTGTAGAACACGCCGGCCTGCTCGGTCACGGTCAGCCCGTTGCGCGTCAGGTGGACGTCCAGCTCCTGCGGGGTGACGAACTTGTCCCACTGGTGGGTGCCGCGCGGCAGCCAGCGCAGAATGTATTCGGCGCCGACGATGGCCAGCGCGAAGCTCTTCCAGGTGCGGTTGAGGGTGGCGACCACCATCAGGCCGTCGGGCTTGATGAGGCCGGCGCAACGGTCGAGGAACAGCCCGAGGTCGGCGACATGCTCGACCACCTCCATCGCCAGCACGATGTCGAAGCGCTCGCGCGAATCGATCTGCTCCACCGTGGTGCAGCGATAGTCCACCAGCACGTGCGACTTGTCGGCATGCAGCCGGGCGGCGGCGATGTTGCTGTCCGACGGATCGATGCCGACCACCCCGGCGCCGAGCCGCGCCATCGGCTCGCACAGCAGGCCGGCGCCGCAGCCGATGTCGATCAGCCGCAGACCGGCGAGGCAGTTCAGGCTCTTGGCGCTGCGCTCGAACTTGCGGCAGGCGGCGTCGCGGATATAGGCGAGCCGCACCGGATTGATCTTGTGCAGCGGCGCCATCTTGCCCTTGGGGTCCCACCACTGCTCGGAGAGGCGCGAGAAGCGCGCGACCTCGGCCGGATCGACGGTGGAACCGCTCGGGGTATCGGAATGAACGTCAGTCATTGGGCCTCAGCGTGCGGTGATGTGATTGCGAAATTCGAGCGGCGAGCCGATGGTGAGGATCGGCTCCCAGCTTTCGCCGACGCCGCGCACCACCACCTCGCCATAATTCAGCATGCGGCCGAGGATGCTCTGGATCACGTCCACGCTCTCGACCTTGTCCATGTTCATCTCCATCGTGCGGCGCCGGACGAACCCGGCCTTGTGCACGATGCGGCGGTCGGTGACGTCGAACTCCGTGGTCCAGCGCCGGAACCAGCCCCGCAGCACCATGGCGGCGCCGTACAGCGCGAGCACGATGGCCAGCGCCATCGCCAGCACCTTCAGCGTGCCGTTCTCGGTGCTGTAGCCGATCGCCAGAGCGGCCAGCGCCGCGACCCAGCCCAGAATCCCCGGCAGGTAGACGATCCAGTGCACCGTGGTCGAATACAAAAGCTTCTCGCCCGGCTGCAGGATTTCCTCGATATAGCGTCCCATCTCCGGCCCCGACCGTTTCCCCTGGCGGCTCTCCGCCTTATGCCTGAATGAACCGGCTCCGCCTTATGCCTGACCCGAAAGAGGGCGGCAAACCGCCCTTTCTCCGGGTTGCGGTCGCGCGACCCCGTCGGTATGTATACGCGCCTTTTGACCGTCGGGCCCGCCGTTTTCGCGGGCCTGCCCCTTAAAATACCAACAGGAAGCCTCATCCGCCATGGGCCGGCTTGTCATGAAATTCGGCGGCACCTCGGTCGCCGACATCGATCGCATCCGCAACGTCGCCTGCCACGTCAAGCGCGAGGTCGACGCCGGCCACGAGGTCGCGGTGGTCGTCTCCGCCATGTCCGGCAAGACCAACGAGCTGGTGGGCTGGTGCGCCCAGGCCGCGCCACTGCATGACACGCGCGAATACGACGCCGTGGTCGCCTCGGGCGAACAGGTCACCGCGGGCCTTCTTGCCATCACGCTGCAGGCGATGGGCATCCAGGCCCGCTCCTGGCAGGGCTGGCAGGTTCCGATCCTGACCAGCAACGTCCACGGTTCGGCGCGAATCCTCGACATCGACGGCGAGGAGCTGATCGCCCGCTTCAAGGAGCGCAACGAGGTCGCGGTGATCGCCGGCTTCCAGGGCCTGAACAAGGAGACCGGGCGCATCACCACGCTCGGCCGCGGCGGTTCCGACACCTCGGCGGTGGCCGTCGCCGCCGCCATCCGCGCCGACCGCTGCGACATCTACACCGATGTCGATGGCGTCTACACCACCGATCCGCGCGTCGTGCCGAAGGCGCGCCGGCTCGACAAGGTGGCATTCGAGGAAATGCTGGAACTGGCCTCGCTCGGCGCCAAGGTGCTGCAGGTGCGCTCCGTGGAACTCGGCATGGTGCACAACGTTCGGGTATTCGTGCGCTCCAGCTTCGACAGGCCCGAGGACATCGACCCCCACGGCACACCGCCGGGCACGCTCATCTGCAGCGAGGAGGAAATCGTGGAACAGCAAGTTGTCACCGGCATCGCCTTTTCCAAGGACGAAGCCCAGATCTCGATCCGCGATGTGCAGGACAAGCCGGGCGTCGCCGCCGCCATCTTCGGCCCGCTGGCCGAGGCCAGCATCAATGTCGACATGATCGTGCAGAACGTTTCCGCCGACGGCGCCAAGACCGATCTCACCTTCACCGTGCCGGCCGCCGACTACACCCGCGCCAAGGACACCATCGCCAAGGCGAAAGGCAAGATCGGCTACCAGCGCCTCGACAGCGCCACCGACGTCGCCAAGGTGTCGGTGATCGGCATCGGCATGCGCAGCCATGCCGGGGTCGCCGCCGAGGCGTTCCGCGCGCTGGCCGAGCGCAACATCAACATCCGCGCCATCACCACCTCGGAGATCAAGTTCTCGGTGCTGATCGACGCCGCCTATACCGAGCTCGCGGTGCGTACCCTGCACACGCTGTACGGCCTCGACAAGGCCTAAGAGCGCCCGCAAAAAGAGCTCCTGAAGCGACGGGATTTCTGGCTCCCCTGCGGGATCTTGCAACCCTCCAGGATTGGCAGGCGTTTTGCTTGGCAATCCGAGGCCGGATTCGCTATAGGCCAAGACAGGCAGGTGGTTAGCCGAGCGGCGATTCTCCGGCTGGGGCGGATGCTTCAAGGCTTCTTCGCGACGCGCGGCCAGGGAGCCGCGTGACTTACGAATTCTGTTGGAATATTAACTGGTTATATTGGTCTTGAGGCGACGCCGGCGCACTTCCCGGCGGTCGCAATGAGGATGTCAGCCACATGCGAAGCACGCTGGGCAGCCCCCGCGTCCTGTTGAGACGGCTTCGCGAGGTGATGGCGGAGCCGGTCAGCGCGCAGGAACGGCTCGACAAGATCGTGGTGCTGATCGCCGCCAACATGGTGGCCGAGGTGTGCTCGGTCTACGTGCTGCGCATCGACAACACGCTCGAACTCTACGCCACCGAGGGTCTGAACCGCGACGCCGTGCACCAGACGGTGCTCACCGCCCATGAGGGCCTGGTCGGCCTCGTCGCCAGCGAGGCCGCCTCGCTCAACCTGTCCGACGCCCAGAGCCACCCGGCGTTCTCGTACCGCCCGGAAACCGGCGAGGAAATCTACCACTCGTTCCTCGGCGTGCCGATCCTGCGCGCCGGCAACACGCTCGGCGTGCTGGTGGTGCAGAACCGCGCCCACCGCACCTATGTCGAGGAAGAGGTCGAGGCGCTGCAGACCACGGCGATGGTGCTCGCCGAGATGATCGCCTCGGGCGAGCTGTCGGCGCTGGCCCGCCCCGGCGCCGAGCCCGCCGCCCACCACACCCAGCACATGGTCGGCTCGGTCCTGTCCGACGGCATCGCGCTCGGCCACGTCGTGCTGCACGAACCGCGCGTCGTCATCAACAACTACATCGCCGACGATATCGAGACCGAGCGCAAGCGGCTCGAGGCCGCCATCATCAAGCTGCGCGCCGATCTCGACCGCATGCTGGAACGCGGCGACGTCGCCGAAAGCGGCGAGCATCGCGACGTGCTGGAGGCCTACCGCCTGTTCGCCGACGATCCCGGCTGGCAGCGCAAGATGCACGAGGCGGTGGCCACCGGCCTCACCGCCGAGGCCGCGGTCGAGCGCGTGCAGTCGAACACCCGCGCCCGCATGCTGCGTTCGACCGATCCCTACCTGCGCGAGCGGCTGCACGATCTCGACGATCTCGGCCACCGCCTGATGCGCCAGCTGCTCGGGCAGGACCATGCGCCCTCGCGCGAGCAACTGCCCGAGAACGCCATCGTGGTGGCGCGCTCGATGGGCCCGGCGGCGCTGCTCGACTATGACCGCAAGCGGCTGCGCGGCCTCATCCTCGAGGAAGGCGGCCCGACCTCGCATGTCTCCATCGTGGCGCGCGCGCTCGGCATTCCCGCCGTCGGCGAGGCCACCAACGCCGTCGGCATCGCCGATCCGGGCGACGCCATCATCGTCGACGGCACCTCGGGCTCGATCTACATCCGGCCGACCACCGAGGTGCAGAACGCCTATTCCGAACGCGTGCGGTTCCGCGCCCGCCGCCGCGCGCAGTATCGCGCGCTGCGCGACCGGCCGTGCGCCACCAAGGACGGCGAGCCGATCGATCTCATGATCAATGCCGGCCTCACCATCGACCTGCCGCACATCGAGGACACCGGCTGCACCGGCGTCGGCCTGTTCCGCACCGAGATGCAGTTCATGGTCGGCCACACCCTGCCGCGCACCGCCGAGCAGCTCGCGCTCTACCGCGCCGTGCTCGATGCCGCAGGCCGCAGGCCGGTAACGTTCCGCACCCTCGACATCGGCGGCGACAAGGCGCTGCCCTATCTCGAAACCATCGCCGAGGAGAACCCGGCGCTGGGCTGGCGCGCGATCCGGCTCGGACTCGACCGGCCCGGCCTGCTGCGCAGCCAGGTGCGCGCGCTGTTGCGCGCCGCCAGCGGCCGCTCGGTGCGCATCATGTTCCCGATGATCTCGGCGGTCGAGGAATTCGACCAGGCCAAGGGCGTGATCGAGCGCGAGCTCACCCACCTGCGCCAGCACGGCTATGCGCTGCCCGAGCGCGTCGACATCGGCACCATGGTCGAGGTGCCGGCGCTCTTGTACCAGATGGACGAACTGCTGCAGCGCGTCGACTTCCTCTCGGTAGGCTCCAACGACCTGTTCCAGTTCCTCTATGCCGTTGACCGCGGCAACGCCAAGGTGGCCGACCGCTTCGACACGCTGTCGGCGCCGGTGCTGCGCGCGCTGCGCGCTATCGTCACCGCCGCCAAGGTCCACAACAAGCCGGTGTCGCTGTGCGGCGAGATGGCCTCGCATCCGCTCGAGGCGCTGGCGCTCATCGCCATCGGCTACCGCGCGCTGTCGCTATCGCCGACCTCCCATGGTCCGGTGAAGGCACTGATCCTCGATCTCGACCTCGGGAAGGCCGAGACGCTGATGGCGCCGCTGCTGGAGGCGCCCTCCGGCAGCGTATCGATCCGCGACAAGCTCAGGGCCTTCGCGGAAGCCGAAGGCCTGCCGCTGTAAGAGACGTAAAAAGCCATGCTGCCCGAGGCCAAGCTTGACACACTGCTGGCGCGCCACGCCGCGCTCGAGGCCGAACTGACGGGCCAGGTCAGCGCCGACACCTATGTGAAGCTGTCGCGCGAACTTGCCGAGCTCGCGCCGGTGGCCGAGGCGATCAAGGCCTACCGCGCGGCCGAGGCCGAACGCGCCGGTCTCGACGCCATGATCGCCGATCCCGCGACGGATGCCGAGATGCGCGTCATGGCGGAAGGCGAGCGCCCGGCGCTGGAGGCCCGCCGCATCGCGCTCGAACATGGCATCCGCGTCGCGCTCCTGCCTAGGGACGCCATGGACGAGCGCAACGTCGTGCTCGAGATCCGCGCCGGCACCGGCGGCGACGAGGCCTCGCTGTTCGCCGGCGACCTGTTCCGCATGTACGAACGCTACGCCGCGCACCGCGGCTGGAGCGTCGAGACGATCTCGATGAGCGAGGGCACGGTTGGCGGCTTCAAGGAGATCATCGCCGAGATCAAGGGACGCGGCGCCTTCGCGCGGCTCAAGTTCGAATCCGGCGTGCACCGGGTGCAGCGCGTGCCGGACACCGAGGCCTCGGGCCGCATCCACACCTCGGCGGCGACGGTGGCGGTGCTGCCGGAAGCCGAGGATGTCGATATCGAAGTCAAGGACGGCGACCTGCGCATCGAGACCATGCGCGCGCAGGGCGCGGGCGGCCAGCACGTCAACAAAACCGAGTCCGCGATCCGCATCACGCATATCCCCACCGGCATCGTCGTCAGCATGCAGGACGACCGCTCGCAGCACCGCAACCGCGCCAAGGCGATGGCGATCCTGCGCGCCAGGCTGTACGATTCCGAACGGCAGCAGCGCGACGCCGCGCGCTCGGCCGAGCGGCGCGGCCAGGTCGGCTCCGGCGACCGCTCCGAGCGCATCCGCACCTACAATTTTCCGCAAGGCCGCGTCAGCGACCATCGCATCAGCCTGACGCTCTACAAGCTGCCGCAGGTGATGCAGGGCGAGGCGCTCGACGAGATCATCGACGCGCTCATCACCGAGCATCAGGCGGGTCTGCTCGCCGCCGAGGGCGCGGGGGTCTGATGGCGGCGCTCGCCGACGCGGCGCTGAGCGGCCTCGACATCGCGGCGGCGCGGCGGCGCCTGGCAGCGGCGTTGCGCGACGGCGGCCTCGCCTCCCCCGAACTCGACGCGCGCATCCTCATCGGCACCGCGCTCGGCCTCGACCTCACCGGCCTTGCCGTGCACGCGGCGCGGATCCTGACGCCCTCGCAGGCGCAGGCGATCGCGCATCTGGCGCGGCGGCGGCTGGCGGGCGAGCCGGTGGCGCGCATCGCCGGCGTGCGCGAATTCTGGAGCCTGGCGCTTGAGCTTTCGCCGGCCACCCTGGTGCCGCGCCCGGAAACCGAGACCGTGGTCGAGGCCGCGCTCGATGCCGTGCGCGGCAGCGCCCGCGCCGCGCCGCGCATCGCCGACATCGGCACCGGCAGCGGCGCCATCGCGCTGGCGCTGCTGAGCGAACTGCCGCGGGCCGGCGCCGTCGCCACCGATCTCAGCCCCGCCGCGCTGGTGACCGCGCGCGCCAATGCGCGCGCGCTCGGCCTCGAGGCGCGCTGCCATTTCGTCGCCTGCGATTACGCCGCGGCGCTCGCGGGCCCGTTCGATCTCATCGTCTCCAACCCGCCTTACATCCGCAGCGCCGACCTCGCCGCGCTTCCGCGCGAGGTGCGCGACCACGATCCGCGGCTCGCGCTCGACGGCGGGGCCGACGGCCTGACCGCCTATCGCCACCTTGCGCGCGATGCGATACGGCTCCTGGCTCCCGGCGGCGCGCTGGTCGTCGAAGTAGGTTACGACCAGGCCGCCGATGTCGGCGCGCTGATGCGCGTGGCGGGGCTTTCGACGCCGCATCCGCCGCGCGCCGATATCGCCGGCATTCCCCGCGCCGTCACCGGCTACCGTTCGCCCGGCTGACCAAAAAACCGCTTGGAATATCGCCCCGGAGCGACTAGGGTCCGGCCAAGAAATCGACCGGCCAAGGGGGCAGCCGATCTTTCTGGTTGTGGTGACCAGAGCTTGCACGTGGAGGCGCATCGACCTCCCAGTCACGTCGCGGCGGTGTTAGCCCGCGATGGAGCAAGGGTTCACCACCGGACGCCTCAGCAGCATGCGGCCAAGGTCGGAAGGCTCCGCACGGTGGAGCCTGCGGCAACGGGAAGCGTGATTTTGCGCGATGGTCCGCGATACGCGATGGTCCGCGATAGTCGCGACGCGCGCCGCTCCCGCGAGGTGATTAGAAAAAACCCGGCTTGAAAGCAGGAAACCAAGAAGTGCGGCTCAACGCGACATGGATGCGGACCCTCGACGGGCCAGCGCCCGCCAATTGGGAATCGCCATGCTGAACACTCAAAGGGACTTGGCAAGAAGGCAGCACATGAGAAACGGACAGAACAAGCGCATGCGGAGTCGCAACAACCGCAAGGGCCAGAATCCGATGACGCGGGTCTATGAGTCCAACGGACCCGACGTGAAGATCCGGGGCACGGCCGCGCACGTCGCCGAGAAATATGTCCAGCTTGCCCGCGACGCGCAGGGCTCCGGCGATCCGGTCGGCGCGGAAAACTACTACCAGCACGCCGAGCATTATTTCCGCATCATCGCCGCGGCGCAGGAGCAGTTCCGCCAGAACCAGCCTTATGTGCGCAACGACGACATGCGCGACGACGGCGGCGATGACGCCGAGGGCGAGCAGTTCAGCGGCTACGGCGCGGAACCCGGCCTGCCCGGGCGCGAGCCGCAGCCCTATCCGCAGCGCGAGCAGCAACCGTTCCAGGGCCGCGAGCCGCGTGAACACCGCGAACCCCGTGAATCGCGCGAACCTCGCGAGCCGCGCGATCAGCCCTCCTACCGGCAGCAGCAACAGCAGCCGAGGGACGATTCCGACATCGACCGGCTGCCGTCGTTCATCACCGGTGGCGCGCCGCAGCCCCAGGGCGGCGACGAGCACCCGCGCGGCGAGCGCTACCCGCACCGCCGCCGGCGCCGCCACCATGGTCCGCGCGGCGACGTCGGCGCGGCGCAACCCAGCGGCGACGACTTCTCCGCCGGGACGCAGTCCAACGGCGATTGATTTCGGGCCCATCGTTTCCGGAACAACCCGCTAGGTGTCGTCGCGCAGCGCCGTGCCGCGCGGTGACGGCGAGGGCGCCAGCGCCGGTTCGAGCGCGGGAATGAGGCGGGTGCGTTCGCGCCGTGCCGGAATCGCGCGATAGACCTGCTTGGTCGCCTCGACGATATGCACGCCCGAGAACGGCGCCGAAACCGCCGATCCGGTGCGCTCCCAGGCCATCGCCGCGCGCAGGATCCAGGCCGCTCTGACGGGGGGCACATACAGCACCTCGCTCCACGACGCCGGCGTGAACCAGGCCACCCGCAGCAGGTCGGTGACCTGCGAGCGCGAATAGGGCCGGCCATGACCGAACGGCGTGGAATCGGCGCGCGCCCACAAGCCCCGCCGGTTGGGGATCACCGCCAGCACCCGTCCGCTCGGCGCCAGCACCCGCCACACCTCGCGCAACAGGCCCGCCGGATCGTCGGCGACTTCGAGCGCGTGGATCAGCAGCACGCGGTCGATCGAGGAATCGGCAAGCGGCAGGTCGTATTCGTCCACCAGCGCCGACAGCGTCGGGCGCGCGGTCGGCCATTTCAGCACCCCTTGCGCCGCCGGCATGAAGGCAAGGCAGCGCTCCGCGCTCTCGCGGAACAGTCCGAGATAGGGCGTGGAATAGCCGACGCCGACGACGCGCAGCCGCGCCGCGTCGGGCCAGTGGGCGCGAATGCCGCGCCCGATCAGCCGCCGCGCCACCATGCCGAGGCGGTGCGAATAGAAATTGCGCAGATCAATCACATCGATTGACATGGCCGGCACGCTAGCACAGTCGGGCGCATCGAGGCAGGGCCCCAAGAGACCGCGATACCCTGACCGTCTCGTCTTGTCCGCCCACGCTTGCCGATGGCGGCCGGCATGCTAGCCTTGCGTCAGGTCTTTTCGTGCGGAGGTTCCATGGCCCGGCCCCGGATGACGGCGGACATTCGCCTGTTTCCCTGCCTGTCCGACAATTTCGGCTATCTGGTGCACGATCCGGCGACGGAGGCCACCGCCGCGGTCGACGCGCCGGAGGCGGGCCCGATCGTCGCCGCGCTCGAAGCCGCCGGCTGGACGCTGACCGACATCCTCGTCACCCACCACCATCACGATCACACCGGCGCCATCCCCGCCCTGAAAGAGCGCTACGGCTGCCGCGTCACCGCACCGGCGGGCGAGGCCGACAAGATCCCGCTGGCCGACGCCACGGTGCGCGACGGCGACACGGTCAGGGTCGGCGCGCTCGAGGCGCGCGTGATCGAGACGCCGGGGCACACGCTCGGGCAGGTCGCCTACTGGTTCGCCGACGATGACGCCGTGTTCGTCGGCGACACCCTGTTCTCGATCGGCGCCGGCCGGGTGTTCGAGGGCACCTATCCGATGATGTGGGCCTCGCTGCTCAAGCTGCGTGCCCTGCCCGACGCGACCCGCATCTTCTGCGGCCATGAATACACCGAGTCGAACATCCGCTTCGCGCGCACCATCGACCCGGACAACGCCGCGCTGAAAGCGCGCGCCGACGAGGCCGCGCGCCAGCGCGCCGCGGGCAAGGCCACCGTGCCCTCGCGCATGGGCGAGGAGAAGCGCGCCAACCCGTTCCTGCGCGCCGACGCGCCCGAGCTTGCCGCCGCGCTCGGCATGGCCGGGCAATCCGCCACCGCGGTGTTCGCCGAAATCCGCGAGCGCAAGAACAAATTCTGACATTCAGCCGCGGCGCATCAGCATGTCCTTCGCCGCCAGCACGCCGCCGGCGGCGATCAGCGCGGCGGAGAGCGCCAGCGCGCGGCTCGCCTCGGCGTAGCCGAACAGCACCAGGAGCAGCGTCGAGATCAGCGGCGCGGCGTAGGAGGCCGCGCCGAGCACGCGGATGTCGCCGCGCTTCATGCCGATGTCCCAGGCGTAGAAGGCAAGCCCCACCGGCCCCAGCCCGAGCGCCAGCACGGCCAGCCATTGCGGCGCCGTGGCGGGCCACGCCGGAATCTCGAACACGAGGTGGAACAGCGCCGCGAGCAGCGCCGTCGCCAGGCAGAACCCGGCCACCGCCTCGGTCGGCACCCCCGCCAGGAGCCGCGACGACACCGAATAGGTCGCCCAGACAAAGGCGGCCACGAACGCCGCGGCGAAGCCGGGCAGGAAATCCCACACAGCGCCCGAGGCACCGCGGCCGGCAAACAGCAGCACGGTTCCGGCCAGCCCGAGCACGACCCCGGCGAGGTGGTGCCAGGCCAGCCGCTCGCCCGGCAAGAGCGCCGAGAACAGCACGATCAGCAGCGGCCACAGGTAATTGATGAGCCCGGCCTCGGCCGGCGGCGAAAGCCGCAGCGCGAGGAAGTACAGCGCGTGATAGCCGAACAGGCCGCCGACCCCGACCGCCCATGCCAGCGCCGGCACGCGCGGCAGCGGCCGCCGCTCGCGCCGCAGGAGCCATGCCGCCGTCCAGCCCAGCGGGCCGGTCAGCGCGCCGAGCGCGAAGGTCATGGCCGCGAGCTGGAACGGCGGCACCGCGCCGGTGGCCACCGTCAGCGTGGCGAGGAACGACCACAGCAGGATGGCGGCAAATCCGGTCAGCGTCGCCGTCCGGCTGGTCATGCGCCCGGTCATCGCCGGCCAGCCGCGCGCACGGTTCCGATCACGTTTCTCGCGCCGTCAGATCATGTACTGGCCGCCGTTGGCGCTCAGCGTCGAGCCGGTGATGAAGCTAGCCTCGTCGGAAGCCAGGAACACCACGCAGCGCGCGATCTCCTCGACCGCACCAAGGCGGCCGACCGGAATCTGCGGAATGATGCGCTTGTCGACCACCTCCTTGGGCACCGCCATCACCATCTCGGTGGCGATGTAGCCGGGGCAGATGGCGTTCACGGTGACGCCCTTGGTGGCGCATTCCTGCGCCAGCGCCTTGGTGAAGCCAAGGTCGCCGGCCTTGGCCGCGGAATAGTTGACCTGACCGGCCTGCCCTTTCTGGCCGTTGACAGAGGAGATGTTGATGATGCGGCCGAAGCTGCGCTCGCGCATGCCTTCGATCACCGGCCGCGTCATGTTGAACAGCGAGCCGAGATTGGTGTTGATCACCGCGCTCCACTGCTCGATCGTCATCTTGTGGAAGAAACCGTCGCGGGTGATGCCGGCGTTGTTGACCAGCACGTCGACCGGGCCGAGTTCCGCCTCCACCGCCTTGACGCCGGCCGCGCAGGCCTCGAACGAGCTGACATCCCACTTGAACACCGGAATGCCGGTCTCGGCCTTGAACTTCTGCGCCGCTTCATCATTGCCGGCATAGTTGGCCGCCACCTTGTAGCCGGCCGCCTTCAGCCCCTTCGAAATGGCCGCGCCGATTCCGCGCGACCCGCCGGTTACCAATGCAACGCGTGCCATGGGCTGTCCCTCCCAAGTTGACTTGAATAGTGGCCTGAATCTTTGCCTGGAATTTTAATTGGCGTTTTTGATTGTAAAGCCGGGAACGTGGAGTGATGGAGGACGAGAAGACGAGAGGATGTCGAGAGTAGCGGCGAGAGTTTATGTTTTCATGAACCCGAGGCGATTACGCCCCGCAGGATCGAATCTGATCCTACGGGGCGTTGGTCATGGCCAGGATTCAACTTTCGTTGATCGGTCAGCCGCGCTCCACGCACATGGCGATACCCATGCCGCCGCCGATGCACAGCGTGGCGAGTCCCTTCTTGGCATTGCGCTTCTGCATCTCGTGCAGCAGCGTCACCAGCACGCGCGCGCCCGAGGCGCCGACCGGATGGCCGATGGCGATGGCGCCGCCGTTGACGTTGACCTTCGAGGTATCCCAGCCGAGGTCCTTGTTGACCGCGCAGGCCTGCGCGGCGAAGGCCTCGTTGGCCTCGATGAGGTCGAGGTCGTTGATCGACCAGCCGGCCTTCTTGAGCGCGGCGCGCGAGGCCGGGATCGGGCCGGAGCCCATGATCGCCGGATCGACGCCGGCATGGGCCCACGACACGATGCGGGCGATCGGCGTCTTGCCTTCCTTGGCGGCCTGGCTCGCGCGCATCAGCACCACCGCGGCGGCGCCGTCATTGATGCCGGAGGCGTTGCCCGCCGTCACCGTGCCGTCCTTCTCGAACGCCGGCCTGAGCTTGGTCATCGAATCGAGCGTGGCGCCGTGGCGCGGATATTCGTCGGCGTCGACGATGATGTCGCCCTTGCGCGTCTTGACGGTGACCGGGATGATCTCGTCCTTGAACCTGCCGGCCTTCTGCGCCGCCTCGGCCTTGTTCTGCGAGGCGACCGCGAATTCGTCCTGCTGCTGCCGTGTGATCTGCCACTGCTTGGCGACGTTCTCGGCGGTGTTGCCCATGTGGTAGCCGTTGAAGGCATCCCACAGGCCGTCGCGCAGCATGGTGTCGACCAGTTCGAGGCCGCCCATCTTGGTGCCGCTGCGCAGGTGCGCGGCGTGCTGCGCCATGCTCATGGATTCCTGGCCGCCGGCGACGACGACGTCGGAATCGCCGTTGAGCAGCGCCTGATAGCCGAGCGCGACCGTGCGCAGGCCGGAGCCGCACAGCTGGTTGACGCCCCAGGCCGGGCTTTCCACGGGGATGCCGGCGGCAATCGAGGCCTGGCGCGCCGGGTTCTGGCCCTGTCCGGCGGACAGGATCTGGCCCATGATCACTTCGGACACGCGCGCGGGTTCGACGCCGGCGCGTTCCAGCGCGGCCTTGATGGCGATGGCGCCGAGTTGATGCGCGGGAATGGTGGCGAACGCGCCGTTGAATGACCCGACAGGGGTTCGCGCGGCGCTGACGATGACGACATCGTCTGACATGGACATCTCCTTATTGTACAACATGGATGACGGACCTGCGGGCCCATCCGGCTGATGGGACCCATCCTCATGAACCCTTGCGAAGGTGTCAATCGGCCAATGTGCTCCCCGGCATGGCCGTATCCGGCAGGCGTCTGGCGGAATTAACCGCGGCGCGACAAAACGGTAGCCTGAGCCGATCGAAAGTGCTTACTTTGACCCTGGTACGCCACCTTGGCGTACAGCCTGGATCATGTCCGGGTTTCATCCGTAGCATGTCAGGTCCATGGCGAAAACCGGCGAACCCATCACGATCAAGAAATACGCCAACCGTCGGCTCTACAACACCGGCACGAGCACCTATGTCACGCTCGAGGATCTCGCCAAGATGGTCAAGGAGGGCGAGGACTTCCTCGTCTACGACGCCAAGAGCGGCGAGGACATCACCCGCCCGGTGCTGGCGCAGATCATCTTCGAGCAGGAGAACAAGGAAGGGCAGAACCTGTTGCCCACCGCGTTCCTGCGGCAGTTGATCCGGTTCTACGGCGACAGCATGCAGATGTTGGTGCCGCGCTACCTCGAAGCCTCGATCGACATGTTCACGCGCGACCAGGGCAAGTTCCGCCAGCAGATGGCGCAGGCGTTCGGCGTCAATGCGTTCGGCCCGCTGGAGGAACAGGTCCGCCGCAACATGGAGCTGTTCGAGCGCACCTTCGCGATGTTCCAGCCGTTCCCGCGCAAGGAAGGCGCCGAGGACGACAAGGAGGCCGGCGGCGACAACATCGACGACCTGCGCCGCCAGATGAAGGACATGCAGGAGCGCCTCGAGAAGCTGTCGCGCGAGCCCGGCAAAGAGGGCGGCAGCACCTGAGGCCGCGACGCTTTCGTTCGACCGGGTTTTTCCTCACTCCTTGATTGATTGCACGGAGAACGGCGGTCGTAAGAACAGCCGCTAGCCCGCGCAGCCCAGCCGCGCGGCTTCCGCGCCCTCATGCCAGGGCGCTTCCAGCGCCGCCAGCCCGATGGCGTGGCCCTGGATGTAATGGCAGCCCCATTCCTTAAGCAGCGCTGTTGCCGCCTCGTCCTGCACCCACTCGGCGACGGTTTCCAGGCCGAGCCGGCGCGCCAGGTCGATCAGCGTCTGCACGAAGGCGCGGTCGTCGGCTGAACTGACGATATTCTGCACGAAGGCGCCATCGATCTTGACGATGTCGACGCCGAGCCGGCGCAGGTTGCGGAACGAGGTGTAGCCCGCGCCGAAATCGTCGATGGCGATGCGGCTGCCCAGGTTCTTGAGCCGGGTGACGAAGCCGCGCACGTCGTCGATGTCCTGGATCGCCGTGGTTTCGGTGATCTCGACGATCAGCCGCTCGGCGACGCCGGGATGGGCGCGCAGCAGACCGTCGAGGCCGCCCCACCAGTCCGGATCGGCGGTGGTGTCGGGCGAGATGTTGAGGCTGAGCCGGATCGCCGGATTGGCGGCAAGCTCAGCGACGACGAGCTCCAGCACGCGGTGATCGACGAGGCGGATCAGCCCGAGCTTTTCCGCCACCGGCACGACGTCGTTGGCGAGCCTGACCTCGCCGCCGACGCCGCGCATGCGCACCAGGCATTCGTGGAACGCCGGCTGGCGCGTGACGATGTCGGCCACCGGCTCGAATGCCAGCATGATGCGGCGGTCGTTGAGCGCGGTGACGATCTCGTCGGTGATGCGGATGTTGGTGCGGCGGCGGGCGTCGCGCTCGACATTGGGCAGCCAGCAGCGGAACGAGCCGCGGCGGCGGCGCTTGGCCATGTCGAGGGCTTCCTGGGCCCGGCTGATGATGTCAACGGCGCTGCGGCCATGGCGCGGCGCGACGACACCGCCGATCGAGGCGGTGACAACCACGGCGCCGGAACTGGTCGATACCGGCTGGTCGCGGATCGTGACCAGAAACCGCTCGGCGGCGATCTTCATGTCCTCCATCGTGCAGTCGCGCAGGATGAGGCCAAGCTTGTTGCCGGACAGGCGGCCGAGAATGTCGCCGCCGCGCAGCCGCATGCGGATGCGCCGCGCCAGTTCGTTGATCACCTCGTCGGCGACCTCGAAGCCGAAGGCGTCGTTGAGCCGCGCCAGATGATCGACCGCCACCACGAGGAAGCCGAACGGCTTGCGGAACTTGGCGGCTCCCTCAAGCATCTCGTTGAGCGCCTCGACCAGATAGCTGCGGTTGAGGCCCCCGGTGAGACTGTCGCAGCGCGCCAGCCGCGCCAGACACTCCTCATGCGCGTGCCGCGCGGTGACTGCGCGCACCATGCCATGCGCGCGCGCCGGCCGGCCGTCGGCGCCGGCGAACCAGCGCCCGGTTTCCTCGATCCAGACCTCCGCCTCGCCGGACGCCAGCGCATATTCGACCTGATAGGGCACGCCGGCGCCCTCGTCCGCCATGATCGAGTTGAGGATCATGGCTTCGCGCCGCGCCTGACCGGCCGGATCGATCAGCCGGGCAAAGGCGCGGGCATCGCCCAGCACGTCGGCGTCGGCCTCCCGGAACAACGCCGCGGTGGCGCCGACCCAATGCATGGCGTTGGTGGCGGCATCCCATTCGAACACCGCCTCGCCGATCGAGGTCACCACGCACGCCGTGTCCGGAGCCGTCATCGGTTCGGTGGAAACGGACGAAACTGGCATGATGGCCTCATGGCGGAGCGCAAAAAATTGGTGGGGACAAGCCCGCGCTATTGTATCGGCGGATGTCCTGCAACCGCCTGACATTACGTAGACTTCCTAAACAATTCGAAAAAAGGCGGCGGATGGCGCAACCACCCCCTTGGCCGGCATGGCGCTTGCGAGGTCCTCAACGACAAGGGCTTGCCCGTCCCGTTCCGGGACAGCGGCGTTCGGAAAAGGCACGGAAAAAGAACATGTCGGCCATCATGACTATCCTGCGTCCCGTCCCGGGCCGGCATCGGCAGCCGGGACCGCCGGAGCACAAGGCCGCCGCCGCGCCGGCCGGCGACAGCCGTGCGCTGACGGTCACGGAACCGCCGCGTCCCGCGACGCCGCCGCCGTCCTCCTCGCCGCGCCCGCAGGCCGCGTTCGTGACCCAGCTCATCGCCGTGGCGCAGCAATGGCCGCAGACCCGCGCGCGCTGCCGCGCCGAGCCGCAGGCGGCGGCCGCGCTCTATCGCGACGCGCTCAGCCGCATCGCTAATGACGGCAGAGCCGCCGGTCTCAGCCGCGTCGGCTGAACTTCCGATCTCGGGTTGATGGTTAGGAAGCCGTCATTCCGGCTGCGGCGGTTCCGCCGTTGCGGGCGAGGCCGGGACCGCCACGGGTGCGACCCGTGGGGCGGGCCTGCGGCCGACTCCCAGCACGATGCCGGCGGCGAACTCCACCACCGTCAGCGCCGCCAGCAGCAGACAGACCCCGTTGGCAAACGCCGGCAGCATCAGTAATTCGCCGATCGCGGCGGCGGCCACGATCAGCGCCAGCAGATGATCCATCAGGATTCGCCCGCCCGGCCGCACCGCCTTGGCGATCTCGCCAAAAAGCAGCGCCAGCGCCAGCAGCAGCACCGCGTCGCCGAGCGTCACCACCAGCTCCTGCCGTGATGGCAGCGCCAGGGTGGCGAGCGTGGCCGACAACGGCACGCCCGGCATCAGGAACGCGAGGATGTTGACGATCGCCAGCGGAATCAGGAGCAGCGGGAATCCGAACATGCGGTGCCTTGCCCCCTCCGGCCGGCCCTTCATCGCCCCCGGACGGCGCCAAAAGCAGCCGCCCGTGTTCTCGGGGAGCGGGATCAGGCCTCTTTCTTGGCCTTGAGCACCTGCCGGCCCTTGTACATGCCGGTCTTCAGGTCGAGGTGGTGCGGACGGCGCAACTCACCGGAATCCTTGTCCTCGACATAGGTCGGCTGCTTGAGGCCATCGGCGGAACGGCGCATGCCGCGGCGCGACGGCGAAGTCTTTTTTCTCGGAACGGCCATGGCCTTGTCGTCCTTGGTTGGTCGCCCCCCGGGGGCGCCCCGATAGATCGGGAAAAGCGTGAAAATCCGGATTAAGGCCGCGCTTATAGAGGATGGCGGGGCCTTGTTCAACCCGGTTGAATCGGGCCCCCAAGCGGCAAACCACTCTGAAATCCGCGCCCTCTGGCCTTTTCCGGGCCATTTGCCAGGCATGCCGTCGACGCCTGGCCGGCGCGGGCCATGTAGAGGGCGGCGCGGCGGCCGACCACCCGGTTCGGGCGCGCCGCGCTGCGGGTGACCGGATTGGGCAGCACGGCGGCCAGCAACGCCGCCTCGCGGGCATCGATGCCGGCGGCGCCGCGTCCGAAGGCGTGGCGGGCGCCCGCCTCGATGCCGAACTGGCCATTGGGGCCCCATTCGGCGAGGTTGAGGTAGATCTCCAGGATGCGGCGCTTGGGCAGCACCAGGTCGAGCCACAGCGAAAGCGGCAGTTCCAGCGCCTTGCGCAGCACGCTGCGGCCCGGCCACAGGAACAGGTTCTTGACGGTCTGCTGGGTGATGGTGGAGCCGCCGCCCGACACCTCGCCGTCCTGCGCGTCCTCGATGGCGCCCGACAGCGCCTCCCAGTCGATGCCGTGGTGGCTGCAGAAGCGGGCATCCTCGGCGGCGATCACGGTACGGACCATGACGGGCGCCACGGCGTCGAGGCCGACCCACTGCCGCGACACCCGCGCGCCGCTCGCCCAACGCGCCAGCATCAGGGTCGAGACCGGATGGCCGACGCGGTAAAGCACCGCCAGCCCGTAGGGCAGCGCCAGCAGGGCGACCAGCACGATCCCCACGGCGCGCGCGAGCCGCGCCGCAAGGCGGGGGCCGGACTGCGGCGCGGAGCGGCAACGTGGCGGCATGGCGTCAGTGGATCAGGGGACCAGGCATTGCCCCATCATGGCGCAATTGCCGCGCGAACGGAAACGCCTCGCCCCGTTGCCGCAACGGCACGATCCTGTTACGCCGTTGCTTCATGGTCATCGCCGTTCGCAACAGCTTTTCGACGCGGCTTGCCTCCACCGCGGCCGCGGTCGAGGGCCTGTTCGCGCGCCTGTTGGATGCCACGCCGCTGGCCGACGAGATCGCGCGGCCGGCGCGCCTCATCGAGGCAATGCGCCACGCCAGCCTCGGCGGCGGCAAGCGGCTGCGTCCGTTCCTCGTGGTCGAGAGCGCGGCGCTGTTCGACGTGCCCGCCGAGCGCGCGCTGATGGCGGCGGCCGCGCTCGAATGCGTGCATTGCTATTCGCTGGCGCACGACGATCTTCCCGCCATGGACGACAGCGACCTGCGCCGCGGCCGGCCCGCCGTGCACAGGGCGTTCGACGAGGCCACCGCGATCCTTGCCGGCGACGCGCTCCTGACGCTGGCGTTCGACGTCATCAGCCGCGACGAGGTGCATCCCAATGCCGAGGTGCGGGTGGCGCTTTCGCGCCTGCTCGCCCGCACCGCCGGCATCGGCGGCATGGCCGGCGGACAGATGCTCGACCTCGAGGGCGAGGGCCGCTTCGGCGCCGCCGCGCCGCCGGACATCGCACAGTTGCAGGCGATGAAGACCGGCACGCTGCTGCGCTTTGCCTGCGTCGCCGGCGCGCTGCTGGGCGAAGCGCCGAGCGAGGCGCGCGAGGCGCTCGACATTTACGGCCGCGCCTTCGGCGAAGCCTTCCAGATCGCCGACGACCTGCTCGACGTCGAGGGCGATGCCGTAGCGCTCGGCAAGACCACCGGACAGGACGCCGCCGCCGGCAAGGCCACCTCCGTCAGCGTGCTCGGCATCGCCGGCGCGCGGGCCCGTCTTGCCGAACTGACGGCGCGGGCGGATGCCGCGCTCGATCGGTTCGGCGCGCGCGCGGACCTCTTGCGCGACGCCGCGCGTTTCGTGGTTGAACGCAAAAGCTGATTATGGCGAGGCAACAGCCAGGGGGCGATCGTTCATGAACCAGCACGGCGGCACCGACCCGGCCCTGCGGAATTTCCACAAGCTGCCGCGCCTGTTGCGCATCGTGCGGGCACGGCCGCGCCTGTTCGTGTCAATGCTGGCCGGACTTCTCGTGTTCGCCGTGCTGCCCGCGGCGCTGCCGCTGGTCACGCGGCTTTTGATCGCGTGGGACGCCAGCGTCACGCTTTATCTCGCGGTGGCCTACTGGACATTCGCGCGCACCGACGCCGTCCACATCCGCCGCAACGCCATTCTCCAGGACGACGGCCGCTTCCTCATCCTCGTCATCACCGGGATCGCGGCCTTCGCCAGTCTCGGCGCCATCGTGTTCGAACTCGGCTCGGGGCAGCGCCAGCCGCTGCAGCTCGCGCTGGCGACCGTCACCATCGCGCTGTCATGGGCGGCGGTACACACCACCTTCGCGCTGCATTACGCCCATGAATTCTATCGCGGCACGCCGTCCGGCGGCCTGACGTTTCCCGGCGACAACCATCCCGACTACTGGGACTTCGTGTATTTCTCGTTCGTGATCGGCATGACGGCGCAGGTCTCCGACGTCACCATCAGCGATCGCCTGATCCGCCGCACCGCGACCGCGCACGGCGTGACCTCGTTCCTGTTCAACACCGCGCTGCTGGCGCTGATGGTCAACATCGCCGCCAGCGTGCTGTGAGAGGAAAGGCGTTGCGCGGAGCTATTCGCCGGCAAGGCGCGCGGCCATGCCGAAGCGGCGCTCGATGTAATCGATGACCATGGCCTTGAAGTCGGCGGCGAGCGTTGCGCCGCGCAGCGTCGTCACCTTCTCGCCGTCGACGAACACCGGCGCGGCCGGCTGCTCGCCGGTGCCCGGCAGCGAGATGCCGATGTCGGCATGCTTGGATTCGCCCGGCCCGTTGACGATGCAGCCCATCACCGCGACGTTGAGCGCCTCGACGCCGGGATAGCGGGCCTTCCAGCCCGGCATCTCGTCGCGGATGAATTGCTGGATCTCGCGCGCCAGCTCCTGAAACGTCGTCGAGGTGGTGCGGCCGCAGCCGGGACAGGCGGCCACCAGCGGCATGAAGCTGCGGAACCCCATGGTCTGCAGCAATTCCTGCGCCACCTGCACCTCGCGGGCGCGGTCGCCGCCGGGCTCCGGAGTGAGCGACACCCGGATGGTGTCGCCGATGCCTTCCTGCAGCAGGATGCCCAGCGCGGCGGATGACGCCACCACGCCCTTCGAGCCCATGCCGGCCTCGGTCAGGCCCAGATGCAGCGCATGATCGCCGCGCGCGGCCAGCATGCGATAGACCGCGATCAGGTCCTGCACCGCCGACACCTTGGCCGACAGCACGATGCGGCTGCGCGCAAGTCCGATCTCCTCGGCGCGCGCCGCCGAGATCAGCGCCGAGCGCACCATGGCCTCGCGCATCACGGCGCGGGCGTCATGCGGCTCGCGCGCGCGCGCGTTGGCCTCCATGAGCTGGGTCAGCAGATCCTGGTCGAGCGAGCCCCAGTTGGCGCCGATGCGCACCGCCTTGCCGTGGCGGATCGCGGTCTCGACGATGGCGGAAAACTGCGTGTCCTTCTTGTCGCGGAAGCCGACATTGCCGGGATTGATGCGATACTTGGCCAGCGCCTCGGCGCAAGCCGGATGGTCGGCGAGAAGCTTGTGGCCGATGTAATGGAAGTCGCCGACCAGCGGCACGGTGATGCCGCGCCGCGCCAGCGCGTCGCGGATGTGGGGCACCGCGCGCGCCGCCTCGTCGCGGTCGACCGTCACCCGCACCAATTCGGAGCCCGCGCCCGCCAGCGCCGCGACCTGCGCCACCGTGGCACCGACATCGGCGGTGTCGGTGTTGGTCATCGACTGCACCACCACCGGCGCGCCGCCGCCGACCACGACGCCGCCGACATCGACCGCGACGGTGCGCCGGCGCGGCGCCGGCTCGGCCCCGACCGGTTCGCGCGTCTGTTCGAATTGCGTCGTCACTTTGCGTCACACCCCGTATCAGCCCGGCCGGTTGACCAGCACCAGCCCCGCCAGCACCAGCGCCACCGCGGCCGCGAACACCAGCGTCATCGGCTCGCCGAGCACCACGTGGCCTGCAATGACGCCGAATAGCGGCGTCATGAAGGTAAAGGCCGACAGCCGGCTTGCCGAGTAGGTTTTCACCATCTGGAACCAGATCAGATAGGTGATGCCGACCACCCACAGCGCCTGGTAGGCGAGCGAGCCGAGCGCCAGCGGCCCCGGCATCGCCGTCACGCTCTCGCCGGTCGCCCACGACGCCAGTCCCAGGATCGGCACCGAGACGACGAGCTGGTAGGCCAGCGTGCGCTCGGCGGCGATGCGCGCGAGCCGCGTGGCCTTGACCGCCAGGGTTGCTCCCGCCCAGCCGACGCCGGCCACCAGCAGCATGAGATCGCCGAGCACCACATTGGCGTCGACATCGGGCTGCGGCACGCCGATCGCCAGCACGACGCCGAGGAAGGAGAGCGCCAGCCCGCCCCATTGTCCGTTGGTCAGGCGCTCCTTGAGCAGCCAGCGCGCGCCGACCACGACAAAGAACGGCGCCGCATAGAGGAACACCACGGCGCGGCTCGCCGTGGTCCACATCAGGCCGCGGTAGATCATCACGAACTCGAAGCCGAACATCACGCCGATGAGCAGGCCGACCCGCAGCGTGCCATCGCGCACGAACAGCGGCACGCCGCGCAGCCTTGCGGCCAGCGCCACCACCAGCGCGCCGCCGATCGAACGGATGGTGGCCTGCAGCATCGGCGGCAGCTCCGGCAACGCCAGCTTGACCGCTACCTGATTGAATCCCCAGCTCAGGCACAGCATCGTCACCACCAGCGCGGCGCCCATGCCCAGCGCATGAGCCGAGGCGCCGGCGGTCGTGTTGGGAGCGGCCGCGTTGGTTTGAACTGTCGTCATGAAAACTTTCAATCGTGATCGCGGCAATGCGCGCAAAGGCCCGCGATCTCAACCACCGAGAAGCGCGGCTTGAAGCCAACGCTTTGTGCCGCATCGGACAGGGTGCTGGCAACCTCGGCGTCGGCAAGCTCGCCGACCGATCCGCAGCGCTCGCAGATCAGGAATGCGGTCAGCGCCGACTGATCGTGATGGCGCACGCAGGCAAGGAAGGCGTTGCGGCTCTCGATGCGGTGAACCAGCCCCCGGGCGATGAGGAAATCCAGCGCGCGATAGACCGTGATCGGCGCCGGCCGCGGCATCTGCCCGGCCAGCGCATCGATGATCTCGTAGGCACCGAGCGGACGATGGGTGGCGAGCAGGCTTTCCAGCACCCGCTGGCGGATTGGCGTCAATTTCTGGCCGTGCCGGCGACACACTTGTTCGGCATGGGCGATGGCCTCGGCGGTGCAGCGGCCGTGATCGTGATTGGGGGCGGGGAAAGCCTGCGCGGTCATCGTCACAAGATAGAGACATGCGAGGCGCCGGGCAAAAGTCTCGTCTCCCGGCCTGGCGGATTGCGCAAATCTTGTGCAGAGCAATATTTCATGTTGCAATGCATCATTCCTTCCCCACCTTTTCAGAGCAGGGACTACCGCCTCGAAATAGGCGCTTCCCTTATTCCCCCGTGCCCGAACCGGAGTCTGCCGTGACGACCAAACTGCGCTCCTACCTTGACGGCCTGTCGATCTGGAACCGCCCGGCGGCGAAATCCGCGCGGCCGGTCAGCGCCAAGAAGGTCAACATCGCGCTGCAGGGCGGCGGCGCCCACGGCGCCTTCACCTGGGGCGTGCTCGACCATCTCCTGAGCGACGGCCGACTGGAGATCACCGGCATTTCCGGCGCCTCGGCCGGCGCGGTGAACGCGGTGATGGTGGCGGATGGGCTGGCGCGCGGCGGGCCGGAGGAGGCCAGCCGGCGCCTGGCCGCGTTCTGGCGCGCCGCCAGCACCGGGGGCGAATTGCCGCCGATGCAGCGCGCGGTGGCCGACCGGCTGTTCTCGCTGATGCCGTTCGCCAACTCGCCGATGCAGGCCTGGGTGGAGATCATGGCGCGCTACTTCTCGCCCTATGACTACAACCCGCTCAACATCAATCCGCTCAAGGAGCTCATCGACCGCTATGTCGACTTCGAGGCGGTGCGCGACAGCGAGCTGGCGCTGTTCATCTCCGCCACCAACGTCCACACCGGCCGCCTGCGCGTGTTCTCGCGCGAGAAGATCACCGCCGACGTGGTGATGGCCTCGGCGGCGCTGCCGTTCCTGTTCCAGGCGGTCGAGATCGACGGCGTGCCGTTCTGGGATGGCGGCTATGTCGGCAATCCGGCGATCTTCCCGTTCCTGCGCAGCACCGAAAGCGAGGACGTGCTGGTGGTGCAGATCAATCCGGTGCTGCGCGAGGAGACGCCGCGCAGCTCGCGCGAGATCCTGACCCGGCTCAACGAGATCACCTTCAACTCGACGCTGATGGCCGAATTGCGCACCATCGACTTCGTCGACCAGCTGATCGAGGACGGCCGGCTGCCGCGCGGCACCGGCGAGGGACAGTACCGCCAGATCCGCATCCACCGCATCGACCTCGGCGGTTTCGGCAAGCGGCTGACCGCTTCGAGCCGGCTCAAGACCGATTTCGAGTTCTTCTCGCTGCTGTGCCGGGCCGGCCAGCGTGCCGCGCGGCGCTTCCTCGATCACCATTACGACGACATCGGCGTGCGCGGCACCGTCGACCTCGCGGTCGAGGCCGCCGTCGAGTGGGACTGACGCGCCCCTACCCTGCCGCGTTCTCCTGCCGCCTCCCTTGCCCGGTGCCGGGTCATGCGCCCACGGCGGCGCTCCCATGCGTTCATATGCAACAGTTATTATAAGTAAGCTTATGAAAAAGGGTGTAGAAGGTCACAATGACCAATCAACCCAATCCGCAATTCATCTTTGCGTTATTTGAGCTGTCACGGCTGATCCGGCTCCATGCCGACCACAAGGCGCGCCCGCTCGGTATCACCCGGGCGCAGTGGGCGGTGCTGGCCAAGCTCGAGCGCACCGAGGGACTCAAGCAGTCCGAGCTCGCCGATCTGTTGGAGATGCAGCCGATCACCCTGACGCGGCTGATCGACCGGCTGTGCGACAACGGCCTGATCGAGCGGCGCAGCGACGCCAGCGACCGCCGCGCCAAGCGGCTCTATCTCATGCCGGCGGCCCGCCCGCTCCTGAACCAGCTCGCCCTGCTGCGCGGCGAAATCACCACCACGGCGCTGGCCGGCCTCGATGCCGCCGAGGCCGAACGCCTGGTCGCGCAACTGGAAACGATCAAGGACAACGTCCGCAACGCCATCCAGGCCGGCAGCGGCGATCACGATGTGAGGGAATCAGGCCATGGCTGAACCAATTCTCAAATTTCCACTGGAGGGGCGGCCGCCAATCCAGAGCACGACGCAGCGGCTCGTTACGGCCGCGCGCGCCAGGCTGCGCCTTATCCTGCTCGTCATCGCGCCCGCGCTGGTGCTCGTCGCCGGGCTTGCGGTCTATCTCATGGGCGGCCGCTATGTCAGCACCGACAACGCCTTCGTCGGCGCGCAGAAGGTGCTGATCACCCCGGACATCTCCGGCAAGATCAACCGCGCGATGGTGCGCGAGGGCCAGCACGTCGATGTCGGCGACGTGCTGTTCGAGATCGACCCCGAGCCGTTCCGGCTGGCGCTGCAGCAGGCGCAATCGAATCTCAGCCAGGCCAGAACCACCTACAACAACCTGCGCTCCAACTATCAATCCTACACGCGCATGCTCGACCTCGCGCACCAGGGCATCGAGCTCAAGCAGCGCGACGTCGAGCGCAAGGCGACGCTGGTCCGGGGCAATGTCGGCTCGCAGCTCGACCTCGACACCACCACGACCAACCTGGTGGTGGCGCGAACCCAGCTCGAACTCCTGGAACAGCAGCTCGCCAGCGCCAGGAACCAGCTCCAGGGCGATCCCGACCTGCCGCTGGCGCAGTTTCCGCCCTATGCCCAGGCCGACGCCGCGCTCGGCGAGGCGCAGCGCAACCTCGCGCATACCACGCTGCGCGCACCGATCAGCGGCACCGCGACGCAGGTCGACAACATCCAGCTCGGCCGCTTCGTGGCCGCCGGCACGCCGGTCTTCAGCATCATCGACGACCAGCATCCCTGGGTCGACGCCAACCCGAAGGAAACCGACCTCACCTATGTGCAGGTCGGCCAGAAGGTGACCATGGAGGTCGACGCCTTTCCCAGCCATACCTTCCTTGGCACCGTGACGTCGCTGAGCCCCGGCACCGGCGCGCAATTCGCGATCCTGCCGCCACAGAACGCCAGCGGCAACTGGATCAAGGTGGTGCAGCGCGTGCCGCTCCGCATCACCTTCGATGCCGACGAGCAAACCGGCAAGCTCAAGGCCGGCATGAGCGTGACCATCTCGATTGACACCGGGCACCGGCGGACGCTGGCGACGCTGTTCGGATTCGGCGAACCGCCGACGGGCCCGCGCAAGGACAAACCGAGATGACCCACGCGCCGGTCAGCAGTTCGCGCCGGGCGATGATCACCGTCTGCGCCATGGCCGCGACCGTCATGCAGGCGCTCGACACCACGATCGCCAACGTCGCGCTGCCCTATATGCAGGGCAGCCTGTCGGCGTCGCTGGATCAGGTCAACTGGGTGCTGACCTCCTACATTGTCGCCGCCGCCATCATGACGGCGCCGGTCGGCTGGATCGCGGCGCGGTTCGGACGCAAGAAGCTGTTCGTGGTGTGCGCCGCCGGCTTCACGGTGGCCTCGGTGCTGTGCGGACTGGCGGAAGACATCAGCCAGATGGTGCTGTTCCGCCTGCTGCAAGGCGTTTTCGGCGCCGCGCTGGTGCCGCTGTCGCAGGCGGTCATGCTCGACTATTACGCCGTCCATGAACGCGCCCGGGCAATGGCGATCTGGGGCATGGGCGTGATGCTCGGCCCGATCATGGGGCCGTCGCTAGGCGCCTGGCTGACCGAGACCTATTCGTGGCACTGGGTGTTCTTCGTCAACCTGCCGTTCGGCATCCTCACCGTGGCCGGATTGCTGATCTTCCTGGACGAGACCGAGCCGGACACCCGGATGACCTTCGACTGGTTCGGCTTCCTCGCGCTCGCCACCGGCATCGGCGCCATGCAGATGGCGCTCGACCGCGGCGAGCAGCTCGGCTGGCTCGACTCCAATGAGATCGTGATCGAGGCCATCGTTTCGGCGATCGGCTATTATTTCTTCTTTGCCCACTCGCTGACGACGGCGCGACCCTTCATCCGCTTCGACATATTCAGGGACAGGAACTTCGTCAGCGGCTGCGTGTTCATGGCGGTGATCGGCCTGGTGCTGTTCGGCACCATGGCGCTGTCGTCGCCGTTCCTGCAGGACGTGATCGGCTATCCGATCATGACCGCCGGCTACCTTCTGGCCGTGCGCGGCGTCGGCACCTTTATCGCGATGATGCTGGTCGGCCGCATCATGCGCCATGTCGAGGCGCGCACGCTGATCATCTGCGGCCTGTCGCTGACCGCGATCACGCTCTACATCATGGCCGGCTTCACCGACCAGACCTCGACGTCGTCATTCATCGTCGCCGCGGTGCTGCAAGGCGTCGGCCTCGGCTTCGTCTTCGTGCCGCTCAGCACCGTCGCCTTCCTGACCTTGCCGCAGCATCTGCGCACCGACGGCTCGGCGATCCTGACGCTGATGCGCAATATCGCCAGCTCGATCGGCATCTCGCTGGTGATCGCGCAACTGACCAGCAACACCATCCGCGCCCATGCCTGGCTCGCCGAGCAGGTCACCCCGTTCAACAATGCGCTGCAAATGCCCGACGTCGCCGCCGTGATCAACCTCGGCACCGACGCCGGGCGCGCCCTCGTGGAGGCGATCATACGGGTGCAGGCCGGCATCCTCGCCTATTCCCAGGATTTCAGCCTGATCATGGGCCTGACGCTGCTGGCGCTGCCGCTCACCGTCCTGATCGGATCGAGCAAGGTGGCATTGCGCGCCGGCGCCAAGCCGCCGCCCGAGGCGATCGATTAGGCGGCTTGGGAAAACCATTACTTGCCGCATGATCCGGCGGCAAAACTTTGCTAGCGTCCCGCCGCCATGACGCCGCGCCCCGCCACCATCCCCGCCGATCCTCCCGCCCTCGAGGCCGGCGGCCGCGTCACGCCGATGATGGAGCAATACCTGGAGATCAAGGCCGCCAATCCCGGGCTGCTGCTGTTCTACCGGATGGGCGATTTCTACGAGCTGTTCTTCGAGGATGCCGAAACCGCCTCGCGCGCGCTCGGCATCATGCTGACCAAGCGCGGCAAGCATCTCGGCAACGACATCCCGATGTGCGGCGTTCCGATCGAGCGCGCCGACGACTACCTGCACCGGCTGATCGCGCTCGGCCATCGCGTCGCGGTGTGCGAGCAGCTCGAGGATCCGGCCGAAGCCAGGAAGCGCGGCGGCAAGAGCGTGGTGCGGCGCGACGTGGTGCGGCTGGTGACGCCCGGCACGCTGACCGAGGATTCGCTGCTCGACGCGCGCGCCAACAACTATCTGATGGCGATTGCGCGCGCGCGCGCATCAAGCGCCGGCGACGATCGCCTGGCGCTGGCCTGGATCGACATCTCGACCGCGGAGTTCCACGTCACCGAATGCGACGCCGAGGCGCTCGGCGCCACGCTGGCGCGCATTAGTCCCGGCGAGATCATCGTGCCGGATGCGCTCTGTTCCGACGCGCTGATCGCTCCGGTGCTGCGCGAGCGCGCGGTGACGCCGCTGCCGCGCGACGTGTTCGACAGCGCCACCGCCGAGCGGCGGCTGTGCGACTATTTCGCCGTGGCCGCGACCGACAGCTTCGGCGCGCTGTCGCGCCTCGAACTTGCCGCCGCCGCCGCCTGCGTCACCTATATCGAGCGCACCCAGGTCGGCAAACGGCCGCCGTTGTCGCCGCCGATGCACGAAACGAGCGGCACCACGGTCGCCATCGATCCGGCGACGCGCGCCAACCTGGAGCTCACCCGCACGCTTTCCGGCGAGCGCCGCGGCTCGCTGATCGCCGCGATCGACCGCACCGTCACCGCCGCCGGCTCGCGGCTCCTGACCCAGCGTCTCGCCGCCCCCCTCACCGATGTTGCCGCGATCACGCAGCGGCTCGACGCGGTGGAAGCGTTCGTGCGCGATGGCGCGGCCCGCGACGAACTGCGCCACATCCTCCATGGCGCCCCGGACATGGCGCGCGCGCTGGCGCGCCTCGCGGTGGAGCGCGGCGGCCCGCGCGATCTGGCGGCGCTGCGCGACGGCCTGTCCGCGGCCGACGCGGCGCTGGCGCGGCTTGGCGCCATGACCGACGCGCCGGATGCCGTCACCGTGGCGATGGCGGCGCTGGCCCAGGCCGACCGCGCGCTGGCGCGCGAGTTTGCCGCCGCGCTCGCCGACGAACTGCCCGCCTTCAAGCGCGACGGCGGCTTCGTGAGGCCCGGCTACGACATCGGCCTCGACGAAACGCGGCTGATGCGCGACGAGGCCCGCCGCGTCGTCGCCGCCATGCAGGCGCGCTATGCCGAGATGACCGGCATCAGGACGCTCAAGATCCGGCACAACAACGTGCTCGGCTATTTCGTCGAGGTTACGGGCCAGCACGGCGAGCGGCTGATGGCGGCTCCGCTCAACGCCACCTTCATCCACCGCCAGACGCTCGCCGGCCAGGTGCGCTTCACCACCGCCGAACTCGGCGAGGTCGAGGCCAAGATCGCCAGCGCCGCCGAGCGCGCGCTTTCGCGCGAGCTCGAAATCTTCGCGCGCCTTGCCGCCGCCACTCTCGATGCCGGCGCCGGCTTGCGCGCCGCGGCGCAAGGCTTCGCCGAACTCGACGTCGCAACCGCCCTGGCGCGGCTGGCCGCCGACCACGCCTTCGCCCGCCCCGAGGTCGACACCTCGCTTCACCTCGTGATCGAGGGCGGCTGGCATCCGGTGGTCGAGCAGGCGCTGCGCCGCGACGGAGCGCCGTTCATCGCCAACAGCTGCGACCTGTCGCCCGGCGAAGGCGGCGACGCCGGCCAGATCTGGCTTCTGACCGGCCCCAACATGGCGGGCAAATCGACTTTCCTGCGCCAGACCGCGCTGATCGCGCTGATCGCGCAGATCGGCAGCTTCGTGCCGGCGCGGCAGGCCCGCATCGGCGTCATCGACAAGCTGTTCTCGCGCGTCGGCGCCGCCGACGATCTGGCGCGCGGCCGCTCCACCTTCATGGTGGAGATGGTCGAGACCGCCGCCATCCTCAATCAGGCGGGTGCGCGCGCGCTGGTCATCCTCGACGAGATCGGCCGTGGCACCTCGACCTTCGACGGCCTCTCGATCGCCTGGGCGACCATCGAGCATCTGCACGAGACCAACCGCTGCCGCGCGCTGTTCGCCACCCACTACCACGAACTGACAGCGCTGGCGGCGCGGCTGCCGCGCCTGTTCAACGCCACCATGCGGGTCAAGGAATGGCACGGCGACGTGGTGTTCCTGCACGAGGTGATCCCCGGCGCCGCCGACCGCTCCTACGGCATCCAGGTCGCCAAGCTCGCCGGCCTGCCCGCCGCCGTGGTGGCGCGCGCCAGGACGGTGCTCGCCAAGCTCGAGGACGACGACCGCCATTCCACCGCGCACGCGCTGATCGACGACCTGCCGCTGTTCGCCCAGGCGCCGCCGCCGCCGGCGGCTTCCGAGGCCGACGGGCTCGCCGCCGCGCTGGCGGCGCTGCATCCCGACGAAATGACGCCGCGCGAGGCGCTCGACGCGCTCTACGCGCTCAAGGCGCGGCGCGGCGGCAAGGCGGGATGATTTTCACGCCCCCAGACGGTGACAGCCCGGCGGGGGTGCGCTATCTCCTTGGCATGGATCCCGCCGTGACCGCCCCGTGGCATTGCGACGACATCTTCGATGTCCCGCGCATCCGCGCCGCCATCGACACGCTGGCGCACAGCTATGCCGGCAACGACGGCGCATTCCGCACCGCGCTCGCCCAGTTGCTGAAGGCCGAGATGGCGCTCGCGCGCGCCGCCGCCAACCAGCGCCTGCTCGACGATCGCAACGGCCGCTGCTGCGCCGAGCAACTCTGCGCCATCCAGGACCATATCATCGAGCTGATCTTCGACGCCGCGACGCGTCATCTCTATCCCTCGCAGGTGGCCTCCGAGGCCGAGCATATGGCCATCGTCGCCACCGGCGGCTACGGCCGCGGCCTGATGGCGCCGGGCTCCGACATCGACCTCCTGTTCCTGCTGCCCTACAAGCAGACCGCGTGGGGCGAGCAGGTCGCCGAGGCCATGCTGTATTGCCTGTGGGACATGGGCCTCAAGATCGGCCACGCCACGCGCTCGGTCGACGAGTGCATCCGCCAGGCGCGCGCCGACATGACCATCCGCACCGCCGTCCTGGAGACGCGGTTCCTGATCGGCGACCGTCCGCTCTACGACAGCCTGGTGACGCGCTTCGACAAGGAGGTCGCGCAAGGCACGGCAGCGGAATTCGTCGCCGCCAAGCTCGCCGAGCGCGACGAGCGGCTGCGCCGCGCCGGCCAATCGCGCTACCTGGTCGAGCCCAACGTCAAGGACGGCAAGGGGGGCCTGCGCGACCTGCATACGCTGTTCTGGATAGCGAAGTACGTCTACCAAGTCCGCACCCTGCACGAACTGGTCGACTTCGACGTGTTCGACCAGCAGGAATACAGCACCTTCCTGCGCTGCGAGGACTTCCTGTGGACGGTCCGCTGCAACATCCACTTCTACACCGGCCGCGCCGAGGAGCGCCTGACCTTCGACATCCAGCGCGAGATCGCCAAGCGCCTCGGCTACGCCGCCGATGACGGCCTGCAGGACGTCGAGCACTTCATGAAGCACTACTTCCTGGTCGCCAAGGATGTCGGCGACCTCACCGCGATCCTGTGCGCCAAGCTTGAGGACCAGCAGGCCAAGCCGCTGCCGGTGCTCAGCCGCATGATGGCGAAGCTGCGCCCCGGCAACGGCCGGCGGGTGCGCGACTGCGACGACTTCATCATCGACAACAACCGCATCAACCTCGCGGTCCCCGACGTGTTCCAGCACGATCCGGTCAACCTGATCCGCATCTTCCGCATGGCGCAGAAGAACATTCTGGCGTTCCACCCCGACGCCATGCGCACGGTGACGCGCTCGCTGCAGCTCATCGACGACGCGCTGCGCGCCAACCCGGAAGCCAACCGGCTGTTCCTCGAGATTCTCACCGGCAACGACGCCGAGATCGTGCTGCGGCGGATGAACGAGACCGGCGTGCTCGGACAGTTCATCCCCGCCTTCGGCCGCATCGTGTCGATGATGCAGTTCAACATGTATCACCACTACACGGTCGACGAGCACCTGTTGCGCTGCATCGGCGTGCTGCAGGAAATCGAGCGCGGCGCCAACGACGAGGTCGCGCTCTCCAGCGACCTGATGCGCAAGATCCAGCCCGAGCACCGGCCGGTGATCTATCTCGCCACGCTGTTGCACGACATCGCCAAGGGCCGGCCCGAGGACCATTCGCTGGCCGGCGCCGAGGTGGCGCGCCAGCTGTGCCCGCGGCTCGGCCTGAGCTCGGCGCATACCGAGCTGGTGGCGTGGCTGGTCAAGGAGCACCTGGTGCTCTCCACCGTGGCGCAGTCGCGCGACCTCTCCGACCGCAAGACCATCGAGAACTTCGCCGCCGAGGTGCAGTCGCTGGAGCGCCTCAAGCTCCTGACCGTGCTGACCACCGCCGATATTCGCGCCGTCGGGCCCGGCACCTGGAACGGCTGGAAGGCGCAACTGGTGCGTACGCTGTATTACGAGACCGAGCCGGTGCTCACCGGCGGCTTCTCCGAGGTCAACCGCACCCAGCGCATCGACGCGGCGCAGGCCGAATTCCGCGCCACTTTCACCGAATGGCCCGAGGTCGAGATCAACGCCTATATCGCGCGGCATTATCCGGCCTACTGGCTCAAGGTCGATCTGGCGCGCAAGATCCGCCACGCCCGCTTCATCCGCGCCAGCGAACTGGGCCGCCACAAGCTCGCGGTCAACGTCGGATTCGACGAGGCGCGCGGCGTCACGGAGCTGACGATTCTGGCGCCCGACCACCCGTGGCTGCTGTCGATCATCGCCGGCGCCTGCGCCGCCGGCGGCGCCAACATCGTCGACGCGCAGATCTACACCACCACCGACGGACTCGCGCTCGACACCATCGCGATCTCGCGCGAATACGAGCGCGACGAGGACGAGGCGCGGCGCGCCACCCGCATCGGCGATATCATCGAGCAGGCGCTCGAGGGCAGCCTGCGCATGCCGGAAGTGGTGGCGCGGCGCGCCGCCACCGGCAAGGACAGACTGGCGCCGTTCATGATCGAGCCCGAGGTCGTCATCAACAACCAGTGGTCCGACCGCTACACCGTGATCGAGATCACCGGGCTCGACCGTCCCGGCCTGCTCTACCAGCTCACCACCACGCTCTCGAAGCTCAACCTCAACATCGCCTCGGCCCACGTCGCCACCTTCGGCGAGCGGGTGCGCGACGTGTTCTACGTCACCGACCTGCTGGGAGCCCAGATCTCCGCGCCGACCCGGCAGGCCGCCATCAAGCGGGCGCTGATCTCGCTGTTCGCCGACGAGCCGCCCGCGCCGGCGGCCGCGCCTTCCGCCGCCCAGCCGGTGGCCTGACCGCGAAGCGCACTTCCCGCGTCTGAAACGCGCGGAAATTCCTGAATTGCCATTAACCTCCGCTTAACCCGCCCTTAAACCGCCCCCGTTAGGGTCCTTTTGGTTTTGCGCATGATCTTTTTTTCCGAAAACCGGGACGCTTCCGGGATCATGCTCTGGGGCTTCTGGCGGAATCGATCGCGGCGATGGCGTGGGGCAGGCGTAAACGCAAGGGACGTCGCGAGGGCCGGGGCGCCGACGCCTCGCTCGACCATGTCCGCCCCGACGCCAGGGATCGCGCGGGCGGACAGGAGCCGGCGCCGCGGCGCCGGGCGAAACCGAAACCGGACCGCAAGGCGCGCGGCGGCGGACGGCGCGGGCTGACGCGCATCGTCTACTGGGGCGCGGTGCTCGGGCTGTGGGGCATCATCGCCGTGGTCGGCCTCATGATCTGGGTCGGCGCCAGCCTGCCGCCGATCCAGGCGCTGGAAATCCCCAAGCGGCCGCCCACGATCCAGATCGTCGGCCTCGACGGAAGCGTGCTGGCGACGCGCGGCGAGATGGCCGGCACCAACGTGCCGTTCGCCGAACTACCGAAATATCTGCCGCAGGCATTCATCGCCATCGAGGACCGCCGCTTCTATTCGCATGTCGGCGTCGACCCCACCGGCATCGCCCGCGCCGTGGTCGCCAACGTGATGCGGCGCGGCGTTTCGCAGGGCGGCTCGACCATCACCCAGCAGCTCGCCAAGAACCTGTTCCTGACGCAGGAGCGCACCCTGCGGCGCAAGCTGCAGGAGGTCGAGCTGGCGCTGTGGCTGGAGCGCAAATATTCCAAGGCGCAGATCCTCGAACTCTATCTCAACCGGGTCTATTTCGGCTCCGGCGCCTATGGCGTCGAGGCCGCCGCGCAGCGCTATTTCGGCAAATCGGCGCGCGCCGTCACGGTGGCCGAGGCCGCGATGCTGGCCGGCCTCGTCAAGTCGCCCTCTCGTCTCGCGCCCAACCGCAATCCCGAAGGCGCCGAGCGCCGCGCCCAGATCGTGCTCGGCGCCATGGCCGAGGCCGGGTTCATCACCGAGGCGCAGGCGCAAGCCGCGATCGGCCATCCGGCCTACGCGGTCAGGCCGGCGGGCGCCGGCACCGTCAATTATGTCGCCGACTGGATCGCGGAAGTGCTCGACGACCTCGTCGGCCAGATCGACCAGAACATCGTGGTCGAGACCTCGATCGATCCGAAACTGCAGGCGGTCGCCGAAGCCGCCATCATCGACGAACTGGCTGCCAAGAGCGTGAAGTTCTCCGTCACGCAGGGCGCGCTGGTGGCGATGACGCCGCTCGGCGCGGTGCGCGCGCTGGTCGGCGGCCGCAACTACGCCGACAGCCAGTTCAACCGCGCCACCACCGCCAAGCGCCAGCCCGGTTCGGCGTTCAAGCCGTTCGTCTATCTGACCGCGCTCGAGCACGGGCTTACTCCCGACACCGTGCGCCAGGACGCCCCGCTCGATGTCCGGGGCTGGAAGCCCGAGAACTACAGCCGCGAGTATTTCGGTCCCGTCACGCTGACGCAGGCGCTCGCCATGTCGCTCAACACCGTGGCGGTGCGGCTCGCGCTCGAAGTCGGCCCCAGAAACGTCGCGCGCACCGCGCACCGGCTCGGCATCTCCTCCAAGCTCGACGCCAATCCGACGCTGGCGCTCGGCACCTCGGAAGTCTCGCTGATCGAGCTGGTCGGGGCCTACGCGCCGTTCGCCAATGGCGGCGCCGGCATTTCGCCGCACGTCATCGAGGCGGTGCGCACCGACGAGGGCAAGGTGCTGTACCGGCGCCCGGGCGACAATTTCGGACAGGTGATCGAGCCGCGCCACGCCGGCATGATGAACGCCATGATGCAGGAGACGCTTCTGAGCGGCACCGCGCGCAAGGCCGAAATTCCCGGCTGGCAGGCCGCCGGCAAGACCGGCACCAGCCAGGATTTCCGCGACGCCTGGTTCATCGGCTACACCGCCAATCTCGTCACCGGGGTCTGGCTCGGCAACGACGACAACTCGCCGACCCGCAAGGCCACCGGCGGCGGCCTGCCGGTGGAGGTGTGGACGCGGTTCATGCGCGTCGCGCACCACAACGTGCCGGTGGCGGCGCTGCCGGACGGCGGCGGGGGCGGACTGTTCGGGCGCGGCGGGCTGTTTGCGGGTAATGGCGCGGGCCGGGCGGCGCCGGCCGCGCCCGCGGGAAACGCGCCCGCGCCGCCGACGCAGGTCGCGGTGAAGCCGGAACCGGCCGGTGGCGGCCTCGACGGCTGGCTGATGGACCGGTTGCTCGGACGGCGCTAGCCTAACCCCACGAAAAGGACCCTGGCCCGATCCGGCGCCGCCGGTTCCCCCCGACTAGCTGTCGGCGGTGTGGGTCATGCCGTAGCGGTGCAGATCGTGGCTGTTGGCGTCGAGCCAAACCTTGGCGCGCTCGATGTTGGCATGCAGCCGCGTCACCAGGCGCCAGAACCGCGGCGAATGGTTCATCTCCGCCAGATGCGCCACTTCATGAGCGGCGAGATAGTCGAGCACATAGGGCGGCGCCAGGATTAGCCGCCACGAGAACGACAGCGCCCCATCGCTGGAGCACGAGCCCCAGCGGCTCGACTGGTCGCGGATGGTGAGCCGCTTCGGCCGCACGCCGAGCACCCCGGCATGATGCGCCACCGCCGCGGTGAGATCACGCCGGGCCTCGCGCTTGAGAAAGTCCCGCACCCGGCGGGCGAGATGCTCCGGCTCGCCGGCGACACACAGGATGTAATCACCGCTCTCGCGCCGTTCGCTCCACACCGTGCCGCGCTCGCCGCGGCGTTGCACGATGCGGTGGGCGACGCCGCGCAGCGGCAGGATCTGGCCCGGCGTGAACGGCGCCACACGTGGCAGCCGCGACAGCCGCGCCGCGATCCAGGCACTGTGATGTTCGGCGAAATCGCGCGCATCCCTGACGGTGCCGCGCGGGGGCATGGTGAGCACAGCCTGGCGCGTCACCGGATGGATTTGCAGTGTATAGCGCCGCGCCTGGCGGTGGCGGCGCAGCCGGACCAGATAGATTTCCTCGCCAACGCGCAGTTTGAGGGCATGCGGCTCAGCGGGACGGCGATAGAGAAGAGCACGTGACGACATTTCAGAAAGTCCGGAAGGTCTCAACCAGCCCGGAGTTTGCCATAGCCGCCACCAGCGCGGTCGCCGTTCCGAAAAACAAATCATTTGCCCAAGATATGGTAGAGATAGCTAACAATTTCCCTGCATCTTGATCAAAGCAGGCCTGCTACGGGCTTTCTGACCGACCCGTGCAAGGGTAATTTGATGAATTCATATTCATTCCATGAACCGCCTCTTCGGCGGAGTCCACGGCACTACCGGACGTTGCAAGAAAGCCCCTCGCAAACGGTGGCCGCCCGTGCGGGCGCCGTGTTTTCCCGCGCGATACCGGGCAAGCGAACATACGTCCGCAAGCCCCCTGGCGGCTCAGCCCACCGCCGCGCGCGGCATGGCGTCGCGCTCGGCGTCGCGCAGGAACGCGGCAATACGCGGGTAGGTCTCGGCGCGGAACCGCGAGCCGTTGAACACGCCGTAATGACCGACGCCCGGCTGCACGTAATGGATGCGACGGGCATCCGGAATGTTGCTGCACAGCCCGTGCGCCGCCTCGGTCTGGCCGAGCCCGGAAATGTCGTCGTTCTCGCCCTCGACGGTCATCAGCGCGATGCGCGAGATCTTCGACGGATCGACCCGGATGCCGCGATGGGTCATCTCCCCCTTGGGCAGCAGATGCCTGACGAACACCGCGTCGACGGTCTGCAGGTAGAACTCGCCGGTCAGGTCCATCACGGCCAGGTATTCGTCATAGAACTCGCGGTGCTTCTGCGCCGAATCGCCATCGCCGTCCACCAGATGCATGAACAGGTTCTGGTGCGCCTCGATGTGACGGTCGAGGTTCATGGTCATGAAGCCGTTGAGCTGCATGAAGCCGGGATAGACGGCGCGGCCGAAGCCGGGATGGGGAAACGGCACATGGGTGATGACGTTGCGGCGGAACCAGTCGATGCCACGCTTCTCGGCAAGCTGATTGACGATGGTGGGATTGCGCCGCGTGTCGATCGGACCGCCCATCAGTGTCATGGAATAGGGCACGAAAGGATCATGCTCGGATTCCATCACCGACACCGCCGACATCACCGGCACCGAAGGCTGGCACACCGCCACCACGTGCACGTTGCCGTCGAGCACGTGCAGCATCTCGATGATGTAGTCGACATAGTCGTCGAGGTCGAAGCGGCCTTCGGCGAGCGGCACCATGCGAGCGTCGGTCCAGTCGGTGATGTAGACCTCGTGCGAGGGAAGGAACGCCTCGACCGTGCCGCGCAACAGCGTCGCGTAGTGGCCCGACATCGGCGCCACGATCAGCACGCGCGGCTGATGCTCGCGCGGCGGACGGGCGAAGGCGCGCTCGAAATGCAGCATTCGGCAGAACGGTTTTTCCCACACGCTCTGGACATGGACCGGCACCCGCGCGCCCTCGACCACGACCTCGTGGAGGTCCCAGTCGGGCTTGCCGTAACGGCGCGTGGTGCGCTCGAACAGCTCGCAGGCGGCGGCCATCTGCTTGCCGATCTGGGTGTGGGTGAACGGGTTGACCGGATTCTGGAACATCAGCTTCGTGGCGTCGGCGGCCGCGCGCAACGGGTTGAGCGAGGCATGGGCCAGCTCGTACATCCAGTACAGCGGTGCGGAAAAAGAAATTCCGCCCTCCGCGGGCGCCTCGCCAAACTCACCAATCGGCATTGTCGTTCCCCGGGCTTTTGCGTTGCAGCATAGTGTCGGCTGGGCCGCGGGCCGTCAATCCATCTCATGGCGATAGGGCCTGAAACGAGCAGTGCTACGGGCAAAATCGCATTGCCGCCACCTGCGAAGCAGGGGATCGGCTCGCCCCGTCATTCGCCTGTCTGTATCAGGGCACCGAGGCGCCGGGCGTCCCGGAGCAGGCGAAGGAAAATCGCCACCGCGCCGACAAACAGCACGGCGTTGAGCGCCAGCGCCTGCCCCATCAGGTCGAGCCGCATCGCATGGTCGATCATCAGCGCGCGCATTCCCTCGAACACATAGGTCGGCGGCAGCAGCCACGCCACCGCCTGCAGCCAGCCCGGCAGCACGCTGACCGGATAATAGACGCAGGCCAGCGGCAAGAGCAGGAACATCAGCGTCCAGGCCAGGCTTTCGGCGCCCAGACCGTTGCGCAGCACCAGGCCCGACACCACGATGCCCACCGCCCAGCTGGTCAGGATCAGGTTGCAGAAGAACGCCGCCAGCGCCAGCCCGAAGCCGTAGAGGTTGAAGCCGAAGAACGCGATCGCCAGCCCCGTCACCGGGATGATGCCGATCGCCAGCCGCACCACGCTCATCACCATCAGCGAGAGCAGGAATTCGATCGGCTTGAGCGGGCTCATCATCAGGTTGCCGAGATTGCGCGCCCACATTTCCTCGAGGAACGAGATCGAAAAGCCGAGCTGGCCGCGGAACAGGATGTCCCACAGGATCACCGCGCCGATGAAGGTGCCGCCGGCGCGGGCGAAGAAGCCGGCGTTCTGCGAGATGTAGGTCTGCAGGAAGCCCCAGGTCACGAGCTGCAGCGCCGGCCAGTAGATCAGTTCCAGAAGGCGCGGCCATGATGACGTCAGGAGATACCAGTAGCGCAGGATCATCGCGCCGATGCGGCGCGCCGACAGGCCGGTTTCGACAAGACGCTCGCTCATGGCGCGACCTCGCCGGCGGCGGCAAAGCCGCGTCCGCGCGCGACATCGAGGAACACCTCTTCGAGCGTGTCGCGCTGGTAGCGCGCCAGGATGCGCGCCGGCGTGTCATCGTCGGCGATACGGCCGAGCTTCATGATGATGACGCGGTCGCACAGCCGCTCCACCTCCAGCATGTTGTGCGAGGCGAGCAGCAGCGTGGCGCCGCGCGTCACGCGGTAGGCGGCGAGACGCGCGCGGATCCAGTCGGCGGTGTCGGGATCGAGCGAAGCGGTCGGCTCGTCGAGCAGCAGCAGCTCCGGCTCGTTGATCAGCGCCTTGGCGAGCGAAACACGGGTCTTCTGCCCAGCCGACAGGCTGCCGGTGCGGCGGTCGAGCAGGTCGGCGAGGTCGAGCTCGGCGGCGAGTTCGGCGATGCGTCCCGGCACGTCGACGACGCCGTAGAGGCGGCCGAACACGCTCAAATTCTGCCGCACCGTGAGCCGCATCGGCATGTCGACATAGGGGCTCTCGAAATTCATCCGATGCAAAAGCTGGGCGCTCGCCTCCGGCATCGGCAGGCCGAGCACGCGCACGCGGCCGGAGGTCGGCAGGATCAGCCCCATGATCATGGCGATGGTGGTGGTCTTGCCGGCGCCGTTGCCGCCGAGCAGCGCCGTGACCGAGCCGCGCGGAATGCGGAACGAAATATCGTCGACCGCGAGCGCCACCTTGTTGTAGCGCTTCACCAGATGGTCGACCTCGATCGCGGCGTCGTTCTGACGGTGCATTGGACCATCATCCCGACAAGCCGTCGCCGATGTCAACCGCCAAACCGGCCGGGCGCCGATGCGCGTTTGAGTTCGCCCCCGGGGCTGGCTACACTTGCCCGGGCCATGTTCGAAATCGACGCCACGCAGCTCCATCAGACCCGGCGGCAGGTCCGGCTCGACACCATCGTGCGGCTGCGCTGGCTCGCCGTGCTGGGGCAGCTCGCCGCCATTTTCGTGGTGGCGCATATCCTCGATTTCGACGTGCCGGTGGCACCGTGCCTGGCCGTCATCACTTTCGCCAGCCTGCTCAACTTCATCCTGCAGATCGCCTTTAGCCCGCGCCTGCGCATCGAGCCGATCCATGCCGCGTGGCTTTTGGCCTTCAACATCGCCGAGCTCGCCGCGCTGCTCTATCTCACCGGGGGGCTGCAGAACCCGTTCGCGTTCCTGTTCCTCGGCCCGGTGCTGATCTCGGCGACCGCGCTGCCACCGCGCCTGACGCTGGCGCTCGGCATCTTCGCCACGCTGTGCGCCAGCGCGCTCGGCTTCTTCCATCTGCCGCTGCCATGGGCCAACGACGAGATCCTGGCGTTGCCGCCGCTCTACATGATCGGCGTCTGGCTCTCGGTCGTGCTCGCCATCGGCGTCACCAGCCTGTACGCGTTCCAGGTCACCGAGCAGGCGCGCCAGCTCTCCGACGCGCTGACAGCCGCCGAACTGGTGCTGGCGCGCGAGCAGCACCTGACCCAGATCGACGGCCTCGCCGCCGCCGCCGCGCACGAGCTGGGCACGCCGCTCTCCACCATCACGGTGATCGCCCGCGAGCTGGAACGCAGCCAGCCTCCCGGCTCGCCGATCGCCGACGAGATCAAGACGCTGCGCGAACAGGCCCAGCGCTGCGGCAACATCCTCGCCAAGCTGACGCAATTGTCGGCCAGCGGCGCGCCGTTCGACCGCATGGCGCTGTCGGCGCTGATCGAGGAGGCGGTGGCGCCGCATCGCCATTTCGGCATCATGCTGCACGTCAGCATCATGCCCGGCGGGCGCGATGAACCGACCGGCCTGCGCAACCCGGCCATCCTCTACGGGCTCGGCAACATTCTCGAGAACGCGGTCGATTTCGCCCGCACCCGGGTCGACGTCACCGCGCGCTGGGACGGCGCGCGCATCGTCATCACCATCGCCGACGACGGCCCCGGCATCGCACCCGACATCCTGCGGCGAATTGGCGAACCCTACGTGTCGCGGCGGCCGCGCGGCGGCGAGGAAGCGGCCGGCGGCCTCGGCCTCGGCGTGTTCATCGCCAAGACGCTGCTCGAACGCACCGGCGCCACCGTGGCGTTCGTCAACCGGCCGTTTCCCGACCATGGCGCGGTGGTCGAACTCGCCTGGCGGCGCGAGGATTTCGAACGCGAGGACCGGCCCGCGGCCCCGGACAATCCGTCGCAGGAGGACGACGCGGCGTAAGGCCGCCGCCGTGGCATAGTGAGCACCCTCGCCGACCCGATGCACCATCCGCGAACGTAAGGATTCCACGCCGTGAGTGAAGCTGCGCTCACCCTCGCCGATCCGTCGCTTCTCATTGTCGAGGACGACAGGCCGTTTCTCGAACGCCTCGCCCGCGCCATGGAAGCGCGCGGCTTTGCCGTCACGGCCTGCGGCAGCGTCGCCGAGGGCGTTGCCCAGATCGGCCGGCAGGCGCCGGCCTTCGCGGTGGTCGACCTGCGGCTCGGCGACGGCAACGGGCTCGACGTGGTGGCCGCGCTCAAGCAGAAGCGGCCCGACGCCCGCGCCATCATCCTGACCGGCTACGGCAACATCGCCACCGCCGTCACCGCGGTCAAGCTCGGCGCGGTCGACTATCTCGCCAAGCCGGTCGACGCCGACGACGTCGTCGCCGCGCTGATGTCGCACGGCGGCGCCAGGATCGAACTGCCGCAAAATCCGATGTCGGCCGACCGCGTGCGCTGGGAGCATATCCAGCGCGTCTACGAGATGTGCAACCGCAACGTCTCGGAGACGGCGCGGCGGCTCAACATGCACCGCCGCACGCTGCAGCGCATCCTCGCCAAGCGCGCGCCGCGCTGACGTTCCCGGGGGCGGCGATGGCGATCGATCTCGAGGCCGAATACAACAACCGCGCCCGCGTGCCGGGACACCCGGCGATCATCGCGTCGTGGGCGCGCGAGGCGGCGGCGTTCCGCGCCGAGGCGCAAGCCGGCGGCGCCGCCCGTCTCGGCGTTGCCTATGGCCCCTCGCCGCGCCAGACCCTCGACCTGTTCGGAACATCGCGGGAGGGCGCGCCGCTCGCCGTGTTCTTTCATGGCGGCTACTGGCAGGCGCTCGATCCCTCGTTCTTCAGCCACATGGCGAAGGGCGCCAACGCCCACGGCCTTGCCATGGCGGTGGCGGGCTACGACCTCTGCCCCGAGGTGCGCGTCGGCGCCATCATCGACGAGGCGCGCCGGGCCTGCGCGTTCCTGTGGCGGAATTACCGCCGGCGTCTGGTCGTCGCCGGACATTCGGCCGGCGGACACCTTGCCGCCTGCCTGGTGGCGACCGACTGGAGCATGGTCGGTCCCGATCTTCCCGCCGATCTGGTGCCGGCGGGGCTCGCCATCTCCGGCCTGTTCGACCTAACGCCGCTGATCGCCACCAGCATCAATGACAGGCTGCATCTGGACGAGGACGAGGCTTGCGCCGCCTCGCCGCTGTTCTGGGAGGTGGCTCCGGGACGCGCGCTGGAAGCCTGGGTCGGCGGCGCGGAGAGCGGCGAATACCTCCGGCAAAGCCGCGCCATCGTCGAGGCCTGGGGCCGGCGCGGCGTCGCCACGCGCTTTGCGGAGGTGAATGGCGCCGACCATTTCACCATGATCGCGGGTCTCGCCGACCGCGCCAGCGCCATGACGGCGGCGCTCATCGCATTGGCGGGGCGCGCGCCGCCGCCGCCGGGGGCGCAATCCCGGCCCGGAGCACCGCATTAGCGCATGGCGGTCCGGCTAAAATCCTCTTGGCGAAGCCGGCGAAATCCGCTTTGTGGGGCCCATGCAAAAAGCCGGCGCCGCCATTATCCCCGTCACTCCGTTCCAGCAGAACTGCACGCTGATCTGGTGCGCGCGCACCATGAAAGCCGCGGTGTTCGATCCCGGCGGCGACCTCGATGCGGTTGCCGAGGCGATCCGCGAGGCCGGCGTCACGGTGGAGCGCATCCTGCTCACCCACGGTCACATCGACCACGCCGGCGGCGCCGCCGACCTGCGCGAGCGGCTCGGCGTGCCGGTGGAAGGTCCGCACCGGGACGAGGCCTTCCTGCTGTCGAACCTGGCCGAGGCTGGCGCGGCCTACGGCGTGACCGGCGCGCGCGACATCGTGCCCGACCGCTGGCTCGACGACGGCGACCGCGTCACCGTCGGCGACCTTGCCTTCGACGTGGTGCATTGCCCCGGCCACTCGCCGGGCAGCGTGGTCTATGTCTGCCCGGAATTGCGGATCGCGGTGGTCGGCGACGTCCTGTTCAACGGCTCGATCGGCCGCAGCGACCTGCCCGGCGGCGACCACGCCACCCTGATCGGCTCTATCACCCGCAAGCTGCTGCCGCTCGGCGACGACATCACCTTCGTCAGCGGCCACGGCCCCACCAGCACGTTCGGCCACGAGCGCGCCACCAACCCGTTCCTGGTGGAGGGCGGCCTTTACGGCATGGAATAGTTACCGGGAAGGCCGGCGCAGGCGCACTGAACGACAGCGGGTGCACCAATGATGGCCGGTCGCAACGCCGGCCACGCCCAAGGCGACGTCCCGCAGCAGCCAGGGACGATGCATCCGGGAAACGACCCGGAACCCCGGCCCAGCCCCGTTGCCGCGCGCGGCCCGATCGGCTACATCGTCAGACGCGGCACCCGTAGCTCAGCTGGATAGAGCGCTGCCCTCCGAAGGCAGAGGCCAGGGGTTCGAATCCCTTCGGGTGCGCCATGTTTTTCAATGACTTAATGGATAGCGCCGGTCATGGAGCACAGCAAGGTGTCACCATAGAGTCACCGTTGCACGGGAAGACTGGGTAAACCTGAGTAAGCTGAGGCAATCACGCGCACATAGCGAGTCCGCGCAGATTTTTCCTAGTGTGCGGCCTAGGCAGTGCGAGGCTTGCAACGGGTGGTCAGACATCCCATTTGTCGCTGCACACCGAACATGATTACCCGTGACGGCCCATGCGAGGATTGTTTTATGAAGTCAAATCATGATGAACTGAAGCTTGGTCGGAAAGACGCAGCTCGCTACCTTTCGATGGCTCCTTCGACTTTGGCGAAACTGGCGACAATGGGGGGCGGTCCTTATTTCAATAAGGTCGGCCGTAATGTGAAATACAAAGTTCGCGATCTTGATGTGTGGCTTGAATCGAGAACCTCACCACGCGTTAAGTCCACTAGTGAGTATGAACGTCTCGGTTTCGGATCATCGCAATCCAAGAAGGGTTCACCTCCCCGCTATGCACTAGCTGGATCGCAATTCCTCTCCCTTGGGTCGCCAGTCACAGCGTTTCGCGATGGCTTGGCTGCGATGCGCGCAAACTTTTTTGATTTTCCGAGGATAGCCCCATAACGCCCATGCAATCTCTGCTGCGGTTGGTAACACTGACCTGAGCCCCTTCTTTCATCCAGCGATGGGTAGAGTCCCTGGTTGATTGATCTGAGGCCGCCAAACTGGATCGTTTTTGGGTAGAGTTTTCCGCGCCGATTTCCTGGCTGGGAGGAGCGGAGAACGATGAAGGCCTCACGATTTTCGGACGCCCAGAAGGCGTTCA
>SCUB01000018.1 GCA_004297465.1 Xanthobacteraceae bacterium | reverse complement strand
ATAGGCTGGGTTCCTGCTGATCACTTTGATCACCCCACCTGGTAGCCGCTGCAGGGACTTCACCAGAAGCGCGCCGTCCATGCGAATCACGTAGGCGCCCTCGCGCCGTGCGGTGGTGTCGGTATGGTCAATCAGGATGATATCGCCTGGGTGTAGGTCTGGGACCATGCTATCACCCTCGACGAAAATCAACCTTAGATCGCCAGGCGCGGCGTGCAACTCCTGATGAATCCATTCTTCCTTGAATGCAAGCACATCGACGATGTTCTCGTCCTCGACAAGCTCGCCGCCGCCGGCCGACGCGCGCACATCAAAGAGCGGTAGATAGACGTAGCCGGCGCGGAGCTGCTCGACGCGGTGCGGTGAATGAGCGGGGGCGCCGCGCTGCTCCCCGATCAGCAGATCGGTAACGTCTACCCCTGCCCGAGCAAGGCCGGCGAGGGCATCGCCACCGGGGACTGCAGCGTCGCCCTCGTACTTTTTATAGCTGTCGATCGGTATGCCGGCGGCCCGCGCCATCTGCACTTGGGACGAGCCTAATCTGGCACGCTGCTGCTTAAGGCGGTCGCCGATGGTTGCCACTTTCATGGCGAAAGCGGCAACCAAAGCGGCAACCATCGAAAATTCGTAAGTCCTTGTTCCATAAAATAACGCTATTTTTGCGCCGCAGCGAAAGCGGCAACCAAATCCCGGGTCAAATCAGCCCCTGTGCTCGCTGGTGCCATATTTGGCTTGACAGGTGCCAAATCAGGCATTATTCTGTCTATTCATATGACCAGTCTAGACACCTCAAAAAAACCAGGCCCACAGGACTGGCACCGCGCCGATATCAAGGCCGCATTAGAGAAACGCGGCCTGTCGCTCGCGCGCCTGGCACGCCTCAATGGCTACGGCCGCACATCTACCGCAGCCGCACTGCACTTTCCCTGGCCCAAGATGGAGCGGCTCATCGCCGCCGCCATCGGGGTCGCGCCGCAATCGATCTGGCCCTCGCGCTACCACGCCGACGGCGCGCCCAAGAGCGGACGCGGCGAACGCGGTCTCGGCCGATACAAGGCAAAGCATATCACCGGCGGCGATGCCGTCAATGTCCATAAGCGCCGGGCGGCCTAGACATGAAGCGGCCGGCGGACGCGCTCACCATCGACCTGTTTGACATCCCGCGGGCGCCGGCGCCCACCGGCGGCAGCCTCGACTATTCCGTCGAGCTTGCGCACGCGCTTTCCGAAGCACTCAAGAAGTCCCCGAAATCGCGCTATGAGATCGCCGCGCGCATGAGCGAACTCGTCGGCCATGAGATCGGCAAAGCCACGCTCGACGCGTGGACGGCTGAATCGAAGACCGGCTGGCGCTTCCCGTTCGAATATGCGGCCGCGTTCGAGGCCGCGTGCGAAACCACCTGCCTGCAGGAGCTGCTCTGTCGCAAGCGCGGCAGCCGGATCTTGGAGGGCGAGGAGGCACTGCTGGCCGAGCTTGGGCGTCTCGATCGCGACGAGCAGGCGATGAAACAACGCCGCCAGGCGATCAGAAAATACCTCGGAGCCAAACGATGAACTGGGAAGTGATTTCAGCGATTTTGTCGAAGCCACTCTTCGGCCCAATCGCCACCGACGGTCCAAAAGCCTGTCGAGACCCGGCGTCGCACCTCCTCTTCGCCGAGCGCCTCTAGCTCCAAATGAAAGCTCTTTCTGTCCATGAGG
>SCUB01000002.1 GCA_004297465.1 Xanthobacteraceae bacterium | reverse complement strand
CCGCTGGCCGACCTTCCCCCATCGCATCTCGAGGCGGAGTTCGCGGTATGAGCAACGAATCCGACAACCTGAAAATTCCACGGATCAACAGCGTCAAGGAATTCTTCGCGCAGGCGCTTGCGATCGAGGAAGAAGCGAGTGAGCGCTACAATCTGCTCGCCGACCAGATGGAAGTTCACAACAAGGCCGAGATCGCCGCGATCTTCCGCAAGATGGCGAACATCGAAGCGCTCCATCGCGAGGAAGTCGCCCGCCGCGCCGGCGACCGGCTGGTCGGTGGCGAGCAAGCGGCATTCTCATGGCTTGGCCCGCAGGGGCCGGAGGCGACCGACTTCGAAGACGTGCATTATCTGATGACGCCGCATCAGGCATTGCAGCTCGCGCGCTTCAACGAACTGCGGGCCGTCGCTTTCTTCGAAAGCATCGCCAGCACCGCGGTCGACGCAGAGGTCAAGGCGCTGGCCGAGGAAATGGCGCGCGACGAGCGCGATCACGTCCTGTGGGTCGACGACTGGCTCAAGAAGTTCCCCGAGGACACCGAGGTGCTCGACGATCCCGATCCGCCGGTCTATTCGGAATAACCGGAACGACCCGCTAAAAATAAAAAGACCGGCGCAAAAAAACGCCGGTCTTTTTGTTTGTCCGTCTTGCCGCAACCGCCGCTGGACGGCTCCTACATCAGGCGAAGGCCTGCAGTCCGGTGATGGCGCGGCCGAGGATCAGCGCGTGCACGTCATGCGTGCCCTCGTAGGTATTGACCGTCTCGAGGTTCGCGGCGTGGCGCATCACGTGATACTCGATCTGGATGCCGTTGCCGCCGTGCATGTCACGCGCCATGCGGGCGATGTCGAGCGCCTTGCCGCAATTGTTGCGCTTGACGATCGAGATCATCTCCGGGGCCATCTTGCCCTCGTCGAGCAGGCGTCCGACGCGCAGCGAACCCTGCAGGCCGAGCGTGATTTCGGTCATCATGTCGGCGAGTTTCTTCTGCACCAGCTGGGTGGCGGCGAGCGGCCGGTTGAACTGCTTGCGGTCGAGCGTGTACTGCCGCGCGCGGTGCCAGCAATCCTCGGCGGCGCCGAGCACGCCCCATGAAATGCCGAAGCGCGCGCGGTTGAGGCAGCCGAACGGTCCCTTGAGGCCAGACACGTTGGGCAGCAGCGCGCTCTCCGGCACAACCACGCCGTCCATCACCACCTCGCCGGTGATCGAGGCGCGCAAGGAGAGCTTGCCGCCGATCTTGGGCGCCGACAGGCCCTTCATGCCTTTTTCCAGGATGAAGCCGCGGATTTCATTGTTGTGCGCCACCGACTTCGCCCACACGATGAACACGTCGGCGATCGGCGAGTTGGAAATCCACATCTTGGTGCCGGTGAGGCGGTAGCCGTCCGCCACTTTCTCGGCGCGCGTCTTCATGCCGGCGGGATCGGAGCCGGCATCCGGCTCGGTCAGGCCGAAGCAGCCGACCCACTCGCCGGTGGCGAGCTTGGGCAGGTACTTCTTGCGCTGGGATTCGTCGCCATAGGCGTAGATCGGATACATCACCAGCGAGGACTGCACGCTCATCATCGAGCGGTAGCCGGAGTCGACGCGTTCGACCTCGCGCGCCACCAGGCCGTAGGACACGTAGCTGGCATTGGCGCAGCCGTAGTCTTCCGGCAGCGTCACGCCGAGCAGGCCCAGTTCGCCCATTTCATTGAAAATGCCGCGGTCGGTTTTCTCGTCGAGATAGGCGTCGTGAATGCGCGGCGCGAGCTTGTCCTGGGCGTAATCGCGCGCGGTGTCGCGGATCAGGCGCTCGTCCTCGGTGAGCTGCTCGTCGAGCAGAAACGGATCGTCCCAGACGAACTTCGCAATCGCGGAATGCGCGCGCGCGTGTTGAGCTGTGGCAGACATGACGCAACCCTCTGTTCGGGATTATTCGGCAAATTCGTACGAATTTACTAATCTACCCGGCCGCCCCGGGCAAGCCCTCGCTGGCGCGCCAGCCGCCGAAACATAGGCTGCCAGGCCCGTCTCCAGCAAGCCGTCCCGGCATCTACCGCGAACCGATTGCAGCCAACGGAGATTTGCGCGCGATTGCAACCCGCGCCATCCTCAATCTGAGGGGATGGCCGCTGCACCACAGCGGCCGCGCGCGCATCATCCGCCAGCCAGAACGCCAGCCCGCACCGGACCGCGGGCTTCCTTGTTGGCGCGGCGGCGCTGCTTTTCCATGATCTTGATAAGGGTGGTGATCGAGATTGAACGCAGCGTCATCACGGCATTCTCGTCGATCTCATGGAGAACGGTGTGCAGCGCCCGGCTTTCATCGTGATCGAGCGAGGACTGCTCGACGGCGTCGCGGCCGATCTCCTCAAAAAGCTCGATGATGTCGTAAAGCGTGGCACGCTTGGGATTGCCCGAGAAGCGGTAGCCGCCGCCGGCTCCGCGCACGGATTCCACCAGCTTGGCGCGCACCAGCGACCGCAGCACCTTGGCTAGGTGATTGATGGAAATGTCGTATTTATTGGCGATTTCGGCAGCCGAAATCTGCCGCTCGGGATGAGCGGCAAGTTCCAGCACCGCATAAAGTCCGCACATGGTTGCTTTTTGAAGCTTCATTGCAATCCACTTGTCCGGCCGCCAACCGGCACGATTCGATCCATCAGGCTTTGCTAACTGCTACTCCAGATCCCGCTCCAGTTGAATGAATGGTCCCGCCATCATCCCCAGGCTCCTGAAGAAAGCGAGCACGAGGTGGTTTTCACGGGCCAGCATGGTCCGCACCTTGTCGACCCCGGCCTCCTTGAATACCTCGCACAGCGCCTCAAACAGCTGCGTACCGACGTTCTGCACCCGGACCTGAGGGTCGACGGTCAGGGCAAACACCCAGCCGCAGGGCTCCGAGCCGAACTCGAACGCGCGCACTTCGCCGGTCATGAAGCCAATGACCCTGTCGTCGATCGCAGCAACCAGGAAGGCGCGCCCCCCCGACTGCTCGCTGAAATGGGCCAATAACTGTTCCCAGTGCTGCGGCTTCGGTTTGCCGGTCGTCTTTTCGTCCAGCCGGACGATGGCCGGCAGGTCTTCGACCGTCGCACGCCGGATCACAATCTTCCGCGCCGCCGATTTCACACCGGCCTGGGCCCCTTCCTTCATTTCCCGCCCCGCTCCTGTCGCCCTGATCGCTGGCACCTTGCGCTAAGCCTGGCTCGGCTACTCTTCTGGCTGCGGTAATGAGAACACGTCCCGCTGGTCCGTGAACGGCGCAGGTCCGATCCGCCTTCGCCCCCCCATCGACCCCGGCCTCGGAGCCGAACCTTCCGCCATTGCCGCGCCTGGCAGCTTGCAGACAGGCTTTCTCCTGCCCGGCGGTTAATCTGGTAGTTCTTTACCAAATTAATGTGCCCGTTCTCGCCCCGGCTGGCAAGTCCCGACGGGCGCGGCGGGCGGTGATGGAAATCCGCCCTGCCCGCGCCCCCAGGGGAGAAATGCGCCTTACTGAGCCTCGGTGTAACGCGCCACCAGGTCGGCGTCGGCGTCGGCGTCGAGCATGTCTTCGAGAATCGGCAGCAGCGCCATTTCCTCTTTCTGGACGTGCGCCATCATGCGCTCGGACCATTCCGCGCACAGCCGCCGGAACTCCGTCCAGGTCTCCGGCGTGAAGCCGTTGTCGCGCGCCGCCTTGCCGACGCGAATGATCTCGTAGCCGACGTCGCGCATCAGGTTGTGCTCTTCCTCGAGCAGCAAGCCGATGTTGTGCTCGCCGCGCTCGGCGAGAAACGGGAACAGCGTGTTCTCCTCGAAGTCGAAATGGTTCGTGACGTCGGCCTCGATCGTCGACACCACACGCTTGACGATGACCGCGACATCGCCATCGGTGGCGCTGGGGGGCGTCGCGCCGCGATAGCCGTGGATGACACTGTCGATGCGGTCGATCAGCGAGATGGTGCCGACATGCTCATCATGCAGCAGGCGGGGAACCGAACGGGTGAATTGCATAACGTCCTCCTGAGGGGTTGTCAGAGCGAAAAAGTGAACCTTGTTCAACCGGCCTTGAGTGCCGGCTCTTCGTTGCGCGGCACGAGATACGAAACCACCGTCGCCGCAAACCAGCCAAACGCCAGGCTGCCGAGGAATCCCGCGGCGGCTCCCAGCTGCAGGAGCGGCGCGATCCCGGTCACGATGCCGAGGCCGATCAGGATCAATGCCGCGAAATGACAGACGGCATGGATGCGTAAGGGGCGTTCGCGGCCAATTTCCGACAGCAGCGGCGACCGTCCGCGCGACTTGCCGGCATGCATCGAGGCCAGGAACGGCATGATCCGCTGCAAGATGCCGAACAGGAACGTCAGCAGCCAGCCGCCGATCACGACCCAGCCGAACATGGTCCATTTGCCCGGCACCGGCACGCCGAGCATGAGAAGAAGCCCGATCAGGAGGCCGGCCACCAGCGCCCCGTGCGCGACGCGGATGAGCACGAACGCCAGATCCAGCTTGCGCCGCATGCGCCGGCGTAGCACGCGCTCGATCTCCACAATATGCAGGATGGCGGCAATCATGCCCGCCAGCAAAGCCATGACGATCAGGCGATCGTCATGGACCAGCAGTCCGGCGATCGCGGCGAGGATCGCGATCACGGCAATGGCGAGAACCGCGCGCGCCATCTTCGGCGCCACCGAGGGAGACAGCGTGAACATCGGCAGCAGCACGGTACTGAAGCCGAACGCCAGCAATCCGAAGAAGCCGAAAATACCGAGCACGAAATGGATCGCGGCCACGCTGGAGTGATCGGCGAGGAAGGCGAACTGGAAATCGAACGCCACCAGGAGGCCGGCGGCGAGCAGCAGTATCAGCGCGCTGAGCGCGCTCCAGGCATAGGCCATCGCCACGTTGGCCTGCGGCGCGGCCCACAGGTTGATGGCGGTGATGATCGCGAAGATCAGCAGCGCCGCCGCGGCAAGTACCGCTCCCGACAACAGCAGCGCCATGATGCCGGTCGCCATGCCGGCGACTAGAAGATGCACGCCGACGAACGCCAGGATGAACACCAGCTTGGCCCGCCACAGCGCCGTGATCGGCGCGCGCGTCGCCACCGGCAGCAGCTGCAGGGTCGCGCCCATCGCGGTGATCGAGAAAACACCGAGCGTCGCGACATGAAGCGCGGCCAGCGGCGCGCCGAGGCCGCCGATGAAATCGGTCGCGCCTGCCGCCGCAAAGCCGAACACCAGCCACACGAAGCAATGGAAATACACCGCCGCGACGAAAAAGCGGAACGGCACCGATACCGGCAACAGCCGGCTCGCGGCCCCCGCGAGAATCATTCCGCCGCTCAAGCTCATGACCGCGCCTCGCGCCGGAGCAGCAGCATCACCTCGTCGGGCTGGCTGGCGGTCACGGTATGGGACCAGCCGCGCTGCGCAAGCTCGGGATAAAGAAAGACCGGCTCGCGCTCATGATGCACCGCGATCGTGGTGATGGCCGAGCACGAGTCCACCAGCTTGAGGATCTCCACCATGGGCGCCGGCGGCGCAAGACCGCGGACATCGATGTGGATGGCGTCCGGCGCATGCCAGATGCGCGCCGCGCCAGGCTTTGCCGGCACAGCCTCGCTGGTGCGGCGGAACACGATGCGCCAATGAGCGGGCGCGACCTGCCAAGCCTCGTCCTGGAAACCGGACTCATTGAGCATGCGCCGTAACGGGATCGGATTGAATGGGGCCTCCAGCGTCATCATGCCGCCATCGGGCACGCGCCTGGCAAGCTGCATGATCTCGCCCAGCGGCTCGCGTCCCTCGGCAAGCGCGGCGCGGACATCAAGGTAAAATGCATCGCCCGGCGCGGATGACGCATCCGCGGATGTCATGTCGACGGGCGTCACTGGCGGCACCCGCGGATCGCCGGCGGCCTCATCCTGCGCGGGACGTGCCGAGCCGAACAAACGCCCGATAACGGTCGCCACCCCGTCCTGAATCCTGCCCATCAACTCCTCCACCCTTTCGCAGGCAGACTACGCCAACTGCAGGATAATGCCTTGATCTCCGTTAGCCTGGATCGTGCCGTGCAAGAAGATGCGCCGCGATCACTGTGCGCGACCGCGGCGCAGGATGATTACAGCGCGCGCACGAAGTCGAGCCGCTGGGAAGGCTGGAAGCCAAGCCCCTTGAGGAAGGCGAGCAACTCAAAATTGTCCCAGTCGACTTCGGTGCGAACGCGCTCGACGCGCAGGCTCTGCAGATTGGCCAGGAGCTGCGAGATCATGGCAGTTCCCACCCGCTTGCCGGCGAACCCCGGATCGACGCCGATGGTATCGATGACAGCCTCGGGCTCGGTCTCGCCGAACTCGCCGTAATCGACGCGCGCCATGACAAAGCCGGCCGGCGACTTGTCCACCGTGGCGATCATCGACAGGCGGATTCCGCTCTCCTGCAGCGCCTCGGCGACCTTGCGCTTGTAATAGCCGGAACGGTCGCGGCCGGTGACGCGGCGGTCAAGTCCGGTAACCACCGGCAGATCCTCGAGCGTCATGGAGCGAACCGGAACGACATCGCGCGACAGATCCCGCGAATCATCCTGGGACGTCTCGCCGATCGACTGCTCATTGGCCAGCTTGCCGCACGGACGGTCGAGCACCAGCCGGTGCGCAAGCCCGAGACCGGCCGCCGCAAAGAAGTGCGTGAGCTGCTGATCGGACCAGCTCGACTGGGTGCGCAATTCCTTGGCGCCACGGCCGCGAGCGATCTTTTCCAGCTCCGCCATCAGCGCCCGCCCGCCACCATGGCCGCGCACGGCTTCGGTGGTTCCGAGCGCGTCAAGCACGGCGACAGGATGGCGTCCGCCGAATTCGCCGTCGAGCACATGCGCCAGCAGGAAGCCCTCGACGACGCCCTTCTCGACATAGGCCAGCGAGATGAATGCGGTGGGTTCGCGGCGCCGCGCCTCGATGCGCTTTTCAAAGAAGCCGCGGCGCGACTGCTTGGTGATGGCACGGTCGATTTCGACCACGCGATCGATATCCTCCGGAGTAAGAGTGCGGATAGTGGTCCCTTCAGGGGATTTTGTATTTGTGTCGGCCATAGCTTCCCTCACTTGTTAGGTCGTCGCTTCCGGATGATGCCGTCCCTCGGACGGCATCACAACGCTTACTCGCAGCGGGGCCCCCTCATAATCAAAAGGCCGATGCTTTAATTAAGTATTTTGGTACTTTAATACAATTAAAAAGCCCTGCCTAGGCGTTATCGCAACAACTTTTCGCCGCCGGCGCAAGCACGGAGTTAGGACCTCACATGGATAGGGGAAAACAGGCCTATCGCGAATTGCGTCGCGGCCCGCCTTCCGCTTGAACCGGCCAGCCGCGAACCTCCGCCAGGAGCAGAAAAAGCCTTGTGTCGACGAGGACTTAAGTGTTCTTCGCAAACGCGGCGCGCACCGAGCCAAGACCCTCGATCCGGGCTTCGACCACATCCCCCCATTTGACGGCGGCCATTGGACCCAGCGCGCCCGACATGATGGTGTCGCCCGCCTTGAGCGGCCGGCCGACGCGGGCCATGGTCTTGGCGAGCCACAGCGCCGCGGACAGCGGATTGCCGAGACACGCGGCGCCCGAACCGACCGAAATCGGCTCGCCCGCGCTCTCCATCACCATGCCGCACAGCCGCAGGTCGACCCGGTCCAGTTTCACAGGCATGCAGCCGAGCACGTAAAGGCCGGACGAGGCGTTGTCGGCGATGGTGTCGAGGATGCCGATCTTCCAGTCCGCGATCCGCGAATCGACCACCTCGATGGCAGGCAGGGCGAACTCCACGGCGCGGATGACGTCGGCGATGGTGATCTGTTCGGAATCGAGATCACGGCCGAGCACGAACGCCACCTCGGCCTCGACCTTGGGCTGGATCAGCTGGCCGGCATTCATCTCCCAGCCATCGGGCACCGCCATGTCGTCGAACAGCATGCCGTAGTCGGGCTGGTCGACACCGAGTTGCTTCTGCACCGCGAGCGAGGTGAGGCCGATCTTGCGGCCGACCAGCTTGCGGCCTTCGTCAAGCCAGCGCCTGGTGTTGGTTTCCTGCACCGCGTAGGCCTCGTCGAGGGCGCCGGCCGTGAGCATCTCGCGGATCGGAGCAACCGGCTTGCGCGATTTGTGAACGTCGAAGATCTGGCCGGCGACCCGTCCAATGGCATCCATCTTGTTCATGAGCATCTTCCCTGGCATGTGCTGAAAAGCATTGAGAATCCGGTGTTACTTCAATCCGAGAGCCGCGATGCCAGCCAGCGCGGCGAGCCGGCCATCGGCTGGCGCGCCGCCCGCATTTCGCCTCGCACGGAGCCTCGGCTTTGCGTCCGAGGCTGGCTTCAGCAGATCAAGAACATTATCGGCGACATGGGTGATGTGCCGTCGCAAGGCCTCGCAGGCGCGATCGGCGTCACGGTCAAGCGCGGCCCCGTAGATGTCGGCATGTTCCTTCGGCACGTCGCGGTCCGGCTCATGATTCTTGAGGAACAGGCGGCGATAACGATCGCTCATGCCGCTCAGGATCTCGACAAACCGGATCAGCAGCGGCGATCCGCAGGCGCCGATCAGCGCGCGATGGAACATCCTGTTGCGGTTTTCGAATTCCCCGGCGTCGCTTTCGTTCCAGCGCCGCTGCTCGAAATTGCGCAGCCGCTGATAGCTGGTCAGCAGCAGCAGTTCCCACATCTCGTCGCCGCGCGCGATCGAGGCGCGCAGGCCGGCGAGTTCGAGATTGATCCGCAGGTCGACGATTTCCGCCAACCCGTCGCGCGAGATCGGCGCCACCCGATAGCCGCGCTGCCCGACCGGCATGACGAAGCCCTCGGCGATCAGATAGGCCAGCCCTTCCCGGATCGGACTGAGGCTGATGCGGTAGCGGTGCTTGAGGTCCTGCAAATGCAGCCGCGCGTCGGGCGCCTGGCGTCCGGACAGGATCTCTTCGCGCAGCTCATCGACAAATGACCGCGTCAGAGACGGCGGCCCTTCGTCCAACATCAGCCCCTTGATCATCGGAATTACGCCCACCGCTGCTGGATGGCAGGTTATATCGGATGTAAATACCAATATCGAGAGTCATCCTATGAGAAAAATCACGTCGGATGTAATTTGGTGAATTCGCCCAGTATAAGTGTCCGCGCCGCCAGATCACGCGCTGATTGCAGCGCCCGCCTCGCTCCGGGGCAGCTTTGCACGTGGCTCCGCGTCAATGGGACGTGCCTGGAAAACCCGCCATGAAAATACAGTCTCGGGCCGCATCGGCCAATCCGAGAAGTTCAGAAGAAGCAGGCGATATGACGGAATCCGATGCCTATTAGCGGCAGAGGATAATGCCTCCTCCGAGGCAAAGTCGCCCCTCGCGAGGTTTTGCAAATTTGTTTCTCGCTCCCACTGAACCCTTTTATGATCGCGCGGACGGGCCGCCTCCCGGCAGGAGGCGCGCGGGTTTCAAGAACCTCATTCCCAAACTATTCGTATTTTGGTATTGAAATATCAGTTTAGCGGCACGAGAACCAAAACAAAGGCACGAGAACCAAACAAAGGGAGGAAGCTTAAACATGAACATCAAGACCAGCCGTCGTAAATTTCTTCAAGGCACCGGTGCTGCACTGGGCGCCGCCGCCACCGGTTTCCCGACCTTCGCGATCGGACAGACTGCGAAAATCAAGATCGGCATCATGATGCCATTCACCGGCACCTACGCCCAGCTCGGCGAAGCGGGCTTCAATGCCCTCAAGCTGGCGCTGACCGCCTCGGGCGGCAAGCTCGGCGGCCGCGACGTCGAGTACATCACCCTCGATGACGAATCCAACCCGGCCCGTGGACCGGCCAATGCCGAAAAGCTGATCAAGGAAAGCAACGTCGACATCCTTTACGGCACCGTGCATTCCGGCGTCGTCATGGGCATGGTCAAGATCGCCCGCGAGACCGGCACGCTGCTGATGATCCCGAATGCCGGCGCCGGCGCCGCCACCGGCCCGCTGTGCGCGCCCAACATCTTCCGCAGCTCATTCTCGAACTGGCAGCCGCCGTTCCCGATGGGCAAGGTCGCCTACGACAAGGGCTACCGCAACGTCGTAACCATGACCTGGAAGTATGGCGCCGGTGAAGAAGCCATTGGCGGGTTCACCGAGGGCTTCACCGCGCTCGGCGGCAAGATCGTCAAGGAAATCATGGTCCCCTTCCCGGACGTGGAATTCCAGGCCAACCTTGCGGAAATCGCCTCGCTCAAGCCGGACGCGGTGTTCGTGTTCTTCGCCGGCGGCGGCGCGGCCAAATACGTGAAGGACTACGCGGCCGCGGGCCTGCGCAAATCCATCCCGCTGCTCGGCTCGGGCTTCCTCACCGAGGGCGTGCTGCAGGCTCAGGGTGAAGCGGCCGAAGGCATCCTCACCACCCTGCACTATGCCGACAACCTCGACCTTCCGACCAACAAGAAATTCCGCGCCGACTACAAGAAGGCGTTCAACAAGGAAGCCGACATCTACGCCGTGCAGGGCTACGACGCCGGCCTGCTGCTGGCGGCGGGCTTCAAAGCCGTGAAGGGCGACACCGGCGCCAAGGCCGAGCTCTACAAGGCCATGGAAGCCGCCACCATCGACTCGCCGCGCGGCAAGTTCACGCTGTCCAAGGCCCACAATCCGATTCAGGACATCTACCTGCGTGAAGTGCGCAAGGGTCAGAATGAAGTCATCGGCGTCGCCCACAAGGCACTGGCCGATCCAGCCCGCGGCTGCAAGCTCACCGGCTGACGTTCCTAAATCAACTTAGATGCAAATGACCGGCCAATATCCTTGGCCGGTCATTTCGTACGAACGCTGGAGAGGGGCGGATATGAGCTTAAGTCTATTTCTGGTCCAGGTCTTCAACGGCCTTCAGTACGGACTCATCCTGTTCCTGATCGCGAGCGGCCTGACGCTGATCTTCGGCATCATGGGCATCATCAATCTCGCGCACGGCGCCTTCTACATGCTCGGCGCCTATGTCGCTTTCGGCATCGCCCAATCGTCCGGCAGCCTGGTACTCGCGGTGCTGGGCGCCGTCGCTACCATGGCGGCGCTCGGATTCGTGATCGAGCGCGTGCTGATCGGCCGGCTCTATAACCGCAACCATCTCGACCAGGTGCTCATCACCTTCGGCCTGATCCTGGTGTTCGACGAGGCGCAGCGCATCATCTGGGGCAGCGACGTGCACAGCGTCGCCATTCCCCCAGCGCTTTCCTCCTCGTTCCAGGTCAGCGACATCATGGCGTTCTCCTATTACCGGATCTTCGTGACCGTGGTGTGCGCCGTGCTGGCTGTCACCATGGCCCTCGTCATCCAGAAGACCAAACTCGGCATGTGGATCCGTGCCGGCGCCAGCAACCGCGAAATGGTGTCGTCGCTGGGCGTCGACATCAACATGCTGTTCGCGCTGGTGTTCGCGGCGGGCGCCGCGCTGACCGGATTTGCCGGCGCGATCTCGGTGCCGCTCACCTCGGTTTCGCCGGGCATGGGCGACGCCATCATCATCATCAGCTTCGTGGTCGTGGTGATCGGCGGCGTCGGCTCGATCAAGGGCGCCTTTTTCGGCGCGCTGCTGATCGGCCTCGCCGACACCTTCGGCCGCGTCCTGCTGCCGCAGTTTTCCAGCTTTCTCGTTTACGCAATCATGGCCGGGGTGCTGCTGTGGCGTCCCCAGGGCCTGTTCGCGCGCGCCTGAGGAGCCTTGAGCCGTGACATTCTTCAATAACCGCTGGGGCTACCTGATCGGTGCGGTGATCGTCGCGCTGGTCGCGGCGTTCCCGCTGCTCAAGGGCACCATGAACGCCAACCTGCATGAATTCTTCCTGCAGCAGATCACCTACATCATGATTTTCGGCCTGCTGTGCATGAGCCTCGACCTGCTGGTTGGCATCGTCGGCCTGGTCAGCATGGGCCATGCGGCGTTCTATGGCCTTGGCGCCTATCTGCTGATCCTGCTGACGCCGCAATATTCAACGCCTTCGATTCTGACCACCATACCGCTCGTACTCGGCGGCGTGGCGGCGATCGCGCTCGTCATCGGCGCTTTCGCGCTGCGCACCAGCGGCCTGTATTTCATCATGGTCACGCTCGCTGTTGGGCAGATGTTCTATTACTTCTTCAACGACTCGAAGCTGGCCGGCGGCTCGGACGGCGTCTATCTGTTCGCCAAGCCGACCCTGGAAATCGGCGGCAGGACCCTGATCAATCTCGAAAGCAAGGTGCAGTTCTTCTACGTCTCGCTCGGGGTGCTGCTGGTGTCGTTCGCGATCCTGCGGCTGATGCTGGAATCGCCGTTCGGCAAGGTCATCCGCGGCATCGGCATCAACGAGTATCGCACCCGCGGGCTCGGCTATGACGTGTATTTCTACAAACTCATCGCCTTTGTGATCGCCGCGGTGTTCGCCGGCCTTGCCGGCGTGCTGGGCGCCGTGCAGTACGGCTTCGTCAATCCCAGCATGCTGGGCTGGCACATGTCCGGCATCGCGCTGGTGACCGTCATCCTCGGCGGCATGGGCAGCCTGATCGGTCCGGTGCTAGGCGCCGCCTTCATTGAGGTGATCCGCTACGCGCTCGAGCATGCCACGCAGCATTGGCTGCTGCTGTTCGGCAGCCTCATCATCATCATGGTGCTGGCCTTCCCGCGCGGCCTCGCCGGTCTCGGCGAGCAGCTTGCGCCGCTGTTCAGGAAGTCGCGCGCTGGCGCCGAGGCCAAACCGCTGCCGGAAAAGGTGGACGCATGACCAGCATGACGGCGCACGGCGATCCTGCCTTCACGGCCAGGCAGCCGGTTCTGGAAACCCGCGGCCTGACCAAGTCCTATGGCGGCCTCGTCGCCGTCAACAACGTCGACCTCAAGGTGTTCGACGGCGAGCCCCATGCCATCATCGGCCCCAATGGCGCCGGCAAGAGCTCGCTCATCAACCTGCTGACCGGCCACATCCCGCCCACCGCGGGCGAGATCATGTTCGGCGGCCGCAACATCGCCGGCCTGCCCGCGCACAAGGTGGCCCGGCTCGGCATCGGCCGCTCCTATCAGCGCACCAACATCTATCCGTCGCTGACCTGCTACGAGAACTGCTGGCTGGCGGCCCAGGCGCGGCGGCACCACTCGTTCAGCTTCATCCTGCCGGCCCGCCGGCACGACGACCTGCACGACATCGTCGAGGACGCGCTGGTGCGCGCCGGGCTCGGATCGCGCATCGACGCCGTGGCTTCGAAGATGAGCTATGGCGAACAGCGCCAGCTTGAGATCGCCATGGTGCTGGCCACCGGCCCGCAATTGCTGGCGCTCGACGAACCGCTCGCCGGCATGGGCCGCGAGGAAGCCGAGAAGGTGATCCAGCTCCTGGTCAGCCTCGGCAAGAGCTATCCGCTGCTGCTCATCGAACATGACATGGACGCGGTGTTCAGCATCGCCCACACCATGACCGTGATGGTCAACGGCGTCGTGATCGCGACCGGCCCCGTCGCCGAGGTGCGCAGCAATCCAATGGTCCAGGAAGCCTATCTCGGCGACCTGCGGGAGAAGTACTGATGACGGCCGCGCCGGAAGTTCTTGTCGCGGGCAAGGGCCTGCACACCTATTACGGCTATTCCCATGTCCTGCACGGCGTCGACTTCTCGGTGCGCGCCGGCGAGACGGTGTGCCTGATGGGGCGCAACGGCATGGGCAAGACCACGCTGCTGCGCACGCTGCTCGGCCATGTGCGCGCGCGCCGCGGCACCGTCCATGTCCGCGGCGAGGATATGACCCAGGCCAGGACCTCGCGCATCATCCGCAAGGGCATCGCCTATGTGCCGGAAGGCCGCGGCATCTTCGCCAACCTGACGGTGCGCGAGCATCTCGTCATGGCGGCGCGTCCCGGCTTCGACGGGCGCAACGAGTGGACCATCGAGCGCGTGCTGGCGAGCTTTCCGCGCCTGTCCGAGCGGCTCACCAGCCAGGGCACCAACCTGTCCGGCGGCGAGCAGCAGATGCTGGCGATCGGCCGCGCGCTTCTGACCAATCCCGACCTGCTGATCCTGGACGAGGCCACCGAGGGCCTCGCGCCCCTGATCCGGCAGCAGATCTGGTTTGTCGTTCACGACATCAAGGAAACCGGAATCGCCACAATCATCGTCGACAAGAATGTCGACGTGCTGCTCGACCTGTCGGATCGCGCCACCATCATGGTGAAGGGCGAGATCGTGTATGACGGCGACTGCGACACCTTGCGTCATTCGCCCGACATCCTCAACACGCACGTCGGAATCTAACGCCCGTCCGGCGCCTTCCCCCATAACGGTCGTCTGGAGGCCGGAAAATGCAAATCGGAATTTCGATCATCAAGGAAGAACACCGTGCCGTCGCCGCGGTTATCCACGGGCTGAATTTCTATCTGCAGGAAATCACGCAAGGCAAGCTGCAGCCCGACTTCCCCCTGTTCCGGGCGATCTTCCAGTACATCCAGGAATTTCCCCACCAGCTGCATCATCCCAAGGAAGAGGCCTATCTGTTCAAGGCCGTCCGCGCCCGCACCCACGACGCCGACACCCTCATCGCCAGGCTCGAACGCGATCATGCCGATGAACGGATCGGCGTCAAAACCATCGAGGCGGCGCTGGACAAGTACGAGAAATACGGCGCTTCGGCGTTCGACGAGTTCCATCAGATCGTCACGCTGTATGCCCAGCGCGCCTTCAAGCACATCCACATGGAAGAGGAAGAGCTCATTCCGATCGCCCGGCGCGTGCTCACCAGCGAGGACTGGAAGACCATCAACGCGGCCTTCCACGACAACAAGGATCCGCTGATCGACCCCGACACGCGGCACCATTTCCGCGAAATGTTCGCCAGGATCATCTCGATGGCGCCGAACATGCTCGGCTGAGAGCGGCGGACCGGTCCCCGCGACCCGGCCTACTGGAAGCTTTCCGGCAGGCAGACCGAGGCGGAGCCAGCCTCGATGCTGGCGAAATGCGCCCCCGCCATCGGCAGGATGTTGTCGTAGTAGAACCGCGCATCCTCGATGACGCGCCGTCCCAGTTGCCACGACGGATCGGTCGGCGGCAGCCCTGCTGCCGCCAGCGCTCCTTGCGCCAGCGTCGCAGCCCCCGCCGCCAGCGAGAACAGCCGCAGATAGGGCGTGGCGACGGCGAGGATGTCGTCGGGCGCGCGGTCCGTTCGCGTCACCTCCGCGGTCGCGCGGTCGAGCATGTCGAGCACGGCGCCAAGCTGCCCGGCGCTCCTTGCCGGCATGATGTCCTGCGCCGCGAGGTCCACCCCCAGCACCCGCCACTCGGCCAGCATCCGCGATAGTTCGCGGCCGCCGCCACGCGTGATCTTGCGCGTGACCAGATCGATGGCCTGGATGCCGTTGGTGCCTTCGTAGATCGGCGCGATGCGGGAATCGCGCCAGTGCTGGATGGCGCCGGTCTCCTCGACATAGCCCATGCCGCCATGGATCTGAACGTTGAGAGAGGTGACCTCGACGCCGGCTTCGGTGCAGAACGCCTTGACGATCGGCGTCAGCAGGCCGGCGCGCTCGTCGCTGGCGGCGCGGCTGGCCGCGTCGCCGCCGTGCAGCGCCGCATCGATCACGCCCGCGGTGTAGTAGGCGACGCCGCGCGCGGCTGCGGTGAGCGCGCGCATGGTCATGAGATTGCGCCGCACGTCGGGGTGCGTGATGATCGGCGCCTGCGCCACGCTCTCTTTTTCGCCGGCCGGCCGGCCCTGGCGCCGCTCGAACGCGAACGCGGTGGCCTGCTGCAACGCGCGCTCGGCCAGACAGACACCCTGCAACCCGGTGTAGAGCCGCGCCTTGTTCATCATCGTGAACATGCAGGCGAGACCTTTATGTTCCTCGCCGATCAGATAGCCGACCGCCCCGCCGCCATCGCCATACACCATGGTGCAGGTCGGGCTGGCGTGGATGCCGGTCTTATGCTCGATGCCGGCGCAGCGCACATCGTTGTGCGCGCCCGGCGCGCCGTCGTCGCGGACGTGGATCTTCGGCACCAGGAATAGCGAGATGCCCCTGGTGCCCGGCGGCGCATCGGGAAGCCTGGCCAGCACCAGATGGATGATGTTGTCGGTGAGATCATGCTCGCCGAAGCTGATGAAAATCTTCTGGCCCCTGATGCGATAGGTGCCGTCGCCGGCGCGCTCGGCCCGGGTGCGCAGCGCGCCGAGATCGGAACCGGCCTGCGGCTCGGTCAGGTTCATCGTCGCCATCCACTCGCCGCTGATGAGTTTCGGCAGATAGCGCCGCTTCAAATCGGCGCTGGCATGCAGCAGCAGCACGTCGACGGCGCCCTGGCTCAGCACCGGCCCCATGGCAAAGCTCATGCAGGCGCTGGCCCACATCTCCATCACGGCGGTGGCGATGCGGAACGGCAGCCCCATGCCGCCCTCCGCCACCGGCGCATCGACCGAATTCCAGCCGGCCTCGGCCCAGGCGCGGTAGGCGGCGCGGAACTCCTTGGGTAGCCGCACCACGCCGTTCTCGAACCGCGCCCCTTCCCTGTCGCCGATGACATTGATCGGAGCCAGTTCCGAGGCGGCGAAGCGGCCGGCCTCCTCGAGCACCTGCCTGAGGCTGTCGTAATCGAGGCCGTCGGCACCTGCGGCGCCGGGACCGGGAAGCCCGGCAATGTGTTCGAGATCGAACAGCATGCGGGCGACGGGAGCGACATAGCTCATGACCTTGTCCTATCGGTGGTGGCCGAGGCCGAGATAACTTTCGATGATCTTGGGATCGCGCGCGAGCTCGGCTGCGGGGCCGTGGACGGTGATCTCGCCGAGCTCCATGACATAGGCGTAATCGGCGATCTGCATCGCCGCGCGCGCGTTCTGCTCGACAAGCAGGATCGAAACCCCGGTCTGCATCAGCGCCTTGATGATGTGGAAGATGTCGCGCACGATGCGCGGCGCCAGGCCGAGCGAGGGCTCGTCCAGCATCAGGAGCCGCGGCCGCCCGACCAGCGCGCGGCCCATGGCCAGCATCTGCCGCTCGCCGCCGGACAGCGTTCCGGCCACCTGCCTGCGGCGCTCCCTGAGGCGCGGAAAGCGGGCGAACACATCCTCCATGGCCGCGGCACGCGCGGAGGCCGCGGTGCGGAACCCGCCCAGTTCGAGATTGTCCTCGACCGTCATGGTCGCAAACAGGTCGCGCCGTTCCGATACCAGCGAAAGGCCGCGCGCCACGCGCTCCTCGGCCACGACCGATGCCATGGCCTCGTCGCGGAACGACACCCGTCCCGCCGACGGCAACAGGCCCATCAGCGCGTTGAGCAGCGAGGTCTTGCCGGCGCCGTTGGCGCCGATCAGCGTCACGATCTGTCCTTGCGGGATCGCGAGCGAAACTCCGCGCACCGCCTCGACCTTGCCGTAGGCGACCGAGACATCCTCGGCGGTCAGGATGGGCGTCGTCATTCGATGCCTCCCAGATAGGCTTCCAGCACCGCCGGATCGACCTGGATCTCGGCGGGCGAGCCTTCGGCGATCTTGGTGCCGAAATCGAGCACCACGATGTGGTCGGTCAGGCCCATGACGAAGTCCATGTCATGCTCGACCAGAAGGATGCTGATGCCCCCGGCCTTGAGGCGGCGCAGCAGTTCGGCGAGGTTCTGCTTTTCCAGATGGCGCAGGCCGGCCGCCGGTTCGTCGAGCATCAGCAGACGCGGCCGCAGGCACAGCGCGCGCGCGATCTCGACGACGCGCGACTGGCCGAGCGCCAGCGAGCCCGCGGGCTTGTCGGCGGCATCGGCCATGCCGACGCGCTTAAGCTGCTCGCGCGCGTCGCCAAGCAGCCGCGCCTCCTCGGCGCGGTCGAGCCGCAGCATCGCCGACACTACTCCGGCCTTGCCGTGGATGTGCGAACCCAGCACGACATTGTCGAGCACCGACATGTCGGGGATCAGCTTGACGTGCTGGAACGTCCGCGCGATGCCGCGCCTCGCCACCGCCCGCGACGGCAGCCCCTCGACGCCCTCGCCGGCGAACCGGACGCCGCCCGCGGTCAGATGGGTGACGCCGGTCAGGAGGTTGAAGGTCGTGCTCTTGCCGGCGCCGTTGGGTCCGATCAGGCCGACGATCTCGCCCGGACGGACATCGAAGCTGACGTCGTTGACGGCGACAAGGCCGCCGAACACCTTGCGGATGACATCGGCCGACAGCAGCGGGGCCGTATCCTGCCGCGAACCCGCCGCCACCGGCGCAAGCGGGACAGAAGCGGCCTCCGTCGCAGTCGCGGACGCCAGAACATCCGGCGCAGGCCGGGCTCTCGCCGGCAGATACGGCTCGATCAGGCTCCAGATGCCGCCGCGCGCGATCTGCAGCAGGGCCACCAGCAGGATGCCGAACACGATGGTCTCGTAATTGCCGGTGCCGCGAAACAGCAGCGGCAGCAGGTTCTGCAGCTGGTCCTTGAGGATGGTGACGACGGCGGCGCCGATCACCGCGCCGATCAGATTGCCGACGCCTCCCGTCACCGCCATCAAGAGATATTCGATGCCGGCGTTGAGGCCGAAGCTCGACGGGCTGACGGCGCGCTGGACATGGGCGTAGAGCCAGCCGGAGAGACCTGCCAGCACAGCCGCGTAGACGAAGGCGATCAATTTTGTCCGCGCGGTGTCGACGCCGAATGATTCGGCGGCCTGCGCGCCACTGCGCAACGCGCGGATGGCGCGGCCGATGCGCGAATCCAGAAGGTTGGCGGTCAGCACCATGGCGCCGAGCACGATCAGCCAGATCAGGTAATAGCTAACGCGCTGGTCGAGCAGCGACCACGGTCCGATGCTCAGCGCGGGAATGCCGGGGATGCCGTCATAGCCGCCGAGCGTCTTCATGTTGCCGAACACGTAATAGATCGCGATGCCCCAGGCGATGGTGCCGAGCGGCAGGTAATGGCCGGAGAGCCGCAATGTCACGAGGCCGATGATGAGCGCGGCGAGCGCGGTGACGAGGAGCGCGACCGGCAGAGCCAGCCACGGCGACCACGCCAGCGCCGTGGTCAGCACCGCCGTGGTGTAGGCGCCGAAACCGACGAACGCGGCCTGGCCGAACGACGTCATGCCGCCAACCCCGGTCAGCAGCACCAGGCCGAGCGCCACCAGCGCGGCAAGCCCGATGTAGTTGGCGAGCGAGATCCAGAACGCCGGAACGCCCGGCAGCACCGGAACGACGGCGATCAGCACGATGAGAGCCAGAGCGGCGCTGCGCCTCGACATCGCGCTCATTCCTCTTCCTCGACATGGGTGCCGGAAAGCGAGCGCCACAACAGGAACGGGATGATGACCATGAACACCACGACATCCTTGAATTCGCTGGAATAGAACGCCGCGAACGATTCCAGGATGCCGACGAAGATGGCGGCGAGCACCGAAAACGGATAGCTGGCGAGGCCAGCGAGGATGGCGGCGACAAAGCCCTTCAGGCCGATGAGGAAGCCGGTGTCGTAGGCGATCGTCACCATCGGCGCGATCAGGAGGCCGGACAACGTGCCGATCAGCGCCGCCATCAGAAAGGCGACCTTGCCCGACAGCGCCTCGGGAATGCCGACCAGCCGCGCCCCGCGGCGGCTGACCGCCGAGGCGATCAGCGCCTTGCCGATGAGGCTGCGGCCGAAAAAGATACTGAGCGCCAGCATCAGGATGGCGGCGACCGCCAGCACCAGGAGGCTCTGTCCGGTGACGAACAGCGGCCCGAGCGCGAACGAAAGAGACGTGAACGAACCGGCGCGGAAGCCCTCCGGGCCGAAGAAGGCCAGGCCGAGGCCGGTCATGGCCAGGTGGACGCCGACCGCGGTGATCAGCAGCGTCAGCACCGAGGCCTCGGCCAGCGCCTCGAAGGCGATGCGGTAGATCAGCGGCCCCATCGGCACCACCAGCGCCAGCGTCATTGCGATGTTGAAGGCAAGCCCAAGCTTCATCGGCGCCAGCACCAGAGCCAGCACAAGAAGCGCGAGCGGCGCCGCGATGTCCCAGGCAAATCGCCGGGCGATCGGAATGAGCGCGCGCTTGGTCCGGCCGCGGGCCAGGTCGAGAACGAAGGCGGTGACACCCAGGCACAAGAGCAGCCAGACGCTGGCGGGGAAGCGGCCGGCTTCCAGCGCGGTCAGCGTCAGCGCGCCGAAGGTCACGAACTCGCCCTGCGGAATGAAAATCACCCGGGTCACGGCGAACACCAGCACCAGCGCCACCGCCAAGAGGGCATAGATGGCGCCGTTGATGATGCCGTCCTGGACCAGAAGTAGGGCGATGCTGGAACTCATGATGCGGATCCATGTCCTGCGCTGGCGTGGCATGCCGCTCCGAGCGGCCGCCCGCTGCCCGTGCCGGACCCGACGGCCGCCAGCGGCGGCCGGGGATGCGCAGGAGTGATGACATCCGAACCCGAATTACGGTAGTTATTGCCGGTTACGATCTTCATTCCAGCACGGCTGACACCCGATCCATGGCCACGAGGCAACGCAAAACTGATTCTCCCGCCCCGCGCGCGAAAGCCGCGCCGGATATGGATGCCGGCCGCACGGCCGGCGAGAAGCGCCCGCCGCTCGATCTCGGTGCGCTCGGCCACCACACCGGTTATTTGCTGCGACGCGCCCAGCTCGTGGTCTTCAATGACCTGATCGCCGCCTTCGGCGACGTCCGGCTGGCCGAATATTCCGTGCTGATGGTGCTCGACAACAATCCGGGGGTCTCGCATGGCGACGTCGCCGGCGCGCTCGGCATCAAGCGAACGAATTTCGTCGGGCTGTTCAACCGGCTCGAAAAACGCGGCCTGGTCGAGCGGCGCGCCGTTCCCACCGATGGCCGCGCCAACGCGCTGTTCCTCACACCGGGGGGCAGGAAGCTGCTCGGCAGGCTGACGCGCATCGCCGACCAGCATGAAGGCCGCATCAGGACACTGATCGGTGAAGCCGGGCAACAACAACTGCAAACTCTCCTGCCGGAACTCATCAAGCTGGGCGAGCCAAAAGCGCCGGATGAGGATTAGGTGGCTCGTATGGGCCGCTTTATTCCAACTGCATCTTCTTGACGATGTCGTCGGGAATGGGCCGTGACCGCAGCTTGCCCTGAAACGGATCCAGTTCGACCCACACCCGCGTCTCGAAGCCTTCCACGGCAAGCTCGTTGTTGTTGTAGAGACGATGGGCGACCTTGAAGCTCGACTTGCGGATCTCGATGAAACGCGTGTTGATGACGATCTCGTCGCCCCATTTCGATGGACGCATGAAGGTGGCGCGCGTCTCGACCAGCGGGATGCCGGCCGAGGCGTACTCGGTAAGCATCTGGCGCTTGGGAACGCCGAGGACGGCGAACAGATTCGCCGTGCTGGAATCAAACCAGTCGAAATAACGCGGGTTGTAGACAATGCCCGCCGGATCGCAATCGCCCCATTCAACCTTGATAACCCGCTTTGCGACGATCATTCGGTTGTCCTCTTTAGCGTGACGTCACCGGCAAGGCCTCCTCGCGGTGGAAAGCGCAGTGTAGCCCACGCCGCGCGGCGATGCGCGGCGGCGCAAGGCTTGTGTCCACTGTTCCTGTCGACCCCCCGCCCCCGCCCGCCTTCACAACGTCACGATATCGGGGCCGGCCACCTCCGCACCGATCGCCTCGATTAGCGCGGTGCGGCGCGAGCGCACCGCGAGCTGGTTGGTGTAGCCCTTGTCGGTGATCTCGCCGGCGTCGATCGATGGCGGCTCCGCCATCAGGATCGCCCGCGTGGCGAAGGTCGATGAGCCTCCCCCTTGCGCCTTGAGCGCGCGCAAGCCCTTCTGCACGGTGGCGCGCACCTCGGGATGGGCGATGATATCGGCAAGCGCCGCGCTGTCCGGCAGTTGCGCGATCTGGCGGCAGGCCGCGACGTTGGGGAAGATCAGGAAGCCGAGTTCCTCGCGGTCGTGGCCGGTCAGCACGATGTCCTGCGCCACCGGCGCCATCGCCTCGATGGCCCTGACGCGCACCGCGCCGGCGCTGACCCAGGTGCCGGACATCAGCTTGAAATCCTCGGCGACGCGGCCGTCGAACACGAGCCCCTTGTCCGGCTGATCCGGATCGAGGAACTTCACCGCGTCGCCCATGGTGTAGAAGCCTTCCGGATCGAAGGCCTTCCGCGTCATCTCGGCCTGTTTCCAATAGCCCGGCGTGACGTTGGGGCCGCGGACGCGGATTTCCAGCTTGGCGTTGGCCGGCACCAGCTTGAGTTCGACGCCGGGCACCGGCAGGCCGATCACGCCGCTCTTCTCGGCCTGCCAGTAGCAATCGGAGGCGAGCGGCGCGGTTTCGGTCGAGCCCCATGACGACACCAGCGGCACCTGCCTGCCGATCGTTGCGGTCGAGAGCGCGATCAGATCGTTCCACAGATTCTGCGGCAGCGCCGCGGCGGCATAGAAGATGATCTGCAGATTGCCGAAGAACCGCTCGCGCAGCTCCTGGTCCTTGTGCAGGGCGGCCACCAGCATGTCGTAGCCGCGCGGCACGTTGAAGCAGATATTGGCCTCGATCGACTTGATGTTGTCGAGCGTGGTCTGGAACAGTCCGGGCGCCGGCTTGCCGGCGTCGATCGCCAGCGTGCCGCCGTTCCACAGGATCATGTTGAGGTTGTGGTTGCCGCCAAAGGTATGGCTCCACGGCAGCCAATCGAGCACGACCGGCGCTTGCCGGGTCAGGAACGGCCACACCTGGGTGCGCGCCATCTGGCTGGCGCACAGCATCCGCTGCGTGTTGATGACCCCCTTGGGCGCGCCCGTGGACCCCGAGGTGAACAGGAACTTGGCGATGGTGTCCGGCGTGACTCTGGCGAAGGCCGCGGCGACGGCCTGGCGGTCGGTTTTCGCCAGCGCGTCTTCGAGCGACACCATGCCGGCGGGCAAGGCTTCTCCCGGCTCGCTAGCCCCGACGATCACGGTGGCCTGGTGCAATGGCGCGATGGCCGAAAGCGCGGCGGCGAATGGCGCCAGGCGCGGCACGAAGATGGCGCCGGGCTCAAGCAGCGCGACGATGGATTTGAGCTTGCCGAAATCCCTGGAGACCAGTGAATAGGCCGCCGAGATCGACGAATACGGCACGCCCGCGTGCAGCGCGGCAAAGCCAAGCAGCGCGTGGTTGATGCTGTTGTCGTTGAGGATGACCAGCGGCCGTCCGGGACCGAGGTTCCGGTCCAGAATCCAGGTCGCCAGCGCCTCGACCTGCTGTAGCGCTTCCTTGTAGGTCACGACGCGCCACGGCGACTTGGTCGTGCCGTCGCTCCGTTCCATCAGGAACGGAGCATCCGGTTTTTCCGCCGCCCATTTGACCAGCCAGTCTCCGATGCAGCGCCCGTAGGGATGCAACTCATCGGGGGAGCGGAGGATGACGGTCCCGTCCGCGCGCCGCTCGATGGCGACGTGCGCCGGCGCGAACAGGCGTGACGGATCACGCTCGACGGCGGTCTTGTCCATGGCTGACCTCACTGCGCGGAGAGAAGTTTCCAGTCGCCATTCTCGACCTTGATCAGCACGCGCGAGCGCGCGTCATGGCCGAAATGATCGGTCGGGCTCATGGTGATGATGCCATGAACGTTGACGACGTCCTTGGCGCCCTCGAGCGCATCGCGCAGCGCGGCGCGGAATTCCGGCGTGCCGGGCTTGGCCTTCTTGAGCGCGACCGGAACGGCGGCCTCGATCTGCTTGCCGGCATCATACATATGGCCGGCGAACGAGGCGAACGAGCCGGCGCCATTGACCTTCTCATAGGCTTCGATGAAAGCCAGGCTGAGCGCCTTGCTGGGATGACCGGCCGGCAGCTGACTGGCGACGACAACCGGGCCGACCGGGAAGATGGTGCCTTCCGCGGTCTTGCCGGCGACGCGCAGGAAGTCGCGGCTCACCGCGCCGTGGGTCTGGTAGACCTGTCCCTTGTAGCCGCGCTCGGAGAGCGCCGCCTGCGGCAGCGCCGCCGGCGTGCCGGAGCCGACGATCAGAACCGCCTGCGGATTGGCGGCGACCAGTTTCAGCACCTGGCCGGTGACGCTGGTGTCGGCGCGGTTGTAGCGCTCGATGGCGGTGAACTTCATGCCGCTGGCTTCCAGCAGCGGCGTCATTTCCTTGAGCCAGCTTTCGCCATAGCCGTCGGAATAGCCGATGAAGCCGACCTCCTTGATGCCGCGCGTCTTCATGTTCTCGATCAGAGCCTTGGCCATCAGCGAGATATGCTGCGGGGCGCGGAACACCCAGGTGTTCTTGTTGGCCGGCAGGTCGATCGGCGCGACGGCGATCAGCGGCGTCTTGGTCTCGTTGGCGACTTCCGCGATCGCGACCGACGCCGGCGTCGCCGACGAGCCGACGAGGATATCCGCGTTGTTTTCGGTCACCAGCTTGCGCGCGTTCTTGGTGGCGATGGTCGGATCGGTGGCGTCGTCGAACACAATCCAGTTCACCGTCTCGCCGGCGATCTTGGTCGGCAGGTGGGCGATGGCGTTCTTCTCGGGAATGCCGAGCGCCGAAGCCGGCCCCGATACCGACAGCGTGATGCCGACATTGATGTCGGCCAGCGCCGGCGCGGTGAGCGCGCAGGACGCCAGCAGAGCGGCAAGACAAGCTGATTTCCGCATGGATTTTCCTCCGTGTTGTTTCCTGATTCCCAAAAAACCGGCACTCGCGCGTGCGGTCTGCCTTGCCATTAGCCGGTTTTTTACAGGCGTCTTAGTTATAATCTATAACGAGTTTTTCCATGCCGTCAATTCGCTCCGGAGCAATCGCCATGTTGCGGTGCGGCAGAAAGTCGGGCCGCAGCGGATCATGCCCGCTGGCCGAATTGATCGACAAGCCCTTGTTGCCGATTTTATTAAACCGAACGGAGGCCCATGAGCGGCGCGGTCCGCGAAGGCGGGCGGCGGCATGGCCGGCAGCGGGCAGGACCAAAGGCGGACGAGGCGGGAAGCCGGATCAGGAGCGGCGGTAGTCGTCCTCGAGCCGCACGATGTCGTCCTCGCCGAGGTAGCCACCGGTCTGGACCTCGATCAGTTCCAGCGGCGTCGGCTCTAGGTTGTGCAGGCGGTGGACGGTTCCCATCGGAATGTAGACCGACTCGTTCTCATGCACGGTGCGCGTGACCTCGCCCAGAGTAACCTGAGCGATGCCGTGCACGACGATCCAGTGCTCGGAGCGGTGCGCGTGCTTTTGCAGTGACAGCCGGCCGCCGGGCTTGACGGTGATGCGCTTGACCTGGTGGCTCTGTCCGTGATCGAGCAGCTGGTAGGATCCCCACGGCCGATGCTCGACGAGATGGCCCTGGGTGACGTGGGGCGCGCGTATCCTGAGATGCTCGATCAGCGGCTTCATGCCGTCGACCGCGCCGCGCCGCGCCACCAAAATGGCGTCCTGCGTCGCCGACACCACCAAGTCGTCGACCGCATAGAGCGCGACCAGCGCCTTGTCCGACATCGCGACGCAGTTGTTGGCGTCATGGAACACCGCCTCGCCGAAAGCGGCGTTGCCGGCGGCGTCCTTGTCGGCGAGGTCCCATACCGCGCGCCAGTTGCCGACATCCGACCAGCCGCACGACACCGGCACCACCGCCGCCCGCGTGGTTTTCTCCATCACCGCGTAGTCGATCGAGATCGCCTTCGCGCGGGAAAAGGCCTCGCCGTCCAGCGCCAGGAATTCGAGGTCGGGCGCGGCGCGCGCCACCGCCTCGGTCACGGCCGCGACACTGGATGGATCGACGCGGCGATACTCGTCGCACAGCACATCGGCGCGGAACATGAAATTGCCGCTGTTCCACAGATAGCCGGCGGCGACATAACGCTCCGCCGTGGCGAGATCGGGCTTCTCGACGAAGCGCGCGACCGCGAACACGCCGTCGGTGGCTTGCGCGGCCGGCAGGATGTAGCCGTATTCGGTCGCCGGCCGGTCCGGCCGCACGCCGAAGGTGACGATCTTGCCGGCGACGGCTGCGGCCCGCGCCTGCCGGCAGGCGGCGGCGAACGCCGCCGGATCGGTGACATGGTGGTCCGCGGCCATCGCCAGCACCACGGCCTGTTCCGCGCGCGCCGCGGCAAACGCCGCGCCCGCCACGATGGCCGGACCGGAATCGCGGCGCACGGGTTCCAGCAGGATATCCGCCGCGCAGCCGATCTCGGCGAGCTGCTCCAGCACGACAAACCGATAGGCGGCGTTGGTGATGACGATCGGGCGGCCGAACAGGCGTGCGTCGGCGACGCGCAGCACCGCCTGCTGGAACATCGAGTGCGGGCCGAACAGCCGCAGGAACTGCTTGGGACGGTTTTCGCGCGAGGCCGGCCACAGCCGCGTGCCGGCGCCGCCGCACATGATCAGGGGAATGATTTTCTCGCCCATCGGCCCCGCCGGTCGCCGCTGCCCCGCACCAGGTCCGAACCGGCGCCACAGAGGCAAGCCTTTATCCGGATCGTCGCCCCGGGAAAAGGGAAATTACGCCGAATTCCCGCAAGGTTAGTCGGGGATTGGCCCAATCAGCCGGGACCCGGCATGGTCCGAACGCCCATCGGCCGCCCAGCCATTGGAGAAAGCCGTTCGATGCGGTATCACCGGGCCCGGATCACGGGGGCCACAGGTCAAGCCCTCACGGGCGGTCCTTCTCATGACTTCTCTTACGGCGGCCGGCGATGTCTCCCCAGTTCCATCTCGTGACTTCCCTGACGCGACGCGAGATCGTCGGCCGCTACCGCAGCTCGGCGCTCGGCCTGCTGTGGTCGCTGCTCACGCCGCTCCTGATGCTCAGCATCTACACGTTCGTGTTCGGCTCGGTGTTCAACGCGCGCTGGACCGCCGGCGACGGCCATAGCACGTCCGAATTCGCCGTCATCCTGTTCGCCGGGCTGATCGTGTTCCAGATTTTCAGCGAGGTCATCAACCGCGCGCCAACCCTGGTGCTCAGCAACGTCAACTACGTCAAGAAGGTGGTGTTCCCGCTGCAGATTCTGCCGCTGGTGGCGATGGGCTCGGCGCTGTTCCATGCCGTGGTCAGCCTCCTGGTGCTGGTCCCCTTCATCCTCATCACCAGGGGCGCCATCGCGCCCACCGCGTTGCTGTTGCCCCTCGTGCTGGCTCCGTTCGTCGTGCTCACACTGGGGCTATCGTGGTTTCTCGCCTCGCTCGGCGTCTATGTCCGCGACATCGGCCAGATCCTCGGCTCGGTCATCACCGCGCTGATGTTCCTGTCGCCGATCTTCTATCCCTCCTCGGCGCTGCCGGCGAACCTTCATCGCTGGCTCGCGCTCAACCCGGTGGCGCTGCCGGTCGAGCAGACCCGCGACGTGCTGATTTTCGGCCATCTGCCCGATTTCATCGCGCTCGGGATTTATGCCGCCGTTGCCGGCGTCGTCTGCGTGGCCGGCTATGCGTGGTTCCAGAAGACGCGGAAAGGCTTTGCCGATGTCATCTGACGAAGTCGCGATCCGCGTCCGCGACGTCTCCAAGCACTATCTGATGTTCGCCCGTCCCGAGGACCGGCTGAAGCAGATGATCGTGCCGCGACTGCAGCGCATGATCGGCCGGCCGCCGAGGCGCTATTTCAAGGATTTCGCCGCGCTCGGCGGCGTCTCGTTCGAGATCCGGCGCGGCGAGACGGTCGGCATCATCGGCCGCAACGGCTCGGGCAAGTCGACGCTGCTGCAGATCGTGTGCGGCACGCTGCGCCCGTCGACCGGCGGCGTCGAGGTCCAGGGGCGCATCGCCGCGCTGCTCGAACTCGGCTCCGGCTTCAACCCGGAATTCACCGGGCGCGAGAACGTCTACATCAACGCCGCCATCCTCGGCCTGTCGCGCGAGGAGACCGACGCGCGCTTCGAAGAGATCGCGCGCTTCGCCGACATCGGCGACTTCATCGAGCAGCCGGTCAAGACCTATTCGTCCGGCATGTATGTGCGGCTCGCCTTCGCCACCGCGATCAACGTCGATCCCGACATCCTGGTGATCGACGAGGCGCTGGCGGTCGGCGACGAAGCGTTCCAGCGCAAGTGCTACGCACGGCTCGAAGACATCCAGGACAAGGGCGGCACCATCCTGTTCGTGTCGCACGGCATGCAGAGCGTGGTGCAATTGTGCTCGCGCGCGCTATTGTTCGATGGCGGCGAACTGCTGCTCGACGGCCGGCCCAAGCTGGTGACCAGCCAGTATCAGCGCCTGGTCAACGCCAGCGCGGAAGCCGCCGCGGCGATCCGGCAATCGATCCGAGACATCGCCGCGACGCCGATGCCTGAGCCGGAAGCCGTCCCGGCGCCCTGGCTGACGGCGGGCAGCGACGACCCTGTCGATGCTTTTGGCGCGCCGGAGCCCGACAACATCCCGGAAATGGCCGCCTCGCCTCCGCCTTCCCACGCCGCCGAGCGCGCCGACTATTTCGATCCCGGCCTCGTTCCGCAATCGACGGTGTATCTCGAGGAGCGCGGCGCCCGCATCCGCGACGTGCGCATCCTGACGCTCAAGGGCGAGCGGGTGAATGTGCTGACGCGCTGGCGCCGGTATGTTTATGCGTATGATGTCGAATTTACCGAGGACGCGGAAAACGTCGCATTTGCCATGTACTTCAAGACCGTCAATGGACAGGGACTCGCCGGAGCGACCACACGGCACTCGAGGATTTTCCAGAGGGTCAATGCCCGAGCCGGAACGGTCGTTACCGTGCAGGTTCAATTCATTTGTTGTTTCTCCGCCGGGATGATTTTTTGCAATTGCGGCGTCCTGGGCAATATAAAGGAGGAATCCGCCTTTCTTCATCGCATCATTGATGGGATCGCTTTTCGCGTCGCTTCCGATCCCGATGTTGCCACCATCGGCCCGGCTGATTTCGATCCGATCGTCGACATCAAGACCGCATCGGTTCATGCTGAAGTTGTTTAGAGAAGAAGCATGTCAAACCGAGTTTTTGTAGTTGGAGCTCACATCGCTAATGGTGGTACGCTCATGGCCTATCATATCGGCATGCTCCTGCGCGATCGATATGGCTACAAACTTGTCAACGTTCAAGTTCCTCACAGTTCGAACGCCTGGGATATTTTTACCATTCCATCGCCTGACCATCATCTACCGATAGACAATCTCTGCAATTCAGCCACCAAAGCAGACATCCTGATTTGCAATCCCTCGTTCTCATCCTATGGGCTGAGCTTCTCGTTTCCTGGAAAATCAATTTGCTATGTGCAGGGATTAAATACATTCGACATTCTTGATCCGGGCTTCTCGGTTTATGTTGCCGCCAGTCGCCCCGTCGCAAACTTTTTAGAAAATAGATATGAACTTGAGACTCCCGTTATTTCTCCTTTTGTTACCATTTGCGATACGGCCAAGCTCAAGAACTGGCATGACCGGCCGGCCAATATTGTACTGATCAACCTAAAAGGAACATCCTCCCTACACGAAAAAATCAATACTCACATATTGTCGGAACTCCGGCAGCGCTATCCCGATGTCATTTTCCAGAATTTATTTGACCAGAAGCTACCACACCAAACCCTCTACGAACGAATGGGCGCACATCGCTATCTCCTGACTCTATCCCTCATTGAGGGATTTGGCCTGATCCCGCTGGAGGCCATGGCCTCAGGCATGACGGTGGCGGGGTTCGATGGCATGGGCGGACGCGATTACATGCACCGAGGCACCAATTGCCTCACCGCACCATATAATGATCTTGAGCAAACGATAGAACTTGCCTCCCTCATGCTGACTGACGATCGCCTAGCCCACACTCTCGCGATAAATGGCCTCGAAACGGCAAAGCAATTCACGCGAGAAAAATTCGAGGAGCGATGGAGCGCTCTGCTTGCTGAATTCTTGGGACAGGCCGGTGGCAACTGACATTCTGATTACCGGGATCCCAAGGTCGGGAACCACATTGGCGGCAGCACTCATCGACGGCTGCCCGGATACAGTCTGTCTGTCCGAACCCGAGCATCAGCTCGATTTGATGCGGGCATCAGGATCGGCCTCCGAGTTCGCCACGAATGTTGTCCAGGACTATGCGAGGATAAGATACATCCTGCTGGCAGGCGGCACCACGTCGGATCGACGCACGTCGGAAGGCAAGGCCGTCTCAAACTATTTCTCCCGAGAGAGCAATGGCTCCCCCAGGCTGGCCATCTATTCGGAGACCGAATGGTCACGCCATGGTCTCTCAGGCAATTTCACCCTGGGGATGAAACACAACGCGCTTTATACATCGATACTGCCTGAGCTTATTGCGCTGAACCATTTTCTTGTCCTTGCCATTATACGGGATCCGGCAGATGCCATTGCATCGTGGCTTTCTCTCTCGCTGCCCGTTTCGCTTGGCAGGCTTCCAGCAGCCGAACGATATTGGGGTGAAATGAATGAATTGACCGAAGGGTCGCTGGCTCTACATGACAAGCAGATCTTCATCTGTGAACTTTTTTGCAAGCGCTATTTGTCATCGGGGCCGGCCATTCATCTCCTTCGCTTCGAAGATTTTGTTCGGTCTCCCGACCTTTTATATTCGGCAGCAGGGTCGTCCCTTAGAGACCCGTCCTCTTCCATCCATCTTGAAGGACCCATCGACAGGTCGGCGCTTACAGCAACGCTGCGGAAACGTTTGTATACTCTGGCCCAAGAGGGACTGATCCCCTCTATTCTCAATTACTACCCACAATATATGAACGACCCCGACAGCGAAGGCTCGCGATATGTCGCCTCCTGACTTTGACAATAAGGCGTTCTGGAACGAACGCTATGTCCAGGATGTCTGGCTGGGGAGCGGGCCCGGTTCGCGCGGAATTGCAGCGCTCTTTAAGAGCCATCTCATTGAAGAGACCATTCGAAACCGACAGCCCCGATCGATTCTCGATGTTGGCTGCGGTGACTGCTGCTGGATTACGCCAGAGTCAAAGCTGGAAGGCATTCGCTATCTTGGGCTCGACATTTCGGACGTCATCATATCGAACAATCGGTCGCGCCTGCCTTCTCTCGAATTTCAGCTACACGATCTGACAAAGGACGAACTGCCCGCCCGTTTTGATCTGGTAATCTGTTTGGATGTTCTAATTCATCAGTGTGATTCTGATGGATTCAATAGTGCGCTAAAGCGGTTGCTTCGAGCAATCACAAAGTCCGGACTCATCAGCTATCGTACCCCTAATTCTAACGAACATGTTGTTCCCTGTCTTTCATCGCAAGACTCCGAAATCACCTTCCAATCCGCACTGAGCGCACGTGGGAATTCGATTCCACACGCCATGACCAATATTTTTGGTGGGCTCCCTGAGTTGATAGCGGCGATCGATCCAGCCTTCCGGGTTTCCGAAATTGGTCGTTACCGCTATCAGTCGATATATGCAGTCCAGCGCTAGCTCACCACTGCCCGGTCCGTGACGCGGCGCCAGCTGGTGCCATCGGAGAACGCGATCACCGCGCCGCCGATTTCGTCGCCAACATAAACCATCGCGCCGGCGCCGCAGGTCGAGGCCGAGGGCAGCGCGGCCTTGGCGTATTGCCCGACGCGCGCCGGCCCCGCCACGTCCAGCCGGCAGGTCGGAGCCGCCGTTCCGATTCCCATGTTGCCGGCGTTGTCGATACGCGCTTTCTCGGAATGCGCGCCGCCCGCCGTGAAGGTCCACAACTCGACGCGCGTCGGCACGACGCCCGCCGTCACCGCGCCGTCCACCACCCAGCGCAGATTAGCGCAGCCGATCCAGGCCGCACCGTCATGGCCCTGCCCCCAGAAGGCCTGTACGACATCACCGGAAACCACCGCCATTTTTGCGGCCGGCGTGCCGCGCGCCTTGCGCGAGGTGAAAGTTGGCGCGGCCACATTATCCTCGATGCGCTCATGGATCGGATTGGCCGTCATTCGCCGGATATGGAGCGGACCTTCCGGCGCGTCGGTGCCGACGCCGACATAGCCGGTGGCCGGATCGATCACCAGCGCATCAAGCCAGGCCGCGCCGTTGCCGGAAACCTTGACATGCAGCTTGTCGTCGCCGGCGGTGCCGATCTCGGCGCGGCCGAACCAGCCGGTCTGGAACATCAGGCTCGCGGTGTTGGCCGCGCTCGCCTTGTTCATCACCGCGCGCATGTCGCCCGAGCCTGGCGTCACGTCGTCATGCGACAGCAGCACGGCGTCGGACTTCACCGCGAGCTTGTTGGTGGCGTCGGCCGTGGTGTTGACGCCGACGCGCGCCACCGGATTGACGTGCCCCAGTGCCGCCGCGATCCAGCTTGCGCCGTCCCACGCCATGAGCGCGTGCTCATCGGCAACCCACGCCAGCCAGCCGACGCGCGGCGCATGGAACGACCACGCGCCGTCCTGCCAGGCCGCGATCTGCCCGGCGTGACCGGTCCAATCGCCGCTCGGGCCGGTGGCGACGATGTAGCGGTCGCCCTCGGCGGGCGAAGGCGGCGGCGCGGCAAGATCGCGGTCGGCGACGGCGAGCTGCACCAGCGCGTCGAGCACGCTGAACGCCGCGTTGGCGGTAATGTGTTTCTGGGCCTGGCTGGCAAGCAGGAACGGAAGTTTGAGAAGGGTGCTGGTGTCCGCGTCGGCCATCGCCGGCAAGCTCCATCCGCAATCATCCTCCCGGCGAGACGTATATAGGATTATTTTCCTGATGTCAAGATGCGGCCGCAGCGGCCCTTCCGGTGCCCGCTTCGCGAATGGCGCGGGCGGTAGGCAAAGTCTGCGAATCCTCTATATTTCTCGAAACTTGTGAAAACCAACCATCGCACGCGCGACAGGCCCGCATTTCATGCTCACGGCCAAGGGCAAATACGGATTGAAGGCGCTGGCGCATCTGGCGCGGCTGGAGCCCGGCGCCACCACGCAGGCGGTCGACATCGCGGACTCCAACAACATCCCGAAGAAATTTCTCGACGCCATCCTCGGCGACCTGCGCCACGCCGGCATCGTGCAGAGCAAGAAAGGCCCCGGCGGCGGCTACGCCCTGACCCGGCCGCCGCGCGACATCCGGATCGGCACCGTGATCCGCGTGCTCGACGGCCCGCTGGCGCCGATCGCCTGCGCCAGCCGCACCGCCTATCAGCCGTGCACGGATTGCGACGACGTCAAGGCCTGCGTTGTGCGCCTCACCATGGTCAGGGTGCGCGACGCCATGGCCGAGATCCTCGACACCATGACGCTGGCCGACATGCTGGGGCGCTCCCGCGCCGGCCGCCGCAGGACCGGGACCGCGGCGCGCCGGGAATAACCCCTTGCACGGCGCGCCCTGACCCTTAACTCACGCCTTGTAGAACTTGCGCACCGCGCGTAGCGCGTTGGAGCCGCTCTGCTCGAGGAAGTTGCGGTAGGTCTGCAGCACGTAATTGTCCTCGGGCAGCGGATGATAGCCGCGCCACGGCGTGCCGAGGACGGTGTCGAAGCCGTACGGCACCGCGATGGTGAGGAAGGCGCATTCCAGGCCGTGCTTGAGGTCGGAACCGTCGACCGCCTTGGGCGGCAGCTGCTGGCCGATGTTGGACAGCCCACCCATCATGTGGATGCCCTTGAGCTCGGGATCGCCGCCGATCAGCTTGATGGCGTCGAGCGTCGAGCGGTTGAGGCTGGTGGTGTCGGCGATGATGGCGGAGACCGACATGTCGATGAAGATGTCGTCGAGCTTCATGCCGTAATCGTTGACGAGGCGCAGCGCGACACGGCGCGCGGTCGTGTAGATTTCCTCCGCCGTCTTGTTGTTCTTGGCGATGCCGTCCTCGACCCGCTCCGAGGCCATCAGGATCACCTTGAACGGCTCCTGCGGATTGTAGAGGTCCATCAGGTCCCAACGATGCTCGGTGATGGAGTTGACGATCGGCATCGCGCCGCGGGCGCGGTCGTAGGATTTGAGGCAGACCTCCTGCACGTTCTTGGCGGGGAAGTCGAACGACAGCGGCACCGTCACCACCTCCTGGATGGCGCGGATGACCTGCGCCATGAACTCGGTATCGGTCATGGCCCGGGCGCCGACATTGACGTTGAGATAGGTCGCGCCAGCCTCGGCCTGCTTGACCGCGAGCGCCTGGATGCCGGGAAGGTCGGAATTGTCGAACAGCGCCTTCGTGCTCTTGAAGCCGGGATTGATGCGCTCCCCGATGATGTTGATATCAAAACCCTGCGTGTCGGTCACAATCCCCTCCGGCTGTGCGGCCTCGTACGGAAGCCAATGTTGAACAGGAACGATTTCTGGAAGTCTGCTTTGGTGCTGAGCTCGACATAGCGGCACTGGCGCGCGATCTCGCGGGCACGCTCGCGCGCCGCGCGCGAGGCCAGCATCATGCGGATGCCGACGCCGGCGGCGTTGCCGACCTGCTCGAAGCGGTCAAGCGGCAGAGCGGGCAACAGCCCGATGGCGATGGCGCTACGCACGTCGATGTAGGCGCCGAACGCACCGGCGATGATGAACTGAGCTATGTCGTCGGCCTCGATGCCGGCCTGCGCCAGCAGAAGCTCGACGCCGGTGCGGATCGCGGCCTTGGCGAGCTGCACGGCGCGAATGTCGTGCTGGCCGAAATAAACATCATCGCCGAGCACGAGAGCGCGCTTGCCGTTGACCTCGGCGATGTCGGGATGACCGTCGGCGAACCGCCCGGTGTCGTCGATCAGCTTGCCGGTGCGCAGCGTCGCCAGCGCGTCGAGCACGCCCGAACCGCACAGGCCGATCGGCGGCTTGTTGCCGATGGTGCGCGTGACGACGCGGCCGTTCTCGATGCCGACGCGCTCGATGGCGCCCTCGGCGGCGCGCATGCCGCACGAGATATGCCCGCCTTCAAGCGCCGGCCCCGACGGGCAGGACGCCGACAGGATGGCGCCGTTGTGAATGAGCGAGATCTCGGTGTTGGTGCCGATGTCCATCACCAGCGTGGTGCGGCCGTCGCGCCAGCGGTCCTCGGTGGCAAGCAGCGCTGTGACGTGATCGCCGCCGACAAAGCCGCCGACGTTCGGCGCCACCGTCAGGTAGGCGCCGGGCGCAATCGCGAGTCCGAGGTCGCGCGCCTTGATCTCAACGGCGTCGCGCACCGCGGCGACGAACGGCGCGCGGCCGAGCTGGCGCACCGGCAGGCCCAGCAGCAGGTGCTGCATCGCGGTGTTGCCGCACACCGCGATATCGACGATGTCGTGCGGGGTTGCATCGACCGAGCGGCACAGGTCGCTGGCGAGCGCGTTGATCGCGGTCACCGCCGACTCGCGCAGCTCCGCGGCCGCCTCGGCGTCGCGGATGGCATAGTTGATGCGGCTGATGAGGTCGCCGCCCCAGGCCACCTGCGGATTCTCGATGCCAAGGCTGGCGAGCCGCATGCCGGTCTCGAGATCGACCAGGAACGCCGCGGCATTGGTGGTGCCGAGGTCGACGGCCATGCCGAGCAGCCGCGCGCCGGGACGCGTGAAGCCGATCAGTTCGTCGCCATGGCGCAGCACGCGCACCGACCAGCCGTTGTCGCGCAAAACGCCGGTGAGCGCGCGCACGGCGACGGCGTCAATCCGCGCCGCAGGCTGCGGCAGCGCCGCGATGACGCGATCGAGATCGGCGGCGGTGTCCTCAAGCGTCGCCTCCGCAACGTGCACAATGGCAGCGGCGACGGCGGCATCGAGCGCCAGCATCTCGGCGGCCTCGCCCATGTGCACATCGGCGCGCACGACGGGCGCCAGCGACCGCGCCGCGACCTCGACGACGCAGTTGGACACCGCGCGCACCTGGCAGGAGCGCACCCATTTGCGCCGTCTTTTCGCGTGCTCGTTCTCGTCGATGGTCTCGGCATCCTCGCCGTCGCGATGGATGCGCCCTTCGGTGATCAGCACGGTGCAGGTGCCGCAGGTGCCACGGCCGCCGCAGGCGCCGACAATGCGCACGCCGTTGCGGCGCGCGCTCTGGAAGATCGTCTCCGCCGCGCCACTGGGAATTTCGCGATCGATCTGCGGAAAGTGCAGGAGATGCGTGGGCCCGGCCTTGCCCGTCACCGATTGCGTCATGGCGCACCGGGCTGCTGGAGGGCCGTCGCGGCCTGCGGCCGCGCCAGCTTGCACTTTTGCGACGACGGACACTCGTCGCAGCGCGACCAGGCCGCGGGCGGCAGGTCGACGCCGGCCCCCATCACCGTCGCCATGGATTTGAGCGGGGTCAGCGCCAGCCCCGCGCTGACGCCGACGCCGATCGCGGCCCCGTCGGCCAACTGCACCACGACCGGCTGATAGGACAGATCGAGCCCCGGATCGCCGGCGCGCAATTCGCCGGCCATCGTCAGATTACGCTTGAGCGCGTGGCCCAGCATGCGATCCTGCAGCCGCCGCGACACCTCGAACAGCAGCTGATTGCCGAGATCGTCGAGCGCCAGCGCCAGCGCCGGACGGCGCTCGGCGAACAGCGCGCTGACCCGCCGTTCGAGCGCGTCGCCGATGGTGGCGGTGCCGCAGGCCAGCGCGGTCAGCCGCCCCTCCTCCGGAATGAGGCGCGGGGCGTACAGTATTTTGCCGCCGGCGCGCAACTGGCCGTCCTCGCAAGAATCGAGATCGACGAAGCGGAAGCTTGCCGCCGCCTCCACCAGATGCTCGGCGGCGATCATGGCGGCGGCCTCGCGGCGCATGCGCGCCTGCGCCGCCGATCGAACCGGCATTGACGCCAGGCGGTCGAGTTCGCGGCGCACATCGATGCGGGATACGCTCGCCATGACGTAAACCTCCTTTAGCCGGCGTATTTTCGCGCCGCGGTAAACATCGCCCGCACGTTCTCCACCGGCGTCTCGTCGGGCAGGCCGAACGCGGCGTCGAGGATCAGCTTGCCGCCCTTGTTCCAGACGTTGTCGACCAGATGCTTGACCGCCGCGTCGACCTCGTCGGGCGAGCCGGTGGTCAGAAGCGAGGGCGACAGGTTGCCGCGCAGCGCCACGACATCGCCCAGCACCTCGAACGCCTTCGCCATGTCGGTACGCTCGAACCAGTAGATGCACTTGCCCGGCGGCACGTCCTTGATGATCTCGAGACGCTTGGTGCAGTCGGCCTCCCACAGCGGCATCGGAATGAGGCCGGCGTCGATGAGATTCATCATCACCTTGCGGAACGAGGGCCACCAGAACTGCTCGAACTGCTTGCCCGACATGAAGGCATCGGGCGCCCAGTGGATCGGGATCATGACGAGCGGGTTGCCGCTGGCCTTGGCGGCCGCGATGATCATCCGCGACAGGAAGATGGAGGCCTTGTCGAGCAGCGCCAGGAGCTTGTCCTTGTTGCGGAACAGGTCCTTCATCATGTGGGTGGCGCCGCGGAAGTAATCGGCGATGAAGTCATACGGCGCGATGCCCATGGCGCCGCTGACGATCGGATAGCCGTGATGCGCCACCCGCTGCACCCACTCCTCGTGATGGGCGACCAGCCTCTCGACCTCTTCACCGACGCGTATGATGTTCTCAAGCGACCTGCGCACGGTCGGCTTGGCGAACCCGCGCGTGGCGTAGATCAGGCGAATGTAGTGCAGGCCGGGAAGCGCCGGCAGGTCCTGGAGGCCGTCGAACGCGCCGGCGACGCGCGGCAGGTACTTCTGCAGGTAGAAGTCGGTCGGATCGAACAGGAAGTCGTCGAACTCGTCGACCGTCATGTATTCGCGGTCGAGATACTGGTACGGCTGGTTCTCGCCGACGCCGTGGCCGGGCCATTGCAGCTGCTTGAAGTCGGCGATCTCGAGCGCGCGGCCGATGGCGTTCTGCATCACCATCGGCGACACCACGTCGGGCTGGAACTCCAGCACGGCGCGCTCGGCGATCGCCTTGGTCTTGTCGTAGTCGTACATCAGCTCCTTGCAGGTGATGCCGCCGTACTTCGCCAGCCAGAAGGTGGCATACAGCACGACCGGCATGCGGTCGGGCTGCTTGAGCGCGGCGCAATCCAGAATGCGCTGCCAGCGCGCGTCATAGGCCGCCTGGTTCGGGTTCGGGGTGATGACGGGGGCTGGCGCGTTCATGCCGCCGCTCCCGTCCAGCCCTTGCACAGCGACACCGCCTCGACGGCGTTGACGCCGAAGGCGTCGGCGCCGGTATAGGCGCGCACCGCCTCGTCGATCTGGCCGCCGCCGATCAT
>SCUB01000026.1 GCA_004297465.1 Xanthobacteraceae bacterium | reverse complement strand
CCCCCCGTGTGCTGACGTTCGGGAGAAGAAAAGTTCAAATTATTTCTGTTGCGAGGGAGTTCGTTTTTTCGGAATTTTTTTTGAGGAGCTTCGTTTATAGGCCTCCTTCCACGCGCTCCGTGGGCCTTTGCGGGGCCTTATTCCTCAAAGAATTGTTTTGTCACCCTCGGGCGTTTATCCCTCCTCTGAAGCCGTTTTAGAGTGTCAAGTGTCTGAATGTAAAGCATCTATCCACAGGTGCTTGCAACGCAACCGTTCGTTCCGGATCTGCTAACATCCCTTTCTATGTTACTCCCTTCTTTTCTGGAACGTTTTGTCGCCACCTTTCACCCACAACCTTTCCGGGAGCTAGCCCGCCAAACCGCCTGGCTCAAACGCCAAGGCAAAATCGATCCCTTTGAATTCCTGACTTCGCTGGTTTTCGGACAATTGAGCCCGCTGCGTCAGACGCTGGTTTCCCAAGCCCAATGCCTGGAGCAACCCGTCACTGCTCAAGCCATTCACGAGCGTTACAACCCCAGAGCCGTCGCCTATTTTCAAGCCGCCTTTGCTCACACGCTGGCCCAAACGCTGGATTGGAGTCCGGCCCGTCCCCAGGCTCTGGAACTGCGGCGGCATTTCCGCGCCATTCATCTGCTGGACAGCACCTGCTTTGACACCGCCGCAGCCTTGCAGGAGATTTTCCCTTCCTGCGGAGGGGACGGTTCGGCCGCCAATATCAAAGTGCTCTTGCGCTATGAATTGATCAGCGGGCGGCTGGAGCCTCTAAAAGTTCTGGAGGGCAAACGGTCCGACCAGGGACAGGCCTTAAGCGCGGCGCAACTCCTCAAGGAGGGGGAACTGCAAATCAATGACAAGGGGTTTGTTGACGCCAAGGCCTGGCAGGCGGCGCAAGAGGCGGGCGCCTATCTGCTCATGCCCTTGCCGCACTCCCTCACGCTCTGGACCACCGAGGGGCCGCCAGCTCCGGAGCAGTCTCTGGATTTGGCGGGCGCTCTGGCCCTCACTTCAGAAAACCGCCTGGAATGGCCGGAGGTTTTCCTGGGAATCAAGGGAAAACATCGGGCCGGGCCGGTCCGTTTGGTGGCTTTTCGCTTGAGCCCCGAGAGCGCCGGCCGCCATCGCGCGGGCTTGCGGGAGTCGATGCGCACCCAGGGACGAACTCCCAGCGCCAAAGCCCTCCAACTGGCCGGCTGGCTCTTGCTCATCACCAACGCGCCGGCCACCAAACTGCCCTCCGCTCTGGTGGCCTATCTCTATCGGGTGCGCTGGCAGATCGAATTGATTTTCCGGCAAGCCAAGTCGGTGCTGCGTTTGCACAAAACCGAAAGTGACAATCCTTGGCGCATCCAGTCTGAAATCTGGGCGCGCTTGCTCGGGGCGGTCTTGCTCTTTTTGTGGCATGCCCATGCCAACGCTCAATGCTGGCAGCAACACGGATCGGAAATCAGTTTCGAGAAGTTGATCCGGGTCATGCAGCAGTGGGGGCATACGATCGCGCGTGCGTTCTTAAAAGGACCCGACGAGTTGTTAGGACTCCGGCGCACGATCTGGCGCCATCTTCTGGTCAACGCCCGCAAAGGCCGACAGAAATCCCGGACCAACACCTGGGACCGCTTGATGGATCTCTGGTTAAAGCCCAAGCCGGCACTCCTCTAACGCTGAGTTGATTTTCAAACTCTAAATCGGCCATCCGGCCTCTCTTCGATTCTCCCAAAAACAACAAGGCCCTCTCCCAG
>SCUB01000017.1 GCA_004297465.1 Xanthobacteraceae bacterium | reverse complement strand
TCATCCTCGTTCATGTCGGACAGCCATTCGACGAGCTGGCGTTCCTGGTCGTTCATCTCGCTCATTTGCATGCTCCCTGGTTCTCAAGCTTGATTGTTGACGGTGTGCCGGCGAAAGCGGCCCGCAAGCCGCTGGCTCTACGGGCCGGCCTGTGTCCCGAGATAGGCCCTGATGACTTCCGGATCCCTCAGGACGTCTTCAGGACGGCCGTCGGCCAGCGATTTGCCGTAATCGAGAACGTGGATGCGATCGGCGAGGTCGGCGACCATCTGCATGTCATGCTCGATCCAGATCATGCCGATGTTGAGCTGATCGCGAATCTTGAGAATGTAATGGGCGAAGTCTTCGCGTTCCTCTCGCGTCAATCCGGCCGACGGCTCGTCGAGAAGGAGAACGTTCGGTTCCGCAGCGATCGCGCGCGCAAAACCGACAAGCTTCTGCACGCCATAAGGAAGATCGGCGACGGGAGTGTCGCGATAACGCTCGAGTTCCACGAAGTGCAGGGCCTGATTGGCGACGTCGCGATGCCTGCGCTCTTCGCTGCGGGTGGACGGCAGCCGCAGGATTTCGCCGATGACGTTGGTGCGGATGCGCAGGTGCCTGGCCGTCAGAAGGTTGTCGAGCACGGACATGCGTCCGTACAGTTCGCCGTGCTGGAAAGTTCTGGCGATGCCGAGGCCCGCGACCTCATAGGGTTTCAGGCCGACGATGTCGCGGTCACGAAAGCGGATCGCGCCGGACGGCCTATAGATGCCGCTGATGCAATTGAACACGGTGGTCTTGCCGGCGCCGTTGGGACCAATCAGCGCAAGCAGTTCGCCGGCCTCGACCGAAAACGAGATGTCGTTGAGCACCGTGAGGCCGCCGAACGCCAGCGTCACTTTGTCAATCGTCAGTTCACTCATTTCGCAGGGCCTTGCGCGCGATTGCGGACGTGGCGATAGTTGCGTTGCTCACCGCCGGATGTGCCGAGATAAGCATCCTGGATTGAACTGTCGTTGCGCAGTTCGTCGGTCGATCCGGAAAGCACGACGCGGCCATTCTCGAACACATAGGCGTAGTCGGCCATTCTCAGCGCGATAGCCGTGCTCTGTTCGACAAGCAGAATGGTCAGCCTGAGCTCATCGCGGATGCGCATCAGCCGTTCCGCGATGTCGTCGACGATGACGGGTGCAAGGCCGAGTGAAAGTTCGTCGATCAGCAAGAGCGTTGGCGAGCACATGATGGCCGAACCGATGGCGAGCATCTGGCGCTCCCCGCCCGACAGCAATCCGGCAAGCTTGGCCTTCAGCGCCGCCAGACGGGGAAACGAGTCGTAAATGGACGCTTCGAGATGCCGGCGCTCCGCGTGACCCGTGCGGGAGGCGACGATTTCCAGGTTTTCCTGCACCGTCAGATTGGGGAATACCTTGTCCCGCTCGGGCACAAGCGCGATGCCGAGATGGGCGATCTGGTGCGGAAAGCGGTTCTCGATTCGCCGTCCATCGAACAGGATCGAGCCGTTGCTGACTCTCGCGTCGTCCAGGCCGATGAAACCCGAGATGGCGCGCAGCGTGGTCGACTTGCCGGCGCCGTTCGCGCCGATGATGGCCACGATGTGGCCCTTGGGGACGTCGATGGAAATGTCGGCAACGCCGAGAATGGAGCGTTGGTAAAGCACTTCGAGGTTCTGCACCTTGAGCATCATGGCGACTGCCTCCCGATCAGGAGTCGGCGTTCCAGGCGGCGCCAAAGGCCAACAAGCCCGCTCGGCTCGAACACGAGGAAGACAATCATGACGAGCCCGAAGGCCGCATAATTGACGGCGAAGATGGAGCCGGCCATGGCCTGCGCGCCGGGGAGATGTGCGACGACCGTTTCGATGAGGTAGGGCAGCAGCGTGACAAACAACGCGCCGAGGAATGCACCCGGCAGCGTGCCGATGCCGCCGATGATGATCATCGCGATATACTGAATCGACAGGTACAGCGAGAACGCCTCGATCGAGACAAAGCCGCGGTAGTAAGCAAACAGCGCGCCGGCGATGGCGGTCATGGACGAGGAGATGACGAACGCGGTCAGTTTGGTGCGCGCGACATTGATGCCGAGCGCCGCCGCGACGGTCTCGCGGCCATGAACGGCGGCAAACGCGCGCCCGGTGCGCGAGCGGACGACATTCCACGTGACAAGAAAGGCAAGGATCGCGCCGGCAACAAGCAGGACATACCAGGCTTTACCGGTGTTGATCTTCAATCCCCAGAGCGAGGGCGGGGGAATCAGGATTCCGCCCGATCCGCCGACGAGATTCTCATACTCTCCGCCGGCATAGACGACGATGAAGTGCAGGGCGAGCGTCGAAACGGCCAGATACACGCCGCGCAAGCGAAGCGACGGCAGGCCGAAGATCAGCCCGAGCAGCCCGCCAGTTGCGCCCGCGGCCGGAATGCCGATCCAGAACGGCGCGCCGGCTTCCTTGCTCAGAATTCCAGCGGTGAATGCGCCGGCGGCGATCAGGCCGGCATGGCCGAGCGAAATCTGTCCGGCAAAACCGGTCAGCAGCATCAGCGACAGCGCACCGATGCTGGCCAGGAGGATCTGATTGGCAACATCGAGATGAAAGGGCGTGGCGAAAAACGGGAAGATGATGATCGCGACCGCGAGCAGCGCGCTGACGAAAATCGTCCGCGCGGAACGGGATGCGGGTTGCAGCATGACGGTGGAGAGCTGCGTTGGGTGGACTTGATCAGACACGGTCGAGTTCCTCCCGCGTGCCGAACAGTCCCCACGGGCGGATTACCAGCATGGCGATGAGGATCAGGAACGGCACGGCATCCGACAACAGGGGGTTGAAGTGCTGAATGAGGATCACTTCGCTCGCGGAGATGATAATGGAGCCGATGATGGCGCCCGCCAGGCTGTCGAGCCCGCCGACCAGCGCGGCCGGAAAGGCCTTGAGGCCGATCATCACGATCGTGGAGTCGAGGCCGGAATCAAGCGCGATCAGCATGCCCGCGACGGCTCCTGTGAAAGTCGAGATGCCCCAGGCCAGCGCATAGACCGCATGCAGATTGACGCCGCGCTGGGCCGCGAGCAGTGCGTTCTGCCCGGTGGCGCGCATGCGCAGTCCCCATCGGCCGAACCGCATGAAGGCAAACAGCGCTGCATAAGTGGCCACGGTCACGCCGATCAGGATCAGGGAGATGAGGGAGAGCTTGGCGTTCTGGAACAGCTCGATCGACGGGTTGGCGATATGCAGCTTCGTCGCTGGATAATGATGCTGCGCCGACCAGAGCAATACGACCGCGCCGCGGATCAGGATGCCCAGCGCGATGGTCGTGAGCACGGCGGCAAGTACCGACTCGCCCGTCATCCGCCGCATCAGAAGCACATAAACCAGGATGCCGACGGTCAGGCTGAGAACGAGGGCGAGGCCAATGGCCGCTAGCGGGCTTCCAAGCCACCCCGCGCTTGCGGTCGTCAGAAGCAGATAGGCGCCCACCATCATCAGCTCGCCGTGGGCGAGATTGAGGACGCGGCTGACCTTGTAGATGATCACGTAGCCGCAGGAGATGAGCGAGTAGATTGATCCGAGGACCAGGATGTTAAGTACGATCTGCATGACCTATCCCAAGTCACATCACTCAAGGCGAGCATGACAAGCATCGGCGCCGGGGCCCCGCAGGCGAAGGAAGATGCGCCTTCGCCGGCGGGAACCGGGCGTGTTGGATGCAGCGTGATTACTTGACGTCGTAGGCGGTCCAGTCCTGCACGACTTCGATGGCCGATGATGTCGGCGCCCACCGGTAAATACGGTAGAACTGCCTGGTGCGGAAATGATTGGCCGCCGTCCATTCGATCGGACCGCCGCGCAGGCCCTTGGTATCGACCGATAGCGACTGCATGGCAGCCTGGATGGCCTTTGCATCGGCGTTGGGGCCGGCCTTGCCGAGGGCCGCTTCGAGCACCATGCCGGCAATCCAGCCTTCGGTCATCTGGCTGGCGGGATAAGTCGCGCCCGCCGCCTTGGCGGTGGCCTGCATCTCGCGCTGAACCGGCAAATCCTGAGCAAACAGCGCATTGGCGCCGATGGCGTAGAGTGCCGGATCCTTGAGGCGGGCCAGTTCGCTCTCGCTTTCGAGATGCGCCCAGGCAATATAGCGGCCGTTCCAGCCGATTTTGCGCAGGCCCTCGAAGGTCCTCACCTGGGTGACCCACGGCGCCCAGGCATAGACCCAGTTCGCGCCGGCCGCGGACAGCTTGGTGGCAAATGGCGTGTAATCGGGCGTGGGCGGCGGGATGATCGCCTTGTCCGCCACCTTCATGCCCTTGACGGTGGCCAGTCCCTCGGCTGATTCAATCTCGCTGCGCGAAATCGGGATGGCCATGGCGACAAGGCCGAGCGAGACATTGCCGCCCGACTTGGTGATGAAGTCGAGCGTCGCCTGGCTGTCGAATTTCGAGGCAAACGCCGTCGTGCAGAACAGCAACGGGTTGGCCGGCGGATAGACCTCCTTGGGGCAAGCCGAGGCGGCGAACAGCAGGGGAATCCCGGCCTGACCCGTCGCCGCGATCATCGGCGCGAACGTCGACGACAGGCTCGAGTTGATCAGCAGCGACACGTTGTCCTGGGAAATCAGCTTGGTGGCGTTGGCCGCCCCTTTTGACGCCTCGCCCTGATCATCGAGGATGATCAGCTTGATCTTGCGCCCGGCAACGCCGCCGCCGGCATTGACCTTGTCGACATAGAGCCGAATCCCTTCAATGGCCGGAGCATAACTGCCGGCCGACGGCCCGGTCAGCGCGCCGCTCAGGCCGATGACCACGTCCTGCGCGGCCGCAGTCATGGAAAGCGACGCCGAAATGGCGGCCGCGACGGCAAATGTCTTGATAGTCATCTAATTTCCTCCCTCCGCCGGCGTCTGAGGATGACGTCCGGTTTTTGTTTCCAATCCCTTGAGCGGGGACCGTTTGGATCGGGCGGGTGCTTGCTGCACCTTGGGTAGCCCGATTGGGCGGCTGTTGGTGCCGCCGCTTGGTCCTTCCGCCGTCAACTCTGATGGTTGACATTGCAACTGTTGTAATCAACAATGGTTGCAGTGTCAATCGATGAGAATCTTCGGCCGACCTTGTGCGCCGATCCCGGGGTCCGGTGGATATGCCGGATAGCAACGCTGATGCGCATGCGCTTTCGCACCGGAGAATCTGGTAGCATGACGTGCTTTCCGCCCGGGAGCGCGGGATAGAAGCGGGAAGTGGATAAGAAGAAGCGGGATAAAGAAATGTCTTCGACCAGGCGCCGTCCTCCGGTTGGCAGAGATGGCGAGCGCGAGATTCTCGACATGCAGGGCTATGTCCCTGCGATTCTCACCGCCATCGCGAACAAATGGTCGAGCAGCTCGTCGCGCCTGTATCTCAAGATGTACGACGTGGGGATCAACGAATGGCGCGTGATCGCGATGCTGGCGATCGAGCCCTGCATCACGGCCAACCGGATCTGCGAAGTCATCGGGCTGGACAAGGGCGGCACCAGCCGCAGCCTCAAATCGCTTGCTGCCGAGGGCTACCTGACCGAGACGGAAGATCCGGCCGACAACCGCCGCCTGATTCTTGAACTGACCGAAAAAGGCTATGAACTGCATGACAGGATCATGGCCACCGCACTGGATCGCGAACGTCGCCTGCTGGCGGATTTGTCGGCCAGGGAAATCGCGTTGCTGGCCGGTTTGCTGCAGCGGATGTATTTGCGGGTTCCCGATCTGCGCGAATCTGCGCCCGCCATGGGACGCCAGAACGCAGGCGAGGATCGTGCGACGACGCAAAAATCCAGGAAGGCGGGCTTCGCTGGCGTACCGGTTTCGCGGCGATACGGAGTCGCCATGATCGATCAGCGTCATGCAAAAAAGAAAGTGGCGGGCGCTTCTCAGAAAAGATCCTAGGCCAGTGTACTAGCCGCGCGTCATTCGCAGCCTGAAATCAGCGCCGCGTTGCCGCCGGTCGCGGCTGAATTGATCGTCAGGGTCTGCTCCGTCGCAAAGCGCGGAAGGTAATGCGGACCGCCGGCCTTCGGGCCGGTTCCGGAAAGGCCGCAGCCGCCGAACGGCTGCACGCCGACCACTGCGCCGATCATGCTGCGGTTGACATAGACATTGCCGATTGGAAGTCTTTGGGTCACCTGCGCGACGACGTCGTCGATGCGCGAGTGAATGCCGAGGGTGAGACCATAGCCAGACTTTCCAATCGCCTCGATGATGCGGTCGAAATCCGCGACGGCATAACGGACGACATGCAGGATAGGGCCGAAAACCTCTTCGGTCAGTGCTTCAGGCCGGTCGAGTTCGAACAGGTGGGGCGCGACATAGGTTCCAGCAGTTGGCGCCGTTCCGGCGTAGTGAAGGCGCGCGCTTTGCATCATGGCCGCGATGTGATCATCGAGCCGGCCTTTCGCTTCCCGGTCGATAACCGGGCCGATATGGGTTGAAGGATCGCGCGGATCGCCGATCTTCAATTCACGCGCCGCGCCGACGATCACGTCGATCATGCGGTCGGCGACGTCGTCCTGGATGCACAGCAGCCGAAGCGAGGAGCAGCGCTGACCGGTCGAGCGAAAGGCCGACGCGAGCACATCGTCCGCAACCTGTTCGGGCAGGGCCGTGGCGTCGACCAGCATGGCATTGACGCCGCCGGTCTCGGCGATCAGGGGAACGATCGGCCCCTCCTTGGCGGCCAGCGTGCGGTTGATCGCGCGCGCGACCTCGGTCGATCCGGTAAAGACGACGCCCGCCACGTCGGGATGAGCGACCAGGAGCGCTCCTATCGCGCCGTCGCCGGGGACGAAATGAAGGGCGGAGGCCGGAAGCCCGGCTTCGTGAAGAATCCTGACAGCCTCGGCGGCGATGAGCGGGGTCTGTTCCGCGGGCTTGGCCACCACGGTGTTTCCGCAGGCCAGCGCCGCCGCGATCTGGCCAACGAAGATCGCGAGCGGAAAATTCCATGGCGAGATCGCGATAAAAACGCCACGCGGGCGCCATGCAAGCACGTTGGATTCGCCGGTCGGCCCAGGCATCCGCTGACCGTCTCCGAAGAGCCTGCGCGCCTCGCTGGCATAATAGCGGCAGAAATCGACAGCTTCCCGGATTTCCGTGACGGCATCATCGAGGGTCTTGCCGGCCTCGACGGCGAGCAGGTGAAGCAGGCGGCCGCGGCGCTTTTCGATCAGATCCGACGCGCGTTCGAGGGTGGCCGCGCGCATCTCCACATCCTGCATGCTCCAGGCGGCAAATCCGGCACGGGCCGCGGCGACGGCGCGGTCTGCAACAGAGGCATCGGACATGACGACCTCGCCGGCTGTCGTCGTGCCGTCGATCGGGCTGATGGATGCGCGCGCCGCGCCGGGAATGACATTGCCGTCGATGACGGGGGCGGCCAGCGCGCGTGGTTGGATAGCCTTGCCGGCCTCGGCAAGCAGGCCGTCAAGCGATGCGCGATGCCCGAATTCGAGGCCGCTCGAATTGATCCGGTCGGGGCCGTACAGATCGCGGGGCAACGGAATTGCCCGCGATCGCGCCGCCGCCGACGCGCCGATGATGTCAGCCGGGTCTTTCAGCAGGTCCTCAATTGCAACCGCCTTGTCCGTGACAACCGAGACAAACGATGAATTGGCGCCATTTTCCAAAAACCGCCGCACCAGATAGCCGAGCAGTTCGCGATGCCCGCCCACCGGCGCGTAGATGCGGCACGCCGCGCCACGGTTGTCATCGAGAAGCGTGGAATAGAGCGCTTCGCCCATTCCATGCAGGCGCTGGAACTCGTAGCCGTCGAAATTGCCAGCCGCTTGAACGAGCGCGGCCACCGTCAGGGCGTTATGGGTGGCAAACTGCGGATAAAGCAGCGGCCGCAGGCCCAACAGCTTCCGCGCGCACGCCATGTAGTTCAGGTCCGTCATCGCCTTGCGCGTGAAGACGGGATAATCGTCGAGCCCGCGCTCCTGGGCGCGCTTGATCTCGGTGTCCCAATAGGCCCCCTTGACCAGCCGCACCATCAGCCGCCGGGAATGAGCGCGCGCGAGCGCCGCGACATGATCGATCACGGCGTCGGCGCGCTTCTGATAGGCCTGGACGGCAAGGCCGAATCCGTCCCATCCGGCGGTCGATGAATCGGCGATCACCGCCGCGAACACGTCGAGCGTCAATTCGAGCCGGTCGGCTTCCTCGGCGTCGATCGTGAGGTTGAGGTCGTGGGATTTGGCCTGACGGGCGAGGGCTGTCACATTGGGCACCAGCTCGCGCATCACGCGTTCGCGGCTCAGGGCCTCGAAACGCGGATGCAGGGCGGACAGCTTGACCGAGATGCCGGGCCGGTTTGGCAGCGGAGCATGACCGGCTGCCTGCCCGATGGCGTCGATGGCGGCCGCGTAGGAACGCACGTAATGTCGGGCATCCTCCGCCGTGCGCGCGCCTTCTCCCAGAATGTCGAAGGAGTAACGATAGTGCGCCGCCTGTCCCGCCTGCGCGCGCGTCAGCGCCTCCTCGATGGTCTGGCCGAGGATGAAGTGGTTGCCGAGCGCGCGGACGGCCTGACGTGCCGCCACGCGCAAGGTCGGCAGGCCAAGCCGTTTGGCAAGCTGGCTGAGGATGCTTGCCGGCATTTCATCCGGTTGAATGATCCTAGCCGAGATGCCCAGCGCCCATACCGCGGCGTTGACCAGCAACGATTCGGACTTTGCCTGGTGGTGCAGGAAGTCACCGGTGCGCAGTTTGTCCTCGATCAGGTGATCCGCCGTCGAATCTTCCGGGATGCGCAACAATGCTTCCGCCAGCACCATCAGCGCGACGCCTTCCGTGCTGGAAATCGCATATTCGCGCAGAAGGTCTTCGATGCCGCCGAATGGGTTGCCCCTGGCCCGAATGGTTTCGATCAGGTGCCGTGCCATGGCCTGGATGAATTGCCGCTGTTCTCCGTTCCATCGCGCGGCGAGCAGCCTTGAGGCCATCGCCGCATCGTCTTCGGCATACGGTGCGTTGAAAACCATGGCGGCGCTCTCGGTCGGTCACAAGAATCCCAAGTGGCTGCAATCAGTTAAAACGATCCCGGCGGCGTTGGCATCAGGTATTTCGCGGCCATCCCGTGCGTAAGGGTAGTTGGCGAGGGGAAGATTTTTCACCGCCGTTAGCCAGGTGCCGAGGCTATTGCGGGAAGGACCGCAAATAACCAGATATTTTGGAGTTGGAAGCTTCCGGCCCGGAAACAAATCCGGGAGATGTTGCCGGTTTGGGTGAAAACAGGGAGACCAGTGTCATGGTGTATCGGGTTTACAGCGGTCCGCCAGGTTCGGACTATCTTCGCCCAATGGACAAGGAGCGCATGCTGTTCAAGGAATTCGGCATGCTGGACGAGGCCATCAACTGGGCCCGCCATGTAAACGATAGCGGCCGTGTCACACTTCTGATCGAAGGCGATGATGGAACGCATATCACGGCATCCCAGATCAACGTGACATTGCGGCATCCGGAGCGCGAGTCCGGCAAGAAATCCGATCTTCATTAATCGCCTGAAGTTGTCCGGACGGACCGGAGCTTGAGTAATTTTCTGGCGCGACAATGAAACAATTGTCGCGAGTGCCTCGCGTGGCCCAAGACGGCCGCAAAAGGGGCAGACATAAAGGGAGGCAGACATGGAGGAGCAGACAACCCAGCAGACTCGACAGACCCAGCGGATCAGTCCGGAAGCTCACAGTCTCATTGCGAGCGACCGGGTCGAAGGAACGCCGGTGCGTCGTTCCAGTGGCGAAAAGATCGGATCCATCCAGCGCATCATGATCGACAAGCTCAGCGGCACCGTCGCCTATGCGGTGTTAAGCTTTGGCGGCTTTCTGGGAATGGGACAGAAACACTTACCCGTTCCCTGGAGCCGGTTGATCTACGATCGAGTGCAACAGGCCTACCGGCTTGATGTAACGGACAATGACCTCCTGAAGGCGATTGCCGCCTACGAGGCCGATCAGGAGTTCGACTGGGGCGACCGCCGCCTTGAGGCGATCATGAAGGGCCTCGCCAAATCGCCGCATTACTGGGACGTCTGATTGTCCGGGAAGTGCCGGCAGGAGGTAACCGATCATGCCGCATCACAAAGCGTCGAAGAGAGCGCCGGCCAGATCACAAGGCGGCCAGCATCATGACCGCAACCGCCGGCATCTGGAAGAATTGCTCAATGAGGGACTCGTCGAGACGTTCCCGGCCTCCGATCCCGTGGCTGTCACCCAGCCAGTATCGGAGCAGCCGTCGAAAACCATGACCACGCGCAGACAGCGATCTGGCCGGACCAGGTAAAGCCATATAGCCTGCCTCGAGAGAAGAGAAAGAATCATATGCCGTGCGCGACGATCTGACGACGGCTGTGCGGTCGCGCCACCTGACGGTGGTGGGGGTGGCTTGCGGCGCCGGCGCGCGCGATGATCGATGCAAGGACGGCCCCGCGCGATTCCGAGAAAGTGCAGCGGCGGATGCGTTGCGCGACCAGGCGCTCGACTGGCGGCAGACTCCAGAGGATTTGTGTGCTCCCCATCTGATGCCGCTCCAGGCCATTGCGCGAACCGCGGCTTGGGTCGCAAATGTGACACATGGGCTGGCAGCCCGCGGGGATAATTTTGCCGCGATCGGGGGCGATCATTCTTGCGCGATCGGAATATGGAGCGGGGTTGCCGAGGCCCGGCGCAGCTCTGGTCCGCTCGGGTTGATCTGGATCGATGCCCACATGGACATGCATGTACCGGGAACCTCCCACAGCGGCGCCATCAACGGCATGCCGGCCGCCGTTCTGCTTGGCCATGGCTTTCCGGAACTGACCGCCATTGCGAGGGTACCTGCCATCAAGGCCCGGCACATCTGTCTGGTCGGCGTGCGCAGCTTCGAGCCGGAAGAGGCCGAATTGATGGAGGGGCTGGGCATTCGCGTCATCGGTATAAACGAGGTGCGGCGGCACGGCATCGAAGCCGCCCTGGCTGAGGCGCGCGCCATCGCCACTGATGGAACGTGCGGCTATGGCGTCTCGCTTGACCTCGATGCGTTCGATCCGGCGGACGCGCCGGGCGTCGGGACGCCCGTGCCGGAAGGTATCCGCGCCAATGGCTTCCTGGATCAGTGGAGAGTGTTGTGTCGAGATCCGGCTTGCTGTGGAATTGAAATCGCCGAGTATAATCCGGCGCTCGATATCGCCGGGCGTACTGTGAGGTTGATGGGTGAGCTTGTCACGTCATGGGCAGGCAGGGAAAAGATGCATGAGCGGGTTCAGCAAACTTGAGACTCATTTCGGCGCCTCGAATTATGCGCCGCTGCCGGTCATGATCGTGCGCGGCGAGGGAGTGTTCGTCTGGGATCAGGATGGCCGGCGCTACATCGACATGATGGGAGCTTATTCGGCCGCGAGCTTCGGCCATTGCCATCCGCGGCTGGTCGCGGCCCTCAGCGCGCAGGCCGGCCGGCTGGATACGATTTCCCGCGCTTTCTTCAGCGACACGCTCGGGCCTTTCCTGGCGCGGGCGTGCGAGTTGACCGGAATGGATGTCGCCCTGCCGATGAACAGCGGCGCCGAGGCAGTGGAGACCGCGCTCAAGGCCGCGCGCAAATGGGCCTACAAGGTCAAGGGCGTGCCGCAGGACCGGGCCGAGATCATTGCCGCGGAGGGCAATTTTCATGGCCGGACGATTTCCATCGTCGGCTTTTCTTCCGTTGCGCAATACCGTGATGGCTTTGGGCCCTTTCCGCCCGGCTTCAGGCTGGTTCCGTTCGGCGACGTTGCGGCGCTGGAGGCGGCCATCACCCCCCATACCGCGGCGTTTCTCGTTGAGCCGATTCAAGGCGAGGGCGGCATCAACGTGCCGCCGCCGGGCTATCTCGCCGAAGCCGCGCGGATCTGCCGCAAGCATCGGGTGCTGCTGCTGTGCGACGAGGTGCAGACGGGACTGGGACGCACCGGTGGGCTGCTGGCCTGTCAGCAGGATGACGTGAAGCCGGATGGTCTCATGCTGGGCAAGGCGCTCGGCGGCGGCCTGCTGCCGGTTTCGCTGTTCCTGGCACGCCGCGAGGTGATGCAGGTTTTCACGCCGGGCGACCACGGCAGCACGTTCGGGGGCAACCCGCTGGCCGCGGCGGTCGGACTGGCCGCGCTCGACACGCTGATCGACGAGCGCCTGATCGAGCATGCGGCAACGGCCGGCGCGTACCTGCTCGACCGGCTTGGCTCGATCAGGAATCCACTCATTCGCGAAGTCCGCGGCCGGGGTCTGCTCGCCGGGGTGGAGCTTCATCGTGAGCGTGCGAATGCCCGCTTCGTGGCCGAGCGCATGGTGCGGGCCGGCGTGCTGACCAAGGATACGCACCGCAATACGTTGCGCTTCACGCCGCCGCTGATCATCCAGAACCAGCAGATCGACTGGGCGATCGACCGGTTTGCCGAAGTGCTGGATGAAATCGCCGAGGCGAAGGTCTCGATCTGACCCGAAGCTCAGTCGATATCGAACCTGACGCCCTGGGCGAGTGGAAGCGCGCGGCCGAAGTTGATGGTGCTGGTGAGCCGGCGCATGTACGCCTTCCACGCATCCGAACCCGCCTCGCGCCCGCCGCCGGTGTCTTTCTCGCCGCCGAATGCGCCGCCGATCTCGGCGCCGGAAGGTCCGATATTGGCATTGGCGATTCCGCAATCGGAGCCTGCCACGGAAAGGTACTTCTCCACTTCGCGGATATCGGTCGAGAAGATCGACGATGACAGGCCTTGCGAGACGCCATTATGCAGCGCCAGCGCCTCGTCAAATTCCGTGTATGGCATGACGTAGAGGATTGGCGCGAAGGTCTCGCGCAGCACCGGGCCGGTCTGCGCCGGCATCTCGACCAGGGCCGGCCTGACATAATGGGCCGCGGGATATTGCTTTTCTCTGACGCGTTCGCCGCCGAACACCTTTCCGCCCAGCGTGCGCGCCTCATCCAGTGCATCCTGCATTTTCTGGAAGGCGGTTCCGTCGATCAGCGGCCCGACCAGCACGTCGGGCTCGTCAAGCGGATTGCCGATCCGTGCGCTTGCATAGACCCGCTTCAGCCTGGCGACGCAGTCGTCATGGACGGTGCGATGGACAAACAGCCGCCGCAACGACGTGCAGCGCTGGCCGGCCGTGCCGATGGCGGCGAAGGCAATCGCACGAACCGCAAGCTCGAGATCGGCCGACGGGCAGACGATTGAAGCATTGTTGCCGCCAAGCTCGAGGATGGCGCGGCCGAACCGTTGCGCCAGCCGTGGGCCGACCGCGCGGCCCATCGCGGTGGAGCCGGTGGCCGAGATGAGCGGCAGGCGCGGATCGTCAACCAGCAGTTCGCCGATCTCGCGTCCTCCAGTCAGCACGCTGGAGAGGCCGGAGGGGATGCCGTCCATCCGGGCTGCCGCGCGCTCGAACAGGGCCTGCACCGCGAGCGCCGTCAGCGGTGTCTTCTCGGACGGTTTCCAGATCACCGGGTTGCCGCACGTGAGGGCAAGCGCCGCGTTCCACGACCACACCGCGACCGGGAAGTTGAAGGACGTGATGACGCCGACGGGGCCGAGCGGGTGCCACTGTTCCATCATCCGATGGTCCGGCCGTTCGCTGGCGATGGTGAGGCCGTGGAGTTGGCGGGAAAGGCCGACCGCGAAATCGCAGATGTCGATCATCTCCTGCACTTCGCCTTGGCCTTCCGAGGGAATCTTGCCGGCCTCGATGGTGACGAGACGGCCCAGCGCGGCCTTGGCGGCGCGCAACTCCTCGCCGAGCAGGCGAACCAGTTCGCCGCGCCGCGGCGCTGGAATGACCCGCCACCGGATGAACGCGTCGTGCGCGCGCTTGATGGCTTCGGCGACGTCGCCAGGGCTTGCGTCGGCCACGCAGGCAATGACCGCGCCGGTCAGCGGCGAGCGGATCTCGCGCGCGCCATTTCTGGTGGAATCCCGCCGGTAGAGGTGTTGCGTAACGCCGAAATCCCGCAGCAGCCGGTCAACATCCGTCGCGATGTCCTTGAGCACGATGCCCATGCGAACAACCCTGAACAACCCATGCGAATAGTCACGCGACGCCAGGAAAACCTGCCGTCGATCCAATGGATTAGGTGCATGCCCGGAAAATCCGTCAAGCGGTTATTCCAGCCCAGGCAGCCAAACTTTCGTGTGTTCATAAGTCCAGTGGAACTGACGAGCCGCCCGGGAACAAAGACGATGCCATGGCGTTTTGTGGTGTCGAACCGGAATCCACGACATGGCCCCACGCTCATTCTGGAAGGGTTACCTCAAGCTCTCGCTCGTCACCTGTCCGGTCGCCATGATGCCGGCGACAACCGAGAACGAGAAGGTCCGTTTTCACCTCATCAACCGCAAGACCGGAAACCGCGTCGTCAGCCAGTACGTCGATGCCGTCAGCGAGCGGCCGGTCGACGAGGACGACGAGGTCAAGGGCTATGAACGCGGCGAGGACGATTATGTCGTTCTCGAAGACGATGAGCTGGCCGCCGTCGCCCTTGAAAGCACGCGTACGATTGACATCGAGATGTTCGTTCCTCGCGATGGAATCGAATGGGTCTGGTATGACAAGCCGCATTACCTCATGCCTGACGATCCGGTCGGCGAGGAAGCATTTTCCGTGATCCGCGACGCGATGTCCGCGACCGGAACCGTCGGCATCGCCCGTCTCGTCATGTACCGTCGTGAGCGCGCCGTGATGCTTGAGCCGCGCGGCAAGGGCATCGTGCTGTGGACGTTGCGTTTCCGCGACGAGGTGCGAGACATGGATGCCTATTTCACGGACATCGGGACCGGCAAGCCGGCGCCTGAGTTGATGGCGCTGATGAAGAGGCTGATCGATGAACGCACAAAGTCGTGGAATCCGCAAATGGTCAACGATCCGGTGCAGGACCGCCTGCTTGAAATCATTGCGTCCAAAAAGAAGGGCAGGAAGCCTGCCGCCAAGACGAAAGACGAGCCGAAGCTGCCGGACAATGTGATCAACATCATGGATGCGCTGCGCAAAAGCATTGCCTCGGAAGGCAAGACGCCCAAGCGCCGCTAGCCGCCCCAGCGCCGCTAGCCTCCGAAAATCCTTTCAGGCCGCCTTCTTCCTGGCCCTGCGTTCCTCGAGTGGCGCGGCAGCGCCGCGAAATCCGCGCCAGGGATCGGTCCCGAGCGCCGCCAGGCGGGTCGGGGTATTCGCCACTGTGAAATAGGCTGGGCCGATGCCCGGGGTGAGTTCGTCCCAGGCCAGCGGCATCGAGACGGACGCAGTTGGCCGCGCCCGGGTCGAATAGGGCGCAACCGCGGTCATGCCGCGCTGGTTGCGCAGGTAATCGACGAGGATTTTGCCACGCCGCTTGGACCTGGTGATGGTGGCAACGAAGTGTTTCGGACTGTCGGCCGCCATGGCATCGGCCATCGCCTTGGTGAAGGCCTTGACCGCCGGCCACTCGGCTTTCGGCTTGAGCGGCGCCACGACATGAAGGCCCTTGCCGCCGGAGGTTTTCACGAACGAGCTGAGGCCGGCATGCGCCAGCCGTTCGCGGGTTTCATGCGCCGCGGCGATCACCATGTCCCACGGCACGCCGTCGCCGGGGTCGAGATCCATGACGATCATGTCGGGCCGTTCCCAGTCGGCCACCGTCGATCCCCATGGATGGATTTCCAGCACCGCCGACTGCACCAGACCGATCAGCCCGTCGAGATCGTTGATGGCAATCAGCGGCTCGCCGGACTTGTCCCTGGGGTCGCTGACCAGCCTGATGCCGGGACTGAGTCCCTTCCAGGCGTGCTTCTGGAAGAACATCTGGCCGGTGATGCCGCCGGGGGCGCGCAACAGCGCCAGCGGCCGCCCGACGACGAACGGTTCGATATGCCGCCACACATCGGTGTAGTAGTCGGCCAATCCTTCCTTGGTCACGCCCGCCTCGGGCCAGTAGATGCGGTCAGGGTGGGTGAGTCTGACGGTGGAGCACCGCAACCTGGAAGACGCCACTTTCATCTTCACGGCCTCGCGCACGATCTCGCGCGCAGGCTTGTCTTCGCGAATGCCGCGGAACGACGCATGGCGCAGATTGCCGTCGGCGGTCCAGTTGCGAAATTCCACTTCCGCGACAAGCTCGGGGCGGACGAAGCGCACCTGCCGCGCCTCCTCGGCAGTCAGCTTTCTGGCGAACGGGCTTTCCTGGATCCTCATGCGATCGAGCCGGCGGAACAACTCCTCGGCCAGCGTTATCGTGAAGCCGGTACCGACACGGCCGACATGCCGCAACCGGCCGCCGTCATGGACGCCCAGCACCAGCGAGCCGATGGCTTTGCGCGAGGTTGAGGATGGCACATAGCCGGCAATCACGAATTCCTGCCGCGTCGAGCATTTTGCCTTGATCCAGCTTTTGCCGCGGCCTGACCTGTAAGGGGCATCGCGCAGTTTCGAGACTACGCCTTCGAGGCTTAGTCGGCAGGCGTGACGCAGCACCATGCCGCCGTCGTGCTCGAAGTGGGCGCTGTAGCGCACCGCGTCGGGCGCGCCATGAACGAGATGTGCGAGGATGTCCTTGCGGGTCGCCAGCGGCAGGCCGGTCAGGTCAAAACCATCGAGGTGCAGCAGGTCGAACACGTAGAAGGTGAAGCGGTCGCTGCGGCCCTGGCTGAGATCGTCCTGCAATGCGGAGAAGTCCGAGGCGCCGGAGGATGTCTCGACCACCAGTTCGCCATCGATGAGCGCGGTGCCGACAGGCAGAGCCTGCAGCGCCGCCGTCACGGTCTTGCCGAACTTGCCGGTCCAGTCGAGACCGCCGCGGGTCATGAGCTTGACGCGGCCCGCCGCGATGCGGGCCTGCAGCCGATAGCCGTCAAACTTGATTTCATGGATCCAGCGATCGCCGGCCGGCGGCTCGGCCTTGAGCGAAGCCAGCGCCGGTTCGATGAAGTCGGGCAGCGGCGCCTGTTTTGCCCCCTTGATGGTGGCAGGATCGGGAAGCGGTGCTGGCGTGGCGCGGGCAGTCGCGGCGGTTTTCTTTTTCGTGATCCTGCCGGTTTTGGATGACCAGCCGGGCGCTTCTCCCGCGACCTCGCCGATGTCGCGGCCGGTTTTTGCTGATTCCGGATGCTGATCGAGGATGTCGGGCGCGCTGACGGCGCGCGCCGCCTCGTCGTCGGCCTTGATGAGCAGCCAGTTTTCCCGCTTCTCCCGCGACTTGCCGCGCATGCGGATGAGATGCCAGCGTCCGCCGAGCTTCTCGCCGTGAAGCTCGAATTCCAGATGTCCCTTGGCATAGCCCTTGGCGGCGTCATGGACCGGCGTCCAGGTGCCGCGATCCCATACGATCACCGTGCCGCCGCCATACTCGCCCTTTGGAATGGTACCCTCGAACTTGCCGTATTCGAGCGGATGATCCTCGACATGGACCGCGAGGCGTTTCTCGCCGGCGACAAGACTCGGTCCCCTGGTGACGGCCCAGCTTTTCAGCACGCCGTCCATCTCGAGCCGGAAGTCGTAATGCAGGCGGCGGGCGGCGTGCTTCTGGATCACGAAGCTGTTGCCGCGTTTCCTGGTGTTTTCGCGCGCCTTGCGGCCTTTCGGCTCCGGGGTGGCGGTGAAGTCGCGCTTGTGACGATAGGTTTCGAGCGTTGCCATCGTCAACTTGCCTTGCGGCGCGCCGGAGTTGCCTTCGCCTTGGCGCGGGATGACGGCTTGGCCGTGGCCCGGGGCCGTGCCTTGCCAAGCTCCGCGCTCTGGCGCAGCGCCGCCATGAGGTCGACGACCTTCTCGCGCGGCCGTTCCTTGCGCACCTCGATCGTCCTGCCCTCAAGCTTGGCCTTGACGAGATCGGCGAGCGCGGCCTCGTAGCGGTCGGTAAACTCCGATGGATCAAACTTGCCGCGCTTCGTCTTGATGATGTGCTCGGCGAGCGCGCGCATCTCGGCCTTGATCTTGAGCGCGGGGATGGCGTCAAAGGCATCGCTGGCGGCGCGGACCTCGTAGTCGAAATTGAGCGTGGTCGCGATCAGGCCATGTCCATGAGGACGGATGAGGAGGGTGCGGACGCGCCGGAACAGCACCGTCTGCGCCAGCGCCGCCACTTTCTTGGCGCGCAGGCCTTCCCGGATCAGGGTATAAGCCTCCTCGGCATGGCGAGCGCCTGGCGCGAGGTAATATGGCTTGTCGAGATAGACGTCGTCGATATCGTCGTGGTTGATGAAGCTCGAAACCGCGAGCGTCTTGTCACTTTCGGGAACGGCCGCCGCGACCTCATCGGGCTCCAGCATCACATAATCGCCAGGACTGATTTCGTAGCCCTTGACCTGTTCCTCGCTCTCGACCGGCTTGCCGGTCTCGCTGTCGATGAACCGGCGGCGGACGCGATGGCCGGTGGCGCGGTTGATGGTGTGGAAGGCAATGCGGCCAGAGGTCGAGGTCGCGGTATAGAGCGCCACGGGGCAGGTCACTTCCCCGACCTTGAGGAAACCCTTCCAGTTCGCCCGGGGTGCCATGCCATCCTCGCTTGTCGCCTTTCCCCCGCTCGGCTGGCCGGTTCATGCAAATATCGATGAGCCCCAAGGAGAGTAACGCTGTGTGATAATTTTGGTTCCAGCAAGGCGAAAGGGCGTGGATGCCGCGGCTTGCCATGCAAGACAATGGCTCCTCAACCGGACGCTATTGCGTGAGGGCGACGCGGCAGGCATGGTGGCGCGGGTGATTGGGGAACGATGAAGTGAGCGGCAATCCTCCTGCGGGCTATAAGCTTTTCGCAGCCGGTGACGGCAATTTCGCAACCCTGGTCGGGCCGCTCTATGTGACTGACGCGGGGCCGCAGCCGGGCTTCATGTTCATGCCGGCGGCACATCACGGCAATGCCGCAGGCGCGGTGCACGGCGGCATGCTGATGACGCTGGCCGATCAGGTGCTCGGTTTGAACGTCCATGCCGCGGCCGGCGGCTCGCGCATCGTCACGGTCAGCCTGACCATCGAGTTCATCGCCGGCGCCCGGATCGGGGCGTGGATTTCAGGAACCGCCGAAATCACCCGCCAGACCCGCTCGCTGGTGTTCGTGCGCGGCGAACTGCACCAGGCCGGCGAACTGGTGCTGGCGGCCATGGGCATCTGGAAGAAAATCAGGCCGGCGCCGGCGCAGTAAGCTTACGACGGCATGTAGGCGCCGCCATTCACCGGGACGATCGCGCCGGTCATGTAGGTATTGGCGGGGTCGGCGAGGAAGCGGATGACGTGCGCGATCTCAGCCAGGGTGCCGAGCCGGCGCAGCGCCGCGCCGCGCGCCAGCTTGTCGCGCTGGGCCTCGCCGAACTCACGCACCATGCCCGCCTCGAGCAGACCCGGCGCGATGGCGTTGCACAACACGCCATAGCGGGCGCCTTCGCTGGCATAGGTCTTGGTCAGGGCATGGATGCCGGCTTTCGAGGCGCCGTAGGCCGGATGCGCGCCGACTCCGCCAACCTGCCCGGAGATCGAGCCGATATTGACGATACGGCCGCCGCCGGCTTCCGCCAGGACGGGCAGCGCGACGGAGCAGCCGATGTAGGTGCCGGTCAGGTTGACGGCCATGATGCGATGCCAGTCGGCATCGTCGGCCTTCAGCACCGGACAGACGACGAACAGGCCGGCGCCGTTGATCCAGGCTTCGAGGCGGCTGTGCTGTCCGGCCTGCCGCGCCAGTGCTTCCATGGCCGCGCGGTCCGTCACATCGGTCTGGACCGGCACCAGATGCTCGCGGGGCGGGGGTGGTTTCACGTCCGCCGCGAAAACGGTCAGGCCGTCGGCAAGGAAGCTGTCGCACAGCACGCGGCCGAGGTCGCCGCCGGCGCCGGTGATGACCACGCCGCGTGGTTTTTCAGTCATGGTCGCTCTCTCTTTGCCAGAGGTTGCCGATGTCGGCATTGCCGAGCCGGGCGTAGCCGGCAGCAGGGTTGGGCTGACGCAGGGAAGGCGCCACCGGTACCGGAAGGGCCGGCAGGCTGCGTCCATCGGCGACAATGTTGTGGGTGAACAGCCGGGCGAACGCCGGATCGCGAGCGGCTTCCTCCATCGTCGCGACAATTTCGACGCAGACGTCGCGTCCGGCAAAGCGCGCGCGCCAGGTGTCGGTGGTTTCGGCGGCGATAATGCTCTTCACCCGGGCGATGACGCGACCCGGATCGGCGCTGTCGTCGCGTTCCGCTGCGGGCAGGCCGATCGCATCGCAGAAGATCACCCAGAAACGGTCCTCGATCGGCGCGGCGGCAAGGAAGCGGCCATCCGCGGTGGGATAAATCTGGTAGCGCGGCGAGCCGCCGCTCAAGAGTTCGGCGCCCGGCCGCGGCCAGTGCCCGGTGGCGAAGCCATCGGCCAATCCGCCATAGGCGAAGGTGAACATGTTGTCGGCCATGGCGATGTCGAGATGGCAGCCGGCGCCGGTGGCGTCGCGCTGGCGCAGCGTCAGCAGGATGTTCATCACCGCCGGATAGGCGCCGCCGGCGATGTCGGCCGCCAGCACCGGCGGCAGCGCCGGGACGCCGTCACCGCCACGTCCGCCGTCGAGCACCCCGGTGAGCGCGGCATAGTTCAGGTCATGGCCGGCAACGTCGCGGCGCGGACTCTTGCTGCCATAACCGGTGATCGAGCAGTAGATCAGACGCGGATTGAGCGCGCGCAGCCGGCCCCAGCCGAAGCCGAGCCGCTCCATCACGCCGGGCCGGAACTGCTCGATCAGCACGTCGGCGGTTTCGAGATAAGGCTGCAGGCGCGCGAATGCGTCCATGTGCTTGAGGTCGATGCACAGGCTGGTCTTGAGCCGGTTGAGCAGCACGAAAGCGGCGCTGTCGCCGTTGAAGGCGCCGGGATAACGGCGCAGGTCCTCGCCTTCGGGGCGCTCGATCTTGACCACGGTGGCGCCGGCCTCGGCGAGGATCAGGCTCGCCAGCGGCCCCGGCAGCAGTGTGGAGAAGTCGATGATCTTCAGTCCGGCGAGCGGCGGCAGGGGAGCAGGATCCGTCATGGTTCAGGCGCGTCCCAGTTCGCGCAGAATGACAAGATGCTGGATATCGTTGGTGCCCTCGTAGATGCGCGTGACGCGGGCATCGCGATAAAGCCGCTCGACCGGATAGTCGGCGAGATAGCCATAGCCGCCGTGCACCTGGATCGCCTCGCTGCACACCCACTCGGCGGCTTCCGAGGCCACGAGCTTGGCCATGCAGGCTTCCTTGAGGCACGGCTTGCCATGGTCGCGCAGCACGGCGGCGTGCAGCACGAGCTGGCGCGCCGCCTCGATGCGTGTCGCCATCGCGGCGAGCCGGAACCCGGTCGCCTGATGCTCGATGATCGGCTTGCCGAAAGTGATGCGCTCGCGCGCGTAAGAATGGGCCGCCTCGAACGCCGCCACCGCGATGCCGATCGCCTGCGCCGCGATGCCGATGCGGCCGCTTTCGAGGTTGGACAGCGCGATGCGGTAGCCTTGCCCTTCCTCGCCCAGACGCAAGGACGCCGGCAGGCGCAGGTCCTCGAAATGGATCTGGCAGGTGTCGGAGGCGTGCTGGCCCATCTTCTGCTCGATGCGGCCGACCACGTAGCCGGGCGTATCGGTGGGTACGATGAAGGCGGTGATGCCGCGGCTGCCGGCGTCGGGATCGGTCTTGGCGAACACGATCGCCACCTCGGCGTTCTTGCCGGTGGTGATGAACTGCTTGGTGCCGGAAATGACGTAATGATCGCCGTCGCGCCGGGCGCGGCTGGTCATCGCGGCGGCATCGGAGCCGCCCTGCGGCTCGGTCAGGCAGAACGCCGACAGCATGCGCCCTTGCGCCATCGGCCGCAGGAATCGCTCCTTCTGCTCGGGCGTGCCGAACGCCGCGACCGGCCCGCAGCCGACCGAGTTGTGGCCGCTCATGATGGTGGCGCAGGCCGCATCGCCCGCCGCGATCTCTTCGAGCGCAACCGCGAGCGACACCGCATCGGCACCGCTGCCGCCCCATTCCTCCGGCACCGTCATGCCCAGGAAGCCGAGCCGGCCCATTTCGGCGAGCGCCTCGCGCGGGAACGTCGCGTCGCGGTCCCATTGCGCCGCGTGCGGCTTGAGATGGTCGCGCGCGAAGGCCCGCGCCGTCTCCTGAATCATTTTCTGCTGGTCGTCGAGAAGCATGAAGGGTCCTGAATCAAGGTGTGTCGGGCAGGCAGCGCGCCAGGTCGCGCAGGATGAATTTCTGGATCTTGCCGGAAGCTGTGCGCGGCAGTTCGGTGACCACCTCCAGCCGCTCGGGAAGATAGCTCTTGGCGATACGCCGTGAGTTGAGATGGTTCACCATGTCGTCGAAGCTGAGGCTCTGTCCCTCTTTCAGCGTGACGAAGGCACAAGCGCGTTCGCCAAGCCGCGGATCGGGAACTCCGACGATGGCGATTTCGCGCACCGCGGGATGCGCGAACAGGATGTTTTCGATCTCGGCCACCGGGATGTTCTCGCCCCCGCGGATGATGATGTCCTTGCTGCGGCCGGTGATGCGGATGTAGCCGGCGGCATCCATGCGCGCGAGATCGCCGGTGTCGAACCAGCCTTCGGCATCCATGCTGTAGAGTTCGGGCCGCTTGAGGTAGCCGACGAAATTGCCCGCGCCGCGCACCTGCAGCCGGCCCTCGGTGTCGGCGGGAAGTTCACGACCCTGTTCGTCGACCACGCGCACGGCCATGGTCTTGAAAGCGCGGCCATCGGTGTTGACGACGAGATCCTCGGCATCGTCCGGCGAGGTGACGGTGACCAGTTCGGTTTCGGTCATGCCCCAGCCGGACAGGATATGCGCGCCAAGTTTCTCGCTCGCGGTGTGCACCAGGGCGCGCGGCAGCGGCGCGCCGGCGGCAAGAAAGATGCGCAGGGTTGTCAGGTCGGCGCGGCCTCGGCCGGCTTCCTCGGTGAGGTCGGCGAGGAACGGCGTCGAGGCCATGGTGAAGGTCACGCCTTCCGCCGCGATCAGGCGCGCGGCGATCTCGGCGTTCCAGATGTCCTGCAGCACGCATTTGGCGCCGAGCATGATGGAGATCATCATGCCGTAAATGAAGCCGGTCTGGTGCGCGAGCGGCGAGGACATCAGCACCACGTCGTCGCTCGCGAGCCGCAGCCGGTCGCACATGTCGGGGAGGGCGCTGAACAGCGTGTTGCTGATCTGCATGACCCCCTTGGGTTCCCCGGTGGTGCCCGAGGTGTAAAGGATTTCGATCACGTCATTGGGGCTCAGCGCGTCGGCCGGCAGCGGGGCTTCCGGAGCGTTGAGGAGTGCCGCGTCGAACGACGCGGGGCCCTCGCCGCCAACCACGATGCAGTGAGCAAGCTTCGGCAAGTCCGCTCGCAACTCGGCGATCATCGCCGGATAGTCGAAGCCGCGGAATTCGCGCGGCACGATGACGACCTTGCTCTCGGCAAGGCCGAGCATGAAGGTCAACTCGCGATGGCGCAGGAACGGCATCAGCGGATTGGTGACGGCGCCAAGACGCAGACAGCCGAGATGGATCAGGAAGAATTCCACCCAGTTCGGCAGTTGCATGGAGACGACGTCGCCCTTGCCGACGCCGAGCCTTATCAGCCCGGCGGCGACATGGCGGGAAAGCTCATCAAGTTCAAGGTAGCTCAGGCGCACGGTCCGGCCATGGCCGTCGGGACCGGTCACCGCCACCTTGTCAGGGTGGCGGTGCGCGGCGTCGGCAAGGTAATCCAGCAATGTGCGTCCGCGCCATTGGCCCGAGCCGGTCATGTCGGCGATGCGTTCGTCGGTCAGATGGGTTGCGAAAGACATTGCCGTTGTTCCGGTCCGGTCACGCGTGGGTCAGAGCTTGCAGTCCTTGGAAGGCGGCGGCACGGCATCGGCGGCCGGAACCGTCATTTCGACCACGGTTTTCAGTTCGCCGTTCACGCGCGCGACGCGGCCGATATAGTTTGGCAGCAGGAGCTGATTGTCCGCCGGCCGCATGGTGACCTTGCCATAGAACGGCGTGTCGAACGAAATCGTGCTCAGCGCCTTGGCGACCGCGCCCGGTTCATCGGTGCCGGCCTTCTCGATGGCGGCAAACAGCGCCAGCATCGCCACATAGGTTTCGGCTTCGAAATTGGCGGGATCCTTGCCGAAGCTCTTGGTCCAGTTGGCGACGAAGGCCTTGTTGCCGGGCGCGTCGATCGTTGCGGTGTAGTTGACGACGCCCCACACGCCTTCGGCGACATCGCCCATGCCCTTGATGGTGGAGGGCACCGCAAAGCTCTGACCGACAGTGAAGACCGACCCCATCAGGCCGAACTGCTTGGCCTGGATACCGAAGTTGACGGCGTCGCGGCCGGCGATGGCAACCCACATGCCTTCCGGCTTGGCGTCCTTGATCTGCTGGATGTAGGGCGCGTAATCCTTGGTGCCGAGCGGAGCGAAAAACTGGCTCTTGACCGATTTGCCGCCGGCCCCGGCGGTGGAGGAGAATGCGCCGGCGGAATCGCGTCCCCATGCGTAATCGGCCGCCATCACGACCCAGTTGGCCTCCTTTCGCGTTTTCAGCCACGGACCGATGACGGCCATGTCCATCGAGTCGGAGTGATTGGCGCGGAACATGCGCGGATTGCAGGCTTCGCCGGTCAGGCGGTCGCTCTTGTTGATGCCCGAGATATAGAGCGCGTCCCACTTCTCGACCTGGCTGCCGATGGCAAGGCCGACCGCCGATGAGATCGGCCCCGTGAGCAGGCGGAAGCCGCTGCGCACCAGTTTCTCGGCCACGCGCCGTCCGGCGTCGGGGTTGCCTTCCTCGTCGGCGAACGACAGCTCGATCTTGCGGCCCTTGATGCCGCCCTTGGCGTTGATCTCGTCGGCGGCGAACTGGGCGCCGCGCTTGACCTCCTCGCCAAGCTCCACATAGGGGCCGGTCAGCGAGGTGGGCACGCCGATCTTGATGGTATCGGCGGCGTGCGCGGCGGTGGTCGCGAGCAACAACGAGGACAACAGACCCAGACTGAATGGCACGGCTTTCATGGTATTTCCTCCCTTGGTTTTTGCTAGATCGCAATGTGCTTTTGCAGTTCGGCGCGGCCGGTGGCGGCGATCTTTCCCTGATCGACGATGCGCCCCTTCGACAGCACGAAAAAATCCTCGGCGACGCGTTCGACCAGACTCAGATTCTGCTCGATGAGCAGGATGGTGGTACCCTCGGCGCGCAGCCGGTTGAGCACCACCGCCAGTTCGTCGACAATGACGGGAGCGAGCCCCTCGCTCGGCTCATCGAGCACGAGAAGGTCAGGATTGGCCATCAGGCCGCGCCCGAGCGCCAGCATCTGTTGCTGCCCGCCGCTCAGCGCCGTGCCCGGCGCGTCGGCGCGCTCCTGCAGGACCGGATAAAGTTCGTATACCCGTTGCAGGTTCCATGGTCCCCGCCGGCGTGTCGCGGCGCCGAGCAGAAGATTCTCGCGCACGGTCAGGTTTTGCAGGATTCCGCGGCCCTGGATGACGACACTGACGCCGGCGCGCGCCGCCGAATAGGGGCGGGGCCGCGTCAGCGGCTTGCCGGCCAGCCGGATCGTGCCGCCGGTCAGCCGCGCGATGCCGAACAGCGTGTTGACCACCGTGGTCTTGCCGACGCCGTTGCGGCCGAGGATGGCGACGCTGGCGCCCTTGTCGACGCTGAAGCTGGTGCCATGGAGGATCTGCGCGTGGCCGTAACAGGCCTCGACGGCATCGTAGTGCAGGAGGGGGGTCATGCCGCGCTCCCGAGATAGGCGCGCACCACGTCGGGATTGGCGCGGATGTCGTCCGGCCTGCCTTCGGCCAGCACCTGGCCGAGCTGCAGCACCGTGATGGTGTCGGCGATGGCGAACACCACATCCATGTCGTGTTCGACGATCACCACGGTGACCCCGCGCCGCGCCGCGATGTCCCGCAGATGCGCGGCAAGACGCTTGGATTCCTCGAACGACAGCCCGGCGGCAGGCTCGTCGAGCAGCAGGGTATGGGGCTGCCCGGTCATGGCCAGCGCAAGATCGAGGCGGCGCTGGTCGCCATAGCCGATGTCGCCGGCCAGCCGGTCGGCGAGCGGGCGCAGGTCGAATTCATCGAGCACGTCCATGCCGTCGCTGCCATCGACGGCGCGGGCCGCCAACTCGATCTGCGCGCGAACCGTCATGCGAGGGAAGATGCTGGTTTTCTGGAACGAGCGCGACAGCCCCAGCCGCCGGCGCTTGCCAGGCGTAAGGCGGGAGATGTCGGCGCCCATCAGTTCGACCCGGCCGAGGCATGGGTTGCGTCCCGACAGCGCGTCGATCAGCGTCGACTTGCCGGCGCCGTTGGGGCCGATCAGCGCGCGGATCTCACCGTGCTCGACGCTCAGGCTGACATCGCTGAGCGCGGTGAAGCCGCCATAGGTCTTGGTGATGCCAGTAGCGGCGAGCGCGATCATGGGCGGCTCCGCTGGCGTATCATCAGGCCGGCCAGACCATTCGGAAAGGCGACCGCGACCAGGATCAGCGCCACGCCGATGATCGACAGCCAGTGCGTGGTGTAGGCGCCTGCGGCATGCTTGAGGAAGAAATAGACGAAGCCGCCGAGCAGCGGTCCCCACGCCACGGCGCTGCCGCCGAGGATCGCCATGATCAGGCCGGAGCCCGAGGCGGTCCAGTGAATTGCGTCGGGCGAGATGAAGGCGTTGTAGAGCACCGAGAGCATGCCGGCGATCGCCACCAGCAGGGCGGAAGCGGCGAACACGGCGGCGCGCGGCAGCAGCGTCCTGTAGCCGAGGAAGCGGACGCGCTCCTCGTTGTCGCGGATGGCTTCGGTGAGCCTCCCCCACGGGCTGCGGGCGAACAGCCACACCGCCACGAGGCAGAGCGTCATGACGATCCAGGCCGCGACAAACATGCCGTGCGGCTGCTGCAGTAGTTTGACCGGCAGGCCGAACACTTCGCGCGGCAGGCGCAGCGTCATGCCGTCATGGCCGCCGGTGACGGCGCGCCAGCGGGTGGCGGCTTCATAAAGACCCTGGCCGATGGCCAGCGTCAGCATGCCGAAGGCGATGCCGTGAACCCGCACCACTACAAGGCCGATGGCAAAGGCGAGCGCCACGGTGCCCACCAGGGCTGCGGCAAACAGTACCTCCAGCGGCATCAGCTTGAGCGGCAGCAAGGCGGCGACGGCGTAGCCGGGCAAGCCGAAGAATGCCGCATGGCCGAAGCTGATCGTGCCGTTCTGGCGGATGAGAAAACCAATCCCGAGCGCGAAGATGGCGGCGAATGTGGCTTGCGCCAGCAACGAGAGCGTCATGCCGGCTGGAATGAAATGCGCGGCAAGCGGCCCCACGGCGCCCAGCGCGGCAAACCCCAGCCAGGAAAGAGAGTTCTTCATACCCGGTTCCCGGCGAGTCCCGTGGGTTTCCAGATCAGCACGCCGACCATGATGACGAACGGCAGGAGCGCGGTGAATTCGGGCGCGAAGACGATGCCGAGCACATTGATCTGGCCCAGGATCAGCGCCGTGATGAAGGCGCCGGTCAGGCTGCCAAGCCCGCCGACGACAACGACGATAAAGGAGTCGACCAGAATGTCGGCGGCCATCGAGGGCGCAAGCGACAGGATCGGCGCGGCGACCACGCCGCTGGCGCCGGCCAGCGCGGCGCCGACCGCGACCACCATCAGGCTGACGCGATCGGTATCGACGCCCTGAATGGCGGCCAGCGTCGGATTGAAGCTGGCGGCGCGGACAAACAGTCCAACGCGGGAGAATTTCAGCCACAGCGACAGCCCGCCGGCCACCAAGAGGCCAAAAGCGATAATGGCTATGCGGTAAACCGGAAACGACGAACCCGGCAGTTCGACAATTCCGGCGAGGAGCGCGGGCATCGCCAGCGAGTGGGTGTCGTTGCCCCAGATGGTCTGCACCACGTCCTCGGCAATCAGCGCAAGACCGAAGGTCACCAGCAGGATGATCAGCGGGTCGCGGTCCTGCAGCGGGCGGAATACGGCGGCATCGAGCAGCGCGCCAAGCCCGGCAAGCGCAAGGGCGGACAAAACCAGAGCCGGCCAGAACCCGAGTTTGGTGGCGATCGAATAGCCCAGATAGGCGCCCAGCATATAAAGCGCGCCGTGCGAGAAATTAACGATGCGCCGCAGCCCGAACATGAGCGCAAGCCCCGACGCCAGAGAAAACAGCAACGCGCCGTAGACAAGACCGTTAAGGCATTGAATAAGCATGCCTTTACTTCCCCCTCCCAGAGGCATTTCATATTTTGTTACGATGAATGATTAGTCATTCATCTGTTATCCGTCAAGCATCTCCAGGTTCTTATCGTCGCAGTCAATCAGGGATCAGCCGTTGTTAGCGGCTCGCTCGTCTTCGCAAGTTTGCCGCTGGAAAAAAGACAGGTCCAGTCCGGACTGACAGCATTCGCCTGAAAGCTTCCAGAACCGGCGAGGAATTATCCGCCCGCCGGAGCATCGTCACAGGGATGCGCGGCCGCTCTTTCAGGCGTGGAAAAGCAACCTGGCCTTGCCAGCCATCGATTGCGCAGGACGGTATCAAGCTCACGCCGTAACCGGCCGCGATGAGAGCCAGCACCACCGGCAACTGCTCGACTTCCTGTCCGATCTTGATGCGAAAACCGCCCTTGTGTTCGCACAGTTGCAAGACCTGATCATAGTGGCCGGTTTCAGGCGCCCGCGGCAATGTGATGAAGACGTCCGAAGCAAGCGCGCGCAGCGGGATTGTCGCCTGATTTGCCAGCTTGTGCCCGGCTGGAACCGCCGCGACCAGTTCCTCTTCCCAGATCTGCTCCATCTTTAACTCGACCTGCTCGATAGCGAGTTTTTCCCGTGACGGCGCAATCGACAGGAAGCCGACGTCGACCTTTCCGTTTGCAATCGCTTCAATCTGCTCCTGAGGCGGAAGCTGGATGAGTTCGATCATGACGTCGGGGTTATCCGCGCGGAATTTACCAAGCATGGCTGAAAAGCGGCTGAGCATTGCGGAGCTCATGAAGCCGATCACCAAGCGGCCAATTTCGCCACGCCCGATCCGCCGTGCCTCGCTTGCCGCGCTTGATGCCTGATCCAGGAGCGTGCGGGCGCGACGAAGAAATGCCTCTCCGGCCGTGGTGAGATGAACGGAGCGGCGGTCGCGCTTGAGCAGCACGGTTCCAAGTTCCTCCTCGAGCGCCGAGATCTGCTGGCTGAGAGGCGGTTGCGACATATGGAGACGTTCGGCCGCGCGACGAAAATGCCGCTCCTCGGCGACGGCGATAAAATAGCGGAGCTGACGAAAATCCATCTGATAGCGCTCCAATATCAAAACAGCATGAAATCAATATTAGACATATCAAGGCGCATTTACAACAATCGCATTGGTCTCAGCCCAAGTTGGAGCAGAAGAACAGTGAGCACTAGCGAATCCAAGTTCGATTTCACTAGCCTTTCACCGCCGCCTGGAAGCCGTGTCCTGATTGCAGGCGGGTGCGGCGCGATCGGCCGTATCCTGGTTTCGGCCTGTTTGTCTCTGGATCACGAGGTGGCGATCTTTGCCTTGCCGCGTTCGATCGCGGCTTATCCACCTCCACCCGAGGTGCTGACGTTTCCGGTCGATGTCGCGAACGAAGAATCCATTGCTCAGGGCGTTAGGGAGCTTCGGCGCCATTGGGCCGCGGTCGACGTTCTGGTTTTTCTGGTGGGCTTCATGACCGTCCCACCGAGACCGATTGCCGATCTGGATTCGATGGAATGGGACAATGTCGTCGACGGCAACCTTCGTTCCGCCTATCTCGTCAGCCGGGCGGTCTTGCCGATGCTGAAAGCGGCCGATGCTGCGAGCATCGTGAATGTGGGGTCGAGCCTTGCCTATAATCCGCTGCATGGAGTTGCCGCCTATGCGGCGTCAAAAGCCGGCCTCGTTGCCTTGACCAAGTCCCTGGCGATCGAGAATGCCCCCCATATCCGCGCCAATCTGGTGGCACCGAGTGCGATAGACACCAAGTTCCTGGCTGGTGGCGGAGGATCCCGTGGCGAGGAGGCCGCAAAATCGGGTGGCGATTCCTGGTTCCGCGGCATGGCCAGTCAATACATCCCGACCATTCCGCTTGGCCGCATTGCGCAAGCCGAGGACATCGTAGGGCCGGTGCTCTTTCTCGCCGGACCGACATCCGCGTTCATCACAGGGCAAGTCGTGCATGTGAATGGCGGACGGGTAACGCCCTGAGGTGATGTTATGGCTATCATTACCGATGACATGATTGCGATAATCGGTCACGCCAAACTCTGTTTTGTCGCGACCGTGAATCCAGACGGGACTCCGAATCTCTCACCCAAGGCGTCGTTGATGGCGCGTGAGGATTTGTTGTTCTTTGCCGACATCTCCTCGCCGCGCACGGTGGCGAATCTGCGCCGCAATCCCGCAATCGCGATCAATGCGGTCGATATCTTCGCGCGCCGCGGTTATCGCTTCTCCGGCGTCGCTTCGGTGATTGGAGTGGAGAATCCCGATTACAATCTTGTCGCGGAATGGGTCTGGAGCATCAATGGGAGGGATTATCCCGTCCACGATGTTGTGCGTGTCGCCGTCGCGGAGGCGCTTCCGCTTTACTCGCCGGCTTATGAGTTCGGGACGGGAATCACGGAGGAGGGGCTGCGCGAGGCGTTTCTTCTAAAGTACGGGGTAAAGCAGGTGTAGCGCGGCGTGCTCCAACGCTGGATGTCGCCCGGAAGTTCAATCGGACAGGATCTTGCCGGGGTGACGTTGCGACGTGGCGAGGAGGGCCCATGGCCGTTCATGGAGCCGGCAGTGCGTCGTCCCATGGATGCGACCCCGGATCGTCTCCACAGGAACCACGGATCGATGACCTTGCCTCCGGAAATATTCTGTGATTGATAGCGTCCCATGTCGTTTGGTGCCTCTCATGTGAGAGGTGAAACGGGAATGCGGTGCGGGATCTGATCCCAATGCCGCGGCTGCCCCCGCAACTGTAAGCGGATTTTCCTCATCCAGAATGCCACTGGCCTTAGCGCCGGGAAGGCGGATGCAGGTTCCGCGAGCCAGGAGACCGGCCAACGACGAGGCACAAACTCGTTCGACGGTGGGTCGACGGAGGGGGGAATCTTGAAAGTTCTTAGCGTTCACGGCACTGCCGCAATCGTGGCGGCTTGCTTGCCGTTCAATCTTGCCTGCGCCCAGGAAACCACGCCGATGGCCATTCCCGAGGTGGTCGTCACGGCGGACCGCTCGCCGGAATCGATCGAGCGGACCGGTAGCGCCATCAATGTCGTTCACGGCGCGGATCTCGCAAAATCCAATCCGCTCTCCATGGTCGACGCCCTCAGGGCCGTGCCGGGACTGGACGTGACCGAGACCGGAGGCCCCGGAGCCACCGCAAGCGTCCGCCTGCGCGGAACCAATCCCGGCCAGACGCTGGTGCTGATCGATGGCGTGCGCGCCAACGATCCGGGTGCTGCCGGCGGCGACTATGATTTCTCGATGTTTCCGGCGGGGGCCATCGATCGCGTCGAGGTCTTGCGCGGTCCGCAGAGCGCGCTGTATGGCTCCGATGCGATCGGCGGCGTCATCAATATCATCACCAAGAAAGGCAGCGGTCCGGCGCAATTCAGCCTGCAAACCGAAGCCGGCAGCTACCGCACCGCCATGGCGAACGGTTCGCTGCTCGGTTCCCAGGGGCCATGGTCCTATGCGGTCACGGCGGCCGGACAGCGCAGCGATGGCTTCTCGCGCTATGGCTATCGCATTCCGGCGATCGAAGCGCGGTTTCCCAATCTGGACAGCGATGGTTTCGACCGCATGGCGGGATCGGCGCGGCTCGGTTACGACGCGGGCCAAGGCTATCGCGCCGAAGCAGGCCTGATGTCGTCGCGCACGCGCGCCGCCTACGACCAGGCAACGGGAGCCTTTCCCGACACGCCTTCCGAAGCGTCACGCCTGTTCCAGCAAGGCTGGGGCCGCGTCGCGGTCGACACGCTGGGTGGCGCCGTGACGCACAGCCTTAACGTGTTCGCCAACCGCACCGAGCGCGTGTTCAACGACGTGACCTTCAAGACCAACACGCTGCCGGCGAACACGACCTCGACGATTTCCGAGTTTATCGGCGAGCGGGTGGGAAGCGAATATCAGGCCAACATCCAGATGGGCGCGTTCGGCTCGCTGGTGGCCGGCGCCAAGATCGAGCATGAGAACGCGGCCACGTTCTCGAGTCGCCTGCTGCCGACGCCGCTGCCGCGCGCACCGGGCCTGGCCGGCCAGCAGGAAACGCATTCGGCTTTCGCGCTGTGGCAGATTCCGATCATGCAGCGCCTGATCCTGTCGGCTGGCGGCCGTGTCGATGATGTCGTCGATGTCGATCGTTTCGCGACATGGCGCACCACGGCGGCCTATCTCATCCCCGAGACCGGCAGCAAGCTGCGTGCCAGCGCGGGCACCGGCGGCAAGGCGCCGACGCTTTACCAGCTCTACGCTCCGACCTATGGCAATCCCAATTTGCAATCGGAGGAAAGCATTGGCTGGGATGCCGGCATCGATCAGAGTTTCTTGAACGGCCGCGCCACGGTTTCCGTGACCGGTTTCAACAACCGCCTGAACAATCTGATCGAGTTCGATAGCGCCACCATGCGTTATTTCAACGTGGCGCGCGCCGCCACCTCGGGCGTCGAAGTCGGCGCTGAGCTCGGCGTGCTGCCGGGCTGGATGGTGGTCAAGGTGGCCTACACCTATCTCGACGCCAAGGATTTGCGGACCAACCTCACGCTGCAGCGCCGACCCCCGCATTCCGCCCGCGTGGCGTTCGCGATAACGCCGCTGCCGCAATGGCTGATCGAGCCGCGCGTGTTCGTCGTCTCGCGGCGCTTCAGCGGCTCCAACGAGACCAGCCCGCTTGCGCCCTATGCACGCCTCGATATCTACACCGATTACCGCATCGACGCGAACTGGCGCGTCTTCGCCCGCATGGAGAACGTCACCGACACGCCCTATCAGGAAGTGCTCAACTACGGCACGACGGGGCGCGCATTCTATGGCGGGTTCAATGTCACCTGGTAAGCCGTGAAGCATCCGGTCAAGACCAGCGTGACGGTTGTCGCGATCCTCGGCTCCGTGGTGGCGCTGCTGTTCGTGCTGTCGCTGGGGGTGGGGCCGGTGCCGCTGTCGCCGTCCACGGTGGTGCGCGCGCTGTTCGGTGCCGGCATCGAGGAGCAGCGCGTTATCGTACAGGAGATAAGGCTGCCGCGTGCCGTGCTTGGGCTTGCCATCGGCGGCATGCTCGGCCTGTCGGGTGCGGCGCTGCAGGGGCTGTTGCGTAATCCGCTTGCGGCGCCCTCGCTGTTTGGTGCACCGCAGGCGGCGGCGTTCGGCGCGGTGACGATCATCGCACTGGGCCTTGCCGACGTGCGCTCCTTTGCCTTGCCGGCGGCGGCCATCGCCGGGGCGTTCGGTTCGGTATTTCTGCTGCTTGTGGTTGCCGGGCGCAACGCCAGCCTGCTGCTGCTCATCCTCGCCGGGCTGGCGATTTCCAGTCTTGCCGGCGCCGCCACGGCGCTGACCATGAATCTCGCGTCCAATCCGTTCGCGGCGCTCGAAATCGCGTTCTGGCTGCTTGGCTCGCTCGAGGATCGCAGTTTCCGTCACGTCTTGCTCGCGCTTCCGTTCATCATCGCCGGCGCGGTGCTGCTGATGAGCCGGCGCCACGCTTTCCGGGCTCTCAGCATCGGCGAGGATTCGGCGCAAAGCCTCGGCGTCGATGTCCATCGGCTGCGCCTCGTGGTGATCGCCGGGGTCGCGCTCGGCGTCGGCGCCAGCGTCGCGGTTGCCGGCACGATCGGCTTTGTCGGCCTCGTGGCCCCGCATCTGGTGCGATCGCTGGTCGGTCACGATCCGGCGCGGCTGCTGTTGCCCGGCGCGCTCGCTGGCGCGGGCTTGCTGCTTGCCGCCGATATCGCCGTCCGCATCATTCCCTCGACCACGGATATCAAGGTCGGCGTGCTCACGGCCATCATCGGCGTGCCGTTCTTTCTTTATCTGATCGTGCGCGAGCGGCGATCGCTGGGCGGGAGCCTGACATGAGCGCCGACTTCCTCGTCGCCGATGAGGTGAGCGTCCGCCTCGGCGAGCGGTTCGTGGTGCAGGACGCCTCTTTCTCCCTGCCGCCGGGGCGGCTTGTCGTGCTGGTCGGTCCCAACGGAGCCGGCAAGACGACGCTGTTGCGCGCGCTGGCCGGCCTTCTGCCGGCGCAAGGGGTGGTCCGCGTCGGCGGCCAGACGGTGGCGACGCTCGCCGTGCATGAGCGTGCCTTGCGGTTTGCCTATCTGCCGCAGGGCCATGCCGTTCACTGGCCGCTGCCGGCGCGCGACATTGTCGCGCTCGGGCGCTATCCGCATGGCGCCACTGATCCATCGCGGCTTGGCGCGCGCGACGCCGAAGCGGTCGAACAGGCGATGGCGGTCACCGATGTCGCGGCGTTCGCCGGGCGTCGCGTCACTGAACTGTCGGGAGGCGAACTGAGCCGCGTCGCGCTGGCGCGGGTGATGGCGGTGCAGGCGCCGGTGATCCTCGCCGACGAGCCGGTCGCCTCGCTCGATCCGCGCCACCAGATCGATGTCATGCGTCTGCTGCGCCAGGCCGCCGACGGCGGCACGCTGGTGATCGTGGTCACGCATGATCTCGGCCTCGCGGCGCGCTTTGCCGATACCGTGCTGGTGCTGCGCGCCGGACGCCTTGTCGTTGCCGGTCCGCCTGCCGAGGTGTTCGCGCCCGCCGTGCTGGCCGACGTGTTCCGTGTCGAGGCTTACCGCGCCGCCCATGAAGGCAAGCCGGTCATCGTGCCGTGGACCGCATCGTGAGCGTCTGTCGCCCGCATGAGCGCCGCCGCGAGCCGGTCGAGTCCGGCCTGATCAGCCGGCAGGCCGAAACGCAGGAGGTCGTCACGCCAGTCGAAGCGGCGGCTCCAGATGCGCTGCGCGGCAAGGGAGCGATGAATTTCTCTGGCGCGGGGATGCGAGGCCAGCCGGAACAGCGCCGTGCCGCCGACGATGGCAAGACCGGCGGCGGTGAGAACGGCGTCGAGCAGGCTGGCCTGGGCGGCGAGGCGAGGGCGCATCGCGGCCGCCCATTCGGCATCGCCGAGCGCGGCCCGCCCGATCGCGAGCGTTGGACCCGACACCGCCCATGGCCCGAGCGCCTCGGCCACGCGGTCGGCGATTGGCCTGGCGGCGATGGCAAAGCCGAGCCTGATGCCCGCAAGCCCGTGGAACTTGCCGAACGAACGCAGCACAACGACCGGCAATTCCGCCGTCATGTCGACCGCGCTTTGGCCGGGATCCAGATCGACGAAGGATTCGTCGAGGATCAGCCAGCCGCCTGCGCGCTGCACCTCGCCCGCTATCCGCGCCAGCGTGGCGCGATCGATGACGCGGCCATCCGGATTGTTGGGATTGACGATCACCGCGTGCCGCGCCACCGCCGGCAGCGGGTCGAGGCGTCCGGTTTCGATCACCGCGCGGCCGGCGTTTTGCCACGACTGCACATGCTCCTCATAGATCGGCCGCATGATCGCGACCGCGCCGGGAGCGGCCAGCCGCGGCAGCCACTGGATCAGCGCCTGTGTGCCGGGGGCAACGACGATTGCCGCGTGCCGGGCAACGCGATAGGCGCGGCGCGCGGCGGCGGCGATCTGCTCGACATCCGCGACGGAAGGCAGGCGTTGCCACGCCGCGTCCGGCAAGCGGGCCGGAACGGGCCACGGCCACGGATTGATGCCGGTCGAGAGGTCAAGCCAGTCGTCGAAAGAGCCGCCGAACTGCTTCATCGCGTCGGCAAGATCGCCACCATGTTTCATGACCTCGTTATGCCATCGCATCCGGCCAAACGCGAGAGTCTTGCCTTGCCGCGATGGCTCGCCGTCGCTTTGCTCTTAGTATGTTGCTGGAACGCGACGGCGTACGCGGCGGACAAGCCGCGCATCGCGTCGATCAACGTCTGCACCGATCAGCTCCTGCTGGCGCTGGCCGATCCGGGGCAGATCGTCGGTCTCAGCCCGCATTCGCGTGATGCGTCACGGTCGTGGGCCGCCGCGGCCGCGCGCGGTTACCCACGCCTGTCGGGCGAGGCCGAGGATGTCCTGGTGCTGAAACCCGATGCCGTCGTCGCAGGCCGCTTCGCCAAGCGCGCAGCCCGCGAATTGCTCAAGGACAAGGGAGTGGTCGTCGTCGAGTTCGATATGGTGCGTTCGCTCGATGAAGCCAGGCGCCAGATCCTGCGCATGGGAGAACTGGCCGGCCAGCAGGAACGGGCCGCGCGGGAAGTCGCGCGCCTCGATGCCGCCGTCGCCCGCGCCCGCGCGGCGGCATCGCGCACGCGCTACCGCGTGCTCACGCTGTCGCGGCGCGGCTGGGTTGCCGGCGGTGACGGCCTGATGAGTTCGCTGTTCGCCGCCGTGGGACTGTCCAATGCGGCCAGCGAGATCGGCTTCAAATCGGGCGGCTTCGCATCGCTTGAGAAAATCGTGAGCGCGCGGCCCGATCTTCTGCTCGTCACCGACGACAGCGATTTTGCCGAGGATCAGGGTCGCGCCTTTCTGCTGCACCCGGCGCTGGAAACGCTGTATCCACCGCAGCGCCGTCTCATCATTCCCGAGCGGCTGACGGTGTGCGGCGGACCGATGCTGGGGGAGGCGCTCGACCGGCTGGCGGCCGAGATCGAGCGCGTGAGCCGCTGACGTGGAAACCTTCGCCGCGAAAGGGTGGGTGCTGCTTGCGGCGCTGGCGCTCGACGCGCTGGTTGGCGATCCGGCCTCGGTCTGGCGGCGCTGGCCGCATCCGGTGGTATGGCTGGGCGCGCTGATTGGCGCGCTCGACCGCGAACTCAATCGCGAGAGCTGGCCGGCATCGCGGCGGTGCTTTGCCGGCATCGCGGCGGTCGTGCTTCTCGTGGCGGTCGCCGCGGGTGCCGGCGCGATCGTCGAGTTGGCGTTGCGCCGGGTGCCGGCGGGCGAAATGCTTGCTGCTCTCATTGCTTCCGTGTTCATCGCGCAGAAGAGCCTCTACCAGCATGTCGACGCGGTGCGGGCGGCGTTCGTGGCCGGCGGTCTCGCACATGCCCGCGCGGCGGTGGCGCTGATCGTCGGCCGCGATCCGGAAAGCCTGGATGAGGGAGGCGTATGCCGCGCCGCGATCGAATCCTGTGCCGAGAATTTTTCCGATGGCGTGGTGGCGCCGGCGTTCTGGTTCGCGCTGTTCGGGCTGCCGGGCCTCCTGGCCTACAAGGCCGTCAACACCGCCGACTCGATGATCGGCCATCGCACGCCGCGCCACGAGGCCTTCGGCTGGGCCGCGGCGCGGCTTGACGATGTCATGAACCTTGTGCCGGCGCGGCTGGCCGGCGTGTTGATCGCGCTGGCCGCGCCGGTGGTGCGGGGTTCCGTGGTGCCCACGCTCACTATAATGGGGCAAGAGGCGCGCCAGCACCGCTCGCCCAATGCCGGCTGGCCGGAAAGCGCGATGGCCGCGGCGCTCGGCGTCGTGCTCGCCGGGCCGCGCCGCTACGGGGCGACGATAGCCGACGATCCATTGCTCAATGCCGCCGGCCGCGCCGCAGGGCCGGCCGACATCGGCGGGGCGCTCCGCCTCATGGTCGCGGCGTGCATCCTTCACGCCGCGCTTTATGCCGCGTTTGCGATCGCTCTCTAGCCTTCGCGCGCGATGGCGATGATGCGGTCGATATCGAGATGGGCTTCGAGGTGGTCGGCGAGCGCGTCGAGCGCCAGTTCGACCTTCGCCTCGTAGGCAAGTCCGGAGCCGACGGCGAAATCCCTGAGCCATGCGTGGCGGAACGCGTCGGACGTGAACAGCCCGTGCACATAGGTGCCCTGCACGCGGCCATCGGCCGACATGGCGCCGTCGGGACGGCCATCGAGCGTGACCATGGGGCGCGCGCAGTCGGGCCCTTGCGTATGGCCGAGATGAATCTCGTAGCCGGTGATGGCGGCGCCGCTGGCGCAATGCGTGCCGGTCACCACGACCGTCGACTTGTCCGCCGTCATGACGGTGCTCACGTCGAGCAGGCCCAGTCCTTCCACCGTGCCGGCTGGTCCGTCGATGCCGTGAGGATCGGCAATGGTGTGGCCGAGCATCTGATAGCCGCCGCACAGGCCGAGCACGCGGCCGCCGCGCCGCATGTGCGCCCTGATATCGACGTCCCAGCCCTGCTCGCGCAGGAAGGCGAGATCGCCGATGGTCGATTTCGAGCCTGGCAGAATGACGAGGCCGGCGTCGCCGGGCAGCGCTTCGCCGGGCCGGATGAAGATCAGCCTCACGCCGGGCTCGAGGCCGAGCGGATCGAGGTCGTCGAAATTGGCGATGCGCGAGAGCATCGGCACAGCGACGGTGAGGCGCGCCGGGTCCGCCGTGTCGTCGCGGGAGAGATCGAACGCGTCCTCGGCCGGCAGCCAGGCCGCCTGCGGCAGCCACGGCACCACGCCGAGGCACGGCCACGTGGTCAGGCGAGCAATGGCCGCCGCGCCGTCGTCGAACAGGCGGCGGTCGCCGCGGAACTTGTTGATGAGAAAGCCGCGCACCAGCGCCTGTTCGTCAGCCTCCAGCACCGCGTGGGTGCCGACGAGGCTGGCGATGACGCCGCCGCGATCGATGTCGCCGGCGATGAGCACCGGCATGCCGGTTGCCATCGCAAAGCCCATGTTGGCGATGTCGCCGGCGCGCAGGTTGATCTCCGCCGGACTGCCGGCGCCCTCGACCAGCACGATGTCGGCTTCGCGCGCGAGCCGCGTGTAGCTGTCGATCACCACCGGCATCAGGTCGGCCTTGCGCCTTGTGAAGTCGGACGCCCGCAACGTTCCGGCGCGGCGGCCCTGCACGATCACCTGCGTGCCGGTGTCGCTCTCGGGCTTGAGCAGCACCGGGTTCATGTGCACGCTCGGGGCCATGCGCGCGGCGCGCGCCTGCAGCGCCTGGGCGCGCCCGATCTCGCCGCCGTCGACGGCGATCGCCGCGTTGTTCGACATGTTCTGCGGCTTGAACGGCGCCACGGTGAGGCCGCGGCGGACCAGCGCGCGCGCCAGTCCCGCCACCAGCGTCGACTTGCCTACATTCGATCCGGTGCCCTGGATCATCACCGCCGGCGTGCGCGCGGCCATGGTCAGAACTCGATGCCTTTCTGCGCCTTCACGCCCTGACGGAAAGGATGCTTCACCAGCGTCATCTCGGTGACGAGATCGGCGGCCTCGATCAGCGCGGCGGGCGCGTTGCGGCCGGTCAGGATGACATGCTTGGCGGCCGGTTTCTCGTCGCGCAGGAACGCCACCACCTCATCGGCCGGCAGGTAGTCGTAACGCAGCGCGATGTTGATCTCGTCGAGCAGCACCATCTGGTGGCGCTCGTCGCGGATCAGTTCCTTGGCGCGCTCCCATGCGGCGCGGGCGGCGGCGATGTCGCGGCTGCGGTCCTGTGTCTCCCATGTGAAGCCTTCGCCCATGATGTGCAGGGTGACGAGTTCGGGAAACTGCGCCAGCAGCCGCGCCTCGCCGGTGTCCCAATCAGGCGACTTGATGAACTGCACGATAGCAACCGGCAGGCCGTGGCCGACGTGACGGAACACCATGCCGAGCGCGGCCGAGGTCTTGCCCTTGCCGTTGCCGGTATGGACGATGACGAGGCCCTTGTCGCAGTTCTTGCTGGCCATCAGCTTGTCGCGCGCGGCCTTGTGCTTGCGCATCTTCTCGACGTGCCGAGCGTTGGCGATGTCCTTATCGAGGGCAGGGCTGCTCATGCGGTGGGTTCCTCCTGATTGAAACGTTTGAGCCAGATGGGAAGTCCGGCTGCGACAAACACGACGTTTGGAATGACGGCGGCGATGGCCTGGTTGAGCCGGCCCTGGGCATCGCGGAAACACCGGCCGAGCGGCGTATCGGGCACGAGGCCGAGCCCGACCTCGTTCGACACCAGAAAGACCGGGCCGGGGGATTGCCGCAAGCAAGCCGCCAGCCGCAGTGTTTCGGCTTCGATGTCACGGTCGGCATGCATGAGGTTGGACAGCCACAGCGTCAGGCAATCGACCACAACGGCACGGCCGCTCGCTGTTTCGCGCTCCAGCGCTTCGACCAGCGCCAGCGGTTCCTCGACCGTGCGCCAGCCGTCGCCGCGCTGGGCGCGGTGGTGAGCGATGCGTTGCCGCATCTCGTCGTCGCCGGCGCTCGCGGTGGCGAGATAGACGCGTTCAAGTTTGCTGTCGCGCGCCAGCCGTTCGGCGAAAGCCGATTTGCCGGAACGCGCGCCGCCCAGCACCAATGTGGTGGCAGGCGTGCAGGCAAGCGTGGTCATGGGCGCGCAAGCTCGTGTCTTGCACCCGTCATCGGGTTCCGCGAGCTTTGTCGGATCGAGCTGAAGGCAAACATTGCCCCGATGCTCCCGTCAGGTACACCCCGCCCGACGCCTTCAAAGCACTGATGCGATGGCAGGTCTCCTGGCTCGCGGGTCGCCGCCGCTCGCCGCCTTCCCGGGGATTATGTCCCAGTGGCTAGTGGCGAAGGGCTCGTCGCTTACAGTTGCGGGGGCAGCGCCGGAGTTGGGATTGATCCCGCACCGGCTTCCCTTTTCACCTTCCTGGCGGAAGGACCATCGGCAGCGACGCTAACGGCGGGAGACTATCGCGTCAACCCGCTTTCCCGCGTCGCGATTGACCGTTTCACACAAATTGCGTAGCTCGGACTATAGCAGCCGGAGGAGATGTTCATGCGGGCGCAAGACAAAAATGATGCGGGTGGTTTGGGCGTAAACGACATGGCTGCGAATGGATTGTCCGCATTGGCGGTGCGGCCGGTCGACCGTTCGCTCGAATCGGTGTTGCGGGCGAAGGTCGACGGCAAGGCCAAGCCGCCGGGATCGCTCGGCCGTCTTGAAGACCTCGCCATCCGCGTCGGCCTGATGCGCAATTGCGTAACGCCGCGCGTCGAGCGCATCGATCTGTTCGTGTTCGCGGGCGACCATGGCCTGACCGAGGAAGGCGTGTCGAGCTATCCGGCCGGGGTGACCATTGCCATGGTCAATACGTTCCTGGCCGGCGGCGCCTGCGTCAATGCGCTCTCGGCCGCCGCCAATATCGACATCCATGTGGTGGATGCCGGCGTCGCCGCCGATCTGCCGCCGCACCCCGATCTCATCGACGCCAAGATCCGTCACGGCAGCCGCAATGCGGCGCGCGAGCCGGCGCTGACGCACGACGAAGTGCGCGCGGCGCTGACGCGCGGCGGCAGCCTCGTCGGCAAGGCCATCGACAAGGGCGCCGATGCGATCGCGATCGGCGAGATGGGCATCGGCAACACGGCCTCGTCTTCCCTCATCATGCATCGCCTGATCCCGGCGCCGCTTGCGGAATGCATCGGGGTTGGCGCGGGACAGGACGATGTAGGGCTGGCGCGCAAGCGCGCCGCCATCGAGCGCGCCGCGCACCGCAGCGCGGCCACCGATCCGTTCGAGGTATTGTCCGAATTCGGCGGCTGCGAGATCGCCATGATGGCCGGCGCCGTGCTCGGCGCGGCGGCGCGGCAACGCCCTGTGCTGGTCGATGGCTTCATCGCCAGCGCGGCGGCGCTGGCCGCGGTGAGGCTGCAGCCGGCGGCGCTCGACTACTGCATCTTCGCCCATCGTTCCGCCGAGCGCGGCCATGCGCGCCTCCTGCAGGCACTCGGCGCCGAACCCTTGCTCGATCTGGGCATGCGGCTGGGCGAGGGCAGCGGCGCCGCGCTCGCCGGACCGCTGCTGCGCGCCGCGGCGCGGTTGCTCACCGACGTCGCCGATCTCGCCGACATCCTCGCCGCCGCGGAAGCATGAATGAGTGAGTTTGGGCATTTTCTGCACGCCGTCAGGTTCCTGACCGTGGTTCCGGTTCCCGCCGCGGCGGGACATCTCGAACCTGACTGGCTCAGCCGGTGCGCCAAATATTTCCCGCTGGTCGGGGCCGGCGTCGGCCTCGTGTCGGCGGCGGTGTTCCTGCTGGCGCATCAGCTCTGGAGCGGCGCGCTGCCGGCGCTGCTGGCGGTCATGGCAGCCATCATGCTGACGGGAGCCTTCCACGAGGACGGGCTCGCCGACACCATCGACGGCCTCGGCGGCGGCTGGAGCCGCGAGGCGCGGCTCACCATCATGAAGGACAGCCGCATCGGCACCTACGGCGCTCTGGCGCTCGGCTTCTCGGTGGTGCTGCGCGTCGCCGCGCTGGCCAGCCTGCCGGCCTATCTCGGCGCGGTGGCGCTTGTCGCCGCGCAGGGCGGCAGCCGCATCGTGCCGATCGCGGTGATGCGGAGGCTGCGCTATGCCGGCGATCCCGCGGCCGGCAAGGTGCTGCATTCCAACGAGGGGCCGCGCGCGGCGGAATTCGCCGTGGCGATAGGCTTCGCGCTGGTCGCGCTGCTGCCGCTTGCATGGACGGCGCCGCTGGCCGCCGCCGCCGCCGCCGCGGGCGGCGTTGTCCTGGCGGCATGGTTTGCCGCCTTCGCCCATAATCTGCTCGGCGGCTATACCGGCGACGTGCTGGGCGGTATCGAGCAGCTGTTCGAGATCGGGTTCATGGTCTGCATCGCGGCGATGGTTTCCGTCTGGATGTGAGAGGGCACGCAAAATGGGACAGGCGGTGGCTTGCCTGCTGCGCCACGGCGAGACCGAGGGCGGCTCCGGCTACTACGGCGTCACCGATGTCGCGCTCAGTTCCCATGGCATGCGGCAGATGGAGGCGGCAACGCGCGATGCGGCATGGGACCGCATCGTCAGTTCGCCGCTGCGGCGCTGCAGGGCGTTCGCCGACAGGCTGTCGCAAGAGCGCGGCGTCCCGCTTGCTGTCGACGAGCGTCTGTCCGAGATGAATTTCGGCGCCTGGGAAGGGCGGACGGCGGCCGCGATCATGGCCGAGGATCCCGAGCCACTGACGCGCTTCTGGCAGGATCCTCTCGCCCATCCGCCGCCGGGCGGCGAACGGCTCGACCATTTCGCCGCGCGGGTGTGGGAGGCCTGGCGGGACATCCGCCGCGGCGACGGGAACCTTGCCGGGCAGCGCGTGCTGGTCGTGACCCATGGCGGGCCGATCCGCGTCATCCTGTGCCGGATTCAAGCGCTTCCGCTGGCGCGGCTGATGGAATTGAAGGTGGACCACGCCTCGCTTCACAGGGCCGAGCTAGGCAGCTGTTCCGATCCAACATAAGCTTGAACGATTCCTGTTTCTAAAAAAAGCGGGCACATGGATCGCGCTGCATGGCTGGACGTAAGGCAAAGCTCCCCGAAGCTCCAAGGCCGAAAGCGCGAGGGGCGGATGACCTGACGCTCGATCTCGAGCGTTACGTGCCGGCGCTGCTTATTTTCATTGCCAATAAATTCACGCATGGCGCCTCCAGCCTTTATCGCAGGAATTTCGGCGTCGGCGTGATCGAGTGGCGCTGCATGGCGCTGCTGGCCATCGAGCCGTGGATCTCGCCCAACCGGATCTGCCAGGTGATCGGGCTCGACAAGGCCGCGATCAGCAGAAGCATCCGCGCCCTGCAGAAGCAGAAGCTGGTCGAGGTTCGCGCCAACAGCCAGCGCAGCCGGTTTCTGGAAGTGGCGCTGACGCGCAAGGGCAGGGAGCTTCATGGCCGCCTCGTGCGCGTCGCGCTCGAACGGGAAAAGCGGCTGCTCGCGGACATCGAGCCGGACGAGCTTGAAATCCTGATCAGCGCCCTGAACCGGATGCACCGCCGCCTGCCGGAGGTGAACGCGCCGGTCGAACTGCCGCCGCCCACGGCGACGCTGCAAAAAACTCCCAGACGCAGGGGCGGGAAATGACACAGGACTTGTGAGTTGACGATACAACTCATATCCCGTACCCTTTCCATATTGAAGGAAACCCGCCAGCAGAGCGGGGTCCAGGGACGGAACGCACATCGGACGGCGGTCGCCCGCCTCCATGATTTGCATTCCCGATGTTACGAATGACACAATGCCGCCGCTCGAGGCGGGCACCCGTCAATCTGTGCCGGCAAGGACTGGAGGAAAGGCGATGAACGCTCCCGAACCCGCGGTGGAAGCCAAGCTGCAATACGACGCGCGCTGGCAACGCATCATGGATTGCGTCAGCCTGAAGCGGCCCGACCGCATGCCGGTGGTGATGTACACGACGTTCTGGCTGGCGAAGTATGGCGGCATCACCAACAAGGAGCTGATGTACGACTACGAGAAGACCGCCACCATCGCCGAGCGGGCCGTGCTCGAGTTCGAGCCGGACGGTGTCGCACCGCTGTTTGCCGCCACCGCGCTGGGGCGCGTGCTGGATGCCGTCGATTTCAAGCAGCTGCAGTGGCCCGGCCATGGCGTCGGCGACAACCAGCCGTATCAGTATCTCGACCGCGAATACATGAAGGCGGATGAGTTCCCGGCGCTGCTGCGCGACCCGACCGGATTCTATCTGACGACGTATCTGCCCCGGATATTCGGCGCGTTCGAGGGATTCGAGAAATTCCCCGTTTTGCCGGGCACGTTCTATTTCCGCTCGATCACCGCGCTGCGGCCGCTGGCCGATCCCGATTTCCGCAAGGCGTTGCGGCGCGTTCTGGACGCGTCGGATGAAGTCGATCGCTACATGACGCGCGCGGGACAGTGGAACAAACGGATCAACAGCCTCGGGTTCCCGCTGATCAACGGCAGCAACTCCGGCGCGCCCTATGACATCATCGCCGACTACTTCCGCGGCGCGACCGGCATGATGAAGGATCTGTTCCGGCACAAGGAGGTGCTGCAGGATGTGCTGGACCTGATGCGCGAATCCCTCGTCAAGATGACGATCGCCAACGCCAGGGCCACCGGCAATCCCATTGTGATGATTCCCATCCACTGGGCGCCCGACGCCTTCATGTCGCAGAAACAGTTCGAACAATTCTGGTGGCCCAGCTTCCGGCAGATGATGATCGATCTGATCGATGCCGATCTCGTTCCGATGCCGCTGTGGGAAGCCGACTGCACAAAGCGCCTGGAGACGATCAAGGACATTCCGGCCGGCAAGTGCATCTACTGGTTCGAGCGCACCGACATGGTCAAGGCATTCGAAGTGCTTGGCGACGTGGTGGCGCTGCGCGGCAACCTGTCGCCGTCGCTGATGACCACGGGGACGCCGAAGGAGGTTGATGCCGCCGTCAAGAATCTGGTCGACAATGTCTGGAACAAGGGCGGCAGTCTCATTCTCGATACCGCCTTCGGCATTCCCGATGAAACGCCGGTCGACAACGTGCGCGCGATGTTCGACGCCGCTCGTGCCTATGCCGGATAGCCGGCCCGCATCATCAGTTCTGCGTCAGGCGTTCCGGCGATAGCGTCTCGAGGACCTGCTCGCGGGTCATGAGGCCGGACTGCACCACCAGGTCGGCGATGTTCTCGTGCCGCGCCAGCGCCTCCATCGCGAGCTTGGCCGCCGCCGCGTAGCCGATGCGGGGGATCAGCGCGGTGATGACGCCGACGACGGAGCCGACCTGCTCGGCGAGGCGTTCGCGGTTGGCGGTAATTCCGGTGATGCAGTTGATGCGCAGCGTCCGGATGGCGGCGGTCAGCCAGGTCAGGCTCTCGAACAAAGCGTGCGCCATCACCGGCTCGAAGGCGTTGAGCTGCAGCTGTCCGCCCTCCGCCGCGAGGCTGACCGTGACGTCGGCGCCGGCGACGATGAAAGCCACCTGATTGACGACCTCGGGGATCACCGGATTGACCTTTCCCGGCATGATGCTGGAGCCGGCCTGCTGCGCCGGCAGCGTGATCTCGCCGATGCCGGCGCGTGGACCGGAGCCAAGCAGCCGGAGGTCGTTGCAGATCTTCGACAGCTTCATGGCGCTGCGCTTGAGCGTGGCGGACACATCCATGAAGACGCCGACATCGGTGGTGGCCTCGACCAGATTCGCCGCGGTGCGGATATTGTATCCGGTGATCGCGGCAAGATGGCGCCGCACCGCCTCGGTATAGCGTGGATCGGCGGCGATGCCGGTGCCGATCGCGGTGCCGCCGAGATTGATCTCGCCGAGCTGGTCGATGAGCGACTCGAAGCGGGCGTGATCCTCCGCCAGCGTGACCGCGAAGCTTTCGAACTCCTGTTCCAGCGTCATCGGCACCGCGTCCATCAACTGGGTGCGGCCGACCTTGAGGATGCCGGTGAATTCGGAAGCCTTGTCGTGAAACGCCGCGCCCAGGTTCCTGAGTTCGGTGAGCAGGCGTTCGATGGCCAGGCACAGCCCGATCTTGAGCGCGGTCGGATAGACGTCGTTGGTGCTCTGGCTCTTGTTGACGTGATCGATGGGGTCGAGATGCACATAGTCGCCCTTGCAGTAGCCGCCGAGCTCCAGGCAGCGATTGGCGATGACCTCGTTGAAGTTCATGTTGGTGGAGGTGCCGGCGCCGCCCTGCATGATGTCGACGACGAACTGGTCGTGCAGCTTGCCTTCCTTGATCTCCTCGCAGACCTGGTCGATCAATTCGGCCCGGGGCTTGTCCAGCACGCCGATCTCGGCGTTGGCGCGTGCGGCTGCCTGCTTGACGCAGGCGAAGCCGAAGGTGAGGTCCGGATAGACCGAGATGGGACGCCCGCTGATCGGGAAGTTATCCAGCGCACGGCTGACATGGATTCCCCAGTAGGCATCGGAGGGAATGGTCTTGGTCCCCAGACTGTCGGTTTCCTTGCGCACCGGCCAGTCGCAGACAGCCTGCGTTTGAATGCTTCTGACGAAAGCGCGATCAGCCCGTGGGTCCGGCATGTATTTCCTCCCGGCGACGACTCGGCAACCCCTGTCAGGATGATGGCATCTTTCGGGGTATTCCCACCAAGATTGGAAGTCTTTGAGAAAAACCAAGAGCCGGACCGGCCTGCATGACAAGTTTAACCCGCTTCTTGGGATGGCACGGCGCGGCGGCGCAGCTTCTCGCGCACCTCGGCCGGAATTTCACACGATTTGAGGCTGGTGGGGGCCTTGGGATCGTGTTCGCACCACACCCGCATCTGCGTGCAGTCGGCCATCGGCAGGCCGTCCCTGGTCAGGGTGTGGCGCACATGGAAGCTGGAGCGGTTGAGCGCGGTGATCGTGGAGACGATCTCGATCTCGTCGCCGTAGCGCACCACGCCGGTGACCCGTGCGCTCAGGCCGACGACCGGAATGCCGGCCATGCCGTAGACCTTTGAGATAGCCGACTTCTTCATGCCGAGCGCGGTTTCGATCAGAACGACGCAGCTCCAGTCGAAGTAGTCGATGAAGCGCGGGTGGTAGACGATGCCGGCGGGATCGCAATGGCCCCATTCGACCGTCAGAAGCCGCCGGTTGGACGCGAATTCCTCAAGCGGTCCCGCGGCGATTTCGAAATCGGCCATTTGCTTTACTCCGGGAAGACGACGGTCTTCGAGCCGTTGAGGAACACGCGGTCGTCGATGTGCCAACGCACCGCGCGCGCCAGCACCCGGCGCTCGATGTCGCGGCCCTTGCGCACCAGTTCCTCCGGCGTGTCGCGGTGGCTGATGCGCTCGACGTCCTGTTCGATGATGGGGCCTTCGTCGAGCGTGCCGGTGACGTAATGCGCGGTGGCGCCGATCAGCTTGACCCCGCGCGCGTGGGCCTGCTGGTAGGGCTTGGCGCCCTTGAAGCCGGGCAGGAACGAGTGGTGGATGTTGATGCAGCGGCCCACCAGCCTGCCCGCGAGCTCGGCGGACAGGATCTGCATGTAGCGCGCCAGCACCACGAGGTCAGTGCTGGTCGTGTCGATGAGGTCCAGCAGGCGGCGTTCCTGCTCGGCCTTGGTTTCGGGAGTGACCGCGAGATAATGGAACGGCAGGTCCGACAGATGGAGATGGCCGAAGCTGTCCTGCGGGTAGTTCGCGACGATGGCTGTGATGTCCATCGCGAGCTCGCCAGTGCGCCAGCGGTAGAGCAGGTCGGCGAGGCAGTGGTCGAATTTGGACACCAGCAGCATGACGCGGCGGCGACGGCCGCGATCGCGCAGCGACCACTTCATGTCGAACGGCAGGAACGCCTGGCCGAGTTTTTCGGCGACCAGGCTTTCGTCGTGCCGTGACGGATCGATGCCGAACACGACGCGGCCGAAGAACATGCCGGTTTCGGGGTCGTCGAACTGCTGCGCGTCGAGGATGTTGCCGCCGGCCTCGAAAATCGCGGTCGACGCGGCCGCGACGATGCCGGGACGATCGATGCAGGAGAATGTCAGCACGAACACCTGTCCGGGCATTACGTGAGGTCCTGTTTTCCGGATTGCGCCCCGCAAGACGATACGAGAGCGGGGCGGCTGGCGTAACGCGGTTCATTCCCAGGGAAGGTGATTCTGATCTCCATCCGGATAAATCTAGTAAGAGCTTGCAGGAATGTAAAATTTATCATGTAAACAGTGGGTTAGATGTTAAAGAAGCAATCTCATGCTCCAAACCGGAGCCTGATTCTGCCATCGTGGGTGCAAGACCGGAGCCGTCCGCCGGGCTGCCAGCGGGCGGGCGGTTCCGAAACCGGTTTTCACTTGCCGGGCGGAACCTTAAGATCGTCCAAACTTCAATTCCGGACTTCATATCGATGCTGCTCAAGCAACTCCGTATTTTTCTGGCTGTCGTTGAGGCGGGAGCGGTCCGTCAGGCCGCGCTCAAGCTCAACCTGTCGCAGTCATCTGTCACCAAGAGCATCCAGCAGCTTGAACAGGAGCTGCATACCGAGCTTCTGAGCCGCAGTGTTCACGGTGTCGTTCCCACGCCGGCGGGACGATTGCTGCTGTCGCGCGCCAAATTGATCGAGGCGGAACTGCGCCACGCCCGCAACGAACTCGACGAACTCCACAACGCGAAAAGCGGCGACATTCGTCTCTGCGCCTCGCCGGCGGTGGCGATGAGCCTGCTGCCGCGCGCCATCACGAATTTCAAGCGCAAGCGCCCCGGCGTCCGGTTCCAGATTCAGGAGGGTATCTACCCGCATGTGCTGGTGCCGTTGCGAAGCGGCGATGTCGATCTCGCCATCACGCTGGTTCCGGAAAAGCCGACCGACGACGATCTCAGCGCGACTATCTTGCTGCGCGATTCGGTGACGCCCGCCGTGCGCGACAATCATCCGATGACCAAGCGCGGGCAGGTTACGCTGGCCGACCTGCTCGACCTCGAATGGGTGGTTTACCGGTCCAGCAAGACGGGGCGCGATATTTTCGACCACTGCTTCGCCAGCAACGGGCTGCCGCCGCCGGCACGCATTATCGAGTGCGCCTCATTCGCATGTACTCTCGGCCTGATCGAACTCGGCGATTATGCGACGCTGCTGCCCACGCAGATTTTCGTCAATTCGGCCAGCCGGATAGGGATCCGTCCACTGTTCATGCGCACGCCGATGCCGCGCTGGGACGTCGCGGTGATTGCCCGCGCCAATCTTGAACTATCGCCGGTCTGCCTGGCCTTCCTCGATGAACTGCATTGCACCGCACAGCAAATCCATCTGGCCGCGAACTGACGATTAATTCCGTGTCTCGGGGTTGATATAAGTATAATGATCGACATCCCCGATCACCGGACGCAAAATCTGCATCACAATGGCAACACATCACTTCTTATCCTGACACGGCTGATGAGCGGGCGAGCACCTAGCAATCCCGGCCTAATGGATATTGCCATATGAATGTCACCGACCTCGATACCAGGCCGGCCGCGTCGAGCGCGCCGATTGAAGTCCTCAAGAGCGTGTGCCGCAGTTGTCATGGCGGGTGCGGCATCCTGCTCCATGTCCAGGACGGCAAGCTCGTCAAGGTCGAAGGCGATCCCGATTCGCCGCTCAATCATGGCCGGCTCTGCCCGATCGGCACGGTGACCGCCGATCTCGTCAATCATCCCCAGCGCCTGAAATATCCGATGCGGCGTATCGGGCCGCGCGGATCGGGCCAGTGGCAGCGCATCTCGTGGGACGAGGCGCTCGACGAGATCGCCGAACGGCTCGGCGCCATCAAGCAGGAGTACGGGCCGTGGTCGATCGCGCTCGGCACCGGCACCGGGCGCCACCACATCCGCTGGGTGTCGCGCTTCGGCCATGCGCTCGGCACGCCGAATTGGTGCGAGCCGGGCTTTGCCCAGTGCTTCCACCCCCGCGTCAACACCTGCATCCTCACCATGGGCGATTTCCCGGTGGCGGATTACACCGGCGGCACGCCGCCGGCCTGCATGATGTTCTGGGGCCACAATCCGCTCAATTCCGGCCCTGACGGCGAAACCCGCTTCAGCGTCCGCGAGGCGCTCGACACCAATCCCGAGATCATCGTCGTCGATCCGCGCGAAACGGAACTGGCGCGCCGCGCCAAATACTGGCTGCAGCTGCGCCCCGGCACCGACGATGCGTTGGGACTGGCGTTCCTCAACGTCATCATCGCGGAAAAGCTTTACGACGCCGAGTTCGTCCAGCGCTGGACCCACGGCTTCGACGAGCTCGCCGCGCATGTGCGCAATTTCACGCCCGAATGGGCCGAGCCGATCACCTGGGTGCCGGCCGACAAGATTCGCGACGCGGCGCGGCTGTTCGCCCGCACCAAGCCGGCGATGCTGGAATGGGGCTGCGCCATCGAGCACACGCCCAACTGCATCCAGACCATCCGCGCGCTGTCGATGATCCCGGTGCTGACCGGCAACATCGACGTGCCCGGCGGCTGGGTGTTCGGCATGAAGGGGCTGGGCCGCTTCCCCAGCCTGATCGAGAAGCTCAGCCCCGAGGCCAACGCCAAGCGGCTCGGTGCTGACCAGTTCAAGCTCCTGGGCGGCGAGGGCGCCGACCTTCCGGCCGCGCACATCCCCACGCTCTTGCAGGCGATGCGCGAGGGCAAGCCTTATCCGGTCAAGGCGTTCCTCATTTTCGGCAACAACACGCTCACCACCATGGCGAACTCGAAGCTGGTCTACGAGTCGCTGATGAAGCTCGACTTCATCCTCTGCGCCGACGTGTTCATGACGCCGACGGCGGAACTCGCCGACATCCTCTTGCCGGCGGCGCTGTGGCCGGAGCTCGACCAGCTTGCCGGCCTGCCGACGGTGGCCGCCAACGTCGTGCTCGCCAACCAGCGCGCGGTGCGCATCGCCGAGTCCAAGCCCGACGAGGAGATCTTCGTCGAGCTGGCGCGCCGCATGAAGCTCGATTCCTGCACCGAGTCGGTTCAGGACGTGCTCAACGGCATGCTCAAGGCCGGCGGTCTCGACATGACCTTCGCCGAACTGACGAAGCTCGGCCATGTCACGATTCCGTTCCGTTACAACAAGTATGAGAACGAGAAGGGCTTCAAGACGCCGACCGGCAAGATCGAGCTCTATTCGACGCGGTTCGAGGCCATGGGTTACGCGCCGTTGCCGAGCTACGAGGAGCCGCCGGAAAGCCCGATCAGCCGTCCCGATCTGACGGACAAATATCCGCTGGTGCTGACCACGGGCGGGCGCATCCCGTTCTATTTCAATTCCGAGCACCGTCAGGTCGAGAAGCTGCGCCGCGCCCATCGCGATCCGGTGGTGGAGATCCATCCCGAGACGGCTGCCCGCTACGGCATCAAGAACAACGACTGGATGTGGATTGAAACCCGCCGCGGCCGCATCAAGCAGAAGGCCCGGCTGACCACCGGCATCGACCCGCGCGTCATCTCCGCCCAGCATGGCTGGTGGTTCCCGGAGGAACAGGGGCCTGAATACGGGGTGTGGAAATCGAACGTCAACATGCTGACCGACAATCAGGCACCATTCGATCCGGCCATGGGGACTTACCAGCTGCGTGCGCTGCTGTGCCAGGTCGGCAAGGTCGAGGCCGAATAGGCCAGGCGGAAGCGATCCGGTCCCGGCGAGGGCTTTGCCTGGACGTGGCCGATGGGGCATATTCCCGTCGGCCGATAGGATGGTTATGCGAAGCGATCGCAGCGCGGTGATCACCAGAGTTGATCACCCAGTGACGATTCTGCATCACCAGCGATCATTTCCCTGACTAGAGTGCCACCCAACCAACCAAGAATGAGCCGTCGCTGGCGTTTGCGCCGTGACCGCTGGGCGGAGAGACACCTGATGTCCGTAAGCACCATGAAGTTCTCGATTTTGCTCTTTGGATTGGCGCAGGCGTTGCGTCTGCAGGCGCGCCGTTTTCCGGAGTTCGGCAAGCGTCTGCGTGAAAAGAATTTCACCGCGCAGATCAAGATTGTCGACGATAGCCAGGGCCGCTGGCTCACGTTCCAGAACGGCAAGGTGAAGTCGCGCAAGGGCATTCATCCCAATCCGGATGTCTGCCTCAAGTTCCTCACCGCCGAGATCGCGGCCAAGCTCCTGACCCCGCCGTTCAACTGGCTCGAGCAGATCGAGGCCATCAAGAATTTCAACCTGGCGATGGAGGGGCCGGACGAACTCACGCTGTGGTTCACCCAGACCCTCATGATCATGCAGCAGCAGGGTCTCGAGTTCGGCACGCCGATGCCGGACGGCACCACGCGCTTCGTCAGCCACACCAACGGCGGCCCGATGTTCGTCTTCGTCAAGGACGGCAAGGTGGTGCGCCTGACTCCGATCGAACTGACCGACGAAGACGCCGCGTCGTGGTCGATCACGGCGCGCGGCAAGACCTTCACGCCGCCCCGCAAGACGACGCTGGCGCCGCACAGCATGGCGCACAAGTCGACGCTCTATTCGCCGGACCGCGTGCTCTATCCCATGAAGCGCGTCGATTTCGATCCCAAGGGGGCGCGCAACTGCGAGAACCGCGGCATCTCCGGCTATGAGCGCATCAGCTGGGACGAGGCGCTCGATCTCGTCGCTAGCGAGATCAGCCGGGTGAAACGCGATTTCGGCCCGGGCGCCATCATGTGCAACCATGGCTCGCACCACACCTGGGGCAACATCGGCTACTACATCAGCACCGCGTTCCGTTTCTTCAATATGATCGGTGCCACCAAGGTGGTGCACAACCCCGACAGCTGGGAAGGCTGGTACTGGGGCGCCATGCATCACTTCGGCTACAGCATGCGGCTCGGCCAGACCGAGACCTACAGCTGCGTCGAAGACCTGATGAAGGAATGCGACATGGTGGTGTTCTGGTCGGCCGACCCGGAAACCACCAGCGGTTCCTACGCCGCGCACGAAGGCACGATCCGTCGGCTGTGGCTCAAGGAGCTGGGCATCGAGGTCGTCCACATCGACCCCTATTACAACAACTCGGCGGCGCTCCTGGGTGGCAAGTGGATGGCGCCCAAGCCGGGCACCGACTCGGCGATGGCCTTCGCCATCGCCTATGTGTGGCTGACCGAAAATCTCTATGACAAGAAGTTCTGCACCGAGCGCTCGGTCGGCTTCGAGAAGTTCGCCGATTACGTGCTCGGCAAGGAAGACGGCATTCCGAAGACGCCGGAATGGCAGGAAGCCGAAACCGGCGTTTCAGCGCGCGAGGTGCGCGCGCTGGCGCGGCGCTGGGGCTCCTGCAAGACCTATCTCGGCGCCGGCGGCTGGGGCAACGGCCATGGCGGCGCCTGCCGCTCGGCGACCGGCATCCAGTGGGCGCGCGTGCTGGCCTGCCTCAACGCCATGCAGGGCATGGGCCGTCCCGGCGTCAACTGGGGCCACATGCAGTGGGGCACCCCGATCGACCTGCACTTCTACTTCCCGGGCTACTCCGACGGCGGCCTGTCGGGCGACCTCGAGGGCACCGGCCTGTCGATCAGCCTCTATCAGCGCATGCCGCAGCTGCTCACCGTCAACCCGGTGTACCAGAAGGTGCCGCGGCTGCAGATTCCCGAGGCGATCCTCGAGGGCAAGGCGGAAGGCTATCCGTGGGACGGCAAGACCATCGAGGGCCAGTTCCGCAAGTTCAGCTATCCCGCGCCGGGCCATGCGCCGATCCAGATGCTCTACAAGATCGGCGGCGCCTCGCTCGGCACCATGAACGACAGCAACCGCTACGTGAAGGCGTACCGCACCGAGAAGCTGCCGTTCGTGGTCAGTCAGTCGATCTGGTTCGAGGGCGAGGCCAAGTTCGCCGACATCATCCTGCCGGCCTGCACCCAGTTTGAGCGCTGGGACATCAGCGAGTTCGGCGGCACCGGCGGTTACGCGCTGCACGGCCAGACGCAAATGAACCATCGCGTTATCCTGATGCAGCACAAGTGCATCGAGCCGGTCGGCGAATCGAAGTCGGACTACCAGATTTTCGCCGAGATTTCGCAGCGTCTGGGACTGTCGGCCTATTTCACCGAAGGCATGACCGAGCTCGACTGGGTCAAGCGCATGTTCGACGCCTCCGACCTGCCCAAGCAAATCTCGTGGAAGCAGTTCCTCAAGCGCGGCTACTATGTGGTGCCGCCGCTCGATGAGAAGCGTCGCGATCCGGTGGCGCTGCGCTGGTTCTACGAAGGCCGCAAGAAGGACGTTCCCGAGCCGCATCCGCTGCCGGGCGACTACACCGACAAGTTCCTCGAGGGCCTGCAGACGCAGTCAGGCAAGTTCGAGTTCGAGTGCTCAAGCCTCAAGCGGTTCGATGCCAACGATCCTGAGCGTCCGCCGGTCGTCAAGTATTTCCGTTCGTGGGAAGGGCCGGGCACGGAGCTCTATGACCGCTACCCGCTGCAGCTTATCTCGCCGCACAACCGCTTCAGCTACCACACGCTGAGCGACGGCAAGGAGAGCGCGATCAACGACATCAAGGAACATCGCGTGCTGGTCGATGGCCATTACTACTGGGTGGCGCGGCTCAACAGCGAGGATGCCGCGGCGCGCGGCATCAAGCATCACGACATCGTGCGCCTCTACAACGATCGCGGCGCGGTGCTGTGCGCGGCCCATGTGACCGACCGGCTGCCGCGCGGCACGGTGCACTCCTACGAGTCCTCGGCGGTATACGATCCGATCGGTGAGCCGGGCTATTCGGTGGATCGCGGCGGCTGCATCAATCAGCTCACGCCCAAGCGCTCGATCGCCAAGAAGGTCACCGGCACGGCGGCCAATTCCTGTCTGATCGAGGTCGAGGTGTGGAACGACGTCAAGGACCAGAAGTCCGGGACAGCACGGCAATCTCAGCGGGTCGATGCGCCCGCGCTGGCGAAGTGAGCGTACCCATGAAGAAGTGGAACCTTCTCATCGACGTGGAAAAGTGCTTCAACTGCAACAATTGCGCGCTTGCGGTCCACGACGAATATCACGGCAACAGCTTTCCGGGCTATGCGGAGGAGATGCCGCGTCTCGGCCATCGCTGGATCGACATCGTCCAGTCCGAGCGCGGCGCGTTCCCCATGGTCGACGTCGCCTATCTGCCGGTGACCTGCAATCACTGCGATGACGCGCCCTGTCTCAAGGCTGCCAAGAACGGCGCCGTGGTCAAGCGCGCCGACGGCATTGTCATTATCGTGCCGGAGAAGGCCAAGGGTCAGCGCCAGATCGTCGAGGCCTGCCCGTACGGCGCGGTATGGTGGAACGAAGAAAAGCAGTTGCCGCAGGCCTGGCCGTTCGATGCGCATCTGCTTGACCGCGGCTGGACCAAGACTCGCGGCGCGCAGTCCTGTCCGACCGAGGCGATGCGCTCGATCTGTGTCGAGGACACGGAAATGACGGCCATCGCCAAGGCCGAGGGCTACGAGACGCTCAATCCCGAATACGGCACCAAGCCGCGCGTCTATTACAAGAACCTGCACCGCGTGCGTTCGCTGCTGATCGGCGGCTCGGTCGCCGGCGAGATCGGCGGCGTCACCGAGTGCGTCGCCGGCGCGCGCATCATCCTCAAGAAGAACGAGACGCAGGTTGCCGCCACGGTCAGCGACACTTTCGGCGACTTCCGGTTCGATGGATTGCCGCAGGACGGCGGCGCCTATCACATCGACATCAAGGCCGAGCGCTTCGCGGCCAAGAGCATCAGTTGCACCGTGAAGGAAAGCGCCTATCTCGGCGTTATCTCGCTCGGGGCGGCATCATAACCGGCGCACATCAAGACAGACACATCAGGGAGAACTGCAATGGCCTACATTTTTCACCAGGACGAACTGCCGAAACTCGTGTCCGCCGTGCCGGGCCGCGAGCGCATCTTCTTCGTCAATCAGGAATTGGCCAACATCGACGACATGCTCGCCGGTGTCATGTACTACAAGCAGGGCGCCGCTTCGCCGTACCATCTGCATGAGAACTGCGAGCATTTCTATTTCATCATTGACGGCGTCGGCACGGTGGAAACGCCGGAAGGCGTGCGCGAGGTGAAGTCCGGCGACATGGTGTTCATCCCCGCCGAGGACAAGCATCGCCTGCGCGGCGTGACGCCGCTGTTCTATTTCGAGTTCCAGGCCCCGAACCGCTTCAAGACCACGATCCTCGACGGCACCAAGGAGGATCTGTTGTGGAATCGCGTCGACGGCAAGGTGTGGGTCCAGAGCTGAAATCCGCGCACCATTTTCAAAATCAGGGAACTCCGATCATGACGACGACCTTCATCAACACCAATGACATCGCGCGCGTGAAGCTGCCGGCCGGGCAGGGCGCGTTCGCCGAAATCCTCAACCGCGATCTATGCGGCGCCGAGAATGTGGTCGGCACGCTGCGCTGGCTCGGTGCCGGCGAGACGCTGCAGACGCCCGCCGACAGTTCCAACCATCAGCTTATCTACCTGATGGAAGGCGAGGGGGTGATCACCCTCGATGCCAAGGATTATCAGGTCGGCAAGGGCGCCGGCATCTATCTCGGCCCGAAGGAAGCTGCCAATATCCGCCAGGCCGGCGCGGCGCCGCTCAAGCTGTTCCATCTCGTGGTGCCCAAGAAGACCGCGTGAACGCTCAACATTCCACGCGGGGGGCAAGGTCCCCCCGCGCGGTTCATTTCCCACCGGCCGCCGCCCCAATCGAATAGACGACACTTCAGGGAGGAATGATCGATGTCTTCAGCAGGAACCCTTGCCCGGCTTATGCGCGTTGGCTTGGTGCTCGCCGCCACCATGGCGGTCCCGTTCGTGGCCGCGCTGCCAGCCAGCGCCCAGACCGTGAAGATCGGCATGATCCTGACCTATTCGGGACGCGATGCCGCGCTCGGCGAGCAGATCGACCGCGCCGTCAACCTGTTCGTCAAGATGCACGAGAAGGAGCTGCCGCCGGGCGTCAAGGTCGAGCTGATCAAGCGCGACGACACCGGCGTCAACCCCGACCTCGCCAAGCGTCTCGCCCAGGAACTGATCCTGCGCGACGGCGTGCAGATCCTGACCGGCGGTCAGTGGACGCCGAACGCGATGGCGATCGCGGGCCTCACCAAGGAAGCCAAGGTTCCGTTCATCACCATGACCGCGGGCGGCAGCGCGGTGACGCTGCAGTCGCCCTATGTGGTGCGTACCGGCTGGACGCTGTGGCAGACCAGCTATCCGCTCGGCCAGTGGGCGGCGAAGCAGGGCTGGAAGAACGCCTACACGGTGGTCAGCGATTTCGGCCCCGGGCATGACGGCGAGGCGGCCTTCACCAAGGGCTTCACCGAAGGCGGCGGCGCCATCACCGGCGCGGTGCGCATTCCGCTCAAGACCACCGACTACCTGCCGTATTTCCAGAAGATCAAGGACGTCAATCCGGACGTCGTCTATGTCTTCAATCCCGGCGGTCCGCAGGCCACGGCGTTCATGAAGGCGTTCGACGACGTCGGCATCACCAAGTCCAAGATCAAGCTGATCGGCCCCGGCGACATCACCTCCGATGACGAGCTGCCCAACATGGGCAAGAGCGCGCTCGGCGTGGTGACCATGCTGCAGTATTCGCCGGCCGGCGTGCGTCCGGCCAACGCCGAATTCGTCGCGGCGTGGAAGAAGGAATACGGCGCCGACCAGGTGCCGACCTATTTCGCCGTCGCGGGCTGGGACGGCATGCGCGCCATCTTCGACACCATCAAGGCGCAGAAGGGCAAGATCGACCCCGAGGCCACCATGGCGTTCCTGCGCAGCTGGTCCAATCCGGTCAGCCCGCGCGGTCCGGTCCGGATCGATCAGGCCGGCGACATCGTGCAGCATCTCTACCTGCGCCGTGTCGAGGAGAAGGATGGCCGGCTGGCGAACATCGAGTTCGCGACCATCGAGCAGACCGGCGACCCGTGGAAGATCTTCAACAAGAAGTAAGCGGCAACATCGGTAACCGGACACGCTGGGCGCAATCGTCGTGACGACCATCATCACCATTCTGTTTTTTGCCGTCGCCTACGGGATGATTCTGTATCTCATCTCCGTCGGACTGTCGGTGACGATGGGGCTGATGGGTTTCGTCAACCTTGCGCACGGCGTGTTCGCCATGCTCGGCGGTTACGTCACGGTGATGATGATGAACCGGCTCGGCGTGCCGTTCCTGCCGGCGCTGGCGATCGGCTGCGTGCTGGTGGCCATGCTCGGCTTCGTGCTGGAGCGCACCCTGTACCGGCATCTTTACGGACGCTCCGAGCTTGACCAGGTGCTGTTCTCGATCGGCCTGGTGCTGGTTTCGGTCGCCATCGTCCGAATCGTGTGGGGGCCGCTGGCCCAGCCGATGCAGTTGCCGGAGTACCTGAAGGGGCAGGTGAGCATTGCCGGCATCACCCTGCCGGCCTACCGGCTGGCATTGGTCGGCTTTGGTACGGCGGTGATCGCGGGGCTGTGGTTCATGTTCGACCGCACGCTGTTCGGCGCGCGCATCCGCGCCGCCGTGGACAACCGCGCCATGGCGCAGTCGATTGGCATCAACACCAGCCGGCTGTTCTCACTGGCATTCGGTCTGGGTACCGGCCTTGCCGCGCTCGGCGGCGGTCTTGGCGCCGACGTGCTGGCCATCGCGCCGGCCTACCCGCTGCAATACATCGTCTACTTCCTGATCGTGGTCGCGGTCGGCGGGCTGGGCGACATCAAGGGACCATTCGTCGCCGCGCTCGTCATCGGCCTGGCGGACACCCTGTGCCGCTACTTCCTGCCGGAAGCCGGCTCCATTTTCATTTTCGCCTTTGTGTTTCTCGTCCTGCTCTGGCGACCAAACGGCATCATCGAGCGGCGTTGAGTTCGTGACATGACCACCATTCCCGCTCCCCCCGTTGCGGTTATCGCCGCGCCTTCCGGGCTCGCCCGGCTGCTGCAGCTCGTGCCATGGTTCGTGGTGGCCGGGCTGCCGCTGGTGCTGCCCGGTTACGAGCCGCTGGCGATGCAGGTATTCGTCATGATCCTGTTCGCGCTCTCGCTCGATTTGCTGGTGGGCTATGCCGGCATCGTCACGCTCGGCCACGCCGGGCTGTTCGGCATGGGCGCGTACACGGCGGGTATCCTCTCGGTGCATGGCGTGACCGATCCGATTGTCACGGCGCTCGCCGCCATGGTCGTGGCGGCGCTGACCGGGCTCGTCTTCGGCGCCGCGATGCTCCGGACCAAGGGCCTGACGCTCCTGATGCTGACCATGGCGGCAGCCTTCCTGCTTTACGAGATCGCCAACAAGGCGACCGGCCTCACCGGCGGCGAGGACGGCTTGCAGGGCGTGTCGTTCACACCGGTGCTGGGCCTGTTCGCCTTCGACTTCCGCGGCAAGACGGCGTTCTTCTACAGCCTGGTGGCGCTGTTCCTGGTGTTCACCTTCGTGCGCATCCTCATCAACTCACCGTTCGGCTGGTCGTTGCGCGGCATCCGCGAGAACGACGCGCGCATGGTGGCAATCGGCTGCCCGATCCTGCAGCGCCGCGTCGTCGCCTATGTCATCTCGGCGGCGCTGGCCGGCCTTGCCGGCGCGCTGCAGGCCCAGACCACGCAGTTCGTGGCGCTCCATTCGCTCAGCTTCGAATTGTCGGGCAACATCCTGATCATGCTCATCCTCGGCGGTTCGGGCCGTCTTTACGGCGCGTTCGTGGGCGTTCCCGCCTTCATGTTCGCGCAGGACCTGCTGGCCAAGCAGGATCCCGCCAACTGGTTCCTCGGCCAGGGCATCATCCTCATCGCCATGGTGATGCTGGCGCCGGGAGGCATGCTCGGCATCGCCGAGCGCGCCATGGCCGCCATCAAGCGGAGGCTGTCATGACCGGCACCGCGACGCTGGAGACGCAGAGCCTCAACATGTCGTTCGGGTCGGTGCCCATCATCAACGACGTGACGTTCACGCTGCGGCCCGGCGAGCGCCGCGCGCTGATCGGTCCCAACGGCGCCGGCAAGACCACCTTCGTCAACCTGCTCACCGGCCGCCTGCATCCGTCTTCCGGCAGCGTGCTGCTCAACGGCCATGACATCACGGAAGTGGGCGAGGCGCGGCGCATCCGCATGGGTATCGGCCGCACCTTCCAGATCACCTCGCTGTTTCCCAAGCTCACCGTGCGCGAGAACGTTTTCCTCGCGGTGGCGGAATGCGAGGGCATTGCCAGCCGGCTGTTTCGTTCGGCGTTCCACCATGGCGCGCAGGTTGCGCGCGTCGACGAGCTGGTGCATCGCGTCGGCCTTGGCGACGTGGCGAACACGCAGGCTCAGTTTCTGCCCTATGGCCGGCAGCGCCTGCTGGAGATCGCCATCGCGCTGGCGCTGCGGCCGAAGATCCTGCTGCTCGACGAGCCCGCCGCCGGCATTCCGACCGCGGAAAGTCATGTCATCCTCGACATCATCGCGACACTCCCCAAGGAGATCGCGGTGCTGCTGATCGATCATGACATGGACCTGGTGTTCCGCTTCGCCCAGCAGATTTCAGTTCTTGTTCAGGGATCCATTCTCGTCGAAGGGGCGCCCCGGGACATCGCGGCCGACCCACGCGTGCGCGAGGTTTATCTTGGAGATAGCAAGCATGGCCTCCCTGCTGCGGCTTGACCGGGTCACCGCCGGTTTCGGCCCCACCGTGATCGTCGAGGACGTCTCGTTCTCGATCGAGCAGGGCGACGTGCTGGCCGTGCTGGGGCGCAACGGCGTCGGCAAGTCGAGCCTGATGAAGACCATCGCCGGGCATACCCGCCTGCACGGCGGCGGCATCACCTTCAACGACCGCGACATCGGCGCTCTCGCCAGCTATCATCGCGCCCGCGGCGGCATCGGCTACGTGCCCCAGACGCGCGACATCTTCCCCTCGCTCACGGTCGAGGAAAACCTTATGATCGCGGCCCAGCCGGGGCAGTGGGACCTTGATGGCGTTTACGAGCTGTTTCCCAACCTGGCGCAACGGCGGCGTAACGGCGGGCAAGAGATTTCCGGCGGCGAGCAGCAGATGCTCAGCATTGGCCGGGCGCTGATGGGCAATCCGCGGCTGCTGCTGCTGGACGAGCCGATGGAAGGCCTTGCGCCGGTCATCGTCGAGAAGCTGTTCGAGGTGTTCGAGCTTTTGCGCGACACCGGGAAATTTGCAATCATCTTTGTCGAGCAATACGTGAACCTCGCGCTCAATTTCGCGCCGCGCACGATTGTCCTCGACCGTGGACGGGTCATCCATGACGGACGATCCGCAGACCTTGCCGCCGATCCGGAAAAGATGGCCGTCTATTTCGGCGCATCCGGACAGGGCGCGAATGCCGGGAGGGAACACCATTGAAAGGCAAGAACGACGATATCGGAGCCGACAAGCGGCTTGAGATGTACCGTCTGCAGGTTGAGATCCGGGACTGCGAGAAGCGGGCCTACGACCTGTTCCTGCAGAACCTGGTCAAGGGCACCAGCCATCTGTCGCTGGGGCAGGAGGCGATCGCCGCCGGGGTCGCCTCGGCGATGCAGCCGGGCGACCTGTCGTTCTGCACCTATCGCGGCCACGCCCATACGCTGGCGCGCGGCGTGCCGATGGAGAAGGTGCTCGGCGAGCTGATGCAGCGCGATAACGGCCTGATGCGCGGCAAGGGCGGCTCGATGCACCTGACCTCGATCGAGCACGGCGTGATGGGCTCCTATGCCATCATCGGGGCGCACCTGCCGATCGCCTGCGGCGCCGCCTGGCGCGCGCAGTATCTCGGCAAGACGGATGTCTCGGTCTGCTTCTTCGGCGACGGCACCACCAATATCGGGGCGTTCCACGAGGCGCTGAACTTCGCGGTGATCTGGAAGCTGCCGGTCATCTTCGTGTGCGAGAACAACCTCTACATGGAATACACGCCGATCAGCGAGGTGACGGCGGTGCCGCATCCGGCCGGCGACCGCGCCGCCGCCTACGGCCTCGACCGCATCGTCATCGACGGCAACGATGCCGACGTGGTCTACCGCACCATGCAGGCGGCGTTTACGCGCGCGCGCGCCGGCGAAGGACCCTCGCTGGTTGAATGCCTGACCTACCGCCATTCCGGCCACTCGCGCGCCGATCCGGCCAAGTACCGCCCGGCGGGCGAGCTGGAGGAGTGGCTCAAGCGCGATCCGGTGAAGATTTATCGCGCGCGGCTTGCGGAATTCGGCATCGCCGAGGCGGCCATTGCCGCCATCGAGCAGGAATCCAGGCGCAAGCTGGACCTGGCGACGGAGGCCTGCAAGGCGGCCCCGATGCCGCCCGTGGAACTTTTGACGACCGACGTTTATGCTGATGGAGGCTGGGCATGGCGGAACTGACCTATCGCGACGCCGTTGCACGCGGCATTGCCCAGGAGATGGAGCGCGACGAACGTGTCGTGTTCCTCGGCGAGGATGTCGCCAAGGCCGGCGGCGTGTTCAAGGCGACCGTCGGGCTGTACGAGAGGTTCGGTCCGTTGCGCGTGCGCGACACGCCGATTTCCGAGCAGGCGATCCTTGGTGCTGCGATGGGCGCGGCCATGACCGGCTTGCGGCCGATCGCCGAGATCATGTTCGCGGACTTCGCGGCGGTGTGCTTCGACTACATCGCCAACGAGTTCCCCAAGCTGCGCTACATGACCAACGGCCAGCTCGGCTGCCCGCTGGTGGTGCGCACCGGCAACGGCGGCGGGGCGCGCTTCGGCGCGCAGCATTCGCAGTCGATCGAGAACTGGACCATGATGATTCCGGGTCTCAAGGTGGTGGCGCCGTCGTCGCCGCTCGATGTCGTCGGCCTGATGGCGGCGGCGGTGCGCGACGACAACCCGGTGATCTTCCACGAGCACAAGTCGCTGTACGCGATGAAGGGCGAGGTTCCCGACGGCGAGATCGTCGACAGCCTGGGCACGGCGAAGATCCTGCGGCCGGGCAAGGACGCCACCATCCTGGCGCTGGCGATGATGGTGCCGCGCGCGCTGGAGGCGGCCGAAGCGCTCGCCGCCCAGCACGGCATCGACTGCGAGGTGATCGACGTGCGCTCGCTGGTGCCGCTCGACACCCAGACGATCCTCACATCGGTGGTCAAGACCGGGCGGCTGTTCACGGTCGAGGAAAATCCGCGGCTGTGCGGCTGGGGCGCGGAAATCGCCTCGATCGCCGCCGACGAGGTGTTCTGGGATCTCGACGGCCCGATCGTGCGCATCACCACGCCGCACATTCCGCTGCCGGCGGCCGATCATCTCGAGGATCTGGCGATCCCGAATGCGGCGCGCATCGCGGAGCGCGTCTCGCGCGTCATGAACGGATCGCAGCGCTAGCGCGGGGGCCGGTTTTGCAGCCGGAAAACCGCGCAAGTAAAAAGATTAAGCGACGGGAGTCGAGGGATATGGATGTCATAATGCCGCAGCTGGGCGAGACCGTCGCCGAAGGCAAGATTCTGGCCTGGTTCAAGAACGTCGGCGACGACGTCAGCGAGGGCGACAACATCTTCGAGGTCGAGACCGACAAGGTGACGGTCGAGGTGCAGGCGATCACCGCCGGCAAGCTGACCGAGATCCGGGTCGGCGCCGGCACCGTCGTCAAGGTCGGCACCGTGGTCGCCGTGATCGGCGGCGCGGCCGTTTCGTCCGCCGCATCGCCGCCGCCCGTGATCGCCGCCGCCGCCGCGCCGCCCGCCGTGGCCGCGAAGGCCGCCGCTCCCGCGCCGGTGGCCGCCACGCCGCGGCCGGCCGGGCCGCTCGATCCGTTCAACGAGGTGCGCACCGCGAGCGGCCACTACGCCGCCCCGCGTGGCGCCGATGGCGTGCGCATGACGCCGCTGGCGCGGCGCCTGATCGCGCAGAGCGGCATCGATCTGTCCCAGGTGGTCCGGGCAGCGAGCGCGCGCGGCGACACCCGCATCCGCGAGCGTGACGTCCGCGCCGCGATGCAGGCCGCGCCCGCCCGCGCCGCCGGCGCCATCGGCGAGCCGGCGCGGCTGACCGCGACGGCGGCCGACGACGCGGTGCCGATCAACACCATCCGCCAGCGCACCGGGCAGCGGCTCGCGGAATCCTGGCGCACCGCGCCGCACGTGTTCCAGGCCATCGACATCGACTTCGGCGCCGTCGATGCGGTGCGGGCGCGTCAAAAGGATCGCTTCAAGGCGCAGAACGGCACCTCGCTGACCTATCTGCCGTTCATCGCGCGCGCGGTGTGCCTCGCCATCCGCGACTTCCCGGAGGTCAACGCGCGCTTCGACGGCGACCGGCTCCTGGTGTCGCGCGACATCAATCTCGGCATCGCGGTCGATCTCTCGCACAAGGGGCTGGTCGTGCCTGTGGTGCGCCGCGCCGGCGAACTGACGCTCGAAGGCCTGGCCAAGGCCATCGTCCGGCAGGTCGAGAAGGCGCGCGGCGGCGCCATGACGCCGGACGACATGAGCGGGGGCACCTACACCATCACCAACAACGGCTCGTTCGGCACGCTGTTCACGGCGCCGATCATCAACGTGCCGCAGGCCGCCATTCTCTCGACCGACGCCATCCGCAAGCGGCCGGCCGTGATCGAGACGCCGCAGGGCGACTTCATCGCGGTGCGGCCGGTCGGCATGGTGGCGCAAAGTTTCGATCACCGCGCGTTCGACGGCGCCTATTCGGCGGCGTTCCTGTCGCGCCTCAAGGAGATCATCGAGAAGCGCGACTGGAACAGCGAATTCGCCTGAGCCCCATGCGGGTTGCTTTCACCCAAGACATTTCCCATTTGTGACCGAAGAGGCATGACATGAAGTACAACCGGCCGCACTCCACCGCCGCCTGGGGCCTGATGGCGAAGGACTGGGAGCAGGGGGTGGATTATCACCGCCTGTCGAAGGAGCGCCTGGCGCGCGCGCAAGCCGCGATCCGCCACGCCGGGCTCGGCGCCGTGCTGACCTTCAACTTCGACAACATCCGCTATCTCACCGCCACCCACATCGGCGAGTGGGCGCGCGACAAGTTCATGCGCTACGCGCTGTGCCCGGCCGAGGGTTCGCCGTTTCTGTGGGACCCGGCGCCGCCCGCCAAGCGCATCTCCTCGCCGTGGATCGCCGACAACGTCGCCGCCCCGATCACCACCATGCAGGGCGCGATCCCGCCGTGGATGAACGTGCAGGGCGAGTTCGCGCGCCAGATCAAGAAGGCGCTGGTGCATTACGGCATCGACAAGGAGCCGCTCGGCATCGACATCATGGAACTCGGCATGATCCGCGCGCTGGAGGCCGAGGGCATCGAGGTGGTCGACGGCCAGCAGGCGCTGCTGGATGCCCGCGAGATCAAGACCCAGGACGAGATCGAGCTCCTCAAGGTCGCGGCCGCCATGGTCGACGCCACCTATGTCGACATCGCCCGCGCCATCCGTCCCGGCACGCGCGAGAACGAGCTGGTGGCGATCGCCAACGACCGGCTGTTCCGCATGGGCTCGGAGCGCGTCGAGTGCGTCAACTCGGTGTCGGGCCAGCGCGGCCGGCCGCATTCGCACACCTTCTCCGACCGCATGATCCAGCCCGGCGACATGATCTTCCTCGACATCATGCACTCCTACAACGGCTACCGCACCTGCTACTACCGCACCTTCATCTGCGGCGAGCCCAACAAGTTCCAGATCGACGCCTACGAGACCGCGTCGAAGTGGATCAGCGCCTCGATCGACATGATCCGGCCCGGCGTCACCCCCGACGAGGTGGCGCAGGTGTGGCCGGACGCGCAGGAGTTCGGCTACCGCGACGAGGCCGAGGCGTTCCTCTTGCAGTACGGCCACGGCGTCGGCCTGTCGCTGTGGGAGCGCCCGATCTTCTCCAAGCGGTTTCGCGGCCAGAACACGCCGTTGCGCGAGGGCATGGTGTTCGCGCTGGAAACGTGGAAGGGTGCCGAGGACGGCTCCGGCGCGGCGCGCATCGAGGAAGAGGTGGTCGTGACCAAGGACGGTTGCGAAATCATCACCAACTTCCCGTCCGACCGCCTGATCTCCTGCGGCCTGCCCGGCTGCGAGGTGTTCTGAAGCGGAGCCATGATTGGCAGCATGATGATGGCGGCACAGACCAGCATAGAGGACGCGCGCGCGGGCACGCATGCGCGTCCGCGCACGCCGGTCACCATCATCACCGGCTTCCTCGGCAGCGGCAAGACCAGCCTGCTCAACCGCGCCCTGCGCGCGCCGGAGATGGCGCACACCGCGGTCGTGATCAACGAGTTCGGCGAGGTCAGCCTCGATCACGCGCTGGCCGCCGCCAGCGACGACGCGGTGGTGGTGCTAGAGAACGGCTGCCTGTGCTGCACCGTGCGCAGCGATCTGGTCGGCACCCTCAACAGCCTCTATCACGCCCGCGAGGCCGGCGACCTGCCGCGTTTCGACCATGTGGTGATCGAAACCTCGGGGCTGGCCGAGCCTGGCCCGGTGCTGCAGGCGTTCCTGTCCGAGCCGACGCTCGACGGGCTCTACCGCGTCGCCGGCGTGATCGCGCTGGTCGATGCCGTCAACGCCACCACCACGTTCTTCAATCACGACGAGGCGGTGCGGCAGGCGGCGCTGGCCGACCGCATCCTGCTCACCAAGCTCGATCTGGTCGCGCCGGCTGACGCCGCGGCGCGCGAGGCGGAACTCAGGCAGCTTTTGGCGCAAATCAATCCGGCGGCCGTCATTGCCCGCATCGACGATCCAACCCTGTCGGTGACCGCGCTCCTGACGTCGGCGGGCTTCGATCCCGCGACCCCCGGCGCCGACCCGCGGCCGTGGCTCAACCTGGCGGCCTATGACGCGGCATCGGCGCACGACCACGCCTGCGACGACCATGATGATCACGCTCATGATCATCCCGGTCCTCACGATCATCACCTGATCAGCCGCGGCATCGAGAGCTTCTGCCTGGTGCGCGACGAACCGCTGACGCGCGCCGCGCTGCAGTTCCTGCTCGACGGCATCGCGCAGAACCTCGGCCCGAGCCTGTTGCGTGTCAAGGGGCTGCTCAATGTCGCGGAGGAGCCGGGCCGCCCGGCCGTCATCCAGGGCGCCCAGCATCTCCTGCACACCATGACCTGGCTCGACCGCTGGCCCGATGCCGACCAGCGCACCCGCGTCGTGTTCATCACCCAGGGCGTCGCGCAAGCCGCGCTCAAGGACATGATCGAGCTGCTCGATCGCCTCGCGGCGCGCACCGCGCGGGCACGCGCGCGCGCGGCCACGCGGGGCGAAGGCGAGGGGCCGGCGCATTGAACGAGCGTATCGCGGTATTAAATCTCGAATGAAAATCGCCCGCGCTGGATAAGGCGCGGGGGCCCCATCCGTCACGAAAGGCTGCTGTCATGAGCACTTCATCCGCCGTTTCCAAGAAAGCCGAACCCGCCACGGGCCTGCCGCTCAAGGATGCCGCGCTGCTGCGCAGCCAATGCTACGTCGACGGCCAGTGGATTGGCGCCGCCACCAAGGCGGTCGGCAATCCGGCCACCGGCAATGACATCGGCAGCGTGCCGTTCTTCGGCGCTAGCGAGGCGACCGCGGCGGTGGAAGCCGCCGAGCGCGCGTTTACGACGTGGTCGCGCACCACCGCCAAGGAGCGCGCCGTTATCTTACGCAAGTGGTTCGACCTCATCATCGCCAACAAGGAGGATCTGGCGCTGATCCTCACTTCCGAGCAGGGCAAGCCGCTCTCGGAAGCGCGCGGCGAGATCGAGATCAGCGGCGCCTATGTCGAGTTCTTCGCCGAGGAAGCCCGCCGCATCTATGGCGAGACCATTCCCTCGCCGCGCAAGGATGCGCGCATCCTCGCCATCCGCCAGCCGATCGGCGTGGTCGGGGCGATCACGCCGTGGAACTTCCCGTCGTCGATGATCACCCGCAAGGTGGCCCCGGCGCTCGCCGCCGGCTGCACCGTGGTGCTCAAACCCGCCGCCGAGACGCCGCTCTCGGCGCTGGCGCTCGCCGAACTCGCCGCGCGCGCCGGCATTCCGGCCGGCGTGTTCAACGTGGTGACCGGCAAGTCCTCCGAGATCGGCCGCGTGCTGTGCGAGCATCCGGCGGTGCGCGTGGTCGGCTTCACCGGCTCGACCGAGGTCGGCCGCATCCTCTACCAGCAGGCGTCGGTCGGCATCAAGAAGCTTGGCCTCGAGCTTGGCGGCAACGCGCCGTTCATCGTGTTCGACGACGCCGATCTCGACGCCGCGGTCGAGGGCGTGATGATCTCCAAGTTCCGCAACATGGGCCAGACCTGCGTGTGCGCCAACCGCATCTATGCCCAGGACGCCATCTATGACGCCTTCGTCGACAAGCTCGCCAGGAAGACCGCGGCGATGAAGGTCGGCAACGGCGTCGAGCCCGGCGTGGCGCAGGGGCCGCTGATCAACGCCGCGGCGATCGCCAAGGTCGAGGAGCACATCGCCGACGCGCTCAAGCTCGGCGCCAGGATCGTCACCGGCGGCAAGCGCCACGCGCTCGGCGGCACCTTCTTCGAGCCGACCGTGCTCGCCGAGGTGCCGGTCGAGGCGCTGGTCACGCGCGAGGAGACGTTCGGACCGATCGCGCCTGTCTATCGCTTCAAGGACGAGGCCGAGGCGATCGCGCTCGCCAACGCCTCGCCGTTCGGCCTCGCCTCGTACTTCTACGCGCGCGATCTCGGCCGCGTCTGGCGCGTCGCCGAGGGCCTCGAAGCCGGCATGGTCGGCGTCAATACCGGCCTCATCACCACCGAGGTGGCGCCGTTCGGCGGCGTCAAGGAATCCGGCCTCGGCCGCGAAGGCTCGCGCCACGGCATCGAGGAGTTCGTCGAGATCAAGTACATCATGATGGCCGGGATCTGACCCGCGCGGGGCGTGACGGCGTGAGCAACGTGAGTAAGGGCGAGGGGGACGGAATGAAGATTGCGTGGATCGGCATCGGCCGCATGGGCCTGCCCATGGTCGAGCGGCTGCTCACGGCGGGTCATGCGGTGACGGTGTGGAATCGCACGCGGGCCAAGGCCGAACCGCTGGTCGCCAGGGGCGCCACCCTCGTCGACCGCCCGAGCGAGCTCGCGAACGCCGACGTCGTCTTCATCATGGTCTCGACCGGCAAGGATCTTGAAGCTGTCTGCTTCGGGGCCGACGGCGTCGCCACGGCCGCCACGCGTCCGCGCATCGTGGTCGACTGCTCGAGCATCGGGCTCGAGGAATCGGCGCGCCTGCGCGCCAAACTCGACGCCGCCGGCATCGCCTATCTCGCGGCGCCGGTTTCCGGCAACGGCAAGTGCGTCGTCGCCGGCAAGCTGTCGGCGGTGGTGTCGGGGCCGCGCGCGGCGTTCGACGAGGTGGTGGGCCTGATCGAGACCTTCGCCGTGCGCGGCGCGTCCTACGTCGGCGAGGGCGAGCTCGCCCGCATCTGCAAAATCGCCCACAACGTCATGCTCGGCGTTGTGATCGAGAACCTGATGGAGATCACGCTCTTGGCGCAGAAGGCCGGCGTGCCGCGCCATGCCTTCCTCAAGTTCATGAACGACAGCGTGATGGGCTCGATCTTCACGCGCTACAAGACGCCGGCGCTGGTCAACCTCGACTGGACCACCACCTTCACCCCGGCGCTGCTGCGCAAGGATCTCGATCTCGGGCTGCAGGCGGCGCGCGAACTCGGCGTCCCGATGCCGGTCACCACCGCCGCGCGCGAGGTGCTGCAGATGCATTTCGGCCTGGCCGCGCGCCAGCCCGATCCCGCGGCCTATATCGGGCTCGACTTCGCCGCCATGCTGGAAACGATGGCGGACATGGCCGGCGTCACGCTGGCGAGCGAAAACACGGCCGTCCCAACTGGGCTTGAAAGCTAGCATTCCCGCGCGGTCCAGGCGCTACCCGGGGCTTCAGCTTTTTTCAAAAATGAACCCGCAAGCCCCGGATCGCATCCGGGGCTTTTTCGCGTGGTTTGATCAAAATCAAACCCCAGGTTTTCCGGCTTGCCACCGTCTGGGGCGGCGCGCGGCGCGTCTTGCGCCGGCCGACAATATAGTTTAAGTCTAAACTTATATAGTTCATGCCTTAACTAAATTGGCGCCATGCGAGGTTCAGGTTCATCACGTCCGGCCGCGCCGTCCCGCGCCGCATCCGCCGATGCGGCCAAGAGCCGCCGCGCGGCCATGCCTGCCGCGGGCAACGATGCCGCCGGCCGGGTGTGGATGCGTCTGATGGCCTGCAACAAGCTGGTCGAGACCCGGTTACGCAATCGGCTGCGCGCCGACTTTGACGCCACGCTGCCGCGCTTCGACGTGCTGGCGCAGATCGACCGTGAGCCGCGCGGCCCGACCATGAGCGAGTTGTCGGAGCGACTGATGGTGACAAAGGCCAACATCACCGATCTGTTCGGCCGGCTCGAGGCCGACGGCCTCGTCAGCCGCAAGCGCAGCAAGAAGGATGGCCGCATCCAGCATGTCTATCTTACCGCCAAGGGTAAGAACGAACTCGCCGAAATGCTGAAATCGCACAACGCCTGGCTCGCGGAGCTGATGAGCGACCTCGACGAGAACGATCTCGCGGCGCTTCACGACATTCTTGGCCGGCTGCGGGATTCGCTGAAGGCCGCCGGCGAGCGCCAATAATCATCTTCCAGAAAAACCACCTTCCAGAGGAGACACCCCATGAAAATGCTCGAACCCATCACGATCAACGGCATGAAGGTGCCCAACCGCATCATGGTGCCGGCCATGGTGACGCGCCTGTCGGGCGAGGACGGCCATGTCACGAAGGAGATTTCCGACCGCTATGTGCGCTATGCCGCCGGCGAGGTCGGGCTGATCGTGGTCGAGGCGATGGCGATCGACGGCAATAAGGCCGGGCCGCTGCTGCGCATCAACGAGGACCGCTTCATCCCCGGCCTTGCCGAGATGAACAGGAAGATTCACGACACCTCTGATTCCAAGGTGGTACCGCAGCTCATCCACTTCCTGAAAATCTCCAAATCGGGCTGGCGTCAGACCGTCGACATGCTGTCGCAGGAAGATATCGACAACGTCGTCAAGCGGTTCGGCGAAGCCGCGGCGCGAGCCCGCGAGGCCGGCTTCGACGGCATCGAGCTGCACAACGCCCATGCCTATACGCTGGCGTCGTTCGTCTCGCGCGTCAATCCGCGCCGCGACGAGTATGGCGGCGACACGCTGGAGGGCCGGCTGCGTCTGATCGGCCGTGTCATGGCCAGTGTCCGCCAGCATGTCGGCAATGATTTTCCGGTCGGCATCCGTTACCTGTCCGAGGAGTTCGTCAGGGGCGGCTACACCGTCGAGGACGCCAAGCTGATCGGCCTGCGCATGGCCCAACTCGGCGCCGATTACCTGTCGCTGTCGGTCGGTGGCAAGCTTGAAGACGCCGAGCATGTTCCCGGCCACGTCAAGCATGCCTATTCCGGCTATTCCGGCGAGCGCTGCATGCCCGGCTACTGGTTTCCGCCGGCGCTGCACGCCCACCTTGGCGCCGAGATCAAGGCTTTCATCAACGCCAAGGGCTATCATGTGCCGGTCATCGCGGCGGGCAAGATGTCCGATCCCGCCATCGTCGAGAAGGTGCTGTCCGAAGGGCAGCTCGACATGGTGGCGATCGCGCGCGGCCTGCTGGCCGACCCCGACTGGGTCAAGAAAGTGCGGCTCAGTCAGATCGACCGCATCGTCAAGTGCGACTACTGCAATGTCTGCAAGCAGCTCGACGGCACCCACATGCCGGTCAACTGCTTCCTGTGGCCCAAGGGCGCGGTGCAGGCCCCGGCCTATGACCCCGACGGCAAGGCGCCGTACTGGAAGGGCGGCAATGCCGGCCTCTCCGTGACGCAGAACAAGCTGACGGGCGTGGTGAGCTGGTCGAAACCGGAAGGCAGCCCGGTCTATTACGACATCTACCGCACCGAGGACGACGGCACCGTGAGCATCGTCGATGCCGTCAAGGTGACGCGCTGGGTCGATCCCATGGTGATGGCGGGACGGCGCTATCGCTATTACGTGCGCGCATGCGACGCCACCGGCAACGCCAGCCCGCCGTCGGAGACGGTGGTGTTCGAGCCGACGGCGCCGGATTTCGCCGGGCCGGTGCGCCAGCCGGCGGTCGTCTGATCCTTTTGGCCGCGACGAGGAAAACGCGTCGCGGCCAGCTTTTTATGGCCCTTGCCTCACCGGGGCCGGTCGCGCCATCCTGAAGCGCGCGGGCGCATGCAGAGTCGGCATCGCCGCACGTTATTTGGGAAGGCGACGGCCGGGGATCGGGATGAAACTGACGTTTCTGGGCGGCGTCGGCACGGTGACGGGTTCGAAATTCCTGCTCGAGGCCAGCGGCGCGCGCCTGCTTGTCGACTGCGGCTTGTTTCAGGGCTTCAAGCAGCTTCGGCTGCGCAACTGGAACCCCCTGCCGATCAATCCGGCCTCGATCGACGCGGTCATTCTCACCCACGCGCATCTCGATCATTCCGGCTACCTGCCGCTCCTGATGCGCAACGGCTTCCGCGGCCCGGTCATCGCCACGCCGGCGACGCGCGACCTGTGCGGGATCCTGCTGCCTGACAGCGGCTATCTGCAGGAAAAAGACGCCGAGTTCGCCAATCGCCATGGCTTTTCCAAGCATCACCCGGCCTTGCCGCTGTACACGGCGGAGGACGGCGAACGGGTGCTGCGGCAATTCAGACCGGTGCCATTCGACACGCCGCATCGAGTGGCCGGCGATGTCGAACTGACATTCCGGCCCGGAGGACACATTCTCGGCGCGGCCATCGTCGAGCTGACCTGCGGCGGGCGTCGGCTGGTGTTCTCCGGCGACCTCGGACGGCCCAACGATCCGGTCATGATGGCGCCCGCGCACATCGTTGGGGCCGATGATCTGGTGGTCGAGTCCACCTATGGCGACCGCGTTCATAATGGCGAGGATGCGTCGGAGGCGCTTCTTGCGGTCATCGCCAGGACCATCGGACGCGGCGGCACCGTGGTCATTCCTGCTTTCGCCGTCGGACGGACCCAGGCCATCCTTTATCATCTGCATCAGCTCAGGGCCGCCGGGCGGCTGCCGCTGGTTCCGGTTTTTCTCGACAGCCCGATGGCGCAGGACGCCAGCGACATCTTCTGCCGCGACGTGCGCGGATTGCGGCTCGACAAGGCGCAGGCCCACGCCATCTGCGCCGTGGCGCGCTATGTGCGCAGCGTCGAGGAATCGAAATCGCTCACCGCCAACCCCATGCCCAAGATCGTCATCTCGGCGAGCGGCATGGCGACCGGAGGCCGCGTCCTGCACCATCTCAAGCAATATGCGCCCGATCCGCGCAATACCATCCTGTTCACCGGCTTTCAGGCCGGCGGCACGCGCGGCGCGGCGATGCTCGCCGGCGTGCGCGCGATCAAGATTCATGGCGCCTATGTGCCGGTGCAGGCCGATGTCGAGAATCTGGAAATGTTGTCGGGGCACGCCGACGGCGACGAGATCATGGCCTGGCTTGGCGCCATCGAACGGCCGCCGCGCCGCGTCTTCATCGTGCACGGCGAACCGCGGGCCGCCGACGCGCTGCGGCGGCGGATCGAGGAGAAGCTGGGCTGGGCCTGCATTGTGCCCGACTATCGCGACGAGATTGATCTGGCATGACGCAGCATTCCGGCAATGGCAACGACTTCGGTGGGCGCAACATCCATGTAATGCGCGCGCGCCGGCTGGGTATCGACACCCAGCACGAAGCCTTCATCTTCATGCGCAAGGATTGCCACGTCTGCCGCGCCGAGGGCTTTGCCGCGCATGCGCGCGTCGAGGTCCGTCATGGCGCGGATGTGATCGACGCGACGTTGTATCAGGTCACGTCCGATCTCCTGCACCACAACGAGGTGGGATTTTCCGAAGCGGCGTGGCGCCGGCTGGCTCTGACTGACGGCGATGAGGTCACGGTCAGCCATCCGCCGATCGTCGAGTCGCTCAGCATCATGCGCGGCAAGGTCTACGGCCGTCGCTTTGACGATGCATCGCTGCAGGCGATCATGACCGACGTGGTGGCGGGGCGCTATTCCGACATCCATCTGGCGGCGTTCGTGACCGCCTGTTCGGCGCGCGAACTCGATCTCGACGAGACGGTGGCGCTGACGCGGGCGATGGTTGGCGTCGGCGAGACCATGACGTGGCCGAGCGCGAAAGTTCTGGACAAGCATTGCATCGGCGGGTTGCCCGGCAACCGCACCACGCCGATCGTCGTTGCCATCGCGGCGGCCTGTGGCCTGACAATTCCAAAGACCTCGTCGCGCGCGATCACATCGCCGGCCGGTACCGCCGATACCATGGAAACCATGGCGCCGGTGATGCTGGACCGCGACGCGATCCGGCGCGTGGTCGAGCGGGAAGGCGGCTGCGTGGTGTGGGGCGGCGCGGTCCGGCTGAGCCCGGCCGACGATATTCTCATTCGCGTCGAGCGCGCGCTTGACCTCGACAGCGGCGGACAACTGGCGGCCTCGGTGCTGTCGAAGAAGATCGCCGCAGGCTCGTCCCATGTCGTGCTCGACCTGCCGGTCGGACCAACCGCCAAGGTGCGCACGCGGATGGCGGCGAAGGTGCTGGCGCGCAACCTGATCGCGGTCGCGGAGACATTCGGGCTCGTGGCCAGAATTGTCTACACCGACGGCACGCAGCCGGTCGGGCGCGGCATCGGCCCGGCGCTCGAGGCGCGCGACGTGCTGGCGGTGCTGCAGAACAGCGCCGCGGCGCCGGCCGATCTGCGTGACCGCGCCATCGCGCTGGCCGGCGAGGTGCTGGAACTCGGCGGCATTGCCGGAGGTGCCGGGCGCGCCGCCGAGGTGCTGCGCGATGGACGGGCGTGGCGGAAGTTCCAGCGCATCTGCGAAGCGCAGGGCGGCATGCGGACGCCGCCGGTGTCGCAGCATCGGCGTGATATTCATGCGCGCCACGGCGGAACAGTGCGGGGTATCGACAACCGCAGGATCGCGCGTGTCGCCAAGCTGGCCGGCGCGCCGGAGGACAAGGCGGCGGGCATCGAGTTGCACGTTCGTCTCGGCACGCGCGTCGAACGCGGCCAGCCGCTTTACACCATCCACGCCGAAGCGGCGGGCGAACTCGATTACAGTCTGGCTTATGCCGCCGCCAATCCCGATATCCTGGTGATCGAAGACTGAGCCTTGGGTGGCACCTCGAGAGCGGGGCCTTCCGGTCAGACGGCGAACCATCGCCCGGCGTTGCGAGAGGCTCGCAGAAATATCGAAGCAAAAAACTCTGGACAATGAGGCGGCGTTGTATACCGTATACCGGATACGGGATACAAAACGATAACGATATTCCCGGGGAGACTCGCCAGATGGCTACGTCGCTGAGGACGATCAATCGGCCGCGCTCGCTGAGCGATCAGGTCTATCTGACGTTGCGCGAGTATCTGGGATCGGGTCAGTTGCGTAGCGGCCAGACCCTTCAGGAGGCGGCGATCGCCGCCCAGCTCGGCGTCTCGCGCACGCCGGTGCGCGAGGTGTTCGCCCGGCTGGCGAGCGAAGGCCTGCTCGATTCCGATGGCCGCAGCTTCATGGTTCCGGAACTGGCGGAAGCCGATATCGAGGACATCTACGAGCTGCGCCTGATGCTGGAGCCCGAGGCGCTGCGCAAGATCGCCAGCCACATCACCGACCGCAAGCAGACCCAGGCGTTCCGCGATGAACTGGCGATCATGACGTCGGCGCACGAAGCCGGCGACGTGCAGGCTTTCAACGACGCCAACTACCGCTTTCGCACCGCCTGGCTCAGGCTGGTGACCAATGCCCGCCTGCTGCGCGCGATCGAGCAGTATGCCGATCATGTGCGCTATCTGCGCGCGCTGACGCTTGGCGACAAGGACAACCGCCAGGTCGTGCTCAAGGGCCTCAAGCGGCTCGCGGCGGCGCTGACGGCGGGCGATCCCGAGGCGGCCGCGGTCGCCATGCGCAGCCATCTGCAGGAAGCCAAGCGTATCCTGAGCGAGGCGCTGCTCGCCAGCAACAAGGAGTCGGAAGGCAATGGTGTTCAAGGCTGAAATTCCCTACGGGGCTTACTGGAGCACGCCGTTCGCGCGCTGGCAGGGAGCATTCGCCAACCTGCACGCGGTCGAATTCGCCGCCGCCACGCTCAAGCGCGAGCTGGCCCGGCGCGCCATTCCGGGCAGCGTCATCGAGCATGGTGTGATGGGGATCAGCGTGCCGCAGAAGCACGCGTTCTACGGCATGCCGTGGCTCGCGGGCATGGCCGGGCTCGGTCATGTCGCCGGCCCGACGATGATGCAGGCCTGCGCCACCGGCGTGCGCACGCTGCTGGCCGGCGCGCAGGAAGTGGAAGCCGGCCTGTGCGCGACCTCTCTTATCGTGAACTGCGACCGCACCTCGAACGGACCGCATCTCTATTATCCCAATCCGCGCGGGCCGGGCGGCACCGGAACGGGCGAAGACTGGGTGATGGATAACTTCAACTATGATCCGCTCGGCCGCCACGCCATGATCCAGACCGCCGAGAATGTCGCGACCAAGCACAAGATCGGCACCGCCGAGCAGCACGACGTGGTGCTGATGCGCGAGGCGCAGTACCGCGACGCGCTGGCGGATGGTTGCGCGTTCCTCAAGCGCTTCATGACGCTGCCGTTCGAGGTGCCGGATCCCTCGTTCCGCAAGACCGTCGCGACACTGACCGCCGACGAAGGCATCAATTTCTCGACCGCCGAGGGGCTTGCCAAGCTCAAGTCGGTGGTGCCCGCCGGCAGCGTGACGTTCGGCGGCCAGACTCACCCGGCCGACGGCAATGCCGGGATCATCCTTGCCACCGGCGAGCGCGCCCGGGAGCTGAGCCGCGATCCGTCCATCCGCATCACGCTGCATGGCTTCGGCAGCTCGCGCATGCCGCTCGCCTACATGCCGGAAGCGCCCTTGCCGGCGGCGCGCCAGGCGCTGGCCGCGGCCGGCGTCGGCATCGAGCGCATGGACGCGATCAAGACCCACAATCCGTTCGCGGTAAACGATGTCTTTTTCGCGCGTGAGACCGGCATTCCGCTCGAACGCGCGAATAATTTCGGCTGCTCGCTGGTGTGGGGCCATCCGCAGGCGCCGATGGGAACGCGCGGCGTCATCGAGTTGATCGAGGAACTGGTGTTGCGTGGCGGCGGCTGGGGTCTGTTCACGGGATGCGCGGCTGGCGATTCGGCCATGGCCGTGGTGATCCGGGTCGATCAAGTCAGGTAAGCGTCATGGATCTCGCGCGTTGGATCAAGCGGCATGCCGCCTTCTCGCCTGATCGCCCCGCGATCCGGTTCGAGAATGAAGTGCTGACCTATGGTGCGCTGGCCGACGAGGTCGAGACGGCGGCGGGGCGCTTGCGCGCACTCGGTATCAGACCCGGCGACGTCGTCGGCTATCTCGGCTTCAACAGCCCGCTGCTGCTGGTGCTGCTGTTTGCCTGCGCGCGGCTGCAGGCGATCCTGACGCCGCTCAACTGGCGGCTCGCCGCGCCGGAGCATGCGCGCATCCTGCGCGACAGCGCGCCGCGCGCGGTGATTGTCGAACCGGCCTTCTTCGAGCATGCGCGGGAGTTGCGTGCGTCGATGCCCGGGATGGCCTGGATCGCGGCCGGCCAGGCGCCGTCGGACTGGCAGGCGTGGACGGCGCTCGCCACCGCGCCCGGCCTTGGGGCCGAAGCGGCCGCGACCGACGCTCCGCTCGTTCTCTGCTACACCTCGGGCTCGACCGGCGTGCCCAAGGGCGTGGTGCTGACGCAAGGGGCGCTGTTCTGGAATGCCGTCAACAGCACCCACATGCACGACCTCACCAGCGCCGACCGCATCCTGACCACGCTGCCGATGTTCCATGTCGGCGGCCTCAACATCCTGACCACGCCGGCGCTGCACGCGGGCGCCACCGTGGTGCTGCACGCCAAATTCGATGCCGGCGCCGCCATCGAGGCCATCGAGCGCGAGCGCATCACGCTCGCCGTGCTGGTGCCGGCTCAGCTTTCCGCCATGATGGAGCACCCGCGCTGGGAGACGGCGGACCTCTCCAGCCTGCGCGTCATCACCACCGGATCGACCATCGTGCCGGCCGCCTTCGTGCACCGCATTCACGCCCGCGGCCTGCGCATCATCCAGATCTATGGTTCGACCGAGACCTGCCCGATCGCCGCCTATCAGCGCGTCGACGATTCCGAACGGACGGCCGGCGCGGCGGGCCTGCCGGCGCTGCATTGCGACATCCGTATCGTCGATTTTGGCGGCGCCGACGTTGCCGCCGGCGTCGACGGCGAGATTCTGGTGCGCGGTCCCAATGTCATGCGCGGCTACTGGAATTTGCCCAAGGCGAGCGCCGAGGCGCTGCGCGATGGCTGGTATCATTCCGGCGATGTCGGCCATCTCGACGCCGAGGGCTACCTTCATGTCGTCGCGCGCAAGACCGAGATGATCATTTCCGGCGGCGAGAACATCTATCCCGCCGAAATCGAGAACGTGCTGATGGAGTGCCCGGATATCGCCGATGCCTCCGTGGTCGGCCGCGCCGACCCGCGCTGGGGCGAGGCGGTGATCGCGGTGGTCGTGCTGTGCCCCGGCGTGTGCATGAATGAACAACAGGTGCTGGCGCTGCTCGACGGGCGGATCGCCCGCTACAAGCGTCCGCGCGAGGTGCGCTTCATGGAAGCGCTGCCGCGCACGGCGCTAGGCAAGGTCATGAAGGACAAACTCCGCGCGGCGGTTGTCTCGGCGGACGTGGAATAGGAGAACAAGATGGGAACCGCCCAAAAACTCAAGATCGGCATCGACGTCGGCGGCACGTTCACCGACTTCATCGTCGCCGGTCACGGCGCCGAGGCGCTGATCCACAAGGTGCTGTCGACGCCGGCCGATCCGTCGATCGCGGTGCTGACAGGCCTGACCGAGTTGGCCGCGCAGCTTGAACCGGGCGGCGATCTCGCCACCTTCATCAAGCGCATCGACACCATCGTGCACGGCACCACCGTGACCACCAACGCGACGCTGACCAGCACCGGCGCGCGTTCGGCGCTGATCACCACCAATGGTGTGCGCGACGCGCTGGAGATGCGGCGCGGCATCCGCGAGCGTCAGTACGACAACCGCTACACCAACGTGAAGCCGCTGGTGCCGCGCTACTTGCGCGCCAGCGTCGCGGGCCGCATCGACCGCGACGGCGGCGAGACCGAGCCGCTGTCGCTGGACGACATCAGGAAAGCCATCGCGCTGTTCAAGGCCGAGAAGGTCGAGGCGGTGTCGATCTGCTTCATGAACGCCTTCGCCAACCACGAGCACGAGCAGGCGGCGGCCGAACTGGTGCGGGCCGAGATGCCGGACGCCTATCTCACGGTTTCGACCGACCTGTTGCCCTCGATCCGCTTCTACGAGCGTGTCAGCACCACGGCGCTCAATTCCTATGTCGGTCCCAAGCTCAACCATTATCTCGATCAGCTGGTGACGCGGCTCAAGGGCGCCAGCTTCGACGGCCTGCTGCTCATCGTGCAGTCGAACGGCGGCGTGATCTCGCCGCAGCTGGCGCGCGAGAAGGCGGCGCTGACGCTGCTGTCGGGACCCGCGGGCGGCCCGGCGGCGGGGCTGTTCTATGCGCGCTCGCTCGACACCGACCGCTGCATCATCACCGACATGGGCGGCACCAGCTTCGAGGCCTCCGTGGTGCTGGGCGCGCCCTCGACGGTTAACGATGGCGAGATCGCGCGTCACAAGATCGCGCTGCCGATGCTCGACATCCACACCATCGGCGCCGGCGGCGGCTCGATCGGTTGGCTCGACGAGGGCGGGCTGTTGCGCATGGGGCCGCAGAGCGCGGGCGCCGCCCCTGGACCGGCCTGCTACGGCAAGGGCGGCACGCTGCCGACCACGACCGACGCCAATCTGGTGCTCGGCTATCTCGACGCCGGCTATTTCGCCGGCGGCAAGATGAAGCTCGACCCGGACGCGGCGCGCCGCGCCATCGAGACCGCCATCGCCAAGCCGATGGGGCTCTCGATCGAACAGGCGGCGGCCGGCATGTTCCGTATCGCCTGCAACAACATGGCGCAGGGCGTGCGCGAGGTCACCGTGAAGCGCGGCTTCGATCCGCGCGAGTTCCCGTTCATCGCCGCCGGCGGCGCCGGGCCGATTCATTCCTGCACCATCTGCAGTGAGCTCGACATCCCGCTCCAGATCGTGCCGTCGTCGTCGTCGGTGCTGTGCGCCTTCGGCATGCTGCTGTCCGACCTCAAGCACGATTTCGTGCGCACCTTCGTGTCGCGGCTCGACACCATCGACTGGGATCGCCTCGCGACAACGCTCGCCGACATGCGCCGCGCCGGCGACGCCATGCTGGAGGAGGAGCGGGTGCCGTCCGACCAGCGCAGCTTCGTCGTTCGCTTCGATTGCCGCTACACCAAGCAATACCACGAGGTGTCGTTCGCGGTGCCGTGGGCGGCGCTCGAGGCGCGCGACATCGCCGGCATCGCGCGCGGCTTCCATGACGAGCATCGCCGCCTGTATGGCTATTCGCTCGAAACCGAGGGGTCACCTGTCGAGTTGATCAACGTGCGCCTTCAGGCCATCGGCATCACCGACAAGCCGCATTACGCGGCCGAACCGGCGGGCGGCAGTGATCCGTCCCATGCGCTCAAGGGCCGGCGCCCGGTCTACATCCCGGAGACATCGACGTTCGCCGATACGCCAATCTACGACGGTCACAAGTTGCGCAGCGGCAACCGCATCACCGGGCCGGCGATGATCGAATCGGTCACCACCGCGGTGTTCGTGTCCGCCAACTTCGACTGCGTGGTCGATCGCCACCGCTCACTCATTCTCTACCGCAAGGACCGCGAGGATCTGGTGCGCGGCTGCCTTGAATCCGCAATTGAAAAGGTGCCGGCATGAAGATCGATCCCATTCTGCTTTCCGTCTACGCGCGCACCTTCCGCTCGATCACCGACGAGATGTCGATCTCGATGCAGCAGACGACGCGCTCGCCGATCCTGTGCGAGGCCAAGGACTACGTGACCGGCCTCTATGATGCCGACGGGCGCATGCTGGAGCAGACCGAGAACCTGCCGATCCTGGCGTTTTCGCTGGCCCCCGTGTGCAAATATATCCGCGAGTACTTCGGCGACGACCTGCATCCTGGCGACGTCATCTTCCATAATGATGTGTTCTCGCTCGGCAACCAGAACAACGATGTCGCCGTCTACAAGCCGATCTTCTTCGAAGGCAAGCTGGTGGCGTGGACGGCGGTTAAGGGCCATCAGGCTGATATCGGCGGCGCGGTGGCGGGCGGCTACAACCCCAACGCGGTCGAGGTCTGGCAGGAGGCGCTGCGCATCCCGCCGATCAAGGTCTACGAGAAGGGCAAGCTGCGCAAGGATGTCTGGAACCTGATCTTCGCCAACATCCGCTTCGACATCGTCCAGCACGACATGAAGGCCGAGATCGGCGCCTGCACGGTGGGCGAGCGGCGTGTGCTGTCGCTTCTTGAGAAGTACGGCCTCGCCAGTTTTGAGGCCCACAAGGAGGCGCTGTTCGACGCCACCCGCAAGATGATGGAAGCCGAGATCGCGGCGATCCCCAACGGCGTGTATTCCGGCGAGGGCAACGTCTATTACGACGGCCGCCACGAGGGCTCCAGGTTCGTGATCCGCGTCACCATCACGGTCGAGGACAGGAAGATCAAGTTCGACTACTCCGCGACCGACGCCCAGACCAACGGCTTCGTCAACGGCACCTTCACGTCGAGCGCCTCGGCGACCATTCTGACGCTGCTGCAGATGGTCAATCCGGACATTCCGCACAACGAGGGCATGGTGGCGCCGATCGAGATCGTCATCCCCGAGGGCACCATCCTCAACGCCAGCTATCCGAAGGCGACGACGTTCGGCAATCACCTGTGTCCGCCCAACGCCGAGGCGATCCAGCGCGCGCTGGCGCCGGTCATTCCCGACCGCGTGACGGCGGGCTGGAACAACCTGTTGTGCTCGCTGACCACCGGCATCGATCCGAAGAAGAACGAGCGTTATGTCGATATCGGCTTCATGGGCCTCAAGGGCGGCTCCGGCGCCATGCAGGGCACCGACGGCTACGATCACATCGGCATGATCGACGCTTCCGGCGGCGTGCTCGACCAGGATTACGAGATGTTCGAGCAGCAGACGCCGCATCGCCTGATCCGCCATGAATACCTGGCCGACTCCGCCGGAGCCGGCCAGTGGCGCGGCGGCCTCGGCGTCGAGACGATCTTCGAGATCGGCTCCGACAACACCCAGTTCGTCACTTTTGGCGACGGCGACTTCGAGCCGGCGTTCGGCCTGTTCGGCGGCGGCGAGGGCACGCTCAATTTCATCCGCCTGAAATACCCGGACGGACAGAACGTGGTGCCGCGCAACAAGGATCTCATCAACGGCGTGCCGCGCGCCACCATCTATCATCAACAGGCCGGCGGCGGCGGCGGATACGGCGATCCCAGATTGCGCGATCGCGAACGGCTCAGGGAAGAAGTGCGGGACGGGCTGATCTCGCAAGATGTCGCGGCCAAGGTTTACGGGCTGTGACGCGGCCGGTCCCAGGAAGAAAAGAGTGGAGCGAGTGATGTCAACAATCCAACACTATGCGGCGCCGCGTTCGCTTGAGGAAGCAGCCGACCTGCTGCGCCAGGGCAATGTCACGGTGCTGGCCGGCGGAACCGACCTGATGCCGCAATCGAAAGCCGGCAAGCTCAAGTTCCAGCCGGTGCTGATGAACATCCGCAACGTCGAAGGACTGCGCGGCCTCACCGAAACCGGCGGCGTGCTGCGCATCGGCGCCACCACCACGATCACCGATCTCTACGACAGCGACCTGGTCAAGTCGCGGTTGGCCGCGCTGTGGCAGGCCTGCGATCATTTTGCCAGCGACCAGATCCGCAACGCCGGCACTATCGGCGGCAATATCTGCAATGCCTCGCCGGCCGGCGACACGCTGGTGCCGCTGCTGGTGCTCAACGCGCGCGTCGTGCTCGCCGCCAAGCCGAATGGCGCGCTGACGCAGCGGGTGGTGCCGCTGCGCGAATTCTTCGTCGGTCCCGGCAAGGTGCGCCGCGAGCCGTCGGAACTGGTGGCCGCGGTCGAAATCGACATGCCGCCGCCGGGCTTCGTCAGCGCCTTCTTCAAGTTCGGCACCCGCCCGGCGCTCGACATCTCGACGATCTCGATCGGATTCGGCGCGGTGTACGAGGGCGGGAAGCTGCGCGACGTGCGCGTCGCATTCGGTGCGGTGGCGCCGACGCCGATCCGCGCGCCCCATGTCGAGGCCGCGCTCGAAGGCAAACCGCTCAATGAGGAAACCATCGTCGCGGCCTGCGACGCCGCGGGACAGGATGCCCGTCCGATCAGCGACGTGCGCGCCTCGGACTGGTACCGGCGCGAGATGGTCCGCAACATGCTGGAAAGGATGCTGAACAATGTCCGCAATGGTTGACATCACTTTCAAACTGAACGGCATCAACCGCAAGACACGCGTTTCCGCGACCATGAGCGCGCTCGACATGGTGCGCGACGTGCTGGGTCTGACCGGCACCAAATACGGCTGCGGCGAGGGCGAATGCGGCGCCTGCACGATTTCCGTCGATGGCATCACGCTCAATTCGTGCCTGATGTTCGCGGCCGATTGCGACGGCCGCGACGTGATGACCATCGAGGGGCTGGCGGCGGACCGCAAGGGCGAGGCACTGCGCGACAGCTTCGTCGAGCATGGCGCGGTGCAGTGCGGCTTCTGCACGCCCGGCTTCGTCATGCAGGCCCATCATGTGCTTGAGAAGAATCCCGACGCGAGTGAGGCGGAAATCCAGCGCGGCATCGAAGGCAATCTGTGCCGGTGCACCGGCTATCGCAAGATCGTCGATGCCATCGCCGGCGTCGCCGCGGCCGCCAAGTAACAAGGAGAAACGCCATGGCTGTCAAAGAAGCTGTCAAGGACACCGAGGCCAAAACCGCGGCGGATGGCGGAACGCTGATCGGCAAGCGCATTCCCAAGATGGATGCGCCGATGAAGGCGAGCGGCAAGACCCGCTATATCCACGACATCAACCTGCCCGGGCAGTTGCATGCCAAGATCCTGCGCTCGGCGCGCGTGCACGCCCGCATCAAGAAGATCGACACCAGCAAGGCGAAGGCGCTGCCCGGCGTTCATGCGGTGATCACCGCCGCCGACGTGCCGAACCAGCATCCGATCGGCGTCGCCAAGGACCACCTGCCGCTCAAGACCGATCGCGTGCGCAGCCTGCGCGACGAGATCGCCGCGGTGGCCGCCGACAGCGTCGAGATCGCGGAGGAGGCGCTCAAGCTGATCGAGGTCGAGTACGAGGATCTGCCGATCCTGAGCGATCCGCGCGACTCGCTCAAAGCCAACGCGCCGCTCATCCATCCCGAGCCCCATGGCGCCGATGGCACCCACGATCACCTCAAGCAGGGCATGCCGATCGCCTATACCGGCAAGAAAGACAATATCGCGATGACCTTCGACTACGCCCAGGGCGACATGGCCCAGGGCAAGGCGGAGTCCGACATCATCGTCGAGGATTGCTTCTCGCTGCACTACGTCACCCACTGCTGCATGGGCGTGTCGGGCGTCATCGCCGAGTTCGACTCGAGCGGCAACCTGCTGTTGTACTCGAACACGCAGGTGCCGTTCCTGCACCGGCGCGAATTCGCCGACCTGCTCGGCATCGATCCCGGCCGTATTCGCATCATCCAGCCGCCGATCGGCGGCGGGTTCGGATCGAAGCTCGACATCTATCCGTTCGAGCCGATCGCCATCTATCTCGCCAGGATCACCAAGCGGCCGGTCAAGCTGGTGTTCAGCCGCGAGGAGGAGTTCGTCGCTTCTCCAACGCGCCAGCCGGTGCTGCTGCGGTTGCGCTCGGGCTGCAAGAAGGACGGCACGCTTACCTTCCGCGAGGTCGACACCATCCACGACAACGGCGCCTACACCTCGTGGGGCGCGACCACGCCGTTCGTGATGATGCAGACCATCTCCTCGCTCTACCGCGTGCCGCATTGCAGCTATCACACCAAGGCGGTGTACACCAACAATCCCTATGCCGGATCGTTCCGCGGCTACGGCAATTTGCAGGCCACCTTCGCGGTCGAGGCGCACATGGACCGCATGGCCGAGGCGGTCGGCATGGATCCGCTGGCGTTCCGGCTCAAGAACGCGCAGGAGCCCGGCGAGGTCACGCCGCAGGGCATGAATTTCAAGTCCTGCGGCTTCAAGGACTGCCTGACCACGGCGGCCGAGCACGGCGACTACGAGCGCAAGCACCGCGACAACGCCACGAAGTGGAACGATCCTAATCCGATCAAGCGCGGCGTCGGTATGGCCTCGATGCTCCACGTCGGCGGCGGCGCCAAGATCTATCAGTCGGACGGCTGCGGAACGATCCTCAAGATCGACGATTTCGCCCATGTCACGCTGATCACCGGCGCCTCCGAGATCGGCCAGGGCTCGGAAACCGTGCTGTCGCAGCTGGTGTGCGAGGAACTCGGCCTGCCGCTGTCGGCTGTCACCGTCGTCAATAACGACACCGACATCACGCCGTGGGACGTCGGCGTGCATGCCTCGCGCACCACCTTCATCGCCGGCAACTCGGCGATCGGCGCGGCGCGCAAGGCCAAGAGCAAGATCCTCGGCATGGCGGCGGCCAAGTTCGACACCACGGCCGAGGCGCTCGATCTGCGCGGCGGCTTCGTCATCGACAAGGCCAGCGGCAAGCGACTCGTCGATCTCAGCAAGATGATCCGCTCGCTGCACTTCTCCGACAAGGCGGAGCTGGTGATGACGACGTTCTACTATGAACCGCCGAGCCGCCACCAGGACCGCGAGTTCAAGGGCGACGTTTCGGCGGCCTATGCGTGGGCCTCGCAGGTCATCGAGGTCGAGGTCGACACCAAGACCGGCATCGTCAAGATCGTGAAGGTCAGCGCGGCGCATGACGTCGGCCGAGTGCTCAACCGCTTGGGCATCGAGGGCCAGGTCGAGGGCGGGATCGTCATGGGTCAGGGCTATGCCCTGACCGAAGACCTGATGGTGGAGAACGGCACCATCCGCAATCCCAACTTCCGCGACTACAAGCTGGTCACGGCGCCGGAGATTCCGGAGATGGACATCTCCTTCATCGAGAGCATGGACGGCGAGGGGCCGCAGGGCGCCAAGGGCGTCGGCGAAGCGCCGGCGATCTGCGTCGCCGCGGCGGTCGCCAACGCCATCTACAACGCCACCGGCGTGCGCATGACCGAGCTGCCGTTCACGCCGGAGCGCGTCTATCGCGCGCTGCACGGCAAGGCCGCGCCGATGACCTGGAGTGACGCGGAATGAAGCGTCGCACCGTCCTCAGTCTGGAGCAGGCGCTGTCGTTGCCGTCGGCGACGCTGCGCTTTGCCCAGCTCGGCTGGCGCGTGATCCGGATCGAGGCAACCGGCGACGGCCGCGGGCTACCCGGCGATCCCAATCGCTATATCGGCACCCAGGTCGCCGACGAGGATCGCCGCAGCTATTTCGTGGCGCCCAATGTCGGCAAGGAAGCGATCGCGCTCAACCTGAAGGACCAGCAGGGCCAGGCCCTGCTGCGGCGGCTCATCACCGCGCTCGATGTCGACGTGTTCTGCTGCAACACGGTGCCGGTGCGCTACACTCAGCTTGGCATCGACTACGATACGCTCTCCGCCGCCAAACCCGACCTGATCTGGGCCGGCATCTCGGCGATGGGGCCGGCCTACCCGGAAGCGCCGGGTTACGATCCGGTGATCCAGGCGATGTGCGGCTACATGGAGGTCACGGGCGACGCCAAGGGCCCGCCGACGCTGATGGGCCTGCCGGTCATCGACCTCAAGGCCGGCGACGAAGTCTACGCCAATGTGCTGCTGGCGCTGCTCGAACGGGCGGAGACCGGCAAGGGCCGCCGCATTGATGTCTCGATGCTGCAGGCAGCCGCCTCATGGCTGATCACCGTGCTGCCGTTGATCGATTTCGGCTGCGGCGACGAGGAGATCACGCGGGCCGGCAACGAGCATCGCAAGTTCATCCCGACCAATGTCTATCCGGCTCGCGACGGCTTCGTCTACATGGCGATCGGCAGCGACGTGCAATGGCGGCGGCTCACGGCGAGCCCACGGTTCGCCTCGCTCGAAAGCGAGGCGCGCGCCACCAATGCCGGGCGCCACAAGGACCGGGTGGCGCTGCATCGTGACATGGCGGCGCTGACCATGAATCATCCGGTCGACGACATCCTCGCCGACCTGCGCGCCGCGACCATTCCCGCGACCCGGATCTTCGATCTGCGGCAAGTGCGCGAATTGCCGCAACTCAAGGAACGCCTGACCTGGACCGCCATGCCGGACGGCCGCGCCATCGGCATGCAGCCGATGGCGGTCGATCTGCCGCAGGCGCCGCGCACCATGACGTTTCCGCCGAAATACGCCGCCGATACGCGGCGCGTGCTCGCCGATGCCGGCATCTCCGATCATGAAATCAACGGTCTCATGACGGGAGGTGTCGTCGCATAGGCGTTCGTCGACCCGGAAACACTCTGTTGTTGGGAAATAAAACTGCCTTGCTTTGAAGAACTGCACTAGTATCAACGCGTGTAATATCAACTTGAAAAAGCTAAGGGGGAAATGACCATGAACAAACTGCTGCCATTGACGCTTGGACTCGCCGTCTCGTTCGCGAGCGCGGCTGTCGCGCAGGAGGTCACCATCGGCGTGACGCTCGGCGCCACCGGTCCCGGCGCTTCGCTGGGCATTCATTACAAGAATGCCTTTCAACTGATGCCGAAGACGGCCGGCGGCCTGCCGGTCAAGTTCATCATCCTCGAGGACAACACCGATCCGACCGCGGCCGCGAAGAACGCGCGCAAGCTGATCACCGAAGACAAGGTCGATGCCATCATGGGATCGGTCTCGGTGCCGTCGACCACCCAGGTGGCGATGATCGCCAATGAAACCAAGACGCCGATGATCGCGCTCTCCCCGGTGGCGCTGCCGCCGGACAAACGCGAATGGATCTTCACCGTGCCGCAGCCGGTGCCGCTGATGATGAGCGCGGTGGTCGAGCACATGAAGGCGCATGGCGTCAAGACCGTCGGCTATATCGGCTTCTCGGATTCGTGGGGCGACCTGGTGCTGTCCTCGCTCAAGCAGTTCGCTGAGCCGGCCGGCATCAAGATCGTTACCGACGAGCGTTATGCCCGCGCCGACACCAGCGTGACCGGACAGGTCATCAAGATCCTCGGCGCCAATCCCGACGCGGTCGTCGTCGGCGGTTCGGGGACCGGCGGCGCGCTGCCGCAGATCGGTCTCGTCGAGCGCGGCTACAAGAAGCAGATCTACCACAACCACGGCACCGCCAACCGGGAGTTCATCAAGGTCGGCGGCAAGTCGGTGGAAGGCGCGATCGCACCGACCGGCGCGCTGCTGGTGCCGGAAGAATTGCCGGCCGACAATCCGCTGAAGCCCGTCGCAACGGATTTCATCAATAGTTATGAGAAGGCTTTTGGCGCCGGCACCCGTAACGGCTTCGCCGGCTACAGCTATGACGGCTTCAAGCTGCTTGACGCCGCCGTCGCCGATGCCGCCAAGAAGGCCAAGCCGGGCACGCCGGAATTCCGCCAGGCGCTGCGCGACTCGCTTGAGAACGTGAAGAACGTGGTCGGCACCCATGGCGTCTATAACATGACGCCGACCGACCACACCGGACTCGACAATCGCGCCCGCGTGCTGGTGCGGGTCGACAATGGCGCCTGGCGTCTGTTGAAGTAACCGCCTTCGGTCAGCCTCATCTCCGGGGAACGGCACATCGCCGTTCCCCGGGACATCCGGACCTGCCCATGAACCTTTCCCTTGCCCTATGGTTGACGCAGGATGCTGTCGTCAACGGAGCGGTCTACGCGCTTCTGGCGCTGGCGCTCATCGTCGTCTACACGGTCACCCGTGTCATTTTCGTGCCGCAGGGAGAGTTCATCTCATTCGCGGCGCTGTCGCTGGCGACCCTGCAGAACGGCAAGGTGCCCGGAACTGTGCATCTCCTGATCGCGACCGGCCTCGTGGTCGCCGTGCTCGACGGCTGGCGGATGGCAAAGACGCGTGATTTCTCGCGTCTGCCGCGCCTCGTCCTGTTCAATATCGCATTGCCGCTGGCCGTCGCCGCGCTGGCCTGGTGGTCGGCCTCGCGGCCGACCGATGTCTGGCTGCAGGTGCTGGTGACGCTCGGCATTGTCATCCCGTTCGGATCGATGATCTATCGCCTGGCCTATCAGCCGCTTGCCAGCGCCTCGATCCTCGTGCTGCTGATCGTCAGCGTCGCCGTCCACTACATGATGGTCGGCCTCGGTCTGGTGTTTTTCGGCGGCGAGGGCCTGCGCGCCAGCATCTTCCCCGGCTTCAACTTCGACGTCGGCATCCTCACGATCTCGTTGCAAAGCATCGGCATCGTGCTGAGTTCGGTGGTGCTGATGGTGGTGCTGTGGCTTTATTTCGGCTACACCGTTTACGGCAAGGCGCTGCGCGCCACCGCGATGAACCGCATCGGTTCGCGCCTGGTCGGCATCTCGACTGAATTTTCAGGCAAGCTCAGCTTTACGCTCGCCGCCCTGATCGGGGCGATCTCCGGCATCCTGATCGCGCCGATCACCACCGTCTATTACGACACCGGCTTCCTGATCGCGCTCAAGGGCTTCGTCGGCGCCATCATCGGCGGCATGGGGAGCTATCCGATCGCCGCCGTCGGCTCGCTGCTGGTCGGCTTCCTTGAATCCTATTCGTCGTTCTGGGCCAGTTCCTTTAAAGAGTCGATCATCTTCACGCTGATCATCCCGGTTCTCCTCTGGCGCTCCCTTGGCAAGCATCGCATCGAGGAGGAGGAGGAAGAATGAACCCGTGGCTCCCCGTGGGCGGCCTGGTTGCCGTCCTCCTGGCGGCGCCGCTGGCGCTGTCCGAATTCCAGATCGTCCTGCTTAACTATATCGGGCTCGCCAGCATCGTGGCGCTCGGCCTCGTGCTGCTGACCGGGATCGCCGGGCTGATGTCGTTCGGCCAGGCGGCGTTCGTCGGTGTCGCCGCCTACACCTCGGCGGTGCTGACCACGCAGTACAATATGTCGCCGTGGCTGACCTTGCCGGTGGCGCTGGTGCTCACCGGAACGCTGGCGCTGGCGATCGGCGCCATCACGCTGCGGCTGTCGGGACATTATCTGCCGCTCGGCACGATCGCCTGGGGCATCGCTATCTTCTACCTGTTCGGCAACCTGGAAATCCTCGGCAAATATTCCGGCGTGGCCGGCATTCCCTCGATCAACCTGTTCGGACTCGAACTGGGCGGCGCGCGGGAACTGTATTATCTGATCTGGCTGATGACGATCGGCGCCAGCATCGCGGTGCGCAACCTGCTCGATTCGCGCTCGGGCCGCGCCATCCGCGCGCTTAAGAATCGCGTCACCATGGCCGAGAGTTTCGGCATCGACACGGCGCGGATGAAGATCGTCATCTTCCTCTACGCGGCGCTGCTCGCGGCGCTGTCGGGCTGGCTCTATGCCCATTTCCTGCGCTACGTCAGCCCGCAGCCGTTCAACCTCAACTCCGGCATCGATTACCTGTTCATGGCCGTGATCGGCGGTTCCGGCGCGGTGTGGGGCGCGGTGCTCGGCGCGTCGATCCTGACGCTGCTCAAGGAATGGCTCAAGGACCTGCTGCCGTACCTCATGCCGCAGAGCGGCAATTACGAGACCGTGGTGTTCGGCTTCATGGTGGTGCTGTTCCTGCACCGCACGCGCGAAGGCGTCATTCCGTACCTCACCCGCCTGATGCCGCGCAAGGACAAGCCGCGTCCCTCGCTCGAGGTCGCCGCGCTACCCAGGCGCGCGCAGCCCGAAGCCGGCGGAACGCTGCTTAGCATCGATCAGGCCTCGAAATCGTTTGGCGCGCTCCAGGCGGTCAGCAACGTCTCGTTCGAGATGCGCAGCGACGAGATCCTCGCCGTGATCGGTCCCAACGGCGCCGGCAAGAGCACGCTGTTCAACTTGGTGTCGGGCGTGCTGCCGGTCAGCAGCGGGCGCATCTCGTTCCTCGACCAGCGCATCGACCGCATGACCGGCCGCGAAGCGGCGCGGCTCGGCATCGTCCGCACCTTCCAGCACGTCAACCTGATGAAGAACATGTCGGTGCTGGAGAACGTCGCGCTCGGCGCGCACCTGCGCAGCAGCTCGGGCGTGGTGGCCTCGAGCCTGCGGCTGGAGCGCGCGGAAGAGGCGCGGATCATGGCGGAAGCGGCGCGCCAGCTCGACCGCATCGGCCTCGGCGACCGCCTGCACGATCCGGCCGGCACGCTGCCGCTCGGCGCGCAGCGGTTGATCGAGATCGCGCGCGCGCTGGCCGCCGATCCGGTGCTCTTGCTGCTCGACGAGCCGGCTGCGGGCCTGCGGCATCTGGAGAAGAAGGCGCTGGCGGCGCTGCTCAACGACCTGCGGAAGTCCGGGGTCAGCATCCTGCTGGTCGAGCATGACATGGAATTCGTGATGGGACTGGTCGATCGGGTCATCGTGCTCAACTTCGGGCAGAAGATCGCCGAGGGAACGCCGCGCGAAGTGCAATCCAACCCGGCGGTGATCGACGCCTATCTGGGAGGCATCGAATGAGCGCCACGCTGGAGGTCGAGAAGCTCGCGGTTTCCTATGACAAGGTCGAGGCGCTGCACGGCGCCAGCTTGCGCGTCGACAAGGGCAGCATCGTCACCGTGATCGGTCCTAACGGCGCCGGCAAGACCACGATGCTGGCGGCGATGATGGGGCTGTTGCCCTCGCGCGGGGCCATCGTCTATGGCGGCCGCGACATCTCGATGATGCCGGTCGAGGCGCGCGTCGACGAGGGGCTGTGCCTGGTGCCGGAACGGCGCGAGCTGTTCAGCGAGATGAGCGTCGAGGACAACCTGCTGCTCGGCGCGTTCTCGCGCATCCGTCGCGGCGCCGGCAAGATCGACGGCGACATCGAGGAAATCTTCACGCGGTTTCCCCGTCTCAAGGAGCGCCGCCGCCAGCTCGCCGGCACGCTGTCGGGCGGTGAGCGGCAGATGCTGGCGCTCGGCCGCGCGTTGATGGCGAAGCCCCAGCTGCTGATGCTCGACGAACCAAGCCTCGGCCTGGCGCCGCGCATCGTGCGCGACATCTTCCACGTCATCGCCTCGCTGCGATCGAGCGGCGTCTCGATCCTGCTGGTGGAGCAGAACGCGCGCGCCGCGCTGCAGGTGGCCGACTACGGCTATGTACTGGAACTGGGCGAGGTGGTGCTCGAAGGCCCGGCGGCCTCGCTGGTCACCAACCCGCGCGTCGCCGAGACTTATCTGGGGCTGGCCGGCGCCGCCGACTGATGCCCCCCCGTCGTCATGGCCGGGCTTGACCCGGCCATCCACGGCTCAAGGCCTGGCATGACGACGGAGTGGAGATGTGCTCCGCCGGATTAATCCCTGTGTGCCTGCCTCAGCCCGTCTTCGAGAAATCGGGCGTGCGCCGGCCCAGGAACGAGTCGATGCCCTCGCGCGCCGCCCCCGTGCAGGCGCTCGTGCCGAAGGCGCGGTAGCCGACCTCGAGCGCGGCGGCGAAGGTCGGCGCGGCGGCCGCCTCGACAATGGCGCCCTCCATGATGCCGATGACTTCCGCGCTCAATACCTGGCCGTTCATCGCCTTCGGCGTGATCGCCGTAAGCGGCGGCAGCGCCACCGCGCCGTCGGCGGGGGCCGCGACCTTGCCGGCGAGGCTGTCGACGCGCGCTTTTGCCGCGACAATGAGGCCGGCGTAATCGTCCGCCAGCGCGTCGATCATGCCGAGCGCGTGGCCGGCGGCCGCGTCCATCCGCTCGGCCTGGCGCAGCATGGCGCTGAACGAAGCGGCGGCCTTGGGCCAGCGCCGGTACGGCACCACCATGGCGCCGATGCCGGGCACGATGCCGAGCGTGATCTCGGGGAGCTGCATCCATGCGTCGCGCAGCGCGACGATGGCATGGCAGCGCAGCGCGAGTTCGAGCCCGCCGCCGAGCGCCATGCCGTTGAGCGCGGCCACCACCGGCTTGGTCATGCGGTCGAGATGGGTCAATAGCCGCGAGCAGTCGCGCGCGTATTGCGCGGCGGCGTCGGCATCGCCCAGCATGCGCGGAAAGCGCCCGATGTCGGCGCCGGCGGAAAACGCGCGGGTGCCGTAGCCGGTGATGACGAAACCGCGCGTGGCGGCGTCGTTCTCGTAACGGCGGATGACGGACAGGATTTCATCGGTCAGTTCGTCATGCAGCGCGTTCATCGCCTCGGGGCGGCGGATGGTGACGATCTTGACGCCGTCGAGGTCGTCGACCAGCACGTAGCGCTGGAAATCCTGATAGCTCGCGGACGACCGGGTCGGCAGCGGCATGCCGGGACGCTCGCGCTTCATGCGTCCGCAGATGCGGCTCACCTCGGCTTCGCCAAGGTCGCGCATGATGTCGAGCGGCCCCTGCTTGAAGCCGAGCGCGAGCCGGCAGCCGAGTTCGAGGTCGGCCGGCGTGCCGATGGCGCGGTCGAGGATGTCGGCGGTCTGCGACATCAGCACGCCGAGCATGCGATCGCGCACCGTGGCGGCGGTGTCCGGCTTGACCGTGACGGTCTTGCCCGGCGCCACCGTGCGCCATGTCTCGACCGACTTGAATACCGGCGCCGGCTGGTAGTGCGCGCCTTCCTCGCTGGCCTGCAGCGTGTTGGTCTCGGTGATGATCGGGTTGCCGTTCGCCATGTTGAGCACGAAGAACGGCCCGGCATGGACGAACTCGGATACCGTGCTGTCGATCTCGGCGGCGATGGCGCCGTCGAGCAGCAGGGCGGCGTCATTGCACCAGTTGTCGAACACGCGGTCGAGCATGAAGCAGGCCACGTCCTCGGTCACCAGCGGCACCTTGCCGGTGGTGCAGAACAGCCAGTTGAGGTCGTCGATCAGCGCCGGATCGGCGCCATCCCAGCGGATCACCTCGACGATCGGGTTGCGCCAGGCCGGCGCGAAGAAATGCGTCACGGTGGCGCGGTTCTTGTGCGCGAGATTGGCGAAGATGTGCTTCGCCGGCAGCGAGCTGGTGTTCGAGGTGATGATGGCGTCCTTGCGCACCACGGCCTCGACCTGCGCGAAGATGCGGCGCTTGAGGTCGATGTCCTCGGTCGCGGCCTCGATCACCCACTCGACGTCGCGGATGGCCGCATAGTCGGTGGTGGTGTGCAGGTTCTCGGTGACGCGCGCGGCGTCCGCCTCGCTCATCTTCTTGCGCTCGATCGCCTTGCGGGCATAGCCCTCGAAACGCTGCCGGGCGCGGTCGAGCGGGCCTTGAGCGACATCGACCAGATACAGCGTCAGGTCGGGAATGGCGGTTTTCAGGTAATAGCCGATATCGGGGCCGATGGTGCCGGCGCCGATGATGGCGACGGATTTGGGAAACGCCCGCGCGGGCGTATGCAGCAAAGGATTGGCAAAGGTCATCGAGGGCGTCCGTTAGGTGCGAAAGGAAAACAAGTCGTCGGGGGCATGCGAACAACGCCTGCACGATCCGATTGACTTGAGCGGCGAGGGCAAGAAAAGTGCGGCGTGAGCGCCGTGCAACGCTGCGCGGCGCGCGGCACGGTCGGGGAAATCGGGGGCGGCATGACAACAGGTCACGAAACGGTGGTGCATATGTTGGTGGAGGCGGCGGCGCGCGCGCCCGCCCATCCGGCACTGGTGTGCGGCGACGAGGTGGTGTCCTACGCCGAATACGCGGCTTGCGTTGCGGCGCTGGCGCACGAACTGGCCGGCCTCGGCGGTCCGGGCGCGCGCATCGCTCTCCTGATGTCGAACTCGCCGGATATCGCCATCGCCACCTTCGCGGCGCAGGCGGCGGGCGCCCAGGTGATGCCGCTCAATCCCGGCTTCACCGCGCACGAGCTGATACCGATCCTCGCCGACGCCGCGCCCGCGGTGCTGATCCACAATCTTGCCATCGACGCCATGGCGAGGGAACTGGCGGAAGCCTCCGGCATCGCCCATTGCATCGCGGTCGGCGAGGGTGGGCGACGCCTGACGCGGCCGGCGCGAACCGCGTCCGGTCCGCTGCCCTTGCCGCTGCCGGACCAGCTCTCCACGCTGCAATACACCGGCGGCACCACCGGCCGTCCCAAGGGCGTCGATCTCTCCCATCGCGCCGTCGCCATCAACGTGGCGCAGCGCGAGGCGCTGCTGCCGACGGAAGCCGAGCGCGAGCGCATCCTCGCCATCACGCCGCTGTATCACGTCTATGCCGTGTCCATGGGCCTCTATCTCGCGGCCAATTGCCGGGGCACGCTGGTGATCCTGCCGCGCTACCGGCCCGAGGTCGTGCTGGAGGAGGTGGCGCGCCATCGCATCACGCTGCTGTCGGGCAGCCCGACCATCTTCACCGGCCTGATGGCCCATGAGAACTTCGCCGCCACCGACCTGTCGTCGCTGCGGCTGTGCTTTTCCGGCACGGCGGCGCTGTCCGAGCAGACGCTGCGGCAATGGGAGGCGGCGACCGGCTGCCCGATCTGCGAGGGCTACGGCCAGAGCGAGGCCGGGCCGGTGGTCAGCTTCAATCCGCGCCACGGCCTGCGCAAGGTCGGTTCGGTCGGCCTCGCGGTGCCGGACACCGAGGTGCAGATCGTCGACACCGAAACCGGCACGCGCGTCTTGCCGGCGGGTGAGCCCGGTGAAATCCGCGTGCGCGGCCCCCAGCTCATGCGCGGCTACCGCAACCTGCCGCGCGAGAGCGCCGAGGCGTTGCGCGACGGCTGGCTCTACACCGGCGACATCGGCGCGATGGACGGCGACGGTTATCTGTTCATCCGCGACCGCAAGAAGGACATGGCGATCGTCAGCGGCTACAACGTCTATCCGCGCGAGGTCGAGGAGGTGTTCTACCGCCATGACGCGGTGCTGGAGGCGGCGGTGGTCGGCGTGCCCGATGCCTATCGCGGCGAAGTTCTGGTCGGCCACGTCGTGCTGCGGCCCGGCGTCAGCGCGACGGTGGATATCTTGCGCGAACACCTCGCGCGCCATCTGGCGAAATACAAGATTCCGCACGACATCCGTATCGTGACGGCGCTGCCGAAAACCGCAGTCGGCAAGATCGACAAGAAGCAACTGCGCCCCGCGGTTGGCGCGGGTTGAGGCGCGAGGGAAGACGGCATGGCGAGAACCGCGCGCGGATGGGCCGCTGAACCTGGCGCCTCCGCTCGCTGCCGCTTTTCGTTCCTCCGCCACGCGCCCCGGCATCGGCTGATCCGTCAGCCCGCCTGCCGCCACAACTGGGTCGGCTCCTTGAAGCGGCCGAACGCCTCGACCAGCGCGCCGTTCATTTCGCCGACGGTGGCGTAGGCCTTCACCGCCTCGACCAGCGCCGGCATGACATTGCGGCCGGCCTTGGCATCGTCGCGCAAGGTCTTGAGCGCGCGCTCGACGGCGGCGTTGCTGCGCTCGGTGCGGACCTTGCGCACGCTGTCGATCTGCTGCTTGGCGCCCATCTCGTCGTAGGGGTGCAACTCGACCTGCGGCTTCTCCTCGTCTGTGTCCTCGTAGCAGTTGACGCCGACCTTGTGCAGATCGCCGCTCTCGAGCGCCTTCTGACGATGGTAGGCGTAGTTCGACACCTTGGCCTGGATCACGCCGTCGCTGACCGCCTTGACGATGCCGCCCTGGGCATCGGCCCACTTGATCGCCTCGACGATCTTGTCCTCGGTCTGGTTGGTCAGCGTTTCGATGTAGTAGGAGCCGCCGAGCGGATCGACCGTGTCGGTGAGGCCGATCTCCTCGATCAGAAGCTGCATGGTGCGCAGCGACAGGCGCTGCGCGCGCGGCGTCGGGATCGTGTAGGCCTCGTCATAGCAGCACAGCGCCATGGTCTGCGCGCCGGACAGCGCTCCCACCAGCGCGTAATAGGCGCCGCGCATGATGTTGTTCTCGGGCTGCTCGATGGTGAGGCCGAAGCCGCCGCCGCCGGCGATCATGCGCAGCCAGCCGGAATCCGGCCGCTTGGCGCCGTATTCATCCAAAATGATCTTGGCCCAGCGCCGCCGTCCGGCGCGGAACTTCGCCACCTGCTCGAACAGGTTGCCGTAGATGTTGAAGTTGAACGACAGCCGCCCGGCGAACTCGTCGATGTCGAGGCCGCGCGCCAGCGCCGCGTCGGTATAGGCCTTGGCGATCGCGAACGCGTAGCCCATCTCCTCGGCCGGCGTCGCGCCGGATTCGCGGATGTGGTAGCCGCACACGCTGACCGGGCTGTATTTCGGCGCCGCCTTGGCGCAGTACTCGATGGTGTCGGCGACCAGCCTGACCGACGGGTCGACCGGATAGATCCAGGTACCGCGGCCGATGAACTCCTTGAGAATGTCGTTCTGCGCCGTGCCGCGCAGCTGCCGCACGTCGTAGCCGCGCTTTTCCGCCATCGCCAGGTACATCGCGATCAGGATCGCGGCGGTGCCGTTGATGGTCAGCGACACGGTGATGGCGTCGAGGTCGATGCCTTCGAACGCGATCTCGAAATCGCGCAGGGTGTCAATCGCCATGCCGACGCGGCCAACCTCGCCGGCGGCCTCCGGCGCGTCCGAATCATAGCCGCACTGGGTGGCGAGATCGAACGCGACGTTGAGGCCGGTCTGGCCGTTGGCGATCAGGTACTTGAAGCGCTGGTTGGTGTCGGCGGCGTTGGCGAAGCCGGTGTATTGGCGCATCGTCCACGGCCGGTGGCGGTACATCAGCGGATGGATGCCGCGCGTGAACGGCGCCTGGCCCGGCGCGGAGGCATCGACGCCGCCGCTCGCCAGCACGTCCTGCGCGGTGTAGAGCGGCTTGATCTCGATGCCGGACTCGTTGACCACGGGGCGGATCTTGCTTGGAGTCTTGCTCATTTGACGTTCTCGCGGATGAAGCTGACGATGTCGTCGGTATGGCTGCCGGTGGGAAAAACGCCCTTGAAGCCGAGCTGGCGCAGCACCATGCGGTCGTCCTCGGGGATATTGCCGCCGACGATCCACAGCTTGTCGTAAAGGCCCTTCTCCTGCATCAGCTCGCGGATGCGCCGGCACAGCGACAGATGCGCGCCGGACAGGATCGACAGGCCGATGACGTCGGCCTTGGCCTCGGCCGCCGCCTTGACGATGGCTTCCGGCGTTTGGCGCAGGCCGGTATAGGCCACGTCGAAGCCGGCATCGAGCAGGGCATGAACCACCACCTTGGCGCCGACGTCGTGACCGTCGAGGCCGGGTTTCGCCAACAGGATTTTGATACGCCGTTCGCTCACGCCGATAACTCCTTGGCAATGATGAGCTTGAGGATGTCGCTGGTGCCGCCCCCGATCAGGGTGAAGCGGATGTCGCGCAGGTGACGTTGAACCGGGAATTCCATGCTGTAGCCGTAGGACGCCAGCACGCGCGCCGCCTTGTCGCAGATCTGCGCCGCGGCCTCCGAGGCGAACAGCTTGGCCATCGCCGCTTCCTTATGGTGCGGCTTGCCGGAATCCTTGAGCCAGGCGGCGTAGTGCACGAGGCGCCGCGCCGCCTCGAGGTCGGTCGCCATTTCGGCGAGGCGGATCTGGGTGGCCTGGAAGCTGGCAATCGGCTTGCCGAACTGGCGCCGCTCGCCGGCGTAGCGCACCGCCTCGTCGAGCGCGGCGCGGGCGCCGCCGAGCGCCAGCGCGCCAGTGACGATGCGGATTTCGGCCAGCAGCTTGCGCAGGTGGCTTTCGCCGTCGCCTTCCTCGCTCAGGCGGTGGCTGTCGGGCACGAAGCAGTCGTCGAGCGCCAGCTCCGAGGTCGGGATCGCCCACACGCCCATCTTCGGGATCGACTTGCCGACGATGAGGCCGTCGAAGCCTTTCTCGACCAGGAAGATCGTCAGCTTGCGCTCCTCGCCGGCGCGGGCGAACACGGTGAAGAAGTCGGCCACCGGCGCCGAGGTGACCCAGATCTTCTGGCCGCGCAGCACGTAGCCGCCGTCGACCTTGCGCGCGGTGGTGGCGATGCCGCCGAGGTCCGAGCCGGCGTTGGGCTCGGTCATGCAGATGGCGCCGATCTTCTCGCCGCGCAGCGCCGGGATCAGCAGGCGCTGGCGGATGTCGGCGTTGCCGAGCATCTCGAGGAATTTGGTGCCCATCAGCGACTGCATGGTAACGCAGCCGGCCAGCGACATCGAGCCGCGGGCGATCTCTTCGAGCGACAGGCAGAGCGAGATCAGGTCCAGTCCGCTGCCGCCGACGTCGGCCGGGTAGCGCATGCTGAAGAAACCCAGTTCGCCGAGTTCCTTGAACAGTTCCATCGGGAAAGCGTGGGATTCGTCGATCGCGGCCGCCTGCGGCGCGATCTTCTTGTCGCAGAACTGCGCGAAGGTGTCCCGGATCTGTTTCTGTTCGTCGAGCAGTTCGAAATCCATCGTGACGCGTCATCCGGTTCAGAAGGCGGCGCGATCGGCCGCCAGGTGGGGGACGTGGACTATAGGGCCTGACGGGCAGTCGAGGCATGACAATGGCCGGCAATCCCTTCCCGGTCACTGTGGCATAATGTCTGGCGCCAATCAACGATTTTACTATCTGTGTAGTTATTTCCTGAATTTTCCACAGTCAGTAAGCCTTGCCAGTGATGGATAATATCATAAAGTATTCTAATATATTACCAGACTTTGGCGCTGCTTGCCGAAGGCCGGAAAGACATTGGAAAAAGCCCGCCCTTGCAAATATGCTTACGTATAGTAAAATTATTCAAAGCTGGCGTCGCGACAAGTCCGGACCCGCGCCAATGACGTCACATCGCATGGAAATGATACGGAACGACACGCATGGCCAATAACCGCCGCCGGGACATTCTGCGCCGCGCCGCCGAGCTTTTCGCCAGTCAGGGCGTCAGCCGGACCTCGATCGAGGACATCGCCGCCGCGGTCGGCATCAAGCGCGAGGGCGTCTATTATTATTTCAAGAGCCGCAGCGACATCCTGCTCGAAATCATCCTGCCGCAGTCGAAGTCGCTGCTGATGGGCCTGCAGCGCTTGATGCGCGCCAACATGGACAGCACGCTCAAGCTGCGCTCCGCCATCGAGATCCATCTCGACGCCTACAATCCGTCCTACATCGAGATGAGCGTGGCGCTCAAGGAGCAGCATTTCGGCCTCGACGATACGCGCATGAACGAACTGCGCATGGTGTGGGACGAATACGGCATGCTGTGGACCGGCATCATCCGCGAGGGCCAGGCGCGCGGCGCGTTCAAGCAGGAGATCGACGCCAAGATCGTGGCCTATGGCCTGCTCGGCATGTGCAACTGGGTGTCGCGCTGGTACGACCCCGACAAGTCGACGACGATCCGCGACATCACCGATACGTTCGCGGCGATCGCGACCACGGGCGTCGAGGCCGCCGCCGTGGCCAAACCGGAGGCCGCGCAGTAAAACGGCATTCCCGCCCGTGCGCGCAAATTGAGTCAGGATGCCGCAGCCCCATCGCTTTCATGTCGCCGTGATCGGCGCCGGCCCCGCCGGGCTGATGGCGGCCGAGGCCATCGCGGGCGCAGCCCGCGTCACCGTCTACGATCGCATGCCGTCGCCGGGTCGCAAGCTCATGATGGCGGGGCGCGGCGGCCTCAATATCACCCACAGCGAGCCGCTCGACCGTTTTCTCGCGCGCTATGGCGAAGCGCGGCCGCGTTTGAGCCGCGCCATCGAAACCTTTCCGCCGGCGGCGTTGCGGGCATGGTGCGCGGACCTTGGACAGGACACGTTCGTCGGCTCCAGCGGACGCGTGTTTCCCGCCGCGCTCAAGGCCTCGCCCTTGCTGCGCGCCTGGCTGCGGCGGCTTGAGGCGTCCGGCGTCGCCTTCAGGCTGCGCCACCGCTGGGACGGCTGGAGCAGTGACGGCGCGCTGATGATGACCGGCCCGGCCGGTCCGGCAACCGTCGAGGCCGACGCGGTGGTGCTGGCGCTCGGCGGCGCGAGCTGGCCGCGGCTCGGCTCCGATGGCGCTTGGGTGCACCCCCTGGAGGCGGCGGGCGTCGCGGTTGCGCCGCTGGCGCCTGCCAATTGCGGATTTCTCGTGCCGTGGTCGGACCATTTCCGCTCCCGCTGCGAAGGCCAGCCGCTCAAGAACATCGCGTTCACGTTCGGCGGCGAGACCGTGCGCGGCGAGGCGGTGATCGCGCGCGGCGGCATCGAGGGCGGCGCGGTCTACGCGCTGTCGCGGGTCTTGCGCGAGGCCATCGCGGCGGACGGCGCGGCGGTCGTCGATCTCGATCTGCGGCCCGACCTGACCGTGCGGGAACTGGTCCGGCGGTTGAGCGCGCCGCGCGGCAGGAAATCGCTGGCGACCTTCCTGCGCAAGGCGGCCGGGCTCACGCCGGTCGCCATCGCGCTGCTGCAGGAAACCACGATCATGACGGCGACGCCGCTGGCGCAGCGCACGGCCGATGCGCTGGCTTTACTCATCAAGGCGGTGCCGCTGCGGCTGACCGCCACCGCGCCGCTGGCGCGCGCCATCTCCACCGCCGGGGGCGTCCGCTTCGACGAGATCGGCGACGATTTCATGCTGTTGCGGCGGCCGGGCGTGTTCGTCGCCGGCGAGATGCTGGACTGGGAGGCCCCGACCGGCGGCTATCTGTTGCAGGCGTCGTTCGCCACCGGCCGCGCGGCGGGCGAGGGCGCGTTGCGCTGGCTCGGACGGTTCAAATAATCAGCGCGTATTCTGCTCGCAAAACCGGTTCCCATTGTTGCGGGATACGCGCTAGCGGCCGATTTCCGCGCGCAGCAGTTCCAGCTCCAGCCATTTATCCTCGGCGTCGGCGAGTTTGGCGTGCACGGCGGCGAGCTTGGTGGAGACTTCGCTGAATTTTTTCGGATCGCGGACGTAGAGGCCGGGATCGTCGAGCTGGCGCTGTAGCGCCGAAATCTCGGCTTCCAGCGTGGCGAGGGTTTTCGGCAGCGTTTCGAGCGCGTGCTTCTCGTTGAAGCTGAGCTTGCGTTTGACGGATTGCGGCTCCGGCTGCGGCGGCAAGGCCGGTTTCTCCGCGCGCGGCTCCCTGGCGGCCTTGGCCGGTTCGCGCGCAAGGTCGGCGCCGCGCTGCGCCAGCATGTCGGAATAGCCGCCGGCATATTCAAGCCAGCGTCCGTTGCCGTCCGGCACGATCACCGCGTTGACGACGCGGTCGAGAAAATCGCGGTCGTGGCTGATCAGCAGGATGGTGCCCGGATAGTCGCTGAGCATCTCCTCGAGCACGTCGAGCATTTCGAGGTCGAGGTCGTTGGTCGGCTCGTCGAGCACGAGGAGGTTGGAGGGCTTGGCCATGGCGCACGCCAGCATCAGGCGGCCGCGCTCGCCGCCGGAGAGCGCGGAGAGCGGCGTGCGCATCTGTTCGGCGGCGAACAGGAAGTCCTTCATGTAGCCGGTGACGTGCTTGGGCTTGCCGTTGATGGTGACGGTATCGCCGCGGCCGCCGGTCAGCGTCTGCGCCAGCGTCGCCTCGGGGTCGAGGCTGTCGCGGCGCTGGTCGAGGCTGGCCATGGCGATGTTGGCCCCTAACCGCAGCGTGCCGCCGTCGGGGGCACGCTGGCCGGTGAGCAGGCTGACCAGCGTGGTCTTGCCGCTGCCGTTGGGGCCGACGATACCGATGCGGTCGCCGCGCCGGATCCGGGTGGAGAAATCCGTCACCACCGGTCGATTGGCGAACGCCTTGGCGATGTGCTCGGCCTCGATCACCAGCGCGCCGGAAGCCTCCGCCGCGGTCGCGGTCATGGTGGCCTTGCCGGCGCTGGCGCGGTAGCTGCGGCGGTTCTCGCGCAACGCCTGCAATTGCGCCAGGCGCCGCACGTTGCGCTTGCGCCGCGCCGAGACGCCGTAGCGCAGCCAGTGTTCCTCGGCGACGATCTTGCGGCCGAGCTTGTGCTGGTCGCGTTCCTCCTCCGCCAGCACCTCGTCGCGCCAGCTCTCGAACGCGGCAAAGCCGCGCTCGATGCGCCTCGTGCGGCCGCGGTCGAGCCACACCGTGGCCTGCGACAGGTTGGCGAGGAAGCGGCGGTCGTGGCTGATGAGGACCAGCGCGGCGCGGCGGCTGGCGAGCTCGTTCTCCAGCCATTCGATGGTGGTGAGGTCGAGGTGGTTGGTCGGCTCGTCGAGGAGCAGGATGTCGGGCGAGGGCGCCAGCACGCGCGCCAGCGCCGCGCGGCGCGCCTCGCCGCCCGACAGCGTGGCGGGGTCTTCGTTACCGGAAAGGCCGAGCTGTTCCAGGAGATAGCGCGCGGGGTGGCGGTCGTCGCCGGGACCGAGGCCGGCCTCGACATAGGCCAGCGTCGTCGCCGCGCCGGAAAAGTCCGGCTCCTGCGGCAGGTAGCGTACCGTCGCGCCCGGCTGCACGAACCGCGTGCCGCGATCGGGCTCGATCATGCCGGCGGCGATGCGCAGCAGCGTCGACTTGCCGGAGCCGTTGCGCCCCACCAGGCAGACCCGCTCGCCTGGCGCCACCGAGAGTTCCACGCCCTCGAGCAGCGCGGTGCCGCCGAAGGTCAGCGCGATGTCCTTGAGTTGAATGAGCGGCGGCGCCATGGCGGAAGTCGGGTCCTGTCTGCCGGATCGGGTTTGCCCCGGCGGTCTAACCCCTATATGAAACGCCGACAACAGCCATGGGCGGCGGCAAACCTTCGCGGGACACATGAAACGCGTTCTGGTCACGGGCGGCGCGGGTTATATCGGCAGCCATGCCTGCAAGGCGCTGCTGCGGGCCGGCATCGAGCCGGTGTGCTTCGACAGTCTCGATCGCGGTCACCGCGAGGCGGTGAAATGGGGACCGCTGGTGACCGCCGACCTGCGCGATGGGGCGGCGCTCGACCAGGCCTTCGCGACCTACCGGCCCGAGGCGGTGCTGCACTTCGCGGCGCTCACTTATGTCGGCGAATCGGTCGGCGATCCGATCCGCTATTACGACAACAACGTCGGCGGCTCGCTCGGCCTCATCGCCGCCATGCGCCGCGCCGGCGTCGACCGGCTGGTGTTCTCCAGCACCTGCGCGGTCTACGGCACGCCGGACCGGCTGCCGATCACCGAGGACATGGCGCTCAATCCGATCAGCCCTTATGGCCACAGCAAGCGCATGGTCGAGCAGGCCATCGTCGACGCCGCGCAGGCCCATGGCTTACGCTATGCGATCCTGCGCTATTTCAACGCCTGCGGCCTCGATCCCGACGGCGAACTCGGCGAAGACCACGATCCTGAAACCCATCTGGTGCCGCGCGCGCTGATGGCGGCGGCGGGCACGCTCGCGCATCTCGAACTGTTCGGCGACGACTATCCCACGCCCGACGGCACCTGCATCCGCGACTACATTCATGTCAGCGACCTCGCCGACGCCCATGTCGCGGCGCTGCGCTATACCGGCGGCGCCAGCGCCGCGCTGTGCGCCAACCTCGGCACCGGACGCGGCCACTCGGTGCGCGAGGTGCTCGATACGGTGGCGCGGGTGACGGGACGCAAGGTGCCGGTGACGCTGGCGCCGCGCCGCGCCGGCGATCCGGCGGCGCTCTATGCCGATCCCTCGCTGGCACGGCGCGAACTCGGCTTTGCGCCGCGCCATTCCGATCTCGATAGCATCGTGCGTACGGCATGGCCGCACTTCCGGCGCAAAGAAACGCAAGCATGATGGCCCGCAAGGCTCGATTCGGCGCGGTTTTGCAGTCTTTTTAAGCGTGCACAACCGCGCTTGCCGAAGTTTCGATGTTGCAAGGGGACAGAATCGCACTAGAAATGCGAAACTCCCGCCAACCCTTTCAAGTTCACACCTGCATGGCCAAATTCCTGTCGCGTCGCAGCTATCGTGTCGGCCGCTCCCGCACCGGGCTCGGCCTGTTCGCCCTCGTGCCGATCAAGAAAGGCACCCGGATCATCCGCTACTGGGGGCCGAAGCTGCCGGCCAAGGTCGCCGACGAGATCGACAACAAGTACATGTTCGAGATCAACAGCCGCTGGACCGTGGACGGCTCGATCCGCCGCAACACCGCGCGCTACATCAACCACGCCTGCAAGCCCAATGCCGAATCCGACATCATCGGCCATCTCATCCTGATCCGCGCGATCAAGAACATCGCGCCGGGCGAGGAGATCACCTACGATTACGGCAAGAACTATTTCAACACCTACATCAAGCCGATCGGCTGCAAGTGCGGGTCTTGCGAAACCAGGCGCCGCGCGGAGCGCGCCGAGGCGCGGGCCAAGGCACGGGCGGCGAAGCAGCGCGCCGCGCGCAAGGCTGAAAAACAGAAGACGGAGAAGCGGAAGCTGCCGGTGGCGGCGAAGTCCTCGCCGCGCAAGGCGCAATCCGTCAAGGCGGTTTCCGTCAAATCGCGTGCCGCGAAGCCGCGCGCGGTGAAGAAGAAAGCCTCGCGGCCGCTGGCGCGCGCCGCCTGATTTCTAGATCGACGGCTCTTCGGGTTCGGGCTCGACCACGCGGCGGTAGAGATGCCAGCTCGCGTGGCCGATCAGCGGCAGCGAGATGATGAGGCCGAGGAACATCGGGATCGCCGAGAACGCCAGCTCGATGGCGATGATGATGCCCCAGTAGATCATCACCAGCGGATTGCGCACCACGGCCTGCACCGATGTGATCATCGCCGTGATGAAATCGATGTCGCGGTCGAGCAGCAGCGGAAACGACACCACCGTCAGCGAGAATAGGCCGAGCGCCAGCAGCGCGCCGATCACGTTGCCGATCACCAGGAAGGTCAGCCCCTCCGGCGTCGTCAGCAGCACGGTCAGGAATTCGTTCAGTGAGCCGAATGCGCTGGAGCCAAGAAACAGCGCCAGCAGCAGCCGGACCTGATACATCCACACGATGAAGACGAAGAGCGTGACGAAGGCCATCCAGGCGATCTCGCGGCTGCCCTGGTCGGCGATGACCCCGAGCACGGCGCGCCACGACAGCGGCAGCCCCATTTCACGGCGCCGGCTGACCTCATAGAGGCCGACCGCGATGAACGGTCCGATCAGCGCGAAGCCCGCGGCCAGCGGATAGGCGAGATAGCTTATCCCGTACACTATCAGGCTCGTGACGATGGCCAGCCCGGCCAGCGCATAGACCCCGCCAAAGAACAGGCCGTATTGCGGCGCCGCCTGAAAATCGCGCAAGCCCGCCGCCAGCGCTTCGGAGATGTCATGGGTGGTGATGGTGCGTACCGCCGGGGCCGGCCGGGGTGGGGTGGTTGGCGCCGCCTGCAAAGTCATGGTCTCGCTCATGGAATTCAATCGCCAGGACTTTTGATATGTATCAAGTCATTGTTCTGCGAACAACGGGCGGATGCAACAGCTTTTGCGAGCGTGCCGGCTTGATTTGAGGCTGGCGATTTACCGGCGCGTCTCGCGCCGCCGCCGCAGGCGATGGACCAGCGGGGCAAGGCCCGCGCGCGCCGTCTCGCGGCACGCCAGCGCGGCGTGGATCAGCCCGGCCGCCGCCTTGCCGCCACGCAGCGGGATCACCATGTCGCCGATGGCAAGCCGGCCGCGCCAGATCGGATCGATCATCGGATGGCCGGCGGTGGCGGTGGAATCGGCGCTGACGATGGCGGGGTCGGCGCACAAATGGCGGGTGAGGTCGAGCGTAAGCTGCACGCCGGGCGAATATTTCGCAAAGCCTTCGTCGATGGCGATCTTGAAATAGACGGCGCGGCCAAGATGGCGCGGCACGATGGCGGCGGCGACCGGGGTCGCGCCGGCGCGCAAGATGACGATCTCGCACTGCCCGCGCGCGGCCAGCGCGGTGGCGGCGGCGCGAATGAAGGCGGCATCGCCGGCATCGTTGGCGAGCGCGCTGCCGCGCCGGCCTTTCCAGCCGGCCGCCTCAAGCGCGAGGAAGGTGTCGAGGGCGGTTGCGACCTCCCGCGGCGTTCGCGCCACCGTGAACGTCACCGCGCCATGATGGTCGGCGAGGCGATGGCGCTGACGGCGCAGTTCCTTGAGCTTCTTGGGCCCCAGCGCGTCTTGCAGCAGTTCGTCGGGATCGCGCGTGGCGTCGAGGCAGGCACGCCGATGCGGGTGCAGGATGCGGGGAGCGAGGCCGTCCCAGGCCAGAATCCGGTGGAACGCCGCGGCGGCCGGTCCATCGAGCGTGACGGCGCGCAGGACGAGGACATGGGCGCCGCTGTCGCGGGCGCAGCGCAGCAGCCGCGCGGCGGCCTCGTCGGAAGCGTCGCGGTCGATCAGCGGCGTGCCGAGCGTGTGGTAGGGATCGAACGACACCAGCGCCGGCAGCGGCAGCCCGTAGGCGCGCCGGAACGGAATGACGGGAACGAGCCCGATCAGCCGGCGCGTCGGCAATTCGCTCCAGGCGGTGAGGGCTTGCGCCTCCCCGCGCGCGAGCGCGGAGAGCCAGTCGGGCAGGTGATAGGCATTGGGTTCGATGGCCAACTCGGCCAGCGCCAGCCACGCGGCCTGCGGGATCCGGGCCAGCGCCTGCGGCCAGTCGTGCAGCGTCCGGATCGGTTGCGACGGGCTCGCGCCATCCATGCCGCCGGATGCGTCCGCGATGCGCTCGGCATTATGCCCGATGTCGACCACGACAGGCTCCACGACCGGCTCTTGCTGACGTTTCGCCGGCATCCTCAGCCGTGAACCATAACGCGAGATCGGAAAAAGACTGTTCAACAACGCCGCAATTTTCCCGCGAAGCCATTAAAGGCCTGTTCATCGTATCGGCAGAGGAGCGGCCCGAAACCGGGCTGACAAGGCGTTTTTCCGCGCCGGGACGTGTCGAACGGTATGGTTTTAAGGTGGCCGCAAGATTTTCTTGTCTTCGTGACGGAAGAAGAAATTTTGAAAAAATATCCAGGAGGATTTGACGATGAACATCGAGGCGCGCGCCCGCATCAAGATGTCGGACCACGAAATCGAGCATCACTTTGAGCGGCTCGGCTATCGCGTCGACATCGGCAAGCTGGTTTTCACCACCGAAACCGTGGACGACTTCCGTGAGGCGCGGACGGCCTGGTGCCGGGCCGGCGAAGTGCTCGAGAACGATGACGGTCTGCTGATCGTCGAGGGCGTGCAGCCGCGCGCGGGACGGCGGACGCGCGATCTCGTGGTGGTCAGCCTGGGCTACGCGCGCGCCGTGATGGGGTGCGATGAGGCATCCGGCGGCGACTGCTCCGAATCGGCCGCGCCGCACCGTTACGCCAGCATCCTGGCGTAAGGCGGCGGTTCATCCCTCATGGTCCGCTGACCCCTATTCAATTTTTTCGGCTGTTTTAATTTCATGCCTGGGGCGAGCAGGTGGCGCTTCGGGCCGCGGACTCGCGCGCCAGGGCATTCTTTTGAGCGCCCTTTTGGCGCCGGAATAACTCTTTCCCCGACTTGCCTTCGTTTGCCCGGTCGCGCGTCAGGTGCGTCTCACTCATTTCGGAACGCTGAATCGTCCGGCTTGAAAAGCTTGGCGCGGCTGGCCGCCTGACTAAATATCTGATTAACCGGATTATTCGCGAGTTGGAGCGAAACCGGGTACTGGCCCCTTTAGCCATGCTGCGGCGCAAAAGGGGCCAGTAGCATTTTCGATAGGGGCCACTTAACTTTTCCCGCCCTGTACTACCTTGAACAGCTTGCGCCGATCTGAAGCGCTCGGAACCGGAGTAATGGGCTGCGTTGCCAAGGCCGCGTCGATCAAGTCGCCGATCGTCCAAGTGCGATCAGCAACGCCAATGGCTTTCGCTGGCGTCGTCTTAAGAGCCTCATGGACCCGGCAAAGATTGTAGTGCGCGACATACAGCGCGACGGCTGCAACGTGGTTGTCCAGCTTCTTTGAAAAGCCATTCGTTAATCGCGTGAAGCGCCGCTGCCCCATGCGCAGCGAAAGGTTTTGGCGTTCAACGTAGCTGGTCGAGACGTATTGCTCCGGGTCGCCTGATACTACCTCACGCTCTACGGCTACTACGGCGGCCGGCGAGTAGCGGCCCTGCGCTTCCTTTACAAGGTGCGTTACCGAGTAGGTCTTTACGATCACGCCATGAGAAGCGCTATCACCGAATGCGTCGCGGATCGCGAGGCGGTAGGGCAAGAAGCCGTCCGTCGAAATCTCTGGCTGGCCGATGACGCGGCTGCGAAGGTCATGCAAAAAGTCCATCGTGCTTTCGCCGTTACGCTTGCCAACACCCCAGCTAATGATTGCCTTCTGCGTTCCGGCCATGCCGATAAAAACATACTGATCGCCTTTGGCGTTGATCTCGTGGCGCAGCACGTTCTTTTGTTTTTTGCCGACGAAGGACCACGCCTCATCAAGCTCTAGGCGATTGACTCGAATGCCCACCATCAAGCGGTCGTGCAATTCCTGGCAGCCGCGACCGACGCAGAGTGCCAGTCGGGCGACGGTTTTGCGGTCGCAGCCGGTCAGCCGAGTGACGGCGCGCTGGCCGACGCCTTCACAGAGCGCGGCGATGATTTCAACTTGCTTTTCGCGGGGGAGGTTGTTCACGAAGCTCATCCTTCGGGTTGAAGGGATGGCTTTCGGCGAGACTCTAGCAAAGCCGCCTTGCAGGGCGTATATTTGCCGGATGGTCATTCGCTTCGGGCTCATCCCCGGTGCGGTTGATCGGGATCGTCAGGGTTGCAGCCCGGGCGGTCCCACTAGTTTTGGCAGTTCAGGGCGTCGGATTCGGACCGACATTTCCCAGCTTGTAGGGGCGGGCGTCCTACCGTTAGACGAACCCTGAGAACTCGAAGCCGATTGCGAGGCCGCCTTTCCCAGATTTAGCCCCGGGAGGCGGCCTCTCTTTTTCCGGGCCCCCTTTGCTCGGCTAGCGCCGGGGGCTCAAACCCTCCTAAACATGGCAATCTCCATCCGTTATCCAATCCGTAATGCATGTTTTGGATAAGGTCAAGCTATATCCAAAAAATGCAAACAAAATTCTTGACGATCTGGATAGGGAGGCATAAAAGAGGATACCAGCAAACCGGTAATGAGGCTGGAGCCTTTCTCCGAATAGGATTGGAGATGTCAGATGTCTGGTGACAATGTGACCAACGTTGCGGAAGCGGTGCAGGATGAGGGCGACGGCCGCCAGCGCTCCAGCATCGGGTTTCCGTATAATAATCTCGGTGATGCCATCGAAGTTGCGCAAGCGATCCACTCCAATGTGGGGACGGGGGAGTGCGACGATTCGCAGTTGTCCGCATGGCTGAATGTCAGCCCCAAGAGCAGCGGATATCGGATTCAGATTTCGGCCGCTCGCATGTTTGGCCTGATCGAAACCACTAGTGGAAATCACAAGCTCACAACGCAGGGCCGGGCCATTGTAGACCCGCAGCAAGAACGCACGGGGCGCGCGCTCGCATTCCTAAATGTCCCGCTCTACAAAGCGATTTATGACAAGTACAAAGGCGGCGTGCTTCCGCCTGCTGCTGCACTAGAGCGAGATATCGTTGGGCTCGGTGTTGCTGAAAAACAGACGGGCCGCGCCCGACAGGTTTTTGAGCGATCCGCAGAGCAGGCCAACTTCTTTGAGCACGGCAAGAACCGCTTGGTTATGCCGGCGGTTGCCCTGCGCGATCCGTCTCCCGATGGCGGCGATGATAAAAACAAAAACAAGAACAAGAATGGCGACGGCGGTGGGGGGGGCGACGATGATCTCGATGCTCTTGGTCTCGATCCTCTGCTTATCGCGCTGCTAAAAAAGATTCCAGCGTCAGGAGAATGGCCGGCAGCGCAACGCTTACGTTGGTTTCGGACGTTCGCCATGAACGTCTCTCAAATTTACGATACGGATAGTGATCCGGTTGAAATGAAGATCGAGCTAGAGGCCGCCAACTGAGGCGGCCAAAACTCTCAGGGTTGAGGCACCAATCTTAAATGGTGTGGCGTTTTGCGAAGCGCCTTAGCAAATAGGTTCAGGAGTGATTCGCCCGACCAAATCGAAGTAGCCTTGGCGAGGACTTCAAAAGTCCCTTCGACGCTATCTTCCAAAACGACAAAGACGCCACCATCTCCACCAAGGTCGTCAAGAGCCTGGTCTTCAAAGGTGACGCGGGAAATCTCGGTGAGCCACAATGTTTTGTGGTTGTCGATTGCAACAGATAGGTCTTCGTCCATGGCTTCGTCTCCTGCGCTTCATCCTTCGGTCCGCGAACGCCGCGAACCGCGCATGTCGGCTGCGGCTCTCGCCGAGTATTTGATCCTGCGGCCCGGCGGGCAACAGAACATCTTGCATGACAGCAAGTACTCCCGCCCTCCCATCATCTCCGCCAACGGCGAGGCGATGCGCGCTTTGCGCACGTACAACCGCGATCCGCGCCGGTCACAGGACACGCTGCTTCGGGTTAAGGAAGCTTTAACCATAAAAGCCGCCACCCCCGGAATCCGGCCAAAGGCTAAGGACGAAGCGCTTCGCTGTATCGAGGTGATCGAGCTTTTCGAGCGGAATGAGAACGCCCTCGGACTTCGGTCTATGGCCCTGAGCGAGCCGCCGAATTTTGACGCGATAGAAATCAATGGCGTCATGGTGTCAATCCAGCCCGACATGCTTGTCGGCGGGGGCAGCGGTCGCGCCCGCGTCGGCGCGGGCATTCTTCGGGTGGCGAAAGCACCCGATCCGTCGGAAGGCAAGCGAGCCGAGACGAAGGCGCGGCGTGGCCAGATACGGCGGGAAATGGCGCGGTACATGATCGCGATGCTGCAGCTTCTCTTGGACGATCAGGACGGTACGCTCGGGATTCCGGATCGCAATCTCTGCTTCGTCGCGGACGTTCGGCTCGCAGAACGCATCGGCCCCGCAGCGGATCACGCGGTCCGTATCCGCGACATTCGGGGCGCATGTACGCAGATCAGCAAGCTTTGGGCTTCGGTCGCTCCAAAGCCCGGGCTGTTCGAGAAGCCCTAGCGGCTTCAAAAGGGGCCACTCCGAAAATCGAAAGGGACCATTCATCTTACGAGGGGATGGAAAGGGGCCATGACCCGAAACCGTTATAGAACATATTGCGAACGGAGAACAAATGGGGTACAGTGCGTTTCATCGATGACCGGGGCTTTTCCTGTCCTCGCCGCCCGCCGAATCCCGCTATATGGAGCGCACCCCATGTCCCAGCCCGCTTTGCGTATCGTTGAAGGAACCTCCATGGACAAGTCCAAGGCCCTGTCCGCCGCGCTGTCCCAGATCGAGCGCCAGTTTGGCAAGGGCTCGGTGATGCGGCTGGGCAAGAACGACAAGTCGATGGATGTCGAGACCATCTCGAGCGGTTCGCTCGGCCTCGACATCGCGCTCGGCATCGGCGGCCTGCCGCGTGGCCGCGTGATCGAGATCTTCGGCCCCGAATCCTCGGGCAAGACCACGCTGGCGCTGCATTGCGTGGCCGAGGCCCAGAAGAAGGGCGGCATCTGCGCCTTCATCGACGCCGAACACGCGCTCGACCCGGTCTATGCCCGCAAGCTCGGCGTCAATATCGACGACCTCCTGATCTCGCAGCCCGATACCGGCGAGCAGGCGCTCGAGATCGCCGACACGCTGGTGCGCTCCGGCGCGGTCGACGTGCTGGTGGTGGATTCGGTGGCCGCCCTGGTGCCGCGCGCCGAATTGGAAGGCGAGATGGGCGACGTGCAGCCCGGCAGCCAGGCCCGCCTGATGAGCCAGGCCTTGCGCAAGCTGACCTCCTCGATCAGCCGTTCCAACACCATGGTCATCTTCATCAACCAGATCCGCATGAAGATCGGGGTGATGTATGGCAGCCCGGAGACCACCACCGGCGGCAACGCCCTGAAATTCTACGCCTCCGTGCGTCTCGACATCCGCCGCATCGGCGCCATCAAGGAACGTGACGAGGTGGTCGGCAACCAGACCCGCGTCAAGGTGGTGAAGAACAAGCTGGCGCCGCCGTTCAAGCAGGTCGAGTTTGACATCATGTACGGCGAGGGCGTCTCCAAGATGGGCGAGATCCTCGATCTCGGCGTCAAGGCAGGCATTGTCGAGAAGTCGGGCGCGTGGTTCTCCCACGACAGCCAGCGCATCGGCCAGGGCCGCGAGAACGCCAAGGCCTTCCTCAAGGCCAATCCGGACATGACCGCGAGGATCGAGGCCGCCATCCGTCAGAACGCCGGCCTGATCGCCGAGCAGATCCTGGCCGGTCATGCCGGCGACGAAGGCGAAGCCGCGGAGGAGTAAGGCGAGGGGCGGGAGCCATCCCGGGCCTGGACGCGGCCCGCCGCCCATACGGGGGGCTGTGGCCGCCGCCTTGAGGTCCTGAGGGAAGCCGGGAGCCGGATATCCGATTCCGGATTTCCAACTCGACTTCTACCTTTACTTCGACTTTGACTTCGACTTCCGAATTCTGGAACGCCGTTCACCGAACGGTTTGGGCCGGTGGGTAAGGGAAACGCGTCTGTTGCCGACGCATTTCCCAAGCCCGCCGGCCTTGTGCCGTCTGCGGCGTCTGGTGCATCTTCGTGCGGTCCGAAGGCGCGGACTTTCGTGCGCTTGCCACGGATGCCGCCCGGAAAGGCGGTTGCCCGAGCCACCCCGGACAAGGAGGGCGCATGGACCAGATCACCGTCACCAGCCGCGATGGCGTCGAACTCGCCATGCGGCAGGCCGGCCACGGCGATATCGGACTTGTCTTCATCCACGGCTTCAACCAGTGCCATCTGGCCTGGACGCGGCAACTGGCCGATCCGGCTCTCAACGCGGCCTGCCGCATGGCGGCGTTCGACCTGCGCGGCCACGGCGCATCCGCCAAGCCGTCGCGGCCCGAGGCCTACACGGATGCCGCGCTATGGGCCGCCGATGTCGCCGCCGTGATCGCGGCGACCGGCTTCAGGAAACCGATCCTGGTTGGCTGGTCCTATGCCGGCCGCGTCATCACCGATTACATCCGTGAGCACGGCACGTCCGCGCTCGGCGGCATCGTCTTCGTCGGCGCGCTGCTCAAGGCCGACGGCCGCATGATGGGCCGTGGCCGGCGCCATTTCGCGCCGATGCTCAGTGCCGATCTCGCCACCAATATCGATGGCACGCGCGGGTTCCTGCGCGCCTGTTTTGAGCGCGAACCGGCGCGCGACGATTTCGAGACGATGCTGGCCTACAACATGGTGGTGCCGCCGGTAGTGCGCAAACACCTGCTCGACCGCTCCGGCGATCCGGCCGACGTGCTCGGCGCCATCGGTTGTCCGGTGCTGCTGGCCCATGGCGGGAAGGATCAGGTCATCCTCGCCGAGACCAGCCGCTTCGCCGTCACGCAAATTCCCAATGCGCAGCTTTCCATCTACGACGCATGCGGCCACTCGCCGTTCTACGAGGATGCCACTCGCTTCAACGCCGAACTCCTGGCATTCGCGAACTCCGTTCATCAGGCAACGCGCGACGCCGCGCCCACTTAAGCGCGCCCCCGACGAAAAAAGGCGGGGCGCGCGCCCGAATTTTTTGCGATCGCACGACGCGCCGGTTGACTGGCAAGCATTTACGAACCGGCCGGCGCGACGTTCTTCCCCGCGTCCTGCTTGCTCCGCGTTCCGCCTATTCCGCGGCCTGGGCATAGTCCTTCGCCGGCGGGCAGGCGCACACCAGGTTGCGGTCGCCATAGACATTGTCGACGCGCCCGACCGGGCTCCAGTACTTGTCGGTGTGCGAGGTCGCGGCCGGGAAGCAGCCCTCGGCGCGCGTGTAGGGCCGTTCCCAGGCCTCGTCGGCGAGGTCATGCACCGTGTGCGGCGCGTGGCGCAGCGGCGACTGCGCGACGGGGAAACGCCCGGCCTCGATCTCGGCGATCTCGCGGCGGATGGCGATCATGGCGTCGCAGAAGCGGTCGAGTTCCATCTTCGATTCCGATTCGGTCGGCTCGATCATCAGCGTGCCCGGCACCGGGAAGCTCATGGTCGGGGCGTGGAAGCCGTAGTCGATCAGCCGCTTGGCGATGTCGTCTACGGTGACGCCGCTCGCCGTCTTGAGGGAGCGCGGATCGACGATGCATTCATGCGCGACGCGGCCCTTCTCGTTGCGGTAGAGCACCGGGAAATACGGGTCAAGCCGGGCCGCGATGTAGTTGGCGCTCAGGATCGCGGCTTGCGTGGCGCGCGTCAGGCCGGCGCCGCCCATCATCAGGATGTAGGCGTAGGAGATCGGCAGGATCGACGCCGAGCCTAACGGCGCCGCCGCCACCGCGCCGACCGGCGACGCGCCGCCGTCGAGCGCCGGATGGCCGGGCAGGAACGGCGCCAGATGCGCCTTGACGCCGATCGGGCCGACGCCGGGGCCGCCGCCGCCGTGCGGAATGCAGAAGGTCTTGTGCAGGTTGAGGTGGCTGACGTCGGCGCCGTAGTCGCCGGGACGCGCCAGGCCGACCTGCGCGTTCAAGTTGGCGCCGTCGAGATAGACCTGGCCGCCGTGGCCATGCACGATGTCGCAGATCTCGGGGGCATGCTCCTCGAACACGCCGTGGGTCGAGGGATAGGTGATCATCACCGCGGCAAGACGCGAGCCATGGCGCGCTGCCTTGGCGCGCAGGTCGGCGACGTCGACATTGCCGTGATCGTCGCAGGCCACCACCACCACGTCCATGCCGGCCATGGCGGCGGAGGCCGGATTGGTGCCGTGCGCGGAGGACGGGATGAGGCAGACCGTGCGCCCGGTCTCGCCGCGGCTGACGTGATAGGCTCGGATGGCGAGCAGGCCGGCATATTCGCCCTGCGCGCCGGAGTTCGGCTGCAACGACACCGCGTCATAGCCGGTGATGTCGCACAGCCAGCGCTGGAGCCGGGTAAACAGCGCGGCATAGCCGGCGGCCTGCTCGGCGGGCGCGAACGGATGCAGCAAGGCGAACTCCGGCCACGTCACCGGGATCATCTCGGTGGTGGCGTTGAGCTTCATGGTGCAGGAGCCGAGCGGGATCATGGCGCGGTCGAGCGCGAGATCGCGGTCGGCGAGCTTGCGCATGTAGCGCAGCATGTCGGTCTCGGAGCGCATCTGCCGGAACACCGGCTGCGCCAGGAAGCCGGGCTTGCGCGTCAGCGCCGCCGGCAGCGCGCCGCGCGCCTCGCTCTCGACCTCGGCGTAGGACAGCGCGCCGCCGAACGCGCGCCATACCGTCTCGACGATGGCCGGCGTGGTGGTTTCATCGAGCGAGATGCCGAGCGCGGCCTCCCGCGCCGCCGCGCCGGACGCAACCACGCGCAGGTTGATGCGCGCCTCGCGGGCGCGCGCCACGATCTCGGCTTGCCGGTCGCCCACCGCCACCGTCAGCGTATCGAAGCAGGTCTCGTTGAGCGGCGCGAAGCCGAGCCGCCTCAAACCCGCGGCGAGCGTCGCGGCGCGCCGATGCACGGTGCGGGCGATGTGCGTCAGGCCCTCGGGGCCATGATAGACGGCATACATCGAGGCGATCACCGCGAGCAGCACCTGCGCGGTGCAGATGTTGGAGGTCGCCTTCTCGCGGCGGATGTGCTGCTCGCGCGTCTGCAACGCCAGCCGGTAGGCCGGCGCGCCGCGCGAATCCACCGACAGTCCGACGATGCGGCCCGGCAACGAGCGCTTGAAGGCGTCGCGCACCGCCATGTAGGCGGCGTGCGGGCCGCCATAACCCATCGGCACGCCGTAGCGCTGCATCGAGCCGATGGCGATGTCGGCGCCGAGTTCGCCGGGCGGGGTAAGAAGCGTGAGCGCCAGCGGATCGGCGGCCAGAATGGCGAGCGCGCCCTTGGCATGCAGGGCGGCGATCGCCGCGCGCGGATCAACCACCGCGCCGGACGTGCCGGGATATTGGATGAGCGCGCCGAACACCTCGGCGCCGGCGAGGTCCTTGGCCGGATCGCCGACGATCACCGTCCAGCCCAGCGGCTCGGCGCGGGTGCGCAGCACCGCGATGGTCTGCGGGTGCGCGTCGCGGTCGACGAAGAAGGCGGTGCTCCTGGATTGCGCCGCGCGCTGCGCCAGCGCCATGGCTTCCGCCGCCGCGGTCGCCTCGTCGAGCAGCGAGGCATTGGCGACGTCGAGGCCGGTCAGTTCGCACACCAGGGTCTGGAAGTTGAACAGCGCTTCGAGGCGGCCCTGGCTGATCTCCGGCTGGTAGGGCGTGTAGGCGGTGTACCACGCCGGGTTTTCGAGGATGTTGCGCTGGATGACGGCGGGCAGATGGGTGCCGTAATAGCCTTGCCCGATCAGCGAGGTGAACACCTGGTTCTGCGCGGCAAGCTCGCGCAGGTGCGCCAGCGCCTCGGTCTCCGACAGCGCCGGGCCGGTGTCGAGCGGCTTTGCCTGACGGATCGACGCGGGCAGCGTCTCGGCCATCAGCGCCTTGAGGCTCGCGGCGCCGACCGTCGTCAGCATCGCGTCGATGTCGCGTGGCGACAGACCGATGTGGCGGCGCGCGAAATCGGCGTTGGCGTCGCGGTGGTTGGTGGCGGTCATGATGCGGTCTCCTCGCGCCGTCGCGAAAACGGGATGGATGTCAGGCCGTGTGCGCCTGATAGGCGGCCTCGTCCATCAGGCCGTCGAGTTCGGCGCGGTCGGCCAGCTTGATCTTGAAGAACCAGGCGCCGTTCATCGGATCGGAATTGACCAGCGCCGGATCGGCGATCAGCGCGTCGTTGACGGCGATGATCTCGCCGCTCAGTGGCGAATAGACGTCCGAGGCGGCCTTGACCGATTCCACCACGGCGGCGGCCTCGGACTTCTTCACCTGCCGGCCGGGCTTGGGCAGTTCGACGAACACCACGTCGCCAAGCTGCTCCTGTGCGTAGGCGGTGATGCCGACGGTGGCGATATCGCCCTCGACGCGCAGCCATTCGTGATCGGCGGTGAATTTGGTCGGCATGAAAACTCCTCAACGCTTGAAGCTGGTGGGAACGAACGGCAGGGCGGCGACCGCAACCGCATGGCGCTGGCCGCGCACTTCGGCGAACAATCGCGTGCCGGGGCTGGCCAGCGCGGCGGGCACGTAGCCCATGGCGACGGGGCCGTTGACGGTGGGGCCGAAGCCGCCGGAAGTGACCTTGCCGACCGGCTCGCCCGAGGTTGCATCGGCAAACAGCGACGCCCCGCCGCGCACCGGGGCGCGGCCTTCGGGCCTCAGCCCGACGCGACGGCGCGGCGCGCCGTCCTCGAACTGGCGCAGGATGATGTCGGCGCCGGGAAAACCACCGCCGCGCGCGCCGCCGGTGCGGCGTGCCTTCTGGATCGACCATTCCAGCGCGGCCTCGACCGGCGTGGTGTCGGGGCCGATGTCCTGACCGTAGAGGCAGAGCCCGGCCTCCAGCCGCAGGCTGTCGCGCGCGCCCAGGCCGATCGGCAGCACGTCGGGATGGTCAAGAAGGGCGGTGACGATGGCGGCGGCCCGAGCCAGCGGAATGGCGATCTCGAAGCCGTCCTCGCCGGTGTAGCCGGAGCGCGACACGAAGCATGCGACGCCCATCACGTCATGCATGGCGGCATCGAGAAAACGCATTGCGGCGGTGGTGGGCGCAAGCCGCGCCAGCACGGCTCCGGCCTTCGGACCCTGCAATGCGATCAGCGCGCGATCGGCGAGCGGTTCGATTGTGCAAATATCGGCCAGATGCGTGGCCAGATGCGCGGCGTCCGCTTCCTTGCAGGCGGCGTTGACGATCAGCATCAGGCGGTCGCCGAGGTTGGCCACCATGAGATCGTCGAGAATGCCGCCGGCCGCGTTGGTGAACAGCGCATAGCGCTGTCGCCCCACGGCGAGCCCGACGATATCCTGCGGCACCAGGCGCTCAAGCGCGCGCGCCGCGTCATCGAGCCTGCCGGATCTGGCGGTGAGTTCGATCAGCCCCATGTGCGAGACGTCGAACAGGCCGCAGGCGGCGCGGGTGTGCAGGTGCTCCTTCATCACGCCGGCGGCGTACTGCACCGGCATCTCGTAGCCGGCGAACGGCACGATCCGGCCGCCGCGCGCGACATGAAGGTCGTGAAGGGGAAGACGCTGGAAACTGGTCGCTAGCATCACTGGGGCTCCCGAAAACGCGCGGAATCCACCTTCCGCGTCCGGATGAAGCCCCATCTGTCGGCTTGCCTGAGAGTATTATCCCGTCGGCGGACGCGAATACCCCGCAAAGGGCCGCGCCTCTTTCCAGATGCTAGTCCAGCCAGACGGTCCTTTTGCCTGAGAGTTTCCGGGGCGGTTGCTCCTTCGGCGCCGGCCCTTGGGAATTGCTTCCCCTTGGCCGATCTCTCCCGTCGTGGCCTTACGCGAATTTACGGGGCAAGGAACCATGGCGCCCCGGCGCCTGTCAACGCGCCGGCGGCGCCTATCAACCGTTCTTGCTCGCCCTCTTTCAAGATGAGGAAAATAATGGTGGATTCAAGGGCTAGAAGGTCGCGGCGCGGCTGACCAGGGCCCGCGCGGCGGCGATCACCGCGGCGATCGTGGGTTCGTTGCGCGGCGCCATCAGGTGGACGCCGGCGACGCCGGGAATCGTCGCCAGTTCGGCGATCAGCTCAAGGCAGATGCGCTGCCCCTCGGCGGGCGGATCGGCAGCCTTCTCGATGCGCGCGACGAGGGCGTCGGGGATCACCGTGCCGGGCAGTTTCTCCCGCATCCAGCGGGCGCTTTTGGCCGAATACAGCGGTGCGATGCCGATCAGATAGCGCAGGCCGGGGATCAGGCCCTCCGCATGCAGGCGGGCCATGTAGCGCCGCAGCAAGCCCGCATCCATGCAGAACTGGGTCTGGATGAACGCGATGCCGGCGGCACGCTTGGCGGCAAGGCGCTGCGGCGACCAGTCGGGGCCGGGCTCGACCGGCGTGTCGGCGCCGCCGATGAAGAACGCCGCGCGGCCGCCGACCTTGCGGCCGTTGGGTAGGCGGTGCTCGTCGCGGATCAGGCGCGCGGTCTCGGCCAGCGCGTTGCTGGAAAGGTCGAACACCGCCCTGGCATCGGGCTGGTCGCCGGCCGCCGGCGTATCGCCATGCAGAACCAGCAGATTGCGCACGCCGAGCGCGGCCGCGCCGATCAGGTCGCCCTGCAGGGCGATGCGGTTGCGGTCGCGGCAGGTCAGCTGCAGGATCGGCTCCAGACCCTCGCTCCGGATCAGGGCGGCGGCGGCGAGCGCCCCCATCTGGGCGCGGGCCGAGGCGGCGTCGGTCACGTTCACGGCATCGGCGAGGCCCCTGAGCGGCCGCGCCAGCGCCAGCAGTTCCTCCGGATCGCTGGACAGCGGCGGGGTGACCTCGCCGGTGAAGACGAAATCGCCGCGCTCGAGCTTGTCCTTGAAGGTGGCGGGGCCGGGCGTGGCGGGCATGGCGATCCTGAGCGGCGACGGGGGGAGAGGAGCGGTCCGGGAACGAGGGGGCGCCGGCTGCTGGCGAACCGGCACCCTTTCTGGACAGCGCCACCCCCCGCGTTTAAAAACAATTCCGAAACAATGACAAGCTGGCGCCCGGCGGGCTTCCGGTCCGTTGCGCTATGGCCTTACAGGATTCGATTGGACGATTATGAGCGGCGTGAATGAAATTCGGTCGGCGTTCCTCGACTACTTTGCCAAACACGGGCACGAGATCGTGCCGTCGTCGCCGCTGGTGCCGCGCAACGACCCCACCCTGATGTTCACCAATGCCGGCATGGTGCAGTTCAAGAACGTCTTCACCGGCATGGAGACGCGGCCCTACGCGCGCGCCGTGACCTCGCAGAAATGCGTGCGCGCCGGCGGCAAGCACAACGACCTCGACAATGTCGGCTACACCGCGCGCCATCACACCTTCTTCGAGATGCTCGGCAACTTCTCGTTCGGCGACTACTTCAAGGAGCGCGCCATCGAGCTGGCCTGGAACCTGATCACCAAGGAATACGGCCTGCCGACGCAGCGCCTGCTGGTGACGGTATTCTCCGAGGACGATGACGCCTTCGGGCTGTGGAAGAAGATCGCCGGCCTGCCGGACTCCCGCATCATCCGTATCCCGACCGCCGACAATTTCTGGCAGATGGGCGACACCGGCCCATGCGGACCGTGCTCGGAAATCTTCTACGACCACGGCGACCATATTCCAGGCGGGCCGCCGGGTTCCGCCGATCAGGATGGCGACCGCTTCATCGAGATCTGGAACCTGGTGTTCATGCAGTACGAGCAACTGGCGGGCGGCGTGCGCAACGCGCTGCCCCGGCCGTCGATCGACACCGGCATGGGGCTGGAGCGCATCGCCGCGGTGCTGCAGGGCACCCACGACAACTATTCCATCGACCTGTTCGGTTCGCTCATCAAGACCATCGCCGATTTCACCGGCGTCGAGCCGGACGGTCCGCAGAAGGCCTCGCACCGCGTCATCGCCGATCACCTGCGCGCCAGCTCGTTCCTGATCGCCGACGGCGTGCTGCCCTCGAACGAGGGCCGCGGCTACGTGCTGCGCCGGATCATGCGCCGCGCCATGCGCCACGCCCAGCTGCTGGGCGCGCGCGAGCCGCTGATGCATCGTCTCGTCTGGGCGCTGGTGCGCGAGATGGGACAGGCCTATCCGGAACTGGTGCGCGCCGAGGCGCTGATCGAGGAAACCCTGAAGCTCGAGGAGACGCGGTTCCGCCGCACGCTGGAACGCGGGCTTTCCATCCTCGACGAGGAAAGCCGCGCGCTCGGCACCGGCGACCAGTTGCGCGGCGACGTCGCCTTCACGCTGTACGACACCTACGGCTTCCCGCTCGATCTGACGCAGGACGCGCTGAAATCGCGCGGCATCGGCGTCGACACCGACGCCTTCAACGCGGCGATGGAAAAGCAGCGCGAGAAGGCGCGCGCCTCGTGGGCGGGTTCGGGCGAGGCGGCGACCGAAACGGTGTGGCTGGGTTTGCGCGAGCAGCACGGCGCCACCGAGTTCCTAGGCTACGACACCGAGAACGCCGAAGGCGTGGTGGCGGCGCTGGTCGGCAAGGACGGCAAGCCGGTCGGCGAACTAAAAGCCGGCGAGAGCGGCGCGCTGGTTCTCAACCAGACGCCGTTCTACGGCGAGTCCGGCGGCCAGGTCGGCGATGCCGGCGTGCTCGCCGCCGAGGGCGTGCGCTTCCGCGTCACCGACACGCAGAAGAAGGCCGGCGACCTCATCGTGCATCTCGGCACCGTCGAGATCGGGACGGTGAAGGCCGGCCTGCCGCTCGCGCTGGAAGTCGATCACGAACGGCGCGCCGCGATCCGCGCCAACCATTCGGCGACCCACCTCCTGCACGAGGCGTTGCGGCAGGTGCTGGGCGATCACGTCGCGCAGCGCGGCTCGCTGGTGGCGCCCGAGCGCCTGCGCTTCGACTTCGCCCATCCCAAGCCGATGAGCGATGAGGAGGTGCGCCGCGTCGAGGATCGCGCCAACGACATCGTGCTGCAGAACGCCGAGGTCGTGACCCGCGTCATGGCGCAGGACGACGCCATCGCCTCCGGCGCGCGCGCGCTGTTCGGCGAGAAATACGGCGACGAGGTGCGCGTGGTCGCCATGGGCATTCCGATGGGCGGTGGCCACAACGCGGCGAACTGGTCGATCGAGTTGTGCGGCGGCACCCATGTCAGGCGCACCGGCGACATCGGCCTCATCTCGGTGGTGGCGGAAACGGCGGTGGGGTCGGGTGTGCGCCGGCTCGAGGCGCTGACCGGCCATGCCGCGCGGGCTGCCGCCAACGCCACCATCCGCACCGCCAGGGCCGCGGCGGCCGAGCTGCGCACCTCGATCGACGAACTGCCGGGACGCGTCGCGGCGCTGCTCGACGAGCGCAAGAAGCTGGAGCGGGAATTGTCCGAGGCGCGCAAGAAGCTCGCCATGGGCGGCGGCGCGGGGAGCGTGGCGGACGCCGGCGACGAGCAGGTGGTCGGCGACGTCAAGCTGATCGCGCGCACCGTGAGCGGCATCGAGATGAAGGATCTCAAGAGCCTTGCCGACGAAGGCAAGAAGCGGCTCGGCTCGGGCGTGGTCGCCTTTATCAATGTTTCCGACGACGGCAAGGCCGGCATCGTGGTCGGCGTCACGCCGGACCTGACCTCGCGCTACAACGCCGTCGATCTGGTCCGCGTCGCCTCCGAGGCGCTCGGCGGCAAGGGCGGCGGCGGCCGTCCGGACATGGCTCAGGCCGGCGGTCCCGACGGCTCCAGGGCCAGGGCGGCGCTGGACGCCATCGCGGCAGCAATGGGTAATGGCTAGGCGCGGCGGCGCTTCGCATGGCGCGGCCGGTGCCCATGGGCACCGGCGGGAAGCGATCGGCAGCCTCGCGGACAGCAGCCGCCGCCTGCGCAAGCGGGTGTTCAACGTGCTCGAGCGCGCCGGCAGCGACCGGCTGAGCCGCATTGTCAATCACGGCATCGCGGCGCTGATCATCGTCAATCTCGTCGCCATGACGCTGGAATCCGAGCCGGCGCTGCATGCGCGTTACGGCCCGCTGTTCTGGGTCATCGAGCTCATCTCGCTCGTGCTGTTCACGATCGAGTATTTCGCCGTGCTGTGGATCGCGGTCGAGCAGCCGTTGCTGCGGCACATGGCGCCGTGGCGCGCGCGGATGCGTTATGTGATGAGCGCCTCGGGCATCGTCGACCTCGTCGCCGTGCTGCCGTTCTGGATTGGGTTCTTCACGCATCTCGATCTGCGCGTGCTGCTGCTGTTCCGCATCCTGCGCTTCCTCAAGCTCACCCGCTATTCGGTGGCGCTGCGCTCGCTGCTCGACACGCTTCATGCCGAACGCCGCGCGCTGTTCGGTTGTTTGGTGATCCTGATGGGGGCGACGCTGTTTGCCGCGACCCTGATGCACGTGGCCGAAGGCGACGTGCAGCCGGACAAGTTCGGCACCATCCCCAACGCCATGTGGTGGGCGATCGTCACGCTCGGCACCATCGGCTATGGCGACGCCGTGCCGGTCACTACGCTCGGCAAGGTCATCGCCGCCTTCACCATCATCGGGGGACTGGTGATGGTGGCGCTGCCGGTCGGCATCATCGCCACGGCGTTCGCCGAGCACGTGCATCGCCGCGACTTTGTCATCACTTGGGGGATGATCGCGCGGGTGCCGCTATTCGCCGGCTTCGACGCAACGCATATCGCCGACATCATGCAGCTCCTGCGCGCCCAGTCGGTGGAGGCGGGCTCGGTGATCGCGCGTCGCGGCGACGAGGCCCATTCGATGTACTTCATCGCCTCCGGCGAGGTGGAGATCGAATTGCCGGACAAGCAGGTGCGGCTCGGCGTCGGGCATTTCTTCGGCGAGATCGCGGTGCTGCGGCGCTCGCGGCGCTCGGCGACGGTCACGGCGGTATCGCGCTGCGACCTCCTGGTGCTCGAGGCGCGCGATCTTCACGCCCTGATGGAGCGCGAGCCGGAACTGGCGGCGCGCGTCAACGAGGTCATGAAAACGCGGCTGGGCACCGAGATCGTCGGCAAGGCTGGCGACCTCATCACCGAAGAAGTCGAATCGCGCGACGACGTCGCATTATAACTGCGAGTCGTTTGCCGCGACGTCATTCGTTCTCGGCGGATTACAAAACCTTCACTTGTGCGACGCACTGACGCGACGGCATGGTTCGACGCAAATGGAGCATGCACGATGTGGGGCATTCCATGTATCATGCCGTTCTGCTGCGCGTGCACCGCTGGATCACGCTGATCTTTTCGGTGCCACTGCTCGTTCTCGTTCTCACGGGACTTGTTCTTTCGTTCGAGCCCGTCGCGCAAACCACGGCCGCGAAGCCCGGTATTCTCAACACGAGCGCGCTCAAGGATATTCTCGACCGGCACGATCCCGCCAGCAAGGCGCGCGGGCTGTCGTTCCGTCCTTATGACGACGTTCTCGCCTTGTCCGGGGTGGGCGAGGATGGCATCGATGTCGATGTCTCAAGCGGCCAGGAAGTCGAGGACGATGCGTTTTCCTGGGCCGAGATTTTCGGCACGGCGCGCCGCCTGCATGAACATCTGGTATTCGATCTGGGTTGGCTCGTGACGGCGTCGACCGTTGCCATGCTTGCGCTGGTCATGCTCGGCGTTCTGATGGGATGGCCGCGCCTGCGCATGAGCGTGTCCGGCTGGCACAAGGGAATCGCCTGGTTCACCTTGCCGCTGGTGATCCTCAGTCCCTTGACCGGTTTGGCGCTGGCCTACGGCATTACCCTTTCCTCCGGCTTTGGTCCCGAGCGGTCCGCGCCGCTGCCCTTGAGGCAGGCGATCGAGGTTGTCGCCCGCAGCCATGACCTGTCCAACCTGATCTGGCTGCGCGTGCGCGGCGGACGGCAACTGGCGCGCATCAACGAGAGCGGCGAATATCGGCTGTACATGGTGAAGGCGGACGGTTTGACGCCCGTCGCCCGCAACTGGCCGCGCCTCATTCATGAAGGCAACTGGGCCGGCATCTGGTCCGCGCTGGTCAATATCGTGACATCCTTCAGCATTCTGGGACTGCTGGGCACGGGGCTGTATTTGTGGGCGAGCCGCAAGCTGCGACGCCGCAAACCGCGTCACCGCGCCATCGAACCGGCATCTCCGGTCATCACAAGCTGAGCATGCCCGCTCGTCCGGCATAAAAAAACGGCGGCTCCGGAGCCGCCGTTTTTATTCCGGTGCATGGTCTGGCCGCAGGTTTCTCTTGCGGCCGACCCTGGGGCGATCAGGATTTCGCCAGCGCCGCGGTGAGGTTGTCGGCGACCTTGTCGAGGAAGCCGGTGGTGGAAAGCCAGCGCTGGTCGGCGCCGACCAGCAGCGCGAGGTCCTTGGTCATGTAGCCGGACTCGACGGTGTCGACGCAGACCTTCTCCAGCGTATCGGCGAAGTTCGCCAGCGCCTCGTTGTTGTCGAGCTTGGCGCGATGGGCAAGGCCGCGCGTCCAGGCAAAGATCGAGGCGATGGAGTTGGTCGATGTCTCCTTGCCCTTCTGGTGCTCGCGGTAATGGCGCGTCACGGTGCCGTGGGCGGCCTCGGCCTCGACGGTCTGGCCGTCCGGCGTCATCAGCACCGAGGTCATCAGGCCGAGCGAGCCGTAGCCCTGCGCCACGGTGTCCGACTGCACGTCGCCGTCGTAGTTCTTGCAGGCCCATACATAGCCGCCCGACCACTTCAGCGCCGAGGCCACCATGTCGTCGATCAGGCGGTGCTCGTAGGTGAGGTCCTTCTTGTCGAACGCGGCCTTGAACTCGGCGTCGAAGATGTCCTGGAAGATGTCCTTGAAGCGGCCGTCATAGGCTTTCAGGATGGTGTTCTTGGTCGAGAGGTAGACCGGATAGCCGCGCGACAGGCCGAAGTTGAACGAGGCGCGGGCGAAGTCCTTGATCGATTCGTCGATGTTGTACATCGCCATGGCGACACCGCTGCCCGGCGCCTTGAACACTTCCTTCTCGATCACCGAGCCGTCCTCGCCGACGAACTTGATGGTCAGGACGCCCTTGGTCGGAAACTTGAAATCGGTGGCGCGGTACTGGTCGCCGAAGGCGTGGCGGCCGATGATGATCGGCTTGGTCCAGCCCGGCACCAGGCGCGGCACGTTCTTGCAGATGATCGGCTCGCGGAAGATCACGCCGCCGAGGATGTTGCGGATGGTGCCGTTGGGCGACTTCCACATCTCCTTGAGCGTGAATTCCTTCACCCGCGCCTCGTCCGGGGTGATGGTGGCGCACTTGACGCCGACGCCGTGCTTCTTGATGGCGTTGGCGGCGTCAATGGTGACCTGGTCGTTGGTCTGGTCGCGGTATTCCATGCCGAGGTCGTAATATTCGAGCGGCACGTCGAGGAACGGATGGATCAGCTTGTCCTTGATGTACTGCCAGATGATCCGGGTCATCTCGTCGCCGTCGAGTTCGACGACGGGGTTGGTCACCTTGATTTTCGCCATGGGGCCGGGCCTTACCTAGGAAGGGTGTGAACGGGCGGGGGGAGCGGAGAGGGCTCTACCGCGCCGCTATAGCATCGCAGCCGACCGCGTCAAAGCGGCGGACGGGCCGTTCCGACTGGCAATTGGACGTAGCCCGGCCGTCCGCGCCGGTGACCCGAGGCGGGGAAAAACCGGCGTCATCTCCGGTACATGGCCTAGGGTTCCGGCCGCCGCGGGGCTTTCGGCCGGCGGCCGAGGATGCCCGTGCGGCGCCGGTCATGGAATGGCGCTTGGAATGGCTCTTGGAATGGCTCGACGGCGGCCTCGCGCATGGGGCATACCACCGCCATGGCAGGATCAGGCACCGACCACACCAAACCGCCCGCCGAGGTGCGCGGCCCCATCGTCATTCTTGTCGAGCCGCAGCTCGGCGAGAACATCGGCATGGCGGCGCGCGCCATGGGTAATTTCGGGCTTTCGCGGCTGCGGCTGGTCAAGCCGCGCGACGGCTGGCCCAGCGTCCACGCCCGCCGCGCCGCTTCCGGGGCCGACGCCATCCTCGATCATGCCGAGCTGTTCGAGACGGTGGAGGCGGCGATCGCCGACTGCACGCTGGTGTTCGCCACCACGGCGCGCGCCCACGACCAGGCCAAGCCGGTGGTGTCGCCCGAAGCGGCCGCGCGCGAGATTACGGCCTCAAGCGCGCGGGGCGACAGCGTGGCGGTGATGTTCGGGCGCGAACGCTACGGCCTCGAGAACACCGAGGTGGCGCTGGCCGACCGCATCGTCACCTTCCCGGTCAACCCGGCGTTCGCCTCGCTCAATCTCGCCCAGGCGGTGCTGCTGATCGGCTATGAATGCTTCAAGCAGGCCAGCGGCAACGCGCTGCCGTTCGTCATGCCGGAGAAATCGGCGCGCGCCGGCAAGCACCAGCTTCAGGCCTTCTTCGAAGGCCTCGAGCGCGAGCTGGAGCGGGTCGAGTTCTTCCGCCCGCCGGAAAAGCGCGAGACCATGACCATCAACCTGCGCAACATCTTCGCGCGCATGGCGCCGACCCAGCAGGATATCCAGACCCTGCACGGCGTCGTCATGGCCATCGCCGAGGGACGAAAGGGGCCGGCCAGCGGCGGCGTGCTCGACGGCGCCGAGGCCGGCAAGCTGCGCGATCTGCTGGCCGAGCACGGGCTTGGGCGGGTGCCGTCCGAGCGGGGGCCGGTGCGCGGACTGTCGCGGCTCTTGCGGCGCAACCCCACCGACGCCGAGCGGGCGCTGTGGAGAGCGCTGGTCAACGACCGCCGCTTCGCCGGCCTTGGCTTCAAGCGTCAGACGCCGGTCGGCAACCACATCTGCGATTTCGTGTCGTTTCCGCTGCGCGTCGTGCTCGACCTGGCGCCGCCGCACGAAAGCGAGGCGGCGGCGGGCGCCCGCGCCGAGCGCGCGGCCTGGCTGGGCGCGCGTGGCTATCGCGTCATCGCCGTTGCCGCCGATGACGTCACGCACGATTCGGCTGGCGTGCTCGACCGCCTCGTGGCGGCGGTCGCCGCCATGGCAAGGCCGTAAACGCGGAAAACTACTTGAGCGCGGAAAACTACTTGCCGGCCTTCACCTGCGCGACGGCGACGGCGAACATCTCGTCGAGCTTGGTGCGGATTTCCAGGTCGGAGATGGCGACGCCCTTGGCGTCGAAATCGGCCCGCACCTTGCGCACGACGTCGTCGGTGCCCGGCTCCTCGAAATCGGCGGCAACGACGGCCTTGGCGTAAGCCTCGGCCTCGGCGCCGGAAATCCCGAGCTTCTCGGCGGCCCACAGCCCGAGCAGCTTGTCGCGCCGCGCCTCGGCCTTGAATTTGAGCTCCGCATCGTGCGCGAACTTCTTCTCGAAACTTTCCTCGCGCTTGTCGAACGTCGTCATTCTATGCCCCGAATCTGTCGTGGAAGATGGGAGGGTTGAGCGGTTCCGGCGCCTTGCATAACGGTCCCGCACGGTCAAGGCAACCCTCTGGAAGTCTAACCGAAATTCGCCGGCGAGTTTGTTGATTGTACTGCCTGTTCCGATCGGATAGGTTGCCCTGACGGTCGCAGGCTCGCCTGCCGCGCCGGTTGCTCCATCGCCTGTATGTACCTTGCGTCGAAAGCGTCAGTTTCCACCGGAGCGCATCACAAGATATGGATTCTCACAACCTACGGTATATGCCGATGAGTCGCCGCCGCCGCATTTATGAAGGCAAAGCCAAGGTCCTGTACGAGGGCCCGGAGCCCGGAACCTTGATTCAGCACTTCAAGGACGACGCCACCGCCTTCAACGCCAAGAAACATCAGGTGATCGAAGGCAAGGGTGTGCTCAACAACCGGATTTCGGAATACGTCTTCCAGCACCTCAACGACATCGGCGTGCCGACCCACTTCATCCGCCGTCTCAACATGCGCGAGCAACTCATCCGCGAGGTTGAGATTGTTCCGCTCGAGGTGGTGGTGCGCAACGTCGCGGCCGGCTCGCTGTCGCAGCGCCTCGGCATCGAGGAGGGCACGCAGCTGCCGCGCTCGATCATCGAGTTCTATTACAAGAACGACCAGCTCGGCGATCCGATGGTTTCGGAAGAGCACATCACCGCGTTCGGCTGGGCGACCCCGCAGGAAATCGACGACATCATGGCGCTGGCCATCCGCGTCAACGACTTCCTCACCGGCCTGTTCCTCGGCGTCGGCATCCGCCTGGTCGACTTCAAGATGGAATGCGGGCGGCTGTGGGAAAACGAGATGATGCGCATCGTCGTCGCCGACGAGATCTCGCCCGACTCGTGCCGGCTGTGGGACATCAAGACCAACGACAAGATGGACAAGGACCGCTTCCGCCGCGATCTCGGCGGGCTGGTGGAGGCCTATACCGAGGTCGCCAAACGGCTCGGCATCATGACCGAGAACGAGCGACCGGCGGGAACGGGACCGGTTCTCGTGAAGGGCTGAAGTCATGAAAGCCCGTGTCACGGTCACCCTGAAGTCCGGCATCCTCGATCCGCAGGGCAAGGCGATCGAGGGTGCGCTGAAATCCCTCGGGCTCGAGGGCGTCGCCTCGGTGCGCCAGGGCAAGGTGTTCGACATCGAGCTCGCGGACGCCGACAAGGCGCGCGCCGAGGCGCTGCTGAAAGAAGCCGCCGACAAGCTGCTCGCCAACACGGTGATCGAGAATTACCGCGTCGAGGTGGTGGGCTAGCGCGGGGTTGTCATGAAATCCGCCGTTCTCGTCTTTCCCGGCATCAACCGCGAGCGCGACATGGCGCGCGCGCTTGAGCTCGTCTCCGGCATCAAGCCTTCGATGGTGTGGCACGCCGAAACCGCGCTGCCGAAGGGCACCGACCTCGTCGTGGTGCCGGGCGGCTTCTCCTATGGCGATTATCTCCGCTGCGGCGCGATTGCCGCGCGCAGCCCGGTGATGGACGCGGTGCGCGCGCACGCGGCCAACGGCGGCCTGGTGCTTGGCGTCTGCAACGGCTTCCAGATTCTGTGCGAGGCGGGGCTGTTGCCGGGCGTGCTGATGCGCAACGCCGGCATCAAGTTCGTCTGCAAGGACGTGCACCTGCGCGTCGAGCGTTCCGACAGCCCGTTCACGCGCGGCTACAACGCGGGCCAGGTGATCCGCGTGCCGGTGGCGCACGGCGAGGGCAACTACGAGGCCGACGAGGACACCATCAAACGCCTCGAAGGCGAGGGCCGCGTGCTTTACCGCTACGCATCGCCGGAAGGCGAGGTCAGCGAGCCGTTCAACATCAACGGCGCCACCAACTCGATCGCCGGCATCGTCAACGCGCGCGGCAACGTGCTCGGCATGATGCCGCACCCGGAAAACCACGTCGAGAACATCATGGGCTGCACCGACGGCCGCGGGCTGTTCGCGGGGCTGGCCGCGCATTTCGAGAAGGCGGCGTAACTCCCGTGAGCCGCAACGAACCCGCCATCACCGCCGATCTGGTTGCCTCGCACGGTCTCAAGCCCGACGAATACCAGCGCATCCTCGATCTGATCGGCCGCGTGCCGACGTTCACGGAACTGGGCATCTTCTCGGCGATGTGGAACGAGCACTGCTCGTACAAGTCGTCGCGCATCCATCTCAAGGGCCTGCCGACCAAGGCGCCGTGGGTGATCCAGGGGCCGGGCGAGAACGCCGGCATCATCGACATCGGCGACGGGCTCGCGGTGGTGTTCAAGATGGAGAGCCACAACCATCCATCGTTCATCGAGCCGTACCAGGGCGCAACCACCGGCGTCGGCGGCATCCTGCGCGACGTGTTCACGATGGGCGCGCGGCCGATCGCCTGCCTCAACGCGCTCTCGTTCGGCGCGCCGGAGCATGCCAAGACGCGCCATCTCGTGTCCGGCGTGGTCGCCGGCATCGGCGGCTACGGCAACTCGTTCGGCGTGCCGACGGTGGGCGGGCAGGTGCGGTTCCACACCCGCTATGACGGCAACATCCTGGTCAACGCCATGGCGGTGGGGCTCGCCGAAAGCGACAGGATTTTCTACGCCGCGGCTTCCGGCGTGAACATGCCGATCGTCTATCTCGGCTCCAAGACCGGGCGCGACGGCATCCACGGCGCCACCATGGCGTCGGCCGAATTCGGCGAGGACGCCGAGGAGAAGCGCCCGACCGTGCAGGTCGGCGATCCGTTCGCCGAAAAGCTGTTGCTGGAGGCTTGCCTCGAGATCATGGCCAGGGACTGCGTCATCGCCATCCAGGACATGGGCGCGGCGGGCTTGACCTGTTCGGCGGTGGAGATGGGCGCCAAGGGCGATCTCGGCGTCGAGCTCGATCTCAATAAGGTGCCGTGCCGCGAGCAGGGCATGAGCGCCTACGAGATGATGCTCTCCGAGAGCCAGGAGCGCATGCTCATGGTGCTCAAGCCGGAGAAGGAAGAGGAGGCGGAAGCCATCTTCCGCAAATGGGGCCTCGACTTCGCGGTGGTCGGGCACACCACGCCGACCCGGCGCTTCGTCGTCAGGCACGGCGGCGACGTCATGGCCGACCTGCCGATCAAGGAACTCGGCGACGAGGCTCCGCTGTATGATCGCCCGCATGTGGCCACGCCGCCGCGTCCCGTCATCCGCGCCGGGGATGTCACGCCGCCGCTGTCGACCGCCGATGCGCTGGAGAAGCTGATCGGCTCGCCCGACTTGTGCTCGCGCCGCTGGGTGTGGGAGCAGTACGACCACGTCATCGGCGGCAACACCGTGCAGCGCCCGGGGGGCGACGCCGCCGTGGTGCGCGTGCTCGACGGCCCCAAGGGTCTCGCGCTCACCGCCGACGTGACGCCGCGCTATTGCGAGGCCGATCCTTATCAGGGCGGCAAGCAGGCGGTGGCGGAAGCCTGGCGCAACATCACGGCGGTCGGCGGCCTGCCGCTCGCGCTCACCGACAACCTCAATTTCGGCAATCCCGAGCGGCCCGAGATCATGGGCCAGTTCGTCAGCTGCCTGCAGGGCATCGCGGAAGCCTGCCGCGCGCTCGACTTTCCGGTCGTGTCCGGCAACGTCTCGCTCTACAACGAGACCAACGGCCGTGGCATCCTGCCGACCCCGACCATCGGCGGCGTCGGCCTCATCGACGATTTCACCACGTCGGCCTCGCTCGCCTTCAAGGCGGCAGGCGAGGCCATCGTGCTGATCGGCGAAACCGAGGGCTGGCTCGGCCAGTCGCTGTACCTGCGCGACATCTGCGGGCGCGAGGACGGCGCGCCGCCGCCGGTCGATCTTGCCGCGGAAAAGCGCAACGGCGATTTCGTGCGCGGCCTCATCCATGCCGGCCGGGTCACCGCGGCGCACGACCTGTCCGACGGCGGGCTGCTGGTGGCGCTCGCCGAAATGGCGATGGCGTCCCATATAGGCGCCGCGCTGGTCGCCCCGCTGCCGAAAATCCCGCAGCACGCCTTGTGGTTTGGCGAGGATCAGGCGCGCTACGTCGTCACCGCGTCCCCCGGGGAGGCCGACCGCATCCTCGCCGAGGCGGCCCGCAGCAATGTGCCCGCGACATTACTGGGCCGCACCGGCGGAAACGTATTGACCCTGCCCGGCGAGCGGCCAATATCAGTTTCGAGACTGCGCGCGCAGTTCGAGGCATGGTTTCCGGCTTACATGGCCGGCTGCAACTGACGGAGACAACCAGTTATGGCGATGGATGCCCGGGAGATCGAGCGCCTGATCAAGCAGGCGCTTCCCGATGCCGAAGTGGAAATCCGCGATCTGGCGGGCGACGGCGACCATTTCGCCGCGACCGTGATCTCGGAATCCTTCCGCGGCAAGTCGCGCGTCCAGCAGCACCAGATCGTCTATCAGGCCCTCAAGGGACAGATGGGCGGCGTGCTGCATGCGCTGGCGCTGCAGACCGGCGCCCCCGAATAACCCGGCTCCCCGCGCACCTCGCGCGTAATTATTGATCGCCGCCGTTGGCGGCCCGACCCAGGATCGGAAGGAACCCAAGCCATGAGCATTCAGCAATTCATCGAGAATGAACTCAAGTCCAATGATGTCGTGCTGTTCATGAAAGGCACGCCGGACTTCCCGCAGTGCGGCTTCTCGGGACAGATCGTGCAGATCCTCGATCATATCGGGGTGAGCTACAAGGGCCTCAACGTGCTTGAGAACGAAGAGCTGCGTCAGGGCGTCAAGGACTACTCGAACTGGCCGACCATTCCGCAGCTTTACGTCAAGGGCGAGTTCATCGGCGGCTGCGACATCGTGCGCGAGATGTTCCAGAGCAGCGAGCTCATCGAATTGTTCGCCAACCGCGGTGTGTCGGTGCGTCAGCCCTCGACCATGAAATGACACCGCTGGCGTCGCGCGCTTTCGGCGCGGCGCGGCTCGATGTCATCGTGGCCGACATCACCACGCTCGACGTCGATGCCATCGTCAACGCGGCCAACCGCTCCCTCCTGGGTGGGGGCGGGGTCGACGGCGCGATCCATCGCCGCGCCGGGCCGCAACTGCTCGATGAATGCCGCGCGCTGGGCGGCTGCGAGACCGGCGATGCCAGGATCACCCGCGGCTACCTTCTGCCGGCGCGCCACGTGATTCATGCCGTCGGCCCGGTGTGGCACGGCGGCGGCAAGGGCGAGGACGAGCAGCTCGCTTCATGCTATCGCCGCGCCATCGCGCTGACGCAGGCCCATGGCCTGGCGTCCATCGCCTTTCCGGCCATCTCCACCGGCATCTACGGCTTTCCCGCCGAGCGTGCCGCCCGTATCGCGGTGGCGACGGCGCACCTGGCGCTGCCGGCGGCTCCGGTGCTGACGCGGGTTGTATTCTGCTGTTTTTCGGACGAGAGCGGCCGCCTGCACGCCGAGGCGCTGACGCAGGAGCCGGCCTGACAGGAAATGGCGCTTATCCTTCCCTGCGCCGCGTCACGACGAACAGGATGGCGCCGACAAGGGTAAACCCGACCAGGCTTGGCGCGGGCACGTCGTTGGCGAACTTGACGACGTTCTGTCCGACCGCCTGGACGAAATTGCCCGATCCGGAGCCGAGCAGCAGATAGACCAGCATGATGCCGAGCAGCGCGACGAAGCCGATTTCAACGAACGCCCACAAATAGCGTTTCGCGGTCTGCAAGTACTCAAGCATGCGGCCCTCCCGCTGCGGGACTCGATTTCAGGTCATGACGGAAACCGGCGGGGCTCGGCCCTGCCGGGGACAATCCGAAAGGTAGCGGCGGCACGGCATGGCCTGCCGCGCCGCCGTCCTTGCCCGCCGTCAGGCGACCTTGCGATTCGAGAACAGCCACAGGATGAAGCCGAGAGCGATCAGGCCGACAAGGCCGTTGCTGCCGAGATCCTTCACGAAGCCGACGATGTTGGCGGTGACGTTGCCGATGAACGGCGTGTTGGCGCCGACCAGAAGCCCGGTCACGACGCCCAGCGCGATGAGCATGAGGCCCAGTTCGGTCAGCGCGCCAACCCAGCCCTTGATGTCACTAATGAAGCTCATTTTGTGTTTCCCCCAATAAGCACATTTTTTTGTGCGCGTTCACGCTAGTTGGTAATCGGTCACCGTCAAGCGCGCCTTAAACTTTTGGCGTAGTCACCCACAGGATGGTGTTCCTAGGTGCAATGCACCAGGGCCATAAAAAAAGCCCCGGCGGACCGAGGCTTTTTGAACTCTTACGGAGATGGCCGCCGATCAGCGCGAATAATATTCGACGATCAGGTGCGGCTCCATCTGCACGGCGTAGGGCACCTCGGCGAGATTGGGCACGCGCACGTACTTGGCGGTCATCTTGTGATGATCGGCCTCGATGAATTCCGGCACGTCGCGCTCGGCGAGCTGGTTGGCTTCAAGCACCAGCGCGAGCTGCTTGGAGGCTTCCTTCACCTCGATCACGTCGCCGGGCTTGACCTTGTAGCTGGCGATGTTGACGCGGCGGCCGTTCACCTTGATGTGGCCGTGATTGACGAACTGACGCGCCGCGAACATCGTCGGCACGAACTTGGCGCGATAGATCACGGTGTCGAGACGGCGCTCCAGCAGGCCGATCAGGTTCTCGCCGGCGTCGCCCTTCATGCGGGTGGCCTCGACGTAGATGCCGTGGAACTGGCGCTCGGAGATGTTGGCGTAATAGCCCTTGAGCTTCTGCTTGGCGCGAAGCTGCACGCCGAAATCGGAGAGCTTGCCCTTGCGGCGCTGGCCGTGCTGGCCGGGGCCGTATTCGCGGCGGTTCACGGGGCTCTTCGGGCGGCCCCAGATGTTCTGGCCCATGCGGCGATCGATCTTGTACTTCGCCTCACTGCGCTTGGTCATTCGCGTCCTCATGGATGGCGGGAGCCCGAAGGGTCCGGCCGGATCGTGGTTCAGGGTTTGAGGATCGCGCCCTCCTCTGGTCCGGCAAGCCGGGCCTGACAGGTTCGCCCTGAGCGTCAGGGGTCACCACGGGTCGCGAAACGTCACGCGGGCCATTCCGGCCCGCGATTGGTGGGTTTTAGGGAGAAAGCCGGGATCTGTCAAATGGCCGGAGCGGGACTTGCGCTGTGCAGCCCGAAAGCCGCCAGCGCCGCCCTCAGGGCCGGGCCGGGAGCCCGGCCGGAGGTAAAGACCGCCTGCCGGGCCAATATCCCGGACGCCCGCGCCACGGGCGCGGCCAGGAGGTCCGTGACCCGCCGGGCAATCGCCGGGGCTGGGTCGATCCAGTCCACCGGCCAGGGAGCGAGCGCGCGCAGGCGGTCGAGCAGCAGGGGGTAATGGGTGCAGGCCAGCACCACGGTATCGGTACGCGCGCCGTCCGCCTCGGAAAAGCAGGGCGTGATCTCGGCGGCGATGTCGGCATCGGTCACCGCGCCGCCGCCAAGGGCTGTTTCCGCCAGCCCCGCCAGCCGCGCCGAACCGACCAGCGTCACCTCGCAGCCCTGCGCGAAGTCGCGGATCAGAGCGTGGGTGTATTCGCGGTTCACGGTCGCCTCGGTGCCGAGCACCGACACCCGTTTCGAGCGCGAGGCGGCGCAGGCCGGCTTGATCGCCGGCACGGTGCCGACGAACGGCACCTCGAACTTTTCGCGCAAATGCGGCAGCACCAGCGTCGAGGCGGTGTTGCAGGCGATCACCACGAGATCCGGACTGTAATTGACGATCAGTTCCGCCATCAGCGGCACCACGCGCGCGGTCAGTTCCGCCTCGCCATGGCGGCCGTAGGGAAAGAAGGCATCGTCGGCGACATAGACATAATGCGCGTCGGGGCGTGTCCGCACGATCTCGCGGAACACGGTGAGGCCGCCGAGACCGGAGTCGAACACGAGAATCGTCGCGGGGATCTCGCCTGACGACAAGGAGGAGCCTCCGGAATCACGCATGTCCGGCCTCGGTTGTAGACCAGAACGGGCAGCGGCCAAACCCGGGTCGCCGGTTCTTCAGGGGCGCCCGAGCCGCTGAGGAGGGCGTTGGGCCTCCAGGTCTGGAACCATTCCACTTTGGAGGGCTTCAAATTGACAACCCCTGCGGAGGTGGGCAGATGCTTATGCAAATAAATCGCATAACTAGCTTTGGGGGTTAGGGGTATCAAGTGGCTCATAATAAAGGTGTCTTCGGAATTGCCCGTATCGGACAGGCGTGGGGCATCGCGATCATGCTGGTGGCGTGCGCCCCGCAAATCAGTGCGGCTCAAACAGCGGGCGGGGCTGGCGACTCATGGCGCGAGATC
>SCUB01000016.1 GCA_004297465.1 Xanthobacteraceae bacterium | reverse complement strand
GGGATGGCCGCTACAGCGCGACCGAGACCAAGTTCGAATACGAAACGACGCCAACCCAGTTCATCCAGCTCGAATTCGGCACGCTGGCCTCGACCCACAACATCTCGGGCGTGACCGATCTGGACGACCGCAGCCAGATCGCGTTCAGCGGCGCGTTCGCGGAGTTCCGCTACCTCATGCTCGAACGGACGGCATCCTCGCCGCTGGCGGTGACGCTGTCGCTTGAGCCGACCTGGCGCCGGATCGATGAAACGGGCGGCGAGGCGGTGACGAATTACGAATTCGAGGTCAAGCTGAACAGCGATCTGGAACTGGTCCGCAACCGGCTTTTTGCCGGGTTCAATCTGCTTTACGAGCCGGAGATCACGCGCACCACGCTGGGCGAGATCGAACGTGAATCGAAGCTCGGGGTGTCCGGCGCCCTGGCGCTGCGCGTCCATCCCAATGTCGTGGTCGGAGCCGAGGTCTGGTATTTGCGGCACTACGACAGTCTTGGCCTCGAAGCCTTCACGGGCGATGCCATCATGGTGGGGCCGACGCTCTATATCCAGCTCAGCCGCAAGACGTTTATGACTGCGGCGTGGAACGTTCAGGTCTGGGGTCGCGAGTTTAGCGAGGACGCGCCGCCTGTTGTTGGACTCAATCTCGCCGAGTTCCAGCGTCACCGCGCGCGCCTGAAGTGGGCGATCGAATTCTGAGACTTTATCGTAAGGAGTGATGAAATGACTTTCGTTGCGAAGATGAAATCCCTGGCCCTCAGGGGCGTTGTGGCCGCCTCGGTTTGCGTGGCCTTGGTTCTGGCGCTGACCGCGACTCACGCGCAGGCCGATCCGATGACGATCCAGATCACCTACAAGAACAAGCAGTTCCAGCCTTCCAGCCTGACGGCGCCGGCCAACACGCCGGTCACGCTGAAAATCAGGAATGCGGATGCGAAGGCGATGGAGTTCGAAAGCAAGTCGCTTCGGGTGGAAAAGGTTGTGGCCGCCAACAGCGAGGGGTCGATCAATATCCGGCCGCTGCAGCCGGGCAGCTACGAATTCTTCGACGACTTCAACCCGGACTCCCGCGGCACGCTGGTGGTCCAGTAGAGGCACATAACAGAGGCAGGACGGCAACGTGCTGGCAGCGCTCATCATCGTCTTCCGCGAGGTTTTTGAAGCCGGCCTCATCGTCGGCATCATCCTCGCGGTGACCCGCTCCGTTCCGCATCGCTACCGCTGGATCGGGGCGGGGATCGCGACGGGACTGCTGGCGTCCTGCGTGGTCGCGGCGTTCGCGGGCGTCCTGTCCGCGATGTTCGAGGGCATGGGGCAGGAACTGTTCAACGCCGCCATTCTGGCCGTCGCCGTCGTGATGCTGACCTGGCATAACGTCTGGATGGCGAGTCACGGCCGGGAACTGGCGAGCGAGATGCGCGCGGTGGGCACCGCGGTTGCCGAAGGGTCGAAATCGCTGTTCGCGCTGGCCATCGTCGTCGGCGTCGCGGTGCTGCGCGAAGGCAGCGAGGTCGTACTGTTTCTGTATGGCATCGTCACCACCGAAGGCGGGGCGAGCGTGGCCCTGGGGGGCGCGCTGGGTGTCATCCTGGGCGTGTTGGTTTGCGTGCTGACCTATCGCGGGCTGGTGCAAATTCCGATGCGGCACCTGTTCGGAGTCACGACGACGCTGATCGCGTTCCTTGCGGCAGGCATGGCGTCGCAGGCGATCGCCTTCCTTGAGCGAGCCAACTGGATCACCGTGCTGGACAAGGTGGTGTGGAACAGCGAGTGGCTGCTGTCGGATTCCAGCCTTCTCGGCCGCGCGCTGCACACGCTGATCGGCTACACCGATCAGCCCACCGCCATGCAACTCGTCGTGTATATCGTCTCGCTCGGCGTCACGTTCACGCTGATGAGGCTGGCCGGCTCCGGCCAGCAGGCCATGCGGACCGCCTGAGTCTCAGGTCGCCGGGTTTTCGATCCGCGCCACGAGCTGGCCGAGCAGCACGAGGCCCTGCGGCCACAGCCCGAGCCGCGATTCCGAATTGATGTGGCCAAGTTCGCCGCCGTCGCAGAAGTCGGCGCCCCAGAGCGCGGCGAGTTCTCGGGCCCGCGCGAGCGCGATGTAGCCGTCGTTGCTGCTCGCCACCACCAGCGACGGCACGGGCAGGGGAACGAGCGGCAGCGGCGCGAAGTCGCGCACGCAGTCCGGCGTGTGGAGAGGCGAATCGACGTCGGCGGGCGCCACCAGCATGATCGCCCTGACGCGGCCGGTTTTCCCGCGCGCCGCCCAGTGCGCGGCCAGCGCGCAGGCCAGCGAATGACAGATGAGCACGGCCGGCCGCGTGCCGATGGCGACCGCCGCGTCGAGCCGCGCGAGCCAGTCGGCGCGCCTGGGATCGTCCCATTCGTCCTGGATGACGCGAGTGGCGTTGGGAAACGCCATGCACCAGTGCGATTGCCAGTGATCGACGCCGGAATTGCCGAGGCCGGGATGGATCAGCAGATCATAGGCGCGCAGCGCGTCGATCATTCACGCCTCGCCGAACACCCGCCGGAAGATCGTGTCGACATGCTTGAAGTGATAGCCGAGGTCGAACTTCTCGGCGATGTCGGCGTCGGAGAGATGCTTCTTCACGTCGACGTCGGCCTTGAGGAAGGTCTGGAAGTCGCCTTCGCCGCGCCACACCCGCATGGCGTTGCGCTGCACCAGGCGGTAGGCGTCCTCGCGCGAGCAGCCTTTCTGGGTCAGCGCGATCAGCACGCGCTGCGAATGCACCAGCCCGCCGAGGCGGTCGAGGTTCTTCATCATGTTTTCGGGGTAGATGACGAGCTTGTCGATCACGCCGGCGAGGCGGTTGAGCGCGAAGTCGAGCGTCACCGTGGCGTCGGGGCCGATCATGCGCTCGACCGAGGAGTGCGAGATGTCGCGCTCGTGCCACAGCGCGACATCCTCCATCGCCGGCAGCGCGTAAGACCGCACCATGCGGGCAAGCCCGGTGATGTTTTCGGTCAGAACGGGATTGCGCTTGTGCGGCATCGCCGACGAGCCCTTCTGGCCTTCGGAGAAGAACTCCTCGGCTTCCAGCACCTCGGTGCGCTGCAGGTGACGGATCTCGATGGCGAGCCGCTCCATCGACGAGGCGATGACGCCCAGCGTCGCGAAATACATGGCGTGGCGGTCGCGCGGAATCACCTGCGTCGACACCGGCTCGACGGCAAGGCCCATGGCCTTCGCGACATGCTCCTCGACGCGCGGATCGACCTGCGCGAAGGTGCCGACCGCGCCGGAAATCGCGCAGGTCGCCACCTCTTTCCGCGCGGCGACGAGCCGCTCGCGGTTGCGGGAAAATTCCGCGAAAGCCTGCGCCAGCTTGAGGCCGAAGGTGACCGGCTCGGCATGGATGCCGTGCGAGCGGCCGATGGTCGGCGTCATCTTGTGCTCGAAGGCGCGGCGCCTGAGCGCGACAAGCAACCTGTCGATGTCGGCGAGGAGGATGTCGGCGGCGCGCACGAGCTGCACGTTGAGGCAGGTGTCGAGCACGTCCGACGAGGTCATGCCCTGATGCACGAAGCGCGCGTCGGGACCGACGATTTCGGCGAGATGCGTCAGGAACGCGATGACGTCGTGCTTGACCTCGCGCTCGATCTCGTCGATGCGCGCGACATCGAACACGGCGTCCCCGGCCTTGGCCCAGATGGTCTTGGCGGCATCCTTGGGAATGACGCCGAGTTCGGCGAGCGCGTCGCAGGCGTGCGCCTCGATCTCGAACCAGATGCGGAAGCGGGTCTGCGGTTCCCAGATGGCGGCCATCTCGGGACGGGTATAACGCGGGATCATGCAATCTCTCCCCGCGCGGCGGCGGCGGCGGCGCGGATGGCGGCGATGTTGGTTTTGTAGGCGTCGGGGGTGCCGCCCTTGAACACGGCGGAGCCGGCGACCAGCGCGTTGGCGCCGGCGGCGGCGACCTTCGGCGCGGTGTCGGGCGTGATGCCGCCGTCGACCTCGATGTCGACCGGACGGCCGGCGACAAGCGCGCGCGCCTGCGCCACCTTGTCGATGGCGGCGGGGATGAAGGCCTGGCCGCCGAAGCCGGGATTGACCGACATGATCAGCACGAGGTCGATCAGGTCGATGACATGCTCGATGGCGGCGACCGGGGTTGCCGGATTGAGCGAGACGCCGGCCTTCTTGCCGAGCGCGCGGATCGCCTGCAGCGAGCGGTGCAGGTGGGGGCTGGCCTCGGCGTGCACGGTGATGATGTCGGACCCCGCCCTGGCGAAGGCTTCGAGGTAAGGATCGCACGGCGCGATCATCAGGTGGACGTCGAACACCTTTTTGGTGTGCGGACGCAGCGCCTTCACCACGTCGGGGCCGATGGTGATGTTGGGAACGAAATGCCCGTCCATGACATCGACGTGGATCCATTCCGCCCCGGCGGCGTCGACGGCGCGGATGTCCTCGCCGAGCCGGGCGAAATCGGCGGCGAGGATCGAAGGGGCAATGACCAGAGGACGTCGCATGGGGCCTCGTGAAGCGTGAGCCTTCGCCTAACACGGGGGCGCGGGCAGGGGCAATGCGCCGGCCGGGTTATCCCCCTCACGGAGGGCGGGCAGGCGGGACGGGGCTTGCCGTCAGCCGAAGCGGTCCCGCCACGCCGGCAGCGCGCCGGGAAAGGGAAGCGCGCGCGCCTCATGGATGCCGCGCGCCACCGCGCGCGCCACCACGTTGGCCGCGACCATGCCGAGCTCGGTGAGGCCAATGAGCGGGTCGATGGCCCTGATCCCGGTCGAGGCGGCGAACACCACGTCGCCGTCGAGCGGGGCGTGCACCGGATAGATGGCGCGGGCGAACCCGGTCTGCGCCATCACCGCGAGGCGCCGGGCCTGCGCCTTGGTCAGGGCAGCGTCGGTGACGACGGCGGCGAGCGTGGTGTTCTCGATCGGCGACACCTGGGGGCCGCCCTTGAGGCGCATCGCCAGCATGTCCGGCGTGAACGCGCCCGGCAGGCCGCGCCCGCCGAACTCGTCGTCGCGCTCGAAGGGAGCTGCCCAGAACCACGGCCCGTCGCCAACCGTGACGCTGCCGGCGGCGTTCACCACCGCGAGCGCGCCGACGGTGACGCCATCCGGCATCGTTTCCGACGCCGAGCCGATGCCGCCCTTGAAATTGGCGGTGGTGGCGCCAAGCCCGGCGCCGACGCTGCCAAGCGCGAAATCGACGCGCGCGGCCTCCGCCGCCACGTAGCCGAGATCGCGGTACGGGGAGGCCGGTCCCCACTTCTTGTCGCCACCATTGAGCAGGTCGAAGATGATGGCGCCGGGCACGATGGGGATCAGCGCGCCGCGCACGTTGAAGCCGCGGCCGTGGCCGGCGAGCCAGCCCTGCACGCCGCCGGCGGCGTCGAGCCCGAATCCGGAGCCGCCCGAAAGCGTGATGGCGTCGATGCGCTCCACGGTATTGGCGGGGTCGAGCAGCGCGCCCTCGCGGGTGCCGGGACCGCCGCCGCGCACGTCCATGGCGGCGACCGCCGGCGCATCGAAAATCACCGTGGTGACGCCGGACGCCAGCGCGGCATCATCGGCATGGCCGACGCGCACGCCGGCGACATCGGTGATGAGGTTTTTCATTACGGGCCGCTCCCGCCCCGCACCATGCGCGGGGCGAATGCCGGGGTCAACAGCGGGGCCATGCCCTTGCGCTGGCCGCCCATTCCGGCGCATGTCTGATCCCGCTAAAACGATCCAGGGACCGCAATCGCCGTCATGATCCAGGACGTCACCATCCTTGCCGCGCTGCTCGCCGGCATCATCAGCTTTCTGTCGCCCTGCGTGCTGCCGCTGGTGCCGCCCTACATCGTGTACCTGACCGGCGCCACCATCGAACACGTCGCCTCCGACGAGCCGCTCACGGTGTCCCGCCGCACGGTGATGACGGCGGCGGTGTTCTTCGTCCTGGGGTTTTCCACGGTGTTCGTGGCGCTGGGCGCCAGCGCCAGCCTGATCGGCGCGCTGGTGCAGTCCTATTCGGCCCAGCTCTCGGTGCTGGCCGGCATCGTCATCATCATCATGGGCATGCACTTCCTCGGCCTGACGCGGATCGGCTTTCTGATGCGCGAGGGCCGGCTCGGCATGGCGCAGCCGGTCGGGCTGTGGGGGGCCTATGTGATGGGGCTCGCCTTCGCGTTCGGCTGGACGCCTTGCATCGGACCGATCCTGGCGGCGATCCTGGCGGTGGCGGCCTCGAAAGCCACCGTGCTGAAGGGCGCCGGGCTGCTCGCGGTCTATTCGCTCGGCCTCGGCATCCCGTTCCTGCTCGCCGCGTTCGCGGTGGAGAGCTTCGCCGCGCTGCTGAAGCGGTTCCGCCGCCATTTGTCGACGGTGGAACGCGTCATGGGCGTGCTGATGGTGCTCACCGGCATCGGTTTCCTGACTGGCACGGTGGCGAATGCCAGCATCTGGCTGCTGGAAACCTTTCCGGTGCTCGGCAAGATCGGTTAGCCAAGCTCAAACAGAAAGATAGAGGCAAAGCCTGATCTGGTTCGAAAAGGCTTCAGCCGAATGCACCGGCCGCGCCGGAGCAGCCGCCGCAGGCCGGCGAGGCGTTGCCGCAGGCCGCGACCTCCGCCGGACCGCCCCTGGCGGGCCGCGCGATCAGCGACAGCATCTGTTCGAGGTCGGTGCCGGCGCAGGACGGGCAGGCCGCCACGTCGCCCGGATAGACCAGTTGCTGGAATTCGTGGCGGCAGGTGTTGCACTGGTAGCTGTAGAGCGGCATGGCGGTCCCGTCGGTTCGGTTGTCGCGGGCGGAGATAGCATGCCGCGAGGGGGCTGCGAAGCCGCCCCGGGCCGGATCCGGCCCATGAAAAAGCCGCCCCGGAAGGTTCCGGGACGGCTGATATTCCCCGCGGCCGAGGGGCGTTGCCCTCAGGCGGCGCGGCTGTCCGTCACGAGCCCTTGCCGGTCTCGATCTGGGTGTAGTTGCCCTTGTCGTCCCACTTGTAGACGACGTAGTCGATCACGGTGATGTCGCCCTTGGCGTCGAACGACAGCTTGCCGAGCACGGTGTCCCAGGCGTTGGCCTTGATGGTCTCGGCCACCTTGCGCGGATCGGTGGTGCCGGCCTTGGTCGCCGCCTGCACCCACACCTGGATCGCGGCGTAGGTGTAGAGGGTGTAGCCCTCCGGATCGATGTTCTTGGCCTTGAACTTCTCGACGATCGCCTTGGCGGTCGGCTTGTTGCGCGGATCGGGGCCGAAGGTGAACAGCGTGCCCGCGCCCTGCGGCCCGGTGATTGAGGCGAACTCCTTGTCGTTGAGCGCATCGCCCGCCATCAGCACGGTCTTGAGGCCCTGCTCGCGCATCTGGCGCAGCAGGAGACCGCTCTCCTTGTGATAGCCGCCGACATAGACGAGGTCGATGTTGTCGCGCTTGAGGCGCGACACGATGGCGGAGAAGTCGGTGTCGCCCTTGTTGTAGGACTCGAACATCTTCTCCTTCACGCCCGCGGCGTTGAGCGCCTTCTTGGTCTCGTCTGCGAGGCCCTTGCCGTAGGTCGACTTGTCGTGGAGCACCGCGATGTTCTTGCCCTTGAAGGTCTTGGCGATGTACTGGCCGGCGATGGTGCCCTGCTGGTCGTCACGCCCGCAGACACGCAGCGTGTTCCACAGCTTGCGCTCGGTGAAGACCGGGTTGGTCGAAGCCGGCGTGATCTGCAGCACGCCGTTTTCGGCGTAGGCTTCGGAAGCCGGAATCGACGACGACGAACAGAAGTGCCCGGCCACGAACGGCACCTTCATGCCGGAAAGCTTTTCGGCGATCGAGCGCGCCTGCTTCGGATCGCAGGCATCGTCCGCCACCTCAAGCTTCATCTGCTTGCCGAGGACGCCGCCCGCCGCATTGATGTCGGCGACGGCCTGCTCGGCGCCGTTCTTCATCTGCCGGCCGAAGGCGGCTTCGCCGCCGGTCATCGGTCCGGCGACCGCGATGGTGATGTCCTGCGCGGACACAGGAGCGGCCAGCATCATGCCGGCGCCAAGCATCAATCCGAACAGATGGAATCGTTTCATTCGTTTCTCCTTGCAAAGTGCGCCGGCTGGAACGCCGGTCGCTTGTCTGATCGCCAGCGGGGGGCCGGTCGCTTTTTTTGTCATTGTCGCCGGAATTGGGATGAAGTCATCCGAAAAATCAGGGCTTTAGGCGTTTTCTGCGCGCTCTGGCACCGCAACCTGGTTACGGGCGCGCCAGTTCAAGGGGCCACGTCGTTCGTAAAGCCAGAAATACTGCTGCGACATCTGTCCGGCCCGGGTGTAGCGCCACGACAGGTTGGCGACGATGAGCAGGAACAGCGTGTCGGTCACGAACGCGGCGCCCGCCCACAGGGGGCTGTCCATCAGCGCGAAATGGAAAAACCGCACGGCAAGGCCCAGCAGCAGCATCGAGGCCGGGATGTGCCACCATGGCCGCCAGGTCAGCGCGATGGCCCGGCCGGTCTGCCAGGCGCAGCCGCCGCCCAACAGCCCGGTCAGGATCACGATCTGGGTCCATGTCTCGGTTTCGTAAATGTCAGGGATGTCAGGCATCGGGGGTCATGCTCGGGTCGCTCTAGTGGCGGCCGCCTTCGAGATAGGCGGCGCGGATCTCGGGGCGCTCCAGGAGTTCATGGCCCGATCCTGTCATGGTGATGAGGCCGTTGACCATCACGTATCCGCGATGGGCGAGCTTGAGCGCGTGAAAGGCATTCTGTTCCACCAGCAGCACGGTGACGCCGTCGGTGCGGTTCAGTTCCCGGATCGCCTCGAAGATCTGCCGGGCGACGAGCGGCGCAAGCCCCAGCGACGGCTCGTCGAGCATCAGGAGGCGCGGGTGTGCCATCAGCGCGCGGCCGATCGCCAGCATCTGCTGCTCGCCGCCCGACAGCGTGCCGCCGCGCTGGGTGAGCCGTTCGCGCAGGCGCGGAAACAGGTTCAGCACGCGCTCGAGGTCCCGGTCCGAGGATCGCGGCGCGGCGACTGTGCCCATCTTGAGATTTTCCAGCACCGACATGCGCGGGAAGATGCGCCGGCCCTCGGGGGACTGGGCGATGCGGCGGCGCGCGATATCGTGGGTCGCAATCTGGGTGATGTCCTCGCCGTCGAACACGATGCGGCCGGACTGGGCGCGCGGGTTGCCGAAGATGGTCATCATCAGCGTCGACTTGCCGGCGCCGTTGGCGCCGATCAGCGCCACGATCTCGCCCTCCCGGACCTCGAGGTCGATGCCCTTGAGCGCGATGATCTTGCCGTAGGCGGTGCGCAGGCCCTTGATGGACAACAGCGCGCCGGCGGCGGCGGGCTGGGCGGCGGCGCTCATTGATCGGCTTCCATGATCGCTTCCGCGGTGCGTTCGTCGGCGACGCCGAGATAGGCGGCGATCACCTTGGGATCGTCGCGGATCGCGCGCGGCGAACCGTCGGCGATCTTCTCGCCATAGTCGAGCACGATGACGTGATCGGAAATTTCCATCACCACCGACATGTCGTGCTCGATGAGCAGGATGGAAACCTTGTGCTCGCCGCGGATGAACTGCAGGAAGTCGTTGAGGGCGCCGCTTTCCTGGGCGTTCAGTCCCGCCGCCGGTTCGTCGAGGCACAGCAGGACCGGATCGGCGCACATGGCGCGGGCGATCTCGAGGCGGCGCTGGTCGCCATAGGGCAGGTTGCCGGCGGCATCGTCGGCGCGCTCGATCAGGCCGATGCGGTCGAGCCAGTAGCGGGCGAGGTCGATCGCGGCGCGCTCGGCATGCAGGTAGCCGGGAAAGCCGACGAGGCCGAGCAGCGTGTAGCCGGAGGCGCTCATCAGCGGGTTGTGCTGGGCCACCAGCAGGTTTTCTAGCACGGTCATGCCCGAGAACAGCCGGATGTTCTGGAAGGTGCGGGCGACGCGCGCCAGCTTGGCGATGCGGAAGTCGAACAGCCGCTCCAGCAGGAATTCCCGGCCGCCGGCGTGGCCGAGCCGCATCATGCCGGTGGTCGGCTTGTAGAAGCCGGTGATGCAGTTGAACACCGTGGTCTTGCCGGCGCCGTTGGGTCCGATCAGCGCGGTGATGCCGCCACGCCGCGCGCTGAAGGAGAGGTCCTTCACCGCGACGATGCCGCCGAACCGCATGCTCAGATGCACGACATCGAGAATCGTGTCGCCGCCGTTCATCCGTGACCTTCCTTGACCAGCGAAGCGGAGATCTGCGTCGGCGTCTTGAGGTAGATCGACGGCGTGCGGCTGCCGATCAGGCCGCGCGGCCGCCACACCATGATGGCCACCATCGCCATGCCGAACACCAGCATGCGGTACTGGTCGAGGCCGCGGAACAGTTCGAAACCGCCGATCATGGTGACGGCGGCGAGCGCGACGCCGAGCTGCGAGCCCATGCCGCCTAGCACCACGATGGCCAGCACCAGCGCCGATTCCTGGAACGAGAACGACTCCGGGCTAATGAAGCCCTGCCTTGTCGCGAAGAAGGCGCCGGCGAAGCCGCCGAACATCGCGCCGGTGGCGAATGCGGTGAGCTTGGTCGTGGTGGTGTTGATGCCGAGCGAACGGCAGGCGATCTCGTCCTCGCGCAGCGCTTCCCAGGCCCGCCCGATCGGCAGCCGGCGCAACCGGATGGTGACCCAGTTGGTAAGCAGCGCCAGGGCGAGAATGACGTAGAACAGGAACACGATGCGGTGGGTCGGCGAGAACGCGATGCCGAACAGTTCGGCGAAGCCTTCGGGACCTGCGCTGAACGGCACGCCAAAGAATGAGGGGCGCGGGATTCCGGTGATGCCGTTGGGACCGCCGGTGAGCGATTGCCAGTTGACGATGACGAGGCGGATGATCTCGCCGAACGCCAGCGTGACGATGGCGAGATAGTCGCCCTTGAGGCGGAGCACCGGAAATCCCAGCAGCACGCCCCAGAAGGCGGCAAGGATGCCGGCGATCGGCAGGCACAGCCAGAACGACAGGCCGAACGTGGTCGAGAACAGCGCGTAGGAGTAGGCGCCGACCGCGTAGAACGCGACATAGCCGAGGTCGAGCAGGCCGGCGAGGCCGACCACGATGTTGAGGCCCCAGCCCAGCATCACATAGGTCAGCGCGAGAATGCCAAGATCGAGGATGTAGCGCTGGTCGTAGAAGATGATCGGCATCAGCACCGCGAACGCCAGCAGCGCGGGACCGAGAAGGCGGGCGACGACGTTGATGAAACGCTTGAACGCGGCGGGCATGAGCGCTTCGAGCACGCCCTCGCCGGAGCGCTGGATAACGATCTCGCGCACGAAGCCCGCCACGAAGGACGCCGCGACCATCCAGCCCAGTTCTGTCCACCGGGTCCAGAACACCAGCCCGCCGGCGGGACCGGCCTCGGTCCGGACGCCGATCATCAGCGAGAACAGCCCGGCCCCGACCACCGCGGTGATGAGCGCCGACCTGACAGCGCGTCCGAGGCGCGGCCCGGATATGGATGATGGTGGCGGAACGGTCGTGTCAGCCATGGATGGCGGCGCTCTCACACTTTCTCGATTTCCGGGCGGCCGAGCAGCCCGGTGGGCATGAAGATCAGCACCACGATCAGGATCGAGAAGGCCGCGACATCACGGTACTGCACCGAGAAATAGGCCGACCACATGGTTTCGATCAGGCCGATGGCGAGCCCGCCGAGCATGGCGCCAGGCAGCGAACCGATGCCTCCGAGCACCGCGGCGGTGAACGCTTTGATGCCGGCGACGAAGCCGATGTAGAAGTCGATGACGCCGTAATAGATCAGGTACATGAAACCGGCGACGGCGGCGAGCGCGGCGCCGATCACGAACGTGGTCGAGATCACCCGGTCGGTGTCGACGCCGAGCAGCGCGGCCATGGTGCGGTCCTGCTCGCAGGCGCGCATGTCGCGCCCCAGGCGCGTGCGCGCGACGATCAGCGAAAAGATCACCATCAGCGCCAGCGTGGTCAGCACCACGATGATCTGCACGTTGGAAACCTGCACCACGAAGCCGCCATTGTCGATCAGAATGAGGCCGCCGGGGATCAGCGGCGGCAGCGGCTTGACGCGGGCGCCCTGCGCGATCTGCACGAAATTGCCCAGCACGAACGCCATGCCGATGGCCGACAGCATCGGCGCCAGCCGGAACGAGTGGCGCAGCGGCCGGTAGGCGACGCGCTCCACCACCCAGCCATACAGCGCGGTGATCAGCATGGCGATGATCAGCACCAGGAACAGCGCCAGCGGCACCGCGGTTACGCCGAGCGCGACCAGGCAGAGGAAGGCGATAAGCGCGATGAAGCCACCGATCATGAAAATATCGCCGTGGGCGAAGTTGATCATGCCGATGATGCCGTAGACCATCGTGTAGCCGAGGGCGATCAGGCCATAGATGGAACCGAGCGCGATGCCGTTGATGAACTGCTGGAGGAAATATTCCATGGCCTGCAAAGCTGGGCCTGACGGCGGAACGGGAGGCTGGAATTTCCCCCGACGATCGCCAGGCCGGTTCCACCTGTTCGTTGCTTTGGACGATGCCGCCGGATGCGGACTGTCCCAGCCGCCGCCGGCGATCTTGTTGGAAAAAAAGCCGTTCCGGCTTTTCTAGCAGCGGGGCCATCCAGCGGCAACGGCGGCGGAGGGCTTTATCCCGAGGGACTTTGCCACAGGCAGGCGGACTTTGCGGCTGCGCGGCAAGTGCGCCCAAACACGGATTGTGCATGTGCGAAGGCCACAAAGAAGTACGGTTTTTGCCGTGGTTGGACCGCAGAGCAGGCGGAGGCTCCCGCCCTGTTGCCGGGGGCTCACATGGAGCAGCATGATGACGAGCCAAGACAAGAACCCGCCCCGTTCCGGCCAGCAGCAGCAGCAACAGGGTGGCAGTCAGAAGCCGGGCCAGCAGCAGCAGGGCGGCGGTCAGAAGCCGGGTCAGCAGCAGCAGGGCGGCGCCCAGAAACCGGGCCAACAGCAGCAACAGCAGCAACAGGAACACCAGAAAAAACAGAGCGACATGGACCGCGACATGGAGCGCAACAAGGACCGCGATCGCAAATGGTGATTGCGGGTGCCGGTTGACGGTCAGGCCGGAGTAAGGCCTCGATGGCCCGGCGGTACCCGCCGGGCCATTAACCTTAAAAAAGGGTTTAGATTGTCCATCCAAGGCGAGGTGCTTAGCTCTTCCCATCCAGCCGATCGGACGCTGGCGGACGGAAGAGGCGACCCCCATGGCGACAGTCTGGACCATCAGTGTCGGCAACGGTCTCCTGCTGGCCTGCTATTTCATCCCGACCTGGACGTTTGCGATCTGGTCGATCATTGAATCGCCGATCCGCGGCCTGTTCGAGCGGCCCAATATCGCCACCGCCATCTTCTTCAGCGACAGCCTGCATCTGACCGCGGTCGGCGTGGCGCGGCTGGCTTGGCTGATGGCGCTCGGCAAGGTGCTGGTGGTGGCGTTTTTCGTCGCCTTCGCGGTGCTGGCGTTGCGCGCGATCCTCACCAGGCGCGACGAGACCCGCGAACCGCTGGTGATCGCGCTCGGGCTCGGCTCGCTCGTCAGCGGCATCGCGCTGTTCTGTGCCGCCATGACCGGCGAGACGCAGGCGCTGCAGCTTCACGCCACCGAGAGCCTGATGCTGATCGGCGCCACCGTGGTGATGCTGATCGAGGACGAGAGCCGCACGGCGTCGCGCGCGCGGCCGTCCGCCCCGTCGCTGTCCGAGGCGTCGGCGCTGCCTAACGCTGCGTGAGGAAGCCGGTCACGATCTCGGTGAACGCATAGGGCTGCTCGATGTTGGACAGATGCGCCGCGTCGATGATGGTGAGGCTGGCCTGCGGAATGTGCTTGCGCATGAATTCGGCGGTTTCGAGCGGCGTCGATGGATCGTGGCGGCCCGCGATCACCAGCGTCGGCGGGATGATCTGCGCCAGCAGATCGCGATGATCCATGTCGCGGATCGCCTCGCAGCAGCCGATGTAGCCTTGCGGCGGCGTCGACGCCACCATGTCGCGGACCCGGGCGACGAGGGCCGGTTCGCGCGCGCGGAAATCGGCGGTGAACCAGTTCAGCATGATGCGGTCGGCGATCTCGCCGAGCCGGCCCTCGCGCACCGCGTCGATGCGCTCGTTCCAGACCGCGGGATCGGGAAAGTAGCTCGCGGTGTTGGAGAGGATCAGCCGGTCGATGCGTTCGGGCGCATGGGCGCCGAGCCACTGGCCGATCATGCCGCCCATCGACATCCCGCAAAAATGCACGCGGGAGAGGTTCAGCTGGTCCATGACGGCGAGTGCGTCGCGGCCGAGGCGTCCGATCGAATAGGGGCCGGGCGGCACGTCCGACTTGCCGTGGCCGCGCCGGTCGTAGCGCACGACGCGGAATTGGCGCGTCAGCGCCGCCATCTGCGGCTCCCATGCCTGCAGCGTGGCGCCCAGCGAGTTGGACAGCATCAGGGTCGGCCCGCCGTCGTGGCCTTCGACGGTGACATGGATCATGCAGCCGTCGGCGTCGATCATGGGCATCGGATGGTTCTCTTTCAGGATGGCGAACGCGTCAGCGCGATTTTACGGATCGTCGCCGATCGTGGATGAGTTGACGGCTCCCGTCGATGGCTTTTTAGTGCCGGAGCCTCATTTCAGGTTTTCGAGGGCTTCCATCATGGCGATGACGATGACCGGCGCCTTTCAGCTCGACGCCTCGCGCCAGGCGGTATGGGACCTGATCAACGATCCGGTCGCGCTCAAGATCTGCATTCCCGGCTGCGAGGAACTGGAGCAGGTGGAGGAGAACGGCTTCCGTGCTGTCGTCAAGGTCAAGGTCGGGCCGGTGTCGGCGCGCTTCAAGGGCCGTCTGACCCTGAGCGATCTCGATCCGCCCAATGGCTATCGCATCTCCGGCGAGGGCGAGGGCGGCATTGCCGGTTTCGCTCGCGGCGGCGCCACCGTGACGCTGACCGAGAAGGACGGCGGCACGGAGCTTTCCTACGCGGTCGAGGCCAAGATCGGCGGCAAGATCGCCCAACTCGGCCAGCGCCTCGTCAATGGCGCGGCCAAGAAATTCGCCGACGATTTCTTTGCGAGATTTGCCGAGCAGGTCGGCGCCGCGCCATCGTGAGGCCCGGTTGCCGCCGGCCCTGTTGACCCCTATCATGGGCGCAATCATGCAAGTCGCAACCAGAGGTGCGGAGTGACCCGGCCGTCGCTGACCAAGATTTCGCTCACCGTGAACGGCAAGGCCATTTCCGCCAGCGTCGATCCGCGCACGCTGCTCGTCACCCTGTTGCGCGAGGAACTGGGGCTCACCGGCACCCATGTCGGCTGCGACACCTCGCAATGCGGCGCCTGCGTCGTCCATGTCGACGGCAAGGCGGTGAAGTCCTGCACCATGCTCGCGCTAACCGCCGACGGCCGCGCGGTGGTGACCATCGAGGGGCTGGCGGCGGAAGGCGCGCCGCTGCATCCGATGCAGGAGGCGTTTCGCGACAATCACGGCCTGCAATGCGGCTTCTGCACGCCGGGCATGATCATGACCGCCATCGACATCGTCAACCGCAAGGGCCACGAGCTCGATGACCGCACCATCCGCGACGAGCTTGAGGGCAATCTCTGCCGCTGTACCGGCTACCAGAACATCGTCAAATCCATCGCCGCGGGCGCAAAAGCGATGGCATCGGCCTGAACCCGGGCGGCGGTGAGGACACGAGAAGATGTATCCGTTTAAATTCCATCGCCCGGCGACGGTGCGTCAGGCCGCGGGTCTGCTCGGCAGGCTGGAGGACGCGAAACTGCTGGCCGGCGGCCATACGCTCTTACCGGTGATGAAGCAGCGCCTCGCGAGCCCGGCGCATCTCGTCGACCTGTCGCGGATCGAGGGCCTCGCCGGCATCGAGGCGAAAGGCCGCTCGCTCGCCGTCGGCGCCATGACAACCCATGCCGAGGTCGCGGACTCGGGCGTCGTGCGCGCGGCCATTCCCGCGCTCGCCGACCTTGCGGGCCAGATCGGCGATCCGGCGGTGCGCCATCGCGGCACGCTCGGCGGATCGCTCGCCAATAATGATCCGACCGCGGACTATCCGGCGGCGTGCTTGGCGCTCGATGCCACCATCGTCACCAGCAAGCGCCGCATCAAGGCCGACGACTTCTTCCAGGGCCTGTTCCAGACCGCGCTGGAGCCGGACGAAATCATCGTGCGGGTGCTGTTTCCGATTCCGAAGAAGGCGGCCTATGTCAAATTCCGCAACCAGGCCTCGCGCTACGCGCTGGTCGGGGTATTCGTGGCGCGGCGGCCGTCGGAGGTGCGCGTCGCGGTGACCGGCGCCGGGACCGATGGCGTGTTCCGCATGGCCGCGTTCGAGCAGGCGCTCAAGGCGCGGTTCGCGCCGAAATCGCTGGACGGCCTGACGGTGCCGGCCGAAGGGCTGAGCAGCGACATCCACGCCAGCGCCGACTATCGCGCCCATCTGATCGGCGTACTGGCGCGGCGCGTGGTTGAAGCTGCCAATAAGGCTGTGTGAAGCGGGACCTATACATATCATGAGCACTCTGCCGGCATTGCCTGCCTCCGTCGATGCGCTGGGCGCGCTGCTTTCCGCCGAGCGCTATCTCGCCGACCGCGCGCTGGCGACGGTGGCGTTCCTGTCGCTCGCCATGGGCCGGCCGCTGTTCCTCGAGGGCGAGGCCGGCGTCGGCAAGACCGAGATCGCAAAGGCGCTCGCCGCCGCGCTCGGCCGCCGTCTCATCCGCCTGCAGTGTTACGAGGGGCTCGACATCTCCTCCGCGGCGTATGAATGGAACAGCGCGGCGCAGATGATCGCCATCCGGCTCGCCGAGGCGGTGGGCGAATCCGACCGCGAGCGGCTGGCGCACGACGTGTTCGACGAGCGCTATCTCATCAAGCGGCCGCTGTTGCAGGCGCTCGAGCCGGACCCCTCCGGCGCGCCGGTGCTGCTGATCGACGAGATCGACCGCGCCGACGAGGCTTTCGAGGCGTTTCTGCTGGAAATCCTCAGCGACTTCCAGGTCACCATCCCCGAGTTCGGCACCGTGCGCGCCGCCACGCCCCCGCTCGTCGTCATCACCTCCAACCGCACGCGCGAGATCCACGACGCGCTCAAGCGCCGCTGCCTCTATCACTGGGTGGACTACCCGACGGCCGAGCGCGAGATGGCGATCGTGCAGGCGCGGCTGCCGGACGTGCCGGTCAAGCTGGCGCGGCAGGTGGTGGCGTTCGTGCAGGCCTTGCGACGGCAGGATCTGTTCAAGGCCCCAGGCGTCGCCGAAACGCTCGACTGGGTGAGGGCGCTGCGGGCGCTGGACGCGCGCGTGCTCAGCGCGCCGCTGGTCGCCGACACCGCCGGCGCGCTCCTGAAATACCAGGACGACATCGCCGCGCTGCGCGGCGAGGCGCTTGAGAAGCTGGTTGCGGAGGCCGCCGCGGCGGCGAAATAGGATTTTCCCGCGAATGGACGAACCGGCCGATATCCGCGAGGGTTTCTTCGCCGACCGCGTCATCGGTCTGGCGCGGCTCCTGCGCGCGGCCGGCGTGCCGGTCGGCACCAGCTCGGTGCTCGATGGACTGGCCGCCGTCGCCCATCTCGACGTCACCCGCCGCGATGACGTCTTCACCGCGCTGCGGGCGGTGTTCGTGACGCGCCACGAGCATCACGCGGTGTTCGCGCAGGCGTTCGACCTCTACTTCCGCACCGCGGGGATGGCTCCCGCCGTCATCGAGGAGCCCGACGCGGCCGTGCCGGCACTGCCGCCGGCACCCGCCATGCGCCGGCTCGCCGAGGCCATGGCGGCGGCGCGCGCGCGCGCGGCAACGGATCCAGCCGAGCCGCCGGCCATCATCGCGCTGACCGGCTCGGACCGCGAACTCCTGCAGCGCAAGGATTTCGCCCAGATGAGCGCCGCCGAACTCGCCGAGGCCGAACGCGAGATCGCGCGCATGCGCCTGCCGCTGGCGGCGGTCGTCACCCGCCGCCTGGCGCCGGATCCCCACGGCCAGCGCCTCGACCTGCGGCGCACGCTGCGCGCCAGCCTGCGCGCCGGCGGCGAGATCATCGACCTGCGCCGGCTGGGCCGCGTCCAGCGGCCGCCGCCGATCGTGGCGCTGCTCGATATTTCAGGCTCGATGAGCGAATACACACGGCTGTTCCTGCATTTTCTGCACGCCGTGACCGACGCGCGCAAGCGTGTCACGACCTTCCTGTTCGGCACGCGCCTGACCAACGTCACCCGCATGCTGCGCGCGCGCGATCCCGACGCGGCGCTCGCCGCCTGCTCGGCGGCGGTGCCGGACTGGTCCGGCGGCACCCGCATCGCGCCCTCGCTGCACGTTTTCAACAAGCTGTGGGGCCGCCGCGTGCTGGGGCAGGGCGCCATCGTCTTGCTCATCAGCGACGGGCTGGAGCGCGAGGTCGACCAGCGCCTGGGGTTCGAGATGGACCGGCTGCATCGCTCGTGCCGCCGCTTGATCTGGCTCAATCCGCTGCTGCGGTTCGAGGGTTTCGAGGCGCGGGCGCAGGGCATCAAAATGATGTTGCCTCATGTTGACGAATTTCGTCCAATCCACAATCTCGGTACCATGGCCGACGTGGTCGCCGCGCTGTCGCGGCCGGCGCGGGAGCAGCGGCGGGCGGCATGAGGGGAGACGTGATGCTGACGGGCGAGGACGATATCCTGAGGACGGCGGAGGAATGGCGCCGCGCCGGGCACGGCGTGGCGATCGCGACCGTGGTCGAGACCTGGGGCTCGGCGCCGCGCCCCGCGGGGTCGAGCCTGGTCATCAACGACGACGGCATTTTCCTCGGCTCGGTGTCGGGCGGCTGTGTCGAGGGCGCGGTGGTGACCGAGGCGCTCGACGTGATCGCCAGCGGCAAATCCAAGCTCCTGGAATTCGGCGTCGCCGACGAGACGGCCTGGAACGTCGGGTTGTCTTGTGGCGGCGCCATCCGCATCTTTGTCGAGAAGGTGGACTGACGCGTGCGCCTGGAAATCCTGAACAGCCTGAATGTCGAACGCGCCGCGCGGCGCCCGGCCATTGTCGTGACCGACGTGGCGAACGGCGACCAGCGTCTGGTCCGCGCCACGGAGCTGATGCACGATCCGCTCGGCGAACAGCTCGCCGCGCAGCTGCGCTCCGGCCGCAGCGGCATGATCGAGTCCGGCGGCCGGAAACTGTTCCTCACCATCCACGCGCCGACGGCGAGGCTCGTCGTCATCGGCGCGGTGCACATCAGCCAGGCGCTGGCGCCGATGGCGCAGATGCTCGGCTATGACGTCACCATCATCGATCCGCGCACCGCGTTCGCCAGCGCCGAGCGCTTTTCCGACGTGCGGCTGATCGCGCAGTGGCCGGACGAGGCGCTGCCGCGGCTCGCCATCGACCACTACACCGCCTTTGTCGCGCTCACCCACGATCCCAAGATCGACGATCCGGCGCTGTTGCACGCGCTCGAGCGCGACTGCTTCTATATCGGCGCGCTGGGCTCGCGCCGCACCCACGCCAAGCGGATCGCCCGTCTCACCGCCAAGGGCCTGACCGAGGAGGACTTCGCGCGCATCCATGCGCCGATCGGGCTGGCGATCGGGGCCGTTTCGCCGGCCGAGATCGCGGTGTCGATCATGGCCGAGATCACCGCGCGGCTGCGGCTTCCCGCCAAGGCGGAACGTTCGACAATGGCGGCGGCTCCCTCCAAGGTCGCTGTACCGTGAGGTTCGGCGCGATGAGCCCACGCGAGGCGGTGGGCGGCGTCGTGGTGCATTCGGTCCGTGACCGCGGCCTCGTGCTCAAGAAGGGCACGGTGATCGGCGCGGTCGAGGTCGCCGCGCTCGAGGCCGCCGGCGTTGCCCACATCGTGGTGGCGCGGCTCGATCCGGAGGATATCTCGGAGGATGCCGCGGCGGCGAGGGTCGCCGCTGCGGTCGCGGGCGAGGGCGTGCATGTCGATGCCGCCTTCACCGGCCGCGCCAACCTGTTCGCCGAGCATTCCGGCGTGCTCATGATCGATGTCGCGGCGGTGGACGCCATCAACCTGCAGCACGAGGCGATCACGCTGGCGACGCTGCCGGCCTACAAGCCCGTGGTGGCCGGCGAGATGATCGCCACCGTCAAGATCATTCCGTTCGGGGTGCCGGCCGCGGCGTGCGAGGCGGCGGTGGCCGCCATCGCCGCGCTGGGCGAGGCCGCGCGCATGCGGATCGCGCCGTATCGCATCCGCAAGGTCGGCATCATCTCCACGCTGCTGCCGGGCCTTGCCGGCAAGGTCGTCAACAAGACCCTGAAGGTGACCGCCGAGCGCCTCGCCCCGACCGGCGCCGTGATCACCGCCGAGCAGCGCGTGCCGCATGACGAGGCCGAATTGAGCGCGGCGCTGCGCGCGCAGCATGAGGCCGGCGCCGACATGATCATCGTGTTCGGCGCCTCCGCCATCGCCGACCGTCGCGACGTCATCCCCGCCGCGCTCGAAAGCGCCGGCGGCGCGATCGAGCATCTCGGCATGCCGGTCGATCCCGGCAACCTGATGCTGGTCGGCCGCCTCGGCGATAAGCCGGTGCTGGGCGCGCCGGGCTGCGCCCGCTCGCCCAAGGAGAACGGCTTCGACTGGGTGCTCACGCGCCTGCTCGCGGGCCTTTCCGTGACGCGCGCCGATATCATGGCGATGGGAGTGGGGGGGCTTCTGATGGAGATCGTGACGCGTCCGCAACCGCGCATCGCGCAAGGCGAGGAGCACGCCCGCGTCGCCGCCGTCATTCTCGCCGGCGGGCAGTCGCGCCGCATGGGCGGCCCCAACAAGCTGCTTGCCGCGGCCGGCGACAAGCCCTTGGTGCGCCACGCCGCCGAGCAGGCGCTGGCCAGCCGCCTGCGGCCGGTGATCGTCGTTACCGGCCACCAGCGCGCTGAGGTCGAGGCCGTGCTCGGCGGGCTCGAAGTCCACTTCGTGCACAATCCCGACTTTGCCGAAGGCATCGCCAGCTCGGTGCGCGCCGGCATCGCGGCGGTGCCCGCCGAGGCGGAGGGCGCGGCGGTGTGCCTGGGCGACATGCCGCTGGTCGAGGCGGCGCTGCTCGATCGCATGGCGGACCGTTTCGCCCCGGACCATGGCGCGCTGATCGTGGTGCCGGTGCGCGATGGCCGGCGTGGCAATCCGGTGCTGTGGTCGCGGCGCTTCTTCCCGGAGCTGATGCTGCTCGCCGGCGATGTCGGGGCCCGCCATCTGCTGGAGCGCTATCGCGAGGCGGTCGCCGAGGTCGCCGTTGACGACGAGGGCGCGTTCCTCGATGTCGACACCCCGGAAGCGCTCGGCTCGCTGCATCAGGCGCTGCCGCCTTCGGATGACAAAGGCTGAGGACGGTTTTATCAAGCTCCTGGCTGGGCCGTTCACTAGGTGGAAAGCCCGCCTGGACATAATGCGCCGCTTTGCGACGGTGACTTGAGACGGTGATTTGGGGGACTCGCGCCGGGGGCGGCGCGGGGGATGGGGTGATGTTTCGAAAGATCGGG
>SCUB01000015.1 GCA_004297465.1 Xanthobacteraceae bacterium | reverse complement strand
CTCGGCTCCGCGGCGGGTCTCGTCGCCATTGCTGGGGCCCAGGCGGCCGATCTTCCCGTCAAGGCCAAAGCGGTCGAGTACGTGAAGGTCTGCTCGCTGTACGGCGCCGGCTTTTATTACATTCCGGGCACCGACACCTGCGTGAAGATCGGTGACTACATCCGTTCGGAACTCAACATCTATTCGACCGGCTCGTTCAACCCGGGCGGCATGCTCGCGGGCACCAACGCGCTCAACACCCGTGAAGGTTCGCCGCTCAACTGGCGCACCCGCATCTACAACACCATCGACGTGCGCTCGCAGACCGCCTACGGCACCCTGCGCGGCTACGCCCGCTCGGCCATCCAGTGGTCGACCAATGACTCGCCGACCGCCGGCTCGGGCGCGGTGGCCTACATCGACACTGCCTACCTGCAGTTCGCGGGCTTCACCACTGGTCTGACCTCGTCGTTCTACGACCTGCTGTCGTTCCCGATGTTCTCGAACCAGACCAACATCGTTGGTTCGGACTCGGGCGGCACGGGCATCCCGGTGCTCGGCTACACCTTCGCGTTCGGCAACGGCGTGTCGGCCTCGCTCGCGATCGAAGACGGCCAGAAGCGCCGCCGCTCGGTGGTGGATCTCAGCGCCGGTGGCGTTCCGTTCCAGGTTGGCATCGGTGCTCCGACCACCGACCAGACCGGCAACCGCGCGCCCGACCTGACCGCCAACATCCGCGTCGACCAGGCCTGGGGTTCGGCCCAGATCTCCGGCGCGCTGCATGACGTCGGCGGCAACTTCGTCGGCGCCAACTCGACGCTGAACCCGGTTCCGGAGGACAAGATTGGTTGGGCCGCTCAGGCCGGCCTGATCTTCAACCTGCCGACCGCCAAGGGCGACGCCCTGTACCTGCAGGCGGCTTACGCCGAGGGTGCGCTGGGCTACGTCACTGGCATGGGCTTCGGCACCGCGCAGTGGTTCTCCAGCAACACCTCGCGTGGCGCTGGCTGGGTTTCCGACTCCGTGTTCGGCGGCATCCTCGGCACCCATCAGGAGCTGACCAAGGGCTGGTCGGTTGTTGCGGCGATCCAGCACTACTGGCAGCCCAACCTCCGCACCTCGCTGTACGGCACCTACCTCAAGGTTGACTACAGCGACGCGGCCAACGCGGCGATCGGTCTGACCGGCGCTGGCTTCGCCTCTGGCGTTTCCACCAACGACGCCGACTTCTCGCTGTGGCAGATCGGCTCGCGCACCGTGTGGAACCCGGTTCCGAACCTCGATGTCGGCCTCGAAGCGATGTACACCCGCATCAACACCGCCTACGCGGGTCCGGCGACCCTTGTGGCCGTCGGCAGCCGTCCGGCCGTCGCTGGCGTGGTCGAGGACCAGGGCATCTGGTCGGGCCTGGTTCGCTTCCAGCGCAACTTCTGGCCGTGATCGCCTGATGGCGTGAACGACCTGAAGTAGGTCAAAAACTACGAAACCCCCGGGGCGCGATCCCCGGGGGTTTTGGTTTTTTCCACACCGTCATTGCCGGACTTGATCCGGCAATCCATCTTCCTTCCGGAAGCGTCAGTTGGTTTGCAACATTGGGCAGCCCGATTAGCATTGTTGATGCCTCGATTCTGAGGCGGGAGGGCTGTCGATAAAAAAACTGCTTTTTGTGCTTTCTGCACTTTCGCTGCTCGGCACGGTGCTTCCAGCGGATGCTGGAAGCTGCCCGCCGGGCAAGCGATATTACTGCAGCGGATCACGGTGCGGCGTGAACGACCTGAAGTAGGTTAAAAGCTGCGAAACCCTGCGCAATCCCCGGGGTTTTGTTATGCGGAAAGCCGTCGGCAAGGCAAAGGCGCCGCCCTCGGATTCCGGAATTCGAACAGGCGTCAGCCGGGCCGCTCTCAATCCGCCAGACCGCGCCGGGCCTTCATGCGGCGGCTGATGTCGGCGCGGTCCTGCCTGGTCAGGCGCGTGCGCGCGATGGCCATCACGACGCCGTTCTCGATGGCGAGATGACGATGCTCGTCGGCGGCATAGGCGAGCATCATCCGCCCCATCGCCTCCGGCACCACGATCATCTCCGACGACCCGTCGGCCAGCAGGAATGTCACCAGCTGCGCGATCGCGGCTTCCGACTGCTGATGATAGGACGTGAGTTCCTCCAGCGTCTGACCCAGTTTCAGGTCGCGCTCGGAACGCATGCGACGCCGCAGCACCGGAAACAGGTCCTCGTCCTCATCCAGATGATGCAACCACAGCTCGTCGCGCAGGAAATGCGTGATGCGGATCGCGTCGTCCTGATTGACCGCGCCCACCGCCGCCATCGTCCGCAAGGCATGGCAAATCTGCCGCTGGCGATAGTGGTCGGCCAGGATGAATTCCAGCGGATCGTCGAGCAGGATCGCCGGTGTTGGCCTGGGATCGAAGATCGGCCCGTCGCAGGCCTTACGATCGGGGCGCATCGTGCTCCCCATGATCGTGCTCCCCATGGCCGTGGGAACACCCGCCGGAGATCTCCGCGTTGTCCCGGGCCAGCGACCAGCGCAGCATCATCGCCAGCAGCACCTGGCCCGGATCGTCCGCGCGCTCGATCGCGGTCATGGCCGCGAGCCAGTCCTCGTCGGAGGCCTGGTTGGCGAACCGCCGCAACGCGCCGCGGGCGTATTCGGCCGGCGTCTCCTCGAATCGCGGTGCAACCCGCGCGATGTCCGCAAGCAACACGAAGTCGCCCACCGCCGCCATGGAAGTGGCGATGGAGGCCTCGTCATCCAGAGCGCGTATGAGTTCCCCAATCAGCATCTTTGAATTATTGCACCGATCAACCCACGGAGGGAAGATCAATACCCGAAATTTCGGCACGGCCGGCGAGCAGTCCGACATACTGCGCCAGCGCGCGATGACGCACGCTGGCCGCCAGATAGGCGGCGATACGGTCACTGACCATCTCGTAGGGAAGCTGGCGCCCTTCGATCTTGCGGTCAAGGTGGATGATGTGGAACCCATAGCGGCTTTCAACCGGCGCCTGGCTGGTGGTGCCGGCCGGCATGGCCGCGAGCGCGGCCTCGAACTCGGCCACGGTCTGGCCGGGGCCGATCTGGCCCAGGTTGCCGCCCTGCTGGCGCGACGGGCAGGCGGAATGCTCGGCCGCCAGGGCGACGAATCGCTCCGGCGCCTCGCGCAGCTCGGCGACCAGCCGCTCCGCCGTGGCACGGGCGTTCGCCCGGGCTTCCTTGTCGGCCGGATCGGCCGCCAGCAGGATGTGCGCGGCTTCATACAGCGCCGGCGAGCGGAACCGCCGCAGGTTGCTGTCGTAGTAGCGGCGGCATGCCGCGTCGTCGGCCTCCGGCACCTTGACGTCGCGCTCGATCATGGCGCGGATCGCGGCTTCGTCTTCCGTCTCGCGGCGGCCGTCTTCGTCGAGCACCGGCTCGGCGCACACGCCATCGCGCCGCGCCTGCTGGATCAGGAGCTCGCGCACCACCAGCGCCTCGGCGGCCTTGCGCCAGGCCTCGAGCGGCGAGGCCGCCGGATGATGCTGACTTTCCTGCGAGATCTGCTCGCGCGGAATCACCACGCCATTGACGCTGACGACCATATTGGATCGCGGCAGCGCCTCGGAACGGACTGCGCAGGAAGTCATGGCTGTCACCTTCCCTATTCGGCCGGCGCGAGCGAGCGGCGCGAACGCACCACTTGATAGCCGCGGCGGCCAAGATACCACACCGGCGCCGACCAGACGTGGACGAGGCGGGTGAACGGGAACACCAGGAAGATCGTCATGCCGAGCAGCAGGTGGGTCTTGAACACCGGATGCACGTCGGCGATCAGCTGCGACACATCGGGCTGCAGCGTGAGGATGCCCTGCGCCCAGGACATGAACTTGACCATCTCATTGCCATCGAGATGGGCCAGCGACACGCGGATGGTGCCGAGGCCGACGATCAGCTGGGCAAACAGCAGCAGCAGGATCGCGGTGTCGCTGAACGACGACGTCTTGCGGATGCGCGAGTCGAACAGGCGGCGGTGGATCAGCAGCGCCATGCCGACGAAGCAGGCCACGCCGGCGATGCCGCCGATCACGATGGCCATCATCTGCTTGAAGCCGTGACTGATGCCGAGCGCGTCGAATACCCAGATCGGCGTCAGGAGGCCGGCGAAGTGGCCGAGGAAGATGACGAGAATGCCGACGTGGAACAGGTTGGAGCCCCACGCCAGCTGGCGGCGGCGCAACAGCTGCGACGAGCTCGACTTCCAGGTGTACTGCTCGCGGTCGAAGCGGATCAGGCTGCCGACCAGAAACACAGTGAGACAGAAATAGGGATACCATCCGAACAGGATGTGATTGACGGTCGCCGACATTGCGTCGTCTCCTCAGTTTAGCGGGTTGTTGGCGGTGGGCACGGCGCGCCGGGCGTGGCGCAACCGCGCCGTCAACGCTTCCTTGCCGCAGCCGCCGATGGCGCTGTCCGGCCCGGGGCCGAAGCGCACTTCTTCTTCCTCCCAGGCGGCGTCGAGCGCCTCGAGGTCGTCCGGCTCGGGATCGGGCTCGGCCTGCAGCGCCGCCAGCGCCTTGGCGTCCGGCTTGGCCTTGGACAGCGCCAGCAGGGCGCGGAACACACCCTCATAGGACGACTGACGCTTGCGCAGCCGCTCGGCCAGCGCGGCGATCACATGCGCCGGCTCGCGGATGAGTTCGAGCGCGGCTTCCGGCGCCTGCAGCGAGGCGTATTCCAGGAACAGCGGCAGGAAGTCCGGCAGTTCCTGCGTCGTGGCATCGAAGCCACTTTCCTCGTAGACCCGCAAGAGATCGACCATGGCCTGGCCGCGATCGCGGCTTTCGCCATGGACATGCTCGAACAGATGCAGCGACAGCGACCGCGTGCGGTCGAACAGCAGGAGATAACGCTCCTGGCTGTCGAACAGGTCGTTGCAGGCCAGATCGTCGAGCAGCGCCTGCAGCGCGCGCCGCTCGCCCTTGGCGAGCAGCGCCTCGCGATCGAGCGCCTCGGCCATCTCGCCGATCGCCGCGACCATCTCCGCGGTCGGATATGTCAGCAGCGCCGACAACACCTTGAGCGTTTTCATCACGCCAACTCCATCGGGTTCTTGGCCTTCTTGGCCTTGTGCGGCAGGCTGAACAGGTTGGTCTTGGTGTCGCCCGGCGAACAGCCATTGCCGAAGGTGAAGCCGCACGAGCCGCGCATGTCGTAGGCGTCTTCGGTGACCTCGCGATGCGTGGTCGGGATGACGAAGCGGTCCTCGTAATTGGCCAGCGCCATCACGCGGTACATGTCCTCGATCTGCTGGGCCGTGAGACCGACGCGCTTGGCGATCGTCTCATCGACGACACCGTCGATGGTCTTGGCGCGCATATAGGCGCGCATCGCCAGCATCCGCTCAAGTCCGTGCGCCACCGGCTCCTCGTCGCCGGCGGTGAGCAGATTGGCGAGATAGCGCAGCGGGATGCGAAGGCTGCGCACGTCCGGCATGGCGCCGTCGGTGCCCATCTTGCCGGCCTCGGCCGCCGACTGGATCGGCGACAGCGGCGGGATGTACCACACCATCGGCAGCGTGCGGTATTCCGGATGCAGCGGGAACGCCACCTTCCACTCCATCGCCATTTTCCACACCGGCGACAGCTTGGCGGCGGCGAGCCACGCATCCGGCACGCCGTCCTTGCGCGCCTGTTCGATCACCTTCGGATCGTTGGGATCGAGGAAGACCGCCATCTGCCTGGCGTAGAGGTCCTGCTCGGACTCGGTGGAGGCCGCTTCCTCGATGCGATCGGCGTCATACAGCACCACGCCGAGATAGCGGATGCGGCCGACGCAGGTTTCCGAGCACACCGTCGGCTGGCCGACCTCGAGGCGCGGATAGCACATGATACACTTTTCCGATTTGCCGCTCGACCAGTTGTAGTAGATCTTCTTGTACGGGCAGCCGGACACGCACATGCGCCAGCCGCGGCACTTGTCCTGGTCGATGAGAACGATGCCGTCCTCCTCGCGCTTGTAGATGGCCCCCGACGGACACGAGGCGACGCAGGCCGGATTGAGGCAATGCTCGCACAGCCGCGGCAGGTACATCATGAAGGTGTTCTCGAACTGGCCGTAGATCTCCTTCTGCACGCCCTCGAAATTGTAGTCGGCCGAGCGCTTGGAGAACTCGCCGCCGAGGATTTCCTCCCAGTTCGGACCCCAGTTGATCTTCTCCATCCGCTCGCCGGTGATCAGCGAACGCGGCCGCGCGGTCGGGAACGCCTCAAGCTCGGGCGCCCTCTGCAGGTGCTCGTAGTCGAAGGTGAACGGCTCGTAGTAGTCGTCGATCTCCGGCAGGTCCGGATTGGAGAAGATGTTGGCCAGCACGCGCCACTTCGAGCCGATGCGCGGCTCGATCTTGCCGTTGGCCTTGCGGCGCCAGCCGCCGTTCCAGCGCTTCTGGTTCTCCCACTCCTTGGGATAGCCGATGCCTGGCTTGCTCTCGACGTTATTGAACCACGCGTATTCCATGCCCTCGCGGCTGGTCCACACGTTCTTGCAGGTCACCGAACAGGTGTGACACCCGATGCACTTGTCGAGGTTCAGCACCATCGCGATTTGCGCACGAACTTTCATGACGATGTTCCTTTCACTCGGCGGCCTGAGAGGGGGCGACCGCGCCTTGCGCGGGTTCCCGATAAGGGCGTTCCATCCAGTCGATCTTATTGAGCTTGCGCACGATGACAAACTCGTCGCGGTTGGTGCCGATGGTGCCGTAGTAGTTGAAGCCGTAGGACAGCTGGACGTAGCCGCCGATCATGTGCGTGGGCTTGAGCACCACGCGCGTGACCGAGTTGTGAATGCCGCCGCGCAGGCCCGTGATCTGGGAACCCGGCGTGTTCACGATCTTCTCCTGCGCGTGATACATCATGACCATGCCTTCCTTGACGCGCTGCGACACCACCGCTCGCGCGGTGAGCGCGCCGTTGGCGTTGAAGACCTCGATCCAGTCGTTGTCGACGATGTTGACCTTGGCGGCGTCGACCTCGCTGATCCACACGATCGGGCCACCGCGCGACAGCGTCAGCATGATGAGGTTGTCGGTGTAGGTCGAGTGGATGCCCCACTTCTGGTGCGGGGTGATCCAGTTGAGCACGATCTCCTTCTCGCCGTTCGACTTCTTGCCGAGCACCGGCTTGACCGCCTTGACGTCGACCGGAGGCCGGTAGACGCACAGGCCCTCGCCGAAGGCGCGCATCCACAGGTGATCCTGATAGAGCTGCTGACGGCCGGTCAGCGTGCGCCACGGAATGAGCTCGTGGACGTTGGTGTAGCAGGCGTTGTAGCAGACCTTCTCGGACTCGAGGCCCGACCAGATCGGCGACGAGATGATCTTGCGCGGCTGCGCGACGACGTCGCGGAACCGGATCTTCTCGTCCTCCTTGGGGATGGCGAGATGGGTGTGGTCGAGGCCGGTGGCCTTGCCCAGCGAAGCCCACGCCTTGACGGCGACCTCGCCGTTGGTCTCCGGCGCGAGGCTCAGGATGACCTCGGCGGCATCGATGTCGCTGTTGATGCGCGCCAGCCCCTTGGTGGCGCCCTCCTCGGTGACGACGCCGTTGAGCTGCTTGAGGAACTCGACCTCATGGACCGTTTCCCACGACATGCCCTTGCCGCCGTTGCCGACCTTCTCCATGAGCGGACCGAGCGAGGTGAAGCGCTTGTAGAGGTTGGGATAGTCGCGCTCGACCACGGTCACCGACGGCATGGTGCGGCCGGGGATCGGCTCGATCTCGCCCTTCTTCCAGTCCTTGACGTCGATCGCCTGGGCGATCTCGGTCGCGGTGTCGTGCATCAGCGGCGTGAGCACGACGTCCTTCTCGACGCCGAGCACTTCCGGCGCCACGTCCGAGAACTTGCGCGCGATGGACTTGTAGATCTCCCAGTCGCTGCGCGCCTCCCACACCGGGTCGACCGCGTTGGTCAGCGGGTGGATGAAGGGGTGCATGTCCGAGGTGTTGAGATCGTTCTTCTCGTACCAGGTCGCGGCCGGCAGCACGATGTCGGAATAGACGCAGGTCGTCGACATGCGGAAGTCGAGCGTGACCAGGAGGTCGAGCTTTCCTTCCGGCGCCTGGTCGTGCCACACCGCCTCGGTGGGCTTGGAACGGCCCTGCTGGCCGAGATCCTTGCCCATGACGCCATGCGAGGTGCCGAGCAGGTGCTTGAGGAAGTACTCATGGCCCTTGCCCGACGAGCCGAGCAGGTTCGAGCGCCACACGAACAGGTTGCGCGGCCAGTTCTTCGGATTGTCCGGATCCTCGCACGACATCTTGAGCTTGCCGGACTTCAGCTCGCGCGCGACGTAGTCCTTGGCCTCGAGCCCGGCCGCCGCCGCGTCCTTGGCAATGGTGAGCGGGTTCTGCTCAAGCTGCGGCGCGGACGGCAGCCAGCCCATGCGCTCGGCGCGGATGTTGTAGTCGATGATGGCGCCGTCCCACGGACCGGCCGGCGCGGTCGGCGAGATGATCTCGCCGACATTGATGGTCTCGTAGCGCCACTGGTCGGTGTGGGCGTACCACGACGAGGTCGCGTTCTGCTGACGCGACGGCCGGCCCCAGTCGAGCGCGAACGCCAGCGGCGTCCAGCCGGACTGCGGGCGCAGCTTCTCCTGGCCGACATAGTGCGACCAACCGCCGCCCGACTGACCGACGCAGCCGCACATCACCAGCATGTTGATGACGCCGCGGTAGTTCATGTCGGCGTGATACCAGTGGTTCATCGCCGCGCCGATGATGACCATGGATCGGCCGTTGGTCTTCTCGGCGTTGGCGGCGAACTCGCGCGCCACGGTGATGATCTGGTCGCGCTTGACGCCGGTGATGGTCTCGGCCCAGGCCGGCGTGTACGGCACGTTGTCGTCGTACGAGGCCGCGACATTGTCGCCGCCGAAGCCGCGATCGACGCCGTAATTGGCGAGGAACAGGTCATAGACCGAGGCGACCAGCGTTTCGCCCTCGGCGAGCTGCAGCTTCTTGACCGGTACGTTGCGCACCAGCACGCTGTCGTGCGTGGTGTGGGTGAAGTGCTCGTGGGCGATGTTGCCGAAATACGGGAAGGCGACGCCCGTCACCTCGTCCTGGATGCCGGACAGCGACAGCCGCAGCTTGGTGTCCTTGCCGTCGGCGGCCTTCTCCTCGAGGCTCCACTTGCCCTGCTCGCCCCAGCGGAAACCGACCGAACCGCGCGGCACCACGATGGAACCGCTGGTTTCGTCATAGGCCACCGTCTTCCATTCGGCGTTGTTGGCCTCGCCGAGACTCTGGTCGAAGTCGGCGGCGCGGATGAAGCGGTCCGGGATCAGCTTGTCGCCCTGGCGCACCAGCTTCACCAGCATCGGCATGTCGGTGTACTGGCGCACGTAGTCGCGGAAGTAGCCGACCTCGCGGTCGACGTGGAATTCCTTGAGAATGACGTGGCCCATCGCCATCGCCAGCGCCGAGTCGGTGCCCTGCTTGACCGACAGCCACATGTCGCCGAACTTCGAGGCTTCCGAATAGTCCGGCGTGATGACGACGCTCTTGGCGCCGCGGTAGCGCGCTTCCGTATAGAAGTGCGCATCCGGCGTGCGGGTCTGCGGGACGTTGGAGCCCCACAGGATAAGGAAGCCGGCGTTGTACCAGTCGGCCGATTCCGGCACGTCGGTCTGCTCGCCCCAGGTCTGCGGGGACGACGGCGGCAGATCGCAATACCAGTCGTAGAACGACATGCAGACGCCGCCGAGCAGCGACAGGTAGCGCGCGCCCGCGGCGTAAGACACCATCGACATCGCCGGGATCGGCGAGAAGCCGAAGATGCGGTCGGGACCGTGCTTCTTGGCGGTATAGGCATTGGCCGAGGCGATGATCTCGGTGACCTCGTCCCAGCTGGCGCGCACGAAGCCGCCGTTCCCGCGCACCCGGGTGTACTGCGCGCGCTTGGCCGGATCCTCGACGATCGAGGCCCAGGCCGCGACCGGCGTGCGGATGGCGCGCGCTTCGCGCCACAGCTTGAGCAGGCGGGAGCGGATCAGCGGATATTTCACGCGGTTGCCGGAATAGAGGTACCACGAATAGCTGGCGCCGCGCGCGCAGCCGCGCGGCTCGTGGTTGGGCAGATCCGGCCGCGTGCGCGGATAGTCGGTCTGCTGCGTCTCCCAGGTGACGATGCCGCCCTTGACGTAGATCTTCCACGAACACGAGCCGGTGCAGTTGGCGCCATGGGTGGAGCGGACGATCTTGTCGTGCTGCCAGCGCTTGCGGTAGCCGTCTTCCCACCTGCGGTCTTCGTTGGTGGTGATGCCATGGCCGTCCGAGAACGGCGCCTTGGCGCGGTTGAAGAAGGTCAGGCGGTCGAGAAAAAGACTCATGATCTTGTCCTTGAGCGTGGATGTTTATGTATGGGTCAAACGGCCGGGGTCGTCGCCGAGACGGGCGTCAGACCGCGTTCGACATCGAACAGCAATCCGCCGCGCCGCGTGTAGACTCCCCAGGTGATCGCAACGGAGACGATGTAGAAGGCGAGGAAGCCGTATAGCGCCACCTCCGGACCGCCGGTCAGCGCCAGCGACGAGCCGAAACTCTTGGGGATGAAGAAGGCGCCGTAGGCGGCAAGCGCCGAGGTAAAGCCGATGATCGCCGCCGATTCCTTGTCCGACTGCTTGACGCGCTCGGCCGCATCAAGCTGCGGTTCGAGCCGGGCCACTTCCTTGCGCATGATGGTCGGGATCATCTGGAACGTCGACGCGTTGCCGACGCCGCTGACCGCGAACAGGAACAGGAAGCTCGCCAGGAACAGCGGGAATGCCAAGGGCTGCCCCTTGAGGCCGATCGCATACAGCACCGCGACGACGCCCACCGTCATGCCGACGAACACCCAGAAGGTGACGCGGCCGCCACCGAAGCGGTCGGACGGCTTGCCGGCAACCGCGCGCGCAACGGCGCCGACCAGCGGCCCGAGGAAGGCGTACTTCAGGGCATTGATCTCGGGGAACAGGATCTTCGACAGCAGCGGGAACGCCGCCGAGAAGCCGATGAAGGAACCGAACGTGCCGGTGTAGAGCCAGCACATGATCCAGTTGTGGGTGCGGCGGAAGATCACCGCCTGATCGGCGAGGGAGGCCTTCATCGAGTCGATGTCGTCCATGCCGAACCACGCCGCGAACGCGCTGATGGCAATGAAGGGCACGAACACGTAGCCGGCGTTCTGCAGCCAGAGCTGGGTCGTCCTGCCGCCCTCCACCACGGTCTGCGCATCGCCGCCGAGCCAGCCGAACACGCCCGCGGTGATCGCCAGCGGAACGATGAACTGCACCACGCTGACGCCGAGATTGCCGAGACCGGCGTTGAGCGCCAGCGCGTTGCCCTTCTCCGCCTTTGGGAAGAAGAAGGAGATGTTGGACATCGACGAGGCGAAGTTGCCGCCGCCGAAGCCGCACAGCAGGGCAAGGCCCAGGAAGATCCAGTACGGCGTGTTGGGATTCTGCACCGCCAGCCCGATGCCAACCGCGGGGATTATCAGCGACCACGTCGACACCGTCGTCCACAGCCGGCCGCCGAAGATCGGCGGCATGAAGCTGTAGAAGATGCGCAGCGTCGCGCCCGACAGACCCGGCAACGCCGCCAGCCAGAACAGCTGTTCGGTGTCGAAGCGGAAGCCGACCGCGGGGAGCTTGGCGACCACGACCGACCACACCATCCACACCGCGAACGAGAGCAGCAGGCAGGCGACCGAGATCCACAGATTGCGCCGCGCAATGGCGCGCCCGCCCGATTCCCAGAACTGCTTGTTCTCGGGATGCCAGTCCTGCAAGGCGACCGGCGCCAGCGCCCCCTGCTGGGCCGCGCCGTGGATCGGCTGCATTTCCGGCAATTGCGGCAGACGCTGGACCGGCACCCCGGCCAGGTTGGCTTCAATCTCCATCTGGCGGACGGCGAAGTGCATCCACACCAGCGAGACAGCGACGATGAAGAACAGGAGCCAGAAGCAGCTCTGCCAGACTCCGGTCAGGTCGTTGAGCGCGCCGAAGGCAATCGGCATCACGAAGCCGCCAAGACCGCCGACAAGCCCGACGACCCCGCCGACGGCGCCGACACGGTCGGGATAATAGACCGGGATGTGCTTGTAGACCGCGGCCTTGCCCAGGCTCATGAAGAAGCCAAGGATGAACGCGACCACCATGAAGCCGACGATGCCCATTTCGGTCGTGAAGGCGATCGGGCCCTGGATGCCACGCACGATGTACTGGGTCGGCGGGTAGGACAGCACGAAGGTGCAGACCACCGAAACCATGAACGTCCAGTACATGATGCGGCGCGCGCCGAACTTGTCGGACAGATGGCCGCCATAGGCGCGGAAGACCGACGCCGGAATCGAATAGACTGCGCCGATGATGCCGGCCGTGGTGATGTTGAGGCCGTAGACACCGATCAGATAGCGCGGCAGCCACAGCGCCAGCGCCACGAAGCCTCCGAACACGAAGAAATAATAGAGCGAGAAGCGCCAGACCTGGATGTTCTTCAGCGGCTCCATCATCGACATCAGCGATTCGGGCTTCTGGCCGCTGACGCGGCGGCGCCGCAGGTCGGGATCGTCGTTGGTGAACAGGAAAAAGATCACCGCGGTGAGCGCGAGACCCGCGGCCCACACCAGCGCCACGGTCTTCCAGCCGTAGGCCACCATCACCATCGGAGCGAAGAACTTGGTCACCGCCGCGCCGACGTTGCCGGCGCCGAAGATGCCGAGCGCCGTGCCCTGCTTTTCCCTGGGGTACCACTTGGCCACATAGGCGACGCCGACCGAGAACGAGCCGCCGGCGATACCCACGCCGAGCGCCGCGAGCAGGAAGGTCGGATAGTCATGGGCATAGATCAGCAGCGCGGTCATCACCGCGGCGCTGAGCATGGTCAGCGTATAGACGACGCGGCCGCCGTATTGGTCGGTCCAGATGCCGAGGATGAGCCGAATCAGGCTGCCGGTGAGGATCGGCGTGCCGACCAGAAGGCCGAACTGCGTGTCGTTGAGCCCGAGGTCTTGCTTGATCTGAATGCCGATGATCGAAAAGATCGTCCACACGGCAAAGCAGACGGTGAAAGCAATGGTGGAGAGCCAAAGTGCGCGGTTTTGTTGACCTTTGTCGATCGACGACATGGTTGTTCCCTGCAAATGCGATCAAGCAAGCGGGCGGACTTAGAAAACGGCACGGCGGATTTCCCCATGATCCAAATCAACGGCGTTTGTGCAGCGCACAGATTCAAGCACCAAAATGAGGAATGTCTGTTGCTATTTAGATTTTGATCAATATGTTCCGCCAGTCAGACAATTTTTGTATTGACCAAAATCAGTCCATAAATTGTACTGAAAATTCCATGTAAAATCCTCTGAAGGGATGACCCATGCGCCATGAGGACCGCGAAGCAATCGCTCCCTTGCCCCTCTTCGAAGGGATCAAGGAGGAAAGCCTCGATCGATTGCTGCATGGCGCCTTCCTGCAACGCTTTCCGTCACACGTCGAACTCACCCACGAAGGCGAGCCGGCGGATTTTCTGCATCTCGTCGTGGATGGCCAGATCGAGGTGTTCTCGCGCTATCGCGACCGCGAGACCACCGTCGCGGTGCTGGGACCGGGCCACACCTTCATCCTGGCCGCGGTCATTCTCGACCGCCCCTACCTCAAATCGGCGCGCGCGCTGGAAGCTTCCCGCATCCTGATGCTGCCGGCCGAAACCGTGCGGACGACGTTCGACACCGACCCGGCGTTCGCTCGCGCCATCGCCCGGCAGCAGGCGCTGGCCTATCGCGGCGTCGTCCAGGAACTGAAGAACCAGAAGCTGCGTTCGAGCCTCGAACGGCTGGCCAACTGGTTGTTGCGCCGTGACGCCGAGACCGGCTCCAGCAGCAGATTCGAGTTGCCGTTCGACAAGAAGGTGCTGGCGGCCCGCCTCGGCATGGCGCCCGAAGTGCTGTCGCGCACCTTCGCGACTCTGGCGGACTACGGGGTCAAGGTCGACGGCAAGATCATCACGCTGAAAAGCCGCCCCGACCTGACCAAGCTGGCGCGCCCGACGCCGTTGATCGACGATCCGGGCATCTAGGCGCGCAAAAAGCCGGCGAGAGCCGCCTCAGCCCTCGCGCCGGCTCAGAAACGCCAGGCGCTCGAACAAGTGCACGTCCTGCTCGTTCTTCAACAGCGCGCCATGCAGCGGCGGAATGAGCTTGCGCGGATCACGCTCGCGCAGCATCTCGGGCGTGATGTCCTCGTTGAGTAGCAGCTTGAGCCAGTCGAGCAGTTCCGAGGTCGACGGCTTCTTCTTCAGGCCCGGCACGTCGCGCACCTGGAAGAAGACGCGCAGCGCCTCTTCCACCAGCCGCTTCTTGATGCCGGGGAAATGCACGTCGACGATCTGGTTCATGGTGTCGGCGTCGGGGAACTTGATGTAGTGGAAGAAACAGCGGCGCAGGAACGCGTCGGGCAATTCCTTCTCGTTGTTCGAGGTGATGACGACGATCGGCCGCTTGGCGGCGCGGATGGTCTCGCCGGTCTCGTAGACATGGAATTCCATGCGGTCGAGTTCGAGCAGGAGGTCGTTGGGAAACTCGATGTCGGCCTTGTCGATCTCGTCGATCAGCAGCACCGGCCGGTTGGCGGCGGTGAACGCCTCCCACAACTTGCCGCGCTTGATGTAGTTGGAAATTTCGGAGACGCGCGGGTCGCCGAGCTGGCTGTCGCGCAGGCGCGACACCGCGTCATATTCGTAAAGCCCCTGCTGCGCCTTGGTGGTGGACTTGATGTGCCAGGTCAGCAGCGGCGCGTTGATGGCGCCGGCGACCTCCTCGGCCAGCACCGTCTTGCCGGTGCCGGGTTCGCCCTTCACCAGCAGTGGCCGCTCGAGGACGATGGCCGCATTGACCGCGACCTTGAGATCGTCGGTGGCGACATAATTTTTCGTGCCGGTGAATTTCATGATGCGGATCTTCGTCTCTCGATAGCTAAAACGCCGATGACACTGCCAGGCGACCGTCATGGCTTGCGGCCGCCTGGCGTCCTATCACGCCCGTCTGAGGAGCGAAAGCACGACGAGGACGATGATGCCGCCGATGGTGGCGTTGATGATCGCCGCCATCGTGCCGCCGCTCATGCGCAGGCCGATCCGGGGCAACAGCCAGCCGGCCACCACGGCGCCGATGACGCCAATCGCGATGTTGCGCAGGAGCCCGAAGCCGCCGCCCTTGACGACCATCCCGGCGAGCCAGCCGGCGACCGCACCGACAATCAGCCAGATGACAATCGATTCAATGCTCATGCCTTTCCTCCCCTTGCCGTTTTTACTTCGCCGGTGGTCGCCGGCGCCGTCCGCACGGCTTTTTCGGACGTGCGAGAGCAAGTCTAGAGCGCGCCTCGGAAAGGGAAACCGCTATTCCGGCAAACCTTCCGCGCTAGTCGTCAAATTCCCGCGTCTCGGGAATGCGGGTGAACGCGATCTTGGCGCCGAGATATTTGAGATCGATGGCCAGTTGCGAGGCCAGCGCCACGCTGTTGCGGCCGTAGCGGCTCTGCAATCCGTCGAGCGCATGCCAGATCTGCTCGCGCCGCTCGGCCGGGATGCCCGCCCGATGCGCCGCGCCGGCGGCGTCGAACAGGTCGCCCTGGCGGCGCTGCTGCCCGACAAGCCCGGTCAGGTAGATCGTCACCATCTTGAGCCGGGGAGCGCGGCTGTCGGCGAGATGAAGGCGCGCCCACAGCCGGTCGAGTTCGTCGAGCAGGCGGAAGCTGTCCTGGGTCGGCGCGAAGGAAGCGGCGGAGTCCAGGCGCTGAGAGCCGGCGGCGCGGACCGAAAGGCTGAGGCATCCGGCCGCGCGCTCGTAGCGGCGCAGCCGGCGCGCCGCCTTGAGCAGCAGCGCCCGCGCCACCAGCTTGGCCAGATGCGGCGGCCGCAATTCGACCGGCAGCACGCGGCTGTGGCCGATGGCGCGCTTTTCCGTCGGCTGGTCGGGCACGTCGTAGCCGTGCAGGGCATACCAGAACCGTTCGCCGGTCACGCTGCCCCACAGCGCGCGCGCCTGCTTGGGCGCGAGGCCCCACAGCGCGGCGACGCCGTGCACGCCGGCCGCATGCAGCCGCGCCGCCATGTTGCGCCCGATGCCGGGAATGTCGGCCAGATCGAGATGCGCGATGGCCCCCGGCAGGGTCTCGAGCGGCAGCAGCGTCAGGCCGTCGGGCTTGTGCAGTTCGGCCGCGAGCTTGGCCAGAAGCGTGGTCGGCGCGAAGCCGATGGATGAGCGCAGGCTGGCGCCAACATTGGCCGCGATGCCAGCCTTGATGCGCCGCGCCAGCGCCACCGCATTGTCCGGCGTGCGCTCGGCGCCGATCAGCTTGCAGGCCACCTCGTCGATCGAATGCACCTTGTGGATCGGAACATGGTTCTGGATCTCGTCCATCAGCCGGTGGTGATAGGCGACATAGACCTCGTGGCGCGCCGGCACCACGACAAGACCGGGACACAGCCGCCGCGCCTCGTAGATCTTGGTGCCGGTGCGGATGCCGTGGGCCCTGGCCTCGTAGCTCGCGGCGATGGCGCAGGTGACCTCGGTGTCGAGCGGCGACACCACCACCGGGCGGCCGCGCAGCCGCGGGTTGTCCTGCTGCTCGACGCTGGCGAAGTAGCTGTTGAAGTCGAGAAACAGCACGTCGAGACCGCTGGCGGGACGCATGGGACAACCCGGAAAACGCATGGGGCCGGGTCTTTCCGGCCGCGAGCCTCCGTGAACCGGCGCCGGCGGGGGAAAAATGCACGTCCCAACAAGGTGATAGTCAGCCTTTGCAGGCTAGAACAGACAAGGAACAAAAGCAATGGCGCACTGCCCTTCCCGCGCCCGTGACAAGCGCGGACGGCCTGTGGCATGGTGCCGCCCATGTTCCTGAAATTCTTCACATCGCTGCGCGAGGCGCAGCTCCCGGTCACATTGCGTGAATATCTCACGCTGATGGAAGGGCTTGACGCCGATCTCGCCGGCCAATCGGTCGAGGGGTTCTACTATCTGTCGCGCGCCGCGCTGGTGAAGGACGAACGCAACCTCGACAAGTTCGACCGCGTGTTCGGCACCACCTTCAAGGGGCTGGAGAGTCTCGCGGACGGCACCGACCAGGCCGGAATTCCCGCCGACTGGCTGCAGAAGGTGGCGCAGAAATATCTCACCGACGAGGAGAAGAAGCAGCTCGAGGAACTCGGCTGGGACGATCTGATGGAAAAGCTGCGCGAGCGGCTCAAGGAGCAGAAGGAGCGCCATCAGGGCGGCAGCAAATGGATCGGCACCGGCGGCACCTCGCCGTTCGGCGCCTACGGTTATGCGCCGGCCGGCATCCGCATCGGCCAGGAGAAGAATGGCAGCTTCCGCGCCGTCAAGGTCTGGGACAAGCGCGAGTTCAAGGATCTCGACGGCGACATCGAGCTGGGCACGCGCAACATCAAGGTGGCGCTCAGGCGCTTACGCAAGTTCGCCCGCACCGGCGCGCCCGACGAACTCGATCTCGACACCACCATCCGCGAGACCGCCAACCACGGCTATCTCGACCTGCGCATGCGTCCCGAGCGGCGCAACGCCGTCAAGGTGCTGCTGTTCTTCGACATCGGCGGCTCGATGGACTGGCACATCGCGCAGGTCGAGGAACTGTTCTCGGCGGCCAAGACCGAATTCAAGCACATGGAATATTTCTACTTCCACAACTGCCTCTACGAGAGCGTGTGGAAGGATAACGAGCGCCGCTACGCCGACCGCACGCCGACCTGGGACGTGCTGCACACCTTCCCGCACGACTACAAGGTGATCTTTGTCGGCGATGCGGCGATGAGCCCCTACGAGATCATCCAGGCCGGCGGCTCGGTCGAACACATGAACGAGGAGCCGGGCGCGGCGTGGCTGGAGCGCGTGACGCGCACCTATCCGCATGCGGTGTGGCTCAATCCCGTGCCCGAGCGGCAGTGGCCCTACACGCCGTCGACGACGATGATCCAGCGCCTGTTCGCCAACCGCATGTTTCCGCTCACCCTTGAAGGCCTCGAGGCGGCGATGCGAGAACTGGTGCGGTAACGCTGGCGAGCCGACAGGAACCCATCCCGATGCCCCAGACCATCCATCGCGGCTACAAGGTCCTGGTCGACGAGGCCAGCGCCGCGATCGAAACCATTCCCGCCGCCGACGCGGTCGCGGCGTTTCCCAACGGCAACGTCGGATGCGACGACGTCGTGCTGGTCGATTTGCGCGACCCGCGCGAGCGCGAGCGCGAAGGCAAGATTCCCGGCGCGTTTCACTGTCCGCGCGGCATGCTGGAATTCTGGATCGACCCGGACAGCCCCTATGCCAAGCCGGTGTTCCAGCAGGACCGCAAGTTCGTGTTCTTCTGTGCCGGGGGCTTGCGCTCGGCGCTCGCCGCCAAGACCGCGCAGGACATGGGGCTGAAGCCGGTGGCGCATATCGAGGGCGGTTTTTCAGCCTGGCGCCGGGCTGGCGGCGCCGTCGAACCGGCCGAGCCGCACCCGCCCGCCAAATCTCCACGCTGACGCAATCCCCCTCACCTGGACCCCTTCCGATGACTGATCCGCTGGTCACCACCGCATGGCTGGCAAGCCAGTTCGGCGATCCGACGCTGCGCGTCGTCGACGGCAGCTTCAGGATGCCGGGCGTACAGCCCACGGCCGCCGAGGATCATGCCGCCGCTCACCTGCCCGGCGCGGTGTTCTTCGACATCGACGCCATCGCCGACCGCGCCAGTCCCCTGCCCCACATGCTGCCGGCGCCGGACGATTTCGCGCGCGCCGTCGCCGCGCTCGGCATCGGCAACGACGACCTCGTGGTGGTGTACGACGCCGGCAATTACATGGGCGCGCCCCGGGTGTGGTGGACCTTCCGCGTGTTCGGCCATCGCAACGTGCGCGTGCTCGACGGCGGCCTGAAGAAATGGCGCGCCGAGGGCCGCCCGCTCGAAACCGGCCGCGTGACGCCGCGGCCCGCCCGCTTTGCCGCCGCCTTCGAGCCGGCGCGGGTGCGCGACAAGGCGGCGCTGGTCGCCAACCTCGCGACATGCGCCGAGCAAATCGTCGACGCGCGCGCCCGCGAGCGGTTCGAGGGCACGGCGGCCGAACCATGGCCGGGCCGCCGTCCGGGGCGCATTCCGCAGAGCCGCAACGTGCCGTTCGGCGCGGTGTTCGACGCCGCGAGCGGCGTGTTCAAGCCGGCGGACGAACTGGCCAGGATTTTCGCCGCCGCCGGCGTCGACCTTGCCCGGCCGCTGGTGACGAGTTGCGGCTCCGGCGTCACCGCCGCCACGCTCACGCTGGCGCTGGCACGTCTCGGCGTCGACGCCACCGCGCTCTACGATGGCTCATGGGCCGAATGGGGATTGCCTGACGGCCCGCCGATTACCAGCGGCGTGAACGGGCCCTAGTTGGGCCCGTTGAAAATCGCGGCATTGAAATTGGCCGTCGAGGCTGCCGGTTGCATGGCCGCCGCGCGTCGGGCCTGCAGCAGGCGCAGGCGCTTCAGGCGCGCATTGTGTGCCGCCCGAAGATTGCGCTTATTTGGCTTTGCCGCCTGCGGTTCGGCCGCGGGAACTTCCGCCGTCACCTCTGCCGCCGGCGTCAGCGCGACGGTCTGCTGCGCAGCTTCGCGCGGAGAATCGGTCTTGTCTTTCTTGTCCGCCTCGCTGGCCGTCGGAACCGCATCGTGCGACGGCGCGTCCGGCGTCGACGTCGGGCGCTCGGTGGATGGCAGCTGCTGCTCGCGCAACGCCGCCTGCTCGCGCAAGGCCTCCTGTTCGCGCAGCGCCTCCTGCTCGCGCAAGGCCTCCTGTTCGCGCAAGGCCGCCTGCTCGCGCAGCATCTCCTTCTCTCGCAACGCCGCCTGTTCACGCGCCGTGGCCGGATCGAGCCGCAACAAGGCCAGCATCGGCACCTGCTCGTTGCCCACCGGGGCACGGCGGCCGGGCAGGTTGGCGAAATCCTCGTGCGCGGTGCGCAACAGCGACGCCGCACCCAGCGCGAAAATCACTACCGAGAAGGTAATGAGAATGGTGGCGAATACGAAGCGCAGGTTGGGAAGCATCTCGGATTCCACCGTTCCCGCCGCTCACCGCGGCATGAACGCCTTCTCGCAAGGTTGCCGGAAAACGCCAGTACGGAAAAACACCACCGAACGCTCTCGCTTGCGCCTGCCGCACCGCCATTCATCGAATTGACACGGATACGGAAAATCGAATCAGAGCATGTCGTTAAAGGATACCGCAGCCGCATCTTTCCGCCGCAACAAAACCGCTGGCACGCAATTGTCACGCAATCGCTAAGCCGGCCTGTGACCTGTCCGCCACGATGCGCCGATCCCGATCCCGCGGCGCGTCCCAACAGTTGCGGACCCTGACTACCGGCGGTTGCGGCGAGGTGCCTGAAGGACCCGCCGGACTTTTTTGTCTTTCGCCGGGCAATGAGCCATTCCTCCCTGAAAAAGTCTTGAATGTGCCGCGATGTTCAAGCCAATAGGCTCGGAAAAAAGCGGCCGTTAACCATCCGGTGCGGGCTCACGGGTATAAACAGTTTCATGATGGCAATACGCAACGTTTACCTGCTGGCGGCCAGCGCATTCACCCTTGGCGTCCTGGCCGCCGGTTTCCCGGCTCCATCCGCTCATGCCCAGGGCTATCCGCCGCCGCCTTATGCGCCTTCGGCCGCGCCGCCGCCGGCCTATCCGCCGGCTTACGGCCAGCCCGGACAGGTGACGGTGGAGGAAGATCCGGATTTCAACGCCATCGAGGACAGTGATCCCGCGCGCGGCGCCAGCGCCCTGCCGCCGCCCGGACCCGTGCTGTCGCCGAACGATCCGCGCTATGGCCGCCCGGCCGCTCCGCCGCCGGTCTATTCCGAGCGCGGCCCCGGTTTCATCTATCCGGATGACAACCGCGCCCCGGAGCCGGTGCCGCCGCCGCGGGCCCAGTCCTTGCCGCCGGCCCAGCCAATGCCTCCCGCCAATGTCGGCGCGCCGGACGCGCTGCGTCCGCCGGCCGCCATCGGCTCCACTCAGGCCCCGGCCGGCCCCAACACCGCCGCGGTGTCCATCCTGCCGCCCGAGGACCAGCCGGAAACCGGCACGCCGGAGGAATTGCCCCCGCAGCTGCGCCGGCAGGAGGTCAACTATCCGACCAAGGAACCCGCGGGCACGATCATCGTCGATACCGCCCACACCCAGCTTTATTTCGTGCTCGGCGGCGGCCGGGCGCTGCGCTACGGCATCCGTGTCGGCCGCGACGGCTTCCGCTGGTCCGGTACGCAGAAGATCACCCGCAAGGTCGAGTGGCCCGACTGGCATCCGCCGGCGGAGATGATCGAGCGCCAGCCCTACCTGCCGCGCTTCATGGCCGGCGGCCCCGGCAATCCGCTGGGCGCGCGCGCGCTCTATCTCGGCAACACCGTCTACCGCATCCACGGCACCAACCAGCCCTCGACCATCGGCAAGCGGGTGTCGTCGGGCTGTTTCGGCCTGCTCAACGAGGATGTCTCCGATCTGTTCGAACGGGTGAAACTCGGCACCAAGGTCGTCATCCTGCCCGGCGGCGCGGGTTCCGAGACCGCCGCCGCGCCGCAGGCCGGCGCTCCGCAGCCGCTGAGTGCGCCGCAGGGCGGGCCCTACGTGCCGGGCCAGTCCGGCGCGGCCAACACTTCGGGCGGACCGATCACGTCGGCGCCGCTGCCGCCGCCTCCGCAACGCTGAAGCCTCATTCGGCCTCGATCCGGCGGATCGGCGCACCGGCCAGCCAGGCCGCGATGTCCTCCACCATGTCCGCATAGAAGCGGCGGTAACCCTGCTCGGTCACATAGCCGAGATGCGGGGTCAGCACGACATTGTCGAGCCCGCGCAGCGGATGATCGAGCGGCAACGGCTCGGTCCAGAACACGTCGAGGCCGGCGCCGGCGATGCGCCGCTGGCGCAGCACGTCGACCAGGTCGTCCTCCACGACAATGGGACCGCGCGCGGTATTGACGAGATAGGCGGTCGGCTTCATGCGGGAAAGCTCGTCGCAGCCGATCAGGCCGCGCGTGCGTTCGCTCAAGGCGAGATGGATGCTGACGATGTCGGCGCGCGCGAACAGTTCCGTGCGGCTGGCATAGGCGACGCCGGCGTCACGGCAGGCCTCGGGCGTCAGGTTCTGGCTCCAGGCGATCACCTCCATGCCCAGGGCTTGCGCGATGGCGGCGACGCGGCGGCCGAGCCGGCCGAGACCGACGATGCCCAGCGTCATGCCTTCGAGATCCCGCCCCAGCGTCACCTGCCACGGCGCGCCGGCTTTCAACCGGGCATCCTCGAAACCGATGCGGCGGGTCAGTTCCAGCATCAACCCGATGGCGAGCGCGGCGGCCGGCGCGCCGAAATGACCGGTGCCGCACACCGTCACGCCGTGGTCGCGCGCGGCGGCAAGGTCGATGGCGGCATTGCCCATGCCGGAGGTCATGAGCAGGCGCAGGTTGGGCAGGCCAGCAAGCAGCGCGCGCGGAAATGGCGTGCGCTCGCGCATCAGGCCGACGATGTGGAAATCCTTCAGCGCCCGCGCGGCGGCTTGCGCATCCGCGAACGGAGCGGTGAAGAACGTCACGTCGACATCGGACAGCGAATTCCAGTCGGCCAGGCCGGCGGCCGCGGCCTGATAGTCGTCGAGGATCGCGCAGCGATAGCGCAATGGCCGCTCCCATGGGTGCCTGTCATAAAACGGCGCGCATGGTGACGCGAATGGTGGACGCGGACAAGCCGCGATGCGAGGGGCTCAGCGGCGCTCGGGAATGCCGTGCTTGGCGCGCCAGGCCGGTCCGGGACCGCGCATGTAATGCAGTTCGGGCCGATACGACAGATCCCTGACGATGCCGCGCCACAGCGCGACCAGCGGCGCGCTCCAGAGGCGCGTCCTTGCCGCGGCGGGCGTTGATGATGTGGCTGTTCCGACCAGGGCCATGACACCACTCCCTTGGAACCATCCCTTGAAACCAACCTCGGAAATCCAGGGGGTCCATCTGTTTGATGCACAGACCCCCCATCCGGTTCAGATGAGAATGACTCGGAAAAGATTAAAAAGCGGTAGAGTGGCCGGCCCCGGCGGGGCGGCTTTGACATAGCCTTTCCAAAGTCCTACCCGCCCCGGGCGGAGGACACCTGGCGGCTTGCCGTTTGTCATGGCCGGTTCCTTCATTCCGTGGTTGTTTCCCGGCCCTGAGGGCAGGGTCCAGAGAGGACACGACGATGCAGAGCGAAACCGCGCAGGACGACGTCAACCAGCCCGTGCTGGCCGTGAAGGGAACTTCGGCCGAGCAGGTCCGCGAGGTGCTGGTGGAGATCTCCCGCCGCCTTGTCGCGCGGGGCGTGCGGGTGGCCGGCGTGATCGAGGTGCCCGCCACCGTCAACGGCGGCCCCTGCGGCCACGTGGCGCTGCGCGACATCGTCAGCGGCAAGGTGTTTTCGCTCTCCCAGGAACTGGGCAGCGGCTCGACCTCCTGCAATCTCGATTCCAGCGGCCTGGCCGGAGCCTGCGGCGCGGTCGAGCGCGCCATCCGCGACGGCGCCGACCTGGTGATCCTGAGCAAGTTCGGCAAGCAGGAAGCCGAGCGCGGGGGCCTGAGCGATGCGTTCCGGGCCGCCCTCCTGGCCGGCCTGCCGGTGCTCACCTCCGTTTCGCCGGCGGTGACCGAGGTGTGGCAGCAGTTCGCCGGCCCGCTTGCCGACGACATCGCCGCCGATGTCGCCACCATCGAGGCATGGTGGCAGCGCCACGCGGGCGCCGGCTCCGGCACGACCCACTAGGCCGGCGCGGCGCGGGGAGTTCCCCCGCCGCTTGCCCTTTGCCCGGCCCGCCGGTACATCAGCGCCCGACATCCTTTTCAAGTCGAATGGAGCGCGGGTCGGCGATGGCCAGACAATTCATCTATCACATGCAGGGCCTGTCGAAGACCTATCCGGGCAACCGCAAGGTGCTCGATAACATCAACCTGTCGTTCTACCCCGATGCCAAGATCGGCGTGCTCGGTGTCAACGGCTCCGGCAAGTCGACGCTGCTGCGCATCATGGCCGGCATCGACAAGGACTATAACGGCGAAGGCTGGGTCGCCGAGGGCGCCCGCGTCGGCTATCTCGAACAGGAGCCGCATCTCGACGCCGCCAAGAACGTGCGCGACAACGTGCTCGAAGGCGTTGGCCCGCAGAAGGCGATCCTCGACCGCTACAACGAACTCGCGGTGAACTATTCCGACGAAACCGCCGACGAGATGACCCGGCTGCAGGACGAGATCGAGGCCAAGGGCCTGTGGGATCTCGACAGCAAGGTCGACCAGGCGATGGACGCGCTGCGCTGCCCGCCGGACGATGCCGACGTGACGAAACTCTCCGGCGGCGAGCGCCGCCGTGTCGCGCTGTGCCGCCTGCTGCTCAGCCAGCCCGACCTCCTGCTGCTCGACGAACCGACCAACCATCTCGACGCCGAGAGCGTCGCCTGGCTCGAAGGGCACTTGCGCAACTATCCCGGCGCGATCCTGATCGTCACCCACGACCGCTACTTCCTCGACAACGTCACCGGCTGGATCCTCGAGCTCGACCGCGGCCGCGGCATTCCCTACGAGGGCAATTACTCGTCGTGGCTGTCGCAGAAGCAGAAGCGCCTCGAACAGGAAGGCCGCGAGGAAGCCGCGCACCAGCGCACGCTGGCGCGCGAGCAGGAATGGGTCGCCGCCTCGCCCAAGGCGCGCCAGGCCAAGTCCAAGGCGCGCTACCAGCGCTACGAGGAACTGCTCGCCAAGGCCTCCGAGAAGGCGCCGCAGACCGCGCAGATCGTCATTCCGGTGTCCGAGCGGCTCGGGCAGAACGTCATCGCCTTCGACGGCCTCACCAAGGGCTTCGGCGACCGCCTCTTGATCGACAACCTGTCGTTCAAGCTGCCGCCGGGCGGCATCGTCGGCGTCATCGGCCCCAACGGCGCCGGCAAGACCACGCTGTTTCGCATGATCACCGGCGCCGAGAAGCCCGACAGCGGCGCGATCAGCGTCGGCGAGTCGGTGCACCTCGGCTATGTCGACCAGTCGCGCGACGCGCTCGATGGCAAGAAGAGCGTGTGGGAGGAAATCTCCGGCGGCAACGACATCATCTATCTCGGCAAGAAGGAGATGAACTCGCGCGGCTACTGCTCGGCGTTCAACTTCAAGGGCGCCGACCAACAGAAGAAGGTCGGCGCGCTGTCGGGCGGCGAGCGCAACCGCGTGCATCTGGCCAAGATGCTCAAATCCGGCGCCAACGTGCTGCTGCTCGACGAGCCGACCAACGACCTCGACGTCGACACGCTGCGCGCGCTCGAGGAAGCGCTGGAGGATTTCGCCGGCTGCGCCGTGATCATCAGCCACGACCGCTGGTTCCTCGACCGCATCGCCACCCACATCCTCGCCTTCGAGGACGATGCCCATGTCGAATGGTTCGAGGGCAACTTCCAGGATTACGAGGCCGACAAGATGCGCCGGCTCGGCACCGACACCATCATCCCGCACCGGCTGAAGTACAAGAAGCTGACGCGGTGAGCGGGGCGTGGACGCGCGGCGTGAAGCCGTCTGCCGAAAGCCATTAGCATCTCCGCTCGTCATGGCCGGGCGTGACCCGGCCATCCATCCTCTCAACGCCGATGGATCACCGGGTCACGCTGCTTCGCAGCGGCCCGGTAACGACGAGGCTGGCGATAATACGCAAGCGATCCGGTTACGGCAACTGGGACAGGATGCGATCATCCCAGTGCTCCGGCGGCTCGAAAAATCCGCGACGACGTGATGGGCAAACGCCGCCGCCATTCGCGCCGCTTTTTCTCGCGCACGAAATCGTTTTGACGGAAAATTCCGACGCGCATTAATGTCTTCTTTACCGTCTACGCTCTGTTTCCGATTCGTCCGTGTTCCGCGAACGTTCGTGCGATGTTCGGAGCCATGCCCGATGTTGATCCTGCGTCACCTTGCGGCACAAGCTGTCGTGGCTCTCCTTGTCATCGCCGGCGTGACCGCCGCGAATCAGGCGCGCGCGGGCGACGCGGGATTTTCCCGGTTCATCGCCTCGCTGTGGCCGGAGGCCGAAGCCGCCGGCGTGTCGCGCAAAACCTTTGACGCCGCGACGCGCGATCTCGAACCCGACTACAAGCTGCCCGACCTGGTGCTGCCCGGTCGCGCGCCATCGGCGGCGCCGGCGCAGGCCGAGTTCGTGCAGGTGCCGGCCGACTATGTGAAGGAGGCGACGATCGCGCGGCTGGCGACGCACGCGCGCACGCTCGCCCAGCATCATCGCGCCACATTGACCGCGATCGAGCAGCGCTACGGCGTGCCGACCACGGTGGTGCTGGCGATCTGGGGCCGCGAAACCGATTTCGGCCGCCACGTCCTGCCGCACAACGCCATCCGCGTGCTGGCGACGCAGGCCTATGCGGGACGCCGCAAGGCGCAGTTCCGCGAGGAGTTCATCCTCGCCCTGAAGATTCTCGACGAAGGCCACGTCGCGCTCAAGGACATGCGCGCGTCATGGGCCGGCGCGATGGGGCTGACGCAGTTCCTGCCCTCGGAGTTCTACAAGCACGCGGTCGATTTCGACGGCGACGGCCACCGCAACATCTGGAGCTCGGTGCCGGACGCGCTCGCCTCCGCCGCGCAGCAACTCGTCGCCAAGGGCTGGCAGGGCGGGCTGCGCTGGGCCTACGAGGTGCACGCGCCCCCCACCGCCGACTGCACGCAAGGGGTGCCGGAACAGACCCGCCCGCTCGGCGAGTGGCTGCGCGCGGGCTTCACCCTGGCCCATGACCGCCGCCTGAGCGCGCGCGAACTCGCCGAGTCCGCCTCGCTGCTGCAGCCGGAGGGGCGCGACGGCCCCGCCTTCCTGGTGACGCGCAACTACTTCGTCATCAAGGACTACAATTTCTCGGATCTTTACGTGTTGTTCGTCGGCCATCTCGCCGACCGCATCGGCGGCGCGCCGCCGTTCGAGGCGGCCTGGACCAAGACCACGCAGCTGCGCACCGCCGAGGTCGAGGCGATCCAGCGCCGGCTCGCCAGCGCCGGACTCTATGCCGACAAGATCGACGGCAAGGCGGGCATGAAAACCCGCGCCGCGGTCGGCGCGTTCCAGAAGGCGAAGGGAATGACGCCCGACTGCTGGCCGGGCGCCGATGTCTTGCGCGCGATGGGCGCGACGCGCTGAACCCTCGGCAGCGCGCCGGCTCGCATCTCAGTCACGTCCGGTCAGTCGCACACCTGCACGCGACGGGCGCGCCAGGCATAGCCGTCCCAGAACCGTTCGCGCACGACGCGGCACGGCGGCTCCTCAACGTAGACCGGGCCCGGGCCATAGCCGTAATAGTAATCGGGCGGCGGAGCGGCGTAGACCGGACCGCTGCCGGCGATGGCTGCGCCCAGCAGGGCACCCGCGGCAACGCCGCCGATAACGGCACCGGCCCCCGGACCGTGGCGCCACCGCTGCGCGTCGGCGCTGGAGGTCGAAGCCGCTAGCGTTCCGGCCACGGCCGCGACCGCGAGAAACGCTGTGAAAACCTTCTTCATCGCGATTGTCTCCTCAACATGAGAACTGAGCAGGTCTGGTGCCGACATTGGCATCAGCCTCGCATCGCCTTGGCATTCTACTCCCTTCCGGACTGTCACTCAAAGCGTACCGCGACAACCCGGTTAACGATTTTAAGTCCCGCCATGACGGCGAAAATACGATAGCGGCGCCCCACCGTCTTGACGCTGGGACGCCGCCTTCGGGTCCTCACGGCGCCGGATCGTGGCGGTAGCCGTATTTGTCGTTATAGGCGCCATAGGCGCCATAAGGTCCGGAGTAAATCCGACCGTAGGGACCGCCACCATAGGCGTAGGGACCGCCACCATAGGCGTAGGGGTCACCGTAATAGGAGTCGTCATAATAGGCGTAGGAGTCGTAGGCGTAGGGGCCGCCGTAATAATAGCCGCGGTTGGCGACGGCTCCGCCGATGATGGCGCCGGCGGCAAGACCGCCGATGACCGCGCCCGGCCACCAGCGCGCGCGCGCGTCCGCCGTTTGCGGCGCCGCGATGACGCCTGCTGCGACCGTCGCTGCGGTCGCCAAAGCCAGAATGGTTTTCTTCATGTGGCACCTCAAAAGTTAGGTCCACCACCATCGAACCTGGTCTTGAGATGGTGGAGCGTCGGATCTTGCGCAACCGGCCTTGAACGCCACCTGAACGCTCATGCTGGAATTCCGCCACGATTGGCCAAAATGTCCAGCAACCAACAATTTACGTTAAGACCAAATTTACGCTCTACATGAAACGCGGGCGGTCGGCATCGGTTCCCGCTTGTGCTAGGATACCGCAAATGATGGAGCACACCCGACCAGCGCACCGCTGTGTCGGTATTCCCGGTTGGAATACGCAAATGCAAGACCAGCGCCGGCATCCCCGCATTCGCACCTTCTTCGGTGGCGTCATCACTTTCAACAAGCGCTGCTCGACCATAAACTGCACCGTGCGTAATCTTTCCGAGACCGGCGCCAGGCTGCACTTGGCCGACACCGGCACGCTGCCGAACACCTTCGACCTCATCATCCGTGCCCGCGACATCGACACGCCGGCCCGCGTGGTGTGGCGCAGCGATACCGAAGCCGGCGTGACGTTCGAATCCTGAGGGACGTTTCCCCCGCGACATCTTCCCGCCCGTCATGGCCGGACTTGATCCGGCCATCCACCCCCCGCTCGTCATTGCCAGGCCTGACCCGGCCATCCACCCCCGCTTGTCATTGCCGGACTTGATCCGGCAATCCATCTTGTCTCACGAAAAAAATGGATGCGCGGGTCAGGCCCGCGTATGATAGGGGCAGAGGTGGGCGCGACAGAAGCTTCCCTTGCCTTCGCATGCCCGATCCGCCAGCGTCGGTGATCCCGAATCATCGACGCCGACGCGCAGAAAGCCACGCGCCGGCATGGAGCGGTGGATCCCATGCCCGCCTTCACGCCGCATCAGGACGAAGCGCTCGCCAGGGTGGCGGCCTGGCTGAAGGACAAGCCGAGCCGCCGCGGCGGCGCGCCGCAGGTGTTCCGCCTGTTCGGCTATGCCGGCACCGGCAAGACCATGCTGGCGCGCCACATCGCCGAGGGCGTCGACGGCGAGGTGAAGTTCGCCGCCTTCACCGGCAAGGCGGCGCTGGTCATGCGCGGACGCGGCTGCGAGGGCGCCTCCACCATCCACGCGCTAATCTACCGCACGCGCGAGAGCGGCGACGAGCAGCCGAGCTTCGAATTGTGGGACGACGCGCCGGCCTCGAAAGCCAAACTCATCATCATCGACGAATGCTCGATGGTCGACGCCGAGCTGGGGCGCGACCTCTTGTCGTTCGGCGTGCCGCTCTTGGTGCTCGGCGATCCGGCGCAGCTGCCGCCGATCTCGGGCGGCGGCTTCTTCACCAGCGAGGCGCCCGACGCCATGCTGACCGAGGTGCACCGCCAGGCCCAGGACGATCCCATCGTGCGGCTCTCCATGGACGTGCGCGAGGGCCGCGACCTCGAACCCGGCCGCTACGGCGAGACCGAGGTGGTGGCGCGCGGCAACCTCGATCCGGCGCGCGTGCTCAACGCCGATCAGGTGCTGGTCGGGCGCAACGCCACGCGGCGCGCCTACAACAAGCGCTTGCGCGAGCGGCGCGGCCTCGTCGAGGCGCTGCCGGTGGCGGGCGACAAGCTGGTGTGCCTGCGCAACAACCGCCGCAAGATGCTGTTCAACGGCGGCTTGTGGACGGTGCGCGAGCGCGCCGCCTCGAAGTCGCGCATCATCACCATGCGCCTCGTGCCCGACGAGGACATCGGCGGGCGGCCGGTCAAGGTGTCGGTGCGCCCGGAATGCTTCGACGGCACGCTCGACGACGTGCCGTGGGACAACCGCAAGCCCTACGACGAATTCGACTTCGGCTATGTGCTGACCGTGCACAAGGCGCAGGGTTCGCAATGGGATGACGTGGTGCTGTTCGACGAGAGCTTCGCCTTTGCCGAGAGCCGCGCGCGCTGGCTCTACACCGGCATCACGCGGGCCGCCAAACGGCTGAGCATCGTCACCTAAGATCCGGAGATCGCTCACGAACTTGTGTGCGGCGGCGGCCGATCGCGGCCCGCGCCGGCGCGTATTTGAAAGGCATAATCCGCATCACCCAAGGATGACCGCCATGCCCCTTCGCCCCGACCGCCGCCGCGCCCTTCCACTGATCGCCGCCCTGCTGGCGCTGCCGCTCATCGCGCGGCCCGTGCCCGCCGGAGAGGCCATGACGCTGCCGCCACCCACCGCCGACCTGCCGCCCGGCGACGGCCCGCAGACGGTCGTGCTCGCCGGCGGCTGCTTCTGGGGCGTGCAGGCGGTGTACCAGCACACCAAGGGGGTGGTGCGGGCGATCTCCGGCTATGCCGGCGGCGGCGCCGAAAGCGCGCGCTACGACCTCGTCAGCCGCGGCAACACCGGCCACGCCGAGGCGGTCGAGGTCACTTACGATCCGAAGCAGATTTCCTACGGCCGCATCCTGCAGATTTTCTTCTCGGTCGCGCACGACCCGACCCAGCTCAACCGCCAGGACAACGACGTCGGGACGCAATACCGCTCCGCGATCTTCTTCCGCGACGGCGAGCAGAAGCGCGCCGCGCAGGCCTATATCGACCAGCTCACCGCAACAAAGGCGTTCGCCCGCCCGATCGTGACGCGGCTCGATCCGCTCGGCGCGTTCTACCGCGCCGAGGCCTATCATCAGGACTACGCCACGCTGCACCCGAACCAGCCCTACATCTATTTCAACGACCGCCCCAAGATCGAAAACCTCAAGAAGACGTTCGGCGACGTCTATCGCTCAACGCCGGTGCTGATCGGCCAGGCGCAGACCAACTGAAGGAGGCCGCTAAGGAAAGCCCGCATGACCGACAAGATCGTCAAGCCCGACAGCGAATGGCGCCGGGAACTCACGCCGATGCAGTATGCGGTGTTGCGCGAGAAGGCGACCGAGCGGCCGTTCTCCGGCGAGTACGAGAACGAGACCCGCAGCGGCACCTATACGTGCGCCGGCTGCGGCCAGCCGCTGTTTACGTCCGACGCCAAATTCGATTCCGGCTGCGGCTGGCCGAGCTTCACCGCGCCGGCCACCAACGGCAATGTCGCGGAGACGCGCGACACCAGCCACGGCATGATCCGCACCGAGGTGCTGTGCGCGCGCTGCGAGGGCCATCTCGGCCACGTGTTCGACGACGGCCCCGGCCCCACGGGCCTGCGCTACTGCATCAACTCGGCGGCGCTGAAATTGCAGCCGAAATAGCTATTCGACCTCGGCATAGACCTGCGCCGCGCTGCGGATCGCCACGGGAAACGCGCACGACCTGCGCGCCTGGCGGTCCATGTGCACGCCGGTCAGTTCGCAAATGGCCGACACGTCGCCGGTCTCGACGTTGCGCATCTCATGGGTGAAGCGGATGACGCGCTCGCGCATCTCGATCAGCACCGTGAGCACCTCGACGCACTCGCCCGCCATCAGTTCACGCCGGTAGCTGATGTTCTGCTGCACCGCCGCCATGCCGCAATGGCTGTCGCGCATGTAGCCCGGCGTCACGCCGATGGTGGTGAAGAACTGCCAGGTCGCCTCGTCGAACTTGCCGACGTACCACATCACGTTCATGTGGCCCATGTGGTCGCAGTGCCACGGATAGACCGTGCCGCGATAGGTGATGATCCCGCTCAAAATGTCCCTCCGACCGCAGCCTGCCGCGACGAATGTTAAAGCGCGATCCGGTTTTCGCAAGGCCGGCCTGCCGGGGATGCCGGCTTGCCAGGCTCCTTCCGGCACGGGACAATGAACCTGGACAGCGCCGGCGCATCGGCGTTGCCGCCGCTTTCAGGGATGAGCCAGGGATGAGTTCCGCCGCCGCGCCCATCATCGTCGTAGGCGCCGGACAGGCCGGGCTGCAGGCGGCGGAATCGCTGCGCGCCGACGGCTATGACGGCGAACTCCTGCTGATCGGCGAAGAACCCTACCTGCCCTATCACCGTCCGCCGCTCTCCAAGCAGTATCTCGCCGGCGAAACCGACGAGGAGCGCCTGGTCATGCGCTCGGCCGAGGCGCTGGCCGAGCATCGCATCGAACTGCACCGCGCCGCGCGCGTCACCGCGATCGACCGCGCCGCGCGAACCGTGACGCTTGGCGACGGCCGGACGCTGTCCTATTCCGGGCTGGTGCTCGCCACCGGCTCGCGGCCGCGCCTGCTGCCGGTTCCGGGCGCCGATCTCGACGGCGTCGCCTACCTGCGCGGCCTCGACGATTCCAGGGCCATCCTCGCCCGGCTGGCGCGCGCCGAACGCGTCGCGGTGATCGGCGGCGGCTTCATCGGTCTCGAGATCGCAGCGACCGCGCGCAAGAAATTCGGCAAGGAAGTGACGGTGTACGAGGCGGTGCCGCGGCTGATGGCGCGCGCGGTGGCGCCGCCGATCTCGGATTTCTTCCGCGCGCTGCACGAGGCCAACGGCGTGCGGCTGCGTCTCGACACAACGGTCGCCGCGCTTGAAGGCGAGGACGGCCATGTCAGCGCCGTGGTGACCGGCGACGGCGCGCGCGAGGCGACCGATCTCGTCATCGTCGGCATCGGCATCATTCCCGACGACGACCTCGCCAAAGCCTGCGGGCTGGCTTGCGATGCCGGCATCATCGTCGACGCCTGCGCGCGCACCTCCGATCCGCGCATCACCGCAGCCGGCGACTGCACGGCGCGGCGCATCGACGGCTCGGACCGGTTCTTGCGGCTGGAATCGGTGCAGAACGCCATCGAGCAGGGCAAGTCGGCGGCCGCCGCATTGATGGGCCTGGAGCGGCCGTTCACCGCCGCGCCATGGTTCTGGTCGGACCAGTATGACGTCAAGCTGCAGATGGCCGGCCTGTCGGCCGGCTATGACGGCGTGGTGTTGCGCGGTGCGCCGGAAGCGCGCGCGTTCTCGGCGTTCTATTTCCGCGCCGGCCGCATGATCGCGGTCGATTCGATCAACCGGCCGGCCGATCACGTCGTGGCGCGCAAGATTCTCGACAGCGGCGCGGCGCTTTCGCCGGGCGAGGCCGCCGACCCCGCCTTCGCGCTGAAATCGGTGCTGCAAGCGGGATTGCCGGGTCAGACCCGGCGATGACTCTCCCTCGTCATGCCCGGGCTCGACCCGGGCATCCACAAAGACCCGCCAAGATAGCCGCCGCAAAGGAAGCTGGATTGCCGAGCCCGGCAATGACGAAGACGAACCGAGGTCAAGCCCGGCGATGACGAAACAAAACTCTCAATCGCGCACCCGCGACGGACGGTAGCCGAGTTCGCGCGCCAGCGTCGCGAGCGCGCAGCCCTCGCAATAGCGCGCGTCCTTGTAGTCGATCCAGTTGTGGGCATAGATGCGTTCGGGCGGGATGGCGTAGCGCTCCTGCAGGAAGCGCACCAGCACGCGCCATGCCGCCACCTGCGCTTCGGTCGCCGGCGCCGTCACATCGGGATAGTTGCCGGAAAATTCCACGCCGATGGAATTGCGCGCGAGCACGGCGCGATAGGTGGCGCGGTTGTCGACATACCTGTTGTCGTTGCGGTTGGCGCCGTCGCCGTGGGTCGGGACGGCGTATTCGGGCGCGGCCCAGATGACCGTGCCATCGGTCTCGACCCAGACGGTGACGCCGCGCCGCGCCGGATTCTTCGCCTGCGCCGCAGCCCCGATGCGTGCCGAGCCCGGCGGGCCCTCGGTCTGATGCACGATGATGTTGTCCCAGCGATTGGCCGCCTCCGGCGCGCCGAGCGGATGCAGGTAGACGATCGTCAATCCCGGAATGCGCGGCTCGCCTGAGGCGCGCGCCAGCGCGCGCCATGACGCGGCCTCGAAATCTGCTTCCGGCCCCGCCCGCGCCATGGCGATGGCCGCGACCCACATCGTCACGATGGCCATCGCATGCACGGCCCTGCTCGCAGCCATTTCCGATGCCCCTCCCGCCTGGCGGCTTCCCGCCTTAAGGATAACCGACGGATTCCATTCAGCGAAATCGGATCCATCGGGCCGGTTTCGCCGTCACTTCGCCGCCGCCCTGTCACGAAAATGCCTGTCCCGCCCGGTGTTGTGCGTCCTGCCGCCCAAGCCAACCCCGCGGAGGAACCCGCATGCGCACCCGTCTCGGCCTCGCCGTTCTCATCCTTGCCGGCCTGTTGTTGCCGGCCTGGAGTCCGGCCGCCGCCGCGCCGGCTGACTTCGCCTCCAACGCGGCGCTGTTGCGCTTCATCTCGCACTACCGCGCGGCGAGCGACCATCGCGACCTGCCGGCGGCGGTGCGCGCCATGAGCCAGTTCGGCGTGTTCCACAATCCGGATTCGGCAGGAGTCTATGTCGGCTTCCTGGCCGGCGCGCTGGCCGCGCAGCCAGCCGAGGCCGACACGCTCGTCGCCGCGCTCGGCACGCTGCCGGCGGAAGACCAGTGGGTCGCGGTGCGCGCCATCGCCTGGTCGGGGCTGCCGGAGTGGAAAGCGCTGATGCGCCGCCATGGCGCGCGGTTCCCCACGCGCCAGGTCATGATGGAGAAATATCTCGCCGGCGAAATGCCCACCCTGCAGCAACTCACGCTCGCCATCGGCGAGCGCGGCTTCTGGCACAAGGTGCGCGGCTATTTCAAATCGACCCCGGCGCCAGCCAAGGGCACGATGCTGACGCCGACACCCGACCTCATCGACGCGCTGTGGGGCTATCACTTCGCCAGCCGGCACTACCAGCCGATCGGCCGCATCGTCGCCATGCTGCCATGGGCCAAGGACCGCGACCATGTCGATCTCCTGATGCTCGGCTCGATGGCCAAGTTCACGCTGGCCACCAACGCGGCGCGCGACCCCGAACTGATCGGTCTTCTCAAGCGCGCGCGCCCGCACGTCGGCAAGGAAACCGGCAAGCAGCTCGACGAGGTGATCGTCGCCGCCGACACCGTCGACGTCGGCGCCATCCGCGCCGAGGCGATGGCCGCCGTCGAGGAGATCAAGCGCAAGGGCTCGGCCACCAGCCGTGACGTCGCGTGGTGGAGCCGCATGGGCGAGAGCGCGATCGCGCTCGGCTGCATCGGCGCGGCCGCTGCCGGACAGGTGGCGCTCGGGCTGCCTTGCGTGGTCGGCGGCGCGCTGTCGTCGGCGGTGGTGAGGAACAGCACCGCCGGGGGCGGCTGACGCGCCGCCCTTCCAACCGCGATTTGCGCGAACCGCGCATTCCGCTTATATGCGGCGGAGCGCCTAGGCATCCGCCGGGTGTTTCGCCAGCTTTCCTTTTCGCCAACTTCCGACGGCCAGCCCATGACCTTTTCTGATCTCGCCCCACGCCGCAAGCTGCCCGCGCGTTATGCCGGTCTTGTGATGCCGCTGGTGCTCTCCATCATGATGACATTCATCATCTCGCTGATCGCGACGCTGATCGGCGTCGGCGCCAGCCCCCATCTGGTCGCGATCTGGATGAAGGCATGGGCGCTGTCGTGGGTGGTGGCGTACCCGACGCTGCTCGCGGTGCTGCCGGTGGTGCGGCGTATCGTGGCGCTGCTGGTGGAGACGGAAACGTAATTACGGCGGAGGCGCCCGATGCGCACCGAGCGGCTGGCGGCTTTCAGCGACGGCGTGCTCGCCATCATCATCACCATCATGGTGCTGGAGATGAAACCGCCCCATGGCGCCGACCTCGCCACGCTCGCTTCCGTGGCGCCGGTGTTCGTCAGCTACATCCTCAGCTTCATCTATGTCGCGATCTACTGGAACAACCACCATCATCTTCTGCATACGCCGAGCCACGTCAGCGGCCTGGTGCTGTGGGCCAACATGCACTTGTTGTTCTGGCTGTCGCTGTTCCCGTTCGCCACCGCCTGGATGGGCGAGAACCATTTCGCGCCGCTGCCGACCGCGCTCTATGGCGGCGTGCTGCTCGCCGCCGCGGTCGCCTACTATCTGTTGCAGTTGGCGATCCTGCGCGGCGAAGGACCGCAGGCCAAGCTCGCGCGAGCGCTGGGGCGCGACCTCAAGGGCAAGATCTCGCCGCTGATCTATCTCGCCGCGATTCCGCTGGCGTTCGTTTCGCCGTGGATCGCCGGCGCGCTCTATGTCGCGGTGGCGCTGATGTGGCTGGTGCCGGACAAGCGGATCGAGAAGGTGCTGGGAGAGTAAGGCGCGTGTCCGGCGCCCCTTATTGCGCTCCCGCCAGCCGGTCGGCGAAATAGGCGATGGTCTTGCGGTACACCACCGCCCGGTTCCACTCGCGCATCGCCTCGAAATTCGCCGTGCCCTCGCCGTAGGGGGCACCCGCCTGCCAGCCGTTGGCGCGCAACAGGTTCGCGGTCGAGGCCAGCACGTCGGCGACCGAGTGGCGCAGATCGACGCGGCCGTTGCCGTCGTAATCGACGCCGTACTTGATGTAGGACGACGGCAGGAACTGGGTCTGGCCGATCTCGCCGGCGTAGGCGCCGACCATGTCGGACAGCGCGAGATCGCCGCGCTGGACGATCTGCAGGGCGGCGAGAAGCTCGCGCTGGAACAGCTCGGTGCGGCGGCAGTCGTGCGCCATGGTCGCGAGCACGCGGAACACCGGCAGCCTGCCCATGTCGCCGACGCCGAAATCGCTCTCGAGGCCCCAGATCGCGACCAGGATCTGCGGCGGCACGCCGTATTGCCGCTCGATGCGCGACAGCAGCGCGGCGTGGCGCTGCATCATCTGCGCGCCGCGGGTAAGCCGTCCGGCGCCGACGCGGGTCGCCACATACTGCTCGAAGCTCTTGTTGAAGGTGTTGCGCTGGCGGCGGTCGAACGCCAGCACGCCCGCATCCTGCGTCACGCCGGCAAGCGCCGCGTCGGTGACCGAGGACGAAATGCCGCGCGCCTGCGCCTCGCGCGCCATCGTGGCGAGGAAGGCGGAGAAATCGCCGCCGCATGGCGCGGCGTGGGCGGAAACGGCGGCGGCGAGCGTGAAAAGAAGGGCCGCGAACAGGCGCGCGATCATCTTCAGCCTCTTTGTTTGCCAACGGGGGAAGAATGGCATGCGGGAGCGCGGGGTGGAAGATGACCGGACGAAATCGGTCTTGGTTGGGGTATGAACCAATCTCTATGAAAAGAGCGATCATATATGTATGTAAAGTTACGGTCGCTGGGCAATAGACCGCCTGTTTCCGCTGTATCGCAATCTGGAGCTCTCGGTGTCCTCCCTCTCCTCCTTCCCCATCACCTCGCGCTGGCCGCCCGCGCATCCGGAGCGGCTGCAACTTTACTCGCTCCCCACCCCGAACGGCGTGAAGGTCTCGATCATGCTGGAGGAGATCGGCCTGCCATATGAGGCGCATCTCGTCGAATTCGACCGGAGCGACCAGAAGACCCCGGAATTCCTGTCGCTCAACCCGAACGGAAAAATTCCGGCGATCATCGATCCGGACGGCCCGGGCGGCAAACCGCTCGCGCTGTTCGAGTCCGGCGCGATCCTGCAATACCTCGCGGAGAAGACCGGCAAGCTCCTGCCAGCCGACGCCGCTCTGCGCTGGAAGACGATCCAGTGGGTTTATTTCCAGATGGCGTTCGTCGGGCCGATGTTCGGGCAGGTCGGCTTCTTCCACAAATTCGCCGGCAGGGACTACGAGGACAAGCGCCCGCGCGACCGCTATGTCGGCGAGTCGAAGCGCGTGCTCGGCGTGATGGACCAGCAGCTCGACGGCCGGCAATGGTTCATGGGCGACGACTATACCATCGCGGATGTCTCGATGCTCGGCTGGGTGCGCAATCTCATCGGCTTCTATGGCGCGCGCGAGCTGGTCGACTACGACAGATTCAGGCACGTCGGCGCGTGGCTCGAGCGCGGCCTCGCGCGGCCGGCGGTGCAGCGCGGGCTGACGATCCCGGCGCGGGGATAAGCGCGCGATCCGGTGATCCAAGTGCTTTGACGAAGGAAGCTGGATGCCCGGGCCAGGCCCGGGCATGACGAGGGGAGAGTCCTTGCCGTTACCCCTTTTCGTCATTGCCGGGCTTGACCCGGCAATCCACCTTCTTTCGCAAATGCATCCCCGGGTCTGCGCGACGCTACGCCCGGTGATGACGAAGGAAAGAAGCGCCGCGCCGACCTTGCGCCCGTGGAACGATTGATGCCCGGTCGGATCAGGGCCTAAGGTTGGGGCCATTCGTTCCCCGGAGGACTTCTCCCATGTTGTCGTCGCTGCAGATCGATCCCCTGATTGCGCTCGGCGTCCTGGTCGCGACCGCGACCACGGACGCCGCCTATGTCATGTTCACGTCGTCGGTGGTCGAGCGCCGCCGCCTGCCGGCCGCGAACTGGAGCGGGCTCTGGTACCTGCTCTCCTCGTTCGCGGTGATCAGCTACACCAGCAACTGGGTCTATGTGGTGTTCGCCGCGGCGGGCTCGTGGCTCGGCGCCTACCTGACCATCACCTTCCTGCACCGCACCCCGCCGCCGCTGGGTCCCTGCGCGCAGTGAGGGGGCACTGAGTGTCGCCATCCATGTGGTCAACAACGAGCACAGCCGCACCTGCAGCAAAGATAAACGGCGGGCCTTTCAGCCCACCGTTTATGTTTTCCGATGGATTGCCGGGGCAAGCCCGGCAATGACGCCGATGGCGATCAGTTATCCAGGAACGAGCGGAGTTTGCGCGACCGGCTCGGATGCTTCAGCTTCCTGAGCGCCTTGGCCTCGATCTGGCGGATGCGTTCACGGGTCACCGAGAACTGCTGGCCGACCTCTTCCAGCGTGTGGTCGGTGTTCATGCCGATGCCGAAGCGCATGCGCAAGACGCGCTCCTCGCGCGGCGTCAGCGAAGCGAGCACCCGCGTCGTGGTCTCGCGCAGGTTGGACTGGATCGCGGCGTCGATCGGCAGGATCGCGTTCTTGTCCTCGATGAAGTCGCCGAGGTGTGAATCCTCCTCGTCGCCGACCGGCGTCTCCAGGGACAGCGGCTCCTTGGCGATCTTGAGCACCTTGCGCACCTTTTCGAGCGGCATGCCGAGCTTCTCGGCCAGTTCCTCCGGCGTCGGCTCGCGGCCGATCTCGTTGAGCATCTGGCGCGAGGTGCGCACGATCTTGTTGATGGTCTCGATCATGTGCACGGGAATGCGGATGGTGCGGGCTTGATCCGCGATCGAGCGGGTGATGGCCTGGCGGATCCACCACGTCGCGTAGGTCGAGAACTTGTAGCCGCGGCGGTACTCGAACTTGTCGACCGCCTTCATCAGGCCGATGTTGCCTTCCTGGATGAGGTCGAGGAACTGCAGGCCGCGATTGGTGTACTTCTTGGCGATCGAGATCACGAGGCGGAGGTTCGCCTCGACCATTTCCTTCTTGGCCTGGCGCGCCTCGCGCTCGCCCTTCTGCACCATGTGGACGATCTTGCGGAACTCGCCGATCTCGAGGCCGGTCAGCCCGGCCAGCGAATGGATCTCGCCGCGCAGGTCCTTGATGCGGTCCTTCTCGTGCGCGACGAAGTTCTTCCAGCCCTTGGCGGAAAGCTTGGAGACGCGGTTGAGCCATTGCGGGTTCAGTTCCGAACCCTGGTAGTTCTTCAGGAACTCCTCGCGCGCCACGCCGTGGCTTTCGGCGAGCCGCAACAGGCGGCCCTCGTAGCCGACCAGCTTCTTGTTGATGTCGTAGAGCTGCTCGACGAGTGCATCGATGCGCGCCTGGTTGAGGCGCAGCGACTTCACCTCGGCGATGATCTCTTCCTTGAGCTTCTTGTACTTGCGCTCCTGCGCCGGCGACAACGTTTCGTTCTGCAGCCGGTTCTCGATGTCCTGCTCCTGCAGGCGGCGCAGCTTCTTGTAGTTGTCGGCGATCTTGTCGAAGGTCTCGACCACCTTGGGCTTGAGCTCGGCCTCGATGGCGGCGAGCGACATGGCGTTCTCGAAATCGTCGTCTTCCATGTCGGCTTCGGCGGCGGCCTCGGCCGGATCCTTGCCCTCGCCTTCGGCGCCGGCATCGCGCGGCGGCGCCGAACGGAACGGGGTCGGCGACGGCGGCGCGGCGGGCGGCGCCACGTGCGGGGCCACGCCGCTGCCGGCGCCCTCGGCACCCTGGCCGTCGGGCGCGGCCATGCCGCCGCCCTTGGCCTCGGGGCCGGCATAGGTGGCCTCAAGGTCGATGATGTCGCGCAGGAAAATCTTGCCGTCGTTGAGTTCGTCGCGCCAGATGATGATGGCCTGGAAGGTCAGCGGGCTTTCGCAAAGCCCCGCGATCATCGCCTCGCGGCCGGCCTCGATGCGCTTGGCGATGGCGATTTCGCCCTCGCGCGACAACAGCTCCACCGAGCCCATTTCGCGCAAATACATGCGCACCGGATCGTCGGTGCGCTCGCCGGGTTCGGACTTCTTGACCTCGGTGACCGCCTTCTGCGTGACCTCGACCAGTTCGTTATTGTCGTCGTCGTCGTCGGCCTCTTCCTGCTTCTCCTCATCGTCGGCGTCGGCGTCATCCTGCTCGGTGACGTTGATGCCCATCTCGGACAGCATCGCCATGATGTCCTCGATCTGCTCGGGCGAGGTGGAATCGGACGGCAATACCTCGTTGAGCTGCTCGAAGGTGACGAAGCCGCGCTTCTTGGCGGCCTTGATCATCTTCTTGACGGCGGCGTCGGACAGGTCGAGCAGCGGCAGCGGCGCGTCGGGCGCCTCCTTCTCCGGCGCATCGACGGCGGCGACAGCCTTGTCGGCCTTGTCGTCCTTTTCCTTGTCCTTGAGCTGCTGCGTCTTTGCCTTGCTGGCCATGCCTTCAAACTCCGAAACGCCGATGCGGTACCGCAAAAAAATCCGGCTTCGCCTTGCCGGCTCGGGAAATTGCCGGCGCACCAAAAGGGCGGCCCCCGGCGCGGAACCACCCCCGAATCACCCGTCCAGTCTCTGGCGGGGACGTTAAGCCCCGCTTAACCGTATTCCCCGGGCGCCCGAGTGCCGGTCGTTTGAGGCGGGGTCAAGGCGCCCCCATGACCCGCCGCCAGCTTGAACCTGCAACACCCGTCAGACCCCGCCCGCCCTGCGGCCCGATTCCTCCCCGAAGCCCTCGATCTGGGCCTCGAGGCCATCGACCGCCGCGAGCCGCGCCTTGACGTCCCGAAGCCAGGAGTAATTCGCTTCCGAAGTCTCCTGGCCGAGCGCCATTTCGGCGTCCTTGAGTTCTCTAGTTAAGGAATTCCATTGCCGATGCAAGGACACAAGCTGATGCCAGGTCATCAGCACGTCGTCGGCCGCCGCCCCGAACCGCGCGCCCCACACCGCCCCGGTCGTGATGGCGCCGTCAACCCTTTGCAATATATCACGAAAACCATCCCCTGCGAGCTTCTCGCGCAAATCGGCGGCGGCCGCCGCCGGATCGGCCTCGGCGGAGGCGGCGTGGGCGAAGGCGGCGATGATCGCGGCGCGCAGACGGTGAGCCTCGGGATGGGCGAATTCCAGCGCCGCGACCTCCTCGAGATGGTCGTGCAGCAGCCAAGGGTGGTTGATGAGCGACTGCAGGATCAGCGCCTCGCGTCGCGGCATGGCGCTGCGCTGGCCGCGCATCAGCGGGCTGCCGGCCAGCTGCGGGCTCATGGCCTGATAGGCCCGCCCCGGACCGGACGGGGTCAGCGGCCGGGCGCCCGGCCGGCCAGCGGGCATGGCGCGGGCGCCGCCGCCGGAGGGATAACGCCGCGACGGTTCGCCGCCGCGCCAGAACCGGGCTCCGCCGCCACCGCGCCAGGCCGGCTCGGCCGCCTCGGGGGTGAGGAAGCGGCGCAGCCGCTCGGCCAGGTCCTGCCGGTAATACTTGCGCACCACCTCGTCGCGCACGGTGTTGGCGAGTTCCCCGACCCGCGCCTCGAGCGCGGCGCGGCGCTCCGGCGTGGCGTAGGTGTCGCCCTCGACCTCGCGCGCCCAGATCATGTCGGCGAGCGGACGGGCCGCCGCGATCACCTCGTCGAGGGCGGCGCGGCCGCCGGAGCGCGCCAGGTCGTCGGGGTCCTGTCCCTCGGGCAACAACGCGAAGCGCAGGCTCTTTCCCGGCCTGAGCAGCGGCAGCGCGAGGTCGGCGGCGCGATAGGCGGCGGCGCGGCCGGCCTTGTCGCCGTCGAAACACAACAGCGGCTCGTCGGCCATCTTCCACAGCAGCGCGAGCTGATTCTCGGTCAGCGCCGTGCCGAGCGGGGCGACGGTGGCCTCGAAGCCGGCGCCGACCATGGCGATGACGTCGACATAGCCTTCGACCGCGATCAGCGCCGCGCCGTTATGGGCGGCAAGCCGCGCGCTCGCGAGGTTGTAGAGATTGTCGCCCTTGTGAAACAGCGGCGTCTCCGGCGAATTGAGATATTTCGCCGGCACGTCCTTTTCGAGCGCGCGGCCGCCGAACGCGATGACGCGGCCGCGCAGGTCGGTGATCGGGAACATCACGCGGTCGCGGAAGCGGTCGTAGGGGATCGGAATGTCGTTGCCGGCGATCAGCAGCCCCGCCTCGCCCATGTCCTCGACGGAAACGCCGTGGCCGCCGAGATGCTCCTTGAGCGCGAAGCGCTCCGGCGTGGCGTAACCCATGCGGAACTTCAATTGGGTCGCGGCGTCGATGCCGCGATCGGCGAGATAGCCGCGCGCCCTGGCCCCCGTCCGCGAGGCCAGCGTCTCGGCGAAGTATTTCGCCGCCAGCTCCATGACCTCGTGCAGCGTCTTGCGGCGCTGGGCGCGCCGGGCGTCGTCGGGCGTGGCGGCGGGCACGGCAAGGCCCGCCATGGCGGCGAGCCGCTCCACCGCCTCGGTGAAGGTAACGCCCTCGGTCTCCATCAGGAAGCCGAAGATGTCGCCGTGCTTGCCGGAGGAGAAGTCGTGATAGAAGCCCTTCTGGTCGTTGACCGTGAACGAGGGCGTCTTCTCCTTGTTGAACGGCGACAGCCCCTTCCACTCGCGCCCGGCCTTCTTCAGCCTGACGCGGCGGCCCACGACTTCCGACACCGGAAGCCGCGCGCGCAGCTCGTCGAGAAACTGGGGCGGATAACGCATGGGACTTCGCTGGCCTCGACCGTCCGGTCTGGCATGATGCCGAACCCTCATGGATATAGGGCATCGCGCGGCGAAAGCGTACGGCGCGCCGGTTGTCCCGGCTATCCACAGGCCGTGGCGACCGGCCTCAGCGCGCCCGCATCAGGGCCAGCCACACCCCGCCACCGATCATGAAGCCGCCGGACAGGCGCGCCAGAGCGCGCGTGCGCCGCGCGCTCAGCCAGTGCCGGGCGCGGCCGGCGAGCAGCCCGTAGGCGGCGTCGGTCACCGCCGAAACGCCCATGAAGGTCGCGCCCAGCAGCATCACCTGCGGCACATGCGGCTTGTCCATGTCGACAAACTGCGGGATGAACGCACCGAAGAACAGCAGCGCCTTGGGGTTGCTCATCAGCACCAGGAAGCCCTGCAGGAAGAAGCCGCCGCGCGGACGCGGCGGCGCTTCGCCGGCAATGCCCGCCGCCGCCGGCTCGCGCAGCACCCTGATGCCGAGCCAGATCAGGTAGGCGGCGCCGGCCAGCCGCACCCAGTCGAACCACACGCCCATGGTCGCCATCAGCGTGGCGAGGCCGGCGGCGACGATGCCGGTCACCACCGCTAGGCCGGCCTGTGCGCCAGCGACGTTGACGAGCGCGGCGCGGGAGCCGTGACGCAGGCCGTTGGCGATGACGAGGGTGACGATCGGCCCCGGCAGCAGTGCCAGCGCCACGCAGGCGGCGACGAAGGCGAGATAAAGTTCGAGTGACATGCGAACACCTTCCCGCCTCGGCCGCAACGCGTCTCATCCGGGAAAATCCCCGTGCGAGCGCGACGCGTTGGCTCCATTACCCAGAATTCATGCCGCGTACCCCCCGTTCATGACCACGGTCAATGCAGCCGCGCAAGTCCCGTGCGTGAATTTCACCGAACGGTCGGGGGAAGATAAATGGAGGTCGTCATCATGAAGAAATTCGCGATGCTTGCAACGGCAGTCGGCCTCGCAAGTGCCTTGAGCGCTCCCGTCTTCGCGCAGGGGATGATGGGACAGGGAGGCATGGGTCCCGGCCAAGGCACGGGACAACGGATGGGGCCCGGCATGGGACCGGTTGCCATGCAGTGCCAGAAGGACATCGAGGCGTTCTGTGCCGACGAGCGGCATGGCCGCGGCGGCGTCCGCGATTGCCTGGAGGCCAACAAGTCCAAGGTGAGCGACGCCTGCAAGGCCGCGCTCGATTCCACCGGGGTCGGCCGCAGGTAGCGCTGCAGGTCACGGTGCCGCAACGGCCCCGGTAAGAGTTCCAGCGTACTGCCCGCGCAGGCGGGCCGGCGTTCAGCCCAGCGCGGCCTTGACCAGCGCGCTGGCCTTGGCGAAATCCATCTGCCCGGCGTGTTTCGCCTTCAGGACGCCGATCACCTTGCCCATGTCCTTGATGCCGGCGGCGCCGGTCTCGGCGACGGCGGCGGCGATCGCCGCCTTGACCTCGTCCTCGCCCATCTGCTGCGGCAGGTAGGCGGCGATAACGGCGATCTCCTCGCGTTCGCCCTGCGCCAGATCGGCGCGGCCGCCCTTGTCGTAGAGTTCCACCGACTCCTGGCGCTGCTTGATCATCTTCTGCAGAAGGCCGAGCACGGCGGCATCGTCGAGCGGCCCCTTGCCCTGGCCGCGCGCGTCGATGTCGGCGTTCTTCAGCGCGGCGTTGACCATGCGCAAGGTCGAGAGCTTGCGCTCGTCCTTGGACTTCATGGCGTCCTTGATGGCGGTGTTGATGTCGTCGCGCAACATGGCCGGCTCTCCTGTCATCCGCCCGCAGCGTTACGGCGTTTCGGCGGCGCTGACAACCGTGGGGCTAGTCCGCGGCCCCCGACGGCGGCACGATGACCGCGATCATGCGGCCGGGAGTTGCGGTCCAGCCCCACCCCGCCGGGGTGACGGTGAATTCCTCCCGCCGCGCCCGCGGTACGGTTGCGGCGAGTTGCGTCGTCCACGCGATGCAGCCGAGGCTCTCGGCGGCGCACAGCCCGGCCCAGCCGGCCGAGGGAATCGTCGCGGGAATGGGGTTGCCACCACCGCGGCGCGCATCGTAGCTCGCGACAAAGTCGGGATGCCAGGTGACGTAATAGCTCGCGGCCCAGGCCAGCTCGTATTCGCCGGTGACCGTCAGCATTGGCCGGTCCGTGACCTTGCGCCATAGCCGTTCCAGCTCCCCGGCCGCCGGCCGCGCGTAAATCCTGTGGCGGTCATCCCGTCGCTGGCTTTCGAGCCAGGCATGAAACGGGCTGCCCAGGATCGCCACCAGCGCGAACACGACGGTGAGCGCGGCGACATTGACCGCCCTGGCGCGGGTCAGGGTAAAGCCCGGCGCGGACACGATGAACAGAACCGGCAGGAACACCCCCGGTAGCGCCCACAAAGGCGGCATGTTGGTGCCGATCAGCACCGCGACGATCGGCGGCAGGCTCAATGTCATGATGCCAAGGATCAGCAGCAGCTGCCGCTCCGCCGACATGCCGGAAAAAATCAGCGCCAGCGCCCGGCGCGGCGACGTCGCCGTCGCCGTCGCCGCCAGCCAGATCGCCACCGGAAGGACGGCATAGCCGAGCGCGCCGGCGACGAATTCCCCGGCAAAGCGCAGCGAGGTCCAGCGCGAGGGCACGACATGGGCCTCGATCGCGTAGTTGAGCGGGATCGCGCCCGCCTTGAGCAGCCACACGATATTCGGCATCAGCACGACGGCGCCGACGATGGCCGACACCCATGGCGCCGGCGAGCGCAGATAGGCCCGGCGGTCGCGGTGCACCAGTGCCGTGATCGCGAAGGAAACCAGCAGAATGGCCGAATAATACTTGCCGAGCAGGGCGAGCGCCGCCGTTGCTCCCGCCGCCACCGCCCACGACGCCCGCCGCGTCTCGAACGAGCGCAGGAAACACCAGGTCGCCAGCGGCCACAGCCACAACAGCACGATGTTGTGGTTGAACACGGCGGCGAGGAAATGGTAGCCGGGCACGAACACCAAAAGCAGCAGCAGCAGGAGACGCCTGTCGCCCCGCAGGTAACGGCGCGCGATGCGGTCGACGAAATAAAGCCCCAGCGCCGCGTTCAGGATCGCGAGCAGGTAGGGCGGCCAGTCGGCGAAGGGAAACACCGCCATCCAGGCCGCCATGATCCAGGACGGCAGCGGCGGATGCTTGGCATAGCCCCACGCCAGGTCCTTGCTCAGGGCATAGATCTCGACCACGTCCGGGTTCAGGCCGAGCCCGTGGTAGGCAACGATCAGCACCAGGCTCCACACCACCAGGAACAGGCCGAGGAAAACCGCCAGCGGCCAGCCGCGGTCGGCGGCGTCGAACCACAGCTCGAACGGGCGCCGCCAGCGGGCGGGAGCGGGATCCGTGCGGTTTGGAAGGGGCACCATGCAAATCCGGCAAGTCTGATACGGGCATTCGTCATAGGTGAATGAACCCGGCCGGACAAGCGCCGCCGCGATCCCGCCATCCCGGGCCGCGAATATGATTTCCACGCCGCACTTTGACGGCGGCCGGCCCGGCCGCTATGAAGTTCGCTCATGACGCATCCGATATCCTCTCCCGGCTGGCCGGAATCCACCCCGACCGCACTCCTCGTGCTCGCCGACGGCACCATACTGGAAGGCTTCGGCCTCGGCGCCGAGGGCCATGCGGTCGGCGAGGTCTGCTTCAACACCGCGATGACCGGCTACGAGGAGATCCTCACCGATCCGTCCTATGCCGGCCAGATCATCACCTTCACCTTCCCCCACATCGGCAATGTCGGCACCAACGAGACCGACATCGAGACGGTGAACATGGCGGCGAGTTCGGGCGCGCGCGGCGTCATCCTGCGCACCGCCATCACCGGGCCGTCGAACTACCGCGCCACGCGCCACCTCGACCAGTGGCTGAAGACGCGCAACATCGTCGGCCTCGCCGGCATCGACACCCGCGCGCTCACCGCGCTGATCCGCGACACCGGCATGCCCAACGCGGTGATCGCCCACGCCGCCGACGGCCGCTTCGACCGCGAAGCGCTCGCCCGCGAGGCGCGCGCATGGCCCGGCCTCGAAGGCATGGACCTGGTGCCGATGGTGACCAGTAGCCAGCGCTTCAGCTGGGACGAGACGCCGTGGCAATGGGACATCGGCCATGGCCGTCAGGAGCAGCCGGAATTCCACGTCGTGGCGATCGACTACGGCGTCAAGCGCAACATCCTGCGCCTTCTGGCCGGCGCCGGCTGCAAGGTCACCGTGGTGCCGGCGGCCACTCCGGCCAACGACATCCTCGCGCTCAAGCCCGACGGCGTGTTCCTCTCCAATGGCCCCGGCGATCCCGCCGCGACCGGCGCCTATGCGGTGCCGGTGATCCGCGACGTGATCGAGGCCGGCCTGCCGACCTTCGGCATCTGCCTTGGCCACCAGATGCTCGGCATCGCGCTCGGCGGCAAGACGAAAAAGATGCATCAGGGCCACCACGGCGCCAATCATCCGGTCAAGGACCTCGTCACCGGCAAGGTCGAGATCACCTCGATGAACCACGGCTTCGCGCTCGACCGCGACTCGCTGCCGGCTGGCGTCAGCGAAACCCACGTGTCGCTGTTCGACGGCTCCAATTGCGGCATCGCGCTCAAGGACAAGCCGGTGTTCTCGGTGCAGTACCACCCCGAGGCTTCGCCCGGTCCGCGCGATTCGCACTATCTGTTTCAACGCTTCACCGACCTGATGCGCGCGCGCGCGCGCGCGTAAGGCCGGTTTCGAGGACACTGGCCGGCAAATGCTCCACGAAAAGGCATGCGCGATGACCCGTCCCCAGCACGCCAGCATCGGCCTCGTGCCGGCCGCGCTCCCGTACCGGATGACCGGCCTCGAGATCCTGCGCGCCATGATGGCGGGGGACATTCCCTCGCCGCCGATCTGCCAGACGCTGGGCTTTGCCCTGACCGAGGTCGCCGAAGGCCACGCGGTGTTTTCCGGCCAGACCTCGTACGGCTATCTCAATCCCTACGGCACCGTCCATGGCGGCTACAGCGCGGCATTGCTCGACAGCGCCATGACCTGCGCCGTGCAATCGCGGGTGCCGGCGGGCTTCGGCCTCACCACGCTGGAATTCAAGGTCAGCTTCGTGCGCGGCTACGTCGCCGACACCGGGATGATCCGCGCCGTCGGCACCGCGATCAATGTCGGCCGCCGCATCGGCACCTCCGAGGGCCGCCTCGTCGACGACAGGGACCGGCTGCTGGTGCACGCCACCTCGACATGCCTGATCATGGACCTTCCGCCAGCGCCGCAGGCAGCGCCGCAACCGTGAGCATGCCGCAGTCCATGCCCGCATCCACCGGTCACTGGATCGACTATTACGACTCGGCGCACACCCTCTATGTGAGCGAGCGGCATCGCCGGCTGCATTTCAAGGTCATCGCCGACGGCATCATCGCCGCCATCCCCTCCCCCGACGCCGCCGTGCTCGACTATAGCTGCGGCGAGGCGCTCGACGCCGGCCGCGTCGCGCACGCCTGCGGCCGCCTGATCCTGGCCGAGCCCGCGCCGACCGTGCGGGCGCGCCTGACCGCGCGGTTTGCCGGCCATCCCAATATCGAGGTGCGCTCGCTCGACGAACTGGCGGGCCTGCCGCCGCACTCGCTCGACCTCGTGACCGTGATCTCGGTGGCGCAGTACCTCACGCCCGATGAACTCGACGCCACGTTCGCGCTGGTCCGCCGCCTGCTCAGGCCCGGCGGCCTTCTGGTGCTCGGCGACGTGCTCGATCCCCGCGTCGGCATGTTCGCCGATGCCTGGTCGCTGATCCGGTTCGGCGCGCGCGCGGGCTTCCTGATCGACGCCGTGCTCGGCCTGATGCGCACCGCGCTGTCCGACTACCGCTATCTGCGCTGGCGTCTCGGGCTGACGCGCTATTCGGAAGCCGCGATGCTGGCCAAGCTTGCCGCCGCCGGCTTTTCCGCGCGCCGCGCGCCGGAAAATCTCGGCCACAATCCGTGGCGCATGACGTTCGTGGCGACGCCGGAGGCCTAAGCCCGCCCCAACGCGACAAGCCCGGTTTACCTTGATCGGGAGTTGGGTCCGGCGGTTAAAGACTCCGGCCGCCACCTTGACCTAAGCTCCTATCCGGCCCGGTGGCGGAAGTTCACGCGGGGGTGTGCAAAACCCCTTATCCTGGTTCAAGTCCAGGCCGGGCCTCCAAATACCCTGGATCGGCTGAAAACAGCGGGTTTTTCAGGACAATTTCTGTCGCGGCCCGAACCGGGGCCACCGATTCCGCCGTCCCAACCCCTTCCCCGAACACGGATTCTGGTCTACACGAGAGCCGCGCGGAGTGCTGCTCCGGCGCCAGGCTGGACCGGGGGACGCGCGGCAGGCGCGCCCTTTTTTTGTGCCGCCGATTTTTGTGCCCCGCCGAGCGAGACCCCGGATGCCCAAACGTACAGACATCTCGACGATCCTGATCATCGGCGCCGGCCCCATCGTCATCGGCCAGGCCTGCGAGTTCGACTATTCAGGCACCCAGGCGGTCAAGGCCCTCAAGGACGAGGGCTACCGCATCGTGCTGGTCAACTCCAATCCGGCGACGATCATGACCGATCCCGATCTCGCCGACGCCACCTACATCGAGCCGATCACGCCCGAGATCGTCGCCCGCATCATCGAGAAGGAGCGCTACGTCATTCCCGGCGGCTTCGCGCTGCTGCCGACCATGGGCGGCCAGACCGCGCTCAACTGCGCGCTGTCGCTGCGCAAGCTCGGCACGCTCGACAAGTTCGACGTGCAGATGATCGGCGCCACCGCGGACGCCATCGACAAGGCCGAGGACCGCGAACGCTTCCGCCAGGCCATGACCAAGATCGGGCTGGAGACGCCGAAGTCGTCGCTGGCCAATGCCTCCGACCTCAAGAAGGCCGACCGCGAGCGGCGCCAGGGCGAGATCGCCGCCATCAGGGCGCGTGGCCTTGGCTCCGCCGACGAGACAAGCGAGCTCGAGGCCTTCGCCAACCGCTGGGCCGCCGGCGAAACCGAGCGCAAGCGCCGCTACATCGCCAAGGGTCTCGTCGAGGCGCTGGAATCGCTCGACGACATCGGCCTGCCGGCCATCATCCGCCCGTCCTTCACGCTGGCCGGCACCGGCGGCGGCATCGCCTTCACCAAGGCCGAGTTCATCGAGATCGTCGAGCGCGGCCTCGACGCCTCGCCCACCACCGAGGTGCTGATCGAGGAAAGCGTGCTCGGCTGGAAAGAGTACGAGATGGAGGTGGTGCGCGACAAGAAAGACAACTGCATCATCATCTGCTCGATCGAGAACGTCGATCCGATGGGCGTGCATACCGGCGACTCGATCACGGTGGCGCCGGCGCTCACGCTCACCGACAAGGAATACCAGATCATGCGCGACGCCTCGATCGCGGTGTTGCGCGAGATCGGCGTCGAGACCGGCGGCTCCAACGTGCAGTTCGCGGTCAACCCGGCCGACGGCCGCCTCGTCGTGATCGAGATGAATCCGCGCGTGTCGCGCTCCTCGGCGCTGGCCTCGAAGGCGACCGGCTTTCCGATCGCCAAGGTCGCGGCGCGGCTCGCCGTCGGCTACACGCTCGACGAGATCGCCAACGACATCACCGGCGGCGCGACGCCCGCCTCGTTCGAGCCGACCATCGATTACGTCGTCACCAAGATTCCGCGCTTCGCGTTCGAGAAGTTCCCCGGCGCCAGCCCGACGCTGACCACCTCGATGAAGTCGGTCGGCGAGGTGATGGCGATCGGCCGCACCTTCCAGGAGAGCCTGCAGAAGGCGGTGCGCGGCCTCGAAACCGGCCTCACCGGCCTCGACGAGATCGAGATCGAGGGGCTCGGCAAGGGCGACGACAAGAACGCCATCCGCGCCGCGCTCGGCACGCCGACGCCGAACCGCCTGCTGCAGGTGGCGCAGGCCATGCGGCTCGGCTGGTCGGATGCCGAGATCCACGCCTCGTGCAAGATCGACCCGTGGTTCCTGGAACAGATCCGCGCCATCGTCGCGACGGAAGCGAAAGTGCACCGCGACGGCCTGCCGTCGCACGCCGCCGGCATGCGCGCGCTGAAATCCATGGGCTTCTCCGACGCGCGCCTCGCCGTGCTCGCGGGCAAAAGCGAGGCCGAGGTCAAGACGGCGCGCCGCGCGCTTGGCGTGCGCCCGGTGTTCAAGCGCATCGACACCTGCGCCGCGGAATTCGCCTCCCCCACCGCCTACATGTACTCGACCTACGAGGCGCCGTTCGCAGGCGCGATGGCCGACGAGAGCGCGCCCTCGGACAAGCGCAAGGTCATCATCCTCGGCGGCGGTCCCAATCGCATCGGTCAGGGCATCGAGTTCGACTACTGCTGCTGCCATGCCTGCTTCGCGCTCGACGACGCCGGCTATGAAACAATCATGATCAACTGCAACCCGGAAACGGTATCGACCGACTACGACACCGCCGACCGGCTGTATTTCGAGCCGCTCACCGCCGAGGACGTGCTGGAGATCATCGACACCGAGCGCGCCAATGGCACGCTGCACGGCGTCATCGTGCAGTTCGGCGGCCAGACGCCGCTCAAGCTCGCGCACGCGCTGGAGCAAGCCAGGGTTCCCATCCTCGGCACCTCGCCCGACGCCATCGACCTTGCCGAGGACCGCGACCGCTTCAAGCGCGTGCTCGACAAGCTGCAGCTCAAGCAGCCGAAGAACGGCATCGCCTATTCGGTCGAACAGGCCCGCCTCGTCGCCGCCGATCTCGGCTTTCCGCTGGTGGTGCGGCCTTCCTACGTGCTGGGCGGCCGCGCCATGCAGATCATCCGCGAGGACGGGCAACTGAGCGACTACCTGCTCGGCACCTTGCCCGAGCTGGTGCCCGGCGACGTCAAGGCGCGCTATCCCAACGACAAGACCGGCCAGATCAACACCGTGCTCGGCAAGAACCCGCTGCTGTTCGACCGCTATCTGTCGGACGCCATCGAGGTCGACGTCGACTGCCTCGCCGACGGCAAGGACACCTTCATCGCCGGCATCATGGAGCATATCGAGGAGGCCGGCATCCATTCCGGCGACTCCGCCTGCTCGCTGCCGCCCCATTCACTCGACGAGGCGACGATCGCCGAGCTTGAACGCCAGACCCGGGCGCTGGCGCTCGGCCTCGATGTCGGCGGCCTGATGAACGTGCAGTACGCCATCAAGGACGGCGACATCTACGTGCTCGAGGTCAATCCGCGCGCCTCGCGCACGGTGCCGTTCGTCGCCAAGGTGATCGGCGTGCCGGTGGCCAAGATCGCCGCGCGCGTCATGGCCGGCGAGAAGCTGGCCGACTTCCACCTCGCGCCGGCGAAACTTCATCACATGGGCGTCAAGGAAGCCGTGTTCCCGTTCGCGCGCTTTCCCGGCGTCGACACCGTGCTCGGGCCCGAGATGCGCTCGACCGGCGAGGTCATGGGGCTCGACGGCAATTTCGACGTCGCGTTCGCCAAGAGCCAGATCGGCGGCGGCGTGCTGCTGCCGCGCAAGGGCACGGTGTTCGTCTCGGTGCGCGACGCCGACAAGACGCGCATCCTCGATGCGGTGCGCGATCTTTGCGCGCTCGGCTTCAAGGTGATCGCCACCTCCGGCACCCAGCGCTACCTGGCCGATCACGGCATCGCCGCCGAGAAGGTCAACAAGGTGCTGGAAGGCCGGCCGCACATCGTCGACGCCATCACCAATGGCAGCGTGCAACTGGTCTTCAACACCACCGAGGGGCCGCAGGCGCTGGCCGACAGCCGCTCGCTGCGGCGCGCCGCGCTCTTGCATAAAGTGCCGTACTACACCACTCTTTCCGGAGCCGTCGCCGCGGCGCACGGAATCAAGGCATATTTGGGAGGCGATCTTCAGGTCCGCACGCTGCAGAGCTACTTTCCAGCATCGTGACCGGGTGGGATAATCCCCAGGCGGAAGTAACAAAAAGGTCAACCACGCGGTGGCCGGTCAGGCCCGCCACCCGTGAGGTCTTTTTCGTTGGCGGCAGGCGCCCGATGGCGCCGGTTGCGAATCAGGTTCAACAAGGCCGCTTCACGGCAGGCGCCCCTCATGGGTCCCCGCAGCCCGCGAAGCCGGGAGATGACAGCGAATGGAAAAGATTCCAATGACCCATGCGGGTTACGCCGCATTGGAAACCGAACTGAAGCACCGCCAGCAGGTCGAGCGGCCGCGGATCATCCAGCAGATTTCCGACGCGCGCTCCCATGGCGACCTGTCCGAGAACGCTGAATATCATGCCGCCAAGGAAACGCAGTCGCACAACGAGGGCCGCATCGCCGAACTCGAGGATAAATTGGCGCGCGCCGACATCATCGACGTGTCGAAGCTGTCCGGCGACACCGTCAAGTTCGGCGCCACCGTCACGCTGATCGACGAGGACACCGACAAGAAAGCGGTGTGGCAGATCGTCGGCGAGCCGGAGGCCGACGCCAAGAAAGGCCGCATCTCCATCACCTCACCGCTGGCGCGCGCCCTGATCGGCAAGAAGAAGGGCGCCACCGTCGAGGTCAACGCGCCGGGCGGCGCCAAGGCCTACGAGGTCGCCAAGATCGAGTGGCGCTGAAGACACCCCACGCGACAATGCATGTCTCTCACGGATTTGTGAAACACCCGGGCCGGCGCAATTCCGTATGAACGCCGCATCCGATCCGCGCTCATGGGGAGGCGGTCGCGAGGGGGTATCTGTTCCATGGACTACAAACACGTCTGCGCCGCCTGGACGCCGCGGGTGCTGAGCCTGCTGCGCCTCATGGCGGCGTTGCTTATCCTGCAGCACGGCACCGCCAAGATCCTCGGCTTTCCGGCGCTGCCGCAATACGCCAATGTCTCGATCACGTCGATGTTCGGCATTGGCGGCCTGATCGAGCTGATCGGTGGCGCGCTGCTGGCCATCGGGCTGTTCACGCGCCCGGTCGCCTTCATCCTGTCGGGCTTTACGGCGGTGGCCTATTTCATGGCCCACGCTCCCAAGAGCTTCTATCCGATCGCCAACGGCGGCGAACTCGCGGTGCTGTACAGCTTCGTGTTCTTCTATCTGATCTTCGCCGGCGGCGGCGCCTGGAGCGTCGACGCGCTGCGCAAGGGCAACGACTGAACCGTCACCTATCACCGTCAGGACCGCGCCGACCGTCACCACGACGGCGCGGTCCACCTGCTCCGCGGCGCGCCGCCACGACGCCGGGATCGCCGCCGGCGAGCGATAGGATCGTCGCCGATTTTTCACGGATTTGTGAGACGTTGTGACGCTCCGCCCGGGGCGATTGCGTATGAGAATGCCTAAATCGATCCGCGTTCGTGGGAAAGCGGACGATGGGGAGCATCTCATGGACTACAAACACATTTGCGCCACCTGGACGCCGCGAGTACTGAGCTTGCTGCGCATCATGGCGGCATTGTTTCTGTTCGAGCACGGCACCGCCAAGATCCTCGGTTTTCCGGCGGTCCCCGTGTTCGCCAAACTTCAGGTGATGTCCCTGTTCGGCGCAAGCGGCATCATCGAGCTGATCGGCGGCGCGCTGCTGGCGATCGGGCTGTTCACGCGCCCCGTCGCCTTCATCCTGTCGGGCCTTTCGGCGTCCGCCTATTTCATCGTCCACGCCCCCCAGAGCTTCTATCCGATCGCCAACGGCGGCGAGCTCGCGGCGCTGTATTGCTTCGTGTTTTTCTATCTGGTGTTTGCCGGCGGCGGCTCGTGGAGCCTCGACGCGCTGCGCAAGGGCAGCGGCTGAACCGTCACCGGAGGAAGAAGACCCCCGTGAGGGCCGCGCCGACCGTCACCACGATGGCGCGGACCACCTGCTCGGGCACGCGGCGCGCCACCATGACGCCGAGATAGCCGCCGGCGATCGACGACGCCATCGTCACCAGCGCCTGCGGCCAGTGCACCAGGCCGCTGGCGATCAACAGCACGATCGCCAGTCCCTGGGCGAAGAACGACACCACGTTCTTGATGGTGTTGGCCTTGTGAAAGTTGCCGGCCTCGATGATGGCCATCGCGGCCAGCATCATGATGCCCATGCCGGCGCCGAAGAATCCGCCATAGACCGCGACCACCGCCATCAGCGCATAGGCGCTCGCGCGCGCCCCCGGATGCGCGCCATCGATGAACGGCGCGATCAGGGCGCGGATGCGGCCCGACAGCGCGAACAGGATCGTGGCGACAAGCAGCAGCCACGGCACCAGCGGCCGGAACCCGGCATCACCCAGTCCGATCAGCAGCATGCCGCCGCCAAGCCCGCCGACCGCGCCGATCGCCGCGAACGGCACGATCTCGCGCCAGTACAGCCGCAGCTCGCGGTGATAGCCGGCCACCGAGGCGATGTTGGCGGGCGTCAGCGCCACCGCGCTGGTGGCGTTGGCGTCGAGCGTCGGCATCCCGCCCGCGACCAGCGCCGAGAACGTGAAGAAGGTGCCGCCGCCGGCGACCGCGTTGACCACGCCGGCGGCGAACCCGGCCACCGCCAGCAGGAGGATATGCAGGAATTCCATGGGTGCCTCAGCCGGCCGGAATCAGCACTTCCAGCGGCACGCCGGGCGCGTCCTTGGAGTTATGCAGCACCAGCGATGTCTTGACATTGCGCACCTGCGGCGCTGCGGTCAGGCGCGTGACGAATTCCTGAAACGTCGCCATGTCGGGCGCCACGCATTTGAGGATGAAATCGATCTCGCCCGACAGCATCCAGCATTCGCGCACCATCGGCTCCTGGCGCACGAACTGCTCGAACGCGCGCAGGTCGGCGTCGGCCTGGCTCGCCAGATGCACCGAGGCGAACACCGTGACGTCGAAGCCGAGCTTGCGGCCGTCGAGGAGGCCGCGATAGCCGTGGATGTAGCCGGCCTCCTCAAGCGCGCGCACCCGGCGCAGGCAGGGCGGGGGCGAAATGCCGACCCGGCGCGCCAGCTCGACATTGGTGATGCGGCCATCGGCCTGGATTTCGGCGAGGATCTTCAGATCGATCGGATCGAGATGTCTGGTCACGGACGGATGGCCCCCGGAGGCGCTTTTACGGCTTGCGGCCCTGGATTCTTCTACCCTAGTCGGACCGCACGCGAAATATTATTGCGCGGGGCATCCACATTCTGTTGGCAATTCGGAATGACTGGAAAAATCCGGGTTGCGTAACTTGCATAGCTGCTGGGATGACCTAGATTGGCTGGACGAATTGTCCCTGTGGCTGGTTTTCCGGCGGCGCGCCGCTGTTTTTGCTTTCGCCACAGTTTTCGCGATGCCGTAAAGGACGCTGCGATGGCCGCCCCTACCCATGCCAAAGTCATCATCATCGGGTCCGGTCCGGCCGGCTATACCGCGGCGATCTACGCGGCCCGCGCCATGCTGGAACCGATTCTGATCCAGGGCATCCAGCCCGGCGGCCAGCTCACCATCACCACCGACGTCGAGAACTATCCCGGTTTCGCCGAGGCGATCCAGGGCCCGTGGCTGATGCAGCAGATGGAAGCCCAGGCAAGCCATGTTGGCACCCGTATCGTCACCGATCACGTTAATGCGGTCGATCTCGGCCGGCGGCCGTTCCGGCTGATCTGTGAATCGGGCGATGTCTATCTTGCCGACTCCCTGGTGCTCGCCACCGGCGCGCAGGCGCGCTGGCTTGGCATCCCATCCGAGGAGACGTTCAAGGGCTTCGGCGTCTCGGCCTGCGCCACCTGCGACGGCTTCTTCTATCGCGGCAAGAGCGTCGTGGTGGTCGGCGGCGGCAATTCGGCGGTCGAGGAGGCGCTGTTCCTCACCAATTTCGCGACCTCCGTGACGGTGATCCACCGCCGCGACGGCTTCCGCGCCGAACGCATCCTGCAGGACCGGCTGTTCAAGCATCCCAAGATCAAGGTGATCTGGGACAGCGCGGTCGAGGAAATCCGCGGCGGCAACGATCCCACCAGGGTCACCCATGTGCGCATCCGCAATCTTAAGACCGGCGGCCTGAGCGACATCGCGACCGACGGCGTGTTCATCGCCATCGGCCATGCGCCGTCGACCGAGCTGGTGGCTGGCCAGATCGCGATCAAGCCGTCGGGCTACATCAAGGTGGCGCCGCATTCGACCGCGACCTCGGTGCCCGGCGTGTTCGCGGCCGGCGACGTCGCCGACGAGATCTACCGGCAGGCCGTCACCGCCGCCGGCATGGGATGCATGGCGGCTCTGGAGGCCGAAAAGTTTCTGGCCCAGCATGAAACTGAACGTGCGGCAGCGGAGTAACCATGCCCTTACGTCGCGATGGCTTTTTCAACATGGACTGGGACAAGCTGAAGGTGTTCCATGCCGCGGCGGAGGCCGGCAGCTTTACCCATGCCGGCGAGCAGCTCGGCCTGTCGCAGTCGGCCGTGTCGCGCCAGGTTTCCGCGCTGGAGCAGGAACTGTCGGTGTCGCTGTTCCATCGCCATGCCCGCGGCCTCATCCTCACCGAGCAGGGCGACCTCCTGTTCCGCACCGCCCATGACGTGTTCATGCAGCTGCAGGCGGCGCGCGCCAAGCTCTCCGACAGCCGCGAGTTGCCGAGCGGAGAGCTCAAGGTCACCACCACGCCGGCGTTCGGCGTCAACTGGCTGACGCCCCGGCTCGGCGAGTTCGCCGCGCTCTACCCGGAAATCCGCATCACGCTGATGCTGACCGAGGAGGAACTCGATCTGTCGATGCGCGAGGCCGACGTCGCCATCCGCATCCGCAAGCCGACCCAGCCGGACCTCATCCAGCGCAAGCTGTTTTCGATCCGCTTACACGCCTGGTGCTCGCCGGACTACCTCAAGCGCTTCGGCACGCCGCGCACACTGGAAGACCTCGATAACCACCGCCTGCTGGTACTCGGCGACGCCTTTGTCGCCAGCACCATCCAGAACCGCAACTGGCTGATCGAGGCCGGACGCAACGGCCGCGGCCCGCGCGAACCGTATTTCAGGGTCAACAACATCTTCGGGCTGTTGCGCGCCTGCCAGCAGGGTCTCGGCATCGCCTCGCTGCCGGACTACCTGGTCGAGGAAGGTCACGGCCTGGTGCAGCTGTTCGGCGAGGCCGACTCGATCGAGATCGATACCTATTTCGTCTATCCGGAAGAGCTGAAGTCGGTGGCCCGCGTGCAGGCATTCCGTGACTTCATCGTCAACAAGGCGCAGCGCTGGCCGGGCTGAGCGAGGCCCTACGAAGCGCCGGTACCGCAATGCTGATAGGCGATAGCCATCCCGCCCAATTGCATGACTGACATGCGATGGTTTTTATTGCGAGTCGGTCAGGTTTCCAGTCATACTTTACATCTGCTGATTAGTCGCAACTGCACTCTCCCCCCTCCAGCATTGCGGCCGATCAGCTCTGTCCCTCTGGAAGGTGTTCGGGATCCGCGAGGATCCTGTCACTGTCAGACTAAGCCGGGCCTCGTGCCCGGCTTATTTTTTGAATAAGCGGCAGGCGAGCGCCGGACCCAAGCGCAGTGCCCTTCTCAAAAAGACCGTAAGGGGAATTTTGCGCCAGGCGCTGGTACAGCTGGGTGGGCTCGAACCACCGACCTCCTGTTCCACAGACAGGCGCTCTAACCAACTGAGCTACAGCTGCACGAGGCACGCGCGCTAAAAATACGCGGGCCGAAGCGGCCGGAAACTAGGGTCAAGCCAGCGCTTTGGCAAGGCCGGGAAAGACCCCGGCCGCGATTTCCCGCCCCGCACAGCCCTTATCAAGACAAAGCCCGGGCGCGCGGCCCGGGCTTTCTCGATTCCACGTCACGCGATGCGCGTGGGGCCGCTTACTTGAACGCCTTGCTGGCCGAGTTCTTGATCGGCTCGACAGCATCGGTGGCAACCTTCTGGCCAAGCTCGGCCAGTTCCCTGGCCTGCGTCTGCAGCGTCTCAAGCTGCTTGCGGCCATGATCGGTCAGAAGCTCGGCGGCCTGGGCCACCGAGGTGGCGCCGATCAGCTGGGTGGCAAGGTCGAACGCGGCATTGGTGTTGATCTGGGCGATCTCGACCAGCTTGGAGCTGTAGTCGGTGGCGCCCCTGGTCGCGGTCGAGAACATCACCTCGATCACGCCGTTGGTGTTCTCCGCGGCTTCCTTGAACTTCTCGTAGGTCTCGCGGGCCTGGGTCACGCTCTTCTCGGCCATCTCGCGGAATGCCACGGGAACTTCGAGGGCGGTCTTGCCGGGGAAAAGGGACTCGGGGAACAGGGTTTCGGGGAACTGGGTCATGGCTTTGCATCCTTGCTGTGGTTTCCCTTGGGCGCGGCGCACCTGGGCCCTGGGAACGGGGATCCAATGGCTTTCCGTCTGGCGCGGCAGGGCCGACACAACGGCAGGTCCGCAGCGATTTCCATTTCCATTCCAGGCCGGTATTCGCACCGGCGGAGCCCTTGGGCTGCCGCCTGGCCTGGATTTTGGGAGCCTCCTGCGACCTCGGCTCTGGGAAGAGTCTATAGCAGACCGTTTTGTGCAATGCAACATAAATATTGCACCGCAGCATACGCTCTGTGAAGGCTCCTCGCGCGTCCGGTCCCCGGCATCCCTGCCTTACCCGGTCGCGATCAGGCTTACCTCGCGGCCGTCAGGTCTTCGGCCGCGACACGTCCATGGCCGCCCGCGTCACCGCCTGGCCCATCTCGCTGGCCTGCTCCGCCAGCGCCCGCATCTGGCCCTGCACATATTCGCTGTGCAACCGCATGATCTCGGTGATGTCCTTGGCCTGGACCAAGCGCTCGGCATAGTCGAGCGAAGCCGACACGTTCTTCTCGGCAAAGGAGATGGCCTTGTTGCCGATCTCCTTGGCGCCGGCGCGCGCGGCGGTGCCCTGGCCTTCGATCGTGCTGGCGGCTTTCTGGGCTGCGCCGAGAAAGTTCTCGAACGCCTTACGCACCTGCTCCACGCTGGCTTCCGCCATGGAGCGTATGTCCGGCGGAACCTCGAAACGATCGCCTGCATCCTGGTTCATCGTCGGCCTCCTAGCCGTATCCTCTCAACCGTCCCCCGTACCGATCTTCCCCCTTTGCGTGTTGCCTGGCCATACGGCACCGCACCCGCCAGAGGGCAGACAGGTTCCGCCATCGTGACCTGTTACCGATGTTTTGCAACACCAAATGGATAGCCGCCGCCCGGCGGCCGCCCTGGCGCCGGCAATTAAGGTTATCGCCATTTCACCGCCCTCCGCGGGCCGCGCCGATGGACCGCGCCGGCGCCAGACGGTACTTAAGAATTGATTTACCCTGAAGGACCGGCACCCCGGCGAAGCCGCATCCGGCCGGCGAACGGACGTTGGATCGAAGCGTGGATCGGGCGATGAGCGACAGCGGCACCGAGATCCAGTTGCGCGGCCTGCGCGACGCGCGGCTGGCCGCGCTCGCCGCCGCGGCCAAACCGGCCTGGCTGTGGTCGATCGACGGCGCGCGCGTGATCTGGGCCAACGCCGCCGGCGCGGCGCTTCTGGGGGCCACCACCAGCGTCGCGGCGCTCAGTCTCGAGATCAGCCCCGCCGATCCGCTGCGTCGCCAGGTGGCGCAACTCGCCGGCCGGCTGTCGCCCAATGGCGCGGCGCGGCTCGAACGCCTGCGCGGCTTCGGCGGACCGTTCGGACGGCTGGCGACATTCGCCTGCTCGCGGCTCGTGCTCGCCGATGGCAGCGTCGGCGTGCTGCTCGCCGCCGCCGAACCGCTCGGCAAACCGCTGCCGCTTGCCGAGCGGCTCAGCCGCCTGATCGATGGCATCGCCACGCCGCTCGCCGCCTTTCTTGCCGACGGTTCGTTGAGCGAAGCCAACGCCGCGGCGCGTCCGCTGATCGGCGACGCCGCAAGCCTCGAAGCGCTCGGCCTCGAGGCGGTGCGCGGCGACGTCCTGCGCGACGGCCGCGCCGAGATGATCGCCACTCCCGGGCGCTGCGAGCTGGTGCGGATCGGGTCGGGCGCCGAAGCGGCGATCGTCGTGCTGATGACGCCTTCTGCCGCGCCGCTGCCGCGCGCGCCCGAGCAAAGCCCGCAGACGGGCATCGCCCCCCTGCCTCCCGCCACGGACACGCCAGCCATCATGACATCGTCCAGCGAACCGCCGCGCAACGTGGTGCCGTTTCCCGGCGCCGAGCCGAAGGCCGTCCCGGCGCCGATCCTGAGCGCGATGGAAAATCACGCCTTCAACGAACTGGCGCGCAAGCTGTCGCAACGGCTCAACGCCGACACCACCGCCGCCGATGACGACAGCCCCGCTGCCGCGGCGTCCCGCGAGGCCGAGGCATCGCCGCCGCAGGCTTCCGCCACCGAGAAGGCCGTGCTCGACCGGCTGCCGGTCGGCGTGCTGGTCTACCGTCTCGATCAGTTGCTCTATGCCAACCGCGCCTTCCTCGAAGCCACCGGCTATGACTCGCTCCATGCGCTTGCGAGCGCCGGCGGGCTCGATGCGCTGTTTGTCGACGTCGAGCCTGGCAGCACCGGCAACAGCGCCGGCGCCGGCACGCCGCTGGCGCTCTCCACCACGCGCGGCGGCCAGGTGCCGGTCGATGCGCGGCTTTATTCGGTGCCGTGGGAAGGCGAGACGGCGCTGGCGCTGATCTTCAATCCGGTCCCGACGTCGCAGCCGCAACCGGCTGCCGACGCAAACGAGAACGTGGCGCTGCGGGCCGAACTGGCCGCGGTGAAACGCCAGGCCGAGCACACGGCGGCAACGAAAAGCGACATCCTCGCCAAGATCAGCCATGAGCTGCGCGCGCCCCTGAGCGCCATCATCGGTTTTTCCGAGGTCATGATCGACGAACGCTTCGGCCCGCTCGGCAACGAGCGCTACCTCGACTACCTCAAGGACATCCGCGCCTCGGGCGAGCGCGTCGTCGCGCTCATCAACGAATTCGTCGATCTGTCGCGCGCCGAGACCGGCAGGCTCGACCTCGTGCCGACCGACATCCACCTCAACGAGATGGTCGAGCAGTGCGTCGCGCTGATGCAGCCGCAGGCCAACCGCGAGCGCATCATCATCCGCACCGCGCTGGCGCCGGCGGCCATGCCGGTGCGGGCCGATGCCCGCTCGCTGCGCCAGATCGTGCTCAACCTGATCGGCAACTCGATCCGCCTGGCCCAACCCGGCGGACAGGTGATCGTCTCGACGGCGGCCGCCGATCTCGGCGAGACGGCGCTGCGGGTGCGCGACACCGGCCCCGGCCTGAGCGCGCAACAGATCGCCGCCGCGCTCGAACCGTTCCGCATCTCCGACCAGGCCGAAAGCGACGGCGCCGGTATCAGCCTGTCGCTGACCAAGGCGCTCACCGAAGCCAACGGCGCGCGGTTCCAGATCCGCTCCACGGCGCCAGGCGGGGGCGCCCATGGCGGCACGCTGGTCGAGGTGCTGTTTCCCGCCGTCCCGCGGCAGTCCGCCGCAGTTTAGAATTACTCGAAGCTGCGCTCTTTCCGGCCTCGCACCGGTTCATCCGACGGTTCTCCTCGATTAAACAAGCAAGAGTGCGAATGCCTTGCAGGCGCAAGCCATTCCCGCGCGCGTCCGTAACCCCTGGAGTCGTCATGATGGTCCGTCCGCTTTCGAGCTTCCGCCCGCTCACGCTTGCCCGCATGCTCGCCACGACCGGCGCGCTGGCGCTCGTCTCCACCCTGCCCGCCGCGGCGCAGAGCGGTGAGGTCAACGTCTACACCTACCGCGAAGCCAAGCTGATTCAGCCGCTGTTCGACGCCTTCGCCAAGGACACCGGGATCAAGGTCAACGTCGTCTCGGCCAGTTCCGGTCTCGAGCAGCGCATCAAGACCGAGGGCGAGAACAGCCCGGCCGACGTGCTGCTCACAGTCGACATCGGCCACATCGACGAAGCGGTGCAGGCCGGCATCAGCCAGCCGATCCAGTCGGAGACGCTGGACAAGACCGTCCCGGCCGGTTTGCGCGATCCGGCCGGCCACTGGTACGGCATTTCGATGCGCGCGCGCGTGATCTACGCCTCGAAGGAGCGCGTCAAGGACAGCGCCATCACCTACGAGGAGCTGGCCGACCCGAAATGGAAGGGCCGCATCTGCATCCGTTCCGGCCAGCACATCTACAACAACGCGCTGTTTGCCGCGATGGTGGCCAAGCACGGCGAGGCCAAGGCCGAGGCCTGGCTCAAGGGCCTGCGCGCCAACCTGGCGCAGAAGCCTTCCGGCGGCGACCGCGAGACCGCGCGCGACGTCGCGGCCGGCAAGTGCGACATCGGCGTCGGCAACACCTATTACTGGGCGCTGATGAACGACAACGAGCCCGACCGCAAGCCGTGGGCCGACGCCACGCGCGTGATCCTGCCGACGTTCGCCGGCGGCGGCACCCATGTGAACCTGTCCGGCGTGCTGATCGCCAGGCACGCGCCCCACAAGGCCAACGCGCTCAAGCTGGTCGAATGGCTGGTCAGCCCGGCGGCGCAACAGATGTATGCCGACATGAACTACGAATATCCGGTGCGCGCCGGCGTCGCGGTCAACCCCACGGTTGCAAGCTACGGCGCGCTCAAGCCGGATACAATGCCGGTCAGCGCCATCGCCGCCAGCCGCAAGGCCGCCGCCAACCTGGTCGACAAGGTCGGCTTCGACAACTAGGGCACGATGCGCGCCAAATGACACGCCAGCCCCATGATGCCATGTCGATCGTCCGCGGCCGCCGCCGCGAACGATCCTGGGGCATCACGACGGTGGTTGCGCTGGCGCTCGCCACGGCGGCGCTGGTCGCGGCGCCGGTCATCGCCGTGGTCGCGCTCGCCGCGCAGCCGGCCACCGAGCTGTGGCCGCATCTGGTCGCCTACGTGCTGCCCGTCGCGCTGCGCGACACGCTGGCGCTGCTCGGCGGCGTCGGCGTGGTGGCGCTGGTGATCGGCGTCGGCACGGCGTGGCTGGTGTCGAGTTTCGACTTTCCGCTGCGCTCGCTGTACGTGTGGCTGCTGCCGCTGCCGCTGGCGCTGCCGACCTATATCTGCGCCTACATCTACGTCGAAATCTTCGAGCCGCTCGGCGTCGCGCACATGGCGCTGGCGCGCACCGGCCTCGATGGCGCGGCGGCGTTCCTGCCCAATGTGCGTTCACTTGCCGGCGCCATCCTGATCGTCGGCATCGTGCTCTATCCGTATCTGTTCCTGTCGGCGCGGGCGACGTTCCAGACCCAGAGCGCGGAATTCGCCGAGGCCGCGCGCATGCTCGGCGCCCGGCCATGGCAGGTGCTGCGCCATGTGTCGTGGCCGATGGCGCGGCCGGCCATCGCGGTCGGCCTGTCACTCATCATGCTGGAGACGCTCAACGACATCGGCGCCACCGAATACCTCGGGGTGCGCACGCTCACCGTCTCGATCTTCACCACCTGGCTCAACCGCGGCAGCCTGGCGGGCGCGGCGCAACTCGCCTGCATCATGCTGCTCATGGTCGCGGTGCTGGTGATGATCGAGCAATACGGCCGCCGCGCGCGCAACGTCGCGGCCTCCGCCGAAAGCCCGCGTCTCGCAGAGCGGCGGCGGCTTCGCGGCAGCGCCGCCGCCGGCGCGACGCTGGCCTGCGCGCTGCCGGTCATGGCGGGCTTCGTGATGCCGGTGCTATTCCTCGCCGGTGAAGCCTGGCACCGCAACATCGGCGATCTCGGCAGCCTGATGCGCGACAGCGCCCACTCCGTCGTCTATGCGCTGAGCGGCACGGCGATCGCGCTCATTCTCGGCCCGTGCATCGCCCTCGCCCATCGCTGGCGGCCACAACGCTGGCTGGCCCATCTGCTGATGATCGCCGGCACCGGCTACGCGCTGCCCGGCACGGTGCTGGCGCTCGGGCTCCTGTCGCCGCTGGTCGCCGTCGACGAGGCGCTCAACGCGGTCTCGCGCGCGTTCGGCGGCCCGGCGCTCGGCCTTGTCATCGCCGGCTCGGGAGCGGCGATCGTCATCGCCTATGTCATTCGCTTCGTGGCGGTGACCAGCGGCTTCGCGCAGGCCGGCTTTGCCCGCATCCCGCACGAATACGACGACAGCGTGCGCATCACCGGGGCACGCACTCAGGCGGGGCTTCGCCGCGTCTACCTGCCGCTGCTCGAACCCTCGATCTGGGGCGCGGCCATCGTGGTGTTCGTCGACTGCCTGAAGGAATTGCCGGCAACGCTGCTATTGCGCCCGCTCAATGTCGAGACGCTGGCGACCTCGATCTACCAGTACGCCAGCCGCGGCAGCTTCGAGGACGGCGCGCTGGCCGCGCTCATCATCGTCGCGGTCGGTATCGTCCCGGTGGTGCTGCTGGCAAGGCTCTCCGACAGCCACGCCCGCGCCGCCGATAAAGAAGAAGCGCCGCAGGCGGCCACCAAATTCTCCAGCAGCTATGCCAGCGCCACGGTGTAGGCGGCCTCGGTCTTGGCCCTGATCTCGTCCTGCGTCACGCCGTCGGCGAGCTCGACCAGGCGCATGCCGTCCCGGCCGTGGCGATCGATGGCGAAGACGCCGAGATCGGTGATCACCATGTCGACGACGCGCGAGCCGGTCAGCGGCAGGTTGCAGCGCTTGAGCAGCTTGGAGCCGTCCTTGGCGGTGTGTTCCATCACCACCACCACGCGCTTGACGCCGGCGACCAGATCCATCGCGCCGCCCATGCCCTTGACCATCTTGCCGGGAATCATCCAGTTGGCGAGGTCGCCGTTCTCGGCCACCTGCATGGCGCCGAGGATCGACAGGTCGATGTGGCCGCCGCGGATCATGGCGAAGGAATCGGCGCTGGAGAAATAGCTGGTCGAGGCGAGCTCGGTCACCGTCTGCTTGCCGGCGTTGATGAGGTCGGGGTCCTCCTCGCCCTCGTAGGGGAACGGCCCCATGCCGAGCATGCCGTTCTCGCTCTGCAGCTGCACCTTCATGCCGTGCGGAATGTAGTTCGACACCAGCGTCGGAATGCCGATGCCGAGGTTGACGTAGAAGCCGTCGCGCAGTTCGCGGGCGGCGCGCTCGGCCATCTGGTCGCGGGTCCAGGCCATCAGACTTCCTCCCCCGCGCCGGCCGGCATCGAGGCGGCCGAGCGCTTGCGCGTGGTGCGCTGCTCGATGTGCTTGCGCTCGGCGCCGACCGCGACCAGGCGCTTGATGTAGATGCCGGGCGTGTGGATGTGGTCGGGATTGATCTGCCCGACCGGCACCAGGTGCTCGACCTGCGCCACGGTGACTTCCGCCGCCGTCGCCATCATCGGATTGAAGTTGCGCGCGGTCTTGCGGTAGACGAGGTTGCCCTCGGCGTCGCCCATCCAGGCGTGCACGATGGCGAGGTCGGCGACCAGGCCGCGCTCCATGACATATTGCTCGCCGTCGAATTCGCGCACTTCCTTGCCCTCGGCGATGATGGTGCCGACGCCGGTCTTGGTGAAGAAGGCGGGAATGCCGGCGCCGCCGGCGCGGATGCGCTCGGCCAGCGTGCCCTGCGGATTGAATTCGAGCTCCAGTTCGCCGGCGAGGTACTGCTGGGCGAACAGCTTGTTCTCGCCGACATAGGACGAGATCATCTTCTTGATCTGGCGCGTCTCCAGCAGCACGCTCAACCCGATGCCGTCGACGCCGGCATTGTTGGAGATCACGGTGAGGTTCCTGACGCCGGAATCGCGGATGGCGTCGGAGAGGAATTCCGGAATGCCGCACAGGCCGAACCCGCCCGACATGATGGTCATGCCGTCGCGCAAGAGCCCGGCGAGCGCCGCCGGTGCGTCAGGATAGACTTTGCTCATGAAATACCCACCCGATGATGCGGTCCGGCCG
>SCUB01000014.1 GCA_004297465.1 Xanthobacteraceae bacterium | reverse complement strand
GAAGAAGAACGGGGCCGCAAGGAGGAAATACTGCGATGCCTTCGCCAACATCGACTTCGATATCTGTTGTGCTGACCGGATCCGGCGGCGCCGGCGTCATGACCGCCGGTCAGACCTTTCTTGATGCCGCCACGAGTTGCGGTCTCTATGGATTGATGACCCGCTCGACCGGCCCGCAAATCCGCGGCGGCGAAGCGGCGGCCATGATCCGCCTCGCCCCGCACGCGGTGCAGTCGCTCGACGACCGTTTCGACGTGCTGCTGGCGCTCGATTTCGACAATCTGCAGCGCTTCGCGGCGGAAATTCCGCTCGATCGCAACAGCCTCATCATCGCCGATTCCGGCGCCGGCGAGCCACCGGCCTTCCTCACCGAGAGCGGCGCCAAGCTGCTGCTGATCCCGATGGCCAAGCTCGCCAAGGGCATTCCCGGCGGCCGCGTCTCAATGATCGGCCTCGGCGCCCTGGCGCGCGTCATCGGCCTGCCGGAACAGTCGATCATCACCGCCGTGGAGAATTCCATCGGCAAGAAGAAGCCGGAAGCGCTCGTCGCCAGCGCGCAGGCGGTCAAGCTCGGTGCGGAGTCCGCCGCCGAATTCCCCCAGGTCGGCAAGCTCGATCTCACCAAGAAGCCGGCCGGCCCGCGCTGGTCGATCACCGGCAACGAGGCCGCCGGCTACGGCGCCATCCGCGGCGGCATCAAGTTCGTCGCCGGCTACCCGATCACGCCGGCCACCGAGGTCCTCGAATGGATGGCCACGGCGCTGCAGCAATGCGGCGGCACGCTGTTCCAGGCCGAGGACGAACTGGCTTCGATCAACATGATCATCGGCGCCAGCTACGGCGGCGCGCCGTCGCTCACCGCCACCGCCGGTCCCGGCCTGTCGCTGATGATCGAGTCGCTCGGTCTTGCGGTGGCGTCCGAAACTCCGGTGGTCGTCATCGACGTGATGCGCTCCGGCCCCTCGACCGGCATCGCCACCAAGTCCGAGCAGAGCGACCTCAACATCGCCGTGTACGGCCTGCATGGCGACGCGCCCCATGTGGTGGTGGCGCCGCTGTCGATCGATGACTGTCTCTTGACCGCGCAGTGGTCGGTGCATCTGGCCGAAACCATGCAGACCCCGGTCATCATGCTGTCCGACCAGTTCCTCGGCCAGGCCCGCGTGGTGCTCGACAAGCCCGCCGAGGTCAACTTCGATACCAAGCGTCTCACCGTGCAGGGGGTCAAGAGCGGCTACGAACGCTACGCGATCACCCCGTCGGGCATTTCGCCGATGGCGCTGCCCGGCGTGAACGGCGGCCAGTACACCGCCGACGGCCTGACGCACAACGCGCGCGGCACGCCTTCGAGCCAGGCCAAGGACCACATCGGCCAGCTCGACAAGCGTCAGCACAAGCTCGATGCCTTCGATTACGGCCAGCACTGGGCCGAGATCGACGGCGAGGGCGAGGTGGCGATCATCACCTGGGGGTCGTCCTGCGGCCCCATCAGGGAGGCGATCGCGCGAGCCCGCGCCGAAGGCGTCAAGATCAAGCTGATCGCCATGCGCCTGATCTCGCCGGCGCGGCCCCAGCAATTGACGGAAGCGCTCAAGGGCGTCAAACGCGCGCTGATCTTCGAACAGTCGCACACCGGCCAGTTCTGGCGCCATCTGCGCGCGCATTACGACCTGCCGGCTGAAGTGGTGCCGATCTATCGCCCCGGTCCGCTTCCGATCCGTCCCGGCGAAGTCTACGAACACATTCTCCAAGGGGTTAAGCCATGAACATGATCCCCCTCGCCGACCAGGCCTTCAAGCCTGCCGACTACAAGTCCGAGGTCAAGCCGGTCTGGTGTCCCGGCTGCGGCGACCACGCGGTGCTGGTGTCGTTCCAGCGCGCCATGGCGCAGCTGGCCCTGCCGCCGGAAAAGGTGGCGGTGGTGTCCGGCATCGGCTGCTCGTCGCGCTTTCCCGCCTACACCAACTGCTACGGCTTCCACGGCGTGCACGGCCGCTCGCTGCCCATCGCCTCCGGGCTGAAGGTGGCGCGGCCCGATCTCACCGTGATCGTGGCGAGCGGCGACGGCGACGGCTTCTCGATCGGCGGCAACCACTTCCTGCACGCCTGCCGCCGCAATCTCGACATGACCTACATCGTCATGGACAACCGCATCTACGGCATGACCAAGGGCCAGCCGTCGCCGACCACCGAACCGGACTGGGACACCGCGATCGCGCCCGGCGGCACCGGGCTGAGCCCGTTCCATCCGCTGGTGATCGCGCTGGCGTCGGGCGCCAACTACATTGCCCGCGGCTATTCCGGCGACGTCAACGGCGTGGCCAGCCTGATCGTCCAGGCGGTGCAGACCCCCGGCTTCTCGTTCGTGCAGATCCTCAGCCCCTGCGTCACCTTCCGCCCCGACCAGCAGAAGAGCTGGAAGCCGCTGGTGCATGAGGCGTCCGTTCCCGAGACCGACGATCCGTCCGTTGCCGCGCGCCGTCTGATGAGCGACGACGGCTTCAACGTCGGCGTGCTGTATCGCGGCAAGCGTCCGGCCCATGATCCGAAGCCGCTGGCCGACCTTCCCCCATCGCATCTCGAGGCGGAGTTCGCGGTATGAGCAACGAATCCGACAACCTGAAAATTCCACGGATCAACAGCGTCAAGGAATTCTTCGCGCAGGCGCTTG
>SCUB01000013.1 GCA_004297465.1 Xanthobacteraceae bacterium | reverse complement strand
ACAACATCACCATGGAAGTGCACCTGATCGTGCCGATCGCCATGGAGGAGAAGCTGCGCTTCGCCATCCGCGAGGGCGGCCGCACGGTTGGAGCCGGCGTCGTCGCTTCGATCATCGAGTGATCGAAGCGGCGATCCGTAAGCTCCAACCGCATTCAATCATGCGCAAGTGCGGTAAACCGCACTTGCGGTGGAGCCGGCGTCGTCGCTTCGATCATCGAGTAATCGAAGCGGCGATCCGTAAGCTCCAACCGCATTCAATCATGCGCAAGTGCGGTAAACCGCACTTGCGGTGGAGCCGGCGTTGTTGCTTCGATCATCGAGTGATCGAAGCGACGATCCGTAAGCTCCAACCGCATTCAATCATGCGCAAGTGCGATAAACCGCACTTGCGGTGGAGCCGGCGTCGTCGCTTCGATTATTGAATGATCGAAACAATACGGAATTGAAAAAGCCCCGCGGCGACGCGGGGCTTTTATTTTTGCGTCGGGCGGAGATGGCCCTGCGTTCAGGCCCCGAAACGGTTCGGTCCGTCGTTGCCGCGCAGGCACCAGAAGACAATCAGCACGATGATGCCGATGATGGGAATGAGCGCGATGAGCTGCCACCAGCCGGTACGGTCGATGTCGTGCAGGCGCCGTGCGCCGACCGCGAGCGAGGGCAGCAGCATCCCCAGCGCGAACAGCGCCGACAGGGCGTTGTTGAGCGTCCCGGCCCCTCCGGTGACGATGGCGATGGCGATCTGGACCAGCAGGGAAAACAGCGCGAAATACCAGAACTCCGGCCGGGCGGCGCGGCCCGTGAAGGTGGTGTATTTGGCAAAACAGGTCTTGACCGCATCAACGAAATTCATCGCAAAAAGCCCCCGGGTTAAAAAACAAAACGACGATGCGTGATCCAATCAGCCGGCCCGGAGTCGGTCAAGGCGGCGTTTCCCGGGCCTTGAAGCCATGCACCGGCAATGCCTCTTGAAAATGCCTCCCCGATAAGGCATTTGAAGGCCAAGTCGCTGATAGGGGCTTAGCTCAGCTGGTTAGAGCGACGGTCTCCAAAACCGTAGGTCGAGAGTTCGAATCCCTCAGCCCCTGCCAGCGGCTTTAAAAAACCTGCCCGTTCTCAATGGATTGCCCCGTTCCGTTACCGCCGGACGGCTTGACGGAGTTTGTCCGAGGCAGTAGGAAGCTGGGACCCGAGCGCGGCCCGCAATTGACGGATTCCCGCGGCGGCGAGGTTTTTCCCAAAAAGGTCCGTTCGCGGGTCTCATCCTTATATCCGCTGCTGGAAACTGTCCGGAGCTGGAAAGGGTTGGGCGGCGACGGGGCTTGTCCGGATTTCGGGCCGACTCATCCGATGGATGCGGCCAGCGCCGAAGCCGGAGCAACCAAGGCGACGTGAGCGACAATGGCCAAATTCAGCCCGTTCCGGTTCCTGCAGGACGTGAGGTCGGAGACCGCCAAGGTCACCTGGCCGTCGCGGCGCGAAACCGCGATCACGACGCTGATGGTGTTCATCATGGTCGCGGTGGCGTCGGTGTTCTTCCTGCTGGCCGATCAGGTGATCCGGCTGGTCGTGACTTTCCTCCTCGGCATCAACACCTGAGGCGCACGGGATCTTCCATGGACAAGCGCTGGTACATCGTTCACGCCTATTCGAACTTCGAGAAGAAGGTCGCCGAATCCATTCAGGAGCAGGCCAAGCAGCGCGGCCTCACCGACCTGTTCGAGCAGGTCCTGGTGCCGACCGAGAAGGTCACGGAAGTGCGCCGTGGCCGCAAGATCGATACCGAGCGCAAGTTCTTTCCCGGCTACGTGCTGGTCAAGATGAGCCTCACCGACGAGGCGTTCCATCTCATCAAGAACACGCCGAAGGTGACCGGCTTCCTCGGCGCCGACAACAAGCCGATGCCGATTTCGGAGGCCGAGGCCATGCGCATCCTGCATCAGGTGCAGGAGGGCGTGGAGCGGCCGAAATCGTCGATTTCGTTCGAGATCGGCGAAAACGTGCGCGTCGCCGACGGGCCGTTCGCCTCGTTCTCGGGCGTGGTCGAGGGCGTCGACGAGGCGCGCTCGCGCCTCAAGGTCGCGGTCTCGATCTTTGGCCGCGCGACCCCGGTGGAACTGGAATACGGTCAGGTCGAGAAGGTCTGACCGCTCTATTCGTCATTGCCGGGCTTGACCCGGCAATCCATCCGTCTTTTTAGATGGATGCCCGGATCAAGTCCGGGCATGACGAAGCAAGTGAAACCCCCGTGGAAGGGGACAGGGTGGTCGCCAGCCATCCTTGAGAACCGCACCACGGTCCCTGCAACAGCCGGTCTTCCGGCAACAGGAGTGTAAACCATGGCGAAGAAAGTGACCGGATACCTGAAGCTTCAGGTGCCGGCCGGCGCGGCGAACCCGTCGCCGCCGATCGGCCCCGCGCTTGGTCAGCGCGGCCTCAACATCATGGAGTTCTGCAAGGCGTTCAACGCGCAGACCCAGAAGGAAGAAAAGAACACGCCGATCCCGGTGGTCATCACCATCTATGCGGATCGCTCGTTCACCTTCGAGATGCGCACGCCGCCGATGTCCTTCTTTCTCAAGAAGGCGGCCCAGATCGACTCCGGCTCCAAGAATCCGGGCCGTGACAAGGCCGGCAAGGTGACGCGCGCGCAGGTCAAGGAAATCGCCGAGAAGAAGATGAAGGACCTCAACTGCGACACGGTGGAATCCGCCATGCGCATGGTCGAAGGTTCGGCCCGCTCGATGGGCCTCGAGGTTGTGGAGTAACGCCGATGACCAAGCTCGGAAAACGCACAACCAAGATTCGTGAAGGCATCGACCGCGAGAAGCTCTATCCGATCGCCGACGCCGTGAAGCTCATCAAGGAACGCGCCAAGGCGAAGTTCGACGAGACCATCGAGGTCGCGATGAACCTCGGCGTCGATCCGCGTCATGCCGACCAGATGGTGCGTGGCGTCGTCACGCTGCCGAACGGCACCGGCCGCACGTTGCGCGTCGCGGTGTTCGCGCGCGGCGCCAAGGCCGACGAAGCCAAGGCCGCCGGCGCCGACGTGGTCGGCGCGGAGGACCTGGTCGAGCGCGTGCAGGGCGGCAACATCGACTTCGACCGCTGCATCGCCACCCCCGACATGATGCCGCTGGTCGGCCGTCTCGGTAAGGTGCTCGGTCCGCGCGGCATGATGCCGAACCCCAAGATCGGCACCGTGACCATGGACGTCACCACCGCGGTCAAGGGCGCCAAGGGCGGCTCGGTCGAGTTCCGGGTCGAGAAGGCCGGCATCGTGCAGGCCGGCATCGGCAAGGCCTCGTTCGCGGAGGACAAGCTGGTCGAGAACATCAAGGCGCTGGCCGATGCGGTGCAGAAGGCCAAGCCCGCCGGCTCCAAGGGCACTTACATCCAGCGCGTCGCGGTGTCGTCGTCGCAGGGCCCGGGCGTCAAGGTGGAGCCGGGCAGCCTGTTCGGGGCTTAAAGGCCACGGCTCAAGCCATTTGAGAAAATCCCAACGGCCCGCCTCGCGCGGGCCGTTGTCGTTTGAGACGGGCCGTCGCCGTTTGGGAGCCTGTCTTGTCAGCGTCACAAATATCTGTCTATCTGGATATATGGAAGATACGGACATCATAGCCGCGCTGGCGGCGCTGGCCCAGCCAACCCGGCTGGAAACCTTCCGCCTGCTGGTCCGTCGCGAGCCGGAAGGCATGGCGGCGGGCGAAATCGCCCGGTCGATCGGCGTTCCGCAGAACACCATGTCCGCCCACCTCGCGGTGCTGGCGCGCGCCGGGCTGGTGCGCGGCGAGCGGCGCATCCGCTCGATCGTCTACCGTGCCGATCTCGACCGTTTCCGCGCCATGACGCTGTTCCTGCTGAAAGACTGCTGCGACGGCCGGCCCGAGGTTTGCGGTCCGCTGATCGCCGATCTCGCCCCCTGCTGCCCCGAGAAAGAATCCGCCGATGGCTGACCGCGTCTATAATGTGCTGTTCCTGTGCACCGGCAATACCGCGCGCTCGATTCTGGCCGAAAGCATCCTGCGCAAGCTCGGCGCCGGCCGCTTCAACGCCTATTCCGCCGGCAGCCAGCCGAAGGGCACCGTCAATCCGTTCGCCCTCAAGGTGCTGGCCGCCGAAGGCTATCCGACCGCCGGCCTGCGCTCGAAAAGCTGGAGCGAATTCGCCGGACCCGACGCGCCGGCGTTCGATTTCATCTTCACCGTCTGCGACAACGCCGCTGGCGAAGCCTGTCCCGTATGGCCCGGCAAACCGGTCACCGCGCATTGGGGCATCGAGGATCCGGCGGCGGTGGAGGGCGGCGACCTGGCCAGGGAAGCCGCGTTCGTCGCGGCCTTCCGCTTTCTGAAAAACCGCATCGCCGCCTTTGCCGCGCTGCCGCTGTCGGGGCTCGACGCGCTGGCGCTCGACAACCGGCTGCGCGGCATCGGCCGCATGGAGGGCGCGACCTCCTCCGCGCAAGTGTGAGGCGCTTGATGTCGAGATTCGAACGCTACCTGACGCTCTGGGTCGCCCTGTGCATCGTCGCGGGCATCGTGCTCGGCCATCTGCTGCCGGGTCTGTTTCGTGCCATCGGCGCCGTTGAATTCGCCAAGGTCAATTTGCCGGTCGCGCTGCTGGTGTGGCTGATGATCGTGCCGATGCTGGTCAAGATCGACTTCGCCGCGCTCGGCGAAGTGCGCGCGCACTGGCGCGGCATCGGCGTCACCCTGTTCGTCAACTGGGCGGTGAAGCCGTTCTCGATGGCGGCGCTCGGCTGGTTGTTCGTCGGCACGCTGTTCCGTTCCTATCTGCCCGCCGACCAGATCAATTCCTATATCGCCGGCCTTATCCTGCTGGCCGCCGCGCCATGCACCGCCATGGTGTTCGTATGGAGCCATCTCACAAAAGGCGAGCCGCACTTCACGCTGTCGCAGGTCGCGCTCAACGACACCATCATGGTGGTTGCCTTCGCGCCGATCGTCGGCCTGCTGCTTGGCCTGTCGGCGATCACGGTGCCGTGGGACACCCTGATGCTGTCGGCGGCGCTCTATATCGTGCTGCCGGTGATGGCCGCGCAGATCATCCGCCGGCGGACGCTGGCGACTGGCGGGGCGATGGCGCTCGGGCGGTTGCTGGCGCGGCTGCAGCCGTTCGCGCTGGTGGCGCTGCTGGCGACGCTGGTACTGCTGTTCGGGTTCCAGGGCGAGCAGATTCTGCGCCAGCCGCTGGTCATCGCGCTCCTCGCGGTGCCGATCCTGATCCAGGTCTATTTCAACGCCGGCCTTGCCTATCTGCTCAACCGTCTGGTCGGCGAGGCGCATTGCGTCGCCGGGCCGTCGGCGCTGATCGGCGCCAGCAACTTCTTCGAACTTGCGGTCGCCGCCGCGATTTCGCTGTTCGGGTTCGAGTCCGGAGCGGCGCTCGCCACCGTGGTTGGCGTGCTGATCGAGGTGCCGGTGATGTTGTCGGTGGTCCGGATCGTCAACGCCAGCCAGGGGTGGTATGAACACGCCGGTTCTGCCGCAGCGGAGGAGAGAGGACGATAGGATCCGGTTCAGGACTTCGGTCCTCTCGGGGGCATGAGGTGTCCCTGGCCGGCGATGGGCAAAAAACCGCAAGTTCTCCCATTCTCCCCTTGGCAACCCTCCCCAAAGTCTCTATGTAGGCGGCTTCGGGCGTGCCGGCGGTGTCGGCGCGCCTGTGCGCGCTTTCCGAAATCACAAAGTCTAGGAGCCCATTCTTTTTTGGACATCCACCCGGATTGCCTGAAAAGGGGGACCGAAAGCATTTGGACGGAACAGCGTGCGCGGTTGGTCGGGAAACCGGCCGACCGACCCTGTCCAAGACTGCAGGCGCCGGCGTGAAACGTCAGTTTCTCAACGGCTTAATAGGACAGCCTGCACAGATAGGTGAAGACCGGATTTAACACCTGCGGTGCCAGCCTCAAGGCGGCGCCGCGGATGAACGGTACGGTTCGAACCTCGACAAGCCCGTCGCCGGCTTCTTCCTTTCGGAAGCGGCCAGCCGCGGGCGGGCAGGCGTCTGAATGGTCGTCCTGCCAGCGGTGTCTTTCGTGAAAGACTCCGGGCAGCAGGGCGGCGGGAAAGCAACCCGGCAGTCCTGCGCTTTGGCGCAAAGGCTGCCAACCTAGAGAGAGCTTGCTGTGAATCGAGCGGAAAAAAAGCAGGCGGTCGAACAGCTCAACACGGTCTTCAAGACCACGGGCGTTGCGGTCGTCGCGCACTATTCCGGCCTCACGGTGGCCCAGATGCAGATCCTGCGCAAGCAGATGAAGCAGGCTGGCGCTTCGGTGAAGGTCGCGAAGAACCGTCTCGCCAAGATCGCTCTTGAAGGCACGGATGTCGTTGCCATCGCGCCCCTGCTGAAGGGGCCGACCGTGATCGCCACGTCGGACGATCCGGTGACGGCGCCGAAGGTTGCCGTCGAATTCGCCAAGGGGAACGAGAAGTTCGTCATCCTCGGCGGTTCGATGGGAAAGACGGTCCTGAATCCCGACAGCGTGAAGGCACTCGCCTCCCTGCCGTCGCTGGACGAACTGCGTGCCAAGCTCGTCGGCCTCATCCAGGCCCCGGCGACCAAGCTCGCGCAGCTTGCCAACGCGCCCGCGGCCAAGGTCGCACGCGTGGTCCAGGCCTATGCCTCAAAGGGCGAAGCGGCGTGACCCCTTCGTCATCACTCAATGGTTCGAATTGATACCTAAGGAACGAAACTATGGCTGACTTGCAGAAGATTGTTGACGACCTGTCGAGCCTGACGGTCCTCGAAGCCGCGGAACTCGCCAAGCTTCTCGAAGAGAAGTGGGGCGTGTCCGCCGCCGCCGCCGTGGCCGTCGCCGCGGCTCCGGGCGCCGCCGCCGCTCCGGTGGAAGAGAAGACCGAGTTCACGGTCGTTCTCGCCGGCGCCGGCGACAAGAAGATCGAGGTCATCAAGGAAGTTCGCGCCCTGACCGGCCTCGGCCTCAAGGAAGCGAAGGACCTGGTCGAAGGCGCGCCCAAGACCGTCAAGGAAGGCGTGTCCAAGGACGAGGCCGAGAAGATCAAGGCGACCCTTGAAAAGGTCGGCGCCAAGGTCGAACTCAAGTAACCGGGCGCCGGCCTCGAGCCGGCCTCGACAGGCGCGCGTCGGGCCTTCCGGCAAAGCGCCGACCGGCAACATGGGGCGGTTCAAGGGATAAATTCCTCGAACCGCTCCGCTTGCCACGGCCAGTTCCGGCCCTTCGGCCCGGCTGTCCGGATATCGCCCTCGGGCGAGGCTGTCTCTTCGGCGTCACCAGGAGGTGACGCGGCCTGAAAACCCCGATCCGGGGTTGTGGGAAACAGAAATGCGCGGCTTTTGCGCGAGAATCGGTTACCGAGGCTCGCGACAGGACGCGGGGAGACGAGTGATTTCGGGCTACTTCGGTCCGTAACGAAAGGCTGTGACGGGCAGGGCGCCGGACGGCACCCCGCACGTCATTTTGCGTCCCGAGATTTTGACCCCGCGCGTGATCCCTTCGCGGCGCGGGATGATCCGCCAGCCAGGCGGCGAAATGAGAGGCCACAATGGCGCAGACGTTCACCGGTCGCAAACGCGTTCGTAAGTTTTTCGGTCATATCCGCGAAGTCGCCGAGATGCCGAACCTCATCGAGGTTCAGAAGGCATCCTATGACGCCTTCCTGATGGTGGATGAGCCGCAGGGCGGCCGGCCGGACGAGGGCTTGCAGGCGGTGTTCAAGTCGGTGTTCCCGATCAAGGACTTCGCCAACACCTCCGAGCTTCACTTCGTGAAGTACGAATTCGATCCGCCGAAGTACGACGTCGACGAGTGCCGCCAGCGCGGCATGACGTTCGCCGCCCCGCTCAAGGTGACGCTGCGCCTCATCGTGTTCGAGATCGACGAGGAGACCGGCGCGCGCTCGGTCAAGGACATCAAGGAGCAGGATGTCTACATGGGCGACATTCCGCTCATGACCATGAACGGCACCTTCATCGTAAACGGCACCGAGCGCGTCATCGTTTCGCAGATGCACCGCAGCCCGGGCGTGTTCTTCGACCACGACAAGGGCAAGACCCATTCGTCGGGCAAGCTCCTGTTCGCCGCGCGCGTGATTCCCTATCGCGGTTCCTGGCTCGACATCGAGTTCGACGCCAAGGACATCGTTCATGCCCGCATCGACCGTCGCCGCAAGATTCCGGTGACGTCGCTGATGTTCGCGCTCGGTCTCGACGGCGAGAGCATTCTCTCCATCTTCTACAAGAAGATCGCCTACAAGCGCACCAAGGAAGGCTGGCGCGTGCCGTTCGACGCCAACCGTTTCAAGGGCTACAAGGCGGTCAACGACCTGATCGACGCCGACAGCGGCAAGGTCGTGGTCGAGGCCGGCAAGAAGCTCACCGTGCGCCAGGCGCGCCAGCTCGCCGAAAAGGGCCTCAAGGCGCTGCGCATGGCCGACGAGGAACTGGTCGGCCACTACCTCGCCGAGGACCTCGTCAATCCCAAGACCGGCGAGATCCACGCCGAGGCCGGCGACGAAATCACCGAGAAGCTTCTCAAGGCGCTCGGCGAGCATGGCTACAAGGAACTGCCGCTGCTCGATATCGACCACGTCAATGTCGGCGCCTACATCCGCAACACGCTCAACGTCGACAAGAACATGACGCGCGAGGACGCGCTGTTCGACATCTACCGCGTGATGCGTCCCGGCGAGCCGCCGACCATCGACACCGCGCAGGCGATGTTCCAGTCGCTGTTTTTCGATTCCGAGCGCTACGACCTGTCCGCGGTCGGCCGCGTCAAGATGAACATGCGCCTCGAACTCGACGCGCCGGACACCCACCGCACGCTGCGCAAGGAAGACATCCTCGCCGTCATCAAGACGCTGGTCGACCTGCGCGACGGCCGCGGCGAGATCGACGACATCGACCATCTCGGCAACCGCCGGGTGCGCTCGGTCGGCGAGTTGATGGAGAACCAGTACCGCATCGGCCTCTTGCGCATGGAGCGCGCCATCAAGGAGCGCATGAGCTCGGTCGACATCGACACGGTGATGCCGCAGGACCTCATCAACGCCAAGCCGGCGGCGGCCGCGGTGCGCGAGTTCTTCGGCTCCTCGCAGCTCTCGCAGTTCATGGACCAGACCAATCCGCTCTCGGAGATCACCCACAAGCGCCGCCTGTCGGCGCTCGGACCGGGCGGCCTGACGCGCGAGCGCGCCGGCTTCGAGGTGCGCGACGTGCATCCGACGCATTACGGCCGCATCTGCCCGATCGAAACGCCGGAAGGCCCGAACATCGGTCTCATCAACTCGCTCGCCACCTATGCGCGCGTGAACAAGTACGGCTTCGTCGAGACGCCGTACCGCAAGGTCAAGGACGGCCGCGTCACCGACGAGGTGATCTATCTCTCGGCGATGGAGGAGGGCCGCTACCACGTCGCGCAGGCCAACGTGCCGCTCGACAGCCGCGGCCGCTTCACCGAGGACCTCGTGGTGTGCCGTCACGCCGGCGACGTGCTGATGGTGACGCCGGACAAGGTCGACTACATGGACGTGTCGCCCAAGCAGCTCGTCTCGGTGGCAGCCGCGCTCATCCCGTTCCTTGAGAACGACGACGCCAACCGCGCGCTGATGGGCTCGAACATGCAGCGTCAGGCCGTGCCGCTGGTGCGCGCCGAGGCGCCGTTCGTCGGCACCGGCATGGAAGGCGTGGTGGCGCGCGATTCCGGCGCCGCGATCGCCGCGCGCCGCACCGGCGTCATCGACCAGATCGACGCCACGCGTATCGTGATCCGCGCCACCGAGGATCTCGACCCCACAAAGTCGGGCGTCGACATCTACCGGCTGATGAAGTTCCAGCGCTCCAACCAGTCGACCTGCATCAACCAGCGTCCGCTGGTGAAGGTCGGCGACGTCGTGCACAAGGGCGACATCATCGCCGACGGTCCCTCGACCGATCTCGGCGAGCTGGCGCTCGGCCGCAACGTGCTGGTCGCGTTCATGCCGTGGAACGGCTACAACTTCGAGGACTCGATCCTGTTGTCCGAACGCATCGTCAAGGACGACGTGTTCACCTCGATCCACATCGAGGAATTCGAGGTGATGGCCCGCGACACCAAGCTGGGTCCCGAGGAAATCACCCGCGACATTCCCAACGTCTCGGAAGAGGCGCTGAAGAATCTCGACGAGGCCGGCATCGTCTATATCGGCGCCGAGGTGCGCGCCGGCGACATCCTGGTCGGCAAGATCACGCCCAAGGGCGAAAGCCCGATGACGCCGGAGGAAAAGCTCCTGCGCGCCATCTTCGGCGAGAAGGCCTCCGACGTGCGCGACACCTCGTTGCGCGTGCCGCCGGGCGTGCAGGGCACCATTGTCGAGGTGCGCGTGTTCAATCGTCACGGCGTCGAGAAGGACGAGCGCGCACTCGCCATCGAGCGCGAGGAGATCGAGCGTCTCGCCAAGGACCGCGACGACGAGCAGGCGATCCTCGACCGCAACGTCTACGGCCGCCTTGCCGACCTGCTGGAAGGCCGCCAGGGCATCGCGGGCCCCAAGGGCTTCAAGAAGGATTCCAAGATCACCCGCGCGGTGCTCGAGGAATACCCGCGCTCGCAGTGGTGGCAGTTCGCCTCGCCCAACGACAAGCTGATGGGCGAGATCGAGGCCATGCACAAGCAGTACGAGGAGTCGAAGAAGATGCTGGAGCAGCGCTTCCTCGACAAGGTCGAGAAGCTGCAGCGCGGCGACGAGCTGCCGCCCGGCGTGATGAAGATGGTCAAGGTCTTCGTCGCGGTGAAGCGCAAGATCCAGCCCGGCGACAAGATGGCCGGCCGCCACGGCAACAAGGGCGTGGTGTCGAAGATCGTGCCGGTCGAGGACATGCCGTTCCTCGAGGACGGCACCCATGTCGACATCGTGCTCAATCCGCTCGGCGTGCCAAGCCGCATGAACGTCGGCCAGATCCTCGAGACGCATCTCGGCTGGGCCTGCGCGGGCCTCGGCAAGCGCATCGGCCAGGCGGTTGACGCCTATTACAGCAAGCACGACATCAAGCCGCTCAAGGAGACGCTCAAGAAGGTCTATGGCGACGACGAGACCATCAAGACGCTCGACGAGGGCGGCATCGCCGAACTCGGCGGCAACCTGCGCCACGGCGTGCCGATCGCCACTCCGGTGTTCGACGGCGCCAAGGAAGCCGACATCGAGCAGATGCTGGAACTCGCCGGCCTCGATCACTCGGGCCAGTCGACCGTCTATGACGGCCGCACCGGCGATCCGTTCGATCGCCAGGTCACCGTGGGCTACATCTACATGCTCAAGCTGCACCACCTGGTCGACGACAAGATCCACGCCCGTTCGATCGGACCGTACTCGCTCGTCACCCAGCAGCCGCTGGGCGGCAAGGCGCAGTTCGGCGGCCAGCGCTTCGGCGAAATGGAGGTGTGGGCGCTCGAGGCCTATGGCGCGGCCTACACGCTGCAGGAAATGCTCACCGTCAAGTCGGACGACGTGGCCGGCCGCACCAAGGTCTACGAGGCCATCGTGCGCGGCGACGACACCTTCGAGGCGGGCATTCCTGAAAGCTTCAACGTGCTGGTCAAGGAAATGCGTTCGCTCGGCCTCAATGTCGATCTGCACAATTCCAAGCAGGTCGGCAGCGCCGAGGCGGCCGAATAGGTTTGCGTCGCGGCCGGGCCACGGCCCGGCCGTCGCCGCGCTTCTCCTCGCAAAGGAGCAGGCGCGGCTCGCAGGTTGCGCGGGGAAGTCCCCGGCGCATGACGAACAATGGAACTGAGACCGCGAAGGCCCCCAGGCGGTCGAGGAGATGGCGATGAACCAAGAGATTATGAATCTTTTCAGCCCGACGACGCCGGCTCAGGTCTTCGACCAGATCCGCATCTCGATCGCGTCCCCGGAAAAGATTCTGTCGTGGTCGTATGGCGAGATCAAGAAGCCGGAGACCATCAACTACCGTACCTTCAAGCCGGAACGCGATGGCCTGTTCTGCGCCCGCATCTTCGGCCCGATCAAGGACTACGAGTGCTTGTGCGGCAAGTACAAGCGCATGAAATACAAGGGCATCATCTGCGAAAAGTGCTCGGTCGAGGTGACGCTGTCGCGCGTGCGGCGCGAGCGCATGGGCCATATCGAGCTCGCGGCCCCGGTCGCCCACATCTGGTTCCTCAAGTCGCTGCCGAGCCGCATCGGCCTGTTGCTCGACATGACGCTCAAGGATCTCGAGCGCATTCTCTATTTCGAATACTACGTCGTGCTGGAGCCGGGCCTGACCGCGCTCAAGGACCGTCAGCTCCTGTCGGAAGAGGAATACCTGCGCGCCGTCGACGAGTACGGCGCCGACAGCTTCACCGCGATGATCGGCGCTGAAGCCATCCGCGAGCTGCTCAAGGGCCTCGAACTCGAGAAGCTCGAGGTCAATCTGCGCGCCGAGATGACCGAGACCGACTCGGACATCAAGAAGAAGAAGCTGGCCAAGCGGCTCAAGATCGTCGAGGCGTTCCGCGTCTCCGGCAACCGGCCGGAGTGGATGATCCTCACCGTCGTGCCGGTGATCCCGCCCGACCTGCGGCCGCTGGTGCCGCTCGACGGCGGCCGCTTCGCCACCTCCGATCTCAATGACCTCTACCGCCGCGTCATCAACCGCAACAACCGCCTCAAGCGGCTGATGGAGCTGCGCGCGCCGGACATCATCATCCGCAACGAAAAGCGCATGCTGCAGGAAGCGGTCGACGCGCTGTTCGACAACGGACGCCGCGGCCGCGTCATCACCGGCGCCAACAAGCGGCCGCTGAAGTCGCTCGCCGACATGCTCAAGGGCAAGCAGGGCCGGTTCCGCCAGAACCTCCTAGGCAAGCGCGTCGACTATTCCGGCCGTTCGGTGATCGTGGTCGGTCCCGAGCTCAAGCTGCACCAGTGCGGCCTGCCGAAGAAGATGGCACTTGAGCTGTTCAAGCCGTTCATCTATTCGCGGCTCGACGCCAAGGGTCTGTCCACCACCGTCAAGCAAGCCAAGAAGCTCGTCGAAAAAGAGCGTCCCGAGGTGTGGGACATCCTCGACGAGGTGATCCGCGAGCACCCGGTGCTGCTCAACCGCGCGCCGACGCTGCATCGCCTCGGCATTCAGGCGTTCGAGCCGGTGCTGATCGAGGGCAAGGCGATCCAGCTGCATCCGCTGGTGTGCGCCGCCTTCAACGCCGACTTCGACGGCGACCAGATGGCCGTGCACGTGCCGCTGTCGCTCGAAGCCCAGCTTGAAGCCCGCGTGCTGATGATGTCGACCAACAACATCCTGCATCCGGCCAACGGCGCGCCGATCATCGTGCCGAGCCAGGACATCGTGCTCGGCCTCTACTACCTGTCGCTGATGCGCGAGGGCCTTCCGGGCGAGGGCAAGCTGTTCGGCGAGATCTCGGAACTCGAGCACGCGCTGCATTCGCGCGTCATCCACCTGCACTCCAGGATCAAGTATCGCTGGCGGGGCCTCGATGAGAACGGCAAGGCCGTCTCGCGCTGGTTCGACACCACGGCCGGGCGCGTGCTGCTGGGTCAGGTGCTGCCGAAGTCGACGAAGGTGTCGTTCGATGCGGTCAATAAGCTGATGACCAAGCGCGAAATCTCCAACATGATCGACATGGTGTATCGCCACTGCGGTCAGAAGGAGACGGTGATCTTCTGCGACCGCATCATGGCGCTCGGCTTCTACAACGCGTTCAAGGCCGGCATTTCGTTCGGCAAGGACGACATGGTGGTGCCGCACGCCAAGTGGAAGATCGTCGACGAGACGCGCACGCTCGCCAAGGAATTCGAGCAGCAGTACAACGACGGCCTCATCACCCAGGGCGAGAAATACAACAAGGTGGTCGACGCCTGGTCGAAGGCCACCGAGAAGATCGCAGATGAGATGATGAAGGAGATTTCCGCGGTGCGGAAAAATCCGAAGGGCGGCGAGGCGCTCGTCAACTCGATCTACATGATGGCGCACTCCGGCGCGCGTGGTTCGCCGGCGCAGATGCGCCAGCTTGCCGGCATGCGCGGACTGATGGCGAAGCCCTCCGGCGAGATCATCGAGAGCCCGATCATCTCGAACTTCAAGGAAGGTCTCTCGGTGCTCGAGTACTTCAACTCGACGCACGGCGCGCGCAAGGGTCTGGCCGACACCGCGCTCAAGACCGCCAACTCGGGCTACCTGACCCGTCGTCTCGTCGACGTGGCGCAGGATTGCATCATCACGGCTGATGATTGCGGCACCAGGGCCGGCATCAAGATGCGCGCCATCATCGACGCCGGCACCGTGGTCGCTTCGCTCGCGGTTCGCATCCTCGGCCGCACCATCGCCGAGGACATCAAGGACCCGACGAGCGGCAAGGTCATCATCAAGCGCGGCACGCTGCTCGAGGAATCCCACGTCGATGCCATGACCCAGGCCGGCATCCAGGAGGTCAAGATCCGCTCGGTGCTGACTTGCGAATTGACCAACGGCGTGTGCGCCAAGTGCTACGGGCGCGATCTCGCCCGCGGCACGCCGGTCAATCTAGGCGAGGCGGTCGGCGTCATCGCGGCGCAGTCGATCGGCGAGCCGGGCACCCAGCTCACCATGCGCACGTTCCACATCGGCGGCGCGGCGCAGATCAACGAGCAGTCGTTCATCGAATCCAACTTCGACGGCAAGATCAGGATCAAGAACAAGGCAATCGCCCGCAACTCCGAGGGCGACACCATGGCCATGGTCCGCAACATGGTGGTGGCGGTGGTCGATGCCGACGGCACCGAACGCGCCACGCACCGCATTCAGTACGGCGCGCGCATGCGTGTCGACGAAGACGATACCATCAAGCGCGGCCAGCGCATCGCCGAGTGGGATCCCTATACCCGCCCGATCCTTACCGAAGTCGAGGGCATCATCGGCTTCGAGGATCTGGTGGAAGGGCAATCGATCACGGAAACGCTCGATGAGTCGACCGGCATCGCCAAGCGCGTCGTCATCGACTGGCGCACGTCCGGGCGCGGCGCCGATCTGCGTCCGGCGATCGTCATCAAGGGCAAGGACGGCAAGGTGCTCAAGCTCGCCCGCGGCGGCGAGGCGCGCTACACGCTTGCGGTCGATGCGATCATCTCGGTCGATGTCGGGGCCAAGGTGAAGGCCGGCGACGCGGTGGCGCGTATCCCGACCGAAAGCGCCAAGACGCGCGACATCACCGGCGGTCTGCCGCGTGTTGCCGAACTGTTCGAGGCGCGCAAGCCGAAGGATGCGGCGATCATCGCCGAAATCGCCGGCACCGTGCGTTTCGGCCGCGACTACAAGAACAAGCGCCGCATCTCGATCGAACCCTCCGACAAGACCGAGGAGCCGCACGAGTACCTGATCCCGAAGGGCAAGCACATCCACCTTCAGGACGGCGACATCGTCGAGAAGGGCGACTTCATCGTCGAGGGCAATCCGGCGCCGCACGACATCCTGGCGATCAAGGGCATCGAGGAACTCGCGGCCTATCTGGTCAACGAGATCCAGGAGGTCTACCGGTTGCAGGGCGTCGCCATCAACGACAAGCACATCGAGGTGATTGTCCGCCAGATGCTGCAGAAGGTGGAGATCGAGGAGATCGGCGAGACCGACCTGATCCAGGGCGAGCAGGTCGACCGCATCGAGTTCGATGCCATCAACCTGCGGGCCAAGGAGGAGGGCAAGAAGCCGGCGACCGCGCATCCGGTGCTGCTCGGCATCACCAAGGCGTCGTTGCAGACCCGCTCGTTCATTTCGGCGGCCTCGTTCCAGGAGACCACCCGCGTGCTCACCGAAGCGGCGGTCAACGGCAAGATCGATGAGCTCGAGGGCCTCAAGGAGAACGTCATTGTCGGCCGGTTGATTCCGGCCGGCACCGGCGCCTCCATGGGCAAGATGCGCGAGGTCGCCACCAAGCGCGACCAGCTCATCCTCGACGAGCGCGAGAAGCAGACCGCCATCCAGGCCGAAGCTCCGGTGTCCGAACCGGTGGCGCTGCCGCCGGCGGAATAACCGTTGCTGCAAAACACTTGCAAAAGGCCGGCGCGAGCCGGCCTTTTTCATGCAACCGTCAATTGCGATTTGCGGCTTAACGGGCGCAGTCCGGCATTTTGTTCCGATTTCCCTGTTTGTTCATCTTCCCTTCAGGCATAAGCCGCTTTTTGTGAGCATGGAAATGCGGGCGGAGGAAATCCGGTCCGCCGAACGTACGGGTGAGATTCAAGACTCCGAGGAAGCTGACGGCATAAGGGCGCCATGTGACCGCGTGATGCGTGGCAAGCGTGACGCGCCCTCGGATTGGTTTGTGCCGCGGCTTTTCCGAATTGAAGCAACGATCGCCTGGTGAGGGGCGAAGTGTCCGGGAAGGAACTTCATGGTTGAGCTTGCGATTGTCGGGGGTGGCCCCGGTGGGCTGATGGCGGCGTGGTATCTGCGCAAGAAGCTCGGCGACCTGTGCAAGGTGACGATCTTCGAGGGTTCCGACCGCGTCGGCGGCAAGGTCGTCACCCGCACCTTCGATTCCGCGCCGGCCATGTACGAAGCGGGCGTCGCCGAGATCTACGACTATTCGCACAGCGGCCCCGACCCGTTGCGCGAGCTGATCCAGCATTTCGGCTTTCAGACCATTCCGATGGACGCCGAGCAGGTCGTGCTCGACGGTGAACTGCTCAACGACGTGCCGGGCATGCGCCGCAAATACGGCGCCGGCACCGCCGCCGCCATCGAGGAGTTCCGCAAGCGCTGCACCGACGTGATGTCGCCGATCGAGTATTACGAGGGCGTCGGGGCCCATGACAACGATCACCCATGGGCCTGGGTCAATTGCGAGGAACTGCTCGACAAGGAAATCGACGACGCCACCGCCAAGCGATTCTTCAAGGTGATGGCGCGCTCCGACATCGCCACCGAGAGCCATCTCACCAACGGCCTCAATGCGCTGAAGAACTTCCTGATGGATATCGACGGCTATATCGCCCTCTATTCCATCCAGAACGGCAACGAGAAGCTGATCGACGGCCTGATGTCGGAAATCGACGCCAGGGTCGAACTCAACCACCGCATCCTCAAGGTCGGCAAGAACGGAGACGGCCGCTACCGCCTCAACATGCTCAACGGCAAAGGCGCGGAAACGCGCGACTTCGACCTCGTGCTGATGTGCCTGCCGCACAACTGGCTCGCCACGCTGGCGTGGGAAGGCGAGAAGCTGCGCCAGGCGATGGTCAAGCACGTCGCCTATTTCGACCGGCCGGCGCATTACCTGCGCATCGCGGTGCTGTTCGACAAGCCGTTCTGGGGCGAGCAGGTGCCCGGCTCGTGGTTCATGTCGGAAACCTTCGGCGGCTGCTGCGTCTATGTCGAGGGCTCGCGCCACGATGTCGGCAAGTACGGCGTGCTGAACTGGCTCATTCCCGGCGCCGACGCGCTGGCGTTCTCCAATCTCGCTGACGACGACCTGGTCGAACTTGCGCTCAAATCCCTGCCGGTGGATCTCGGCGACGCGCGCGCCCACTTCATGGAAGGCAAGGTGCACCGCTGGCTGTCCTCGGTGAATGCGATTCCCGGCGGCCTGCCGGTACGCGACATCCTCACCAATCACCGGCCGGAACCGAAGGAGCATCCCGGATTCGTGCTGGTCGGCGACTATCTGTTCGACTCGACGCTCAACGGACTGCTCGACTCGGCGGATGCCGCGACCGACATCATCGTCACCGAGCTGATGAAACTGCGCTACGCGCGCCAGTCCAACGGCAAGGCGCCGCCGCGCATCGACCGCGCCTACTTCGACAACTATCGCGGCCTCGGACCCTATGCCGAGGCGTGGAAGACGTTCAGCGATCCGGGTTATCTCGCCGATCTCGTCGATCTGGTCTGGAGGCCGGAGAAGCCTTACCGGCTCTTGATCGCCGGCTCGGCGAGCGGCGAACTGGTCGGCGCGCTGCGCGAGCGCGGCATCGATGCCTGGGGCGTCGAGAACAACCGCTACATCCATGCCAGGACGCCGGAGGCGCTCAAGCCGTACAACGTGTTCGGCTCGCTGACCAAGCTGCCGTTCAAGGACGGCGAATTCGATTTCGTGTTCGAGACCAGCCTGTGCCACGTTTCCGAGAAGCAGGTGCGGCGCGCGGTACGCGAGCTTCACCGTGTCGTCGGCAAGGGCCTGCTGTTCGGGTCGGTCACCAGCGACCTGCAGCACAAGGTCATCGAGCGCTACGACCTGATGCGCGGCGTGCAGAAGTTCGGCACCTGGTGGGAATGGTCGGAGCTGTTCTTCAACAGTGGCTTCGACCTTTCGATGAACCGGCGCGACTCGCTCGACGCGGTATGGAAGCGGACGCTGGAAGCCGGCAAGGGGCCGGGCAACTGGTTCGATGACGCCGAAAGCCTGCGCTACTCCTTCTTCGACAAGATCGACGAGGACGACGAGGCCTAGACGGACGGCCATGCCCAGCGTCATTGCCGGACTTGTTCCGGCAATCCAGCTTTCTTCCGACCTCTCGTTTTGAACAGGCGGCATGGATGCCCGGGTCAAGCCCGGGCATGACGACGGAGAAACAGGACCGTCCCAGGCCGCTGGTTTTCCGGTGTCGGCCGGGATGACCGGGTCGTTCGACAGGCGCCCGGTCTTGCTATGCGGCCCATGCATGGTTGCGTCCGCCGGACGTTAGCCTCGCAAGGCGGAGAATGGCCCCGTGACGGGATAGGGGGCCCAAAAACGGTTCCTATTTCCCGGAACCGGCTTTATTGCAGTACCATTCTCAGACCTTCGCAAGGCTTCCGATTTCCAATGACCGCAGAATCGACATCGCCCCCGCCGGATAAACCGGCGACATCCGGTGTCGCCGGAAATTTTGCGCCCGCGCAGGATACGCCGGTGCCGGGCGCCGCGGCGGCGGGAGCAAAGCCTGAGGAGGGTGCGTTCCGCGACCTCGATGACGATGACGATGAGGAGGAACTGGCCACCTACACCGCGAGCGAGGCGGCGGGCGCCCTCGTCACCGTCTATCGCTTTGCCTGGCCCTATCTTCGCGTCTACCGCAAGGCGATGCTGATCGTCGTCTTCGGCCTCCTGGTCGAGACGCTGTTCAACGTCATCATGCCGCTTAGCCTCAAGTTCCTGATCGACGACGCGCTCGGCGAGGAGGACTTCCATGCCCTTTACACCATTCTCGCCGTGCTCGCCGCCGCCGGCATCGTCACCTCGATCGTCTCGATCTGGTACGAGCGCTGGGACGCCAAGCTGAGCGCTGCGGCGATCTCCGATGTTCGCCAGATGCTGTTCGAGCATACCCAGCAGCTGTCGGCGTCATTCTTCGGCCGCACCAGGAAGGGCGAGATCCTGGCGCGCTTCTCGGTCGACATGGCGGCGTTCGAGGGCATGATCAAGCATGTCGCCAACAGCGCGCTGCTGCCGCTGTTCGAGCTGATCGCCGGCATCCTGCTCATGCTGGTGCTGAACTGGCAGCTCGCGGCGATCTCGCTTCTGGTCTTTCCCATCACCCTGATCGGACCGCGCATCATCACGCCCAAGGCGGTGACGGCGAACTACGACCAGAAGGTCAACGAGGCCTCGATCCTCGGCGTGGTGCAGGAGAACATCGGCGCGCAGATGGTGGTCAAGGCCTTCATGCTGCAGCGGCGGGCGCTGGGCTGGTTTCGGCTGCGCAACGACGTGACGCGGAAATCGATCGTCGCGGCGACCTTCCTGTCCACCATGGTCGAGCGCTCGGTGACCATCTCCGTGCTGCTGCTGCACCTCGTGGTGCTGGCGCTCGGCGCGTATCTCGCCACCAAGGGCCAGATCACCATCGGCACCTTCGTTACCTTCGAGAGCGCGTTCTGGGAGGTGTCCTACAACATCGCCCATCTCATGCATTTCATCCCGGTGACGATCCAGGCCGCCGCCGCCACCCGCCATATGCAGGAGCTGCTCAACGAGCCGGCGCGCGGCGCCGACCGGCCCGGCGCGCCCGACCTGCCGCGCATCAGCCACGACATTTCGTTCGAGCGGGTCGGGTTTCATTATGAAGGCAGCGAGGTGCCTGTGCTCGACGGCCTCAGCCTCAAGCTCGAGGCCGGCAAGAGCATCGCCATCGTCGGCCCTAGCGGCTCGGGCAAGAGCACGCTGCTGAACCTGATCCTGCGGCTCTACGACCCGACCGCGGGTAGGGTGACCATCGACGGCGTCGACACCCGCAAGGTGACGCGCGAATCATTGCGCCGCAGCATGGCGGTGGTGTTCCAGGAGAACATGCTGTTCAACATGTCGATCCGCGAGAACATTCGGCTCGGCAAGGAGGATGCGTCCGACGCCGAGGTCGAGCAGGCGGCCAGGCTCGCCGAGATCCATAACTTCATCCGCATGCTGCCGGATGGCTACGACACCATCGTCGGCGAGCGCGGCGATACCCTGTCGGGCGGCCAGCGGCAGCGAATCGCCATTGCCCGCGCCATTATCCGCAATCCGGCGGTGCTGCTGCTCGACGAGGCGACCTCGGCGCTGGACCAGACCACCGAGGCCGCCATCAACCGCACGCTGGCCAAGATCGCGAGGGGGCGCACCCTGATCTCCAGCACCCACCGGCTGACCGCGGTGACCGAAATGGACGAGATCGTGGTCATTTCCGAGGGAAAAGTGGCCGAACGCGGCAGCCACGCCAAGCTTTTGGCGATGGGCGGCGTCTACAGCCGCCTCTGGGACGACCAGATGCATCGCGCGCATGAGCCGGCGGACGCGGCCAGCGATGAGGACGATGACGATGATGAGGACGACGAATGAGGGGGCGGGAGGCCGCAAACAGCCGTTTGCGGGGCCATTTCCCATGCTTTCACCTTGACTTGGCGGGCGGGCAAACGTACAACCCGCCCACTTCACGGCAGGCGGTGAGCTTCGCTTAGTCGGCACGGCACTCCCCGGTTCGTTTAAGCCATTGAGACAGTTAGTCTTTCTGGTCGAACGGACAGGGCACCCAGCCTCGACGAATCCAGCTCAGACGCTGCCGGTCAATGCCAGGCAAATGCCAGGAACGACGTTCGGTCTTAAAGCTCGTCTTTGACGACCGGGTTTCGGGTGCATGACCGCAGGACAGGGGCCGCAAGGCTCCGTGCTGTGGTCCTCTGTGGCGATCAAGCGCTTTCCGCCGACAGCGGCGGTTGGCGCGGTTTCGTTTTGCGCGGGTCGAAACGCGCGCAAGGAAACGCGCTCCAGGGTCTGCAAGACATTGCAGGAATTGGATTTTTGCGAAGCCCGAGGGGCCTCGCGCGAACGAAGGATGAAGGCGAACGATGCCGACGATCAACCAGCTGATCGCAAATCCCCGCACCGCGCAGAAGTCGCGCAAGAAGGTGCCGGCGCTGCAGCAGAGCCCGCAGAAGCGCGGCGTGTGCACCCGCGTCTACACGACGACCCCGAAGAAGCCGAACTCGGCGCTGCGCAAGGTCGCCAAGGTGCGCCTGACCAACGGCTTCGAGGTCATCGGCTACATCCCGGGCGAGGGCCACAATCTTCAGGAGCACTCGGTGGTGATGATTCGCGGCGGCCGCGTGAAGGATCTTCCCGGCGTGCGCTATCACATCCTGCGCGGCGTGCTCGACACCCAGGGCGTCAAGAACCGCAAGCAGCGCCGGTCCAAGTACGGCGCCAAGCGTCCGAAGTAAGCGGGGAGTTTGTCAGATGTCTCGTCGTCATTCCGCCGAAAAGCGTGAAGTGCTTCCCGATCCGAAGTTCGGGAACATCGTCGTCACCAAGTTCATGAACTCGATCATGTATGCCGGCAAGAAGTCGGCCGCCGAATCGATCGTCTACGGCGCGTTCAGCATCATCGAGGGCAAGACCAAGCAGAACCCGCTCGGCATCTTCGAGCAGGCGCTCGACAACGTGATGCCGTCGATCGAGGTGCGCTCGCGCCGCGTCGGTGGCGCCACCTATCAGGTGCCGGTGGAAGTGCGCACGACCCGCCGTCAGGCGCTCGGCATCCGCTGGATCATCACGGCCGCGCGCGGCCGCAACGAAAAGACCATGACCGAGCGGCTCTCGGCGGAGCTCTTGGACGCGTCGAACAATCGGGGGAACGCCGTCAAGAAGCGTGAAGACACGCACAAGATGGCGGAGGCCAACCGGGCCTTTTCGCATTACCGCTGGTAACCGGCCCGTCAGGATACGAAGGAACTTCCCATGCCCCGCACTCATGCCATCGAGGATTACCGAAACTTCGGTATCATGGCGCACATCGACGCCGGCAAGACGACGACGACCGAGCGCATCCTCTATTACACCGGCAAGAGCCATAAGATCGGCGAGGTGCATGAAGGCGCCGCGACGATGGATTGGATGGAGCAGGAGCAGGAGCGCGGCATCACCATCACGTCGGCCGCGACCACCGCGTTCTGGAACAACAAGCGCCTGAATATCATCGACACTCCCGGCCACGTCGACTTCACCATCGAGGTCGAGCGCAGCTTGCGCGTGCTCGACGGCGCTGTGTGCGTGCTCGATTCCAACCAGGGCGTGGAGCCGCAGACCGAAACGGTGTGGCGCCAGGGCGACAAGTACAAGGTGCCGCGCATCGTCTTCGCCAACAAGATGGATAAGACCGGCGCCGACTTCTACAAGTGCCTCGACGACATCGTGCAGCGCCTCGGCGCCAAGCCGATCGCGATCCAGCTGCCGATCGGCTCGGAGAATCAGTTCAAGGGTCTCATCGATCTCGTCCGCATGAAGGCGGTGGTCTGGGATGACGAGGCGCTCGGCGCCAAGTACCACGATGAGGACATTCCGGCCGATCTGGTCGAGAAGTCCAAGGAATACCGCGAGAAGATGGTGGAAGCCGCCGTCGAGCTCGACGACGAGGTCATGGCCGCCTATCTCGACGGCAACGAGCCGGACGAGCCTACCCTGAAGCGGCTGATCCGCAAGGCGGTGCTCAACGGCGCGTTCTATCCGGTGCTGTGCGGCTCGGCGTTCAAGAACAAGGGCGTGCAGCCGCTGCTCGACGCCGTGGTCGACTATCTGCCGTCGCCGCTCGACGTTCCCTCCATCAAGGGCACCGACGACCGCGGCAACGAGATCGTGCGCAAGGCCGACGACAAGGAGCCGCTGGCGCTGCTCGCGTTCAAGATCATGGACGACCCGTTCGTCGGCACCATCACCTTCTGCCGCATCTATTCCGGCGTGCTGCAGAGCGGCACCGGCGTCATCAACTCGACCCGCGAGAAGAAGGAGCGGGTGGGGCGCATGCTGCTGATGCACGCCAACAACCGCGAGGACATCAAGGAAGCCTACGCCGGCGACATCGTGGCGCTGGCCGGCCTCAAGGAAGTGCGCACCGGTGACACGCTGTGTGACTCCGACAAGCAGGTCATCCTCGAGAAGATGGAATTTCCCGATCCGGTCATCGAGATCGCCATCGAGCCGAAGTCGAAGGCCGACCAGGAGAAGCTCGGCGTCGCGCTCGCCAAGCTCGCCGCGGAAGATCCGTCGTTCCGCGTCTCGACCGATCAGGAGAGCGGCCAGACCATTCTCAAGGGCATGGGCGAACTGCATCTCGACATCAAGGTCGACATCCTCAGGCGCACCTACAAGGTCGACGCCAACATCGGTGCGCCGCAGGTGGCGTTCCGCGAGCGCGTGACCAAGGCCGCGGAGGTCGACTACACCCACAAGAAGCAGTCGGGCGGTTCGGGCCAGTTCGCGCGCGTCAAGATCGTCGTCGAGCCGAACGAGCCCGGCAAGGGCTTCGAATTCGAATCGAAGATCGTCGGCGGCTCGGTGCCGAAGGAATACATCCCCGGAGTCGAGAAGGGCCTCGAATCAGTGCTCACCTCGGGCGTGGTCGCCGGCTTCCCGGTGGTGGACGTCAAGGTCCAGCTCGTCGATGGTGCCTATCACGACGTCGACTCGTCGGCGCTGGCGTTCGAAATCGCTTCGCGCGCCGCGTTCCGCGAGGCGCTGCAGAAGGGTAAATCGGTGCTGCTCGAACCGATCATGAAGGTCGAGTGCGTCACGCCGGAAGACTACACCGGCTCGGTCATCGGCGACCTCAACTCGCGGCGTGGCCAGATCCAGGGTCAGGACATGCGCGGCAACGCCAACGTCATCAACGCGATGGTGCCGCTCATGAACATGTTCGGTTACGTCAACAGCCTGCGCTCGATGAGCCAGGGCCGCGCGACCTTCACCATGCAGTTCGACCACTACGCTGAAGCCCCCGCCAACGTCTCGGCGGAAGTCCAGAAGAAATTCGCCTGATCGCAGCAGGCAAGCCTGAACGGAGAGTGTCATGGCCAAAGAGAAATTTGCACGCACGAAGCCGCATTGCAACATTGGAACGATTGGTCACGTTGACCATGGCAAGACGTCGCTGACGGCGGCGATCACCAAGGTTCTGGCGGAGACG
>SCUB01000012.1 GCA_004297465.1 Xanthobacteraceae bacterium | reverse complement strand
CGAGCGGCAAATGGAGGGGAATCCAAGATGGGAGAAGTCGTCAATTATTCGGTGGTCGACCGCATCGCGGTGGTCAGGATCGACAATCCGCCCGTCAACTCGATGGACCGCGGCCTGCGCGCCGGGCTCAAGAAGGTGTTTTCCGAGCTGAAGACCAAGAACGATGTCGCCGGCATCGTGGTCGCCTGCGCGGGCCGCACCTTCGTCGCCGGCGCCGACATCAAGGAGTTCGACACCGGCATGGCCGAGCCGGGCTTTCACGAGGTCTATCGCCTGGTCGAGGACAGCGCGGTGCCGGTGGTGGCGGCGCTGCACGGCACGGCGCTCGGCGGCGGCACCGAACTGGCGCTGGCCTGCCATTACCGCGTCGCCGACAAGGGCGCGCGCATCGGCCTGCCGGAACTCTCGCTCGGCATCATTCCCGGCGCCGGCGGCACGCAGCGCCTGCCGCGCGTGATCGCGCTCGAGGGCGCGCTCGACATGATGCTGTCGGGCAAGCCGATGACGGCCGACGCGGCGCAGGCCGCGGGTCTCATCGACGCGGTGGTGGCCGGCGACCTGGTCGGCGAGGCGGTGGCGTTCGCCAAGGATCTGGTGGCGCGCCAGGCCGGGCCGCGGCGCACCCGCGAACGGTCGGTCAAGGGCGCCGAGAACGCCACCGCGCTCTTGGAGGCCAAGCGCGCGCAGGCCGCCAGGACCATGCGCAACCGCCAGGCGCCGCTCGCCCTGGTCGACGCGGTCAAGGCCGCGGTCGAGCTGCCGTTCGACGACGGCCTCAAGGTCGAGCAGAGCATCTCGTCGCAGCTCGAAAAGGCCACCGAATCGCGCGCGCTGCGCCACCTGTTCTTCGCCGAGCGCGAGGTGCGCAAGATCCCCGGCATGGCGCCGGACATCAAGCCGCGTCCGGTCAGGCGCGTCGGCATCGTCGGCGCCGGCACCATGGGCGGCGGCATCGCGATGAACTTCCTCAATGTCGGCATCCCGGTGACGATCGTCGACGCCAGCCAGGCCAATCTCGACCGCGGACTTGCCACCATCCGCAAGAACTACGAGCGCTCGGTGACGCGCGGCAGCCTCAAGCCGGACGAGCTCGAACGGCGCATGGCGCTGCTCACGCCGACGCTCGACTATAACGCGCTGGCCGAGGCCGATCTCGTCATCGAGGCGGTGTTCGAGAACATGGCGCTGAAAAAAGAGATCTTCGCCAGGCTCGACGCCATCGCGCGGCCCGGCGCCATCCTTGGCACCAACACCTCGACGCTCGACATCGACGAGATCGCCGCCGTCACCAAACGGCCGCGGGACGTGATCGGGCTGCACTTCTTCAGCCCGGCCAATGTCATGCAGCTCCTGGAAATCGTGCAGGCCGGCAAGACCGCGCCGGACGTGCTGCTGACCGCGCTCGAGGTCGCCAAGACCATCCGCAAGACCGGCGTGGTCGCCAAGGTGTGCTACGGCTTCATCGGCAACCGCATGATGGACCCTTACGCGCGCGAGGCCGAGCGCTGCGTGCTCGAAGGCGCCACGCCCCAGGAGGTCGATTCCGCGCTCGAGGAGTTCGGCATGGCGATGGGCATCCTCGCCGTGTTCGACATGGCCGGCGTCGATATCGGCCACCTGACGCGGCTCGAACGCGGTCACCTGCTGCCCAA
>SCUB01000011.1 GCA_004297465.1 Xanthobacteraceae bacterium | reverse complement strand
TCATGCCGCCGCTCCCGTCCAGCCCTTGCACAGCGACACCGCCTCGACGGCGTTGACGCCGAAGGCGTCGGCGCCGGTATAGGCGCGCACCGCCTCGTCGATCTGGCCGCCGCCGATCATGATCTTGAAGTTGCCGCGCATGCCTTCCTTCTCGAACTCCTCGATGGTCTCCTTCATCGAGTCGAAGGCCAGCGTCAGGAACCCCGACAGCGCCACCACGTCCGGCTTGTAGTCGTTGATCTCGCTGATGAAGGTCTTGACCGGAACGTCGATGCCGATGTCCTTGACGTCGAAACCGTTGATGTCGAGCATGAACGACACGATGTTCTTGCCGATGTCGTGCAGGTCGCCGTGCACGGTGCCGATCAGCACGCGGCCGAGCTTCTTCTGCTCCTCGCCGGGGCCGGACTTGATCAGCGGCTTGGCGATGGCGCCGATCGATTCCAGCATCTCGCCGGCCAGCACCAGTTCGGGCAGGAAGTAGTCGCCGTCCTCGAAGCGCTTGCCGACGATGTCCATGGCGGCGCGGCACAGTTCGAGCACGCGCATCGGATTGGCGTTCTCCTCGAGCAGCATGCGCTTGGCCAGCGCCATCGCATCATCCTCGTTCATGTCGGACAGCCATTCGACGAGCTGGCGTTCCTGGTCGTTCATCTCGCTCATTTGCATGCTCCCTGGTTCTCAAGCTTGATTGTTGACGGTGTGCCGGCGAAAGCGGTCCGCAAGCCGCTGGCGGCTATCGCTTCCGCCAGCACCTCGCCGTTGCGGTGGCCCATCAGATGCACGCCGCCAACGCCTTCGATGTCGGCCAGCGCGCGCATGGTCTCGATCAGGATCTTCTGGCCTTCCGCCCGCTGGCTGGATGCCGCCGCGATCCGCCGCGTCACCTCCTCGGGCACATGCACGCCCGGCACGTGATGCGCCATCCAGCGCAAGGCCTTGGCGGTGCTCAGCGTGCCGACGCCGACAATGATGCGGGCGTGCTTGTGCAAGCCGCGCTCGCGCACCGCGCGCATGAAATCCGCGAGCATCTTCACGTCGAAGCAGAACTGGGTCTGGATGAACTGCGCGCCGGCCTCGACCTTGAGCTGGAGGTTGGCGATGCGGTCGGCGTAAGGCGGCATGAACGGATTGGCGGTGGCGCCGAGGAACAGGTTGGGCGCGGCGTCGAGCTTGCGGCCCGAGGCGAAGGTGCCCTGCTCGCGCATGGTGCGCGCGATGCGCAACAGCGACACCGCATCGAGGTCGAACACCGGCTTGGCCTGCGGATGGTCGCCCTGCGAGACGTCGTCGCCGGTCAGGCACAGGAAATTGCGCACGCCGAGCGCCGCGGCGCCGAGGATGTCGCCCTGCACGGCGATGCGGTTGCGGTCGCGGCAGGCAACCTGGCATACCGGCGTGAAACCACTGGCGGTGAGAATGGCGGCCGCCGCCGCGCTCGACATGTGACAGTTGCCGCCGGCGCCGTCGGTGATGTTGATCGCATCGACTTGGCCTTCGAACAGCCGGGCCTGCGCCAGCAGGGCGGCGGGATCGGGTGAATCCGGCGGCGCCACCTCCGCGGTGACGACAAAGCGCCCGGAGCGGCAGACCTGTTCGAACGCCTGCGGCGCATGCGCCGCGACCGGAGCCGGAGCCGGCGCGGCACGCACCGGCACGATATCGTTGGCGATCACCCGCGCCCAGGTCGACTGCTCGCGCAGGCGGCGGTCGATCGGCAGCAGCGAGGCCGGTTGCGCCGGCAGCGTGCCGCCGATCTGCTTGATGCCGCTGACCGCCTCGACCCAGACGCAACGCATCGCCGGATCGACCTCGCAATGACCATTCTCGCGCACGCCGCCGCACGGCCCGTTGCGCATCTCCTTGGCGCAATTGGTCGGGCACGACATGCCGGTCGACGACAGCACGCACTGACCGCACATCTTGCAGTCGAAAAACATCTGCTTGGCAAGGCGTTCCACTGGGCGGATGGCGCGGTCGGCCCGCTTCGCGCCGATCAGGCTGACCAGCGGCGCGAACCGCGGCGCCACGCGCGCACAGACGTCATACAGCCGCGCCAATCCGCGCGCGTGCCTGACGCTCCAGTGCCGCAGTGCCTGCATCCACTTCCCCCCTTTGCGAACCGTCGGGCCGCCCGCGGCGTCTTCGGCCGCTTGTCCGTCCCCGGCTGAGGGTTATTTGCACCCCGTAAAGGGGCACCCTCGATTTAGTTGACAAGTCATCGTTATCGGAAAGATGTTGCCATGTCAACCTTTCTGCTGTACTCCTGCGCGTCAAGGGAGAACGCCTGATGACATACAGCCGGATCGTAACGCGCGACTATTTCGATGGCGAGCGCCATTACCGCGGCGGGCCATTTGCCATCGAGCTGCGCGACGGCCGGATCGCATCGGTTGCACCGTTCACCGGCTCACCAGCGGCGGGCGACATCGTCGCACCCTTCGTGATGCCGGGCCTGGTCGAGGCCCATGCCCATATCTTCCTCGACGGCGCCGAACTCGACGGCGACAAGCGCGGCGCCTATCTCAAGGCCGACCTGCCGACCATGATGGCGACGGCGCACGCCAACCTCGACAAACACACCCTCGCCGGCGTCACCCTGGTGCGCGATGCCGGCGACCGCTATGGGGTCAACAAGGCGATCCGCGACGAATTGCGCGGACGCGACGACGCCGTGATCTCGCTGCGCGCGCCGGGGCTCGGCATCAAGCGGCCGAAGCGCTATGGCGCCTTCATGGCGCGCGACATCGTCGCGTCATCCGAGATCGGCCCGACGGTGGAGGATCTCGCCCGCGACGGTGACGACATCAAGATCATTCTCACCGGCATCATCGACTTCGTCGCCGGCACCGTGAAGGGCGAGCCGCAGTTCAACCGCGAGGAACTGACCGACATCGTGACCACCGCGCACCGGCTCGGGCGCAAGACCTTTGCCCATTGCAGCGGCCTTGCCGGGCTCGAGGTCGCGGTGGCGGCCGGAGTCGATTCCATCGAGCACGGTTTTTTCATGACGCGCGACATCCTGGCGCGCATGGCCGACAAGAACATCGCCTGGGTGCCGACCTTCTCGCCGGTGCATTTCCAGTGGGCGCGGCCGGAGGTCGCGGGCTGGGACGGCGCCACCGTCGACAACCTGCGGCGCATACTCGATTCTCATTCCGAGCACACCGCCATCGCCCACGAGCTCGGCGTGATGCTGGTGGCCGGATCGGATGCCGGCAGCCACGGCGTCGACCACGGCAGCTCGCTGATCGACGAGCTGTTCCACTTCCTCCACGCCGGCCTGCCGATGGAATCGGTGCTGACCTCGGCGACGTCGCGGCCGCGCAAATTGTGGGGCCTGCCGCCGGCCAGCATCGCCGCGGGACAGGACGCCGAGCTCATCGTGCTGGACCGCTCGCCGTTCGAGCAGCCGGATGCCTTGCGCGCGGTGCGACAGGTCATCGTCGGCAACGCCTGCGCGGAGCGGCGTGGCGAGGGCATGAAACCGGGCAGGCTCGACCGGCAGCCCGAGACGGTTCACGAGGCGCAATGATCAGGAACGCTCCAGGCCGGCGGGACATGTCCACGGCGCGGGTCGCGCGCAGCCGCGTGAAAAGCGTGGCGGTGCGCTCGGAGCCGGTGGCCGATCAGTACCTGCCCGCCGGCGATCGCGCCTCGCGCATTGCGCTGACGCTGTCGGCCCATATCCCGGCCATGCTGGCCAACATCGCCAGCACCATTTCGGCGAGCGCCTCGGCGCTGTACCGACCGAAATTCGAGGTCGGCATCACCGAGTGGCGCATCCTGGCGCAACTCGCGGCCGAACCCTGGATCTCGGCGGCGGAAATCTGCCAGTCCACCGGCCTCGACAAGGGCGCGGTCAGCCGCGGCCTCGGCTACCTGGAGAAGATCGGCCTGATCGAGATGATCGCCGATCCATCGGATCAGCGCCGGCAGTTCATCGCGCTGACCAGGGCCGGTCTTACCCGCCATGACGGCATCGTGCGGCTGGCCAACCTGCGCGAGAGGCAGCTGCTCGCCGGCTTTTCCGCCGCCGAGCGCAAGATGCTGCTCGATTTCCTCGAACGCCTGAGGCTCAACAGCCACCACATCCTCGGCGCCAAGCCAACCAAACCGGCGAAGTGAATTCAACGCTTCAATGACGCCATGTCGCGTACCGCGCCGCGCGCCGCGCTGGTGGTCAGCGCGGCATAGGCCTGCAACGCGGTCGACACCTTGCGTTCGCGCGCCTGCGGCTGCCACGCCTGCGCCCCGCGTGCCTCCATCGCCGCCTGCCGCCGCGCCAGCTCGGCGTCGCCGACCTCGAGGGCGATGGTGCGGTTGGGAATGTCGATGGCGATGCGGTCGCCGTCCTCGACGAGACCGATCAGACCGCCGGACGCCGCCTCCGGCGAGACGTGGCCGATCGACAGCCCCGAGGTGCCGCCGGAGAAGCGGCCATCGGTAAGCAGCGCGCAGACCGCGCCGAGGCCTTTCGATTTCAGGTAGCTGGTGGGATACAGCATCTCCTGCATGCCGGGCCCGCCGCGCGGACCCTCGTAGCGGATCACCACCACGTCGCCGGCCTTCACCGCGCCGCCGAGGATGCCGGCCACCGCCGCGTCCTGGCTCTCGAACACGCGCGCCGGGCCAGTGAATTTCAGAATGCTGGCGTCGACGCCCGCGGTCTTCACGATGCAGCCGTCGCGCGCGATGTTGCCGGACAGCACCGCGAGCCCGCCGTCCTGCGAGAACGCGCTGGCGGCATTGCGGATCACGCCGCCGGCGCGATCGTCGTCGAGCGCCTCGTAGCGCCGCTCTTGCGAGAACGCGACCTGGGTCGGCATGCCGCCGGGCGCGGCGCGGTAGAATTCGTGCACCGTCGTGCTGTTGGAGCGGGTGATGTCCCAGCGGTCGAGCGCGGCGCGCAGCGTGGGGGCGTGCACCGTCGGCAGGTCGCCGTGAATCAGGCCGGCGCGGTCAAGCTCGCCGAGAATCGACATGATGCCGCCGGCGCGGTGGATGTCCTCCATGTGCACGTCGGGCACCGAGGGCGCGACCTTGCACAGCACCGGCACGCGCCGCGACAGCCGGTCGATGTCGGCCATGGTGAAATCGACGCCGGCCTCATAGGCCGCCGCCAGAAGATGCAGCACGGTGTTGGTCGAGCCGCCCATCGAGATGTCGAGGGTCATGGCGTTCTCGAACGCCTGCAGGCTGGCGATGGAGCGCGGCAGCACGCTGGCGTCGTTCTGCTCGTAATAGCGGCGCGCCAGATCGACGATCAGGTGGCCGGCTTCGACGAACAGCCGCTTGCGGTCGGCGTGCGTCGCCAGCAGCGAGCCGTTGCCCGGCAGCGACAGCCCGAGCGCCTCGGTCAGGCAGTTCATCGAATTGGCGGTGAACATGCCCGAGCACGAACCGCAGGTCGGACAGGCCGAGCGCTCGATGGCGGCGACCTCGGCGTCGGTCATGGTGTCGTCGGCGGCGGCGACCATGGCGTCGACGAGATCGAGCGCATGGATCTTGCCCTTGATCTTCACCTTGCCGGCCTCCATCGGCCCGCCGGAGACGAACACCGCCGGAATGTTGAGCCGCAGCGCGGCCATCAGCATGCCGGGCGTGATCTTGTCGCAATTGGAGATGCAGACCATGGCGTCGGCGCAGTGGCCGTTGACCATGTATTCGACGCTGTCGGCGATCAGCTCGCGCGACGGCAGGCTGTAGAGCATGCCGTCGTGGCCCATGGCGATGCCGTCATCGATCGCGATGGTGTTGAATTCCTTGGCGACGCCGCCGGCCTGCTCGATCTCGCGCGCCACCAGCTGGCCGAGATCCTTGAGATGGACATGGCCCGGCACGAACTGGGTGAAGGAGTTGACCACGGCGATGATCGGCTTGCCGAAGTCGGAATCCTTCATGCCGGTGGCGCGCCAGAGGCCGCGCGCGCCGGCCATGTTGCGGCCATGGGTCGAGGTGCGGGAGCGATAGTGCGGCATGATCGGTCCTGTGGTCCTGAAATTCGCCCCCTATGTCGCAAAATGGGCAGGCCCGCGCAATCCACAAGATCGTCAGGACGGCCCGGCGGCAGCCGCGGGACGCGCACAAAGCTCAGGAAATGGCCCCGGGAAAATGCCTCAAGACATCGGCCATGACGGCCACGCGATCGCCCGGGTGCGGCTTGGCCGCTCAGGCCGGCCGGATCCGCGCCTCGTGGGTGAACACCTCGAAGCTGTCCGGACGCGCCACCGCCACCAGCGTGATGCCGGCCTGATCGGCGACCCGGATGGCGAGCGCGGTCGGCGCCGAGATCGCGACCACGATGGTGGCGCCAAGCGTGGCCGCCTTCTGCACCATCTCGACCGAGACGCGGCTGGTGAGCACCACGATGCCGCCGGCGCCGTCGATGCCGCGGCGCGCCAGATGGCCGATCAGCTTGTCGAGTGCGTTGTGACGGCCGACATCCTCGCGCACCGCGATCAGTCCCGCGCCCGGCATGAAAAATCCCGCCGCATGCACCGCACTGGTGGCGCGGTGGATCGCCTGGGTCGATGTCAGCGACGCCACCGCGGCGCGAATGGTCTGCGCCTCGGCCGTAATGCCAGGCCCCACCGGCGCCACCGCCGGCAGCGCCTGCTCCAGGCTCTCGATGCCGCACAGTCCGCATCCGGTCGGCCCGGCGAGCCGCCGCCGCCGCGCGGCAAAGTCCACCGCCCGTCCCGGCGCCAGCCACATGCGCAATTCGATGCCGGCCTCCTGCGTCACCACCTCGAAGCTCTCGACATCGGCGGCGGCGTCGATCACGCCCTCGGTCAGGCTGAAGCCGATGGCGAAATCGGTCAGGTCCGCCGGCGTCGCCATCATCACGGCATGGGTGGTGCCGTTGTAGGACAACGCCACCGGCACTTCCTCCGGCACGACGCGGGTCTGCGCGATCGCTTCGGTGCCGCGATAGACCACGCAGGCGACGCGGCGCACCGCCTCGGCCTGCGCCTCGACTTCCGTTGCGGAACTCTTCATGTCGCGTGGCATGCTCCACCCGCCGGCATCATCGGCCGTACCGGCCCGCCGCTGGGCGATGCACGCCTGCGGCGTCATGACGGTATCACGATTGCGGTGGGGCCGCGCCCGCGCGTCGGAGTATGCGAAATGACCTGCCCGCGCGTGAACGCCGCGCGCACGATGATCACGGCCTTCAGTCCCCATCCGGCCAGCACCGCGAGGCTGCCGCCGGCGATCGCCAGCGCCGTCGGCGCCACGCCGGCAAGCGCGAGCGCCAGGCACGCCAGCGAAAGGCCGCGCAGCGCGGTAAGCCCCTTCTCCTCGCGCGAGGCCATCCATTTGAGCGTCGCGGCGGGCAGCTTGGCGGCAACCAGGCCCTTGCGGTACAGGACGCGCGCGATCTCGCGCAAGATCCCCGCGACCAGCGCCACGACGATCAGCGCCTGCGGGCGGCCGCCGGCCACCAGGAATGCGCCGGCGCCTTCGGCGAGCGCGGTGGCCAGGATCAGCGGCACGATCTCCTTCTGGCACCACGCTGGTATGCCGCGCGAGGCCAGGAGCATGCGGGCCTGGCAGTACATGAAGCCGGCGGCGAACAGCGCCGCCAGATAGACGAAGCGGATGTCGATCAGCACCGCCGCCGCGCCCGCCGCCATCAAAGGCGGCACCAGCAACGCCTCGCGGGTCATCCACGAGGTGTGCGGATGGAACAGCACGTTGATGGCGCGCCACGGCTTGCCGATTTCGAGCCAGACGCAGAACAGGCCGAGGCCGATGAAGCCGAGTCCGACCGCGACCGCCCATGGCGAGGCGACGCCGAGCGCGAGCGCGAGCGCCGCGGCCAGCACGAGGCCGGAGCCGGTGCCGCCGAAGCTGAAATTGCCGGCGGCGCGAATGTCCCAGTAGCGCTGGAGACGGGCTTGGACGACCTGTTTCATGGCGTCTCCTTGTCCCACAGATAATAGAAGCCGGGCGAGGTGCCCACTTCCTCGTGCATGCGGAACGATTTGTTTTCCCTGACCAGGCGTGAAACGTTGCTGTCGGGATCCTCGATGTCGCCGAACGCCAGCGCGCCGGAGATGCAGGTGTTGACGCAGACGGGCGTCGCGTCGGGATCGACTCCGGGCACCAGCCCCTTGGCGCGCCCGGCGTCGATGCGGTCGACGCAGAACGTGCACTTGGTGGCGACGCCGATCTTCTTCGGATCGTGGCGCACCTCTTCACACGCCGAAGGCTCGTCGCCGAACGCGAAGCTGGCGGTGTCGACCTTGTAGCGCGCCTCGTAGGGACAGGCGACGGCGCAGTAGCCGCAGCCGATGCACAGATCATAGTCGATGGTGACGATGCCGTCGGCGCGCTGGCGCGTCGCGGTCGAGGGGCACACGTGCATGCACGGCGGATCGGCGCAGTGCTGGCAGCCGGTCGGCACGAACACGCGCTTGACGTCGGGATATTCGCCGACCTCGATGTCGACGACGCGGCGCCACTGCACGCCGGGCGGCGTGCCGTTGGCTTCCTTGCAGGAGGCGGTGCAGGCCTGACAGCCGACGCAGCGCCTCAGGTCGGCGACCATGGCATAGCGGGTCATGCGCTCCTCCGCTCTTTCGGGCCATCGACCTTGCGGACCGAGACGCGGACAACGTCCGCGCCCGAGCCGGTGGCATCGGTCAGCTCCATCGACATCTGCGTTACCGTATTGAGCGAGGGGAAATTGAGATCCTTGGCGAACGGCGTCTTCCAGTGCTCATGCTGGCCCGGAATAACGATGGTGTCGGGCTGGCAGCCCTGCACCAGCACGGCGTGGCCGCGCGTCGTGTCGACGATCGAGCGCACCTCGATCCAGTCGTCCTGTTCGATGCCGAGCCTGGCCGCGGTATTGGCGTTCATGATGATGCCGCCATGACCGCGAATGTTCTGGCCGACCTCGTGCATCAGCGGCACGCCGGAATTGTTGCCGGCCGAATAGATCATGGTCTTGGTGGTGATGCCCCACAGCGGATAGTCGTCCGGGTTGAGGCCCTGGGCCTTGACCGCCTTGACCCAGCGGCCGGGCACGTCATGCCATTCCGGCAGCGCCTGGTATTCGCTGAGCTGCTCGTCCCACCAGTGGATGTTCTGCGAATGCAGGCGGCGCTTGAGTTCCTCGCCGACCCGCATCAGGCGCTCCTGATACGGCAGCTCGAAGCGCAGGTTCTGGTCGGCAAGGCTGGGATAGAGATACCAGTCGGCGCGCTTGAACGGCACCACGAAGTAGCCGTTCTCCTTCATCCAGGCGAGGTCCTTGACCTCCTTGCCGTCGGTCAGCGCCGCCGTCGAGGCCTTGCACACCGCGTCCCAGATGGTGTCGGCGTCGTGGACCTGGTCGGTGGGCAGCGAGAAGTCGTAATTCGCGCCCTTGAGCGACGAGCCGATGGCGCCACGATTGATCGCGGCATTGTATTTCTCGATCAGCCCGGTGCGGCGCGCCAGTTCGGTCGAGATCCAGGTGAAGTCGCGCGCCTCGCCCATCGGCTCGACCGCCTTCTGACGCAGCGCCACGCCCTGGTGTTCCCAGAACTGCTCGACGAACTTGGTGCCGCCGATCGGCACCACTTGCGTGCTTTCGAGGTCGGCGGCATCCGGCAGCAGGATGTCCGCCATGTGGTTGGTTTCGTCGAAGGTGTAGGCGATCGCCACCACGAACGGCATCCTGGCGATGGCGCGGGTCAGCTTGTCGGCGTCCCAGAACGCCACCGCCGGATTGGTGCGGAACGTGATCCACAGTTCCGGCGCGCGCTGCTTGGGCCACTCCTCCGGCGACTTCTCCATGAACAGCCACGGCAGATGCGCGGGTCCCAGCGCCTGGCTCCACGCCGAATTGCCGACGATCGGCACCAATGTGCGGTGCGCGTTGCGGCCGGTCGGCTTGGCCTTCCAGTCCGCCGTGCTGGTCGGATTGAGCGAGGACACCATGAAGCCGTCCTCGCCCGGCACGACGCTGACGAGGCGGTTGTCGTGGCCCTTGTTGAGGCGGACCGTGGTGCCGAGCGTGCCGCCCGGCACCTCGAGCGCGCCCACCAGCGTCGCCAGCACGGTGCGCGACCAGCAGCACTCGAACGCGCCCCAGCCGTTGTTGACGGTCTTGCCGAGCAGCACCGCGACCGGGCGGAACGGCAGCGTGCGGCCCTCGATCTCGATGGTCTGGCCGACGCAGGCGTTTTCCACATACTCGTTGGCGACGCGGCGGATCACCGCCGGCGGCACGCCGCAGATCTCGCTCGCCCATTCCGGCGAGTACTTCTTCATGTCCTCGACGGTGGCGACGAAGGCCGGGCGCGCGGCGGCGTTCTCGTGCCGCATCACTTCCTGGTCGGCGAGATGGCTGACCGCCACCGGCACGGTGAAATTGCCTTCCAGCGCCGGCCGGATGCCGGGCGTGTCGTGGGCGACCGCGCGGCCGCTGTTCTCGTCCCACACCAGCGGCTTGCCGCTGTCGGCGTCGCGCAGGTAGTAGCCGTTGGGCCCGACCAGATACGGCGACGAGGTGCGGTCGCGCAGGAACGGCAGATCGAGCGAGCCGCGCGGAACTTCGTGCAGCATCACGTGGATCATCGCCATCATGAAGGCGGCGTCGGTCTTCGGCTTGATCGGCACCCATTCCGCCGAGCAGGCGGCGGTGGCCGACATGTGCGGCTCGATCTGGACGCGCTTGACGCCGCGGATGCGCGCGTCGGCGTGGCGGCGCACCGCGCACACGCCCCCCGTCACCTCGTAGTTCGAACCGAACGACACGATGAAGCGCGTCAGCACGGTGTCGGGACTGACGGTGAAGGCGCGGTGCCAGTATTCGCCGTAGAGATGCTCGGAATGGGTGCACTTGACGCCCTGCCCCGAGCCGAAGCTGAAATCGATCGGACCCCACGACGCCATGAAGGCGGGGAACGAGCCCATGTAGCTGCGCGGCGTGCCGCCATGGCCGAACGAGGCGGCGACGCGCGGCAGGCCGGCCTCGTCGAGCAGACCCTTGGCGCGGATCTCGTTCATGCGCGCGGCGATGGTGTCGAGCGCCTCGTCCCACGAGATCGGCACGAAACCGGGATACTCGTCGCGGCCCTTCTTCGGGTTGGTCCGCTTCATGGGCTGCAGGACGCGGTGCGGATTGTAGGTCTTCTGGATCAGGCCGTAGGCGCGCACGCACGGACGCCCGCGTCCCGGATGAATGTCGGCCGCGGTATGATTGGGCTCGACCCGCGTGGCGACGCCGTCCTCGACGACCACGCGCATGAAATCCGGTCCGGCGACGCAGTTGTAGCACAGCGTCGGTACGGACTTGGTCTCCCCGGCGGTCCCGGTTGCGGCCTTGCTCATCGCCCTCTCCCTAGGCAAACGCTGACTGGTTGTTCCTGATACAGAGAATCGAGAACATCGACAGCTTGTTGTAGTTTCTACATTCCCAATTTGGAAATGCGCTAAAATTTTATTTTGTTATTTCAAGTATTTATTGACACGAACGTACATTAGGCTAAATTTGTAATACAAAAAATTTGCCTGTCAATGTTTTTTGTAACACTTCAAGGCATTCTGCAAAAAACGCGAACACCAGAGGGTGCTGCCGATGGCTCCCCGCCGCCCCCACGACCTCGTCCCGCAAATTGTCACCCGCCTGAAACCGCAGGCCAAGTCCCTGATCATCACGATCTATGGCGACTCGGTCAGCGCCCATGGCGGCTGCGCCTGGCTCGGCAGCGTGATCCGGCTCGCCGGACCGCTCGGCCTCAACGAACGCGCCGTGCGCACCTCGATCTTCCGGCTGGCCAAGGAGGGCTGGCTGAGCGCCGAGCAGATCGGGCGGCGCAGCTATTACCGTCTCACCGAATCCGGCTGGCGGCGCTGCGATGCCGCGCATGTCCGCATCTATTTCCCGCCGGCGCAGAGCTGGGACGGACGCTGGACCGTGGTGAGCATCGGGCATGCGGGAATCGAGCCGGACAAACGCGACGCGCTGCGCGCCGAACTGCGCTGGCTCGGCTTCGGCCAGCTGGCGAGCGGCATCCTCATTCATCCCTCGCCGGACGAAGCGGCGCTGCGGCAGGCGATCTACGATGCCGGCGTCAGCCGGCAGGTGCTGGTGATGCGCGCCGAAACCGAAAGCTGGGTCGCGCCCGAAGCGGTGCGCGAGACGCTTCGCGCCTCGTGGGACCTCGAGCGCGTGGCGCACGGCTATGCCGAGTTCCTCGATATTTTCCGTCCCGTCTGGCAGGCGCTCAACGGGGGCGGGCGGCCCGATCCGCAGACCGGCTTTGCGATCCGCACGCTGCTCATGCACGCGTTCCGGCGCGTGCTGCTGCGCGATCCCAAGCTGCCCGACGAACTGCTCGAAGCCGACTGGCCCGGCACCGCGGCGCGGCAGCTGTGCCGCAACCTGTACAAGCTGGTGGAACAGCCCGCCGAACAGCATCTCCTGGCGGAACTGGAGACGGCGGAAGGCACCGCGCCCGACGCGCATCCGAGCTACTTCAGCCGGTTCGGCGGCTTGTATGGCCCATCCGGCGAACGGGCACCCAGCGCGCCCTGATTTGTGCAGGGCAAAAAGCAATCCCTCTTGCTTGCGATCAAGCCTTGCGGGGGCCGCGGCCATCCCGCCACTGGGGCTGCGAAATCCCGGCGAAGGGGTATAGTGTCAGACCTTGAGCAGCAGCTTGAAGGCCGCTATGGACATGCCCCCGCGATCGGTGCCATTGCGAGGGCAGCGGTGGCGTTGATGCGCTGGCCGGCAAACCCCGATAGAGACACGACGGATGGTTCCTTATTCCCCCTGGGATATCGCCGCGGCGCAAGCCATCATCGCGCCGCTGGCGGCGCGCAAGGGCGCGACGCTGCCGATCCTCCACGCGCTGCAGGACGAGTTCGGCTACATCGACGCCGCAGCCATTCCGCTGATCGCCGACGCCCTCAACCTGTCGCGCGCGGAAGTCCACGGCACCGTCACTTTCTATCATGACTTCCGCAGCGAACCGCCCGGCCGCAAGGTCATCAAGCTGTGCCGCGCCGAAGCCTGCCAGTCGGTCGGCAGCGAGCGGCTCGTCGCCCATCTCAAACAGCGCCATGGCCTTGCCCTCGACGCCACCACGGCCGACGGCGAACTGACGCTGGAAACCGTGTATTGCCTCGGCAATTGCGCGCTGGGTCCGTCGGCGCTGGTCGACGGCGAGCTGATTGGCCGACTCGACGAGACGCGCCTGAGCGCGTTGTGCGGCTGCCGCGCCGGCGCGGGAGACAGAGCATGAGCGCGCCGGTCCGTATCTTCGTGCCCTGTGACGCCGCCGCGCTGTCGGTTGGCGCCGAGACTGTCGCGCAGGCGATCGCCGAGACCGCGGCGCGCCGCGGCCTCGCCGTCGACATCGTGCGCAACGGCTCGCGCGGCATGCTGTGGCTCGAACCGCTCATCGAGGTCGAGACCGCGGCCGGCCGCATGGCCTACGGCCCCGTCACCTCCTCCGACGTCGACGCGCTGTTCGACGCCGGCTTCCTCGACGGCAAGCCCCATGCGCTGGCGCATGGTCCCACCGACCAGATGGAATGGCTCAAGCGCCAGCAGCGCCTGACCTTCGCGCGCGTCGGCGTCACCGATCCGCTGTCGCTGCGGGACTACCGCCAGCACGGCGGATTCAAGGGCCTCGCGCGCGCGCTCGAACTGGACGGCGCCGCGATCGTCGAGGAGGTGCGCGTCTCGGGCCTGCGCGGCCGCGGCGGCGCCGGCTTTCCCACCGGCATCAAGTGGCAGACCGTGCGCGAGGCAGTCGCCGAGCGCAAATATATCGTCTGCAACGCCGACGAGGGCGACAGCGGCACGTTCGCCGACCGCATGCTGATGGAAGGCGATCCGTTCCTGCTCATCGAGGGCATGGTGATCGCCGGCCTCGCCGTCGGCGCGACCAGGGGCTACATCTACCTCCGCTCCGAATATCCACATGCCTTGCGCACCCTGACCAGCGCCATCGAGATCGCCGAGCACGCCGGCATCCTCGGGCCTTCGGTGCTCGGCTCGGCGCACCGCTTCGACATCGAGGTGCGGCTCGGCGCCGGCGCCTATATCTGCGGCGAGGAAACCTCGCTCTTGGAAAGCCTCGAAGGCAAACGCGGCATCGTGCGCGCCAAGCCACCGCTGCCGGCGATTGCCGGCCTGTTCGGCATGCCAACGGTGGTCAACAACGTGCTGTCGCTGGCCGCCGTGCCGTGGATCATGGCTCATGGCGGCAAAGCTTACGCCGACTACGGCATGGGCCGCTCGCGCGGCACGCTGCCGGTGCAGCTTGCCGGCAACATCCGGCGCGGCGGGCTGATCGAGCTCGCCTTCGGCGCCTCGCTGCGCACGCTGATCGAGGATTTCGGCGGCGGCACACGGTCGGGACGGCCATTGCGCGCGGTGCAGGTCGGCGGCCCGCTCGGCGCCTACCTGACCACGGCCGAGCTCGACACGCCGCTCGACTACGAAGCGCTCGGCGCCATTTCGGCCATGCTCGGCCATGGCGGCATCGTGGTGTTCGACGATAGCGTCGACATGGCGCGGCAGGCGCGCTTCGCGTTCGAATTCTGCGCGCGCGAAAGCTGCGGCAAGTGCACGCCGTGCCGCATCGGCTCGGTGCGCGGCGTCGAGCTGATGGACCGCATCATCGCCGGCCACGAGCGCGACAGGAACCTCGCCGTGCTCGACGACCTCAACCGCCTGATGACCGAGGCGTCGCTGTGCGCGATGGGCGGACTGACGCCGCTGCCAGTGATGAGCGCGCTGCGCGGCTTTGCCGAGGATTTCCGGCGCCCGGCGCCCGCCGCCAACGCCGCCGAGTGAGGATGACGCCATGGGCCTGATCAAGGAAATCGATTACGGCACGCCGATCCGGGTCGGCGGCGACGTGGCGCTGACCATCGACGGCCAGACGGTCACGGTGCCGGCGGGCACCTCGGTGATGGCGGCGGCGATGCGGCTCGGCACGCAGATCCCCAAGCTGTGCGCCACCGACAGCCTCGAGGCGTTCGGCGCCTGCCGCCTGTGCCTGGTCGAGATCGAGGGCCGCCGCGGCACGCCCGCCTCCTGCACGACGCCGGCCGAAAGCGGCATGGTGGTGCGCACGCAGACGCCGCGCCTGGCCGAACTGCGCAAGGGCGTGATGGAACTCACCATCTCCGACCATCCGCTCGACTGCCTGACCTGCGCCGCCAACGGCGACTGCGAGTTGCAGACCCAGGCCGGCGTCGTGGGCCTGCGCGAGGTGCGCTACGGTTTCGACGGCGCCAACCATTTCGCCGACGCCAGGGACACCTCGAACCCCTATTTCACCTACGACCCGGCCAAGTGCATCGTCTGCAACCGCTGTGCGCGGGCCTGCGAGGAGGTGCAAGGCACCTTCGCGCTCACCGTCACCGGGCGCGGCTTCGCGAGCCGCATCGCCGCCGGCGCCACCGACTTCCTCGGCTCGGAATGCGTCTCCTGCGGCGCCTGCGTGCAGGCCTGCCCGACCGCGACGCTGATCGAGAATTCGGTGATCGCGCAGGGCCAGCCCGAGCATGCCACCATCACCACCTGCGCCTATTGCGGCGTCGGCTGCGCCTTCAAGGTCGAGATGCAGGGCGACCGCGTCGTGCGCATGGTGCCCTACAAGGACGGCAAGGCCAACGAAGGCCATTCCTGCGTCAAGGGGCGTTTCGCCTGGGGCTACGCCACCCACAAGGACCGCATCACCAAGCCGATGATCCGCGACAAGATCACCGATCCGTGGCGCGAGGTGTCGTGGCAGGAGGCGATCGACCGCGCCGCGGACGGGTTCAAGCGCATCCAGACCCGCTACGGCCGCACCGCGGTCGGCGCCGTCACCTCATCGCGCTGCACCAACGAGGAGGTGTTCGTCGTCCAGAAGCTGGTGCGCGCCGCGTTCGGCAACAACAACGTCGACACCTGCGCCCGCGTCTGCCACTCGCCGACCGGCTACGGGCTGAAAACCACCCTCGGCACCTCGGCCGGCACCCAGGACTTCAAATCGGTCGACAAGGCAGACGTCATCCTGCTGATCGGCGCCAACCCGACCGACGGTCATCCGGTGTTCGCCTCGCGGCTGAAGAAGCGGCTGCGCCAGGGCGCGCGGCTGATCGCGATCGACCCGCGCCGCATCGACCTGGTCAAATCGCCCCATATCCGCGCCGACTATCATCTCCAGCTCAAGCCGGGCACCAACGTGGCGCTGATCAACGCCTTCGCCCATGTCATCGTCACCGAGGGACTGATCGACCGCGACTATGTGCGCGAACGCTGCGAGGCGGCCGATTTCGAGGCATGGGCGAAATTCATCGCCGAGCCGCGCAACGCCCCCGAGGCGGTGGAACCGTTCACCGGCGTGCCGGCCGCCGATATCCGCGCCGCGGCGCGGCTCTATGCCGGCGCGCCCAACGCCGCCATCTATTACGGCCTCGGCGTCACCGAACACAGCCAGGGTTCGACCATGGTGATGGGCATGGCCAACCTCGCCATGGCGACCGGCAACATCGGCCGCGACGGCGTCGGCATCAACCCGCTGCGCGGCCAGAACAACGTGCAGGGCTCGTGCGACATGGGCTCGTTCCCGCACGAACTGTCCGGCTACCGCCATGTCTCCGAGGACGCCACGCGCCAGGCCTTCGAGGCGATGTGGGGCGTGCCGCTCGACCCCGAGCCGGGCCTGCGCATTTCCAACATGCTCGACGAAGCCGTCGAGGGCGTGTTCAAGGGTCTTTATGTTCAGGGTGAGGACATCGCGCAGTCCGATCCCAACACCCAGCACGTCATCGCGGGCCTGACGGCGATGGAATGCGTCGTGGTGCAGGACCTGTTCCTCAACGAAACCGCGAAATATGCCCACGTGTTCCTGCCCGGCACGTCGTTTCTGGAAAAGGACGGCACCTTCACCAACGCCGAGCGGCGCATCAGCCGGGTGCGGCAGGTGATGGCGCCGATGGCGGGCAAGACTGAGTGGCAGGTGACGATGGAACTGTCCGCCGCGCTCGGCTATCCCATGACGTACCGCCACGAGAGCGAGATCATGGACGAGATCGCGCATCTCACCCCCGGCTTTGCCGGCGTCAGCTACGCCAGGCTCGACGAACTCGGCTCGGTGCAGTGGCCGTGCAACGACGCCGCGCCGCTCGGCACGCCGATCATGCATGTCGACCGCTTCGTGCGCGGCAAGGGCCGCTTCATGATCACCGAATACGTTCCCACCGAGGAGCGCACCGGCCCGCGCTTCCCGCTGATCCTGACCACCGGGCGCATCCTGTCGCAGTACAATGTCGGCGCGCAGACCCGGCGCACCGCCAATGTCGCCTGGCACGACGAGGACGTGCTCGAGATTCATCCGTTCGACGCCGAGAACCGCGGCATCAGGAGCGGCGACCTGGTGTCGCTGTCGAGCCGCTCGGGCGACATCTCGCTGCGCGCCGAGGTGTCGGAACGAATGCAGCCGGGCGTGGTCTACACCACCTTCCATCACGCCGTGACCGGCGCCAACGTCATCACCACCGACTATTCCGACTGGGCCACCAGCTGCCCCGAATACAAGGTGACGGCGGTCGAGGTGCGGCGCACCAACAGCCTCTCGCAATGGCAGGAGCAGGACCGCGCCAGCGGCGTCACCCAGCGCCGCATCGCGGGCCAGACGCCGGAGGCCGCCGAGTGACGAAAGAGCCGGAACACGCGAGCACCGTGGAAATCGACGCCGACTACAAGGCCAAGCTCGCCCACATGGCCGGGCAGATCGCCGATTTCTTCAAGTCCTATCCTGAGGAGCAGGCGGTCCACTCCATCGCCGATCACATCAACCAGTTCTGGAGCCCGCGCATGCGCGCGGATTTCCTCGCCGCCTGCCGCGACGGCAGCATCCATCCGCATCCGCTGGCCGGCAAGGCCATCGGCCAGATCCGTGGCGGCGGGCGTAAGGACGGCTGATCAGGAGCGCGCGAGGAGTTCCTGCGCTCCCTTGAACCGCGCATAGGTCTTGTGGCCCGCGGGGCCGAACAGCACGACGTCGTAAATCTCGTCGGGTTCGCCGGGCACCGCCATGCCAGGCGAACCGATCGGCATGCCGGCCACCGCAAGGCCGGTCGCGGCCGGCCGCCCGGACAACAGGCGCCTGATCGTTGCCGCCGGCACATGGCCTTCGATCACATAGCCGTCGATCTCGGCGGTATGGCAAGAGGTAAGCTGCGCCGGCACCCCGAGCCGCGTCTTCACCGCGTCCATCTCGGCTGTCTCGATCACGCGGGTATCGAATCCCGCGGCCCGCAAATGCCTGTCCCACGCCGAACAGCATCCGCAATTGGGGTCCTTGTGGATGACCATCGGCGGCAGGGTCTGCGCGGCAAGCGGCCTGATGAATGCGCTCGCCGCGGCGGCGGCCATGAGCGACCTGCGGGAAATGACGGGCATGGAACGACTCCGCTGTTGGCGCCAGGTTTTATCCGTTTTGCACGCGGCTGTCACAGCAAGCCGCGGAATCCCCCGCGAAGTTTTGTGGAATGCTGCCGAACTTCGGGCGGAACGGCGTTTTGCCCCTGAGCGTTGAAACGAGAGCGGGAAAGAGAAATAACGAAAGGATATTCCCATGAGGAATATGTTGTTAGCAACCACGGCGGCTATCGCGTTACTGGCGGGCATGACCGTCGCGTCCGCCCAATACGGAACGGACGAAAGGCAGCCTCCCGCCGCGACGCAGGGCAAGGGCGCCGAGCAGCCGCGCCAGAAAGCGCAGGAACCGGGTCAGATTCAGCGCGGCGCGCAGGAGCAAGGCAGGCCCGAGCAAGGCAAGCAGGGCACGCGCAGCAGCGGGGAACGCGGCGTGGCGCCCAAGGGTAGGGCTACCCAGGACGAGCCCGGCGGCAAGGCCGCTCAGGACAAGAGCGCGCCGGACAAAGGCAAGGCCGCTCAGGGCACTCAGGACAAGGGCAAGGCCATGCGCGATCAGGACCAGGATCGCCAGGCGCAGCCGCAACGCGGACAGAGCGAGCGCGAGCGCACCGGCCAGGCGCCGAAGGGACAGCGCGACGAGCGCGATCAGGTGCAGGGCCAGGCCCCGCAGCGGCAGGAGCAGCCGGGCAAGATGGGCCAGCCTGACAAGAAGATGAGCCAGCCTGACAAGAAGGGTCAGCAGCCCGAGCAGAGCCAGACCGGCAAGATGGAGAAGCCTGCGCAAGACCAGCAGAGCTCCGGCAGCGTGACGCTGAACGCGGAGCAGCGCACCAAGGTTCAGCAGACCGTGCTGAACGGCAGCAACGTGCCTCGCGTCAGCTCCGTCAACTTCTCGCTCAGGGTCGGAACCGTCGTGCCGTCCAGGGTGCGCATCGTCGAGGTGCCGACGGTGCTGATCGACATCCATCCCGAATGGCGCGGCTATTCCTACTTCGTCGTACGCGACGACATCATCATCGTCGATCGCGGTCACCGCATCATCGCGGTGATGCCGGTGGGCGGCGGCTCGCTGGCCGAATACTCGGTCGAGGAGATCCGGCAGATCCAGCTCGTGCTGATAGAGCACGGCTTCGTCATCGATTCGCCGAACGGCGTGCTCAACGCGCAGACCCGGCGGGCCCTGGTTACATTCCAGCGCCAGCAGGGCCTGGAGACCAGCGGGCGCATCGACGTGAAAACCGTCGCGGCGCTCGGCCTGTCGGACAAGGTGGGCAAGGGCCGTGAATCCTACGGCATGAGTCCACGCGGCGGCAAGGAGCCTGCAGCTGGCGGCAAGGAGCCGGCCGCGACAGGTGCGACACCGCCGGCCAACAGGGAGTCCAGTCCGCCTTCAACCGGCGGCGCCAAGTCGCAGAATAACGAGCGTGACAACAAGGCCAAGTGACGACAAAGGCCAAGTGACGACAAGGCCAAGTAAGGCGGCTTCGGTAACGCTTGCCAGCAAGCAGGAACGCCCCGCTCCCACCCAGGCGCGGGGCGTTTCGTTTGCGATGACGGCAGCGTGCTCGGTTGCGGGACTTTACCCCGCGCGGACATGATCGATGAACCGTCCGATCGTATCGCGCATGTCCGCCGACCGGCTCGCCACCCGCTCGGCGACCGCCTTGGCTTTCTCGGCGGCCTCCCAGGCCCGCTCGGCGTCGCGGCTCACCCCGCTGATGCTCTCGGAAACGTCCTGGGTGCCCCGCGCCCCCTCGGTCACGTTCTGCGCGATCTCCTTGGTGGCCCGCTGTTCCTGCTGGATGATCTCGGCAATGGCGGTGGCGATCGTATCGACTTCCTGCACCGTGCCGCCGATGTTGCCGATCGCATTCACCGCGCCCTGCGTCGCGTCCTGAATGGCCGCGATCTGCGCGCGGATTTCCTCCGCGGCCGTAGCCGACTGCGCGGCCAGCGCCTTGACCTCATTGGCCACGACGGCGAAGCCGCGACCGGACGGACCGGCGCGCACCGCCTCGATCGTCGCGTTGAGCGCGAGCAGGTTGGTCTTTCCGGCGATGGCATTGATCAGCTCGACCACGACGCCGATACGGTCGGCGGCGACGGCAAGCGAGCGAACGGTCATATCGGTGCGCATGGCCTCGTCCGCCGCGCGGCGCGCCGCGTCGGTCGAGCGCTCGACCTGCGTCACCACCCCGGCGAGCGATGCCGATATTCCATCGACCGCGGTCGCGGTCATCTGCGCGTTGGCGACCGCCGTTTCGAAGGCGGCCGCGACCGCGCCTATCCGGCCGCGGGTTTCGCGCACCGCGCAATTGACGGTATGCGCGTTGTCCTTCATCTCGTCGACGGCCGCCATCATTTCATCGGCGGCAATGCTCACGGCTATCTCAAGCTGCCGGGCCAGATCGAGCAGCATCTGGCGGCGCTCGGCCTCGGCCTGATCCTTCGCGGTCTGCTGCGCGGCCGTCAGCATCCTGTTCTCGACCATCGCCTCGTGGAATACGACGAAAGCCCGCCCGATCATGCCGATCTCGTCGCGCCGCGTCAGACGCGGCACCTGCACGTCGAGATCGCCGGACACAAGCTGTTCCATCGCCTTGGCCAGGCTGTCGAGCGGCTTGGTGGTGCGCTGGCCGACATAGATCGACAGCGCGCCGGCGCAGACGATCGCCAGTCCGATCGCCCACAGCATGCGCGTGGTCGTGTCCCGCCGCGACGCCGCGATGGCGTCCTGGGCCGCTTCATAGCGCTGCTCGACCACGCCCGAGACTTCGACGACAAGCGGCCACAGGCGCGAATAGATCAGCGCCAGATCGTCGACCTCCTCTTTCAGGGCATCGCGGCCGACCGTGAATCCCATGAAGGTCGTCATGTAGGAATCGATGAACCTCGCGATGTCCTTCCGGTCGGCCGGTTCGAGCGCGGAAGCCTCCAGCGCGCCGGAGACATTCCGGCCGGCCGCCTGCAGCGCGTCGGCATATTTCTGTTCCCCGCGCAGCAGGTAATCCTTTTCCTGCTGCCGCATCCTCAGCATCAGCAGCGCGATGCCCGGCTGATCGAGCCTGGAAAGCCGCTCCTCGGCCTTGACCACCGCGGCGTGCAGCCGGCCCTCAAGCCCGTCCTGCGCGGCCATGCCGAGCGCGTGCTGGGCCGCCGTCACGTTGTGGAAGCGCGTGATGTAGGCCTGCAGGCCGGGGCGGATCGCCTCGGCGCGCTTCAGGGGATCGCCGGAGTCGAGCGAGGCAACCTTGCGTTCGACCTCGTCGAGGTGACGCCCCATCAGCGCCAGCAATTCCTCGCGCCGGGCAATCAGCTTTTCCTCCGGCCGGCGCAGGAACTCGGTCTCGGTCTGGCGCGCCTCGAGCAGGCCCTGCGCCACCTGCGCCATCGCATTGCGCAACAGCGCGCTCTCATCGGCGCTGCGCTGGAAATATTCCTGCGTCCGCAGTCCGGCGACATAGATCGCGCCGACCAGCAGCACGCCGCCGATGCACAACATCGCAATCTGATAGCGTAATCCGAAATGAACGCGAGGCAGGCGCAGCGGCATCAGACGCATGGAAACGACTCGATTGGGAGAGGCTGGAACGAAGCAACCGGCAGCGAAGACCCTTGCATTCGATCGCCTTCCTTGAAGCGGACAGGATCACGAATCAGATCACCTGACGCAGGCAAGCTTTCGTGCGCGCTCGGCACGAGAGGAATGCGACGGTTCCATGACAGCGCAATGACGCCGCGCGTAACGCTTCGTTAACTGTCGCGGGGGCCGGCGGGCACGACAAGGCGGGCCCACAAGCCCGCCTCGGCGCGCAACATCGAACGAGGGAGAGTTTACCCGGGTTATCCGGCGGCCGCGATCGCCCGCCTTGCCATCACCCCGATCAGGTTGGCGCGATAGGCCGCCGGACCATGCACGTCGGCGATCAGGCCGTCCGCGGAAATCCTCATCTTGTCGAGGGTCGCCTCCGACCAGCTGGCGGCAAGCGCCCGCTCGATGTCCGGCAGCCGCATCACGCCGCTCTGCGACGCGCCGGTGGCCGCCACCCGCACCGCTCCCGATTTGAGCTTGGCGACGAACACGCCGGTCAGCGCGAACCGCGACGCCGGGTTCGGGAACTTGGCGTAGCCAGCCTTGGCGGGAACCGGGAACACCACCGCGGTGATGATCTCGCCATCCTCAAGCGCCGTCGTGAACAGGCCCTTGAAGTAATCATCGGCCGCAATGCCACGCTTGTTGGTGGTGATCGTGGCGCCGAGCGCCAGCACCGCGGCCGGGTAGTCCGCCGACGGATCGTTGTTGGCGATCGAACCGCCGATGGTGCCGCGATAGCGCACCTGCGGATCGCCGATGTCGCCCGCGAGCATGCAGAGCGCGGGGATGGCCTTGCGCACCGCATCGCTGCGCGCGACGTCATAATGCGTCGTCGCCGCCTTGATGGTGACCGCCTCGCCCGACACCTCGATTCCCGAAAGCCCGGGAATGCGGGCAATGTCGATCACATCGGTCGGTGCGGCCAGCCGCTGCTTCATGGTGGGAATCAAGGTGTGCCCGCCGGCGAGATAGCGCGGCTCGGATGCCTTGGCAAACAGCGCGACCGCCTCGTCGATGCTGTTGGGACGATGATAGGTCGTTTCGTACATGACCGCTCCCCTTCCCGCTCAACCGTTGCCGTGGATCGCCGCCCACACCCGGTCGGGCGTTGCCGGCATTTCGAGCCTGTTGTTGCCGATCGCGTCGGTGATGGCGTTGACCGTCGCCGCCGACGCGCCGATCGCGCCGGCCTCGCCGCAGCCCTTCACGCCGGCCGGATTGCTTGGGCAGATCGTCGTGGTGTGACGGAGATCGAACGACGGCAGGTCGGCGGCCCGCGGCATGGTGTAGTCCATGTAGGAAGCGGTCACGAGCTGGCCCTCGCCGTCATAAACCGCGCCCTCCATCAGCGCCTGGCCGATGCCCTGCGCCAGCCCGCCATGAACCTGGCCCTCGACGATCATCGGGTTGATGAGACGGCCAAAGTCGTCGGCCGCGACGAAGTTGACGAACGTCGTCCGCCCGGTCGCCGGATCGACCTCCACCTCGGCGGCATAGGCGCCGGCGGGAAATGTGAAGTTGCTCGGATCGTAGAACGCGGTCTCCTTGAGGCCCGGCTCCATGCCCTCGGGCAGGTTGTGCGCGGTGTAGGCGGCGAGCGCGATGCTGGCGAACGCCAGTTTCTTGTCGGTACCCGCGACCTTGAACTCGCCGTTCTCGATGACGATGTCGTCTTCCGCGACTTCCAGTTGGTGCGCCGCGATCCGGCGCGCCTTGGCTTCCATCTTCTCCATCGCCTTGATCACCGCCGAGATGCCGACCGCGGCCGAGCGCGAGCCGTAGGTGCCCATGCCGAACTGCACCTTGTCGGTGTCGCCGTGCACCACCGACACCTGCGCGATGGGAATGCCGAGCCGCTCGGCGACCACTTGCGCGAAGGTCGTCTCGTGGCCCTGGCCGTGGCTGTGCGAGCCGGTCAGCACCTCGATGGTGCCGACCGGATTGACCCGGATCTCGGCGGATTCCCAAAGGCCGACGCCGGCGCCGAGACTGCCGACCGCCTTCGAGGGCGCGATGCCGCAGGCCTCGATGTAGCAGGACAGGCCAAGGCCGCGCAGCACGCCGCGCTTCCTCGCCGCCGCCTTGCGCGCCGGGAAGCCGGCGTAATCGATGGCCTTGAGCGCGGCGTCGAGCGAGGCGTGATAATCGCCGGTGTCATAGGTCATGATCACCGGCGTCTGGTAGGGGAACGTGGTGATGAAGTTCTTGCGGCGCAGTTCCGCCGGATCGACCTTGAGCGTGCGCGCCGCCGTCTCCACCAAGCGCTCCAGCAGATAGTTGGCCTCGGGCCGGCCCGCGCCGCGATAGGCGTCGACCGGCGTCGTGTTGGTGTAGACGCCCTTGACCTCGGCATAGATCGTCGGGATGACGTATTGGCCGGACAATAGCGTCGCATAGAGATAGGTCGGCACCGCCGACGAGAACAGCGACATATAGGCGCCGAAATTGGCCAGCGTGGCGACGCGCAAGCCCAACATCCTGTGATTGGCGTCGAACGCCATTTCCGCCTTCGAGACGTGATCGCGGCCGTGCGCGTCGGTCAGGAACGATTCGGTGCGGTCGGCGGTCCACTTCACCGGGCGCTGCACTTTCCTGGCGGCCCACAGCGCCACCATCTCCTCCGGATAGACATAGATCTTCGAGCCGAAGCCGCCGCCGACGTCGGGCGCGATCACGCGCAGCTTGTGCTCGGGCGCGATGTTGTAGAACGCGGAGAGCACGAGGCGCGCCACATGCGGGTTCTGCGAGGTGGTGTGCAGCGTGTAATGGTCTTCCGCCGCATCGTAATCGGCGATCGCCGAGCGCGGCTCCATGGCGTTGGGAATGAGCCGGTTGTTGGTCAATTCCAGCGCGACCACATGCGCCGCCCCGGCGAAGGCCGCGTCGGTGGCCGCCTTGTCGCCGATCGACCAGTCATAAACGATGTTGCCGGGCGCTTCGGGATGAAGCTGCGGCGCGCCGGGCGCGAGAGCGGCCTTGATGGTGGAAACCGCCGGCAGTTCCTTGTAATCGACGGCGACGGCTTCCGCCGCGTCGCGTGCCTGGTTTCTGGTCTCGGCGATGACCACGGCGACCGCCTGGCCGACGAAACGCACGGTATCCGGCGCCATCGCGGGCCAGGCTCCCATGTGCATCGGCGAGCCATCCTTGGAATGGATCATCCAGCCGCAGATCAGGTTGCCGATCTTGTCGTCGACCAGTTGTCGCCCGGTCAGCACCGCCACCACGCCAGGCATCTTGAGCGCGGCGGACGCGTCGATGCCGGCCACCCTGGCGTGCGCGTGGGGACTGCGCACGAAATGCGCGTAAGTCATGCCATGCAGGCGGATGTCGTCGGTGTAATGGCCCTTGCCGGTGATGAAGCGCTTGTCCTCCTTGCGGACGACGCTTGCGCCGATGCCCTCTACGCCCATGGATTTTTCCTCCCTGGAGGACCCCGCGCGCCTTGCGCCGGAAAAACGGTGGCGCCGGATCGTGGGGGATTTAAGAAACGAGTGACAAGAAACGCGTGAAAAGAATCTATTCGGCCGCCGCGGACAGTTTCATCCGCCCGGCCGCATCGAGCACCGACTTGACGATGTTGTGGTAGCCGGTGCAACGGCAGATGTTGCCTTCGAGTTCGTGGCGTACCGTTGCCTCGTCGAGCCTGCCGCCATGGCGGCGGATGATGTCGAGCGCCGACATAATCATTCCCGGCGTGCAGAACCCGCATTGCAATCCATGATTGTCGCGGAACGCGGCCTGAACCGGATGCAGTTCGTCGCCCGTGGCAAGTCCCTCGATCGTGGTCACCGATGAGCCGGACGCCTGGGCCGCGAGCACGGTGCAGGACTTGACGGCCTGGCCGTCGAGATGAACCACGCACGCGCCGCACTGGCTGGTGTCGCAGCCGACATGCGTTCCGGTCAGCCCCAGATGATCGCGCAGCAGCTCGACCAGCAAGGTCCGGTCCTCGACCGTCATCGATACCGGCCTGCCATTTACGGTCAGCTGAACTGTCGGCATCAGCCCCTCCCGATTTTGATAGGTATGCCGAGCTAACCGGATTTCCGATGCCGGTTCAATGACCTGGCGGCGCGGCGCAATCATCATTGCGTGAGAAGACGCCGCCGGGACCATTTTCGGCTGTAAATACGCCCTTCCGGGAAGGCAGGCGGTCAAAGAAATGCGCATCTGGCTCGCGTTCTTGTGACATCGCCGCCAGCCACAATGCGCGACTTGGCTACTCACTTGGATATAATTCTCATTATCTTGATCCTGGCGCTCGCAATCATGCGTCACGCCGTTATGCTTGCCTGTCCGCTTGCGGCCCATGAAAGGCGTAGCTGGCGTTCCCCTTGATAATCGGTGTTTTTCCAATTGGGGTTTCCCATGGCAGAGTTTCCCGTCGACCGGTTTCGTCTGGTGGTGGAGTCAGCACCTAACGGACTTATCATGGTCGATGGAAAGGGCCGGATCACCTTCGTCAATCCCCGGATCGAGACGCTGTTTGGCTACAAGCCGGCGGAACTGCTCGGCAACCCGGTCGAGACCCTGATTCCCGATCGCTACCGCGGCCAGCATGTCGCCTTGCGCGGCTCCTTCAGCCGGCACCCGGAAACGCGCCCGATGGGCGCCGGTCGCGATCTTTACGGCCGCCGCAAGAACGGCACCGAATTCCCGGTCGAGATCGGACTCAACGCCGTCAACAAGACCGGCAATCCAGCCGGTCAGGACGACGACCTCATTCTCGCCACCGTGGTGGATATTACTGCCCGCAAGAAATCTGAAGAGCACGTGCGCTTCATCATGCGCGAGCTGGCGCATCGGACGAAGAACATCCTGGCGGTGGTTCAGGTGATGTCCTGGCAGACCGCGCGCACCTGCACCAGCCTCGAGGATTTCGAGGAGCGGTTCACGCAACGGATCGATGCGCTGTCCTGCTCGCATGACCTTCTGGCAAACAAGGAATGGGAGGGCGCCGCGGTCGCGGACCTCGTCAAGGCCCAGCTGGCTCCGTTCCTCGACAACGCCAACGAACGGCTGCATGTCCATGGACCATCGCTGCTGTTGAAGCCGGATGCCGCGCAGAACCTGGGGCTCGCGCTGCATGAACTCGCAACCAATGCGTCGAAATACGGCGCGCTGTCGCATCCGAGCGGCCGGATCAAGGTCGTCTGGACGATCGATGGGACGGCCGGCGCGCCACGGCGCTTCCGCATAGACTGGCATGAGAACGGCGGCCCCGAAGTCAGGCCGCCGACGCGCACGGGCTTCGGACATTCGATCATCAAGGAAATCGTCGCAAGGGCATTTACCGGCGAGGTCACGCTCAAATTCGAGCCGGAAGGATTCATCTGGCAACTCACCGCTCCCGCGGACCGGATGTTCGCCGAGAATGGCGAGACTGTGGACAACGAGACAATGGAGGAAGACGATATGAACACCGATCTCTTGCGCGGCCAGCGCATCCTTGTCGTCGAGGACGACGCCCTTCTTGCCATGAGCGTCGATGCCATGCTGCAGGAGGCGGGAGCCGACATCATAGGCCCGGCGGCGACACTCGACCGCGCCAGCACGCTGGCCGCCGCCGACAAGCTCTCGGGCGCCATCCTCGACATCCGGCTCAACGGCGACGAGGTGTGGCCGGTGGCCCGGCTTCTCGCCAAGAACGACGTCCCCTTCATGTTCTACAGCGGGCACTACGACAGCGCGACGCTGCCGGCCGAATGGGCGGGACGCCCGATTCTCACCAAGCCTGCGCGGCCGAGACAGATCGTCGGCGCCCTGGCCAGCCTGATCGCGCTGCATTGACGACCTGGCCAGTGACTTGGCCGGCAACCTTTGCCGTGGACCGGAGCAAGCCTCCCATGATTTCGGAAGTTCTGTACTGCCATCGCATTCTCGTCGTGGAGGACAATGCGCTCCTGGCCATCAGCCTGGAAGAGATGCTGAAGCAGGCGGGCGCCGAGGTCGTCGGCCCGGCGGTCACGCTCGACGAAGCCGAAAGATTCGCGGCCGAGGAAGAGCTTTCGGCGGCGTTGCTGGACATCCGCCTGGACGACGAGGAGATCTGGCCGGTGGCGCGGGTTCTGGCGGTCAGGAATGTTCCTTTCGTTTTTTCGACCGGACATTTCGATCAGGACAGCCTTCCGGCCGAATGGCTGGGCAGACCGATTCTCGTCAAACCCGTCGGACGCCAGAAGATCCTTGATGCCCTGACCGACGTCATTCGGCACCACTAGCGCCGATGCAGCGCCGGGAAGCGTCAAGTTCCCCCGCGCATTTGCGGGATTTCCCCGGCCAGCGAACGGAAAAGTTCAACCGGCAGTCGCGGAATCTTGAAGCGGGAACGCATGGCGCGTCGTCGCCGGCGCATGAATCCGTGATACTTTCTACATACGCTTTCGCTGGGCCGTCGTTGGATACTTCGGCATGATCCGGTGAGGCGGAATCGCTTCGCCGACAGGACCATCCGCCGCCTCGATCGCTCCAGCGTGCGATTGCAGGTGAGCGTATGTCATCTGCACCCACAAGCGTGATCGCAAGCCGTGCGTATCCTGGCGATTGCGCATTCGTTAGGGAGGCGTCTTATGGCTACGACCATGGATCTGTCCACTCACAGGGCCTGGGAAGACTATCTGAGCATTCTCCTTGGCCTGCTCATGATCGTTTCCCCGTTCATGTCGACCGGCATCAACACCTCGACTGAACCGACGATCGTCCTCAACGCGGTGGTCGTGGGCGGGCTGGTCTGCATCGTCGGCCTGCTGGAGCTGGCATGGCTCGATCGCTGGGAAGAATGGCTGGGGTTGGCGCTCGGTGCCTGGATGGCCTATGCCCCGTGGGCGTTGGGCTACACCCAGCACAGCGGCCTGACCTTGACCCATGTCGTCCTTGGCGGGCTGATGATCATTCTGTCCCTGCTGGAGATCTGGCAGGACCGCAACCGGGCCTTCACGAGTTGAACGGCCGATCGATCATGCGGGGCGCCCCCTGCATGATCGGGGTTTATGGATGAACATTGTAGTGCTTGGCGCGCGACATGCTCGCCCGCGGGTGTTGCCCGTGTTCATGCTCGACCAACTCGGCGATCTCACCTATCTCCGCCAGGCTCCGGCGACCATGCATTAGCCCTCCATCGCGTCACGCCTTGGCATCATGCCTTGAGCGCCTCCAGCGCCGGCGTATAGGCAAGCCCCAGCGCATCCGCCACGGCACGGCACGTGATCATGCCGTCGTGCACGTTGAGCCCGTTGCGGAAATGCGCATCCTCCAGGAACGCCGCGCGCCCCTTGTCGGCCAGCGCCAGCACGAAGGGCCGCGTCGCGCCGCTGAGCGCGAAGGTCGAGGTGCGCGGCACCGCGCCGGGCATGTTCGCCACGCAATAATGCACGACGCCGTCGACGACGTAGGTGGGATGGGCATGCGTGGTCGGGCGCGAGGTCTCAAAGCAGCCGCCCTGGTCGATCGATACGTCGACGATGACCGCGCCTTTCTGCATCGCCGCGACCGTGGCCGCGGAAACCAGCCTGGGCGCCCGCGCCCCCGGCACCAGAGCCGCGCCGATGACGGCGTCGGCCGACAGGCACAGCGCGGCGATCGCATCGCGGTCGCCGACGACGGCGCGCAGGCGGCCGTCGAACCGCGCCAGCTGCTCCGCGGCCTCGGCGTTATGGACGACGACGGTGACGTCGGCTCCCATGCCGATGGCGACGTCCGCCGCGCTGCTGCCGACCGTCCCGCCGCCGAGAATAATGATCCTGGCGGGCGCGACGCCCCCGGCCCCCCCGATGAGGACGCCGCGACCGCCCTGCGGCCGTTCCAGCAAATGCGCCGCGACCTGCGTCGCCATACGGCCGGCGACCTGCGACATCGGAACCAGCAGCGGCAGCCGGCCGGCCGCGTCATCGACGGTTTCGTAGGCGATGGCGGTGACGCCGCTCGCCATGAGATCCCGCGTCTGTCCGGGATCGGGAGCAAGATGCAGATAGGTGAACAGCAACTGGCCGCGGCGCAGCTTGCGGCGCTCGGAGGCCTGCGGCTCCTTGACCTTCACGATCAGTTCGGCGCGCCTGAATATGTCGTCGGCGGTGGCGGAAATCTCGGCGCCGGCGGCCACATAGTCTTCATCCCCGATGCCGGCGCCGACGCCGGCGCCGGTCTCGATGGCGACGCGGTGGCCGCGCGACGTCAGTTCCCTGACGACCGACGGAATGAGCCCGACGCGGTATTCATCAGCCTTGCTTTCCTTCGGCGCCCCGACGAACATCGTTCTCTCCCCGCCTAGCTGTCCCGCCAATGTAAATCAACGCGGCGCCTTCGCAAAATCGCGACATGGGGAGACGATGCCCTACCTCGATTGCTAGCCGTAGACTTCGGCGGAGACCATGGCCATGACAGCACATGACGACAGCGGGCGCCTGCACGGCGTGAAGGCTTGCGTGTTCGACGCCTACGGCACACTGTTTGATTTTGCCGCCGCGGCGCGAGGATGCCGGGATCGGTTGGGCGACGACGCCGACCGGCTGACGGCGTTGTGGCGCGACAAGCAGCTTCAATACACCTGGCTACGCGCGGCCCAGGGACGGCATGCCGATTTCTGGCAGGTCACCGGCGACGCCCTCGACTTTGCATTGGAAACGCTTGGCATCGACAGGCCGGGCATTCGCGACCGGCTGATGACGCTGTATTTGACGCTCGATCCCTTCCCGGAGGTGGCCGGCGTGCTCCAGCGGCTGAAGGCTGGCGGTATTCGTACCGCAATCCTGTCGAATGGTTCGCCGACAATGCTCGCCGCAGCCGTAAGGTCGGCCAAGCTGGAACCGTTGCTCGATGCCGTGCTCTCGGTCGAGGATGTCGGCGTCTACAAGCCTCACCCGAAGGTGTATCAACTGGCGATCGACCGGCTCTCCGTCCCGGCCCCGGCGATTTCATTTCAATCGTCGAACGCCTGGGACGCCTATGCCGCATCGGCGTTCGGGATGAAGGTGGTCTGGTGCAATCGCTACGGCCAGCGTCGGGAGCGGTTGCCGGGCGCCCCGGATCACGAAGTGACGACGCTGTCGGAGCTGCCGGCCATCGTGGGTGTCCGCTAGCGCATGCCGGATCACTCAGCTGTGCAGGCCGGGAGCCTCGTGGCCGGTGCGCGCCACATATTCCGTGTAGCCGCCGCCGTATTTGTGGATGCCATCGGGCGTCAGTTCCAGCACCCGGTTGGACAGCGCGGCCAGGAAGTGCCGGTCGTGTGAAACAAACAGCATGGTGCCCTCGTACTGCGACAGCGCCGTGATGAGCATCTCCTTCGTCGCCATGTCCAGGTGGTTCGTGGGCTCGTCCAGCACCAGGAAGTTCGGCGGGTCGTAGAGCATCTTGGCCATGACCAGCCGGGCCTTCTCACCGCCCGACAGCACCCGGCATCTCTTTTCCACATCGTCGCCGGAGAACCCGAAGCATCCGGCCAGCGCGCGCAGCGAGCCCTGCCCCGCGTGGGGAAACGAATCCTCCAGCGACTGGAACACCGTGCGCTCGCCGTCCAGCAGGTCCATGGCGTGCTGCGCGAAGTAGCCCATCTTCACGCTGCCACCCAGGGCCACCGTGCCGCCATCCGGCTGCGTGGCGCCCGCCACCAGCTTCAGCAGCGTGGACTTGCCCGCGCCGTTGATGCCCATGACACACCAGCGCTCCTTGCGGCGCACCAGGAAGTCCAGCCCCTCATAGATGCTCCGGCTGCCATAGCCCTTGTGCACATTCTTCAGGCTCACCACATCCTCGCCGGAGCGCGGCGCCGGCTGGAATTCAAACGCCACCGTCTGGCGGCGCCGGGGCGGCTCCACCCGGTCGATCTTCTCCAGCTTCTTCACCCGGCTCTGCACCTGCGCGGCGTGCGAGGCGCGCGCCTTGAAGCGTTCGATGAATTTGATTTCCTTGGCGAGCATCGCCTGCTGACGCTCGAACTGGGCCTGCTGCTGCTTCTCGCTCAGCGCGCGTTGCTGCTCGTAGAACTCGTAGTTGCCCGAGTACGACGTCAGCGCGCCGCCGTCGATCTCCACCACCTTGGTGACGATGCGGTTCATGAACTCGCGATCGTGCGAGGTCATCAGCAGCGCGCCCTCATAGCCCTTGAGGAACTCCTCCAGCCAGATGAGGCTCTCCAGGTCGAGGTGGTTGCTCGGCTCGTCGAGCAGCATGGCGTCGGGGCGCATGAGCAGGATGCGGGCCAGCGCCACGCGCATCTTCCATCCGCCGGACAGCGCGCCGACATCGCCATCCATCATCTCCTGGCTGAAGCTCAGGCCGGCGAGAACCTCGCGCGCCCGCCCCTCCAGAGCGTAGCCATCCAGCTCCTCGAAGCGGTGCTGCACCTCGCCGTAGCGCTCGACGATGGCCTCGAGTTCGTCCGCCTGGTCCGGATCCGCCATGGCGGCCTCCAGCTCCTTCAACTCGGCCGCGACCGCGCTCACCGGGCCGGCGCCATCCATCACCTCGGAGACGGCGCTGCGGCCCGCCATCCCTCCCACGTCCTGGCTGAAGTAGCCGATGGTAACGCCCCGATCGACGGCCACCTGGCCCTCGTCGGGATGTTCCTGGCCCGTGATCATCCGGAAGAGCGTCGTCTTGCCGGCCCCGTTGGGACCGACGAGGCCGGCCTTTTCCCCCTTCAGGAGCGATGCGGAAGCCTCGATGAAGAGGATCTGGTGGCCATTCTGCTTGCTGATGGTGTCGAGACGAATCATGTGCGCGTTGGGTGCCTTGGAAAAGAGTTACGGCCGCTCTTATGCCATGTGGCGCGCCCACGGAAGGGTGTTCCGGACCGCCGGGCCGTTCTCTTTGAACGCGAGAGGGTGGCAACCCGCTCCCGACGCAACCGGCCATCGACGCCGTGGCCCGATCAGGCCACGGCCTTGGCGTTGACCGGCCGTGCCGCCAACATGCTGGCGACCTCCCTGGCAGGTATGGCCTTGCTAAACAAGAACCCTTGCGCCTCGGTGCAGCCTTCCCGCTTCAGGTATTCGAGTTCCTCGCGGGTCTCGACCCCCTCTCCCGTTGTCTTCATCCCGAGGCTGCTTCCCAGCCCGGTGACGGCCCGAATGATGGCCATCGAGTTCTCGCTGGATGAAAGATCGTGGACGAAGGAGCGGTCGATCTTGATCTTGTCGAACGGAAAGCTGTGCAGATAACTCAGCGATGAATATCCCGTGCCAAAATCGTCCATCGAAATCCGCACCCCCATGGCCCGGAGCTGATGCAGCGTGTTGAGCGTGGATTCGCCATTGAGCAGGAGAACGGATTCCGTGATTTCCAGCTCAAGCCGGCCCGCCGACAACCCTGAGTGCGCCAGCGCCTTGACGACGGCCTGAGCCACGTTTGCGACCCTGAACTGTATGGAGGAGAGGTTCACTGCGATGCTGATATGGCTCGGCCATTTCGCGGCTTCCTCGCAGGCCTGCCGCAGTGCCCATTCCCCGATCGGCACGATCAACGCGGTTTCTTCCGCAAGCGGAATGAAGTCGACGGGCGACACCATTCCACGCTCGGGATGATTCCACCGGATGAGGGCTTCAAATCCGGATATTTGCTCGGTTTCCAGATTCACGAGCGGCTGATAGTGCAGTTCGAACTCGCCCTTCGTGATGGCCTTGCGCAGATCAAGCTCCATGATGCGCCGCGCCTGCATGCGCGCGTCCATTTCAGGCTCGAAGAAGCGATAGGTGCCGCGCCCGTCGGCCTTGGCGCGGTAGAGGGCCATGTCGGCCAGTTTGAGAATCTGATCGGGGTCCGTGGAATCGCTAGGCGCCAGCGCAACGCCGATACTGACTCCGACAACGACCTGCTGTCCGTCGATATCAAATGGCGCGCCGATAACCTCGATGATCCGCGTCATGAGTGATGTCGTCATGGCCGGCTCAGTCGCGCTTGCCTGAAGGATGGCAAATTCGTCACCGCCAAGCCGCGCCAGGCTATCGCCTTCACGCATGCAGCCGCGCAGCCGGTCCGCCGCCTGGCGCAGCAGGCTGTCCCCGCATGGGTGCCCCAGGGTATCGTTGACGTGCTTGAAGTTATCGAGATCGAGACAAAGGATCGCGAATTTCTGACCGCGCGCCAGATGCGCAAGCCGGCTTTCCAGGTCCTTGTGGAAGAAGAGACGGTTCGGCAGATTTGTCAGCGTGTCGTGCAATGCCATGTACGACATTTTGGCCTCGGCACTCACCCGCGACGTGATGTCCTCGTGCGTGGTCACCCAGCCGCCCCCGGGTATCGGATGGTGCACGATGGCAATGGTGCGGCCGTCGGGCAGTTCGGTAACATTCTCCAGGGCGTTCCCTTGCGCGATGGCCGACAGCAGATCGCCGGCATAAGTCTCGGGATCGGCGGGAAACATTCCGCCCTGTTGCAGCTGCCTGACCATATCGAGGAAGGCCGATCCCGGCTTTGCCGCGTCCGGCGACAGTCCGTACATCTCCTGATAGTGACTGTTGCCGATCACAAGGCGGGCCGATGAATCGAACATCAGAAGGGCTTGCGGCATGTTGCCCAGCGCGGCATCGAGCTGTTCATTCTTCGTATGAATCCGCTCGGCATGACGATGCGCGGCCAAGATGTAACCCATGACCAGCAGGGTAATCAGAAGGCATCCGGCCAACAGCAGCAAGGAACCGGCATGGCTCGCAGTGCCCGGCCCGCCCGGGATCGGCGCCGCGATAAATTTCCAGACGGCATCACCGACATTGATCTCCCCCGACCAATGCAGTCCGGCGGTGACCGTGTCCAATGGCAAGGGCTGCGGCGAGTCCGTTCGGATGCGTGACGGATGAAAATAAAGTCGCGACGTGCCGCGGCTGGAATCCACGGCATAGAAATACAGGTCCAACCCGCCGGGCGACGCTGTTTCCTTGAGGACCGTCTCGATCAGAACGCCGATCTGGAACACGCCCTGGACAAAACCGACGAGGTTGCTGCGTCGATTCGCCACGGTGTCGTGCGGATGGGCCACCCGGTAGACGGGCAGTGTGACGAAGAATCCGTTCCGGTCGCCCTCTCCGGCGCTGAGCTTGAAGCTCGGACTGGTGGCGATCTGGTCGGCATCCCTCGCGCGCTCAAGCGTGTGCTGACGCAGGCCGCCGTCGTTGAGGTCCAGTCCGTAGATATGGGAGTCGGGCTTTTCGCGCGATGAGTAGAATATCGGAAAGTATTCGGCCCGCTCGGGGGCGGGAACCAGACCACCGTCTCCCTTCGCGGCCTTGATGCGGTAGCCGGAAATACCATCGCGAACAGCCAGCAGCTCGTGCGCTTCGCGCTGCGCATGTGTGACGCGCGGAATCCAGGAAACCGCCAGAATGGCATTCTGCCCGCGCAACAGTTCTTCCGAGAAGATCTGGAATTCGCTGCGACTGACATAGTCGTCGGAATTGTACAGGGCACGCAGCGCACCCATCCGGCTGAGATATGTGTTTATCCCGCCCTGAAGTGTCAGCAGGTGATTGTCGGCGCGCGCGCTGAATTCCAGTTCGGCCAGCCTGTCCTCGCGCACCGAAGCGGCGAACCAGGCCGTACAGGAAAACACTAGTCCGACGCAGGCCGTTGCGAGCAACGCCCAGTGCTGCAGGATTCGCCCCTTCATGACCTGTCGATCTAACATCACCTTGAACCAAACATTCAGATACGGATCCGATCGAGCTGCACCAAAGCGCGGTTGGCCTTTTATGAAGTTGAGATAATCGGCCAATAAATCAGGTTAAGAACTCGATCAGGCTGGCGAGGTTCTGGCCAGGTAGTTACCAAATCGCTATAAGTTTAGAATCCAATCGTTTGATCGAGTTGCGTTGACGGCGCACTCCTTCATCCATGACAGGCCTTTCCTGTGGAGGGGCACTTCCAACCAGCAAGGCTCTCGCAACTTGCTCTCCTGCCAGCCGAAGCCCGGACCATCATGATCGCTCTGCTGCTCAATCTCGGTCTCATGGCGATCATGTTCGAGGTCGGGCTGACGCTGACGGGCGCCGACTTCCGCCGCCTCGCGGTGGCGCCGCGCGCCGTGCTCACCGGGCTCGCGGCGCAGATCCTGTTGTTGCCGGCGCTCGCGGTGCTGCTGCTCTGGCTGTGGCCGGTGGCGCCCGGAATGATCGTCGGCGTGCTGCTGATCGCGGCGGCGCCCGGCGGCGTCACCTCCAACCTTTTGACCCTGCTGGCGCGCGGCGACGTGGCGCTGGCGCTGACCGTCACCGCGCTGTCGACGGCGCTGTCGGTCGCTTCCCTACCGACGGCGGTCGCCATCGGCGCGCTCCTGCTCGACGTCGACAGCTTCAGCATTGACATGCCGCTGACGATGATGGCGCGCGGCATCCTGATCACGACCCTTCTGCCGCTCGCCGGCGGCATGTTCGCGCATAGCCGATGGCCGGCATGGACCGGGAGATGGGAACCGCGCCTGCGCCGCGTCTCGACCCTGATGTTCGCCGCCATTGTCGTCGCCACCTTCGCCGCCAACATGGATGCGTTCCGCGTCCATGCCGGCACGGTGGGGCCTCTCGTCATGACGCTCAACGTGCTCGCCATGGCGGCGGCGGCGATCCTTGCCCTGATGGCGCGTCTAGACGGCAAGGCGATCATCGCCATCCTGATGGAAACCGGCCTGCAAAATGCCGCGCTCGCCATCTATCTCGCCGTTGGCGTGCTCGGCCGGCCCGCGTTGGCTATTCCCGCCATCCTGTATGCCGCGGCGATGAACGTCAGCGCCGTACTGGTGCTCATGATCCTGCGCGTCCTCCGAAGCCGCGCCCCCGCCATGGAGAATGCATCATGATCGGATTGGCGAGGCCGTTCCTTGCCGGGCTGGCGCTGCTGGTGCTGCTGGCCGGCGGCGGACAGGCCGACGAAACGCGGCTGGTCGACCACACCGGACAGGCCGTGACCGAACGCGATTTCGGGCCATCCTACCGGCTCTTGTATTTCGGCTACACGCATTGTCCCGATGCCTGTCCGCTGGGACTACAGGTGATGTCGGATGCGCTCGACCGGCTCGGCCGCCTTGGCGACTCCATCGCGCCGGTGTTTGTCACCGTCGATCCCGAACGCGACACGCCCGAAGTCCTCAGGCAGTATGTGAGCATGTTCCATCCGCGCTTTCGGGCCGTGAGCGGCAGCGAGGCCGCCATCGCCGAACTGGCGGGGCGCTACAAGGTGGTGTTCACCAAGGTCGAACTAGGCGACGGCCGCCCCTACGCCGTCGATCATTCGACCTCGATCTTCCTGACCGATGCCACCGGCCGCGTCATCGGACGCTTTCCGCATACGCTGACGGCGCCCGAGCTTGCGGCCAAAATCACCGCCCGACTGGCGCGCGAGCCATGAGCGATCCGTATCGCGACCGGCTGGCGGACAATTTCGGCGCGCGCCACGTCAGCGCGCCCGAGCGGCGCGCGCTGATCCGGCAGGTGTTCGTCGAGGTGGCGCCGCGCTACGACATCATGAACGACCTGATGAGCTTCGGCATCCATCGTCTGTGGAAGGATCGTTTCGCGGCGGCGGCCGGAGCACGGGCGGGCGAGATCGTGGTTGATCTCGCCAGCGGCACCGGCGACATCGCGCGCCGGCTTGCCGCCACGGGCGCGACCGTGGTCGCGGTCGATCCCGGCATCGCCATGCTGCGGGCCGGCCGCCGCCGCGAAACGCCATTCCTGCAGGTTGCGGCGGAAGGCGAGACGCTGCCGTTTCCCGACAATTCCATCGACTGCCTGACCATCGCCTTCGGCATCCGCAACGTGACGCAGATGAACGCGGCGCTGGCCGAGATCCACCGCGTGCTGCGCCCCGGCGGCCGTTTCCTGTGCCTGGAATTCTCGCGCGCTCAGGCCTGGCTGCGACCGTTCTACGCGCTGTGGTCGGTGGCGGCCATCCCGCTACTCGGCGCCGTCATCGCGCAAAGCCGCGCCGCCTATCGCTATCTGGTGGAGTCGATCCGGCGCTTTCCCGACCAGCGGGAGTTCGCGTCGATCATCGCCGCCGCCGGCTTCGAGGACGTCGCCCATCGCAACCTGAGCTTCGGCATCGCCGCCATCCACAGCGCGCGCAAGCGCAGGACCTAGAGCAGCGCCTCGATCAGCGCCGTCACCTCCGGCGCATCCCAGTCGAGCGGGCCCGGCGCGCGCGCGATCTCGCCGCCCTCGGCGTCGATGATAAGGCTGGTGGGCAATCCGAACGCGCCGACCGCGGCCGGCACCTGGCGCTCGCGGTCGAGGAACACCGGCAGCGCGTGCGCCGACAGCTCATTGAGCGTGCGGTCGATGATCGGCCAGCCGAGACGGTCGATCGAGACCGTGACCAGCGCGACGTGGCGGGCGGCGAAGGTGTCCTGGAATTTGAGCAGCGAGGGAAATTCGGTGCGGCACGAGGCGCACCAGCTCGCCCACAGATGCAGCACGGTCAGCCGGCCGCGCAGGCTATCGAGCGTGACCGTTTCACCGCCGCGCGCATCGAACGCCAACTGCGGCAGCGGGCGCGGGCTGTCGTGGCGCACGATGGCGGTGGCGCCCGCCGCGGCCCAACCCGGCCGCGCCATCAACAGCGGCATAGCGGCAACGAACAGCCTGCGCGACAGCCGCAAACCCCGCCCCCCTCACATCATCAGGCCGAAGATCAGCAGCGCTGCCAGCACGATCTGGTAGCTGGCGGTGCGGCCGAGCAGCGCGTTGAGACCGCTGCCGATCGGCTCGTCCATCATCATGTGCGACAACCGCAGCGCGTAAGGCAGCGCCAGCAAGGTCAGCAGCATCCACGGGCTGCCGAGCGCCAGCGCGACGAAGATGCCCATCACCGCCGCCAGCGTCAGCAACCCGACATAGAACAGCCGCGTCGCCTCGAGCCCGAGCACGATCGCCAGCGTGCGCCGTCCCGCGGCGGCATCGGCTTCGCGGTCGCGATGATTGTTGATCAGCAGCACCGCCGAGGATGGCAGTCCGATCAGGATGCCCGACATCACCGCGGCCAGCGACAGCTTGAGGCTCATCAGCCAGGCCGTGCCGGCCACCGCGGCGACGCCGAAGAAGATCAGCACGAATACCTCGCCGGTTGCGCTCGCCGCGATCGGCAGCGGCCCGCGCGAATAGGCCCAGCCCGCCAGCAGCGAGGCGATACCGACGGCAAGGATCGGTAACCCGCCAACCGCGACGCAGTAAAGGCCGGCGACGGTTGCCACGAGAAACGCGGCCAGCGCCGCGCGGCGGACCTCGGCGGCCGTTGCCCAGCCCGACGCGGTGATGCGCGGCGGCCCGAGCCGGCCGGGCCGGTCGAAACCGTTCTCGCCGTCGCTGGCGTCGTTGAGCAGGTTGGTGCCGATCTGAATCGCCAGCGCGCTGACGAGCGCGGCGATAAAGGGCAGCGCGCGGAACACCTGCGCCTCGTGCCAGGCCAGCACGGCGCCGACCAGCACCGGCACCACCGCCAGCGTCAGCGTACGCGGTCGGATGGCCAGCCACCAGACTTGCGCGGGCGAAAGGGCGGTCTCGGCATGCAGGGGCATGAATCACAAATCTCCGGCGGCCTTTACGACAGGTCGCTGCGGCGGAATATGATGGCGCCGAGGCTCGCCGTCAACAAACCGAGCAGCAGCGGGTAGACGAAAGCCCAGATGAGGAACCCGCGTTCGCCGAAGATGTCGAACAGCGTCCATGCCGCCGGCCCCAGCAGCACCAGTTGCGGATCGAACAGCAGCATCGAGCCGGTGCGGAATACCTGCAGCGGATTGATGAGCGCGATGCCGACAACGGCCTCGGCCGGAATCTGCTTGCGGATCAGGAGACCCAGCAGCACCAGATCGAGCGCGGCGACGAGCACGATCCACACCACGAACGCCACCGTCTGCGCGGCGTCCGCCGAGCGCGTCAGCGTCGAGATCAGGAAGCTGATGCCGAGGAAGCACCAGATCAGCACCACCAGCAGGCCGATGTCGAGCGCGAGGTGCCGCCACGGCACGCCGACGCCGTTCGCCACGCCCCACAGCGCGGCGATGACGAGCGCCAGCACCACCGGCAGCACGCTGACGACGAAGCGGCCAGCGAAGCGGCCAGCGAAGCGGCCAGCGTACCACACGCTGAGCGGAATCGGCAGCGCCAGCATGTATTCATAGACGCCGGCCTCGCGGTCGCCGGCGATGGTGCGCACGGTCGAGATCAGCACGAAGATCGGCAGGATCGCCATCGCAAGCTGGGTGTAGGTGACGAGCGTGCGCGACAGGCCCTGAAATCCCATCACCCGCGACTCGGTGAGGCCGAAGCCCAGCAGCACGCCGACCAGGCCGCAGAACACCAGCGCATAGAAATGGAACCAGCGCGCGCGGAACGCCTCGGTGATGTCGAGCCGCGCGGTGGCGAGAAACACCGTCAGCGGGCCCAGCGGCGCCGCCGGACCGGCGGGGGATCGCAAGAGCAATGTCTGGTGCATGGGAAATCAGCCTCGCTGCATCCGTTCCGCGCCGGGCGCCCGGCACAGGCCGCGCTCGATCGCCTGGGTCCGCATTGTCGTGAAGTCGATGCGCTGCGCGCCGGCGCCGCCCATCGCCGCGTAATTGTAGCCCATCGGGCTGCGCGCGTCGGTGCGGAAGAACGCGGCGCGGGCATCGAGCCATTCGCCGGGGCGTTCGGAGCTGGCGACCCAGACGCGCGTTTCCGGGCCGTCGGGAATCCCGTTCTCGGCGGCGTACATGGTGGCACAGCCGATGTCGTCGAACAGATGCTGCTGCCCCCGGACAGGGTCCCAGAGCTGCGCCGCATAGGCGGGATCGGAGATCAGCATCGTGCAGTGCTCGCAGACATCGCGGCCGAGCTTGATCGCCCGGGGCTTGCCCGACTCGTCCTTTCCGCATCCGGCCACGCCGAGGCTGATGCCGGAGACGCCCATCAGCAGCATGAGCCTAAGCACGTCACGGCGATGCATCGGCATGCTCATGCTCCTCAACCCGGATGGCGACGATCAGCGCCGAATAGCGCGTCAGGAACCCCAGGAAACGCAGCCGGTCGGGCGCCGGAATCGCACCGCGCCACATCAGGCCGGAATCGTCCGGCTGCAATCCCCAGTCGAGCGCGGCGCGGGCGAACACCGGCTCCTGCGCGCCCAGCCGCACCTCGCAGCGCAACAGGCGGTCGGGCGCCAGCGTCTCAACCACATGGTCGTCGAGCGCCACCCGGCCGCGGTCCAGTTCGACCACGCGGTTGACCAGCCCGGCGATCTCGTCGATGCGATGGCTCGAAATGATCATGGTGGCATCGCCGCGCTCGGCCATCAGATCGAACAGCGCTGCGCGCGCCGGCGGATCGAGATTGGCCGCCGGCTCGTCGAGGATCAGGAAATCGACGTCGCGCGCCAGTGCGATTGCAACCAGCAGCTTCTGCTTCTGTCCGCCCGACAGCTTGTTAAAGGCGCGGGAGCGGATCGGCTCGAGCGGCAGGCTGAGCCGCTCGGCGATCGCTGCCACCGCGCGCGGATCGACACCGCTGACGCGCGCGACGAACCGCACCAGCTCGCTGACCGGCATGCGCAGCGGCGGCGGCAATTGCGGCACGAAAGCGGTGCGCATCAGGAGCGCGGCGCGGTCGCCGTGCGGCGACAGCCCGTCGACAGTGATGCGGCCTTCGTAATGGTATTCGCCGAGCAGGCAGCGGATCAGCGTGGTCTTGCCGGCGCCGTTGGAGCCGACCAGTGCCATGCGCTGCCCCGCCGGAATGGCGAGATCAATACCGTCGACCACCACGGCGCCGCGAAAGCGCTTGCGCAGGCCCTCGATCCGGATCATGGCGCGCGCGACCGTTTGCGCTGCGGCTGCACCGGATCGCTGACGCCGATGATGTCGAACGTCAGCGCCCCGGTCGGGCAGGCGTCGAGACACATGGCGCAGCGAGTGCAGTCGGGGCCGACCATGTTCACCACATCCTTGCTGTAGCCCATCTTGGTCATGTCCAGCACATGCGGCACGAGGCACACCGTGCGGCACTTGCCTTCATGGAGGCAGCGCGACGAATTGTAACGGATTCTGACCGGCGCGATGGTTCCCGCCATGCCATAGGTCAAACCGATCGGACAAACGTAGCGGCACCAGAACCGCCGCGACCAGAAGATTTCGACCAGCAGCAGGCCCGCGACCCACAACAGCCCCGACGCGGTGCCGTAAATGAGCGCCCGCGACAGGATGCCGACCGGATTGATCACCTCGAACACGGTGTAGCCGGTCACGAACGCCAGCAGCGCGAACACCCCATACAGCACCGTCCGGGTGCCACGATGCAGCGGATGATCCTTGACGAGCCTGGCCCGGGCGAGGCGCAGATGCAGCTTCTCGGCCAGCTCCGACACCAGGTGATAGGGGCAGGCCCACGAACAAAAGCTGCGGCCGCCGAACAGAAGATAGACGGTGAACACCGTGCCGGTGCCGATCAGGAGATTGATCAGCACCTCCTTGTAGGCCAGCATCACCTGCAGCGACGAATTGAGATCGGCGAAATGGAAGCCGAACACGCGCGAGGCCGTGAGCGCGCCCTCAACCACCTGGATGTCGAGCTTGTAGGACAGCAGGAACACCAGGTTGATGACGATGATCGAGATCCAGCGCCGGTTGCGCCACTTGTGCGACAGCTTCGGATGCGCCGCCTCCTCCTTGATGAAGGCCTTGCGCCGCTGCACCTGCTCGGGCTGACGCTCAAACACCATGAGCTCGCGCATCGCCGGCGTCTGCTCTTCTGGCTTGGGCCGCGTCGGTCTGCGGCCGATCATCATGGCGATATTCTCAATCCAGCGGTTCATGCCCGTCACTCATATATGCGTACTATGGGCGCGATGACGATCCTCGATGCGGGGTCGCACCACGATGCTGGCCTCCTCGGTCGGGCAGATCATCTCGCACAGGCCGCAGCCGACGCAGGCTTGCGCCACCTGCGGCGTGCGGCGGGCATCCGAGGGATCGTCCGACATCGGCGCCAGCCTGATCGCGCCCTCGATCGGACATTCGCGCACGCACAGGTCGCACAGCGGCAGCTCGTAGGAATATTGCGTCACCCGCACTGGCTTCCAGCGATCGATATCGGTCCAGCGGTGGCGGCCGGTGAACGAAGCCTCGCGCGCCGGCCCTTTCCATCCCCTGCCCTGACGGGCAAGACAGGTGTCGGGGTGCGCCAGCTCGGCGAGCCCCATGCGCACCTGCTCCTTCCTGTCGATGTTGTGGGTGAGCGCCCCGGTGGGACAGGCCAGCACGCATTGCGTCGCGTCGCAGGAAAAATCGCAGGCCTGGGCGCGGGCGTCGATATACGGCACGCCCGATCCGAACCCATCGGAAATGTCGGCAAGCGTGATGGCGGTGACCGGGCACACCTGCACGCACTGGCCGCACTTGATGCAGGCGGCGAGGAATGCATGCTCGTCGATGGCGCCGGGCGGCCGCAAGTGCGGCTTGCCCGCGCGCGCCGACACGCCGAGAAAACCCAGCAGCGAGACGCCGGTGACGCCGCAGCCGACGGCAAGGCCGCGCAGCACCTCGCGGCGGTTGGCCACGGCCTGGGGCGAAACGAACGGCTTGCTCATTGACCTGCTCCCGACGGGGCTGCGCCCCCGGCCACGCGCTTCATGCGCGGCGAGACATCGCGCAGCATCAGGCGTGGCTCGGAGAACGGCACCAGCCGCTCCATGAAATCGATCGTCTCCAGCGCCGGCGAGCCGCGGAAGAACCGCGCTTCCTTGAGGTCCATCCATAACTGGTCGGCCCAGCTCCAGGCCTCCATCGGCGTGTCGCCGATGCCGTCGCGGTTGCGGTCGAACCCCTCGTAGGTGTCGTAGTGGTTGCCGTCCCACAGGTTGCGCCTGGCCGTGCCGCCGCCGTCGGCCACCACCATGGCGTGATTGGAGATGAAATCATTGCCGCGAAACGCGTTGCCCTCCCAGTCGCTGTGGAAGTGCGTGGCGATGCCGTTGAAGGCGAAGCGGTTGCCGGTCATGGCGTTGCTCAGGTCCGGCTCGTAGGGCGAAGCGTCGAAATACATGCCGACCGCGTTGCCGAGCACGTCGTTGTTCTCAACGGCGGTGCCGGAGGCTTCCTTGAAGCCGATGCCGATGCCCGACGGCCCCTGGCTGTATTCGATGCGGTTGTTGCGCAACGTGTTGCGGTTGCCGAACATCACGAAGATGCCGACGACGTTGCCGCGCATGGCGTTGCCATCGGCGAGATTGTCGTGGGCGTACATGAAATGCAGGCCGTACTGCCCGCCGGTCATGGTGTTGCGCAGCACCTTGTTGCCGGTCGAGTACCACACCACGGTGTCGCGCGCGCCAGAGATCACATTGTCCTGGACCGCGTTGTCGTTGGAGTACCACAGCCGGATGGCGTCGCCCTTCTGCGGCAGCACGTGGTCGTCCAGCGAGCTGATGGTGTTGCGGCGGATCACCGAATTGTGGGTCTGCTGGAAGTCGATGCCGAACAGGCAGTTCTCGATGCGGTTGTCCTTGATGATGAGGAAGCGGCCGCGCGCGCGGATGGCGGCATCGAGCTGCTCATGCTGGGCGCCCGATCCCTTCAGGGTCATGCCCTGCACGGTGATGCCGGCGCCCTCGATCGCCAGCACTGTGCCGTTGCCGTCGTTCTCCAGCGTGACCTCGCCACGGCCGTCGAGCGTCAGCGCGCGGTCGATGCGGGCCGGACCGGCATAGCGGCCGGGTGGCGGCGACAGCGTGCCGCCGGTCGGCGTCGCATCGATCAGCGGCTGCAGCGGCGGCAGTTGCGCCGCCGGCGCCGCAGCGATCCGCATCGTCAAAGCCGCCGCGACAATCAGCGCGAGGCGAGGCAGGCGCATGGCCACCTCCGGTCACATCCCGCGCATCTCGCGGCGACGCACCAGTGCCGCGACAAACAGCAGGATCGCCACCGCCATCATCAGCCCGAAGCCGATATGCGGATAGGACAGCGTGGTGAATTGCGCGACCTTGCCCTGACCGAACACGGTCGGCATGAACGGCTTGAGCGTGAACGCACCCATTTCATTGAGGCTGTGTCCGTACCACCACAGCCAGCCGCTGTATTCGGCGAGGAACGCGGCCGGCAGAATCATCGGGGCCAGCACCAGCGCCCAGAACAGCGGTGAGCGGTCATCGCGGGCGAGGAACAGGAACACCAGCATCGCGGCGAGCACCGCGCCGAACACGATCCTGGCCACCACCTGCATGATCGTGACCAGCCGGTTGTTCTTCTCGGGCTGGTTGAACCAGCGGCCGAGGCTTTTCTCGTAATGCCAGGCGAACACCTGCATCAGGGAGCCGGTCCATTCCTTTTTCTCGGACGCGGGAACGCGCAGTTGATCATGCTCATAGGTGTCGCGCAGGACATTGATCAGCTCGGCCTTGCTCGCCATCTTGCTGACCTTGGCCGCCGGCGCGTCGGTTCCGATACCGCTCTTGGCGAGCGATTCCTTGAGCTGGCGCACGATCGGATGCAGGTTCTCGTCCGCGGCCTTCTCGTCGTCGGCGCCCAGCGAGGTGATGAGACCGTGGACGTAGCCGTGCGACACATAGGCGACGCCGCCGGACCCATGAGCGGCCAGCGTCATCCAGGCCGCGATGGCGGCAAAGCCCGCCCCCATGACGATCAGCCGCACCGACGCGCGCGGGATGACGAATCCGACCAGCAGCACGCCGAGGAACGCGAACAGGAACGGCGAGAACGCCTTCTCGACCGGGCCGCCGGACGCGATCGGGTACATGCCGACGAAATGGTTGATGGTGTCCATCTCGTGCACGCAGTCGAGCGCTTCCTTCTCCGTCACCTCGCGCGAGGCGCGCACCTCGCAGCCATTGCGCACGCCGTCGACATGGAAATGGATGCGGATGCCGACCGGGAAGGTGTGCTCGGGATAGTTCGGCGCCTTGAGCGACACCCACCACGCCGGCAGGAAGTACAGCACGGCGAGGCCGACGATGGCGGCGAGCGAGAGCGCGCGCCAGATCAGGCCGAGGCGCGAACCTTCGTCCGCAAGATCCCGTTCGGAATCTTCATCACGAGCGTCAACAAACGCAGCCGAGGTCATTCGGACTCTCCAGAGGTTTGACTTCCCGGGACTTGAGCCTCGAAGCGGACGGGCCCGCGCCGCCCGCGCCTATTGCCTGCCGGTAGCGCCATTACTTGAAATCGGGATTCTTCCAGTCCGCTGCGCCGACCAGATCCGGCGGCGCCGGCAGCCGCGAGACGTAATCGAGCACCGCCTGGGTATCGCGATCGGTGAAGTTCTTGATCTGCTCGACCATGTCCGGGTTGGCGTTGCGGCGCTTGCCTTCCTTGATCCACTGATACTGGCGCAGCAGGTAGGCATAGTGCTGGGCCTGGATGCGCGGATAGTATTTCTCGGCATCGCCCTCGCCGCCCGCGCCGTGGCAGCGCACGCAGTTGTCGGCGTACAGCTTCTTGCCCAACTCGAGATCGGTGCCCGGACCGTAGCCCGGCTTGGGATTCATCTTCAGATTCCTGGCGATGTATTCGGCAACGTCCGCCACCGCCTGCGCGCCGCCAATTTCCGACGGCTTGGCGAATGGATACATCGTCGGATTGTCGCGGTTGCCCTCGCGGATGTCCTCGAGCTGCTTGATGATGACGGTGCGATGCTGCCCGGCGACTTGTGGGAACGTGCCGTCGGTCAGCCCCCAGCCTTCCGGCATGTGGCAGGCGGTGCAGACCTCGTAGACATCCTTGCCGTTCTCGGCGTTGGGCGTGAGTTTGAGCGCCTCGTCGCGCTCGCTGCCGGTCGACATCCAGACCTTTTTCCCGCTGCTGGGCGCCTCCGGACCGGCGGCGATCGCGCCGCTCGCCGCGATCGCGGCGATGACGGCGGTTCCGGCGAACAGCGAAATGACGGCGCGTTTCATGAGGTTGCTCTCCTAAATGGTAATCGAATTGCGATTATCGTTCGATCTGCGAGAGATAGGTTGCGATCAGTTCGATCTGCTCATTGTTGAGTTTCTTGGCGAATGGCAGCATCAGCTTGGACTTGCCGTTGGTGCGGATGCCGTCGCGCATCTCGGCCATTTGCAGCATGAGATATTCGCGCTTCATGCCGCCGATGGTCGGATAGCTGGCCAGCGGCTTTTTTCCGGAAGGACCGTGGCAGGACTGGCACCCGCCCTGGGTGTAGGCCGCCTTGCCCTTGTCGAGCGCGGCCTGGTCGAGCGGCGTTTCGGGTTGGCGCGGCTTGGGCGCCGGCGCGACGGCGAGATAATCGGCGATTTGCTGCAACTCCGCCTCCGACACCAGATGCATGATGTCTTTCATGCCCTGGCTGCGCGGATAGCCGCGCTCGTCCTTGCCGGAGATGCGCGTGCCCGACGCGATGTCCTTCATCTGGTTGAACAGATAGACCCTGTCCTGACCCGCCAGCTCCGGATAGTTCTGGATCGCGCGCGCGCCGTCGCGGCCGTGGCAGGCGATGCAGGTTCTGGTGCGGAACAGCGATTTGCCGTCCGCGGCGGGCGCCGCGGTTTGCGCCAGCGCCGTCGAGACCAGCAGCAGGCTGAGCGAAAAACCGGCGAAGAGACGGATCATTCCATTTGCCTCGGATTTGATGCGCGCGATCTGGTCGTGATTACCGGAAAGAAGGCGGAAGGGCCCAGCAAGGGTCCTTCCGCCGCATTAGTTACTTCTTGGAGATCTTGGCGCCGTTCTGCTCCAGATAGGTCTTGGCGCGCAGACCAATGTCGGCCGCCTTGACCTGGTACTGCCACCACTGGCCGGCCCACAGGGTGGCGTTCTGCCAATCCTGCTTCTTCGCCGCCTCGTCCGCCTTGGTGCGGGCGTCCTTGGCGAAGTTAAGCTGATCGGTGGCGTCTTCGACCAGCGCCACCACGTCCTTGAAGTCCTTGAAGTTGGTGGACACGATGTAGCCGACCACGCTGTCGATCACCACCTGGGTGTCGGTGCAGGTCTTGTACTGCTTGTCGAAGTCGGTCCTGGTGTAGGTCTGACCGGCCTTGACGGAGTCGTCGGCGGAGGCCGTCGCCAGGCCCTTCGGCTTGACCACCAGGAATCCGGTCATCTCAAGATGCAGCGCCGAACAGAACTCGGTGCAGTAATATGAGAACACGCCGGGCTTGTCGGCCTTGAAGCTCGCCGTTGCCGTCTTGCCGGGCTCGATCGACAGGTTGACGTTGTAGGTCGAAACCGCGAAGCCGTGGGTTTCGTCCTCGGCACGCTCCGAGTTGGTGACGACAAAGTTGACCTGATCGCCCTCCTCGACCTCGACGATTTCCGGCGTGAAGTGCGAGCGAATCGCGGTCATCATCACCGTGACCTTGCCCGGCTCACGCACGATCTTCTCCGAGCCGGGACGCACGGCCTGCGGATGCGCCATGCCGGTGCGGCTGTCGGTGCCGTAGGCATAACGCACCAGCGGCTTCAGCTTGTCGGCCGAAATCGCGGTGGCATAGTGCGGCTCGCCGAGCGGCACCGGCATGTCGTACACCAGTTCCATCTTGTCGCCGGAGATATCGATGAGCTGGTGGTTCTGCGGATGCAGCGGCCCGACCGGGTTGAAGCGGTCAATGGCGAGCTTGTTGAGGGCGATGAGGTACTTGCCCTTCGGCTTGGTGGACTCGCCTTCCATCGCCACGAGGTGGCCGATGTTGTAATGCACCGAAACCTTGTCGAGCACCTTGCCTTCGCAATAGTCCCACTTCACCACTTGGCTGTCGACATACAGCGAGGTGTAGACGATGCAGGGCTTCGAGTCATACTGCGAGTGCAGCGGGCCGAGGCCGAGCGGAACCTGCTTGTGCAGGGCGTCCTTGATGTCGATGATCGGGATCCCGTAGGGATCCTTGGAGACGAATTTCTTGGCGTCCATGGCCGTCTTGATCTTCTCGAACGAGTAGACCGAGGCCTGGGTGTCAAGCTTGCCGCCGACGACGATGAACTTGCCGTCGGGCGAAACGTCGACGCCGTGCGGCGACTTCGGTTCGGCCACCAGCGCGACGAGACCTTCCTCGATCGCTGTTTTCATCATGATGACCGGATGATCGTTGATCATCGTCACCTTGCCGGCCTTGTAAACTTGCTCCGCCTTCTTCCAGTTGATGACGTGGAGATAGTCGACGTCGGCCTGCGAGCAGCCCGCTTCGAACGGCGGACGGCCCCGCTCGATGCCGCCGACATAGCGCTCGGCACAGAACGAGTTAGTGAAGGAATAGCCATCCGACGCCAGCTTGCCGGCGTCCGAAAGATCCTGGCTGTAGGGCGGCAGCTCGATCGAGAACGATTGCTCCGGAACAATGCGGCCCCTGGCGCGGTCGAATTTCCAGTAGGTCACGGCGCCGCGGAACTTCTCGTTGAATTCCGAGAGCGGGGCATAGCCGCGGCCGAGCACGCCCGGATACTGGGCGGCCTCGATCACATACTCGGAGTTCGGCGTAACGAATGCGCCGCCGTGCTCCGATTGCATGATCGGGTTGACAACGATCTGCTGGGTCTCGAAGTCCTTGAGCGAAATGACGGCAATGCGCGGCGCCGACTTGTCGTTGATGAAGAGATACTCGCCGTCGACCTCGCCGTTGGTCTCGGTGATGGCCGGGTGGTGCGAGTCGCCCCAGCGGATCTCGCGGCCGTCGACCTTGCCCTGCTCGAGAACCTTTTTCGATTCCTCGTCGAAGCCATAGCCCTGCCAGGGTTCGGGAGTGAACACGCCGATGTATTTCAGGATGCGCATCGACGGCACACCGTAGACGATGACCTGCCCCGATTGGCCACCCGACGAGAACACAATGAATTCGTCGCGCTTGCCGGTCGGCGTATAGGTCTTGGCGGCGTTGACGAGGTCCTTCTCCGTCAGGCTGCGCCGCTTCATGACGTCCTGCAGCGATTCGGCGGCGATGGCCGCGGTTCCCGCGACCGAGGCCAGAGCCAGCCCCGCGACTGAGGCTCTGAATAGTGACCGCATGGTCAGTCTCCCTTGCATCACCCAGGAGATCCGGCACCGGAAAACCGCCCTGGCTGTGCCTGGGCTGCACAGCAAGCGAGGCGGCATGAGGCGCACCCCGACGGAGCCCGCCTCACAGCGTTCCGGCCCGAAAGCCGTGCGAAATGTTGATCGGGTTTGCTAACGGAGGTCGCCCTGAAGGCGAACTGGCGCGCGTTGATGACCCAACCAAAGTCAAGTCATGCTGCCCTGCAGCAAATGCTGTTTCCTTGATACAGGACAACTATTTTGGCGCTTGGCGAAAATAATTTTTATGTTATTGCGACTTGGTGGCAAAAATTGCCAATGTTAGGTCATAAAGAAGAATAATTTTAGGAGGTATTATTTGCCGGTTTTTGCTGTCCAAGGCGAATTGGGACCGCCAGGGGCGGCCTTCAGGCGCCCTTTATTCGGGCGCTCTTTATTCTTTATTTCGGGCACTCTTTATTACGTCACCGCAAAAGGGCGAAGGAGCTGGAGCTCTGCCAGGATGGCCGCCGCCCCGGCCCTCCTATGGCTTCTTCGCGGAAAATACGATTGCCTGAAGGAGCATGCACCCGGGGTCGGCACCAAATTCTCGGGGGCACCTCTGTGTGTGTCCTAAACTGTCCCCAAGCGCATGCCGCACATTCCAAGGATGATTGCGAGGGCCACGGCCCCGGCGAGCCAGGCGCTCGCGAAAAGCAAGCGGTCAGCCAGCATCGCTTTTCCGCCGTGCGCCATCATCACCACCCTACCCCCGGAAGCCAGGTGGGTCAGGACGAAAAACACGCCCAGTGCGTAGTGTGGGATCAACCGGATGTTCCAGGCATCATGGATAAGGCCCGCTGGGGCGCCCGTCGCGAAGCCCCAGCCGGTGTCGATGCCAAGGTAGCTGCGCGCGAAAATGAAGACGGAATTCATGTGGCCGAGCACGAAGAACACGAGATAGATCCCCGACGCCATCTGAAGGGTGCGAAAGCGGTCAGCCGGAGAAGCGAGGCGCAGCCACACAAGACGGAGCCCACCCGCGACCAGGGCCAGGAACAGCAGCACCAGCACCGGCTCGACAACGGCGGCACGATACACCACGCGCCCCAGTTTCATCACCGCGGCGTGGCTCTCGGGACCAAGCAGGCCGAACAGATGATTGGCGATATGGAAACCAAGAAAGACGAGAACCACCGCAAGCGCGGCGATTCCGTGGGAAACCCGGAGCTTGGCGGAGATCGGCTGGGCTGCGGACGGGGCGGGCACCGTATCGTCGGCCAGCAAGACCAGGGCGAGAAGGATCGCCCACAATCCGACCCAGACCCACGTATCGGGAACCGGGTCGTGAAACATGTAGAGGACCACGCCGAGCATGGTGAACATCGGCGGCGACGCCACAGCGAGCAGAGCAACCCACGTTGCCAGCCTCCGGGCAATGGTGGCCTCACCGGATTCGGCAAGTCGCATCGCCATCAGCAGGGCCAGTGCCGGCGCAGCGAAAGCAATCGTCAAGCTAGCCGCCGCGGCCAGCCACGCCCAAGCTCCGCTCGGTGCGGGAGTGACCGCGGCATGGAAGCCCGATAGTGCAAACGGATAAGCTAAAGCCACACCCGGCGCCAACCACAGCTGGATTCTCGCGTCCGTCATGTTTCCACTCCCTCGCTTCAGGTTTCGTTCGAGAGTGGGGAATATGCTTTGGTCTGTCCAATTCGATATTAAGCCGTGTTTGATAGGAAATTCATATCAAGAGAATTCATGTCAAGAACTCCCCGCGCCGCGGCTAGCGGCCACGCTCGATGAATTCCAGTATCGCCTGCCCAAGCTCAACGTCGGCCGTATTGAATGCGGCAACCTCGGAGACATGATTATGATGTGACAGCCTCATAAATCGAGGGCATTTTCCATCCCGCGCGCACAAAGCCGACAGTAGTTTGGCCCCGCTTACATCGAGCCCAGGGTTTTCGTATTCACTGATGACGATGAATACAGGCACTTTCGACGTGGCGATGTGAGTAATAGGTGATCTGTTCGGGTACTCTGCCGGATCCTTGCCGAAATAGGCCTGCATGTTGGCCCCGTTTGGATCCTTGGGGTCGAATTCAAGCCAGTAGCGACCGCTCATCAGGACTGCGCCGGCTACTCCGGGACCATCTGTCGGCTGGCGTGTCTTGTCGAAGATATATGTCGCCGCGTGCGTTGCGCCGGCGGAATGTCCGATGAGATAAACCCTGTTGGGATCACCACCATACTTGAGGGCGTTCTCCTTCGCCCAGCGTACCATCCCGCCGACATCTTCGGCTCCCGCCGGCCAAGGAGCAGCCGGAGCCAGCCGATATGTTGCGTTAATCCCGAGCAGCCCCTGGCGAGCGAACCATGTCGGTATGTTGCCGTACATTACGCCGAACGCATCTTTATCCCCCCGCACATAGGCACCGCCGTGAATGTAGATGACAACAGGCACTCCGGTCCTGCCCACGGGCTGGTAAACGTCCAGGATCTGCTTGGGGTTTGAGCCATAGCCGATGCCTTTGGTGATCTGCACGCCATCCTTTTGCGCGGCGCCGAGCAGAGGCCTGAAGGAATCGATTATCCTGTTGATGTTGGCAGGCAGATTTGTCGCCCATGCCGGCCCTACGGCATCGATGACCTGTTGAGTTTCGGGCGGCAAGGCCGAGACCTGCGCATCGACGGGAGCGGCGGCAAGAAACGATACCGCCACCGAGCAAGCCATCGCGGCGACGCGATAATTCATCGGTGTTCTTCCAGACATGCGCATCCCTATGTCGTTTGTAACGGCCAATCCTTCGCCAGCCATGAAGGCACGCCAGGCGGCGCTCCATCTGTTTCCTCCATGGCGGCAAGGGGCGAACCGGCCAACAGCGCGACGGGCACCGTCCCCGTCCAAACCGTCCAGGGCTTATCCTTCTCAACTTCCGTCGGCGGCGCGGCGCGGACCTTGGCGGAGCCTTCGACGATCGCCACTCGCACCACGCCGGTCGCCGCCAATTCCTTGGCGTCCGGTGGCCGGACCGCACCCGAGCGTCCCGGTGACATCTTGTCGATAAGCCGCATGAGGGCAGCCGTCTTGTCCGCGGCGGCCTCGACCAACTCACCTCGGCCGAACAACACGGTCGAGCGGTAGTTGGTCGAATGCCGCATCGCCGAGCGGGCGAGCACCAACCCGTCAACCAAGGCCACCGAGATGCAGACCGGCGCTCCGGAGGCGACGTGGCGGATGAGGCGCGAATTCACGGCGCCGTGGAGATAAAGCCACCCGCCGATCCGCCAGGGGCTGGATGGAATTACCACCGGCTCGCCTTCGTCGAGGAAACCGACATGGCAGACCAATGCCTCGTCGAGGATGGCGTCGATCACACGGCGGTCGGTACTGCCGCGGTCGGGGCGCCGGCGCAGCTTCGACCGTTGCGTGGTGACGAGAGGTTCGTGCGCGCTCATTCATGCATCTCCGGAAAATCCGTTACGGTTCGACCGTCACGCCGCCAACCGGGCGGGGGTCAACGGCATGGATTCAGGTTTCGTTCGAGAGTGGAGAATATGCTTTGGTATGTCCAATTCGATATTAAGCCGTGTTTGATAGAGAATTCATATCAAGAACTCCCCCTGCCGCGGCTAGCGGCCATGCTCGATGAATTGCAGTATCGCCTGCCCAAGCCCAACGTCGACCGTGTTGAATGCGGCAACCCCGGAGACATGATTATGATGCGGCAAACGCTTTTCGGCCTCGCGGAGATCAAGGCCGGTGCCAGGGCCCTTCAAGTTCCATGACCGCGAACATCATTGCATCCCTTGGAGGCCGAAAACGATAGCGACCGCCTGCAAAGTGCTTTTGCGGGCGGTCGCCACCGGGTCAAGCCGAAACCGGCTCTTTGCGCACGAGCGGCTTGCCGATGGCCCAGTAGCCCGCACCGACGAATATCACGCCGCTCAGGATATTCCCGATCGTGACCCAAAAGAGATTGTATGCCGCCGCTGCGGGCGAGATGCTCTCCGGCGCCCCTGAAAGAAGCACAACGAGGAAGATGGTCATGTTGGCGACGCTGTGCTCGAAGCCGCAGGCAATGAACGCAAACAGACACCAGAAGATCAGAATGCACTTGGCGCTATCGCTGTCCGTTCTCGCGGACGTCCAGATCGACAGGCAGACCAGCCAGTTACAAAGCATCCCGCGGCTTACGAGTGCGATCGGGGACGACGCCGTCTTATAGGCCGCGATGTCGTAGACCAGGCTCGCGCCATGCTCGAGCACATGCCCGCCGCCACCTGCAATGAACAGGACGGCAAGAACGGCGGCGCCGGCGAAGTTTCCAATCCACGTGCTCAACCAGCCGCGGACAAGCTCCGCAAGAGTTGTCTGACCGGTCAGGCTTCCCAGCGTCATATACATCGCATAGCCAGTGAACAGTTCGGCTCCGGCGAAAATAACCAGCGTCAGCGCAATACCGAAGCTCGCGCCCATGACCAGGCTTCGGAGCGATGGATCGATGGCCTGCCCCACGCTGAGGATCAGCAGGATTCCAACCCCTACATAGGCGCCCGCCATCATTGACGAGATGAAGAACGCCACCGGATTGCGGGCGTTGGTGTCCGCCTTGCTTCGAGCCTGAGCTGCAAAGTAGGCCACCGTTTCCGATACTGTTTTCATGTACTGACTCCTCGTGCCGTCTGTATGTTTGCGGGGCGATGTTTTGCGAGCGGCTGCGACACGAAAAGTGGAACGCTCCAGATCACGCTGATCACAATTGCAAGCCAAAGCAGGACCGAGCCCAGCTCTTGTTGCTGTCCCAGGAGATAGTTGTTGCAAAGACGCTCCGGCGCCGTCGTGTAAACCCACGACAAGCTTAGAAGCATCGAAACCGCATTGGCCTTGATGAGGCATTTCGCCAGAGCCGGCGCGCGACTCCAGCTCAGGGCAAGAGAAACACCCATCAACAGGGGAATGGAAACGAATTTCGCGAATTCACCGGAAGTCTGGCCGAGCGCCCAATCGATGTTTCGGGGAAGCATCCAGAACGCACCCGCGAACAATGCCACGAGGATTCCTACCGAACCTCCGGCATTCCAGTCCGTCAGGCGAAGTGCCGGCAACGCACCCCCGAGCGACTGACCTGCCAACCACCCGGCCACCACCAATGCGGACAGCTGGACGACAATGTGGGTTACCGGATGCCTCTCCAGCATCCCGCGGAAGACGAAGCAAAGCATGACAATGAGAAGGGCCGTCATCCACGGACGATGCAATGTCATGATGCGTGATATCATGTCGCCGGGCCCACCAGATTGCGGACGTTTGCCATCACCCCATCGATGTCCTCAAGATCGTAGATGCCGGCGAGATGGCCGTCCTGCCGCACGACATGAATTGCCGCATTATGCGTGTATCCGTATGCCGGGTTGGGTATGACGACGACACCGAAAGCATCGAGCAGGCCTGGAAGTCCGTCCCGCCTTGCGCGGACGACCTTCCACATCTGCCCGTCGGCTTCGTGGCCGCGCGCGTAGTCGTCGAGTCGATCCGGCCCGTCTTTCTCAACGTCAAAACTGATACTCAGCATTCGTACCGACTGGGCGAGCTTCGGTGTCTGCAGAACCCGGGACCGCACCTTGAAGAACGCATCGCCCGCCGACTGGCATACCGTGGGGCAGGTTGTGTAGATGAACTCCACAAGCGTCACGACATCAGCCCGGGAACGCAGCAAGATTTCCCGGCCGCGGGAATCCTCCAGGACCGATGGCGGCACGGCCCCGGTTGCAGCCAGGGCCCGCAGCCGCCGCGCACTTTCTGATGTCAGTGCGCGGCCGCCGTCGGTTGCGAGCCATAACGCCGAGAGGCCAGCGATGCTGACAGCGCAGGCTGCAAGCAACGCTTTGCCCTTCAAGTTCATTTCCGCTCTCCGCTGGCCAGCCGCGAGCCGAAGCGCGTCACGAAATACACCGCGCTCAGGAGCGTGACGATGCCGAGCAGTGTCGCGATGCGGTCCTGCATGATCCATTCGGGAGCATGCACGGCCCAACGACGCGGCACGCTCGCGGCGCCGGAAGTCAGGAAGACCATCGCGAATCCCAGGGCCCCCACGACGTAGGTCCAGAATACTGCGCGCTGCAGGCCGCTGAACAACGCAACATCCTGCTTCGAGCGCACAATCCAGGCCATGACGCCGAATGACATCGCGACCTCACCGACCAGCAAGTACGTATGAAAATGGCCGGGCACCCACAGGGTATTGTGCATCACCTTGTTGATCGAAATGATCCCGTCGATGATGGCGGGGACGACGCCGACCGACCAGCCGAACACGCCCAGGAAGAGAAGCGCGGATGCAAGATCCCATTTCATGCCGGAGCCGCTAACATAGCCAAGCATGGCAAACGCGGTGACGGCCAGAATGGGAAGCCCGCTCAGGTACGACACGACCTGCCCCATGACCAGCATCCAGGGCGGCATGACCATGTCCTGCAGAAGATGATGGGGATAGACCGCCAGGACAAAAAGCAGAACCGCGCTCCAGCCGATCGCGAACGGGCGGGATACTTTCCATGGCCGGCCAGTGTATTCCGGAAGGATCTCATAAACGCCGATCACCGCCATATAGATCGATGCGTTGATGAAAACATGGCCGAAGAAATAGATCATGTTCTTCGCCAGCAGGGCGTCGATCTCGAACGTCGGAACGAAAAGATTGATGAGGCTGATGGCAAGCGTCGCGGCCCCAACGACCGTACCGACTGAATTGAAGATCACGATGACAGTGGAGGCCACGATCGTGGGAGGAGGTACCGTTTCCATCTTGCCGCGGAAAACCAGCGGCCAGGCCAACGCCTGGGAAAGGTTTCCATACCGTACGAGGATCGCACGTCCCATTTCGAAGTAAAGGACCAGGAATCCGGCGCCGACCAGCAGCAACCCGACGAGGAATGTCGCCGCCGCCGCGGTCTCCCAGACGCCGCCGGAATGAGCCGGGAGAGGATAGAGGAACGTCCATCCGCCTCCGAAACCGCCGACGAAGATCGAGTAGAGGATCAACACGACGCCGAGCAGGAACAAGGCCAGGAAAGCCTTGAACGCCAATTTGTTAAGCGAGACATGCCGGCCAAGAAAGAGCCACATGATGGCGGCGCCGGACAGCGCGGCAGCGCCGACCATTCCGGCCCCGTGCGCGGTCATGAGCTGATAGAACAGGGTCGGATCGAGATCGATCAACTTGCCCTGCGCGCTGCGCATGAGCAGGCCGGCAATCATCATCAGGAGGAATACCGCGCCGGCCAGCAGGAGCGCCACGCTGGATAACGCATCTGCTTCTTTCGACTGGTTATTGGTCGTCGCAACATTTGCCATCACTATGCTCCCTCAGCTCTTGGCCGCCGATACGGTGAATTCAGATGTCATGTCGTGATGGGCGACGCCGCAAAATTCCATGCAAAGAATCCTGTACTTGCCCGGCTTCTCGAACGTGTATTGAACCTGGTTGAGATATCCGGGCATCGCCTGGATCTGGACAATCAACCGGAAATCGGCGTCATAAACGCCCAGGCCATGATTGACGTCCTCGGTATGAACATTGAATACGACCGGACTTCCGGTCACCAACCGAACGTCCTCGATCTCCCAGTACCATTGATGGCCGGTGACATTGACCACCTGGCGCGCCGGTCCCGCGGAAACGCTATGCGGCCACACCGCGAGGGATATTCCCGTGACGGCGACGCCCACGACCAGCATCGCAGCGACCAGGGATCGTTGCGCACCGTAACCGAGCCAGCCGACCTGCGGTCCCTTATCCTTTGCTGCGGACGCGGCAAAGAGAAACGGCAAGGCGACGCACGCCATGATGATGATGGTGACAAGAAGTATCGTGTGTTGTTGCATCCCTCTTCCCCTGTTGAACTTAATGTTCATGCCCTAGAAATTCGCGGTCTTGCCGCGCGAAGACCAACTCGGTTTTCCGGACGCGTCGGATTTTCCGACGCGTCTCACACGCGGTTTGCCACCTCGCAAAACGTGGCGCCCGTCAAAGAGTTTAAACATATATTTGAAATACATCTTAAAATGGTATTCCGATCTGTCAATCGGCTTTTTTGAGTTTTCAATTTTTGCCGCGCAAAGACAACGTCGCGCGCCGCATCCTCACAGAAACCGCACGAGTTCAACCGCAACTGCTGCGCTGAAGTCACAAGTCTGTTTGTTTTGATTGATCGAAGTCAGTGATTAGCGCGCGAGTCGTTGTTGCAACGCAAACTTCGCGGGCGCGAATTGAATGTCGGCGCGCGACTCACTGCGCGTGCGGTCAGAGACGGACCTGACGTGGCGCATTAGAGCGATCACGCATCCGCGCCGCCGGACGTGTTATGTCGGATGGCTAAGACCAAATCCCACGCAGCACCGACGCTGCATGCAGCTTACAAATGTCCCGACAAATCCAGGGTATCCGGTCTATCCCCATTGAGTGGATTTCGAGGGTCACGTTCATAATGCAAAATATCGAACTTCATCGCGCGCGCATCGAATACAAGCAGCCGCCCGACAAGGCCATTGCCGAAACCAGTGATTTCACGAATGACCTCCAGCGCCATGAGAGACCCCATGGTTCCCGCAAGCGCGCCAAGCACGCCGGCTTCGACACAGGCCGGCACGGACCCGGGTGGCGGCGGCTCGGGAAAGAGACAGCGGTAAGTTGGATTGACCTTGCCTTCTGCGTCCTGCTCGTGCGCCCGGATGGTGGTCAATGTTCCGTCAAAAGCGCCTAGAGCGCCCGTGACCAGCACCTTGCGAGCGAGGAAACAGGCGTCCGAGACCAGATAGCGTGTGGGAAAATTATCCGACCCGTCAACGACGATATCATAGGCGTCAAGAACACTCAGCGCGTTGGCGGCATTCAATCTTTGCATCAACACATGCACAGTCACATGAGGATTGAGCGCGCGGATCTTCTCGGCGGCGCTTTCCACTTTTGAGCGCCCGACATCAGCGGTCGCATGGATGACCTGCCGCTGCAAATTCGACAGCGACACCTCGTCATGATCAATTATCCCGAGCGTACCAATACCCGCCGCCGCGAGATACATCAGGACCGGCGCGCCAAGTCCGCCCGCGCCAACCACCAGCACGCGCGCCTTCTTCAAGGCGGCCTGACCGGGCCCTCCTACCTCGCGCAGCACGATGTGGCGGGCATAGCGCTCCAATTCCTCGGGATTGAGCATCAGGGTCTTCTCGCCATCGGCAGGGTCACCGACAATTTTCGCGCAACCTGCCGTCAGCGCGCCTTTCGCACTTATTTATTGCTCGTCTTGGGCGCCGCCCACCCCAGTCGCAGGGAAATCTGTTGTGCGACGATCCTCAATTCCTTCGCAATATTTCCATTCCAGTCAACATTGATGGTGCGCTCCGGCCCCAACGCGGTGATGGCGGCGACAACTTTTCCAGTATGATCGAATACAGGAACGCTTAGGGCATTTATGGACGCCAATTGATGGCCGCGGACCCGGGACATTCCGCGATCACGGACTTCGGCAAGAAGTTTTTCCACCTCTTCCGGAGTGCGTGCTCCAATTTCTTCGGCTATTCTTGTTGCGGTAACATGGCGAGGAAGATAGGCGGCAAAAATCAATCCCGTCGCCGAGTCGAGGGTCTGCAGGATCGAACCAATCCGAACATTCACCGCAACGGGCCGATGACTGTCTTCCCAACGAATGACCGTTGGCCCGACATCCCCCCATATCGCCAGCAGGACAATGTGATCGATCCGATCGCGCAGTTCAGCGATTGCAGTCTCGGAAATCCGCATAATATCGAGCTGCTTAAGCGCCGACAGGCCCAGGGTCACCGCCATTGGACCCAATCCATAACGGCCGCCTGCGCCGGATTGCTCAACCATGCCGGCCCGGATGAGGCTCACCAGATAACGGTGCACTTTCGCAGGCGGCATCTCCAATAGCGCCGCCAACTCTCGAAGCCCCATCGGTCGATAGGCCTGCGCGAGCACCTCCAGAACATGCAATCCGATCTCGACCGATTGAACGCCGAATTTTGACTTAACGTCATCCTCGTTCGATTTTTCCTTTAGACGCATTGGTCTTCCTTGAATTTCAGTCCTTATCTTGGCCCCTCAAGACACCTCGTCCGAGACCCCATTCAACCGCTTGCGGTACGAAACACGTAGCGTTGGATACCTGCCATTTTCGGCGCATGAAGATGACAGCACGGAAATCGATTCCGATACCTACCAGCTTTCAGTGCACGGTGTCGAACGCGTTCCCGCATGCTTGCGCGCAGCCCGCGGAGCGTGGCCGGCGAGCGTGGCCCGCAACACAGCATAAGGAATTTGCCCTGGCACAATCATGATCCTGCCGAGGGCAGATGTCAGCGAATCCGCGCATCACGAGATGGACAGACAACTCGGACAGTCATCCAGCAAACAGAGAATTAAAATAACTTAAGTATCGGCGTGGCGGCAGTGAGAGTGGAGCCAATGGGAGAGAAATTTGCGTTTCTCTCCCATTTTATGCCTTCGCGTTACTGCGCCAGCCGGAATTTGCCTTGCTTGATAACAACAAGACGGAAGCCGGACAGGCTTAGACCCATATGGTCGGCCGCTGACATATTGGCCATGCCGGCGGTTCCGACGTAGTTCTTTGTTTGCTCCAGCGCATTACGAACCTGCTCCTTGTTGGTGCCACCCACCTTGTTGATGGCCCCCAGCGCGAGCATTAAGGCGTCATAGGCGTAGCCGCCAAACGTCGACGGATCGTCGTTGTAGCGCTTCCTGTATTCATCCCGATAAGCGAGAAGAACCGCCTTCTGCGGATCGCTGGTTGGAAGTTCGTCAGCGACAAGCAATGATGGCGACGAAAGCAACACGCCTTCATTCGCATTATCGGTGAGCCTGGCGAACTCCTGAGAGGCAACCCCATGCGTATGATAAAGAGGAAGCTTGATGCCTAACTGCGCGTAGTTTCTCGTGACGATCGCGGGACCCTGGCCGAAGCCGAACACGGCAACCGCCTGAACGCCAGGCGCATTGCGGATTTTGGTAAGCTGAGGCGTCATGTCCGTATCTTTGGGATTGTAGCTTTCCTCAGCCGTAAAAGTAATTCCGTAATTGGGCGCTACTTTGTGCGCCTCAACCTTGCTTGACTGCCCCAGCCCAGATGTCTCGACCATCAGCGCGACATTCTTGATGCCTTTCTTCTTCATATCGACCATCAGGCGTTCAATTGAGTGGCGGTCGGAACCGGGGGTCTTGAAGACCCATTTCTTGACCGGCTCGACGACAACAACACCGCCGGCAATTGATATGAAGGGGATCTCGGCCTTCTCTATCAACGGTATGGATGCCATCGTCGTGCCTGTCGTTGACCCGCCGACAATGATGTCAACCTTATCGGATTCGATCAGACGCTTGACGAAGCCATTCGCCTTGCTGGCGTCACCGCCGTCATCATAATGGATGAATTCCAACTTCCGGCCGAGAATGCCGCCCTTTGAATTGGTTTTCTCAATATAGAGCTGCAGCGTTTTCAATTCCGGCTCGCCAAGAAACGACGCAGGCCCGGTGACTGACAGAAACGAACCAATACGAATTGGATCTTGAGCGTAGGCCGCGCCAATCAATGCAAGGAATGCAACAAACATCGTCTGCAAAGCGGCAACTGTCTTCCTCAACGTTAAAGTGCTCATTTTGATGTCCCCCTACGATTTTTGATTTGTTATCAAGCTCACCTTCTCTTCATTGTTTTTATTGTTATGTCGCCAATCAATCGTCGAGCCGCATCCATGCAGGCGATTTAGCAACCGTCTCGAACCGCCCACGACAGATTGAAGCTGGTCTTGCTGCGTTCACACACCTCCGTTCTTGAAAGCCAACATTGTTACGATCCCCCGAGAGTCACACAAGGATTAGAAATTTTGCCCGCATGGAGCATGGAGCTCGTCAGGCATGTTTACGGCGCGCGGAGATGACCAGCGGCAAATAAACACCGGCCCGCACGGTCGTCAGTTTCATGAAAAAGTCGCCCGCGACTGACGCCAGACCGACAATGGCCATGACCGTTAGCGAAATGTTCGCCATCACCGTCAGCAGCAGAATAGGAATAATCAGCCCCAGAAGCAGGGTTCCGCCATAAAATATCAGCGCCAGCCGTCCGGACAGAAGATCACCGACAGAGCGGCGGGCCGCCACGTTGCCGCTCGTCATCGCGCCCTGCAACTCCAGGACATAGAACAAGGTGACGATGGCCGTGACGATCAGCCAGAGTTTGAGCAGCCAATCGTCGGCCGCCACGCCGAGGAAGGCACCGATAACGAGCAGCGCCGCGATGCCGCCGCGCACGGCGAAGGCTATGTAGATGGCGGGATGCAGCGGTGAATGCCAGAAGGGAATTGCCTTCGACGCCGTGTAGCAAAACCCCATGTAACCGATGATGGTTACCATGCCTGCCGCTGCCATCACCTTTGCGATCCAGAACAAAGCCATCCAGCCGCCGGTATCGGCCGACACCATGAGCAGCGTCAGGTAAACACCACCGCCGACGAGAAACAGACTAAGCCCAACGAATCCGCGCGAAACCCAGGAGGTGCGGACGTGCCGCATCATCTTGAGGGCATTCTTGGGGTTGCCAAGAAACAGGAGGTGAACGAGGCCGCCCAAGATGCCCAGAATGAAGGCAACCACCAGACCCGCCGTCACGCCGTAAATGGACGACATGAGCCAGGTGCCCCCGGCAACGCCAACAAGAAAATGGCCGATCACCATGAGAATGCCGCGCCCCTCGCCCCATTCACGCTGAGGGCGGTAGTCGCTGCGCAGATCATTGATCAACTGATTATAGCGCTGGTTGTTCATCTTCGCCTCACGTCGAGAGATAATATACGTTGGGACTGGTGCCGGCCTCCGGGTGGAGCGTGAAGCCGCCGCGCTCCTTGATCAGCCGCGACACTTCGCTGTTGGGATCATCAAGATCTCCGAACGTGCGCGCATTGGATGCGCAGTTGTCGACACACGCGGGAAGCTTGCCTTCCGCCAATCGGGGCCTGCAGAAGTTGCATTTCATCACCACGCCTTCCGGATGACGCGCCACCCTGGCTTCTTCGTAGGGAGTGGGGCCTGAATCACCAAAATAATTGCGCCGCTCATCGTTGAAATAGCGGTTCGTATATGGACAGGCGACCATGCAGGAATGACAGCCTACGCATTTGTCATGATCGATATCGACAATGCCATGCTCGGCGTAATGGCTGGCTTCTGTCGGGCAGACGTCAACACAAGGCGCGTCCGTGCAATGATTGCAGAGCACAGGCAAGAATAACTGCGTGGTCGTCGGATAGGATCCCTCCTCGCGTTTGATCACGCGACCGAAGAACATGCCGGGCGGCGTGCCGTTCTCGGCTTTGCAGACGTGCTGGCAGCCATAGCAGCCCACGCAACGCCGCAAATCGATTACCATTCCCAATCTCATGATCGATCCTCCACCCCGTTTAGCTGCAGCCAGTTACTTGCGCGATTAATCATGCCAATCCGTCCGCGATGGAACTCCACAGGACATCCGGCGCCTCAACATGAAGGTTGTGTCCGTAGCCGGACAACGTGGTAACTTCATCGCCCAATCGTTTCATGCCTTCCGGACTGGCGATCTTGTCACCGTCGCCGCAGAGAAGACGCACGGGCGCCAGAGCCGATTTGGCAATCATTGAAAAATCCGGCTGGCCGAGAGCGAACGTCCGCGGATCGGCCGCCAACCTGAACTTGCCCTGCTGTTCGACAATTCCCGCCGCCGCGACCGAAGAGGTGGGCTCGACCACCCCCTTCAAGCCTGAAACACGCACATAGCGCTCGATCGCTTCATCGCGGGAATCGAAGAGTTTGGCAGGTGCCTGAGCGATGGCCTGACTCCTGGCGAAATCGTCGTTCGTCCATTCGGTTTTCACGCCAACCGCCACCACTCGCCTGACTTGAACGCCGAACATGCCCGATGCGAGCGCGATGGCGATCACGCCTCCCATCGAGTGGCCGACAATCGTGATTTCCTCGTCCTGGCCAAGAAGCGACGCGACATCCGCCGCGTGAATGCCGATGCCGTAGGGAGCACGATGGAGCGAACGTCCATGCCCCCTGAAATCGGGGATGAGCCAGCGTCCCGGCCAATGGCGGTCGAGGATCGGCTTCATGCCATCCCACACCGCGCCATTGGCGCCCAGCCCGTGCAAAAGAACCAGGCACGGCCCCTTGTCACCGCCGCGCTCGCTCCAGATGGATGAAGCACCAGTCATGAGGTTTCCCCCTCGTCACGCGATCCGACCACCGGCGTCTTAATCAAACGACGCCTTGCTCTGATCCTCGTGCCGGTAGACCTTCACCTTGGAGCACAGATCCATGTTCAGATTGACCGGACTGGTGTGCTCGAAATCGACCTCAAGCAATTCATTGAAGAACACGCCCTTCCCCTTGGCGATGGGCTGATGCTTGCTCCAGTGTCCAGCGCAGGCGGCAATGCCGATTGCCTCCGGATGGATGGCTTCGGTCACCTTGATGCGGCCAGCGACGCGCCGTCCCTTTACTGACTCGATCCACACGACTTCGTTGTCGTGGAGGCCTTTCTTGCGCGCCGTCGCGCCGTTGATGGCGATCCGGTAGGAATACGGATCCATGCGCGCGGTCTCGTCGATCCAGGGATTCTGCATCGTGAAGCTATTGGCCTGAATGGCGTCACGGTAATAAAAGGCATAGAGATCGAATTCGGAGTCCGCGACCTCATGCGACGGACACGGCAGCCATTCCGGCAGAGGACCGTAGTAGCGCATATCGAACGACATGTTGCCCTGCTGGCAGAGGCCCGCGGTCTTTTCGCCCAACTCGATCAGGTATTCGTGATAGATCGGAATGCGGACATCAACGAAGGTCCGCCAATAGACCTCCTCCACCTTCTTGGGCCAGGTGATAACGCCATTCTCCTTGAACCATTCGAGTCCACGATCATTGCCGAACTTGTGCCTGAGCTCGTGGTCGGCGATCTGCTCGACATCGTATCTTTGCGCGGGGTCGAGCATCTGCTCGCCATCCAGCCCGTAGAAGCTATTGACGGCGAGGTTCATCTCGGCTCCGAGACCGAGCTCGTAGGCGATTTCTAGAAGCACGTCGCGCGCGCTGCGCCGTTCGCCGGTAGGCTCGACGACGGGTTGGCGAATTGGCCAGCCCCACTCGCCCATACCCGCCGGGTGATTGAAGATGAACGGAAAGTTCGGCCTGGGATCGAGCACTTCGAGATAGCTCGCATCGGGAAAGATGATGTCCGCGAAATCGGAGAACTCGTTCAGGAACAGATCGAAGGAAACGATGAAGTCGTAGCGCTTGAGGCTTTCCGCCACTGTCTCCTTGTTGCCGACGCTCATTATTGAATTGGCGCCGTAGTTGATCATCATCTTCGGACGATATTTCAGGTCGAACTGTTGCCACCAATGCTCCTGATCCGCGGACGCCATCAGCGGAGAGACATGGGAGAGCGGAAACATCTCGATGAAGCCGATCGAGTCCGGCTTGCGAGGATCAGCCGGAGGATACGGGACGTGCGGCAGCATCCAGGTGCCGACCGCCATCAGACCGTCACGATCGGGACGCGGCGAATAGCGTGGGCGCTGGGTATCCGGGTGGCCATGGCAGACCGGGTTGAAGCCCAGCGTGCCGCCGACGACATCCGCCGCTCCGACGATGTGGTTGAGAAGGTCGATCGCAAAGCAGTTGTACATCGAATTCTTGTGACCCTGGGCGCCTCGGAAGAAGATGGCCGACGCCGGACGGTAAGGAAGGGTCTTGCCGTCGATCACGATGGTGCTGCCGACCCGCGCCGCCTCGCCGAACTCCTTGGACAGGCGACGGATGGTCGCGGCCGAAATTCTGGTGATCTGTTCCGCGTACTCGGGCGAGTATTTCTTCAGATGCTCCTTGAGCCGGGTGAACCCGGTCTGGCACTCTTCCCCATTGACCTGGAACGTACCTTCCAGCGCGGCGCCCTTCGCATCCGGGGCATTATGAGTTACCGGCCCGCCGATTTTCTCGCTCCAAACGAGCGGCTCGCCGGTTGCTTCATCGCGTGCATATTTGCCGTCCTGCCGCGTCAGATAAATGCCGTTTGTGCGATCGCGCAGATATTCCCGATCGACAATTCCGAGTTCATTGACCAGGCAGTTGCACATTGCCAGCGCGAGCGCTGCGTCGGTGCCGACACGAATAGGCACCCATTCGTTCGCCTTGGCCGCAGCAAAATTACACATCGGGTCAACGACCACCATGCGCATGCCGCGATCGCGCGCATCGGCGGCGAGCGTGATGTTGGATGTCGCCGCATGTCCCGCGCCATGCCCCTTCGACGCACCGAAATAGATGGCGTAGTTGCAATGATGAAAATCAGGCACAATCGACCACGAAGCGTGCGTCACACCTCCGCCCGCATGCGCTCCATTGCCGCAATGGACACCACCACCGGCCACCCACATGTTGGGCGTGCCGAAGGCCCACCCAAACGGGAAGAAGATCGAAAGCGACGAGGGCGTGAGCGTCGTCGTGATCTGAAGCACCAGTTGCCGGGGGTCTTCCTGCCTGATCTTGCCCAGCTTGGCGATGGTCTCGCTCAGCGCCTCTTCCCAACTGATCGGCTTCCAGCCGGGGTCTATGCCGATGCCCTTGTTGGGATTGGTTCGACGCAGCGGCGTGCTGACCCGATTCGGATCATACAGAATCATGATTCCGGATACGCCTTTGGCGCAAAGCTTTCCCGCGCCATTCGGACTCTTGGGATTGCCCTCGATCTTGATGACCGTGCCGTCAACACGATGTGCAAGTATCGAGCATCCGCCGTAGCAGATGGTGCAGGCTGATGGGATCCATACATCGTCGCGAACGTCCGGAGATATCTTCTGCTGGATATTCATGATGGTCTCATCCTCCACAGGCTGCCGGCAGGAAGTAGATTAGAACTTCGGGTGAGTTCTTTGATGCGAGCGGGATCGGCTGATCCAGCGCCGTCTCATCGATCAGATTCTTATTTATGAAGATGCGCGTGCACATCTGCATGCGACGGGGCGGTTGAGCGTTCCGGAAGATCCGCGCTCCGAATTCGGAGCCATAGCGCCGTTCCAGTTCGTAAAGCAGGTCACGCAAGGTTTGTTGCCTGCCGAGTTCGAGCGTGAGTTCCCGCTCCCCCGTGATGGTGGCGATGACACCCATGAAGCTGATCGTGAGATTGATGGACGCACCCGCTTGCCCACTTTGCTGCGCGCCTTCGGCGATCACTTCGCTTGAGTGATGCGGCGTCATGAGCGCGCCCCCTCTTGCTTAAACTCTTGTGTTATGCATTTTGTAATCTATTATGCAGTTCATAACACCATTAAATTTTTGTCAAGGCAAAAATAACCCGCGATGCAGCTGCAAGGCACTAGCAACAATAAACATTTCAAAGCCTTACCCGGAACACGGGGAGGCCGAAAACCAAAGGCACTGGCAGGCAGCGGAACCGCCACAATGCATTTCCGGTCGTCGGCAGGACGGCTGCCGCCTGGAGCCAATTCCAAGGTTCCGCGCATTCAAAGTTCGGCAAAGTCGCGCCTGATGAAAAGCCGACGTCTGAGGGGGAGAGGGCATGACCACGCCGACCACGAAATTGCTGAAGCGGGACGGCGAGCCGTCTCTGGATGAAGCCCGATATGAGACGAGGAACGGCCGCGTCCTGCTCAGCGGAACTCAGGCGCTCATCCGCCTGCCCATCGAGCAGATGCGACGCGACGCGGCGGCAGGCCTGCGCACGAAGGCCTTCATCACCGGCTATCCCGGATCGCCGCTTGGCGGCTACGATATCGCATTGAAACGAGCTGCCGCCACACTCGACCGCCATGGCATCAAGCATGTGCCGGGGCAGAACGAAGAACTCGCCATCTCCGCGCTCATCGGCACGCAAATGCTCGACAGCCACCCGCACCCGGACGTCGATGGCGTCGTGGGGTTCTGGTACGGCAAGGGTCCGGGCATCGACCGCTCAAGCGACGCGATCAAGCATGGCAATTTCGGCGGAACCAGTCGGAACGGAGCGGTCGTCATCCTCAGCGGAGAGGATCACGAGGCGAAATCCTCCAGCGTTCCCTACCAGCAGGAATTCGCTTTCGAGCACTACGGCGTCCCGGTGCTGTACCCGGCCTCCATCACCGAGTTCATCGAGTTCGGACTGCATGCCGTCGCGCTGTCGCGTTTCAGCGGATGCTGGGTCGCGCTGAAGCTCGTCGCCCCGCTCTGCGACGGCGGCGAGGTGGTGCAAATCAGCGAGGACTCCACGCCCATCGTCTTGCCCGACGTCACGATCGATGGACGGCCGTTCTCAAAGAGTGCCGACTTCACGTTCTTCCCCGTCCTCAATGTCGCGACTGAACAGCGGCTCTACGCCGAGCGTCATCGCGCGGTGGTCGCCTACGCCGAAGCCAACAATCTCAACCGCATCGTGGTCATGGGCGAACGCAACCGGATCGGCATCATATCGGCCGGCAAGAGCTTCGCCGATACCCGCCAGGCCCTTATCAATCTTGGTTTTGACGATGACGGCCTCAAGGCCGCCGGAATCCGCCTGGCAAAGGTCGGCCTGCTATGCCCCTCATCGCCCGAATTCTTCCGACAATTCGCGAAAGGACTCGACCACGTCATCGTCGTGGAGGAGAAGCGCGACTTCCTTGAACGACAGGTCGGCGCGGCTTTGTGCGGGTTCGGTGCCGTTCGGGTCGTCGGCAAGATTGACCTCGACGGACAACCGCTCTTTCCTGTCGCCGGCGGCATGGACGTCGACATCGTGACCGAGCTTCTCGGGGGTGAGCTTAAGCGGCACCTATCCCTTCCCGAGGCCGCGGAGGCCCGTCTTCGTCGCATCGCGACGGTGCGCGCCATGACCGTTCCTCCGCTCCGGCGGCGAACACCGAATTATTGCTCTGGCTGTCCGCACAACGTCTCGACCAGGCTTGCCCCCGGCCAGATGGCCTGGGGAGCACCCGGCTGCCATGTCTTTGCCGCGCTGATGGAGCAACCGGAGCGCCGCATCGAGGCCATGACCCAGTTCGGCGGCGAAGGAATGCCGTGGATTGGCCTGTCGCCGTACACCACACGGCCACACATCGTGCAAAACGTCGGAGACGGCTCGCTCTTCCATTCGAGCTTGCAGAATATCCGCTTCGCGGTCTCGACAGGCCAGGCGATGACGTTCCGCATTCTTTACAATGGCGTCATTGCGAACACGGGAGGTCAGAGTTCAGTCAACCAGGCACCCGTCGTCAGCCTCCTGCATCGCCTGGCGGCCGATGGCGTTGTCCGAACCATTCTCGTTGCCAGGAATAAGCATGCGTATGCCGGCTTGCCGTTGCCCGCGAACGTCAGCTTGCGCGAGCCGCACGAGGTTCAGGCCGCCATGGCCGAACTCGAACGGATCAAGGGCGTCACGGTCCTGATCTATGACGGTGATTGCGCGAACGAACGGCGGCGGCGCCAGAAACGCGGTCGCGTGGCGCCGACGACAAAATTCACAATCGTCAACGAGGATGTTTGCGACAACTGCGGCGATTGCGGCCGAAAGGCCAATTGCATGTCGCTTCAGAAAACACCAACCCAATTCGGACTGAAGACGCAAATTCATCAATCTTCCTGTAACCAGGATCGCTCATGCGTGGAGGGCGAATGTCCTTCCTTTGTAAGCGTCACCGTCAAGGCCGGAACCAGTTTCGCAAGGCCCCCGATGCCGGATCTTCCGGCGGACATGCTAGAGCCTGCATTGCCGACCCTGGACCGGCCCTTTCACATCTACATCCCGGGCGTTGGCGGGACGGGCGTGATCACCGTCAACGCAATCCTGGCCCAGGCAGCCGCCATGGACGGCCATGAAGTGAAGAGCTTCGACCAGACGGGCGCGGCCCAGAAATGGGGCGCGGTGCTCTCGAGCATTATTCTGTCGAAGGCCGGCGAACCTATCGTCAGCAACAAGGTCACAGCGGCAAATGCCGATCTCTATCTCGCCTTCGACCTGCTGGCGGCGACAGACAAGACCAATCTCGCGGTCTGCGACAGCGAGCGAACAGCCGCCGTTATCAATACGGATATTCTGCCGACCGGCGAAATGATCCGCAACATCAACGCAATTGTCGATTCAGACGCGATGACGGACGTCATCGCCGGCCGCATTCGCCCAGGACGGAAACTCTGCATCCCGGCCCGCACTGCAGCCGAGCGCATTTTTGGTGATTACATGATGACCAACATGGTGGTGATCGGGGTCGCGTATCAGGCGGGATTGCTGCCGATCTCCGCCGCCAGCATCGAACGCTCGATCACGCTGAACGGCACCGCCGCCAAGGTGAATATCATGGCCTTCCGCGCCGGCCGGCTGTTCCATCACGACCCGGAACGGTTCGCACGGATGCTGAAAGTTGAGTATGGCACACTGGCGGATCGCATCGATGGCCTTGCCAAACGCGAAACCTCCGCCATTGCCGCACAAATCGATCGGGTGACGACCGCGCTTGAAGGACTGCCGCCCGAGGCAAAACAGATCGCGCGAAATCGCGTAGCTGATCTTGTGGCCTACAAGGATGAACGTTACGCGATGCGCTTCGCGCGTGCCGTCGCCGATTTTTCCGCCGCCGACAGGGCGGCCTTTCCAGGGGATGGCGGCCATCTGACCTCGCTCGTCATCCGCAACCTGCACAAGATCATGGCCTATAAGGATGAATACGAGGTCGCGCGACTCCTTACGGATCCAGTCTTTGAAGCGCGTGTCAGGACGCTCTTTCCTGGCTTTGAAGCGATGGCGTTCAATCTGCAGCCGCCCTTCGCCCGCATCTTCGGGCTCAACCGCAAGGTTGAGTTCGGATCATGGTTCAGGATCCCGCTTCGGCTGCTTGCCCGGCTGAGGAAATTGCGCGGAACCATTCTTGATCCGTTCATGGCGAATCCGGTCAGACGCGAGGAGCGGAGCCTGGTGGCCTGGTACATAAGCCTTGTCGAAACGTGCGCCCGCGATCTCGCGTCGGCGGACAAACACGTAGTGGCCGAACTCCTGAACCTGCCGGACGAAATCCGCGGTTACGAATCTATCAAGATGGAGGGCGCGGCCACGGCCAGGGCGAAGGCGATCGACCTCCTGGCAAGACTCCACGTGGGCGCGCCTATGATGGCCTCACAGGGATCGAAACGAGAGACCGCCGCGTCCGCGTCAGTGATCTAGGCCAGCGGAGTACGCACCCATCGCTTGATGCGCAGGACGGCCGAACGGCGGAAAACGTCCTGGTGTCGGCCCGCGGGCGCTGCAACGATCACAGAGACAGCGGTTCGGTCCCGCGGTCGAGAACATCAAGATACTTGCGGTAAGCAAACACGCGGTGGCGCTGCTTGCCCGTCACTTCGCGCACGATGCCAAGGTCGACCAGGTGTTCGAGCGACTTACCGACCGTGGGAAGCGAGAGCTTGAGTTCCTTGGATGCCGCCTGGATCGTCACCAGCGGCCGGCGTTGCATGAGGTCGTGGACCCGGAATGCAGAGGCCGCACTGCGCCCGAGCGACTGGATTGTCCCGCGATCCTCATCAAACAGCGCCATGATCTCGCCCCGTTACTAAAGGATATGCTGTTTTCGTTTAGTTAAAAAGGGTGATAATTCAAGCGGGCTGAGGCCGGCTGACAACCCGAAGCTGCTCAATCAGCCCGCGCTTGGACGCCCCCGCCCTCACAGGCTACGACGAGCCAGCCTCCCTTCTCAAACTAGTTCAATCTGTCTCGCGTTTACTGACGGCGAATGGGTCGCTCTCCCTAATGACGTCAGGACCCTCCGTACAATCAAACAATGTCGGCTCATCTCGTTGCGGGACCGAAATCCGCGAGCGGCTGGCAGGTGTAAAGCCGAACTCTGATGCAATACGCATCATGATCTCGGCCTGACGGTTGGCAATGGCCACATAGGGTGACTGGATCGGATAGCCAGACGGGGATTTCACCATGGCGCCGTACTTGTGGATCGCTTCGATTGCCTCAGCCCAGAGGGCATAGGCACCGCAGTAGGCCGCGAGTACCGCACGATCGAGCGTGGTCAGAAGATTCAGTTTGGAAAGGTCCGCGATAAGGCGGTTCCATTCCGCACGTGCGGCGGGTCCAAGTTCAGCTGGACATTCTGGCGGAACGGCGTCGGGGCGCAACTCGTTGGCGTTGAGTGGCCGCTTGCCAGGATTGCCGGTGAGGTATTTGAGCCATGATGGCTTGGGGCGTCGGCCGCGCATGTCAAGGATCCCGTCCGGATGAAGCGGTGGTGGATCGCGCTGTTATTGGCGAGGCTTCAACGTGATCGACTATGCTTGCTTCGGCAATTTCATCGAAAGGGGCATCGTCAGCATCGCGAATGGCGCGCTAGCGCGACCTCTTCGAAACCGAACCGCCACCCTACAACCGCCGCTTCCTCGAACATCGGCTTGCCTACCGCATCCAGGAATTGGCCTATGGCGGCCTCAAGCCCGAAACGCTAAAGCGCCTGCGCGAGCTCGGGGAAGAGCTCGACGGCGGTGACCCGAAACGGCGGCGCCAGCCCGCCAACGACCGCCCCATCTCCGGTACGCGACTCATTCGCGAATATCAGGGCGTCGAGCACTGCGTGACGGTGTACCACGACAGCTACGAGTATCAGGGCCGGCCGTATAAATCGCTCTCTGCAATCGCGCGTGCGATTACCGGCACGCGCTGGAACGGTTTGATCTTTTTCGGCCTGAAAAGTCAGCGAGCGGCCCGATGAAGACGCCGGTGATCCGCAAGCTGCGCTGCGCGGCGTATACCCGCAAATCGAGCGAAGAAGGCCTGGAGCAGGAATTCAACTCGCTCGACGCCCAGCGCGAGGCTTGTGAAGCCTATATCGCGAGCCAGAAGCCGGAGGGCTGGGTGCTGGTGCCCGACCGCTATGACGACGGCGGGATTTCCGGGGCAACGCTGGAACGCCCAGCACTAAAGCGTCTCCTGGCCGACATCGAGGCCCAGCGCATAGATGTGATCGTTGTCTACAAGATTGACCGGCTGAGCCGCGCGCTGATGGATTTCGCGAAGCTCGTCGAGGTGTTTGACCGTAACAACGTCACCTTTGTCAGCGTCACACAGTCGTTCAACACCACCACGTCGATGGGACGTCTCACCTTGAACATCCTGCTCAGTTTTGCGCAGTTCGAACGCGAGGTCATCGGCGAGCGCATTCGCGACAAGTTCGCCGCCTCGCGCAAGAAGGGGATGTGGATGGGTGGCTTCGTGCCGCTTGGCTATGACGTCAAGGACCGCAAGCTCGTTGTGAACGAGGCGGAAGCGCAGAAGGTCCGGATGATCTTCGAGCGCTTTGCCAGGATTGGCTCGGCCACCGTGCTGGTGCGGTCGCTGCGTGCTGAAGGCGTGACGGGCAAGCAAGGCAAGCTTGTCGACAAGGGCTATGTCTATAAGCTCCTGAACAACCGCGTCTATATCGGTCAGGCGGTGCACAAGGGCACTGCATATCCGGGCGAGCACTCGGCCATCGTCAGTCAATCACTGTGGGACAGGGTCCACAGTGTCCTCGCCGAAAGCCCGAGGCGGCGTGCCGCCCGGACGCGGAATCAGACACCCGCTCTGCTGAAAGGCCTGATCTTTGGACCGACTGGGCGGTCCATGACGCCCACCCACACGCGCAAGGGCGGCAAGCTCTATCGCTACTATGTGTCGACCGACCTGCTGAAACGTGACGCCGCCTCATGCACTGTGCGGCGCGTGCCGGCGACCGAGATTGAGAGCGCGGTCATCGACCAGTTGCGCGGTTTGTTACGGTCCCCGGAATTCATCGTCCGCACATGGCGCACCGCACGGCAGTCGATGGATGGCATCAGCGAGACTGATGTCCATGAGGCGTTGGTACGGCTCGATCCGCTCTGGGACGAGCTGTTCCCGGCTGAGCAGACGCGGATCGTGCAATTGCTTGTCGAGCGTGTCGACATCAGCACGGAAGGGGCGGACATCCGGTTGCGAACCGAGGGGCTGACGAATCTGGTCGCCGATCTACGCGCTGTCAGGCCGGAACTGCGGAGGGTAGCCTGATGAGCAAGCCCCATCTCGACGCCGACGGACGGACCGTCACGGTGCACGTGCCGATTACGATCCGCCGCCGTGGAGGCCGGAAGCTCGTCATCGTGCCCGATGGCACGAACGTGACGACGGCACCCGTTCGCCGCCACATCGACAACGCCATGGTCAAGGCGATCGCCCGGGCGTTTCGCTGGCGCGAAATGCTGGAAACCGGCCAGTACCAAACCATTCGTGAGATCGCCAAAGCCGAGAAGATCAACGAGTCCTATGTAGGACGCGTGCTGCGGCTGACGTTGCTGGCGCCGGAGATCGTCGAGGCGATCCTGGGTGGCCGCCAGCCGACGGGACTGCAGCTTGAGAATCTGTTGAGGCAGTTTTCGGTGATCTGGCAGGTTCAACGGGATGCCTTCAGACTCATAACCTGAAGGTTACAGGTTCAAATCCCGTTCCCACAACAAAAATACCAAAGCTAGTTCAATGGCTTACGTAAAGCCACGCTCGGCTCTCGCCAGCGGGGCTTTTGCTTGTGTCCGCACAGTGTCCGTTTTTCGGGCGATTCAGAAACTTCACGCCGTGCTCACTCGCTCGGATTGATCGCTTGATTGCAGAAGCACGGCGATTTGGCTGCGTGAAAAGCATATCGCCGGCAAGTTTGCCGGCGGATAGAATATAAACTTGACACTTCCATCACGGCTATACCGGCGCACCTCCATTGGGCGTTAATTCCTCAGAAAACACAACGCGTTAAACCGACTATCGAATTCCGTTTACATAAATCTCCGGCTTTATTCGCGAACGCCATCTGCGCCTGCCGCGCAGTCCCGTGCGGCGGCACCCGGTCGTTCGCCCCATCGGCTAGCGGAAAACTCAATGAACATTCTGATAACGGGTCGTGCGGCAAGCGCGGGCCTTGCGGCGGCGATAGCGTTCGGCGCGGCGGCCCAAGCGGCGGATATGCCGCGCGGGGTCGTGAAGGCCCCGGCTGTTTGTGCGTATGACTGGGGCGGCTTCTACGCGGGCGGCGAACTCGGCGGCGTGTTCGTGCGCGATAACGCCACCACGCCGGGCGGGGGTCTGGTGAGTCCGGTTTCGATTTTACGGCGGCAGCGTCTTCGCGGGCGGCTTTGCCGGATACAACTACCAGATGGGCCGTATGGTCCTTGGCGTCGATGCCGATCTCTCGTCGGTCTTCGGCAGCCGCGCGGTCTCGGCTGCGCAAGCCACGACGACGCCGGGCGTCTTTGGACGCGGCGAGGACAAACCCAAATGGCTGGCCAGCGTTTCAGCGCGGCTTGGCTACGCCATGGACAACTGGCTGCTCTACGGCAAGGTCTGCGGCGCGTGGATAAAGGCCGACTACACCGGCAGCGTCGAGACAGGGGCGGGCGTCACGCTGGCGAGCCAGACGCTTTCCGTGATGCGCAGCTGGCTGCTCGGGGCGGGTCTGGAATATGGCTGGAGCCCGAACTGGATGTCGCGGCTGGAATACAATTACCTGAATTTCGGGAGCAAGACGCTCAACTACGCCATCCCGGTATTCGTCGCGGCGGACGTTGAGTCCAAGGCGCATATCGTCAAGCTGGGGGCTCGCCTACAAATTCGGCGGGCGCTAAAGCCCGCCGCAAAATCGGTGCGCCGTCATTGAGAGGCCCGCCAAGCGCGGGCCTCTTTCTTTTATCGCAGCAGGCCTTCGCGAAGCCAGTCCCACAATTCGAGCAGGAACAATTCATCGGCCTCTGACGCGACGCGCTGCGCGGCGTCGAACCAGTCCATGAGCCAGTATTCAATGCGGTGGCACGACAAATCAGGATTGACGAAAAACCGGAATTCATCGCTGGGGCCGCCCCAGGACAACTGATAGCGGTAGTAGCCTTCCTTCTGGCCGCCGAACGTGCCGGGCGCGACGTAATCGAAGCACAAGCCATAATCATACAGGCTGCCAAGGTCATCGCTTTCATCGCCAGACTTATAGGCGTGCCACAGGCGGTGCAGGTCGAAAAGCCGCCCCATCATTTCGCTTCTGATTCTGTACGCACATGTTTTTGTTTTGCAGATTGCACTCATTTCTTCCTCATGGTTTCAGGGTTGCACATGCAACCTGCTAGCCATGCGGCAATGAGCGGGGGGTGGCCGTCACAGGCCGGATGCTCCGGATCTGGAGCGGGCCGGAGCGTAGCGACTACACGGATCGGTGCATTCGACCGAAGGGATGCCTTGACGGCCTGGGGCCACGAGGCCCCGCTTTCTTCCTTCGCGCGAGGGATAGTCACCCGAAGGGCCGAGCCAGCCGGTTCCGCATCTTCGCGGAACCGGCTGGCTCGGTGAGCGTCAGCGAGTATAGCCCGGTTCGGGTAGCGAACGCGCTCAAGACGATAACGATTGGAGCCGAATAAGATGTTTCATGAACGAGCTGGTGATTTCAAAGATGAATTCGACTTCGGCTTCGTTAACGCGGTCGTCGTGCTTGACGTATGTGTTCTGGAACTTGGCGTAATAGTCCACCAGCTTCAGGAACATGTTGGCAAGCTCGGGCGAGCCGCCCTTGTCTTTAATATAAGAACCCAAGTTTGCAATTTGATTTTCAAGGGACTTCTCGTTTGCAAATATTCCACGCAACAACTTTTCCAGTGAAAGGCGCAGGTCGTCTAGCAAGTTGCGATGGAACGAGCCTGTTTCCAACTTAGTGAAGGCCTCGTTGTAAAGTGAAAGAGCCTTTGGATATTCTCGCAGCCAGTGCCGTGTTTCCTCGATCAGCGTTTCGTTCACCTCGGCGCTCGGGTGCTCTGCGAGGTGGCCGTATCTTGTCGCGAGTCGTTGCTTCAATTCGATTCTTTCAGGCGAACGCTTGATTCCAAATGAGCGATGGTCGCACAGCTCTCGGATGATCCGATATTGCTGCGGTCCCGAGAAAGCTCGCAGGTTGTCGTACAAAGCCGTGCGCTTGTTGCTTGCCTCGAAAGGGTAAGTTGGATGGGGTAACGTGACGTCGTATTCGACAGCGTATGCGCCAGTCGCCTTTACAATGACCGCGCCGCTGAGCCCCGAATTGGTGTCGGCAAGCGTGTCCGCTGCATATTGCAAGAACGTGGGTGGAATTTTCTCGTCTTCTTCGAACACGGCTCTTCCGGTGAAAGGGTTAACTTGAAGTCTTTGTCGTTGCGAGCTTGTCCCACAAATCAACGCCGGCAGGAGAAACTTCCACGAGCACGAGCCGATCGCGGATAAGGCCTACGGCTTCATTGGTGGCCTCAGGCTTTGGCTGGTCACACCAAAACAAGACCTGTTCGATGAAGTCCTTCCATCCGTGGAATAACGTGACACCAATTCCAAATTGCACGGCCCATGCGTCCAGCGCCTCGGAGTCCAGCTTGGGTTGCTTTTCAGAAACCATCACGACTGCGGCTTCGCGCGCGCCCATGTCGATGCATTTCTTGGCGAAGATTTGCACGTCATTTGCGGATACAGGCTTGTCGCGAACTTCAATGGCTTTTTGCAGTTCGTCGGAGTCCTGATCGCGAACACAAACATCACCAGGATATTTTCGGCTGGGATCGTTGATGCGCCCACTTTCGACCGCATCCACGCCCGCGAAAATATCCATGAATCCGGCGACTACAGCTTGGGCACGCTTACCGCCTTCCGAGTTCTCCGTGACGAAGGCTGATACGGCGGCAATCAACTGTTCGGGAGTGATCGAAGACCCGCCTTCGCGGAAGCTGTACTTCAGTTGATGTTTCTTTCGCACGAAAATAAACGCGCGCAACACCGCTTGGGCTTCTGCCTCAGTCTTGAGCGCGGCGAGTTCCTTTACAAGCTCCAACATGTAGGTGAAGGCAGGAAGGCTTTTTCTCTGTACTGGCGTGTTGTCGCCCAGGCGCGTCATGCGGAAATACGGCTGGTTGTTAAGCGGCTGCCTGCCGGTTGTTCCGATGTTGAAGCCGATTTCAGCCGACAGCGGCACGAGTACGTTCTCTGAAAGAATGCGCGCCGAAAAAGCGTTCTTGTTGTCGCCAGCGTGTTCAGGCTTGATGGCGAACAGGTCAGCGTCCTTGTTCACTGACTTTGCGATTGCCACCGTCCCGAAGAATGCCATGTGCGTGCGCGAGCTGGCGGCGCAAAGCTCCGAGAGCTTCTCGACCTTGGTGACCCAGGCGGCGTTGGGCTGGTCGCCGCGATCTAGGGATGCGGCAGCCTCGCGTACCACCGCCGTTGCCTTGTCGTCGTCAATCTTCATTGCGTTCGGTTGCCTCGGGCGCCAGTTCAAGGAGATCGCCCGGCGTGCACTCCAAAGCGTGGCAGAGTCTCTCAATCGTAGATAGGCGAGTATTGTATCCGGGTCGCGCTGCGAGCGATTGGAGCGTGGGGACCGCAATTCCCGTTTTTTCAGACAGCAATTCGTACGTCAGGCGCGCTCCATTGCGCCGCCTGTAGCTTTCCATTGCTTCGCGTAGTTTGACGCTGATCATGAAATATTGTATTGAGGATACAATTTTTTGTACTCTCCATGCACTATCGACTCGGTCTAACATACGAATCGCAACCATGAAAACGAGAAGCCCTAAACGCGTGCTCAAGGCCATTTCCCTCTTCTCCGGCATCGGCGGGCTCGATTTCGGCTTTGAAGAAGCTGGGTTCGAGACGCGCGTCGCGTTGGAGCTGGACAAGCATGCCTGCGAGACGATGCGCCTCAATCGTGACTGGCCCATCATCGAGGATGACATAAACAAGGTCGCCTCCGCTGACATCCTTGCGAAAGCCGGGCTCGAAGTCGGCGAAGCTGATGTCTTGTTTGGGGGCCCGCCTTGCCAGCCGTTTTCGAAGTCCGGCTATTGGGCGCGGGGGAATACGCTTCGGCTCGATGATCCGCGTGCGGACACGCTCACGGGATACTTGCGGGTATTGCGGGATACGCAGCCGAAGACATTCCTGCTCGAGAACGTCTACGGCCTCGCCTATCAAGGCAAGGACGAGGGCTTGCGTTACATCCTCGACGGCATCGAGCAAATTAATCGCGAGACGGGCAGCAGGTACAAGGTCAGCTGGAAGCCGATCAACTGCGCCGCGTTTGGCGTGCCGCAAATACGCGAGCGCGTGTTCATGATTGGCGATCGCGAAGGCCGGGAATTCCGTTTTCCCGAGCCGACCCATGCGGACGCAGGGGGGAAGGGGGACCTGTTCGCGAAACTGTCTCCGTTCATGACTGCGTGGGAAGCGATCGGCGACCTGCCGGAGCCAAATGATCACGAGGGACTTCTCGTCGGTGGAAAATGGGGCGCACTCCTGCCGACCATCCCCGAGGGCGAGAACTATCTCTGGCACACAGACCGCGGCGGTGGCCGACCGCTCTTCGGTTGGCGGACGCGTTATTGGAGTTTCCTGCTCAAGCTGTCGAAGCGTCTGCCCTCGTGGACGGTGCAAGCGCAGCCTGGAGCCGCGATTGGGCCATTCCATTGGAACAATCGTCGCCTCACGTTCGAGGAGATGTGCCGCCTGCAAACTTTTCCGGATGGGCTGTCGATTGCGTGCGGCCGCACGGAAATGCAGCGCCAGCTAGGCAATGCCGTTCCATCGCTCATGGGCGAAGTGCTGGCGCGAGAAATCCGAAAGCAGCTTCTTGGAAAGCCCATGACGACGCCGCTTCGGCTTTTGCGTCCCAAGCAGGAGGTCATCCCCGCCTCCGAGAAAGTTGCGCCGCTGCCTTCTCAGTACCGCTTCCTGATTGGCAAGCATGAAGCGCATCCCGGCACGGGCAAGGGACGGGAAGCCGTCCGTCGCGCCAAGGAGACGAAGAAGGCCGTGGGTGCATCGAAATAGCGAGAAATGTCTGGCCTTACTACGTTTTCATAATCATTTCCGACGATCATGGACCTGGTGCGTTTCGGCGAAACACGCCATAATCGCAAGCGAGGGGCCATGGCTAAGCAACAGACAAAGAAATTAGCATTCGCCGATGCCTTCGCTGGTTGCGGAGGGCTGTCGCTCGGGCTTTTTCAAGCCGGGCTTGAAGGCCGCTTTGCTGTCGAGCACGACAAGTTCGCCTTCGAGACCCTGAGCGCAAACTTCATCGGCAGAGACGCCAAGTACAAATTCAAGTGGCCCTCATGGCTACCCAAAAAGCCGATCGCCATCGGGGACCTACTTTCAACGCACAAGGCGCATCTTCGCAAGCTACCGGGGAAGGTTGACGTGCTCGTCGGGGGGCCGCCCTGCCAAGGCTTTTCAAGCGCAGGCCGGCGCGAGCACGATGACCCGCGCAACAAGCTCTTCAAGTCCTATGTTGAGCTGGTCGAGATCATCAGACCACGCGCCGTCCTCATTGAAAACGTGCGCGGCTTCACGATGGATTTCGACACTGGTGCGAAGAAGAAAAACTATGCTGCGCGACTAAAGAAACTTCTGTCTGAAAATTACGACGTGTACGAAAAGCTGATCGATCTTTCAGAATTCGGCGTTCCTCAAGCGCGCACTCGGTATTTCCTGCTCGCACTGGAGCCGGGCCTTACAGCGCAAGATCCGTTTGACATCCTTGAGGAACGGCTTCCCGGCTTCTTGAGGAAGCTTGGATTGCAGGCTCCGGTGTCTTCCAAGGCCGCGTTGTCTGATCTTGAAGTGTCTCGCTGTGGCCGCAGGGCTTCGAAGGAATGTCCGGGCTTCGAAGAAATTGCGTACAAGAAGCCGCTGACCTCGTTTCAAAAACTCATGCGCGGTCGCGGGAAAAAACCGACCGACTTGAGGTTGGCGCGCCACGCCGAAGCAATTAGTAATCGTTTCGCGGAAATCATCGAGTACAGCCACGCAGAAGGTCGGTTGAATACGACGATTAACGACGAGGTAAGGGCCCGCTACGATATGAAGAAGCGCGCGCTGCGAGTCCTTGATCCTGATCGCCCGTCGCCTACCGTCACCAGCATGCCAGACGACCTTTTGCACTACAAAGAACCTCGCACGCTGACGGTTCGCGAGAACGCGCGCCTTCAAGCGTTTCCGGATTGGTTTTCGTTCAAGGGTAAGTACACGACGGGCGGAGAACGCCGCCGCAAGGAAGTGCCCCGGTTCACCCAGGTTGCCAACGCCGTGCCGCCTCTGGTCGCACAAGCTTTCGGGGAGCTGTTGGTCGATCTTTTTTCCGCGCCTATTGAAAAGGTAAAGCCTTCACGCCTTCGGGGGTTGCATCGCGTCGAGCAACGAGCGGAAATCTCCGCGTAGCTCCACGATCGTGCGTCGTATCTCGCGGGCCTTGTCCAAGTCGATGATTTCCCCCTTGTTGTTGACCAATTGCTTTGGTCCGCCGGGTTCCGCGAGGACGTGCGCAAAGACGTTGCGATGAGGCACGACTGTTTTCATGTAGCCAGTAACGGACAGCCTAAAGCCTTGATGCTCGGCGAAAGCATCCAGCTTTAGGACGCCCGCGAGGAGGCGTAGCCGATCGTACGACTGTAATATGCCATGCGCATCGAACAACGGCTCCAGCGCAGTGGCGTTGCGCAGCCCCTCAACTTTCTTGGCGAGGTTGGCCATGCCGTCATCAATGTGTTTCATCGCGTCGGCGATCATTTTTTTCTGCCCGTCCGGATCGAGCTTGCCGTGGGCGTGCTTCAGGCACTCATTGACCATATGGTCGATGTCGCTTGTCGCGCCCATCACGATGCCGCGCGTATGATCGAGATCCAGGACTTTTTTAACGAGGGAGTCGAACACGTCCTTCACCTCTTGGACGATGCCGCCGTTCGCGCGCACGGTGAAGAAAATGCCTTCGACCTGTGCATCATAAGCGTACTTGCGCAATTCCGCGATGCTGGCTTGGCCGGAATAGAAGATGATGTCCTTGTACGGAATTCTTTCGCGAATAGCTTCGATGACGGTTTCGCCATGCAGCTCTTCTCCGTCGGGAAGGGTTCCAAGATCCCAATCCACCAATACTAAGTCAAATTCGTCATCGAACACGTCGGGCGATATTTTCTCTTGGACCTCAGCCATGGTCTGGCAATGCGTTACGTTGAACGCAAAGCCGTTCTCTTTCATGTGCCGGGCTATCGGGGCACTCAACGACTGGACGTATCCTTGTTGGTCTTCCACCCACAGGACGTTGAAGTCGAGCCTCATTTATCCCCCTTGGAGGAACTGACCTTGATCATGAACGTCAAGCCTGAGCCTTTTTCGTTCTCGTCCACCTCAATGCTGCCGCCCATTTCGCCGAGCACTTGGCGAACATGGTAGAGGCCCAGGCCCGAGCCGCCCGTCGTGGTATAGCCCATCTCAAAAATGCGCTTGGGATCGGCTCCGCGCGACAAGCCATTGCCGTTATCGGTGACCTTAAGCTCCATCCCGTTCTTGCCGAGCGCTGACAACGTGAACGTAACACGGGATGCCTTGGCGCGCCGCGCGTTGCTGATGAGGTTGTCCACGATGATGGAAACATCGATGGGATTGAACCTCATAGTCATCCCTGAATGATCATTGGTCACGTCAATCCGCACGCGGGCGCTGCCCGAAGCTTTCGCGACATGCTGTATGTATTCAGTAATGAAGGCCGGAAGGTTAGCCTGGATCCGCTCGGAATCGAGCTTGAAGTTAGCCTTGGTCGCAAACTTCGTGATGGACTCGATCTTCCGGTTAAGAAAGGCGATTTGATCCATGGCTTTGAGCAGCACCTCGCGGGGGACTGACTTCTGGCCGACCGTGTCGGAAAGCAGGTTTTCGATTTGCTGCCCTATATCGACGGCGTAGATCGTTATCTGGTGATGCAGGTTAAGGATGGTCGACGCGTCGAGGTTGACGAATGCTTCCATGAAGTGCGAGCGGCGGCGCTCTACATCAGCTTCCGCTTCCGCCTTCTCGGCGCGCGTGGTGGCTGTCTCCGCCGCCGCACGTTCCTTATCGGCGACTTTCCGGGCTTCTGCTTCGGACTTCCTGAGTTCTTCGAAGCGTTTCTCGGCGTTATCGAGCTTCGTGCGCAATGCCTTGTCGCCAGTCTTGTCGGCGATGGCTCGCAAGCTGACCAGCGAAGATTCGAACTCGCCTGATCGTTCATTGATCAAGCCGATAAGGCGCTTGCTGTAGGTGAGCAATTCCACGTCATCGCTATCGACTAGGTTTGCGACGGCGGCAGAAACACGAGCGCGGCCAGGATCTGTCATCAAACGGGACAGGTCGTCGGATTCCGATTCAAGCTTGTCGGGCCAAGAGACCGGAACGACATATTTTTCCAGGCGCTTGAGGCCGTAGTCCATGACGGCCTTATGCAACTGGCGTACGGCAGGGGTTTCAATCAAGCCCGCGTTGCGGCTGGAAGCCTCCTGGAAATCATCATCGGAGCCGAACACATCAACGCGACCGATGATTTCACGCGTTCCGAGAAAGCGGCTGTAGCCTTGTTGCTTCCTGCGATCGAAGCCAAACCAATCGTCTGTGGTCTCACCGATGGGATAAACGCGAAAATCATTGCGAAACAAGAACACCGATCCGAAGTTGACGGACTGCACGCCGACGCGGCGGGCGAACGTCACCTTGGCGGACTGGTTGAGGTAGTAGATTTCGCACCGGAAACCCGACTCGCCCAGCCTGTCGTAAGGATTCATCTCGCGGATCTTGTAGACAACCTCCCCACGATCCGTGAGCGTCGTATGCAAGTGGCCGCCAGAAATCTCTACGACGATGAATGTTGTCTTCGCTTGCAGTTCCGAGAAGATGAAGTTCCCGACGCGGCCATTCAATAATTCGCGTGACGGCAATTCTTTCTTTGCCTTGGCCGCTTCTGCTTTGAGGCGCTTGTCTTCGCCCGCTTCGGCGGGAACGTCGAGGTAGATGTTGAACTTATCCGTTTCCGCGCCAAACGGATTGATGAGTTTTGCCAGCGAGGCCTTGAGGTTCACCAGGTCTTTGCGGGACCATTTATGGCGAAGACGGCGAAGCTCGATGATTGTCCCGTTCTTCAAGCCAGCGGCGAACTTTACCAATGCCGACGGTGCTTCGAAGTCATCCGTTTCCCGGTACTCGACCGGAACTTGTTCAAAGTGCTGTTGATCGTCTTTCTCGAATTTTCGCCAATCAATGTCGAGGCTATGCACGGTGGAAGAGCGGCCCTTAGGACGCGTCTGCAAGATAAGTTCTGCGCCAAGGCGGTCCGATGAAAAACGACCGATGCCCTTGCTGCCCGCAAGATGCCGATCGGTTGCCTTTTCTCGAAAGTCTTCTTTCGCGTTGCGCTTTGCGGAATAGGCGACGAACAGCCATTTGCTGGTCAGGTCGTCGTACGACATGCCCGAACCGTTATCGGCAATGACCACGTTGTCGTCGCCAAAATAGATGTGAACGTCAGTCGCGCCAGCATCGAAGGAGTTCTTCACCATTTCGAAGATGGCGACCTCGTCATTCGTGATGAGTTCACGGCCAAGCACGCGCTTGAGCCCGGTGCTCACATCGAAATGAAGCTTGGTCGTTCCTGCGCCCTTGAGGTTGCGCGACAAGGTCTCAACGTTGCTCATTCACGGCCTTTCGTTGAACTCAGGAACCGCGAGACCTTCTTGCAGACGAAATCGGCAGACTTGGCCTCGCATTCCCAAATCGTCGCCACGCTCCAACCCGCCCGGCGCAATGCGCTGGCGTTGCGGCGATCGCGTTGCTTGTTTCGGGCAAATTTTTCGTTCCAATAGGACGCGCGGGTCTTTGGCTTATTGGCCGTGCTGCATCCGTCGTGCGCATGCCAGAAGCACCCGTGGATGAAGATCGCTTTTTTCAGCGAGGGAAAAACGAGATCGGGGCTGCCCGGCAAGTCTTTGCGATGAATCCTAAAACGATAGCCCATCCGATGGACGAGGCTGCGCACAGCCAGCTCGGGCTTGGTGTTCTTGCTGCGGATCCGCGCCATGCGCTCGCTGCGCTGCGCTGGTGTTAAGGTATCCATCTACGGCCAGACCCAGTAAGTTTATGCGGACGCAGGTGCGATAGTCGCAACTTCACCCGTTACACCGGGTCTTCTGCGCAGCGCACATGTTAGCGGCGCATGCGGGTTTAGCCAAGAACAGTTCACGAACGGCCCGCGCGGCCCTTTTGGCCCGTGGGGTCTCCCTGTATGGCATTGGCCCGGCTACTACGGTCATCCATGGTTCGGCGCTGGGCCGAAAATCGTCACCTCGACATAGGCCACAGGCTTGCCGTCCTTGTCCTTGGCGAGAAAGTCAGGCTTGCGCGTGGGATGTTCGCATGAAGGATGGACCTCCACCGTGTAGCCCTGCTGGACGAGGGCCGCGTGAATGGTCATTTCAGCAAGCGCAGCTTGATAGCCCAGGCTATCGGTTTCCTGGAAGCGCGCGACGGTTTCGACGCGTTCGGATTCAGGAAGATCGACCATCCAGCTGTTCAACAGATTCCGGTAAACCTGAAACTCCGGGCGGCCCGTCGAGTCGTAGAACGCATAGTCGTTCTCGCCGGGTTTCTTCGGCGCGGTGCGCGAGCGCTTTTTGTCATCGAACAGCATGGACCGCAGAATAGTCCCTGCGGGGTGTCGGCTTCAATGAAGCTTGAGGGGCACGGACCTATTTCTTCTTGCAGCGCAGCATCGCCTCGGTTTCCTCGGGTGACAGTTTCTGCTCGTGGCGAAGTCCCAGCGCGTGCGCTGCAAGGCGCCGCGCGATCTCGCCTACGATTGTTTGTTGCGCATTCGGATCGGCGATCGGCTGATCGTCGTCGGTCACGCCGTGCTTGGCGAACACGTCATCGCAGATACGCGCCGTTTCGGTTTTCCGCGCATTATCGACATGGTGTTTCACCATCGCCACAAGCCGCTCGCGGGCGCGCTCTATCTCATAGACGCGATCTGCTGCGTCGAGCCAGCCGAAAGGAATATCCGGCAAAGAGGAAGCGACATCCTCCCATGTGGCGGGTTCAAGCGGGTTCGAAACGATCGCTGCAACCCCGTTCGGCGGCCCGCCCGCCTCGGCCAGAACGATTTGCCAGCTGATGGCATTGTAGATGGTGAAATGTCCGATGACGCGACCCGCGTCATCGCTACGGATATAAATGAGATTGAAAAATGGTCCGAAGCGATTCCTGAGATCGTCGACGCTCGGTACATCGCGGGAATCGATCTGCGTGCGCTCCTTGTTGAACTCCGGGCTGCCGTTCAGGACGTAGTTGCGCGCCGCGGCGAACGGCGCGGCCTTCACTGCGCCGTTGCCCGTCACAGTGGCGAGCAGGACAAGGCATGACTTGGCCATCGAACGCAGCGCTTCCTCGCAGCCCAGCGATATATGGTGATGCACGGTGTCGGGCTGCATTTCGACGATGGCGGCCTGGCCGTTCTGCGTGATCTGCTTGATAACTTCTTCCTCGGTCATCCTGAGCCGCGCCGCGAGATGCGGCAGCATTTTCTTGATGTCTTCGGACGAACGCGCAAGGAACTCGACGTTGAATTTGCCGTCAGGCAAATCGGTCACGGTGAAGGGCGGCTTGACCAGTTCGGGTCTGCCATCGTTACGGATGTTGATGCGCTCTGATCCAGCCTGAAGGTTTTTCAGCGCTGGGGGCAGCTTACCGGTACCGGATTCGAGCTGAAGTAGGTTGCGCAGCACCTCGATTTGTTTGGCCAGGGCGTTGTCGATGCCGCCGCCGAAATCGTTATTATGTTTCGAGCAGATGACCCGCTTGGTGGTTCTCCGGCCACCGAGCGCATTCAGCATGATATGTTCCGGCTTGGTGTCTGGCCCCAGCTCCGCCTCGCAAAAAATGCACAGAGTTTTGGCGCCCATGGCCCCCACTTTATCACGCCATGGGCATATAATCGCATGCTTGATGAATGCAATCGTATTCGCCTTGAGGCGTTTGAGGCGATTTTCCCGGCCTGTTCAGGACCACGCAGCCCATCACACAATGTGGAAGCGCCATGTAGCCTAATGGACCTTAGGCGGCGTCGCCACATGTCAGTCCGATGTCCGCAACGGGAGCAAAGCAGAAGCGCACGCTGAGACGCGATACTCGTGATGCTCGATCGCGAGGAAGCACATGCGTATATGCTGCCGGAGCATGCGTTGGCCGGTGATGCACTCGCTCACAAAAGCGGGGGATGCGCAGCAGGTCCGTACTGACGGTCCGAAAAAGCGAAGCAATATCAAATACCGAGTTCGAATTCTCTGCTCTCGGTTCCCCAAGTGTTCTTGCAAAAGTGCGGAGGTGAGCAGGATCAGACTACGCGAAAAAACAACAGCTTACGAGAACCACACTAAACCTGCGCAGTCGAGAGCTTTGGAGAGATAATGGCCTAGCGGAGAGAATTTCAGCCCTGAGCCGTGGCCTCATGGTGCGGAGGTTTGTTAGCGAAGAGCAGCGAATACTGGGCTTCTTCGCTCCGTCAAATCAGGTGAGAGAAAATTCGCGATACCCAGACTGGCGGAGAGAGAGGGATTCGAACCCTCGATAGAGTTTCCCCTATACACGCGTTCCAGGCGTGCGCCTTCAACCACTCGGCCACCTCTCCTCGCACCCTCTCATGGCGGCAGGCGCGGACTTTTTCAAGTGCGATGCGAGACGCAATGGCAATTGCGCAGGGGAATGTGGCCGCGGCCGGTATTTCTCGCCTTGCGCCATCAACGCGCCGGACCTTGACGCGATCATTTCGACAGCCCCGGAATTTATCCAACCATATGAAATGGCTGGATAATTGACGCAACGCGGAGCACCGTGCGAGGGTGACCCGGAACAAAGGTGCTTCGTGACGCAACCGCGTGCAATCCTCGGGTTGATCCTTGCCGGCGGGCTGGCCCGGCGGATGGGCGGCGGCGACAAGACGCTGCTCGCCGTCGGCGGCGAGACCATCCTGGCGCGGACCATCGCGCGGCTGTTGCCGCAATGCGCCCGCATGCTCATCAATACCAACGGCGAGGCCGCCCGCTTCGCCGCCACCGGCCTGCCGGTGGTGGCCGATTCCATCGCCGGCTTCGCCGGACCGCTGGCCGGCATTCTCGCCGGGCTCGATTGGGCGGCACGCCATGCGCCCGACTGCGACAGCGTGCTCAGCGTGCCCGGCGATTGCCCGTTCCTGCCGCGCGATCTCGCGGCGCGCCTCGAGCAGGCCCGGGCCCGCGCCGGCGTGCCGTTGGCCTGCGCCGCGTCGGGGAGCCGGCGCCACCCCGTGATCGGACTGTGGCCGGTGGGCTTGCGCGAGGATCTGCGCCACGCCCTGCAGGACGAGGGCCTGCGCAAGGTCGAAAGCTGGGGCGCGCGTCATGGCGTGGCCCTCGCCGAATGGCCGGATACACCGGTCGATCCATTCTTCAACGTCAACACGCCTCAGGATGCCGCCGCCGCCGACCGGTTGGCGCGAAACCATCCGCAAGCCTGACCGGAGCCCGTAAAAACCGCGTCAGCGCGCCAGCGCCGCGGCCTCCACCGCATGGGCCATCAACGCATCCGCGATCGCCTGCGCGTCGCCCAGATCGATCACCGGCACCCGCGCACCCGCGACGTCCGCGTCCGAGGCCACCGCGAAGATGTCCGGATCGTCCGGATGCATCAGCGGCTTGCCGACCACCGCGCGGTAGATCTCCAGCTTGGGGTGGCGGTCGCGCTTGTAACCCTCGACGATCACCAGATCGACCGGCGAAAGCGTGGCGATGAGCCGGCCAAGCGATGGCTCGCCGGCGCCGCGCAGTTCATGCATCAGCGCCCAGCGCTCGGCGGAGCTGATCAGCACCTCGGTCGCCCCCGCCACCCGGTGCTTGTGGGAATCCTTGCCCGGATGATCGATGTCGAAGGTGTGGTGGGCATGCTTGACGGTGGAGACACGCAAGCCCCGCGCCACCAGGACCGGCAGCACGCGCACCAGCAGCGTCGTCTTGCCCGCCCCGCTCCAGCCCGCCAGTCCCACAACCCGCATCGCACCTATCCCGTCCAGTTTCCCCCCGTCCGGCTTGACGGAGCGTGGGGAACGCGGTTCCTTGCCGGCTCCTTGCACCATCCCGGCCAGGCGGCGCAAGACGGGACGACGCAAGGCAGGATGGAAAATTCTCACGGCAGCTCCGGACAATGGCGGAACATCAGCTCGATCTGCGCGGCCTGAAGTGCCCGCTGCCGGCGCTGCGGACGCGGCGGGCGCTGTCGTCCCTCGCCGCCGGCGAGGTCATCGTCGTCGACTGCACCGATCCGATGGCCGCCATCGACATCCCGCACCTGATCCGGGAAACCGGCGATATTCTGGCCGCGACCGCGCGCGATGGCGAGGTGACGCGGTTCCGCATCCGCAAGGCCTGAGCCGATTCCCCCCACGGCCCCGTCGTGGTACTTTCTAGGACTTTCTTTTAATTGCATAAAACGTCGGCTGCCGGGACAGTTGCAGCTTCGCCCAACGCCTCCCAGGTCCGGATCCAGCCCATGCTGATCGCGCTTCTCACCGACATCCACAGCAACCGCCAGGCGTTCGAGGCCTGCCTTGCCCATGCCCATGCCCAGCATGCCGAGCGGTTCGTCTTTCTCGGCGACTATGTCGGCTATGGCGCCGACCCGGAATGGGTGATCGAGACGGTGCGCGAATACGTTGGCAAGGGCGCCATCGCCATCGTCGGCAATCACGACCGCGCGGTGTCCGACCCGTCGCTATCGTTGAACCACAATGCCCAGATCGCCATCGAGTGGACCCGCGGCCGTCTCGGCGCCGAGGCCCGCGCCTTCCTCGACCGCCTGCCGATAATGGTGGAGGACGGCACCCGGCTTTACGTCCATGCCGACCCCGCGGCGCCCGCGCGCTGGCATTACGTGGCCGATTCCGAAACCGCCCGCCACAGCCTCGAGGCCACCCGCGCCCAGACCGCGTTTGTCGGCCATGTTCATGTGCCGGCGCTGTATGGCGTGGCGACCACCGGCAAGCTCACCATGTTCCAGCCGGTCCCCGGCGTCGCCATTCCGCTGCTCAAGCAGCGGCGCTGGCTCTCGGTGGTGGGCTCGGTGGGTCAGCCGCGCGACGGCAATCCGGCCGCCGCTTACGCCATCCTCAACGCCACCACGCTCGAGATCACGTTCTGGCGCGTGCCCTATGATATCGAGACCGCCGCCGCGCGCATCCGCGCCGCCGGACTGCCGGATGCGCTGGCCGATCGCCTGTCGCGAGGACGCTGACGAAATGGCCAAGCCCCGGCTGCAACCCGGCACGACGCTCGACGGCTTTCTGATCGGCGGGCTGATCTACAAGGGCGGCATGTCGCGCCTGTGGCGGGTGACGCGGCCCGACATCGGCTTTCCGCTCCTGATGAAGGTCCCGATCCTGCACGAGGGCGAGGATCCCGCCGCCATCGTCGGCTTCGAGATGGAGCAGATGATCCTGCCGCGACTGACCGGCCCGCACGTGCCGCGCTTCGTCGCCGCCGGCGATTTCACCGAGCAGCCCTACATCGTGATGGAGCATGTCGGAGGCGAGTCGCTGCTGGCGCGGCTGCCGGAGCTGCCGCTGCCCTCCATGGAAGTGGCGGCGATCGGCGCCAAGGTGGCCACCGCGCTCGACCATCTGCACCGCCAGCACGTCATCCATCTCGACATCAAGCCGTCGAACATCCTGTTCCGCGCCACCGGCGAGGCCGTGCTGATCGATTACGGCCTGGCACGGCACGACCAGCTTCCCGACCTGATGGACGAGGAGTTCCGCCTGCCCTACGGAACCGCGCCCTACATGGCGCCCGAGCAGGTGCTGGGCACCCGCAGCGATCCGCGCAGCGACCTGTTCGCGCTCGGCGTGCTGCTTTATTTCTTCACCACCGGGGTCCGGCCGTTCGGCGATCCGCAGCGGATGAGCGGCCTCAAGCGGCGGATCTGGCGCGATCCGGCGCCGCCGCGCCAGCTCAGGCCCGACTATCCGCCATGGCTGCAGGAGATCGTACTGCGCTGCCTGGAGGTCAATCCGGCGCAGCGCTATCCCACCGCGGCGCAGGTCGCCTTCGACCTGCAGAACCCCGAGCAGGTGCGGCTGACCGAACGCTCGGAGAAGCTTGAACAGGATTCCTACTTCAGCGCGCTGCGGCGCCGCCTGAGCGGAGATGCCGGCCGGCCGCGCAAGCGGGCCATAGCCAGCCACATCGCCGGGGCGCCGATCGTCGCGGTCGCGCTCGATCTCGGCGAGGAGACCGACAGCATCGCCGACGCGATGCGCACCACCGTCGTCCGCATCCTGGAGGCGACGCCGGACGCGCGGCTGGCCTGCCTCAACGTGCTCAGGCAGAACCGCGTCACCATCGACCGCACGCTGGACGAAGAGGGGCACAACAAGCACGTCAACCGCCTGGTCAGGCTCAAGAGCTGGGCCGATCCGCTGCGGCTTACCGAGGGCAAGGTCACCTATCACGTGCTCGAAGCGGTCGAGCCGGCGGCGGCCATCCTGGAATACGCGCGCGCCAACCACGTCGATCACATCGTGATGGGGGCGCGCGCCAATTCGACGTTGCGCAAGCTCCTAGGCAGCGTCTCGGGCGAGGTCGCGGCGCAGGCGCCCTGCACCGTCACCGTCGTGCGCAAGCGCGGCTATGACGCCGTGGCGACGTAAGACCACGGCGGATTGCCGGGCCAGGCCCCGGCAATGACGCCCTTGATGAATCAGGCCGCGCGCACGTTGGTCATGAAGCTGTCGAGTTCCTGACGCAGCCGGACACTTTCGGTCGACAGTATCTTGGCCGACTCCAGCACCGCGCCGGACGCCGATCCGGTTTCGGAGGCGCCGCGATTGACCTCGGTGATGTTGTCGGCGACGTCCTGCGTGCCCTGCGCCACCTGCTGGATATTGCGGGCGATCTCCTGTGTCGCCGCGCCCTGCTGCTCGACCGCGGTGGCGATGGCATTGGAGATCTTCGCGATGTGGTCGATGGTCTCGCCGATCGCCTTGATGGAACCGACCGACTCGTCGGTCGCCTTCTGCATGCCGACAATATGCGAGCTGATCTCGTCGGTCGCCTTCGCGGTCTGATTGGCCAGCGACTTGACCTCGGAGGCCACGACCGCGAAGCCGCGGCCGGCGTCGCCCGCGCGCGCCGCCTCGATGGTGGCGTTGAGCGCCAAGAGGTTGGTCTGTTCGGCGATCGCGGTGATCAGCCGCACGACGTCGCCGATCTGCTGCGCGGCGCGCGACAGCGTGCCGATTCGCGCATCGGTTTCCTGCGCCTGGGCCACGGCGCTGGCGGCGATGCGGTTGGAATCGCGCACCTGGCGACCGATTTCCTCGACCGAGGCCGACAGTTCCTCGGTCGCGGTGGCCACCGACTGCACATTGGCCGAGGCCTGCTCCGAGGCGCCGGCGACGATGCTGGTGAGGTTCTGCGTCGAGTCGGCCGCATGGGTCAGCGTCCCGGCGGCATCCTCGAGGCTGCCGGCCGAATCCGACACGTTGCGCACGATGGCGCCGACCGACGATTCGAAGCGGTCGGCGAAGGCGATCAGCTCGGCGCGCCGCGTCTCCGCCATGGCGCGGTTCTTGCGCTCATGCTCGGCGGCCTCGGCCTCGGCCTTGGCGATGGCCTGCTTCTTGAACAGCTCGACGGCGTCGGCCATCTGGCCGATCTCGTCGCGCCGGCCCAATCCCGGCAGCACAACCTCGAAATTGCCCGATGCCAGCTCGCGCATGGCGCGGCACATCAGGATGGTGGGCCGCGAGATGCCAGTGCCGAGCAGCCAGGCCAGCACGCAGCCCAGCGCGATGACCGCGATGATGATCATCATCACGAAGCGCTGGGTGCTCGACAGCATGACCGCGCTGCTCTGCTCGATGCTGGCCTGCTCGGTGGCGGCGGCGGCCTTGATCGAACCCGACAGCATGGTCATGCGCAGGTTGGACTGCCCGATGTCCCTGAGCTTGTCCTCGATGACCTTGGTGTTGGCGATGATGTCGTCGAACGCCTTCGCATAGGTCGCAAGGTTTTTGGACAGCGACTCGACCTTGGGGCCGATGTCGTTGAGCGCCGCGGTGTCGAGGCCGAGCAGATAGGCCGAGATCATCTTCAGCCGCTCGATGGCGGCGTTGGCCACGAAGCCATCGGCGCGCAGCGCATACATCTTGATGTAGGAATTGGCGACGATGAAATGCGTGCCGGCTTCCTGCGCCCAGATCTGCAGGTTCTTGAGGTCCTCCTTGCCGGCGGCCTCCTCAAGATCGCCCAGCTTCCAGCGGATGCCGTTGAAGCCGGTGGAGATCTGGTCGGCGGTCAGGCTGTTGACGGCGCGCTTGGCGGTGATGATGTCGTCGAGCGCTCCGACGAAGGTCTGCAGCGTGGTGTTCAGTTCCTCGATCGGCTTGCGGTGCTGCGGGTTGACGATCGCCTTCCTGGCTTCCGCGATGGCGGACTTGAGCGCCTCCTGGGCGATCACCAGCGCGCTGGCGTCCTCTTCGGTGCCGGTCAGCACGTAATAGCGCGTGAGCTGCAGATAGGCGACCAGCTCGCGGTCGATGGTGCGCGCGTGCTCGGCGTCGGACATGCTGGAGCGGTAGGCGGCAAAGCCCGAGGAAATCTTCTCGTAGCCGTTATAGGCAATGCCCATGCCGGAGGCCGCGATCAGCAGCACCACGGCAAAGCCCATGACGATCTTGGTTCGGAAGGAAAATCTGGAAAAGACGGAAGGCAGGCGCAAGGACGGACGGTACGTGAACCACTTCATTGACAAATTTCCTCTACCCGAACGTTCGATGCCATGTTCTTGGTCGCGCGCCGGCGGACGGCAAGGAGCCGCCGGTCAGCGGTGAACGGTGGAAGCCCTCCGAAAACACTACGAATAAAAGTCTAAGGGACAGTAAAAGGGTACCAGCCTCGGATGCAGAGGCGGCCTCACCTGGTGGCCGGGACCGTGGCCACATGATAATTATCTTTATTTATTATCAGCTTAAATAAAGCCGGGACCAGTCAGCCTGGCGCCGCCGCGAGGTTCGCCGGCCGGCATGGCCGCTGCAGAATCGGCCTCGATGGGGCCCGCCTTTTTCCGCGGGAGCCCCGCCCGCCCCGTCAATACCCGCCGCCCATGGGCTGGCGGCAGCCTGCGGGATCTGCAAACGCGCGACGGACCGCGGGGACTTGTCTGGCGCGGGGCCCGCCCCTGATTTGCACCGCCCGCGCATTAGTCTACTTGTTCTGTGTTCTATTTATGAAAAGAATATCAATCTTTTATTTGACTGATTGTCGGACGTTCTTTTAACTGCCGCCCAGAAAAGAAAGAAGATAAGGGGAGAGACAAGGACGGGACGGAGCCAGGGGGTCGCCTGGTTTCGCGAGCGATGGCTTTGCTGCATCGCATCAAATGACCGCATCGCAATTTCATCTGCGTCATTGTTATAATGATGTTCATGCCCTGACGATCGCACGACGCACGATCACAGGCTGCGACCAGGGGCCCTTGCCTAAAAGTCCAATCAGCTCAAGACCGGGCGATCAGCCGGCGTCATTCAACCGACAGTGCCGACGGATACCATCTCGATCCGTCCAACCACGAATAAGGCATAACTCCACCTCAACCCACAGGGAGACAGACGCATGAACTACATGAAAAAGCTGCTGGCGGCCGCGGTTATCGCAGTGCCCGCCGTCTCGGGCGCGGCCTACGCGCAAACTGTCAAGGTCGGCTCGGTGCTCTCGATCACCGGTCCTGGCGCGTTTCTCGGCGATCCCGAAATCAAGACGCTTCAGCTCTACATCGACCGCATCAACAAAGCGGGCGGGCTGCTGGGCAAGAAAATCGACCTCATCAATTACGATGACGGCACCGACGCCGCCAAGGCCAACGCCTTCACCAAGCGCCTGATCGAGGACGACAAGGTCGACGTCATCATCGGCGGATCGACCACCGGCTCGACCATGGCCATGGTGCCGCTGGTCGAGAAGGCGGAAGTGCCGTTCATCTCGCTGGCCGGCGCGGTCATCGTCGTCCAGCCGGTCAAGAAGTGGGTGTTCAAGACCCCGCACACCGACCGCATGGCCGCCGAGAAAATCTTCGTCGACATGAAGAAGCGCGGGCAGACCAAGATCGCGCTGCTCTCCGAAAACAGCGGCTTCGGCCAGTCGGGCCGCAAGGAATCGCTCGCCGCCGCGCCGAAATACGGCATCGAGATCATCATGGACGAGACCTACGGCCCGAAGGACACGGATGTCACGCCGCAGCTCACCAAGATCAAGAACAACCCTGACGCGAAGGCGCTGCTGGTGTTCGGCTTCGGCCAGGGACCGGCGATCGTCACCAAGAACATCGTCCAGCTTGGAATTAAGCTGCCGCACTATGAATCGCACGGTGTCGGCTCGAAGGAATACATCGCGCTGTCGGGCGAGGCATCCAACGGCGTGCGCCTGCCCTCCGCCGCCCTGCTGGTGGCCAACGAACTGCCGGCCAACGATCCGCAGAAGAAGGTCGTGACCGAGTACATCAAGTCCTACACCGAAGCCAACAAGGCCGACGTGTCCACCTTCGGCGGTCACGCCTATGACGGCCTGATGATCTGGGTCGATGCGGTCAAGCGCGCCGGCTCGTTCGACAAGGCCAAGGTGCGCGACGAGATTGAAAAGACCAAGGGCTATGTGGGAACGGGCGGCATCGTCAACATGAGCGCCACCGACCACATGGGCCTCGATCTCTCGGCCTTCCGCATGCTCGAGATCAAGAAGGGCAACTGGTCGCTGGCCGAATAACCGCCCGAAACGCAACCGACGCCGCAGTGTAGCCTTGACACTGCGGCGTTCTCTTCGATGCCGTTCCAGCAAGCTTTAAGAGAACAGAACCGTGGCGCAGCTTTCGCACTTCGAGTTTTCCGGCATCACCGTCGGCGCGGCCCGCGCCCCGGCCGCGCTTGGCTTTTCTGTTTCCCGCATCGCCGGCCGCATGGCTGGCGGCGAACGCCCCTCGCCTGTTGCGGCATCACCAGATGCCCGCGGCGAGCCCCGCGCGAAGGTTCGCGCCCCCTTCGAATTTCCGGCGCGCCCCAGTGGCCGGCGCCCTGCCCGCTCCAATGTCATAACCCCGGAAACCACAGGTGGATGACACCATCGATCCACCCAAGACCAAGAAGGCCTAACGCCAACCTATTCACAGGGAGAGAGACCAAATGGACTATATGAGGAAGCTGCTGGCGGCCGCTGTTATCGCAGTGCCCGCCGTCTCGGGCGCGGCCTACGCGCAGAACGTCAAGATCGGCTCGGTGCTCTCGCTCACCGGCCCCGCCTCGTTTCTCGGCGACCCCGAGGTCAAGACGCTCCAGCTCTACATCGACCGCATCAACAAGGCCGGCGGCCTGCTCGGCAAGAAGATCGAGTTCATCAATTACGATGACGCCTCCGATGCCGCCAAGGCCAATGCCTTCACCAAGCGCCTGATCGATGACGACAAGGTCGATGTCATCATCGGCGGATCGACCACCGGCTCGACCATGTCGATGGTCCCGCTGGTCGAGAAGGCGGAAATGCCCTTCATCTCGCTGGCCGGCGCCGTCGTCATCATCGAGCCGGTCAAGAAGTGGGTGTTCAAGACCCCGCACACCGACCGCATGGCCGCCGAGAAGATCTTCATCGACATGAAGAAGCGCGGCCTGACCAAGATCGCCCTGATCTCGGAAAGCAGCGGTTTCGGCCAGTCGGGCCGCAAGGAGTCGATCGCCGCGGCGCCGAAATACGGCATCGAGATCATCATGGACGAGACCTACGCCCTCAAAGACACCGACATGACGCCGCAGCTCACCAAGGTGAAGAACAACCCCGCGGTGCAGGCGATCCTGGTGTTCGGCCTCGGACAGGGCCCGGCCATCGTCAACAAGAACTACGCCCAGCTCGGCATGAAGGTGCCCAACTATCACGGCCCCGGCGTGTGCGCGAAGGAGTTCATCGCGCTGTCGGGCGACGCCGCCAATGGCGTGCGCCTGCCCTGCGCGGCGCTCCTCGTCGCGGACAACCTGCCCGCCAACGATCCGCAGAAGAAAGTCGTGACCGAGTACATCAAGTCCTACACCGAAGCCAACAAGGCCGACGTGTCCACCTTCGGCGGCTGCGCGCTGGACGGCCTGATGATCTGGGTCGAGGCGGTCAAGCGCGCCGGCTCGTTCGACAAGGCCAAGGTGCGCGACGAGATCGAGAAGACCAAGAACCTCGCCGGCACCGCCGGCGTCGTCAACATGAGCGCCAACGACCACCTGGGGCTCGATCTCTCGGCCTTCCGGCTGCTCGAGATCAAGAAGGGCAACTGGACCCTGACCGAGTAACCGCTCGGAACGCAACCATCGCCGCAGTGTATGATCTGCACTGCGGCGATCCTTTCGATGCCGTCGTAATCTTCAAGCGAGAGAACCGAACCGTGGCCCAATTTCTGCAATTCGTGTTTTCCGGCATCACCGTCGGCGCGACCTACGCACTGGCGGCGCTTGGCTTTTCCATCATCTACAACGCCAGCGGCATCATCAACTTCGCGCAAGGCGAGTTCATGATGATCGGCGGCATGGCCGCGGTGTTCCTGGCCGCCGCCGGCATTCCGCTGCCGCTCGCCATCGTGCTCGCGGTGTGCATCGTGGCGCTCACCGGGCTGATCATCGAAAAGCTGATGATCGAGCCGGCGCGCGATGCCGAAATCGTCAGCATCATCATCATCACCATCGGCATCTCGATGATCCTGCGCGGCCTCGTCGAGGTGTTCCTCGGCAAGGCCAACCATGCGCTGCCGTCCTTCTCGGGCGAGAAGCCGCTGGCGGTGTTGGGCGCGACCATCCTGCCGCAAAGCCTGTGGGTGCTCGGTGTCTCGACGCTGCTCGTCGTCGTGCTGGGATTCTTCTTCGGCCGCACCCGCACCGGCAAGGCGATGCTGGCGGCATCCTACAACCGCCTCGCCGCGCAGCTGGTCGGCGTCAACACCAACTCGGTGCTGCTGCTCAGCTTCATTCTGTCGGCCACCATCGGCGCCATTGGCGGCATCCTGATCGCCCCGATCGCCACCACCTCCTACGACGCCGGCCTGATGCTCGGCCTCAAGGGCTTCGTCGCGGCGACGCTTGGCGGCCTCGGCAACGGCCTCGGCGCGGTGGTCGGCGGGCTGTTCCTCGGCCTGTTCGAGGCCATGACCGCCGGCTACATCTCCTCCGCCTACAAGGACGCCGCGCCTTTCATCCTCATCCTCCTCATCCTGACGTTCCGGCCGCAGGGCGTGTTCGGCGCCAAACAAACCGACCGGGTGTGAACGGACCATCATGAGCACAATGACCTCCCCACCGGCCGTCACGTCCCGGCAAGGCTCCGCTCCAAAGAGCTGGATGTCGAGCCGCTTCACGGCAATCGCCATCCTGATCGCCGTGCTGGCGCTGTTGCCGCTGGTGCTGCCCAACGCCTTCTATTTTGATCTCGTCATCCGCATCATGATCAATGCGGTGATCGCCATCGCGCTCAACCTGCTGATCGGCTACACCGGGCAGATCAGCCTTGGCCATGCCGGCTTCTTCGGCATCGGCGCCTATGGCTCCGCCATCCTGACGGCGCGCTACAACATGCCGCCGCTGCTGTCGCTCGCCATCGCCACACTCGCGGCCGCGGCGCTGGCCTGGCTGGTTGCCGGCGCCATCCTGCGGCTCAAGGGCCATTATCTGGCGATGGCGACGCTCGGCCTCGGCATCATCATCTCCATCATCCTCAACAACGAGGCGGCATGGACCGGCGGGCCCGACGGCATGTCGGTCGACACCTTCCGGATGTTCGGCCTGCGGCTGGCCGGCGAGCAAAGCTGGTACTGGATGTTCGCCGGACTGCTGGTGGCGTCGATCGTACTGGCGCAGAACCTCGTCGATTCGCCGGCGGGACGTGCGCTGCAGGCGCTGCACGGCTCGGAGGTCGCCGCCAGCGTGGTCGGCATCGACACCGCGGCGTTCAAGACCCGCGTGTTCGTGGTGTCGGCCGGCACGACCGCGGCTATGGGCGGGCTTGCCGCCTTCTACATGGGCTTCATCACGCCGAACCTCGCCGCCTTCCAGCATTCCATCGAGCTCATGACCATGGTGGTGGTCGGCGGCATGGCCTCGGTCTATGGCTCGGTATTCGGCGCCGCGCTCTTGAGCCTGCTGCCGCAGGCGCTGGCGCGTGTCGAGGGTTGGGAAACCGTGATCTTCGGCTTCATCCTGGTCGGCACCATGATCTTCATGCCGCGTGGCATCGTGCCGAGCATTGCCGCCCTTCTGCGCAAGAAGGACGCCTGACATGCTCAAGATCGAGAATCTCAGCCGGTCGTTTGGCGGCGTCCACGCGGTGCAGGGCGTCAGCTTCGAGGTGCCGCAGGGCGTCGTCTATTCGGTGATCGGCCCCAACGGCGCCGGCAAGACCACGCTGTTCAACCTGATCACCGGCATCTACACGCCGACCGCCGGACACATCACGCTGCAGGGCGAAAGCATCGGCGGCATGGCGCCGAATGTGCTGGCCGCCCGCCGCATGAGCCGCACCTTCCAGAACCTGCAGGTGTGCATGAACCTGAGCGCGGTCGAGAACGTCATGATCGGCGCGCATCTCGGGCTCAACTCGCGGCTGTTCGCCGGCATGTTCCGCTGGCCCGGCCTGATCGGCGCCGACCGCGTCTGCCGCGCCCGCGCCGAGGAGCTCCTGGCTTTCGTCGGCTGCGAGAAATATATCGGCCTGCAGGCCAACTCGATGCCCTACGGCGCCCTGAAAAGGCTGGAGATCGCCCGCGCGCTGGCCGCCGATCCGGTCATCCTGCTGCTCGACGAGCCGGCCGCCGGCCTCAATAACACCGAGACCCACGAGGTCGAGCAGCTGATCCAGAAGCTGGCGGATTCCGGCATCACCATCGTGCTGGTGGAACATGACATGAAGCTCGTGATGAACATCTCCGACAGCATCCTGGTGCTCAACTACGGCAAGAAGCTCGCGGAAGGCCTGCCCGAGGAGATCCGGACCAACCCGGAGGTCATCACGGCCTACCTCGGCGGCGAGATGGAAGGCGTTTGATCCATGCAAGCGCTCACCATCATCCGGCACGAACACCGCAACATGACCCGCGTCGCGCAGGCGCTGCGCGGTCTCGGCGACCGCCTCGGCAACAGCCCGAGTGATCTCGATTTTCGCAAGATCGAGTACATCATCGACTATTTCGAGGGCTTCACCGAGCGCTACCACCATCCCAAGGAAAACAACTTTCTGTTCGCGCGGCTGTTGCAGCGCGCCGGAGCGGCGCGGCCGCTGGTCGAGAGGCTGATGCGCGACCACGAGAAGGCGCCCGTCCATCTCGTGCGCATGCGCGAGGCGCTCACCGCCGCCGACATCGACGACGCCACGCGGCGGGCGCGGCTCTCGGAGATCATCGCCGCCTTCCACGGCATGATCGGCGCGCACATGCACAGCGAGGAGTCCGAGCTCTTCGAGCTGGCGCGCACCCACCTGACCGAGGACGACTGGCGCGAGATCGACGCCGCGTTCGCCTCCCATATCGATCCGCTCGACAGCACCGAGGGCGAGGGCGACATCGCGCTGTTGCGCCAGCGCATCATGGCGCTGCTGCCGCCGCTCGATACCGCGCGCCCGCCGGCCGGCGACGCCGCCGTCGGCGCCGCACCGGCCGCCATGATGCTGGAGGTGCGCGACCTCAAGACGCGTTACGGCCGCATCGAGGCGCTGCACGGGGTGTCGATCGCGGTCGCCGAGGGCCAGCTGGTGGCGCTGGTCGGCGCCAACGGCGCCGGCAAGACCACGCTATTGCGCTGCATCTCGGGCGTGCAGCCGGCCAGCGGCGGCGACATCCTGCTGCGCGGCCAGTCGATCGCCGCCCGGCGATCGCATCACCGCGTGCGCGCCGGCATCTGCCAGGTGCCGGAGGGCCGCCAGGTGTTCGGCCCCATGAGCATCGAGGACAATCTGCGCATGGGGGCGTTCACGCGGCGCAGCGCCGGCATCGAGGACGATCTGGAAAAGGTCTATGCGATGTTCCCGATCCTCAAGGAGCGGCGCACGCACCCGGCGGGAACGCTGTCCGGCGGCCAGCAGCAGATGCTCGCGCTCGGCCGCGCGCTGATGGGCCGGCCGCGGATCCTGCTGCTCGACGAGCCGAGCATGGGGCTTGCACCCGTCATCGTCGAGGAGATCTTCCGCACCATCCGCGCCCTCAAGGAGGACGGCATCACCATCCTCCTGGTGGAGCAGAACGCGCGCGCCGCGCTCTCCATCGCCGACCACGCCTATGTGCTGGAAACCGGCTACGTCACCCTCGAAGGCCCCGGCAAGGAGCTGCTCGCCAACGACGAGGTGCGCCGGGCCTATCTCGGCATGTGATCGAGGTCTGAATGAAAAAGAACGTCCGCGAAACCGGGATGTTTCGCGGACGCAGGAATCGAGAGACAAGAATCGAGAAAACCGCGGCCGGCGCTTACTTGCCGCCGACGCGCAGCACCACCGCCATGCCGACATCGCCGGCGGCGCAGCCGCCGAACATGCCGACGCCGCCGCCGCGCAAGGCCAGGTCCTCGATCAGCTCGATGACGCTGCGCAATGCCGTCGGCGCCTGCGGATGGCCCCAGATCAGCGAACAGCCGTAGTTGTTCATCTTGTCCAGCGGATAGCCGGTCTCCCGGGTGAAGGCGAGATCGTTGACCGCGAACGGGTTGTGCGACTTGACCGCATCGACTTTCGCCAGATCGAGCCCGGCCGCCTTGAGCGCGTTCTGGCACGCCGGGGCCACCGCCATCGGCATGTGGCCCTTCTCGGTGCGCGCCATGCCGAAGCCAAGCAGTTCGATCTCGATGCCCTTGTTGGAGGACATCTCGCGGGCACGCTCGCGGCCGGTGACGATCATGCCGGCGTTGCCATCGGCGGGATGGGTTTGCGCCGCAAAGGTCACGGTGCCGTCGGGCTTGACCGGCTTGAGCTTGGCGAGCCCTTCGGCGGTGGTCGCGAAGATGCCCTCGTCGGCCGCCACGGTGCCGGTCTGCTTGCGGAAGCCGGCGTCGAACACCGGCGCGTCGACCATGTAGCGGCGCTGGAACGCGCGGTCGTCGGCCAGCGCCTTGCGGTATTGCGCGTCGCGCATCAGCACCAGGTCATGCTGTTCGGCCATGCTGACATTGAACCTGCGCGCGACGTTCTCGGCGGTATCGAGCATGGCGATTTTCGCATGCGGATCGTGGGCGAAATTGTCGAGCGTCCAGCGCTCGGTGACGCCGTCGCCACCCGGCGCGGTGTGATCGGGATAGTACACCACCGCGCCATTCGACATGCGGTCGGCGCACACCAGCAGCGAGCAGGATGCGGTGCCGCCGGCCAGTTCCTGTGCCGCCATCTGCATGGCGCGGGTGCCGGTGGCGCAGGCCTGCTGCACGGTGGGGCCCGCGACAGTCTCCAGCCCCATCATCGCGGTCACCCACGGCAGACCGAAGAAGCTGCTCTTCTGCGGATTGGTGGTGCCGAGGATGGCGTGATCGATCGCTCTGCCGTCGATGCCCCTGGCGGCGAGCGCCGCTTTTCCGACATGGGCGGCAAGCCGCAGGCTGTGCAGGTGCGCGAGCGTGCCCTGCCATTTGACGAACGGCGTCGACCAATAGCCGCCGTAGGGGATGAAAGCTCCCGTCATGATGATTTGCTCCGGCTCTTAGCTGCGTGACCTGTCCCACTCGGCGAAGCTCGATCCCGAAAGGGCGAGCTTTTCGAGGAGCGGCGCCGGGGTCCAGTACTGCGGATCGAGCTCCTTCCTGAACTCGAGGATGCGCTCGTGGATTTTCCTGAGCCCGACGCTGTCGGCATAGAACATCGGTCCGCCGCGATAGCGCGG
>SCUB01000001.1 GCA_004297465.1 Xanthobacteraceae bacterium | reverse complement strand
CGGACGCTTCGCGTCCGAACACGTGACACTTGCCCCGGTGACGGCGGCCGGCAGGGTCGATCCCGAGGCGTTGCGCCAGCTCCTCAGGGGAACTTCGGCAACGCTGGTTTCCATCATGTTTGCCAATAACGAGACCGGTGTTCTTCAACCTGTGTTCGAGGCATCTGAAGTTGTCCATGAGGCGGGCGGCCTGCTGCATGTCGACGCCGTGCAGGCATTCGGCCGGCTGCCGCTGCGGTTCGAGTCCTGCGGCGCCGATTTCCTGACGCTGTCGGCGCACAAGCTTGGCGGTCCCAAGGGGGTCGGCGTCGTGGCGGCGCTGCCCGACCGGCCGTTGCCGGAACCGTTGATCCGAGGCGGCGGCCAGGAGCGCAGTCACCGCGCCGGCACTGAGAACGTGGCCGGTATCGCTGGATTCGCGGCGGCGGCAGCGGCCGCGCTCGCGGCGATGGCTGGCGAATCGCAGCGCCTCATGGTCTTGCGCGATCGCCTTGAGGCCGGGTTGTCCGAAGTGGCGGGCACCGTCATCTTCGCGCGCGAGAGTTCGCGCCTGCCCAACACGGTGCTTGCGGCACGGCCCAACATGAAGGCGGAAACCACGGTGATCGCCTTCGATCTCGCCGGCATCGCGGTGTCGTCGGGCGCTGCCTGTTCGTCGGGCAAAGTACAGCCTTCCCACGTGCTTGCCGCCATGGGCGTCACCGAGGACATGGCGCGTGGCGCCATCCGGATCAGCTTCGGTCACACCACGACGGAGGCCGACATCGATCGTTGTGTCGTGGTTTGGCGTGATAGTGCGAGTTAGTTGCAGTCATAAAAAAAGTGAACGAATTTCGTCCAGAATTGACCAAAGGGGGTTGGTTTCAAGTTGGAACATCTCTAGATTTCAGGGACGATCCGCTACGGTCCTTGAAACCGTTGGGGAGGAGAAAAAATGCCAGCCGTTGACGAAACGGTCGCACGCGTCAAACGCGTCGACGTTGACCAATACCGATATGGGTTTGAGACCGCGATCGAATCCGAGAAGGCCCCCAAGGGGCTTTCCGAGGATATCGTCCGCTTCATCTCCGCCAAGAAAAACGAACCGGAATGGATGCTGGAATGGCGGCTTGAGGCCTACCGCCGCTGGCTGACCATGCCCGAGCCGAGCTGGGCCAAGGTCAGCTATCCCAAGATCGACTATCAGGACCTCTATTATTACGCGGCGCCGAAGCAGAAGAAGTCGCTGTCTTCGCTCGACGAAGTCGATCCCGAAATTCTCAAGACCTATGAGAAACTCGGCATTCCGTTGCGCGAGCAGGAACTGCTGGCCGGCGTCGAGCGCCCCGAGGGCGCGACCCGCGTTGCGGTCGACGCGGTGTTCGATTCGGTTTCGGTGGCCACCACCTTCAAGGAAGAGCTGAAGAAGGCCGGCGTCATCTTCATGCCGATCTCCGAGGCTTTGCGCGAGCATCCCGACCTGGTGCGCAAATATCTCGGCACCGTGGTGCCGGTGACCGACAACTTCTTCGCCACCCTCAATTCGGCGGTATTCTCCGACGGTTCGTTCGTCTACGTGCCGCCGGGCGTGCGCTGCCCGATGGAACTGTCGACCTATTTCCGCATCAACGAGAAGAACACCGGCCAGTTCGAGCGCACGCTCATCATCGCCGACAAGGGCGCCTATGTGAGCTACCTCGAAGGCTGCACCGCGCCGCAGCGCGACGAGAACCAGCTGCACGCCGCGGTGGTCGAGCTGGTCGCGCTGGAAGGCGCCGAGATCAAGTATTCGACGGTGCAGAACTGGTATCCCGGCGACAAGGACGGCAAGGGCGGCATCTACAATTTCGTCACCAAGCGCGGCGACTGCCGCGGCGCGCACTCGAAGATTTCGTGGACCCAGGTGGAGACCGGATCGGCCATCACCTGGAAATACCCGAGCTGCATCCTGCGCGGCGACCATTCGCGCGGCGAGTTCTATTCCATCGCCATCTCCAACGGTCACCAGCAGGTCGATTCCGGCACCAAGATGATCCATCTCGGCAAGAACACGTCGAGCCGCATCATCTCCAAGGGCATCGCCGCCGGCCAGTCGCAGAGCACCTATCGCGGCCTGGTCTCGGCGCACCGCAAGGCGACCAACGCGCGCAACTTCACCGCCTGCGACAGCCTGCTGATCGGCCATACCTGCGGCGCGCATACCGTGCCGTACATCGAATCGAAGAACTCGTCCGCCACCTTCGAGCACGAGGCGACGACCTCGAAGATCTCCGACGACATGCTGTTCTACTGCGTGCAGCGCGGCCTGTCGGAGGAAGAGGCGGTGGCGCTGGTCGTCAATGGTTTCGTGCGCGACGTGCTGCAACAGCTGCCGATGGAGTTCGCCGTCGAGGCGCAGAAGCTGATCGCGATCAGCCTGGAGGGCAGCGTTGGCTAGTCCCGCTCATCCCGCCTTCCGGCGTCCGCTCCGGTTCATGTGAGGGATCGCCAATGGCCGCCGGCATCGACTATCTGCCGTCGTTCTGGACCGCCGCGCCGGGCAGCGACGCGCGCCCGAAGGCGCTGGTGATGCAGAAATTCGAGGCGCTGGGCGACGCCATCATCCGGCTTCCGGCCTATCGCGCGCTGCGCATGGCGCTGCCCGACCACAGCCTGATCGGCGTCTATTCCGGCCGCAGCACCTACGCGACGCTGTTCGCGGCGCTCGGCGCGGAGCTGTTCGACGGCCTCCTGGTGGACCAGCCGACCGGGCGCGGCCCGGCGGCCACGCGCGGCGTGCTCGCGGGCCTCACGAACATCGACGTGGTGATCGACTTCCGCAGCAACCTCAATGCGCTGTGGTCGTTCGTCGGCAGCGCGGGGCTGGCCGGCAGGTTCATCGCCAACGTTCCGGGTTACGCCCTGCGCCGGGGTGTCGGCCTGCGCCCCGCCGTTCGTCCGGTTCACAATTACGACCGCTTCCACCGCATGGCCGAGATGGTGGCGGGGCGGGCGCTGCCGTTCGACGCCAGCCTGCCGGTCGCGCCACGGATGACGGAACGGGCGGTGGCGCTGTTGCCGGACGACGGACGCCGTTATGCCGGCCTGGCGTTCGGCGGCGTGGGCTGGCGCAAGGCCTGGCCGCGCGCGCGCCAGATCGAATTTCTCCAGCACCTGCGCAGGCTCGGACTGCAGCCGGTGTTCCTGCTCGGTCCCTATGAGAACGAGGAGCGCCGCTTTGTCGAGGCGCAGGCGCCCGACGCCGTCATCGTCGACCTGACCGCCGTGGACGGCAGCGAGGTCGACCTGATGTGGCTGACGCACGCGCTGGCCCCACGCCTGACGCTGGCGGTCGCCATCGAAGGCGGCATCGGCCATGTGCTGGCGACGCAAGGCATTCCGCTGCTGACATTGTCCGGCCCGACCGACGCCATGACCTGGAAGCCCGTGACGCCGCACTGGTGGCATGTCGCGGCGCGCGCGTTCGGCTCGAACGAGATGGCGGCGATTCCGGCCGACGCGGTGGCGGCGCGGGTCGAGGAGATTTTGCGCTGGAGCGCGGCGCGCAGCGAGACGAACGACAACGAGGCTGTCGCGGCGTTGCGCCGGGCATGAAAATTGAGGCGAGGTGAAGGATGGCTGGAATGCTTGAAATCAGGAATCTTCAGGTTCGCGTCGAGGAACGCGAGATCCTTCACGGGCTGTCGCTGAGCGTGAACAAGGGCGAGGTGCATGCCATCATGGGGCCTAACGGTTCCGGCAAGTCCACGCTCTCCCACGTGCTCGCCGGCAAGCCGGGCTACGAGGTGACCGGCGGCGAGGTGCTGTTCAACGGCGAGGACCTGCTGGCCATGGAGCCGGACGAGCGCGCCGCCAAGGGCGTGTTCCTGGCGTTCCAGTATCCGGTGGAAATCCCCGGCGTCGCCACCATGACGTTCCTGCGCACCGCGCTCAACGCCCAGCGCAAGGCGCGCGGCGAAGGCGAACTGTCGACTCCTGAGTTCATGAAGAAGGTCAGGGATGTCGCCGGCCGGCTCGGCATCGCGCAGGACATGCTCAAGCGCGGCGTCAATGTCGGGTTCTCGGGAGGCGAGAAGAAGCGCAACGAGGTGCTGCAGATGGCGCTGCTCGAACCCAGCCTGTGCATCCTCGACGAAATGGATTCCGGCCTCGACATCGATGCGCTGCGCATCGCCTCCGAGGGCGTCAACCTGTTGCGTTCGCCGGACCGCGCCATGGTCGTCATCACGCACTATCAGCGGCTTCTGAACTACATCGTGCCGGACGTTGTGCACGTCATGGCCAAGGGCCGCATCATGAAGAGCGGCGGCAAGGAGCTGGCGCTGGAGCTCGAACAGTCCGGCTACGCCGAATACACCGGAGCGGCGGCATAACATGGCCGACAACATGACCAGTGGTCTGGAAAAGACCGGCGCCGAACAGGCGCTGGCGCAGGGTTTCGCCGCGGCGCGGCCGCGCCTGCCGGGCGCCGACGGCGTGGATGCGTTGCGCGCGCGCGCCTTTGGCACCTTCGAGCAGAAGGGGCTGCCGCATCGCCGCGTCGAGGACTGGAAATATACCGACCTGCGCGCCCTGATGCGCGAGGCGCTGCCGATGGCGCCGCTGCCGGACAAGGACGCGCTGGCGCGGGCGCAGGCCGTGCTGGCCCCGCACGCGCTGGGCAACGCGCGGCGCATCGTGCTCGTCGATGGCGCGCTGGCGCCGCAGCTGTCGGATCTCGACAGCCCGGAGCGCGGCCTGTCGCTGCGCCCGCTTGCGGCGGTGCTGGCCTCCAGGGATGCGCCGGTCGGCGCGCTGATGGCGCAGCCGGACGAGGCGGTCGATCCGCTGCTGTCCCTCAACACGGCGCTGATGACCGACGGCATCGTCATCGATGTCGCCGAGAACGCGCGCATCGCGCGCCCCGTTCATCTCGTGCACGTCGCCAGCGGCGGCGAACCGGCCGCGATGTACACGCGCTCGCTGGTGCGCCTCGCGGCCGGCGCGCATCTCACGCTGGTCGAGCAGTTCGTCGCCGGCGCGGCCGATGTTGCCTATCAGGTCAATGACGCGCTGGTGATGGAACTCGGCGCGGGCGCCCGGCTCGATCACAGCCGCCTGATGGAAGACGACATGGCGGCGATCAACGTTTCGACGCTGGCGGTGAAGCTTGGCGACAACGCTCACCTCGCCACCTTCAACCTGACCAGCGGCGCCAGCGTCAGCCGCTACCAGGCCTTCATCCGTTTCGAGGGCAGCGGCGCCAATGTCGAGACCAACGGCGTCAACCTGCTCAAGGGCTCGCAGCACGGCGACACCTCGATGTTCCTCGATCACGCCGTGCCCGGCTGTTCCAGCCGCGAGGTGTTCCGCGCCGTGCTCGACGGCCGTGCCCGCTCGGTGTTCCAGGGCCGCATCGTGGTGCGCCCGGACGCGCAGAAGACCGATGCCAGGATGATGACGCGCGCGATCCTGCTCACCGACGAGGCCGAATCCGACAGCAAGCCGGAGCTGGAGATCTATGCCGATGACGTCGCCTGCAGCCACGGCTCGACCTCCGGCGCGCTCGACCAGGGGTTGCTGTTCTATCTGCGCGCGCGGGGGTTGCCCGAGCCGGAGGCGCAGGCGATGCTGATCCAGGCGTTCGTCGGCGAGACGATCGAAGCCATCGCCGACGATGTCGTGCGCGAGGCCGCGCTCCAGGCGGCGGCGCGCTATCTCACGGCGCGGAGGACCTGACATGCATTCGGCCGTGACCAATGGGGCTTACGATGTCGCGCAGGTGCGGGCGGACTTTCCCGCGCTGGCGATGAAGGTCTATGGCAAGCCGCTCATCTACCTCGATAACGCCGCCTCGGCGCAGAAGCCGAAGGCCGTGCTTGAGCGCATCCAGAAAGCCTACACCGAGGAATATGCCAACGTGCACCGCGGCATGCACTTTCTCGCCAACGCCGCGACGGAAGCCTATGAAGGCGCGCGCGAGAAGGTCGCGCGCTTCCTCAACGCGCCGCGCAACGAGGAGATCATTTTCACCCGCAACGCCACCGAGGCGCTCAATCTCGTGGCGTCCTCGTATGGCGGTCCCAACCTCGGCGAGGGTGACGAGATCGTGCTCTCGATCATGGAGCACCACTCCAACATCGTGCCGTGGCATTTCCTGCGCGAGCGGCAGGGCGTCGTGCTCAAATGGGCGCCGGTCGACGACGACGGCAATTTCCTCATCGACGAGTTCGAGAAGCTGCTCGGCCCGCGCACCAAGCTCGTCGCCATCACCCAGATGTCGAACGCGCTCGGCACCATCGTGCCGGTCAAGGAGGTGGTGAAGCTGGCCAAGGCGCGCGGCATTCCGGTGCTGGTCGACGGCAGCCAGGCGGCGGTGCACCTGCCGGTCGACGTGCAGGACATCGGCTGCGACTTCTATGTCATCACCGGCCACAAGCTGTATGGCCCCTCGGGTATCGGGGCGCTGTGGGCCAAGTACGATCACCTCGTCGCCATGCGGCCGTTCAACGGCGGCGGCGAGATGATCCGCGAGGTGTCGTGCGACTGGGTGACCTACGGCGACCCGCCGCACAAGTTCGAGGCCGGCACGCCATCGATCGTGCAGGCGATCGGACTGGGCGCGGCGCTCGATTATATCGATTCGATCGGCAAGGCGCGCATCGCCGCCCACGAAAGCGCGCTGGTGGCCTACGCGCACGAGCGGCTGCGCGAGATCAACGCGCTGCGCATCATCGGCACGGCGAAGCACAAGGGCGCCATCGTTTCGTTCGACATCAAGGGCGCGCATCCCCACGACATCGCCACCATCATCGACCGTTCCGGCATCGCGGTGCGGGCGGGAACCCATTGCACGATGCCGCTTCTGGAGCGGTTTGGCGTGGCCGCGACCTGCCGGGCGTCGTTTGCCATGTACAATACGCGCGAGGAGGTCGATCAGCTCGCGCAGGCTCTCATCAAGGCACGGGACATGTTCGCATGACGCAACAAATGCAAACCTCACAAGCGCCGGGCGCCGCCGAGGCGGCGGGTCATGACGACGGCCATCTGCCGATGGCGACGCAGTCGGAACTCACGGCGCAGGAAACCGAGCGCATGACCGATGCCATCATCGCCGCGCTCAAGACCGTGTTCGATCCGGAGATTCCCGCCGACGTCTACGAGCTGGGACTGATCTACCGCGTCGACATCAAGGAAGACCGCTCGATCGATGTCGAGATGACGCTGACGACGCCGAACTGTCCGGTGGCCGGCGACATGCCCGGCATGGTTGAAAACGCCATCGCCAGCGTGCCCGGCGTCGGCGCGGTCAATGTCAGCCTGGTGTGGGATCCGCCGTGGACCACCGACCGCATGTCGGAAGAGGCGCGCCTCATCCTCAACATGTGGTGAGATGCCACGCCGCGGCGGGGTTGAACTACAGCGCAGAGGGCTCATATGGCAGTCATGACCTCCATATCACCAAATGCCAGCACGGCGCCGCGTCCCCGGCCGCAAGTGATGCGCCTGACCGAAGCCGCGGCGACGCGCATCCGCGAACTGATGGAACGCAGCGAGAAGCCGATCGCCGCCCTGCGCGTCGGCGTCAAGAACGGCGGTTGCGCCGGCATGTCCTACACGGTGGAATACGCCAGCGAGATCGCGCCCCATGACGAGGTGATCGAGGACAAGGGCGTCAAGATCCTGATCGACCCCAAGGCGGTGATGTTCCTCCTCGGCACCGAGATGGATTTCAAGATCGACAAGCTCGCGGCGCAGTTCGTGTTCAAGAATCCGAACCAGACGGGCGCCTGCGGTTGCGGCGAATCCGTGCAGCTCACGCCCGTTCCCGAGGCGTGATTCCCTGCCGGGACACGGGGTCCGGCATTCCATTGCGTGCAGTGAAGATCGGTCGATCGGTCGATCAGGCGACCTGGATGCCGTCCGGCGCATACTCCGGATCGGCTTCGCAGATGGCGCGGTTGCGGCCGTGACGCTTGGCGGCATAGAGGCAGCCGTCGGCGCGTTCGATCAGCGAATGGACGTCGTCGCTCTGCGACAATAGCGCCACGCCGATCGAGATGGTGACGCGGCCGAGAATCTCGCCGGTCGATTTCTTCTTCAGTTCCTTGGCCATTACCGCGCGGCGGATGTGGTCGGCGACGGTGATCGCCTGCCGCATCGGGGTGTTCGGCAGGATGACGGCGAATTCCTCGCCACCATAGCGCACGATGATGTCCTGACCCTTGACGTTCTGCTTGAGCGAGAGCGCCACCAGCCGCAGCACCTGGTCGCCGGTGAGGTGGCCGTAATTGTCGTTGAACGACTTGAAGTGATCGATGTCCATCATCAGCAGCGTCAGCGGCTCGTCGTTGGCGGCCGCCTTCCTGATGGCATCCTCGATGGCGCGGTCGAAGAACTTGCGGTTGCCCAGGCCGGTGAGCGGATCGGACTGCGTTTCGTTGCGGACCGCCTCGAGGCTCTGCTGCAGCGTGGCGATTTCCTGTTTCGACGAGGTCAGGCGGTCTTCCAGCGTCTGGTTGGTGGCCTGCATCTCTCGCGTGGACTTCACCAGCGTCTCGACGATGGTGATCAGCGCCTTGGGATCCTTGGTGGCCGCCAGATCCCGGGCGGTTCCGGACAGGTTGTTGCCATAAGTCGACGAGGCGGCCAGCGCCTCGGTGACCACCTTCATGACACCGTCGATCTCGCTGATGACGCGCGCGCCGACCGAGTCGATGCGTTCGCTGATGCGGATCTGCGACAGATAGGTTTCGTAGATTTGTTCGAGATCGGCCTCGGTCAGGCGACCGTTGCGCGCCAGCGTCTCGTTGATGACGTTGTTGAGAGCGGGGTTGTAGCCGGTGGCGTAGACGTACCAGATTTCATAGTTGCGCGGCACAGCCGTCTGGCGAAGCGAGCGAATCTGTCCCAAGGCGACCTCGGCGAACGCCAAGGTGCGCTCATGCTCGTCCAGCAAGCCGTTCACAACCGGTCCCCGCGTCCCACGAGCATCCTGCCCGCACCCCAACAACGTACAGTCTCTAGCTGTAATATTACGAAGACCCTACCTTCAGAGCCGTGAATGAAGTGTAAATGCGGCACTGCAAAAAGATCGGCGGCGAATGATCCGCGAAACCGACGGACGCAATTTCACGAAGCAAATCCAGTCCTTGGACAAGGATCTGGGATAAGGATCTTGGAATAAGAATTTCGAGATCCGGCGAAAATGTCCGCCGGATTCTTTTCGCCGGCTTCTTTTGTCAGGCCCTGGCGCGCACCGGCCGCAGCAGGAACGCCGGCAGGTGGCTGTGGTCGGCGGCTTCGTTGGCCGCTTCGGCAGGCTTGCGGCGCGACTCGTTCGCATGATCCTTGCGATCCTGCGGCTTGTGATCGCGACCCTTGTGCGGGCGCTCGCTGTGATCCGCGGGCCTTTGATCCGCGCGCGGCGCGGGAGCCTCGACGGGCGAGGCGGACGCCGCCGGTTCGGTGTGCCTGCCACGGCCGCGCGAACCGCCACGCTCGCCGCGCGGTTTGCGGCCCTCGCGCGATTCGCCGCCGCGATGGCGCGCCGGGCGTTCCGTGGCGCCTTCGGAGGAGATGGCCGCGGCAAAGGAGTCGTCACGCGCCAGCGTCTGGCCGGTGAGCCTCTCGATGGCACCCACCGCCTTGTCGTCGGCGGATGTGGTGATGGTAATGGCGGTGCCGCTGCGGCCGGCGCGGCCGGTGCGGCCGATGCGGTGCACGTAGTCGTCGGCGTGGTGCGGCACGTCGAAATTGAAGACGTGGCTGACCTCCGGAATGTCGAGGCCGCGCGCGGCGACATCGGAGGCGACCAGCAGTGGCATCTCGCCCTTGCGGAACTGATCGAGCGCCGTCGTGCGCGCGCTCTGGTCCATGTCGCCGTGCAGCGCCACGACGGGGAATCCGTGCCGCTGCAGCGAACGGTGCAGCAGCGCGACCTCGCGCTTGCGGTTGCAGAAGATGATGGCGTTCTTGAGATCCTGCGCGCCGCGGATCAGGGCGCGCAGCGTCTCGCGCTTTTCATGCGGCTCGCGCCCCGAGCGCACCAGCGACTGCGTCACCGTGGCGGCGGTGGTCGCGGGCCTGGAGACCTCGATTCGCTGCGGCGTATGCAGGAACTGCTCGGTGATGCGGGAAATTTCCGGCGGCATGGTCGCGGTGAAGAACAGCGTCTGCCGGGTGAACGGCACCAGCTTGCAGATGCGCTCGATGTCGGGGATGAAGCCCATGTCGAGCATGCGGTCGGCTTCGTCGATCACCAGCAGTTCGACGCCGGTGAGCAGCAGTCCGCCGCGTTCGGTATGGTCGAGCAGGCGGCCGGGGGTGGCGATCAGCACGTCGACGCCGCGCATCAGTTTGGTGTCCTGATCGCCGAACGACACGCCGCCGATCAGCAGCGCGACATTGAGCTTCTGGCCGGCACCGTATTTGTCGAACTGTTCCTTGACCTGCGCGGCCAGCTCACGGGTCGGCTCGACAATGAGCGTGCGCGGCATGCGGGCGCGGGCGCGGCCCTTTTCCAGCATGGTGAGCATGGGCAGCACGAACGCGGCGGTCTTGCCGGTACCGGTCTGGGCGATGCCGAGCACGTCGCGGCGCGCCAGCACATGGGGAATCGCCTGTTCCTGGATGGGGGTGGGCTGGGTGTAACCAGCTGCGGCGACAGCGGCTTGTACCTTTTCGGACAAGCCAAGATGGGAAAATGACATTGAGCCTCGAACCGAAACCGCCGTCAGGATTCGCTGAAAAAAACGCGCTGTCCCCGCAACGGCACGCATAAAGCACGGGAGACATGACTGGCGCGACAAACCGCGGCACTTAAACCCTTCTGAGGGCATCCCGATCAGGGGAGGCCCCAATGGGAGCCGGCCGCGTTGAGGCGCAACATAGGCGTCAAACCGCTAAAGTCAATCGGATTCGTGCTTTTTTGACCTTCAGAATGAATGAATAATTGATTTCCAGCAGTCGAAGCCGGTGTCGCCCGCTGCATGGCAGACCCTCTGCCGCTCGCGCGATTTTTTGCGATTCACCCACTTGTGATTGCCGCTGTGATTGCCGCTCGCCTGACCGTGTGCAGTGTAACCGGTGATGGGAAGATTGCAGGAAGCGATTGCAGCCATTTTTTCATTATCTTCAGCCATTGTTTTTTACGTTGTCGGTTCGCCGCGTAAACTCGAACCGATCCGGGGGATCAATTGGAAAGACTTTGCATGCGGACGCAGGTAGGCATCATCGGCGCTGGACCGGCAGGCTTGATGCTTGCCCATCTTTTGCGGCTGGAAGGCATCCGTTCCATTATCATCGAGGACCGCAGTCGCGCCTATTGCGAAGGGCGCCGCCGCGCCGGAGTGATGGAATACTGGGTGGCGCAGATGCTCATCAAGACGGGCGTCGGCGACCGGCTCATGCGCGAGGCCAAGCTGCACGACGGCATCTATTTCGCCTGGGACGGCAAGGCCCACCATATCGATTTCAAGCAGCTCATCGGCCAGCAGATCTACGTTTACGACCAGAAGGAGGTCGTGACCGACCTGATCGCGCACCGGCTGGCCCAGGGCGAGGACATCCTGTTCGACGTCTCCGACGTCAGCGTGCACGATTTCGAGAGCGCCGCGCCGAAGATCCGCTTCCACCACAAGGGCGAGGACTGCGAGATCGCCTGCGATATTATCGCCGGCTGCGACGGCTTCCACGGCATTTCGCGGCCGAGCTTTCCGGCGCAGGTCATCAATCAACACGATAAGGTCTATCCCTATGCTTGGCTCGGCATCCTCGCGGAGTCGCCGCCGCCGGAGAAGGAGCTGATCTACACCTGGCACGAGCGCGGCTTCGCGCTGTTCTCGATGCGTGGGCATGACCTGTCGCGGTTCTACCTGCAATGCACGCCCGACGAGGATGTCAGCAAGTGGCCGGATGAACGCATCTGGGACGAACTCGCCATTCGCCTCGCCGGCGCGCGGCCGCTGACGCCGGGCCGCATCCTGCAGAAGGGCATCACGCCGATGCGCAGCTTCGTTACCGAGCCGATGCAGACCGGAAGGCTGTTCCTCGCCGGCGACGCCGCCCACATCGTGCCGCCGACCGGGGCCAAGGGCATGAACCTCGCCATGGCCGACGTGCGTGTGCTGGCCGAGGCGCTGACCGAGCATTACAAGCTCGGCGAGGAGATCCGGCTGCACAATTACACCACCACCTGCCTGCGCCGCATCTGGAAGGCGCAGCGCTTCTCGTGGTGGATGACCAGCCTGCTGCACATCGACCCCAGGCGCGACACCTTCGACATGCGCCGCCAGCGCGCCGAGCTCGACTACGTGACGGGGTCGAAGGCGGCGATGACGTCGCTCTCCGAGAACTACTGCGGCCTGCCGTTCGATTGAACGGGCGCGGCGAGTGAAGCCTTGTGTGCAAATCCGGACTACAGACGCTCCGGCGGGCTGTATTTCGGGCCGCTGATCAAATCCGCCGGATGCTCGCGCCAGTAGTGGGCCCGCAGGCGCGGCGCGATAAACCAGGAAAGCGGTACCGCAAGCATGACGCTCAGGAATATGACAATCGGAATAAGCCATTCCTGATACGCCGTCAGCGCCGGATTGGCGAGCACGGTAACCATGCCGATGCCAAACAATACGGCGTTGGCCATCATGAAAACCAGAACCGTCAGGAATATCCGGATGGAAGTCGAGCGCGCCAACATTGTCCGCTCCTTGCGTTTTTCCATCAAACGTTTTCGGAACGGGAATGGTTCCGCGTTACCCGCGATCGGTTCCTTGGCCTCACGCGCGACGGCATCGGCGCGGACTCCTCACACATCCAGCAATTCATCCTTGGCGAATTCCGCCTTCTCCTGAATGAAGGCGAAGCGCGCCTCGGCCTTGGTGCCCATCAGGCGCTCGATCGCGTCGGCGGTGTCCTCGCGATCGTCGGGCAGCAGCATCACGCGCAACAGCGTGCGCTTTCCCGGATTCATCGTGGTTTCCTTGAGTTGCGCCGGCATCATCTCGCCCAAGCCCTTGAAGCGGCCGATCTCGACCTTGGCGTTGGCGTGGAACTCCTTCTTCAAAAGCTCGTCGCGGTGCGCGTCATCGCGCGCGTAGAAGGTCTTGGCGCCGTGGGTGAGGCGGTAGAGCGGCGGCACCGCGAGATAGAGGTGGCCCTCGTCGATCAGGCGCGGCATCTGCCGGTAGAAGAAGGTGATGAGCAGCGAGGCGATATGCGCGCCATCGACGTCGGCATCGGTCATGATGATGACGCGGCCGTAGCGTAAATCCTCCTCACGGTAATGCGCGGCGGTGCCGCAGCCGAGCGCCTGCACCAGATCGGCCAGCTGCTGGTTGGCGGCGAGCTTGTCCTTGCCGGCGGAAGCGACGTTGAGAATCTTGCCGCGCAGCGGCAAGATGGCCTGGCTGGCGCGGTCGCGCGCCTGCTTGGCGGAGCCGCCGGCCGAGTCGCCCTCGACGATGAACAGTTCCGAGCCGTCGGCGGCGGAATTGGTGCAGTCGGCGAGCTTGCCGGGCAGGCGCAGCTTGCGCACCGCGCTCTTGCGCGAGATTTCCTTTTCCTGGCGACGGCGCAGCCGCTCATCGGCGCGCTCGACGACAAACTCCAATAGCCTGTTGGCTTGCACCGGATTGCCGGCGAGCCAGTGGTCGAACGGATCCTTGATGGCCTGTTCGACGATGCGCTGCGCTTCCGCGGTGGCGAGGCGGTCCTTGGTCTGGCCCTGAAATTCCGGTTCGCGCACGAACACCGAGAGCATGGCGGCGGCGCCCGCCATCACGTCCTCGGAGGTGATCGAGGCGGCGCGCTTGGCCTGTCCGGCGCGCTCGGCGTGATCCTTGAGGCCGCGCAAGAGCGCGGCGCGCAGGCCGCTCTCGTGGGTGCCGCCGTCGGGCGTGGGAACGGTGTTGGTGTAGGAGGACAGGAAGCCGTCGGCGTCGGCGGTCCACGCCACCGCCCATTCGCAGGCGCCGTGCGCGCCGTTCTTGCCCGAGCGGCCGGAGAAGATGTCCGGGTGCACCAGCGTGTCGTTGTGGATGGCGGCGGCGAGGTAGTCCTTGAGGCCGCCGGGGAAGTGGAAGGTGTCCTCGGCCGGCACGTCCTCGAGGCCGCGCAACAGTTCCGGCGCGCAGTGCCAGCGGATCTCGACACCGCCGAACAGGTAGGCCTTCGAGCGCGCCATCTTGAACAGCCGCTGCGGCTTGAACACGGCCTTGGCGCCGAAGATGTCGGGGTCGGGCTTGAAGCGCACCCGCGTGCCGCGCCGGTTGGCGACCTTGCCGAGGTTCTCCAGCCGGCCCTTGGGCGTGCCGCGCTCGAACGCCATGCGGTAGAGCTGCTGGCCGCGCGCCACCTCGACCTCGAGCCGCGAGGAGAGCGCGTTGACGACGGAAACGCCGACGCCGTGCAGGCCGCCCGAGGTCTCGTACACCTTGGAGTCGAACTTGCCGCCGGCATGCAGCGTGCACATGATGACTTCGAGCGCCGACTTCTTCGGGAATTTCGGGTGCGGATCGACCGGGATGCCGCGGCCGTTGTCGGTGACGGTGAGATAGCCGTCGGCGCCAAGCTCGACCTCGATGAAGCTGGCGTGGCCGGCCAGCGCCTCGTCCATCGAGTTGTCGATGACTTCCGCGAACAGGTGGTGCAGCGCCTTCTCGTCGGTGCCGCCGATATACATGCCGGGACGGCGCCGCACCGGCTCCAGCCCCTCCAGCACCTCGATGTCGCGAGCGGTGTAGCCGCCCTCGGCGCCGCCGCCCTTGGGCGCGGATCGGCCTGCTGAAGGCGCGGCCGAACGCGGCGCGGTGGCGAACAGGTCGTCGCCGGAGGATTTTGTTTTATTTTTTGATTTCAGTATCTTGGACATTATTGCGAAGGTCACCAGAAAGGGGTCGGCGGATCGAATCGGTCGCGCCGACTATGCCACGGATGGGGCCGGAAAATGTGGCGCGGGCGACCGCCCAGCTGAACGGGCTCGCCTTGCCGGCGGGTGTTTCGCGGGGATCAGGCCTTGGCGGTGCGCCAGACCACGACGGCAAACAGCACCATGGCGGCCAGCACGATCAGCGAGCCGGCGATGGGGTAGATCTCCTGGCTCGGGCCGGCTGTCAGCACGATCACGATGCCGATCGGGAACAGCAGCGCGCCGACGATGTGCAGGCCGCATTGCACCCGGGCCAGCCGGGTGGCGGCGGCGGCCGGCACTAGCCGGTAATATAGTCCGAACAGGAACAGCAGCACCCCGCCTATCAGATTGAGATGGGCATGGGCGGGTGCCAGGGTGAAGCTCTGCGTCATTCCCATGGCGATGCCTGCGAGCATCCCAGTGATGAGGATGAGAACGCTGATCCGGAGCATGAGCGAGGAAATCATGGAACTCTCCCTGTTGACGCATGGAAGCGGCCAGGGCGGGCAAAAGGCCGCGACCGTCGAAATTCAGCGGACAATAAGAATAATTGTCAATTAGAAATTTGCGCGCGAGGCGTGTTATTCCGGCAAGTATCTCGAATCCAGTGGTGCCATGCTTTGCTCGCTGCGGACGGGTGCGGATGCTGGCAGGGAGGCGGCACGTGGAGTCCTATGTTCAACCGATGATCGATTTCGTCCGCTCGCATCAGGCGTGGGCGGCGCCGATCGTGTTCGCGCTGGCGTTCGGCGAGTCGCTGGCGTTCCTGTCGCTGCTCATTCCGGCCTGGGGGGCGCTGGTGGGCATCGGCGCGCTGATCGGCGCGGGCGGCATTCCGTTCGTGCCGGTATGGGTTGCCGGCGCGCTCGGCGCGGCGTTGGGCGACTGGGTCTCGTTCTGGATCGGCGACAAATTCAAGGAGCGGGTGTTCCACATGTGGCCGCTGTCGACGCATCCCGACATGCTGCCGCGCGCCGAGGCGTTCGTGCGCCACTGGGGCGTGCCGGGGATTTTCATCGGCCGCTTCTTCGGGCCGCTGCGCGCCGCGGTGCCGCTGGTCGCCGGCATCTTCGAAATGCCGTACTGGCATTTCCAGGCGGCGAATTTTGCCTCCGCCTTCGTTTGGGCCGGGGTGCTGCTGGTATTCGGCGACGTGCTGGCGCGCGCCGCGAACCTGCTGTGGGGCCTGCTGTAGGCGTAGGGCCGGACCTCGCTCCCGCCCTCTTGTGCCGCGCCCCGGATTGCCGCATGTAAACGCGCCGCGCCCGGGCGTGGCGTCCAAGCGGGAAAATGGCCATGGCTGAGAAAAGGAAGATCGGCATCCTCGGCGCGTCGGGCTACACCGGCGCCGAACTGGTGCGTCTGCTTCTGCGCCATCCGCGTATCGAGATCGCGCTCCTGACCGCCGACCGCAAGGCAGGCCAGCGGATGGGCGACGTGTTTCCGCAATTCGCGCCCTATGAGCTGCCGACGCTGGTGGCGATCGACGGCATCGAGTGGGTGGGCGCGGGGCTCGACCTGGTATTCTGCGCGCTGCCGCACGCCACCACGCAGAAGGTGCTCAAAGAGCTTTTGGCCCAGGCGCCCGCCACGAAAGTGGTCGACCTGTCGGCCGATTTCCGCCTGACCGATGCGGCGGCCTACGCCAGATGGTACGGCCACGAGCATCACGCGCCCGAGTTGCAGCGGGAAGCCGTTTACGGTCTCGTCGAGGTCTATCGCCGCGACATCAAGAAGGCGCGGCTGGTCGCCAATCCGGGCTGCTACACGACGTGCGCGCAGCTTCCCCTGGTGCCGCTCATCAAGGCCAGGGCGATCGAGCTCGAAGGCATCGTCATCGACGCCAAGTCCGGCATGACCGGGGCAGGGCGCGCCGCCAGGGAGGAGATGCTGTTCTCCGAAGTGTCGGAAGGCTTCCATGCCTATGGCGTCGGCCAGCATCGCCACATGGCCGAGCTCGACCAGGAGTTCTCGAAAGCCGCCGGCAAGGATGTGCTGGTGTCGTTCACGCCGCATCTGGTGCCGATGAACCGCGGCATTCTCTCGACCATCTACGTGCGCGGCCGGCGCGGCCGCAGCGCGGCGGAGCTGCACGCCATCCTCGCCGAGCACTATGCCCGTGAACCGTTCGTGCACGTGCTGCCGTTCGGCAAGGTGCCGCACACCCGTCATGTGCGCGGCTCCAACATGACCTTCATCGGCGTCGCCGCCGATCGCGCCGAGGGCCGCGCCATCATCTGCGCCGCGCTCGACAACCTCACCAAGGGCGCGTCGGGGCAGGCGGTGCAGAACATGAACCTGATGCTGGGATTTGCCGAGACGCTCGGCATCGACATGCCGGCGCTGTTTCCGTAAGGCGCAGGCCTTGTGTCGTCATGCGCGGGCCTGACCCCGCGCATCCCCGCGTTTTTTCGAAGATGAAGATGGTTGCCCGGATCAAGTCCGGGCATGACGCGGAAAAAAAGCTGCCTCACACCGCGCGGAAGATCGCCAGCACCAGCGCGGCCTGCGCGAGGAAGCCGACCGTGAAGGCCACCGTGCGCGCCACCGGAATGCCGAGCGTATAGACGATGGCGTGGGCAAGCCGCGCCCAGAAATACACCGCGCAGGCCAGCGCCGTGGTCGTCGATGAATAGTCGATGGCGTTGAGCACCAGCACCAGCGGCGCGAAGATCGCGAGATTCTCGGCGGCGTTCTCGTGCGCGAACATGAGGCGTTGCGCCCACGGCGAATGCGGCTTGTCGTTGCGCGAGGGGTTGGCCAGCGTGCCCATCACGCCGCGCACATTGATGCGGTCGATGATGTAGGGAACCCACAAAAGCCCGGTCAGGGCGACGGTCAGGGTCAGCCAGAACATTTCGCGCGTCATGGGAGGCTCCCGCTCAAAAAATGATCAAAGCAATGACGTGTCGGGACGCGATCTTACGGCATGATTTTGGAAAGTGGAATCCGGCTTTGCGCGCGGGGGCGGGCTCACGACCTGACCTTGACGTAGCTGCCGGGCGCGTCCTCGATGGCCGGCAGCGCCCCGGTGCCGACGCGGCGGGCCGGCACCTCCTCGGGATCGATGTCGCGGAGCCATGCCGCCCAGTCCGGCCACCACGAGCCGGGATGCTCGGTCGCCTTCTCGAGCCAGGCATCGAGCGTGCGGGCATTGCTGTGCTCGTTGGTCCAGTACTGGTACTTGTTGGCGCATGGCGGGTTGACGACGCCGGCGATGTGGCCGGAGCCCGACAGCACGAACCGCATCGGCCCGCCGAAGAATTGCGAGCCGAGGAACACCGATTTGGCCGGCGCGATGTGGTCCTCGCGCGCCGCCAGCATGTACACCGGAACCTTCACTTTCGAGAGGTCGAGCCGGACGTTGTCCATCACCATGGTGCCCTTGGTCAGCCGGTTCTCAAGGTAATAGTTGCGCAGATAGTAGGAATGGTTGGCCGAGGTCATGCGCGTCGAGTCGGCGTTCCAGTACAACAGGTCGAACGCCGAAGGCATCTGTCCCTTCATGTAGTTGTTGATGACGTAGGGCCAGATCAGGTCATTGGAGCGCAGGAGGTTGAACGCGGTGGCCATCTTGCTGCCTTCGAGATAGCCGGTCTCGTTCATGGTGCGGTCGAGCGAATTGAGCTGGTCGTCGTCGATGAACACCATGAGGTCGCCGGCATAGGTGAAGTCGACCTGCGCGGCGAAGAAGGTGGTGGAGGAGACGCGCACGCGCCGCGTTCCGGCCAGCCACGCCAGCGTCGACGCCATCAACGTGCCACCGACGCAATAGCCGATGGTGTGCATCCGCATCTCGCCGGTGGCCTGCTCGACGGCGTCCATCGCGGCAAGGATGCCTTCCTTCATGTAGTCTTCGAAGGTCTTGTGCGCGAGCTTCTCGTCCGGATTGACCCACGACACCACGAACACGGTCAGGCCGTTGTCGACGCAGAACTTGATGAACGATTTGTCCGACTTGAGATCAAGGATGTAGAACTTGTTGATCCACGGCGGCACGATAAGAAGCGGCGTGCGCAGCACCGTCTCGGTGGCCGGCTCGTACTGGATGAGCTGGATCAGTTCGTTCTGGAACACCACCTTGCCCGGCGTGGTGGCGATGTCGCGGCCGACTTCCAGTTTCGAAGTGTCGGTCTGGCGGATGCGCAGGGTGCCGCCCCCGGCCTCGACGTCCTCGGCCAGGAGCTTCATGCCGCGCACCAGGTTGTCGGCGTTGGTGGTGACGGTCTCGCGCAGGACTTCCGGATTGGTGAGCAGGAAGTTCGACGGCGAGAATGCGTTGACGATCTGCTGGATGTAGAACTCCGCCTTGTGGCGGGTGTGCGGATCGACGCCTTCGGCGTTGGCGACCAGCTCCTGCGCCCATTGGGCGGTGAGCAGATAGGCCTGCTTGAGGAAATCGAAGAACGGACTCTCGGTCCATTGCGGATCCTTGAAGCGCCTGTCGCGGCGTTCCGGCTCGATCACCGGCTTGCCGGCGTCTCCCATCATGCGGCGCGCGGCGTGGCCCCACAATTCGAGAAACGACTGGCCGAGCCGGGTCTGCAGCTCCATCGCGCGCGCTGGATCCGACATCCAGTATTCGAAGATGACCGCCAGTGTCTTCACCATCTCCGCGATGACGTCGGCGGAGGCGCCGGGCTGCGGGCTGCCGTCCTCGCGCGGCTTGAGATAAGCCGCGAGCGCCTTGCCGCCTTCCTCCATCACGCGCGCGATGTTGGCGGCGAACTGCTGGGGATTGAAGTTGGCAGCCTCGGGGTCGGGTGTGCCGATCATCTTGTTCATTGGAATCTCGGAGTTTCTTTCGGCCGCACTGCTTTATAGCGCGTCGAACCGGCGAATCGCATTTGCCGGTGCGCCCGCGCCTCATCGCTCAACAATGCCATATTTCCGTCCGCCCGCTTAGGGGTCTTCGCAGCTTTTTGCATTGCAGCACTGTCGGACTGGGGAGAGGAGCCGGTTCACCTCCTGTGGCCTGTAAAAATCATGATATGTAGCGGGCAGGTGGGGCAAGGAGTGCGGGTAATTGAATACGGGGGGCCATCGGGCGGGGAAATGGCGGGTCGTCGTGGCGGTCCTGCTGGCCTTGTCTGCGGCCGGCGGCTGCTCCACCTCGATGACCGACATGGAGTCGGTCCTGAGCACCCCCGCCGGAGTGCCGGCATCGCCCGAAATGCTGCCGGCCTATCCCGCCGTTCACGACCTGCCGGTACAGCGTCCGGCGCTGCTCAGCCCCGAGGAGCAGGCGCGTCTTGAAAACGATCTGGCCGCCGCGCGCGCCCGCGCGCCCAGGCCCGAGGGCATGGCTGCCAGCGCCGCCAAAAAAACGTCCAAAAAAACCTCCCAGAAGACCGCCGGGGACGCTTCCGGCAATCCGCCCAGGGCCGGCGACTAGGACGGTCCTGTTTCTCCGTCGTCATGCCCGGGCTTGACCCGGGCATCCAGCTGACTCGCCACGGGCTTTCGGAAGGAAGATGGATTGCCGGATCAAGTCCGGCAATGACGAGTGGGGGTGGATTGCCGGGTCGGGCCGGGCAATGACGCTGGGCATGGCCGTCCGTCTAGAACCTCGCCAACCGGGTACAACTTCACTGGCGCTGGCGGCAAGGCGTGCTAAAAGGCGTCCCAGTTCACTGAATCAGGGGAATCAGCTGGAAAACGGGCCGTTTGGCCGCAGTTTTCGACATTGGAGTCGAGATCCATGGAAGAGTTCTACCGAATCCGGCGTTTGCCGCCCTACGTGTTCGAGCAGGTCAACCGCGCCAAGGCGACCGCTCGCAACGCTGGGGCCGACATCGTCGATCTCGGCATGGGCAATCCGGACCTGCCGGCTCCCCAGCATGTCATCGATAAGCTCAAGGAAACCTTGGGCAAGCCGCGCACCGACCGTTACTCCGCCTCGCGCGGCATTCCCGGCCTGCGCCGCGCCCAGGCCGCCTATTACGAGCGCCGCTTCGGGGTCAAGCTCAACCCGGACACGCAGATCGTCGCCACCCTCGGCTCCAAGGAAGGTTTCGCCAACGTCGCGCAGGCCATCACCGCGCCGGGCGACGTCGTGCTGGTGCCGAACCCGAGCTATCCGATCCACGCCTTCGGCTTCCTGATGGCGGGCGGCGTGATCCGCTCGGTTCCCGCCGAGCCGACGCCGGCGATGTTCGAAGCGCTCGAGCGCGCCATCATTCATTCGATCCCCAAGCCGATCGCGCTGATCGCCTGCTACCCGTCGAACCCGACCGCCTACGTCGCCGACCTCGACTTCTACAAGGACCTGGTCGCGTTCGCGAAGAAGCACGAGATCTTCATCCTGTCGGATCTGGCCTATGCCGAGGTCTATTTCGACGGCGTGGCGCCGCCCTCGGTGCTGCAGGTGCCCGGCGCCATCGACGTCACCGTCGAGTTCACCTCGATGTCGAAGACGTTCTCGATGGCCGGCTGGCGCATGGGCTTTGCGGTGGGCAACGAGCGCATCATCGCCGCGCTCGCCCGCGTGAAGTCCTATCTCGACTACGGCGCGTTCACGCCGGTGCAGGTCGCCGCCGCGGCCGCGCTCAACGGTCCGGAGGACTGCGTGCGCGAGATGCGCGACGTCTATCAGAAACGCCGCGACGTGCTGGTGGAGTCGTTCGGCCGCGCCGGCTGGGACATCCCGCCGCCGGCGGCCTCGATGTTCGCCTGGACGCCGCTGCCGGAGGCATTCCGCGCTATTGGCAGCATGCAGTTCGCCACCCTCCTGGTGGAGAAGGCGTCGGTGGCGGTGTCGCCCGGCATCGGCTTTGGCGAGCATGGCGAGGGCTTCGTGCGCATCGCCATGGTCGAGAACGAGCAGCGTATCCGCCAGGCCGCGCGTAACATCCGCCGGTTCCTTGAAACCGGTCCCGAAACATTGCACAACGTGGTTCCTCTCGCCAACCGGCGCTGAATTTCCGACAGGTTCATCATCCATGGTCGCGCCACTGAAAGTGGGTATAGCGGGGCTTGGCACCGTGGGCGCCGAGGTCGTTCGTACCATCGAACGGCAAAGCCGCATGCTGGCGGCGCGCTGCGGCCGCCCGGTGAAGGTGGTCGCGGTCACCGCGCGCGCGAAGGGCAAGAAGCGCGGGCTCGATCTGCGCGGCGTGCGCTGGGTGGCCAATCCGTTCAAGCTCGCCACCGATCCCGAGATCGACTGCTTCGTCGAGTTGATGGGGGGGGCCGGCGAGCCGGCGCTCTCCGCCGTCGAGGCCGCGCTCGCCACCGGCAAGTCGGTGGTCACCGCCAACAAGGCGCTGATCGCGCGCCACGGCGCTCGGCTCGCGGCGCTGGCCGAGAAATATGGCGGCGCGCTCAATTTCGAGGCCGCCGTCACAGCCGCCATTCCCATCGTCAAGACTTTGCGCGAGGGCCTGGCCGGCACCGAGTTCCATCGCGTCTACGGCATCCTCAACGGTACCTGCAACTACATCCTCAGCCGCATGGAGGAGGAAGGGCTGTCGTTCGCCGAGTGCCTCGCGGACGCGCAGCGGCTTGGCTATGCCGAGGCCGACCCCTCGTTCGACGTCGACGGCCACGACACCGCGCAGAAGCTCGCTATCCTCGCCAGCCTTGCATTCGGCACCAAGGTCAACGAGAGCGCGGTCTATGTCGAGGGCATCTCCTCGATCACGCCGCAGGATCTCAAGGCCGCCGAGGATCTCGGCTATCGCCTCAAGCTGCTTGGCGTCGCGGTGCGCACCGAGACCGGCGTCGAGCAGCGCGTGCATCCGACCATGATCCCGCGCAACTCCGCCATCGCCCAGATCATGGGCGTCACCAACGCCGTCACCATCGACTGCGACGGCGTGCCGCCGGTGACGCTGGTGGGCCCCGGCGCCGGCGGCGCCGCCACCGCCGCGGCGGTGATGTCGGACATCGCCGACATCGCGCGCGGCGCGCGCGTGCCACCGTTCGGCCTGCCGCTGGCGCGGCTGCGCAATTCGGCGAAGGCGCCGATGCGCCGTCACGAGGGCGGCTATTACATCCGCCTGATGGCGCGCGACCTGCCGGGCACCGCGGCGACCATCGCCACCCGCCTCGCTGAGCAGCACATCTCCATCGAGTCGATCGTGCAGCGCCATTACGACGGCGCCGCCGTCGAAGCGCCGCGCGGGCGCCGCAAGGCCGTCCCGGTTCCCGTCATCCTCATCACCTATGCTACCAGCGAGGACGCGGTGCGCCGCGCGCTGCATGCCGTGCAGCGCGACCGCGTCATCACCGGACGTCCGCAAGTCATCCGCATCGAAAAGAACTAGGCCACCGCATTTCCCACCCGATCCCGGGCTCGTCGCCCGGCCGTCCGTCTGCGGAGCCTCCGCGCCCCGCTCAAGTCATGGAGAACCATCGTGACGCCGACCATTACCGTTCCGCCGCAGCAGTTGCTGGAGCGCATCCTTTCGCTCGAGATTGTCCGCGTCACCGAGCGTGCGGCGGTGTCTGCGGCGCGGCTGCGCGGCCGCGGCAATGAAAAAGACGCCGACCAGGCCGCGGTCAACGCCATGCGCCGCGAACTCAACAAGCTGCCGATCGAGGGCACCGTGGTGATCGGCGAGGGCGAGCGCGACGAGGCGCCGATGCTGTTCATCGGCGAAACGGTCGGCATCAAGACCGGCCCCAAGGTCGACATCGCCGTCGATCCGCTCGAAGGCACCACGCTGTGCGCCAAGAACATGCCGGGCGCGATCGCCACCATGGCCATGGCCGAGGGCGGCACGCTGCTTAACGCACCCGACGTCTACATGGACAAGATCGCCATCGGCCCCGGCTATCCGCGCGGCGTGGTCGATCTCGACGCCTCGCCCGAGGAGAACATCCGCCGCCTCGCCAAGGCCAAGGACATCGATCCGTCGGCGATCACCGCGCTGGTGCTCGACCGCCCGCGCCATGCCGCGATCATCAACGGGATACGCCGCGCCGGCGCCGCCGTGCGTCTCATCACCGACGGCGATGTCGCCGGCGTGATCCACACCGCCGATCCCGATAACACCGGCATCGACATTTACATGGGCATCGGCGGCGCGCCGGAAGGCGTGCTGGCGGCCGCCGCGCTTCGCTGCATCGGCGGCCAGATGCAGTGCCGGCTCATCCTCGACAGCGACGAGAAGCGCGAGCGCGCCGCCAAGATGGGCGTCACCGACCCGCGCATGAAGTACGAGATCGAGGACATGGTGAAGGGCGACTGCCTGTTCTCCGCCACCGGCGTCACCGATGGCTCGATGCTGCGCGGCGTCAAGTTCGGCAAGAATGTGATCGAGACCGAGACGGTGGTGATGCGTTCCGTTACCGGTACGGTGCGCTGGATTCGCGCCGAGCACCGCCAGATCGAGAAGTTCCACCTCGACTGACGGCGCTGGCCTTCGCCCTCGACGCTATTTCAGCGCCAGCACCACCGATCCGGACGCCGGATCGGTGAGGCCGAGGCCGTTGCCGAGGTCTTCCAGGGTGTCGCGGAACGTGTCCAGCGTCGCGACCATCTGCGGCCGCGCGGCGGCCAGCGCGTCCATGTCGGACCATTCGCCGATGATGCAGAAGCCGCGGTCGCCGGTCTGGATCAGGTTGACGGCCTTGAGGCCCTTCCAGTCGCGCTTGAGACTGCGATGCGCGTCGAGGAAATCCTTTTCGCGGCCCGGCTTGACGCGAAAGCGCACGACGTTGAATGCTGTCATGGTGTAACCCTCCGCTTGCATGGGGTGCGCGATGATGCTCGCGAATGGCGGGTGCGACAACAAGGCTCAGGGGTGATCCGCGCCGATGTCAGCATATCGTGATGGGATGACGGCGGAACAGCCGGCGGCCTTTCTCGGGGTCACCCGTTCGGCCACCGGCCGCTCGTGGCGCGACCGGCTGGACTCGCGCGGCGCGGCGCTGGCGCTCGCCATCGCCCAGCGCCACCAGTTGCCGGAAATGCTGGCGCGGGTGATCGCCGGGCGCGGCATCGACATCGAGGCGGTCGCGGATTTCCTTGATCCGACCATCCGCAAGCTGATGCCAGATCCGCACACGGTCACGGCGATGGAGGCGGCGGCGCTGCGGCTCACCGAGGCCATTGCCGGCGGCGAGCAAGTGGCGATCTTCGGCGATTACGACGTCGACGGCGCGACCTCGTCGGCGCTGCTGGCGTGGTACCTGCGCCATTGCGGGCTCGATCCGCTGATCCACATCCCCGACCGCATCTTCGAGGGGTACGGCCCCAACGTCGAGGCGGTGCGCGCGCTGGCGCAGAAGGGCGCCACGCTGCTGGTCACCGTCGACTGCGGTACCGTGAGCTTCGAGCCGTTCGCGGAAGCAGCCAAGCTCGGCATGCAGGTGGTGGTGATCGACCACCATCAGTGCGGCGACGCGCTGCCCGAGGTCGCCGCGCTGGTCAATCCCAACCGTCCCGACGACCTCTCCGGCCTCGGTTATCTCGCCGCAGTGGGCCTCACCTTCATGACGCTGGTGGCGGTGAGCCGCGATCTGCGCGGCCGCGGCTTCTGGAGCGACATGCAGCCCGAGCCCGATCTCCTGGGCATGCTGCATCATGTCGCGCTCGGCACCGTGGCCGATGTCGCGCCACTCACCGGCCTCAACCGCGCCTTCGTCGCCAAGGGGCTGATCGCGCTGCGCCGGCGCGATCATGTCGGCCACACCGCGCTGATGGATGTGGCGCGGCTCAACGCGCCGCCGGAGGCCTGGCATCTCGGCTTCACTCTGGGGCCGCGCATCAATGCCGGCGGACGCATCGGCCGCGCCGACCTCGGCGTGCGGCTGCTGCTCGAGGAGGACGTCTCGGAAGCCGCGAGGCTCGCCGCCGAGCTCGACCGCCTCAACAACGAGCGCCGCGCCATTGAGCAGGCCGCCGAAGCGCAGGCCGAGGCCGAGGCGCTGGCCGCGCTCGGTCTCGACGACAGGGGCGCGGTGGTGGTGACCGCCTCGGAAGGCTGGCATCCCGGCATTGTCGGGCTGGTCGCGGCGCGGCTGAAGGAGAAGTTCGGGCGGCCATCGTTCGCGATCGCGCTTGAGCCGGGCGGCATCGGCACCGGATCGGGCCGCTCGATCGCCGGCGTCGATCTTGGCCGCGCGGTGCGCCAGGCGGTGCATGACGGACTTCTGATCAAGGGCGGCGGGCACGCCATGGCGGCGGGCGTGACGCTCAAGCGCGAGCGTCTGGCCGAGTTCCGCGCCTATATGGAAACGCTGCTGGCGCACGACGTCGCCACCGCGCGCCATGCCAACGAACTCCTGATCGACGGCGCGGTCAGCGCCAGGGGCTTCAACCCGGAGCTTGCCGCCATGCTCAACCGCGCAAGCCCGTTCGGCAGCGGCAACCCCGAGCCGGTGATCGCGCTGCCGGCGCACCAGCTCGTCTATGCCGACGAGGTCGGGCAGGCGCATTTGCGGCTGCGGCTGCGCGGCGGCGACGGCTCAACCGTCAACGCCATCGCCTTCCGTGCCGTCGGCCAGAAGCTCGGCCACGCGCTCTCCGAAAATCGCGGCCAGGCGCTGCATGTGGCCGGCGCGATCACGCTCGACCGCTGGCAGGGCGCCGAGCGCGTGCAGCTTCGCGTCATCGACGTCGCGGTGCCGAATGAGGGGCCGGCGCTGATCCGCTGAATGTGCGGATCATTGTTGCGGTCGTGACAACCGCGTCATTGCCGGATCAAGTCCGGGCATGACAAGAGAAATCACAAGCCCTGGCGCAGCCGCGCCAGCACCTTCAGCCCGGCATAGCCGTCGGCCGGCGCAAGTCCGGCGCGGCGCTGAAACGCCTGCACCGCCTTCATGGTCTGCGCCCCGACACGGCCGTCGGTGCCGCCGGTGTCGAATCCGGCCTGGGTGAGCCGCGTCTGCACCTCCTGCACCTCGGCGAGCGTCAGCGCCCGTTCGCTGCCGGGGAACGGCTGCAGGAACGGGGAGCTGCCCAGGATGCGATCGCCGAGATGGCAGATGGCGAGCGTGTAGTTCATCGACGGATTGTAGCTGCGCACCGCGTAGAAGTTGCGGCCGAGTAGGAAGGCGGGACCGCCCGGCACCGGAATCCATAACTGCGCGGTGGCGTCGCCTTGCGGAAACGGCTGGCCGTCGGCGCGCGTCACGCCGGCCGCCGTCCACGCCGCGTAGCTGCGGTTGCCCGAGGCGGCGGCGGCGGCGCGCACCTCGTAGCCCCAGTGCTCGTTGCGGCGGTACTTGCCGCGGTTGACCAGGTAACGCGCCGAGGAGCCGAGCGCGTCGTCGGGCCTGCCGAACGGCGAGACGCGGCCGTCGCCGTCATAGTCGATGCCGACATTGAGCCAGACCTCCGGCATCCATTGGGTATGACCCATGGCGCCGGCCCACGAGCCGTTCATTTCCGCGGGACTGGACCAGCCGCGCTCGACGATGCGCAGCGCGTTGATGAGCTCGGTTTCCCAATAGGCGCGGCGGCGCGGCTCGTTCCAGGCCAGCGCCGCCAGCGACGGGAACACCGGGCGCATGTGGTTCTTCTGCACCACGGGATCGCCGAACGTGCTTTCGACGCCCCACAGCCCGAGCATGATGCCGCGCTCGACGCCGAAATCGCGCTCGATGCGGGATAGCAGCGCGGCGTGCTGGCGCGCGGCCTCTTGGCCTGCGATCAGCCGCCAGTCGGAGACGCGGCGGTTGATATACTGCCAGAGCTGTTCGTTGAACTCCGGCTGGTTGCGCATCTGCCGGAACACGCTCATGTCCGGCTCGATCTGCCCCATGACGCGGTCGTAGGTCGCGCCCGACACGCCCTTGGCCAGCGCACGCGCGCGGAACGCCTCGCGCCATTCGGTGAACGCGGGCGGCGCGGCGAGGGCGCTTGCGCCCGGCAGCGTCAGGGACAACGCGATGGTTGCGCCGCCTTGCAGGGCGGTGCGGCGGGTGAGGCGGGAATCGAGGGCGGTCATGATCGCCAGCCTAGCAAATCCCCACGACCGGCGTGAGGCGGGCTATTGCCCGGCGCCTTCCTGCGCATGCTCGGGCGGGACCGGCGTCGCCGTTTCCGGCTGCGGCGCCGGCGCCGCGGCGGGCGGCAGTTCGCGGCCGCGTCCACCCAGCAGCTGTTCATACGAGGCGATCAGGGTGGCGTAGGGGTTGACCCAGATCCAGCCGTCGCGGGTGAACACCTGGATGTCGAAATGCAGGTGCGTGGTGGTGCCGCCGGCGCGGTCCTGATAGTTGGCGACCTTGCCGATCTCCTCGCCCTCGGCGACGCGCCGTCCGTTGAGCACGCCGTCTTCGTCCATGCGCTCCGGATCCATGTGCACGTAGCGGAAGCGCACGTGCTCGTTGCGCTCGTTGACGACGAGGTACGCGCCATGCTGTTTCGGCGCGCGGATGATGGCGCCATGGCGCGCGGCGACGACCGGATACAGCAGCGGCTGGCAGCCGCCGGACCCGCCGTTCCTGACCGTGCAACTCACCGGCCGCAGGTCCTGGCCCTGATGGCCCCAGCCGCCGGGGCAGAAGCCGACCTCGAAGTCGCGCCGCTCGCAGAAATTGTCCCGCCACGGATAGGCATAGTTATCGGCGGTGGATTCGGTCGTGTTGCGGGTGACGCCGGCTTCGCGGCATGCGCCGGGCGTGCCGTCGCCGCCGCTGCCGGCCGCGGCCGCGACGCAATTGAGCCTGGCGCGGTAGAGCTGCGAGTTGATGTAGACCGGCGCCTGTCCGACCGGAAAGCGGATCTGGGAATACACCATGCGATCGGCATGGCCGCCTTTGCCGCGATAGCCGCTGCCGGGAATGATGTCGCCGGGAGTGTGGAAGATGAAGTTCGCCGCGGCTGTCTGCGGCCGTGGAGCGACGGTGGACGCGATGTTGGCGCGCGGCGCGGCCGGGGTGCCGCCGGCCACGCGCAGCGCCTTGAGGAACCGTTCGGCCACCGGATAGGCCTCGCGGCAGGCCAGGCGCTTGCGGCGCGGCGTGCTGTCGAGGCAATTGATCGACACCACATAGGAGACGCCGAACCGGGTGAAGGCGTAGCGCACGAAGCCTTCGCGGATCAGCCGGCGCAGGTCGGGATATTGCGCGGCCAGCGCCTTGACCGGCTCGCCCCGGCCGGCGATCGGATCGGCGATGTCGTAGGTCAGGAGCGAGCCGGTGAGGTGGACTTCCACCGGCGGCGTGAAGATCCGTGCCGGCAGGTCGGCGGTGGCGTTCGGCTCCATGCTGAACACCGCGTCGTAGCCCGCTGCCCCGGCCTGGAAGACATCGACGGCGCGGAAATTGACCTGATAGCGCGCGGGCGAGGGATCGATCGCCCCGGCGGCGCGGTCGGCGATCCATGCCGCCACGTCGAAGGGGAGCAGCACCGGCACCGGCGAGAGCCCGATGGCGGGAAACAGCGGCGCCATCAGCGCGTTGAGCTGCACCAGCGCCGGCGCGCGGCGCTGGTCGAAGCGTTGCGGGCGGCGGCCGAGGGTGAAGTTGAGAAAGCCCGAGGCATCGCTGCGCGCGTTGACCTCGGAGGCGAGCTGGTCGAGCGCGGCGCGCCAGTCGACGCGGGCATAGCTGATGCCGGGCGTGACGAATTCCGCCGCCGCCGAGGCTTCGGCGGGGTCGCGCGGTTGCGCCGAAGCGAACGAGACCGCCAGCATCGGGATGCAGGCAAGCGCGATGATGGCGGCGCGGCGGCTCATGGCGGTCAAAACGGCGCGGCGCGCCGGAGCCGTACCGCTACGCATCGTGCTGCCGCCGGCTCCGGTCACGCGGGCGCTATTCCTGTCAATCCTTGGCGCGTTCCACGTAGGAGGCGTCTGCTGTCATCACCACGATACGGGTGCCGACGACGATGTGCGGAGGCACCAGCGTGCGCACGCCATTGGAAAGGATCGCCGGCTTGTAGGACGACGAAGCGGTCTGGCCCTTGGTCACCGGCTCGGTTTCCACGACCTCGAGAACCGCGCGCTGCGGCAGCTCGGCGGCCACCGGCGTCGCCTCGTGCATGGACAGCTTGACCGTCATGTTCTCCTGCAGGAACGGCGCGGCGCTGCCGATGATGTCCTTGGGCACCAGGATCTGGTCGTAGGTCTCGGTGTTCATGAAGTGGAAGCCGTCGTTGTCCTCGTAGAGGTAGTTGAAATCGCGATCCTCGACGAAGGCGCGCTCGACCTGGTCGGTGGTCTTGAAGCGCTCGGAGACCTTTACGCCGTCGCTGATCCGGCGCATTTCAATCTGGCTGACGGGCGTGCCCTTGCCGGGATGGATGTTCTCGGCGGTCAGGACGACATAGAGCCTGCCGTCCATGTCCACGATGTTGCCCTTGCGGAGCGAGCTGGCGATGACTTTCACGGAAAAATATCCCACAGGTTGGAGGCTTGGCCGGCGTCCCCGGTCGAAGACCGGCGGCCAGCAAGGCGGAGTCGGGGGCAACATACTGATTTGGCCCGCTCGCGCCAGCCTTTTGCGGTCCTGCGGACAGGCCGGATGATGACCGGACCGATCCCGCCCTCGCCCTGGTGGCAGCCGTCCCGGCATCAGGACCATCGCGCCTTCCTGCTGGCGCGGGGCCTGATCACCGGCCGGCTGCGCCGGTTTTTCACCGATCAGGACTTTGTCGAGGTCGAAACCGGCATACTCCAGGTGTCGCCCGGCAACGAAACCCACCTGCACGCCCCCGCCACCGCGCTCCTGACCCCGGACGGGCGGCGGCAACCCCGCTACCTGCGTACCTCGCCGGAATTCGCCTGCAAGAAGCTGCTGGCGGCGGGGGAGCCGCGCATCTTCGAGTTCGCCCGGGTGTTCCGCGACCGCGAGCGTGGCGCCCTGCATCTGGCCGAATTCACCATGCTGGAATGGTACCGGGCCGGGGCGCCCTATGAGGACGTGATCGCCGACACGCTGGCCGTGATCCGGCTCGCCGCGGCAACCACCGGCATCGGCGCGTTCGGCTATCGTGGCAAGGCCGCCGACCCGCTGGCCGAGGCCGAGCGCCTGACGCTCGCCGAGGCGTTCGCGCTTTATGCCGGCATCGACCTCCTGGCAACGCTCGACGGCGCCGCCGGCGACCGCGCGGCCCTGGCGGCGGCGGCGGGAGCGGCCGGCATCGGGGTTGCCGCCGACGACACCTGGTCCGACATCTTCAGCAAGGTGCTGGTGGAGCGGATCGAGCCGCGGCTGGGGCAGGGGCGGCTCAGCGTTCTTTATGACTATCCGGCCCCAGAGGCGGCGCTGGCGCGCGCCAGGCCGACCGATCCGAGCGTCGCCGAGCGGTTCGAGGTCTATGCCTGCGGCGTCGAGCTTGCCAACGGCTTCGGCGAACTGTCCGACGCCGCCGAGCAGCGCCGCCGTTTTGCCGCGGCCATGGACGAGAAGGAGCGCCGTTACGGCGAGCGCTACCCGCTCGACGAGGATTTCCTCGCCGCGCTTGCCGCCATGCCGGAGGCCAGCGGCGTCGCGCTCGGCTTCGACCGGCTGGTGATGCTGGCGACGGGTGCCGTTCGTGTCGATCAGGTGGTATGGCAACCGCCGGAGGAGAGTCGATGACCAAAACGCCCAACCGCGCCGCCGTCGTGCCGCTGCCGCGCACGTTGCGCCATGCCGACGAACTGATCGCGGCGGGGCTTGCGGCACCGTCGCGCAGCGAGGAACTTGAGGCGGTCGCCGCGCGCTACGCCGTGGCGGTCACTCCCGAGATGGCGGCGCTGATCGATCCGGCCGACGCATCGGACGCGATCGCGCTGCAATTCGTGCCGCGCGGCGACGAACTCGTCGTCATGCCCGGCGAGACCGCCGACCCCATCGCCGATTATCCGTTCACGCCGGTCGAGGGCATCGTCCACCGCTATCCCGACCGCGCGCTGTTCAAGATCACCGGGACTTGCGCGGTGTATTGCCGGTTCTGCTTCCGCCGCGAGATGGTGGGGCCGGGCAAGGCCGAGGCGCTGTCGGCGCAACAGTACGCGGCGGCGCTCGGCTATCTGCGCGCCAATCCCGGTATCTGGGAGGTGATCCTGACCGGCGGCGATCCGCTGATCCTGTCGGCGCGGCGGCTCGCCGGCGTGATGCGCGACCTTGCCGCCATCCCGCATATCAAGGTGGTGCGCATCCATACCCGCGTGCCGGTGGTCGATCCCGCGCGCATCGACCGCGAGCTTGTCGGCGCGCTGAAAGCTCCCGGCATCGCGGTGTGGGTGGCGCTGCATGCCAACCATCCGCGCGAGCTGACCGACGCCGCGCGCGCCGCCTGCGCGCGGCTGATCGACGCCGGCATTCCAATGGTGAGCCAGTCGGTGCTGTTGCGCGGCGTCAACGACGATGCCGAAACGCTCACGGCGCTGATGCGCGCCTTCGTCGCCTGCCGCATCAAGCCGTATTACCTGCACCATGGCGATCTGGCGCCCGGCACCGCGCATTTGCGGGTTTCGCTGGCCGAGGGACAGGAATTGATGCGGGCGCTGCGCGGCCGCGTCTCCGGGCTGTGCCAGCCCGATTATGTGCTCGATATTCCCGGCGGCCACGGCAAGGTGCCGGTCGGCCCTGCCTATCTCGCCGCCGACGGGGATGGCGCGACGGGCCGCTATCGCGTCACCGATTATTGTGGTGACGTGCATCTCTATCCGCCGGAATGACCATGACCGAGCCTCATCCGCCCGACGACGACAAGGAGCGCCGCACCGATAACCTGGTGCTGCTGGTGGGCTTCGCGCTCCTCGTCGGCGCCGGCATCTGGCTGCTCGTGACCATGGCCGACATCCGCAAGACCCAGGATTGCGCTGCCCAGGGCCGCCGCAACTGCGCCACCATCGAAACTCCGGACCGCAGCCGCTGAAACCGTTGTTTTCCGCACGCCTTATTCGGCACCGTCACCAGATCGGGTAAGGCTGTGACCATGGCCGGATGCCGGCGGGCGGGTGGTTCGGCGAGGGCTCGGTGCTCAAGAACGAGCCGCGCCGCTACGATCTGCTTGCGCTGCGCGATTGCCGCGTGGCGGTGATGTAGCGCGCCACCTTCGGCACGGTGGCGACGCGGCGCGGAACGTACTATCCTGCCTGCCATCGGAAGTTCTGACGGGAGGGCGGCGGTATGGCTGGCGCGATTCACCCGGCTGCTTCACATTATCTGCCGTCGTTCATTACCGCTCCCGGCGAAACAGACACGCTCATGGTCGTCATGAGCCTGGTTCTGGTATTCGCCGTCCTGATGTTCGGTATCCTGTTCCTGCGGCTGCATACGTTGCCCGAACGGATCGCGCACAAGTCTCACAAGATACAGTTCGAGATCGTCGCCGTCCTGGGCCTGATCGCTCTCTTCACTCACATGCATATCTTTTGGGTCGCGGGCCTCCTGCTGGCGCTGATCGAACTGCCCGATTTTGGCGCCCCGCTTAACCGCATCGCGGAATCGGCCGAGAGAATCGCCGGCATTCTGCCGGGCGCGGGCGCGGCGGCCTTGGCGCCGGAGACGGGAGCCAGCGTCGATCATCCGGATGAGGCCTGCGGACGCCGCAATGAAGGCGAGGCCGCCGTGTCGCCGGCCAGCCAGAAGGAGCCGGGCCATGCTTGAGCTTCTGGTCTGCTCGCTGCTGACGGTCGTTCCCGATTATCTGTTCCGCCGCTATGTGCAGGGAAAACGGTTCGGCAGGGAGATAACCTTCTACTCGGTCTGGTTCGAACTGCGGTGGGGGATAACGGCGTGCCTGATCCTCACGGTCGGGCTGATCACGGTGATCTTTTACAACCATCCGTCCACCAACACCGTCACGCTGTTCTTCAGGACCGTCCCGATCGTTCCGGAAATCAATGGCCGCGTCGCCGAAGTGTATGTCGGCCTCAGCGGGCCGATCAGCGAAGGAGCGCCGATCTTCAGGCTCGACAGCGCCACGCAGGACGCCGCGGCGGAAACCGCGCGGCGCAGAATCGCCGAGGTCGACGCGCAGATGGCGCTGGCGCGCACCGACCTCGCAAAGGCGGATGGTCAGGTCCAGGAGGCGCGAAGCGCCCACCAGCAGACGCTGGACGAACTGGAGACCAAGCAGGAACTGCAACGGCGCAATCCGGGCAATGTGCCCGCCCGCGAGATCGAGCGGCTCCAGGTGCTTCTGCAAGGCCGCCTCGGCGCGATCGCTTCGGCGTCCGCCTCCCGGCAGAATGCCGTGGAGCGCATCGACGTGCTGCTGCCGGCCCAGAAAGCCAGCGCCGAGGCTGCGCTGAAGCAGGCCGAGGTGGAGCGCGAAAAGACCGTCATCCGCGCCGGCGTGAGCGGGCGGGTGGAACAGTTCGCGCTGCGCGCCGGCGATATCGTGAATCCTTTCATGCGTCCGGCCGGGATTCTGATCCCCGAGGGCGGCGGGCAGCGGGCGCTGGCCGCCGGCTTCCGGCAGATCGAAGCGCAGATCATGAAGGTGGGAATGATCGCCGAGGTCACGTGCGTCTCCAAGCCCTGGATGGTCATTCCGATGGTGGTCACCAACGTGCAGGACTACATAGCCGCGGGCCAGTTCCGGGGCGGCGAGCAGCTCATTGACGTGCAGCAGGTGACGCGGCCCGGAACCCTGCTGGTGTTTCTCGAGCCGCTTTACCAGGGTGGTCTGGACGGTGTGACGCCGGGCAGCAGCTGCATCGCCAACGCCTATTCCAATAACCACGACACGATTGCCGCCAAGGAAACCGGGTTCCTGAAGTGGGTGGCGCTCCACGCCGTGGATGCGCTCGGGCTGGTGCATGCCTTGATCCTGCGGCTCCAGGCGCTCGTGCTGCCGATCCAGACGCTCGTGTTCAGCGGTCACTGATGATGCGCCAGAACTAACGCGCGCGATTCACCAGTCTATTGTGCGGCGCAATGTCCAGCCCGGGCGGGTGGAAAAACCTGTACTTTCAATCCATATATACGACTTAGGTTGAATTCATTCGCGACGGGCCGAACGGCCACAATGCGTGTGGCGGCTATCCGTTGCGGCACGGACAACTTGCCGCAGCGTCATGGCAGAGACATCGGTTGCTGCAAGACCATGGCGCTACGAAACTGGCGACGCCATCGTTCGCCGGCCGCCCGGCGGCCGGTGCCACATTAACGATGTGAGGGAGCACGAGGTCTGCATTTAGCAAAACGTGAGGCCTTGCGTCTGTCGCGGCGGCTGTTGCAAAGCCGCCGTGGTGCGGCGAAGGTAACGATCAAGCATCCACGATCGCCGTGAACGGCGGCGCACAAAAACGGATGCGCGAGGAAACAGCAAAGGGGAAATGCGTGACGGCAGCGGTCGCCGCGGGGTTCGATACCTTTCCCAGACTGCTTGCCCGCAACGCGGCGACGCTCGGCGATCGTCCGGCGATGCGGCATAAGGATTATGGCATCTGGCAGACGTGGACCTGGAAAGAGGTCAACGAGAACGCGCGCGCGCTGGCCATCGAACTGCACGGGCTCGGACTCAAGCGTGGCGATACCATCGCCATCATCGGCGCCAACCGCCCCAGGCTCTACTGGACGATGATGGCGGCGCAGATGCTCGGCGCCGTTTCAGTGCCAGTCTATGCCGACGCGGTGGCCGACGAGATGGCCTATGTGCTGGCGCATGCCGAGATCGGCATCGCCGTGGTGCAGGACCAGGAGCAGGTCGACAAGCTGCTGGGCGAAAGCGAGCGGCTGCCGCTGATCCGGCATATCCTCTACGACGAACCGCGCGGGCTCAAGGATTACGACCACAGCCGCCTGCATCCGCTCGACGCCTTCATCGCGCGCGGAATCTCGCGCCTCGCCGATCGGGCGCAGCGCGCGCTGCTCGATGCCGAGATCGCGGCGGGCAAGGGCTCGGAAACCTCGGTGATGCTCTACACCTCGGGCACCACCGGGCGCTCCAAGGGCGTGATGCTGACGGCCGAGCGCTGCATCGCCGCCGCCACCGACAGCGTCGCCCTCGACAAGCTGACCGACCGCGACGAGGTGCTGGCCTATCTGCCGATGGCCTGGGTCGGTGACCATTACATGAACTATGCGCAGGGGCTGGTGTCGGGCTTCTGCATGTCATGTCCGGAAAGCGCCGAGACGGTGCAGTCGGACCTGCGCGAGATCGGTCCCAGTTTCTACTTCGCGCCGCCGCGCGTGTTCGAGAGCCTGTTGACGCGGGTGATGATCCGCATGGAGGACGCCAGCGCCCTCAAGCGCGCCATGTTCCATTATTTCATTGGGATTGCGCGCAAGTACGGCGAGAAACTTCTGAACGGCGAGCCGGTGCCGCTGGGCGGCCGGCTCTTGTATGCGATTGGCAATCTCCTGGTGTACGGGCCGCTCAAGAACGTGCTCGGATTCTCGCGCATCCGCGTTGGCTACACTGCGGGCGAGGCGATCGGGCCGGAGCTGTTTTCGTTCTATCGCTCACTCGGCATCAACCTGAAACAGCTCTACGGCCAGACCGAAGCCTTCCTTTACATCACGGTCCAGGTCGACGGCGATGTTCGCGCCGATACGGTGGGGCCGCTGGCGCCCCATGTCGAGGTGCGTTTCAGCGAAACCGGCGAGGTGCTGTTCAAGTCGCCCGGCATGTTCACCGGCTACTTCAAGGACGAGGAGCGCACCCACGAGGTGCTGGCCGCCGACGGCTTCATCAAGACCGGCGACGCCGGTTTCATCGACCCGGTCTCCGGCCATCTCAAGATCATCGACCGCGCCAAGGATGTCGGGCGGCTGACCGGCGGCGCGCTGTTTCCGCCGAAATACATCGAGAACAAGCTCAAGTTCTTTCCCAACATCAAGGAGGCGGTGGCGTTCGGCGACGGGCGCGACTACGCCACCTGCTTCATCAACATCGACCTGTCGGCGGTCGGTAACTGGGCCGAGCGCAACGGCATCTCCTATGGCTCCTATCAGGAGCTGGCCGGCCATCCGCGCGTCTACGAGATCATTGCCGGCCATGTCGCGGAGGTGAACCGCTCGCTGGCGCAGGAGCCGCGCATGGGCGGGGCGCAGATCCGGCGCTTCCTCATCCTGCACAAGGAACTCGATGCCGACGACGGCGAGCTGACGCGCACCCAGAAGGTGCGGCGCGGTTTCGTCGCCGGCCGCTACGCCGTGCTGATCGACGCGCTCTACAGCGGTGCGACCGAGCAGGACGTGACCACGGAAGTCACCTTCGAGGACGGCCGCAAGGGTACCATCTCCGCGCGTGTGCGCATCGCGGAGGCCAAGACATTTCCCTGGCGGGACGAGCCGGCGCGGCAGGACGAGGCGGCATGACGAACGAGCGCGAGCGCAGGCAATCGAACGACATCATCCTCGCGGTCGAGGACGTGACGTTGTCGTTCGGCGGCGTGCGCGCCATCACCGGCGTCTCGTTCGACATCCGCAAAGGCGAGATCCGCGCCATCATCGGTCCCAACGGCGCCGGCAAGACCTCGATGCTCAATGTCATCAATGGCTTCTATTTTCCGGAGGAGGGCCGCATCACGTTCCGCGGCCAGACCCGGCAGCGCATGCGCCCGCATGTGGCGGCAAGCCAGGGCATCGCGCGCACGTTCCAGAACGTGGCGCTGTTCAAGGGCATGACCACGCTCGACAACATCATGGTCGGACGCACGCTGAAGATGCACAAGGGCCTGTTCTGGCAAATATGGCGCCACGGTCCGGCGCTGGCCGAGGAGGTCGAGCACCGCAAGGTCGCCGAGGAGATCATCGATTTCCTCGAGATCCAGCACATCCGCAAGACCCCGGTGGGCCGTCTGCCCTACGGCCTGCAGAAGCGGGTCGAGCTCGGCCGCGCGCTCGCCATGGAGCCGGACCTGCTACTGCTCGATGAGCCGATGGCCGGCATGAACCTCGAGGAAAAGGAGGACATGTCGCGCTTCATCGTCGACGTCAACAACCAGTACGGCACGACGATCGCGCTGATCGAGCACGACATCGGCGTGGTGATGGACCTGTCCGACCGCATCGTGGTGCTCGAATACGGTCGCAAGATCGCCGACGGCAAACCCGAGGTGGTCAAGAGCGACCAGCGCGTGATCGACGCCTATCTCGGCGTGGCGCATTAGGAACACAGGTGATGGACGTTCTCTATAAAGTCCTCGTCGATCCGTTCCTGCAGATGGGCGGCGCGCCCGACCTGTTCGTGCAGACGCTGTGGGAGGGCTTCGTCGTCGGCACGCTCTACGCGCTGATCGCGCTCGGGTTCGTGCTGATCTTCAAGGCCTCCGGCGTGTTCAACTTCGCGCAAGGCATCATGGTGGTGTTCGCGGCGCTCACCCTGGTCGGCCTCTACGAGAAGGGTGTTCCGGCCTACGCCGCGCTCCTCCTCGCCATCGGCGCGATGTTCCTGATCGCGCTCGGCACCGAGCGCCTGGTGCTGCGGCCGCTGGTCAACCAGCCCGACATCATCCTGTTCATGGCCACCTTCGGGCTCACTTACGTGCTGATCGGGCTCGGCGAACTGATCTTCGGCGGCAGCCCCAAGGTGATGATCGCCGACCAGCTGCTGCTGCCCAAGGGCGACATAACGTTCCAGGCGTTCGGCGGCATCGTGCAGTTGCAGAAGATCGATATCGCCGCGGCGGTGATCGCCTCGCTGATGATCGCGGCGCTGGCGGTGTTCTTCCAGAAGACCCGTATCGGCCGCGCGCTGCGCGCGGTCGCCGACAGCCACAAGGCGGCGCTCTCGGTCGGCATCTCGCTCAACCAGATCTGGGTGATCGTGTGGTTCACCGCCGGCGTGGTGGCGCTGGTCACCGGCATCATGTGGGGCGCGCGCTCGGAAGTCTCGTTCGCGCTGCAGATCATCGCTCTGAAAGCCTTGCCGGTATTGATCCTCGGCGGCTTTACCTCGATCCCCGGCGCCATCGTCGGCGGCCTCATCATCGGGCTTGGCGAGAAGCTTGGCGAATTCTACTGGGGCGGCCTGGTCGGCGGCGGCATCGAGAGCTGGCTTGCCTACATGATCGCGCTCATTTTCCTGCTATTCCGGCCGCAGGGCCTGTTCGGCGAACGCATTATCGAACGCATCTGAGGAACCCGACGTGCTGTACCGCGAGGCAGGCCAATACAAGACGGGTTACACGGCCGACATGGCGGTGTTCCCGATCGCGCAGGACCGCGCCGGCATTGCCATCATCCTCGCCGCGGTCGTGCTGCTGCCCATCGTCGCAAACGACTTCATGCTGCAGGCGGTGATGATCCCGTTCCTGGTGTTCGCGCTGGCCGCTATCGGCCTCAACCTGCTCACCGGCTACACCGGCCTGCTGTCGCTCGGCACCGGCGGCTTCATGGGGGTGGGGGCCTATGCCTGCTACAAGCTGACGACGTTCTTTCCCGAGGTGAACATCGTCATCTGGATTTTGGTGTCGGGCCTGTTCGCCGCCGGCGTCGGCGTCATTTTCGGGCTGCCGAGCCTGCGTATCAAGGGCTTCTACCTGATGGTGGCGACTCTCGCCTCGCAGTTCTTCCTGCAATGGTGCTTCAACCGCGTGCAGTGGCTCTATAACTACAACGCCAGCGGCGCCATCGAGGTGCCTGAGCGTTATCTGTTTGGCTGGGCGCTGACCGGCGCGCGCGCCACGCCGACGGTGCGCTACTACGTCGTGCTCACCATTGTCGTGGCGCTGACATGGATCGCGTCCAATCTCGTGCATGGCCGCATCGGTCGATCGTGGATGGCGGTGCGCGACATGGATATCGCCGCCGAGCTGATGGGCATCCGGCTCTTGCCGACCAAGCTTCTGGCTTTCGCGGTGTCGTCGTTCTACTGCGGCGTCGCAGGCGCCTTGATGGTGTTCCTGTGGTACGCGACGGGGGCCGAATACAACGTGTTCGACATCAACCAGAGCTTCTATATTCTCTCGATGATCATCATCGGCGGTCTTGGCAGTGTCCTTGGCGCGTTCTTCGGCGCGGCGCTGATCTACATCCTGCCGATTGCGCTCGGCTTTGCCGTCCCGGCTCTGCTTGCCCCGTTCGGGCTCCATATCGGCGCCGACACCCTCGAACATGTGCGCCTCATCATCATCGGCGCTCTGATCATCTTTTTCCTGATCGTCGAGCCGCACGGCCTGGCGCGGCTGTGGCAGATCGGGAAGCACAAGCTTCGCATGTGGCCGTTTCCTTACTGATGGAGGACGGCGACACGTAGAAGGGCATACGTCGAAGCACAACCGCGATCAACGCGGGACGCGTTTTCGCAGACCAAGGAGGAATCGAAATGAAACGACATCTGATAATGGCTGGAGCAGCACTGCTTGTCGCGGCCAGCTTCGCCCCGGCACCTGCCGCGGCGCAGGATTCGATTTACGTTCCGCTCATGACCTACCGCACCGGCCCCTATGCCGGTTCGGGCATTCCGATCGCCGACGGCATGCGCGACTATCTCACCATGCTCAACGAGCGGGATGGCGGCATCGGCGGCGTCAAGCTGACGGTCGAGGAGTGCGAGACCGGCTACGACACCAAGAAGGGCGTCGAGTGCTACGAGCAGATCAAGGGCAAGAACCCGGTCATGAACAATCCGTACTCGACCGGCGTCACGCTCCAGCTCATTCCAAGGGCCGCGGTCGACAAGATCCCGATCCTGTCGATGGCCTACGGCCTGTCGGCGGCGGCGGTCGGTGACACCTTCCCATGGGTGTTTAACCCGCCGGTGACCTACTGGGACGGCGCCTCGGTGTTCGTCGAGCACGTCGCGCAGAAGGAAGGCGGCCTCGATAAGCTCAAGGGCAAGAAAATCGGCCTCGTCTATCTCGACGTGCCCTACGGCAAGGAGCCGATTCCGCTGCTCGAGGCGCTCAGCAAGCGCTACGGGTTTGAGCTGAAGCTCTATCCGGTCGCCGCCCAGGAGATGCAGAACCAGGGGTCGCAATGGCTCAACATTCGCCGCGACCGTCCCGACTGGATCTACCTGCAGGGCTGGGGCGCCATGAACCCGACCGCGGTCAAGGAAGCCACCAAGATCGGCTTCAAGATGGACCACATGGTCGGCGTGTGGTGGGCCGGCAGCGATGATGACGCGCGCGGTGGCGGCATGGAGGCCAAGGGCTACAAGTCGCTCAACTTCCACGGCTACGGCCCCAACTTCCCGGTGCTGCAGGACATCAAGAAGTACGTGGTCGATACCGGCAAGAGCCAGTTCCCCAAGGAGAAGTTCGGCGAGAACCTCTACAATCGCGGCGTCTACAACGCGATGCTGATCGCGGAGGCCATCCGCGCCGCTCAGAAGGTGACCGGCAAGAAGGTCGTCAACGGCGAGGACACCCGCAAGGGCCTCGAGGCGCTCAACATCACCGAGGCGCGGCTCAAGGAGATGGGCATGGAGGGCTTCGCCGCCCCCCTGAACCTCGCTTGCAGCGATCACAGTGGCCACAACAAGGTGTACATCCTCGAATGGAATGGCACCAAGTGGCAGAAGAGCACCGATTGGACGTCGCCGATGAAGGACGTGGTGCGTCCGCTGCTCGAAGCGGCGGCCAAGGATTACGTTGAGAAGAACGCCGGCTGGCCCAAGCGCTCGGAAGCCTGCGCCAAGGCGTCGTGAGCCAATGACGCGGGCCGCTGGAGGAAGCGGTCCGCGTCTTTTCCAAGGGGCGGCGCCGGGATGGATGCAAAAAGCATGAGCAGCGCGCGAACTGACACCGCGACCGTGGCGGATGCCGGAACCATCCTTTCGGTCAACAATATCGAGGTGATCTACGATCACGTCATCCTTGTGCTCAAGGGCGTGTCGCTGACGGTGCCGCGCGGCGGCATCGTGGCGCTGCTCGGCGCCAACGGCGCCGGCAAGACCACCACGCTCAAGGCGGTGTCTAACCTGCTGCGCGCCGAGCGCGGCGAGGTCACCAAGGGCACCATCGAATTCGAGGGCGAGCGCATCGACCGCATGACGCCCAACGCGCTGGTGCGGCGCGGCTGCATTCAGGTGATGGAGGGCCGCCACTGTTTCGGCCACCTCACGGTCGAGGAGAACCTGCTGACCGGCGCGTTCACGCGCAAGGACGGCAGCGCCGCGATCCGCTGCGACATCGAGGCGATGTACACCTATTTTCCGCGCCTGCGCGAGCGGCGCAAATCCATCGCCGGCTACACCTCGGGCGGCGAGCAGCAGATGTGCGCGATCGGCCGGGCGATGATGTCGAGGCCCAAGATGATCCTGCTCGACGAGCCATCGATGGGTCTGGCGCCGCAGGTGGTCGAGGAGATCTTCGACATCGTGCAGCGGCTCAACGGGCAGGAGGGCGTGTCGTTCCTGCTCGCCGAGCAGAACACCAATCTGGCGCTGCGCTACGCCAATTATGGCTACATCCTCGAAACCGGGCGCGTGGTGCTGGACGGCGAGGCCAAGGCGCTGCGCGAGAACGAGGACGTCAAGGAATTCTATCTCGGCGTCGCCGAGGGCAGGTCGTTCCGCAACGTCAAGAGCTACAAGCGGCGCAAGCGCTGGCTGGCCTGAACAGGATGGGATGCGCCATGGTCCAGCATTACGATCAGCTTGAAACCCGTGAACCCGAGGAGCGCGCGCGTGACCAGTTCGCCCAACTGCCGGGCGTGATTGCCGCGGCGCTCGCCGCGCCCGGCTGGGCACGGCATCTCGGCGCGGTGGAACCCGCCGCCGTCACCTCGCGCGCGGCGCTGGCGCGGCTGCCGGTGCTGAGAAAATCCGACCTGCCGGCGCTGCACAAGGCCTCGCCGCCGTTCGCCGGCTTCGCGTCCGCGCCGCTGTCGTCGTTCGGGCGGCTGTTCATGTCGCCAGGGCCGATCTTCGAGGGCGAGGGCACCGGCCGCGACCCATGGCGTTGCGCGCGTGCACTGTTCGCGGCCGGGTTCCGCGCCGGCGATGTCATCCTCAACACCTTCGCCTATCACCTGACGCCCGGCGGCTTCATCATGGATTCGGGCGGGCGCGCGCTCGGCTGCCCGGTCATCCCGGCCGGCCCCGGCAATGCCGAGACGCAGCTCGATCTCATCGCGCAGTTTGCGCCGCGCGGCTATCTCGGCACGCCGGACTTCCTCAAGATCCTGCTCGACGCGGGCGATGGCACGGGGTGCGATGCGTCGAGCCTGAAAGTGGCGCTGGTGTCGGGCGCGGCGTTTCCCGCAAGCCTGCGCGATGAACTGTCGCGGCGCGGCGTCGAGGCCTACCAGGCCTACGCCACCGCCGATGTCGGCGTCGTCGCTTACGAAAGCGCGGCGCGTGAAGGCCTCATCGTCAGCGAGGACATCATTCTTGAGGTGGTGCGGCCCGGCACCGGCAATCCGGTGGCGGACGGCGATGTCGGCGAGGTGGTGGTGACGACGCTCGATCCGCAGCATCCGGTGATCCGGCTGGCGCTCGGCGACCTGAGCGCGGTGCTGGCGGGCGTCTCGTCGTGCGGGCGCACCAACATGCGCATCAAGGGCTGGTTGGGACGCGCCGACCAGACCGCGAAGATCAAGGGCATGTTCGTGCGGCCGGAGCAGGTCGCGGAAGTGGCGCGCCGCCACCCCGAGCTGAAGCGGCTGCGCCTCGTTGTGACGCGGGCCAACGAGACCGACGTGATGACGCTTCGCGCCGAGACCGAGGGCGAGGGGGCCGGCCTGGCCGAGGCGGTGGCCGGCTCGGTGCAGGCCATCATCAGGCTCAAGGGCGGCGTCGAACTGGTGCCGGTCGGCAGCCTGCCCAACGACGGCAAGGTGATCGCCGACGAGCGCCCGGTGGGGTGAGGGGTCCGCCGCTGATGTCGAACAGGATGAATGGGAAAGCCAGCCCCTTGCGTGGGTTTCGGATCCTGGTCGCCGAGGATGAGATCATTGTTGCGCTCGGTCTGGAAGCGACATTGCGCGAGGCGGGAGCGGATGTCGTCGGTCCCTGCGCGACGCTTCCCGCGGCCTTGCAGGCGGCGCAGGACGAGAAGCTGTCGGCGGCCGTCCTCGACGTCCAGCTCGGCCGCGATACCACGGAAGCGGTGGCCCTGTTGCTTTCCAGCCGGAAAATTCCCTATCTTTTCTACAGCGGACAACAGCTGTCCGCCGAGTTTCGCGCCAGGGCGCCCGATGCCCCGAGCCTGATCAAGCCGGTTGCGCAAAAGGTGCTCGTGGACGCGGTTGCCGGTCTGCTCGACACTGGAGATGAGCAGACCGCGGCTCTCGCCGATCCGGCTTGACACGCAAAGGGTGCGGCGGATGGCGGAATTTTATCCAAGCGATTGAAACTGCTGGCGCGCCCAAGGGGAATCGAACCCCTGTTTTCGCCGTGAAAGGGCGACGTCCTGGACCGCTAGACGATGGGCGCGGATGGCCGGATGCTGCGATCTTCTGACCCTGACCCGTTGGGGAAACCCCCTGCGTCGTCAAGCCCATAGGACCGGAACCGGAGCGCCGCGCGACGAATCCCGGAAAAGGGAGCCGGCGGCAGCGCCGGAGACGTATAGTGGCCTTTGGCCGCAGCGGCAAGCCATCGTCGCCGCCAAAACATACCCCCGTCCGCGCGGCCGCCCGGCGCCTTATTCCGGCGACCATTCTACCGGGGTGTTCAGCAGATAGCCGGCGCCGTAAACCGTCTTGATGAGTTCGGGGGCGGCGGCGCCGTCCTGCAGCTTGCGGCGCAGGCGCGACACCCGGACATCGATGCTGCGGTCCAGCGATTCGAGTTCGTGCTCGCCCATCAGCTGGGCGCGCGAAAGAATGCGGTTCGGACGCTCCAGAAAGGCCTCCAACAGTCGCGCCTCGGCCAGTGAAAGCTCGACCTCGCGCCCGCCCGGCGCAACCAGGCGGTTGCAGTCCACGGTGAAGCTCCAGCCGGCGAAACAGGCGATGCGGTGCTCGCCGCGCCCTTCGCAGCGCGCCCGGTCGACCCGGCGCAGGATACTGTTGATGCGCGCCACCACCTCGCGCGGTTCGAACGGCTTGACCACATAGTCGTCGGCGCCCAGCTCCAGCCCGAGAATGCGGTCGGTGACATGGTGGCGGCCGGTCAGGATCATGATCGGGCAGCCGCGGTTTTGCCGTACCTTGCGCACCAGCTCGATGCCGTCCATGTCCGGCAGCCCGAGATCGATGATGCACAGGGCCGGAACCTCGCTGCGCAGCCGGTGCAGGAAATCGCGCCCGGTGAGGAAATGTTCGGGGCGGAAGCCGAAATTGGTCAATGTCGTGCACAGCACGCGCGCGACATCGGCGGTGTCCTCGACGACAAAGATGCTGCGCGGCTCGGGCGCTGGGTTCAAGCTGCCGCTCATGCGGTGGCCTCGTCGATGGCGGCGGCCAGTTCCTCGCGGGTGCAGGGCTTGCCGAGCACGACGAAGGCCTGTCCGGCGTTGTCGGGTCCATCGAGCCGCTCGGCATAGCCGGTGATGAGCACGACCGGCAGGTCGGGGCGGCGGCGCCGCGCCTGTTCGGCCAGCCGGCGGCCGTCGAGATCGCCGGGCATCATGATGTCGGACACCAGCAGCGACAGTTCGGGCACGTTCTCCAGGATGTTGGCGGCTTCGATGCCGCCGCCGGCCTCGATCACCAGATGGCCGAGGTCGGTCAGTTGGCGGCGGATCACGGTGCGCACATCGGTGTCGTCCTCCACCAGCAGCGCGACATGGCGCGCCCCGCGAGGCGACCTGGCGGTGCGCGGCGGTTCGGTGGCGGCGGCGCAGGCCTTGCTGCCCTCGCGCAGCAGCAGCGTGACAATGGTGCCGTTGCCCGGCTCGCTGCGGATGCGGACGGCGCCACCCGACTGCCGGGCGAAGCCGTACACCATCGAGAGTCCCAGTCCGCTGCCGGCGCCGAATTCCTTGCTGGTGTAGAACGGCTCGAACACCCGCGTCAGCGTCGCCGGATCCATGCCCGTTCCGGTATCCTCGACTGCGAGCGAGACATAGCGGTCCGGCGCGATATCCAGCTCGGCGGCTTCCTTGTCGGTGACGACATGGCGGCCGATGCGGATGACGAGGCCGCCGCCCTTCGGCATGGCGTCGCGGGCGTTGAGCGCGAGATTGAGCAGCGTGTTCTCCAACTGGGCTGGATCGACCAGACAGAATAGCTCGCCGTCCGGGGATTGGGTGGCGATGCCGATGCTGGCGGGCAGCGAGCGCCGCAGCAGCGTCAGGATATTGGAAACCACGCCGTTGACCTCCACCGAGCGCGGTTCCAGCGGCTGCTGGCGCGCGAAGGCGAGCAGGCGGCGGGTGATGTCGGCGCCGCGCCGCGCGGCGGCGATGGCGGGGTCGAGGAATTCGTTGAACTCGGCGCCGGTGTTGTGCCGCTCGCGCAGTTCGGCGAGGTTGGCGATGACGATGGTCAAGAGGTTGTTGAAGTCGTGGGCAAGCCCGCCGGTCAGCTTGCCGACGGCTTCCATTTTCTGAGCCTGGACCAGCGCCGCGCTCATGCGTTTCTGGTCGGCCATGGCCCGGTGCAGCCCTGCATTGGCGGCTTCGAGTTCGGCGGTGCGTTCGCGCACGCGGGCGTCAAGCTCGACGTTGCGCTCCTCGATCAGGCGCTGGTGGTCGCGCTGCCGGGTAATGTCGGTGTAGATGGTGACAAAGCCGCGATGGGGCAGGGGCTCGCCGCGCACCGCGATAATCGAGCCGTTGGGCCGCTTGCGTTCGAGGTAATGCGGCTGGAACGAGCGCGCCAGACGCACGCGCTCGGCGACCTGGCTCTCGATGTCGCCCTCGCCGTATTCGCCGCGCAATGCGTTGAAGCGCATGAATTCGGCGAACGGGGTGCCGACCCGGGCGAGCTCCATCGGAAATTCCAGTAGCGTGAAGAACCGCTGGTTCCAGGCCACCAGTCGCAGATCGCCGTCGAACACGGTCAATCCCTGATCGATCAGGTCGAGTCCGCCCTGCAGCAATTCGAAGCGCCGCCGCTCGTCCAGTCGGGAGAATGCCAGCGTGTGGTCCGGCAGGAGTGGCGCTTGAGTCATGGCGGTCCGGAGAGGGCGCTAAGGGTCCGTTGGGCAAAGTATAGGCACTTTGTCCCGCTTGGGAAGAAAGCGGCGGCAGCCGGTCACAATTCGATACAATCCGCACACACTTGCATAAAGATCGCCGGGCAGTGTTGCCGCAGTCCTGCAATTGGCGGAGGCGCGCGGCCCGTGATCCTTCACGCGAGCAAAAGCATGCTGGCGCGATTACCAGTGCCCGGTATTGGGCATCGACAGCCACGGCTCGGCCGGGGCCAGCGCCGCGCCCTTTTGCAGGAGTTCGACCGATTGGCGGTCGGGCGAGCGCACAAACGCCATCGCGCCGTCGCGCGGCGGCCGGTTGATGGTGACGCCGGCCTTCATCAGGCGGTCACAGGCGGCATAGATATCATCGACCTCGAAGGCGAGGTGGCCGAAATAGCGTGCATCGCCATAGTCCTCGGCGTCCCAGTTCCAGGTCAGCTCGATGAGCGGGGCGCCGCGTCCTTTCGTCCCGTCCACGCGGGCGCTGTCCGCCGGCGCCGCAAGGAATATCAGCGTGAACCGGCCCCGGTCACTGTCGATGCGCTGGACCTGTTCGAGGCCGAGCGCGTCGCAGAAGAAGCGCAGGGCGGCGTCGAGGTCGCGAACCCGCAGCATCGTGTGAAGATAACGCATGAGGGAATGTCCTTCTCCGCCGGTGCCATGTCCGGGAATGGGAAACCGCCGCCGCAAGCTTTCCCGCGTCCATCCTTTGCCGCCGGTGTTTACCAGAATGCGCGACGATGCCTCAGTTAAACTTAAATAGCACTGGCGGTCGGACAAATGCCTGTCAATAATGCAGCGACACAGGTCAGCCTTTACAAGGCCGCGGCCTGGGACTGTCACGGAGCGGCCCCCTACGCTTCCGTGAGGAAGGGAGACACGTCGATGCCCACGAGCGCATATGCGACGGACCTCGACAAGAACGCCGCCAATTACGTACCGCTGTCGCCGCTCAGCTTCATCGAGCGCACCGCCAGCGTCCATCCCCAACTCACCAGCATGGTCTATGAGGACCGCGCCTTCACCTGGCGGGAAACTTACGCGCGCTGCCGCCGCTTCGCCTCGGCGCTCGCCGCGCGCGGCATCGGGGTGAACGATACCGTGGCGGCGATGCTGCCGAACATTCCGGCGATGTACGAGAGCGCGTTCGCGGTGCCGATGATCGGCGCGGTGCTCAACACCCTCAACATCCGCCTCGACGCCGAGGCCATCGCCTTCATGCTCGACCACGGCGAGGCCAGGGTGCTGCTGGTCGACCCCGAGTTCGGGCCCGTCATCACGCGCGCGCTGGCGCTGATGAAGGGCGCAAAGCCGTTTGTCATCGATGTCGACGACAAGGCGTTCGGGGGCCAGCGCATCGGCGAGGTCGAATACGAGGATTTCATCGCCGCGGGCGATCCGGATTTCACCTGGAAGCTGCCGCCCGACGAGTGGGACTCCATCACGCTCAACTACACCTCGGGCACCACCGGCGATCCCAAGGGCGTCGTCTACCACCATCGTGGCGCGTATCTCAACGCGGTCAGCAACATCGTGTCGTGGAGCATGCCGGCGCATCCGGTCTACCTGTGGACGCTGCCGATGTTCCACTGCAACGGCTGGTGCTTCCCGTGGACCATCGCGGCCGTGGCCGGCGTCAACGTCTGTCTGCGCAAGGTCGATCCGGCAAAAATCTTCGAGCTGATCGACAAATACGGCGTCACCCATATGTGTGGCGCGCCGATTGTCTATAATGCGCTCATCAATTCGCCGCAGGCCGCCTCCCGCAAGCCGACGCGCCAGATCGCCGGCCTCATCGCCGGCGCCGCGCCGCCAGTCGCCGTGCTCGAAGGCGCGGAGAAGGCCGGCATCCGGCTCACTCATGTCTATGGCCTGACCGAAGTCTACGGCCCGGCCGCGGTGTGCGCGCAGCAGCCCGGCTGGGACGCCCTGCCGATGGAGGAGCGCGCCCAGCTCAACCGCCGCCAGGGCGTGCCGTATCACCTGGAGGAAGCCGTCACCGTCATCAATCCGGAGACGATGCGGGTCGTGCCGGCCGATGGCGAAACCATGGGCGAGGTGATGTTCCGCGGCAACATCGTCATGAAGGGCTACCTGAAGAACCCGAAGGCGACCCAGGCCAGCTTTGCCGGCGGCTGGTTCCACACCGGCGATCTCGCGGTGCTCGATCCCGACGGCTATGTGGTGATCAAGGACCGCTCCAAGGACATCATCATCTCAGGTGGCGAGAACATCTCCTCGGTCGAGGTCGAGGATGTGCTCTACAAGCATCCCGCGGTGCTGGTGGCCGCCGTGGTGGCCAAGCCCGATCCGAAATGGGGCGAGGTGCCGTGCGCGTTCATCGAACTGAAGGAGGGCGCGCAGGCGACCGAAGCCGAGCTCAACGCGTTCTGCCGCGAGCGGCTCGCCGCGTTCAAGACACCCAAGCAGTTCGTGTTCGGGCCGATCTCCAAAACCTCGACCGGCAAGGTGCAGAAATTCGTGCTGCGCCAGCAGGTCGGTTCGGCGGCCGCCATCCATGGCTGATCTTTTGACCGTCTCCCGACGTCTGTTCTCGAACCAACGGACCTGTTGAATGGCGGAAGACTATATCCTCGAATGCACCGGGTTGCAGAAGGTGTTCGCGGGCTTCACCGCCGTCGAGAACGTCAACCTGAATGTCAGGCGCGGCGCGATCCACGCCCTGATCGGTCCCAACGGCGCCGGCAAGACCACCGTATTCAACCTGGTGACCAAGTTCCTGCCGCCGACCCGGGGCAGGATCGTCTTCAACGGCGTCGACATCACCCACGAGCGCCCGGCGGAGACCGCGCGGCGCGGGTTGGTGCGCTCGTTCCAGATCTCGGCGACGTTCCCGCATCTTTCCGTGCTCGACAACGTGCGCGTCGGCCTGCAGCGCAAGGCCAACGTGGCGACGCAGTTCTGGCGTTCGATGCGCTGTCTCGACGCCTTCAACGATCAGGCCATGGAATTGCTGCGGCAAGTCGACCTGACCAGCTTCGTCGATGCGGTGGCGGCTGAACTTCCCTATGGCCGCAAGCGCGCGCTCGAGATCGCCACCACGCTGGCGCTCGATCCCGAACTGATGCTGCTCGACGAGCCGACCCAGGGCATGGGCCATGAGGACATCGACCGCGTGGTCGGACTGATCCGCAAGGTCTCGGCCAACCGCACCATCCTGATGGTCGAGCACAACATGCGCGTGGTCGCCAATCTGTGCGACCGCATTACCGTGCTGCAGCGCGGACAGGTGCTGGCCGAGGGCTCGTATCAGGAAGTCTCGAAGAATCCCGCCGTGCTCGAAGCCTATGTGGGGCAAGCCGCATGACGACGGATAACGCGCTCGAGATTTCAGGACTGCATGCCTATTACGGCGAGTCCCACGTGCTGCACGGCATCGACATCCATGTCCGCCGCGGCGAGTTGGTGACGCTCCTCGGCCGCAACGGCTCGGGGCGCTCCAGCACCATTCGCTCGATTATGGGGCTGGTGGGGCGCCGCGTCGGCTCGATCAGGATCGCCGGGCAGGAAACCATCGGCATGCCGCCGCACCGCATCGCCCGGCTCGGCGTCGGCTGGTGTCCGGAGGAGCGTGGCATCTTCTCGACGCTTTCGACCGAGGAAAACCTCGCGCTGCCGCCGCGCGCCAGGGGCGAGGGGCTGTCGATCGACGAATTGTTCGAGATGTTCCCCAACCTCAAGGAGCGCCGCAACAGTCCGGGCACCAAGCTGTCCGGCGGCGAGCAGCAGATGCTGGCGATTGCCCGCGTGCTGCGCACCGGCGCCGACATCCTGGTGCTCGACGAGATCACCGAGGGGCTCGCGCCTGTCATCGTCAAGCGCATCGGCGAGGTTGTGCGAAAGCTCAAGTCGCTCGGCTACACCATGCTGCTTGCCGAGCAGAATTTCGTGTTTGCCGCACCCCTGGCCGACCGCCATTATGTGATCGAAGAGGGGCACGTGGTGATGGAAGTCGCTCATCACGAACTCGAAGCGAAGATGGGAAAACTTAACGAATTGCTCGGTGTTTGAGGCTCGCGCCGCAACGCCAACAACCAAGGGAGATAAGAATGCTCAGCAAGACTGTTCTGCTTGCCACCGTCGCCGGCCTGGCGCTCGGCGGTTCGGCTTTCGCCCAGGCGCCCCAGACCGTCAGGATCGGCGTCCTCACCGATCTGTCCGGCCTCTATTCCGACCTCTCGGGTCAGGGTTCGGTATCGGCCACCAAGATGGCGGTCGATGATTTCATCGCCAAGGAGAAACCCTCGTTCAAGGTCGAGGTCGTCTCGGCCGATCACCAGAACAAGGCCGACATCGCCGCCAACAAGGCGCGCGAATGGTTCGAGAAGGACGGCGTCGATCTCGTCACCGACCTCGTGACGTCCTCGACGGCGCTCGCCGCCAGCAAGATCGCCAAGGAGAAGAACAAGATCGCGATCGTCAACGGCGCCGCCACCACCGCGCTCACCAACAAGGAGTGCAACGACGTCACCATCCATTACACCTACGATACCTATTCGCTGGCCAACGGCACCGCCGGCGCGGTTTCGAGCCAGCCCAACGGCAAGACCTGGTACTTTCTGACCGCCGACTATGCCTTCGGTCATGCGCTCGAGGCCGACTCCGCGGCGGTGGTGGTGGCCAACGGCGGCAAGGTGCTCGGCACATCGCGCCATCCGTTCCCCGGTTCCGACTTCTCGGCGTTCCTGCTCAAGGCGCAGGCCTCCGGCGCGCAGATCATCGGGCTCGCCAATGCCGGCACCGACACCACCAACTCAATCAAGCAGGCGGCGGAATTCGGCATCACCCCGAAGCAGTCGCTGGCCGGACTGCTGGTCTTCATCACCGACATCAACGCGCTCGGTCTCAAGGCGACGCAGGGCATGTACCTGACCGAAGCCTTCTACTGGGATCTCAACGACGAAACGCGGGCGTGGTCGAAGCGCTTCTTCGACCTCAACAAGAAGATGCCGACCATGGTGCAGGCCGGCCAGTATTCATCGACCTATCAGTACCTGCTGGCGGTGAAGAAAGCCGGCACCAACGACACCGCTAAGGTGATGGCGGCGATGAAGGCGGCGACCATCAACGACTTCTTCGCCAAGAACGGCAAGATCCGCGACGACGGCCGCATGGTCCACGACATGTACCTGTTCCAGGTCAAGAAGCCGGAGGAATCGAAGGCGCCGTGGGACTACTACAAGCTCGTCTCGACCATTCCGGCGGAAAAGGCGTTCCAGCCGCTCGACAAGAGCACCTGTCCGCTCATCAAGAAGTGACACCTTCCGGGCGGGGCCACCCAGGCTCCGCCCGGTCTTTCCGCGCCGGCGGCCAGCGGCGCGACCCGGTTTTCGCGAAAGGCGCGCGATGTTCAATTTTTCCACCCAGGCATTGTTCGGCCAGCTGCTGGTGGGGCTGATCAACGGCTCGTTCTACGCCATCCTCAGCCTCGGCCTTGCGATCATTTTCGGCCTGCTCAACATCGTCAATTTTTCCCACGGCGCGCTCTACATGATGGGCGCGTTCATGGCCTATTTCGGCCTGACCTTCCTCGGCATCGGCTACTGGCCGGCGCTGATCCTCTCGCCGCTGATCGTGGGCGTGTTTGGCGTGGTGATCGAGGTGCTGCTGCTCAGGCGCCTCAAGGGGCTCGATCATCTCTATGGCCTGCTGCTTACCTTCGGTCTCGCGCTCATCATCGAGGGGCTGTTCCGCAACGCCTATGGCGTGTCGGGGCAGAGCTATCCGGTGCCCGACCTGCTGCAGGGCGGGCTAAATCTCGGATTCATGTTCCTGCCGTATTATCGCGGATGGGTCATCGTCGCGGCGCTGACGGTGTGTTTCGCGGTATGGTTCATCATCGAACGCACCAAACTCGGCGCATATCTGCGCGCCGGCACCGAGAATGCGGCGATCGCGCAGGCGCTCGGCATCAACGTGCCGATGCTCACCACGCTGACCTACGGTCTCGGCGTGGCGCTGGCGGCCTTCGCCGGCGTGCTGGCGGCGCCGATCTTCCAGGTCAATCCGGTGATGGGGTCGGATATCGTCATCGTGGTGTTCGCGGTGGTGGTGATCGGCGGCATGGGTTCGATCATGGGCTCGATCATTTCCGGCGTCAGCCTCGGCATCATCGAGGGGTTTACCCGGCTGATCTATCCCGAAGCTTCCGCCGTGGTGATCTTCGTCATCATGGCCATCGTGCTGCTGGTGCGTCCGGCGGGATTGTTCGGCAAGGCGGCATGAGGAGCAAATCAGGCAAATGGCGATGACAACCATGACTGCTCCGGACGCCGTCCGCAGGGTCGATTACCGCGCCTTCCTCGGCTTCGCCGCGCTGCTGGTGGCCGGCGGGCTGGGACCGCTGTTCCTCTATCCGACCTTCCTGATGAAGGTGTGGTGCTTCGCGCTGTTCGCCTGCGCCTTCAACCTGCTGCTCGGCTATGGCGGGCTTTTGTCGTTTGGCCATGCAGCGTTCTTCGGCGGCGCCGCCTATATCTGCGGCCATGTGGTCAAGGAATGGGGCTGGCCGCCGGAACTGGGCCTTCTGGCCGGCATGGCGAGCGCGGCGCTGCTTGGCTTCGTCATCGGCGCGCTGGCGATCCGCCGCGCCGGCATCTACTTCGCCATGATCACGCTGGCGCTGGCGCAGATGGTGTATTTCCTGTGCCTGCAGTTGAACTTCACCGGTGGCGAGAACGGCCTTCAAGGCGTGCCGCGCGGCCGGCTGTTCGGCATCATCAACCTGTCCGACAACCTCACCATGTATTACGTGGTGTTCGCCATCTTCTTCCTCGGCCTGCTGGCCATCTACCGCACCGTGCATTCGCCGTTCGGGCAGATCCTCAAGGCCATCCGCGAGAACGAGCCGCGCGCCATCTCGCTCGGTTTCGACGTCGGTTATTACAAGCTCAGCGCCTTCGTGATGTCGGCGGCGCTGTCGGGGCTTGCCGGCTCGGCCAAGGCGCTGACGTTCCAGCTCGCTTCGCTCGCCGACGCGCACTGGCACATGTCCGGCGAGGTGGTGCTGATGACGCTGCTCGGCGGCGTCGGCACCATTTTCGGGCCGGTGATCGGGGCCGGCGTCATCGTGACGCTGCAGAACGAACTGGCCGACAAGGTCGGCCCGTGGGTGAGCGTCATCATCGGCTCGTTCTTCGTGATCTGCGTGCTGTTGTTCCGGCGCGGCATCGTTGGCGAGCTGGGCGCCTGGCTCGGCGGTAAAAAGCCCAACGGCCCGCCCGGCGGCGGCCATTGATCCCATGACGGCGGAGCGCACCGGGCGCATTCGCCGGCTGCGGGCGATGATCGAGGCCGCGCGGGTCATCGTGCCGTTCACCGGCGCCGGCATTTCCACCGAATGCGGCATCCCCGATTTCCGCTCGCCCGGCGGGCTGTGGAGCCGGAACCAGCCGATCCCGTTCGATGCCTTCATGACCAGCCAGGCGATGCGCGACGAGGCCTGGCGGCGCCGCTTCGCCATGGAGGAGTATTTCGCCCGCGCCGAGCCGGGGCGGGGCCACCGGGCGCTGGCGGAACTGTACCGGCGAGGCAAGGCGCCCGCGGTGGTGACCCAGAACATCGACAATCTGCACCAGCGCTCCGGCATCGAGCCCGCAGACGTCGTCGAACTGCATGGCAACACCACCTATGCGCTGTGCATGAAGTGCGGCGGGCATCATATGCTGCACTGGGTACGGGAGCGCTTCGAGGCGGCGGGCGGAGTGGCGCCGTCCTGTCCGGAGTGCGGCGGGCCGGTCAAGACGGCCACTATCTCATTCGGCCAGCCGATGCCGGAGGATGCCATGGCGCGCGCGGCGGAACTGGCGCGTGGCTGCGACCTGTTCCTCGCTGTCGGTTCCTCGCTGGTGGTGTGGCCGGCGGCGGGGTTTCCGCTGATGGCGAAGAAGAATGGCGCCAAGCTTGTCATTCTCAATCGTGACTCGACCGACCATGACGATACCGCCGACCTGGTGATTCATGACGACATCGGCGACATCCTCGCCGCCGCTGTGGCTTTCTGATCGCAAGGTTGTTCATAGCTTCGTGCCGATTCGATTTTCTTCTTTGCGGCAGGAATCGGAATGTTATCCTTGACAGCATCAGATTCGCGCTGTGGTGCCATGCGCGATCAAGCAGGTCGTGCTGGATCGTGCAGGGTGAGTGATGTGGTCGCGCGACGGACGGGATCCGGGGTAATGGGGTCGGACGCATTCGAGTCGAAAAAGCCTGGAATGACGGTCTCCGGCGACATGCCGGTGTTCGGGCGCACGGCTCCCGAATCTTTCGCAGGCCAGTTGACGGGGCAGCTTGGCGGATCGCTGGGCATGGTCGGCGAGCAGGCGGTGGGGGCGGTCACGTTCAACCCGCGCAATTCCGGCCTTGGCCATGACAGCGCCGCGCTCGGCACCGAAGTCGCCGAGAGCCTGATCGAGGTCAGCGGCGCCATCAAATGGTTCGACGCCTCGAAGGGCTACGGCTTCATCGTTCCAGACAACGGCGGGCTGCCCGACATTCTGCTGCACGTGACCTGCCTGCGCCGCGACGGCTACCAGACCGCCTATGAAGGCGCCCGCGTGGTGTGCGAGGTGCTGCGCCGCCACCGCGGCTATCAGGCCTTCCGCATCCTGTCGATGGACGAATCCACCGCCATCCACCCGGCGCAGATGCTGCCGCCACGCACCCATGTCACGGTGACGGCCACCAGCGGCCTGGAGCGGGCGCAGGTGAAATGGTTCAACCGCCTGCGCGGTTTCGGCTTTCTGACCAGAGGCGACGGCACGCCGGACATCTTCGTGCACATGGAAACGCTACGCCGCTGCGGCATGGCCGAGTTGCGGCCCGGTCAGTATGTGCTGGTCCGCTTCGGGCCCGGCTCCAAGGGCATGATGGCGGCGGAGATCCACCCCGAAACCGGCCCGCTCGGCCCGTCCTCGCACTGAACCCGCCGGAATTAAACAAGCCCGAACCGAACAAGCCGCGACGGCGACGCGTTGCGCTTGCCTTTCCCATGTCATCATTATTCTGCATCCAGTCTGCAACGGCGGCGGGCCTGGGCGTGCCGGATCAGGCATGCCGGATTTTGCCCTCGCGGGGACTGGCGGGAATGACATCATGGCTCTGACGATCCGAACCGGGATGGGTCTCAACCGGGCGCTTGCCCGGATTGCCGCCATTGCCGCCCTGGCTTTTGCCATCTTGCTGCCGGCAGCCGCTCGCGCCGCCGGACTCGAGACGGTCGAAATCGTCACCCACTCGGGCGTCCACGTGTTCGCCGTGGAAATGGCGCGCAGCGACGAGGAGCGGGCGCGCGGGCTGATGTATCGCCGCGAGCTGCCGGAAGGCCGCGGCATGCTGTTCGACTTCTCGCCCGAGCAGGAAGTCTCGATGTGGATGAAGAACACCTATGTCTCGCTCGACATGATCTTCATCAGGGCCGACGGCCGCATCCACCGCATCGCCGAGAACACCGTGCCGGAATCGACGCGCATCATCTCATCGAACGGGCCGGTCCGGGCTGTGCTGGAGGTGGTGGGCGGCACCGCGCGCAAATACGGCATCGCGCCCGGCGACCGCGTTGCCGCCGGCCTGTTCCGGCCGTAATCCTGCCGCCCACGGGGGCTTGTCCGCCTTGCTGGGGGCCGGGGAAGCGTGTATCGACGGGGCGATTTCCGGCTTTTTCCGGCCGGCGGCGGGGTATAGCGCAGCCTGGTAGCGCGGCAGTTTTGGGTACTGCAGGTCGCAGGTTCAAATCCTGCTGCCCCGACCAGCCTCCGTTCTTCGGGCCTCGGCCCGGCGGGGGTTGGTTTCGTGAACAGGATTGGTATAGACGAAGGCTGAAAGTCGCCGGCGGCCCATGCCGGCACCTCGAAACCCTGGGGCAGACGACCATCATGACTGCGCGCATCTACCGTCCGGCCAAGAACGCCATGCAATCGGGCACCGCCAAGACCAAGGATTGGGTTGTGGTGCATGAACTCGAGCAGCCGCGCGTGGTCGAGCCGCTGATGGGCTGGACCAGCTCCGGCGACATGAAGCAGCAGCTCACGCTGCGCTTCGACAGCCGCGAGGCGGCCGAGGCCTACTGCCATCGTAACGGCATCGCCTATCAGGTGTTCGAACCGAACGAACCGGCCCGCCGCAAGGCGTCCTATTCGGACAACTTCATCACCCGCCGCTCCGAGCCCTGGACGCACTGATTTTCCGAGACCATCAGGCCGCGCGCGCCGGGCGGGGCTTGTGCGCCGGTCGCTTGGCGCGCCCCTTCGCCGCCGCGGACTTTGCCTTGGCAGCTGATTTGACGCCGATCTTTGCGGCTGTCCGGACGCGGGATTTAACGCCCACACCCTTCATCACCAGCCGGGTATGGATGTCGATGATGGCCTGCCGGCTGAGGCGGCCCTTCGGGCGGTACCAGGTGCATACGCCTGTCAGCATGGCGAGGATGGCGTAGGCCGTCACCCGCGTATCGTCGAACACGAACCGGCGGCGCGCCTTGCCGTCGTCGAGGATGCGGGTCAGCCGTTGCTCGTAACGACGCCTGAGCCGCACCACCTTGGCGTAATTGGTCCGCTCCAGCGCACGCAGTTCGAAGGTGCTGACATAGACCTCCTGCCGCTTGAGCAGATGCGTGCCGACATGGAACGCGACGAACGCCCGGAGCCGGTCGGCCGGATCGTCGTGGCCGTCGAGCGCGGCATCGAGCGCCCGGATCAGTTCCTCCATGTGCGCGCGGATCAGCCCGACCAGAAGCTCCTGCTTGGTGGCGATGTGGTTGTACAGCGAACCGGCCTGGATGCCGACTTCGGCCGCCAGATGCCGCAGGCTCATGGCCTCGTAGCCGTGCTGGGCCATCAGTTTGAGCCCGGCCTGGCGGATCGCCTTGAGGGTGGCGGCGCCGGAAGCGCCGGTCTTGCGGGCCATGGCGAAAGGTCCTGAGGGCGGCTGACCGCGCGGGAAACCTTGCATAAAAACGAACGCTTGTAAGTTTAACGGCTCCGGCTATCATGGCAAGGGCCTTGTTCGCCGGATCGCCCCCTTCGCCCGGAATCCGTCCCGATGCACGTGCTGCCGACCAAGATCGATCGTCACGCTCCTGATTTTACCCGTAACGTCGCGGCCTATGCCGTGCTTACCGCCGATCTGCGCGCGAAGCTCATCGCCGCCTTCGTTGGCGGCGGCAAGGCGTCGCGCGAAAAGCACGTCGCGCGCGGCAAGCTCCTGGCGCGTGACCGTATCGATCTCCTGATCGATCCCGGCACCGCGTTCCTCGAACTGTCGCCGCTCGCGGCCTACGGGCTCTACGGCGGCGACGTGCATTCGGCCAGCGTCGTCACCGGCGTCGGGCGCGTCGCCGGTCGCGAGTGCATGATCATCGCCAATGACGCCACCATCAAGGGTGGCAGCTATTATCCGCTCACCGTGAAGAAGCACCTGCGCGCGCAGGACATGGCGCGGCAGAACCATCTGCCCTGCGTCTACCTGGTCGATTCCGGCGGCGCCAACCTGCCGACCCAGGACGAGGTGTTCCCCGACGAGCGCCACTTCGGCCGCATCTTCTACAATCAGGCGCAGATGTCGGCGCTCGGCATTCCGCAGATCGCCATCGTCATGGGCTCGTGCACGGCGGGCGGCGCCTACGTGCCGGCGATGGCCGACGAGAGCATCATCGTGCGCAACCAGGGCACCATTTTTCTCGGCGGCCCGCCGCTGGTCAAGGCCGCCACCGGCGAAGAGGTGACCGCCGAGGAATTGGGCGGCGCCGACGTGCACAGCCGCCATTCCGGCGTCACCGACCATTACGCGCTCGACGACGCCCACGCCATCGGCATCGCGCGCCGCATCGTGACCACGCTCAAACCCGCGCAGCGCGCCGATGCGGCCTGGCGCAGCCCGCGCGATCCGCTCTATCCCGCCGAGGACATCTACGGCATCGTGCCGGCCGACGGCCGCAAGCCCTATGACGTGCGCGAGGTTATCGCCCGGCTGGTCGACGCCTCCGAGTTCGACGAGTTCAAGAAGCTGTACGGCCAGACGCTGGTGTGCGGCTTCGCCCACATCTGGGGCTTTCCGGTCGGCATCCTCGCCAACAACGGCATCCTGTTTTCGGAGAGCGCGCTCAAGGGCGCGCATTTCATCGAGCTTTGCTGCCAGCGCGACATTCCGCTGCTGTTCCTGCAGAACGTCACCGGCTTCATGGTCGGCAAGAAATACGAGGCCGGCGGCATCGCGCGCGACGGCGCCAAGATGGTGACGGCGGTGGCGACCGCCGCGGTGCCGAAGTTCACGGTCATCATCGGCGGCTCGCACGGCGCCGGCAATTACGGCATGTGCGGCCGCGCCTACAGCCCGCGCTTCCTGTGGATCTGGCCGAACGCGCGCGTCTCGGTGATGGGCGGCGAACAGGCCGCCACCGTGCTCAGCATGCTGCGGCGGGACAACATCGAGGCCAAGGGCGGCACCTGGACGGCCGAGGAAGAGGAGGCGTTCAGGCAACCGATCCGCGCCCAGTATGAAACCCAGGGCCATCCGTATTACGCCACGGCGCGGCTGTGGGACGACGGCATCATCGATCCGGCCGACACGCGGCAGGTGCTTGGCCTGGCGCTGTCGGCCGCGGCCAACGCGCCGGTCGAGCCGACGCGGTTCGGCCTGTTCAGGATGTAGGCCCCAAATGAGCACCATGAGCGAGCTTGTCCGCATCGAACGCCTCGACGCGCGCGTCGTGCGCCTCACGCTCAACCGGCCAGCGCGCAACAACGCCTTCGACGAGCATCTGATCGCCACCTTGCAGCATGCGTTCGACGGCTTTACCCGTGATGCCGAACTCTCCACCGTGATCCTTGCCGGGGCGGGAAAAAATTTCTGCGCCGGCGGCGATCTCGACTGGATGCGTCGTGCCGCCGGCTTCTCGCATGCCGAGAATGTCGCGGACGCCGGCAAGCTCGCGGCCATGCTGTCATCGCTCGACCGGCTGCCGCAGACGGTGATCGGCTGCATCCAGGGCGCGGTCTATGGCGGCGGCGTCGGCCTTGCCGCCTGCTGCGACATCGCGATCGCATCCGAGGATGCGCAATTCTGTCTCTCCGAGGTGCGGCTCGGCCTCATCCCTTCGGTCATCAGTCCCTATGTGGTTCGCGCCATCGGCGTCACCGCCGCGCGGCGCTACTTCCAGACCGCCGAGGTGTTTGGCGCCCACGAGGCGAACCGGATCGGTCTCGTCCATGAGGTCGTCAGGCTCGACGGCATGAGCGCGCGTCTCGATCATTTCCTAAGAGCGCTGCGCGGCGGCGCGCCGGGGGCCAAGGCGGCGGCCAAGCGCCTGATCGCCCGCGTTGCCGGCGAGCCGGTAACCCCGGAGCTGATCGGGATCACGGCGCGCGGCATTGCCGACCAGCGCGCCACGCCGGAGGCGCGCGAGGGGCTTGCGGCGTTCTTCGACAAACGCAAGCCGTCGTGGAGCTGAACGTGGCCACGCGCACAGATCACTCACCGGCGACGGATGCGGGGCAGGGCCGCGCGCCATATCGCCGTTTCAACGCGCTCCTGATCGCCAATCGCGGCGAGATCGCCTGCCGCATCATGCGCACCGCGCGGCGCATGGGATTGCGCACGGTCGTGGTCTATTCCGAGGCCGACCGCGACGCCGCCCATGTGCGCGAGGCCGACGAAGCGGTGCTGATCGGGCCGCCGCCGGCACGCGACAGCTATCTCGCCATCGACCGCATCATCGAGGCGGCGCGCGCGAGCGGCGCGCAAGCCGTGCACCCCGGTTACGGGTTTCTCTCCGAGAGCGCGGAGTTCGCGACCGCTTGCATTAAGGCCGGACTTGTGTTCGTCGGCCCGACGACGGACATGATCGCGGCGATGGGTTCGAAGGCGCGCGCCAAGGCGCTGATGGCGGAGGCCGGCGTGCCGCTGGTGCCGGGCTATCACGGCGAGGCGCAGGACGAGGCCACGTTAAGCGGTGCCGCGCGAGAAATCGGCTATCCCGTGCTGATCAAGGCCTCGGCCGGCGGCGGCGGCCGAGGCATGCGTATCGTCCGCGAGGCGGCGGAACTGGCGGCGGCGGTGACGAGCGCCAAGCGCGAGGCGCTGTCCGCGTTCGGCGACGACCATGTGCTGATCGAAAAATATGTCGAGAACCCGCGCCACATCGAGGTGCAGGTGATCGGCGACACGCACGGCAATCTGGTGTCGCTGTTCGAGCGCGAATGCACGTTGCAGCGCCGCCACCAGAAGGTGATCGAGGAGGCGCCGTCGGCGACGCTCGATGCCGCCCAGCGCGCGGCGATCGGCGCGGCGGCGCGGCGCGCGGCCGGCGCGGTCGGCTATGTCGGCGCCGGCACCGTGGAGTTCGTGTCCGACGACCGCGACTTCTATTTCATCGAGATGAACACGCGGCTGCAGGTCGAGCATCCGGTCACCGAGATGGTCACCGGCGTCGATCTGGTCGAGTGGCAATTGCGGGTGGCGTTCGGCGAGAAGCTGCCGCTTGCGCAAGAGGCGATCGTGCTCAACGGCCACGCCATCGAGGCGCGCGTCTATGCCGAGGATCCGGCGCGCGGCTTCATGCCCTCGGTCGGCCGCATCGCGCGCTGGCAGCCGCCGCGCGAGGAGGCTGGCCGCGTCCGCGTCGACACCGGCTTCGACGCCGGCGATCAGGTGCCGCCTTATTACGACGCCATGCTGGCCAAGCTGATCGTGTGGGGTGAGGACCGGGGAGCGGCGCTGGCGCGCCTGCAAGCCGCGCTCGCCGAATTCGAGGTCGGCGGCGTCACCACCAACCTGTCGTTCCTCGCCGCGCTGATGGGGCATCCGGCGGTGGTGGCGAACGCCATCGACACCGGATTGATCGAGCGAGAATTGAGCGCGCTGACGCCGCCGCAGGGCGCACTGACCGGGCTTGAGGTCGGCGCGGCGATCGCCGGCATCCTGCGCGACGAGGCGCGCGCGCTGGATAGCCGCGAACGGCAGTCGCCATGGCTCACCGGCTGGCTGGTGGCGGGCGCGCGCCGCCGCGCCTTCGGGCTGCGCGATCCGCACGGCCACGAGCAGACGGCGGTGCTGCGTCATGGCCGCGACGGCATGCAGCTCATTCAGGGGGAAACACGGACGCCGCTGGCGTTCCGCGACAGCGACGGCGCGGAACTCGACCTGTTTCTCGGCGGGCACAAATTCCGCGTCGCCGTCACCCGTGATGGACGCCGGCTCGCCGTGCGCACCCGCGACGGCCACTTCCAGGTCACCTGGCTCGATCCGTTCGGCGGCGAGCACGATAGCGAGGCCGGCAGCGGGCAGATCGTCGCGCCGCTGCCGGGCACCGTGGTCGCCATCCTTGTCGAGGTCGGCGACAGGCTGGACAAGGGCGCGCCGATCCTCACCCTGGAAGCCATGAAGATGGAGCACACGCTGCGCGCGCCGGCGGTCGGTGTCGTCCGCCATCTCACCTGCGCGGTCGGCGACTTCGTGCAGGAAGGCGGCGAACTCGCCGATTTCGAGGCCAGCGAAGGCGGCGCGGAGGAGGGCGGCGATGGCTGAGCGTATCCGTCTCGTCGAGGTCGGTCCGCGCGACGGATTACAGAACGAGCGCACGCCGGTCTCGGTGGCGACGCGCATCGAGTTCATCGAGCGGCTGATCGCGGCGGGCCTCACCACCATCGAGGCCGGCAGCTTCGTCTCGGAGAAGCGCGTACCGCAGATGGCCGGCAGCGCGGAGGTGCTGCGCGCGGTTCTTCCCCGCAGCGACTGCGAATTCCACGTGCTGGTGCCGAACGAACAGGGGTTGGCCGCCGCGCAAGCCGCCGGCGCCAAAGTGGTCGCGGTGTTCGCGTCGGCCTCGGAGACCTTCTCCCGGCGCAACATCAATTGCTCGATCGCCGAGTCGATCGAGCGCTTCCGTCCGGTGCTGGCGCGCGCAAAAGCCGCCGGCATCCGCGTGCGCGGCTATGTGTCGTGCGTGCTCGGCTGTCCCTATGAGGGCGAGGTGAGCGTGGCGGCGGTGGTGCGCGTCGCGCGCATGCTGTGGGATGAAGGCTGCTACGAGATTTCGCTCGGCGACACCATCGGCGTCGGCACACCCGGCAAGGCGCGGGCGATGCTGCGCGCGGTGGCGCAGGCCGTGCCGCTCGAACACCTCGCTTTGCACTGCCACGACACCTACGGCCAGGCGCTCGCCAACATCCTAGCCGGTCTCGAGGAGGGCGTGCGCGCCATCGACTGCTCGGCGGGCGGCCTCGGCGGCTGCCCCTACGCGCCGGGCGCGACCGGCAACGTCGCGACCGAGGACGTCGTCTACATGTGCGAGGGGATGGGGCTTGCGACCGGTGTCGATCTTGACCGGCTGGTCGAGGCGACCAACTGGATCACGCTGCAGCTCCGCCGCGCGCCGGCGAGCCGCGTCGCGGCGGCGCTGATGGCCAAGCGTGCGGTCACGCTGTCATAGTTTTCCCGCAAAGCCTTCCTATGTGAGTCGTGCCGGTCATTTCTCATGGGAGGAGACCTTCATGAAACGCATCCTGCTTGCTGGCGGCATCGCCGTCGCGTTTGCGGCGCTCGCGTTGCCTGCATCGGCCTTGCCGACCGTTCCGCCGCCGGTCGCCGGCATCACCCAGTCCGATAGCGGCCCGATCCTGGTCAAGCGGGGTGGCCGTGGCCACCATTACGGCTGGACCCGCAGCCGCGGACGGCATCTCGGCTTCACCCGCGGCAAGCATCGCGGCTGGTACCGCTATTAGGGCAGGCGGCGTCACGCCGCCATGCCGCTCCAGCCGTGCGCGGCCATGTAGAGGCCGACGAGGATGATCAGCGCGCCCGACGCATAGGGCGCGCGTTGCGCGAATGTTTCCAGTCCCGGCCAGTGCCGCGCGACATGGCGGACCGACAGCGCCGCCGACACGCCGACCGCCACCATCGTCACCGCCAGCCCGATGCTGAAGCACGACACCAGCACCACGCCCAGCGTGAGCTGCTTGAGCTGCAGGCACAACAGCAGCACCGTGATCGCGGCCGGGCAGGGGATGAGGCCGCCGGTCAGCCCGAACATAACGATCTGCCCCGTGGTGATGTCGCGGTTGGCGAAGCGGCGGCGGATGTCGTCGGCATGGGCGCGCTCGTGGGCGTCCAGGCTGTCCTCGCCAAGCGCCTCCGCGAGCGCCCGGTCCATGTCGCCGTCGCGGCGGGAGCCGTGATCGTGATGATGGTGAGCGTGCCCGTGATCGTGATGATGGGTGTGCCCGTGATCGTGACCGTGGGGGGAGTGACGGCGACGGTTGTCGCGCCAGGTGCGCCAGATCATCCAGCCGGCGATGGCGATCACCATGATTCCCGAGGCGAACTGGAAATACGGTTCGATGACCTCGGCCTCGAAATTGCGGCCGAGAGACTGGCCGCCGAGCGCGACCAGCCAGACCACGGCGGTATGCGAAACCGCCGCCGACACGCCGAGCAGCATCGCCTGCGCCACGGTGCCGCGGATCGCCACGACGAACGCGGCCATCATCGTTTTCGAGTGGCCCGGTTCGAGGCCGTGCAGGGCGCCCAGCAGGATCGCGCTCGGTATGAACAGCCAGAGGTTCGCGGCGGGCCCGATCAGGTGCGGCAAGGAGATCATTGGTCACTCTAAGTCATTGAAGATGCTGGCGACCCCGGCAGGATTCGAACCTGCGACCTACAGCTTAGAAGAATGACACTCGCAATCAAATTACGATTTGGCATTCAAGGCCTTGGATGGTGCGAGCACCTTGGATTGGGATTTTTTCCGGGATTCCTGATCCGCGGCGGTGACTTCCATCGCGGCGCGGAGATCCTCGACTAGCACGTCCTCATAAAAGTTGGCGGTGGTCTTGATGTCGGAGTGTCCGAGCAGGGCTTGCGTGAGTTTCAGGTTGCCGTTGGCGCGCGTGGTGCGGCGGCCGGCGGTGTGACGCAAGTCATGGAACCGTCCCTCGACGCCGGCCTTGGCCCAGGCGCGCATCTTGTGCGAGCCGAGCCCCCAGTAGGTGATCGGGTAGCGCCGGCCCTTGGTGTAGCGCCGGCCTGTGCGCGGACAGACGCGGGTACGGGTGGCGACGAAGGTCCAGACGAACTCCGGATGATGGCCGCGCTGAGCCCACAGGAGGGCGTAGGCATCGCGTGAAAGCGGCAAGGTGCGGGGTAGACCGCCCTTGGCGATCATGCGCACCACGCCCGCTGCAAAGTCCACCTGGGACCATGTCAGCAGCAGCTCCCGGCGGCGCAGGCCGGTGATCAGGGCAAAGCGGCGCAGCGCGGCGTAATCGGTCCGTTCGGTGGCGTCGAGTCTAGCCTCTGCGGTCGCCGTCAGTTCGGCGATCGGGCGGCGCGGCTCTTTCAGGACGTGGGCCCGCCATTTCGGCTCGCGCAGCAGGATGGCGTTCCAGTTGGCGGCGGCGCGCCGCAGGATCCGGCGCAGCAGGAATGTCACGGTGCGATTGACGGTGCGTGGCGCGATCGGCCGGTAGAGTGGGTTGCCCTTGGCGTCGGTGCCGGCCCGCCGGCCGTGCTGGCGCCGCGCGGCAACCAGTCTGGCGACCATGTCGTCGGTGATTTCGTGGAGGCGGGTGGTGGCGCCGATCTGGCCCTTGAGCCATGCGATGGCGGCGGCAAGATCCGGTTCACGGAGATGCTGACCGTGTTCGGTCCACCAGCGATCGGCGCAGGCCGCAAAGGTCAGCGGTCGGCGCCCGGTGTCCGCAATTTCGCCAACAAGACGCTCGGCCGCCCGGCGCTCGATCTTCTCGACCGCTTCGGCTTCGGCCCGTGGTCGGGCGGTGCCGACTTCGGTGGAGCCGGAAAAGCGATAACCCTTGATCTGGAAGTCGAACTGCCAGTAGGGGGACTTGCGATGGCGGTAGACGGACATGGATCGCCCCTGCGGTGGCGGCGCGTATAGAACGCGATGACGTCGGCCAGGGTGAAGACGCGGCAGACGCGCTCCTGACCGATGCCTTTGAACCGGAAATCAATATCACCCGCCGTGACGTGGCGGCGCAAGGTCTTTGGGTCCATGCCGAGCGCCTCTGCCGTGGCGGAAAGCGATTGCTCGGGCCGCGCCGTGAAGGCCTCGATAATTGCCGGCGGAACACCGGCACCAAGCGCCTGGTCGATGAGGCGGGCGAGAGGCGTCATGATCCGCGCCTCTGGTTGGCGATTTCGAACAGCGCGTCAGACTGGCAGGGCTGATTTACCGCTTGACTGCCGACCTGCATCCACTTCGCCGGCTGGCGCATGTAGTCGCCGGCGGCGCGGCGCCATTCGAAAAAGCCGAGCGCGCCAGCGGCCGGAATCGGTTCGATCATGCGCGCGCCGGTCACGACAAGACCGGCCGGCCCAAAGAACCACGGGCTATCCGATTGACGAACGATATCGGCAACCGTCATCACGCCAATAATCGCGCCGCGTATCAGGTCGCGAGCCGCCGGCAGCTCATGGCCGCGCCCTTCGACGAAGTCCCTCGCGTCCTCATATTCCGAGCGTGTCATGCCGCAGGAAGCGTGGATGCAGCACTCGCCTCGAAAGTTGAGGCTGGGATTTGGCCTGCGCCAGTCGCGGTTCTCAACGTCCTTCCAGCCCGCCGCAAGCGCATAGGCCCACGGCTGGCGGACGGAGAGTGCGAGGCGGGGAAATGGCATCTGCTCCTCGATGCGCTTGGCCTCGGCGGCGAGATCGTCGGCGATGCGATGCGCGATCATCGCTGCACCTCCGGCATTCCGTTGTGTTTGCTGCCATCCTTGGCTTCGATGGCAGCGGCCATGGCGTAGAGATGATCTATGGCGTTGCCCACGATCATGTCGGGCCGGCTCCCTTTCGGGCACATCTCAACCGCAACAGCGTCTAGGCGAACCGCTATGCACCTGATCTCATCGGGCGTCATGGTAATCACCATCCCACCGTCGGCATCCCGTTGTGTTCGACGCCGTCGAGCAGGCGGCCGGCGGCTTTCTTCCCGACGCAAAACAGCAATTTGCCATCGCTCATCGATGTGAATCCGACGCCTTTCTCGGAAAATGCATGTTTCGGTGATCGATCTGGCGACCCGCGATAGTGCAGTTTCATTCGTCCGGGCTTGACCGCTGTGGCGCCGAGGATTTTGCCGGCGCCGGGGAGTATTTGGCCGACCGGAAGATACTCGCCCCATTGTTTGAAAAAATGCGCAACGCCTGCGGCGCACTGATCACGGATCGCGCGCGCCCAGTCAGGATGCAGTGGTCGCGCGCCGGGGCCGCTCTCGCCGCCGACGATGATCCAGTCGAGCTTGGCGCGCTCCTGCCCTGACCCCGATATGGCGTCTCCGATCGCATAGCCGTCCAGCGCGTCAATGATCGTGTGGTGGTCCGGAGCGATGCGGATGCGGCGGAAATTGATCGGCCCGAGCAGCGGCTCGGCGCTGACGAACCTCACCGCCGCTGGCGTGGCGAGCAGATCGGGAATTCGTTCGTTGGCGCGGCGCTGATCCTCGGCAGAGATGCCCAACCAGACGTTAGGGAGGGGGAATGTCGCGTCGATGCCATAACTCATCACTTTTTCGACTGCTGCCATCATCGGCCCATGAAGCAGCGCGTAAAGCATTTCGGATTCGGGTTGCTGACGTTCCGCAAGATACTTTCGCATCCGCGGGGCCCGCTTCGTGAGGATTTGGAACGTGTGCTGTGGGCAGAGCGCCATCACCGCGAACATGCGGTCGATCCAGTCGTCAGGAACCGACTCGTGGAACAGGTCGGACATCGAGTTGACGAAATAGGTCGTCGGTTTCTTGCGCCGCAGCGGCTCTGTCAGGACGTGATCCGGGGCCAGTGCCACCTTGCCGGTCCAGGCCGCGCTGCCGTTCACCTTCCTGGTGGTGCCGTCGTAATGGTGGGCCACGCGATGCGATGGCGCCAGGGCCGCGTTCATCGCCTCGATGCGCGCGGCCATCCTCATCGCGTAGCAGTTGGTGCAGCCCGGCGAGGCGAGCGAGCAGCCAACGACCGGATTCCAGGTCTTCTCGGTCCATTCGATTTTGGTCATCGCGCGCACCCCCATAAGCCCACGCCGAGCGCGATCACTGCGATCGCGAAAATGATCGCAACGATCTTGCCGAGGTCATCCAACCCATCGTTGTCTGGGGTCATGAGCAAAGCTCCCGCGTTCGGCGCCAGCTTTCGTCAACGACATACATTTTTTGAGTTTTGTCGTAGAGCATCGCGCCCGGATTGCGCTTCATGAAGCGATTGAGATCGGCCGAGGCTTGCGGCACGCTCAAACAGAATTTGCGCACAAGGTGCACGCGATTGATGAAACCAAATACGCGCAGCGTCTCGGCGATCCATTCCATGCGGTGCCGTTCAAACCATCGCGGCCCGCTCATGCCGGCACCCGCTCATGCTCAAGATGCAAATTTGCATCTTGCTTGGGCACGATCGAGGGAGCGGCTTGCGGCAGGCTGCGCCACAGCCGCGCGCCCATCGGCCCCTCGAAGTCGGCGCGGCCCTCGCGCCTGAGCTGCAGCAGCGCCGCGCGCACGGTGGAGCGGGTGTGGCTGGTGATGACGTCGCCAATGCTGCTTGAGGCGATGCCGCCCGCGCGGGGCAGCAGCCGCTCGACCTCGTCGAGCAGGCTGGCGCGGATGCCGCCGCGGGTGGCGATGGGCGGCAAGCGAGTCATGGCGAGGCCTCGCCGGCGCGCAATAGGCGCGTGATGCGCTGCCCGGCCTCCGCCGCCTCCTCGGCGGCCTCGTCGGGACCGCGCCCGGCGGCGCGCGCGGCGCGGTAGGTCTCGCACAGCGCGGCGAGGATCGTGTGCTCGGTGAGCGGGCCGGGGATGCCGGCGGACGGTGCGAGCGGCGGCGAGGCGATGGTGGGGATGAGCATGGCGGCCAGACCGGAAAGGGGAGTGATGGGCGAGCCGTCGCTGTCGCGACGGCTAGTCAAGCTGCAGGTGGTCACCGCGGCCGCGCGCACCGATGAGGCCGCTCGAGAAGTCGGGCCAGTAGCACGCGACGTTCGCGTAGCGCGAGCCGGCGCTGCCGCCGAAGATCCAGGAGCCGCCGAACAGGGAGGCGCGGGGCGTGTCGGGATCGCCATCGTGACCCCACACCGACAGGCTGCCGAACGGCTGCATCACGCCGCTGCGGTTGGTGCGCGGCGCGTCGAGGCCGGTGATCACTGGATCCTGTCCGCAGGCGGTTTGCTCGGTGCCGCCGATGGCGGCGGCGGCGAACTCGTTGGTGCTCAACAGGCCCTTGCCGTGATGCGCCAGCACGGCGCGGGCGGTCGTACAATTGAATTTTTTGAAGCGCGTCTTGCCGCCGGGCCTTTGCGGCGGATCATCGCCATCGGCGATGGTGACGCCGAACGCGCTGGTGCCATGGGTGAGATGATCGGCGGCGGTGAGATAGATGTCGCACCAGAACGGCCCCTCGAGGCTCTCGACGAACACCATGCCGCGCGGGTCGGGACAAGCCGGGCGGAAATTGAGGTCCCAGCAGCTGCACGGGTTGATGGCCGTAATGTCGTCGCCGCCGGCGCGCGCCGGCGCGTTGCCGCCCGGCGCGAAATGAAAGCCGCCGAGCACGCGCGGATCGTCCGGGATGCCGGTGATGAGCCCCGCGCGCGGGACGCCATCGTCACCAATTATCACCGCGTAATCGGCGCCGATCTGATAGCCGCCCCCGGGCGGCGCCACCGGCGTGTCGGCGGCGAACAGATGACCGGCAAAGCCGGTGCCGGCGCGGAGGCCGATGGTCTCACGGCCGGTGACGATCAGCGCGGGGCGCGTGGCGGCGGCCTTGATGAGCGTCGGCGCAGCGGTGACGATGGCGGCGGGGGTGGTGTGAAGGGTCATGTCAGGCTCCATGCGGGCGGACTCCGCCACTGGTGACGGCGGAGGGGTGGTCACGGTCGAAGCGGAAAGCAGGGAGCGCGCGCTGGCCGGAAGCGCTCCGTCATAGCCGCGGCTGTCTTTGAGGGTGATTTCGAAGAGACGCTCGCGCCGCCATACGGCCTGACCGTCGGCCTTGATCCACAAGCGCTCGATCCGCGCTCCGAATAGTCCGTTACGCAGGCGGACGCGGCAGGTCATGTCCCAGCCGTCCGCATTAAAATCAGGCGGGGGAGGTGGGGGCGTGGAGACGTCGCAAGCCTCGCGGCTTAGTTCGGCGAGCGGCCGGACTTGCAAGCCCGGCGCGAAAATGAGGGTGCCGTCGGCCGCGCGCGTGCCGATGCGCTCGCCGTCGATCACCAACGGCTCGCCGGCGGGCCAGCGCCGCCGGAAGATTTGCATTAGTCTGGACAACACAGTCATTGTTCACGTTCCAAGGTGGCATGCGGTTTTAAAGGTCGAGAAAAACCTGCTAGAAGGCGGAAAGGGGAGTATGGGGGCGAAAAATGAAACGCTGGGGTTGGCTGTTTGCAGTTGTCGCGCTGTTGGGCGGATGCGCGGCGCCGCATCAAATCCGCGATCGCGGCGACTATCTGGCCGAGGCGTCGCGCGAATTTCCGGGAGAAACGCGCGAGCGCATCATCCGGGCGGCGGAGATCGTTCTCAAAATCTCGGACCCTACCGATTTTGAGTTTCGCCATACGCTGACCGGCTTCACCGGCCTGCGGCGCTATACGGTTTATGCGGTCGTTGCCGCAGCGCAGGGGCGCGAGAAATGGGAATTTCTCACCGAGGATCAACCCGGCAGGATCAGGGCGTCGGTGTCCGTTTCGGAGGCCGGGGTCAGGAGCGGCGGCTATTCCTCGGCGCCTTATGAAAACGCGATGGCAAGCGTGCCGCTGTACCGGCTGTTCTGGAAGCGCGTGGAATACATGCTCGGCCGCCGCGCGGAATGGGTGACGTGCGATGATGCCGCGGAGGAACTGGTGGCGACCCGGACGAATGTCACGGTCGCGCTCGGCGGTCTTTGCGGCCCCACCAGCGACGGCCGGGACGCGCCCGCGCCAACGCCTCTGCCGCCCCTGCCGGCGCAAGAAAAACCATCCGCCCGCAGGCGATAAAGCCGTAGAAGTTGCGCGCACTGCTCGCCCCCGAGGCTGACCGGAAGCCGCGATTCGGCAGCTCCCTAAGCGGGGCGACTATGCACCAAAATGGTGCTTATGCAATAATATTTGCACCAAATCGGTGCAGATAAAAAATTACTCAGCCAGATCGACGTTAAATCCTTCATCGGAGCAGACTTTTCTGGCTGCGTAGTCCCTAGTGTCCTGAGAGCCGCCGGGGTCAATCATGCGAGCAAAGCTAATTTTTCCCGCTTTATGCGAGATACCCGCCAGAAATGGCTTGAATCCTATATAGGCGCCATATGAATTTTTGGCATTGTACTGACCACAATAGGCCGCCATCCCATTAGGATTTTTCGGAGCCCTATAGGGCAACCAGCGGACCTGTATGGACGACGGATCCTTTAAATCGCGACCGATGCCCTTGACGATAAGCTCTTTTTCCTGCCGCGATAGCGAGCGCGGCGGAAGAGTCTCAGGAGAGGCAACTGATCCAATAAGCTGCATTGGTGCTCCACCTCGTTGAGCTGCTATTGCATGGCCAGTCGAGGCGAACACCAAAAACCCCGTGAAATATAAAGAAGTCTTTCTGGTCATGGCTTTCTCACTACATCAGATCGGTAATCACGCGCCCGACACGGCCGATGACATGCATTTCCTCAGTGACGTGTATGGTCTCATGGTCCGGGTTGGTTGAGAACGGCTGCAGCCGCGGCCTGGCGCCGGCTCGGTAGCGCTTGAAGGTGACCTCGCCGGCCGGCGTGCTGAAAACATAGAAGGCGTTATCCACCAGTTTGTCATCGGCCCGGTTGACGAAAATCGTAGCGCCGTCGGGGGCGACGCGATCCATGGAATCGCCCTTGACCTCAAGCGCGATCCAGTCGCCTTTCGGCAGGTCGGCGGCAAAAGTGTATTTGCGGATGTCGCTTTTGCGGACGCCATCCTCATGACCGAGCTTGCCGGCGCTGACCCATGACAGCAGTGGCACGCGCGAGCGTTTTAGACTCGGAAATACCAGCTCCTCGGGGCTGACTTTAAGCGCTGGCGCCAGACGCTCGGCCCATATTGCGGTTAATTCGCGCTCGCCTGAGACCAACTTCTCCACCTGTTGGCGCGACGTTCCAGCCACTTCCGCCAACCTTCTCGGCGTAAGATCGCGCGCTTTAATGGCTGCGGCTAGGCCGTTTGGATATTTGCCCTTCATGTAGTTAGTAACTGCACCGTTTCGGTGCTGTGGGGAACGCACCGGAGTGGTGCTGACCTGTATGGACGCGGCACCAAAATGGTGCATCCTGTTGTCCATGCGATTCGCTGACTGGCTGATCATCAACAAGACCTCAAACGCCGATATGGCGGCACGCCTCGACGTGTCGGCCGAAACCGTGCGTCGCTGGCGGACGGGCGAGCGCTTTCCCGATGCGGCCACGCAGAAACTGATTTTCGACCTGACCAATGGCGCGGTGACGCCGAACGACTGGGTTGGCGTCGGCCACCAGCCCGCCGGGGAGGGTGGGCGAGACCTTTCCGAGCGAGCTTCATCGGATCTCGAAACCGGGAGGGCTTCGTCATGAGCGCCTCCCTGATGTCGGCTTCGCGGAGGGGCGGGCCGTCACCGGCGAGGGCAAGTTGCGTTCTCGCCTCAGAGCAAGCGCAACTGGGTGTCCGGCCACGCGCGGGTGTGCGTGCACACCTGCTCGGACCGGCCCCGCCGCATCCGGACGTAAGCCCGGACGCGGACGCGCTTTGTCGGCGTCATGGTGAGCATGAACGCCTCCCTGTTCAGGCGGGTGGGAGCCCGCCGCTCCAGCATGCAGCGGCATGCCGCCTCGCGCGTGAGCCCGGCCGCGAGGCCGGCGAACAGTCTGAGCCGGTGACGGCCCAACCGCGAAGTTCAACCGATTCCTCGATCCTCGGCAAAGGGGCGATTCCGACATGAGCAAATCCGTCACCTCCACGAATCTCCCAGCCAAGCGCAGTTCCCACCGCCGCGCAAAAGCGCCCGTTGCACAATTGTGCAATGAAAACCGCACTATTGTGCAATCGATTTCTCCCATCATCTTGGCTTTCAAGACGAATTTCCCGCGCAAGACGGCTCTCGAACTTGCGCTGCGGACAGGCGAGAGTGTCTCTTTCTGCGAGAAATGCCTGATCGGTCAGCGCCAGCCTGGCGCCGCGATGCTGAGTGCGCTGTTGCGCTCCGACATCGGCCGCACGGTGCTGACCGCGCTGATGGCGGGCTCGGACGCGGCGTGGTGGCGCGAGTTCAGCCGGCAGCTTGAGCTTGCGGCGCTGGCGCGGCAGCAGGCCGAACTGCAACGCACCGCGGAGGCCAACCGCGAGCGCCTGATGCGCGCGCTGGCCGGCGAGGGCGCTGCGTCATGAGCGCCGCCGTCGCCAGCGATTGCGAGCGTTGCGAGGTCGAGATCGCGACCACCCAGGGCGTGTGGCGGGTCGAGGCGGTGCGCTGCGGCGCCTGGGCGGTGCATCCGGCCGGCCGCACCTTTGCACTCACCCACCTGCCGACCGGCACGCGGGTGCCCGCTCATTGCGGCAGATTCCGCGATGAGGCTTCCGCCGTCGCGGCGCTGCGCGAGGTAGCCGCACTCGAATATGACTGGCCCCATCTCGGCGTGCGCCATTTTACCCACATCGCGGAGGTCCGGCGCGACATCATCGCCGTCTGCTTGCGCCACGGCGGCGCCGATGCCAAGGCGGAGCCGTCCGACATGCTGCCTCACGCGGGCGACGACGTGGTGCCGTCGCTCAACGGCTACGGGGGCGCGCCATGAGCGATCCGGCCGGGTTTGCCCTCCTGATCCTCGCATGCGCGCTGGCCGCGCTCGCGGTGGCCTACCGCCACGCCGTGGTGCTGGCGCTGCTGATGGCCGCCGCGCTGGTGATGGCGGCGATCCTGATGATCGCGTTCGGCATCGGCCAGGCCGTGCTGTTGGTGGCGCGGCTGTTGCTCGGCGGGGCGGCGCGCGGTGGCGTCAAGCCGGGAGGGCCGGGACGATGAGCGCGCCGCTTTCGCCTGTGGCCTGCGGCACGGTTGTGACCTGCTGCGACGGCCGGCCGATCGACCTGATGGACCCGCGCGCCGAGGATATTTCGTTCGAGGTGATCGCGCATCACCTCTCCGGCATCAACCGCTACAACGGCGCTGCGCGCTACAGCGCGACCGGCCAGCCGCTCTATTCGGTGGCCGAGCATTGCGTTCGGGCAGCGTTGGCGACGATCGCCGAGAGCGGCGACAAGCGCCTTGCCGCCTATGTGCTGCTGCACGACGCCCATGAGGCCTATCTCGGCGACGACGTGACGCCCAAGAAGCGCGCCTATGCCGCGATCGTCGCCAGCTTCGGCGTGCTGGCCGAGGCCGCGACGCAGGCATTCATCGAGCACACTGATCGCTTCGACCGCGTCATCCACGCCGCCGCCGGGTTGGCCTGGCCGCCCGCCGCCGCAACGTCGCGGCAGGTCGGCCATATCGACCGCGTCATGCTGGTGACGGAGTGGCGCGACCTGATGCCGTGCCCGCCGCCGTTCGCGGTCGACGTCGCGGCGCTGCCGCAACCGATCGTGCCATGGCGCCGCGATGTGGCGCGCGCGAGCTTCCTCGCGGCCTGCGAAATGCTGCTGCCGGTTTTCAACGCGGAGGCGGCGCCATGACTGTGACATCTCCCGCCGCGGCTGAAACTGAAACCGTGCTGGGCGAGGTCGACCGCGTGGTGATGATCCTCGGCCGCCGCACCGTGGTCACCGATCCCGATCTCATCCGCGTGCGCGACCGTGACGCCAGCGGCCGGCTGCTGGACGACATCGGCTATTCGCCGGCCCGCGCGCTGGCGATGGGGCAATTGCTGGTGCGGCTCGCGCTCGAGCGCGATCCCTCGTTGCGCGGCGGCGCCGTCGTTCTCGGCGACAAGGAGGGCGCATGACCGGCATCGACCTCGCGCGCCAGATCGCCGGCTATCTCGGCGCCGTTTGCCTGGCGCTACTCGCCGCTCTGCTGGCGTGGAATTTCATTTTCACCCACGCCGACGACGTCATCGAGCTGGCGCTGATCCTGATGGAGACACGGTGATGGCGGGGGCCGATATCGAGATCGCCGGCGCACTGGTGCATGAGACACCGCGCGCCATCCTGTTTTCCGACAAGGGCGAAGAGGCGAGTGCGGTGTGGATCCCGCGCGGCGCCGTCCGCGCGCTGCATCCGACCGGGCGCGACACCGTGATCACGCTGCGCGGCGGCCAGAAACGCCGCGTCGCCGCGGTCATCATCACGGTGTCGGAACACACCGCGTATCAAAAGGGGCTGATCTGAGGAGAGGGGCAATGAGCATGTCGATTGGACACAACACCATCCAGGGCCGCCGGCTCTTGGAAATCGTCGAACAGATGGAAGCCTACAACGCCCAGGCCAAGGAAATCGCCGGGCTGAAATCGGCGCTGATGGCGGCGGCCAAGTCGGAGGGCTTTCATTCCGGCGGCATCCGCTACCTCATCAAGGTGCGGACCATGAAGCCGCACGATCGCGAGGAGGCCGACAGCATCCGCGACAGCTATCTGTGCGCCATCGGCATGGCCGATGAGCCGCCGCTGTTCCGGCTGATGGGCGCGCTCGCCGAGGATGCTCTCACCCGCGAAGCCCTGATCGAGAAGTTCAAGGAACTGGCGCCGCCGCAGGGTGATTTCATCATCCGCGTCGGTGGCGAGCCGGTGCGGATTTTCCGCGACATCAATGGCTGCGCAAAGGCGGAGCCCTACGTCGAAAAACCGCGGCCGGCGGAAACGAAGGCGGCGCCATCGCCGCTATCCCGGCCGCCGCGCGAGGTTCCCGACGTCGATGACGGCGGCGCCGAGGAATACGGCCGCCAGCTCTACCGCGACAATCGCCCGATCATCGAGAATCCGTTTCCGTTCGGCGATCCGCGCCGCGCGCGATGCGATGAAGGCTACCGCAAGGAAAGCGGCAGCGACGGCATGGGGCCGGGAGATTAAGCTCCATGTATTTCTCGAAACGCGAGCGAAAGCCGACAGCGGAAGATTTCGGCCAACTGTTCCTGCCAGAGGAGGCCATGCAGCCGATTCTGGCGCGGAGCGTGCGCACCGCACTGATGGAATGGCTGACCGAAATCTGGTCGGAGGAAGCCTTGCGCGAGGTCGGTATCGGACCGCGCCGCAAGGCGCTGTTCAGTGGCAAGCCGGGAACCGGCAAGACGACGCTGGCGCATCACCTCTCCGCCAGGCTCGGCCTGCCGATGCTCGCCGTGCGCCCCGAATGCGTGATCTCGAAATGGGTGGGCGAGACCGGGCAGCGCATCGGCGAATTGTTCGACCTGGCACAGGCCGGCGTCACCCTCGATGGGGCTACGGAGCCGGTTCCCATTGTGCTGTTCATCGATGAGTTCGACGCGCTGTCGCGTCAGCGACGGCGGTCGGATCAGGCCGCTGACGATTCCCGCAACGAGGAAGTCAATACGCTGCTGCAGCGTCTCGAGCAGTATTCCGGCTTCATGATCGCCGCCACCAATTACGGCGAGCATATCGATCAGGCGATCTGGCGGCGCTTCGACATCCATATCGAGCTGGAACTGCCTGGCCAGGAGGAGCGCGAGCAGATCCTCGCCCGCTATCTGTCGCCATTCGGCCTGCCGCGCGGTGCGTTGTGCTTGCTGGGTCAGGCGTTCGAGACCGCCTCACCGGCGCTGATGCGGCAATTCTGCGAGAACCTCAAGCGCCAGATCATCATCGGGCCGAAGCTCAATCTGGACATGCGCAAGACCGCCGTGATCGACCGGCTCTTGACGGCAATCGCGCCGCATCCGGATCTCGGCAAGCCACGGCTGTGGTCGCACATGAGCAAAGACGATGCCGTCAAGGCGATGCCATGGCCGCTGCCGCGCATCGGCGAATTCGACGATGACGACGTGGTGGCGAGCCCGCAAGCCGGCGGTGATGTGGTCGCTTTCACACGCGCCCGGGGGGCATCATGACCGCCAATCCGACCGATATCGATCTCGGCCTATGCCACGCCAGCCCACGGGCGCGCGGCGTCGATCCGAGGGTGGTCGATGCGCTGGCCGAGAGCATCGCCGAGACCGGGCTGCTGCAGCCGATCACGGTGCGCCGCCTCGCGGGCGGGTTCGAGGTGATCGCCGGCATGCATCGCGTCGGCGCGTTCCGCAAGCTCGCGCGCGCCACGATCCCGGCGATCATCCGGGAGATGGACGATCTGCGCGCCGAGCTGGCGCTGATCGACGAGAACCTGGTCCGCAACGATCTCAGCGCCGCCGAACGCTCGGCCGCCCAGGCGCGGCGCAAGGCCCTCTGGCAGGAGCTGCACCCCGAAACCCGGAACGGCGCGGCGGGAAAATACCGGTCCAAGTCTCAACTCCAGTCCCAGCTTGCTCAAGTTGAGCAAGCTGGGGAGCGCCCGGCGGCGCGCTACGATGAAGCCGCGGCGCAGTCCATCGGGCAATCGCCGGCGACCATTCGCCGTGACGTGCACCGGGGCGAAGCGCTGGGCGCCGAGGTGTTGGCAAGGGTCGCGCGCACCTCGCTCGATAAGGGCGAGGAACTCGATGCGCTGACCAAGCTGTCGCCGGAGCGGCGCGACAGGCTGGTGGAGAAGGCCGCCGCCGGCGAGAAGGTCAGCGCCTGCCACGAGGTCAAGAAAGAGCGGCGGGACAGCCGCGAGAAGGTGCTGGCCGCGGTGCAGCTCGCCATGCCGGACAGGCGCTACGGTGTCATCCTGGCCGATCCGGAATGGCGGTTCGAGGTCTACAGCCGCGACACCGGCATGGATCGTGCCGCCGACAATCACTATCCGACCAGCCCCACCGAGGAGATCATGAGGCGCCCGGTCGGCACCATCGCCGCCGACGATTGCGCACTGTTCCTGTGGGCGACCGCGCCGATGATCCGCGAGGCGCTCGCGGTGATGGCGGCGTGGGGCTTCGACTACAAGTCGATGACCGTCTGGCGCAAGGATCGGCTCGGCACCGGCTACTGGTTCCGCAACATGCATGAGCTTTTGCTGGTCGGTACGCGCGGCAACATCCCGGCGCCGGCGATGGGTGCGCAGTTTTCCAGCGTGTTCGATGCTCCGGTTGGACGGCACTCGGAAAAGCCGGACTGGCAATATGAGCTGATCGAAAGCTATTTCCCGCATCTGCCGAAGATCGAATTGAACGCGCGGCGCGCGCGGCCGGGCTGGGATGCGTGGGGGCTGGAAGCGCCAATGGCCGCCGGCGCGGCCGATGATGAATCCCAAGCGAAAGCGGATGGTGCCGAGGGGCAATCGGAAAACGTCCCTCAAGGTGTGGAACCCGCCGCGAGTAGGGCTGTCGATGGCCGGTCATCGACTGCAACGTCTGAGCCAATGGACGCGACAGCCGGAGAGACGGCACCTGTTTCCGACGATGCGCTCGAGATCCCGGCGTTCCTGCGCCGCGCGCCTGCGGAGGCGCGGGCATGAGCAAGCAAACGGCACCTGTTGCCCAGGCTCTCGACTGGCTACGCAGGCACGGCGCCGACGGCATGTTCGACAAGAACGGCGTTCTCCTCGCATCCGGTGATCTGGCGCCATTCATGCGCTCGACGTGGAATGCGCTGCGCGATCTCGGCCTTGTCGAATTCTACAACCCGACCCCCGGCAAGGGCCGCGGACGGGTGCGATTGACCCAGCGGGCGTTGAGTTTGTCAGATCCCCGCCGGCGGGTGGCCGGCAAATCCCTGGAGACCTGAACCATGAATGTGCATGACAGGACTGCTCAGGCGGCGACATCGCCGCTTGTGAAAACCGATCCCACGCTGCCGGCGCTGGAGGTGATCGGGCGCGATGGCATCGCCATCCGCAACGCCATCACGTTTCACGGCCACGCGTTCGGGCCCGACACGCTGATCGACACCTCCGGCTGCACGATGGTGCCTGGTGTCGATTGTGCCGTGGCGCTGCGGGAGGGGGTACTGCGGCTCGAGCGGCTGACCGGCATCCCGACCGATCCCATGATCCTCGGCGGCTTTCATTTCGCGCCGGGCGGCAACGCGCCGGCGCGCGCCGGTGGCGACGACATTCCGGCCATCAACCCGTGCTCGATGTGGGATCGGAATTTCCGCCCGGCCTGTCCCGATCCGCGCGGCATGAAATTGGATGAGCTGCCTGGCGGCAGGCGGTTCTGGTGCGACATCTACATGACCGGAGTCGACCATCTGATCAACGGTACCAGCGCATTCGGCGTGACGATCGCCGATGGCGATGATCCGCCGCAAAAGCCCGGCGGCAAGACGCGCTTCAAAAAATTCGACTACGCGACCGCCTGCGCCGTGATGGCGCATCACGGCAAGGGGTTGCTGAGCGCCGAGGAGTTTTTCGCCGCCGCCGTGGGCGGCACCGAGCAAACCGCCTGCGGCGAGGATCCCAAAGTCACCGGCCTCGACGCGGCGCGCACCAGCCGCAGCGGCATGATGCAGTCGTTCGGCAGCATGTGGGTGTGGGGTCACGATGGCGATCCCGACAATCCCCGCGCCTCCATGTTCGGCGGCTCCTGGGTCGACGGCGGCTACGCCGGCTCGCGCTACGCGCACGTCGCGTACTACTGGCCCGACAACTCGCACGACGTCATCGGTGCGCGCGGCCGCGGTGACCACCTGCAGCTTGACTAGCCGTCGCGACAGCGACGGCGAATGAGGCGAACGACCGATGACGATCGTCAGGACCGACACCCTATCCTCCGACGCCCTGGCGATCGTCGAGAAATATGAGGCTTTCGTGCGCTATCTCTATCCGATCCTGCGTTGCAGCCCGCGCCGGCACAGTGTCCTCCGCGACACCGTGCTGGAGATGCTGTTTACGCCGATCGGTGGCCTCTATCACGCCGCGCGGTCGCGGCAGGTGTCGCGGCTACATGCCGTCGACGCCGAATTCGCCACGCTGCGATCGTATCTGCGGTTTCTCGCCGCCGATACGATCAGGATCATCACGCCGCATCAGCATAGGACCGCGCTGGCGCTGCTGGCCGAGCCGGGGCGGATGCTGGGGGCGTGGCAAAAAAAGCTCGGCCGCAATGTTGCGGTCGGCAACGGTTCGGGCGCGAGCTTGCGCCCGGAAGGGCAGGTGGGGAAATGACGTTGCCCCGCGCCTCCATGTTCGGCGGCTCCTGGATCAACGACGGCAACGCCGGCTCGCGCTACGCGAACGTCGCGTACAACTGGCCCGACAACTCGAACGACAACATCGGTGCGCGCGGCCGCGGTGACGACTGCTTATTGATTTGGAGCGAGGTGGTGCGGACGACATTCGTCAACGCCTCGCTCCGCGCTCGGTGGCGATCACGGTCCCGCCGGTCGATCACACGGCTCATGCGTTCCGTGAGCCACGATCAAGGTCAGTGGTCAGCCCGCCGGTCCTGCTTCGGCAAATACACTTCACGGTCCGGCAGAGCGGGGCGTAGGAGGCGCGGTGTGCATGCGCGCCTTTCGAGACCCGCGGCCGGCTTTTCCGCGCGGATTCCCATGACCAAACGCTATCGCAATCTGATTCAAAAGATCACCGCGCCGTCGACCATGCAGATGGCCTATCGCCTGACCGCGCGCGGCAAGCGGCTGACGCCGGGCTATCTCGCGTTCAAGGAATTCGACGCGCTCAACCTCGCCGCGATCGCCGCCGACATGGCGGGCGGCGATTACCGCCCCGGGGTGCCCAACGAATTCTATGTGTTCGACCCCAAGCGCCGGCTGATCTCGGCGCTGCCGTTCCGCGACCGCGTGGCGCAGCAGGCGCTGTGCCTCGTCATCGCGCCGATCTTCGATCGCGCGCTGTTGCCGCGCAGCTTCGCCTGCCGCCCCGGCAAGGGAACACATGCCGGCGTGAAACTGCTGCAGAGCGATCTGCGAAGACTCTGTCAGTCCGATGCGTCGCGGATGGAGCCTGCGCTTGGGCTTGCCGAAGGCAAGACCCGAGTGCTCGACGACGCATCGCGAAGGGCCAGGCGGCTCTATTTCCTCAAGACCGATTTCTCGCGCTACTTCGCCTCGATCGAGCGGCCGGTGCTGTGGCGACTGATCGAGGCCAAGATTTCCTGCGCCGCCACGCTGCGGCTGATCGAGGCCATGGTGCCGCGCGCCGGCATCGGCCTGCCGATCGGCAGCCTGACCTCGCAGATCTTCGCCAATCTCTACACCGGCGCCACGCTCGACCGCCACCTGCAGCAGACGCTCGGCGAGGATTACTGGTATCGCTACATGGATGACCTGGTGGTGCTCGGCGAGAGCTCCGAGCATCTGCGCCGCGTCAAGGCCAGCATCGAGGAATTCTCGCGCGCGCGGCTCGGCCTGCGCTTCTCGAAATGGCAGATCGCGCCGGTCTCGCGCGGCATTAATTTTCTCGGCTACCGCATCTGGCCGGATCACAAGCTCCTGCGCCGCGACAGCGTGGTGCGGGCGCGGCGCAAGATCGCGGCCTATCGCGCCGCCGGTGACGATGAGCGGCTGACCAAATTCTGCGCCGCCTGGCTCGGCCATGCGCGGTTCGCCGACAGCCGGAATCTCATTCGCAGCCTGGGCTTGACGGAGGCGGCGGAATGACGGCGTCGGCGCTCTACACCAAGGATACGCTGGCCCGCATCCGCGAGGCGGCGCGCGGCGGCTTGCCGCTTGAGATGGCCGCCAGCCAACTCGGCTGGGAGCCTGCGCGGCTGCAGCGCGTGGCGCGGGTGCACGGCTTTCTGTTTCCGCCACCTCAGACCGCTGGGGCTCCGGACGAATATCGCCGCACCCGCACCATGGGTTCCGAAACGCTGCCCGCCGGCGAGCGTATCGCCAATATTTCTTGCCCCGTCACCGTCACCATCCGCGCGCGGATCAGGGCGCATGCCCATCGCGATGGTGTTTCGGCCGTGGAATGGCTGCGGCGGATAATCGCCGCCGAGCTGGCTCGGCGGGACGCGGAGGTGGGGGGATGAGGGAACTTATCGTCGATTCGTTTGCCGGGGGCGGCGGGGCGTCCACCGGCATCGAGCGAGCGCTCGGGCTCTCGCCGGACATCGCGATCAATCACGATGCCACCGCGCTCGCCATGCACGCGGCCAACCATCCGTCGACGCTGCATTTGCCGCACAATATCTGGAAGGTTGATCCGCTCGCGGTGTGCGATGGCCGCCCGGTCGGGCTGTTGTGGGCCTCGCCGGACTGCAAGCATTTTTCCAAGGCCAAGGGCGGCAAGCCGGTCGAGAAGTCGATCCGCGATCTCGCCTGGGTAGTGGTGCGCTGGGCCAGGCAGGTGCGCCCGCGCGTCATCATTCTTGAAAATGTGGAGGAATTCTCGACCTGGGGGCCGCTCGCCGACGACGGCCGCCCGTGCCCGGCGCGCAAGGGGCAGACCTTCAAGAGGTGGACCGGCGAACTGCGTCGGCTCGGCTACCGGGTCGAGTGGCGCGAGCTGCGCGCCTGCGACTTTGGGGCGCCGACCATCCGCAAGCGGCTGTTCCTGATCGCCCGGCGCGACGGCGCGCCGATTATCTGGCCGGTGCCGACGCACGGTGACCCCAAGTCGGAAGCCGTGAAATCGGGCGCGCTGAAACCGTGGCGCACGGCGGCGGAAATCATCGACTGGTCGCTGCCGTGCTACTCGATCTTCCTCACCCCGGAGGAAGCCCGCGTGGTCGGCGTCAAGCGTCCGCTGGCCGAAGCCACGATGGCGCGCATCGCCAAGGGGGTGAAGCGCTATGTGCTCGAAGCGGACGAGCCGTTTATCGTCAACCTGACGCATCACGGCGCGGAGCGCTGCGAAGCGCTGGATGAGCCGATCAAGACCGTGACCGGCGCACATCGCGGCGAAAAGGCGCTGGTGATGCCGGTTATGTCCTATGGCCAGCAGGGCGGAGCATCGCGCGCCGCTGACGATCCGCTGCATACGATCACCGCGTCGCGAAAGGATCAGAACCAGGTCATCACAGCGCAAGTTGCTCCATTCGTGACCGGCTGCGGCGGCCGCATGGGGCAAACCGAGCCGCGCGGCGCTGACCGGCCGGCGCAGACGTTGACCGCGAAGGCTGATGCCATCCTGGTTACGCCGACCTTGATCCAGACCGGCTACGGCGAGCGCGTGGGGCAGGAACCACGCGTTCCCGGCCTCGACAAGCCGCTCGGGACCGTCGTCGCCGGCGGCGTCAAGCATGCCGTGGTCGCACCGCACCTGATGACCATGCGCAACGCGCAGAAGCCCTTCAACGAGGCGGACAAGCCGACACACACGATCACGTCCGGCGGCGCACATCTTCACCTCGTCTCGGCGTTCCTCGCGCAGCATAACCTCGGCGTGGTCGGGCACGGCGCGGATGAGCCGGTGTCGACCATCACGCAAACCGGATCGCAACAGGCCGTGGTGTCGGCGGGGTTGATCAATCAGAAAGGTTCAGATCAGCGCTCGGCAGAGGTTAAGGCACCGACGCCGACGCAAACCGCACAGGGCTGGTACCTCGGCGAGGTCCGCGCCTTTCTGATGAAATATTACGGCACGGGCGAGGGGCAGGATGTTGCGGAGCCCGCGCACACCGTGACGACGAAAGAGCGCTTCGGCCTCGTCACCATCCACGGCGAGCCCTATCAGATCGTCGATATCGGCATGCGGATGCTGACGCCGCGCGAGCTGTTCCGGGCACAGGGGTTTCCCGAAACCTATATCATCGACCGTGCGCGCGCCTACAGCGACGGCATGACCGTCTATGCCGCGGATGAGCCGATCTCGAAAACCGATCAGGTGCGCATGTGCGGGAACAGCGTATGTCCCGACCTGGCCGAGGCGCTGGTCCGCGCCAATTTCGCGCCGCGTGAAGTGGTGCCGATACCGGCCGACGAATTCAGCCTTGAGGCGGCCGAATGATCATCCGCCGCCGCCACAAGACCCATTTCCTGACGCTGCCGAACCAGCTGGTGCGCGACACCCGGCTGTCGCTCGATGAGCACGGCATGCTGCATTATCTGCTGTCGCTGCCCGACGACTGGGAGGTGAGCCGGGCCAACTGCGCCAGGTTCTGGGGCATCGGCACCGAGAAGTGTGCGCGCATATTCCGCTCGCTGCGCCGCACCGGCTGGGCCCAGGTGGAGCGCATCCACGGCGAGGACGGCACGTTCCTCGGCGTGCGCTGGATCATCAGCGATGAGCCGGGGCAGGAGATGGATGAGGCGGCGATCGCGGCGAGCGAGAGCGGCGAGGATGACGCCGACGAGGCGGCTGCATCGGTGACGGCGGCGGAGCCCGCCCGGCACCATGATGCGGCTCAACCATCGTATGGCTTAACCATGACACGGGTGAACCATGATATGGCTAACCCGCATCATGGTATATGTATAGACTCTACGAAAACAGACTCTGACGAAAACAGAGATTCCAAGAATCCCCCCCAACCCCCCGTTGCCGGCGCAGGGCCGCCACCGACGCTCGACGCGCTGATCCGCGTCTGGCCGCCCGACCATGTGCTCAGCCGTCACGCGGCGGACCGGGTGTTCGCCCGGATGCCGGCGAGCACGCAGGCCGAGGCGATCCGGCTATCGAGCGCCTACCTTGACGATTGCCGGCGGCATGCGCGGAAAGTCTGTGACCTCGCCACATTCCTGCGCGAGCGGCGCTGGGAGCGGCTCGTCAAGGGCGGCGACGGGGCTGTCTGTGCCTCGATCGAGCTCAAGCCATATTCGCCGCAGTGGCATCGCTGGCGCGATTACAAGCGCGCGGTGGGGCAACCGTTTGCGTTCATGGAAACCCGCGCGCGCCAAGGCGAAAGCTGGTGGGAACGCACCGAATGGCCGCCGCCGATTCCGCCTGAGGCGAAGGCGGGCGCACCGCCGGGATCGCGGCCTGGCGAAGCGGCGATGAGCGAGGAAGACGTGCGCGAACTGGCGAGGGTGTGAGCGATGACGATGCTGGCGGTGGACGGACGGAGTTTGAAAATCGGCGATTACGTCGAGCCGGTGGAGCGCATGCCGGCGCGGGCCGCGGTGCCGATGCCGCGGTGCTGGTTCCTGCTGCGGCTGCATCCGAACCGGGAATTTGCGGTGGCGCGCGGCTTCGCCCGCGAGGGGCTCGCCGGCTATCTGCCGGTCTATCCGAAGCAACTGCCGGCGCGGCCGCCGCATCGGCCCAAGCCCATGCTGCAGAGTGTGCCGCTGTTTCCGGGGTTGATCTTCGTGCCCGACTTCGAGGCGCGGCTTGACCGGCTCAAGGTCGTTGAGGGCGTGGTCGGGTTTGTGCATTTCGGCGAGCAGTGGGCCGCGCTGTCGCCGGCGATGCTGGCGGCGGTGCGCGCGCTGGAGGCTGAACTGGCGGTGCCGCGCGCGGAGCGGGCGAAGCGTCTGGCGCTTGGAACGCAGGTGCGGATGAGCGCCGGACCGTTCGAGGGGTGGACAGGCCGCATCGCGCGTCTTGACTCGCGTGGCCGACTCAGAGTCTTGCTTGAGGCTGTCAAGCGCGAGATCCCGCTCGAAGTCGGCGAGGATCAGGTCGAGGCGGTGTCCTGAGCCCACGGACAGGATGGCGCACCGGCGGGAGACGGCGACAGAGCCCGGCTCCGGCGCACGGTCAGGACCTCCGGGTCTATGACCGGCGCAAAGCGTCGGGCAGGAAACAATCACCATCGGGTGCGGCGTTGCCAGGCAACGGCTTCACGCTCAACATCAGCGCCGATATCGACGGGCTGGCCAGTCGTCTCGATGCGTTCCAGCGCGATAGCGTGCCGTTCTGGACCTCGAAGGCCCTCAACGATACCGCCAATGACATCAAGGACGCTGAAGTCGCCGAAATGGCGCGGGTGTTTGATCGCCCCACGCGATTCACGCTCAACGCTCTCTACGTCAAGTTTTCCAGCAAGAGCAATCTGACCGCCGCCGTGCTGTTCAAGGACGGTGGTGCCTCGATCCCGGCCTGGCGTTATCTCGGGCCGGAAGTGGAGGGTGGGTCTCGGCGGCAGAAAAGCTATGAACGCCGGCTCGTGCAGTTCGGCGCCATGCGTCAGGATGAAGTTGCCGTGCCGGCGCAGGGCATCAAGGTCGATCAGTACGGCAACATCCCGGGCTCGACCTGGCAGATCATCATGGCCGATCTCGGCTACATGCGCGACCCCAACCAGAACAGCACGGCGCGATCGAGGACTGGTAGGAAGGGAAAGGCGCGCGGTCGCTACATGGTGCTGCGGCCTGACGCAGCGCTGGGCCATCCGAACCTGGTGCGGAATGTGCCTCCCGGCATCTACTGGCGCCAGTCAGGCTCGCGGGCAATCGTTCCGGTGATCGCCTTCGTGCGCGCGGCCAACTACAAGCCGCGCCTCCCGTTCTACGACATTGCCAAGCGCGTGATGCAGCAGCGTTTCGCGGAGAACTTCCGCAAGGCGATGGCTCAATACCCGGCTCGCTATCGCTGACCCCCTGCGTGGGTCCTTCCGGAACCTTTTCCGATGCGGGTAATTCGGACCCCGGGCCTTATGCAGTCTGAGCGAATTTTCCGAGCCTAAACACGGCTCAACAGTAGCCTAAAATCCCACCTAAACAAGGACGATGCCCGTGAGCAGCGGCGCCGCAGCGGCGGCCGAGACGTCCATCAGCAAGGCCGAGTTCGCGCGTCGGCGCGGCGTCACGCCGGGCCGCGTGTCGCAATGGATCGCCGAACGCAAGATCGGCGGCGCGGCGCTCGATGGCGAGGGCCGCAACGCCCGCATCATCGAGGCAATCGCGGTCACGCAGCTCCGGCAGAAACTCGATGTGGTGCAGATGACCGGAAACGGTATCGGCACGCGCCTCGATCTACCGGCGACAAAACCGGCAGCGCCTGGTGATGATGTTCCCTCGGTCCGATCGGCGCCGCTTATCCCGCTGGAGACGATCGAAGACAAAATCAAGCAGGAGCGACTCGAGTCGCTCCGGCGCGACAATCGCCGGCGGGCCGAGGATGAGGCCGAGCGGGCCGGACGCCTGACCGATGCTCAGGAAGCCTCCGCGCAGATGCGGCGGATCGTGGCGCAGGTCATCAACGTGTTCGAGGGCGCGCTGCCGGGCATGGCGACGTCGATCGCCGCCAAATGGCAACTGCCGCAGCGCGACGTGCTGCACCTGCTGCGCGCCGAGATCCGCACCAGTCGCGCCGCCGCGGCCGCCGCGATGAAAGAAACCGCCAAGACCCTGCCGATCCTCGCCGAGGCCAACATCGTCGGCGAGGAAGAGCCGCTGCCGGACGCCGCCGAGTAGGATTTTCCATGCTGATCAAGATCGCAAGCGCCGCCTGGCTCGCCACCATGGCGATGGCCGAGGTGCTCGAGCCGCCGCCGCCGGTCGACTATCTGGCCTGGGCGGAAAGCAACGTGGTGTTTTCCGAGCGCACCTCGCCGCTGCCGGGCCCCTACAACCGCGCGCTGTTTCCATATTTCGACGAGCCGCTGCGGGCGCTGTCGCCGGATGACCCGTGCCGTATCGTTACTTTCGTCAGCTCGGCGCAGATCGGCAAGTCGACGCTCGCCACCATTTTCACCGGCGGATCGCTCGACATGGATCCGAGCGATTTCCTCTACGTCCATCCGACCGAGGATTTCGCGCGCAAATGGTCGAAGATGCGGCTGGCGCCGATGCTGGCCGATACGCCGTGCCTGCGCGCGATCTTCCCGCAGAAGCCGCGCGATGGTCTCGACTCGGTGTTCTACAAGGAGCGCCGCGACGGCCGCGGCGCCATCGTCACCTCGGGCGCCAACTCGCCGAATTCGTTGTCCGGCATCACCGTCAAGCGGCAGGTGCAGGACGAGCTCTCGAAGTGGGAGCCGAACGTCGCCGGCGATCCGGAGGCCCAGGCCGACGATCGCTCGCGCGCGCACGAGTTCGCCAAGATCCTCAAAGTCTCGACGCCGCTCGTTCTGCCCGGCTGCAAGATCACGGCCGCGTTCGAGTCCGGCAGCCAGGAGCACTACTACGTTCCGTGTCCCCACTGCGATGCAATGCAGGTGCTGGAATGGGACAACATGCTGGCGGCGCTCGATCTGGATCGCCCGGAGGATGCGCATTTCACCTGCATCGCCTGCGGCGCGGCGATCGAGGAGCATCACCGCTCCGCCATGCTGGCGCGGGCCGAGTGGCGCGCGCACAATCCCGATGCGGCGCGGCATCACCGCTCGTTCTGGATCTGGTCGGCCTATTCTTATCTGCAGTCATGGGAGCGCATTGCGCGCGAATGGCTGCGCTCGCGCGGTCACGCCGATTCCGAGCAGACCTTTCTCAACCAGACGGCAGGCCGGGCGTTCAAGGCGCAGAGCGAAGCGCCACCGTGGGAAATCCTGCGCGACCGCGCGGCCGCCGCGCCGATCCGCGTCGGCCTGGTGCCAGCGACCGCGCTGAAACTGTTCATGGGCATCGACTGTCAGGGCGATCGCGTCGAATGGCAGGTGGTCGGTTACGGACGCAATCGCCGCCGCGACGTCATCGCCTATGGCGTGGTGCCTGGGCACATCTCGGAAAAGACCACGCATGCGCGGCTTGATGATGTGCTGGCGCAGACGTTTCCCGCCGACAACGGCCAGCGCGTCGGCATCGAGCGCGCCGCGATCGACGGCAACGCCTACACCGAGGACGTTTGGGACTGGGCCAAGCGGTTCCCGCACGCGCGGCTGATCATGGTGCGCGGCGTCGGCCAGGATGGCGCGGCATCGCTGCAGCGGGTGCAACGCGAGATCAATCCGCGCACCGGCAAGAAACTGAAATACGCGCGCCGCTTTTACAATTTCGGCACCAGCGCCCGCAAGATGGGTCTCTATCGCGACCTCGCCAAGGATGACCCGCTGGCCTATCGCTACATCGGCCTGCCGCAGGGTCTGCCCGACGAGTATTTCCAGCAGCTCACCGCCGAGCGCCGCGTCGCGCACAGGCGGCATGGATTCGTGGTCTACCGCTGGGAAAAAGATGAAGGGCAGGCCAACGAGGCCCTCGACACCTTCCTGCAGGCCGACGCCGCGGCGGAGAACTGGGGCATCCGCACGTTGCCGGACAGTACCTGGGATCGCCTCGAGGCCGAGCGTGCCATTGTCGCCGACGTGCAGGGCGACATCGAGGATCTGCTGGGGGCACCCGCTGCGCCATTTGTGAAACCAGTATCGCCGCCACCAGCGCGCAAGCGCCGCGTGCTGAGCGAGGGGATTTAATTCATGGCCGGCATCACCCTTGCCCAGGCGGAAGCCCAGCTGGCGACCTGGATCGCCGCCGCGACGGCGGTGGCCTCGAGCCAGCAATACGACATCGATACCGGCAACGGCCGGCGCTCGCTGCGCCGGGCCGACGCCGCCGAAATCCGCCAGATGATCGAATTCTGGGATGCGCGCGTGAAGCAGCTGACGCCGGCGGCAGCCGGCGGCCGCCGACGCGTCCGCTATGTGGTGCCCGAATGACGCGCAATCGCTATATCGCCCAACAGACGCTCATTGATCGCGTCATCAGCGCCATCGATCCGAAGCGTGGGCTGGCGCGCCTCGAGGCGCGCTCCAAACTGGAGGCCGCCACCGGCAGCTACAACGGCGGCCACCGCGATCGACGGCCGACCAAACGCTGGCGTCCGGCCGAGGGCTCGGCCAACGCCGACACGCTGCTCGACCTGCCGGATTTGCGCGCCCGCTCGCGCGATCTCGTCCGCAATACGCCGATCGCGACCGGAGCGGTCGCCACCACGGTCACTAATGTCGTCGGTGACGGGTTGAAATTGCAGGCCTCGATCGATCATGAGGCGCTCGGAATCACGCCCGTGCAAGCCGACATCATGGAGCGCGAGCAGGAGTGCGAATGGGCCGCGTTCTGCGAGGCTTGCGATTTCACCGGCGTGCAAAACTTCGCCGAGATGCAGGCGATGGTGTTCCGCGCCGTTCTGGAATCCGGCGATGCGTTCGTGATCCGACGTTTCCGCGAGGATCCGGGCGAGGCCTACGGCACGAAATTGCAGGCCATCGAAGCCGATCGCGTCAGCAATGAAGCGCGGCGCGCCGACACCGCGACCTGTTCCGGCGGTGTCGAGATCAATGGCGATGGCGTGCCGGTTGCCTATCACATCACCAACCGCCACCCCGGCGATCTGCAACCCGGGCAGTTGGCATGGGAGAAGGTGCCGGCGCGCAGCGCCGAGGGCAAGCGGGTTGTGTTGCATCTGTTCGACCGGCTGCGTCCGGAACAGGCGCGCGGCGTGCCGTACCTCGCGCCGGTCATCGAGCATCTCAAGCAGCTCGGCGATTATTCCGACGCGGAAGTGACCGCCGCCGTGGTGTCGGCGATGTTCACCCTGGCGATCGAGACTCCGGAGGATGAGGCCTCACAGCCGATCGTCGGGGAGACCGATTCATCGCTGGCCGCCAACGAGGTGAAACTCGGCAACGGCGCCGTCATCAGCCTGGCGCCGGGAGAGAAAGCCAACCCGATCAACCCGATGCGGCCGAATGTCAATTTCGATCCGTTCACGCAGGCGTTCCTGCGTCAGATCGGCGTGGCACTCGAACTGCCGTTCGAGCTGCTGATCAAGCATTTCACCGCCTCCTATTCGGCCTCGCGCGCGGCGCTCGAAATGGCCTGGCAGTTCTTTCGCCGCCGCCGCAGCTGGCTCGCGGCGCGGTTCGTGCAGCGGGTCTATGAATGGATGATGGAGGAGGCGGTCGCGCGCGGCCGCCTCAACCGTCCTGGTTTCTTCGCCGACGCGGTGATCCGGCGCGCCTATTGTGGCGCCACCTGGATCGGCCCGCAGCGCGCCAGCCTCAACCCGAAGCAGGAATCCGACGCCGATCGGCAGGACATCGAGATCGGCGTCAAGACCCGCGAGCAGGTGTGCATCGAGCGCACCGGCGGCGAGTTCGAAAAAAAGAATGCCCAGCTCGGCAAGGAAGAGGCGATGCGCCGCGACAGCGGCCTCCAAAACCCGGCTCCAGCGGCCGCCGCCGCGGCACCAATCGTCGATCCGTCTTCCGTCGATGAAACCGATGAAGAGGTCTCCGCAGCATGATCCTCGCTCCGCATATCGCCGCCCATGTGTTCAACGTGCCGCTGATGGTCGAGCCGGGCAAGCTGCAGGCCGCCCTGATTGGCCTCGGCGCCCGTCTTGTCGAGGGTGGCATTCAACTGCCCGGCGTCGTCGCCGTCGATCATATCGCGTTCGCCGGCGGGCGGCCGTCCGACTCCATGGGCCGGATCGGCAATCCGCTCGGCCGATCGTATGAGAAGGCCGGAGTGGGCGATTATCTGCTCGATCGCGTCGACGGCATCGGCGTGATCCCGATCGAGGGCACGCTGGTTCACAAGGGCAAGTTTGTCGGCCAGTCGTCGGGCGAAACCTCCTATGAGGGCCTGCAGGCCCAGATCACGCGCGCGACCGCCGACCCGAGCATCAAGGGTGTGGTGTTCGAGGTCGACTCCTTCGGCGGCGAGGTCGCCGGCGCGTTCGAGACCGCCAAGATGATCGCGGCGCTGTCGGACGAGAAGCCGACGCTCGCCATCCTCACCGATTTCGCGATGTCGGCCGGCTATCTGATGGCCTCGGCGGCGCGCCAGATCGTCATGCCGGAAACCGGCGGCGCCGGATCGATCGGCGTCGTGACCATTCACACCGACATGTCGCGCGCACTCGAAAACGACGGCGTCAAGGTGACGCTGCTGTCGAGCGGCGCGCACAAGGTCGACGGTCATCCGTTCGGCCCGCTGGCGGATGACGTGCGCGCCTCGATCCAGGCGCGGCTCGATCGCTCGCGCGAACTCTTTGCCGGGGCCGTCGGCGCGTTTCGCGGCAAGCGCCTGACCAAGGACGCGGCGCTGGCGACCGAGGCACAAACCTATTTCGGCAGCGATGCCGTCGCGGCTGGCCTGGTCGACGGCATCATCGATCCGTCGCGAGCGTTCGCCGAGTTTCATCGCAAGGTCAACTAAGGGCCACACGGCCAAACAGCAGGAGAAGGACATGAGTGAGAATTCCGGACTCGCGGCCGTGCACGCGGCCGCCGCCACCACGCAGCCGCCGGCGCCGCCCACGGCGGCGGCGAACGCCGCCGAATTCCAGGCGGCGTATCCCGAGGCCCATGCGCATATCTGCGCCGAGGCGGCCGGCGCCGAGCGGGCGCGCATTCTCGGCATCGAGGCTCATGCGCTGCAGGGACATGAGCAGCTGATCGCCGCGATGAAGGCCGATCCGGCCGTCACTCCGGATCAGGCCGCCGCGCGCATTCTGTCGGCGGAGAAGACGGCGCGCGCCTCCCAGATGGCCGCGATCCGCGACGTCGAGGCCGCCACCGGCAAGGTTCCCGCGGCTCCCACCTCGGCGGTGAGCCGCGACGACAAGCCGCGCGCTACCACTCCCGATGGATGGCGCGCCGATTATGCCGCCAGCGCCGACCTCAAGGCCGAGTTTGCCTCCGCCGACGACTATGTCGGCTACAAGCAGGCCGAGGCCGCCGGCAAGGTCCGCGTGCTCAACCGGAAGACCGCCTGAGTCGCGCGGCATAGCGACCCGTCATGCGCCGCGGCTGAGCGGCATCCCCCAACCTGATCAGGAGAAAAGCCAATGACCACTTTGGCTGTCAACAAGCCGCGCGCCTATGAAGGGGTGCCGGTGCGGATCGAGGAACGCGCGGCGCCGGTGATCGCCGCCGACATCATCTACGAAGGTGCCGCCGTCGGCATCGTGAAGGCCAGCGGCCACGCGCGGCCGTTGGCGGCCGGCGACCGCTTCGCCGGCTTCGCCGACGCCAAGGCCGATAATTCGGCCGGCGGCGCCGCGGCGATCAATGCCGACCTCAAGCAGCAGGGCTTCATCGAACTGACGGTGACCGGCGTCACCATCACCGACCTCGGCCAGCCGGTCTATGCGTCCGACGACGACACCTTCTCGCTGTCGCCGGTCGGAGGCTCGTTCATCGGTTTCGTGCATCGCTACGTCGCCAGCAACACCGCGATCGTGGCGTTCAACGCGCTGAACTACCTGGACCCCTACGCCGCCTACGGGGCGCGGGAAGCGATCTCGGCCAACAAGACCCTCGACATCGAGGACAACGGCAAGTTGTTCTGGGTCGACACCGACGCCGTGGTCATCACGCTGCCGGCGGTGGCGACGCCGGTCAACTGCACCATCGTCAACGGCGGCAGCTACGGCACGGTCGCGGTCAACATCAGCCCGAACGCCAGCGACAAGGTCCAAGGCCCCGATCTGCCGGGGACCGACAACAAGGATCTGATCAACACCAAGGCCACCGCGCAGCGCGGCGACCTCGCCGAGCTGGTGACCGGCGACGCCGACGGCGCTCTGGTGACCCGTCTCCGTGGCACCTGGGCCACCGAGGCCTGACCTCACGCGTGAGGGCGCGGCGCCCGCCGCGCCCGATCTCCTCCCGGCCTGTCGGCGCGGGCTAACCCCACTTTCATCGAAAGGAAATTCACATGGATCAGTCTCTTCTGACGAGCCGCGCCATCATCGGGATGTATTACGCGCGCCTCGAAGCCAATCCCGGCGTAGCCTGGATCGGTGGCGTCTCCAACCTGTTCGGCTCCGACCAGGAATCCGAGACCTACGCCTTCCTCGGCCAGTCGCCGGCGATGCGCGAATGGATCGGCGCCCGCCAGGCCAAGGGCTTCTCCGGCAACGGCGTCACCATCCTCAACAAGCACTATGAGGCCACCATCGAGGTGAAGGTGAAGGATGCCCGCCGCGACAAGACCGGCCAGATCCGCGCCCGCATCGACGAGTTCGCCGATCGCGGCCAGACCCACTGGGCCAGCATGCTGTCGACGCTGCTGATCAACGGCGCCTCGACGGTCTGCTACGACGGACAGTATTTCTTCGACACCGATCACGCCGAAGGAAAATCCGGCACCCAGTCCAACTCCATCTCCGTCGACATTTCGGCGCTGCCGGCTCTGGTGCATGGGGTGGTGACGGCGCCGTCGGTCGAGGAAATGCAGCAGTCGATCCTCGCCGGCATCGCGCAGATCCTGTCGTTCAAGGACGATCAGGGCGAGCCGATGAACGAGAACGCGCTGCGCTTCATGGTCAAGGTTCCGGTGTCGCTGTATCTGACGGCGGTCGCCGCGGTGTCGTCCATCGCCACCGCAGCCCTGCAGCAGAACCTCAACCCCAACATCATCGCCGGCCTGACCGTCGACGTGCAGATGAACCCGCGGCTGACCTGGACCGACAAGTTCGCGATCTTCCGCACCGACTCGCCGATCAAGGCCTTCATCCGGCAGAACGAGCAGGAATCCGAACTCAAGGCCAAGGCCGAGGGCTCGGAATTCGAGTTCGACAACGACGCCTGGCAGTTCGGCATCGATGCCTGGCGCGGCGTCGGCTACGGCTACTGGCAGCGTGCCTGCCTGGTGACGATGACCTGACGCAGGGTTTCCTCCGAGGGGAACTGGGCCGCTCCGGCAACGGAGCGGCCTTTTTTTTAGAAGCTGTTTTTTCGGCAAAGGAGAGAGTTTCATGCGCGGATTTCAAGTGGCGGGCGGGGCGGTCACGATCGCCGCGGGCGAGCTCATCGCCATGACGGCGGATCAGTTCAGGGCGCGGGCGCACAATGTCGAGCTTGTCCGCGAGGACAGAAAATCGCGCGCCGTGATCTGCAAGGTCATCGTCCCGCTGCAGTTCAAGGCGGGCGAGAAGATCGGCCTCAACGAACTGCCCAAGCACCTCGCCGGCCGCCTCGCGCCGCTCGGTGCCGAGACGGCCGAGGAGTAGGCATCATGTCCGTTGAGTCCGTCGAGGACCGCGCCGCGTTTTTCGATCCCGATGAATTCGGGTCGGCGGCGACCTACGCCAAGGCGGCGGGCGGCAGCGCGGCGCTCAATGGCCTGTTCACAAATCCCTCGACCAGCGTCGAGCTGGGCCCGGTCGCCACCATCGACAGCAACCCGTCATTCCTGTGCCGCAGCGCCGACATTCCGGCCGGCGCGGTCGGCGGCTCCGGCGGCGACACGCTCACCATCGACGCCGTGATCTACCAGGTGCTCGAATTGCGTCCCGACGGCACCGGCATGACCCGCATCGAGCTTGGCAGATAACCCAATGACCCATGTGCGCAGCCAGATCCGCGCCGCCGTGGTCGCCGCGCTCTCCGGCCTCGCCACCACGGGCGCGCGCGTCTATCCCGGCCGCACCCGCTCGCTCGGCGAGGATCACGAGCCGACGCTGCTGATCTATACGACGGACGAGCGCGCCGAGATCGACGCCATGGGCGGGATCCTGCTGCGGCGGCTGACGCTGGTGGTCGACGCTCAGGTCGTCGCGAGCGGCCCGCCCGACGACACGCTCGACCAGATCGCCGCCGAGGTCGAGCCGGCCATGATCCTCAATCCCTCGCTCGGCGGCCTGGCCAAATGGGTGCTGCTCACCGCCACCCGCACCGCGATCCGCGCCGATGGCAAGCGCCACCTCGGCGAGGTGCGGCTGGAATACGACATCGGCTACCGCACCCGCGAGAACAATCCCGCCATGGCGGTCTGATTTGCGATCGCCGGAATTTCCACTTTCTTTCAACCACAACGGAGACAATGGCCATGGCCACGCATCACGGCAAGGACGGCACCGTCAAGGTCGGCGCCAACGCAGTCGCGGAAATCGATTCCTGGTCAGTCAAGGAGGGTGCCAAGGTCGCCGACGATACCGCGATGGGCGACACCTGGGAAACCCACATCGCCGGTAAGACCATCAACTCGTGGAACGGGCAGCTCTCGTGCCACTGGGACGAGACCGACACCCAGGGCCAGCAGGCGCTGGTGGCCGGCGCCTCGGTGACGCTCAACCTCTACCCGGAAGGCGCAGGCTCCGGCGCGACCTACAAGACCGGGCTTGCCTCCATCACCGACGTGTCGATGGACGTGCGCAAGGACGGCGTGGTGAGCCGCTCGTTCACGTTCCAGGGCAACGGCGTACTGACCGAAACGACTGTGGCGTAAGGGGTAAAGAAAATGGCGAGCAAATATCTGCAGGCGGCGGTCGATCATTACAAGGCGCTCGGTACCCTCTCGCTGGAGGTCCCGGAATGGGTGGTTGACGGCAAGCCCCTGACCATCTTCTGGGATCCGATGACGCTCGAGGAATCGGCGCGCTTCGCCAAGGGCGATGGCGGCGTCTTGACCTTCATCGATGTGATCGTCGCTAAGGCCTTGGACTCGAGCGGTGCCAAGATGTTCACGATCGAGGATAAGCCGGTGCTCAAGCGGTCGGTCGAACGCGCGGTGCTGATCCGGATCGGCAACGCCATGCTGGCCGCGCCCTCGATCGAGGATGCCGAAAAAAACTGAGCGGCGATCCGGGGCTGCGGGCCATCTACGCGCTCGCGGATCGACTGCGCATGACGGTGGCTGCTCTGCAGCGGTCCATCACCGTCGAGGAATTCAATCACTGGATCGCCTATCACCGCCTGCGGGCGGCCGAGATGGACAAGAGGTAGCTCATGGCTTCCGCTGAAGTGTTGCCGATCGTCATCACCGCGGATGATCAATCCGCGCCGGCCTTCGCGGCGCTGAAACGTCAGGTGGCTGACGCGGAAAAGCCGCTCAAGGCGCTGCGCGATGCATTCAGCAGCCTCAACGCCGGCTCGACCTCGGCGCTCGAACAGATGTCGAAGCAGGCGGCGGTGCTTCGCAGCCCCTATATCGCCCTGGCTGGCGCACTGGGGACCGTGGCGTTGGCCGGCTTCGAGGCCTACAAGGCGTTCGAGGAGTATAAAAATCTGCCGCTCAAGCAGGCGCTCGAAGAGCATAAGCGGCTGATCGATCTCATCAAGGGCTCCTACAGCGATGCTGCGGATGCGGCCGGAAAATTCTTCCGGGAAGGCAAGAACGTCCTTGAGCTGCAGAGCACCATGGCGCTCAAGCAGATGCTGGCGGGGCTGAATACCGAAATCGCCAAACTCGGCCGGCAGAATATACTGCCCTCGGTCGATGTGATGGGCAACATCACCGGGTTTGACGATCAGGCGATCTCCACGAAGTTCGCCCCGTTCAAGGAGGCCATTGATCGTCTCAATGAAAGCATCGGTCGCGGCGCGCCAGCGATTGACGAATACCGCGATGCCGTCGCGGAAATCGGCAAGAACAACCCGGCATTGGCCGAAACGGCCAACGAACTGCTCAAGGCCTCTCAGGGTGCCGCCGATCTCGCCAACAACGTGAAGGATTCCGAGGCCGCGTTGCGGATGTTGCGCGGCATCGGGACCGATAATGACAGGCTGCGGCTTGGTCTTCAGATCAACAAGGATGACCCGTTCAAGAAAAACGAATTCGCTCGCGCGGTCAATTCCATAACCAAGCACATCGCGCTGATGGAGGCCGACGCGGCGGCGGTCGGCAAGACCTCAGCCGAGCTGGAAGGCCTGCGCACCAAGGCCCAGCTGGAGGAAGCCGCGCGCCGCGCCGGCATTCCGATCATCGGCAAGGAGGCCAAGCAGTTCGATGAGCTGGCCTCCAGGGCCAAGCTGGCGGCGGAATGGAAGGCCCGCGCCTCCATCCAGAACCAGATCAAGTTCGACCGCGACAGCATGTTCCTGTCGGATACCGACAAGCAGATCGCGCAAAGTTTGCGCGACCTCTACGGCTCCGACATTCCGGCGGCGCTGGGATCGAGCGAGGCGGCGGCGATGCGCGTCAACGCCGCGATGCGCGATTTCAACGACATCGGCAAGGAGGCGTTCGAGGGTCTCGCCGACGCGCTGCGCGACGGCAAGCTGGAAATGAGCGAGCTGTCCGGCGTGCTCGACAACATCTCGCGCAAGCTGATGAAGATGGCGGCCGATAAATTGTGGGAACAGGCCATGGGGGGTCTGCTCGGCAAGGGAGGCGGTGGCTTCAGCCTGTTCAGCCTGTTCGGCATGGGTGGCGGCGCTGCACCAACAACCACGGGACTCGATGGACTCCCAGCACTCCACCATGCCGGCGGCATCGTCGGCTCGGAGCCGACGGCATTTCGCTTCGTGCATCCGGCGGTATTCGATCATGCGCCGCGGTTCCATGGCGGCGGTATCGCCGGCGACGAAATCCCCGCCGTCCTCAAGCGCGGCGAGGGCGTGTTCACGGCGGGGCAGATGGCCGCGCTCGGCGGCGGGAGTAACAGCAACAGCGTCGTCATCCATCAGAACGTGGTGTTCAACAACGCCGACCCCGGCAGCGAGGCGCGCATCCGCGCCGGCCTGCAGGAAATGAAACGGCAGGCGGTGAAGGAGGCTGTCAACGCCGTCGCCGTCAAGCAGCGCAACACCCCGGGGTGGTTGTCGTGACCGACGTGTGGGAGTGGCCGCGCGCGTGGTATCGCGTCACGTCGTCGGTGTTCCAGCTCAAGAAGGTCGCGCTGGCCGCGCCGCACCGCTGGACCGGCGCGGCCAGCGTCTACGGGCCGATCTCGCAGCTGTGGACCGCCAAATTGTCGCTGACGGCGCAGGACTGGGACGATCAGGGCCAGGCGATGGCGGCGTTCCTCGACCGCCTGGGCGGCCAGGCCGGGCTGATGCGGATCGGCGACGTGGCGCGACAGATTCCGCTGCGCGACCGCGCCAGCGTGGCGGCCAGCGAGGCGTGGTCGGACGGCAGTCATTTCGGCGACGGCACCGGCTGGGTCTCCGGCCTGCTGCCGCCGACGGTCTCGCTCGATGCCGCCGCCGCCAAGGGCGTCACCTATATCGTTGTCGCCGGCCTGCCGGCGAGCGAGGCGCGGGTGCTGCGCGCCGGCGACCTGATCGAGCTTCGGGCCGGCGGCATCGCCACCGCCACGCCGAACCTCTACACGCTCGTGCGCGACGCGCCGACCGACGCTGCCGGCCGAACCGGCCTCGAAATCCGGCCGCCGCTGCGGCAGGGCTTTGCCGCCGGCGATATGGTGGTGCTGAGCAACCCGACCTCGGTGTTCCGGCTGCTCGACGACGATCAGGGCGAGGCGGCGCTGACCGGGCGGCGGCTTGCGAATATGGGTTTTGCGCTGGTCGAGGCGATCATCTGATGGCGCGGATGATCGGGCCGAAGATGCGCGCGGCGATGCTGCGCGGCGCGACGCCGGTGCTGCTGGCCGAGATCGGCCACCCCGACGGCACCGGCTATTTCTGGACCGGGGTCGGCGAGATCGCGTGGAACGGCCACACTTTCACCGGCGCCGGCGCGCTCGGCAGCGTGGCGCCGATCACGTTCTCGACCGAGCTCGCGCTGCGCGACATCACGTTCGGCGTGCGCGGCGTGGCGCCGGACGACGCCGCCCGGCTCGGCTCCGAGGTCACGGGCCTGGCCGCGAATGTCTGGCTGGCCTCGCTCGAGGACGGCCGCATCGTCGGCGAGCCGGCGCAAGTCGTCGCCTCGACGCTCGATTATCAGGCGCTGGAGACGACCGACGACGGCGCGGTCTCGCTGGCGGTGATCGGCAAGGGCGGCTTCTACACGCTCGAGCGCGCGCTCGACGAGGTGTGGTCGGCCACCAGCCAGAAACGAATTTATCCCGACGACACCGGCCTCGATCTGATCGAGACGCTGCAGAACAAGGAACTGCAATGGACCAGGACGTGATCCGGGCGCGGTTCGAGACCGCGATCCTGGAGGCGCTCGACGCCATCGGCGAGCAGCCGGCGGCGTGGGGACGCGATGACTGCGCGCTGTGGGTCGCGGATATCGTCGCGAAAGCGACCGGGCGCGATCCGGCGGCGGCCTGGCGCGGCCGCTACAACGATCGCGCGGGAGCGGCGCGCCTGCTCGGGCCGCTCGGGCTCGGCTTCGCGCTGCGCCGGGCCGCGCGCGCCTGCGGCTGGCGTCACATCGCGGGCAGCGAGGCCGACACCGGCGATATTGGCCTCGCCATGATCCCGGCCGTCGATGACGTGGGAAACATCGTCCGGCGGCCGCTGACCATGATCTGCCGCGTGCGCGGCTGGTTCGTCGCCCGCTCGGAGGATGGCTTCGTCGCGCTCGATTCTGCCGCGATCAAATCGGCGTGGGCGGCGGCATGACATTCCTTGCTGCAACGCTGCTTTTGCTGGCCTCGATGGAGGCAGCGCGCGCCGAGCCGGTGTCAGCAGCAATCGGGCTGACGGTGTTTTTGGAGGGCACATTCCTTGCCGGCTGGGGCGGTACCATTGTCAGCGTCGGCTTCTCGCTGGCTCTCTCAGCCATTAGCATGGCCCTCGCTCCGCGAAGCGCAGGCTCCGTCAACTCGCCGGACGTGAAGTTCAACGAGAAACAATCGACACCCCTTAAGCGCATCATCTATGGCCGGGCCCGGGTCGGCGGCGCGCTGTTCTTCGAGGAATGCAAGCCGCCCTATCTCTATCTCGGGATTCTCATCGCCTATGGCGAGATCGACGGCATCGATGGGGTCTATATCGGCTCCAACAATGTGGGTCTGCCGTATTTTACGGAGGGTGCGGAGATCATCCCGCAGCACCAGATCAAGCAGGCCGCCTCGAGCCAGATCGTCGGCGGCGTGGCGACCACGGTGCCGGCGACCTTCGACTATCACGACTACCTGACGGTGTCGCTCGGCTACGGCAAGGCCGCCCAGGCGATCGACCCGATCCTCGCCGCCGATTTCACCAGTGTCAGCGCCGACTTCCGCCAGCGCGGCATCGCCCGCGCCGTGCTCAAATGCCGCTGGGGCGACAACCAGGACGATTACACGCGGGTGTGGGGGCAGGTGCAGCGGCCGGCGCCATTCCTCGACGCGCGCGGCATCAAACTCTATGACCCGCGCAATTCCCGCCATGATATCGCCGATCCGGCGACGTGGACTTTCTCCAACAACGCCATCCTGGTCATCGCCAACTACCTGATGGCCGATTACGGCGGCCGGGTCGATCCGTCCCGCGTCGACTGGGAGCGGGTGGCGGCCGAGGCCGACTGGGCCGACGGGCTGTTCGTCGCCAAAAGCGGCGAGGCGCTGCGGCGCTACACCATCGACGGCGTCATCAACCTGGGCCAGCGGCCATCCGACGTGCTGGCCTCGATGGGGTCGGCGGTCGGCGCCGTCAATCGCTCCTGCGTGATCGAGCGCGGCGGTAGGGTGTGGGTGGCGGGCCGGCGGCCGAAACCCGTGGTGCTGACCATCACCGACAACCTGCTGTGCGGCGGGTTTAAATATCGCGACGCCCGGCCCAAGCGCGAGAAGGTCAACCGGGTCAAGACGCGGTTCACCGCATCGGAACGCGAGTATCAGGTGGTCGACGGCCCGACCGTCGACGACGACGACCTGCAGGCCCTCGACGGCGAGATCCTCGAGGCCACACTGAGCTGCCCGCTGACGCTCGACCATCGCCGCGTGCAGCGCCTGGCCGATCTCTACATCGGGGAATCGCGCATCGGCCGCGCGCTGGAATGCCGCTGCGATATCCGCGCGCTGGCGCTGGCCGACGACGAGCTGATCGATGGCGCGGTGAGCGTGGTCAGCGATCTGTTCCCAAAAATCAACGGCACCTATGCGGTGTCCGAGATGACCATCGACCTGCCGTTCGTCGATTTCAAGCTGCAGGAATATGACGCCAGCATCGAAACGGCGTGGAACGCCGCGACCGATGAACAGGACTTCGCCCTCTCGACCGTGGATGTGAGCTGAATGACCGCCCATGACGCCATCGCCGCCTGCGGCCTCAACGGCGGCGCGCAGGCCAACAAGACGCTGACGCGCAGCCTGTTGACCACGCGCATGCCCTACGTGCTCGCCGACGCCGACGACATGCAGAGCCTGATCGCACTCGATCCGGCGACCGCCGCGGCCGTCATCGACGTGCTGTTTCACGGCCGCGTCTATCATTACGACGCCACCGACGCCACCACGGCGCATGACGGCGTCACCTGCCTGGTGAGTGCCGAGGGTCGCCGCTACAAGCTCGCCGTCGGATCGAGCGTCGACGTCTACGCCGTGCTGAGCTTCTCGACCACGGCGCCGCCGGGGTCGCCGGCGCTCGGCGACGCCTACCTGCTGCCGGCCGGCTGCACCGGGGCCTGGGCCGGGCATGAGGGTGCGATCGCGGTCGACACCGCGCGCGGCTGGGAATACATCACGGTTCCGGTCGGCCGCCCGATCTATGTCGAGGACGTCGCCTCGTTCTACCATCGCGATGCCGCCGGCAACTGGACGCTGGGGCTGGGCACGCAACTGTTCGGCGCCAACGCCGTGCCGCCGTCGGCGCTGCTTAACCTCAAGGCCGGCGGCATCCTCAAGGTCATCAACAAGACCACCAACGCGCCGCCCGGCTCGCCCGCCGTGGGCGATGCCTATGTCATCGGTGCCGCGCCAACCGGCGCATGGGCCGGCAAGTCGCTGCAGATCGCGCTGTGCGAGGCGGCCGGCACCTGGAGCTATTATGTGCCGTCCGCCGGCGACGAGGTCTACGACAGCGCGGTTGGCGCCAAGGCGGTCTACAGCGGATCGGCCTGGGTGACGCGCACCGCCGGCCTGGACCTGATCTCGACGCAAGCCGCCGCCGGCGTCGCCAGCATCGATTTTACCGGGCTCGACGACACCTACGACACCTACGTGCTCGACATCGCCAGCGCCAAGCCGGCGAGCGATGGCGTCTCCGCCGGCCTGCGCGTCGGCACCGGCGCCACGCCGACCTGGGTGACGAGCGGCTATGGCTATAGTTGCACCGCTCTGTCGGACAGCGCGGTGGCCTCCGCCGTGGCCGTGATGCTGGGAAATACCGCGGCCCGGATATTTCTCGGCGCCACCGGAAATATAGAGACTGCCGGCACGGGGTTGATCTCGGCCAAAGTCGGCAATGCCTCCGGCGAGAATTTCCGCTGCACGATCGAATTCTCCAATCCGGAAGCGGCGGACCTCATCCTGATCGACTTCAAGGGCTCCTACATCAACGACACCGGCGACCTGGTGATGTTCAGCGGCTCCGGCCTGCGCCGCACCGCCGGCGCCATCACCGCGATCCGCTTCCTGTTCGGCGCCGGCAACATCTCGACCGGGCGTTTCACCCTCTACGGTCGGAGGAAATCGTAATGGCCGAGCATCCAATTGACGGTGTCCTGGTCGATGACGTCGACGTCTCCAAGTCGGCGTTCCGCGCCTACGAAAAAACCTATCTGCGCCAGCGCTTCGGGACGGTCAGCGATGTGCGCAACACCCAGCTGGCCGGACAGTTCGGTGGTGCCTACGTCGAAAGCCTCAAAACAGATTTCTATCTCGACACCGCCGATACCACCTCGGCCGACAACGGCACCACCTGTCTGATCAGCCTCGACGGCTACCGCTTCAAGGCGATCTCGCGCGCTGAGATGCTGCTGGCCCAGCGCATCGTCACCGCCGCCGGCGCCGTGGCGATCAATGATGTCGACGACATCGTGGTGATCAGTAAAACCGTGGGCGCCGCAACGACGGTCAATCTTCCGGCCTCCGCCGCGCGGCCGCGGCCGATCCGCATCGTCGACGGCAAGTATGACGCCGCCACCCACGCCATCACCATCGTGCCCAATGGCGCCGAGACCATCATGGGCGGCGCGTCGTTCGTGGTCGACTCCAACGGAGCCTCGATCATCCTGACCCCGCTCGCCGACGGCTCCGGCTGGATTTAAGGGACGAAACCCGATGAAGCTTTTCGCGCGCCTTCTCGCGGCGGCGCTGGCGCTCGCGCTGGCGTCGTCATCCTTCGCGCAGACCAACCCCGGCACGTCGCCGCTGAGCATCGGCAAGGGCGGCACCGGCGCGTCGACGGCGGCAAGCGCATTTTCCAATCTCAAGCAGAGTGCGACGACTGCCGCCTCCGGCGTGGTGCAGAAGGGCGTCGATGTCCGCGAACTGCTGACGGCCGCGCGCACCTATTACGTGCGCGCGGACGGCAACGACGCCAACGATGGCCTCACCAATTCGTCCGGTGGCGCGTTCCTGACGCTGCAGGCGGCCTACACGGCCGTCCGTTCCAAACTCGATTTCGGCGGCTACACCGTCACCATCCAGGCCGGCATCGGCACCTATGCCGGTCTCTCGTTGAATTCGGCGTGGCTCGGCGGCGGCAGCCTCGTCGTTAAGGGCGAGAACACCACAGGGGCCATCATCGCGGGAACCGGGAACGGTATCTCTATTACTGCTCCGCTACCCGGCACCGTGACCGTCCAGAATTTCAAATTTGATGGCTCAGGCACTTCGGGCAAGACTGCCATCCAGGTCACTGCCCCGACGAAGGTAATTGTCAGCACCAACGTTGAATTCGGGGCGTATCCGTCCGGCTATCACATCAACCTGTCGGCCTCTGGCGCATCGTTCCTCGCTGCGTCGGGTTTCGCCGTCAGCGGCGGCGCCTCGGCACATATCTACGCGACAGCGTGGGCGTTCCCGCAGGTCGAAGGCTCTACCGTCACGCTGACCGGCACGCCCGCTTTCAGCTGGGCCTTCGTGGTGTGCGAGAGCGCCAAGGTCCGTTACACGGCGACGATCTCGGGGGGCGCGACAGGCGCGCGCTATAGTGCCGCCGCGAATGGCGTCATCCAGACAGCGAGCGGTTCCGCCACCTATTTCCCCGGCGATGCAGCCGGCTCAACCGTCACCGGCGGGCAATATTTCTAGAGGTGATCCATGACAAAATCCGACTGGTACTGGTTTATCGGCAGCGACGAAACGCAGGTCTATGCCTCGAAGCGCGCCGCGTTCGTCGCCATTGACGATGCGGAATATCTGGCGTGGCGCGAGCGCGAGGGCGAAATCGAGCCGCGCGTGGCGTCGGTGGACGAACTGAGGGACATCCTGCGCGCGCAGAACGTGCCGCCCTACCACAGCGTCTCGACCTATCGCATCGTGCGGCGCATCGAGGGGCTGGGAAAATCGGCCGAGGCGGTGACGCTGCTCGATCAGCATCCAACTCTCAAGATGCGGTTTTTGACGCTGCAAGCGGTGGCGGCCGATGACGCTGATGCCCGCGCGCTGATCGCCGCGCTCGCGCTCGATCCGGAAATCATCCTCGCGCCGGAATAGGCGCGGCCGGCGCCGGCCAGGCGCAATCAACCACATCCTGACAACCTGACCGGAGCTGCGGCGATGAACATCCGCGACGTACAGACGTATCTCAAATCGATCGGCCTCTATGCCGGCGCGATCGACGGCGATGCCGGCAAGCAGACCTTGCAGGGCGTGCTCGCGCTCCTGATGAGCCAGCATGTCGCCGGCATCGAGGAGTGGCAGGCGAGCCGCCGCCTCGTCGCGGCGGAGCAATTGCTCTGCCGTATCGCCGGCATCGATCCCGGCCAGATCGACGGCCTCGCCGGCGCGCAAACCCGCTACGCCTGCGAGGTGTTCGATGCGCGCCAGCTCAATGCCGGCAAGCCCGCCCCGGCGATCGAGAACTGGCGCGACGACGCAACGGCACCGGCGGTTGCCTCCCGCGCGCTGCCGCCGGTCACGTCAAGCAAGGCCGGCGCGCCATCCAGCGTGCCGCAATGGCCGCGCCAGAGCGCGGCCGCGATGGATTCCTTCTTTGGCCCCAAGGGCGCGAACTGCGTCAAGCTGATCCTGCCGTACCGGATGCGGCTGGCGTGGGACCTCCCCGTCGGCGTGTCCGAGATCAGTTGCAATGCCAAGGTCAAGGAGAGTTTAGAGCGTATCTTCGTGCGCGCGCTCGATCACTACGGCGCCGACGACATCAGGCGGCTGCGGCTCGACCTCTACGGTGGCTGCCTCAACGTCCGCAGGATGCGCGGCAGTTCGTCGGCGTGGTCGATCCACTCCTGGGGCTGCGCGTTCGACATGGACCCCGATCACAACGCGCTCAACATGCATCGCGCCCAGGCCACGCTCGACGGCGCGGAATATGACGCCTGGTGGCGCTTCGTCGAGGACGAGGGCGCGGTCAGCCTGGGGCGCGCCCGCGACTACGACTGGATGCATTTCCAGTTCGCGCGGCTCTGAACCAATCCGCGCCCGGCGGCCTCCGGGCAAAACCTCAAACCTCATAGGTGACCCATGAAGTTCCTCAGCGCGCCGCTTGGCGCGGCGCTGTCCCTCATGTCCTTCGCGCTGCTGGCGGTGTCCATCCTCGTGACGTCGGCCGCGCCGGCCCATGCGCTCGATCTCGGCGCCGCCTACGCCTCCTGGCATGATCTGATCGCCGCCGTGGCCTCCGCGCTGATCATCGGCCTGATCGGCATCGTGCTGGAATTGATCCGCCGCAAGATGGGCTTGTCGATCGAGGACAGCCAGCGCGACGCGCTGCAGACGGCGCTGACCAACGCGGCGGGCCTCGCCCTCAACGCGCTCGGCCACAAGCTTGAGGGCAAGACCATCACCATCAGCAACCCGGCGATCGACCAGGCGCTGACCTACGTGATCCAGGCCGCGCCGGCCGCGATCGCCAAGTTCGGACTCAGCGACGAGCAACTCCGCGAGAAGATCATCGCCAAGCTGGCGCTGGTCGCACCGGCGCCGGCTGCGGCCAAATGATCGAGGCCGCGCTGAGCTGGCTCGCCGGGAAGGGGCTCGCGCTCCTTCTCGGCTCGCTGGTGCAGTTTGTCCGCGATGCCCTCGCGGACGCGCGCGCGGCGCAGGCGCAGCGTGACGCCGGCCGGGCTGAGGCGGTCAACGAGGCCGATCGCAAAGCCGCCGATCAGGTCGCGGAGGCCCGTGACGCCGAAGCCGATGCTGCCAAGGCGCATGCCGATCATCCGACTGATGACGGCGCGTTCGATCCCGAATTTAAACGAAAGGACTAAGTCATGAATTGGATTGGTAATCTTGTCATTTTTGCTTTTTTAGCGATTGTCATTGCCGTTCTGGTCGGTGGCTTTTTCACAACCGGCTGGGTCAGTTATGCGCTAATCGTTTCAGGCATCATTGGCTGTGCCGTGTGGGTATTTATGGCCCTTGAAATCTTCGCGGCCATGAATAGCGACATCTAGCCATGTGGTGTGTCGGCTTATTCGTCATGTGGTGCGGCGCATCGCAGCCCGCGCCGATCCCCGACACCTATTGCCAGATCGCCAAGCCGATCTATTGGGCCGCATCTGACACCCGCGCCACCAAGGAACAGGTGGATACCCACAACCGCGTCTGGAAGCGGCTGTGCCGCAAAAACAAGCCGTAGGCCGCGCCCATGAAAGACATGCTGACGGAAATCGGCATCCGGTTGCCCGACCTTATCGCCGGGCTGTCGGGCGGCGTGGTCAACGCGCTGGTTTTCAAGCGCACCTCGCCGTTTGCCTTCATCGGCTCGGTCATCGTCGGCGCGCTGTCGGCCAACTATCTTGGCCCTAGCGCCGCGCAGTATCTCGGCACGCTGTCGGGCGCCGCGGCGTTTCTGGTCGGGCTCGCCGGCATGGCGATCTGCCAATCCGTGGTCGCCGCCGCGACACGATGGCGGCCCAATATCGGAGGCCGCAATGAGTGATCTCGCCATCCTCATGCCCGTCGCCTCGGCGCTGGCACTGTTGTGGACCATGCAGTGCGTGACGTTCCGCGCCGGCACCGCCGACCGGCGCAAAATCATGATGCTGCTGTTCCGGCTGGCGCTCGGCGGCATCGCCGGCGGGCAGTTGTATTACGCCTACGCGGCGGCCCGCGCCGAACGGGTGCTCGCGCTCGACGAAATCCTGATGCTGGCGACGGTGCTGGTGTTCGCGGTGATCCTACCGTTCGCGCTCGGCGGACGGCGCGGCGGGGTGCGGCTGTCGGGGACGGTGCGGCGGCGGCACAAATAGGTAAAGCGCCTTAAGCGGCCGATCGCGCACCTCATCGATGGGCCGGAAGTCTTCGTCGGAAGGATACTCTCCTCAGTGGGAGCTTACGTATCGTCAATCAGAGAGTGCAGGCCATAGAATACGCCAGCCAATCCAGCGACCAATAAAAAAGGTTTGGTCGAGCCTATGGCCTGCAAAACAGTTTGGTCCATGATGCCCCAAAGCAGCATCACCGAACCCGAAAAAGTTGCACTGTCAAAGACTTGCGTAAGCAGAAACTTGTTTGTGTTATCAGTTAATTTGCCGGTTCGCTTCCAGCGCAAGAAATAGACAACCATCAGATAAACCACCATCAGGCAGGTTATCCAGCGGTAGAGGCTATTGTCGTCGGCTGGGGACACGCGACATCAGGAACGGAGAGCTAGAAACGCGCCGAGAAGTGCGCCTCCAACCGCAGCCGACCCCTCTGCAATGGGAGTCGGCTCATAGCCTAAAAGCGGAACGGTGAAACCGACAAGAGCCAGTACCGCAACGCTAAACCCCACGATTGATTTGAAGAACAGAACAAACGAAACCGCGCGCAAGCCTTTATTAGCTGCGGTCAGAAATGTCAGCTTGTCCATGATTCTCCCCCTGCGGGGTTTCTATTACAGATAGTATTAGCTGCTACCAAGTAGGTTCAGATCGACATCGTTCCCAATATAGGGAGTTTGTTGCGGATTTGCAACACTCGTTCCTAGTCATTATCTCAGACTGCCGTTGAAAATGTCCTAAATAGGACCCTCTCAAACCATGCTCACTCGGTGTACTTGTTGCCGATCTGCCGCAAGTGCGTATAGCGCTTGAGTGAGGTCCATGAGCGATGTCCTGAGACGGCAGCGAAGTGAGGGATGTTCCAACCCCTTCCGAGCAGCCGCAACACGCTATCATGGCGTAGATCGTGGAAGTGCAGGCAGCTCAGTTGCGGCAAACGTTTTAGTCCGGGACTTTTTCCGGGGATTTAGGTTCCGGAAAATCCCCGTACGTCCCTTTTGATCCCCATCCGTTCGTCACGATGGTTGCCTCTATGGCGCCGTCAGAAATCAGAAAAATCGCTGAAATATAGGCGTTTCTGCATTGCCTGAGTGGCGACCCCGGCAGGATTCGAACCTGCGACCTACAGCTTAGAAGGCTGGTGCTCTATCCGGCTGAGCTACGGGGCCGTCCGTTCACTTTGTCGTGGATGATCCGGCGGACTATCCCGGAACGCCGCCAAGGCCATACCGCGTCCACCCCCGCGCGGCAAAGCAAATCACAGGAAAGCTGACAAGGCGTTAGCGGAAAATCGAACCGCGCCGCCGTCCCGGCTCGACCAAGTCGGCGGCATTGCCTTTGGCCATCGCGCCCGTGACAATGCCGCCACTGCGCGCGGGCATTACCGGCAGGGAGATTTCCATATGATCGGCAGGATTTGGGCTTCAAGGCTTCTCGCCGTGCTGGTCGTGTCCATGAGCCTTGCGGCGGGATTGTCTCCGTCGCGCGGCGCCGACAAGGCATTCCAGCGCGACGAGCTTGCCGATGCCGCGATCCGGCTCGAGGCCCAGATCCGCAGCGAGGCCGGCGCGGTCAACAAGCCGGTCGCGACCCTCAAGACCGACGCCGACACCGCCTTCCGGCGCAACGACATGCGCGGCGGCCTGCAACTGCTCGGCCAAGTGGCGGCGCTCGCCCCCGCCGATAGCGCCAACTGGCTGCGTCTGGCCCAGGCCATCTTCCAGGTTCGCCCGGCCGATTCCCGCGAGCAGACCTTCCTCATGGAGCGCGCCTCGACCGCCGCCTATCTCGCCTACCAGCGCGCCGGCAACGGCGGCGAGGAGGCCGAGGCGCTTGCCGTGCTCGGCCGCGCGCTCGCCGAACGCAAGTTGTGGCGGCCGGCGCTCGACGCCCATCGCCTGTCGCTGGAGTTGCGCGAGGTCGCCGAGGTGCGCGGCCGCTACGAGCGCTTGCGCGACGACCACGGCTTCCGGCTGCTCGACTACACGGTGGATTCGGACGCGGCCTCGCCGCGCATCTGCTTCCAGTTCTCCGAGGAACTGGCCAAGCGCGTCGACTTCATTCCGTTCGTGACGCTGGCGGGCGCCGACAAGCCGGCGCTGTCGAGCGAGGACAAGCAGCTCTGCGTCGAGGGCCTGAAGCATGGCGAGCGCTATAGCCTCTTCCTGCGCGCCGGCCTGCCGTCGACGGTGAAGGAGACGCTGCCGAAATCGGCCGAGTTCAACGTCTATGTGCGCGACCGCAAGCCGTTCGTGCGCTTCACCAGCCGTGCCTATGTGCTGCCGCGCAGCGGCCAGCGCGGCATTCCGGTGGTGAGCGTCAACACCGCGACGGTGATGGCCGAAATCTACCGCGTCGGCGACCGCAACCTCATCAACACCGTGCTGGGCAGCGACTTCCAGACCAGCCTCAGCCGCTCCGATCTCAGGGATCTCGGCAACGAGCGTGGGCTCAAGGTGTGGTCCGGCGAGATGGCGGTTTCAAGCACGCTCAACGAGGATGTCACCACGGCGTTTCCGGTCGATCAGGCGGTCGGCGACCTGCAGCCCGGCGTCTATGTGATGACGGCGGCGGCCAAGGGACCGCGCGCGAGCAACGGCGACGAGGACTACGCCACCCAGGCGACGCAATGGTTCATCGTCTCCGACCTCGGCCTGACCGCGTTTTCCGGCAATGACGGCATCCACGTGTTCGTCAATTCGCTCGCCACCACCGCGCCGCTGCCGAACGCGGAAATCCGGCTGGTCGCGCGCAACAACGAGATTCTCGCCACCCGCAAGGCCGACGCCGCCGGCCACGTGCTGTTCGAGGCGGGGCTCGCGCGCGGCGAGGGCGGGCTGTCGCCGGCGCTGCTGTCGGTGTCGGGCGACAAGGGCGACTATGCCTTCCTCAGCCTCAAGGCGAGCGCCTTCGATCTTACCGATCGTGGCGTCGCGGGCCGCGCGCCGCCATCGGGGCTGGACGCCTTCGTCTATGCCGAGCGCGGCGTCTACCGCTCCGGCGAGACGGTGTATCTCACCGCGCTGTTACGCGACGCGCAGGGCAATGCCGCGCGCGGCGCGCCGCTGACCTTCGTGGTCGAGCGGCCCGACGGCGTCGAATACCGGCGCGCCACGGTGGCCGACCAGGGCGCCGGCGGCTACACGCTGACGCTGCCGCTCAACGCCGCGGTGCCGACCGGCACCTGGCGCGCTCGCGCCTTCACCGACCCCAAGGCGCGCGCGGTCGGCGAGACCACCTTCATGGTCGAGGACTATGTGCCCGACCGCATCGAGTTCGACCTCTCCACCACGGCCAAGGACATTGGCGCCGCGCCGGTGGAGATCGCGGTCGACGGCCGGTTCCTCTATGGCGCGCCGGCCTCCGGCCTGCAGATCGAGGGCGAGATGGCGGTCGCTTACGCCGCCGAGCGGCCCGGCTTTGCCGGCTACCAGTTCGGCGTCGTGCCGGAGGAGGAGGCAGGAGCCGCCGAGCGCCAGCCGCTCGATGACCTGCCGCAGACCGACGCCGCTGGCCGCGCCACCGTCAAGGTCGCGCTGGCCAAGCCGCCGTCGCCGGTGCGGCCGCAGGAGGCGCGCATCTTCATCCGCATGGCGGAAGCCGGAGGCCGCGCCGTCGAGCGCCGGCTGACGCTGCCGGTGGCGCCGACCGTGGCGATGATCGGCGTCAAGCCGCTGTTTGCCGACAAGGCGGTGGCCGAAGGCGACAAGGCCGAGTTCGACGTGGCGTTCGTCGCCGCCGACGGCAAGGCGACGGCGCGCTCCGGCCTGCGCTATGAACTGCTCAAGCTGGAGCAGCGCTATCAATGGTACCGGCAGGGCACGGCGTGGGATTACGAGGCGGTCAAATCGACCCGCCGGATCGCCGACGGCGAGTTGAACGCCGCCGCCGACAGGCCGGCGCGGCTGTCGCTGATGCCGCCGCCGGGCCGCTACCGGCTCGACGTCAGGACCCCCGAAGCCAGCGGGCCGCTGACCTCGTTCACCTTCGATGTCGGCTGGTACTCCGACGGCAGCGCCGACACGCCCGACCTCCTGGAAACCTCGATCGACAAGCCTGAATACCAGCCCGGCGACACCATGACGGTGACCGTCAACGCCCGCAGCGCCGGACGCCTGACCGTCAACGTGGTCGGCGATCGCCTCATCGCCACGCAGTCGGCCGAGGTCAAGGAGGGCAGCGCGCAGGTGCGCGTGCAGGTCGGCCGGGACTGGGGCACCGGCGCCTATGTGGTGGCAACGCTGCGCCGCCCGCTCGACGCGCAGGCCCAGCGCATGCCGGGCCGCGCCATCGGGCTGAAATGGTTCGGCATCGACCGCAAGGCGCGCACGCTCGCCGTGACGCTGTCGCCGCCGGCCCTGGCGCGGCCTTCGACGACGTTAAAGCTGCCTGTGAAGATTGCCGGTCTTTCCCATGGCGAAGATGCGAAAATCGTCATCGCCCTTGTTGATGTCGGTATTCTGAACCTGACCGGCTACAAGCCGCCGGCGCCCGACGACCATTTTCTCGGCCAGCGGCGGCTCAGCGCCGAAATCCGCGACCTTTACGGCCAGTTGATCGACGGCATGGGGGGCGCGCGCGGCCAGATCCGCAGCGGCGGCGACATCGCCGCGGCCGAGTTGCAGGGCTCGCCGCCGACCCAGAAGCCGCTGGCGCTCTATTCCGGCATCGTCACCGTCGGTCCGGACGGCGCCGCCGAGATCAGCTTCGACATTCCCGAATTCGCCGGCACCGCGCGGCTCATGGCGGTGGCGTGGTCGGCTAGCCGGGTCGGCCGCGCCAGCGTCGACGTCACCGTGCGCGATCCGGTGGTGCTGACCGCGACATTGCCGCGCTTCCTGCTCAACGGGGACCACGGCACCATGCATCTCGAACTCGACAACGTCGAAGGCGCTGGCGGCGACTATGCCGTCGCCGTCCGGAGCGGCGGGCCGGTGAAGATCGACGGCGCGGCGTCCACAACGCTCAAGCTCGCGACCAGGCAGCGCGCCTCGTTCGCGGTCAGCCTCGATGCCGCCGGCGCGGGCCGCGCCGAGATCGATGTCGAGATCCGGGGACCGAACGGGCTGACGCTGGCGCGCCATTACGGTTTCGACGTCAAGCCGTCGACGCAGATCCTGGCGCGGCGCTCGGTGCGCACGCTGGCCAAGGGCGAGAGCCTGACGCTCACCTCCGACATGTTCAGCGATCTCGTCGCCGGCACCGGCGGCGTGTCGGTGTCGGTCAGCCAGTCGTCGGCGCTAGACGCGGCGACGATCCTGAAAGCGCTCGATCGCTATCCGTTCGGCTGCTCCGAGCAGATCACCAGCCGGGCGCTGCCGCTTCTCTACGTCAACGATCTGGCGGCCGAGGCGCGGCTGGCGCTCGACACTGCGGCCGAGCAGCGCATCCGCGACGCCATCGACCGTCTCTTGGCGCGGCAGGGCTCGAACGGATCGTTCGGGCTGTGGTCGGCGGGCGGCGACGATGCATGGCTCACCGCCTACGTCACCGACTTCCTCACCCGCGCGCGCGAGAAGAACTTCGCGGTGCCGGAGGTGGCGTTCCGCCAGGCGCTCGACCATTTGCGCAACTATGTCGTCAACGCCGAGGAGCCGGACAAGGACGGCGGCCGCGAACTGGCCTATGCGCTCTATGTGCTGGCCAGGAACGGCACCGCGCCGGTCGGCGACCTGCGCTACCTCGCCGACACCAAGCTCGGCGCGCTGGCGACCCCGACCGCCAAGGCGCAGCTTGCGGCGGCGCTGGCGCTCACCGGCGATCGCGGCCGCGCCGAGCGGGTCTATGCGGCGGCGCTCGAAAGCCTCGCGCCGAAGCCCGTGCTGCAGTTCGGCCGCGAGGATTACGGCTCGGCGTTGCGTGACGGCGCGGCGCTCGTCTCGCTCGCCGCCGAAGGCAACGCGCCGCGTCCGATCCTTACCGGCGCGGTGGCGCGGGTCGAGGCCGCGCGCGGCCTGACGCCGTATTCATCGACGCAGGAAAACGCCTGGATGGTGCTGGCGGCGCGCGCGCTCGTCAAGGATGCCGCCAACATCGCGCTCGATGTCGACGGCGAGGCGGTGAAATCGGTGCTGCATCGCAGCTTCCGCGCCGCCGACGTGACGGCGAAGCCGGTGAAAATCACCAACACTGGCGAGGCGGCGTTGCAGGCGGTGGTGTCGGTCACCGGCGCGCCGGTGACGCCGGAGCCGGCGGTCGCCAACGGCTTCAGGATCGAGCGCAGCTTCCACAGCCTCGACGGCAAGCCGGCCGATCCGCGCGAAGCCAGACAGAACGAGCGCTTCGCGGTGGTGCTCACGGTCACCGAGGCCAAGCCGGAGTTCGGCCGCATCATGGTGGCGGACTATCTGCCGGCCGGGTTCGAGATCGACAACCCGCGCCTGGTGTCGTCGGGCGATGCCGGCGCGCTGGACTGGATTGAGGACGGCGCGGAGCCCGCCAGCACCGAGTTCCGCGACGACCGTTTCAGTGCCGCCATCGAGCGCGCCAGCGACGATGACGCGGTATTCACCGTGGCCTATGTGGTGCGCGCGGTGTCGCCGGGCCGCTACGTGCTGCCGCAGGCGTTCGTCGAGGACATGTACAATCCGGCGCGCCACGGCCGCACCGCGACCGGCGCCATTGAGGTCAAGGCGGCGAAATGACGAGGAGCCCGCCGCGCGTCGTGCTGGCGGCGGCCGCGTTCGCGGCCGGCGCGGCGGCGCTTGCCGGCGTCGCAATGGCGCGGCTCGGCCCGGCGCCGCTGCCGTCGGAGCGGGAGGTTTCGGCTACCGTTGTCGATCGCAATGGACGGCTGCTGCGGCCCTATGCCATGGCTGACGGCCGCTGGCGGCTGCCGGTGACGGCGGCCACCGACGTCGATCCGCGCTATGTCGAGCTGCTGCTGGCCTACGAGGACCGCCGCTTCCACGCCCATCCCGGCGTCGACATGCTGGCGCTCGCGCGCGCGGCGGCGCAGTTCGCCGGCCACGGCCGCATCGTGTCCGGCGGTTCGACGCTGACCATGCAGGCGGCGCGGCTGATCGAGCCGCGCGGCGAGCGCTCGGTTGTCGCCAAGCTGCGCCAGATCGCGCGCGCGTTTCAGATCGAGCACGCGCTGTCCAAGCCGGCGATCCTCGACCTTTACCTGACGCGCGCGCCGTTCGGCGGCAATCTCGAAGGCGTGCGCGCCGCCTCGCTGGCCTATTTCGGCAAGGAACCGAAGCGCCTTTCACTGGGCGAATCGGCTTTGCTGGTGGCGCTGCCGCAGTCGCCGGAGACGCGGCGGCCCGACCGTTTCCCGGACGCGGCCAGACGCGCCCGCGATCGCGTGCTCGACCGCATGGTGCTGGCCGGCGGGGTGTCGGCCGGGGACGCCGAACGCGCCCGCGCCGAGCCGATCCCTTTGCTGCGGCGGCCGATGCCGATGCTGGCCCCGCACGCCGCCGACCAGGCGATCGCGCAGGGACTGCCTGGCGCGGGAACGCCGCGCGTGCGGCTCGGCATCGACGCCGCCTTGCAGAAGGCGCTGGAGAAGCTTGCGCGCGACCGCGCCGATGCGCTCGGCCCCGACATCTCGCTCGCCATCCTCGCCATCGACCATGACAGCGGCGAGGTGCTGGGCCGCGTCGGTTCACCGGACTATTTCGATAATCGCCGTGCCGGGCAGGTCGACATGACGCGCGCGGTGCGCTCGCCCGGCTCGACGCTGAAACCCTTCATCTACGGGCTGGCCTTCGAGGACGGCTTCGTCCACCCCGAAAGCCTGATCGACGACCGCCCGCAACGGTTCGGCGCCTACGCGCCGGAGAATTTCGACCTCAGCTATCAGGGGACGGTGACGGTGCGCCGCGCGCTGCAACTGTCGCTCAACGTGCCTGCGGTGGCGCTGCTCGATCGCGTCGGGGCGCATCGGCTGTCGGCGCGGCTGGCGCAAGCCGGGGTGCGGCTGGCGCTGCCCAAAAACGAGGTGCCGGGGCTGGCCATGGGCCTCGGCGGCGTCGGCATCACGCTGACTGATCTGGTCCGGCTCTATGGCGCCCTGGCGCGGCTCGGCGACGCCGCGGCCTTGCGCGACCGGCTCGGCGAGGGCGACCGCGAGCCTGACACCCGCCGGCTCATCGACCGCGTCGCCGCCTGGCAGGTCGGCAACGTGCTGATCGGCACGCCGCCGCCCGACAACGCCATGCCCAACCGCATCGCCTTCAAGACCGGCACCAGCTACGGCTATCGCGATGCCTGGGCCATCGGCTTCGACGGCCGCATGACGGTCGGCGTCTGGGTCGGCCGGCCCGACGGCGCGCCGGTGCCGGGACTGATCGGGCGCAGCGCCGCCGCGCCCGTGCTGTTCGACGCCTTCGCGCGCTCCGGCAAACTGCCGGCCCCGCTGGCCAAGCCCCCGCGTGGCACGCTGATCGCGGCCACCGCGCGACTGCCGCTGCCGCTGCAGCGGTTTCGTCCCGCCGGCGAACTGATGCGCGCGACGGCGCCGGCCCCGCACATCCTGTTTCCGCTCAGCGGCGCGCGCATCGAGGCGCTGCACGACGCGGCGGGCGTGGCGCTCAAGGTCGCCGGTGGCGTTGCGCCGATGACCGTTCTCGTCAACGGCGTTCCCGCCGGCAGCCTCGACGAGCGCCGGCAGCGTCTGGTGATGCCGCCGGGTCCCGGATTCATGCGCCTGACAGTGATGGACGCGAACGGCGACGCCGATACGGTTGTTGTGCGAATTCAATAAGATCGCGGTCGGGCCGGTTGTCCGCCACGCCGTTTCAGCGTAAGCGATCCCCATGACCGAGGGTTACGGACAGCACCGCTGGGACGACACCGCCAGGCCGACGCACCGGATCAATCCGGGGCGCGGACTGGTGAGCGTGCTCGACGTGGCGTCCGTCAGCCACTGGCGCGCCGTGCTGCTGCTGACCATCGCCGCGCTCATATTCTTTCTGCCGGGGTTTTTCGCGATTCCGCCGCTCGACCGCGAGGAATCGGACATCGCGCAAATCACCAAGCAGATGATCGAGAACGACAACTATGTCGACCTGCGGTTCCAGAATCAGAACCGGCAGTCGGAATCGGTCGCCAGCCACTGGCTGCAGGCGGCGGCCGTCCATGCCGTCGCCGCCACCGGCTTGCCGCGCACGTCGGTACGCATCTTCCCATACCGTATGCCGTCGCTGATCGGCGGCATCGGCGCCGTGCTGGCGACCTACTGGGCGGCGCTCGCCTTCGCCGGCCGGCGCGGCGCGGTGCTGGCGGGCCTGATGCTGTGCGCCTCGATCCTGCTCGGCATCGAGGCGCGGCTGGCGCGGCCGGACGCGATGATGCTGCTCATGGTCACGGCGGCGCTTGGTGCGATGGCGCGCGCCTATTTCGAATGGCAACGCGGCGATGAGCGCACGCCGGCGCGCGGGTCGGTGGCCTCGGTGTTCTGGCTAGCGCTGACCGGCGGCCTGGTCATCGGCGGTCCGCTGATGCTGATGTATGTCGTGCTGCCGGTCGCCGTGCTGGCGGTGCTCGACCGCTCGGTGACCTGGGTACGGCGGCTGTATCCGGCCCTGGGCATGCTGTGGCTCGTTATCGTGACGGCGACCTGGGCGCTGGCGATTCTGGTGCAGGGCGGCGGCCTCGGACTGATGCTGGGCACGCTGGGTGGCGACGTATGGAGCCGGATGGCGCTGCTGCCGATGTTCCAGGGCGGCCCGCCCGGCACCCAGTTCGTCATGTTCTTCGCCTTGTTCTGGCCTGGAGCCGCACTTGCGGGGCTGGCCGCGCCTGCGGTGTGGCGGGCGCGCCACCAGCCCGGCGCGCAGTTCCTGCTGGCCTGGCTGGTGCCGGCCTGGCTGGTCGCCGAACTGCTGCTGCCCAAACTGCCGCATCTGGTGCTGCCGCTTCTTCCCGCGGTGGCGATCATGATCGCGGGAACGGTGGAACGGCAGGCGCTGGCCGAAGGCACGTGGGTATCGCGCGGCGCGATGTGGTGGTTCGTCGTTCCGGCCGTGATTTCGGTGGCCGCGGTGGTGGCCTCCATCGTGTTCACGCGCCAGCCGGCCTTCGCGGCCTGGCCGTTCGCGGCCGGCGCGATGATCTTCGGGCTGGTTGCCTGGGGACTGTACGATCTGTCCCGCGCCGAGCGCTCGCTGCTCAACGCCATCGCCGCCTCGCTGCTGATCGGCATCACCGTGTTCGGCATCCTGATGCCGACGCTGACGCCGCTGTTTCCGAGCGTCGAATTGTCGCGCGCGCTGCGCAACATGAAATGCGACAAGCCGATGGCGGCGGCGGTGGGCTATCAGGAACCGAGCCTGGTATTCATGAGCGGAACCTCGACGCTGCTGACCGATGCCTCGGGCGCCGCCGACTTCCTCCAGCAGGGGCAGTGCCGGTTCGCGCTCGTCGAGGGACGCTATGAGCGCGCCTTCGCGCAGCGTGCCGAGGCGATCGGCCTCCTGTATGCCGTTACAGCCCGCGTCGAGGGCTACAACTACATTCATGGCCGCCAGATCTCCGTGGCCATTTTCAGTTCTGATGGAACCGAATGACGATGCCGTCACAGTTGCAGCGCGTCGGTGGCGCGTTCCGCCACACCCTGGCCAATCTGGTCACGGGCTTGCGCGTCCTGGCGCGGCCGCCGCGCTTCGGCTCGCTGCGCGAGACCATCTACCGCCGTCCGGGACCGTGGATCGTCACCGCGCTCGGCCTGCTGGCGCTGGGACTGCTGTTGGTGCCGACCGCCGACGTCGCCGCCATCGTCGGCGCACGCAAGCTCAGCCGGTTCTGGATCGTCGAGCCGTTCGATTTCTATACCGACTTCGGCCGTTCGAACTGGTTTCTGTGGCCGACGGCCGCGGTGGTGGTCGTCTGCGCTGCGCTCGCCTCGGAGCGGCTGGGACGGGTGGCCAGCGCCACGCTGGCCGCGTTGATGGTGCGGTTCGGGTTCCTGTTCATCGCCATCGGCCTGCCGGGTCTGTTCGTCACCATCGCCAAGCGGATCATCGGACGGGCGCGGCCGTTCGTCGGCGGCGCGCCCGATCCTTACCTGTTCTCGCCGATGGCGTTCCATGTGCACTACGCCAGCCTGCCGTCCGGCCATACCACGACGGCGTTCGCCGCCGCCTTCGCCATCGCCGCGCTGTGGCCGCGCACGCGCTATGTCATGGCGGCCTACGCCATCCTGATCGCGGTCAGCCGCGTGGTGGTGGGGGCGCATCATCCCAGCGACGCGGTGGCCGGCGCACTGGTCGGCATCCTCGGCGCGATGCTGGCGCGGCAATGGTTCGCGGTGCGCGGGCTGGGTTTTGTCGTCATGCCCGATGGCGAGGTGCGGCCGAAGCCGGGGCCCAACCGTGGCCGCCTGCTGCGGCTGCTCGAAACGCTGGCGGCGCGGGCGCGCGCCGTGGTGCGGGGCAGGGCGCGGTCAACGACCTGAGCCCGCGTCAACGCGCTTTCGCCAGCACCTCGAACCCCTGCGCCAGGTCGGCCTTGAGGTCATCGAGGTTCTCCAGCCCGATATGGAAGCGCAGCCCCGGACCGCCGGGCTGCCAGACCGTCGCGGTGCGGTAGCTGGCGCAGTCGAACGGGATCACCAGGCTCTCGAAGCCGCCCCACGAAAATCCCATGCCGAACAGGCGCAGGCTGTTGAGGAAGGCGTTGACCGCGGCCTGCGGCGCCGGCCTGAGAATGACGCTGAACAACCCGCAGGCGCCGGAAAAATCGCGCTTCCAGATGGCGTGGCCGGGATCGCCGGGTAGCGCCGGGTGCAGGACGCGCAGCACCTCGGGGCGCGCGGCGAGCCAGTTCGCCATCTCGATGCCGGCGGCCTGATGCCGCGCCAACCGCACCGCTAGCGTGCGCAGGCCGCGCAGCGCGAGAAAGACGTCGTCCGGCCCGGCGCACAGGCCGAGCAGGCGGATGGCGGCGGCAAGCTTCGGCCACGCTCTCCCGTTGGCGGCGACGGTGCCCAGCATGATGTCGGAATGGCCGCCGATGTACTTGGTCGCCGACTGCACGCTGAGATCGACGCCCTTGTCGAGCGAGCGGAACAGGAGCGGCGTCGCCCAGGTGTTGTCGTTGATGATCCAGATGCCGCGCGCGCGCGCCACGGCGGCGATCGCCGGGATGTCCGACATGTCGAGCGACTGCGAGCCGGGCGCCTCGAGGAACACCGCGCGGGTGTTGTCGCGGAACAGACTGGTGATGCCGGCGCCGATCAGGGGATCGAAATAGGTCGTTTCGATCCCCAGTCCAAGGAGCAGGTCGTCGCACATGCTGCGGGTCGGGCGGTAGATGCTGTCGCTCACCAAGAGGTGGTCGCCGGCCTTGAGCACCGCGAGCAGCGCGGCGGAGATCGCCGACACCCCGGAAGGGGCCAGCGCCACGCCGGCGCAGTTCGACCCTTCCAGTTCCTGGAGCGCCTGCGTCAGCGCCCGCGTGGTCGGCGAGCCGTGGCGGCCGTAATGATATTCGCCGCGGTGCGCCAGAAGATCCTCGGCGCTCGGATAGAGCACGGTCGAACCGTGCACCACCGGCGGATTGACGAAGCCTTTTTGCGCCGCGGTATCGCGGCCGCCGGTGACCAGCAGCGTGGCGGGATCGAGCGGGGGCTGTGTGTCGGAGGGGGGTCGGCTCATGACGGGGGCTCGTGACGGTGGCTCGTGGCCGGCGACGCCGTCCGGCGCAAGTGACGACAAAAGAACTGCGGGCGGCAAGCAGCGGCACCGCCGCCCCTCAGCGTATGTGTGTCGCACTAAGCGGTGATCCCCGCCAAGCCGTCAACCCCTTGACCGGCAAGCCTGTTCGTTCTCTGATGGCAAACAAGGGTTTTGGCGGTGCTGCCGCAAATTTTTCATTTCATGAAAGGTCGTGCCATGAAGATCAGGATTGCAGGAACCTTCGCGTTGGCCTTCCTGGTGACGATGCCCTCGGCGTTCGCCCAGACCCTCAAGGCGGTCAAGGACCGCGGCAGCCTGTCCTGCGGCGTCAGCCAGGGTCTTCCGGGATTCTCCTCGCCCGACGACAAGGGCGTGTGGACCGGCCTCGATGTCGACGTGTGCCGGGCGATCGCGGCGGCGGTGCTCGACGATCCGATGAAGGTCAAGTTCGTGCCGCTGTCGGCCAAGGACCGTTTCACCGCGCTCCAGTCCGGCGAACTCGACGTGCTGTCGCGCAACACGACCTGGACGCTGTCGCGCGACACCTCGCTCGGCCTCAACTTCACCGGCGTCAGCTACTATGACGGCCAGGGCTTCCTGGTACGGCGCTCGCTCAAGGTGAACTCGGCGCGCGATCTCGGCGGCGCCTCGATCTGCGTGCAGACCGGCACCACCAACGAGCAGAACGTCGCCGACTACTTCAAGGCCAACAACCTCAAATACGAGGTGATCGCGTTCAGCACCGCCGACGAGACGCTCAAGACCTACGAGGCCGGTCGCTGCGACGTATTCACCTCCGACGTGTCGCAGCTCTACGCCCAGCGCCTCAAGCTCGCTGCGCCCAACGATCACATCGTGCTGCCCGACGTCATCTCCAAGGAACCGCTCGGCCCGGTGGTGCGCCACGGCGACGACCAGTGGTTCGACATCGTCAAGTGGACCCTTTACGCCATGATCAACGCCGAAGAGCTCGGCGTCACCAAGGCCAATGTCGACAGCATGCTGAAATCGCCGGCGCCGGAGATCAAGCGGCTGCTCGGCGTGGAGGGCAATCTTGGCGAGCAACTCGGCCTGACCAAGGACTGGGTGGTACGTATCATCCGGCACGTCGGTAATTATGGCGAATCGTTCGAGCGCAATGTCGGCTCTGGCTCCCCGCTCGCCATCGATCGCGGCCTCAACCGGCTGTGGAACAAGGGCGGAATCCAGTACGGCCCGCCGATCCGCTGATACGGGAAGAGCCGGGGAGACGGTCCACGGACCGCAGCCAGGACGTAACGCAACATGCCGGGCGAATGCCGCACGCCGCCCCTTCAACTCGGCCATCGCCTGTGGCGCATGACCGCGGGGCGCGCCGGCGGCTGGGGCATTCTCGCCCAGCTTCTGCTGCTGCTCGTCGTGGTCTGGCTCGGCTATGAGATCACCTCCAACGCGCAGGCCAACCTCAAGGCCCAGCGCATCGCGGCCGGATTGGGCTTTCTCAACAACACCGCCGGATTTGGCGTCAGCCAGTCGCTGATCGCCTACGACGAATCCGACACGTACCTGCGCGTGTTCGCGGTCGGCCTGCTCAACACGCTGCTGGTGTCGTTCATCGGCTGCGTGCTGGCGACGATCATCGGGTTCATGGTCGGGCTCGGCCGGCTGTCGCCGAACTGGCTGGTGGCGCGGCTGGCCGGCGGCTATGTCGAACTGATCCGCAATCTGCCGCTCCTGTTCCAGATCCTGTTCTGGTACCTCGCGGTGCTGGGCACGCTGCCGGGGGCGCGCGGCAGCATCTCGGTGTTCGGCGTCGCCTTCCTCAACAATCGCGGCGTCGTGGTGCCGCGCCCTGTTCCGCTCGATGGCTTTGCCCCGTTTGTCGTCGCGATCGGCCTTGCGCTCGCCGTCACGGTGGCAATGAAGATCCTCGCGCGGCGCAGGCTCTACCAGACCGGAAAGCCGCTGCGGGTATGGCCGTGGGCGTTGGGACTGCTGGTCGGCCTGCCGGCGGCGTCGGCGGTGCTGGGCGGCGCCCCGTTCAGCTTCGAGCAGCCGGAATTGCGCGGCTTCAACTTCGTCGGCGGCACCCGCCTGGTGCCCGAGCTGATTGCGCTGGTGCTGGCGCTTTCCACCTATACCGCCGCCTTCATCGCCGAGATCGTGCGCGCCGGCATCCAGGCGGTGCCGAAGGGACAGATCGAGGCGGCCTCGGCGCTCGGTCTGCGGCGCGGCGCCGCGCTGCGGCTGATCGTGGTGCCGCAGTCGCTGCGTGTCATCCTGCCGCCGCTCACCAACCAGTACCTCAACCTGACCAAGAACTCCTCGCTGGCGGTGGCCATCGGCTATCCCGATCTGGTGTCGGTGTTCGCCGGTACGACGCTGAGCCAGACCGGACAGGCGATCGAGATCATCGCCATCACCATGGGCGTCTATCTGCTGATCTCGCTGGCGACCAGCGCCGGCATGAACCTCTACAACTATTACCTGTTCAGGAATCGCAGCGCATGAGCGGGCAGGATCAGGCCTTCGTCCGCCGGGAACTGGTGCCGCAGCGCGCCGCGCCGCTCATCGCCACCGGCATCATCGGATTCCTGCGTTCGCGTCTGTTCGGCGGACCGCTCAACACCGTCCTCACCATTCTAAGCGCCATTGCGCTGTGGATCGTGCTGGTGCCGACGGTCCGGTTTCTGCTGATCGACGCGGTGTGGACCGGCAGCGGCCGCGACAGTTGCCTGGCGACGACGGCGAGCGGCTCGGTCGGCGCCTGCTGGCCGTTCGTGATCGCCAAGTTCAGCCAGTTCATGTACGGCTTCTATCCGGAGGCGCAGCGCTGGCGCGTCGATCTGGCGCTCGCCATCGGCGTGGCGCTGCTGATCCCGCTTCTCATCCCGCGCGCGCCGGCCAAGGCGCTCAATGCCGGGCTGTTCTTCCTGGCCTTTCCGGTGATCGCGTTCTTCCTTCTGCACGGCGGGGGCCTGCGCGGCTTCGGTGTGAGCTGGCTCGCCTCCTTCGGCCAGTTCATCGCCAACAGCCTTGTCATCATGGGCATGGCGTTCCAGTCGCTCGGCGGCTCGTTCGGATATGCCCCGTTGCGGGCGGCGCTGAACGCGCTCGGCCTTGCGATCACGTTCACCGGCTACGGCCTGGCGCTGGTGTTTTTCCCGCTCGTCAAGCTGCGCGTATGGCTCGCCGGATTGCCGTCGCCGTTCTGGGGCGACTTCGCGCTCACGGGAGTGGCGGTCACCGCGCTGATCGCCGCTCTGAACGGCGGTTTGCGCAACGGCTGGCGGCCACTGCTGCGGCCGGTGGCGACGTTCGTGGGCATGGCGGTGGTGTTCGCGGCGATGGAGATCGATCGCGGCGGCCTGCCGGTGGTCGACACAAGGCAATGGGGTGGCCTGCTGGTGACCATGGTGGTGTCGGTGACCGGCATCGTCGCCTCGATGCCGGTCGGCATCGCGCTGGCGCTCGGACGGCGCTCGACCTTGCCGCTGGTGCGCGTCGCCGCCATCGCCTTCATCGAATTCTGGCGCGGCGTGCCGCTGATCACCGTGCTGTTCTTCGCCACCTACATGCTGCCGCTGTTCCTGCCCGACTACATGACGGTGGATGGCCTGCTGCGCGTGCTGATCGGCGTCTCTCTGTTTTCCGGCGCCTACAACGCAGAGGTGATCCGCGGCGGACTGCAGGCCATTCCGCGCGGGCAATACGAGGCGGCGAGCGCCATGGGGCTGTCGTACTGGAAGTCGACGCGGTTCATCATCCTGCCGCAGGCGCTTCGCCATGTGATCCCCGGACTCGTCAACAGTTTCATCGCGCTGTTCAAGGACACGACGCTGGTGCTGATCGTCGCCATCCTCGACCTGCTGGGCCAGTTGCGCGCCGCCTTTGCCGATCCGAACTGGGCGACGCCGACGACGTTGTTTACCGGTTTCGCCTTTGCCGGCATCATCTATTTTGTCTGCTGTTTCGGCATGTCGCGCTATTCGCTGTTCGTCGAGCGGCGGCTCAATGTCTTCCGGGGAGCATGATGTCGAATTCCATGATCGCGATCACGGGCCTCAACAAGTGGTATGGCGACTTCCACGTGCTGCGCGACCTCGATTTCGACGTCGCGCGCGGCGAGCGCATCGTGGTGTGCGGCCCGTCGGGATCGGGCAAGTCCACCATGATCCGTTGCATCAATGCGCTGGAGGAATTTCAGGAAGGCCGCATCGTCGTCAATGACATCGAGCTGACGCGCAACCTGAAGAATGTCGACGAGGTGCGCCGCGAGGTCGGCATGGTGTTCCAGAGCTTCAACCTGTTTCCGCACCTCACGGTGCTGGAGAACTGCACGCTGGCGCCGATCTGGGTGCGTGGCATGGCCAAGAAGGACGCCGAGGCGGTCGCCATGAAATATCTCGAGCGCGTCCGCATCCCGGAAAAGGCCCCGCTGTTTCCCTCGCAGCTGTCGGGCGGCCAGCAGCAGCGCGTGGCGATCGCGCGCGCCTTGTCAATGAACCCCAAGGTGATGCTGTTCGACGAGCCGACCTCGGCGCTCGACCCGGAAATGGTCAAGGAAGTGCTCGACGCCATGGTCGGCCTCGCCCGCGACGGCATGACCATGCTGGTGGTGACGCACGAGATGGGGTTTGCCCGCGAGGTTGCCGACCGCGTGGTGTTCATGGACGCCGGGCAGATCATCGAGTCCAACACGCCAGCCGAGTTCTTCCGCAACCCGCGGCACGAGCGCACCAAGCTGTTCCTGAGCCAGATCCTGCACTGAGCGTCGTTGCGGGGTCTGATCATCCCCACCGTCATTGCCAGCTTGACGATGGATGGCCGGGTCAAGCCCGGCCATGACGATGAAGCCGGATCAAGCCATGACGATGAAGCCGGATTAAGCCCCGCCATGATGATAGTGAAAGAGGCGGGGATCCCGCTCACACCTTCTCGTAGGGCGCCTGCACCTGTGAGCGCCGCGTCAGCCATCCCGGCACCGGCAGATCCTTGCTGCGCAGGAAATCCGGATCGAACAGCTTCGACTGATAGCGCGTGCCGTAGTCGCACAATATGGTGACGATGGTGTGGCCGGGGCCGAGCTGGCGCGCCAGCCGGATCGCGCCGGCGACGTTGATGCCGGACGAACCGCCGAGGCACAGCCCTTCGTGTTCAAGCAAATCGAACACGATCGGGATGCCCTCGCTGTCGGGAATCTGGAACGCGTCGTCGATCGGCGCGTCGACCAGGTTGGCGGTGATGCGGCCCTGACCGATGCCTTCGGTGATCGACGTGCCTTCGGCCTTGAGCGTGCCGGTGGTGTAGTAGCTGTAGAGCGCGGCGCCCATCGGATCTGCGAGCGCGACGCGGACGTTGCGGTTGCGTGCTTTCAGCGCGATGCCGGCGCCCGCCAGCGTGCCGCCGGTGCCGACCGCCGCGACGAAGCCGTCGACCTTGCCGTCGGTCTGCTGCCAGATCTCCGGCCCCGTGGTCTCGATATGCGCCTGCCGGTTGGCCACGTTGTCGAACTGGTTGGCCCACACCGCGCCGTTCGGCTCGCTGCGCGAAAGCTCGTCGGCCAGCCGTCCCGACAGCTTCACGTAGTTGTTGGGATTGGAGTAGGGCACCGCCGGCACCTCGACCAGCTCGGCGCCGCACAGCCGCAGCGTGTCCTTCTTTTCCTGGCTTTGCGTGTCGGGGATGACGATGACGGTGCGGAAGCCGAGCGCGTTGGCGACCAGCGCAAGGCCGATGCCGGTGTTGCCCGCGGTGCCCTCGACGATGACGCCGCCGGGCTTGAGCGCACCGCGTGCAATCGCGTCGCGGACAATGAAGAGCGCCGCGCGGTCCTTGACCGACTGGCCCGGATTCATGAACTCGGCCTTGCCGAGAATGGTGCAGCCGGTCAGCTCCGAGGCGCGCCTGAGCTTGATCAGCGGCGTGCGCCCGATGGCGTCAACGATGCCGTTCTGGATTTGCATTTGCCGAAGGAGTTGCTTGCCGAAGACAATGGATAACGTCGTTGCGACCCTAACGGAGCCCCGCGCACAAGTCCATGCACAGGCGGGGGGAGGTTCAATTTGGTCGCGCGAACACCACCTGCCGTACATCAATGTTACCGGAGCGGAATCCGGCCTCGCAGTAGGACAGGTAATATTCCCACAGCCTGCGGAACCGCTCGTCGAAACCCATGTGCGTGAGGCGCGGCCATGCGGCGCGGAAATTGTTCCGCCATGTCGCCAGCGTGGTGGCATAATCTTGTCCGAAGACGCGCTCGCGGATGACAGGAATGCCGAATCGCTCACCGAGAGTCTTGAGCACGGCGGGTGAGGGCAGCATGCCGCCAGGGAAGATATAGCGCTGAATGAAGTCCACCTCGCGCCGGTACGTGGAGAACAGCCGGTCCTGGATGGTGATGGCCTGGATGCCGGCGAAGCCGCCGGGCGCGAGACGGTCGCGCAGTTGCGCGAAATACTGCGGCCAGAACCGTTCGCCTACCGCCTCGATCATCTCGATGGAGGCGATGCGGTCATACTGGCCGCGCTCGTCGCGATAATCCCTGAGGCGGATTTCGACCCTGTCGTTGAGGCCGGCCTCGAACATGCGCCGGCGCGCGAAATCATGCTGCTCGCGGCTGATGGTCAGGCACACCATGTCGATGCCGTAGGTCCTGGCGACAAATTCCGCGAATCCGCCCCAGCCGCAACCGATCTCCAGGAGCTTCTGCCCGGGCTCGAGCTGGATCGCCTCGGCGAGGCGGCGATACTTGTTGATCTGCGCCGCACTCAGTTCGTGCGCGCCATCCTCGAACAGCGCCGCGGAATAGGTCATGCTGGAATCAAGCCATGCCGAATAGAACGAATTGCCGATGTCGTAATGGGCGTGGATGTTACGGCGCGCCTGGCCGCGGGTGTTGCGGTTGAACCAGTGCTGTATCAGTTGCATCAGCCGGATGAGCGGCTGGCGGTCGAGCAGCGAGTGAAACGCCTCGTGATTGACGCAGAACAGGTAGAGGAACTGCGTCAGGTCCGGCGTGTCCCATTCGCCGCGCAGATAGGCCTCGGCGATGCCGATGTCGCCGCCGCTCACCAGACGCCGCGCGAAGCCGTAATCGCGCACCGTCATGGCGGCGGCCGGCCCCGGCTCGGCGCCGCCGAATCGCAGTTGCCGGCCATCGGGCAGGGTGACATCGAGCGTGCCGCGCCGCAGCCGCGTCGCCAGGCCGAATGCAATTCGCGCCAGCTTCGGCACATCGCCCACGGCGCTGTCGATGGTCTCATGGGTGACGGGAATCGGATCGGGCACCATGCCTAGCCCCTCTCTTTGGCGACGGCGAATGCCCCTGCTGGCCCTCGATTCCCGCGGCCCTGCCCGGTGCGCCGCCGCACGGGATGCCGGCATGCGAAGTTGCGTTCGCCCCGCGCGTCCTCGGGAGCATCGCTTTTGTTCTGATTGTGGCGACAATCTTGACTCGCATCAGGAGCAAAAACAAGGACGGGCGAGGGGGCGGGCGTGGCCGTGCTTCCTCAGAAGTGGCGGAAAAGCGTCTTTCTTTCCTATTCTTAATCTATCAAGGGCTTGCGCCGGCGCGCGGATCGGGGCCAAGTCGGGGCCGGAATCTCTGGGATGTCGAGCAATGCGGCATGAACTCGCCCTTCACTGGCCGGCGCGCGGGAGCGTTGCGTGATCGCGGCCGCGAGCTTTGGCTGTCGGCGGGCGCTGCCGGCCCTCGGGCTCGCGGCAGTGCTTGGCGGCTGCATCCTGAGCACCGACCGGCCGGTCCTGGGCATCGACATTCCCGAACGCTATCTCGCGGGCCCCGTGCGGCCCGAAGCGGCGCGGGCCGCCCCTCCCGCGCTCGACTGGTGGCGCGACTTCCGCTCGTCTGAACTCACCGCGTTGATGGAAGAAGCCCGGCGGGTCAATTTCGACATCGCCGCGGCGCGGGCGCGTATCCTGCAGGCCGACGCCCAGGCCCGCATCGCCGGCGCGCCGCTGTTGCCCGCGCTCAATGCCGAGGCCAACGTCACGAGCGTCAAGTCGTCGGTGAATGCCGGCGGCTCGGGACGCACGGTCACCACCTACACCGCCGGCCTGAGCGCCAGCTACGAGATCGACTTCTGGGGCAAGAACCACGACGCCGCGCTTGCCGCCGTGGAGACCGCCACCGCCAGCCGTTTCGATCATGACGTGATCGGCCTGACGACGCTGGCCACCGTCGCCAACAGCTATTTCCAGATGCTGGCGGCGCAGGACCGGCTGCGCATCGCGCGCAACAACATCGCCAGCGCCAAGCGCATCTATGACGCCATCAAGCAGCGCGTCGAAGCCGGCACCGCGACCGATCTGGAACTGGCGCAGCAGGAAAGCATCCTCGCCGGCCAGCGCGCGTCGGTGCCGCCGCTGCAGCAGACCTTCACGCAGAATCTGTTTGCGCTGGCAACCCTGGTGGCGCGCCCGCCCGAGCAGGTCAAAATCACCGGCGGCAGCCTGAGCCGCATCGGCAGCCCGCGCGTCACCCCGGGCCTGCCGTCGGAGCTCTTGATCCAGCGTCCCGACATCCGCCGCGCAGAGGCGCAACTCGCCTCCGCGACCGCCAATGTCGGCAACGCCCGCGCGCAGTTCTTTCCGAGCATCCAGCTGACCGGCCAGGGCGGCTACCAGAGCACGTCGCTCGCCACGCTGTTCCGGCCGGAGTCGGTGTTCTACAACGTGGCCGCCAGCCTGACCCAGCCGATCCTCGACGGCGGCCGCATCCAGGGCAATTTCGATCTGGCGCAGGCCAGGCAGGACGAAACGCTGCAGACCTATCGCAAGGCGATCGTGTCGGCCTTCTCCGATGTCGATACCGCGCTCACCGGATTGCGCACCACCACCGAACGCGTCCGGCTGCAGCGTCAGGCCGCCGTCACCGCGCGGCGGGCCTTCAACCTGGCCGAAATCCGGCTGCGCGAGGGCACGATCGATATCATAACCGTGTTAAATACCCAGACCACCGTGTTTCAGGCCGAGGATCTGCTGGCGCAGGCGCAACTGGCGCGGCTGCAGGCGATCGTCAGCCTGTACCAGGCGCTTGGCGGCGGCTGGCCGCCTGACATCGTTGTCGTCGCCGCGAGACCCGTGCCGGAACCGGCTGTGATTCCCGTGGTCGAGTGACTAAATGCAGAGGTATGTGTGGCAGGCCGCAATAACGGTGCTGCCACCCGCAAGACCCCGTAAGAACGTGAAGGCGAGCGGATGCTGTTCAAGCCGGAACTGGCGGAAAAGGCGAAAGCGGCGGGCGAGGGCGCCTCGCGGCTGGCTTCGGGCGCGCGACGGCGCACGGTGTCGATCGGCGTTGTGCTGCTGATCGCGGCTGGCCTTGCCTATCTCATGTGGCCGGCCGCGGCGCCGCAGCGCGGCGGCTTTGGCGGCCGCACGGGCGAGATGGCCGTGCCGGTGCTCGCCGCCACGCCCCGCATCGCCGACGTACCGGTCTATCTCGATGGTGTCGGCGTGGCGCGCGCTCTTAATTCCGTGACCGTGCGCGCGCAGGTCGACGGCAAGCTGATCGCGATCCATTTCAAGGAAGGCCAGGATGTCGTGCGCGGCGACCTGCTGGCCGAGATCGACCCCACGCTGTACAAGGCCCAGCTCGATCAGGCGACCGCCAAGAAGGCGCAGGACGCGGCCCAACTCGCCAACGCGCGGATCGATCTCGCCCGCTACCAGAAGCTCGCCACAGCGAACGCCGGCAGCAAGCAGCAGGCCGATACGCAGGCCGCGCAGGTTGCGCAGTTCGAAGCGCTGGTGCAGGCAGATCAGGCCGCCATCGACAACGCCCAGGCGTTGCTCGGCTACACCCGCATCACCGCGCCGATCGCCGGCCGCGTCGGCCTGCGGCTGGTCGACCCCGGCAATCTCATTCGCGCGTCCGATCTCAACGGTCTCGTCGTCATCACACAGATCAAGCCGATCGCGGTGCAGTTCAGCCTGCCGCAGCAGCAGCTCGTCCGCGTCAACGCCGCCGCCGCCAAGGGCACGCTTCCCGTCGACGTGCTGGCCGCCGATGGCCGCAGCGCGATCGAGACCGGAAGCCTGCAAAGCATCGACAACCAGATCGACCAGACCACCGGGACGGTCAAGCTCAAGGCCGAACTGCCCAATGCCAACCTGCAACTGTGGCCGGGACAGTTCGTCAACGTGCGTCTGCGGATCGAGACGCTGGAGCGGGCGATGGTGATCCCCACCGCCGCGGTGCAGCGCGGCCCCGCCGGCACCTTCGCCTTCGTCATCGGCGAGGGCGACGTGGTGACGGCGCGCCCGGTGACGGTGACGCAGCAGAACGACACCGAGGCGGTGATCGCCAGCGGTCTCAAGGGTGACGAGCGCGTGGTGACGACGGGCTTCGCCAATCTTGCCGACGGCAGCAAGGTGACCGTCAGTGCGGCGACCGAACTGCCGTCGCCGGATCTTGCGCCCAAGGCGCGGCCGGGACAGGGGCAGGGACCGGGCGGCGGGCGTGGGCAGCGGCGCTGACCGGCCGGCACCCGGTCAACTCAAGGCGTTTTTCCGATGAGCGTGTCCGAACCTTTCATCCGCAGGCCCATCGCCACCTCGCTGCTCGGCGTGGCGCTGATGATCGGCGGCCTCCTGGGTTATTTCGCGCTGCCGGTGTCGTCGCTGCCGCAGGTCGAATTCCCCACCGTGCAGGTCACGACCAGGCTGCCGGGAGCCAGCCCCGACGTCATGGCCGCGCTGGTCACCGCGCCGCTCGAACGCCAGCTCGGACAGATCCCGGCGCTGGCGGCGATGAGCTCGACCAGTTCCTACGGCATCAGCCAGGTGTCGCTGCAGTTCGAACTGTCGCGCGACGTCGATGGCGCCACCCAGGATGTGCAGGCGGCCATCAACGCCGCCGCCGCGACGCTACCGCGCAACCTTCCCTATCCGCCGGTCTATGCCAAGGTGAACCCGGCCGACGCGCCGGTCATGACGCTGGCGCTGACCTCGGACACCGTCTCGCTGCGCGCCATGAGCGACATCGCCGACACGCTGCTGGCGCAGCGGTTGAGCCAGATCAGCGGCGTCGGCAAGGTCACCGTGCTCGGCGGGTTGCGGCCGGCGGTGCGCATCCAGGCCGACCTGGCGCGGCTCGCGTCCTACGGCATCTCGCTCGAAGACTTGCGCTCGGCAATCGCCGGCGCCAACGTCGCCGGGCCCAAGGGCGCGCTCGACGGCGCGCAACAGGCCTACACCATCGCCGCCAACGACCAGATCGCCTCGGCGGAGGCTTACCGGGCCATCGTCATCGCCTACCGCAACGGCTCGCCGGTCACGGTCGGCGATGTCGCGCGCATCGTCGACGGCCTTGAGAACGACAAGACCGGCGGCTGGTTCCAGGGAACGCCAGCGGTCATCCTCGACATCCAGCGCCAGCCCGGAGCCAATGTCATCGACGTGGTCCGGGACATCCGCGCCGAGATTCCGCGCCTGCAGCGCGCCATTCCGGCCGGCGTGGCGCTCACCGTGGTTAGCGACCGCACCTTCACCATCCGCGCCTCGGTGCGCGACGTGCAGTTCACGCTTGTCCTGAGCGCGGTGCTGGTCGTGCTCGTGGTGCTGATGTTCCTGCGCTCGCTGCGCGCCACCATCATCGCCGGCGTGGCGCTGCCGCTGTCGCTCGTCACCACCTTCGGCGTGATGTGGTTCGCCGGCTTCGGGCTCGACAACCTGTCGCTGATGGCGCTGACCATCGGCACCGGCTTTGTCGTCGACGATGTCATCGTCATGGTCGAGAACATCGTCCGCCATATGGAGAACGGCGAAAGCGCGCTCGATGCGGCGCTCAAGGGCGCGCGCGAGATCGGCTTCACCGTGATTTCGCTGACGATGTCGCTGATCGCGGTGTTCATTCCGCTGCTGTTCATGACCGGGCTGGTCGGGCGGATGTTCCGCGAGTTCGCGCTCACCCTGACCATCGCCGTGGTCATTTCCGCCGTGGTGTCGCTGACGCTGACACCGATGATGTGCTCGCGGCTGCTCAAGACGCATCATGGCGAAGGCGAGGGCGCCGCCGCGCTCCCGTGGCTCGCCACCGTCAACGGCTGGATCGACGCCGCCGTCGCCTTCTATCACGACAGCCTGCTGTGGGTACTTGCGCGCCGCCGCGCCACCCTGCTGGTCACGCTGGCGACGCTAGCGGCGACGCTTGTTCTTTACGCGGTCGTGCCGAAGGGCTTCCTGCCATTGCAGGACACCGGCTCGATCACGGCGGTGGCGGAGGCCGGCCCCGAGGTTTCGTTCGCCGAGATGGAGCGGCGGCAGGCGATGATCGTCGCCGCGTTGCGCGCCGATGCCGACGTGCAGGGCGTGGTGTCGGCGATCGGCACCGGCGACGGCCCGCCCAATGTCGCGCGCATCGTGGCAACCCTCAAGTCCCGCGCCGAACGGCGCGACGATCTTGGCGCCATCATCGAGCGGCTGAAGGCGCGCGTGGCGATGGTGCCCGGCATGCAGGTGTATTTCCAGCCGGTGCAGGATATCCAGATCAGCACCCGCACCAGCCGCTCGCAGTATCAGTACACGCTGACCGGCACCGACAGCGCCGAGGTCACGGCCTGGTCGGAGAAGCTGGTGGCGGCGCTCAGCGCCGATCCGCTGTTCCGCGACGTATCGTCGGAAGCGCAGGAGCGCGGCCTGCGCGCGGCCCTTACCATCAACCGCGAGCGCGCCGGCCAGCTCGGCGTCTCGCTGCAGACGGTCAACGACACGCTCAACGACGCCTTCGGCCAGCGCCAGATCTCGACCATATACGGCCAGGCCAACCAGTATCGCGTCGTGCTCGAGGCGCTGCCGGAAGACCAGCGCGATCCCACGGTGCTGTCGAAGCTCTTCGTGCCGGGCACCGGCGGCGCGCAGGTGCCGATCGCGGCGGTCGCCGAGCTTGCCCGCACCACGGCGCCGCTGGTGATCTCCCACCAGGCGCAGTTTCCCGCCGTGACGCTGAGCTACAATCTCGCTCCCGGGACCTCGCTCGGCCAATCGGTGAAGGCGATCGCGCGCACCGAGGCGGGCATCGGCATGCCGGGCTCGGTGATCGGGCTCTACGCCGGCGATGCCGCGGAATTCTCGCGCGCGCTGGCCGGGCAGCCCTGGCTGATCCTCGCCGCCATCGTCACCATCTACATCGTGCTCGGCGTGCTGTACGAAAGCTATATCCACCCCGTCACCATCCTCTCAACGCTGCCGTCGGCCGGCGTCGGCGCGATCCTCGCCTTGATGCTGTTCGGGCAGGACCTTTCGGTGCTCGGGCTGATCGGCATCGTCCTCCTGATGGGCATCGTCAAGAAGAACGCCATCATGATGATCGACTTCGCGCTCGAGGCCGAGCGCCGGCAGGGGCTGACGGCGGAAGACGCCATCGTGCAGGCCTGCCTGTTGCGCTTCCGGCCGATCATGATGACGACGCTGGCGGCGCTCTTCGGCGCGCTGCCGCTGGCGGTCGAGAGCGGCACCGGCTCGGAGCTGCGCTTTCCGCTCGGCATCTCGATCATCGGCGGGCTTTTGATCAGCCAGATGCTCACGCTCTACACCACGCCGGTCATCTATCTCGCGCTCGATCGCTTCAACCGCCGCCTTGAAGGCACGCTGGCGCGTGACGCTTCCGAAGCCGCGACGCCCGCGGCGGGAGGCGCGCCGTGACGTCGCTGTCCGACGTCTTCATCCGCCGGCCGGTCGGCACCACGCTGCTGGCGATCGGGCTGTTCCTGGTCGGCGCCGTCGCCTACCGCTTCCTGCCGGTGGCCAACGTGCCGAGCGTCGACTTTCCGGTGATCCGCGTCTCCGCCACGCGGCCCGGCGCCGATCCGGCGGTGATGGCGGCCACCGTCGCCGCCCCGCTCGAACGACGGCTCGGCGAGATCGCCGGCGTCACCCAGCTCACCTCGACCAGCGCGCTCGGCTCCACCAACATTGCGGTGCAGTTCTCGCTCGGCCGCAGCATCGACCGCGCCGCGCGCGACGTGCAGGCCGCCATCAATGCCTCGCTGAGCGACTTGCCGAGCGATCTGCCGAACGTGCCCTCGTTCCGCAAGGCCAATCCGGCGGCGACCCCGGTGCTGATCCTCGCCCTGACCTCGAAGACGGTCACGCCGAGCGCGATCTACGATGTCGCCGACACCGTGTTGGCGCAACGCATCTCGCAGGTCGAGGGCGTCGGCGACGTCAGCGTCAGTGGGGCCGATCGCCCGGCGGTGCGGGTGCGGGTGCAGCCGGGACGGCTCGCCGACGCCGGGCTGTCGATGGAAGACGTGCGCCGCGCCATCGCCGACGCCAACGTGCTCTCTCCGCTTGGCGCGTTCGAGGGTAGCCAACTCGGCGAAACCATCTCCACCAATCCGCAGTTGCGCGGCGCCGCCGCCTACCGCCCGCTGGTCCTCAAGGCCGCCAACGGGACGATCGTGCGCCTCTCCGATATTGCCCGCGTCGACGACGCCACCCTCAACAACCGCTCGTTCGCCTGGTTCAACAGCCAGCCGGCGGTGCTGCTGATCATCACCAAGCAGAACGACGCCAACGTCATCGAGACGGTGGACCGCATCAAGGAGCTGTTGCCCGAGATCAAGCGCTGGATCCCGGCCGCCGTGGATATTTCCATCCTGTCCGACCGCACCGGCACCATCCGCGCCAGCGTCAACGACATGCAGTGGACGCTGGGCCTCGCCGCTGCGCTGGTGATGCTGGTGGTGTTCCTGTTCCTGCGCCGTCCGGCGCCGACGGTGGCGGCGGGTATATCGGTGCCGCTGGCGCTCGCCGGAAGCTGCGCCTGCATGTGGCTGGCCGGGTTCTCCATCGACAACCTGTCGCTGATGGCGCTGGCGATCTCGGTCGGCTTTGTTGTCGACGACGCCATCGTGATGGTCGAGAATATGGACCGCAACCTCGATCGCGGGCTGGCGCCGTTCGAGGCGGCGCGTCAGGGCGCGCGCCAGATCGGCTTCACGGTGCTGGCGATCAGCCTGTCGCTGATCGCCGCGTTCACGCCTCTGGTGTTCATGGAGGGCGTGGTCGGCCGCATGTTCCGTGAATTCTCCATGACGCTCACCTTCGCCATCATGGTCTCGCTTCTGGTGTCGCTGTCGGTGACGCCGATGATCTGCGCCCATTATATCCGTCGCGTCGATGCGCCCAACCGGTTCGACCGCGCCGTCGAAGGCACGCTGACGTGGCTCGTCGAGCGCTATGCCCGCACGCTGCATTTCGCGCTCGACGCACCATGGCTGACGCTCGTGGTGTTCATCGCCACTATCATCGCCACGGTGGCGATGTACGCGCGGATTCCGAAGAGCTACTTCCCGCAGGATGACAGCGGATTGATCATCGGCGGCACGCGCGCGGCGGCCGACATATCGTTTCCGGCGATGCGCGATCTCCAGCTCAAGGTGGCCGAGCGCGTGCTGAAGGATCCGGCGGTCGCCGGCCTCGGCTCGTCGATGGGCGCCTCGGCGTTCAGCGCCACCGTCAACCGCGGCCAGATGTTCATCAGCCTCAAGCCGCTCGCCGAGCGCGGCGGCGTCACGACGCAGCAGGTGATCGACCGGCTGCGGCGCGACCTGTCCGGCATCCCCGGCATCCGCCTGTTCATGTTCTCGGCGCAGGATGTGCGCGCCGGCGGGCGGCACAGCGATTCCGATTACGAATACACGCTGGTCAGCCCCAATCTCGACCTGCTGCAGACCTGGGCGCCGCTGGTCACCAAGCGGCTGGAGACGGTGCCCGGCCTTGCCGACGTCGCGAGCGACCGCGAGGCGGGCGGCCTGCAGCTCACCGTGAAGATCGACCGTCAGGCCGCTTCCGCGCTCGGCGTCAGCACCCAGGCCATCGACGACGCGCTCAACAACGCCTTCGCGCAGCGCCAGATCTCCACCATCTACACCCAGCGCAACCAGTATCGCGTCGTGCTTGAGGTCGAGCCGGAATTGCAGCGCGATCCGCGCGACCTCACGCACATCTTCGTGCCCGGCAGCAATGGCGCGCAGGTGCCGCTATCGGCGGTGGCGCACACCGAGCGCGCGCTGGCGCCGCTCTCGATCTACCATCAGGGACAGTTCCCCTCGGTGACCATTTCCTTCGCGTTGCAGCCGGGCGTGGCGCTGGAAACGGCGACGCGCGCCATCAATCAGGCGGTCGCCGAGCTGCACATGCCGGAGGGCATTCGCGGCGGATTCGAGGGCAATGCCGGCGATTTCGGCACCACCGCCGGCCGCCAGCCGATCCTGATCCTGGCGGCGCTGGCGGCGGTCTATATCGTGCTCGGCATCCTCTACGAAAGCCTCGCGCACCCGCTCACCATCCTCTCGACGCTGCCCTCGGCGGGCCTCGGCGCGCTCATGGCGCTGCAGGTCACCGGCATGCCGCTCACGGTGATCGCGTTCATCGGCATCATTCTCCTGATCGGCATCGTCAAGAAGAATGGCATCATGATCGTCGACTTCGCGCTCGACGGCGAGCGCCAGCGCAACCTTGCGCCGGAGCGCGCGGTGTTCGAGGCAAGCCGCGCGCGCTTTCGTCCGATCCTGATGACGACGCTGGCGGCGATCCTGGCCGCGGTGCCGCTGGTGGTGGCGTCGGGGCCGGGCTCGGAACTGCGCCGGCCGCTCGGCATCACCATCATCGGCGGCCTCATGGTGTCGCAGTTGCTCACGCTCTACACCACGCCGGTGATCTACCTTCTGATCGACCGCCTGCGCCATCGCATGGCGCGCCGGACCGCCGCCGCGGCCGGCCGGCTGGGGGCGTGAATGATGACGGCGGCGGATTTCCGTATCCTGCCGTGCGGTGACGCCGCGCTTTCGGTCGAGTTCGGCGCGGCCATCGATCCCGTGCTCAATGACCGCGTGCTGGCGCTCGACCGGCTGATCGCGGCGCGCCGTCCCGCCGCCATCATCGAGACGGTGCCGACCTATCGCGCGCTGCTCGTCGCCTACGACCCGTGCGCCGCCGGTTTCGACGAGATGGCGCGCACGCTCTCCGAACTGGCGGCAGCGCCGCCCGCCGCCGCCGTCACCGGACGCCGCTGGCGCGTCCCGGTCGTCTATGGCGGCGAGTTCGGCGTCGACCTCGACGCGGTGGCGCGCGCCACGGCGCTTACCACCGCCGAGGTGATCGCGCTGCATGCGCGCGGCGACTATCGCGTCTACATGATCGGATTCACGCCGGGCTTCACCTATCTCGGCGGCCTCGATGAACGGTTGGCATTGTCGCGCCGCGACGAGCCGCGGCTCGCGACGCCCTCCGGCACCGTCTCGATCGGGGGTGGGCAGGCCGCGATCCAGTGCCTGGCCGGGCCGAGCGGCTGGCATCTCCTTGGCCGCACGCCGGCGCGCACGTTCCACCCCGCCCGCACGCCGGTGTTCCTGATCGAGCCGGGCGATCACGTCAGCTTCGTCGCGGTGGCGGCGCGCGAGTGGGACGCGCTCGACCGCGCGGCGCAAGCGGGCGAGCCGGTGGCGGAGCTCATCGCATGAGCGCGCTTGTTGTCGGCGAGACTGGACCGCTGACCTCGGTGCAGGACGCCGGACGGTTTGGCGCGCAGCGCTATGGTCTGGCCCCAAGCGGAGCGATGGACCGCGACGCGCTGGCGAGCGCCAATGCGCTGGCCGGGCAACCGCCGGGTGCGGCGGCGATCGAGATCGGTCCGTTCGGCGCGCGCCTTGTCGCGCGCGGCGGCGTTTACGTCGGACTGGCCGGGGCCGAGCGCGAAGCACTGGTCGATTCGCGCGCGATCGCCATGAACAGCGGCCTCTGGCTCGACGACGGCGCCACGCTCACGCTTAAAGTCGCGCGCGGCGCTCTGTTCAGCTATGTCGCGGTGGCCGGAGGACTGAGCGGCGAACCGATGTTCGGCTCGCTGTCGGTGAATGCGCGGGCCGGACTCGGCAGTCCCTATCCGCGCCCGCTTGGCCCCGGCGACGTCCTGGAGATCAACGCGCCGGCCTCGCCATGGAACCCGGTCGCGCGGTCGCTGCCGCGCGAACGCGGCGAGGGGCCGATCCGCGTCGTGCTGGGACCGCAGGACGACTACTTCGACGCCGCCGCGCTCGATCTGTTCCTTACCAGCGAATGGCGGGTGTCGCCGCAGTCCGACCGCATGGGCTATCGCCTCGACGGGCCGCGGCTTTCGCACGCGCGCGGCGCCAACATCGTGTCCGACGGCACCGTGACCGGTCATATCCAGGTGCCGGGCAACGGCCAGCCGCTGGTGCTGATGCCCGATCGCGGCACCACCGGCGGCTATCCCAAGATTGCCACCATCATCGGCGCCGATCTCGGCCGTTTCGCGCAGACGCCGCCGGGCGGTGCGGTGCGCTTCAGGTCCGTGACGGTGGCGGAGGCGCAGGACGCCGCGCGCCGCCATGCCGCCGATCTGGCCGCGCTGGCGCAACGCGTCGTCGTGGCGGGCGCGCCATCGCTCGAGGCGCTGATGAGCGGCAATCTGGCCGGGCAGGCCGTCAGTGCCCTCGACGCCGCGACGTGGCAGGATGTGGCGCCGGGCCCCGTGCCCGGCAGCGGGGGAAAGTCATGATGCGCGTCGATCTCAACTGCGACATGGGCGAGAGCTTCGGCGCCTGGACCATGGGCGACGATGCCGCGCTGCTCGATGTCGTCAGCAGCGCCAGCATCGCCTGCGGCTTCCACGCTGGCGATCTCGACGTGATGCTCGCCACCGTGCGTGCGGCGAAGGCGAAGGGCGTCGCCATTGGCGCGCATCCCAGCTTTCACGACCTGCAGGGTTTTGGCCGCCGCCGCATGGCGCTCACCGCCGCCGAGATCGAGGCGCTGGTGGCCTACCAGACTGGCGCGCTGATGGGTGTCGCGGCGCTGGCCGGCCATCGCGTCAGCCACGTCAAGCCGCACGGCGCGCTCTCAAACATGGCGTGCGAGGACGAGGCCATCGCCGCGGCGATCGCGCGCGCGATCCAGCGGGTTGATCCGGCGCTTGTGTTCGTGGTGCTGCCGCTCACCGCGATGGAACGCGCGGGCACAAAAGCCGGCCTGAAGCTGGCGCGTGAGGTCTATGCCGACCGCGCCTATGCCGACGACGGCACGCTGGTGCCGCGCGGTCAGCCCGGGGCGGTTCTGCACGATGCCGCGGAAGTGGCGGCGCGCGTCGCCGCCATGGTACGGGAACAGGCGATCACCACCGTCTCGGGCCGCAAGCTGGCGGTTGCCGTCGATACCGTATGCGTCCACGGCGATACCCCTGGCGCGGTCGCGATCGCGCGCGCGGTGCGGGCAGGCCTCGGGGCGGATGGCGTGACGGTGCGGGCGTTCGCCGGATAGGGCGGGCGAAAAGCGATTCGTCTCCTGAAAGCTATATGCCGCTGCCGTCCTGTTGGGCGGGGCGGGCCATATCCTCGCGCCCGAACGCGTGGAAGCTTCGCCACACCGTGATCACCAGCCCGATGAAGGTCGCGGCCCAGACCGTCACCGCGACCCACAGCATGGCGTAGGAGATGGTATGCAATGGTGGGAAATCGGCCGCCAGCGACAGCCGCAGGCTGGCCAGCGAATACATGCCGAGCGGAAACACCAGGCTCCACAGCATCGGTGTGTAGGTCAGCGGCACGCGGCAGACGCCGTGCTTCCAGATTCCGAACAGCAGCAGCAGCGGGATCCACCACGTCGCCCAGGCCCACATGATCAGCGTCACGCCGTCGATGAAGGGGCGCATCAGATCCAGGAACGGCAGGCCGCTGGCGGTCAGGATCAGCGTCGAACCGGCGTTGGTGCTGATGGCGGCGGCGCCCATCACCACCCACAACAGCGGCGTGATGTCGTCGGGGCCGACCTCGAAGAAGAAGATGCGGTACGCGAACAGCGCCACGAAAATCGCATAGAGGCCGAGTCCGACGCCCCACAGCATATGGATGAGCACGAACACCGCGGGTGTGAATTCTCCCGCCGTCGGGGCCACCAGCGTTCCCAGGATCACCAGCGATTCGGTGCCGACGATCGCGATCAGCCAGCCACCGTGAACGACATTGGCGCCATGCGCGGTATTGAGGAAGGTCAGCACGCTGAAGCTGAGATAGATCAGCACGAACCACATGAAGAGGGCGAACAGCCACAGCGCCAGCGCCGCCGTCGCGCAGCCGCGTAATTGCAGGCCGACGCCGAACACGTCGCTGGCCGCGACCAGGGTGAAAAACGAAAACACCATGCGCGGATTGGTGAGATCCGACCACAGCGCCTGGGCAAACCGGAGCGCGCGCGCGACCGTCAGGATCGCCAGCCACGGATAGGCGAGGGCGTTGATCCAGAACAGCAGGTCGGAGAGTTCACGGCGGCCCTCGACGAACAGGGCATTCGAGATGATCCCGGTCGCCATCACCAGGGCGAAGTAGCCCGGATAGAGCGCGGCTACCTCGCCGTTGATCCACGCGGCCAGCCGCGGCGACAGGAGGGAGTCCCTCTCCGCCTGGTCATCCTGTGCTGTCATGACTTTCCCACCCTCATGCCCCTGGTACGGGTTGTTGGTTATCAATAATGGCCCCCGGCTGCCAGCCCGGCGCGCCCCCTGCGGACCTGACCGATGCGCCCGCCGGTCGCCTGGGGGGCGCGTCGAGGCCGGTGCCCGCTCAAATCCCGCTTTGCATTGCCGGGCCGGCTTTGTTATACGCGGGCCCATTGACGCTGATGGCGCCGTTCCCCGGTAGCTCAGTGGTAGAGCAACCGGCTGTTAACCGGTTGGTCGCTGGTTCGAATCCGGCCCGGGGAGCCAAAATCCTGTAAATCTATGGCTTAATGGATGGCGGGGGCTAGCGGCGCGCCGCTGTCCGCCCTTTTCCCATGCCCAGGGCCCGCTCCGGCCATCAGGGGGTTCCCCAGACAACTCCTCCCGCGGCGATTCGGGCATAGGACTTGAGATCCGGACAAGGCTTTGCGCCCGCGCAGGTGTTTTTTTGCGCGCCGTACCGGGCTGGGGGTGGTCCGGAAGGGGAAAGTGGAGGCCACGACCAGAATTGAACTGGTGTAAACGGTTTTGCAGACCGCTGCGTAACCACTCCGCCACGTGGCCATTCCGATTCGCCGCGATGCCGAAGCATATCGCCGCGAGGTTTGGCATATACAGGAGCCATTCCATCCCGGCAACTCTCTCCATGCCGGTTCGCCGGAAGTCGGCATCATAGGCTGAATCGGACTGCCCGATTACCTGGATGGAACAAAAAGTGTGACTTTCCCGCCCCACTTGGAGACGTTCTGGGGATCACCGGGCCCAAAGGGTTTGCTGTGGTCACCGTGCGGCCTAAGGTGCGATATGCGTGACTCGGCAAGGGCTTTTGCCGAGTCGTGATGGTTTTTGATTTGCGATCTTTTTGCAAATGCCAGATTGGCGATTGCGGGATCGGCAAATTTCGGGATTGGACGGACGGAATGCCGGTAAAGCGTGTCGGAGCGGCGCGAGGGGCTTCAGGAAACATGAAGGTCATGGCGATGGTCTTCGCAGTCGCGGCCGCGCCGATGCTTGCGCCACTGCCGGCGGGCGCGGAAACCATCGAGTCCGCGCTGGTGCTGGCCTATCAGAACAATCCGCAGCTCAACGCCCAGCGCGCCACCGTGCGCGCCACCGACGAGACGGTGCCGCAGGCGCTCTCGGGCTACCGGCCGCGCGTCAACGTCAATTCCAGCATCGGCGAGCAATACACCAATCAGCTTGTGAGCTCGGGCGGCGTTACGATGCGCCAGGAGGGCACGACGGTGCCGCGCAGCGTCGGCGTCACCGCGACCCAGACCCTGTTCAACGGCCTGCAGACCGCCAACCGCACGCGCGCGGCGGAGAGCCAGGTGTCGGCGGCGCGCGAGGGCTTGCGCGTGCTGGAGCAGACCGTGCTGCTGGCGGCGGCCACGATCTACATGGATTACCTGCGCGACTCGGCGATCGTCGATGTGCAGCGCAGCAACGTGCGCGTGCTCGAGGAGACGCTCAAGCAGACGCGAGACCGCTTCAATGTCGGCGAGGTGACGCGCACCGACGTCGCCCAGTCGGAAGCCCAGCTCGCGGCCGGCCGCAGCCAGCTCTCGGTCGCCGAATCGAATCTCAACACCACGCGCGCCAACTATCGCCGCATCATCGGCGTCGATCCGGGACGGCTGGCGGCCGGAACGCCGGTCGACCGTCATCTGCCGTCGACGCTGGCGGGCGCGATCGAGCGCTCGCAGATCGAGAATCCCAGCGTCACCGCCGCCATGTACGGCATCGACGTCAGCTTCCTGCAGGTCAAGATCGCCGAGGGTGCGCTGTTCCCGACCGTGTCCGCGATGATCAACGTCCAGCAGTCCTACGACAGCTCGCTCTCCGTGCCGCAGATGTTCACGGCGCTGGCGGCCGCCCAGGTCACCGTGCCGATCTATCAGGGCGGCGCCGAATACGCGCTGATCCGCCAGTCGAAGGAAACGCTGGCGCAGCAGCGTCTCGTGCTCGACCTGACCCGCGACCAGGCTCGCGCCTCGGTGGTGCAGGCCTGGGGCCAGCTGCAGGCGGCGAAGGCGCAGGTCGCGTCGGCGCAGGTGCAGGTGAGCGCCTCGGAAACCGCGCTCAACGGCGTGCGCGAGGAAGCGCGCGTCGGACAGCGCACCACGCTCGACGTGCTCAACGCCCAGCAGGCGCTGGTGAACGCGCGCGTCGCGCTCGTCACCGCGCAGCATGATCGCGTGGTGGCGTCCTACAACACGCTGACCGCGGTCGGTCGGCTGTCGCCGCAGGTGCTGCGACTGGCCACCACCGTGTATGATCCAAGCGTTCATTATCACCAGACCCGCGACAGCTGGTTTGGCGTGCGCACGCCGGACGGCCAGTAGCATCTTCCCGTCAGCATCTTCCTGTGCATGACAGCGTGAAACGCCCGCGCTGGCGGGCGGTTGCTTGCAATCGATTCATGCCATGACATACTTTTGCAGCGCTGGAATGGGCGATTCGCATCATCGCGCATCGTGATGATGCGTCGTCGTGACCTGCCTCGTGACCTGCCTCGTGGCAGCGTCGTGATCTGTCGTTCAGGCGCGTTTGTCATGACGCGGTACGTCGGCTTCGGCGGAGCGTGGGAATTGAGCGTAGGGATGTGGAGCCGGTCATGACGCAACCCGCGAAGGCGCAAGAGCCCTCGATGGAGGAGATTCTGGCCTCGATCCGGCGCATCATCGCTGACGACGAGGCGAAGCCCGCCGCAGCTCCGCCAGCCGCAAGTTCCGCTGCTTCAAGGCCCGATGCCGCCAAGCCGGATTCCCGGCCGAACAGGGCGGCCGAGGCGCCGCGCGCGGCCGGGCCCGCCAAGGCGCCCGAACCCGCGAAGGCCGCGCCGGTTGCCGCCGCCAAGGCGGCCGCACCGGCCGCCGACGCGGAGCCGAACAACCAGGATGACATCGACGCTCTGCTGGCCGGACTCGATACCGTCGACGCCAAGCCAGGCGATGCCGCCACGGCCGATCTCGATGCCGACGCCGACATCCTCGACCTCACCGAATCCATGGCGGTGCCCGAACAATCGGCGTTCCGCCGCATCGAGCCGCATAACGATCTGGAATTCGCCGAGGACGACATGGCCGCCGCGATGACCGCGATGAAGACGCCCGCCGCCGCGGGTGCCGCGGCACCGCTTCCGGCGCCATCCTTCGAACCCGAGCCGCCTTCGGCTCCCGAGCGGCCGCTGTTGTCGACCACGACCATCGCCGCGGTCGATTCCGCGTTCAACTCACTGGCGCATACCGTGCTGAGCCAGAACGCCCGCACGCTGGAAGATCTGGTGCGCGAGATGCTGCGCCCGATGCTCAAATCCTGGCTTGACGACAATCTGCCGGGGCTGGTCGAGCGGCTGGTCAAGGCGGAAATCGAGCGCGTCGCGCGCGGCCGCTGACGGCGCCGTCCGCCGGGTTGACTTGCGCAACCGGCGGGGCTTTGGTGCGGCTCAACCCCTCGAGACGCATTCACCGCCATGATCGAAAAGAATTATCAGCCCTCCGACATCGAAGTCCGCATCGCCCAGGCCTGGGAAGCCGCCCACGCGTTTCGGTCCGGACGGCCGGATCGCGCCAGCGCCGAGCCGTATTCCATCGTCATCCCGCCGCCGAATGTCACCGGCTCGCTGCACATGGGCCACGCGCTCAACAACACGCTGCAGGACGTGCTGTGCCGGTTCGAGCGCATGCGCGGGCGCGACGTGCTGTGGCAACCAGGCACCGACCATGCCGGCATCGCCACCCAGATGGTGGTGGAGCGCCAGCTCATGGAGCGCCAGCAGCCGGGCCGCCGCGAGCTTGGCCGCGAGAAGTTTCTCGAAAAGGTGTGGGCGTGGAAGGTCGAATCCGGCGGCGCCATCCTCAATCAGCTGAAAAGACTGGGCGCCTCGTGCGACTGGTCGCGCGAACGCTTCACCATGGACGAGGGCCTGTCGCGCGCGGTAGCGAAAGTGTTCGTCGAGCTTTATCGCGCCGGCCTGATCTACAAGGACAAGCGCCTCGTCAACTGGGATCCCAAGCTGCTGACCGCGATCTCCGACCTCGAGGTGCAGCAGGTCGAGATCAAGGGCCATCTGTGGCACTTCAAGTATCCGCTCGAAGGCATGGACGGTACCTTCATCACCGTCGCCACCACGCGGCCCGAAACCATGCTGGGCGATACCGCGGTGGCGGTGCATCCGTCGGACACGCGCTATGCCCATCTGGTCGGCAAGCACGTCATCCTGCCGCTGGTCGGCCGCCGCATCCCGATCGTCGCCGACGAATATTCCGACCCGGAGAAGGGCACCGGCGCGGTGAAGATCACGCCGGCGCACGACTTTAACGACTTCGAGGTCGGCAGGCGGCACGACCTGCCGATGGTCAGCGTGCTCGATGTCGAGGGAAAATTGGCGCTTGCCGGCAACGAGGATTTCCTCGCCGGACTTGCGGCCTCCGCCGAGCTTGACGCCACGCTCAAGCTGCACGGCGCGGATCGCTTCGCCGCGCGCAAGGCCATCGTTGCGCGCATGGAGGAGGCGGGCCTGCTCGATAAAATCGAGCCCAACGTGCACATGGTGCCGCATGGCGACCGCTCCGGCGTGGCGATCGAGCCGTTCCTCACCGACCAGTGGTATGTCGACGCCAAGCGGCTCGCCGTCGACGCGATCGCGGCGGTCGAGGACGGACGCACCGCCTTCGTGCCGAAGAACTGGGAAAAGACCTATTACGAATGGATGGACAACATCCAGCCGTGGTGCATCTCGCGGCAGTTGTGGTGGGGCCACCAGATCCCGGCGTGGTACGGGCCGGACGGCAAGGTGTTCGTCGCCGAATCGGAGGAAGTTGCCGCCGTCGAGGCGCTCACCCATTACACCGAGGACATGGAGATCACGGTGCAGGAGGGCCACGACATCGCGGCCGATCCGTCGCGCCTGCGCGCCTTCATCGACGACTACCTGCACCGCGACGAGGACGTGCTCGACACCTGGTTTTCCTCAGCGCTGTGGCCGTTCTCGACGCTGGGCTGGCCCGACGACGCCCCCGAGGTGAAGCGCTACTACCCGACCAGCGTGCTGGTCACCGGTTTCGACATCATCTTCTTCTGGGTCGCCCGCATGATGATGATGGGCCTGCACTTCATGGGTGAGGTGCCGTTCTCGACCGTCTACATCCACGCCCTCGTTCGCGACGAGAAGGGCGCCAAGATGTCGAAGTCGAAAGGCAACGTCATCGATCCGCTGCACCTCATCGACCAGTACGGCGCCGACGCCCTGCGCTTCACGCTGGCCGCGATGGCGGCGCAGGGCCGCGACATCAAGCTCGCCACCAGCCGCGTCGAGGGCTATCGCAACTTCGCCACCAAGCTGTGGAACGCCTGCCGCTTCGCCGAGATGAACGGCTGCGCCACGGTCGTCGGCTTCGATCCGAAATCGGCCAGGGAAACCCTCAACCGCTGGATCGCGCACGAAACCGCGCGCGCGGCGCAGGAGGTCACCGACGCCATCACGGCGTATCGCTTCAACGACGCCGCGGGCGCGGTCTACCGCTTCGTCTGGAACGTCTATTGCGACTGGTATCTCGAACTCGCCAAGCCGGTGCTGACCGGGCCGGACGGCGCGGCGAAAACCGAGACTCGCGCCATGGTGGCGTGGGCGCGCGACGAGATCCTCAAGCTGCTGCATCCGTTCATGCCGTTCATCACCGAGGAATTGTGGGCGGTCACAGCGGAAGGCGCGGACCCGCGCGGCGGCCTGCTGACGCTGGCCGACTGGCCGCGCCTCCAAGGCCTCGAAAACCCCGTCGCGGAAGCCGAGATCGGCTGGGTGGTCGATCTCGTCACCGCGATCCGCTCGGTGCGCGCGGAAATGAACATCACGCCGGCCACGCTGACGCCGCTGGTGCTGGTGCGCGTGTCGGATGAAACGCACGCGCGCGCCGGGCGCTGGACCGACGTCATCAAGCGGCTGGCGCGGCTGTCCGGCATCGAATTCACGACTGCCGCGCCGGATGGCGCGGTGCAGCTTCTGGTGCGCGGCGAGGGCGCGGCGCTGCCGCTCAAGGGCGTCATCGATTTCGCCGCCGAGCGGGCGCGGCTCGAAAAGGAAATCGGCAAGGTCGACGCCGACATCAAGCGCGTCGACGCCAAGCTCGGCAACGCCGATTTCGTGCGCAGGGCGCCGGAGGAAGTGATCGAGGGCGAACGCGAGAAGCGCGAGGAAGCAATGGCCCGCCGCGCCAAGTTCACCGAAGCGTTGGAACGCATCAGGAGCGCGTCATGAAGGTTCTCGTTGCCGGCGCGACAGGCGCCATCGGCCGCCGCTTGATCCCTCTGCTGCTGCAGGCGGGCCATACGGTCACCGGCACCACGCGCGCGCCGTCGAAGGCGCCGGCGCTGAAGGCGTTCGGCGTCACGCCCATGGTCGTCGATGTGTTCGACCCGGAGACGCTGATCTGCGACGTCGCCGCGGCCAGCCCCGATGTCATCATCCATCAGCTCACCGATCTGCCGCAACGCCTGGAAGGCGCCGACATGAATGCCGCGCTGGACAACAACGCGCGGGTGCGGATCGAGGGCACGCGCAACCTGATGAAGGCGGCGCGGGAGGCCGGCGTGCCGCGCGTGATCGCGCAGAGCATCGCCTGGGTCTATGCCGACGGACCCAGGCCATTCACGGAAAGCGCGCCGCTGATGACGCAGGCCGAAGGCATGCTGGCGCGCACGCTTGAAGGCGTCAGGGTGCTGGAGCAGACGGTGCTGAGCGATCCCGTCATCGTCGGCCTCGTGCTGCGCTACGGCCGCCTGTACGGCCCCGGTACGTGGACGGAGGTGCCGCCCAAGGAGGTGCCGCTCCATGTCGATGCCGCAGCGCACGCCGCGCTCATGGCGATCACGCGTGGCGCCGCCGGCATCTACAATGTCGCGGAGGAGGACGGCTATCTGTCCGCCGCGAAGGCGAAGGCCGATCTCGGCTTCGATCCGGCGTTCAGGCTTCCGTCCTGAACGGCTTGCTGAGAAAACGCGATCCCCTCAGGCCATAGCGCCACGGCAGCTCCACAGCCTTGGTGATGCCGATGCGCGGGCCGCTCATCACTTCCGCCGGGAGATCGCGCGACATGAGCGCCAGCGGGGCGACGTCGAGCCGCATGCCGTTGTGCCTGTCGGTGATCGCCAGCGCCTGCGCCAGCCGTCCCGGCCCCGAACACAACAGCCGCGTATCCGCAACGCCGCGCCGCCGCCGCATCACGGGAAGGCCGCGGATCGGCTCCACCGCGCGGATCAGCACCGCGCTGGCCGAGCCTTCGGCCTCGCACACCACGTTGGCGCACCAGTGCATGCCATAGGAGCGGTAGACGTAAAGACGGCCCGGCGGCCCGAACATCACCGCGTTGCGTTCGGTGCGGCCGCGATAGGAATGCGCCGCCGGGTCGGTATGGTGATAGGCCTCGACCTCGACGATGCGGCCGCCGACGCCGTTGACCAGCAGCGTCGCCCCGATCAGATCGGGCGCCACCTCATGCACGCTGCGCGCGAAGAAATCAGGCGCGAGGGGATGGCCATGAGAAGGATGGGCGTCGGCGGACATGGGCATGGACATGGACTTGGACATGGATATGGGCATTGGGCGTTCGGTTACGGGTTGAGGTCCGGCCGGGATGGGCCGCCGGAGCCCGACCCTAGAGGAAGCCGCGCCCGGATCATATCCGTCCGGCGGCGGCTCCCGGTTGCCGAAACCGGCCGGACCGCTTAGGTAGGTGGGCATCATCCTGTCCGGAGCCGTCATGGCCGTCGTCATCGACACCACCAACAATCCGCCGCTGCGTCCGCGCCATCCCGAAAAGGCGAACAAGCCGGACGCGCCGTCGCCGCGCAAGCCGGACTGGATCCGGGTGCGCGCGCCGGCCTCGCGCGGCTATGCCGACACCAACAAAATCGTGCGCGACAACGGTCTCGTCACCGTGTGCGAGGAAGCCAGCTGCCCCAATATCGGCGAGTGCTGGGACCGCAAGCACGCCACCTTCATGGTGATGGGCGACACCTGCACTCGCGCCTGCGCGTTCTGCAACGTCCGGACCGGCCGCCCGGGCCCGCTCGATCCCAACGAGCCCGCCGGCGTTGCGGAAGCGACCCGCAAGCTCGGATTGAAGCACGTGGTCGTCACCTCGGTCGATCGCGACGATCTTCCCGACGGTGGCGCCACCCACATCGCTGCCACCGTGCGCGCGATCCGGGCCTTGTGCCCGGCCACCACCATCGAGATTCTCACGCCGGACTTCCTGCGCAAGGACGGCGCGCTGGAAGTGGTGGTGGCCTCGAAGCCCGACGTGTTCAACCACAACCTTGAGACCGTGCCGGGACGCTATCCCGAGGTGCGGCCCGGCGCGCGCTATTTCCATTCGGTGCGGCTGTTGCAGCGGGTCAAGGAACTCGACCCCGCGATGTTCACCAAGTCCGGCATCATGGTGGGCTTGGGCGAGGAGCGCCACGAGGTGCTGCAGGTGATGGACGATTTGCGCTCGGCCGATGTCGACTTCATCACAATCGGCCAGTATCTGCAGCCGACCCGCAAGCACCACGCGGTGGTGAATTTCGTCACGCCCGACGAATTCAAGAGCTACGAGAAGGTCGCCTACACCAAGGGCTTCCTGATGGTGGCCGCTTCGCCCCTGACGCGCTCGTCGCATCATGCCGGCGAGGATTTCGCCCGCCTCAAGGCCGCGCGCGAAGCGCTTGGCCCGCGCTGACTTCGCCGAACGCCAGCCGATGCCGCAATTCTCCAACAAACGCCGGATACGGCATTCCGCCGGCCAGATGTTCGACCTTGTCGCCGACGCCGAGAAATATCCGCTGTTCGTGCCGCTGTGCAAGACGCTGAACATCAAGAAGCGCGCGCCGCGTCCCGACGGCACCGAGGAAGTCATCGCCGACATGACGGTGGCCTACAAGATGGTGCACGAGACCTTCACCACCCGCGTCACGCTTGACCGCCCCAACCTGAAGATTCTCGTCGAATACCTGCACGGGCCATTCAGCCACCTTGAGAACCGCTGGAGCTTCGAGCCGCGCGGCGAGAATGCCTGCGATGTCGGCTTCTACATCGGCTACGAGTTCAAGAGCCGGGTGCTCGCCATGCTCATGGGCGCGATGTTCGACGCCGCGTTCCAGCGCTTCGCCGCGGCGTTCGAGAAACGCGCGGATGAACTCTATGGGAAGACGGCGGTTGCGCCGTGACCTTGTGCGGTCCGCGCGCCAACTCGGCGAGCATTTTCAGTGCCTCGATCACCGCGCGCTCGCGCACGGTGGCGCGGCCGAGCGCGCCGAAGCGCGCTTCGCGGTGCAGGATGCGGCCATCGCGCGCGGCGGCGGCGAAATGCACCAGACCAACCGGCTTGCCGGGGCTGCCGCCGCCGGGACCGGCGATGCCGGTGATCGCAACGGTCAGATCAACGCCGGCTTTTTCCAGCGCGCCGATCGCCATCGCGGTCGCGGTCTCGCGGCTCACCGCGCCGAAGGTATCGAGGACCGTCGCCTTGACGCCGAGCATGGCGCGCTTGGCGTCGTTGGAATAACTGACGAAGCCGCGATCGACGACATCGGACGAGCCGGGAATGTCGGTCAGCGTCGCCGCGACCAGCCCGCCGGTGCAGGATTCGGCCGTCGCGATCATCAGCTTGCGGGAGCGGCAGAGATCGATGAGCGTGCGGGCCAGCGTGCGCACCGATGCCGGCTTGCCCGCGCGAGGATCGCCACGGCCATCGGCTGGGCTCATGCCGGCGCCCCGTCGCTGGTCCATGGCAGGCGGATGGTTGCCGTCGCCATGGCGGCGATGCCTTCGCCGCGGCCGGTGAAGCCGAGCCTTTCCGTGGTGGTGGCCTTGACCGCGACGCGGTTCTCCGCGATGCCGGCGATCGCCGCGATGCGCGCGCGCATGGCGTCGCGGTGCGGACCGATCTTCGGCGCCTCGCAGATCAGCGTGACGTCGAGATGCGCGATCATGCCGCCGCGCGCGCGCGCGCGCTCGACCGCGTAGGCGAGAAATCGCTCCGAGGCCGCGCCTTTCCATTGCGGATCGCCGGGCGGAAAATGCGCGCCGATGTCGCCGTCGGCCAGCGCGCCGAGAATGGCGTCGACCAGCGCGTGCAGCCCGGCATCGGCGTCGGAATGGCCGGCGAGGCCAAGCCCATGGGCGATCCGCACACCGCACAGCATGACATGGTCGCCGGGACCGAACGCATGCACGTCGAATCCGGAGCCGGTGCGAATGTCGCCAAGGCCCGCGCCGATGCGGGCTTCCTCGCGGGCGAAATCCTCGGGCGTGGTCAGCTTCATGTTGGCAGCATCGCCTTCGAAGGTCGCCACCGTCAATCCCGCCCATTCGGCGAGCGCCGCGTCGTCGGTGAAGTCGTGACGGCCCTCGCGCGCGGCGCGGCGATGGGCCTCGATCAGCGGGGCGAACGCGAACGCCTGCGGCGTCTGCGCGATGCGCAGATGCGCGCGATCCGGTGTCGCCGTGACGTAGCCGGCAGCATCGACGACCTTGATGGTGTCGGCGACCGCGATGGCCGGGACGGCGGCACCATGGGCGCGCGCGGCCTCGATGGCGCGCGAGATCACGCCCGCGCTCACGAACGGCCGTGCGGCGTCGTGGACCAGCACGAAGGAGGGCGCGCGCGGGGCAAGCGCCTCGAGCCCGGCCCGCACGGAATCCTGGCGGGTGGCGCCGCCGCTCACCGCCGGCAGCACGGCAAGCCCGCGAGCGGCGGCGGCGAAGGTGTCATGGTCGTCGTCGGCGCAGACCGGCTGCACCAGGTCGATTCCGGAGTGGTTGCAGAACGGGTCAAGCGCCCGGGCCACCACGCTGCGGCCGCCGACGAACCGGAACTGCTTCGGTCCGCCTGGACCGGCGCGCAGGCCGCGTCCGGCGGCGACGATTATGGCGGCTGTCGGGGAGGGCATCGGGCCATGTCCGCAAGAAAATTATTGATATTTATCACCAACGGATACCGCACCGCATCGGCGGCAGAGATCGTACCATCCAGCCAATACCATGAAAGATTGAAACAAAAACTCCAAACGCGCGGCGCAGGAAAATAGCCGATATTGCACCGCAGTACTTGCATCCATGGCCATCCTGGCTAAACTGTAGGCATGTTATTGTATTGCCTACTTTACATGCAGATCGCTGTCGCGGCACCTCGCGAGAGCACAGGCGGGATGTCGTGCCACCAATCCTCGAACATCTGACGACCGCACCGGCACCCGAGCGCGGAGGCTTCCGCATCGGGACGGTCGAGATCACCAATCCGGTGCTGCTGGCGCCGATGTCCGGCATCACCGACGCACCGGTCCGCCGCCTGGTTTCCGAACTGGGGGCCGGGCTGGTGGTGTCCGAAATGACCGCCGGCGCCGATCTCGCCCACGGCCGCCCGATCGCGCGGCTGCGCAGCGAGGCGACCGGGCACGGCCCGCACGTCGTCCAGCTCGCCGGCTGCGAGGCGCGCTGGATGGCCGAGGGCGCGCGCGTCGCGCAAGCCTGCGGCGCCGACATCATCGACATCAACATGGGCTGCCCGGCCCGCAACGTCACCAACGGCCAGTCCGGCTCGGCGCTGATGCGCGACCTCGACCACGCCATGCGCCTGATCGAGGCGACGGTGGCGGCGGCCGGCGTTCCGGTGACGCTGAAGATGCGGCTCGGCTGGGATCACGCCTCGCTCAACGCGCCGGAGCTGGCGCGCCGCGCGCAAGCCGCTGGCGTCGCCATGGTCACGGTGCATGGCCGCACCCGCTGCCAGTTCTACAAGGGCGAGGCCGACTGGCGCGCGGTGCGCGCAGTGCGGGCGGCGACCACGCTGCCGCTCGTCGTCAACGGCGACATCGTCGACCACGACAGCGCGCGGGCTGCGCTGGCGCAGTCGGGCGCCGATGCGGTGATGATCGGCCGCGGCGCGCAGGGGCGGCCGTGGCTCCTGGGCGACATCGCGCAGGCCTTGCGCGGCGGCGCGGCGCCGGGTGCGCCCGCGCTCGACGTCCAGCTCGGCCATATGCTGCGCCTCTATGACGATATCCTCGCCCATTACGGCATCGCCATCGGGTTACGCCATGCGCGCAAGCATCTCGGCTGGGCGCTTGAGGCGGCGGCGGAAACTGTTGCCGCGCCGCGTCCGTTTCTCAAGGACTGGCGCCATCGCATCCTGACAGCCGAGGATCCGAAAGACGTGCGGCGCTGGCTGGCGGAGGCCTACGACGACATGGCATGGAGGGCGGCGGCATGAGCGTGACCGCGATCCATCAGACCGAGGTTCATGCCGGCGACAGCGAAACGATGCTCAACGCCTTGCCGCATCCGGTGCTGATGATCGCGCCGGACGGCAAGATCGTCGACGCCAACATGGCGGCGGAATCGTTCTTCGAGATTTCGCTGCCGCTGTTGCGCCGCCAGTCGATCGCCGAACTGGTGCCGTTCGGCAGTCCGCTGCTGGCGCTGATCGACCAGGTGCGGCGCGCCGGCACGCCGGTCAACGAATACAAGGTCGATCTCGGCACGCCGCGCACCGGCACCGAGCATCAGGTCGATCTTCACGTCGCGCCGCTGCCGGAGCGGCCGGGCCATATCGTCGCCATGCTGCAGGAGCGCACCATGGCCGACAAGATGGACCGCCAGTTCACCCATCGCAGCGCGGCGCGTTCGGTGATCGCGCTTGCCGCCATGCTGGCGCACGAGATCAAAAATCCGCTGTCGGGTATTCGCGGCGCCGCGCAACTGCTCGAACAATCGGCCGGCCCCGACGACCGCACGCTGACGCGTCTGATATGCGACGAGGCCGACCGCATCGTCACGCTGGTCGACCGCATGGAGGTGTTCGGCGACGAGCGCCCGGTGCCGCGCGGGCCGGTCAACATTCATTCGGTGCTCGACCATGTGAAGCGGCTGGCGCAATCGGGTTTCGCGCGCAACGTCAGGTTCGTCGAGGACTACGATCCGTCGCTGCCGCCGGTGCTGGCCAATCAGGACCAACTGATCCAGGTGTTCCTCAACCTCGTCAAGAATGCCGCAGAGGCGGTGGCCGATCTCGGCCATGAAGGCGAAATCCATCTCTCCACGGCGTTCCGGCCCGGCGTGCGGCTGTCGCTGCCCGGCACCAAGGCGCGGGTGACGCTGCCGCTGGAATTCTGCGTCAGGGACAATGGTTCCGGCGTGCCGGAGGATCTGTTGCCGCACCTGTTCGAGCCGTTCGTCACCACGAAGCCGAGCGGCCGGGGGCTGGGCCTTGCGCTGGTGGCCAAGATCGTCGGCGACCATGGCGGCGTCATCGAGTGTGAATCGCAGCCGCGCAAGACCGTGTTCCGCGTGCTGATGCCCATGTTCAACGGCGAGGGCGCTCAGAAAGCGTCATCGCGCAACCCACCCGGCGAACGATGAGGATAGGCAATGCCCGCTGGTAGCATCCTGATCGCCGACGACGACGCGGCGATCCGCACCGTGCTCAATCAGGCGCTGTCGCGCGCCGGCTACGAAGTGCGCCTGACCGGCAACGCCGCGACGCTGTGGCGCTGGGTGCAGCAGGGCGACGGCGATCTCGTCATCACCGACGTGGTGATGCCGGACGAAAACGCCTTCGATCTGCTGCCGCGCATCAAGAAGTCGCGGCCCAGCCTGCCGGTCATCGTCATGAGCGCGCAGAACACATTCATGACCGCGGTGCGCGCCTCCGAGCGCGGCGCCTACGAGTACCTGCCCAAGCCGTTCGATCTCAAGGAACTGATCGCCATCGTCGGGCGCGCGCTGTCGGAGCCGAAGGAGCGGCGCAACGACGACAAGGATGCCGACGACCTGGAGGCCATTCCGCTGGTCGGCCGCTCCGCGGCGATGCAGGAGATCTACCGTCTGCTGGCGCGGCTGATGCAGACCGACCTCACGGTGATGATCTCGGGCGAATCCGGCACCGGCAAGGAACTGGTGGCGCGGGCGCTGCACGATTATGGCAAGCGCCGCGCCGGTCCGTTCGTCGCCATCAACATGGCGGCGATCCCGCGCGATCTTATCGAGTCGGAGTTGTTCGGCCACGAGCGCGGCGCCTTCACCGGGGCCAATGTCCGCAACCCCGGCCGCTTCGAGCAGGCCGAGGGCGGCACGCTGTTTCTCGATGAGATCGGCGACATGCCGATGGAGGCCCAGACCCGGCTGTTGCGCGTGCTGCAGCAGGGCGAATACACCACGGTCGGCGGCCGCACTCCGATCAGAACCGATGTGCGCATCATCGCCGCCTCCAACAAGGACCTGCGCGTCCTGATCCAGCAGGGCCTATTCCGCGAGGACCTGTTCTTCCGCCTCAACGTGGTGCCGCTGCGGCTGCCACCCTTGCGCGAGCGCATCGAGGACCTGCCGGATCTGGTGCGCCATTTCTTCGCGCTGGCCGAAAAGGACGGCCTGCCGCCCAAGCAGCTCGACGCGGCGGCGCTGGAACGGCTCAAGCAGCACCGCTGGCCGGGCAATGTCCGCGAACTGGAAAATCTCGCGCGCCGGCTCGCCGCGCTTTATCCACAGGAAATTATCACCGCGCCGGTGATCGAGGGCGAACTGGCGCCGCCTTCGGTTTCGACCGGCGGCGGCCTCGCGCCCCTGACCATCGACAACATCGGCGCCGCCGTCGAGCAGTATCTCGCCAGCTATTTCGCCGGATTTCCCAAGGGCATGCCGCCGCCGGGCCTTTATCACCGGCTGCTGCGCGAGATCGAGGTGCCGTTGTTGTCGGCCTCGCTGGCGGCGACACGCGGTAACCAGATCCGGGCCGCGGACCTGCTGGGGCTCAACCGCAACACTCTGCGCAAGAAAATCCGAGATCTCGATATTCAGGTGTATCGGACCGGGGCGTGAACTCCACGAATCCCCAAAAAACATTCATACTGAGACTGTTGCAGCCATTTTCCAGCTCGCCAAAGATACTTGGGGCACGGGTGGGAAGGCGGTTTTGTGGCTATTTCTGGCATTTACGTCGCGGGTTTGTCGCAATTTAGCAACAATGTTGTATGATTGCATCAGTTGGGTAAATTTGCCGCCCAAGCGTGACATTCCCGCCACCCATCGCGTGATTTCTCATCAATGACAAGCACGGACATCACCGCCGAAATCATTGATGCGCCGCCGGTTGTCCGGCGACAGAAATTCAAGCGGTGGATCGCCTCCACGGCCGTCATCGTGGCGCTGGCCTCGGCGTTCCTGACCTTCGTGGTGCTCACCGGCCTCACGCCGATCGCCCCCACGCACTCCGTGGTGGTGACCTTCCTCCTTATCAACACCGCGCTGATCCTTCTCCTCATCGTCATCATCGCGCGCGAGGTGTGGAAGATCATCCAGGCGCGACGGCGCGGCCGGGCGGCGGCGCGTCTGCATGGCCAGGTCGTCGGCCTGTTCTCGATCATCGCGGTGGCGCCGGCGGTGCTGGTCGCGGTGGTGGCCAGCGTCACGCTCGACCGCGGCCTCGACCGGCTGTTCTCGACCCGGACCCGGGCGGTGATCCAGAACTCGCTGATCGTCGCCAATGCCTATCTGCACGAACACGCGCAACTGATCCGTGGCGACATCCTCGGCATGGCCTCCGACCTCGCGCGCGCCCGGCCGCTGTTCGACCAGGACCGCCGGAGCTTCCGCGACCTGCTCACCAACCAGGCCGCCAGCCGCAACCTGCCCGGCGCCATGCTGATCGACAAGGACCGCAACGTGCTGGAAAGCGCGGCCACAGGCATCAATCAGGAGTTCACCACGCCGGCCGCCGACTTCCTCACCAATGTCAACGAGACCGATCCGCAGCTGGCGGTATTCATCGAGTCCAACTACGTCGCCGCCATCGTCCGGCTGCGCGCGTTCGACAACGTGTTCCTCTATGTGGCGCGCCTGCTCGATCCGCGCGTGGTGGCGCAGTTGCGCGAGACCCAGGCCAGCGTCGCCGAATACGCCGAACTGGAATCGCGCCGACTCGGTATCCAGGTCGCGTTCGCGCTGATGTTCACGGTGATCGCGCTCACCGTTCTGATGTCGGCGGTACTGATGGGACTGAATTTCGCCAACCGGCTGGTGGCGCCGATCCGCCGTCTGATGACGGCGGCCAACATCGTCTCCACCGGCGACCTGCACGTTCAGGTGCCGGTAATCCGCGCCGAGGGCGACCTCGCCCATCTCGGCGAGACCTTCAACACCATGACGCAGGAACTGCGCACCCAGCGGGACGACCTGATGCGCGCCAGCGAGGTGATCGATAACCGCCGCCGCTTCACTGAAGGCGTGCTGTCGGCGGCCAGCGCCGGCATCATCGGCGTCGATGCCGACGGCCGCATCGGCATCCTCAACCGCTCCGCGGAAAAGCTGATCGGCCATCCCGAGGCCGAGGCGCTCGGCCATCTCCTGAGTGAGGTGGTGCCCGAACTCGACGAACTGATGGCGAACGCGCGGCTCGGCCTGCAGCGGCTTGTGCAGGGCGAGGTGATGATCAGCCGTGACGGCCGTGACCGCACGCTGTCGGTGCGCGTCAGCGCCGACCAGAGCGGGCACGTCAGCGAGAGTTATATCGTCACTCTCGACGACATCACCGATCTGGTGGCGGCGCAGCGCACGTCGGCGTGGGCGGATGTCGCGCGCCGCATCGCCCATGAGATCAAGAATCCGCTGACGCCGATCCAACTCTCGGCCGAACGCATCCGCCGCAAATACGGCAAGGTCATCACCGAGGACCGCGCCGTGTTCGAACAGTGCACCGACACCATCGTGCGCCAGGTCGACGACATCCGCCGCATGGTCGACGAGTTCTCGCGCTTCGCGCGCATGCCCAAGCCGGTGATGGAGGACGAGGACGTCGCCGACACGGTGCGCCAGGTGGTGTTCCTGATGCGCGTCGGCCATCCCGACATCACCATCGCGGTCCGCCTCGAAGAGGATCCGATGCGTGCCCGGTTCGACCGCCGTCTGATCTCGCAGGCGCTTACCAATATCATCAAGAACGCCACCGAGGCGATCGCCGCGGCGACCAGCGCAACCGGCGATAAGGGGCGCATCGACGTCAGGGTCGACCGCGAGATGCACGACATCATCATCGACGTGATCGACAACGGCATCGGCCTGCCCAAGGAAAGCCGCTCGCGCCTGCTCGAACCCTATGTCACGACGCGCGAGAAGGGCACCGGCCTTGGTCTTGCCATTGTCGGACGCGTATTGGAGGACCACGGCGGTCGCATCGAACTCAACGACGCTTCCGCCATCATCCCGGGGGCGAGGGGGGCATGGATGCGGCTGCGTTTTGCCGCGTCGGGCCATGCCGACAATCCCGCCAGCATCGAAGCGCCGATTATGACGGCAAGCGGACAATAACCATGGCTCATGACATCCTCATCGTCGACGACGAAGCCGATATCCGCGATCTCGTCGCGGGGATTCTCGAAGATGAGGGATACGAGACGCGCACCGCGCGCGACAGCGACCAGGCGCTGACCGAAATCGCCACCCGCCGTCCCAGCCTGGTGTTCCTCGACATCTGGCTGCAGGGCAGCAAGCTCGATGGCCTGCAACTGCTCGACACAATCAAGCAGGAACATCCCGAGCTGCCCGTGGTGATGATCTCCGGCCACGGCAACATCGAAACCGCGGTTTCGGCGATTCGCCGCGGCGCCTACGACTTCATCGAGAAGCCCTTCAAGGCCGACCGGATGCTGCTGGTCGCCACGCGCGCGCTCGAAACCTCGCGTCTCAAGCGCGAGGTGAGGGAGCTCAAGCAGTTCGCGCCGTTGTCAAACGGGCTGATCGGGCATTCGCCCAGCATCAACGGGCTGCGCCAGACCATCGAGCGCGCGGCCAAGACCAACAGCCGCATCCTGATCGTCGGGCCTTCGGGAGCCGGCAAGGAGCTCGCGGCGCGCACGCTGCACGTGCTGTCGGGCCGCGCCGAGGGACCGTTCGTCGTCATCAACGCCGCGGCGATCACGCCCGAGCGCATGGAGACCGAGCTGTTCGGCACCGAGGCCATCAACGGCGAGCAGCGCAAGACCGGCGCGCTCGAGGATGCCCATGGCGGCACGCTGTTCATCGACGAGATCGCCGACATGCCGCGCGAGACGCAGAGCAAGGTGCTGCGCGTGCTGGTCGATCAGACCTTCACGCGCGTCGGCGGCACCACCAAGGTCAACGTCGATGTCCGCATCGTGTCATCGACCTCGCGCAATCTCGAAACCGAGATCGCCAATGGCCGTTTCCGCGAGGATCTCTATCACCGGCTTTCTGTGGTGCCGATCCGGGTGCCGCCGCTCTCCGAAAGGCGCGAGGACATTCCGCAGCTCGTCGATTATTTCATGGACCAGATCTCGCAGGCCACCGGCCTGCCCAGGCGCACCATCGGCGAGGACGCCATGGCGGTGCTGCAATCCCACGTCTGGCCCGGCAACGTGCGCCAGCTGCGCAACAACATCGAGCGCCTGATGATCCTGGCCGGCGGCGATGCGGAGGCGGTCATCACCGCGGGCATGCTGCCGCAGGACGTGGGCTCGATGGTGCCCGCGATGCCGACCGGCAACGGCGGAGAGCACATCATGGGACTGTCGCTGCGCGAGGCGCGCGAGGTGTTCGAGCGCGACTATCTGATCGCGCAGATCAGCCGCTTTTCCGGCAACATCTCGCGCACGGCGGAGTTCATCGGCATGGAGCGCTCGGCGCTGCATCGCAAGCTCAAGGCGCTTGGTGTAGGATAGTCCCAATGTCGCGCATCGCCTACGTCAATGGCCGCTACCTGCCGTGGCGGGATGCCGGCGTGAGCATCGAGGATCGCGGCTACCAGTTTTCCGACGGCGTCTATGAGGCGTGCGAGGTGCGCGACGGCCGTATCGTCGACTGGCCACGCCATGCCGCGCGGCTTTCGCGATCGCTGTCCGAATTGCGTATCCGCGAGCCGATGCCGATGGTTTCGCTCTACGTCGTGCTGCGCGAGGTGATCCGGCGCAACCGCGTGAGCTACGGCATCGTCTATCTGCAGGTCACGCGCGGCGTGGCGCGGCGCGATCATGCCTTTCCCGCGGGCGATGTCGCACCGAGCCTCGTGGTCAACGCGCGCAAGCTCAACTTCGAGCGCAACCAGCAGACCGCGGCGAAAGGCATTGCCGTCATCACCGTGCCGGAAAACCGCTGGGAGCGCGTCGACATCAAGGCGGTGTCGCTCCTGCCCAACGTGCTGGCGCGGCAGGCGGCGCGCGAGCGTGGCGCCTACGAGGCCTGGTTCGTCGACCGCGACGGCTTCGTCACCGAGGGCGCCGCCAGCAACGCCTGGATCGTCACCGCCGATGGCCGGATCGTGACCCGCGCCAACGGGCCGGGCATCCTCGCCGGCATCACCGGCCAGGTGTTGCGCGACGTCATCGCCGCGCTGCAACTCAGGCTCGAAGAGCGGCCGTTCAGCCTGGCCGAAGCCTACGCCGCGCGCGAGGCATTCGTGACCGCCTCAAGCCAGATCGTGATGCCGGTGGTCGCCATCGACGGCCAGCCGGTGGCCGACGGCATGCCGGGGCCGGTGGCGCTGCGGCTGCGCGATGAGTTTCATCGGTTTAGCCATTTTTCCTGAATTTTGGTGCGAATTTGCCGTTTTCTGATTGGCCCGGGCTTGCGCCGGGCATCGCGGTACCATCTAATTGCGTCCGCGCGACAATCCTTCTAGGGGGGATTTGCGCCACTTAAAGACCGGCCAACGATCAGCGGAGGCATGCCTTCCGCGGAACGGGGGCCGGATTGTTGCAAGGATACCGGCTCGACAAATAACGGAAAAAACCTATGGCGGCCGACCGCTCACAGAACCTGCAAGACACCTTCCTCAACCACGTTCGCAAGGCCAAAATCCCGCTCACGATCTTCCTGGTCAATGGCGTGAAGCTCCAGGGCATCGTCACGTGGTTCGACAATTTCTGTCTGCTGCTGCGCCGGGACGGCCACTCCCAGCTCGTCTACAAGCACGCCATTTCCACCATCATGCCCGGCCAGCCGATCCAGCTCTTCGACGGTGCTGAAGAAGGGCCGGTTTGAGCGCGACCTAATTGGAACCGCGTCAACCAGGCGGCGAGGCGGGAGGGGCGGCGCCGGCGACGGCCGCCACGGTCGCCGGGCGCGTCATCGTCGTCGGTCCCTACAGGCGGATGCGCCGCGTCGTGGAGACTTCAGGTCCCGATGCTTCCGCATTGCGCGATCCACAGGCCCGGCTTGCGGAGGCCGCGGGCTTGGCCCGCGCCATCGACCTGACCGTGGCGGAAGCCGTGCTGGCGCCGATCGATGCCGTGCGGCCCGCCACCTATCTCGGCAAGGGCAAGGTCGAGGAGATCGCCACGCTGGCGCGCGTCCATGAGACCGGCCTGATCGTGATGGATTGCGCACTGTCGCCGATCCAGCAGCGCAACCTCGAAAAGGCGCTCAACGCCAAGGTGCTCGACCGCACCGGCCTCATCCTCGAGATCTTCGGCCGCCGCGCCAAGACCAGGGAGGGCGCGCTGCAGGTCGAACTCGCCCATCTCACCTATCAGCGCAGCCGCCTGGTGCGGTCGTGGACCCACCTTGAACGCCAGCGCGGCGGCTTCGGCTTCCTCGGCGGTCCCGGCGAGACCCAGATCGAGGCCGACCGCCGGCTCATCGGCGAGCGCATCGTGCGCATCGAGGCGGAACTGAGGAAGGTGCAGGCGACGCGGCGGCTGCATCGCGCCGGCCGCCAGCGCGTGCCGTACCGCGTTGTGGCGCTGGTCGGCTACACCAATGCCGGCAAGTCGACGCTGTTCAACCGTCTCGCCGGCGCCGAGGTACAGGCCGCCGACATGCTGTTCGCCACGCTTGATCCGACCTTGCGCGCGATCACGCTGCCGCACGGCGGCAAGGCGATGCTGTCCGACACGGTCGGCTTCATCTCCGACCTGCCGACCATGCTGGTGGCGGCGTTCCGCGCCACGCTGGAGGAGGTGACGGAGGCCCATGTCATCCTTCATGTGCGCGACATCTCGCACGAGGATGCCGAGGCCCAGCAGCGCGATGTCGATACCGTGCTGCGCCAGCTCGACCTCGATCCCGAGGCAGGCAGCCGTCTCATCGAAGTGTGGAACAAGATCGACTGCCTGAACGCGGATGCGCGCGCCGAGCTGGCCAACATCGCGGCGCGGCGGCCGGCGGAACGCCGCCCGGTGCTGGTGTCGGCGCAGACCGGCGAGGGGGTCGAGGCGCTGCTTTCCGCCATCGAGGACCGGCTGGCGGCCGACCGGGTGACCATCGCGCTCATCGTCGATGCCGCCGATGGCGCGGGGATCAGCTGGCTGCACCGGCGCGGCGAGGTGCTGAACAAGGAGTTGCGCGACGACGGCTTTCTGGCGATCACCGTTCGGGTCGATGCCGAGCGCCGCGACGAGGTGCTGCGCCGCTTCGCCGGCAAAGGGCAGGCGGATCGCGACGAGGGCGGCGAACACTAGCCGCGCTGCCGTTCATCCTGCTTGGCGGCGTTCCACAACGCGTCCATCTCGTCGAGCGTGGCCTCGGCCGTGGTGCGGCCGCGCGCGGCCAGCGCGCGTTCGATGTAGGCGAAGCGGCGCTCGAACTTGACGTTGGCGGCGCGTAGCGCGCCTTCCGGATCGGCGCGCACATGGCGCGCGAGATTGACCACGGCGAACAGCAGGTCGCCGACCTCGTCGCCGCTCCGCCGCAGGTCGCCGGCGATCAGCTCGGCCTCGATCTCGTCGGCCTCCTCGCGGATTTTCCTGAGCACCGCGTGCGGATCGTTCCAGTCGAAGCCGACGGTCGAGGCCTTTTGCTGCAAGGCCAGAGCGCGGGCGAGCGCCGGCTGGCCCGGCTTGACGTCGGCCAGAAGGCCCTCGGGTTCGTCGGCCAGCATGCCGCGATGGGCGGCGCGCTCGGCCTTCTCCTCGGCCTTGATCCGCGCCCATGAGGCATGGATCTGGTCCGGCGTCATGGTTGCGGCGGCGTCGGAGAACACATGCGGATGGCGGCGGATCATCTTGCGGGTGATCGCCTCGACCACGTCGGGAAACGCGAACGCACCCTGTTCCTCGGCCATGCGCGCGTGGAACACCACCTGCAACAACAGATCACCGAGTTCGTCGCGCAGGTCATGAAGGTCGCCCCGCGCGATCGCCTCGGCGACCTCGTGGGCTTCCTCGATCGTGTAGGGCGCGATGCTGGCGAAGCTCTGCTCGATATCCCACGGGCAGCCGGTGCCGGGCGCGCGCAACGCGGCCATGATCTCGATCAGGCGGGCAATATCGCGGGCAGGGGTCATGCGGGGCTCGTCAGGCTGCGGGGGGAGCGGGAATAGCTTCTTCTATGCCGCAGCTTTGCCGCCGTGGCGAGGGGCGGCCGGGGATGCTATGGCAGCCGGCTTGGGACAGGGGAAAAGGCGGACCATGGCGCAGGGCGGCATCGACGAGGCGGAGGACAACGGCGCGCTGGTGCTGTTTTCCGGCGGGCAGGATTCCGCAACCTGCCTGGCGTGGGCGCTGGCGCGGTTTTCCCGCGTCGAGACGGTTGGCTTTGCCTACGGCCAGCGCCATGCCGTCGAACTCGACTGCCGCGCCGATCTCGTGCGCGGGCTGACGGCGCTGCGTCCGGACTGGGCCCTCGGGCTGGGCGAGGCGCATACGCTCGATGTCGGTGTCATCGGCGCGCTGTCGGACACCGCGCTGACCCGCGAGCGGGAAATCGAACTCGGCGAGGGCGGCCTGCCCAACACTTTTGTGCCCGGCCGTAACCTGATATTCGTGGTGCTGGCGGCCGCGCTGGCCTACCGGCGCGGGCTGAAACACATCGTCGCCGGCATGTGCGAGACCGACTATTCAGGCTATCCCGATTGCCGCGACGACACGCTGAAAGCCCTGCAGGTCGCCATCAATCTCGGCATGGATCGCCGCTTCGTGCTGCACACGCCGCTGATGTGGCGCGACAAGGCCGCCACCTGGCGGCTGGCGCAGGAACTGGGCGGGGTGGATCTCGTTAAACTGATCCGCGAACATTCGCATACATGCTACCTCGGCGAGCGCGGCCAATGGCACGAATGGGGCTATGGCTGCGGCACATGCCCGGCTTGCCGCTTGCGCGCCGACGGCTGGACCCGCTATGCAGCCGCATCATCGACTGGAGAACCCGCCGCGTGACCGAGCCCGCCACCAGCCTTGCCAGCCAGCGCCGCGTCGAGGGCGTTGCCTTCCTCGCCGGCTATATCGCCTGCATTCCCGCCGCCAACTGGCTGATCCAGCACGCCGGCACGGTATGCGTGCCGCAGGGCCCATGCCTGGTGCCGGTGGCGCCCGGACTGATGGCGCCGAGCGGGGTGCTCATGGTCGGGCTCGCCCTGGTGCTGCGCGACCTCGTCCAGCGGCGGCTCGGCATCGGCTTCGGACTGGCCGCGATCGCCGCCGGCGCGGCGCTGTCGGCACTACTGGCGCCGCCGGCGCTGGTGCTGGCGTCCACCGTGGCGTTCCTGCTGTCGGAGCTGGCGGACTTCGCCGTCTACACGCCGTTGCAGCGGCGCGGGCTGGTGCGCGCCGTGCTGCTGTCGAGCCTGGTCGGGCTTGTTGCGGATTCGATCGTGTTCCTGTGGCTGGCCTTCGGCAGCCTCGATTTCCTCGCCGGACAGATCGTCGGCAAGGCGTGGATGGTGCTCGCCACCGTGCCGGCGATCGACTGGTTGCGTCGACGCGATGCCCGGCTTGGGCTGGCTTGACCGGGGCTGGAGCCTTGGTGGCAAATCATGTCGTCGGACGTTTTCTGTCGTCCCGGCACCGATTCGCATAAGACATATTATGGAATATAATATGATGGGAATCTTGCTGAGGCTTGGTTCTGAGGTTTTACTTCAAGGTATGATGCTTTATAAATCAAACAATTATAGTATGTGAATTAGTTTTTTCATGAAGATCGGTTTGGCTATCATCAGCTTTGCGGTGCTGGGCGGCAAGCAACGCGATTGTCTCGAACTGGCGCGATATCTGCGTGCGCGTGGTCACGAGGTCGAAATCGTCACGGCCGTGCGCGGCACCGTACAGCCGACCGACGTCACGGTGCATGCGCTGCCGCTGCCATTGGCCTGGACCAATCACGGCATCGCCATGGCCTTCGCCCGCGCCATGGCCCGCTTGGCCACCAGGCGCGGTTACGACGCCGTGGTGGCGTTCGATAAGCTGCCGGGCAGCGACTACTATTACGCCAGCGACGTCTGTTTTACCGCGCGATCCCACGGGCTCCGGAGCTGGCTGCCGCGCCACCGCGTACTCTGCGGCCTCGAGCGCGCGCTGTTTGCGCCACCCTCGGCAACCCATGTGTTCTTCCTCACCGAGCGGCAGCGCGCCGACTATGCCGCCTGTCATGGCGAGGCGCCCGGCGGCGCCACCGTGCTGCCGGTGATCCGGCATCACGACCGGGGCGACACGCCGGACTTCTATGCGACCCGTGCGCTGGTCAGGCGTGAGCTGGATTTGCCGCCGGAGGCCCCCGTGGCGGTCAATATCGCCACCAAGCCGCACCAGAAAGGCGCCGATCGGCTGCTGGCGACGCTGGCGGCGGTGCCAGAGCTGTTCGCGGTCATCGCGGGTTCGGACGATCCCGCGATCCTGAGCGCCGCGACCGCGCTCGGCGTCGAGGCGAGGGTGCGCACCCTTCCCTATGTGCTGGACATTCCGCGCCTGTTCGGCGCCTGCGACCTCATGGTGCATCCGGCGCGGGTCGAGGCCGGCGGCATTGTCATTCTCGAGGCGCTGGCGGCGGGGGTGCCGGTGATCGCCACGGCATTGTGCGGTTATGCGCCGGAGATCGCGCGCGCCAATGCCGGCAGAGTGCAGCCCGAGCCATTCGCGCAAGCCGCGCTCGATGACGCCGTGCGAAACGTGCTGGCCGCTGGCGAAGGCTACAAGGCCGCCGCGCGCGCGGCGGCGAGCGATCTGAAGGAGCGGCCGTCCTGGCTTGCGGTCATCGCCGACACGATCGAGCACGGGCCGTATCGCCCGAGAATGCGCGCGCTCTGATTCGCCTCCCTTTAAACTGGGCTTCTGGAATATCAATGATTTGAGATGCCTGGTCTGTTGAAACCAGGTTTCCCCGCGCCATGACCATGCCTTATGATCATGGCCTGATCTCCCACAGGATTACGGTGGTCGCGTGGAATGCGTGAAGCCGCCGCGAGGAAGGATTTGAATCGCATGCATTCGCCCGTCGTACCGCCGGAAACGCTCAAGCCCAGCCGCTTCATCCAGTCCGACGATCCGGCGATCGTCGCTTTTGCCCGCGCCCATACCGGCGGCGAAACCGATCCGGTCAAGGTAGCGATCAACCTCTATTTCGCGGTGCGCGACGGGATCATTTACGACCCCTATGTGCGATTCAACGCGCCGGAAAGCTATTCGGCCAAGGACACGCTGGCGGCGGGCCGTGGCTTCTGCGTTCCCAAGGCGGCGCTGCTGGCGGCCTGCGCTCGCGCCGTCGGCATACCGGCGCGGCTGGGCTTTGCCGACGTGCGCAACCATCTCGCCACGCCCAAACTGCTCGCGGCCAATGGCGGCGACATCATGCGCTGGCACGCCTTCACCGAGATGTTCCTCGACGGCCGCTGGGTCAAGTCGACGCCGGCCTTCAACCTGACCCTGTGCGAGCGGTTCGGCGTGCATCCGCTGGACTGGGATGGCCAGACCGACTCGGTCTTCCAGCCGTTCGACACGCTTGACCGCAAGCACATGGAATACGTCAACGAGCGCGGCAGCTTCGCCGACGTGCCGATCGAGGCCATCTTCGCGACCTTCCTCGAACATTCGCCCAGGCTCTTGCTGGACGATCCGTTTGCGCCGGGCTCGGACTTCGCCGCCGAGGCCGTCACGTCATCCTGACGGCCTGCTATCCCACCGCGGCGGCGGTGACAGTGACGGCCATCCCGTCATAGGCCGGCATGACATGCGCCGGCAGGCGGGTGCGCAAGACCGCGTAATCGATATCGGAGTTCATGTTGGTGAGGATGGCGCGCGCGGGCTTCATGCGCGCGATCCAGTCGAGCGCGTTGCCGACGCTGAAATGGCTCGGATGCGGCTTGTAGCGCAACGCATCGACGATCCATAGTTCCAGCCCCTGCAGCAGCGGCATGCTTTGCTCGGGGATGTCGCTGATATCCGGCGTATAGGCCAGTCCACCGATGCGGTAGCCCAGCGCCCCGGCGTCGCCATGCGCGACCTCGAACGCGGTGACGGCCAACGCGCCGCCCTCGCCCGCGACCGTCACGGCCTCGCCCGCCTCGATGCGGTGCTCGATCAGGATTGGCGGATAGCTGCTGCCGGGCGGCCGCGTGAAACAGTAGCCGAACCGTGTCACGATATCGCGTGCCGCCGAGGCGTTGAAATAGCACGGAATGCGACGGTGCATGTGCTGCACCAGCGGCCGCAGGTCGTCGATGCCGTGGGTCTGGTCGGCATGCTCGTGGGTGAAGAACACCGCGTCGAGCGTATCGACACCGGCGCTGATGAGCTGCTCGCGCAGGTCCGGCGACGTGTCGATCAGCACGCGGGTGACGCCGCTCGGTGACGCGCGCTCGACCAGCAGCGAGCAGCGGCGGCGGCGGTTCCTTGGATCGGCGGGATCGCAGTCGCCCCAGCCCTGCGCGGGGCGCGGCACGCCGGCCGACGAGCCGCAGCCGAGGATGGTGACGGTGAGCGCTTCGTCAGGTGCCGTCATGACGCGGCCATGTCCGGGCGCGGCATCTTGCCAAACAGGCGGAAGAAATTGTCGGTGGTCTGGCGCGCGATCGCCTCGACGCCGATGCCGCGCACGTCCGCCAGCACCTTCGCGGTCTCGACGACGAAGGCGGGCTCGTTGCGCTTGCCGCGATGGGGACCGGGCGCGAGGAACGGCGCGTCGGTTTCCACTAGCAGGCGGTCCGCCGGCAGCTCGGCGGCAATCGCGCGTAAGGCGTCGGATTTCTTGAAGGTCAGGATGCCGGAAAACGACACATAGAGGCCGAGCCGGATCGCCTCCAGAGCCAGTTCGCGACCGCCGGTGTAGCAATGCAGCAGCGCCGCGAACGCCCCGCGTGCCATTTCCTCGGCGAGAATCTTCGCGCAGTCCTCGTCGGCGTCGCGGGTGTGGATGATCAATGGCAGGCCGGTGATGCGCGCCGCGGCGATGTGGGCGCGGAAGCCGCGCTGCTGCGCCGGGCGCGAACCGTGCTCGTAGAAATAATCCAGGCCCACCTCGCCCAGCGCCACCACCTTGGGATGCCGCGTCAGCGCGACAAGCTCATCGGCCGTGATGCCGTCTTCCTCGTCGGCCTGGTGCGGATGGGTGCCGGCCGAGCAATAGACGCTGTCGAATCGCTCGGCGATGGCGAGCACTTCGGCGAAACGCTTCACGCGCGTCGAGACGGTGAGCATGCGGATGACGCCCGCGCTTTTCGCGCGCGCCACAACCGCGTCGATCTCGCTGGCGAAATCGGGAAAATCGAGATGGCAGTGGCTGTCGACCAGCATGGGGATCACCCCGCTTCCGCCGCCGTGTCGGTCGCCTTGGGCTCGACATAGCGCGGAAACACCGGCGACGGTGCCGGCAGCGTGACGCCGGCGGCGAGCCGCGTCCTGCCGTCGAGCGCGGCGAAGTCGCGCGCGTTGCCGGCGACGCCGAGCAGGTCGAGGAATTTTCCCGCCGACTCCGGAATGAATGGCTGCGCCAGGATCGCGACCTGGCGGATCACCTCGGCGGTGACATAGAGCACCGTCTTCATTCGCGCCGGATCGGTCTTGGCCAGCGCCCATGGTGCCTCGCCGGCGAAATAGCGATTGGTCTCGGCGACCACGGACCAGATCACGCCGAGCACCTGATGGAGCTGCTGCGTCGTCATGTGCGCGCGCGCCGCCACGATCATGGCGTCGGCCTGCGCCAGCATGGCGCTGTCGGCGGCGCTGAAATCACCCGGTGTCGGCAGCACGCCGCCGCACTGCTTGCCGATCATGGAGAGCGAGCGCTGCGCCAGGTTGCCGAGGTCGTTGGCAAGATCGGCGTTGGTGCGCGCCACGATCGCTTCGTGATTGTAGTTGCCGTCCTGCCCGAATGGCACCTCGCGCAGGAAGAAATAGCGCAGTGCATCGACGCCATAGCGGTCGGCCAGCGCCATCGGGTCGATAACATTGCCGACCGACTTCGACATCTTCTCGCCGCGGTTGAACAGGAAACCGTGGCTGAACACGCGGCGCGGCACCGCGATGCCGGCCGACATCAGGAAGGCCGGCCAGTACACCGCGTGGAAGCGCACGATGTCCTTGCCGATGACGTGCAGATCGGCCGGCCAGTAGTGGCGGAAGGCTTCGCTGTCGACGTCCGGATAGCCGACGCCGGTGATGTAGTTGGTGAGCGCGTCGACCCACACATACATCACATGACGCTCGTCGCCCGGAACCCGCACGCCCCAGTCGAACGTGGTGCGCGAGATCGAGAGATCCTGCAGGCCGCCCTTGACGAAGCTCGCGACCTCGTTGAGCCGCTCGCGCGGCAGCACGAAATCAGGCACGCGCGCGTAAAGGTCGAGCAGCCGGTCCTGATAGGCCGAAAGGCGGAAGAAGTAGCTCTCCTCCTCCATCCATTCGACCGGCGTGCCGGTCGGCCCGCGACGCACCTTGTCGTCGCCGAGCGTGGTTTCGGAGTCGGCATAGAACGCTTCGTCGCGCACCGAGTACCAGCCGGCGTATTTCGACAGATAGATGTCGCCGGAAGCCATCATAGCCTGCCAGATCGCCTGCGATGAGCGGTGATGGGCCTCTTCCGTGGTGCGGATGAAGCGGTCGTGCGAGCAGTTGAGCCGCTCCGCCATGGCCTGGAACAGCGGCACGTTGCGCTCGACAAGCTGGTGCGGCGTCAGTTTCTCGCGCCCCGCGGTCTGCACCATCTTGAGGCCGTGCTCGTCGGTGCCGGTGAGGAAGAACACGTCGTAGCCGTCGAGCCGCATGAAGCGCGCGATGGCGTCGGTTGCGATCACCTCATAGGCGTGGCCGATATGCGGCGCGCCATTGGGGTAATGGATCGCGGTGGTGATGTAATAGCGCGGACGGGCGGAGGTGGATGCGGGCGCCATGCTGTATTTGATTTTCGTTGCGATTTCCGGACATTCGCGCCGGCAAAATCAGGGACGGGCGACGTCCGCGAGCAGGCCGAACACCGAGAAAACCAGCGGTTTGCGCTCTAGATTCCAGGTTTCCGCGTCACGGATGGCGCGGCTAACCTTTTCCCATACCTCGGCGACCTGCGCAAGACGGGCCAAACGCGCGTTGGCGTCCGGCACGCCGAGCCGGCGCGCCAGCCACTGATCGACCGTGTCGGCGAACAGCATGAGCGGCGCGCGGTCGCTGCCGCCGAGCGCTTCGCCGAGCGCATGCATGGCGAGGGGATCGACCGCGGGCAGCGCGTCGAGCAGAGCGGTGATGCGGCCATGCAGCGCGCGCGAATCGACGCCGAGAAACGTAATGGCGCGCGCCACGCTGCCCTCGCCGGCGCGCGCGGCGGCGATCAGGTCGGGGCTGTCGCCGGGCATGTCGAGCGAGGCGGCGGCGGCGCGGATGACGTCGCCGTCGTCGAGCGCGCGCAGCATCAGCTTGCGGCAGCGCGACTGGATGGTGGCGAGCACGCGTCCCGGCGCATGGCTGACCAGCAGGAACAGCGCGCGTGGCGGCGGCTCCTCGAGGATCTTCAGAAGCGCATTGGGTGCGGCGGGCGACTGCAATTCGTCGACACAATCGACGATGCAGACCCGCCAGCCGGAGGTCGCGGTCGAGCCGAAGAACGGCACCGTCTCGCGCACCTGGTTGACGACGATGCTGGCGCGCATGTTGCCCTTGTCGTCCGGCCTGCGTTCAAGCACCAGGAGGCCGCCATGGGTGTCCTGCGCGACGCGGCGCGCCGCCGGGTGATCGGGATCGACCGCGAGCGAAGTGGCCGCCCTCACCGCGGGAAGCGCGGGGTCGTCATGCGCGAGCACGAAGCGGGCCATGCGGTAGGCCAGCGTCGCCTTGCCGACGCCGCGCGGCCCGCCGATCAGGAAGGCATGGGGCATGCGTCCGCCGCGATAGCTGTCGAGCAGCGCCGCCTCGGCCTCATGATGGCCGAACAGCGCCGTGGTATCGCGCGGATGGCGCGGCTCGGCGCCGTTGTGGCCGCCTCCGCTCATGCCGGGCGGCTCTCGCGCGTGGTGAGAATTTCCGGAAGCCGCTCGCCGAGTGCGCGCCAGATAGTGCCGGCGGTACGGTCGACCTCGGCGGTGGCATCGACCAGCACGCAGCGCGCCGGCTCTTTCTCGGCGATGGCGCGGTAGGCCGCGCGCAGCTTGGCATGAAACTCCGCGCCTTCCTGCTCGAAACGGTCAACCTCGCCCGCGCCGCGCCGCGCCGCCGCGCGCGCCAGCCCGGTTTCGACCGGAACGTCGAGGATAAAGGTCACGTCGGGCGCGAGGCGGCCGATGGTCACGCGCTCCAGCGCGGCAAGCAGGCGGGGATCGACGTCGCCCGCCGCGCCCTGATAGACGCGGGTGGAATCGGTGAAGCGGTCGCACAGCACCCAGGTGCCCTGCTCCAGCGCCGGCTCGATGACGACATGAACGTGGTCGTCGCGCGCGGCGGCGAACAGCAGCGCCTCCATGTCCGAGCCGAACAGCTTGCCCACGCCCGAGAGCACCAGATAGCGGATCACCTCCGCGCCCGGCGACCCGCCCGGTTCGCGCGTCGTGATGGCGCGGATGCCGGCGGCGTTGAGACGGCTGGCGAGAATGCGCAGTTGGGTCGATTTGCCAGACCCCTCGCCGCCCTCGAAGGTGATGAAGCGTCCGCGCCCGACGGGAGATGGAGTTGCGGTCACTGTCACATCTTCACCGCGCCGCGCACGAGGCCGATCACCAACTCGCTGGCGCCATCGAAGGCACGCTGCGTCAGCGTGCCGGTGCCGACCGCCTGCTTGGCATAAAGCGGCATTTCCAGCGCCACCGCGCTGCCGCGCCACACCTTCACCGTGCCGATCTGCTGGCCTTCCTGCACCGGCGCGCGCAACGGGCCGTTGTAGACGATGCGGGCAATGACTTTCTCGTTGACGTTGCGCTGAACCATGACGCGTACTGACTTCGGGCTGGCCAGCGCCACCGAGCCCTTTTCGCCGCCGAACAGCTTGGCGAAGCCGATCACCTGATTGGCCTCGAACAGCGGCCGCGTCTCGAACGAGTGAAAGCCCCATTCGAGAATCTTCTTGGCCTCGCTGGCACGATCGTCGGGATCGCTCATGCCGTTGATGGCGACGATGAGGCGCGTGCCGTTCTGCTCGGCCGAGCCGACCAGGCCATAGCCGCCTTCCTTGGTGAATCCGGTCTTGAGGCCGTCGGCGCCCGGCATCGTGGTCAGCAGCGGATTGCGGTTGAACTGGCGGATCTTGTTCCAGGTGAACTCGCGCTCGCCGAACATCTTGTAGAATTCCGGATAGGTGCGCACGATGTGGCGCGCCAGCGTGGCAAGCTCGCGCACGCTCATCAGGTTGCGCGGATCGGGCAGCCCGTTGGAATTGCCGAAGGTCGCCTGCGCAAGCCCGATCTCGCGGGCGCGCTTGGTCAGCATCTCGGCGAAGGCGCGTTCGTTGCCGGCGATGCCCTCGGCGAGCGCGATGCAGGAATCGTTGCCGCTGTGGATGATGGCGCCGCGCAGGAGATCCTCGACCGGCACCCGCGAATGAATGGCCGCGAACATGGTGGAACCGCCGGATGGCGCGCCGCCGCGGCGCCAGGCGTTCTCGCTGATCGGGAACTGGTCGGTCAGCTTGACGCGGCCGGCGGCGATTTCGTTGAACACCGTCTCCACCGTCATCAGCTTCATCATGCTGGAGGGCGCGGCGAGCTGGTCGGCGGCTTTCTCATAGAGCACGCTGCCGCTGTCGGCATCGATCAGGATGGCGTAGGGCGCGTCGGTGTGGAACCCCTCGTCCTTCTTGGCGCCCTGCACGCTGTTGTTGGCGGCCAGCGCCAGCGGGGCCGGCGCCGCCATGAGCACGCTCAACGCCGCGACGGCGAGGACGCGCGGCAGCGCGCGCAGGGTGCGCGGGATGGTCGAGAAAACGAGGGCGAAACCCGCCATGGGCAGCGTTTCCCGTAAGCGCAAGGGCATGGAACGATCATGCTTTAGAGCATTTTGCGGCGCAGTGGAATCCGGTTCGCGCCAGGAAAAAGCGCCCCGTCGGCGGGGCGTGTTGCGTAAAATCAATAGAGCCCGCGCCCGGACAGCACCCCGCTGCCGGACGGCGCATAGGCCGCAGCCGGACGGGCCGTGGCGGCCCGAGGGGCTTCCTCCTCGGCCGGCTGGTAGCTTGCCTGGCGCACTGGGAACTGGCCTTGCGCGGTGCGCTGGCGGGCGCCGGACAGCTCGCTGACAGCGGCGGAGGCGATCAGGTCGTCGGAGGTGCGGCCGAGATCGTAGGGCCGCCCGGCGGGCAGCGGCACGTCGCCGCGCATGGCGGCGGAAGCTGTCGCCTCGGGGATGAACGGCTTTGCCGAGGCCACCATCACCGCCGAGGGCGGCGGGGCCGGCTGGCCGGAGCGCAGCGTGGCCACGAGCTGGCGGTCGTCGGAGCCTTCGAGCGGGGCGCGGCCGACATATTCGACCCGCACCCTTGCGACGCCGTGGCCGTGGAACTCCAGGAGCCTCGCCGCCCGGTGCGAGACGTCGATGACGCGGTTGCCGTGGTACGGGCCGCGGTCGTTGACGCGCACGATCAGCGACTTGCCGTTGCTGACATTGGTGACACGGGCATAGCTGGGCAGCGGCAGCGTCGGATGGGCGGCCGAGATCGAGGTCATGTCGAAGACCTCGCCGTTGGCGGTGCGGCGGCCGTGGAAGTCGTCGCCGTACCAGGACGCCATGCCTTCGGCGCGGTAGTGCGGATTTTCCTCGGGCACATACATGCGCCCGGCGACCGTATAGGGCCGCCCGACGCGGTAGACGCCGCCGCCGCGCGGCACCGCCTCGTCGAAATCGACGACTCGCGGGCTGGCCGAAACGCCGTATTTCGGATCGACCCGGCGCGACAGCTTGTCGGAGGAGGCGCAGTTGGCCAGCAGCAGGCAGGCGCCGGCAAGCGTCAGAAAGCGCCCCGGCCTCAGCGCGCGAAACTGATTAACTGATTGATCCGGCAAATATAAACGACTGCGCCAATGGCGCTGCGCCCTGCCCGCGTGTGACCGCGAATGCCCCATTTGCCCCATGATCCCCGTTCGGCGTTCCCATGCCTTTGCCCGGCACGGAATTCGCCTTCGGCGCAAGCCCCATTTCGCGCCGGCACCTGGACTTTATCGCAGCGCGAACGCGGCGAAAATGGGGCTAACGCAAAGTGGTAAACCATTCGTTGCGCCGGGCGCGGGCTCCCCGCCCCGGTTCGGCGCCGGCGATCGACGGCTTGCAAAGCCTCCGCCGTTCCCGCATGAGGAATTGGCCCGGATGGGTGGCCGAGTGGTTTAAGGCACCGGTCTTGAAAACCGGCGTGCCCGCAAGGGCACCGTGAGTTCGAATCTCACCCCATCCGCCACTTCTCTTATCTCGCGCCAGTTCGCTTCGCTCACGGCTCCGATGGGGCGGCCTTTTGGCCGATCGCGCAGTCGCGCTCCTGGCGTCGGGTTCGACTGCATTCTTCATCACCCTCCGCCATGGACTTTTCTCACCTTCAAAAACAAAAAGGCCGGCGGGTTACGCCGGCCTTCGTCGTGTTTTTCGGGATTGTCCGATGCGATCAGTACTTCGCCACCACCGGACCGCCGAACAGGTAGTTCACGCCGATCTTGACGATGTCCTTGGTCTCGCGGGTGGAGATGTTCAGCGGCGAGTGGCTGTTGATCCAGGCCGACGAGAAGTCGCTGCTGCCGAAGTCGATGTGGTTGTACTCGAGCTTCACGCTCCAGTTGTTGGTGACGGCGTATTCGACGCCGAGGCCAACCAGCCAGCCCCACTTATCCTGCGTGGCCGAGCTGTTCCAGCCGGCCCAGCCGGGGATGCCCTGCCAATGCTCGAAGTTGCCGTAGGCGACGCCGCCCTTGACGTAAAGGAGCGCGCGATCCACCGGCACGCCGAGGCGCAGCGCGAGATCGGCATCCCAGCGGTTCTTCGAGCTGACCTTGAAGTTCCAGTCGCTGCCGCCGCCACCGGTGTAGTGATAGCCGAGGGGCAGAGTCTTCTCGCCCTCCATGCCCGACCACCAGATTTCGCCCTCGACGCCGACGATGAACATCGGGCTGACCTGCCAGTTGCAGCCAACCTGGCCGCCGGCCAGCGCACCATTGGTGGACGTATCCAGATCGGGATTAACCGGAATGAAATCGCCGTCCAGCATGTAATCAGGCCGTGCCCTGTGCTTGCGGACGAGATCAGTCGACGACTGGCCCCAGCCATAGCCGACATGCGCGCCGACATAGCAACGCGCCCAGCTGAACACCGGAACGACGGGAGCTTTCGTGTAAACCCGCGCCGGCAAGTCAGCGGCGCTAGCGGCCGACGCCGCGCCAAAGGCGGCGAGCGCGGTAAGTCCAAGCAGAAGCTTTTTCATTCTCAGTCCCCTAATTAGGTCCCCAATTTTGAAATCTGCCCCCCGGCATGGATAGTGATTCCTCATTCCCGCTCGCACCATATCCATAGTCGCGCCTCACTTCTGTCACTGAAATACAACAGTTTCGGACAATTGCTGCAGCGCCTGCAGTGTCCTCGCAACTGCAACATTTCCGCTCTCGGTATTCGCACTCAAGTCTTTGTTTTTTGAAATGATTTTCATGTCGCGCGCGCCAGATCATCGCGCGGGCGCGGAACGATTTCATGGGTGACCGCGTTGGCACAAAAGGGCGTAAACCCGCCGGCCCAGATGATGATGCCGTCATGACGAAGCGAGGAACAATCCGTATCGGCATCTCAGGCTGGACTTATGCGCCGTGGCGCGGCGTGTTTTATCCGGCGAAGCTGCCGCACCGAAGCGAACTCGCCTACGCCGCCGGGCATTTCCGCGCGATCGAGATCAACGGCACCTTCTACGGCCTGCAGCGGCCCGAAAGCTTCGCGCGCTGGAAGGACGAGACGCCGGACGACTTCGTCTTCGCGGTCAAGGCGCCGCGCTACATCACGCACATCCGCCGCCTCAAGGATGTCGAGGCCCCGGTCGCCAATTTCCTCGCCTCCGGCCTGTTGCGGCTTGGCCCCAAGCTGGGTCCGATCCTGTGGCAGTTCCCGCCGCGCATGATGTTCGACCACGCGCTGTTCGACGCCTTCCTCGCGCTGCTGCCGCATGACACCAAAGAAGCCGTCGCGCTGGCGCGCCGGCATGACGCATGGCTCAACGAGCGCGACTGGCTGGAAAGCGAGGTCGAACAGCCGTGCCGCCATGCCGTCGAGATCCGTAACGACAGCTTCTGCGTTCCGGAGTTCATCGCGCTGCTGCGCCGGCACGACGTCGCGCTGGTGTGCGCCGACACCGTGGAATGGCCGCGTCTGATGGATCTGACCTCCAACTTCGTCTACTGCCGGCTGCACGGCTCGGGCCAGCTCTATGTCAGCGGATATGACGACAAGGCGCTCGATCGCTGGGCGGCGCGGGTGCGCGCCTGGGCCGATGGCGGCGAGCCGGACGATGCCGACCGCGTGCTCGAACCCACCACGAAGCGCACGGGCCGCGACGTGTTCGTGTTCTTCGACAATGACGTCAAGGTTCATGCGCCGGCCAATGCCGCGGCGCTGGCCGAGCGTCTCGATGCCCGGCCCCGCAACGATCAGGCTTCGACACCGGATCGGCGACGGGCCTGATCCGATACTATGAAACGGCGGGGGCAAAGCGACATTGCCCCAGGAGAGAAGCCGCCATGCCCAAGATCGCATCCAAGATCACGCTCTGCTGGGAATGGTCAGGCTCGACATCGCCGGGCTGGAAAGGGCCTATGCGGGATAAGCGTTTGTATGGAACACGTCCGAATTTATCGACGACAACGCAAGGGCTTGTGGATTATATGGAATAGTAGCTGGAAGTCCTGGGGGCGTGCGTGAAGCCGTTGCAGGTTGTTCGGTGGATATTTTCACCCAGGTATCGGCGTCGCCTGCACGAATCTAAAGGCGTTCGTTCATACCTCGCCGCTTCGCCCGACAATGGGCTGCTGCTGCTCCATGATCTTCCGCCTGGCGCCATCGTGATGGATATCGGCGGCTACACCGGCGAGTGGACGGCAGGCGTGGCGCTGAAATATGACGCGCGCTTTTTTGTCTTCGAACCCGTCCCCGCGTTTGTGAAACGGCTTGGCGAGCGGTTCGCCGGCGACCGGCGCATCGACATTCTCGATTACGGAGTGGGTGCGAGCGACCAGAGGCTGCGCATCGGACTAAGCGGCGATGCCAGCAGTGTCTTCAGGGATGGCGGCGGGCAGTCTATGGAGATCAATATCCGCGGGATCGAGCGGATCATGAACGATCTCGCGCTCGATCGCGTCGGCCTCGTGATGCTCAACGCTGAGGGAGCGGAATTCGAATTGCTTGAGTGCCTGCTGGATACGGGGCTGATCAACCGGTTCGACCGGCTGCTGGTTCAGTTCCACCGCGTCGTGGATCAGGCCGAGGAGCGGCGCGCAGCTATCCAGCAGCGCATGGCCGCAACGCATTTGAAGATATACGATTTTCCGTTCGCTTGGGAATATTGGTCTCGCCGCGGGGCGTGAACTGTCTGGCTCGCGTGCTTTCCTGGACTCACTGTCCCTTTTTATATCCCTCGTCGGCGATCCAGATCGCGAATGCCGCGCCGACGCCGGCGCCCGTCACCAGTCCCTCGCGCCAGTCGTCGCGCGAAGGCTTCACGATCAGCATCCAGCCGTCGCCGAACGCATCGCTGCTCAAGAGCTGCGGGCGCGCGACCAGTTCGTCGTTTGAGGCAATGACGGTGCCGTCGAAGGCCGCGCGCGCCGAGCCGACCCATTTGCCGCCTTCGAGGGTCGCGAACGAACGGTTCTTTTCGAACGCGCGGCCGATCCGCTTCGGCGTGAACACCAGGATGTCGCCGGCAAGCGCGACCGCGACCGGCGTCATTCCGGCGCGCACGGTGCCGTCGGCGAGCGCCTCGTACCAGATCTGATGATCGAGATCGTAGTAGAAGTGTTCGGGGTAGTCGTGGCCGTTCACCCTCGCCATGATGTCACCGAACGGTTCAATAGGTCAGCACGCGGCATTCGCCGTCCATGATGTCCTCGATCATCGCCGCCGCGCTCATCATGCCGGAGCATTCCGGAATGAGATCGTCCTCTGTCATGTCGAACAGGTCGAGATTGGCCGGACACGCCCACAGCCGGGCGCCCTGCTCGTGCGCCTCCTTGATCCAGTCATAGACCGTCTTGGCGTGTCCCGGCTTGATCGTGATGGCCTCGGCGACGCCCTTGCGCAACAGCTTGCCGGCGGCCGCCGTGCAGACGATATCGACCTCGTGGTCGAGCGCGGCGGCGACGGCTGCATGATAGAACGGCGCGCCGAGTTCCTCGACGTTGCGCGGATCGGTATTCATCATGATGATGAGCAGACGCCGCGTCATGGCGCACTCCCGTGAAGTTCAGAGCGAAGCGCGGTGGCGGGCGGCATCTCGGCCGCGTCTTCGCCAGCGACGAAATCCTCGGTTCCGATCTCGGCGGCGTGGAGCGCATCGGCCAGCGCCAGTTCGTCGGCGCCCAGCGCGCCGGCCCGCCAGGCGATGTCGGGACGGGCGCGGGCAAGTCCCGCCGTCAGCGCCGTCATCACCGCATCCATCGCCGGAGCGTGGCCGAGATAGTCCGCGAGCGTGATGAGCCGCGCGGCGTGACTGGAAGTCTCCACGGCAGGCGCCAGCGCGGCGTCGATGGCGGCGGTGTCGACCTCGACCAGCACCGTGCCCTGGTAGAGCGCCGAAACGCCATCGACGTATCCGCCGGCACCGCACAGTTTGCGGCCGGCGAGCGCGATCTCGTTGCGACGATGGCAGCGCGCGGGCACGCCGAGTTGCATGAGGCCGCCAGCGATCGCCCGGCACAGCATCGCGCCGCCGATCTCGACCGTCGCGCCGAACCGCCGGCGGTCGGCGACGATGTCCCAGGCCAGGATGCCCGGCGTCATGTAGACGGCGCCGCCGCCGCTGACGCGGCGGGCGATCTCAAGACCCTCGCGCGCGCAATGATCGAGCCGCACCGCGTCCGCCAGCGCCTGATGGCGGCCGATCAGAACGGACGGCGGATAGCGATGGAACCGCAGCGTGTCCGGAATACGTCCCTGCCCGTGCAGTTCGACAAGCGCCGCCGTGAGCGCGACGTTGAGGCGCGCGGGCCGGACGCCGGTGTCGGCGACGCGCACGAAGGTCATTGCGGCACCTGCGCCGTTGCGTCCGCCAGCCGATGGCCGTCCGGCGCGAAGACATGGCTCCCACGCAGCGCATGCGGGGTTTTCTCGAATTGTATCTCGATGTCGCGCAGCCGCAGGCGCGCGGCCGGATTGTCGAGCGGCCTGCCGCTGGCATCGCTGGCCGGGAAAAACGCGACGCGATCCCAGCTCACGCCGGCGCCGGCGAACATGACGACAATATCGTCCCAGTCGAGCGCGTCGCCGGCGACCTGAAACGAGGTCGAGCACAGCGGCCTTGCCTGACCGCCTTCAACGGCAAGCAGGACCGCGAGCACCGTGAATGCGCCGCGCGCGACGAATTCCGCCGCCAGCCAGCGCTGAAAATCCGTCGTGAAAGGCGCGAGGTCAGAAGTCGACAACGGGAGTCTCCGGCAGAGGATTTTCGAACAGCACCCAGAATGACGTGGGATGGTTGGCCGCATACCAGCTTTCGAACTCCGCAAGCGCTTGCGCCGGGTCGCGGGGCGCAGCGCCTTCGTTCTCATCCTCATCCTCATTTTGTTCCGCCACAGCCTGGAACATCGCGCGGGCGACCGGCGCGAAGGCCGCCATGACCGCCGCGCGCGCCTCGCTCTCGTCGCTCCATCCCAGCCGCGCCCGCATGATCGCCGCGGCGGCGGCGACCGCGCCAGCCTCATCCGCGGCGCTGGCCAGACCATCGGCGATGGCCTGCACCAGATTCATCCGCCGGTAGGCCACGGCGCGGCCGGTTTCGAGCGCGGCAAGGCGCCCAGCGAAGTCGCGGCGGAACGCCGTTTCCGCGGTCTCGGCCTCGCGCGCCTGGTCTCGCAGCCGGTCGAGAAAGAATTGCGCCGGCTTCATCGCGCGCTCCTGGAATGTGGCGGAAGAGAATGGGAGTCGAACCCACCAGAGACCGTCTCGCGGCCTCTCCCGGATTTGAAGTCCGGACGCCCCACCGGGAACGCTTCTCTTCCATGCAAGGGATCAAACGCCGCCGCGCCGGGCTGCGTCTGCGGCCCCGTCTCCGGCGGGCGGCCGAACAGATCGAGCCGGTGCCGGTTGATGCGGCGCAGGTCGCCACGGCGCAGCGTCACGCCGTGACGGTCGAAGAATTCAAGAATCTGGATCGCCACCTTGCGGCCGTTATCGAGTTGATCACGAAACGCCGCGGCATTGAACAGATCGCCGTCCGAACGGGCGGCAAGTCCGGCCATGATGCCGACCATCTCGGCGACGGTGTCGCGCAGGAAGAAATGGTCGTGCGCGACTTCGTCGACCTTGCCCATCCGGCCCAGCAGCTTGAGGATACGGCGGATCTCGACCTCGGGCATGTTGAGCAGGCCGCCGATGTCGCGCGCCCGTGGCGGGCGGAAGCGCTCGCGGCCCGCGAGCAGGTCGTGCATGCGGCTCCACACCGCCGCGTCGGCCGGGGTCAGCCGGACTTCGTGCTCGCGCAGCCGGACCCATGAACCGTCGAGCACGATCTCGCCATGCTGGGCAAGGCCGTGCAGCACGGCGGCGAACGCCGGCGCCGCCAGCCGTGCCGCCACCGCAAGGCGCAGCCGTTCGCGGCCCATGCCGGAAAGATCGGGATTGGCGGCATGATAGTCGGCCAGCGTGGCGGCGATGGCGCGCTTGAGGCGCAGCCACTCGGCCGGCGCGAACGCCAGCATGCCGCCCGGCACGGCGATGCCGATCAGCCCGAGCCGGCCGACGATGCGCTCCGTCTGCGCCGCGCCGAGCGCATGGTCGCGAGCAAACGCCGCGATGTTGATCGCGGCGCACGGCAGCGCCGCCAGCGCGGCAAGGATGCGCTCGGGATCGGCCAGCGCATGGGCGGCGAGCTGGGCGAGGCGCTCGGGCGTGCGGCGCTTGCGTGCCGGCGCCCGCAGGTCGAGAAAGCGGCCGCCGCCGATGGTGCGCTGCGCCGAGGTGTCGCGCAGCACGAAATGATCGCCCGCCGCGGCGGCGATCGGGCGTTCCAGCACGAGCTGCACCAGTGCCTTGTTGCCCGGCGCGATGGGGGCATCGCCCAGCAGCACGATGCGGGCCGCGATCTCGGCGGCGCCATGGTGCAGCCGCACCGGCATCCATTGCCCGATCGGCCTGGGTTCGCTCCGCAGCACCCGCAAGGTTGCGTCGATGCGGTCGGCGGGGGCATGCAGCGCGGGGTCGAGCACCACGTCGCCGCGATGGATCGCCTCCCTGACGATGCCCTCGCCGGCGAGATTGAGCGCGCAGCGCTGCCCGGCATGACCGGTTTCAGTGGGACGGTTCTGGGCATGGATCGCGCGCACGCGGGCGCTGCGTCCTGAAGGGCTGATGGCGACACGGTCGCCGACCGCGACCGATCCCGAGAGCACCGTGCCGGTGACGATGGTTCCCGCTCCCGTCAGCGAGAACGAGCGGTCGACGGCCAGGCGGAACCGGCCCTCGCCGCCGCGTTCGTGAAAGGCGGCCGCCGCCGTTTCGAGCGCGGTTCGCAAGGCGGCGAGCCCCTCGCCGGTCACGGTCGAGACCGGAATGACCGCGGCGTCCCTGAGCCCGGTGGCCGCGAGCGTGACCGCGATGTCCGCCGAGACGATGCTGCGGCGTTCCGCGCCGGCGAGGTCGCACTTGGTCAGGGCGACGATGCCATGGCTCAGCCCGAGCAGATCGACGATGGCCAGGTGCTCGCGGGTCTGCGGCATCACGCCGTCGTCGGCCGCCACCGCCAACAGCACGAAATCGATGCCGGTCGCGCCGGCCAGCATGTTGTGGACGAACTTCTCGTGACCCGGCACGTCGACGAAGCCGAGCACGCGCCCGTCCGGCAATGGTAGATAGGCAAAGCCGAGATCGATGGTGATGCCGCGCGCCTTTTCCTCCTTCAAGCGGTCGGTGTCGATGCCGGTGAGTGCGCGGACCAGCGCCGTCTTGCCGTGATCGATGTGGCCCGCGGTGCCGATGATCATGGCGCGGCCTCGCGAGGATCGCCCGACGGCAACACCAGGGCCATGAAGTTGGCGGCGAAGCCCCCGGCGTCCTCCAGCGTGCGCAGGTCGAGAACGAGCGCGTCGCCGGCGATGCGTCCGATGACCGGAACTGGCAGCTTGCGTAGCGCGGCGGCAAGGGCGGCGAGCGCCCGCCCGCGTCCGCGCGCCGCCGTCGGCGCGATCGCCAGTCCCGCGCTCGGCACCGTTTCCCCCGGCAGAGCGCCGGAGCCGATCTCGCACGCGCAGTCAGTGACAGTGACGGCAAAGCGCGGCGCAAGCACGCGCGCGACAGCGGGCGCAAGGTGGTGCGCCAGCGCCGCGACCTCCTCCTTCGGGCGCGACAGATGCCGCAGCGTCGGCAGCCTTGCGGCGAGCCGGTCGGGATCGCGGTAGAGCCGCAGCGTCGCCTCGATGGCGGCGAGGCGGATCTTATCGATCCGCAGCGCGCGCTTGAGCGGATTGCGGTTGATGCGGGCGATCAACTCGCGGCGGCCGACGATGAATCCGGCCTGAGGCCCGCCAAGCAGCTTGTCGCCGGAAAACGTGACGAGATCGGCGCCCTCTTTCACCGCCTCGGCGACCGTCGGCTCGTGACGAAGGCCGAAGCGCGTCAGGTCGACCAGCGTGCCCGAGCCGAGGTCGTTGATGAGCGGCACATCGTGCCCACGCAAGAGGGCGACGAGATCACCGGTCGGCACCGCCGCGGTGAAGCCCGTGATCCGGTAGTTCGAGGTGTGCACCTTGAGCACAAGTCCCGTCCGCGCCCCCAGCGCCTGCCGGTAATCGTCAAGGTGGGTGCGGTTGGTGGTGCCGATCTCGATCAGCCTGACGCCGGCGCGCGCCATGATATCGGGCAGGCGGAACGCTCCGCCGATCTCGATCATCTCGCCGCGCGAGACGATGGCCTCGCGGCGGTTGGCCAGCGTGTTGAGCACGAGATGAACGGCGGCGGCGTTGTTGTTGACGAGCGTCGCATCCTCGGCCCCGGTCAGATCGCGCAGCAGGTCGCGCACCCCATTGTCGCGCTCGCCGCGGCGGCCGCTGTCGAGATCGAATTCGAGCGCCACCGTCTGCCGCATCGCCGTGACCGCCGCGGCGATGGCTTCCTCGGCCAGCACGGCGCGGCCGAGATTGGTATGCAGCACCGTGCCGGTGAGGTTGTAGACCGCGCGGAGATTGGGGCGCGCCGTGTGCGCCAGCGCAGCCGACGCCTCCTTTGCGATCCAATCGGCGTTGACCGGCATGACGCGCGCGCCGGAAACGGCGCTCCGGAGTCCGGACAGCGTGGCGCGCACCGCGTCGGTCACCGTCTGGCGGCCATGACGGTCGACGGCTTCGCGGGCATGCGCCGTCCTGAGCACTTCATCGACCGACGGCAGGCCGCGGAGAGTTGCGTCGCCCATGGCCGCCCCCGTCAGTAGCCGACCAGGAATGGATTGACGGCGCCGCGCCGCGCGCCGGCGTCGCGCATCAGGAGGTCAAGTCCGAGCGAGGCCACGTCATCGGCGACGGGATCGAGTTCGGGGTCGTTGAGCTGATGCATGATCTTGACGTAGCAGCCGCACTTGCCGCAGTTCTCGGCCTTGACGAGGCCCGGCCCCGCCTCGATCTCCTCGTAGGAGATGCTTTCGGTCGAACCGCAGACCGCGCATTTGATGCGGACGTGGTGCCACAGGCTCTGGCACAGCGCGCAGGCGCAATAGCGCGTGGCGTGCGCGCCGGGCCATCCCACCACCAGCGAGGCCACCGGCGGGCCGCCGCAGCAGGGACACAGCCCGTCCCTGACCGCCTCGATCAGCGCCGCGTCGAGATCATGCGCGAGGCGGCTGAAGTGGACCTGCAGGGCGGCGGCGGCGAATAGATGTTCGGCGAGCGCCGCGGCCTCGGGTGAATCGGCGAGCGCGGCCCGCGCGAGCGCCAGCCGAGCCGGGGCATCCATTCGCGCGATGCGTGTCACGGCGTCGCGCGCGCCCTGCGGCATGTCGAGGGCCTCGGCGCGGGCCACCAGCCGCGCCAGCGTCTCCTCGAACGCGGCGTCGGCGACGAATCCCGCGCGGTCGAGCGGCGGCATCCCGAACGTGCGGGCGCGCGCCATGGCCTCTTCCGAGGGCGGCGTTACGGGCGGCAGGCCGTTCTGGATCGCGTGCTGAATGTCGCAAATGCCGGCGAGGAAGGTCAGGTACGGCGCGAGATCGCTGACCAGCGCCAGCGTGCGCAGCCGCCAGGCGCGTCTCTCAAACAGCACGGACGGTTCGGGGAGCTTCACGAACGAGGGAACCGCCGCCTCGCCGATGGAAATGGGGTCGTGCCGGGGAGTACCGACTTGCGACATTGCATTACCTCACGAACCTCACGGGCCACGTGCACGCAGCATAACATGCAACAGGGCGACGCCAATCGCAAGGATCGGCGTCGTCCGTCGAGCGCGCGGGGGACGCGCTCACGAACGGCTGGCGAGGATATCCCGCAGCCATTTGCGGTGATGCCGCCAGGCCCACCCGCCGGTGACCTTGCCGCGCGTCATCGCGCTGATCGTGCCGCGCACCCAGATCGCCGCATAGACATGGACGATCCAGTTCAGGATCGCCACGATCGCAGCGATCGAGTGGATGAGCAGCGCGACGCGTTTCTGCGGGATCGTCGTGAACGGATAAAAATACTGATCCCAGACCACCACGCCGCTTGCGATCAGCACGATGATGAGCAGCGACATCAACCAGAACATGATCTTCTGGCCGGCGTTGTAGGTGCCGATCTCGGGCAGTTTTTCCTCGTGCCCCGTCAGCACATCGACAGGATGGCTGACCCATTGCGCATCGCTGCGCGAAGGCAGGTTGGCGCGCCAGAACCGCACGAACAGGCCGAGGAAACTAAAGAACAGCACCACGCCGATCCATGGGTGGATCACCCGCACGATAGCGCCGCCGCCGAATAGTCCGGTCAGGAAATAGAGACTGGGATGAAACAGCGACAGTCCCGTCACGGCCAGCAGCACGAGGCTGGTCGCCGTGACCCAGTGGTTGATGCGCGCGCCGGTCGTGTAGCGACTGACCTCATAGGAAGCGCGCGCCTTGTCGGGAACGGCCATCATGACCTCCCTTGCTTGAGTTTGCCGGCGTTGTCCTCATCCTCGGCCGTGACGCGGTTGGCGCCGACGACCAGATGATGGAGCACGCCCACCACGGCGGCGAAGCCGAGCGCGGAGAGGCCGACATATTTGACCGCGCCCTTCCACAACTCGACGATCGGGCTGATCGTCGGGTTGCTGGGCAGGCCGGCATAAAGCTCCGGCTGGTCGGCATGATGCAGCACATACATCACGTGGGTGCCGCCCACGCCGGGCGGGTCATAAAGCCCCGCGTTCCTGAAGCCGCGCGACTTCAGATCGGTGATGCGGCCCTCGGCGTGCTTCTTCATGTCGTCCTTGGTGCCGAACACGATGGCGTGCGTCGGGCAGGCCTTGGCGCAAGCCGGACCCTGGCCGACGGCGAGTCGGTCGGAGCACAGCGTGCACTTATACGCCGTGTGGTCGACCTTGGAGATGCGCGGAATGTTGAACGGGCAGCCCTTGATGCAGTAGCCGCAGCCGATGCACTTCTCGTGATCGATGTCCACAATGCCATTGGAGTACTGCACGATGGCACCGGGCGCCGGGCAGGCCTTGAGGCAGCCCGGGTCCTCGCAATGCATGCAGCCATCCTTGCGGATGAGCCATTCCAGATTCTTGGTTTCCGGATTAACCCATTCAGTGAAGCGCATCACTGTGAAGATGTCCGGGTCGAGATCGGGCGGGTTGTCGTAGACACCCGTGTTGGAACCAACCTCGTGGTGCAGGTCGTTCCACTCGAGGCAAGCGACCTCGCACGCCTTGCAGCCGATGCATTTTGTCACGTCAATGAGCTTGGCCACCTCCGTCTGCCGCTTTGCCGGCGGCGTGATGGTGGAGGCCGAGCGGCGGATCAGGTCTTGCTCACCGAATATCGGCTTCACGTTGCTGGTGGGCGCTGGGGGAAGAACGAATTCGAAGTTCGCCATCGTCGCCTCCCCTTATGCCACCGGCCCGGGAATGGGCTCGATATCGACGAGGAATGCCTTGTACTCCGGCGTTTCGATGTTGGCGTCTCCGACATAGGGCGTGAGCGAGTTTGGGCCGAAGCCCTTCCTCGTCTCGCCCATGAAGCCCCAGTGCAGCGGAATGCCGACGATGTGCACCGTCTTGCCATCGCAGGTGAGCGGTGCGATGCGCTTGGTCACCACGACCTTGCCTTTGATCGAGCCACGCTTCGACCATATGCGCGCCCAGCCGCCGGACTTGATGCCCTTCTCCTTTGCCAGCTGTTCGCTGATTTCGACAAAGAATTCCGGTTGCATCACCGCTGGATTATGCTGGTGCTTGGTCCAGAAGTGGAAGTGCTCGGTGAGCCGATAGGAGGTCGCCGCATAGGGGAACTCCTCGGCGTCGCCGAACTGCTCCATGTCGCCCTTGAACACGCGGGCGGCCGGGTTGCCGCGAACCTTCGGCGCCAACACGTTGACCACCGGCGATTCGAACGGCTCGTAGTGCGCCGGGAACGGCCCATCGCGCATCATGCCGCGGGTAAACAGGCGGCCGGTGCCCTCCGGGTTCATGATGAAGGGGCCGACCACGTCCGGCTTGGCGGTGGGCGCGATGTCCGGCACATCGTAACCGGTCCACTTTGCGCCGTCCCACCACAACAGCTTGCGGCTGTCATCCCACGGCTTGCCGTTGATATCGGACGAAGCGCGGTTGTAGAGGATGCGGCGGTTGACCGGCCACGACCAGGCCCATGTCGAATAGGCGCCGGTCGAATCCGGATCGTTGGTATCGCGGCGGGCCATGTTGTTGCCCGCTTCGTTGAAGCAGCCGGAATAAATCCAGCAGCCGCACGCGGTCTTGCCGTCGTCGCGCAAGGCGGCAAAGGACACGACCTGCTTGCCTTTCGCCAGAATGACCTTGGTCGGGTCATTCGGGTCCGTGATGTCTTCGAGCGCGGACCCGTTGAGCTCCTTCGCAAGCTCTTCCGGCGTCGGTGCAGCCGGGTCCTTGTAACGCCAATCGAGTTTGACGATCGGATCCGGAACCGGTCCGCCCTCTTTTTCGTAGAGTGCCTTCAGACGCAGGTAGATCTGCGCCATGATCGAGGCGTCGTTCCTGCCCTCGGCCGGATGCGAGCCGCCGGCCCAGTGCCATTGCAGCCACCGTCCCGAGTTGCTGAGCGAGCCGGTGTCTTCAGCGAAACAGGTCGTCGGCAGTTCGATGACCTCGGTCTGGATTTTCGAGGAATCGACGTCATTAAACTCGCCGTGGTTCTCCCAGAACCGCGCCGTCTCCGTCTGCAGTGGATCCATGACGACAAGGAACTTGAGCTTCGAAAGCGCGGCAGTCAGCTTCTTCCTGTTGGGGGCTGACAGCAGGGGATTGAAGCCCTGGCAGATATAGCCGTTCACCTTGCCCTGGTGCATCAATTCGAAGATGCGCAGCACGTCGTAAGACGGCAGGTCGAGTTTAGGCAGCCAGTCATAGGCGAAGCTGTTCTCCGCCGTCGCCGCCGAGCCCCACATCGACTTCTGGAAGCTGACGAAGAACTTCTTGTAGTTCTGCCAGTAGCTCATCTGGTTCGGCCGCAGCGGCTTGAAGCCGCGGGTCGACATGTAGACTTCGAGGGTCGCTTCCTTTTCCGTCGGGATCGTCAGATAGCCCGGGATCAGGTTCGACATCAGGCCGATGTCGGTCAGCCCCTGGATGTTGGAGTGCCCGCGCAGGGCATTCATGCCGCCGCCGCGCACGCCGATGTTGCCCAGGATCAGCTGGAGCATCGCCATGGCGCGGATGTTCTGCGAACCCTTGGAGTGCTGGGTCCAGCCGAGCGCATACATGGAGGTCATCGTCTTGGTCGGCGACGAGCACTCCGAAATCATCTGCGCCACCTTCAGGAACTTGTCCTTCGGCGTGCCGCAAATGCGCTCGACCATCTCGGGCGTATAGACCGAGATGTGCTTCTTCAGCAGGCTCCAGACGCAACGCGGGTTTTCCAGCGTGTCGTCAGCCTGAACGTAGCCATCTGCGTCAAGCTCATACTCCCACGTGGACTTGTTGTAGTCGCGCTTGGTTTCGTCGTAGCCCGTGAACAAGCCGTCGTGGAAATCGAAGCCTTCCTTGACGATATAAGGCGCATTGGTGAACGCCTTCACATAGTCCCACTGCACATTGTTGTTCGAGATGCAGTAGTTCATCACGCCGAACAGGAAAGCGATGTCCGTGCCCTGCCGGATCGGCGCATACATGTCCGCGACCGACGCCGAGCGCGTGAAACGCGGATCGACCACGATCAGCCTGGCGCCACGGTTGGCTTTCGCCTCCGTGACCCATTTGAATCCGCACGGGTGCGCCTCGGCGGCGTTGCCACCCATAATAACGACGAGATCGGTGTTCTTGATATCCGTCCAGGAGTTCGTCATTGCACCGCGACCGAATGTTGGGGCCAGACTGGCCACCGTCGGTCCGTGTCAAACTCTTGCTTGGTTATCGAACGCCAGTATCCCGGTTGAGCGCACCACCTTGTAGGTCGCCCAGGCGGTTTCGTTGGTGGTCGCGGAAGCTGCCAGGAATCCGGTGGTCAGCCAGCGGTTGACCGTCACGCCATCGGTATTCTTCGCCACGAAGTTCTTGTCGCGGTCGTCCTTCATCAGCCGCGCGACGCGATCGAGCGCGACGTCCCAGGACACGCGCTCCCATTTGTCCGAGCCCGGCTTGCGGATCTGCGGATAAAGCGTGCGCGTCTTCGAGTGGACGAAATCGAGCAACGAGGCGCCCTTCGGACACAGCGTGCCGCGATTGGTCGGATGATCGGGATCGCCCTCGATGTGGATGATCTCGGCCTTCTCACCCTTCGCCAGGTTACCCTTGGAATACATGATGATGCCGCAGGCGACCGAGCAGTAGGGGCAGGTGTTGCGGGTTTCGGTCGTCCCCGTCAGTTTGAAGGCGCGTATGGAGTCCGCATAGGCGGTCTCGATGGCGCCGAACCCGAGCGATCCGAGCGTTGTCCCCGCCACTCCGGCGCCCGCGCCCGCCATGAACTGGCGCCGCGAGAGTTCCATGTTCATCGGTGTCTCCTGCCCTAGGCCCCCGCCGGGGGACATTGGTTGTTGATTGGTGTGTTCTCGCCTGCCGCGCTACGCGCCACCCATCAAATTCTATCGGAGATCCTTGATCCTCAATGGAAGTTTCTGCTGAAAACCCTGCTTGAAAGTTCTGGCTGACAACTCCCGGCCGAAAACGATGAAAACGGCCGGATTTCCTGTGGCTTGTTTGCACGTCAGGCGATCAAATCAGCGATCGAACAACGTGATGGTATTTCCGCTGCATGCTAAATGTCAAACAATACAAGGAAATTTGATTTACACTGCGCCGCACAACGATTGTGGGCGGTGCAGGATGCTTTTGTCCAGGCGAATTCCAGGCGAATTCATTGACTCGCGGGCGAGTGGCATTCCACTATGCGCCTTGTGGAGGCCATGGCGGCTCCCGAGGTTCGGGGCGACAATTTCCTGAATTGCGCTGCATGTCGTCCGATGCAGCCCGTGGAAGATGTTGACGGCCAGCCAGCCCCTTTCTCGCGCACCCATCATTCACACACCATCCGCCACACACCATCCGCAATCGCCGGGGCGGTTTTCTCATCACCTTTACAACTCATACGGGGAGGATAGCGATGACGCTTGATCGGCGGGATTTCATGAAGGCCGGCGCCGCGGTTGCGGTCGGCGCCCTCATGCCTGGCGCGGCGATGGCCCAGACCGCTTTTGCTCCGACGCCCGGTGTTTGGCGCAAGTTCCAGCTCACGACGCGTCTCGAGATCGCGCAGCCGAAAGGCCGCACGCAGGCGTGGGTGCCGCTGCCTTCGTTCAATGCGCCGGACTGGTTCCATCCGTCTGGCAGCACCTGGCGCACCAACGCGGCCACCGCGATGCTTGCGCGCGATCCGAAATACGGCGCCGGTATGCTGTACCTGCAATGGGACGCTGGCGAACCTGAGCCGGGCGCCGAAATCACCAGCCGGTTCGCCGTCAGGGATCGCGCCATCGATCTGACCGCGCCCGGCTCCGTACCGGCGCTGTCGGCGCAGGAGCGGCGGCTCTATCTCGAAGCCACCGATCTGATCCCGACCGACGGCATCGTCAAGGCGACGGCCGACAGGATCACGGCCGGCGCGGGCAGCGATCTCGCCAAGGCGCGCGCCATCTACGAATGGGTTGTCGACAACACGTTCCGCGATGCCGCCACGCGCGGCTGCGGCAGCGGTGATGTCGCGGCGATGCTCAGGACCGGTAATCTGGGTGGCAAATGCGCCGACCTCAACGCGCTGTTCGTGGGTCTTGCGCGTGCCGTGGGCATCCCGGCGCGCGACGTCTACGGCCTGCGTATCGCGCCGTCGAAATTCGGCTACCGGAGTCTCGGCGCGGAGACCGAGATCGTCAGCAAGGCGCAGCATTGCCGCGCCGAGGTGTGGCTCGCCGGGTTCGGCTGGGTGCCGGCTGATCCCGCCGACGTGCGCAAGGTCGCGCTGGAAGAGCCGCCGGGCAATCTGCCGCTTTCCGACGCCAGGGTCGTCGCGGTGCGCGACAAGCTGTTCGGCGCGTGGGAGACGAACTGGCTGGCCTACAATGTGGCGCACGATGTCAGGCTGCCGTGGTCCGAAGGGCCGGCGCTCGGATTCCTGATGTATCCGCAGGCCGAAACCGCCAGCCTGCGCCTCGACTGCCTCGATCCGGATACGTTCCGCTACGCCCTGAAGGCAACGGAACTGCCGGCCTGAACGGAGAGGGTTTCCGCCGGGTGCGGCGCCGGTTCGCACCGAACCCGGCAAGCCTTGCGGGCGATGATGGATGCCATGACCGAACCGGCGCGCGGCGACGCGCACGTTCTTGATCTGCGCGGCATGCGCTGCCCGTATGTGGTGCTGCGCGCCAAGAAGGCGATCAGGGACATGCCGGTCGGCGACACCCTGGTGCTCGAATGCACCGACCCGCTGACGGTGATCGACATTCCGCATTTCGCCAGCCAGACCGGACACCGGCTGGCGGATCAGCAGCGTCGCGACGGGCTTTATATCTACTGGATCGTGAAGCGGCACTGATGACGGTTGCACGACGCAAGGAGGCTGACATGAACATCCAGAACATCCAGCCGGTCCGCCTCACCAGCCTCGCGCACGGCGGCGGCTGCGGCTGCAAGCTCGCGCCCTCCGTGCTGCAGCAGCTTATGGCCGGAACGGCGCCCGGCGGGCCCTACCGGCAATTGCTGGTCGGTACCGAAACCGGAGACGATGCCGCCGTCTGGCAGGTCGACGACACCACATGCATCGTCGCGACCACCGATTTCTTCATGCCGATGGTGGACGACGCTTTTGATTTTGGCCGCATCGCCGCCACCAACGCCCTCTCCGATATCTATGCCATGGGCGCCAGGCCCATCATGGCCCTGGCGATTCTGGGCATGCCGATCGACAAGCTGCCGGCCGAAACGGTGCGGGAGATTCTGCGCGGTGGCGCGGAGGTCTGCGTGTCGGCGGGAATTCCCGTGGCCGGCGGTCATTCAATCGACACCCCTGAACCGATCTACGGTCTTGCGGTCGTCGGCACCTGCAAGCCGGAGCATGTGCGCCGCAACACCGGCGCGCGCGTGGGCGACGCCATCCTGCTGACCAAGCCGCTCGGCGTCGGCATCTATTCCGCCGCGATCAAGAAGGGGATGCTGCCGGAGAAGGACTATGCCGACCTGATCGCCACCACCACCCTGCTCAACCGCATTGGCGCCGATCTGGCCACGGACGATGCCGTCCATGCCATCACCGACATCACCGGATTCGGTCTGCTCGGTCATGGCATCGAGGTCGCGCGCGGCTCCGGGGTAAACCTGGCTGTTTCAGTGGCGGCTCTGCCGCTGCTGCCGCAGTCCGCGGCACTGGCGCGGGCGGGGTGCGTCACCGGCGCTTCGCAGCGCAACTGGGCGAGCTACGGCTCAAGCGTGGCGCTGCCGCCGGACCTACCCGACTGGCAGCGCCACCTGCTCACTGATCCGCAAACCTCCGGCGGCCTGCTGGTGACATGCGCGGCGGACCGCGCCGACGATATCCTGCGAACGATGATTGCCGCCGGCTATCCGTTCGCGCGGCGCATCGGACAGGTCGAGGCGGGGCCGGCGCGGATAGAGGTGCGGGAATAAGGGTGATCGCCTGTTGTAATCACAAAAATCAATTTCGGCATCACCCGCGCATTGCATTCAACGTGTAATTTCTGGCTTCCGGCGCTTAAAAATGCGGCGCATGAATGCGGATCGCTAGATTTACCGGATCAGCAGTGAAGTAGCTCCAATCACGGGGCCAAAGGGAGGTGTGATGCAAAAGGTAGTTCTCAAGGCGTGCATGGCGGCTGCCATCGGCGCGGGCGCCTTCGGGCCGGCGGCGGCCCAGCAGGCGGTCAAGGTCGGTCTCCTGCTGTCATACACCGGACAGTTCACCGAGCCGGCGACGCAGATGGACAACGGCGTCAAGCTGTACATGAAGCAGCATGGCGACACGGTCGCCGGCAAGAAGATCGAGATCATCCGCCGCGACACCGCCGGCACGCCGGATGCGGCCAAGCGCCACGCGCAGGAACTGATCGTCAAGGAGAACGCTGACATTCTTGCCGGCTTCGTCATCACGCCCGAGGCGATGACCGTTGCCGATCTTTCCGCGAACGCCAAGAAGTTCATGGTCGTGATGAACGCGGCGACCTCGATCATCACCACCAAGTCGCCCTACATGGCGCGCGTGTCGGTGACGCTGCCGCAGAACACCGAGCCGCTCGGCACATGGGCGGCCAAGAACGGCATCAAGAAGGTCTTCACGATGGTGTCCGACTACGGTCCGGGCCACGACGCCGAAACGGCGTTCCAGAACGCCTTCAAGGCCGGCGGCGGCGAGATCATCGGCTCGGTGCGCATGCCGCTGGCGAGCCCGGACTTCTCCGCGTTCGTGCAGCGCGCCAAGGATTCCAACCCGGACGGCATCTTCATCTTCGTGCCCTCCGGCTCGCAACCGCCGGCGCTGGCCAAGGCGCTGATCGAGCGCGGCATGGACCCTTCCAAGATCAAGATCATGGGCCAGGGCGAAATCTCCGACGAGGCCTCGCTCAAGGCGCTGGGTGAATCGGCGGCTGGAATCATCACCGCGTTTCACTACGACGCCAATCACAATTCCCAGATGAACAAGGACTTCGTCGCCGCCTACAAGGCCGAGTTCAAGCGCGAGCCGGACTTCTTCGCGGTCGGCGGCTACGACGGCATGCACTTGATCTACGAGGCGCTGAAGAAGACCAACGGCACGGCCGACGCCGAGGCGCTCGTCAACGCCGCCAAGGGCATGAAGTGGGAAAGCCCGCGCGGACCCGCGGCGATCGACCCCGAGACGCGCGATATCATCCACACGATCTACATCCGCCGGGTCGAGAAGGTCGACGGCCAGATGCGCAATGTCGAGATCGACAAGTTCGAGAACGTCAAGGACCCGGTCAAGGCGCGCATGAAGTAACGCCTGAACGCCTGAGTGGACAGAAAATGAGACAGCCGCGGCAACCCTGCCGCGGCTGTTTTCTTGGCGGCTACTTGTGTGAAGCTTCGTAGCGCGCTTTCGTCTCCGCGCTCATCGGATAAAGGCCGGGCAGCGCCACGCCGCGTCGGACTTCCTCCAGAATCCAGCCCTCCATCCGTTCCTGCTCGGTCGCGGTCTGGATGACGTGTTCGACCATGGCCTGCGGCACCACGACGACGCCGTCCTGGTCGGCGACCATCATGTCGTTGGGATAGACCGCGACGCCGCCGCAGCCGATCGGCTCGCCCCAGTTGATGAAGGTGAGGCCGGCGACCGAAGGCGGCGCCGCGGTGCCGCCGCACCACACCGCAAGGCCGGTGGCGCGCACGCCGATCTCGTCGCGCACCACGCCGTCGGTGACCAGCGCGCCGACCTTCCGCTCCGCCATGCGCGCGCACAGGATGTCGCCGAAGATGCCGGCATCGCGCACGCCCATGGCGTCGATCACGGCGACGCAGCCGGCGGGCATCGCCTCGATGGCGGTGCGGGTGGAGACCGGCGAGGCCCACGATTCCGGCGTCGCCATGTCCTCGCGCGCTGGGATGAAACGCAGCGTGAACGCGGGCCCCGCCACGCGCGCGGCTCCCGCGGCGAGCGGACGCGCGCCGCGCAGCCAGATGTTGCGCAAGCCTTTCTTCAACAGGACGGTGGTGATGGTCGCGGTGGTGAGCTGCGTCATCGCGGCAATGGTCTTGGCGGTAAACGGCATCGGTGTTGCTCCCTCGCCTAGGCCTCATGGCTGAACCCAGCTTGCCGACGCCGCGCCGCGCGTCAAGCCTTCAGGCCGCGCTCTCGCGTGGCGGCCCGCGCTGCGCGATCAGGCGCTTGAGTTCGGGAACGCAGGAGCCGCAGTTGGTGCCGGCCCTGAGCGCGCCACCGATGTCGGCGATGGTCGCGCGGGGCTGCGCCGCGATCAATCGCTCGATGCGGCGGGCGCCGATGCTGAAGCAGGCGCAGACCACCGGGCCGTCGTCGGCGATCCCTTCGCACGAGCGGCCCGACAGCAGCACGCGCCGCGCGGCGGGGGATAGCTCGCCACCGGCGAACAGGGCTTTCACCACGTCCCATGCCGGAATCGTGCCGGCCGGTCCGACGAACAGGCAGAACGCCAGCCGGCCGTCGACGATGACGCCGGCACGGTAGGCCCGGCTACCGTCGCGATATTCGATGATCTCGCCCCCCGCGATCCGGCGCGCCAGCTGATGCCAGCATGTCGTATCGCCATCGGCGGCGATGGCGTAGCCGACGCCGCCCGGCACCGCGATGCGCGCCCACCAGCTTGCCGGCGGCAACATCAGTTCGCGGTCCGACACGATGAAGCCGGACAGCGCGTAAGCCACCGGCGCGATCGCCACCGGGGTGGCCTTGGCCTCGGGCTGGCCCGATACCGGATCGGTGATCGGCGCCGTCAACGCGCCGACCCGCGCATCGGATGCCGTCGCCGCGCTCCAGTGGATCGGCGCGAAGACAAGGCCGCGCTGCTGGCCTTCGTTGACATGAACCCTGAGTACGCAAGCCCCGTATGCCGTGGTCAGCCGGGCGAATCCGCCATCGGCAATCCCTGCATCGGCAACGTCGCCGGGATGGATCTCGACGAATGGTTCGGTCAGATGTTGCGCCAGGCGGGGGCTTTCCCCGGTGCGTGTCATGGTGTGCCACTGGTCTCGGATGCGGCCGGTATTAAGACGCAAGGGGAACGCTGCCGAGGTTACCGTCGCCAACGCCGGAACATCGGGCGCGACGAAGCGCGCCTTGCCGTCGGATGTGAAGAAAGCTCCGTCGTCGAACATCCGCGCCCGGCCGCGCTTGCTCGTCTCGCGCACCGGCCATTGCACCGGCGGAAGTCCGTCATAGGCTGCGTCTGACAAGCCCGCGAGGCCGGACAGGTCGAACGCGCGCGCGCCATTATTTTCGAACGCCGACAGCGCGGCGTGCTCGCGGAAGATATCGGCGGCGCGAGTGTAGGCGAACGCCGCGCCAAAGCCCATGCGCCGCGCCACCTCGCTCACGATCCACCAGTCGGGACGCGCGCGTCCTGGCGGCGGCAGGAACGCGCGCTGGCGCGAGATGCGGCGCTCGGAATTGGTCACCGTGCCGGATTTCTCGCCCCATCCAAGCGCGGGCAGCACGACATGCGCGCCGGCCGCGATGGTGTCGTTGGCCGCGACGTTGTCCGACACCACCATGAGTTCGAGCCGGCCAAGCGCCGCGCGCGCGCGCGCGGCATCGGGCAGCGAGACCGCCGGATTGGTGCCCATCACCCACAGCGCCTTGATCTCGCCGCGCCCGATGGCATCGAACAGATCGACCGCCTTGTAGCCTTCGCGGGTGGCCATGCGCGGCGCGTTCCAGAACCGTTGCGTCCGGTCGATCGCGGCCGGCGTGTAATCCATGTGCGCGGCAAGCTGGTTGGCCATGCCGCCGACCTCGCGGCCGCCCATCGCGTTGGGTTGTCCGGTGAGCGAGAACGGCCCCGCCCCGGGCTTGCCGATGCGGCCGGTGGCGAGATGGCAGTTGATGATGGCGTTGACCTTGTCGGTGCCCTGCGCCGACTGGTTGATCCCTTGCGAAAACGCGGTAACGGTGCGTTCGGTGGCGCGGAACAGATCATAGAATTGCGCAAGCACAGCGCCGTCTATCCCGGTGGCGCGTGCGACCGCATCAAGCGATGGTGCGATTTCCTGGGCCCGTGCCAGCGCGGCGTCGAAGCCGACGGTGTGGTCGGCGATGAAGCGCGCGTCGCACGCGCCGCGATCGGCAAGATGCTTCAAGAGGCCGCAAAACAGCACCGCGTCGCTGCCCGGCCGGATGGCGAGCACGAGATCGGCCTCTTCCGCCGAGGCGGTGCGGCGCGGGTCGATGACGACGAGCCGGGCGCCGCGCCCGGCTCGGGCGCGCTGCATGCGCTGGAACAGGATCGGATGGCACCATGCCGCGTTGGCGCCGGCAAGGACGATGAGGTCGGCCTGGTCGATGTCCGCGTAGCAGCCCGGCACGACGTCGGCGCCGAAGGCGCGGCGATGGCCGGCAACGGCGGAGGCCATGCACAGCCGCGAATTGGTGTCGACGTGCGGCGAGCCGATGAAACCCTTCATCAGCTTGTTGGCGACGTAATAGTCCTCGGTCAGCAACTGCCCGGAGAGATAGAACGCGACCGCCTCGGGCCCGTCGCGCGTGACGATGCGGGAGAATTCGCCCGCCACGCGATCGAGCGCCATGTCCCAGCCGGATGGCGCCAGCGTACCGGCAGGCGTGCGCAGCATCGGCGTGAGCAGGCGATGCGACAGGCCCAACGTCTCGCCGAGCGCCGTGCCCTTGGAGCAAAGTTTGCCGGAATTGGCGGGATGGCCGGGATCGCCGGCAATCGTCGCACCGCCAAAGCCATCGGGCGTGGCGAGCACGCCGCAGCCGACGCCGCAATAGGGACAGGTGGTGCGCATGGAGCGATCGGCGGCCCGGTTCATGCCCGGAGCCTCCGTGGCCGCCTTGCGGCGGCTACCAGTGCAGCGGCGGCAGCGTGGCGAGCGCGATGAGGACGATAAGGCCCATGGCCGCGAACGCGGCGGCAAGTTCGGCGCGGCCGGGCATCGCCGCGACAACGGAGCGCGGTTCGGAGGTGCGCGTGTGGGACGTTTCGTTGACCATGCGCATTCATGTGCAGCACCCTTTCGCCGCCGGCAAGGCACCGGACGAAAAAACGAAAAATTGCTTCCGTCGCCGCCGCGCGGAGAAAATTGACCGGCTCAAGGCCCCTGTTCCGGCAACTCCTTCGCCATCCTTCCGCCGCGCGTTGCGCCTCAATAGACATCCTGCTGATAGCGCTGGCGGCGCTTCAACTCGCCGATAAAGGCGACCGCCTCGTCGGTCGAGCGCGCGCCGTACTGCGCCACGATGTCGACCAGCGCCCGTTCGACGTCCTTGGCCATCCGCTTGGCGTCGCCGCAGACATAGACATGGGCGCCATCGGCCAGCCATGCCCACAGCTCGCGGCCGACCTCGCGCATGCGGTCCTGGACGTAGAATTTCTGCTCGCTGTCGCGCGACCACGCCAGCGACAGCCGGGTCAGGAGGCCGGACTCCTTCATCGTCTTGAGTTCGTCGGCGTAGAAGAAATCGCAATCGCTGCGCTGGTGGCCGAAGAACAGCCAGTTGCGGCCGGGGGCCTTGGCGGCGCCGCGCTCGTGCAGGAATGAACGGAACGGCGCGATGCCGGTGCCCGGTCCGACCATGATGACCGGCACGGCGGGATCGGCCGGCAGACCGAAGCCGTGGGCGCGCTGCACGTACACTTTCAGCGCATCGCCGGGATTGACGCGCTCGGCAAGACAGGTCGAGGCGACGCCGAGCCGCTTGCGCTTGCCGATAACGTAGCGCACCGCGTCGACGGTGAGCGACAGCCGGCCCGGCGTAGCGTTCGGCGACGACGAGATCGAATAGAGCCGTGGCTGCAGCGGCTCCAGCGCCTCGACGAAGGCTTCCGGATGCGGTCGCACACCAGTGAACTTCTGCAGCGCGGCAAGAACGTCGAGATTGGCCGCGTCGCCGTCGGGATCCTCGCCCTGCGCGAGAGCCCGCGCCTTCTCGCGCGCCGCGCCGCCGGTGAGGAACGAGATCAGCTCGAACAGGGTGTCGGGCACCGGCGACAGCGACACGTCGGTGCGCAGCACGTCGCTGAGCGGCCTGCCCCGCACTTCGGTCATGGGCGAGGCGCCGAGCGTGGCAATGATCTGGTCGACGAGGCCGGGATCATTGTGCGCGAATACGCCAAACGAATCGCCGGCGACGTAATCGAGGCCGCTGCGGGACAGGTCGAACTCGACGTGCCAGGTGTCCTTCTCGGAGCCGGGCTTGTTGAGGCGGCGCCGCGACAGGAAAATCGCTTCGGCCGGATTGTCGCGCGAGCGACCCGGCGGCGCGGCGATCGCCGGCGCGGTCGTAGGTTCGGGCTGCGCGGGCGCTGCGGGGGCGTGATCGAGCTCCTCGGCCAGCGTCTTGAGCATGCGAGCGGTGTCCTTGCCGCCGGGCGAGCACAGATTAAGCCGCGCCTCCTTGCGCGCGAACAGCGCCTCGGCATAGTCGTTGCAGTTATAGCCGCACTGGCCGCAATCCTGCTGCGCCATCGCCGCCATCATGCGCCGCCGTAAGGGGCGGCCCTCGGCGAGCTTCATGCGCTCGGCGATCGCGATGGTCTGGTCGTGCCATGGCGCCGCGCCGTCATCGCCGTCGCCAGCCATCGCGGCCGCGTTCTGTTCGCCCGACAACGGCATCGGACTGCCGTCCAGCGACACCAGGCCGGCAAGGAAACCGTTGAGCCAGGCGCGCTGCTCCAGCGAGAACGGCGCGGTGTCGGGAATGAGATCGAGCTTCGGCGGCTGGACGATCTGGTTCATGTCTGATCCTTCGCATCGATCATGGCGCGCAAGCCTGCGATGTCGTGACGGCGCGCGAACGTGCAGAACGTTTCGTCGGCGGCATCGCGCCGCGCGAGATAGGCGCCGATGAGCCGCGCCACCATCTGCGGCGCGTCCTCGGCGCGGACGTTGTCGATCAGCGGCCGGGCGATGCCGGCCTCGGGGCCGTAACCGCCTCCGACCACGATGTTGTAGCCGTCCACCGTGTCGCCCTCGTCGTTGACCGGCACGCGCGCGCCGACGAGGCCGATGTCGCCGATGTAATGCTGCGCGCAGGAATGATGGCAGCCGGTGACGTGGATGTTGACCGGGGTATCGACCGGCGCATGCTCGTTGCAATACTGCGCGATGCGCTCGGCGTCGCGCTTGGTGTCGGCGCCGGCGAAGCGGCAGCCGGTGCTGCCGGTGCAGGCGACGAGGCCGGCCTCGACCGGCGTGGCGCGAATCGAGAGGCCGAGCGCCTCGATCGCCGCGACCGCGCCCGCCACGGACGCCTCGGCGACGCCGGAAATAAGAAGGTTCTGCCACACGGTCAGGCGGATGTCGCCGTCGCCATGGGTGCGCGCGATCGCGGCAAGGCCGCGCATCTGCGCCGCCGTCAAGTGGCCGAGCCGTAGCGCGACGCCTATCCAGTGAAACCCTTCCTGCTTCTGCGCATGCACGCCGATATGCGCGGAACGGTCGGACGCGGGGCGCGGCGCGACCGCCTCGGCCGCCACGCGCGTCAGCTTGCGGCCAAGTTTCTCCTCCACCGCGCCGAGGAACTTGTCGAAGCCCCAGGCGTCGAGCACGTATTTGAGCCGCGCTTTGGCGCGGTTGGTGCGGTCGCCGTGCTCGATGAACACGCGCACGATGGCGCCGGCGACTTCAGTAGCCTCCTCCGGCGGCACGATCACGCCGGTGTCGCGGGCAAAATCCTTGTGCCCGGTGATGCCGCCGAGCGCGAGGCGGAAATACACCCCCGCCGCAACACCATGCCCCTCCCCGACCGCGACACCCTGGAACGCGATGTCGTTGGTGTCTTCGAGCACGGCGATGCGTCCGCCGCCGTCGAACGCGACGTTGAACTTGCGCGGCAGCCCGGCGAGCGAGCGGTCGTTGAGAACGTGGAAGTGCCAGGCGCGGGCGTAAGGCCGGGTGTCCAGCAATTCGACCGGATCGATGCCGGCGGTCGGCGTTCCGGTGACGTTGCGGATGTTGTCGGAACCGGAGCCGCGCGAAGTGAGACCAAGATCCTGCACCGCCTCGATCATCGCCACGGCATGCTTCGGCTCGATCTCACGGATCTGGATGTTGGCGCGCGTGGTGACGTGGGCATAGCCGCCGCCGTAACGCTCGGCGAGGCCGGCAAGCCCCTCGAACTGCCAGTGACTGAGGATGCCGTTCGGGATGCGCAACCGGCACATATACGAGGTCTGCGTCGGGGCGACATAGAACAGGCCGTAATAGCGCCAGCGGAAATTGTCGGCGGGCTTGGGCGGCTCGTTGGCGGCGGCCTGGCGCACGAGGCGCGGATAGGCGTCGAACGGATGCTCCTCGCGCTTGATCTTCTCCTGGTCGTTGAGCTTGCCGCCAGCGGCAAGCGCGCGGTCCTGCGCCTTGAGATGGATGGCGTCGGGCCCGCTCGGCTCGGTGCGCGCGGGCACGGCCGCGCGCGCCAGCCGCGAGGCGCTCAAGCCGGAGACGAAACCTTCGAGGTAGCGCTTCTGGTCGGGAGAAAAATCTGCGGACATGGGTTCAGGCCGCCTTCCGTTCGGCAATCGCCTGGCCGAACATCAGGTCGTCGCGCCTGTCCGCGATATCGGCGCTCGCCTGGATGAGCCGGAAATACCACGGGGCATCGAGGGTATCGCCGATCAGCACCGCGCCGGTCAGGCGGCCGCCGGCGACGACCAGCTTGCGGTAGACCCCATTGGCCCTGTCGGTCAGTGTCAGCGCCTCGCTGCCATGGGCTTCGCCGAGAAAGTCGCCGGCGGAGAACACGTTGACGCCGGACACCTTGAGATTGGTGCACACCACGCTGCCGGCATAGGCAACATCGCTCCCGGCAAGGCGCCGCGCCAGCACGCGCGCCTGCTCGTAGCCCGGTTCGACCAGCCCGTAGCAGACGCCGCGATGCTCGGCGCATTCGCCGATGGCGTAGATGCCGGACATGCTGGTTTCGAGGCCGTCGTCGACGACGATGCCGCGCCGGCAGGCGATGCCGGCGCCTTGCGCCAGTTCGGTGTTGGGGCGGATGCCGATGGCCACCACGACGAGGTCGGCGGCGATGCGGCGGCCGTCCTTGAGCATCACCGCTTCGGCGCGGTTCTGGCCATCGATGCGCGCGGTTTCGGCCACGAGCTGGATGTCGACGCCGAGCGCGGCGAGCTTGTTTTGCAGCAGCGCGGCGGCCGGCGCGTCGAGCTGGCGCTCCATCAGCCGGTCCATCAGATGGATGAGCGTGACGCGCGCGCCGCCCTTGGCGAGGCCATAGGCGGCCTCGATGCCCAAAAGCCCGCCGCCGATCACCACGGCGCGCGCGCCGGGGCCGGAGGCGGCCGAGATCATCGCCGCGTCGGCGGCGTCGCGGAACGTCAGCACGCCGGGCAGTTCGATGCCGGGCAGGTTCGGCCGCAGCGAGCGCGAGCCGGTGGCGAACACGAGCTTGCTGAACGGCAGCAGCGAGCCGTCGGCGAGAATGACGCGGCGCCTTCCGGCGTCGATGGCGGCGGCGCGGCAGCCATAGCGCACGGTGACGCCATGCTCGCGCCACCACGCCGCGGTCTTGAGCTCGATCTCCTGCGAAGTCACCTCGCCCGCCAGCACCGACGACAGGAGCACGCGGTTATAGGCCAGCCGCGGCTCGTCGCCGACCACGGCGATGGCGTAGCGTCCAAGCGCATGGCGCGACAGCTCCTCCACCAGGCGGGCGGCGACCATGCCGTTTCCGATGACGACCAGCGGTTCGCTCATGAAATCTCCTTACGCGGCTTCGACGTAGCGGTGGCGCTCGTAGAGGAATTCGAGCACGCGCTGGCGGCATTTGAGATAGACCGGGCTGGTGGCAAGTTCGAGCCGCCGGCGCAGACGCGGCAGCGCCACATCGAGCACCTCGCCGATATGCGCCGCCGGCCCATTGGTCATCATCACGATGCGGTCGGACAGCAACACCGCCTCGTCGACGTCATGGGTGATCATCAGGACGGTGTTGCCGAGCTTCTGGTGCAGCGCCATCACCGAATCCTGCAGGTGCGCGCGCGTCAGCGCGTCGAGCGCGCCGAACGGCTCGTCGAGCAGCAGCACCTTGGGCTCCATGGCGAGCGCGCGGGCGATGCCGATGCGCTGCTTCATGCCGCCGGAGATTTCCGACGGACGCTTGTCTTTTGCATGAGCCATCTGGACGAGATCAAGATTGTGCATGGTCCAGTCGTGGCGTTCGGCGCGACTGCGGCTTGCGCCGAACGCCTTGTCGACGCCAAGACGCACATTGTCGTAAGCCGACAGCCATGGCAGCAGCGAATGGTTCTGGAACACCACGGCGCGATCCGGCCCCGGCGCGTTGACCTCGCGCTCCTCCAGCAGCACCGCGCCACGCGTCACCGGGGTAAGCCCGGCGACGATGTTGAGCAGCGTCGACTTGCCGCAACCGGAGTGGCCGATGATCGAGATGTACTCACCCCGCTCCACGCTCAGCGTGACGTCGCGCAGCACCTCGCTGTCGCGGCCGCCGCGTGAGAACACCTTGTCGATGTGATCGAGCTTGAGATAGGCCATGCGACGTTTCCCTCTCAGCTGGCCTGGGTGCCGCGCGTGGCGAAACTGCCCACGGCGGCGACGATGCGGTCGAGCACGAAACCGGTGAGGCCGATATAGGCCAGCGCCACGAAGATGTCGGCGAGCCGCGACGAGTTCCACGCGTCCCAGATGAAGAAGCCGACGCCGACACCGCCGGTGAGCATCTCGGCGGCGACGATGGCGAGCCACGACAGCCCGATGCCGATGCGCAGGCCGGTGAAGATGTAGGGCGCCGCCGACGGGATCATGATCTTCCAGAAGAACTCGATCTGGTTGAGCCGCACCACGGCGGCGACGTTGCGATAGTCCTGCGGAATGTTGCGGATGCCGACCGCGGTGTTGATGATGATGGGCCAGATCGAGGTGATGAAAATCACGAAGATCGCCGAGGGCCGGCTGTCGCGAAACGCGGCGAGCGAGATCGGCAGCCACGCCAGCGGCGGCACGGTGCGCAGGATCTGGAAGATCGGATCGAGCCCGCGCATCGTCCACATCGACTGGCCGATAATGGCGCCGACCACGATGCCGGTGACGCCGGCAAGGCCGAAGCCGATGCCGACACGCTGCAGCGAGGTCAGCACGCGCCAGCCGAGACCGATGTCCTGCGGGCCAGCGACGAAAAACGGATCGACGATCAGGTCGCGCGCCTCGCTCCAGATGCGGGCCGGCGAGGGCAGCGCCGCGTCTGGCTTCATGCACATGATCTGCCAGACGCCGAGGATGACCGCGAGCGTGATGAGCGGCGGCAAGATCGTCGCGGCCATTTCCCGCAGCCACTGCATCAGCCGTCCGCGCCATAAATTCACCGCCGGCGCCGGCAGGCTGACGATGGTCGCGGCGGGTGACGGCGTGGTGGTGCTCATCGGTTCGGTCTTTCGCAATGGCTTGGACATGGCGGCCTCGCGGGATGGATCACACATCGACGCGCTTGATCGACAGGCTCTTGAGGTAGGCCGCCGGATCGGCCGGATCGAACACCTTGCCGTCGAAGAATTTCTCGACGCCGCGCGAGAAGCCGGTCGGCGCATTGGCGACGCCGAGCGCGGCGGCTGCCTCGCGCCACAGGTCGGCGCGGTTGGTGCGGTCCACCAGCGCGGTGATGTCGGTCGCCGGCTCGAACTTGCCCCAGCGGATGTTCTCGGTGACGAACCAGCGATCGAGGCTCTTCCACGGATACGACACCGCGCCGCCCTCGCCCCAGAACTTCATCAGGAGGTTGCTGCCCCTGGCGATCTTTCCGCGGCCGTAGTTGATGTCGCCCCTGAGGCGGCCGATGATGTCGGGCACCGGCACGTTGAACCACTGGCGCTTGCCGACGATCCCGGCGAGTTCCTGCTTGTTCTCCATCCGGTCGCACCACATCTGCGCTTCCATCACCGCCATCAGGATCGCCTGCGTCGCCTTCGGATTGGCATCGACCCAGTCGGCGCGCATGCCGAGAATCTTTTCCGGATGCTTGAACCAGATTTCGCCGGTGGTGGCGGCGGTAAAGCCGATGTCCTGGTTGACGAGTTGTTCGTTCCACGGCTCGCCGACGCAGAACGCATCCATGTTGCCGACCTTCATGTTGGCGACCATCTGCGGCGGCGGCACCACGATGGTGGAGACGTCCCTGTCGGGGTCGATGCCGCCGGCGGCGAGCCAGTAGCGCAGCCACAGGTCGTGGGTGCCGCCGGGGAAGGTCATGGCGACCTTGACGTCCTTGCCGTCGGCCTTCTTCCGGGCGAAGGCCTCCTTGAGGGCCGAACAGTCGGCGCCGACCGGCAGATCCCTGTAGTCATTGGCCACCGAGATCGCCTGGCAGTCCTCGTTGAGGTTGAGGAGCGTGTACATCGGCGTCGGTTGGCCGTTCTGCATCACCTTGCCGGTGCTGTAGAGATGCACCTTGGGGCGCAACAGGTGGGCGCCGTCGATGCCGTTGGCCCTGGTGCCGAGCGCGATGTTGTCGCGCGTCGCGCCCCACGACGCCTGCTTGAGGATCTCCATCTCCGGCAGCCCGTACTTGTCGAACAGGCCCTTCTCCTTGGCGATGATGAGGGGAGCGGCATCGGTGAGCGCGATGTAGCCGAGCCGGGTGCCCTTGACCTCGGGGCCCGCGCCTTGCGCGAAAGCGCCGCCGGGGAAGCTGACGCGCGCCGTCGCGAGCAGCGCCACGGTTCCCGCTCCGGCCCCGAGAAGGGTGCGGCGGCTGATGCGCCTGGCGGCGATAGCGGAGAGGGATTTGGTCATCGGGTATCCTCTTGTCTGCGACCGGCACCCTCTCTTATTCAAGCTGTGTGCCAAATCCTCGCAGTTGCGGTAGTGCGCTGTAATTAAAAGATAAAATATGAAATTCAGGGCCTGCTGCACGCAAGGCGCGAGATCTTCGTCAATCAATATGCATAATATATGGGCGCTGCCTATTTATTAGGCCGCAGCTTTCCGATGCGACGTTGAAGGCGCGGCGCGGAAATCTTGAAATCCCTTTGGATCAGGGCTAGCCCAACCCTTTCCGGATCGCGCCCCGCGTTCGGACCCACACCCGATCGGGCCCCGTCATGAACCGCGCGCCGAAAGTCAGTTTCGTTTCACTGGGCTGCCCCAAGGCGCTGGTCGATTCCGAGCGCATCCTCACGAGGCTGCGCGCCGAGGGTTACGAGCTGTCGCGCAAGCATGACGGCGCCGATCTCGTCATCGTCAACACCTGCGGCTTTCTCGACAGCGCCAAAGAGGAGTCGCTCGCCGCCATCGGCCAGGCGATGGCCGAAAACGGCAAGGTGGTGGTCACCGGCTGCATGGGCGCCGAACCGGAAGCAATCGAGAAAGTCCATCCCGGCGTGCTGGCGATCACCGGGCCGCAGCAATACGAGAGCGTGGTCGAGGCCGTGCATCGCGCCATCCCGCCGCGGCACGATCCTTATGTCGACCTGGTGCCGCCGCAGGGCGTCAAGCTGACGCCGCGCCACTATGCCTACCTGAAGATCTCCGAGGGCTGCCACAACCGCTGCAGCTTCTGCATCATCCCGCGGCTACGCGGCGATCTCGTGTCGCGCCCGGCGTCCGAGGTGCTGCGCGAGGCCGAACTGCTCGTGAAGGCCGGCACGAAGGAACTGCTGGTGATCTCGCAGGACACCTCGGCCTACGGCATCGACCTCAAATACGCTCAGAGCCGCTGGCAGGACCGCGACGTCGCGGCGCGCTTCCTCGACCTTGCCCGCGAACTTGGCTCGTTGGGCGCCTGGGTGCGGCTGCACTACGTCTATCCCTATCCGCATGTCGACGAGGTCATCGCGCTGATGGCCGAGGGCAAGGTGCTGCCCTATCTCGACATCCCGTTCCAGCACGCCAGCCCCGAGGTGCTTCGGCGCATGCGCCGGCCGGCGGCGCAGGACAGGACGCTGACGCGCATCGCGCGCTGGCGCGCCGACTGTCCCGATCTCACGCTGCGCTCGACCTTCATCGTCGGCTTCCCCGGCGAGTCGGACGCCGATTTCGAGGAATTGCTGGCCTGGCTCGATGAAGCCCAACTCGACCGTGTCGGCTGCTTCAAGTACGAGGCGGTCGAGGGCGCCGCCGCCAACGCCCTGCCCGATCCGGTGCCCGAGGAAGTCAAGATCGAGCGCTGGCACCGTTTCATGGAGCGCCAGCAGGCGATCTCGGTGCGCCGTCTCAAGCGCAAGGTCGGCGGCCGCCAGCAGGTCATCATCGATGCGGCCGGCGCGGGCGCGGCGCGCGGCCGTGGCAAGGGCGATGCGCCGGAGATCGACGGCGCGGTGCATGTGACGAGCCGGCGTCCGCTGCGCGTCGGCGACATCGTCACGGTGAAGATCGAGCGTTCCGACGCCTACGACCTGCACGGCACGGCGGTCGGTTTCTGAACTTCACTAGGTTCATGCGCTATGGCTTGAGGATCGAGGCGCCGGTGGTCAGCCGCGCCTCGAGGTCGCGGTGCGCCTTGGCGGCGTCGCGCAGCGCATAGGCGCGCTGGAACGGCACCTTGAGGCTGCCGTTGAGCACCGCCGCGAACAGCGTGTCGGCGGCGATCACCAGATCGTTGCGCCGGGCGATGTAGTCGTTGAGCACCGGGCGCGTCGCGAACAACGAGCCGCGCTTGGCCAGTTCCAGCATTGCGAACGGCGGCACCGGGCCGGAGGCGTTGCCGAAGCTCACGAACATGCCGAACGGCTTGAGGCAGTCGAGCGAGCCGGGAAACGTCGCCTTGCCGACGCCGTCATAAACCACGTCGCAGAGGTCGCCATTGGTGATCTGCTTGACGCGCGCGGCGAAATCCTCCTCGTTGTAGAGAATGACGTGCTCGCAGCCGTTGGAATAGGCAAGATCGGCCTTCTCGCGCGTGCCGACGGTGCCGATCACATGGGCGCCCATCGAAGCGGCCCACTGGCAGGCGATGAGCCCGACGCCGCCGGCCGCGGCGTGGATGAGGATGTGGTGGCCGCGCTCGACCCGGAAGGTGCGGTGCAGCAGGTAATGCGCGGTCAGGCCCTTGAGCATCAGCGCCGCCGCCTGCTCATAGGTGATGAAGTCCGGCAGCTTGACCACGCGCCCGGCCGGTACCACGCGTTCCGTGGTGTAGGCGCCGGGGCCGTGATAGTAGGCGACGCGGTCGCCGGGATGGAAGTCGGTGACGCCGGGACCGACATCGACGATCTCGCCGGCGGCGTCGTGGCCGATCGTGAACGGCGTCGCCACCGCCTTGTACAGTCCGTTGCGGAAATAGACGTCGATGAAATTGACGCCCATGGCATGCTGGCGGATGCGGACCTCGCCCTTGCCGGGCGACGGTACCTCGACATCCTCGTAGACCAGCGCTTCCGGCCCGCCGATTTCATGCACGCGTATGGCTTTCGCCATGGACCAGCCCCTGCCGTGACGCCCATGCGCGTGTGGGGTACCTGTAAGATCACGCGCAAGGCAGCTTCGTCGTTCCACTTATATGCCGGTTGTAGCACGGCACAAGATGCCAGCGAAACGATCCGGTTCATTCCTCGAGGGTGGAGTGGCGGCGGTTCTTCGAGGCCATGATGTTGAAGGCTTCCACCGCGGCCGCGAAGGCGATGGCGAAATAGATGTAGCCGCGCGGGATGTGGAACTGGAAGCCGTCGGCCACCAGAGCGACGCCGATCAGCACCAGAAATGCCAACGCCAGCATCTTGGTGGTCGGATGCGTGGTGACGAAGCGCGCCACCGGCCCAGACGAAGCATACATCATCACCATGGCGATGACGACGGCGGCGATCATGATCTCAAGCTGCTGGGCCATGCCGATCGCTGTGATGATGGAGTCGAGCGAGAACACCAGGTCGATGATCGTGATCTGCAGGATCACCCAGCCGAATGCGCGCTCATGGCGCGGGCCGCCCTCCTCGCTCTCACGCGCTTCCACCTCGCCGTGAATCTCGTGCGTCGCCTTGGCGATCAGGAACAGGCCGCCGGCAATCAGGATCACGTCGCGCCAGGAGAAGGCCACGCCAGCGACGGTGACGACCGGCGCGGTCAGGCCGATGATCCAGACCAGCAGGCTGAGCAGGATGACGCGGAAAATCAGCGCAAGGAAAAGCCCGATCTGGCGCGCCCGCCGCGCCTGCCGGGGCGGCACCCCGGACACCAGCACCGCGATGAAGATCACGTTGTCGATGCCGAGGATGATTTCCAGCGCGGTCAGCGTCAGCAGCGCGGCCCAGGCTTCCGGGCTGCTCAGAAGTGCGATCATGTCTTTTCTCTATGCATCAGGCGGAAGGCGGCGTCGCTGCCGAGAACGTAAAGCGCGATGGCGAGAAACGCGAGCCTGATCCAGTCCGGAACCTGGAAATTCCATGCCACCGTGACCAGCGCCAGCGCGCTCCACAGCGCCATGAGGCCGAGCGTCAGGGCGCGCGCCCGCCTCACGCGCAACGGGTGCAGCACATGGATCGGCGCAAACGTCAGCGCCACCAGCGCCGCGATCATCAGGCTGGCGAGCCATGGCGAGGGATGCAGCACGAACAGATAGAACGCCGCCAGATTCCACAGCGCCGGAAACCCGCGGAAATGATTGTCGTCGGTCTTCATGCGGCGGTCGGCGAAATACAGCGCGCCGGAAATGACGATGGCCGCCGCCAGCGGCAGCGCCGTCACCGGCGCGACGATGCGGCTCATCGCCACCGCGTAAGCCGGCACGAACACATAGGTGGTGAAGTCGACGACCAGGTCGAGCACGTCGCCGGACCAGTTCGGCAGCACGCGCGCGACGTCGAGGCGCCGCGCCAGCGGGCCGTCGATGCCGTCGATGATGAGCGCCGTGCCGAGCCAGCCGAACATCGCCGCCCAGTGCTCGCGCGAGGCTTCGAGCAGCGCAATGAGCGCCGCCGCCGCGCCCGCCGCGGTCAGGATGTGGACCGCGAAGGCCAGCGCTCGCGCGCGCAAGGGCGCGCGCGAGCGTAAGTCCGCGCCATTCCGGGTCGTCACGTCACGCTCCACGATTCTCGCAATCTCATTTTTAGAATCGTCAGTCTACCGCAAAACCATACAGCGCAACTGTGGCCGGGCGTCGCGGGCATCACGCGCTTTTTGCGCCTTGAAATGGAACGCAAAAGTCGCCAAGTACCAGCCATGATCGAAAGCGGACGCTTCGATGCGGCTGTCGTCGGCGGCGGGCCGGCCGGCCTTGCGGCGGCGCTGGCGCTGGCCCGGGCCGGCGCGCGCACGGCGCTGATCGCCCGCCGCATCCCCTATTCCGACAACCGCACCACAGCCCTGCTCGGCGGCTCCGTCGCCATGCTGGAAGCGCTCGGCGTGTGGCGGCACTGCGCCGATCGGGCGGCACCGCTCAGGGTGATGCGCCTCGTCGATGCCACCGGGCGGCTCATCCGCGCGCCGGAAGTGCATTTCCACAGCACCGAGATCGGCCTCGATACGTTCGGCTACAACATCGAGAACCGCCTGCTGCTGGAGGCGCTGGAGGCGCGCGCCGCCGAGTGCAACAACATCGCGCGTTATGACGCCGACGCGGCCGGCCTCTCGCTGGCGTCCGACGAGGCCACCGTCACGCTCGGCGATGGCGGCGCGATATCGGCACGACTGGTGATCGGCGCCGACGGCCGCCAGTCGAAGTGCCGCGAGGCCGCCGGCATCGCCGTGTCGCGCCGCCCGCTCAACCAGACCGCGGTGACGTTCAATGTCGGCCATGCGCGGCCGCACAACGGCGTCTCGACCGAATTCCACACCGCGCACGGCCCTTGCGTGTTCGTGCCGCTGCCGGGAAACCGTTCCAGCATCGTCTGGGTGGTGGCGCCGGCCGAGGCCGAACGGCTGCTTGCGCTGAGCGATGCCGACCTGTCCGCCGCGATCGAGAAACAGTCGCGCTCCATTCTCGGCAGGCTCACGGTGGAGCCGGGGCGCTTCGCCTTTCCGCTTGCCATCGAGAAGCCCGCCCGGCTTGCCGCGCGCCGCGTCGCGCTGATCGGCGAGGCAGCCCATGTGGTACCGCCGATCGGCGCGCAAGGATTGAACCTCGGCCTGCGCGATGCAGCGGCGATCGCCGAGGTCGCCAGCGACGCGCTCGCCGCGCAACAGGATCCGGGCAGCGACGCGGTGCTGGCGCGCTACCAGCGCCTGCGTGGTCCCGATATCGCCGAGCGCACCTTCATCATCGACATGGCCAACCGCGTGCTGCTCAATGAACTGTGGCCGGTACAGGCCTTGCGCGCCGCCGGCATGCAGCTCATCGACGCGGTTGGGCCGCTGCGGCGTCTCGTCATGCGCGAGGGCATCACGCCGATGTACCTGCTGCCGCGCCTGATGCACGGCGCGCGCTAGGGTTCAACTCAGAACCACGCGATCTGCCCGCTCCTAATCAGCCATAGCGTGACGGTCAGCGTCACCACCGAAGTCAGCGTGCCGAGCAGCACCGCCGCCGAGGCGCCCTCGATCCAGCTGTCGTACTGGCGCGCGAGGATGAACACGTTGAGCGCCGGCGGCAGCGAGGCCATCATCAGCGCGGTGGCCGACCATGCCGCGTCGAACGGCCCGAACAGCGCCAGCATGCCCAGCACGATCAGCGGATGGGCCAGCAGCTTGATCGCGATCGTCACCGGCACCGCCTGCAACACCCGCCCGAACGGACGCAGCGCCACCGTGACGCCGAGCGCGAACAGCGCCACCGGCGCGGCGGCATTCTGCAGGAATTCGAGCATGCGGTCGATGACGTCCGGCGTCGGCAGCCTGACGGCCGCGACGAACGCGCCGGCGAACGACGCCAGGATCAGCGGATTGAACGCGATCTGCCGCATGACGAGAAACGCGGTCGGCCACAGCCGGCTGTGCCGCGGATCGGTGAGCGCGATCATCAGCGGCGTGATCGAGAACAGGAAAATGCTGTCGAAGCAGAAGATCAGCGCCACCGGCACCGCCGCCTGCGCACCGATCGCGACCAGCGCCAGACCGGGGCCCATATAACCGATGTTGCCATAGCCGGCGGCAAGGCCGGTGATGGCGGCGGCTGTCGTTTCCGTCCGCTCCATGAAGCGGCCGGTCAGCGCGCCAATGCCGTAGGTGAACGCGGTCGCCAGCGTGGTGGCGAGGATGAACGGCGGGTTGTTGAGCTGCTCGAACGGCGTTTTCGCCATGATGCGGAAGAACAGCGCCGGCAGCGCCACATACAGCAGGAAAAAATTCATCCAGGCGAGCCCGGCTTCGGGGAGCCCGCGCGCCTTGCCGCAGGCGAAACCGATCAGGATCAACCCGAAATAGGGAAAGGCGAGCGCCAGCACCTCAGCCATCAGCCGTTAGCCCGTCGGGTGGATGCCTTCGCCATGAAAAAGTCCGTATCGCGCCCGCGTTTTGGCGCCCCCGTCCCTTGTGCAGGACAACAGGCGCATTGGTGTCAAGCCCTCTTGCCCTCTAGCATCGCAAACAATCCTGGTCTATCGACGGGGGATGATGAAGATGCGCGAAGCCAAGTTCCAGATCGGCCAGATTGTGCGCCACCGGCTGTTTTCGTTCCGGGGCGTGATCTTCGATATCGATCCGGAATTCAACAACACCGAGGAATGGTGGCAATCGATCCCGGAGGACATCCGGCCGAGCAAGGACCAGCCGTTCTATCATCTGCTCGCCGAAAACTCCGAGAGCGAATACATCGCCTATGTCTCGGAGCAGAACCTCTTGCCCGACACCTCCGGCAAGCCGGTGCGCCACTCCCAGCTCTCGGAAGTGTTCGTCAAGGACAAGTCAGGCGGCTACAAGCCGCGCAACACCTTGATGAACTAGCGCGCTTTCTCTCGTGCGCGCATCACTTCCATCGTGATGGGCAAGAACTTCCGACCGTCGTCGCCGGCAAGAACTCTCCGAGCGTCATTGTTGGACTTGATCTTCCCTCCCGTTATTGCCAGATCTGATCTTTCCTCCCGTCATTGCATCTTTTTCTTCGTTATTGCCGGGCCTGACCCGGCAATCCAGCTTTCCTGCTTCTTGTCTTTGGAGAGGTTCTATGGATGCCCGGGTCAAGCCCGGGCATGACGACGGGACAGGTCAAGCCCGGGCATGACGAGTGGGGGTTGGCAATCTCGCAGGCGTGCGCGTGAGGGTTGGCAATCTCGCAAGGGTACGAGTGAGGGGTTGGCGCAAATCTCGAAGGCCCGGGCAAATCGAGGAAGGTGCAGCTTCATCGTTTCCGGGCAACAAAAAAGGCCCGCCGTTCAAGCGCGCCTTTTCGTTTTTTGCGTTCCGCTGGTTGCGAAAGATTACTTCGGCTGCGCCGGCGGCTGCGCGCCACCCTGGCTTTCGAGCTTCTGGCGTGCTTCAGCGGCGCGCTTCTGCAACTCGTCCTGCAGCTTCTTCTGCTGCTCCTCGAACACCTTCGGGTCGGTCGGCGGGCCGTCATAGGCCTTGGCGAAGTCGCCAAGCGGCAGCGGCAGCGTCAGCGGCTGGCCGTTGGAGTTGATGGCCTGCACGATCAGGTTCTGGCCCTTCTTGAGCGAGGCGATCATGTCGGCGGTGGCGTCGTAGTCGGCCATGCAGCCATTGGCGAAGCAGATCACATAGGGGCTCTGCTGCGGCTGGTTGCTGTCGACGATGACGCGGGTGCCATGAACGAGTTGCATGCCGAGCGGCAGCGTGACGCGCAGCACCTTCTTCGGCTCGCCTTCCGGCTCGATGATGACCGCGGCGATCACCGGCAGGCCGGATTCGATGCGGCCGTCCTTGCCGGTGAAGCAGACCTGCTTGGCGTTGGCGTCCTGGCCCTTGAGGCAGAACTTGGTCCACGGCGAATAGATGAGCTGTACCTGCTGCTGCTCGGGGGCGGCTGGCTGGGCCGGTTGGGCCGGCGCGGCGGGGGCTTTCTGGCCCTTGGCGGCCGGAGCCGGGGCTGCCTTCGGCTGGGCCTTGGGCGCCGATTGGGCGAGCGCGGCGGGTGCGAATGCCAGAGCCGCAAAAGCCGCCGCTGTCAGCACGGCAACGGCGGGCGCGGCCGGAATCCGGTAAGTCATTGCAGAAGTCCTTTTCTGTCGCCTGGTCATCGAGTGCTGTCCCCGCTTAGGGGACGCGGCGGCTGCCGGGCCGCTTCCGGCGCGCTGTCTCGACGCCAAATGCGGCGGTAGCGTGACGGCGCAGGGCGAGGCCCGGCGAATTGCCGTGCTTCTCAATACAGCGGCGGGGGAAAAGATCAATGCCAACCAAGGTATTTCCCCTATCCGGGCCGCCGCTTGCCCGCTGTGCTAGATTGCCGGGCCGGACGGGAGAACGAATCGCATCATGACGGCATTCCGGGCGGCTCGCGCGGCGGCGCTGCTGGCGGGCCTGACTATGGTAAACGTGGCGGCCGCGCGGGCCGAGCCGGTGCATGGACTGGCGATGCATGGGGCGCCCGCCCTTCCCGCCAGTTTCACCCACATGCCCTATGCCAATCCCGGCGCGCCCAAGGGCGGGCGGCTGGTGTTCGGCCTGCTCGGCACCTTCGACAGCCTCAATCCGCTCATCATCAAGGGCATCGCCGTGCAGCAGGTGCGCGGCTACGTCATCGAAAGCCTGATGGCGCGCGGCCTCGACGAGCCGTTCACGCTCTATGGCCTGGTCGCCGAGAAGGTGGAGACGGATGACGCACGCTCCCACGTCACCTTCTTCCTCAATCCGGCGGCGCGGTTCTCCGACGGCAAGCCGGTGACGGCGGCGGACGTGCTGTTCTCATGGCGGCTTTTGCGCGACAAGGGCCGGCCCAATCACCGGCTCTATTACGCCAAGGTGACGAAAGCCGAGGCGCTCGATCCGCACACGGTGCGGTTCGACTTCGCCGACGCCAACGACCGCGAACTGCCTCTCATCCTCGGCCTGATGCCGGTGCTGCCGCGGCACGCCGTCAATGCCGAGACGTTCGAGGACACCACGTTTGCCCCGCCGCTCGGCAGCGGCCCCTACCGCGTCGTCAGCGTCAACCCCGGCTCCAGCGTCACGCTCGCTCGCGATCCCGCCTACTGGGGCCGCGACCTTCCGGTCAATCGGGGCCTGTGGAACCTCGACGAGGTCCGGCTCGATTTCTTCCGCGAGGCCAACGGCCATTTCGAAGCCTTCAAGCGCGGCCTCTATGACTTCCGCGTCGAGCATGAGCCGTTGCGCTGGCAGACGGCTTACGACTTTCCCGCCGCGCGCGACGGCTCAATCGTTCGTGAGACCATCGCCACCGGCCTGCCGCGCCCGGCCGAGTTCCTGGTGTTCAACACCCGCCGCGCGGTGTTCGCCGACCCGCGCGTGCGCGAGGCGCTGCTGCTGCTGTTCGATTTCGAATGGATCAATCGCAACTATTTCTTCGGCCTCTATGCCCGCAGCGGCAGCTTCTTCCCCGGCTCCGTGCTCTCCGCCTACGGCCGCCCCGCCGATGCCGCCGAGCGCGCCTTGCTCGGTCCCTATCCGGACGCCGTGCGCGCCGGCATCCTCGATGGCTCATGGCGGCTGTCGGTAAGCGAGGGCACGGGGCGCGACCGCGCGGCGCTGACCCGCGCGCTGAAGCTCCTGTCCGAGGCCGGCTACGAGCTTGCCGGCGGCACCTTGCGCGCGCGCGCCAGCCATGAACCGCTCGCCTTCGAGATCCTCGTCAGCACACGCGACCAGGAGCGAATCGCGCTCGCCTTCGCCCGCGACGTCAAGCGCGCCGGCATCGGCGTGGCGGTGCGCGTGGTCGATGCGGTGCAGTTCGACCAGCGCCGCCTCGCCTTCGATTATGATATGATTCAGAATCGCTGGGAGCAGTCGCTGTCGCCCGGCAACGAGCAGGGTTTCTACTGGGGCAGCGCCGCCGCCGACCAGCAAGGCACCCGCAACTACATGGGCGTCAGGAGCACGGCGGTGGATGGCATGATCGCGGCCCTTCTCGAAGCGCGCGAGCATGACGGCTTCGTCGCCGCGGTGCGCGCGCTCGACCGGGTGCTGATGTCGGGGTTCTATGTCATTCCGCTCTACAATGTACCGGCGCAGTGGATCGCGCGGCGGCGCGATGTCGAGCGTCCCGCCGTCACGGCGCTGTCCGGCTACCTGCCGGAAACGTGGTGGCGCAGGCCGGCGCCCGCACGGTAACGCGATGCCAACTCCAGGAACCGAGAGCATGACCATGGCGGAACGCGGCGCGGACGGACAGGCGGGCTCGGCCAGTCCGGGGCCGACGCTCGACCAGATGTTCCGCCGCACCGTGAACCGCAAGCCGGATGCAACCGCGCTGGTCGATCCCGCCGACAAGACGCGCATCACCGGCACGCCGCCGCGCCGCCTGACTTTCGCGCAGGCCGACCGCGCCATCTCGGCCATGGCGCGGCATCTTGTCCATGGCGGCCTGCCGGTCGGCTCCATCGTCGCGCTGCAGATGCCCAACACGGTCGAGATGGTGATCGCGCTGCTCGGCGTGATCCGCGCCGGCTGTATCGCCGCCCCGTTGCCCCAGCTTTGGCGGCAGGCCGACCTCTCCGACGCGCTCAACCGCACCGGCGCGCGCGCGCTGGTGTGCGGCGGCCTGATCGACGGCGTCGATCACGGCGCTCTGGCCATGAACGCCGCGGTCGAGGCGTTCTCGATCCGCTACGTCGCCGGCTTCGGCGCCTTGCCGCCCGACGGCGTGATGCCGCTCGATGACGTCTTCACCCAGCCGCATGCCGAGCGGCCGGCGCGCGCGGTGGAAGACGCGCGGCTCGCCGCCGTCGTCACCTTCGACATCACCGCCGAGGGCCGCCGCGCGGTGCCGCGCACCCACATGCAGATGACGGCGGGCGGCCTCGCGCTCACGCTCGAAAGCGGCCTCGCGCAGGACGGCCCGCTGCTCGGCGCCATGCCGATGACATCGTTCGCCGGGCTGGCGGCTACACTGATGGCGTGGCTGCTGAGCGGCGAGACGCTGGTGCTGCATCATCCGTTCGACGACGCGGTGCTGCGGCGGCAGCTTGCCGACGAAGGCTGCGCCGCGCTGGTCCTGCCGGCCCCGGTGGCGCTGCGGCTCGATGAGGCCGGCGCGCTGGCCGAGGCGCCCAAGCTGCGGCAGGTGATCGGGTTGTGGCGCAATCCCGAGCAGGTCGTATCGAGCGCGCCATGGACCAGCGCCGCAGCCTTCACCGACGCCTACCTGTTCGGCGAGGCCGGACTGTTCGCGGCGAGGCGCGGCGGTGACGGCCTGCCGGCGCCGATCCGTCCTGGCCCGTTCGGCGCGCCACGCACGGCCGCAAAATCGCCGGTGGTCGGAGAAACGCTGCTGACGCCGAAAGGCACGCTGGCGCTGCGCGGGCCGATGGTGCCGGTGGCCGCCTATGCCCCGCCGCGCTCGCCGCAGGAGGCTTTCACCGCCAGCACCGCGCCCGATCATGTCGACACCGGCTATGCCGCGCGGTTCGACAAGGCGTCCGGCACGCTGACCCTGACCGCGCCGCCGGTCGGCATGGTCGGCGTCGGCGGCTACCGCTTCCGCGCCGAGGACCTGCGGCACTGGGCCCAGAACCTGGGCACCGACGCCACCCTCGCGGGCCTCCCCGACCGTCTCGCCGGGCATCGCCTGGCCGGCCGCGCCACCGACAACCCGACCGCGCGCGCGGCGCTGGCCGAGCTCGGCCTCAATCCGCTGGTGTGCGAGGCCTTCCGCGACCGCACGCCCCCGGCCTGACCGGCCCGCCGCCGTTGACCGGTCATTAAGGACGATCCGCTAGCGTCGCATCCGCACCCCGGATTGAGCGGGGCTCCAGGCGGACGGTTCATGCAAGGTCCCCTTCTCCTCATTTCCGGCTCCGGCCGGGCGCGCGGTACGGCGCTCCTCGATGGCGAATGCGCCTTCCCCGTCATCGAAGTGGCGTGGCGCGAGGCGCGCGAGGCACTGCAAACCGTGCGGCCGGTCGCGGTGCTGGCCGAGAACGGCGCGCAATACGGGCCGGACTTCGCCGCCCTCGTCCAGACCGCAGCCGAATCCCGCCCCTATCTTCCGGTCATCGCGCTCGGCGACGGCTCCGATGCCGACCCCGATCCGCTAACCGCGCTGCCGCTGGCGGCGCCGGCCGCCCTTTTGCCCGACATCGCGGCGCGACGCCTGCGCGCGCGGCTCAGTTCGGCGCTGCGCGTGCGCGCGCTGCACGATACCGTGCTGCGGCGGAGCGGCGAAACGCGCCCGTTCGACGCGGCATGGCAGAGCGATCCGCTCGACGATGCGGCGATCGTGCTGGCCGGACGCGGCGCCTCGTATCCAGCGCTGTCGCTGGCCGCGGGCAGCCGTGTCGGCGTGGTCGGCGCGTTCAGCATCGAGGTCGCCGCAAAACATCTCAATGGCCGCGATCTCGACGGCGTCATTCTCGCCGAAGGCTTCAGTCCGCGCGTCGCCGACGCCTTCCTCACCGTGCTGGCGGAGGATGCCCGCTTCCGCAACCTGCCGGTGATCGTCGCCGGCGAACTGGCCGGCGTGGCGGAGGATTACGGCCTGCCCAATTTCGAGATCGTGACCGGAGAGGCGTCGCGCGTCGTCACCATGGCGCTGCCACTGATCCGGCAGCAGGCGTTCGCGGCGCGGCTTGCGCGCGCCCTTACCTCGCTCGCGGCCGGCGGCCTGCTCGATCCGCGCACCGGCCTGATGACGCCGGAGGCGTTCGCCCGTGACCTGACGCAGGTGGTGACCGACGCCGCGCGGCGCGGCACATCGCTCACGGTGGCGCGCTTCGCGTTCGATTCCAGCCATGAGCGGGCGAGCTTCGAGGCCGCGCGCATTCTCAGCCGGCTGATGCGCCGCGCCGATTTCGCCGCGCGATTTGCGGATCACGCCGTTGTCGTGGCGTTCGGGCAGACCGAACTGCGCACCGCCGAAACCATCGCGCGCCGGCTTTCCAGCGTGCTCAAGCACACGTTGACCGGAGCCGATGGCCGCAAGCGCCTGACGCCGGCCGTGACTCTGGCGAGCCTGCGTCCCGGCGACACCGCGCGGGCGCTGCTCGATCGCCTGAACGCCGAGCCGCAGCGCGCGGCATCCTGATTTTTCAATTCTTCACGCCGCCTTGCGCGATTCGGCCAGCGCCGCCAGATCGCGCAGGATGGCGGTGACCCCGGCAAGCCGCGCATCCGGCGCCTCCCAGATGTCGAAGAACACCACTTTCATGTCGGGGCGCACGCGCGCCGCCGGTCCCTGGTCGCGGATATAGGCCACGAGCTTTTCCGGCTCGGCGAAGCTGTTGTCACGGAACGAGACGACAACCCCCTTCGGCCCGGCGTCGACCTTCTCGACATTGGCGCGGCGGCACAGCGCCTTGATGGCGACGACCTTGAACAGATAGCGTACCTCGTCCGGCAGCGGACCGAAGCGGTCACGCAACTCGGCCGCGAAGGCGTCGATGTCGTCGTCGCTGTCGAGATCGGCGAGACGGCGATAGAGCGACAGCCGCACCGGCAGGTCGCCGACGTAATCCTCCGGGATCAGCACCGGCATGCCGATGGTGATCTGCGGCGCCCAGCGGTCGAGGGCGGGCTCGGCAATGCCGGCCTTGAGGTTCTCGATCGCCTCTTCCAGCATCTGCTGGTAGAGTTCGAACCCGACCTCCTTGATGTGGCCGGACTGCTCCTCGCCAAGCAGATTACCGGCGCCGCGGATGTCGAGGTCGTGCGAGGCGAGCTGGAAGCCGGCGCCGAGCGTGTCGAGCGATTGCAGCACCTTGAGCCGCTGCTCGGCGGCGGGCGTGATCTTCTGCTTGGCCGGCAGCGTGAACAGCGCGTAGGCGCGCAGCTTCGAGCGTCCGACCCGACCGCGCAGCTGATAAAGCTGGGCCAGCCCGAACATGTCGGCGCGGTGCACGATCAACGTGTTGGCGGTCGGGATGTCGAGGCCGGATTCGACGATGGTGGTGGACAGCAACACGTCAAACTTGCCGTCATAAAACGCCGACATGATGTCCTCGATGACGGCTGCCGGCATCTGGCCGTGCGCCACCGCGACCTTGATCTCCGGCACGGTCTTGTCGAGGAAGTCCTTGGCCTCGGCGAGATCGTCGATGCGCGGGCAGACATAGAACGCCTGGCCGCCGCGATAGCGCTCGCGCAACAGCGCCTCGCGGATCATCAGCGCATCGAACGGGGCGACGAAGGTGCGCACCGCGAGCCGGTCGACCGGGGGCGAAGCGATGATCGAGAGGTCGCGCACGCCGGTCAGCGCCAGTTGCAGCGTGCGCGGGATCGGCGTCGCGGTCAGCGTCAGCACATGCACCTCGGCGCGCAGCTGCTTCAGGCGCTCCTTGTGCGAGACGCCGAAATGCTGCTCCTCGTCGACGATGATGAGGCCGAGATCCTTGAACTTGACGGTCTTGCCAAGCAGCGCATGGGTGCCGATCACGATGTCGACGCTGCCGTCGGCCAGCCCCTTCTTGACGCGGGAGAGCTCCTTGGCCGACACCAGCCGCGAGGCCTGCGCGACATTGACCGGAAGGCCTCGGAACCGCTCGGTGAAATTTTTCGCGTGCTGGCGCGCCAGAAGCGTGGTCGGCACCACCACGGCGACCTGCTTGCCGTTGAGCGCGACCGCGAAGGCCGCGCGCAGCGCCACTTCGGTCTTGCCGAAGCCGACGTCGCCGCAGATCAGCCGGTCCATCGGACGGCCGCTGTCGAGATCGCCGAGCGTGACGTCGATGGCGGCAAGCTGGTCCTCGGTCTCGTCGTAGGGAAAACGGGCGCAGAACTCATCGTAGAGGCCGGGCGCCACCGTGAATTTCGGCCCCTGATGCAGGTGGCGCTCGGCGGCGATCTTGATCAGCTCGCCGGCAATCTCGCGGATGCGGTTCTTGAGCTTGGCTTTCCGAGCCTGCCATCCGCTGCCGCCGAGCCGGTCCAGCTCGACGCCAGTCGTCTCGGAGCCATAGCGCGACAACATCTCGATGTTCTCGACCGGCAGATAAAGCTTGGTCTCGCCGGCATAGCGCAATTCGAGGCAGTCGTGTGGCGCGCCGCCGACCTCGATGGTCTGCAGGCCGACGAAGCGGCCGATGCCGTGCTCGACGTGGACGACGATGTCGCCCGAAGCGAGGCTGGTGATCTCCGAAATGAAGTTGTCGAGCTTGCGGGAGGCGCGGCGCGGCCGCACCAGGCGGTCGCCGAGGATGTCCTGCTCGCTGATGAGCGCCACCTCGGTGGACTCGAAGCCCTGCTCGATGCCGAGCACGGCGAGCGAGACTTCGTTGCGCGGCATCGCCAGCGCGGTCTTCCATGCACCGACCGTGTTGAGGTTCATGACCTTGTGGTCGGCCAGCACATGGGCCATGCGTTCGCGCGAGCCCTCGCTCCACAGCGCGATCACCACCCGCTTGCGCGCCGCCTGCAGGGTGTGGATGTGGGCGGCCACCGCCTCGAACACGTTGGCGGCGGCGTCGGTCCGTTCGGGCGCGAAGTCGCGCCCGGCGCGCGCGCCGATCTCGATGACGTCGGCGGCCTCGGGCACCGCAAACGGCGTCAGCCGCGCGCGCGGGCTCGCATCGAGCGCGCCCACCCAATCGGCTTCGGCGAGATACAGCCGCTCTGGCGGCAGCGGATGATAGGTCGCGCCGCCGCCGGGATGTTCGAGCGCCTCGCGCCGCGCCTGGTAATAGTCGGCGACCTGCGAGAGCCGTTCGCGCGCGGCATCCTCGGCCTGCGGCTCGGTGGCGAGCGGCGTTCCCGGCAGATAGTCGAACAGCGTTTCCATGCGCTCGTGAAACAGCGGCAGCCAGTGCTCCATGCCGGGATGGCGTCGGCCTTCGCTGACCGCCGCGTACAGCATGTCGTCGCGCTCGGGCGCACCGAATTCGGCGACATAGCCCATGCGGAAGCGGCGGATGGTCTCGGTGACGAGTTGGAACTCCGACACCGGCACGAGGTCGAGGCCGCGCATGTCGAGGGCCGTGCGCTGGGTCTCGGCATCGAAGCTGCGGATCGATTCCAGGGTGTCGCCGAAGAAGTCGAGCCGCACCGGCTGCTCGAGTCCGGCCGGAAACAGGTCGAGGATGCCGCCGCGCACGGCATATTCGCCGGACTCGCGCACGGTGGAGGTGCGTGAATAGCCGTTGTGCTCGAGCCACTGGCCGATGCCCTCCATCGACACGATGTGGCCGGACGCGATCGAGAGCGCCTGCGCGGCGATGGTGTCGCGCGTCGGCACGCGTTGCAGCGCGGCGTTGACGGTGGTGAGCAGGATCAGCGGCTTCTCGCTACCCTTGAGGCGGGCGAGACGCGCCAGCGTGGTGAGGCGCTGCGCCACGATGCCGCCATGGGGCGAGACGCGGTCGTAGGGCTGGCAGTCCCAGGCCGGGAATTGCAGCACGCCGAGATCGGGCGCGAAGAAGTCGAGCGCGCGGGCAAGCTGCGCCATGCGCGCGCCATCGCGGCAGACCACGGCCAGGCTGATGGCGGGCGCATCTTTTCTCGCCGCCACCGCGCGCGCCAGATCCGACAGCACCAGCCCTTCCGCGCCTTCCGCGACAGCCGACAGCGTCAGCGGTCTGCCGGGGGAAAGCCGCGCGGCGGGCGAGACGGGCCCTGCCATGACGCTACTCCCGCGCCACCCGGAACGCCCTGATCTTCTCGAACACGCCGCCGGCGAACCGCGGCGCGATCGGCGCGGCGCCGGTGATGGCGGCGTAGAGATCGACGTCGGGCAGCTCGATCAGCCGCTCCAGCTCGTCGGCCTCGGCCTCGGTCAGCAAACCGAGATGCGCATCGGCGAAACGGCCGATGATGAGGTCCATCTCGCGCGTGCCGCGATGCCAGCAGCGGAACAACAGCCGCTTGCGCCGATTGTCCAGCCCGTCGCTGGAACGCCCGATACCCGTCATGTCGATCCCGCTTTCCGTTCAAACGCCGAAAGCCCGGACGTGCCGGGCGGCCCGTTCTATAGCCCCTGCGGCAGGCCCTGTCACCGATTTGGTGCGTTGCATCGGAGCGCGGCGCGCGCCAGCATCCCGGGGAGTTTTCCCCCGAGTCGACAGTCCGCCCATGCGCCCGGCCCTGCTCAATACGCTGTTTTCCCCGGTCACCACCCTGCATGGCGTGGGTCCGAAGCAGGACTTGCTGCTGCGCTATCTCCTGTCGCGCGAGATGACGCCACGGATCGCCGATCTGCTGTTCCACCTGCCGGTGAACGTGATCGACCGCAGCGCGCGTCCGCTGATCCGCGACGCGGCGCCCGGCACCGTGGTGACGCTGGCGGTCACCGTTGAGCGCCATCGCCCGCCGCCGCCGGAGCGTTCGCGCGCGCCGTATCTCGTCTATGCCAGCGACGAGAGCGGCGACGTGGTGCTGACCTGGTTCCGCGCCCAGCCGGCGTTCCTCGAAAAGTTGCTGCCGGTCGGCGCCAGACGCTATGTCTCGGGCCTGGCGCAGATGTTCGACGGCACGTTGCAGATCGTGCATCCCGATCACGTCGTCGACGAGGCGGGGCTGGCCAAGCTGCCACTGTTCGAGCCGGTCTATCCGCTCACCGAGGGCCTAGCGCTCGGCGTCCTGCGCCGCGCGGTGGCGCAGGCGCTCGAACGCGTGCCGGCGCTGCCGGAATGGATCGCGCCGGAGGTGCTGCGCCGCTGCGGCTTTCCGCCATTCGCGGAGGCGCTCGCGCGCGTGCATCAGCCGCAGGCGCCCGCCGATATCCGCCCCGAGGGACCATACTGGTCGCGGCTTGCTTATGACGAACTCTTGGCCGGGCAACTGGCGCTGGCGCTGGTGCGCGCCCAACTCCGGCGGCCGGCCGGAACGCGCCATGCCGGCGACGGGCATTTACGCGAAAAAATCGTCGCCGCGCTGCCCTACGCGCTGACCGGCTCGCAGCGCGAGGCGCTCGCCGCCATCGTCACCGATCTGGCGCAGCCGATGCGCATGCTGCGGCTGCTGCAGGGCGACGTCGGCTCCGGCAAGACCGTGGTGGCGCTGCTTGCCGCCGCCGCGGTGGCGGAAACCGGACGGCAGGTGGCGCTGATGGCGCCAACCGAAATTCTCGCCCGGCAGCATCTCGCCACCATCGCCCCGCTCGCCGACGCTGCGGGCCTGCGCGTCGCCATCCTGACCGGGCGCGAGAAGGGCCGCGAGCGCGCCGACATTCTGGCGCGGCTGGCCGCGGGCGGCATCGACCTCATCGTCGGCACCCACGCGCTGATCCAGGATGATGTGGCGTTCAGTGCGCTGGCGCTCGCCATCGTCGACGAGCAGCATCGCTTCGGCGTGCGCGAGCGGCTGGCGCTCACCCGTAAGGGCAAGGCCGTCGACGTGCTGGTGCTGTCGGCGACACCCATCCCGCGCACGCTGGTGCTGACCTATTTCGGCGACATGGACGTGTCCGAATTGCGCGAGAAGCCGGCCGGCCGCCAGCCGGTCGACACCCGCGCGGTGTCGATGGCGCGGCTCGACGAGGTGGTGGAGGCGGCCGGACGCGCGCTTGCCGCCGGGGCGCGGGTCTACTGGGTGTGCCCGCTGGTCGAGGAATCCGCCGAGGTCGATCTCACCGACGCCGGGCAGCGTCACGCCGCGCTGCGGGCGCGGTTCGGCGACGCCGTCGGCCTCGTGCACGGCAGGATGCGCGGGCCCGACAAGGACCGCGTCATGCGTGCGTTCGCGGACGGCGACATCCGCCTCCTGGTGGCGACCACGGTGATCGAGGTCGGCGTCGACGTGCCGGAAGCAACCGTGATGGTGATCGAGCACGCCGAGCGCTTTGGCCTCGCGCAACTGCACCAGCTTCGCGGCCGCGTCGGGCGCGGCAACGAGCGCTCGACCTGCCTGCTGCTCTACCGCGAACCGCTTGGCGAGCTTGCCCGGGCGCGACTGTCCGTCATCCGCGAAACCACCGACGGCTTTCGCATCGCCGAGGAGGATTTGCGGCTGCGCGGCGAAGGCGACGTGCTCGGCACGCGCCAGAGCGGCCTGCCCGGCTACCGGCTGGCGCGCATCGAGGCGCACGCCCAACTGCTCAGCCAGGCGCGCGAGGAGGCCATCGCCATCCTGCGCGACAATCCGAAACTGTCCGGCGAACGCGGCGCGGCGTTGCGCTGCCTACTGTATCTGTTCGAGCGCGACGAGGCGCTGCCGCTACTCGGCGCGGGGTGAAGGTTCAGGAAGGATCGCGCGCGGCTTTCGCCGCTTCCGCCATCGCCGCGAGTTTCTTCTGGTTCGAGGCGCCGGGCTGGATCATGCCGGCCGACATCACCAGCGTCGCCGCCTCTTCCGGGTTGATGTCGAGATCGATGACGCTCTTGCGCGCGACGTAGAAGAAGAACCCTGTGGTCGGGTTGGGCGCGCACGGCAGGAACACCGACAGGTATTCGTCGCTGCCCGGCAGCCGCGCCTTGATCTCCTCGCCGGGCGGCTGTGAGTACAACACGATCGACCACATGCCCGGCGCCGGATATTCGACCAGTCCGACCTTGCGGAAGCTTGAGCCCGAATCGGCGAACAGCGTCTCGAACACCTGCTTGAGGCTGCGGTAGATCGCGCGCACGATCGGCATGCGGTTGAGGATGGACTCGCTCACCTCGACCAGTGTGCGGCCGACCAGGTTGGCGGCGAGGAAGCCGACCAGCGTCAGGCCGACGAAGGCGATGATCAGCCCCGAGCCGGGCACGCCGGCGGGCAGGAAGTTTTCCGGGCGGTAGGCGGCCGGGATCAGCGGCCGCACCAGTCCGTCGACCCAGGTCACGAACGACCAGATCAGCCACACCGTGATGGCCGCTGGGCCGGTGACGATCAGTCCGGTGAGGAAATAATTGCGGATCCGCGCCATGAACCGTGGCTTCGGCGGCGGGACGTCGCGTCCGGGCTGGGGTATGGCGTCGATGGGGCCGGTCAGGAGCGTGTCCTCGATTGACTGTAAGGGCAATTGTAGCAACCGCGCCGGGTCATTCAACCGTGACGGATTTGGCGAGATTGCGCGGCTGGTCGACGTCGGTGCCCATGATGACGGCGGTATGGTAGGCCAGCAGTTGCACCGGCAGCGCATAGACCAGCGGCGTCACGGTCGCCGGCATGTCGGGCAGGATCAGGGTGACGAGCGAGGTAATCGAGGCTTCCCTGGCGCCCCTGGCGTCGGTCATCAGGATGATGTTGCCGCCGCGCGCGGCCACTTCCTGCATGTTCGACAGGGTCTTGTCGAATACCCGGTCGTAGGGCGCGATCACCACCACCGGCATCTTCTCGTCGATCAGCGCGATCGGCCCGTGCTTGAGCTCGCCCGCGGCATAGCCCTCGGCGTGGATGTAGGAGATTTCCTTGAGCTTGAGCGCGCCCTCGAGCGCCAGCGGATAGCTGGTGCCGCGGCCGAGATAGAGCACGTCCTGACTCTTGGCGATGTCGCGCGCCAGCCGCTCGATCTGCGGTTCGAGCGACAGCGCCGAGGCCATCAGGCGCGGCACCTCGACCAGCGCGCTCGCAAGCTTTGTCTCGTCCTCGGCCGAGAGCACGCCGCGGGCGCGGCCGAGCGCGATGGCAAGGCTCGCCAGCACCGCGAGCTGGCAGGTGAACGCCTTGGTCGAGGCGACGCCGATCTCCGGGCCCGCCAGCGTCGGCAGCACCACGTCGCTCTCGCGCGCGATCGTCGAGGTCGGCACGTTGACCACCGAGACGACATGAAGCCCCTGCTCCCTGGCGTAACGCAGCGCCGCCAGCGTGTCGGCGGTCTCGCCCGACTGCGAAATGAACAGGGCGAGATCGCCGCGCCGCAGCGGGGCCTCGCGGTAGCGGAACTCCGAGGCGATATCGATGTCGACCGGCAGCCGCGCGAAACGCTCGAACCAGTACTTGGCGACATAGCCGGCATAGCAGGCGGTGCCGCAGGCCGAGATCGACAGCCGCTCGACCTTGGCCAGATCGAACGGCAGCGCCATCGGCAGCGCGATGCGCGCGCGCGCCATGTCGATGTAGTGCGCCAGCGTGTGGCCGACCACTTCCGGCTGCTCGTGGATTTCCTTGGCCATGAAATGGCGGTAGTTGGCCTTGTCGACGAGGAAGCCGGCCGCGCCGGACTTGAGCACCTCGCGCTGCACGGCAAAGCCGCGCTCGTCGTGAACGGTGACGCCGGCATGGGTGAGCACCGCCCAGTCGCCGTCCTCGAGATAACTGATGGTGTCGGTGAAGGGGCCGAGCGCGATGGCGTCGGAGCCGAGATACATCTCGCCGTCGCCGTAGCCGATGGCCAGCGGCGAGCCCTTGCGCGCGCCGATCATCAGATCGTCCTCGCCGGCGAAGATGAACGCCAGCGCGAACGCGCCGCGCAGCCGCGGCAGCGCCGCCTTCACCGCATCGACGGGCGAGGCGCCTCGCGCCAGTTCGTGGCTGACCAGATGGGCGATGACCTCGGTGTCGGTCTCGCTCGAAAACACCGCGCCGGCCCGTTCCAGCTCGGCGCGCAGCTCGTGGAAATTCTCGATGATGCCGTTGTGGACCACGGCGACGCGTTCGGTGGCGTGCGGATGGGCGTTGTTCTCGGTCGGGCGGCCGTGGGTGGCCCAGCGGGTATGGCCGATGCCGACATGCCCGCCCAACGGCTCGACCTTGAGGCGCGCGGCAAGGTTCTTCAGCTTGCCCTCGGCGCGGCGGCGGGTGATGGCGCCCGCTTCCAGGGTGGCGACGCCGGCGGAATCATAGCCGCGATATTCCAGCCGTTTGAGCGAATCCACCAGGTGATCCGCCACCGCTTCCCTGCCCAGAATTCCGACAATGCCGCACATGTTGGGTCAGCCACTCCAGTTTCCCAAGCCGCCTGTTTACGGGGACATGGGGGCCGGCGTCACTCACTTATTGTTGCCAAATGCGACAGGCTCTCAAGCGCTGGATGTTATTTACCTTTACGGCGCGCCATCAGGGCCCGGAACTTCACCGCCCAGCCGTCCTTGACGGTCTGGGGCGCGCGCTCCAGCGCCAGCGCGTCGTCGGGCACGTCGCGGGTGATCACCGAGCCGGAGCCGATATAGGCGCCCGCGCCGATGCGCAGCGGCGCCACCAGCGCCGAGTTCGAGCCGATGAAGGCGCCCGCGCCGATCACCGTCCTGTGCTTGAGGAAGCCGTCATAGTTGCAGGTGATGGTGCCGGCGCCGATGTTGGCTCCGGCTCCCACCTCGGCGTCGCCGATATAGGTGAGATGGTTGACCTTGGCGCCCGCGGCGATTTCCGCCGCCTTGGTCTCGACGAAGTTGCCGATCCGGGCGCCCTCGCCAAGCCGGGTGCCGGGTCTGAGCCGCGCGAACGGACCGACCGAAGCGCCAGCGCCGATCGTGGCCTCGCTGACGTGCGAGAACGAATGGATCACCGCGCCCGCACCGACCGAGACGCCGGGACCGAACACGACATAGGGTTCCACGGTGACGTCGGCGCCGAATGCCGTGTCGGCGCAAAGATGCACGGTCTCGGGCGCGATCAGCGTGACGCCGGATTCCAGCGCGGCGCGGCGCAGCCTACGCTGCATCACGGCTTCCGCCTCGGCGAGTTGCGCCTTGGTGTTGATGCCGCGCACCTCGTCCTCGCCAGTCTCGCGCACCACGCAGGAAAGCCCCATGGCGCGCGCGATCTCGACCGCGTCGGTGAGATAGAACTCGCCCTTTGCGTTGGCGTTGCCGATGCGCTCGAGCATGGCGAGCGCATGCGCGCCGGAAAACGCCATCACGCCGGCGTTGCACAAGGTGACCGCGCGCTCGGCGGCGCTGGCGTCGGCCTCCTCGCGGATGGCGACAAGCTGCTCGTCATTGACGATGAGCCGTCCATAGCCGGTCGGATCGGCGGCACGGAAGCCGAGCACGGCGAGCGCGGCGCCGTCACCCAGCGGTTCGCGCAGGCGCTCAAGCGTCGCAGGCGAGATCAGCGGCGTGTCGCCGAACACGATCAGGATGTCGTCGTATTTCTTCGTAATCGCCGCGCGCGCGGCCAGCACCGCGTGCGCGGTGCCGCGCCGCTCGTCCTGGACGAAGATCCCGGCCTGCGGATTGGCGCGCCGCGCCGCTGCGGCCACCGCGTCATGATCCGGACCGACCACCACCGCGACCGCCGACTCCCTCGGTACCGCCGCCAGTACATGGGCGATGAGCGGCTGCCCGGCCACCGGATGGAGCACCTTGGGCAGGCTGGAGCGCATGCGCGTGCCCTCGCCGGCCGCGAGCACGATGGTGAGACTGGATCGGCCGGTCATGGAATGGGGTACCCTGGCTTTTGGAAACTGGCTCAAACCCAAGTGAACAGGCACGCCGTCATAGCCGACGCGGCGGGGCGAAATAAAGGTCCGCGGACCGTCTTCCGGTTGATAGTCCCCGCGACGTGACGCCTGCCCGGCCCAATACTGTTAGTGTTTTTCAAGTGATTCGACACGCGGGCGCGCCGGATGCGCCAGAGTAAGCCATGGCAAGGCAGGACGAGACTCGAGGGACGCGCAATGCGGCCGCAGCGGCGACCGACAGCCGCGGCGGCCGGTCGCGGCCCCTGATCGCCAGCAACGAAACGCTCGACCGCGCGGCAAGATTTCATCTCGGCGCGTGGGGATTTGCCGCCGTGGCGGCGCTGGCCGGCGCGCTGCTGCTGGCGCGCCTGGCTCCCGGCGCGCGCTGGCAGGAAGCCGGCGAGGCCGATCTCGTCCAGCGCCAGGCCCATCTGCTCAAGCAGGCCCGCGACGGACAGAACGAGGCCCGGCGGCTGTCGGCCGCGCTCGACGTGCTCAGCGCCGACCGCGACCGGCTCTATGCCCGCGTCACCGCGCTCGAACAGGAAATGGAATCCGTCACCGGCTCGGTGGCCCAGCAGGCGCGGCGGACGGCTGCGCCGCCGCCCACACCCTCGCCGCCGGCCCAGCCTTCGCTGCTCCTGGCCGCCACGTCGATGCCGGCGCCAATGCCGCCGATCGCGATGCCCGAAATTGTCCGCGCAACTCCGCCCGTGCCCGCGCCCGCCGTCGTCGAGCCGCCCCCGCCCTCCGCCCCGCCCGAGACGGCCAAGCCGGCGGCGGCCCCCGCGCCGCAGGACGCACCGGACATTTCCGCGCCGCGCACCGAGTTCGGCATCGATCTCGGCGGCGCCGGTTCGGTCGACGGCCTGCGCGCCTTGTGGAGCGGCATGCAGAAGGCCCACGGCGCGACGCTCGATGGGCTGCGCCCGATCATGATGATGAAGGAGCGTCACGGCGGCCAGGGCCTGCAATTGCGCCTCATCGCCGGACCGTTCGCCGACGCGGCGGCGGCGGCCAGGCTGTGCGCGACCCTGGCAACGCCGGAACGCCCGTGCGAAACGGCATTGTTCGATGGCCAGCGTCTTGCCCCGCGCCCCGAGCGGACGCGTTCGCCGCGCGCGGCCAAACGCAATGACGCCAAGCCGCAGGCGTCCGCGTTCTGATCGCAAAGCCCCCGCCCGGTTGCGTTCACCTCCCAGCCGCACCATAGTGCCGCCACCATGAAGAAAGAGCCGTTCCAACTCACCGCGCGCCAGGTGCAATGGCTGCTGATCGTCGGCTTCGCCGCGGTCGGCTACGGCCTTTATGTGCGTTATCTCGCCATCGAGTATTCGCCGGTGGCGCTGGCCTGCGAAGGCGGGTTGCAGACCTGGCTGTGCAAGACTCGCGCGGTCGCCACCTATATGTTCCAGCATTCGGTATTCGGCATCGCCGCGCTGGTGGTCGCGCTGCTCAACCTGATGCGGCCCTCGATCGTGCTGCTGACGGCGGGCATTGCCATCGCCGGATTCGGCCTCGTGCTCTACAACACCCGTCTGGCCGGCGTCGCGGTGGCGCTCATGATCCTTGGCTTTGCCCGTCCCGCGCCCGCCACAGAATAAGCGCGAGCAGCGCGAACAAGCCGCAGGTCCACAGCGACTGCCAGTTGGCGAAGCCTTCGTTGAACACGATGTAGAGCGACGAGGCGGCAAACAGCGCCGCGAACAGCCGCTCGGCGAGCGGGCGGGCGCCCTCGGAGGGACGGCCGAGCAGGCTCAGCCCCAGCATCGGCACCACGGCGATGGTCAGCGCGGCGTAGGGAAAATCGCGATAGCGCGCATCGAACACGAGACCGAGCGCGACCTCGGCGGCGATCACGCACACCACGATCAGCGCGATGCCGAGTGCCAGCGTCCCCCAGTCGCGCTGGCGCCTTTCGCGCGGCCCCAGCAGCGACAATAGCGTCGGCAGGCTTTCGCCCGTCATCACGGTGCGGGTACCGGCCAGCGCCGCCGCGATGGCCGCGGCGAGCAAGGCGCTCCAGCGCAGCCAGCCGCCGGGATCGAGGCTTTCCAGCATCATCTTCTCCGCCGCTATGCCGGCGAGGATGCCGCCCGCGATCGCCGTCGCGGTGACCGCGAGCCATGCCGGCCAGCGCGGCGCCCAGGGCTTTCGTCGCAGGCACGCGACGGCCACGCCGAACACCGCGATGCTGAACAAGAGGCCACCGCCGACCTGCCAGCGCGCCAGCGGATAATCGCCGATCGGCTGGCCGGGCGGATATTTCAGGTCGCGCGGATTGTCGCCGATCAGGCCCCAGTGGCCGCCGACCGTGCCTTCGAGCCGGCGCTTCCATGGCTGATCGTAGGCCTCGATGACGTTGACGCGGAAGCGGTCGCGCTGAGCGAGCGCGAGGATGTCGGAGAGCACGCGGGCCTGGTTGGTGCGCGACGGCAGCGCGCCGTCGCGCATGCGCCCGGCACTCGGCCAGCCGGTCTCTCCGATCAGGATTTCCTTGTTCGGGAACGCCACCGCCATGCGGCGGCGGATCGAATCGACATGGGCGGCGGCGTTCTGTGCCTTGACCGGGAAATCCTCCCAGTACGGCAGGATGTGGATGGTGACGAAATCGACCGCGTCGTAGACCTCGCGGTGGCGCAGCCAGAATTCCCAGACGTCGGCATAGGTCACCGGCACGCGCACCTGCGACTTGACGTTACGGATGGTGGCGGCGAGCTCGGGCGCGGTCATCTCGCCGCGCAACAGCACCTCGTTGCCGACGACGACGGCGGTGATGACATCGGGATATTCGCGCGCCAACGCCACCGAGACGTCGATCTGATAGCGGTTCTTGCCCCGGTCGCTGCTCAGCCACAGGCCGTGGATCACCTTGAGCCCGGCCTTTTGGGCGAGCGCCGGGATCTGGTCGAGCCCGTTGTCGATGGAATAGGTGCGGATGCAGCCGGTGATGCGGGAAAGCTGGGCAAGGTCCTGCGCGATCTGCTCGGCACTGACGCGCGTGCCGGGATCAAGCGGATTCTGCGCGCCGCGGAACGGGGCGTAGGACACGCAGTCAAGCCTGCCCGCGGCCGGGATCGGGGCGCGGGCAGGCGTCACCGGGCTCGCCAGCCACCACCAGCTTGCGGCGACCGCGATCAGGGACAGGATCAGGCAAATCAATGGCGTCCGGATGGAAATGGCGCGACCCTCCCAAGGCCCGCCGGAATTAGCCGCTTAAGGCAGTGCTGCCAAGCGTTCTTGCGCGAAATCAACGCACGGGTGGCACGAATTAAGGACAAACCGGCACCAGGCAGGCGCTGCTCCGGTCGTGCTGGACAAAAACCATAAACTCGGCCATGGGATTTTTCGGCCTGAAATTCGGTTTGGGATTCTTGATCCGGGAGTTTCCGGTCATGGTGCCGCGCCGCATTGGGAGCTTATTTGCAAGGCATAGGCCACCCCTGGCCACGGACGGCCATGCTACAGAGCCTTGAAACTTTCCGGGGACGAGATGCGCGGGTTCGATCGATCCAATTTCCTTAGCGGCGGGATGTTGCCGCGCGCCGTCGGCGCCATGGCCGGACTGGCGCTGCTGTCGCTGGCGGGCGCGATCCCGGTCATGGCCCAGAGCGGCGACCTCAAGTCACAGGACACCAAGCCGGCCGTCGAGGCGCCCAAGGACGCCCAGCAGCGCAAGGCCAATGAATTCTCCGAGGCCGCGCAGGCGCTCAACGGGCCGGCCGGCAATCCGGAATGCGTCTGGCTCGGCCGCCGCGTGGTCGGCCTGATGTGGCGCGACGACATCGACACCGCGTTCCGCCATCTCGATCTCTACGACCGCTTTGGCTGCCCCGGCGGCCATATCCAGGCGACGTTCCGCTGCCTGGTGCGGTTCGGCGCCATCGACCCCAAGGCGCCCGAGACGCTCAACGCCCGCGTCCATACCTGCTGGGTCAACCCCAATACCCAGGCCATGCCGGCCGCGGCTCCAGCTTCGGCGCCGGCCGCGGCTTCCGCTCCACCTGCGAAATAATCGCGCTACCCGCCTGTCCGGTCCGCCAATTGCGTCAACAATTCGCCACGCTCCTTCATCAACTGTTCAAGGAGCGTGATATAAGAAACGCGTGGTTTGCTGCGGACCGGAAATGCTTCCGGAGGGGCGCAGCCTGGTCGAACCGAGGGGTCAGGTTCGTAGCCCTGTCATTTCCAGCCCCGATTGGCTGATCGCGATGCGTATTGTCGTCGCCGTTCTTGCGTGTGTTGTAGCCCTGCATGCGGCGATCTGGGGCTTTCTGCGCGGACAGGAAAAAGCGCCGGATTTCACCGGCATCCTGCCCAGCATGTCCTACGCGCCGTTCCAGGGCAGCGGCCACCCCGACGTCGACAACATCCCGACCACCGAGAAGATCCGCGCCGACATGAAGGTGCTGGCGCCGATGACGCGCGCCATCCGGCTCTATTCCTCGACGGGCGGCGTCGAGATGGTGCCCCCGCTCGCCGCCGAGGCCGGGCTCAAGGTCACGATCGGTGCCTGGATCGACAAAAACACCGACCGCAACGAGCGCGAGATGGAAGCGGCCATCGACCTCGCCCGTCGAAACGGCAATATCAACGGCGTCGTGGTCGGCAACGAGACGATCTACCGCGGCGAGCAGAAGGTCGAGGACCTCATCAAGCTCATCCAGCGGGTGAAGAGATCGGTTGATGTTCCGGTCACCACCGGCGAAATCTGGAACATCTGGCTCGAACACCCGGAGCTGGCGGCGTCCGTTGACTTCATCGCCGCGCACATCCTGCCGTACTGGGAGGGGTTCTCCGACAAGCAGGCTGTCGATCAGGCCTTCATCATCTATCAGAAGCTTCGCGAGGCCTTCCCCGGCAAGCGCATCGTGATCGCCGAATTCGGCTGGCCCAGCGCCGGCTACAACCTGCGCGCCGCCACTCCGGGCCGCTTCGAGCAGGCCGTGGTGCTGCGCACCTTCGTGTCGCGCGCCGAAACCATCGGCATGGAATACAACATCGTCGAATCCATCGACCAGCCGTGGAAGTTCTTCGAGGGCGGCGTCGGCCCTTACTGGGGTATTCTCGATGCCTCGCGTAATCCGAAGTTCGCCTGGACCGGCCCGGTGATCGATGCCACCTTCTGGAAGCAGGCGGGGCTCGCGATCCTGATCGGCATCCTGTTCTCGCTCCCCGTGCTGCGGCTGCCGCGGCCGACGGTCATGCAGGTCGTGGTGCTGGGCAGCGCCGCGCAAGGCATCGGCGCCTGGTTCGCCACCGTGTTCGCCTACTGGCAGGGGCATTACTTCGTCGCCGGCTCGGCCTTCGCGCTCGGCCTCGGCCTGGTGCTGCTGGTGCCCTTGGTGCTGATCGCCATGGCGCGGATCGAGGAGATCGCGGCCATCGCCTTCGGCCGCGGCCCCCGGCGGCTGCTGCAAGCCCCGCCCGCCGCGCCGGACGCCCCGCAAGCCGCCCCCCCCAAGGTGTCGATCCACGTGCCGGCCTATTTCGAGCCGCCGGAGATGCTCAAGCAGACGCTCGACGCGGTGGCGCGCCTCGACTACCCGAACTTCGAATGCGTGGTCATCATCAACAACACGCCCGACCCCGCCTTCACGCGCCCGATCGAGGAGCACTGCGCCCGGCTCGGCGACCGCTTCAAGTTCATCAACGCCCAGAAGGTCGAAGGCTTCAAGGCCGGCGCGCTGCGGCTCGCGCTCAACGCCACCGCGCCCGACGCCGAGATCATCGGCATCATCGACGCCGACTATGTGGTGACGCGCGACTGGCTCAAGGACCTGGTGCCCGCCTTCGCCGATCCGCGCGTCGGCCTGGTGCAGGCGCCGCAGGACCATCGCGACGGCGACCGCTCGCTGATGCACTACATGATGAACGGCGAATATGCCGGCTTCTTCGACATCGGCATGGTGGAACGCAACGAGACCAACGCCATCATCGTCCACGGCACCATGTGCCTGGTGCGCCGCGCCGCGATGGACATGGCCGGAAGCTGGTCGAGCGACACCATCTGCGAGGACACCGACCTTGGCCTTGCCATCATCGAACAGGGCTGGCTCACCCACTACACCAACCGGCGCTATGGCCATGGCCTGTTGCCCGACACCTACGAGGCGTTCAAGAAGCAGCGCCACCGCTGGGCCTATGGCGGCTTCCAGATCGTCAAGAAGCACTGGCGGCGCTTCCTGCCCGGCGAAAGCCGCCTCGACCCCGGCCAGAAGCGCGAATTCACGCTCGGCTGGCTCAACTGGCTCGGCGCTGAAAGCCTCGGCGTCGTCGTGGCGCTGCTCAACCTGATCTGGGTGCCGATCGTCGCCTTCGCCGACATCGCCATCCCCGACCGCATCCTGACCCTCCCGATCATCGCCGCCTTCGCGGTGTCGCTGGTGCACTTCATCGCGCTCTACCGGCTGCGCGTCGACGTCAACGTCAAGCAGATGCTCGGCGCCATGATCGCGGCGATGTCGGTGCAATGGACGGTGGCGCGCGCCGTCGGCAACGGGCTGATCAAGGATCACCTGCCGTTCGCGCGCACCTCCAAGGGCGGCCTGTCGCTGATGTCGGTGGAGTTCCAGGCGTTTTGGGAAGCGGTGATCGGCGCGCTCCTGCTGATCGGCGCGGTCGTGCTGGTGACGACCAACCAGAAAATGGTGCGCGAGATCGACATCTTCGCCGCCGTGCTGGTGCTGGAAAGCCTGCCGTTCCTGTCGGCGGTGTTCATCGCCATGCTGGAGAACTCCCGCGTCAACCAGTTCCTGTTCTGGCGCCACCTGCGCAAGCGCGCCGTGGTCATGATCGGCTGGCGGTCGCCGCTGCAACTGGCCTCGCGGCTGCCCGCCAAGGCGCCCAAGGAGGCGCCGTGAGCGGCCGCCTGGACAGGCTTGACCCTGCCGGGTGGAGACCCTACACAGCGGCTGAAATTCCGGTTCGTGAATGATCTGGCCGGTCGCCGTCGCGGCGGCTGATTTACGGTCAGCTCCCCCCCACGGGGATTTCGGATTTCGAGCGCGTAGCTCAGTTGGTAGAGCACCTGACTTTTAATCAGGTGGTCCTGGGTTCGAGTCCCAGCGCGCTCACCAATAAAATCAGCGGCTTAGAACCAACTCCTGAGGAACGATCCGCGAACTTGTGACTTCCCGGGAAGTCTCACGTGAGACTTTCAGGGAATTTTCCAATGGGGCTAAGGCACCCCTTTCACCCTCATGCTCGGTAATGATCCCCGGGGCCCGCGCGGGACGTTTCGGGCCCGCAAGAAATCAGCCGCCCACCAACAGCGGCGTCGCTTGGTATCCCGGCCAGAACCCGACGTATTGATATCAGGCGGGCTTTGCGTACTTCGCCACACCGGTAAAGTCGATCAACACGCAACGCTTATCGCCGACGATCCATGCGTCGTGACCGGGCGGCATATAGAATGCATCACCGGGGCCGAACTCGACTTGGGTACCGTCGTCCATCTTCACGATCATGCGCCCTTCAAGGACATAGCCGGTGTGCGCCGCTTGGCAAGACGGCGTTCCAGCGATCGGCTTAACGTGTTCCGACCAGCGCCATCCGGGTTCGAATACGCCCCGGCCAAAGGTTTGACCGCCGACTGTGACAACCTCAAGCTTTCCCTTTTCATTCTTGAACGCGCGCGTTTCGTCGGGCTTGTCGAGCGGTTTGCGTTCCATTTTTCCAGTCATCACTTCCTCCCTAAGTTTGTTATTAAAAACCAAACCGGGTTTCCCTGGATAAATCCCAAACGCAAATGAATGGTAGTGATTTTTTGGATTTCCTGGAAGTCTGGATGTGAGGTGCGGATGGCTCTCCGGCATCACGTTTGCGCTAAAATGAGCATCGCGGTGATGTTGCGGGCAAAGCGCTTACATTCGTAATGCGGTCAGCCCCGTCGTTTGCAAGCGCAATGATGTGGTGACATTCCAAATAGCGGGAGCCGTCTTCACACTTAAATCCTGACTCGCCGCAATAGTCGCATTTGCCTTGCGCTCGCCGCTTTACTGCTTCTCGAATTAGTGCTCGATCATGTTCGGGCCGAAGCCCAAACATACTTCCAAGCGGCCCTATTTCCCTTTCCCTGCAACTCGCTTAAGCGCTTTGGAGAGAGCCAAACGCTCAAACTTACTATACCTGTGCTCCTTGGCGTGTTTTATAAGCTCATCGCGCCGCGTCACCTTACGATCCGTAAAATTGATTTGCCTGCCAGCTCATACGCCAGCGCATTCCTATTGATCTTGACGCTGAACAGCGATTCCATCATCTTACATATCTGTAAAATCAAAGAAGGCCGGGGATGAAACGCCGTACTATCCTGTCGCTTGAGCAGGCGCTGTCGCTGCCCTATGCGACGCTGCGTTTCGTGCACAAGGGCTGGCGCGTCATCCGCATCGAATCGACGCCGAGCGGCGACGGGCTGCCGGGCGATCCCAACCGGTACATCGGCAAGCGCGTCGCCGGCGACGACCGCCGCAGCTATTTCATCGCCCAGAACGTCGGCAAGGAAGCTATCGCGCTCAACCTCAAGTCGCCGCACGGCCATGAGGTGCTGCGCCGGCTGATCCGCGAACTCGACGCCGACGTGTTCTGCTGCAACACCATCCCGAAGCGCTATGCCCAACTCGGCATCGACCCCGATACCTTGCGGAAAGCCAAGCCCGACCTGATCTGGGCCGGCATCTCGGCGATGGGGCCGGACTATCCCGACGCGCCAGGCTACGATCCGGCGACCCAGGCGATGGCCGGCTTCATGGAACTGACCGGCGAGCGCGACGGCCCGCCGATGCTGTGCGGCGTGCCGCTGATCGACCTCAAGGCCGGTGACGAACTCTACGCTTCGGTGATGGAGGCTCTGCTCGACCGCGCCGAGACCGGCCTTGCGCGCACCATCCATGTCTCGATGCTGCAGGCGGCGGCCTCATGGCTGATCACCACGCTGCCGCTGATCAATTTCGATCCCGACCCGAGCGAGATCGGCCGCGTCGGCAACGAGCACCGCAAGTTCATCCCGACCAACGCCTATCCGACCAGCGACGGCTTCATCTTCATGGCGATCGGCAGCGACGTGCAGTGGAAGCGGCTGACCGAGATCGCCAAGTTCGCATCCGTCGCCAACACGGTGCGCCGCACCAACGAGGGCCGCCACGCCGAGCGCGCGGCGATCCATGCCGACATCGCCGCCGTCACGCGCCGCCACCCCATCGCCGAATTGCTGAACGACCTGAAGCGCGCCACCATTCCGTGCGCGCCGATCAACACCATCCGCCAGGTCGCGGAGCTGGAGGCGGTGGCGCGCAAGATGACCACGACCGCCCTGCCCGACGGCCGCGTGTTGCGGTTGCAGCCGCCCTCGGTCGATCTTCTGGGGCCGACGCACATGGGCTTCGCGCCGCGCTATGGCGAGCACAGCCGCGCGGTGCTGGCCGAGGCCGGCTTCTCAGGCGCCGAATGCGACGATCTGGTGGCCAGCGGCATTGTCCATGACGGGGCGGCCGGCGCGTGAGCCGCTTGAAACCGGCTCCGGACATTGCCATCGTAGCGGCTTGATCGCGGGCGGCATTGCCGCCTCCTCCCACGATGGACCCTCGCCATGACCGTGACCGCCATTTCACCCGAAGCCTTCCGCGCCATGATGCTGCCGGTGTGCGCTGCCATCGACGGGCATGCGGTCGACGACGCGCTCGGCAAGCACCTCAACGGGCTGTTTCCAGGCGACGGAACAGACGTGCGCGCCATCGAGGCGGCCTGTCATCAGGCGATCGCGGTGGGCTGGATGTGCGCGCAGGGCGAAGAAGGCCGCCGTTTCGGCCGCATCGTCGAGCCCGCTCCCGACACCTTCGACCTCAGCGTCGACGTAGTCGAGCTGACCGACGTCATCGGCCCGCATCACCGCCATCCCAACGGCGAGATCTGCCTGGTGATGCCGGTCACGCCGACCGCGACCTTCGACGGCAAGGGCCGCGGCTGGTGTATCTACGGCCCCAATTCCGGCCATCGCCCGACCGTGCGCGACGGTCAGGCGCTGGTGCTGTATCTGTTGCCGGGCGGGGCGATCGAATTCACCGGGCGCTAGCCTCTCATTTCGTCATGGCCGGGCTTGACCCGGCCATCCATCTTCTTCTGATCATGGAGATGGATGCGCGGGTCAAGCCCGCGCATGACGAGGGAAAGACTTCGTCACGCCGGATCCTTAACTTTGTCAGGGTCCCGAGGAGTTCTAAATCCCCTCGAACAGGATGGTCGAGAGGTAGCGCTCCGAGAACGAGGGAATGATCACGACGATGGTCTTGCCGGCGTTCTCCGGCCGCTTGCCGACCTCGATCGCCGCGGCGATCGCCGCCCCCGATGAGATGCCGCCGAGGATGCCCTCGTTGCGCGCCAGCGCCCGCGAGGTTTCAACCGCCGTGGCGCTATTGACCTTGATGACCTCGTCGATCACCGAGCGGTCGAGGATTTCCGGCACAAAGCCGGCTCCGAGGCCCTGGATCTTGTGCGGCCCCGGCGCGCCGCCCGACAGCACCGGGCTTTCCTCCGGTTCCACCGCGACGATGTGGAGCGAGGGCTTGCGCGGCTTGATGACCTGGCCGACGCCGGTCACGGTGCCGCCGGTGCCGATGCCAGAGATCAGGATGTCGACGCCACCCTTGGTATCGTTCCAGATCTCCTCCGCCGTGGTGCGGCGGTGGATGTCCGGATTGGCGAGGTTCTTGAACTGCTGGGGCATCACCGCGTTGGGTGTGGTGCGCACCAGTTCCTCGGCGGTGGCAATGGCTCCCTTCATGCCCTGCGCGGCGGGCGTGAGCACCAGTTCGGCGCCGAGGAAGGCGAGGATCTTGCGCCGCTCGATCGACATCGACTCCGGCATCACCAGCTTGAGCCGGTAGCCGCGCGAGGCGGCGACGAAAGCGAGCGCGATGCCGGTGTTGCCGGAGGTCGGCTCGACCAGCACGGTATCCGGCTTGATCAGCCCGGCTTCCTCGGCGGCCGTGATCATGGCGACGCCGATACGGTCCTTCACGCTGGCCGCCGGATTGAAATATTCCAGCTTGGCCAGGATGGTTGCCTTGACGCCGCGCTGCTCGGGAAGCTTGCGCAGGCGCACCAGCGGAGTATCGCCGATGGCATCGGTGATGCTGTCGTAGATGCGGCCACGGCCGGGAGCGAACTTGGCGGAAGAAGGGGTAGCGGCGTCCATGGCGAACTCCAAAATATCGTGATGCGATAAAACGGTGGGCGAAGGTCGGCGGGTATTATTGGGCACCTTCGCCGCCGCGCAAGCAGGAATTTCACACCGCGAAGAATTCACGGCGGCATGGAAAATATTGGAAAGTTGTACCTGTCCGCGCCGTAACGAGAGAACGCCATTCTCGACTCGACGCACCGCTGCGATCGCATCGCAGGCAAATTCATGGTTCGGCTTTTTAATCGAAGTCTTCGGTTCGACGTACATGACGGGAAAATGTCTATTGCAGTGCGTCATCAAAAAATTTTGACGGGATAAGATTTAGCTCGCGCGGACGTGATGGATCGGACTAACATCCGCCCGGAATGAGTGTGTAGGTTGCGTAAGGAAGTGTCCGGGTCCAAGTCCCGCGCGCGATCATTGCCGATCAGCATTCATAGCCAGTCCTGACTCGCTGACGTCCATCCTGATTGCCCAGTTGTGTAACGCCATCCCGCGCAGGAGACGATGCAATGCCGCAGACGCCCGGATCATTGGGAACATTGGGAGCCACCGACCTCACCCGCGAACCGCGCGAGAGTGAACTTCCGGTGTGCCCAATTTGCGCTGATACCATGATCGCGGCGGAAGCCGGCGCGGTGATAGGTGAAAACACCATCCGCTATCTGTGGACCTGCGACAATTGCAGCTATGGCTTTGTCAGCAGCCATGTCCGGCGGCCGTACATCTGCCATTAAGCGCGGTAGACCCTCGCGGCTCTAGGCACGCGGCGCGATGTCGCCGCGCGCCCAGTTCTCTCGCGCCGCGTCGCGGAATGACGTGAATGTCCCCGCGGCGATGGCGGCGCGTATACCCGCCATCAGGCTCTGATAATAGGCGATGTTGATTTCAGAGAGCAGCATCGCGCCCAGCGTTTCGTTGGCCTTGACGAGATGATGCAGGTAGGCGCGCGCGTAAGTGCGGGTCGCCGGCCACGGGCTCTCGTCGTCGAGCGGGCGCGGATCCTCGGCGTGACGGGCGTTGCGCAGGTTGACCGGTCCGCGCCGCGTGAACGCCAGGCCGTGGCGGCCGTTGCGGGTCGGCAGCACGCAGTCGAACATGTCGATGCCACGCCCCACCGCTTCGAGGATATCCTCCGGCGTGCCGACGCCCATCAGGTAGCGCGGCCGTTCGGTGGGCAGCAGCGGCGCGGTCTCCTCCAGCATCGCCAGCATCACCGCCTGCGGCTCGCCGACCGCGAGGCCACCGATGGCGTAGCCGTGAAAGCCGATGTCGATCAGGCCGGCCGCGCTGTGATGGCGCAGGTCCGGCACGTCGCCGCCCTGCACGATGCCGAACAGCATGGCGCCGGGCGTTGCAATCTCGAAGGCGCGGCGCGAACGCGCGGCCCAGCGCAGCGACAGCTCCATGGCGCGCGCGATCTCGTCGCGCCCGGCCGGCAGCCGCACGCACTCGTCGAGCTGCATGGCGATGTCGGAGCCCAATAGCCGCTGCACCTCGATGGCGCGCTCCGGGCTAAGATCGACGCTGGCGCCGTCGATGTGGGAGCGGAACGCAACGCCCTCTTCCGTCACTTTCCGCAGTTGCGCCAGCGACATCACCTGGAAGCCGCCAGAATCGGTCAGGATCGGCCCCGGCCAGGTGGTGAATTTCTGCAAGCCGCCCAGCGCGGCGATGCGCTCGGCGCCGGGACGCAGCATCAGGTGGTAGGTGTTGGCGAGCACGATGTCGGCGCCCGCATCGCGCACCTCGCGCCAGTGCACGCCCTTCATCGCCCCCAGCGTGCCTACCGGCATGAACGCCGGCGTGCGCACGACACCGTGGGGCGTGGTCAGCGCGCCGGCGCGCGCGGCGCCGTCGGTGGCCTGAAGCCGGAAATGGTTGGGCAGGGACATGGACTTACGTTACCGGTCAGGCCGCGGCGCGGAACAGCAAACAGGCGTCGCCATAGGAATAGAACCGGTAGCCGGCCGCGATCGCGTGGGCATAGGCTTCCTTCATGCGCTCGATCCCGGCGAACGCCGAAACCAGCATGAACAGCGTCGAGCGCGGCAGGTGGAAATTGGTCATCAGCACGTCGGCCGTGCGGAACGCATAGCCCGGCGTGATGAAGATCGCGGTCTCGCCGGAAAATGGCCGCACCGCACCATCCTCACCGGCCGCGCTTTCGAGAATCCGCAAGGATGTGGTGCCGACCGCGACGATGCGCCCACCTTCGGCGCGCGTGGCGTTGAGTTCGCGCGCGGTCTGGGCGCTCACTTCGCCCCATTCGCCGTGCATGGGGTGATCGGCGGTATCCTCGACCTTCACGGGCAGGAACGTTCCGGCTCCGACATGAAGCGTCACGCGCGAGAGCGCGATGCCACGCTCCTCCAGCGCCGCCGTCAGGCCGGGGGTGAAATGCAGGCCGGCGGTGGGCGCGGCGACCGCGCCTTCATGCCGCGCGAACATGGTCTGGTAGTCGGCGATGTCGTCGGCGTCGGGCGCGCGCTTTCCCGCGATGTAGGGCGGCAGCGGCGGGCTGCCGACATCGGCGATGGCCTGGTCGAGCACGGGGCCGTGAAAGTCGAACGCCAGCGTCACCTCGCCGGCCTCCCCCTTGTCCTCGACCGTGGCGTCGAGCGAGCCCAGCAGGCAGACGCGGCCCTCGGCGCCGAAGCGCAGGCGGTCGCCGGCGGCAAGCTTCTTCGCCGGCTTGACCAGCGCCTGCCAGCGCGAGCCGTCGAGCCGCTTGATGAGCGTCGCCTCGATCCTCGGCTCGGTGTCGCGGCCGACGCGGCGACCGGTAAGCTGCGCGGCGATCACCTTGGTGTCGTTGATGACGAGACGGTCGCCGGGTTCGAGCAGGCCCGGCAGGTCGCGCACGATGCGGTCGGAAAACGGCAGACCTGGCCGCACCACCAGGAGCCGCGCGGCGTCGCGCGGACTCATCGGCCTGAGCGCGATGCGGTCGGGTGGCAGCGCGAAATCGAACAGGTCTGTGCGCATGGGCAATCGAAGCCGGCGCGGGAAGTGGTCTCCCCGCGTCCGGCCCTTTACATGAGCCTTACGGCGCCGCCATCCGTGCCTTGACGATCTTGTCGGGGTTCTGCACCGGCTCGCCGCGCTTGATCTTGTCGACGTTCTCCATGCCCTCGGTCACCTTGCCCCAGACCGTGTACTGGCGGTCGAGGAAGCGGGCATCATCGAAGCAGATGAAGAACTGCGAGTTGGCGGAATCCGGATTGGCCGCGCGCGCCATCGAGCAGACGCCGCGCACATGCGGCTCGGCGTTGAACTCCTGCTTGAGGTTCGGATACTTCGAACCGCCGGTGCCGGTGCCGTGCGGACAGCCGGTCTGCGCCATGAAGCCCTCGATGACGCGGTGGAACACGATGCCGTCGTAGAAGCCTTCGTTCACCAGCTTCTGGATGTGGGCGACATGGTTGGGCGCCAGATCCGGCCGCATCTCGATGGTGACCGGGCCTTGCGTGGTTTCGAGGATGAGGGTGTTTTCGGTTGCCATGGGTTCGTTCCTGTTGAGGGGGAGCATGCGGACGGCGTGTGGGCCGTCCGCCTCTGGTCACTTGACGAGGGTTGCCTTCCTGATGCCGTCAAGCTTGGGGAATTCCGCATTCAGATAGGCGTTGCCTTCCATCTGGATGCGCATCTGGTTGGGGCCGCGTCCGCCCGGCGCGCCCTCGCCGTATTCGGCATTGAGCGCATCGACCACGCTCATGCCGGAGACGACCTGGCCGAACGGCGCGAAGCCCTGGCGGTCGAGCGAGGTATTGTCGGCGAAGTTGATGAACACCTGGGTGGTGCGCGAGTGCGGACCCGAAGTGGCGTAGGTGATGGTGCCGCGCTTGTTGCTCTGCTTGACCGGATCGTCGGTGATGCGCGCGGTGCGCCACTGCGCCGCGATCTGCGAATTGCCGTGGATGCCGAACTGCACCATGAAGCCGCTGATGACCCGGAAGAAGCGGGTGTCGTCGAAGAAGCCGTTCTTGACCAGGTTGTAGAAACGATCGGCGCCGTTGGGCGCCCACTCGCGCCTCACCTCGACCACGAACGGCCCCTTGGTGGTGTCGAACTGTACCTTGAAGGTGGCCGGAGCCTGCTCGGTGAGCGCGGCGGGATTGGCCAGCGGCGGCACCGCCGTCTGGCTGACGGCGGGGGTAGCGAGGACAACGCAGCCGAGCGTTGCGGCGATGGCGGCAAGACGGATCATGATGGCTCCGGAGTTGGCGCCGGCTTCAGCCGGCGAATTTGCTCTTGAGGCGGCCGGCGATCGACGGCGGCACGAACGCCGAGATATCGCCGCCCATGCCGGCGATCTGGCGCACCAGCGTGGCGGTAATCGGGCGCACCTGCGTGGACGCCGGCACGAACACGGTATGGATGTCCGGCGCCATGGTCTCGTTCATGCCGGCGATCTGCATCTCGTAGTCGAGATCGGTGCCATCACGTAAGCCCCGGATCAGGATGGTGGCGCCGACGCGGCGCGCCGCGGCCACCGTGAGGTCGTCGAAGGTGGTGCAGGCCAGCACGCAGCCGGCCTGGTCGGCGATCGGCGCGAACACCTCCTCGATCATGGCCAGCCGTTCCGCGGTCGAGAACAGCGGCTTCTTGCCGGGGTGGATGCCGATGGCCACGACTATGCGGTCGGCCACGCTGACGGCGTGGCGGAAGACGTCGAGATGGCCGTTGGTGACGGGGTCGAACGACCCGGCATAGAAGGCGATACGCGGCATGGGTTGTGGTCTAACCCGCCGCGTTGCGGCCCGCAAGCGGGCGGCGGAACAGCATGGGGCCGCCGCGGCTGGCCGGACGATGCCCGCCGGCGCCGGGATCACATTTTCTCGATTGGCTCAAATGCTTACGAAGTTGTGAACCTTTCGCAGATGCCCCGCGTCTAACGTTCAGACGGGCCAGACGACCCGCCGATTCTGCTGGGGGACGACCAATGTTCAAGGCTCTTTCCGCCGTGGCGGTTGCCGCCATCCTCACCGCCTGCCTCACTTTCCTGCCCGCCATGACGCCCAAGGTCGAAGCCGGCACCCCGGTCGCCGCCGCCAAGGCCGACCGTCTCGACATCCGCCCCATCGGGACCAACTGCTCGCAGCAGGCCTGGCCACGTTTCGAGGCCTCCTGCCTGCGCAAGGCCGGCAACAAGACCGTGGTGCGCGAGGCACGCATGGTTTTTTCCGACCGTTTCTGATCCCTCGGCGCCCCGCCTGAACTCAGCCGTCAACTCCCCGCTCCGTCATGGCCGGGCTTGACCAGGCCATTCATCTCAACTCGTCATCACCGGGCTTGACCCGGTGATCCATCTTTTCCGGAAAGGGTGGCGGGCTAGCCGCCGTTGCCGTTGCTCTCGCCCTCGTCGGCGAGATGCTCGACCGACACCACGCGTTCATCCTCGGCGGTGTTGAACACGATGACGCCCTGGGTTGAGCGCCCGGCGATGCGGATGCCGTCGACCGGGCAGCGGATCAGCTGGCCGCGATCGGTCACCAGCATGATCTGGTCGGATTCCTCGACCGGGAAGGAAGCGATCAGCTTGCCGTTGCGCGCGCCGACGGTCATCGCGGCGATGCCTTTGCCGCCGCGCCCGGTGGTGCGGTACTCATAGGACGACGTGCGCTTGCCGTAGCCATTCTCCGAGATGGTGAGCACGAACTGCTCGGCCGCCGACATCTCGACATAGCGCTGCTCGCCGAGTTCGATGGCGCTCGATGCCTCCTCGCCCTCGCCATTCGCCGGCTCCTCCTCGCCGCCGCGGCGCACCGCGCTGGCACGCTTGAGATAGGCGGCACGCTCGTCGGCCTCGGCGTCGACATGGCGCAGGATCGACAGCGAAATGACGCGATCGCCGCCGGCGAGCGCGATGCCACGCACACCCATCGAGGTGCGGCCGGTGAACACGCGCACGTCGGTGGTCGGGAAGCGGATGCACTGGCCACCGGCCGCGGTCAGCAGCACGTCGTCGTGTTCGGTGCAGATCTGCACGTCGACGAAGGCCTCGCCCTCGTCCAGTTTCATGGCGATGATGCCGGAACGGCGCACGTCTACGAAATCGCTGAGCTTGTTGCGGCGGACGTTGCCGCCGGTGGTGGCGAACATCACGTCGAGGTTGCCCCACGAGGATTCATCCTCCGGCAACGGCATGATGGTGGTGATGCGCTCGTCCTGCGCCAGCGGCAGAATGTTGATCAGCGCCTTGCCGCGCGCCTGCGGCGGCGCCATCGGCAGCCGCCACACTTTCTCCTTGTAGACCTGGCCGCGCGACGAGAAGAACAGCACCGGCGTATGCGTCGAGGCGACGAACAGCCGCGCGACGAAATCCTCATCGCGGGTCTGCATGCCGGAACGGCCCTTGCCGCCGCGCTTTTGCGAGCGGTAGGTGGAGAGCGGCACGCGCTTGACATAGCCGAGGTGCGAGACCGTCACCACCATGTCCTCGCGCTGGATCAGATCCTCGTCCTCGACCTCGCCTTCCTGATCGACGATCAGGGTGCGGCGTGGCGTGGCGAATTCGTCCTTCACCGCGGCAAGCTCGGCCTTGACGATGCCCTGGATGCGCGCGCGCGAGCGCAGGATGTCGAGGTAATCGGCGATTTCGACGGCGAGCTTGTCCAACTCCTCCTTGATTTCGTCGCGGCCCAGCGCGGTCAGGCGCTGCAGGCGCAGGTCGAGGATGGCCTTGGCCTGTTCGAGCGAGAGCCGCGCCGTGCCGTCTTCGCTCACGCGGTGGCGCGGATCGTCGATCAGCAGGATCATGGTCTCGACGTCACGCGCCGGCCAGTCGCGTCCCATCAGCGTGTCGCGGGCGGTGGCGGGATCGGGCGAAGTGCGGATGACGCGGATCATCTCGTCGATGTTGGCGACGGCGATGGCGAGGCCGACCAGGATGTGGGCGCGGTCACGCGCCTTGGTGAGAAGGAACTTGGTGCGGCGCGACACCACCTGCTCGCGGAACGCGATGAAGACGGTGAGCAGGTCCTTCAGGTTCATCACATGCGGACGGCCGCTATCGAGCGCCACGATGTTGGCGCCGAAGCTCGATTGCAGCGGCGTGAAGCGGTAGAGCTGGTTGAGCACCACGTCGGGCATGGCGTCGCGCTTCAGTTCGACGACGACGCGGTAGCCGTCGCGGTCGGATTCGTCGCGCAGGTCGGAAATGCCCTCGATCTTCTTGTCGCGCACCAGTTCGGCGATGCGCTCGACCATGGTCGCCTTGTTCACCTGGTAGGGAATCTCGGTGATGACGATGGCCTCGCGGTCCTTGCGCGTCTCCTCGATCGCCACCTTGCCGCGCATGACGATCGAGCCGCGGCCGAGGTGATAGGCAAGGCGGATGCCCTGGCGGCCGAGAATGATACCCCCGGTCGGGAAATCCGGCCCCGGCACGATGCCGATCAGGTCGTCGATGCCGAGCGCGGGGTTGTCGATCAGCGCGAAGCAGGCGTCGATCACCTCGCCGAGATTGTGCGGCGGGATGTTGGTGGCCATGCCGACGGCGATGCCACCGGCGCCGTTGACCAGCAGGTTGGGAAACCGCGCCGGCAGCACCACCGGCTCGTGCTCGTTGCCGTCGTAGTTGGGCTGGAAGTCGACGGTGTCGCGGTCGATGTCCTCGAGCAGCGCCATGGTCGGCCGGGCGAGGCGCGACTCCGTGTAGCGCATGGCGGCGGGCGGATCGCCGTCGACCGAGCCGAAATTGCCCTGCCCGTCGATCAGCGGCAGGCGCATGGAGAAGTTCTGCGCCATGCGCACCAGTGAATCGTAGATCGCCTGGTCGCCGTGCGGGTGATACTTACCCATGACGTCGCCGACGATGCGCGCCGACTTGACGTATTTCTTGTCCGGCAGGTGGCCGTTCTCGTGCATCGAGTAGAGGATGCGGCGATGCACCGGCTTCAAACCGTCACGCGCGTCGGGCAGCGCGCGCGCCACGATCACGCTCATGGCGTAATCGAGGTACGACCGCTTCATCTCGTCGGAGATCGAAACCGGGCGAATGTCGGGGGCGTGATCGTCGCCGGATTTCGGGTGGTCAGGATCGGTCAAGAACGGAAAATCCCACGTGAATCAGCGCGAAAAACCACGCGTGCGTTTCTAGCCTTGATTCAGTTGCGCGTCCAACCCAAAACGCGGCTTTTCCGAAGTAATTTCCTTCATTATTTCAGATAGATATAAGGCGCCCGGCAAGCCCTCAAAAGGCCTCGCGGGAAAGCGCCAGCGCACTCCCCAGCCCGCCCGCCGCGGCGATCAGCGCAAGCCCCCTGGCGGGCGCGTCATGGCGCTGCAATTCGTGGCACAGCCGCACCGCCAGGATGGCGCCCGAGGCGCCGATCGGATGGCCGCGCGCCAGCGCGCCGCCGCCGCGATTGACGCGCGCCGGGGGCAAGCCAAGCGCGTCGCGGCAGGCTAGCGCCTGCGCCGCGAACGCTTCCATGATCTCGACGGCGGCGAAATCGGCAGGCGCAAGGCCGAGCCGGGCCATCAGCGCGCGTCCCGCCGCGACCGGCGCCAGCCCCGGCAGGGTCGGATCGCCGCCACGCGCCTCGCTGCCGAGGATGCGGACGGGTTTAAACGACGCAGCAAGGCCGCGCGCGATCCTGTCCGACACCACCATGACCGCGGCGGCGGCGTCGGCCTCGACCGCCGTGGTCGCGGCGGTGACGCCGTGGCGCGCGTCGCCCACGAGCAGCGGCAGCCGCTCGCACAGTCGTTCGGTCAGGTCGCGCGCGAACGCGTCATGGGAAAGATCGGCGACCTCGATGATCTCGTTTGTCGACGGCCCATCAGCCAGCGCCTTGCGGTGGCTTTCGACCGCGAACGCCTCCTGCGCCGCGCGGCCGATGCCAAGCCTTTCCGCCAGCATCGCCGCGGCGTCCAGCATGTCGGGGTCGCGGCCGGGAAACGGCGTGAACGGCGGACGGTCGTAAGGTCGCGGCGCTTCGCCGGCGGCGAGCGGACGGCGCATGCGGATCGGCGCGCGGCTGAAGCTCTCGACGCCTCCGGCGACCACGACATCGCGCTCCCCGGCGGCAACGCGCGCGGCCGCGAGCGCGATGGCATCCAATCCGCCGCAGCACTGGGTGTCGAGCGTCATCGCCGCGACGCTTTCCGGCAAGGCGGCGGCGAGCGCGGCGAGCCGCGCCGGATTGCCGCCGCCATAGAGCGCGTTGCCGAGGATGACTTCCTCGACATCCTGCGGCGCAAGACCGCAATCGGCGCGCACCGCATCGATCACCGGCGCGGCGAGATCGTGCGCCTCGGTGCGGACGAACGCGCCGTCACGCGGCGCCACCGCGGTCCTGCGCGCCGCGACGATCCAGGCCTTCGTCATTGCAGGCTCTCGCATCGGCCCTCGTCCCACAGCGCGCGCACGGCCTCGAAATCGGTCTTGCCCGAACGGGTCAGCGGCCAGTCGCGCAGGATGCCGAAGATACGCGGCACCTTGTAGAGCGGCAACGCGACGCGGGCATGGGCGATCAGGGCGGCGCGTTCGATCCTGACGGTCCCGCGCGGCGCGATCACCGCCACCAACCGCTCGCCGCGCTTGGCGTCGGCCAGCGCGAACACGGCGGCATGGGCCACGCTGGCGTGGCGTTCAAGAACGGCCTCGATCTCCTCGGGATAGAGGTTCTTGCCCGAGGTCACGATCATGCGCCGGGCGCGCCCGACCAGATGCAGATAGCCGCCAACATCGAGGAATCCGACATCGCCGACCGTCATGGCGTTGCCGATGCGCGGCGGCTGATCGCCGCCGCCAAGCGCGTAAGCGGAAAACAGCATCGGACTGTCGACATAGACGAGGCCAGCCTCCCCGCTCGGCAATTCGCGACCCGCCTCGTCGCGGATGCTCAACCGCACGCCGTGAAAGGCGCGGCCCACGGAATCCTCCGGCACCGGTTCGCCGTCCTTCGCCACGGTGATGAAACTCGTCTCCGAGGCGCCGTAGAACTCGGCGAAGCCGCAGGCCGGAAACAACCGGCGCAGGCGATCGGTCGGCGCGAACCACTTGGCCCCGGTCGACAGCACCCAGCGGGGCGCGACGAGCGGCGCCAGCCCGGCGCGCTCGGCCGCCTCCACCAGCATCTGCAACTGCGTCGGCACGCCATAGATGATGGTGGCGTCGTGGCGGCGCGCCAGTTCCAGCGCCGTGAGCGGCCGAAACGCGCGGCACAGGATGACGGTGGCGCCGACGTGAATGCCGTGCGCCAGCGCGTAAAGGAACAGCGAATGGCTGAGCGCGCCCGGCGCCAGCACCACGTCATCGGCGGTCACGCCGAACTCGACGGCGTCGGCGGCGAAGCTGTCGAGCCAGGAGCGGTGATGGCGGCGATAGGCCTTGGGCAGGCCGGTCGACCCCGAGGTGAGGCCGACATAGAACGGTTGCAGCGTATCCGGCTGCGGCGGCGCGGGCGGATTTGCCGGCGCGGCGAAAGCATCGGCGACGGCGCGCGGGTCGAGGCCGCGATCGTCGATGAGAATTCTGTCCGGCGCCGCAAGCCGCGCGTCGGTCGTCACCACCAGCGCCGAGCCCAGTCCGGCGACGACGGCCTCGACAATGGCGCGCGGCCAGCCGGCATCGAGCACCTGCGCCTCGCGCCCCGCGCGCGCGGCGGCGAGGAACGCCAGCGCCAGCGCCGGACCGTTGGCCAGATGCAGCGCGATGCCGCCGCCGGGCGGCGTCAGCGCGGCGAAATGCGCCGCCAGCCGCTCGACCTGCGCATGCAGGTCGCGCCAGGAGAGCGCCGTGCCGTCGAGGATGATCGCGGCCTTGTCCGGCTGCCGCGCGGCATGCCCGGACAGGCGCGCAACGATGCTCATGCGCGCCCGGATATGAGCGAGGGCGCGCTGCGATGCGTGGCAACGGTGATGAACGCGGTCGCGACCGCCTTGATCAGATCGCCGGGCACGAACACCAGCCCGCCGAGGATCGCCTGCGTCAGCGACAGGTTGGCCTTCCACGCCAGCCACGGCACGCCGAAGGCGTAGACCACGAGGATGCCGCCGCCGATGGCGGCGATCAGCGTGGCGGCGAACAGCGGCAGGCCGCGCAGCGCGCGCATCAGAAGGCCGCAGACATAAGCGCCGGCGATCCAGCCGATCAGATAGCCCGCGGTCGGTCCGAACAACACGCCGAGCCCGCCGCGTCCGCCGGCCAGCAGCGGCGCGCCGAGCGCCACCACGAACAGAAACAAGAGCACCGCCAGCGCTCCCAGCCGCGCCCCCAGCATGACGCCGGCCAGCATCACGCCGAGCGTCTGCGCCGTGATCGGCACGCCGGCGGCGATCGGAATGTCGATGCGCGGCAACAGCCCGAGCGCGGCGATGATGGCGGCGAACAGGGCGATGCGAACGAGGTCGCGGACGGTCATGGGATTTTCCTCATGGGATGCTCCTGCGGGCGCGCGGAGGCGGCAAAGCCGCGCGCGGTCAGCGCCTCGGCGACGTGATCGGCCAGTCTTAGCGCCTCGGCAACGAACGGCGCAACGAGGCGGAGCGCCGGGCGGCGGCCGGAACGCGCGCGCCAGGCCTCGGCGCGGCGCTGCCAGGCTTCCAGCAGCACCGGCACGAAGCGGATCACCAGCGCCACGGCCAGCGTCAGCGCGCGTGGATCGAGCCCGAGATGGCGTAATGGACGCAGCACCGGCGCCAGCGCCTCCATCATAGCCGCCATGGTGGTGGTCATGGTGACGAGCTCGGCCAGCATCACCATCAGCGTGAGCCGCGCCACCGCGCCCACCGCGTCGCGCCAGTCGCCGGTCATGACCTGGAACGCGGCGATGATCGCCAGCACCGGCAACAGCGGACGGATCAGGGCAAGGCGCTGACGCGCCTCCCGGCCCAGCGCCGCGAACACGAGCGCCGCCAGCATCGCGGCGGTAGCGAGAATGCGCCAGTCCTGCACGGGGAGCAGCATGAAGCTGAGCGCGGCGAGCGCGAAAAGCTTAACCCCCGCCGGCACGCCGTGGAGCCATGTCCGCCGCGCGAGATAAGTGGTGATCATGGCGCGCCCCCGCCGTTCGTCATCGCGGCGCGATAGGCGGCGATGATTTCGGCCGGCGCGCCGTCGCCGCATACGCGGCCGCCGTCGAGCCAGATCACGCGATCGAACGACGCCAGCAGATCGAGATCGTGGCTGGCCATGATGAGGCGCTGCGGCAGCGCCATCAGCCGCGCCATCAGGTCGGCGCGCGCGCGCAGATCGAGGCTGGCGAAGCATTCGTCGAGCAGCAGCGCGCCGGGTTGCGGGGCGATCACCGCGAGTATGCAGACCAGTTGCTTCTGCCCCTCCGACAGCTCCTGCACCGCGCGATCCTCCCAGCCGGCGCAGCCATGCGCCGCGAGTAGCGCGCGCGCCTGTTCCGCCGCCTCGCCTTTCGTAAGCCCGCGCAAGGTGAGGCCGAAGGCGACTTCCTCGCCCACGGTGGGAAAGATGATCTGGTGGTCCGGGTTCTGGAACACGAAGCCGATGCGCCCCGGCAGTTCATCGCGATCGCGCACGGTGTCGCGCCCGCCGATCCGGACCTTGCCCGCATCCGGCAGCAGCAGCCCGTTGATTAGGCGCAAGAGCGAACTCTTGCCCGAACCGTTGGCGCCGATCAGGCCGATGCGATGCTCGTCCAGCGTCAGGTTCAAGCCCGCGAACAGGCTGCGGCCGCCGCGCGCCAGCGAGACCGCGTCGAACCGGATCGTATCGTCGGGCGGGTGCCCGGACGAAGGCTGAAACGAAGACTGGACCATGGCGCGCCGGGCATTGGACATCCGTTCAACGCCTAGTCGATAGCGCCGCGCTTGTCGATGCGGGACACGCCACGCTTGCGGCGCGGGCATGCTCTTGTAAGCTTGGGGCAGGCAAACCCGTGGCCGGTCAGGACAGCACCGCCATGACGAGTTCCGATCCGGTTCCGTTCACTCCCGTTCCGCATCGCGCCGGCCTTTACATGGCCGCCTTGCAACTGGTGTTCACGCTGGGCTGGACCGTCTATGCCATCTACCTGCCGCGGCTGGCGCATGACGTCGGCCTGCCGGCATCCGCCGTGCTGTGGATCCTGATGCTCGATCAGGCGATCTTCACGCTGAGCGATTTCGCCATGGGCGTGATGGCCGATAAAGTCTCGCGCGTCGTCGGCCGGCTGGGACGGATCGTCGCCGCCGTCACGCTTGTGTCCTCGCTCGCTTTTCTGCTGCTGCCGTTCGTCGCGCGCGAAGGCACCCGCGCGACGTGGCTGTTTCTCGCGCTGGTCGTCATCTGGGCCGTCACGGCCTCGGCCCTGCGCGCGCCGCCCCTGATGCTGCTCGGCAAATACGCGGCGAGGCCCGCGGTGCCGTGGCTTGCCGCGCTGGCCATGCTCGGTTACGGCCTTGCCGGCGCGGCCGCGCCCTATCTCGCGCTGATGCTGCGCGGACTCGATGCGCGGCTGCCGTTCGTCATCGCCAGCGTTGCGGTGGTGACGGCGACCCTCGGCCTGAGCGCGATCGAACGGATGCTGGCGCATCACCCGGCCGCTGCCCCCTCGCCCGCCGCTCAGCCACTCGCCTTCACCGGTGCTGCGCGCGCCACGCTGCTGTTCGTCGTTGCCATGCTGGCGTTCGGCCTCGGCTTCCAGATCCATTTTGCGCTCAACAGCCCGCCGCTGTTCCTGCGCTTTGCTCCGCCCGCCGATCTCGCGCTCCTGATGCCGGTGTTCTGGGTCGGATTCAACCTGATGATGTTTCCGGCGAGCGTCGTCACGCGCAGGCTCGGCGGTTTCGCTGTAATGGGGTTTGCCGGCGTCATCGGCGCAACCGCGCTGGGCGCGGCCCAGGTCGCGGGCGGCCTCGGATTCCTGGTCGCGGCGCAGTTCGTCGCCGGCGCGGCGTGGGGCGCGCTCCTGATGAGCGCGTTCGCGGCGGCGACCGCGCTGGGAGCAAGCGGCGCGGAAGGCCGCACGCTGGGACTGATGTTTTCCGCGCTGGCGCTCGCCACCTTCGCGCGCATCGCCGCGGTGGCGGCCGACATGAAAAGCGACCCGCTGCTCGCCGCCGCGCTGCCGTGGCTGCCGGCGGTGGCCTGGATCATCGCCGGGCTCATGCTGCTGGCGCTGATCGCGGCGCGAGGGCGCGCGAAAGCCGCCGCGCCGTCACGCGAGGCGGCAGCCTGAGAGCCAAGGCATCAGCATCAGCCTTGATGCCGAAACCCGGTCAGAACGGGATCTCGTCGTCCATGTCGGAGGAACGGCTCGGCGCCGCGGCGCGGCGCTGGCCACCACCCGACGGACCGCCCGAACCGAAATCGCCGCCGCTGTCGTCGGCATAGCCGCCACCGCCGCCGCCGGCGCGATCAAGCATGGTGAGCTGCGAATTGAAGCCCTGCAGCACCACCTCGGTCGAGTATTTCTCCTGGCCCGACTGGTCGGTCCATTTGCGTGTCTGCAACTGGCCCTCGATGTAAACCTTGGCGCCCTTCTTGAGATACTGCTCGGCGACGCGCGCAAGACCCTCGTTGAAGATCACCACGCGGTGCCACTCGGTCTTTTCCTTGCGCTCGCCGGTGGCCTTGTCGCGCCAACTCTCGGAGGTGGCGACGCGCAGGTTCACGACGGGACGGTTGTCCTGCATGCGGCGAACCTCGGGGTCGGCGCCCAGATTGCCGACCAGAATGACCTTGTTGACGCTGCCCGCCATGACATCCATCTCCCGCTTGGCCGTGGCCGGCCGGTTTTGACGCGGCCGTGCCGCTATTTCGTCTTAACGCTTCGCCGGCCGCGCCTTGCACTCGCCGCCGGCGCGACCCTACACCGCCCCCGACTTCCGCGAAGGCGGATCGCGCGCTTATCCACACGGATCGTCAGTCTTGTGTTCTTCTTATGTTCCTACCAGCATTCGCCCTCCAGGTCCATCCCGATGAACCTCGTGGAGACGCGGCGAATCACAGGGAAAGCAGCGTGCAAATGATTTCGTCTCAATTTGTGGTGATGAGAGGCATCCAATGCGACCGCAACCGGGCGAGAAGATGTTTGCAACAGGCTGATATAATTAAATAAATGTAATGCCGACAGCTGCAATTCGCCGCAATTGCACGGCATTTGGAGGTCATATTTTTCGCCGGTATCGGATCATACAATTCGACTGGCCATGCGGACGGAGACAGTGGTGAAGAAGTTCTTGTTCAGCGTATTCGGCATTGTCGCCGCCGGCATGGCCGGTTCAGCCAGTGCCGCCGACGTGAAACCGGCCCGCCCCGCGCCGGTCTATCCGGCGGCGCGCGCGCCTGTTTATGTCGCGCCGATCCACGACTGGACCGGCTTTTATGTAGGTGTGTTCGGCGGCGGCGGCTGGGGCCGGCACGATTACACCAACCCGGCCTCGACCCAGTATGGCTCCAGCGGCGGCCTGTTCGGCGGCACCGCGGGCTACAACTGGCAGGCCGGCCGCATCGTGCTCGGCGTCGAGGGCGATCTCGCATGGGCCAACATCAACGGCACCGGTACGCCCGCCGCGGGCCTGACCAACCAGAGCGAGTTGCAGTGGCTCGGCTCGGCGCGCGGCCGCGTCGGCTGGGCGATGAACAACCTCTTGCTGTACGGCACCGGCGGCTGGGCCTATGGCAGCGTGCGCAACACCAACACCAATGCCGGCCTCGCCGATCAGTTCACGGTATCGAAGAGCGGATGGACCGCCGGGGGCGGCGCCGAATACGCCGTGAACCCGAACTGGAGCGCCAAGCTCGAATACCGCTACACCGACCTCGGCAACGTCTCGCAGCCCGCGCCGGCCAATCTCGCCGCGCCTTACACGGTGTCGAACACGTTCCATTCGGTGACGGTGGGACTCAACTACAAGTGGGGCGGCCCGCCCGTGTCGCGTTACTGATAGGCTTAACAAAGGGCTAATGTCCGAAGCTTGCGGCCCGCCTGCCAAGGCGGGCTTTTTATTTTGTTTTTCAATCAATTGCGTCAACAGCGACGCCCGACAAAAGCGCCTCTTCGGCCACATTTCGGACATACAAGTCCTCCGCGAGTGTGTCCTCGTGGAGACATGGAAATCGGGCGTGTTCCTGTATAGTCGCTGCGAACCGGTGGAATCAGAGTCACACGGAAATCGTCGTGCGGATTCGGCTGGGGGTGAATTCCAAATTCGCTCGAAGAAACACACGTGGAGACAATGAAAATGAAGAAAATTCTCTTGGGCACTGTCGGCCTGATGGCTCTTGGCCTGGCAACCTCGGCCAATGCGGCCGACATGCGCGCGCGGGCTCCGGCCTACAAGGCTCCGGTCGCCGTGCTGGCGGTCTATAACTGGACCGGCTTCTACGTCGGCGGCCAGGTCGGCGGCCTGTGGGGCACGACCGATGCGGTCTCGGGTCCCTTCCCGGGCGTCATCAACCAGAGCTACAGCTATAATCTGAGCGGCGTCGCGGGCGGTCTGCATGCCGGCTACAACTACCAGTTCTCGAACCTGGTCGTGGGCGCCGAGGCGGACATCGAAGCCAGCAGCGTCGACAACACCGGCATTGGCACGCTGGGCTACACCCACCAGACCCGCATGCCGTGGCTCGGCTCGGTGCGCGCGCGCGTCGGCTATGCCATGGACAACACGCTGCTCTATGTCACCGGCGGCTGGGCTTACGGCCATGTCGAGATCACCAAGGCCACCGCGCCGGGCGCCGCGCCGTTCGCGCAGTTCGACGACACCCGCTCGGGCTGGACGCTCGGCGGCGGCGTCGAGCACGCTTTCGCGCCGAACTGGACCGGCCGCATCGAGTATCGCTACACCGATCTCGGCACGACCGACTTCACCAGCGTTGCCGCCAACTCGCAGGACAGCAGCACTGTGAAGTTCCACGCCGTGCGCGCGGGCATCAGCTACAAGTTCGGCGGCCCGGTCGTCGCCCGCTATTGAGCACTGACTTCTTTCGAGCCTCTCGGAATAGCGGAAAGCCCGGCCTCGCGGCCGGGCTTTTTCGTTGTCGAGTTATCGTGGGAGCTTTTGTTTGACAGCTTTCGTTGTCGACTCTTTCCAGCGCTCGATCATTATTTCGCGTTTGCAAAATGTAAATTGCAAGTAATTCGCACCTGTGTCCTTCCGGAGACACAGGTTTACGCGCAGTAAGGCTAGGCTCCGATCCAGGTGGGGTGGGTCGAAACTTCTTCCCGTGCCGCATCCACCCGGCACGGAAGACAGTTTCGGCAGCAAGTATTCCAAAGCGTCATCTCTGAGATGGAGAGAGCTATGAAGAAAATTGTAATGGGTACCGCGGGCCTGCTCGCTCTCGGTCTTGCAACGTCAGCCAATGCCGCCGACATGCGGCCGGCTTACAAGGCGCCGCCGCCCGTCGTTGAGGCGGTCTACAACTGGACCGGGTTCTACGTCGGCGCTCATGCCGGCTACACCTGGGGCACGACCGGTTATGATCTCGTCGGCGGTCCGCCGTCCGGCACCGACTTCGACGTCAAAGGCGGCCTGGTCGGCGGTCACGCCGGCTTCAACTGGCAGACCGGCGTTTTCGTCCTCGGCATCGAGGGCGACATCGATTGGACCGGTCTTAGCGGCGACGACAACGGCTTCCCCGGCGGTCAACTCGACAAGCTCGACGGACGCTGGCAGGGGTCGATCCGCGGTCGCGTGGGCTACGCGGCCAACAACTGGCTGTTCTACGCCACCGCCGGCTGGGCGTTCCTGAACGTCGACTACAACAAGGTCGTTCCGGGCATCAACCAGACCGTCAACGACACGCTTAACGGCTGGACCGCGGGCCTCGGTGTCGAGTACGCCTTCTGGGGCAATTTGATCGGCCGCGCGGAATATCGTTACGCCAGCTATGGCGGCGAGCGCTTCCTGTTCACCGGCTTTGACCGTGACCTGCGGCGTACCGAAACGCACTCCGCGATCCTCGGTATCAGCTACAAGTTCGGCGGCCCGGTCGTCGCCAGGTACTGAGCAAGCACTGCTTTCTTCCGATCGCCTCGGAATGACGCAAAGCCCGGCCTCGCGGCCGGGCTTTTTCGTTGCCCTACTTTTCCGCGCGCGCATGGAATGGACGCTGGCATTTCGCCCCCGTTCTTCCTATGTTCCGTGCTCGCCTAAGTTGGACGCGGCCCCATCGCACGATGTGGCGCGCCGCATGATCGAAAACCCTTCCCGGAATTGCGCATGGATGAAGTTCTCAAGGCCAGCCGCAGACGAGCGAACGGAGCGGAAGCCCGCGTCATCGCCATCCGCGGCGCACGCGAGCACAATCTGAAGAACGTCGATCTCGACATCCCGCGCGACAGGCTGGTGGTATTCACCGGGCTGTCCGGCTCGGGCAAGTCGTCGCTGGCGTTCGACACCATCTATGCCGAGGGCCAGCGCCGCTACGTCGAGTCGCTGTCGGCCTACGCGCGCCAGTTCCTCGAAATGATGCAGAAGCCGGATGTCGATCAGATCGACGGCCTGTCGCCGGCCATCTCCATCGAGCAGAAAACCACCTCGAAGAATCCGCGCTCGACGGTGGCCACCGTCACCGAGATTTACGACTACATGCGCCTGTTGTGGGCGCGCGCCGGCACGCCCTACTCGCCGGCCACGGGACTTCCGATCGAAAGCCAGACCGTGAGCCAGATGGTCGATCGCGTGCTGGGCCTGCCCGATGGCACGCGGCTCTACCTGCTCGCCCCCGTGGTGCGCGGCCGCAAGGGCGAGTACCGCAAGGAACTCGCCGACTGGCTTAAAAAGGGCTTCCAGCGCGTCAAGATCGACGGCCGGTTTCATGACCTTGCCGAAGCGCCGAGCCTCGACAAGAAGCTCAACCACGATATCGACGTCGTGGTGGACCGCATCGTGGTGCGCGCCGATATCGCGCAGCGGCTGGCGGAGAGTTTCGAAACCGCGCTGAAGCTCGCCGAGGGGCTGGCGGTCGTGGAGTTCGCCGATCCTCCAGCGTCATCGCCCGGCGACCGCGAAGCGGCCAGACCCGGCGATCCATCGTCGACGAAGGAGAAGGATGGCCGGATCAAGCCCGGCCATGACGACAAGAAAAAGGTCGCGAAAATCCACGACCAGCAGTCCGGCCCCGAGCGCATCGTGTTCTCGGAGAAGTTCGCCTGCCCGGTGTCCGGCTTCACGCTGCCGGAAATCGAGCCGCGGCTGTTTTCGTTCAACAACCCTTACGGCGCCTGCCCGGCCTGCGGCGGGCTCGGCGTCGAGCGCCACATCGACGCCGACCTGGTCATTCCCGACAAGGAGCTGCCGCTGCGCAAGGGCGCCATCGCGCCGTGGGCGAAATCGTCCTCGCCGTATTACCTGCAGACGCTGCAGGCGCTGGCCAAGTTCTACAAGTTCAGCCTCGACACCCGCTGGAAGGAACTGCCGAAGAAGACCCGCGACGCCATCCTGTTCGGCTCCGGCGATGACGAGATCAGATTCACCTACGAGGACGGCGTGCGTTCCTACGAAACGAAAAAGCCGTTCGAGGGCGTCGTCACCAATCTCGAACGCCGCTACCGCGAGACCGAGAGCGAATGGGCGCGCGAGGAGCTCGGCAAGTATTTCACCGACATCCCCTGCGCGGCCTGCGCCGGCCACCGCCTCAAGCCGGAAGCGCTGTGCGTCAAGATCGGCGGCCGGCACATCGGCGAGGTCGCGGAACTGTCGGTGCGCCGCGCCGGCGAATGGTTCGCCAGCGTGCCGTCGCAACTGAGCGCGCAGCAGAACGAGATCGCGGCGCGCATCCTCAAGGAAATCCGCGACCGCCTCGCCTTCCTGCTCGACGTCGGCCTCGACTACCTGACTCTCGCGCGCTCGTCGGGCACATTGAGCGGCGGCGAGAGCCAGCGCATCCGTCTCGCCTCGCAGATCGGCTCGGGCCTGACCGGCGTGCTCTACGTGCTGGACGAGCCGTCGATCGGACTGCATCAGCGCGATAACGCGCGCCTGCTTGACACGCTGAAAAGACTGCGCGACCTCGGCAACACCGTGATCGTGGTCGAGCATGACGAAGACGCCATCCTGCTGGCCGACTATGTCGTCGATGTCGGCCCCGGCGCCGGCATCCATGGCGGGCGGATCATCGCGCGCGGCACGCCGGCCGACATCATGGACAACCCGGACTCGCTCACCGGCCATTACTTGAGCGGCGAGCGCACCATCGCAATCCCCGAGCGGCGGCCGCCCAACCATCGCCGCACGCTGAAAGTGATCGGGGCGCGCGGCAACAACCTCAAGAACGTCTCGGTGGAAATCCCGCTCGGCCTGTTCACCTGCATCACCGGCGTCTCCGGCGGCGGCAAGTCGACGCTGCTCATCGACACGCTGTACAAGGCGCTCGCGCGCAAGCTCAACAACGCCTCCGACGCGCCGGCGCCCTATGAGCGCATCGAGGGGCTGGAGCACATCGACAAGATCATCGACATCGACCAGTCGCCGATCGGCCGCACGCCGCGCTCGAACCCGGCGACCTACACCGGCGCGTTCACGCCGATCCGCGAATGGTTCGCCAACCTGCCCGAGGCCAAGGCGCGCGGCTACGAGCCGGGCCGCTTCTCGTTCAACGTCAAGGGCGGCCGCTGCGAGGCCTGCCAGGGCGACGGCGTCATCAAGATCGAGATGCACTTCCTGCCCGACGTGTACGTCACCTGCGACACCTGCAAGGGCAAGCGCTACAACCGCGAGACGCTGGAGGTGCTGTTCAAGGGCAAGTCTATCGCCGACGTGCTCGACATGACGGTGGAGGAAGCCGCCGAGTTCTTCAAGGCGGTGCCGCGCGTGCGCGAGACGCTCAAGACGCTGCATCGCGTCGGCCTCGACTACATCCATGTCGGCCAGCAGGCCACCACGCTCTCGGGCGGCGAGGCGCAGCGCGTCAAGCTCGCCAAGGAATTGTCGAAGCGCGCCACCGGGCGCACGCTCTACATTCTCGACGAGCCGACCACGGGGCTGCACTTCCACGATGTCGCCAAGCTGCTCGAAGTGCTGCATGAGCTGGTGGCGCAGGGCAACAGCGTGGTCGTCATCGAGCACAACCTCGAGGTCATCAAGACCGCGGACTGGGTGATCGACCTCGGCCCCGAAGGCGGCGACGGCGGCGGCGAGATCGTCGCCTGGGGCGCGCCGGAGGACATCGTCAAGGCGCCGCGCAGCTACACGGGACAGTTCCTGAAGCCGGTGCTGGAGCGCAAGCCGTCAAAGGTGGCAAAGGTGGCGCGCGGGAAAGCGAAGGACGACGACACCGAAGCGGCGGAGTGAGCCCCCTCCCTCGTCATGCGCGGGCTTGACCAACGCATCCAGCCAGTCCGCCGCCACGCCCCTATCCGCATCATCGCCCCGTGAATATCGCGACTTCGTGACGAACAGGGGCCTCGCTCCCGTCCTCCCATGCGCCTAGCATCCTCCGCCCTATCGTTCCTCATGCGCCCTATCGTTCCTCATGGAGGACACCCATGAAAAAAACCGCGATAGCCACCCTGATCCTCCTCGCCGTTCCCGCCGCCGCGTTCGCCATGGATAACTCGGCGATGCAGCCGAAAATGATGAAATGGTCCGCGGCGCCTCCCGGCCTGCCGCCGGGCGCCCAGATCACGGTTCTTGCCGGCGATCCGGGCTCGAACGGTCCTTACGTACTGAGGGCCAAAATGCCCGCCGGCTACAAGATACCGGCCCACACCCATCCGACCGACGAAAACGTCACCGTGATCTCGGGCACGCTCCACGTCGGCATGGGCGACAGGCTCGATCCCAAGAAGGGCGACACGCTGCGCGACGGCGCCTTCGTCAATGTCGGCAAGGACATGCAGCATTACGCATGGACCACGGCGCCGACCATTATCCAGGTGCACGGCTTGGGTCCGTTCGAGATCAATTACGTCAACCCGACGGACGATCCGCGCAACGCCAACGCCGAGCAGAGAAAGTAACGGCTCGGATAACCGCCACGTTCGGCGCGCGATGAGCATCCATCGCGCGCCGGTTGCTCGCGCCCGGCGTTGCGCGTAGACAAGGCGGCATGGAAAACGCCGCCGAAACAGCACTGAATGCCACCCCCTGCCCGCATTGCCTGAAGCCGTCGGCGCTCTGCGTCTGCGAAGGCGTGACGCCGATCGCCAACCGCATCGAGCTCATCATCCTGCAGCACCCGCAGGAGCAGGACCGCACGCTGGGCAGCGCGCGGCTGACGCTGCGCCATCTCACCAGGGCCAGCCTGAAGATAGGGCTGTCGTGGCCGTCGCTGTCGCGCCTTCTGGGCCGCGAGGCCGATCCGCAGCGCTGGGCGGTGCTCTATCTCGGCTCGGCCAACGCGGAAAAGCTCGCGCCCGGCCGCGAGATCGTCGTGCTCAACCGCAAGGGCGAGGCGCGCGCCGATCAGGACAGCGTGCTGCGCGCCATCGAAGGCGTCATCCTGCTCGACGGCACCTGGAGCCAGGCCAAGGCGCTGTGGTGGCGCAACGCCTGGATGCTGAAGTGCCGCCGGATCATTCTCGGCCCCGCGCGGCCGTCACGCTACGGGTCCTTGCGCAAGGAGCCGCGCCGCGACGGGCTTTCCACCATCGAGGCCGCCGGCCTGTTGCTGTCGCGTCTTGAAAAACGCCCGGAGATCGGCGACGCCCTCGACGCCAGTTTCGAACGCATGCTGTCACGCTTCCGCGCCGTCAAGCGCACCAGCCCGGAACTGACGCGGCGCTAGAAAACGCGCGAAGCGGCTGGCTGTTTCAGCCAATTATTTCAGATCGTCCGGCACCTTGCCGCCATTGGCGGCGAGCTTGGCGATGACCTGCTTGTGCAGCCAGACGTTCATCGTCGCCGAGTCGCTGGTATCGCCTGTGTAGCCGAGCTCCTTGGCCAACTCCTTGCGCGCGGTCAGGCTGGAATCAAGATTGATGGCCTTCATGAGATCGACGATCGATTTGCGCCAGTCGAGCTTCTCGCCCTTGGCCTTGACCGCGGCGTCAAGGATCGCGGTGACATCCACCGTGGCAGCCGCCGCGCCGCCGGCCGGTGCGCCCATGCCAGGCGATGCCTCAGGCGAGGCCGCAGCCGGCGACGTGCCAAAAATAGCATTCATGATCTTTCCGAAAATGCTCATCCTCACTCTCCATGATGACTCGGGTCGAAGCGCGTCAACGGGCACAGGGGTAGCGGTTCCAGAACGATGCACACTGTAGACGCGAAGGCCCCGGCTTGCCAATGCAACGCCAGAGCCTTCATGCCGATCGCAGGTGGTTCGAGGTAACGGATTAGTGCCCCTTGTGCTGCGGGGCGCCGCCGCCGGCGATGCCACCGACGCGGAAACCGACGTCCACCTTGCCCGCCTTCTCGAACTGCAGGGTCGCCCTGATCTCGTCGCCTTGCTTGAACGGTGCCTTGATGTCCATGAACATCACATGATAGCCGCCGGGCTTCAGTTCGACCGTCTCTCCGGGTCCGATAACGAGCCCACCGCTCACCGGGCGCATCTTCATGATGCCGTCGGTGACCGACATCTCGTGCACCTCGAAGCGCGCGGCGGCATCGGTCGTGCCGCCGATCAGCTTGTCCGGGGTGCTGCCGGTGTTGGTGATGCGGATGAAGCCGCCGCCCACCTTGGCGCCGCCGGGCGTCGCGCGCGACCACGGCGCGGTCAGCGTCAGGTCGCCGGCCTTGACGGTATCAGCCGCCGCCGGCTCCATTTTCATGGTTTGCGCATGTTGCGGGGAATGGCCGGTGTCTTGCGCAAGTGCAGGCGCGACGACTGACAGCACGGCAAGGCCGGCGAGCGCCACGACGGGCGCGAAACGAATGGACATGATTGATTTCCTTGTAACCGGGATGCTGATGAATCTGGACTTGAGCAGTCAGATCATCGGCGGCGGCGCACGCGCCTGGGCTGCCGTACGAAACGCCGGCTCGCGCGGACCCACGTTGGCGCGATCGGCATGGGCGACCGTGCGGCTGAGGAGAACGTCACCACCAATGGCCGCGCTGGTGGCCATGCCTTCGCAGCAGGCGCTACCCAGACAGGCAGCGGCGATGTGACAGGGTGGAATATGTCCGGGCGTTTGGACCGGGGCGCGCCCCGCAGGGCCAGTATCGGACACGACGCCGCAGATCACGGCGAATGGATCGAGGCCCGCTGCCTGGACCGGCTGCCGCGCTCCCGGCCAAGCGAGAAAAATAGCCTGCAGCGCGACGGCATATGTCAGGGCAAGGGTGAGCGCCCGGACAAACGCGTCGCGCCACCGCGACGGCCGCGCCGCCTTCTCAGATGCCTGACGCCGGGCGCAGGTTCGCAAAACCGACCGCCTTCCAAAACCGAACTCTTTCGAAAACCATAGCCGCTTTTCGGCGGCTTAGCGCTCTCGTGGGGAAAACGTTTCAGAATAGGGCAACTCCGGACTGTAGATTTAGCTTCTTGATCAACATCAACGTTTATCTACGTGACCGCAATGGAATCGCCGTCACCAGACACTGGTTACCTCTTATAATTTTGCATGCCACATTCTGAAGCGTCGCCCAGTTGCAACTCATGCCTACAAGTACTGGAACGTAGTCATTTTTTTATGCAATGATACGCGTGAAACAAACGCATGCTCTAGACGCGAGCAACAATAAAATTTCATGCTATATAGCATAACATATTGATATTATTATATAAAATATATAGTGCGGTATCTTGCAACAAGGTCTCAATACTACAAGCCATGCGAGCTATGGGAGGCACCAATTTTAAACTCGCTTCTCAAGCTATGCATTATTCGATTAGGTGCACCGCAATATTCCCTCTGCTGCAATTGATCCGAAGCACTTATTATCCGGGTCAATCGAGGGATGCCCGATGGCATCAGGGATGCGAGGAGACCGGATATGCTGCTTTCAATCTTTCGTTTTATCCATGCGGTTCGTGAGTATTATCGGAGCATGGGCGAGCTTTCGAACCTGAGCGACCGTGAACTGGCCGACATTGGCGTTTCGCGCGGCGACATTCCGCGGCTTGCTTCGGAAGCTTTCCACCGCGCCCACTAAGGCGTCGGGATGAACTGATCAGGCGCCCCCCGCCTGATGAGGTCTGAAAATTCAGTGCTTGGCGCCCGCACCCCATGCGGGCGCTTTTGTTTTTGGGTGCCCTTTGCCCTTTTCCGGCACCATCCCATTTCGGGGGAATGGCGGGTTGCGTCGCGGCCGGCCGCGTTCTAGAGCGGGGCGTCCGGCATGACCCGCCGTGACCGGACTTTGGATAATAACCGGGAAGTTTCAGGGCCGTGGTCGATCGTCAACCCGTTCACATCATCGGCGCCGGACTGGCGGGATCCGAGGCGGCCTGGCAGGTGGCTTCGCGCGGTATTCCTGTGCTGCTGCACGAGATGCGGCCGCGGCGGATGACCGAGGCGCACCGCACCGAAGGCTGCGCCGAACTGGTGTGCTCCAACTCGTTCCGCTCGGACGACGCCGACACCAACGCGGTCGGGCTCCTGCATGCCGAAATGCGCCGGCTCGATTCCCTCGTCATGCGCGCGGCCGACGCCAGCACCGTGCCGGCCGGCGGCGCGCTGGCTGTCGACCGCGACGGCTTTTCCGCGTTCGTGACCCGCGCGCTCGCCGAGCATCCGCTGATCGAGCTGCGGCGCGAGGAAGTCGCCGGCCCGCCGCCGCGCGAATGGGAGAACGTCATCGTCGCCACCGGCCCGCTCACCGCACCGGCGTTGGCGAAAGCCATCGGCGAACTGACCGGCGAGGAGTCGCTCGCCTTCTTCGACGCCATCGCCCCCATCGTGCACCGCGATTCCATCGACATGGACGTGGCGTGGCTGCAATCACGCTACGACAAGGCCGGCCCCGCCGGCTCCGGCGCCGACTACATCAACTGTCCGATGACGCGCGATGAATACGAGGCTTTCGTGGCCGCGATCCTTGCCGGCGACAAGACCGAATTCCACGACTGGGAAGCCAGCACGCCCTATTTCGACGGCTGCCTGCCGATCGAGGTGATGGCCGCGCGCGGGCCGGAGACGCTGCGCCACGGGCCGATGAAGCCGTTCGGCCTCACCAACCGGCATCAGCCCACGATCAAGGCCTACGCCATCGTGCAGCTGCGCCAGGACAACAGGCTCGGCACGCTCTACAACATGGTCGGCTTTCAGACCAAACTAAAGCACGGCGAGCAGGCGCGTATCTTCCGCACCATTCCGGGCCTCGCCAACGCCGAATTCGCGCGGCTCGGCGGCATGCACCGCAACACCTATCTCAATTCGCCGCGCCTGCTCGACGCGCGGCTGCGCCTCAAGCGCGAGCCGCGGCTGCGCTTCGCTGGCCAGATGACCGGCTGCGAGGGCTACGTCGAATCCGCCGGCATCGGCCTTCTCGCCGGGCTGTTCGCCGCCGCCGAGACGCGCGGCCTCGAACTCGCCTCGCCGCCGCCGACAACCGCGCTCGGCGCCCTCCTCGGTCACATCACCGGCGGCCACATCGAGACCATCGATGCCGGGCCGCGCTCGTTCCAACCCATGAACGTCAACTTCGGCCTGTTTCCCCCGCTCGAGCGCGCGCCCACCAAGCGCGCCGACGGCACGCGGCTGCGCGGCACCGAGAAGACCATCGCCAGGAAGCAGGCGCTCAGCGCCCGCGCGCTGGCCGATCTCGAGCGCTGGCGCGGCGAGTTGGTGGCGGCGGCGGCATGAGCACGGCCTTCGCAGTGAAATCCCGCATGGACCTGCCCCGGCGCGACGCCGCCGTGCTGGCGCCGTTGTGGACCGAAGGCGTGCTCTTGAAGCGCGACGTGTTCTCCACCGTCGAGCGCGGCCGTTTCAGGACCCCCCATGGCGAGGTCGATGCCGTGCTGCGCCGGCTCGATCAGGTGCCGTGGTGGTCGCGCGTGGTGGCGCGGCATCTGTTCGCCCGCGAACGCCGCGCGCTGGCCAAAGCCGGCCCGCAGGGCCTCTCCACGCCGCTGTTGTGGGCGGGGCGCGACTGCCTGGTGCGCGGCTGGATCGACGGCGTGGCGCTGCATCTCGCCCGCCCCTATGGCGATCGCGCCTATTTCGCCGCCGCCAAGGCGCTGCTCTCCCGCCTGCACCGCGCCGGCATCTGCCACAACGATCTCGCCAAGGAGCAGAACTGGTTGCGCGGCAATGACGGCCTGCCCTATCTCACCGACTTCCAGCTCGCGATGCGGTTCCGCCGCCGCAGCCTTCTGTTCCGTGTCGCGGCCTACGAGGATCTGCGCCACCTGCTCAAGCACAAGCGCAAATATATCCCCGACGCGCTCACCCCCATGGAGCGCAAGGTGCTGGCGCGCAAGGCGGCGCTGACCACGATCTGGATGGCCACCGGCAAGAAGGTCTATATCCGCGTTACGCGCGGGCTGTTCCGGTTCACCGACCGCGAGGGCGGCGGCCCGCGCCTCGTCACCGACGCGCCCCGCTTCATCGCCGCGCTGAAAACCAACCCGGCGGTGCGCGACGCCGCCATCGTGGCCTACCCGGACCGCCGCGCCGGCATCGGGCTCTATGCCTTCGTCGAGCGACAGGCCTCGCATGACGGCAGCGGCCTTGAAGCCGAATTGCGCAAATTGCTCGGCGCGGGCACCGCCGCTACGCCGGAGCATGTGCAGGTGGTGGACGAACTGCCGCGCGACGGCGCCGGCCAGGTCCGCACCGAACTGCTGCAGCTCATCGCCACCAACCAGATCGATCCGATCGCCAGCCTGATCCACTCACCCGGCGAGGACGCCGTGGTCCGCCGCATCCTGGCCGGCCGCAAGAACCTCACCGACCGGCGCCTCGCCTAGAGCCGCGTGGCGCGCCAGATCCGCCACAGGCGGCGCAGCGGCGAGATTTCGCGCGGGCGGAACGGATCGACATCGGAACGCAGGAACTGCGCCAGCGCGGGCTTGAGCGCCGCGAGCGGTAGCAGCGCGGGGCGCTCGGCGGCGGACAGCTTCGCCGCCTGTGCATCCGCTTCGCCCAGCGCGGCGAGCGCCTCGCCGGCAAATGCCGCGATCAGCGCGCGCAGCGGCGCGGTGACATGCCCCGCGAAGATATCCTCGGCGGCCACGCCGAACCGCGCCAGCCTATCGGCCGGCAGGTAAAGCTGGCGGCGGCTCGCATGCACGCCAAGCCGCATCAGGATCGCCGTCATGCCGTAGGCACGTCCCGCCTGGCGCGACAGCGCGTCCGGCTCCTGCGCGGCGTCTCCGAGGATGCGCCGCGCCAGCGCGAACCGCACGCCCGCCGTGTCGACAAGATAGGAATCGAACTCCGTCATCGTCGCCATGGGCTCGTCATAGAGGTCGAAGCGATGCGCCTCGATCAGCCGCTCCAGCGCCGTCACCGGCAGATCGTATGCGGCGATGGCGGCGGCAAGCTCGGCGGCGACCGGATTGGCCTCGACGCTGCCATGCGCGATGCCGGCGAGCACGTCGCGCCACCATTGCAGGCGGATTTCGCCCGGCAGCGCCTCGCGCGCCAGCGCCCGCACCTGCACGATCTCGATGGTGAAGGCATCCAGCGCGATGAGCGCGCGGCGGCGCTCCGGCGGCGCGAACAGCGCCGACACGTAACGATCGCGGTCGCGGTCGCGAACCAGCGCGGTACAGATGTCGGCATTGGCGTCAGCATCCGCCATCACGGCACCGCGATCAGCGCCGCCGCCACGCGGCGTCCTTCGCCGACCATGATGTTGTAGACGCGCAGCGCCGGGCCGGTCTGCATCACATCGAGCACGATGGCATGGGCGCGCAGCCGCGCCCGCAACTCGGCAGGCGCAAGCCAGATCTCCGTGCCGGTGCCGATCAGCAGCGTGTCGATGTCGGCGGCCTGCGCGAACACGCCGGAAAGTGTCTCGGCGGAGATCTCGTCCGGACGGGTCACCGGCCAGGCCCAGATGCCGCCGGGAAGGCACAAGAGCGAACCGCGATGCGACATGCCGGCGAAGCGGAAGCCGCCATTGCCGTAGGCGTCGATGGGCGCGAGGCCGGGAAAGTGCGGCTCCTCGGGCCGGCCCGCCGTCATGGCGTCACGGCTTGGTGGACGTGTCGTCGCGGCGGTGGGTGCCGACCCCGAGATAGATCAGGATCGGCGCCGCGATGAACACCGAGGTGTAGGTGCCGACCAGCACCACGCCGAACATCATGGTCGCGGTGAAGCTGTGGATGGCGTGGCCGCCGAACAGGAACAGCGCCAGCAGCGCCAGCGTCACCGTCGCATGGGTGATGATCGAGCGCGACAGCGTCGAGTTGACCGCGATGTTGAGCAGCTCCGGCATCGGCATTTTCTTGTAGCGCCGCAGCATCTCGCGGATACGGTCATAGATGACGACGGTGTCGTTGAGCGAATAGCCAAGAATGGTCAGGAGCGCGGCGATGCTGGTGAGGTCGAAATCGACCTGCGAGATCGACATGAAGCCGATGGTGAGCACGATATCGTGGACGTTGGCGATCATGGCGCCGAGCGCGAACTGCCATTCGAAACGGAACCACAGATAGATCAGGATGCACACCACGGCGAGCATCAGTCCGACCGTGCCGAAAGCGAGAAGCTCGCTCGACACGCGCGGCCCCACCACCTCGACGCGGCGGTAATCGACGCTGTCGCCCAGCGCCTGGCGCACCTTCTGCACCGCGGCCTGCTGCGCGGCGTCGCCCCCGGGCTGCTCGGCGATGCGGATCAGCACGTCGGTCGGCGCGCCGAACTGCTGCAGCTGAATGTCGCCGAGGCCGAGGCTGCCGAGCGTTGCGCGCATCTTGCCGATGTCGGCCGCGCCGGTCTTCGACTGCACCTCGACCAGCGTGCCGCCGCGGAAGTCGATGCCGAAATTCAGACCGTGGACGAAGAACAGCACGATGGCCACGATCGAGAGCGCCGCGGAGATCGGAAAGCTGATGCGCCGGAAGCGCATGAAATCGAAAGTGGTATCGTCCGGCACGATGCGCAGCGCCGGAATGTAGCCGTAGACGCTCAGCACGTTCAGCCCGACAATGCCGATGGCGAGCCCGATCAGAATGGTGTTGGTCATGATGCGGCCCGCTCCATCAAATCGGGACGTGTTGCGGGCGGCGCCAGCGCACCCACCCGGCGACGATCAGCCGCGTTACCGTAAAGGCTGTGAACACCGTGGTGATGATGCCGATGCCGAGCGTCACCGCGAAGCCTCGCACCGGACCGGTGCCGATATAGAACAGCACCGCCGCCGCGATGAAGGTGGTGATGTTGGAATCCATGATGGTGGCGAGCGCGCGGGAGAAGCCGGCGTCGATGGCGTTGATCGCGGTGCGGCCGTGGCGCAATTCCTCGCGGATGCGCTCGTAGATCAGCACGTTAGAGTCCACCGCGATGCCGACCGTGAGCACGATGCCGGCGATGCCCGGCAGCGTGAGCGTGGCGTTGAGCAGCGACAGCACGCCGAAGATCATGGCAACGTTGATGGCCACCGCGATGTTGGCAAACAGGCCGAACAGGCGGTAGGTCAGCGTCATGAACACGATGACGAGGATCGAGCCGACGAACGAGGCCATGGTGCCGCGGTCGATCGAATCCTGCCCGAGGCCGGGACCGACCGTGCGTTCCTCGATGATGGTGAGCGGCGCCGGAAGCGCGCCGGCGCGCAGCAGGATGGCGAGGTCGTTGGCCTGCTGCACGGTAAAGCCGCCGGAAATCTGGCCCGAGCCGCCGGTGATTGGCTCGCGGATCACGGGCGCGGAAATCACCTCGTTGTCGAGCACGATGGCGAACGGCCGGCCGACGTTGTCGGTGGTGGCCTGGGCAAACTTGCGCGCGCCGGTGGAGTTGAAGCGGAAGCTGACGATGGGCTCGCCGCCGCGCTGGTCGAAGCCGGGCTGGGCGTCGGTGAGATCGGCGCCCGACACCAGCACGCGCTTCTCGATCACATAGGGAACCTTGGGCGCCTGCGAGCTTTGCAGCACCTCCGACTCCGGCGGCACCCGCCCGGTTTGCGCCTGCTCCGGCGATACCGAGGCGTCGACCATGCGGAAATCCAGCTTGGCGGTCTTGCCGAGCAGTTCCTTGAGCCGGGTCGGATCCTGCAGGCCGGGTACCTGAACCAGAATGCGGTCGAGGCCCTGGCGCTGGATCAGCGGCTCGACCGTTCCCAGTTCGTTGACGCGGCGCTCGACGATCTGGATCGACTGCTCGACCGACTGGCGGATGCGCTCGATCACCGCCGGCTGCGGCACCGTCAGACGGATCAGGCCATTGCCGGCATCCGTGACATCGACCGAGCGCTGGCCGCTCGAACCCAGAAGACCGCCGAGCGGCTGCGACAGTTCGCGCAGCTTGGCGAGCGCCTGCGGCCCGTCGCTGTCCTTGACGCGCACCTCGACGTTCTCGCCGCGCACCGCAAGGCCGGTATAGCCGAGCCGCGCCTCGCGCAGCGTGCGGCGCACGTCGTCACGGATTTGCTCAAGCTTCTCCTTGCGCACCGCCGCGGAGTCGACTTCGAGCAGGATGTGCGAGCCGCCCTGGAGGTCGAGCCCGAGCACCAGGTGGCGCTGGGCCCATTTCGGCCAGGTCTTCACCACGTTCTCGGGAAAGAAATTCGGCACCGCGCACAGGCACACAATGAGCGCCGTCAGGACGATTGCCGCGACCTTCCACCGGGTGAAATACAACATGACGTAGACTGTTCCAAAACCGTTACGGGGAACGCGCTCCTGGAAGGACGCGTCCGTAAAGAAGCGTCAGCTTGCCGCCGCTTCGTCCTTGGCCGGCTCGCCTTTCGCGCGCACGGTGCTGATCATCTGCCGCATGTGGCGGATGCGGATGCCGTCGGCGATCTCGATCTCGATCTGATCCTCGTCGACGACCTTGGTGACCTTGCCGACCAGACCGCCGCTGGTGATGACGGTGTCGCCGCGGCGCAGGTTCTTCACCAGATCCTGATGATCCTTGGTGCGCTTCTGCTGCGGACGCAGGATCAGGAAATACATGATCACAAAAATCAGGACGAACGGCAGCAGCGACATCAGCATGCTGTTGGCGTCGCCGCCGGTGGCCTGGGCAAAGGCTGGAGTAGTGAACATCGGACAGGTTCCTCGGCGCGTAAGATCGTTGGAAAAACAAGGAATTCCGCCCGGCCGTAGCCGCGCGGGGCAAAGTCGCGCGGGACTATAGCCACCATGGCCCCAATTGCAACGGCAGCCGCCGGCCCTTGCAGCGGACGTGTTGTCGCGGCCTTGCGCGGGCTTGCCGCCCCCGATATGGGTGCCCTTGCAAGGGGCATCGGATATGGCAAAGTCAGCCGGAAAGCGGTCGAAATCCTCCAGCGGGCGCACGGGCACGGGGGCCAGGGCGCCACGCGCCGCCAAGTCGCTCACCTCCAAGTCGCGCGCCGCCAAGGCGCACACCAAGTCGCGGGCGGCTCAGGAACGCGCGGCCGACGCGCTCGAAACCATCGCCGCGCTCCTGAAGGCGAATCGGCCCGCCGTTACGCCGGCCTCGTTCGGCCGCGCCGAAGCCTATACCTGGCACCCCGACGGACACCTCGCGCCGGTGGCGCAGGTCAGCCGCGTCGATCTCGGCCTCCTGCAGGGCATCGACCGCGTGCGCGACATCCTGATCGAGAACACCGAACGCTTCGCCACCGGGCTGCCGGCCAACAATGCCCTGCTGTGGGGCGCGCGCGGCATGGGCAAATCCTCGCTGGTCAAGGCGGTTCACGCCAGCGTCAACGCGCGGGCCGCCGTGGCCGGCAATCTCAAGCTGATCGAGATCCATCGCGAGGACATCGAGAGCCTGCCGGCGCTGATGGGCCTGCTGCGCGGCGCGCGCGAGCGGTTCATCGTATTTTGCGACGACCTCTCGTTCGACGGCAATGATACCTCCTACAAGTCGCTCAAGGCGGTGCTCGAAGGCGGCATCGAGGGGCGTCCCGACAACGTCATCCTCTACGCCACCTCCAACCGCCGCCACCTGCTGCCGCGCGACATGATGGAGAACGAGCGCTCCACGGCGATCAATCCGGGCGAAGCGGTCGAGGAAAAGGTGTCGCTGTCCGACCGCTTCGGACTATGGCTCGGCTTCCACCGCTGCAGCCAGGACGAGTATCTCGCCATGGTGGAAGGCTATTGCCGTCATTACGGCATCGCCGCCGACACCGAGACCCTGCGCCTCGACGCGCTGGAATGGGCCACCACGCGCGGCTCGCGCTCGGGACGCGTGGCCTGGCAGTTCATCCAGGATCTGGCGGGCCGGCGCGGCGTGCGGCTGACCGCAAAAAACAAGTTCACAAAAAACAAGCGCGCCTGAGAAGGCGCGCCTGCTTTGGTCCGGTCCGACCGCAGGAGCCTTAGCCCCCGTTGAGGAACTTCTGCGGGTCGACCGGCGCCGAGCCCTTGCGGATTTCGAAGTGGAGCTGCGGCGACCCCACCTCGCCCGTCTGGCCCGACTTGGCAATGATCTGGCCGCGCTTGATCGTATCGCCGCGCTTCACCATCAGCTCACTCGCGTGGGCATACGCGGTGACATAGCCGTTGGCGTGCCGCACCAGAACCAGGTTGCCATAGCCCTTCAATTCGTTGCCGGAGTAAGCGACAACGCCGTCCTCGGCGGCCTTCACCGGCGTGCCTTCCGGCACGGCGAGATTGATGCCGTCGTTCTGCTTGCCATCGGTCTTGGCGCCGTAGCCGGCGATGACGCGGCCACGCACCGGCCAACGGAATGATGGCAGTCCGCCGGTCGCCTCGGCTGCCTTGACGGCGGGACTGGCCTCGACCGGGTCGGCCGCCGGAGCCGCGCTCGCCAGCCGCACCTTCTGCGCCGGTTCCGGCGCCGCGGCCACAGGCGCCACGGCGGCAACCTGCGTTGACGACGCCGGCTTTGCCGTGGCCACGGTTCCGCCGGGAATGACGAGTTTGTCGCCAATCCGGAGTTGCGCTGTCGGCGCGATGTTGTTGGCCCTGGCGATCTTGGCCGCGCTGATTTTGTAGCGTCGCCCGACGTTCATCAGGGTGTCGCCGCGGCCGACGGTATGGTGGCTCGGCACCGCGGTCGGGGCCGGGGCCGGGGCCGGATGCGTCACGGGTGCGGCCGCATTGACCGGTGCGGCGGCGACCGCCGTGCGGCGTGGGATGATGAGCTGCTGGCCCGGCTGCAGGGCGCGCGGGCTCGACATCCGGTTGGCCTGGATGATGGCGGCGGCCGGCACCTTGTAGCGCTTCGCCAGCACATCGATGGTGTCGCTGGTGCCGACGATGATCGCGGTACCGCCATCGCGGCTCCAGCTCTGCGTTGCCGCAACCGACTGCGGCACGGTGCCGGTGCTTTCCAGCGGCGAGGCTGGCGGCGTGTAGGAGCCCAGGCCGCGCCCGCCTCCAGTGAGGCCGGTCTGCTGGACCGGATAGCTCTGCGGCGGGCTGGCGAGCGCGTGTTGCGGCAGCGGCTGGCTGTCGACCCGGTTCACCGGCGCGGCCTGTGCCGGGGCTACCGATGCGGTGGCCTCGGATTGCCGGGACGCGAACGGGCTGGAAAAGGGATTGTCGCTGAATCGGCCGATGTCGGAACTGCATCCGGCAAACGTCATGGAGACAAGCGCCAGCGCCGTCATCGACGGCAGGTGACGCGAGCGAAGCAACTCAACGGCACGGGACATGGTTACTCACTCGGTACGCAACAAAGACCAAATTGAGTAAACACGGCCGGGGTAAACAACCCTTTAACTGAACGGATTTTGCTTGCCGCACAAGGGGAAACGCCCTGACCGGCGGGGCGGGAAAGGGATTACCGCGAAGTTCCGGAAAATGGACTAAAGCTCGCGCGCCACGCCCGGCAGCGCCGGCACGAAACGCACCCCGATCAGTTCCTCGCGCTGCAGCCCGGTCGCGGTGCGGGTAATTCTGACCAGCATCTGGGTCCGCTCCTGCGGCCCGACCGGCGCGATCAGGATGCCGTCCAGCTCCAGCCGGTCGGTCAGGGTTTGCGGAACCTGTTCCACAGCCGCGGTGACGATAATGCGATCGAAGTTGCCGAGCCCGACCGGAGGATCGAGACCGTCGCCGAGCACCACTTCAACATTCCTGCACCCGGTCTGCGCCAGCCGCTGCCGGGCAGTATCGGCCAGGGTGCGAAACCGCTCGACGGTGACGACCTCGCGGGCGAGCCGCGACAGGATCGCGGCCTGATAGCCGGAACCGGCGCCGACCTCGAGCACGCGGTGATGCGGCCGCAGCGCCAGCTGTTCGGTCATGTAGGCGACGACGAACGGCTGGCTGATGGTCTGGCCGCAGGCGATCGGCAGCGCCGTGTCGGCGTAGGCCTCGTCGCGCAGGGTTGATGCGACGAAGTTCTCGCGCGGCACATCCTCCATCGCGCGCAGCACCGCCTGGTCGCTGATGCCGCGGCGGCGCAGCCCAAGCTGGAAACCCATCATCTCGTTCGGCGTGCGGTCGGAACCGGACAAGGCGTGCCCTTTCATCATCTGCGGGCGATGCAACTGCAATCCGCCGCGGGATGCAAGCATCCCTCGCACCGCAAGGAGAGGTTATCCAAATGCGCTCTGCAGCCGCGCCATCAACGCGTCGTCGGTCAGATCGAGCCGCAGCGGCGTTACCGAGACGTAGCGCGCGCCGAGCGCGGCAAGATCGGTGCCCGGCTCAGGCGCGTCGGGCGCCGCGCCGCGCGAAAACGCGATCCAGTAATACGGGTTGCCGCGGCCGTCGTGACGTCCGTCGATGCGCAGCAGGTCCTGATTGCGCTTGCCCTGCCGCGTCAGCACGATGCCCTCGACCGCAGCCGGCGGACAGTCGGGGAAGTTGACATTGACGAGGGTCGCGGGCGGCAGGCCGACCTCAAGCACCTTGCGCACGACCTCGGGACCGAACCGCACCGCCGTCTCCCAGTGCGGCTGCTGGCGCGTCGCCGGGCTGAATTCCTGCGACAGCGCGAACGAGGGAATGCCGAGGATGGTGCCCTCCATCGCCCCGGCGATGGTGCCGGAATAGGTCACGTCCTCGGCGGCGTTGCGGCCGCGGTTGACGCCGGACAGCACCAGCTCGGGCTGCACCTCTCCCATCAGGTGCCGCGCGCCCATGATGACGCAATCGGTCGGCGTGCCGCGCACCGCGAAATGCTGGGGCGCGACCTCGCGCAGCCGCAGCGGATCGTTGAGCGAGAGGGAATGCGACACGCCCGACTGGTCGATCTCGGGGGCCACGATCCACACGTCGGGCGACAGCGCGCGGGCGATCTCCTCGACCACCTTGAGGCCGTAGGCATGGATGCCGTCGTCGTTGGTGCAGAGGATGCGCATGCTGCTTCCGTACTCGTTTTTTCGCGACTGTTCCCATTCGCGTCATTACCGGACTCGACCACAAGTCCGGGCATGACGAAAAAACCTAGTCACCCTTCGCGATCGCCTTGAGACCGCCCATGTAGGGCTGCAGCACGGAAGGCACCGCGATCGAGCCGTCGGCCTGCTGGTAGTTCTCGATCACCGCGATCAGCGCGCGGCCGACCGCGACGCCCGAGCCGTTGAGGGTATGGACGAACTGCGGCTTGCCGTCGGCCCCGCGGAAGCGCGCGTTCATGCGCCGCGCCTGGAAGTCGCCGCACACCGAGCACGACGAGATCTCGCGGAACGCGCCATTGCCGTCGTTACCCCCCGGCATCCAGACCTCGATGTCGTAGGTCTTCTGCGAGGCAAAGCCCATGTCGCCGGTGCACAGCGTCACCACGCGGTAATGCAGATCGAGACGGCGCAGCACCTCCTCGGCGCAGGCCAGCATGCGCTCGTGCTCGTCGCGGCTCCTGTCCGGCGTGGTGACGGAGACGAGCTCGACCTTGTTGAACTGGTGCTGGCGGATCATGCCGCGCGTGTCCTTGCCCGCCGCGCCCGCCTCGGCGCGGAAACACGGCGTACATGCGGTCAGGCGCAGCGGCAGCTCGGCCTCCGACAGCATCGCCTCGCGCACCAGATTGGTCAGCGGCACCTCGGCGGTGGGGATGAGCCAGTATCTCTGTTCCGTGGCATCGTCCGTACCGTTGCCGGAGGCGGACTCCGACAGTCCGCGCGAGGCCACCATGCGCGCGATGCGGTCGTTGATCAGCCCGGTGCGCGTTGCCTCGAACTGGTCCTCCTCGAACTTCGGCAACTGCGCGGTGCCGAACATCGCCTCATCGCGCACCAGGATCGGCGGCGCGACCTCGGCATAGCCATGCTCGGTGGTGTGCAGGTCGAGCATGAACTGCGCCAGCGCGCGCTCCATGCGGGCGAGGCCCTTTTTGAGCACCACGAAGCGCGCCCCGGACAATTTCGCCGCGGACTCGAAGTCCATCAGGCCGAGCGCCTCGCCGAGATCGAAATGGGCCCTGGGCGTGAAGTCGTAGGCGCGCGGCGCGCCGAAGTGATGGCGCACCACGTTGCCGTGCTCGTCGGCGCCGTCGGGCACCTCGGCCGCGGGCAGGTTCGGCACCCAGGCGAGCGCCTCGGCGAGTTCCGCGTCGGCCTGCTTCGCCGCGGCCTCCAGCGCCGGCAGCGTGATCTTGAGGTCGTTGACCTCGGCCATCAGGGCTGCGGCGCGGGCGTCGTCCTTCGCCTTCTTGGCCTCGCCGATCTCCTTCGAGGCGGCGTTGCGGCGCGCCTGCGCCTGCTCGAACGCGGTGATCGCGGCGCGGCGCGCCTCGTCCCTGGCGATCAGGGCGGCGGCCTGTACCTGCCCTGCCCCGCGCCGGCTCAAGGCGCGGTCGAAGGCGTCACGGTTGTCGCGGATCCATTTGATGTCGTGCATGGCAAGCAGCCCTGGGGGGAATCACCTGCCGTTTATAGCAAGCGGGAAAATGACGCGCGCGATGGCGTTTGGCCCCGCCGGCATGGTCTGATGGGGAAGGAAGGCGAGGTCAAGCCCGGCGATGGCGTAAAACCGGGGAGACTTCCCGCCTATTCGGCCGGTTTCGAGCTGGCGCCGGCCTCGGCGGGAGCCTCGGTCGCGGGCTGGGCTGCGGAACCGGCCGCGCCGGACCTGGCGGCCTTCTTCTCGACGATCCGCACGGCCCAGATCGAGCCCTCGTAGAGCAGCAGCAGCGGCACAGCCAGCGACATCTGACTGATGACGTCCGGCGGCGTCAGCACCGCGGCGATGATGAAGGCGACGACAATGAAATAGCGCCGCTTGTCGCGCAGCTGCTTCGAGGTGAGCACGCCGACGCGGCCGAGCAGCGTCAGGATCACCGGCAGCTGGAACGCGACGCCGAACGCGAAGATCAGCGACATCATCAGCGACAGATACTCGCCCACCTTCGGCAGCAGCGAAATCTGCGCGTCGTTCATGCCGCCGAGCTGCTGCATGCCGAGCGAGAACCGCACCAGCATCGGCATGACGATGAAATAGACCAGCATCGAGCCGAGCGCGAAGAATACCGGCGTCGCCACCAGGTACGGCAGGAAGGCATGGCGTTCGTGGCGGTAGAGACCCGGCGCGACGAACATGTAGATCTGCGCCGCCACCACCGGAAACGACACGAAGGCGGCGCCGAACATGGCGAGCTTGAGCTGGGTGACGAAATATTCGAGCAGCGCCGTATAGATGAACTTGGAGTTTTCCGGTCCCGCCACCCACACGAACGGCCACACCAGCACGTTGTAGATGGATCTGGCGAAATAGAAGCAGATCAGGAAAGCGATGCCGAACGCGAGCAGCGCCTTGATCAGGCGCGAACGCAGTTCGATCAGGTGATCCATCAGCGGCGCCTTGGAGGCTTCGATATCCTCGTCGCTCATGACGCTTTTCCAGCCTCCGGAACGGGCGGCGGCGCCTGTTGCGGCAAATCCTCCGGCGCGGCCGGTTCGGACGCCGGACTGACCGGAACGGCCGGTTCCGGCGCGGCCAGCGCGGGCGCTTCAGGGGGCGCCTCGGCAGGGTTCATGGAAGCTTCAAACTCGCGCTGCATCGCCGCCACGGGATTGATCGAGGCGATGTCGCCGGCGGCCTGGGTCGCGGCGTCGAACTCCTTCTTGACCTCGGCCATCTCGGCCTCGCGCATCGCTTCCTGGAAATGGCCCTGGAACTCCGAGGCCATGCGGCGCGCCTTGCCGATCCACTGCCCGACCATGCGCAGCACGCCCGGCAATTCCTTGGGGCCGATGGCGATCAGCGCCACCACCCCGATCACGACCATCTCGCCCCAACCGATGTCGAACATGGAAAATAGCCTGTCTACAGGGCCAGCCGCGTCATGACGCGGCCGGCGACGCGCCGGATCGGAGTCTCAGCTCGTCTTGGTGCCGACATCGGCCGGGCGGTTGGCCGTGGGCGTGGTGTTCTGCTCGATGGTCTTGACCGGCTCGGACTTGGCCTCGGCGGGCTTGTCGTCTTCGGACATGCCCTTCTTGAACGCCTTGATGCCCTGCGCCACGTCGCCCATCAGGTCGGAAATCTTGCCGCGACCGAACAGCAGCAGGATGACCGCGATCACCACGATCCAGTGCCAGATGCTTATCGAACCCATCCCGTTCTCCTGTTCCTTCCGCGTCCAAGGCGGCGGCGAGAACGGCTCGCTGCAAGGCCTCGTGCGAATTCAATTGTTTCGGCGTGCGGGCGGACATGCCGTCCCGCTTGTCCTCGCCTCGAACCTAGGCGGACGGGGTGGCAAAAACAAGGACCACGCGGACGACAATCGCACCCGCCGACCCCGCGTTTTCCGCCGCGTCAGGCCGCCCCTTCCGGGCCCCCCGCCTCGCCCGGTTCCTCCGGCGGAACCGGCGGCACCAGGGCAAGTTCCAGTTCGCCCGGCTCCAGCGGATCCTCGTCCTCGCGCAGCGCCGGATCGTCCGAGGGCATCGGCATGTTGAAGCCCGACGGCAGGCGGCTGTCGAGCAGCCCGGCGCCCTTGAGCTCCTCCAGGCCCGGCAGATCGCCGAGCGCCTCCAGCCCGAACTGCGACAGGAAGCCTTCCGTGGTGCCGAAGGTAAGCGGCCGGCCCGGCGTCTTGCGGCGGCCGCGCGGACGGATCCAGCCGGTTTCCAGCAGCACGTCGAGCGTGCCCTTTGAAGTGGCGACGCCGCGGATGTCCTCGATCTCGGTGCGCGTCACCGGCTGGTGGTAGGCGATGATGGCCAGCGTCTCGATCGCCGCGCGCGACAGCTTGCGCGGCTCGACGCTTTCGCGCGTCATCAGCCATGACAGGTCCTTGGCGGTGCGGAAGGTCCATTTGCCGGCGATGCGCACCAGGTTGACGCCGCGCAGCGCATAGTCGTCCTGCAGCTCGGCGAGCGCCGTCTTGACGTCGGTGCCCTCGGGCAGGCGCTTGGCCAGCGTCGGCTCGTCGAGCGGCTCGGCGGCGGCGAACAGCACGGCTTCGAGAAGGCGCAGCGCTTCGGAGCGAGCTTCGATATTCTCGCCCGCGTCGGCGGCCGCGGCGAGGGCAACGACCCGGTTTTCCGCAAGGCTCGACATGATCTGCTCTCCTTCTTCCAACTTACTCTGCCGTCGTTTCGGGCAACGCCGCCACGGCGGGGCCCCCTTGCGCCGACCGCTTGCGCACGAAGATCGGCGCGAACGGCGCCGCCTGCTGCAAATCGGCATGGCCCTCGCGCACCAGTTCTAGCGCCGCCGCGAAGCTCGAAGCGAACACGGTGGCGGCCTGCGAGGGATCGACCACGTAGCTGATGAGATACTCGTCGAGCCGGCTCCAGTCCTCGGACGCGCCGACCATGCGCTCGAGCGCGGCGCGCGCCTCGGCCAGCGACCACACCGAGCGCTTGGCGAAACGCACGGTCGCCAGCACGCGGCGCTGGCGCTGGCTGGCGTAGGCGCTGAGCAGGTCGTACAGCGTCGCGTTCCACTGCGGGTGCCGGATCTCGGAGATGGCCTCCGGCTGGCCGCGCGCGAAGATGTCGCGCCCCAGTTGCGGGCGCGTCACCAGGCGGTTCGCCGCCTCGCGGATGGCCTCGAGCCGGCGCAGGCGGTTGGCGAGCGCGGTCGCCATCTCCTCGGCGCTGGGGCCTTCCGCCGCCGGCGGCTCGGGCAGCAGCAGGCGCGACTTGAGATAGGCGAGCCAGGCCGCCATCACCAGGTAGTCGGCGGCAAGTTCGAGACGCAGCTTGCGCGCCGCCTCGATGAATTTCAGATACTGGTCGGCCAGCGCGACGATGGAGATCTTGTGCAGATCGACCTTCTGATTGCGCGCCAGCGTCAGCAACAGGTCGAGCGGGCCTTCGTAACCCTCGACGTCGATCACCAGCGCCGGTTCGTCGTCGCGGTTATCCTCGACCACCTGCCCGGTCTCGAACGAGAAGATTTCCGCGCTCATGCGACCGCTCCGCCCCCGCTCGCCACGCGCCCCAGCAGCGCCGTAAACCGCGCCCGCGCCGCTTCGCGCGCCAGTGCGGCCGGTTGCCGCCGCGCCGCCAGCGCGGCCGTGGCACGAGCAAGGGCCGTGCCCGCGAGCACCGGAGTATTGGCCGCGACCTCGCGCATTTCGTCGAGCCGGCCGTTGCAATGCAGGGCGATGTCGCAGCCTGCCGCGAACAGCGCACGGGTCCGATCCGCGATCGACCCCTGCAGGGCATTCATGGACACGTCATCACTCATCAACAAACCTCGGAACCCGATGGCGCCGCGAATCACCTGACTGATCATTGTGGCAGATGTAGTGGCCGGGTGTGCGGCATCGATGGCGCTAAACACAACATGTGCGGTCATGGCCATCGGCAGGTCGGCCAGCGGCCGGAACGCGGCGAAATCGGTCGAATCCAGCTCGTCGCGGCCGGTTTCGACCACCGGCAGGCGCAAATGGCTGTCGGCGGTGGCGCGGCCATGGCCGGGAATGTGCTTGAGTACCGGTAATACGCCACCGTCCGCCAGGCCCTCGGCCACGGCGCGGGCAATGGCCGCGACCTTGGCCGGCGCGGTGCCGTAGGCGCGGTCGCCGATGATGGCGTCGGCGCCCGCCACCGGCACGTCGGCGAGCGGCAGGCAGTCGACGGTGATACCGAGATCGGAAAGGTCGGCGGCGATCAGGCGCGCGCCCAGCCGGGCAGCCTCAAGGCCACAAGACGGGTCGCGGTCGTAGAGGTCGGCGTAAGTCCTGCCAGGCGGATAGACGGGCCAGTGCGGCGGCGCCAGCCGCTGCACCCGGCCGCCTTCCTGGTCGATCAGGACCGGAGCCTCCGGCGCGGCGGTGGCTTCTCGCAATTGCACAACCAGATCCTTGACTTGGTCCGGCGTATCAATGTTTCGCTTGAACAGGATGAAGCCCCACGGCCGTTCACCGCGGATGAAGGCACGCTCCTCCGCCGTGACGTTGGGACCCTGAATTCCGGCGATAAAGGCCTTCGCTACCATCCTAGCGCCTTACCCCGCCCATGGCGGGGGTTCAAGGAAGGCGAGCCAAAAAGCTGGGTGTAATCGGTCAGCGCGGCACGACGCACTGCCCGCCCGCCGCCTTCAGGTTGGCGCAGAACTTCACGGCCTCGTCGGATGAGCCGAACGGCCCCACCATGGCGCGGTAATAGACCCCCTTGTCGCCCAGATCGGCGCGGCGGATCACGGCCTGCCGCGATCCGAGCACACCCGGATATTTGCCCTGCAGGGCGCGGTAGGAGGCCTGCGCATCGGCCTCGTTGCGCTGGGACGACAATTGCACCATGTACGCGCCGCCGCTGCCGGTGGCGACCGGAACGGCGCTGGCCGAGGACGTGCGGATGCGGCTGTCGGCGGCGAGCGACGGTTGCGGCGCGATCTGCATCGGCCCGCCCGCGGTGGATGCCGGCGCCGCCTGGCGCGGCGCGGGAGCCGCGGGCTGGGCGGAGGCACGCGGCACGGACGCGGCCGGAACCGCCGCGGGAGCCCGCGAACGCGGCTGCGCCGCGGCGTCCGGCTGGTCGCCGCGAATGGTGATGGTGCGCACCCGCCTGGGCTCGTCCATCGCGGCTGGAACGGACGCCGCGGCCTGCCGCGCCGCCGGGGGCGCGCCGGGCGCCGGCTGCGTGAATGGCTGGGCCGTCGTCGGCAGCACCACGCGCGGCTCAGGCTTCGGCTCGATGGCCACGGTCCTGACCTCGACCGGCTGTTCCTCGCGCGACACGACCCGTTCGCCGCCGGCCTTGTCGCCGATACGGTCGGTGATGGTCTTGCCCGAGCCTTCGCCCGACGAGACAGGAACGACCTTGGTCGGCCCGGTGTCGGCCTTGATCACCGGCGGCTCGCCGACGCGCGCCGATCCGAAATAGGTGCGATAGCCATAGGCGGCCGCCGTCCCGGCCACCGCCAGCGCCAGCACGAGGCCGACCGTCAGCATGCCTCTGCGGCGCCGGCGGCCCTCGTCCTGACCGGCCTGCTGGTCCTCGTAGGGCGGCGGCGGATAGCCGGCCTCCTCGTACGGATCGGCCTCCTTGTAGCGCGGCTCCAATCCCTCGTCCGGCATCCGGCCATACAGCACGTCGTCGTAACGCTCATGGTCCGGCGCGGCGGCGACATGGGCGGGCGCCTCGTAGCGGGCGTCTTCGGCGCTGAAATTCCGCATCCATGCCGGGGCACCGCGCGAATCGGATTCGGCGGCATCGGCGGGCCCTCGCGCGCCATAGCCGCGATAATCCTGCTGATCCTGCTGATCCTGCTGATCCTGGCCGCGATAATAATCCTGCTCGCGCGGCTGGGCGCGATCCGGCGCCGCGGCAGGGCGGTCGGACTGCGCGAAGCCGGCGAACGGGTCGGTCTGCCCGATCAGGCGGGCGAGTTCGGCCAGCGGATCGTTGCCGGCGTCGCGGCGCGGCGCGTTCTGGCGTTCGCCATCGGCGGGATACGATCGATCGTAATATTTTTTGTCGGCCATGATGCCGTACCTGTCCCCTGCGGCACGGACTGACGTATGACGCGCCGCCCCACCTTCATCGAAACCAGTCATTCGCGCCCGATCATGCCGGGGCGGTCACCGCATTTCGTCAGGTGCGTGAACCCCCAGCACCGAAAGCCCGGATGCCAGAACCGATACTACCCCCTGCACCAGGGCCAGACGGGCCTTCGTTACTTCAACATCATTGGGGATAATGAAGCGTAAATGAGGCAGGTCACGTCCCCTCGTCCACAACCCGTGGAATTCGCTGGCCAGATCATACAGATAAAAAGCGATTCGGTGCGGCTCATGAGAGACCGCGGCCGCCTCGACCAGACGCGGATAGAGCGCAAGCTGCCGCATCAGCGTGAATTCCGAGGCGTCGGAGAGCCGCTCCAGCCGCGCCTCGCGCAAATACGCGGCGCGCGCCGCCGTGTCCTCGGGCAGATCCGGCAACGTCTCGCGCGCGTTGCGGAACACCGAGTGGCCTCGGGCGTGGCCATACTGCACGTAGAACACCGGATTATCGCGCGACTGCTCCAGCACCTTGCCGAGGTCGAAATCGAGCGTGGCGTCGTTCTTGCGGAACAGCATCATGAACCGCACCGCGTCGCTTCCGACCTCGTCGACCACGTCGCGCAGCGTGATGAACTCGCCGGCGCGCTTCGACATCTTCACCGGCTGGCCGTTGCGCAAGAGCCGCACCAGCTGCACGATCTTGACGTCGAGCACGGCCTTGCCGCCGGTCACCGCCGCGACCGCCGCCTGCATGCGCTTGACATAGCCGCCATGGTCTGCGCCCCAGACATCGACCAGATTGGCAAAGCCGCGGTCGAACTTGGTGCGGTGATAGGCGATGTCGGAGGCGAAGTAGGTGTAGCCGCCGTCGGACTTCTTGAGTGGCCGGTCGACGTCATCGCCGAAGTCGGTGGCGCGGAACAGGGTCTGCTCGCGGTCTTCCCAATCCTCGACCGGCGCGCCCTTGGGCGGCGACAGGCGGCCCTCGTAGATCTCGCCGCGCGCGCGCAAATCGTCGATGGTGGCGCCGACCCGATCGGTGCCGCCGTCGATCAGCGAGCGCTCGGAGAAGAACACGTCGTGGCGCACGTTGAGGGCGGCGAGATCGGTGCGGATCTCGTCCATCATCATGTCGATGGCGCGCGCCCGCACCAGCGGCAGCCATTCGCTCTCCGGCTGTTGCAACAGCGTGCGGCCGTGGTCGCGGGCCAGCGCCGCGCCGACCGGCTTGAGGTAGTCGCCGGGATAGAGGCCGTCCGGGATCGCGCCGATCTCCTCGCCGAGCGCCTCGCGGTAGCGCAGGAACGCGGAGCACGCCAGCACGTCGACCTGCGCGCCGGCGTCATTGATGTAGTATTCGCGCGTCACGTCGTAGCCGGCGAACGCCAGCAGGCCGGCGAGCGCATCGCCGAACACCGCGCCGCGGCAATGGCCGACATGCATGGGCCCGGTCGGGTTGGCCGAGACGTATTCGACGTTGACCTTCTCGCCGGCGCCGAGCCGGCTGCGGCCGTAGCCGTCGCCCGCCCCGAGCACCGCCGCGAGGGCATCGGTCCAGACCTTCTCCTTCAGCCGCAGGTTGATGAAACCGGGACCGGCCACCTCGACGGCGGCGATGAGCGGGTCGGCGCGCAGTTTCTCCGCGAGCCTGTCGGCGAGATCGCGCGGCTTGGTTTTAGCCTCCCTGGCCAGCACCATGGCGGCGTTGGTGGCCATGTCGCCATGGGCGGCATCGCGCGGCGGCTCAACCACCACGCGCGACAGGTCGAGCCCGGCCGGCAGCTCGCCGCTGGCTACCAGCGCCGCGCAGGCGACATGCACGCGGGCGAGCACGCGGGCAAACAGATGGGACGGGGCCGGTTCGGTCATCGCATTCAGGTTGAAAGCTGGAGGGAGGAAGCGGAGAAACAGCCGCCGCCTAACGCAAATCGGGGGTCGAGTCAAAGAGCCGGTCATGCTCGATCAGCGCGTAGCGGTCGGTCATGCCAGCGATGAAATCACCGATCAGGCGGGCGCGGGTACGGGCGTCGGTCGGATGGTCGCTGCTCCACCACTCCGCCGGCAGATCGGCCGGGCTTTCCGCATAATGGGCAAACAGGGCGCGCACCACGCTTTCCGCCTCGTTCATGACGCGCATCACCCGGTCATGGCGGTACATGCGCACGCGCAGGAAAGCCTTGATGGCACGCTCGGCCTCGGCCATCGCCGGCGAAAACGCCGCCAGCACCGCGCCGTGGCGGCGCACCGCTTCGGCCGAGCCGGGGCGCGCGGCGTCGAGCCGGCGCCGCGTCTCGGCCTCGACATCCTCGATCAGGTTCGAGATCAGCTCGCGCACCAGCTCGGCGCCGCGGCGGCCGTGATCGAGCGCCGGAAAGCGCCGCGCGATGCCGCGCACGATGTCGCCGGCCAGCGGCAGCGCGGCGAGATCGTCGATCTCGAACAGTCCGGCGCGCAGACCGTCGTCGATATCATGGGCGTCATAGGCGATGTCGTCGGCGAGCGCGGCGACCTGCGCCTCCAGCCCGGCATGACTCCACAGTTCGAGATCGTGCCGCCCGGCGTAATCGGCAATACCCCACGGCAGGTCCCCGCCGGTAAGCGGCGTACCGTCGCGCGCCGTCAGCGGACCATTGTGCTTGACGATGCCTTCGAGCGTTTCCCAGCTCAGGTTGAGGCCGTCGAAGCCCGGATAGCGCCGCTCCAGATGCGTGACCACGCGCAAGGTCTGGGCATTGTGGTCGAAACCGCCATGACCGGCCAGGCACTGGTCGAGCGCGCGTTCGCCGGCATGGCCGAACGGCGGATGGCCGAGATCGTGGGCGAGCGCCAGCGCCTCGGTGAGGTCCTCGTCGAGCCCCAGCACGCGGGCGAGCGCGCGGGCGATCTGCGCCACTTCCAGCGAATGGGTCAGCCGGGTGCGGTAGTGATCGCCCTCGTGGAACACGAACACCTGGGTCTTGTGCTTGAGGCGGCGGAACGCCGTGCTGTGGATGACGCGGTCGCAGTCGCGCCGGAACACGCTGCGCGAGCGGCTCGGCGGCTCGCCGTGCAACCGTCCCCGGCTGCCGTCGGGGTCGGACGCGAACGGTGCGCGCGGCGCAGCTCTCCCGATGGCCATCCGCCCTCCTTCGCGTGGGGGGGGGCATTGTCATGCTCCCCCGGCGACTGCAACCCTGCGATCCGCCCAGCGCGGGAATCGCGGATTGATTCCGCCATGCGCCGCACTTAACTATGATCAACCGCAGGATGCAAAGCCAGCGAGCGGGCCACGGAGCACAAGCCATGACGGATGCCACTCCCAGCGCATTGAGGGTGACCGAGCGCGCCGTGCGGCGCATCGGCGAGCTGCTCAGGGGCGAGGATGCCGGCGCGCTGTTCCGCGTCAGCGTCGAGGGCGGCGGCTGCTCGGGTTTCCAGTACAAGTTCGAGGTCGACAGCGCCCGCGCCGACGACGACATCCTGATCGAGCGCGGTGACGCCCGCGTGGTGGTCGATCAGGTATCGGTGAATTATCTGGCCGGCTCCGAGCTGGATTTCGTCGACGATCTGGTCGGGTCATCGTTCCGGGTCATCAACCCCAAGGCCACCGCGTCCTGCGGCTGCGGCACCAGCTTCACGATCTGACGCGCATTGGCGCGCCTCTCCTCTATTCCGCCGCGACCGCGCGCGGCTTGTCTTCCTCGTCGCCGTGCTCGACGTGGACCGGATCGAGCCGGCGCTTGAGCCTGCGGTCGATGCGGTCGAGGTAGATGTAGATCACCGGCGTGATGAACAGCGTGAGCAGCTGCGACACCAGGAGGCCGCCAACCACGGCGATGCCGAGCGGCTGCCGCAGTTCGGCGCCGGCGCCGGTGCCGAGCGCGATCGGCAGCGTGCCGAAGATGGCGGCGAACGTCGTCATCATGATCGGCCGGAACCGCAGCAGCGCCGCCTCGCGGATCGCGCTCTGCGCGTCGAGCCCGACACGGCGGCGGCCGATGGCGAAGTCCACCATCATGATGGCGTTCTTCTTGACGATGCCGACCAGCATCACGATGCCGATCATGCCGATCACCGTCAGGTCCAGGCCGAACAGCATCAGCGTCAGGATAGCGCCGATGCCGGCGGACGGCAGGCCGGAGATGATGGTGATCGGATGGATGAAGCTCTCGTACAGGATGCCGAGGATGACGAACGAGGCGAACACCGCGGCGAGGATCAGCACGCCCTGGCCGCGCAACGAATCCTGGAACACCTGCGCGGTACCGGAAAATCCCGTGGCGATCGTTGCCGGCAGGTTGGAGTTGCGCTCGATGGCGGTGATGGCATCGACCGCCGCGCCGAGCGAGGTGCCCGGCTGCAGGTTGAACGAGATCGTCACCGCCGGCTGCTGACCCTGGTGGTTGATCTGCAGCGGCCCCACCGACGGCACGAGGCGGGCTATCGCGCTCAGCGGGATGGTCTGGTTGTCGGCGGTCTTGAGATAGATCTTCGCCAAATCCATCGGATCGCCGCGGAAGCCCGGCAGCACCTCTAGGATGATCTGATAATCGTTCGATGGCGTGTAGATGGTGCCGATCTGGCGCGAACCGAAGGCGTTGAACAGCTGGTTGCGGATCTGATCGACGGTAATGCCGAAAATCGCGGCCTTGGAGCGGTCGACGTCGACCGTCAGTTCGGGGTTTTTGATATAGAGGTCGGTGGTGACATCGAGGAGACCCGGAAGCTTCGCGATCTTGTCGCGTATCTCCGGCGCGAGGCGATACAGCGCCGCTGTGTCGCCGCTCTGCAGCGTGTACTGGTACTGGCTCTTGGACAGCCGGCCGCCGACGTTGAGGTTCTGGATGCTCTGGAAGAACACCTGCAAGCCCGGCACGGCCGATGCCTTCTGGCGCAGCCGGGCGATCACCGCGCCGACCGGCTCGCGTTCCTTCAGCGGCTTGAGGCCGATGAACACGCGGCCGTAATTGGTGGTCTGGTTGGGACCGCCGACGCCCACCGTCGAGTTCATGAAGACGACCGCCGGATCGTCGCGCAGGATGGCGTTGAGCTGGATATGGCGCTCGACCATGGCGTCGAACGAGGTGTCGGTGGCGGCCTCGGTGATGCCGAGCAGGAATCCGGTATCCTCCTGCGGAAAGAAGCCCTTCGGCACCACGACATAGAGCCACACCGTGCCGATGACGGTGGCGAGGGTGATGACCAGCGTCACCGCCTTGTAGGCCAGCACGCGGTCGAGCGCCCACTCGTAGGCGCGCAGCCATGAACTGAAGAGCGCCTCGAACGCGCGCAGCACGAAATTGGGCCGGCGTTCGCCATCATGGCCCTTGAGCACGCGCGCGCACAGCATCGGAGTGAGCGTCAGCGACACGAAGCCCGACATCACGATGGCCACCGTGACGGTGAGCGCGAATTCGCGGAACACGCGGCCGACGATACCGCCCATCAGCAGCACCGGGATGAACACCGCGATCAGCGAGAAGGTGATGGATATGATGGTGAAGCCGATCTCGCGCGCGCCCTTGAGCGCCGCCTCGAACGGCCGCATCCCCTCCTCGATGTGGCGGACGATGTTCTCCAGCATGACGATGGCGTCGTCGACCACGAATCCGACCGACAGCGTCAGCGCCAGGAGCGTCATGTTGTTGATGGAGAAATCGAGCACGTACATCACCGCGCAGGTGCCGATCAGCGAGATCGGCACCGCCAGCGCCGGGATCAAGGTCGCCGACGCCGAGCGCAGGAACAGGAAGATCACCAGCACCACCAGCACCACGGCGATGAACAGCGTCTCCTCGACGTCGCTGACCGACTGGCGGATCGAGATCGAGCGGTCCATGGTGACGCTGAGCGAGATCGAGGGCGGGATCTGCGCCCGCAGCGTCGGCATCTTGTCGCGCACCGCGTCGACCACCGCCACGGTATTGGCGTCGGGCTGCTTGAGGATTGCGAGCACGATGGAGCGGTCGCCGTTGAACCAGGTCGCGCTCTTGTCGTTTTCGACGCTGTCATAGACCCGCGCCACCTCGTTGAGGCGGACCGGGGCGCCGTTGCGCCAGGCCACCACGATGTCGCGATAAAACTCCGCCTTGTTGAGCTGGCCGGAGGCCTGCAGCGAGAAGCTCTGGCGCGGGCCGTTGAGCACGCCGACCGGCGTGCTGGAGCTGGCCTTGGCCACGGCGTTGCGGATGTCGTCGAGCGAAAGCCCGCGCGCGGCGGCGGCCTCGGGGTCGGCCTGCACGCGCACGGCGAATTTCTGCGCGCCGTAGATGGTGACCTGCGCCACGCCGGGAATCTGCGAAATGGTCTGCGCCAGCAGCGTGTCGGCGTATTCGTTGACCATCGACAGCGGCAGCGTCGCCGATGACATGGATATGAACAGCACCGGGAAGTCCGACGGATTGACCTTGCGGAAACTGGGCGGCGTGGTCATTTCCACCGGCAGGCGGCGCTGCGCGATGGTCAGCGCGGTCTGCACGTCGAGCGCGGCGGCGTCGATGTTGCGGTTGAGGTCGAACTGGATGGTGATGACGGTGGAGCCCTGCGACGACATCGACGACATCGACGCGATGCCGGCGATGGTCGACATCTGCCGCTCGATCGGGCCGGCGACCGAGGCCGCCATGGTGTCGGCGCTGGCGCCGGGCAGCGTCGCCGTCACCGCGATGGTCGGATAGTCCACCTTGGGCAGTGCCGAGACCGGCAGCAGGCGGAAGCCGAAAATGCCGAAGGCGATGATCGAGGCCGTGATGAGCGTAGTCATCACGGGACGACGGATGCACTGCTCCGACAGGCTCATGGATCAGGCCCCTGCCTTGCGTGGACGCGGCATCACTTTCGTTCCGCTGGACAGCAGCAGCTGCCCATCGGTGACCACGCTTTCGCCTCCGGAGAGTCCGCTGGCGATCACCGACTGGCCCTGATAGGTGCGGCTGACCTGCACCGGCTGCACCACCGCCGCGCCGTCCTTGACGACGAACACGAAATCGCCGGTCTGGCTGCGCTGCACCGCCACTGTGGGAACGATCACCGCCTCGTCCTCGCGCACCGTCAGCACGGCGTTGACGAGCGTGCCCGGCCACAGGGCTTCATCGGCATTGGGCATCAGCGCGCGCACCGACACCATGCCGGTCGTGGTGTCGACCGTGTTGTCGATCATCGCCACCCGGCCGGAGGCCGTGACGCCCGCCACCGTGACCTGGGCGCGGTCCGCCGTCATGGCCTCGCGCAACTCCGGCAGAGCGCGCTGGGGAATTGAGAATGTCACATAGACCGGGCTCATCTGGTTGACCACCGCCAGCGCCCCGGTGTCGGCCGGCCGCACCAGGTTGCCGACCTTGACGTTGGCGGCGCTCATGCGCCCGGAGATGGGCGCGCGCAGTTCGGTATAGCTCTTCTGCACGGCAAGGTTTTCCAGCGCCGCCTGGTCGGCCTTGATGGCCGCGCGCAGGATCTGGGCCTGGGTGCGGGCGTTGTCGAGATTGACCTGGGTGGTGGCGCCCTTGGCGATCAGCTCGGAAAAACGCTTGAGATCACGCTCGGCGCCTTCGAGCTGGGCCTGGTCGCGCGCCAGCGTGGCCTCGGCCTGGGCGATCTGGGCGTCGATCTGCCTTGCATCGAGCGTGAACAGCAGGTCGTTCTCCTTGACCCGTGCGCCATCCTCGAAATGGACGCCGATAACGGTGGTTTCGAGCCGCGACTTGAGCGCGGCGGTGGCGATGGGCGTGACCGTGCCGATGGCGTCGAACTGCAGCGGCACCGGCTTGCGCTCGGCGGCGGCGACGTCGACGGAAACCGGTCGCGGCCCCGGCGGCGGCCCCGCCTGCTGGGAACCGTTCTTGAAATAACGGACACCGAAGAAGGCGACGGCGAGGATCGCGACACCCGCGATCAGCACCTTGCGTCGCCGCCGCCACGCGCCGGTCTGTCGCGCCGCCGCGCCCAATCCGCCGGGAGACGCGGCACGGCCGGTATCGCCCTCGCCATCAGAAGACTTCTTCAGCATTCCTGTCATCCATGCATACGTTCAGCCTTCGGCGCCCAGGACGCCGCAAGCCCGCCATCATAGGCAATTCCCGATGGTCTGTGATACGTCAACAACATGAATAATTGCTCATGTTCTGGCATGTTCGTTAACACGGTTGGGCGCTTCCGACACCCAATCCGGGCCTGATCCCGCCCCCTGTCAATCGCCGAGCTCATCGAATGCGCATCGCCACCTGGAACGTCAACTCCGTCCGCCAGCGGATCGACCTGCTCATGACCTGGCTGAAGGAACGCAGCCCGGACATCGTCTGCCTGCAGGAGATCAAATGCGTCGACGACGCCTTCCCGCGCTTCGAGATCGAGGCGCTCGGCTACAATGTCGCGGTGCACGGCCAGAAGACCTTCAACGGCGTGGCGCTGCTGTCGAAATATCCGTTCGACGAAACCCGCCCGCGCCTTGCCGGCGGCGACGACGACAGCCACGCCCGTTTCCTCGAGGGGGTGGTGTCGATGCCGTCCGGCGCGCTGCGCGTCGCCTGCCTCTATCTGCCCAACGGCAATCCGGCCGGAAGCGATAAATATACCTATAAAATCAATTGGATGAAGAGGCTTATTAATTATACCAGCGAACGACTTAAACTGGAAGAACCGCTGGTCCTTGCCGGCGACTTCAACGTCATCCCCGATGCGCGCGACGCCCGCAATCCAAATGCCTGGGTCAACGATGCGCTGTTCCTGCCGCAGACCCGCGCCTGCTTTCGCGAGCTTTTGCATGGCGGTCTGACCGATGCGGTACGGGCGGCGAGCGACGCCGGGGATCTGTACACGTTCTGGGACTATCAGGCCGGCGCCTGGCAGAAGAACGACGGTATCCGCATCGACCACCTGCTGCTGTCGGCCCAGGCCGCGGACCGGCTGACCGCCACCGGCATCGACCGTCATGTCCGTGGCTGGGAGAAGCCCTCGGACCACGTTCCGGTATGGATCGATCTCGATTTCGGGAGTAGCCGGCGCGATTAATTGCGGCGGCCCTGCACCCAGCGCTCCAGGAGCCGCAGCGCCATGGCGCGATCGTCGTCGGACGCCTTGCTCACGGCGGCGGCGTAGGCTTCCTTGATCCAGGCATCGCCGGGGGTGGCGCTGTCGCGGGCCAGCGTCAGCCACATCAGGCCGCGCGCCGCCTGCCGCGGCAGGTTCTGGCCGTAGAACAGCATCTGACCGAGCAGCGCCTGGGCCTGAGGCTGGCCCTTGTGGGCAGCCAGGCCCAGCCAGCGCGCGGCGTATTTCGGATCCTTGCTGGTGCCGCGGCCTTCGAGATAGAGCCGGCCGAGATGGAACTGGGCATTGGCGTCGCCGAAATAGGACGCGGCGTAGGCGAACATCTCGCGCGCGCGTTCGGCGTCGGCCTTCACGTGGGTGTCGGGAATGCCATCGAGATAGTACTGGCCCAGCGCCACGAAGGCGTTGGCGATCACCGGGGCCTGCGGCGCGGCCGGGTTGTCCTCGGCGTGGGCGTTGCAGATCTTGCTGAAATAGTCGAAGGCGCGCAGGTTGTCGCGGGTCACGCCGTCGCCGTCGGCATACATGCGGCCGAGCTTCCATTGCGCGATGGGGTGGCCGCCATCGGCGGCGTACTGCAGGGCCGCCAGCGAGTTTCCGGACGGCACCGCGTTCTTCACCGCAGCGGCACCGGGCGGCAGCGCCGCCGCCACGGGCGTCGCGCCGGCCGGAGGCGGATTGCCGTCGAAGCCACGGGCGGGAAGCGCCAGCATCGCCATGACGGCGATCACGCAGGGCATCAGCAGGCTTGCAACAGGTCGGCTAGACATCCGCATCACACCGCATTTCACGCCACCCGCTTGCCCTGCCTGCATAGGCCAGTTCAGCCTTTACGCCGAGTTTGGCCGCTTCAAGATGGCGACCCTCGTCCTTGCTCACATGTGCGAGAGGTTGGCGGCAGCCGACGGAAGCTGATGCAAACGGCATCCCGGGAGCGGTCGCCCATGCGGTCTGCGCCGCCTGTCCCCCCACTGCCGTCATCCCTGTCCTCTCGTCTGCCTGTTTACGGCGTCCGGTCATCGGGACGCTGTAAGTTTTCGGACAAGGCGGGGTCATTCGTCCCCCCGTGTCGTCCATGTCACAGCCATTCGTTGAGGCGTGTGGCTAAATCGGGGCGCGCGCAAGCGCTTCGTAGGTCGAGGGTTAAATCTTCAAGAACTGTTGCGCCGTGGACACATTCTGTGGCGGCAAAAACGCGAGCGGGCGCGACCCCGCCGGCATCCGGCTGAGGATCGAACCCGCTTTTTACGGTTTCCGAAATTCGGCGCGACCCGACGACAAGCGCCATCGGGACCGACGCAGGCCGCGCTCGCGAGGGGGCTTACATCCTGCCGCGCAAGGCCCGCCACACGAACAGCAGCAGGATGGCACCGACGATCGCCGACACCAGCGTGCGCCAGAACCCGAACACGGCGATGTCGAACACCTCGGCCAGCTTGCCGCCGATGAAGGCGCCGGCGATGCCGACGAGGATGTTGGTCAGAATGCCATGTCTGGATTCGGTGACCCGCTCGGCGACCCAGCCGGCGATGGCTCCGATCACCAGCAAGGCCAGAAAGCTGACACCCGGGTGGCTGAAAAACGCCTGCGCCTGATTCACGGCACCCTCCTCAAATCCGCTTTCGGATAAATCGCATGGACACGAATGAACGCCGCCCCGTTTATTAACGAAGCGGCGTCAAAGCGTAGCGGAAATCCTGTCTGCGCGGTCTTCACATGTTGAGGACCTGGCCGTAGGCGTCGAGCACCGCCTCCTTCATCATCTCCGACAGCGTCGGATGCGGGAAGATGGTGTGCATGAGTTCGGCCTCGGTGGTTTCGAGGTTCATCGCCACCACATAGCCCTGGATCAACTCGGTGACCTCGGCGCCGATCATGTGCGCGCCCAAGAGCTGTCCGGTCTTCTTGTCGAAGATGACCTTGACCAGCCCCTGATCCTCGCCGAGCGCGATCGCCTTGCCGTTGCCCATGAATGGGAAGCGGCCGACCCGGATGTCGCGCCCCCCTTCCTTGGCCTTGGCCTCGGTGAGGCCGACCGAGGCGATCTGCGGATGGCAGTAGGTGCAGCCAGGGATCAGAGTCTTGTCCATGGCGTGCGGATGCAGCCCCTTGATCGCCTCGACGCAGATGACGCCCTCGTGCTCGGCCTTGTGGGCGAGCATCGGGGGACCGGCGACGTCGCCGATGGCGTAGATGCCCGGCACGTTGGTGCGGCCGAAACCGTCGGCCACGACGCAGCCGCGATCGGTCTTGACGCCGAGCTTCTCCAGCCCGAGGTTCTCGATGTTGCCGGCGACGCCGACCGCCGAGATGACGCGCTCGACCTCGATGGTCTGCGTCTTGCCCTTGCCGTCGTCGAGGGTGGCCACCACGCTGTTGGCCTTCTTGTCGAGCTTGGTCACCTTGGTCGCGGTCATCACCTTGATGCCCTGCTTCTCGAAGCTCTTGCGCGCCAGCCCCGCGATCTCGTCGTCCTCGACGGGAAGGATCTGCGGCAGCACCTCGACCAGCGTCACCTCGGCGCCCATGGTGCGGTAGAACGAGGCGAACTCGACGCCGATGGCGCCGGAGCCGACCACCAGCAGCGATTTCGGCATCGCCTCGGGGATCATCGCCTCGAAATAGGTCCACACCAGCTTCTTGTCCGGCTCCAATCCCGGCAGCACGCGCGGCCGCGCGCCGGTGGCGAGGATGATGTGCTTGGCCTGGTAGCTGCCGGGGCCGAGCGCGCCCTTGGGCGCCTCGGTCTTGCTGGCGGCGACCATGACCTTGCCGGGCGCCTCGATGGTGGCCTGGCCCCAGATCACCGAGACCTTGTTCTTCTTCATCAGGAAGCCGACGCCCTCGTTGAGCCGCTTCGAGACGCCGCGCGAACGCGCCACCACCGCCTTGGGATCGTAGGCGATGTTGTCCGCCGACAGCCCGTAATCCTTGGCGTGGCGCATGTAATGGTAGATTTCCGCCGAGCGCAGAAGCGCCTTGGTCGGGATGCAGCCCCAGTTGAGACAGATACCGCCGAGATGGCTCTTCTCGACGATGGCGGTCTTGAAGCCGAGCTGGGCGGCGCGGATGGCGGTGACGTAGCCGCCGGGACCCGAACCGATGATGATGATGTCGAACGCGTCAGCCACGCGGCGCTCCATGGAGTGTGAGGGCAGTTGTGAGAGGCCGTGGAACGGCACGGCGGCGGGAGGCAACCAGATTCCTTAAACACAATAACTAGCGCGTATTACGACCGCCGCCAAACGGCTTGACGCCATCCCCCATGCTTTAAAGAGCAATTGTTTCAGCGCGATGCACTGGAGCGAACGCAAGGCGACGAAAAACGAACATCCGCCGCGGGCAGCCCTCGCGATCATGGCCCGGCTGAAAAAGCAGGACCGCAAAAGCGAACGGCCGGGACATGCCCGGCCGCTCCATCACACCGCGCGACCCCCCTCAGGAGCGCAGCATGGCACGGATCACTTCATCGGAGGCGCTGTTCACGCATGCCTTCGCGATGAAGTCTTGCCGGTAACGTGGACGGCCTGATGGCCTTCCCGCGTCGTCCCTCCGGATGACCCATCGGAAGAAAGGTTAGCCCAGCGTGGCAAAAGCGCTTTGCGCTGGATCAAGGACTGCGGGAAAGGACGGCCGGGAATACCCTCACACCGCCATCAGCACCGGGTTCTCGATCAGCGCCTTGAACGCCGCCAGGAGTTCGGCGCCGAGCGCGCCGTCGACGGCGCGGTGATCGGTGGAGAGCGTCACCGACATCACCGACGCGGCCTCGATCCGGCCGTTGCGCACCACCGCGCGCTCCTCGCCGGCGCCGACCGCGAGGATGGTGGCGTGCGGCGGGTTGATGACGGCGCAGAAGTCCTTGATGCCGTACATGCCGAGATTGGAGACCGCCGTGGTGCCGCCCTGATACTCCTCCGGCTTGAGCTTGCGGGCGCGCGCGCGGGCGGCAAAATCCTTCATCTCGGCGGAGATCACCGCGAGCGGCTTGGCGTGGGCGTTGCGCACCACCGGCGTGATCAGGCCACCGGGAATGGCGACCGCGACGCCGACGTCGGACGTCTTGTGCAGCAGCATGCCCGCTTCGGTCCAGGTGGCGTTGGCGGCGGGCACGCGCTGCAGCGCCAGCGCCAGCGCCTTGATGACGAAGTCGTTGACCGAGAGCTTGTAGGCGGGCTTGCCGTCGGCGCCCTTGGGCGCGGCGGCGTTGATGTCCTCGCGCGCCGCCATCAGCTTCGTCAGGTCGCAGTCGAGCGTGAGGTAGAAATGCGGGATGGTCTGCTTGGATTGCGTCAGGCGCTGCGCGATCACCCGGCGCATGGTGTCGTGCGGCACCACCTCGTAGGAACCTTCGGCAAACAGCGCGCGGATCTGCGCGTCGCTGGGACCGGCCGGCGGCGCCGACACGGGAGCCGCGCCGGGCGCGGCGGCGGGCTTCATGCCCTGCCCGGTTTTGGCGCCCTCGATGTCGCGGGCGACCACGCGGCCATGCGGGCCGCTGCCGTTGATGCGCGAAACATCGATACCGAATTCCTTGGCGAGCCGCCGCGCCAGCGGCGAGGAGAACACGCGTTCGGGCGAACCAACCGGCACGTGACCGGGTGCGGGCGAAGCAGATGGCGCCGCCTTGGCGGGCGCTTCGGCCTTGGCCGCGGCGGGCATTTCGGCCTTGGCCGCGGCGGGCGGCGGAGGCACCGCAGCCGGCGCGCTCGCCGCCGCCTTGGCGTCCTCGCCCTCCCCGGCAAGCACGGCAATCAACTGGTTGACCGGAACGTCGGCGGTGCCGGCCGGCACCAGGATCTTCGCCAGCACGCCGTCGTCGATCGCCTCGACCTCCATGGTCGCCTTGTCGGTCTCGATCTCGGCGATGACGTCGCCGGCTTTCACCGCGTCGCCTTCCTTCTTGAGCCACTTGGCGAGGTTGCCCTTCTCCATCGTCGGCGACAGCGCGGGCATCAGGATGTTGATCGGCATGGGACGCCCTCAAAGACTAGCGGTACAGCACGGCCTTGACCGCCGCGATCACGTCGGCGACCGAGGGCAGCGCCAGCTTTTCGAGATTGGCGGCATACGGCATCGGCACGTCCTTGCCCGACACGCGCGTCACCGGCGCATCGAGATAGTCGAACGCCTGCTCCATCACCCGCGCCGCGATCTCGGCGCCGACGCCCGACTGCGGCCAGCCCTCCTCGACGGTGACGAGGCGGTTGGTCTTCCGCACCGAGGTGACGATGGTGGCGGTGTCCATCGGCCGCAGCGTGCGCAGGTCGATGACCTCGGCCTCGATGCCTTCCTTGGCCAGTTCATCGGCGGCGCGCAGCGCGTAGGTCATGCCGTTCGACCATGCCACCACCGTGACGTGCTGGCCGGCGCACGCGATGCGCGCCTTGCCGATCGGCACCACGTAATCGTCGAGCCTTGGCACCTCGCCGGAGGTGCCGTAGAGAATCTCGTTTTCGAGGAAGATCACCGGGTTGGGATCGCGGATCGCCGCTTTCAGCAGCCCCTTGGCGTCGGCGGCGCTGTAGGGCGCGACCACCTTGAGGCCTGGAACGTGCGAGTACCACGCCGAATAATCCTGGCTGTGCTGGGCGGCGACGCGCGCCGCCGCGCCGTTGGGACCGCGGAACACGATCGAACAGCCCATCTGTCCGCCGGACATGTACAGCGTCTTGGCCGCCGAATTGATGATGTGGTCGATCGCCTGCATGGCGAAGTTGAAGGTCATGAACTCGACGACCGGCTTCAGGCCGGCGAGCGCCGCGCCGACGCCGACGCCGGCAAAGCCGTGTTCGGTGATCGGCGTGTCGATGACGCGCTTCGGCCCGAATTCCTGCAACAGGCCCTGCGTCACCTTGTAGGCGCCCTGATACTCGGCGACTTCCTCGCCCATCACGAACACGTCGTCGTCGCGACGCATCTCCTCGGCCATGGCGTCGCGCAAGGCCTCGCGCACGGTCAGCGTGACCATTTCGGTGCCGGGCGGCACCTCGGGTTCGGGAGCGGCAATCGCGGGTGCTTCCGTTTGTGGAGCCGGCGCCGCCTTGGCCTCGCTGGACGGCGCCTTGGCCTCGCTGGGCGGCGCCGCGGGCGCGGCCGCCGTGCCGAGATCGGCGGCATTCTCGCCGTTGCCGAGGATGACCGCGATCGGCGTGTTGACCGCGACATCCGTGGTGCCGGCCGGAACCAGAATCTTGCCGAGCGTGCCCTCGTCGACCGCCTCGACCTCCATGGTCGCCTTGTCGGTCTCGATCTCGGCGATGACGTCGCCGGACTTGACCGCATCGCCCTCCTGCTTGAGCCACTTGGCGAGGTTGCCCTTCTCCATGGTGGGCGAGAGCGCGGGCATGAGAACTTGGATTGGCATGGTCGCTCCGGAATTCCCTTCGAGGTCGGTGCGGCGAGAAGGCGGCGCTCGCGCCCGATCAGCGATAGACGTCGGTGTAGAGTTCGGCGGGATCGGGCTCGGGGTCGCTGCTGGCGAAATCAGCCGAACGGTTGACGATGTCACGCACCTCGGCGTCGATTTTCTTCAGATCGTCCTCGCCGACCCATTTCTTTTCGAGCAGCCGCGCGCGCACCTGCTCGATCGGATCCTGCTCGTGGCGAACCTTCTCGACCTCCTCGCGCGAACGGTATTTCGCCGGGTCGGACATCGAGTGGCCGCGATAGCGATAGGTCTGCATCTCGAGGATGATGGGCCCGTTGCCCTCGCGGCACCATTTCGTGGCGCGATCACCGGCCGCCCTGACCGCGCGCACATCCATGCCGTCGACCTGTTCGCCGGGGATGTTGAACGACACGCCGCGCCTGGAGAAGTCCGCCTGCGCCGAGGCGCGCGTCACCGCCGTGCCCATGGCGTAGCGGTTGTTCTCGATGACGTAGATGACCGGCAGCTTCCAGAGCTCGGCCATATTGAAGCTTTCATAGACTTGGCCCTGATTGGCGGCGCCGTCGCCGAAATAGGCCACCGCCACGGCGTCGTTACCGCGGTATTGGTTGGCAAAGCCCAGCCCGGTGCCGAGCGCCACCTGCGCGCCGACGATGCCATGACCGCCGAAGAAATTCTTCGCCATGCTGAACATGTGCATGGAGCCGCCCTTGCCCTTGGAATAGCCGCCGCGCCGGCCGGTCAGTTCCGCCATGACGCCGCTGGCGTCCATGCCGCTGGCCAGCATGTGGCCGTGATCGCGGTAGCCGGTGATGATCTGGTCGCCGTCCTTGAGCGCCATCTGCATGCCGACGACCACCGCTTCCTGCCCGATGTAGAGATGGCAGAAGCCGCCGATCAGACCCATGCCGTAGAGCTGGCCGGCCTTCTCCTCGAAGCGGCGGATCAGCAGCATCTGGCGGTAGGCGGCGAGTTCCTCCTCCCTGGTGAAGGCGGGAACGGCGGCGGGAGTTTGTTCAGAGGCGGGAGCCGGTGCGCGGGCGGCGCTTTTCTTGTTCGTTGCCATGGAAATTCCGCTGCGAATGAAAAGTGGCGCGTGAAAAGCTGCCTCGCACACTTAGCGCAATTTCATGACGCGAGAAAGCACAACCGGCTTCCACGCATGGCCTAACCTGCTGCGATGCAATAAGAAAAGATTTCCGCCGCGTTATGGAAGAATGCGCACGAGATCGCGCTGGTGGGCGTAATTAAGTTGCGCGCGGGCACGCTCGTCGAGCATGTCGGGATCGATGCTGTCGGAACGAAGCAGCGCGACTCGCCGCTCCCAGATGGCGTGCTCGGTTTTCAGGCGGGTGACTTCGGTGGTGAGATTGGCGGCTTCCTGATCGAGCCGCTCGCGCGCGTTCAGGCCATACTTCCCGGTATAGGCATTGATGCCGAAATAGCCGATCATCAGCGCCGCGATCAGATAGAGCGCGAGGCCGGTCAGAATCGATCTGAGGCGGGTGCGGGAAACCATGCCGTCACGATGGCGGCGGAGGATTAAGGCCTGCTTAATGCGTGCCGGAACGCCCCTTCCGCCGCGCTATTTTTTCTGCTGGCCGATCCAGGCGATGAAGGCTTCCATGAAGCCGGTCAGGAACTTGCGCACCGACTCGTCGGTCAGTTCGCCGTGATCGTCGAATGCGCCACCAATCCGGCCGAGATAGGCTTCCGGCTGCTGCAGTACCGGCACGTTGAGGAAGGTCAGGCTCTGGCGCAGATGGTGGTTGGCGCCGAAGCCGCCCATCGCGCCCGGCGAGGTGCCGATCACAGCGCCGGGCTTGCCGTTCCAGACGCTCTGGCCGTAAGGCCGCGAGCCGACATCGATGGCGTTCTTGAGCACGCCCGGCATCGAGCGGTTGTATTCCGGCGTGACGAACAGCACGGCGTCGGCTGGCCTGACGCGGTCGCGGAACGTCGTCCACGGCGCCGGCGGCGTCTGTTCCAGATCCTGATTGAATAGCGGCAGGTCGCCGATCGGCACCACGTCGAACTTATGGCCGGGGGCCAGCTTGATGGCGGCCATGGCGAGCCTGCGGGAAAAAGCTTCCTTGCGCAGGCTGCCCGTGATGACGGCAATATTATAGGAGGCGGTCATGGGGTGTTTTCCCGATCAATTAGGACAACACCCGCCATCTGGTGATGAATGCAATTGCATTCAAGTGGCCGCGCCACCGGGCCATTGCATGCGCCGCTTCAGGGAAGCGCGGCGAAGGTCCGGGTTAGCCCCATGCGAATGACGTCAACCTTCAGACCCATGTCGGCCGAATAAGTCGCGTCAGGCGTCGCCAGGGTGAACAGCTGCGAACCGAGATCGTAGTGGAGATATTCGGCGCGCGCGCTCCATAGCGGCGCGAAGCGGTATTCGAGACCGCCGCCCGCGACCCATCCCTGATATCCATTCCGCTGGCTGGCGACCGAGGTTCCCGCAATCAGCAGATTGCCGGCCACCGAAGACCACGCCGCGCCGCCGGTCAGGTAAACCAGCGCGTTTTCGTGCACCCAGCCGGCACGGCCGCGCAACGTGGCAAGCCAGCCGACATCGAAGGTAACCGCCTGGCTCGTGGAAATCCTGCCGGTGCCTGTTATGCCGCTCCAGGCAATGTCCCCTTCTATGCCCGTCAGCAGCGGGCCGAACTGCACATCGTAGCCGGCATGCAACCCGGCCACACCGCCGTCAAGATTGCCCGCGCCGGTAAATGTGTTCGTCGATGACAGCGTGGCGAGCGTAGCGTTGCCGGCCTCCGCGGTGACAAAGCCCATGCCCGCATCCGCGCCCACCCGCAGGCCGGTCCATGTGGTCGGCATTCCGACGATTGGCGCGGGCTTTGCTGCCGGCTGGAAATATACGGCAACCCGGGCGAACGGACCGTGCACCAGATTGTGGCCGCGCCCGTCAATGGCTCCGACGTCGCCTGCGTCGATATCGGAAAATGCCTGCCGCAGGTTCCAGACCTGTTCTGCCTGATAGCCGACGGTAAATGAGGTTCCGGGGCTTGCGAACCAGGTGACGCCGAGTTTGCCGCCGAGCGTGTACATGGTCGCGGGGTTGGATGAATTCAGCACGAAGAATGGTGGAGTGCCGCCGAAGGTGTCGAACACCCACTCCTGATTGGCGCGGCCGAACAGCACGGAACCGTCGACGCCGCCGGTCAGAAACACCGGCTGCCCGCCCAGCCGCCATGAGAACTCCAGACCAGCGCGTGGTCCCGCGCCCCAGCTTTCCGCCGTCGCCTTCTGGCCAACGCTGAAAAAGCCGAGCGCGATCTCCTCGATCCGGTCGCGGGCGTGAATGGCACGCACGCCGGCGAATACGCGCAAGGCCAGCGGATCGGACAATTGCAGGCGACGCCCGATCTCGGCGTCGAGCGTCTCATAGCCGAGCCTGGTCTTGCCGTAGGACAGGCCGCCGCCAGCGGCGGCGTCGATGATGTGTTCGGGCATCGATGCCGAGCGCAAAGCCAGCCGAAGATCGTACTGCGCATCGATCAGCCGGCCATATTCGGCCGACAGCATCAGACCGCTCTGCGACTTCCTGCCGAGCACGCCGAACTTGTCATTGACACCGGTTGCGGCCATGTCGCCGAACGCCGCGCCGCCGAGCGAACCCGCGACATAGCTTCCGCTCCAGTCGAATGGGCTGTGGCCGGCGGCAGGTTGCGCGTTCGCGGGAGACATCATCGCCATCGCCAGCACGACGGCGGAAGCCCCTCCCAACCATGAACGACGGCGCATCGGAAATACTCAGTATTTTTTATTCCAGTTCACTTCGTTATGATTCATTCCTATTCAAAACAAGCGCGAATCTTGCTCCAAATCAAGAAATGCGCGATTGCGGCTATGGGGCAACACATGTCGCCATTTCATCGCAAGATCAGGCGCGGAAGGTACGATTGTAGACTACGCTCTTGCGCGCTCGGCGCTGCCCGTCGCCATAACTGCGCTTGAAAAATACCGGCAGGTCCGAAAATCCGCGCCGGCAGTAGCGGATGAGCGGCCGCAGGATACCGGCCTCGCGTACCGCGACAACCGTCAAGGCGATTGCATCCGCTGTTCCGGAAGACGCGGGTTCGAGTGGCCCGTGATTCCTGAGCCACGCCTGCGCACCCACCAGGCGCACCGGCAACAGCCCGCAATAACCGACCAGCCGTTTGCCGCGAAAGGCGCAGACATGATGGCGATTCGTGATCTGGGCGGAAAGCGCGCGCGTCAGCGGCCCGAATTCAAAGTGATCGAAGCTGTCGAATTCCGATAACAGATCGGCCACGAGTCCGAGCGACTCGAAGGTCGGCGGTATCTGGCAGATTTCGACAGTCGGTTCGGACACGACCCCTCGCCGGAAAATTCCTACGCCAGCGCCTTGAGCGCGGCCCGGCCGGCGTAGCGCGCCTGCGCGCCGAGTTCCTCCTCGATGCGCAGGAGCTGGTTGTACTTGGCGGTGCGGTCGGCGCGCGCCAGCGAACCGGTCTTGATCTGCCCGCAATTGGTGGCGACGGCGAGGTCGGCGATGGTGGCGTCCTCGGTCTCGCCGGACCGGTGCGACATCACCGCGGTGTAGCCGGCCTTGTGCGCCATCTCGACGGCGGCCAGCGTTTCGGTGAGCGTGCCGATCTGGTTGACCTTGACCAGAATCGAGTTGGCGCGGCCGTTCCGGATGCCGTCGGCGAGCCGCGTCACGTTGGTGACGAACAGGTCGTCGCCGACCAGCTGGCATCTGGCGCCGGTCAGGCTTGTCAGTTCCTTCCAGCCGTCCATGTCGTCCTCGGCCATGCCGTCCTCGATCGAGACGATCGGATAGCGCGCGGCCAGGTCGGCAAGGTATTTGGCCTGCTCCGAGCGCGAGCGGGTCTTGCCCTCGCCGCCATAGACATACTTGCCGTCCTTGAAGAACTCGGTCGAGGCGCAGTCGAGCGCGATCATAACCTCCTCGCCCGGCTTGAACCCGGCCTTGGCGATGGCGCCCATGACGAAGTCGAGCGCGGCGTCGGCCGACGGCAGGTTGGGCGCGAAACCGCCCTCGTCGCCGACATTGGTGTTGTGGCCGGCCTTCTTGAGTTCGGACTTGAGCGTGTGGAAGATTTCCGCGCCGGTGCGCAGCGCCTCGGCGAAGGTGGTCGCGCCCACCGGCATGATCATGAATTCCTGGAAGTCGATCGGATTGTCGGCATGCACGCCGCCGTTGACGATGTTCATCATCGGCACCGGCAGGAGCCGCGCCGAGGTGCCGCCGACATAACGGTAGAGCGGCAGGCCGTTGGCGTCGGCGGCCGCCTTGGCCACCGCCAGCGAAACGCCGAGAATGGCGTTGGCGCCGAACCTCGCCTTGTTCGGCGTGCCGTCGAGCGCGATCAGCGTTTCGTCGATGCGTACCTGGTCCTCGGCCTCGAAGCCGCCGATGGCATCGAAAATCTCGCCGTTGACCGCCTCGATCGCCTTCAGCACGCCCTTGCCGAGATAGCGCGCCTTGTCGCCGTCGCGCAGTTCCACCGCCTCGTGCGCTCCGGTCGAGGCGCCCGAGGGCACCGCCGCGCGGCCCAGCGAGCCGTCCTCCAGGGTCACGTCGACCTCGACGGTCGGATTGCCGCGGCTGTCGAGGATTTCGCGAGCGGTGATGTCAACGATGGCGGTCATGGCGAGCCCGATGGTTGGGAAGGAGAAAGGGAAGGGAAAAGCCGCCCGGCTTCTAGCGGATCGCCGGGACGAGGGAAAGGCTTTGGTCGTTCCGGCCGCGAACCGTCAGGTATGCGGCTGCAGGGTGCCCAGCACCGCGACGGTCGCCAGCACGGCCGCCCCAAGCCCTGTTTCAGCCGTCACGGTCCAGCCGAACAGCCGCGACGCCGCGGCGCGCTGGATGCGTGGGGTCAGCAGCAGGCGGTTGACCAGGGCCAGCCCCAGCATGGCGGCAACGAGCGCGAGCTTGGCCAGCAGCAGGCGCCCGTAATCCGTCGTCACGAGGCCGCGCGGCGTCTCGATCAGCATGGCGGCGTTGACGCACCCGCTCACCAGGATGCCCGCCACCAGCACATAGCCGAGCCGGGAGAATCGCGGCAGGGCGTCGGCCAGCGCCGCGCCATTCGCCCGACGCGCCGTAAGGCCGAGCGCGACCAGTCCGCCCAACCAGCCGGTGGCGCACATCGCATGCACCGCGTCGGCCATGCCATGCACCAGCCGCCCGCCGAATTCGCTCATCCCCGCGCCGCCGACGGTGGCATGGCCGGTCAGCGCAAGACTCGCGGCCGCCGCAAGACCCAGCCCCAGCCGCAATCTCTCATGCGAGGCGCGCATGCCGAGCGCTAACAGCGCGGTCAGCACGGCGATACGTGCCAGCCAGACCCGGCCGAATTCCGAAAAGAGCGCCACCGCCGCCACATGCGACGGGTCGAACGCGTCCGCCCAGCCCTCGCCAATCCCGGCGGCAACGGCGAGGAACCAGACGAGCGCCGACCCCCACGCCAGCGCCGCCGCGACACCGAGCCAGTCCACCGTCACGTCCGCGACGCAGCGCCGGAACAGCGGGATGCCAACCAGCGCCGCCAACGCGGCGAAGTGCGCGGCACGCGCCACGACAAGGACGGGATCGTCGATCACGGGCGGATATCGATCATGGGCGGACCTCGAAAAACAGCCGGCCCTGCACCTTGTGCGAATCCACCGAGATGACGCGCCAGCGCACGTCATAGCGGCCCGGCGGCAAGGCCGGCAGCCCGACCGCGATCTCGTTCTGTTTGTCGGCGCGCAGCGCGCCGGCCGCGACCTTGCCGCCCGGACCGCTGACCTCGACCACCGAGAACCGCGTCTCGATGGCCTCGTTGAAGGTCAGGCGGATTTCTGCGGGCGGCTGAGCGAGCACCGCGCCGTCCGCCGGACTGGAGCGGCGCAGCACGGAATGCGCCCACGAAGGGACAAGGCCGGCGAGAAGCATGGCGCATGCAAACAGGACGGTTCCGCGCCTCATCGCTTTCTCCTCAGTGCCCGAAGGCGGCCGAAACTATCCGGTTGCCGGCCATCCCGAAAGTGCCTAGAGCCGTTTCCGGAACCTGTCCAAGTTTGCCAAAGGATGCCTCCATGGCTCGCAAACCGCTCCAGCTCGGCCGTCCGGCGGCGTTGCCGGCCTCTCCGGCACGCGCCCAACTCGACCGCGTGCCCAATCCGCATCCCGAAACCAATTATCTCGCCCGTTTCACCGCGCCGGAATTCACGACGCTGTGCCCGATCACCGGCCAGCCGGATTTCGCCCATCTGGTGATCGACTACGTGCCGGGGCGCTGGCTGGTCGAATCGAAGTCGCTGAAACTCTATCTCGCCAGCTTCCGCAACCATGGCGGCTTCCACGAGGACTGCACCATCAGCGTCGGCCAGCGCCTTGCCACGCTCATCAAGCCGAAATGGCTGCGCATCGGCGGCTACTGGTATCCGCGCGGCGGCATCCCGATCGACGTGTTCTGGCAGACCGGACGGCTGCCCAAGGATGTCTGGGTGCCGGACCAGGGCGTGTCGCCCTATCGCGGACGCGGTTAGGCTAGACCGGCTCCGCGACGCGCGGCCGCAAGAGCAGCGCGCACGCCAGCCCCAGCAGCGCCACGGCGATGGCGGCGCCGAGCAGCGTCGCCACGGTGCCCAGATGCGGCAGGCTGAAGCCGTAGGCAACCGGCCCCAGCGCGTGGCCGACGAAGAACGAGAACGCATGCAGCGCCACCGCCGAGGCGCGCGCCTGCGTCGACAACTCGGTGGCGTAAAGCTGGATCGAGCCGTGCAGCATGTAAAAGCCGATGCCGAGCAGCACGAACAGCATCAGCATCACCGGCCATGACAGCCCGAACGCAACAGCGGCAAGCTGAGCCGCCATCACCACGCCGCCGCCGATCATCATGCCGCGCTCGCCGAGGAGCGGCAGCAGCCGCGCGACGATGACCGAATAGATCACGCCGCCGAACGCGAAGCCGCCGATGACGATGCCGGCGATCGACAGGCGCGGCTCGCCCCAGCCGGCGAGCAGCGCCGCGATGAACGGCAACAGGCCGAAGATCAGGATGCCCTCGATGCACACCGCCGAAAAGCAGATCATGGCGTTGGGGTTGGCGAAGATCGAGGCGTAGCCGGCCTTGAGCGTGCGCAGGTCGGGCTTGGGAGTGTCGGGCCGCTTGAGCCCGCGGAACACCAGCAGTGCGGCGATGAAGCTCGCCAGCACCACCGCTGCCAGCACCATGAACACGCCGCGCCAGTTGCCGTATTCGCCGATCACCCCGCCGACGGCGGCCCCGCACAGATTGCCGCCCATCGCCGCGCCGATCAGGCGTCCGATCGCCACCTGACGCTCCTGCACCGGCACGAGATCGCCGGTGAACGCCAGCGCGATCGGAAACACGCCGCCGGCCGAGGCTCCGCAGACGATGCGGGACACCATCAGCATCTGGAAGCTCGGCGCCAGCGCGCCGAGAACCATGCCGCCGACCAGGACGGCGAGGCAGAACGTGATCAGCCGCGTCTTGCCAAGCATGTCGGCGGTGGCGCCCATCGCCGGCTGTACCGCCGCATAGGTGAAGGCGAACGCCGACGACAGCATCGCGGCGGTTTGGATGTTCACGGTGAAGTCACCGGCGATCTGCAGCAGCACCGGATCGAGCGCGCGGATCGAGAGAGAGGCGGCGAACGTGCAGACCGAGACGGTGGTCAGAATGGCGGTCAGAGTCTTGGACATGAAAATCCGGACGTTGGAGCGGAAAAGGAGAACTAACGTGGAGGGACGAAGCGCGGAGTCTGATCCACCGTGCCCTAGCCCCGGCCCTTGGCCAGCGCGTCGAACGCGGCCAGGGTCCGCAACAGCGGCTCCATCGCGGCCAGCGGCACCATGTTGGGACCATCGGAAGGCGCGCGGTCGGGATCGGGATGGGTCTCGATGAACACGCCGGCGACGCCGACCGCGACCGCGGCGCGCGCCAGCACCGGCACGAACTCGCGCTCGCCGCCCGAGGCGGTGCCCCTGCCGCCGGGCTGCTGCACCGAATGGGTGGCGTCGAAGATCACCGGCGCGCCGGTGGTGCGCGCCAGAATCGGCAGCGCGCGCATGTCGGAGATCAGCGTGTTGTAGCCGAACGAGGCGCCGCGCTCGGTCACCAGCACGTTGCTGTTGCCCGCACCCGTCAGCTTGGCGACGACATTGGCCATGTCCCACGGCGCGAGGAACTGGCCCTTCTTGACGTTGACGACCTTTCCGGTCGCCGCCGCCGCCAGCAGGAGATCGGTCTGGCGGCACAGGAAGGCCGGGATCTGCAGCACGTCGACCGCTTCAGCCGCGCGCGCGCACTGCTCGGCCTCGTGAACGTCGGTGAGCACCGGCAGCCCGAGCCGGGAGCGGATCTCGGCAAACACCGGCAGCGCCGCATCGAGTCCGATGCCGCGTTGCGCCCCGGCCGAGGTGCGGTTGGCCTTGTCGAAGCTGGTCTTGAACACAAGGCCGACGCCGACCCGCGCCGCGATCTCCTTGAGCGCCGAGGCGACCTCGATCGCGTGGTCGCGGCTTTCGAGCTGGCACGGCCCCGCGATCAGCGCCAGCGGCAGGTCATTGCCGAAGCGCACGTCGCCTGCGGCAACGACCGCGTTGGCGGCGATGGGTGTGGTGGATGGCATCGATGTCAAACGGGGCCCCTTTCGCGTCACCATGCACGGCGGCGACGGGCACGGTCAACCGCCGGTAGCCTGCTCGAATACCAGCGTTGCACCAAGCGCAATCGACGGCGCGACCACCAGGCGGCCGCGCTGGTTCGCCGCCTCGATGCCGCCCGCCGCGAAACAGGCCGCGGCCCGTGCCGGATCGGCGACGCCGATGCGCAGCGCGGCAAAGCGCAGGCCCGCCCCGACCACATCGTGGGCAACGCCGAAATGATCGCGGAACGCGGTCGGGTCCATGATCTCGATCGCGCCGCGCGCGGTCACGGCGCTGACCCCGCTCGACGTCGCATGCAGCGCGCGCACGCCGCTGAACGACGACAGGAAGGCGTGATGGTCGGTCGGGTTCTCCGCGATCAGCACCGCGCCAGCGAGGCCGCAAGCGGTGTTGGCGTGGGATTGCAGCGCCGCGTTCCAGAAGTTCTCCGGCTTGAGCTGGCGGCACGCCGCGAAGCCGACCGCCGGCGACAGCGGATCGCGCGCCAGCGCCAGCGAAAATCCCACCGTCACGCCCGTGCCGTCGGCGCGGGTCGCCTCGCGCGAAAAATCCAGCACCGGCGAACAGGCGATGCCCTCGCGCGCGAACGCCGCGGCGTCGGCGGCCGCATCGGCGCTTTCAAGCACGAGGAACGACAACCCCTCGCCGCGCGCGAGAAAGTTTTGGTGGAAGACGCCGAACTCACGCGACAGTCCGTCGGCCCCAAGCCGTTCCGGCTCGGCCAGCGTCAGGATCTCGATGAAGCCGCCCGCCACCTGCACGATGTGGTTGTGCGTGCCCCAGGGATGGCGGTTGCGCGCGCCGACCGTGAAGCCCAGGCGGCGATAGAGTTCCGCGCCCCGGTCGAGGTCGCGCACCGCATGCACGGCATGGTCAAGACCACGGGACATCGCAAGATGCCTCACACCAGGCGGCTTTGGACCACCGCCGCCCCAATGAAGGAAGCAAACAGCGGATGCGGTTCGAACGGCCGCGATTTCAGCTCGGGATGGAACTGCACGCCGATGAACCACGGATGGTCCTCGTATTCGACGATTTCCGGCAGCACGCCGTCCGGCGACATGCCCGAGAACCGCAGGCCGCGCTGTTCGAGCCGTGCCTGGTAGGCGGTGTTGACCTCGTAGCGGTGGCGGTGGCGCTCGGAAATCTCGGTGGCGCCGTAGATGCCGGCGACGCGACTGCCGGCGCTCAAGCTCGCCGGATAGGCGCCGAGCCGCATGGTGCCGCCGAGATCGCCCGCGGCGGTGCGGCGCTCCAGCGCGTTGCCGCGCAGCCATTCGGTCATGATGCCGACCACCGGCTCCGGGGTCGGGCCGAACTCGGTCGAGTTGGCGTTCTCGATGCCGCACAGGTTGCGCGCGGCTTCCAGCACCGCCATCTGCATGCCGAAGCAGATGCCGAAATACGGCACGTCGCGCTCGCGCGCGAACCGCGCGGCGCGGATCTTGCCCTCGGCGCCGCGCTGGCCGAAGCCGCCGGGCACCAGAATGCCGTTGACGTGTTCGAGGAACGGCGCCGGGTCCTCGTTCTCGAACACCTCGCTCTCGATCCAGTCGAGCTCGACCCTGACCTTGTTGGCGATGCCGCCATGGGAGAGCGCCTCGATCAGCGATTTGTAGGCATCCTTCATGCCGGTGTACTTGCCGACCACCGCGATGGTGACGGCGCCTTCCGGATTGCGGATGCGATCGTTGATGGTGTGCCAGCGGGCAAGATCGGGCGAGCCCTTGTCCTCGAAGCCGAACGCGGCCAGCACCTCGGTGTCGAGTCCGGCGGCGTGATAGGCCTCGGGCACCGCGTAGATGGTGTCGGCGTCGCGCGCCTCGATCACGGCGCTCTCGCGCACGTTGCAGAACAGGCCGAGCTTGCGGCGCTCCTCCTTGGGGATCGGACGGTCGCAGCGGCACAGCAGGATGTCGGGCTGGATGCCGATCGAGCGCAACTCCTTCACCGAATGCTGGGTCGGCTTGGTCTTCAGTTCGCCGGCGCTGGGGATGAACGGCAACAGCGTGAGGTGGATGTAGATGGCATGGCCGCGCGGCAGGTCGTTGCCGAACTGGCGGATCGCCTCGAAGAACGGCAGGCCCTCGATGTCGCCCACCGTGCCGCCGATCTCGCACAGCACGAAATCGAAACCGTCGTTGCCGTCGCGGATGAAATCCTTGATGGCGTTGGTGACGTGGGGGACCACCTGGATGGTGGCGCCGAGATAGTCGCCGCGACGCTCGCGGGTGAGGATGTCCTGATAGATGCGGCCGGTGGTGATGTTGTCCTGCCTGGTCGCGGGACGGCCGGTGAAGCGCTCGTAATGGCCGAGGTCGAGATCGGTCTCGGCGCCGTCGTCGGTGACGAACACCTCGCCGTGCTGGTACGGCGACATCGTGCCCGGATCGACGTTGAGATAGGGATCGAGCTTGCGCAGCCGCACCTTGTAGCCGCGCGCCTGCAGCAGCGCGCCGAGCGCCGCCGAGGCAAGCCCTTTGCCGAGGGAGGAAACCACGCCGCCGGTGATGAAGATATACCGCGCCATGGGGCTTAACTTCTAACCGCCGCTAGCCGATTCGACGAGGAAAATCGTCGCGGCAGGCCCCTGGCATGACCGTCATGCACAGCCTGGAACAGCAGATTCGGCTTCATGTACTCTCCCAGGATTTCAATTTATTAGGGTGATACGTTGAACTTCTTCTTTAGCTTGCGCAGGCGCAGCCGCAGCCAGTCGTAGCCGGCGCGGGCCGCCGCCTTGGCGGTGAAGGCGAGCCAGCGTCCGGCCGCCACGTCCGCCATCAGCATCTTGGCGCCGCCCTGGAAATGCAGCCCGCACACCGCGATCAACTGGCCGTCGGAGGCGGTCGCGAACACCCGGCCGTGACGCTGTATGAGCTTCTTGGCGCCGAACATCATCCTGAGACGGGTGCCGCGCGGCTGCATGTCCATGCGCAAATTATGGTCGATCAGGCCGGCCCCGACAAAATCGAACAGGTCGAACACACGCTCCGCCCCGCGCGCCCACAGGCCGAGCAGGATCATGTCGCTGATGGCGCTGCGGATGCCTGCCGCGCGGCGCTCTTTATCGAGCGTAACCAGCGACGCGGAATTGTCGCGGTAGATCATCAGAATGAAGGCGCAGAACGATTCCAGCGCTTCGCGCGTCCAATAGGCGCAATGGCTCGAGGCATGCTGTTCGAGCGGATTTTCGAGCGGCGAAAACGACAGCGCGCACCGCGTGCCGGGAGGCAGCGCCGTGCTTTCCGGCAACGGCGCCAGCAACAGGAAATCGCTGTCGAGCAGCCAGCCGCCATCAATGTCCTCGCGATGGAAATGATCGCGCAGCAGGAAGTAGCGGCCGAGACACCAGTCGAGTTCGTAGCGCTGCGGCTTGCCGGACAGGTGCACATAGACGCCGCGCAGCGTGGCAAAGTCGGCGCACCGCGCAAGCTGCCCGTAATCGAGCACCTGGACATGGGCAAAGCGCGCCGCCGCGCGCACGCATTCCCGAAAATAGGATTGCCGACCCTCGTGAACGAAAAAAATCGGCTTCATAGGCTCGCGCTGATCACGCGCCCTGCGGATAGGGCGGAGGCTTCAGAAGACTGGTCGGAAGAACGCCGTAGGTTGCGTTCACTGCGAGCGCGGCACCTGTGGCGTCGCCGGAGCCTGGTCCTGGCCGCGCAGCGTATCGAGCAGGTTGCGGCCGTTGTCGCCGGCGGGAGCCTGTTGCGAGGCCGGCGCCGGCGCGTTGATGATCGAAGCCGGCTTGCGTTCGAATCCGGCCATCCACGACAGCACAAGGCTGGTGACGAAGAACCCGACCGCAAGGAACGCTGTGGTGCGTGTCAGCATGTTGGCGGTGCCGCGGCTGCTGAGGAAGCCACCGCCACCGCCGCCACCCCCGGCGCCCAGGCCGCCGCCTTCCGACCGCTGCAGCAGCACGACCCCGATCAGGGCGGTCACGATCATGAGGTGGATGACGATGAGGACCGTTTGCATCGGTGCAAGTTCCGTTTCTGTCTGGTCCGGCATGGGCCGCGCCCCTGAAGGGCGGCAAGGCTTCGTCCATCTCGCGGGGCTTCGCGCCGAACGCCATATCCGTTGTTTCGCTGGCGTCTCTACACGATCCGGACAGCGATTTCCACCGCCGCCACCCCCATTGTTTGAATTGCTTATTTTTCCTTCTTTTAGCCCGGGAAAAATGTAGCCCTGGAAAACTTGATTTCTGTCAATGCGGGGGTATGCCCAGGCAGGGAAACCTACCGGCGACGATCAGGATGTGCCTGCATGAGCCAGACCCGCGCCCCTCGCAAGCCCACGTTGCGCCGCCTGCTGGCCCGCCTGCGTCAGTGGCGGGCGGCCGCGCGCGACGAAGCCGCCGGCCGGGAAAAGGGACAGGCCGCCCCCGGCGCACCGCAGGCGGCCGCGCCGGTAAGGCCCGAACCGATCCTGCCGCCCTGCTGCTAGGCCGCCCTGACAAAGTGAGGGATCAAGCCTTGCTATGACGAAGTCTCTCCCTCGTCATGCGCGGGCTCGACCCGCGCATCCATCTTTTTTACAAGCTGGATTGCCGGGTCAAGTTTACAGCCGGCAAAGACGAAGTGGGGGCTAGGCTCGGCAGGCAGCGGCGATGGCCAGGAAGTCGGCCGCCTTGAGGCTGGCGCCACCGACCAGCGCGCCGTTGACATGCGGCACCGCCATCAGCTCGGCGGCATTCGAGGGCTTCACCGAACCACCATAGAGGATGCGGATCGCCTCGCCTTCGCCGGGGAAGCGTTTGGCGAGCGCGGCCCGGATCGAGGCATGGACCGCGGCGACGTCGGCCGTGGTCGGGGTCAGGCCGGTGCCGATCGCCCACACCGGCTCGTAGGCCACCACGAGGTTTTCGGCGGTGGCGCCGTCGGGGAGCGAGCCGGCGAGCTGGCCGGCGATCACGTCGAGGGTCTTGCCGGCGTCACGCTGGCTCCGCGTTTCGCCGACGCAGACGATGGCGACAAGGCCGGCGCGGCGCGCGGCTTCCGCCTTGGCGCGCACCGTCATATCGGTTTCGCCGTGATCGGCGCGGCGTTCCGAATGGCCGACGATGACGAAACGCGCGCCGGCATCCTTGAGCATCTCGGCCGACAGGTCGCCAGTATGGGCACCGGAAGCCTTGGCATGGCAATCCTGGGCGCCGATCGCGACCGCCGCGCTCCCGGCGCGCGCCGCGAACGCCGCCACCAGCGTGGCCGGCGGGCAGACCAGCAGGTCGACGCGCCCGGCAAGGGGACCGGCGCCGGCGATCATGGCCTCGAGTTCGGCGATGGAAGCCGTCAGGCCGTTCATTTTCCAGTTGCCCGCGATCAGCGGGCGCGACGCGGTCGTCGGCATCGGAGAACTCTTTTATGGTGAGGCGCGGAAGAATTTCCGCAACGGGATGGGGTTATATCGGCATTGCGCGTAGCAGAGGGAGCGCCGGCGCGCCAGTGCATCCGGCCGCCCTCTCCCCAGAGGCGCGGGTTGCGGCGGCCTTCGGGCCATTTTATGATCTTTTTCCTGTCTTAAGCTTTTTCCCGCCATTCGGCTTGTGCGCGCCGCGATTTTCCCGCACATCCGGCAGGCCGTTTTTCACTCCATCAGCAAAGGCGTCTGACCCTCATGCTCCGGGGAATCCGCAAAGCCTCATCCAACTGGCTCGGCAAGGCCATCATGGGCACGGTCATGGGCGTGCTGATCATCAGCTTCGGCGTCTGGGGCATCGCCGACATCTTCCGCGGCTTCGGCCAATCGACGCTGGCGCGCATCGGCCGCACCGAGATCAGCGTCGAGCAGTTCCGCCAGACCTATACCGAGCGGCTGCAGCAGATCGGCCGCCAGCTCGGCCGGCCGCTCAACAGCGAACAGGCGCGCGCCTTCGGCCTCGACCGCCAGGTGCTGGCGCAGGTCGTCGCCGAAGCCGCGCTCGATGAGAACGTCCGCCGCATGGGACTGGGCATCACCGACGCCGCGGTGTCGAACTCCATCATGCAGGATCCGAACTTCCGCGGCATCACCGGCACCTTCGATCCGTCGCGCTTCACCCAGCTCATCCGTCAGGCCGGCTATTCCGAGCAGCGCTATGTGAGCGAGCAGCGCCGCCTGTCGCTGCGCCGCCAGATCACGGGCACGATCGCTGGCGCCGCCAGCCCGTCCAGGACCCTGGTCGAGGCGCTGCTGCGGCTCCAGAGCGAGCAGCGCGCGATCGAGTTCGTCCATCTCGATACCGCCCAGGCCGGCGCCATCGAGGACCCGGGGCCGGAGGCGCTGGCGCGCTTCTTCGAGGATCGCAAGCCGCTGTTCCGCGCGCCCGAATACCGCAAGATCGCCGTCGTGACCGCGATTCCCGACGAGATCGCCAAATGGAACACGGTGTCGGACGAGGACACCAAAAAGGCGTTCGCCGAGCGGCAGGAGCGATTCACCACGCCGGAGCGGCGCGAGGTGGAGCAGATCGTGTTCCCGTCCATGGATGAGGCGCGCGCCGCGCGCGCGCGCATTTCCGGCGGGCGGTCATCCGATGACGTCTCCAACGAGCGGCTCTCCGGCGGGCTGTCGTTCGACGACCTCGCCAAGGAGCGCAACCTCAAGCCGTCCGATACCAATCTCGGACTCGTTGCCAAGTCCGGCATCGTCGATTCCGCGGTAGCCGACGCCGCCTTCGCGCTCGGCCTCAACGAGGTCAGCCAGCCGGTCGCCGGCCGCTTCGGCACCGTGCTCGTGCGCGTCACGAAGATCGAGCCCGGCAGCAAGCCGACCTATGAGAGCATGGCCGACGCCATCAAGCGCGAGATCGCCGGCGAGCGCGCACGCGGCACCATCCAGGATCTCCACAACAAGATGGAGGACGAGCGCGGCGGCGGCATTGCGATCGCGGATGCTGCCCAGAAGCTCGGCCTCAAGGCGGTGGTCATCGAGGCGGCCGACCGCTCGGGCCGCGGTCCCGACGGCAAGCCGGTCGCGGGCCTGCCCGCCGGCATCGATGTGATGGCGCCGGCCTTCGCCAGCGACGTCGGCGTCGAGAACGATCCCTTGCAGCTGCGCAACGGCTATGTCTGGTTCGAGGTGCTGGGGGTGACCCCGTCGCGCGAGCGCGCGCTCGACGAGGTCAAGGACCAGGTCATGGCGCGCTGGCATGACGATCAGGTCGGCCAACGGCTGCGCGCCAAGGCCGAGGAGATGACGAAGAAGCTTGCCGGCGGCGCCAGGCTCGGCGAGCTTGCCATGGCCGACGGGCTCAAGGTCGAGACCGCTTCCGGCCTCAAGCGAGGCGGCAGCGCCCCGCAGAACATCCCCGAGAGCGTCGTCGATGCCGCGTTCAAGGCCGCCAAGGATGCCGCCGCCGACGTGCAGGGGGCGAAGGCCACCGAGCGGTTCGTACTCCGCGTCACCGACATCGTCGTGCCGCCGGTCGATCTCGAATCCCGCGAGGCCAAGACCGCGACGGAGAACCTCAAGCGGGCGCTGACCGACGAGGTGCTGGGTGAATACGTGGCGCAGGTCCAGAGCGACATCGGCACCAGCATCAACCAGACCGCTTTCATCCAGGCCACCGGCGGCGCCGCCAACAACTGACGGCGCCGGCCCGGGGGGAACCGTCGCGACGCCGCCGCCCGCCTTGACCCCCCTTCCCCCCGCGTCTAAGACCGGCCAATCGCCGGGATACGGGGTCACGGGCAGGTTTTCATGGACGATTTCAAGGCCATCATCGCTAAAGTCGCCACCGGCGCGGCGCTGACGCGCGACGAGGCCGCGCTGGCGTTCGACCGCATGATGTCGGGCGAGGCGACGCCCTCGCAGATGGGCGGCCTCCTGATGGCGTTGCGCGTGCGCGGCGAAACCGTCGACGAGATCACCGGCGCGGTCAGCACCATGCGCGCCAAGATGCTGCGCGTCACGGCTCCCGAGGGGGCCGTCGACATCGTCGGCACCGGCGGCGACGGCTCCGGCTCGGTCAACGTCTCGACCTGCGCCGCCTTCATCGCGGCCGGCGCCGGCGTCACCGTGGCCAAGCACGGCAACCGCGCGCTGTCCTCGCGCTCGGGCGCCGCCGACGTGCTGGCCGCGCTCGGCGTCAGGATCGAGCTTTCGCCGGACGCGATCAGCCGCTGCATCCGCGATACCGGGCTCGGCTTCATGTTCGCGCCCGCCCATCACCCGGCGATGAAGAACGTCGGCCCGACCCGCGTCGAGCTTGCCACCCGCACCATCTTCAACCTGCTCGGCCCGCTGTCGAACCCGGCCGGAGTCAGGCGGCAGATGGTCGGCGTGTTCTCGCGCCAATGGGTCGAGCCGCTGGCGCAGGTGCTGAAAAACCTCGGCTCGCAGGCCGCCTGGGTGGTGCACGGCTCCGATGGCCTCGACGAGATCACGCTGAGCGGCCCGACCTTCGTGGCCGCGCTCGAAAACGGTTCCATCCGCAGCTTCGAGATCACCCCGGAAGATGCGGGGCTCAACCGTGTCGCACCGGAAGCACTCAGGGGCGGCGACGCGGCGGCCAACGCCGTGGCGCTGCGCGGCGTGCTCGAAGGCAAGCCCTCGGCCTATCGCGACGTGGCGCTGATCAACGCCGCCGCCGCGCTCATCGTCGCCGAGCAGGCCGAAACGCTCAAGGAAGGCGTCGCGCTCGGCGTCAAGTCGATCGACAGCGGCGCGGCGCTGCAATGCCTCAACCGCCTGATCGCATCGTCGCAGGCCTGAAGCGCGCGCAGGCCGTAAGAAGAAAGCAGGCGTCGTGGCCGATATTTTGACCCGGATCGAGGCTTACAAGCGCGACGAGATCGCCGCCGCCAAGCGCGCGCGCCCGCTCTCCGCGCTCGAGGCCGACGCCAAAGCCACGCCCGCGCCGCGCGGCTTCGCCCGTGCGATCCGCGACAGGCTGGCGCGCGGCGACTACGCGCTGATCGCCGAGATCAAGAAGGCCAGTCCCTCGAAGGGCCTGATCCGCGCCGACTTCGATCCGCCGGCGCTGGCGCGCGCCTATGAGACAGGCGGCGCCGCCTGCCTCTCGGTGCTCACCGACGCCCCCTCGTTCCAGGGCCATCTCGACTATCTTGCGGCGGCGCGCGGCGCGGTGAAGCTGCCGGCGCTGCGCAAGGACTTCCTCTACGATCCCTATCAGGCGGTCGAGGCGCGCGCGTTCGGCGCCGACTGCATCCTCATCATCATGGCGGCGCTCGACGATGCCGCCGCCGCCGAGATCGAGGACGCCGCGCTCACCCTCGGCATGGACGTGCTGATCGAGGTGCATGACCGCGCCGAACTGGACCGCGCGCTGCGGCTGCGCTCGCCGCTCATCGGCGTCAACAACCGCAACCTGCGCACGTTCGAGACCACGCTTGCCACCAGCGAACAGCTCGCCCCGCATATTCCGGCCGACCGCGTCGCGGTGGGCGAGAGCGGCATCTTCACGCCGGCAGACCTGGCGCGGCTGTCGCGCTGCGGGATCAACACCTTCCTGGTCGGCGAAAGCCTGATGCGACGGGCCGATGTCGCCGCCGCCACCCGCGCCCTCCTGGCGCGCAGCCCGGTATAAGCCATGCCCCGCAAGCCCGCCGCCAAATCCGCCAAGCCCGCCCTCACCCATATCGGCCGCAAGGGCGAGGCGCGCATGGTCGACGTCTCCGCCAAGCCCGCGACCGAGCGCACGGCGGTCGCCGAGGGCCGCGTCATCATGGCGAAGTCGACGCTCGGCCTCATCGTCAGGGGCGACGCCGCCAAGGGCGACGTGCTCGGCACCGCGCGCATCGCCGGCATCATGGCCGCCAAGCGCACCCACGAACTGATCCCGCTGTGCCATCCGCTGGCGCTGTCCAAGGTCACCGTCGATGTCGAGCCCGACGCCAGGCTTCCCGGCTGCCGCGTGCGCGCCACCGTCAAGGTCACCGGCCCGACCGGCGTCGAGATGGAGGCGCTCGCCGCCGTGTCGGTGGCCTGCCTGACCGTCTACGACATGATCAAGGCGGTGGAGCGCGGCGTCGTCATCGACGGCATCCGCCTGATCGAGAAGAAGGGCGGCAAGTCCGGCCACTATCGCGCCCCCGCCGCGCGGCAAAAAAAGAACTGAGGAGATCACGCAATGGCCCTGATGCCGGTTGCCGAAGCGCTCGCCACCGTGCTCGCGGACATCGCGCCGCTGCCCGAGGAGATGGTCGCGCTGGAGGCCGCGCACGGCCGCGTGCTGGCGCGCGACCTGACCGCGCTGCGCACCCAGCCGCCGGCGGCGATGTCGGCGATGGACGGCTACGCGGTGCGCGCCGCCGACGTCACCACCGTTCCCACTCGCCTCACCGTGATCGGCGAAGTGGCGGCGGGACGCCCGTTCGACCGCGCGCTGCGCGAAGGCGAGGCCGCGCGCATCTTCACCGGCGGCGTGGTGCCGGACGGCGCCGACGCCATCATCATCCAGGAGGATACCACCCGCGAGGGCGACGTGGTGGTCATCGGCGAACCGGCCCGGCCCGGCCGCCACATCCGCCCGGCCGGCACCGATTTCCGCGCCGACGACGTGCTGTTGCGCAAGGGCCGCCGCCTCACCGGCCGCGATCTCGCGCTGGCCGCGGCCATGAATCATCCGGCGTTGCCGGTGCATCGCCGGCCGAAGGTGGCGCTGCTAGCCACCGGTGATGAACTGGTCGCGCCCGGCGGCGATCCCGGCCCCGGCCAGATCGTCTGTTCCAACGGCTACGCGCTGCGGGCGATGGCGGAGGGCGAAGGCGCCGAGGTGATCGACCTCGGCATGGTCGGCGACCGGCTGGAAGAAACGCGGGCCGCGATCCGCCGCGCCCGCGACGGCGGCGCCAATATGCTGGTCACCACCGGCGGCGCCTCGGTCGGCGACCACGACATGGTGCAGGCGGCGCTCAAGGCCGAAGGCGTCGAGATCGCGTTCTGGAAGGTCGCGATCCGCCCCGGCAAGCCGGTGATGAACGGCCGGCTCGGCGCCATGCGCGTGCTCGGCCTGCCCGGCAACCCGGTGTCGTCCTACATCTGCGGCTTCCTGTTCGGTGTGCCGCTGATCCGCGCGCTGTCGGGCCGCACCGAGCCGCTCGCCACCGAGACGGCGATCCTCGCCGTCGAGCTGCCGGCCAACGATTCGCGCCAGGACTACATGCGCGCCACGCTGACCAACGGCCCCGACGGCCTGCCGGTGGCAACCCCGGTCGGCAGCCAGGACAGTTCGCTGCTGCGCAGCCTGTCCAACGCCGGCGCGCTGATCGTCCGCCCGCCGCAGGCCCCCGCAGCAGCAGCCGGCTCGCGCTGCGTCATCCTTAAGCTGCCGTTGTGACGGGCGAGCATTTTGTTGACCTCAAATTAAGAGCTTGCGGAACACATATGGAACATATAGTGTTCGTTCATGATTTGTTTCGATTCACGGCCAACGTGGATTGGAATTGCAAGTTCGGGGGACAACGCCGCCATGCTGACTCGCAAGCAACTCGAGCTCCTGCGCTTCATCCATGAACGCCTGAAGGAATCCGGCGTGCCGCCGTCCTTCGACGAGATGAAGGACGCGCTCGACCTGCGCTCGAAATCCGGCATTCACCGCCTGATCACGGCGCTGGAGGAGCGCGGCTTCATCCGCCGCCTGCCCAACCGCGCCCGCGCCATCGAGGTCATCAAGCTGCCCGAGCAGTCGGCCCCGGCGTTCGCGGGTCCGCGCCGCGGATTCACCCCCAGCATCATCGAAGGCAACCTCGGCAGGGTGCGTACCCCCGCGGAGGATGAAGGCGGCCGCCCGGTCACGGTGCCGGTGATGGGCCGCATCGCCGCCGGCACCCCGATCGAGGCGATCCAGACCCGCAGCCACACCATCAACGTACCACCGGAGATGCTGGCGAGCGGCGACCATTACGCCCTTGAAGTGCGCGGCGATTCCATGGTGGAGGCCGGCATCCTCGACGGCGACATGGCGCTGATCCAGCGCGGCGACGCCGCCCAGACCGGCGACATCGTGGTGGCGCTGATCGACAACGAGGAGGCGACGCTCAAGCGATTCCGCCGCCGCGGCGCATCGATCGCGCTCGAACCCGCCAACGCCGCCTACGAGGTGCGCATCCTGCCGCCCAATCGCGTCCGCATCCAGGGCAAGCTGATCGGCCTGATCCGCCGCTACTGAAAGGGCGTGGGGTCAGTCGGGATCGAGACTGGCCTCGTCCGGCGTCGCGTCGGGAACGGCGGAGTGGCGGTTCGGCGGCCTGGCTGCGGCCGAACCGTTTGGCGGCTTGGCCTCGACGGTGCGGTTTGACGGCTTGGCTTCAGGCGCGGTGTCCGGCCGCCTGATCTCCGGCCGCCTGATCCATGGCCGGTCGTACCCGGCGGCCGCCGTTTCCAGACGAAACCCGTGCGCGGTGCGCCACAGCGCCGCCGCGCTTCTGTCCGTTTCGGCCGCCGACACGACATGCGCCGCGCAATCGGATGGCGCCTGCCACGCCATGATCGCGACAGCGGCGCGCGCGCAGTCGTCGGCAAGCGCCGCGACCGTACGCGCCAGCGCCACCGTTCCGCCTTCCCTCACCGGAGCGACGCAGCCGAGTTCGTCACAGCGCACGCCTTCGGTCAGCGACGGATCGGCGACGGTTCGCGTATCGCCGTCGCCCGCGAGCCACTCGCGCAACGCAAACGTATCCTTGCCGTTGAGCATGACGCGCAGCCTCCCGTCGGCACCGCGCACCGCCGCCGCCTGGCCGTTGGCGGCAACGAGGATGTCCGGCTGCGTCGCGAGCGCCGCCCACACCGCGCCGAGCGCGATCACCGCGGCGCCGCTCCAGCGCAGCGCCGATTTCAGAAGGCCCATGACGATCATGCCGAACGTCATCGCGATCAGCGGCCCGATGCCGAACGCCGGCACGCGGCCGACCGCGCCCGGCAGGCCTGCGACGAACCGCGATACCGCCACCATCCAGTCGATGCCCCATTCCATCAGGCGCCAGAACACGCCGTCGAGACCGAACGGCATCGCCACGAGGCCGAGGATGCCGGCCGGCATCACCCAGCCGCTCACCACCGGCATGGCGGCGAGGTTGGCGATGACGCCGTAGGGGGTGATGCGGTGGAAGTGGAACGCCGCATACGGCATGGTGGCGAAGCCCGCGATCAGGGAGGCCATCGTCAGCGCCGTGACCTCGCGCCCGCCCCAGGCCGCCAGCGCCGAGGCCGGGCCCTCGCGCGGCAGCGAAAACAGCTTCGGCATGCCCTGCTCAATCAGCGCCACCAGTCCCAGCGTTGCGGCGAACGACATCTGGAAGCTGGGATGCACCAGCGATTCCGGCGCGAGCGCCAGCACCGCGAGCGCGGCGATCGCCAACGTGCGGAAGGTGATGGCGCGGCGGTCCACCATGACGCCGACCAGCACCAGCGCCGTCATCAGGAACGAGCGCTGCGTCGCCACCTCGGCGCCCGACAGCGCGAGATAGAACGCGGCCGCCGCGAGCGCCACCAGCGCCGCCCATTTCTTGATCGGGCGCGAACCCGCCAGCCGTCCCGACAGCGCGAAAAGCGCGCGCGCGGCGAAGAACACCACACCCGCCACCAGCGCCATGTGATAGCCGGAGATCGACAGCACATGGCCGAGCCCGGAGATGAACAGCGCGTCGTTGACCGGCGCCGTCAGCGCGTCGCGGCGGCCGGTGATCAGCGCGGTGGCGATGGCGCGCGCGTCGCCCTTGACCACCGCGCCGATGCGCGCGTCGGCCGCGTCGCGGATGTCCTGCAGCGTCGCGGCATAGCGCAGCCACGGGCCTCCGCCTTCGGGGGCAGCCGCCGTCGTGATCCTGCCGAGCACGAAGCCGGTGCCGCCGATGCCCTGGAAGTAGAGGTCGCGGGCGAAATCGTAGCTACCGGGCCTCAGCGGCTGCGTCGGCGGCGACAGGCGTGCTTTAAGCTCGACGAAGCTGCCGACATCGGGCGCAGCGCCCTTGCGCACGGAGAGCCGCACCCGCTCCAAGGCAATGCCGCGCGCCGCCTCCATCTTTGTCACGCGCAGCACGAAGCGGTCGGTGCGCTCGCGCAGTTCGCGCGTCTCGACGAAACCCGACAGCGTGGCGGCTGACACCGGCTGCGCCAGCACCGGATGGGCGAGCCGCGCCGCGCGCATCGTGGCGGTGGCAAACCCGGCGGCGAGCGCGGCCACGAGCGCGAGCGCCGGAAACAGCGCGGGACGGTGCCGCGCCGCCACCGCGGCAGAGGCCAGTCCCAGCGCGGTCACCACCGTCACCCAGTCGACCGGCTCGTGGCCGGCGGCGAAATAGAGCGCGATGCCGGCGCCGAACGCGACCGGCACCCATGGCAAGAGCCGTCCCGCGCCAGCCTCGGCGCGCGCCAGGGCGCCGAGGTACTCGATCAGGGGGGCAAGAGACCCGGCCCACGGACGTTCAAAAGGGCGCGCCGTGACGGCCCCAGGCTCAGGCAGCGTCCCGGCGCGGCTGCGCGCTTTTGCCTTGCTGGCTGTCAAACGGCTGGCCCCCGCCCGCTTCCACCCGGCCCGACAGCCATGCTACACGAGCCGCGCCTGCACGCCATTCCCATACGGTTCCGAATGTCAGACATCGTCACACGCTTTGCTCCCTCGCCGACCGGCTTCCTCCACATCGGGGGCGCGCGCACGGCGCTGTTCAACTGGCTCTACGCACGAGGACGCGGCGGCAAGATGCTGCTGCGGATCGAGGACACCGACCGCGAGCGCTCGACCCAGGCCGCCATCGACGCGATTCTCGACGGCCTGAAATGGCTCGGCCTCGAATGGGACGGCGAGGTGATCTACCAGTACGCGCGCGCCGCACGGCACCGCGAGGTGGCCGAGCAACTGCTTGCCGAAGGTCGCGCCTATCGCTGCTACGCCAGCCAGCAGGAACTGGAGGCGATGCGCGCGCTGGCGCGCGCCGAGGGCCGCCCGATGCGCTACGACGGCCGCTGGCGCGACCGCGATCCGTCCGAGGCGCCCGCCGGCGTCAATCCGGTGATCCGCCTCAAGGCCCCGCTGACCGGCTCGACCGTGATCGAGGACCAGGTGCAGGGCCGCGTGGAATGGCAGAACGAGAACCTCGACGATCTGGTGCTCTTGCGCTCCGACGGCTCGCCAACCTACATGCTCGCCGTCGTCGTCGACGACCACGACATGAACGTCAGCCACATCATCCGTGGCGACGATCATCTCACCAACGCCGCGCGCCAGAAGCAGATCTACGAGGCGCTGGGCTGGAGCGTGCCGGTGATGGCGCACATCCCGCTGATCCACGGACCGGACGGCTCGAAGCTGTCCAAGCGTCATGGCGCGCTCGGCGTCGACGCCTACCGCGCCATGGGCTACCTGCCGGCGGCGCTGCGCAATTATCTGGTGCGGCTTGGCTGGAGCCATGGCGACCAGGAGGTGTTCTCCACCGAGGAAATGATCGCGGCGTTCGACCTGCCGGCGATCGGCCGCTCGGCCGCGCGCTTCGATTTCGCCAAGCTGGAAAACCTCAACGGCATTTATCTGCGCCAGGCCGACGACCGCGAGCTGGTCGTGGCGCTGGAGGCGATGCTGCCGCACATTCCCGGCGGCGACCGCATCGCGAATAAGTTGACTGAAGTCACGCGTGCGCAGCTCCTGCAGGCGATGCCCGGCCTCAAGGAGCGCGCCAAGACCATGGTCGAGCTGGCCGATGGCGCGAATTTCATCTTCGCCGACCGCCCGCTGGGCATCGACGCCAAGGCCGCCGCCCTGCTGACGCCGGAGGCCCGGCAACTGATCGGGCAGCTCCACGACCGGTTCAAGTCGGTCACGCCGTGGAGCGCGGCGGCCACCGAGGCCGCGGTGCGGGAGTTTGCCGAAACCCATGGCATCAAGCTCGGCAGCGTCGCGCAACCCCTGCGCGCCGCGCTGACGGGACGGACCACCTCGCCCGGCATCTTCGACGTGTTGGCGGTGCTGGGCCAGCAGGAATGCCTGGCGCGGCTTGCCGATCAGGCCGCCTGAGACCTTGCCCAAGGCCGCCGGCGCCCGTGTTCCTGGCCATCTTGCGATGCACACGGCAATAAGCTAGGCATCTGGCGACTTTCCTACCGCCCGGGGGGAGAGGCTGCCGCCAGCCAGGCGAAGGCGCGGATCTCCGGGCCGTCTATCTTCATCAATTGTACGCTTGGACGCGGGGATCCACCATGGATGCGAGAAAGACCGGCAAGAACGCGAAACTGACCGTTGGCGACAAGAGCTGGGAATTTCCCGTGCTCGGCGGCTCGATCGGCCCCGAAGTCGTCGACATCAGCAAGCTCTACGGCCAGACCGGGATGTTCACCTACGACCCCGGCTTCACCTCGACGGCGAGCTGCGAGTCCAAGATCACCTACATCGACGGCGACCAGGGCATCCTGCTCTATCGCGGCTATCCGATCGAGCAGCTCGCCGAGCACGGCGACTTCCTCGAAACCTGCTACCTGCTGCTGTACGGCGAGCTGCCGAACAAGACGCAGAAGAGCGACTTCGACTACCGCATCACGCGCCACACCATGGTGCACGAGCAGATGGCGCGCTTCTTCCAGGGCTTCCGCCGCGACGCGCATCCGATGGCGGTGATGGTGGCCTGCGTCGGCGCGCTGTCGGCGTTCTACCACGACTCCACCGACATCTCGGACCCGCATCAGCGCATGGTCGCCTCGATGCGCATGATCGCCAAGATCCCGACGCTGGCGGCGATGGTCTACAAGTACTCGATCGGCCAGCCGTTCGTTTATCCGAAGAACGAGCTCGATTACGCCTCGAACTTCCTGCGCATGTGCTTCTCGGTGCCGTGCGAGGAATACAAGCTCAATCCGGTGCTGGCGCGCGCGCTCGACCGCATCTTCATCCTGCATGCCGACCATGAGCAGAACGCCTCGACCTCGACGGTGCGGCTCGCCGGCTCCTCGGGCGCCAACCCGTTCGCCTGCATCGCCGCCGGCATCGCCTGCCTGTGGGGTCCGGCCCATGGCGGCGCCAACGAGGCCGCGCTGCAGATGCTGATGGAGATCGGCTCGGTCGACCGCATTCCGGAATTCATCCGCCGCGCCAAGGACAAGAACGACTCGTTCCGGCTGATGGGCTTCGGACACCGCGTCTACAAGAACTACGATCCGCGCGCCAAGATCATGCAGAAGACCTGCCACGATGTGCTTGCCGAGGTCGGCCACAAGAACGATCCGCTGCTGCAGGTGGCGATGGAGCTCGAGCGCATCGCGCTGCATGACGACTACTTCGTCGAGAAGAAACTCTATCCGAACATCGACTTCTATTCGGGCATCACGCTCAAGGCGATGGGCTTCCCGACCTCGATGTTCACCGTGCTGTTCGCGCTCGCCCGCACCGTCGGCTGGATCGGCCAGTGGCGCGAGATGATCGAGGATCCGGAGCAGCGCATCGGCCGCCCGCGCCAGCTGTTCACCGGCGCGCCGCGCCGCGACTACACCGATATCGCCAAGCGCAAGTAAAGCACGATCCGGAAACGCGGGAGCCGCTTTTCCGCGGATCAAGCTTGGATAAACAAACGGCCGGCACGCGCGTGCCGGCCGTTTTGTTTTGATCGGAATGTGAAAAACGGCCGCGCTATTTCCGGCTTTTCGCCGCGCCGTCATAGGCCCAGGTGACATAGGCGCCGGCCCAGGTGAAACCGCCGCCGAACGCCACCATCACCAGTTTCTGCCCGGCCTTGAGCTGCGATTCATAATCCCACAGGCACAGCGGAATGGTCGCCGCCGAGGTGTTGCCGTATCGCGCGATATTCATCATCACCCGCTCCATCGGCACGCCGAGGCGCTCGGCGGTGGCCTCGATGATGCGGCGGTTGGCCTGATGCGGCACCACCCAGTCGATCTCGGAGGGCGTCAACTCGTTGCGCGCGACGATCTCGTTGCCGACCTCGGCGAGCCGCGCCACGGCGTGCTTATAGACGACCGCGCCCTCCTGATAGAAATAATGCTGCCGCCTGGCCACGGTGTCCTCCGAGGCCGGCGCGCGGCTGCCGCCGGCCTTGATCTGGATATGCGGCATGCCGGCGCCGTCGGAGTGCATCACCGTGTCGATCACGCCATAACCGCTTGGAGAAGGCTCCAGCATCACCGCGCCCGCGCCGTCGCCGAACAGCACGCAGGTGGCGCGATCGGTGTAGTCGGCGATCGAGGTCATCTTCTCGGCGCCGATCACGATCGCCTTGCGGCACTTGCCGGTGGCGACGAACTGCGAGGCGATCGACAGTCCGTACAGGAAGCCGGAGCACGCGCCCTGCAGATCGAAGGCGCCGACATGCGGGATGCCGGTCATCTCGCACACCAGCGCCGCGGTGGCCGGCAGCGGATAATCCGGCGTGGTGGTGGCGACGATCACCAGATCGACCTCTTTGGGGTCGGTGGCGGTCTTGGCCAGCAGGCCGCGCACCGCTTCCGCCGCCATGTGCGAGGGGCCCTTGCCCGCGGCCAGCACGCGGCGCTCCTTGATGCCGGTGCGCTCGGTGATCCAGGCATCGCTGGTGTCGACGATGCGGGCGAGATCGGCGTTGGTGAGGATGTCGTCGGGCACATAACCCTCGACGCCGGTGATGGCGGCACGGATCAGCGACGACGGGGAAACGGGCTTCGGACTCATCGGGACGTTATGCTCATTGGCGGGACATCATCATAGGCGGGAGCGGACATGCTGGCTATGCGCAATGCGGTGCGCCGCGGCGGCGACAGCCGTGGCGGCGCGGGCGGCGGGCGGTTCACCGGCGACGCCCATGATGGCGTCGAGCCGGGCAAAGGCCTCGACCTGGCGGCGGCGCGCTGGTCCCTCGGACAGAAGCGCAGCCAGCGCGGGCGCCAGTTTCTCGGGTACGCAGTCGCGTTGGAGAAATTCCGGTACGACGTTCTCGCCAATCACCAGATTGGCCAGGATGACCGTGGACACGCTGATCAGCCGCCGCGCAATCCATTCTTCCGATCGTGACACCTGATAGGCCGCCACCATCGGCACCCCGGCCAGCGCCAGTTCCAATGTCACGGTGCCGGACTTGACCAGCGCCGCGCGCGCGATACGAAACGCCGCGAGCTTGCCGGCCTCGTCGCTGACGATGCGCGGCCTGACCGGCCATGCGGCCGTCATCGCCGTGACCGCTGTTGCCAGATGCGGCAGCGTCGGCAGCACCAGGTCGAACGCGACGCCTGTCGCGGCGAGCCGTTGCAGGGTCGCGCCAAACACCGGCATCAGCCGCCGCAATTCGCCGCGGCGGCTGCCCGGCAGCACCACGATCAGCGGCGGCGATGCGGCGCGCCGTTCCGCCTCGCGGGCATCGGGCCGCAGCACGCCGAGCTGTTCGACCAGCGGATGGCCGACGTAAAGGCACGGCGGCCCGCCCAGCTTGCGGTGCACCTCCGGTTCGAACGGCAGCACCGCCAGCACCTGATCGACATAGCCGCGCATGGCGCGCGCGCGCCACGGCCGCCACGCCCATACCGTGGGCGACACGTAATCGACGATCGGAATGGCGGGATCCCGCCTGCGCACGCGCCGCGCCACGCGGTGAGTGAATTCCGGGCCGTCCACCAGCACCAGCACGTCGGGCCTGAACGCCAGCGCGGCGGCCGCCGTCTCGCGGATGCGCCGCAGCAATTGCGGCAGGTTACGCAGGATGGCGGCAAAGCCGATGATCGACAGTTCCTCGACGGCGAACGGCGAGGTCAGCCCCTCGGCCGCCATGGCCTGGCCGCCGACGCCTTCGAACTCAACCGCGCCATGGCGGGCGCGCAGTTCGCGCATCAGGGCCGCGCCCAGCCGGTCGCCCGACGCCTCGGTGGCGATGATGAAGATGCGAAGCGCGCCGGACGCGGGCGCCGTCACGTCGCCGCCTCCCGCGGCGGCAGACCGACGACGAACAGACCCTCGCGGTCGGCCTCGGCCACCATGCGCTCCGGCTCGGCCATCAGGGTGTTTCCGGCGATCACGGCGATGCCGGCAAGGCCCGCGGCGGCCACGCCGGCGATGGTGCGCGGCCCCAGCGTCGGCAGATCGAGCCGCATGTCCTGCCTGGCCTTCGGCGCTTTCACCAGCACGCCGGAGCCCACGGGTGCGCGCAACCGTCCTTCGGCGCGCAACCGCGCCACGCGCGCGAGCAGGCCGTCGGTGCCCTCGATGTCCTCGACCGCGACGATGTGGCGGCCGATCACCACCAGCGCCTGACCGACATCGAAGGCGCTCATGGCGTCGAGGGCCTCAAGACCGAACGCGATGTCGGCAAGCGCCGCCGCGTCGGGCTCGCGGCGGCTCAGCGCCCCTTGCGGCAGCATCACCTCGGGCGCCAGCGAACGGATGTCGGCGAGATGGAATCCATGGCGCTCGAAACCCTCGCCGATGGCGGACAGCAGATGATCGTCGCCGCCGCGGAACGCGGCCATGATCTTCGGCAACTCGCGCAGCGTCAGCCAGTCGAGCCGTACCTCGCGCAGCGCCGGCCGCACCAGCGCGCCGACGCAGACGATATCGCGGCAGCCGGCCCCGCGCGCCAGGCGCATGAAGCGGCCGAACTGCCCGAGCGCGATCCAGTGATGCGGATAGGCGGCGACGCGCGCGGGCTCCGCCGCGCCCCGGATCGCGAACAGCACCGGCTGGCGGCCGCGATGCATGAGCGCATCGGCGACGGCGAACGGCAACACGCCGCCGCCGCAGATGATGCCGACGGCGGCGCCAGGATCGCTGGTGGCGAGCGGGCTCATCGGGTCCCGGGTCAATCCGCCGGCGGCGCCGCGGTCCCCGGCATGGCGATGGGGCGCTTGTCGGCGGCGCGGATGAAGGCGGTGATCTCGGCGATGGCCGGATCGCGCGCGCTGTCGGGCTCGATCTCGGCAAGGCGGTCGGCGAACGCGCCGGGGCCGTGGAACAGCTTGCGGAAGAACGCCCGCACCGCGTGCAGCCGCTCGCGCGTGAACTTGCGCCGCCGCATGCCCACCACGTTGAGGCCTTCGAGCGTGCCGCTGACGGCATTGACCACGCCGAACGGAATGACGTCGCCGCGCACCGCCGTCAGCCCGCCGACCATGGCCTGGGTGCCGACGCGGGTGAACTGATGCACCGCGGAAAGCCCGCCGATGAACACGAAGTCGCCGACCTCAACATGGCCGGCCAGCGTGGCGCTGTTGGCGAAGATCACGTCGTTGCCGACCGTGCAGTCGTGGGCGACGTGGCTGTAGGCCATGAAGAAGCCGCGGTCGCCGACGCGCGTCACGCCGATACCACCGGCGGTGCCGCAATTCATGGTGACGCCTTCACGGATGATGCAGTCCTCGCCGATCTCGAGGCGGGTGGGCTCGCCCTTGTAGCTGAGCGACTGCGGCGGCCCGCCCAGCGAGGCGAACGGATAGACCGTGGTGCGCGCGCCGATCGTGGTGTGGCCGGTGACGCTGACGTGGGAAAGGAGCCGGCAGCCGTCGCCGAGCGTGACGTTGGCGCCGACCACGCAATATGGGCCGATCAGCACATCCTTGCCGATCACCGCGCCCTTCTCGACGCGCGCCGTGGAATCAATGCCGCTCATGATGTTCCGCCCCGTCACGTTACCAGCATGGCGCCGAGTTCGGCCTCGGCGACCAGCGAGCCCGCGACCTTGGCCTCGCCGCGAAACCACCACATCGTCTTGCGCCGCATGATCTGCTTCATGTGATATTCGACAGTGTCGCCCGGCTGCACCGGCTTGCGGAACTTCACCTTGTCGATGGTGAGGAAATAGACCGACTTCGGCGCGTTGTCGGGCGCCGCGGCCAGCGAGCAGATGACGCCCGCGGTCTGCGCCATGCCCTCGATCATCAGCACGCCGGGAAATATCGGATTGTCCGGAAAGTGCCCCATGAACTGCGGTTCGTTGGCGGTGACGTTCTTGATGCCGATGCAGCTTTCGTCGCCGCGGATGTCAATGATGCGGTCGACCAGCAGGAACGGATAGCGATGCGGCAGCGCCTTGAGGATGCGGGAAATATCCGCCGATTCGAGTTTGGTCTCAGTCTGCATCAGCCCTCATCCTTTTCCTTGCGGCCGGCCTTGGCGCCGTTCTCGCGCTGGGTTTCCTTGCCGAGTCGCTCCAGCACGACCACCTCACGGAACCACTGCTTGATCGGCTTGGCTGGCGAACCGCCCCAGCGCGCGCCGGCCGGCACGTCGCCGTGCACATTGCTGGTGGCGGCGATCTGCGCGCCCTCGCCGATCGTGATGTGATTGTTGAGGCCGACGCGCGCGCCGAGCACCACGCCGTCCTCAAGCGTCGAACTGCCCGACAGGCCGGAAAAGGCGACGATGACGCAATGGCGGCCGATCACGACGTTGTGGCCGATCTGCACCAGGTTGTCGATCTTGGTGCCCTCGCCGATCACCGTGTCGCGGATGGCGCCGCGGTCGATGCAGGTGTTGGCGCCGATCTCGACATCGTCCTGGATGATGACGCGGCCGATCTGCGGCACCTTGAGGTGGCCGTTGGCGCCCATCAGGTAGCCGAAGCCGTCCTGGCCGATGCGGCAGCCGGGATGCACGGTGACGCGGTTGCCGATCAGGGTGCAGATCACGCTGGCGCCCTGGCCGATGCTGCAATCGCGGCCGATGCGGACCTTCGGGCCGATCACCGCGCCCGAGCCGATGCGCGTGCCGGCTCCGATCTCGGCGCCGGGACCGATCACCGCGCCGGGGTCGACGCTGACGCCCGCTTCCAGCCGCGCGCTGGCGTGAACGATGGCGCCGGGCGCGATGCCCTCGCTGTCGAACCCGGCCTGCGGCCGCAGCGAGGACGGAAACAGCTGGCGCGCCACTGCCACGAAGGCGCGATAGGGATCGCGGCAGCGCAACACCGCGACATGCGGCGGCAGGCTGCCCTGCAGGCGTTCGGTCACCAGGCAGGCCCCGGCGCGCGTGCCGGGCAACTGGTCGCCATACTTGACGTTGTCGAAGAAGATCAGGTCGCGCGGGCCGGCCTCGACCAGTCCGGCGACGCCGCTGATGCGCTCGCCGGCGCGGGCCGGATCGACAAGCTCCGCCTTGGCCAGCGCCGCGATGTCCGCGAGCGCCAGCGATGCAGATGCGGTGAAGAACGATAGATCAGCCATGCCACCCGCCGCGATCCGGGCTCGTGGCCCGGATCAGAAACTCGCTCCGCCTCCGAAGCGGAACCGCTGCTCGCGATCATACGGACCCTTGGTCATCGGCACCGCGTAATCGAAGCGCAGCGGTCCGAACGGCGAGTCCCAGATCAGGCCGACGCCGACCGAGGAACGGATGACGTTGGAGTCGTCGACGGTAACCGTCTCGCCGGTGACCGACCAACTCGTCGGTCCCTTGTAGTTCCACAGCGATCCGGCATCGGCGTAGACCGCGCCCCTGAGACCGATCTCCTTGGGCAGGAACCAGAACGGCATCTGCAGTTCCGCCGTGGCGCCCCAGTACATGGTGCCGCCGAGCGCATCGTTGGTGAGCGAGCCCGGCGTGACGTCGCGCGGACCGATGCCGGACACGGCGAAGCCGCGCACCAGGTTCGGGCCCAGCTGGAAATGGTCGAGCATGCGCAGGTCGCCGCTGCCCCAACCGGTGACGTGACCGCCCTGGACGCGCAGCATGCCGACAATGTCGCTCACGACCGGATAATAGAACCGCGAATCCGCCGTGGTCCGGATGAACTGAACGTCGCCGCCGACGCCGGCGAAATCCTGCTTGAGCTCGGCGTAGAGGCCGGAGGTCGGGTTCTTGTTGTTGTCGAGCACGTTGTAGGCCAGCGTGTAGCCGACCAGCGAGGTGATCGCCGGGCCGTTGGCGAGCGCGATGCGCGCCGGCAGCGAGGTTTCGCCGTCGCCGTAGCACGAGTCGCCGGGCACGACCGCGCCGGGGGAGTGGGCGCCAAGGCCGTACGGCAGGCCGGTCGTCGGATTGGTCAGTGTCGAGTTGAGATTCACGTCGGGCGAAATACAGTTGTTCAGGTAGTCCGGCAGCGTGATCTCCTGCCGGTAGATCGAATAGCGCGCCTGCAAGGAAAGATCCTCGCGCAGGCTGATGCCGAGCCGCGCGCCGACACCGATGGTGTCGGTGTCGTAGGACACCGTGGACGAGGCAAGCTGCTGGCGCTGGTAGAGGTCGAGACCGAGCGCGAGCCGGTAGCCCATGAGATACGGCTCGACCAAGCTCAGGTTGTAGCCGCGGGCGCGCTGGCCGTACTGGATCGAGGCGCGGCCTTGCAGGCCGCGGCCGAGCAGGTTGCGCTCCTGCACGGTCAGTTCGGCCATGAAGCCGTCGGCGGTCGAATAGCCGCCGCTGACGCCGAAATCGCCGGTGGACTTTTCCTCGACGTCGACGTTGAGCACCACGCGGTCGGGCGACGAGCCCGGCTCCGGCGCGATCTTCACACTCTTGAAGAAGTCGAGGTTCTTGAGGCGGCGCTCGGCGCGATCGACCAGCGCGCGGTTGTAGGCGTCGCCTTCCGCGACGTCGAACTCGCGGCGGATGACATAATCGCGGGTACGCGTGTTGCCGCGCACGTTGATGCGCTCGATGTAGACGCGCGAGCCTTCCTCGACCACGAACACCAGCGCGACGGTGTGGCTCTCGAAATTGCGCTCGCCGCGCGGACGCACCGAGACGAAGGCGAAGCCGCGCTTGGCGGCCTCGATCGACATGTCCTCGACGGTCTTCTCGACCGACTCGGCGTTGTAGACCGAGCCCTGGCCGACACGCAGGAACGAGCGCAGCGCGTTGGTGTCGAGCGCGGGAACGCTGGACTGGATGTCGACGGAGGCGACGCGGTACTGCTCGCCCTCCTCGATCGTGAACGTGACCAGGAAGCCCTTCTTCGCGGGATCGTATTCAGTCATCGCCGCGACGACGCGGACGTCGGCGTAGCCGTTCTTGAGGTAGTAGCGGCGGATCAGGTCGCGATCGGCTTCGATGCGGTCCGGATCATAGATGTCGGCGCTGCCGAGGAAGCTGAGCAGATTGGTCTCGCGCGTCTTGATCACGTCCTTGAGACGGTACGAGGAGAACGCGCGGTTGCCGACGAAATCGATGTTCTTGATGCCGGTCTTGCCGCCTTCGTTGACCTCGAACACGAGATCGACGCGGTTGTTCGGCTGCTCGATGATCTTGGGCTCGACGCGCACGTCGAAACGTCCGCTGCGGCGATAGATTTCAACGATGCGCGCGGTGTCCGACTGCACCATCGGCTTCGACAGCGTGCCGCGCGCCTTGGACTGAATCTCGGACTGCAGCTGCTCGTCCTTGACCTTCTTGTTGCCCTCGAAGGCGACGCGGTTGATGACCGGATTCTCGATCACCGACACGACGATGCGGCCACCGGCGGTGCTGATCTTAATGTCCTGGAACAGGCCGGTCTCGTACAGCGCCTTGTAGGCGGAATCGACGCTGTAGCTGTCGATGCGGCCGGACGGTCCGGGCTTGAAATAGGAGCGGACGGTATCCGCCTCGATGCGGCGGTTGCCCTCGACCACGATCGAGCCGGCCGACTGGGCCCGCGCCGTGGCGACGATGAAGGAATCCCCGACAACCGATGACGCCACCGGCGTAACCACCGGCAGACCGATCACCATCAGGGCGGCGATGAAGCCTCCCCGCAAACCCCTCAGTCCAACTTTCATGCGCGAAGCGCCCTTACTTTAATACCGCCCGCCGCGCCCCAAGCACAGCGGACAGATTCCCAGATTCCGCATCGGTTTTAGCCAATTTCGATGCCAAGGCAAACGCTCATTGGCATCGCACAACGAATTTCTGCCGCCGCCGTGGCCAATCCGACACGGCTTTCATCCCGACCTGTTCAGGATCCGGCTAAGTGAATGATATCATTATAGGTTGCGAACACCATCAGCATCAGGACCAAGGCCAGCCCGATGCGGAATCCGACTTCCTGGGCGCGCTCCGACAACGGCCGGCCGCGCGCCGCCTCGATGGCGTAGAACATAAGGTGGCCGCCATCGAGCAGCGGCACCGGAAACAGGTTCAGAAGTCCGATGGAAACCGACAGAACCGCCGCCAGATGCAAGAGCGCGGTCAGCCCGACGGTCGCCACCTGGCCCGAGATCTGGGCGATGCGGATCGGTCCGCCGACCTGGTCGGCCGCTTCCCTGCCGACGACAACGCCGCCGATGTAGGACAGCGTGCGGTCGACCACGAACCAGGTTTCCTTGACCCCGAGCCAGACCGCCGCCCCCGGATTGACCGGCTGGGTGTTGGCCTCGCCGGCCGAGGCGGAGCGGCTGATGCCGAGCACGCCGAGCTTGTGGACGTTGCCGAAATTGTCCTTCACCTCCTTGAGCGCCGGCGTGGCGCGCAGCATTACGTCGGCCTCGCCGCGCCGCACCGTGAACACCAGTTCCTGGCCGGCGCGGGTGCCAACGGCGCGCTGCATGTCGGAGAAACTCTCGATGGCGCGTCCGTCGATGGTGGTGATGACGTCGCCCGGCTGGAACCCGGCCGCGGCCGCGGCGCTGTCCGGCTGAATGGCATCGACCCGCGCGCTGGTGCTCGGCTTGCCGAAGATCGCGAACAGGCTGGCGAAAATCACGATCGCCAGAATGAAATTGGCGATCGGGCCGGCGGCGACGATGGCCGCGCGCGGACCGACCTTCTGGTGGTGGAACGCGACCTTGCGCTCCTCGGCGGTCATGGCGTCGAGCGTCGTGGCGTCGGGCGTGCTCGCCTCGCCCTCGTCGCCGAAGAATTTCACATAGCCGCCCAGGGGAATGGCCGAGAGCCGCCAGCGGGTGCCGTGGCGGTCGTTGAAACCGGCCAGTTCCGGGCCGAACCCGATCGAAAAGGTTAACACCCTGACGCCGGCGAGCCGCGCGACCAGGAAGTGGCCGAGTTCATGGAAGAACACCACCAGCGTCAGCACGAACAGGAAGGGGACCGCATAGCCGACGAATCCCCAACCCAGGGCACTGATATTGCTGGCAAAATGACTGAGCATACATCCCTCGCAGCCGCGGACCGCGGCGCCTTCCCCCAAACAGTTAGGATGCCTTTACGGCAATTTGAGGCAAGAGGGCAGCAGCCATTTTTCGCGCGGTATGGTCAACGGCGAGCGCCTCGTCGGCGGTGGCCGGCGTGCCCGTCCCCGCCTGCCGCGCGAACGCCGCCATGGTCGCCTCGACCAGCCGCGCGATGCCGCCGAAGGCGAGCCTGTGGTCGAGAAAGGCCGCGACCGCGATCTCGTTGGCGGCATTGAACACCGTCTGCAGCGCGCCGCCGGCGTCGAGCGCCTGGCGCGCCAGACGCAGCGCCGGAAACCGCTCCGGATCGGGAGCCTCGAAGGTGAGTTGGCCGAGCCGCGCCAGATCGAGCGAGGCCGCGGGCCCCGCGATGCGCTCGGGCCAGGCCAGGCAATGGGCGATCGGCGTGCGCATGTCGGGGCTTCCCATCTGCGCGATCACCGAGCGGTCGGCATATTCGACCAGCCCGTGCACGATCGATTGCGGATGCACCAGCACGTCGATCCTGTCGCCGGCGAAGCCGAACAGATGGTGGGCCTCGATGATTTCCAGCCCCTTGTTCATCATGGTCGCGGAATCGATGGTGATCTTGCGCCCCATGGTCCAGTTGGGATGGCGCAGCGCCTCTTCGGGCGTGGCGCGCTCGATGGCTTCGCGCGTCCAGGTGCGGAACGGCCCGCCCGAGGCGGTGAGGATGACGCGCACCACCTCCTCGCCGCGCCCGGCGCTCAGCGCCTGGAACAGCGCGTTGTGCTCGGAATCGACCGGCAGCACGCGGGCGCCGGCCTGCGCGGCGCGGCGCATGAAGACGTCGCCGGCGCACACCAGGCATTCCTTGTTGGCGAGCGCGATCACCGCGCCGCGTTCGGCCGCGGCCAGCGCGGGCTTGAGGCCCGCCGCCCCGCTCATCGCCGCCATCACCCAGTCGGCCGGGCGCTCGGCCGCCTCGATCATCGCCGCCTCGCCGGCGCCGACGGCGATCCCGGTGCCCGCCAGCGCGTCCTTGAGTTCGGCATAGCGCGCCTCGTCGGCCACGCCCGCGAACCGCGCGCCGAACTCGCGCGCAAGCTGGACCAGAAGCTGCACGTTGCCATGCGCGGTCAGGGCCTCGACGCGGAAGCGGTCGCGCTCGCGGCGCAAAAGGTCGATGGTGCTCGAACCGATCGAGCCGGTGGCGCCGAGGATGGTGACGCTGCGCGGCGCGGTCGCCGCCATCGGGCGACGTTCGGCATCGGACAGGCGCAGCGGCACCGCACTCATGATCCCTACTCCCGCTCCGCGATTGTCACGCTCACCACTGCATCAGTCCGCGCGCCGCGGCTTCGACGCCGCCGCGCGCCACGCCGATGATCGCCGCCGCCGCCACCACCGCGATGAAGCCGTCGAGCCGGTCCATCAACCCGCCATGGCCGGGGATGATGTGGCTCGAATCCTTGACGCCGAAGCGACGCTTGACCGCGGATTCGAACAGGTCGCCGGCCTGCGACACCACCGAGAGCGCCAGTGCGATGGCGACGAGCGGCAGCCCCGCTCCATGGCCGCCCAGCGCAAATCCCGCCGCCGCCACGGCGCTGCCGGCAAGGCCTCCGAGCGCGCCCGACCATGTCTTCTTCGGGCTGACGCGCGGCCACAGCCTGGGGCCGCCGACGCCGCGGCCGACGAAGTAGCCGAGTATATCGGTCGCCCACACGATCGCGAACACGAACAACAGCGCGGCGAGCCCGAATTGCGGATCGCCGCGCAGGATCACGGCGGCGACGAGGGCTGCCAGCGCGTAGACGAATCCGCCCGCGCTCCACGCCCGCTTGCCGGCGGGCGCAATCGCAACAAGCGCGGCCAGCGTGACGAGACCGGCCGGCGCAACCCAGCCGGCACGGCCGGCGACGAGGCAGGCGCCGGCGATTGCGATGCCGGCGATGCCGACGCCAAGAACCGGCGCGCGCCCAAGGCCGATGATGTTCGCCCATTCGGCGAACAGCCCGACGCCGACCGCGACCGCGAGCAACTGCCACCACAGCCCGCCGGCCCAGGCCGCGCCGAGCGCCAGCGGCGCCAGCACCAGCGCCGCCATCACCCGCAGCGCGAGGTTGGATTTCAGGCCGCGCGGCTCGGGCGTCGTTGCGGGCGTGGCGTCTGACATCGGCGCCGTCACGATCCCGTCTTGGCGACGAGACCGCCGAACCGGCGCTCGCGGCCGTGGTATTCGGCAATCGCCCGCTCCAGCGCCGCCTTGTCGAAGTCGGGCCACAGTTCAGGCACGAACACCAGTTCGCTGTAGGCCGCCTGCCACATCAGGAAGTTCGACAGCCGCTTCTCGCCGCTGGTGCGGATGATGAGATCGGGATCCGGCAGGCCGGCGGTATCGAGCCGGCTGCCGATCGCCTCGGCGTCGATGGTGTCGATGGCGCGCTCGCCGGCGGCGACCTCGCGCGCAAGCGCCCGCGCCGCGCGCGCGATCTCGTCGCGCGACCCGTAGTTGAACGCCACCACCAGCGTCATGCGGGTGTTGGCGCGCGTCAGTTCCTCGGCTTCGGTAAGCAGCGCGCAGATCTCCGGATCGAGCCCGTCGCGCGCGCCGATGATGCGCACGCACACGCCGTCGCGGTGCAGCTCGGCGAGATCGTGACGGATGAAGCGGCGCAGCAGCCCGAACAGGTCGCTGACCTCCTGGGCCGGCCGCGACCAGTTCTCCGAGCTGAACGAGAAGATCGTCAGGTAGGCGATGTCGAGCTCGATGGCCGCGCGCACGGTGCGGCGCAACGCCTCGACGCCGCGCCGGTGTCCCTCGACGCGCGGCAGTCCGCGCGCCGACGCCCAGCGGCCATTGCCGTCCATGATGATGGCGACATGGCGCGGTCCCGTCGGTGCTGATGCGGGCGAGACGCCCATCTATCCTACTCCATGGCCTGTTGCCGCCCGTTCGATTCCCCCTAGCGCGATCCGCACGCCGTGCGAAGGTCAGACGGTCAGGATTTCCTTTTCCTTCGTCGCCAGCAGCCTGTCGACCTCGACAATGATGGCGTCGGTCGCCTTCTGCACCTCTTCGGCGTGGCGCTTGTGGTCGTCCTCGGAGATCTTGTGATCCTTCTCGAGCTTCTTGAGCATGTCGAGCCCGTCGCGGCGCACATGGCGCACCGCCACGCGCTGCGCCTCGGCGTATTTATGCGCGACCTTGACCAGTTCCTTGCGACGTTCCTCGTTGAGTTCGGGGACGCGCAGGCGGATCACCTGCCCCTCGGTCGCCGGCGACAGCCCGAGGTTGGACGACACGATGGCCTTTTCCACGGCGTGGACCATCGATTTGTCCCAGATCTGCACCGACAGGAGGCGCGGCTCCGGCACGCTGATGGTGGCAAGCTGCGCGAGCGGCATGTGAGTGCCGTAGGCATCCACCTGCACCGGCTCGAGCATCGAGGCCGAGGCGCGACCGGTGCGCAGGCCGCCGAGCTCATGCTTGAGCGAGGCCACCGCGCCCTGCATCCGGCGCTTGAGTTCGTTCAGATCGAAATTTCCTGCATTCCCGGACGACATTGTTCCGCCCCTTTCCGCTTTCCCCGCGCAAGGGCCGTGGATCAGCCCCCCGTCAGAATCCGTAAGCCGCGCTCAGTTTCCAACGACCGTCGCGCGCCCCTTGCCGACGAGTACATTGGCGATCGCGCCCGCCTCCGCGATCGAGAACACGATGATAGGCATCGCGGTTTCACGGGCAAGCGCGAAGGCCGTGGCGTCCATCACTTTGTAGCCGCCGGCCAGCGCCTCGGCGTGGGTGAGGCGGTCGAACCGGCGCGCCGAGGCTTCCTTCTTCGGATCGGCGCTGTAGACGCCGTCGACATTGGTGGCCTTGAGCACCGCCTCGGCCTCGATCTCGGCGGCGCGCAGCACCGCCGTGGTGTCGGTGGTGAAATACGGGTTGCCGGTGCCGGCCGCGAACAGTGCGATGCGCCCTTGCGCGATGTGCTTGAGCGCGCGCCCGCGCGAGAACTGTTCGCACACCTCGGGCATGGCCAGCGCCGACAAGACCCGCGCCGGCTGGCCCTGACGCTCCAGCGCTGCTTCCAGCGCGAGGCAGTTCATGACCGTCGCCAGCATGCCCATGGTGTCGCCGGTGGTGCGCGACACGCCGCGTCCCGACACCTCGACGCCGCGGAAGATGTTGCCGCCGCCCACCACCACGCCGAGTTCGACGCCGAGCTTTCGCGTCGCGATCAGGTCGGCGGCGATGCGGTCGATGGTCGGCTGGTCGATGCCGAAGGCCTGGGAGCCGGCGAAGGCCTCGCCGGAGAGTTTCACCACCACGCGTCTGTAGGCCGGCTCACCCATTCGCTCACCCATCTGGCCTGATTGACGCCGACGGCCAACGGCACGCAGGCGGCGGGGACCGATCAGCCCTGCCCGGCCGCCGCGGCGACTTCCGCCGCGAAGTCGGACTCCTGCTTTTCGATTCCCTCGCCCAGAGCATAGCGCACAAAGCCGGCGATTTTCACCGGCGCGCCGACCTTGCCCTCGGCATCCTTCACAGCCTGGCCGACCGACTTGCCGCCATCGTGGATGAAGGCCTGCTCGATGAGGCAGACCTCCTTGTAGTAGGTCTTGAGGCCGGACTCGACGATCTTCTCGATCACGTTAGCGGGCTTGCCCTGCTGCCTGTACTTGTCGGCCAGCACGTCCTTCTCGCGCGCCACCACCGCCGGATCGAGGCCGGCGGCGTCGAGCGCCTGCGGATTGGAGGCCGCCACATGCATGGCGATCTGGCGGCCGAGCGCGGCCAGCTCATCGGCCTTGCCGGTCGATTCCAGCCCGACGATGACGCCGATCTTGCCGAGGCCGTCGGTGACCGCGTTGTGGACATAGCTCGCCACCACGCCGCTGCCGACCGCAACGCCGGCCGCGCGGCGCAGCGACATGTTCTCGCCGATGGTGGCGATGGCTTCGGAAATGGCGTGCTCGACGGTCGCGCCGCCGACCTTGGCCGCCTTGATGGCCTCGACATTGCTGCCGGCGTCGAGCGCAACCTGGCCGATCATCTTCACCAGGCCCTGGAACTGGTCGTTGCGGGCGACGAAGTCGGTCTCCGAGTTGACCTCGACCACCACGCCCCTGGTACCGGCCACCGTGACGCCGATCAGGCCCTCGGCGGCGACGCGGCCGGCCTTCTTGGCGGCCTTCGACAGACCCTTCTTGCGCAGCCAGTCGACCGCGGCCTCCATGTCGCCGCTGGTCTCGTTGAGCGCCTGCTTGCAATCCATCATGCCCGCGCCGGTCTTGTCGCGAAGGTCTTTCACCTGAGAGGCGGTAATCGCTGCCATGGTTGTCGGTCCTCTGGCTATTGCGGAGCCGTCGCGCCGTGCCGCTCTCTAAGGCAAGACCGCGCGGAATGCCCCGCGTTCGGGAAAATCGTCGTGTGTAGGTTTCATGGCGGGGCGGCAAGCTGCCGCCGCCCTGGAAGGCCGTGGCCGGAACAGATCCGGCCACGGGATCGCGATGCTTATTCGGCTTCCGCGGTCAGGCTCTTGGCCTGGGCGATCCAGCCCTCGACGCGGCCCGGCAGCCCGACCTCCTCGCCGACATGATGGCTGGCGTCGGCATTGAGTTCGGCGATCTGCCAGAAATGGAAGATGCCGAGATTGTTCAGCTTCTTCTCGATGGCGCCGGACACGCCGGACAGCTTCTTGAGATCGTCGGCGACGCCGCGCGGTCCCGGCAGGCCCTGGAACACGGCGCCCTTGGCGGCCGGCACGTCGGCGACCGGAGCCGCCGTGGCGCCGATGTCGATCCCCATCTCGCCCTGGGCGCGGGAGATGCCGTCGATCACAGCCCTGGCGACGAGGTCGCAATACAGGCTGATGGCGCGGCTGGCGTCGTCATTGCCGGGCACCAGGTAGGTGATGCCCTTGGGATCGCAGTTGGTGTCGACGATGGCCGCCACCGGGATCTTGAGGCGCTGGGCCTCCTGGATGGCGATGTCTTCCTTGTTGGTGTCGATCATGAAGATCAGGTCGGGCAGACCGCCCATGTCCTTGATGCCGCCGAGCGCGCGGTCGAGCTTGTCGCGCTCGCGCTGCAGCGTCAGGCGCTCCTTCTTGGTGTAGGCGTTGGCCTCGCCGCCGGACAGCACCTCTTCAAGGTGGCGCAGGCGCTTGATCGAACCGGAAATGGTCTTCCAGTTGGTCAGCGTGCCGCCGAGCCAGCGCGAGTTGACGTAGTACTGCGCCGAACGCTTGGCGGCATCCTTCACCGCGTCCTGGGCCTGACGCTTGGTGCCGACGAACAGCACGCGGCCGCCGCGGGCCACCGTGTCGCTGATGGTCTGCAGCGCGCGGTGCAGCATCGGAACGGTCTGGGCAAGGTCGATGATGTGGATGTTGTTGCGGACGCCGAAGATGTACTCCGCCATCTTCGGGTTCCAGCGGTGGGCCTGGTGGCCAAAGTGAACGCCAGCTTCAAGCAGCTGGCGCATCGAGAATTCAGGAAGCGCCATGGATCTTCTCCGGTTATGTCCTCCGGGAACGTGTGGGCGGAACGGACCTGAAGGGATATTCGGCTGAATATCGCCTCGCGGCCCGGCTGCCACCGGACGGCTGGTAAAGCCATGTTCCCGTGTGTGATGGGCGCGCTTATAGCCCCGCCCCGGGCCCGGCGCAAGCCGTCGGAGCCGGAAAAGGCCTATCCGGCGAGATGCTTGCGCCAGAAAAGCTTGAGGCCTTCGAGTCCGACGAGCACGCTCGCCCCGGTGGCCAGCACGATGGCCGCGTCGTGCCCGTGCAGGGGGCCGAACCGGAACAACTCGCGCGCCCAGGGCCATAGCAGGCTCGTCAGCAGCACCGCCGTCACGACGACCAGCACCACGGCAAGCGCCGGATTGCGCCAGTCGAGCGCGCGCGACAGCGCCATGCCGAACGACCGGTTGACCAGGATGAGGGCGACGATGGCCGTCACCAGCGAGAAGAACGTCAGCGCCCTGACCTCGTTCTCGGCCAGCCCCTGCGTGGCGGCGAACAGGAAGATGCCTCCGACCAGCGCGAACGCCACCAGCCCCTGCGTCAGGCACCACGCCGTCAGCGCGCCCCTGACCAGCGGCTGTTCCGGCGGCCGCGGCGGCCGGGCCATGACGTCGTCCTCGCTGCGTTCCGCCTCGAACACCAGCGAGCAGACCGGATCGATCACCATCTCCAGAAACGCGATATGCACCGGCATCAGGATCACGGGCAGGCCGAACACCAGCGGCAGCAGCGCCATTCCCGCGACCGGCACATGCACGGCAAGCACGAAGCCGATGGCCTTGCGGATGTTGTCGTAGATGCGTCGCCCCAGCGCGATGGCGGCGACGATGGAGCCGAAATCGTCGTCGAGCAGCACGATCGAGGCCGCCTCGCGCGCCACGTCGGTGCCGCGCCCGCCCATGGCGATGCCGATATGGGCGGCCTTGAGCGAGGGCGCATCGTTGACGCCGTCGCCGGTCATCGCCACGATCTCGCCGTCGGCCTTGAGCGCGGCGATGATGCGCGATTTCTGCTCGGGCAGGATGCGCGCGAAGACGGACGCCGTGCGCAGGCACTCGGCCAGCGCCGGATCGGACATCCGGTCGATCTGCGCGCCGCTCACCGCCCGGTCGGCGGCAAGCCCCGCCTCGCGCGCGATGGCACGCGCGGTTTCGGGATAATCGCCGGTGATCATCACGACGCGGATGCCGGCCCGGCGGCATTGCCGGATCGCTTCCGGCACCCCGGCGCGCAACGGATCGGACAGGCCGGCAAGGCCGGCGAATTCGAACGCGAAACCATTCGCGGTCCCGGGCAGGCCGTCGGCCGCCGCGCGCGCGCGCGCCAGACCGAGCACGCGCATGCCGCCCGCCGCCATGCGGTCGACTTCAGCCAGCATGGCGCCGCGCGCCGCGGCGTCGAGGCGGCAAAGATCGGCGATGGCTTCGGGCGCCCCCTTGGCGGCGACCGTGCACGCATCCGCCGGATCCGCGCCGCGCCACACCTGCACAACCGCCGGCAGTTGCGGCCGCAGCGGATAATGGCGCACGAGATCGGCGGGCGGAAGGCTTTCCGCCTCAAGCCGTCCCGCGAAATCGTGGAACGCCTGCTCCATCGGATCGAACGGATGCGGCGAGGAGGCGAGCCGGCCCAACGCCGCGAGATTGCGGTACGCCGCGTTGAGCGGAAGCGCGGCCGCATCCTGCGTCCCCACGGCGCCGCAGCCGGGCACCCAGACTTCGGCGACGCGCATGCGGTTCTGGGTCAGCGTGCCGGTCTTGTCGGTGCACAGCACGGTGGCCGAACCCAGCGTTTCGATCGCGGCGGCGCGCCGCGTCAGCACCCGCACGCGTGAGATGCGCCACGCGCCCATGGCGGTGAACACGGTCAGGATGACCGGCAATTCCTCCGGTAGCATCGACATGCCAAGCGCGATGCCGCCAAGCGCGGCATCGAGCCACGATCCGCGCAGCCAGCCATAAAGACCGCCGGCAGCGACACTGACCGTCACTCCCATCACCGCCATCAGGCGCACCAGACGGACCGTCTGGTGGCGCAGCCGCGGCGGCTCGCGCTCCAGCGTGCGCAGCGAGATGCCGATCCTGCCGATTTCGGTACGGACGCCGGTCGCCACCGTTTCGGCCACGCCCTGGCCGCGCACGATCAGCGTGCCCGAATAGATCATGAAGCCGCCGTCGCCGCCGGGCCTGACGCCGCCCGGTTCCGGCGCGGCGCTCGCCGTCTTGTGCACGGCGGCGGATTCGCCGGTCAGCAACGATTCATCGACCTTCAGATCGTGGCACGCCCGCACGATGGCGTCGGCCGGCACGCGGTCGCCTTCCGCCAGCACGACAATGTCGCCGCGCACCACCTCGCGCCCGGCGATGCGCCGGCGCCTGCCATCGCGGATCACTTCCGCGCGCGGGCTGCTCAGATCGCGCAGCGCCTCAAGCACGCGTTCGGTGCGTGCTTCCTGCACCACGGTGATGATCACGGAAAGCATGGCGAACATGATCAGCACCGCCGCGTCGCGCATAACGCCCAACACGAGATAGATCGCGCCGCCCGCAAGGAGCAGCGCCAGCATCGGTTCGCGCAGCACCTCGCCGACGATGCCGACAAGGCTGCGCCGGCCGGCATCCGGCAAATCATTGGCGCCGTCGCGGGTGAGCCGCGTCCTTGCCTCGGCTTCGGTAAGGCCGCGCCACGGGATGTCTTCCGGCACGGCACGCCCCGCGTGAGGCGCGGCAGGAACGGCAGCCTCCGGACTGACTGGTTGTCTCTTGCCGCCGGTCATCGCCACCATCCGCCGGCGATCCCCGCGATGCGCCGCCGAACCCAGTTTGTCAGATCATCTCGACCATCACCACACCGGGCACCGCCTTGATGGCCCCGGCGGTCTGCGGCGTGACCCTGAACTGCCCCGGCAGGCGGACGTCGACTTCGGTTTCGAGGTCGACCATCATCACCATGGTGACGGTGCCGGCGGCCGCCTCGCCGCCGCGCCCGCTGGCCGCGCGCACGCTTTCGAGCCGTTTCGCCACGCTGTCGAGCGGCTTGTCGTCGCGCAGGAAGACGCGCAGGCTGGCCGGGGTGCGGGCGGCGACCGCATCGAGCGCCTCGACCGCGTTGATGCGGGCGCGCACCTCGTCGCCCTGCATCTCGGCGCCGAGCTGCACCAGCGCCGCCATGCCCGGCTCCAGCAGGTCGCGGAACTGCGCCAGTCCTTCGGAAAAGATCACCGCCTCGAAATGGCCGGTCGGATCCGACAGCCCGAGGATACCCATCTTGTTGCCGGTCTTGGTGCGCCGCTCGGTGCGCGACACCACGGTGGCGGCGACGCGGCCCGCGGTGGCGCCGTTCTTCACCGCGCGGCAGAACTCGGCCCATGACTGCACCCGCAGCCGCTTGAGCGTCGGCCCGTAATCGTCGAGCGGATGGCCGCTCAGGAAAAAGCCGATGGCATCGTATTCGTGCTGCAGCCGCTCGCCCGGCAGCCACGGCTCGACCGAAGGCAGCGCCAGCATGGCGTGCCCGGCGTCCGTGCCGCCGCCGAACAGTTCGTTCTGCCCGAGCGTTGCCGATTCATGGGCGCGCTGCGCCTCGGCGAGGATGGCGTCGGCGCCGGCGAATGCGCGCGCGCGGTTGGGTTCGAGGCCATCGAACGCGCCCGCCGCCGCGAGGCGCTCGATCACCCGCTTGTTGAGCGCGCGCGGGCTGACGCGACGGGCAAAATCCGCGAGATCGCGGAACGGCGCGGCGCCGCGCGCCGCGACCAGCAGCGTCATGGCCTGCGCGCCGACGCCCTTGATCGCGGCCAGCGCATAATGGATCGAGGCGCCGCTGACCTCGAATGTCACGTCCGAGGTGTTGACCGAGGGCGGCTCGACGCGAATGCCGAGCCGCTGCGCCTCGGCACGGAACTCGGAGAGCTTGTCGGTGTTGTTCATGTCGAGCGTCATCGACGCGGCGAGGAATTCCGCCGGGTAATGCGCCTTCATGTAGGCGGTCTGATAGGCGACCAGCGCATAGGCCGCGGCGTGACTCTTGTTGAAGCCGTAGTCGGCGAACTTGGCGAGCAGATCGAAGATCTCGTCGGCCTGGGAGCGCGCGACGCCGCGCCCGACCGCGCCCTCGACGAAGCGCGCGCGCTGGTCCTGCATCTCCTTGTGGATCTTCTTGCCCATGGCGCGGCGCAGCAGGTCGGCCTCGCCGAGCGAGTAGCCGGCCAGCACCTGAGCGATCTGCATCACCTGCTCCTGGTAGATGATGACGCCGAAGGTTTCGCGCAGGATCGGTTCGAGCTGCGGATGGATGTATTCCGGCGCCTCGTCGCCGTGCTTGCGCGCGCAATAGGTCGGGATGTTGGCCATGGGCCCGGGCCGGTACAGCGCGACCAGCGCGATGATGTCCTCGAAACGGTCGGGCCGCATATCGGCCAGCGCCCGCCGCATGCCCTGGCTTTCCACCTGGAACACGCCGACGGTCTCGCCGCGCGCCAGCATGGCGTAGGTCGGCGCGTCGTCGAGCGGCAGCGTCGCGATGTCGAGGCCGATGCCGCGGCGGCGCACCAGCTTGGCGGCGACATCGAGCACGGTCAGCGTCTTGAGGCCGAGGAAGTCGAACTTGACGAGACCGGCAGGCTCCACCCACTTCATGTTGAACTGGGTCACCGGCATGTCGGATTTCGGATCGCGATAAAGCGGCACCAGCTCGTTGAGCGGCCGGTCGCCGATCACGATGCCGGCGGCATGGGTCGAGGCGTGGCGCGTCAGGCCTTCTAGCTTCTGCGCGATGTCGAAGGCGCGCGCGGTGACCGGATCGCTGTCGCGGAACGCCTGCAGCTTCGGCTCGCCCTTGATGGCGGCGGCCAGCGTGACCGGCGCGGTCGGGTTCTGCGGCACCAGCTTGGTCAGCTTGTCGACCTGGCCATAGGGCATCTGCAGCACGCGGCCGACGTCGCGCAGCACGCCGCGCGCCTGCAAGGTGCCGAAGGTGATGATCTGCGCCACCTGGTCGCGGCCGTAGCGCTCCTGCACATAGCGGATCACCTCGTCGCGGCGGTCCTGGCAGAAGTCGATGTCGAAGTCCGGCATCGAGACGCGGTCCGGATTGAGGAAGCGCTCGAACAGCAGGCCGAACCGGATCGGGTCGAGATCGGTGATGGTCAGCGAATAGGCGACCAGCGAGCCGGCGCCCGAACCGCGGCCCGGCCCGACCGGAATGCCTTGCGACTTCGCCCACTTGATGAAGTCGGCGACGATCAGGAAGTAGCCCGGATACTTCATGCGCCCGATGACGCCGAGCTCGAAACCGAGACGCTCGCGGTAGGCCTCCTCGCTGACGCCGGGGGCAAGACCGTTGGCCGCCAGGCGCTGGGCCAGCCCCTCTTCGGCCTGGGCCTGCAATTCCGCGGCCTCGGCGGCTTCGGCATCGGCGACGCTGGCGCTGCCTCCCACCGTGAACCGCGGCAGGATCGGCTTGCGCGTGGTCGGGCGATGGGAGCAGCGCCGCGCGATCTCGACCGTCGAGGCCAGCGCCTCGGGCAGGTCGGCGAACAGCACCGCCATTTCGGCGCGGGTCTTGAAGCGATGCTCGGGCGTCAGCTGCCGGCGCTCGGCATCGGCGATCAGCCGGCCCTCGGCGATGCAGATCAGCGCGTCGTGCGCCTCGTAATCGTCGGCGGTGGCGAAGTACGGCTCGTTGGTGGCGACCAGCGGCAGGCCCCTGGCGTAGGCGAGGTCGATCAGCGCCGGTTCGGCCAGCCGTTCCGCCTCGACGCCGTGGCGCTGCAGCTCGACATAGAGCCGGTCGCCGAACAGGCGCGCCAGCAGCTCGGCCCGGCCGGCGGCGAGCGCCGCCTGGTTGACGGCAAAGGCGGCCGCCAGCGGCCCGTCGGGCCCGCCGGTCAGGGCGATGAGGTGCTCCGCCTCGCCCTCGAGCCAGGCCGCCTTGAGATGGGGCCGCTCGTGCGGCGGGGTTTCGAGGAAGGCGCGGGAATTGAGCCGCATCAGACTGCGATAGCCGGCCTCGCTCGGCGCCAGCAGCACCAGCCGTGGCGGCGGCGCCGGGATAGCCCCGCGCGGACCGCCGGCCTCCTGATCGCCGAAATCGACCGCCAGCGCGCAGCCGATGATCGGCTGGATGCCGCTTCCCGCCATCTTCTCGGAAAATTCCAGCGCGCCGAACAGGTTGTCGGTGTCGGTGAGCGCCAGCGCCGGCTGGCGGTCGGCCTTGGCCAATTCCGCGAGCCGCGCAATGGTCAGCGCCCCCTCCAGCAGCGAGAAGGATGAATGGACGTGGAGGTGCACAAATCCCGGCGACGCACCCGCTACGGCCATTGCGCTCTCCTTTCCTTCATCCGGTGACGATGGCCCGCGGGGCCGCGGCTCCATCGGCGTTAAACGGCAAACAGGCCGGCACCCCTTGGGGCCGGCCCTCATTGCCCTGTTGCATGACGCCCCAGCGCCGGCGACGATCCGACTCGGCGGGATCCGCCGCGGGCGCCGGGCTAGACAATCACGATCCGCGCCGCCCGGACAAGGCGGCAAGCTCCCCCATGCGCCCTTTCCCCAGGCGCATGGGCCCCGCATCGCAAAGAAAATACCTAAAGCGTGGAAAATACCTGCGCCCAGATCGCCACCATGCTCACGAACAGCACGACGGACATCAGCGAGGCGACTTCTTCAATCAGCGTCTTGAGCATGGCTCCCTCCCAAGGAACGTAGAGAGAACATTGTTCCTTATTTGTTCTATTTGTCAAGACCTCGCTGGAGACCTCTGAAAGAGCGATGGCCGGCTGATCACGTCCGCCTGGCGGGAAGCCGGGACAAGGCCAGGCTTACCCCCAGCGATCTTTCCAGCGATGACTGCGTTGTGTAGTTGGGCCATGCCGTCCGTTGCTATGGTCGGCGCGAATGAATCACACGAGAGGTTCCAGCCATGCGATCGACATCCCAATTCCTGCGCCTCGCTCCGCTCGCCGTCGCGGCCGGACTCCTCTGCGCCGGCGATCTCACCGCTACACCCGCGCGCGCCGAGGTGATCTATCCGTGGTGCATCATATATGGCGGCAGCGACGGCGATGGCGGCACCAATTGCGGATTTGTCAGCCGCGCGCAGTGCATGGCAACGGCCTCGCCCAACATCGGCTACTGCTACGAAAATCCGATGTATCTGCCGCCGACGCCGGGCCAGCGCAGAAGTCGATACCAGCGGCGGTATTGATTTTTTCCCGCCGCGTCAAAGATCGACATGATCGATGGATCGCCATGATCATTTGAAAGATCGATATGATCGATCGTTCTTGTGATGACACATCTTGGTGATTCCATCTCACGGCGTTGTGTCTGTCACATCAGATTCACGCTGCTAGGCTCCGGCACCCTCCGTGCTGCGAATTGTTCTGATTGGAACAAGCAGCAGAAAGAAAGGAGCATCTCATGAAGTCGAAGCTGATCTCTTTCATTGCGCCTGGCGCCATCGCGCTGGGATTGGCCGTTGCCTTTGGTTTCTCCGCCTCTCCGGCTCGGAGCGAAACCGTTTATCCGTGGTGCGCCAACGGAGGTGGTGATACCGCGTCTCCAACATGTTCCTTCGTGACGTGGAACCAGTGCGAGGCGGCGATCACGGGGGAAAGCGCGACATGCTTTCAGAACCCCGAATACAGCAACGAGCCAGCCATGCGGCCTGCCCGCATGCACAGTCGGCGAAATCATTGAGTGGCTGGATGATCGGGGCAAGGTCCTGATTGAACCCTGGATTGAGGTAGATCTCCAACCCTGAACAGGTCGACCCCCTGAACAAGATTTGCGAGGCGTGATGGCGCGAAGCGGTCACGCCTCGCTTCGCGCGGCCCGGCTCCGGGCACCTGCTTAATCCAGTTCGACGATCTTCTGCTCGCGAATGGTGACGCGGCGATCCATGCGCGCGGCCAGTTCCATGTTGTGCGTGGCGATCAGCATGGCGACGCCGGTGGCGTGCACGAGCTGGGTAAGCGCGGAGAACACATGCTCGGCGGTGTGGGGATCGAGATTGCCGGTCGGCTCGTCGGCCAAGAGCACGCGCGGCGCGTTGGCGACCGCGCGGGCGATGGCGACGCGTTGCTGCTCGCCCCCCGACAGTTCGGCCGGCCGGTGCACCAGCCGGTCGCGCAGACCCAGATAGGACAGGATTTCCTCGGCGCGGCGGATCGCTTCCGCGCGCTTGAGGCCGCGGATCATCTGCGGCAGCATGACGTTTTCCAGCGCCGAGAATTCCGGCAGCAGCCGGTGCGACTGGTAGACGAAGCCGATCTCGACGCGGCGGATATGGGTGCGTTCGGCATCCGAGAGCGCCGTCGTCGCCATGCCATCGATATAGACCTCGCCGCCGTCGGGATGCTCCAACAGTCCGGCCAGATGCAGGAGCGTCGATTTGCCGGCGCCCGAGGGCGCCACCAGCGCCACCGACTGGCCCGGCCACAGCGCGAGATCGGCGCCTTCGAGGATGGCCAGCGCGCCGGTGCCCTGCCGGTAATGACGCTCGACCTGATGCAGGTAGATGATCGGATCGCCACCCGCTTCATTCATGGTGCCCGTCTCATTCATAACGCAGCGCCTCGACCGGATCGAGGCGGGCGGCGCGCCACGACGGATACAGAGTGGCGAGGAATGACAGCGCCAGCGCCATGATGACCACCGCCGCGGTTTCGCCGACATCCATGTCGGCCGGCAGCCGCGACAGGAAGTACAGTTCCGGCGAGAACAGCTGGGTGTTGGTGACCCAGGACAGGAATTGCCGGATCGTTTCGATGTTGAGGCACACGATCAGGCCGACAAGGAAGCCGACAATGGTGCCGACCACGCCGATCGCGGCACCCGTGATGAGGAACACGCGCAGGATCGCGCCCTGGGCCGCACCCATGGTGCGCAGGATGGCGATGTCGCTGCCCTTGTCCTTCACCAGCATGATCAGGCCGGAAATGATGTTGAGCGCCGCCACCAGCACGATCAGCGTGAGGATGAGGAACATCACGTTGCGCTCGACCTGGAGCGCGTTGAAGAAAGTGGCGTTGCGCTGTCGCCAGTCGACCAGGAACACCGGCCGGCCGGCGGCCTCGGTGACGTTCTTTCGAAACACGTCGATGCGGTCGGGATTGGTGGTGTAGACCTCGATGGCGGTGACGTCGTTGGCGCGGTTGAAATAAGCCTGCGCCTCGGCCAGCGGCATGAACACGAACGAGGCGTCGTATTCCGACATGCCGATCTCGAACACCGCGGCGATCTTGTAGGGCTTGATGCGCGGCGTGGTGCCCATCGGCGTCACCGCGCCGCGCGGCGCCACCAGCGTCAGGGTGTCGCCGGTGCGCAGCGACAGCTGATCGGCGAGCCGCCGGCCGATCGCCACGCCCTGCCCGTCATCGAAGCCTTCGAGCGTGCCCTGCTTGATGTTCTTGGCGATCGAGGAGAGTTTCATGAGGTCCTCGGCGCGGATGCCGCGCACCAGCACGCCCGAGGCATTGAACGGCGAGGACGCCAGCGCCTGCCCGTCGACGATGGCGGCGGCGAGCCGGATGCCGGACAGCTTGCTGATCCGCTCGGACACCGCCTTCCAGTCGGTCAGCGGCGATTCCAGCGGCTGGATCAGCAGGTGGCCGTTGAGGCCGAGGATCTTGTCGAGCAGTTCCTTGCGGAACCCGTTCATCACCGCCATCACGATGATCAGCGTCGCCACCCCGAGCATGATGCCGAGGAACGAGAAGCCGGCGATGACCGAGATGAATCCTTCCTTGCGCCGCGCCCTCAGGTAGCGCAGCGACAGCATCCACTCGAACGGAGCGAAAGGGTAGGTCTGAACCGGCTTGCTCATATGGTAGGTATCCCCCCGGCCCGGTTTTCACACGATTGGGGCGGATTCATGCCGCCCCCGCGTTTCCCACAACAAACCCGCCCCTGACGCATCTAGCGCTCCCGATTCAGGCGGTCAGACGCGCCAGCGCGTCGGCGGGCGTGAGCAGTTCGCGCGCGCCGGTGCTGCGGCGCTTGAGCTCCACCTTGCCTTCGGCCAGCCCCTTCGGTCCCACCAGCACCTGCCACGGCACGCCGATCAGGTCGGCGGTGGCGAACTTGGCGCCGGGTCGCCCCTCGGTGTCGTCGTACAGCACGTCGACGCCCTTGGCGGAAAGAGCGCGGTAAAGCTGTTCGCAGGCGGCATCGGTATCGGTCGCGCCCTGCTTCAGATTGAGGATGGCGACGCTGAACGGCGCCACCGCCTCCGGCCACTTGATGCCGTCGTCGTCATGGAACGCCTCGATCAGCGCGCCGATCAGCCGCGTCGGGCCGATGCCGTAGGACCCCATGTGCACCGGATGCTCGGCGCCGTCGGGACCGGCCACCACCGCGCGCATCGGCTCGGAATACTTGGTGCCGAAATAGAAGATATGGCCGACCTCGATGCCGCGCGCGGACACCTGGCGGTCCTGCGGCAGTCCCCGGAAGGCCTCGCAATCGTGCTTCTCGGAAGTCGCGGCATAGAGCGAGGTCCAGCCGTCGACGAGACCCTGCAGTTCCATGCGGTCGTCGAAATTGACACCCTCGCCCGGCACCTCGAAATCGAGGTAGTCGCGATGGCAGAACACCTCGCTCTCGCCGGTGTTGGCGAGCACGATGAACTCGTGACTGAGGTTGCCGCCGATCGGACCGGTATCGGCGACCATCGGGATCGACCTCAGCCCCATGCGCGCGAAGGTGCGCAGGTAGGCGACGAACATGCGGTTATAGGCATGGCGCGCGCCGGCGGCGTCGACGTCGAACGAATAGGCGTCCTTCATCAGGAATTCACGGCCGCGCATCAGGCCGAAGCGCGGGCGCACTTCGTCGCGGAACTTCCACTGCAGATGATAGAGGTTGAGCGGCAGATCGCGGTAGGAGCGCACATAGGCGCGGAAGATTTCCGTGATCATCTCCTCGTTGGTCGGACCGAACAGCATCTCGCGGTCGTGGCGGTCCTTGATGCGCAGCATCTCCTTGCCGTAGTCGTCGTAGCGGCCGCTTTCGCGCCACAACTCGGCGGACTGGATGGTCGGCATCAGGAGTTCGATGGCGCCGGCGCGGTTCTGCTCCTCGCGGATGATGGCGCAGATCTTGTTGAGCACGCGCAGGCCGAGCGGCAATAGCGCGTAGATGCCCGCCCCCTCCTGCCGCATCATGCCGGCGCGCAACATCAACCGGTGCGAGGCGATCTCGGCCTCTTTCGGCGTTTCCTTGAGGATGGGAAGAAAGAAGCGCGACAATCGCATGTGAACTCTCGGGTGCTTGCTCGAACAAAGATGAAAAACGCGCCTGATCGATTCGGTTGAATCAGGCCTTGAAGGGCAGCGTTGCAGTATCCTTACTTCGCCAGCCGGCCACCAGCCATCCGGGTGAAAACGGCTGTGAATCCTTATTTCCGTCGCGGCCGAATAGCCTGTCCGGCATGCGCCAGCGGCGGACACCTGAAAACGACGGATTTTGTCTGACGCTCCCCCGCCTGACTTTCAGGTATAGCAAGCGATTCTCACGTATTTCAGCAATTATTTCATCGGATTGCGGCCGCCAGCATGGCGCAACCGAAATTGCTTAAACGCAACCGCTGGTGGATGCCGGCAATCACCTCGCCCACGCCCAACCATCATCTTTGGCCACCTTGTGAGCGGTGATCCGCGGCAGGGTTGACCGATCAGGCTGCGACACCGGGCACCATCCGCCCATGCGAGCCATTCTCCGGCTCAGCCACGCGGCTGATTGCATGGGAAAACCGAAACCGAAAGAAAGAATTTTCCAAATGCGTATCGCGTGCGGCCGGCCGTTTTCAAACGTCGTGACAATGAAAAAATAATCGGCTAGCGTTTCCCTTCACAGGTCGAAGGCGCTGCTCCTGACCGTGCAGCATGACCTGATGGTCCAAGTCTCGGGAGGAGCCCCAGGCGCGCAAAAGCTGCGCCACCTCGATCAACCAAGCATAAATCAAATCGCTTTGAGGGTATCAGGGGACGCGAAACGGTCTTTTCAGCAGGGGCATCACCCCTGCTTTTTCTTTTTGTCTTTCGCTTTTTCAGAACGGAAAGCCGAACAGGCGGGTCAGGCGTTCGATGCCGAGATAGCCCCGGCCATAGGCCCACGCACCGAGGCCGTAGAGCAGCGCCGATATCAGCGTGGTCCAGAGGAATTTCGACCCGATGCGATGGGCAACCGGCGCGCCGGGATCGGTTCCCGCCTCGCCCTCGCCGGCCTCGGCCTGGCTTCTGACGCCGAACGGCAGCACGGCGAACAGCGTCACCCACCACAGCACGAAATAGATGGCGAGGGCCGATATCAGCGTCATCGGCGCACAGTCCTCATCCGCTTACACCTGCTCGATTTCGACCAGCGCGCCGGAAAAGTCCTTGGGATGGAAGAACAGCACCGGCTTGCCATGGGCCCCGATCCTCGGCTCGCCGCTGCCGATCACGCGCGCGCCCGCAGCCTTGAGCGTCTCGCGCGCGGCGATGATGTCGTCAACCTCGTAGCAGACGTGATGGATGCCGCCATCGGCGTTGCGCTCAAGGAACCTTGCGATCGGAGACGCCTCGCCCAGCGGCTCGATGAACTCGATCTTGGTGTTGGGCAGCGTGACGAACACCGTGGTCACGCCATGCTCGGGCAACGGCAGCGCGCCGGACACCTCGGCGCCGAACGCGCCACTGTAGATGCGCGCGGCCGCGGCGGCGTCGCGCACCGCGATGGCGACATGGTTCAGCCGTCCGATCATGACACCTCCCGCGTCCCGCTCACACCGTCAGCACGTGCACATGGCACATCGGCTTCTTGCCCCAGACCTGCGCGACCGTCCCGCGCACCGCCCGCCGGATCGACTCCGCGACCGCGTCGGGATCTCGCCGGCGCGGCTTCGGCAAAGTCTCGAACGTCTCCAGAACTGCATCATAAACCAGGTCGGCGATCAATTCGCCTGCCGGTTCCTTTTCCGGGATGCCGACCAGATCGACTTCCGGGTCGCCCACCATCTCGCCTTTCGCGGTCAGCGCCAGCGCGATGAAGGCGCAGCCGGCGAACGCCAGCTTGCGGCGCTCAACCACGGCGCGGGCGCGCTCCTCCTCCAGAATCCAGCCATCCTTGAACAGGCGGCCCGACGGCAATTCGTCGATGATGCCGGGCTTGCCCGGTCCCAGATGCACCAGATCGCCGTTGCGGCAGGTGATGATGTCCGGCACGCCGGCGGCACGGCCGAGCGCGGCATGCTCGGACAGATGCAGCGGCTCGCCGTGAAGGGGCACCAGCAGACGCGGCCGCACCCATGAGATCATCTCGCGCAATTCGTCGCGGCGCGGATGGCCCGACACATGCACGAGATGGGTACGGTCGGTGATGACCTCGATGCCCTGCGCGATCAGGCCGTTCATGATACGTCCGACCGCCTTCTCGTTGCCGGGAATGGTGCGCGAGGAGAAGATCACGCTGTCGCCCCGCCCCATGCTCACCAGCGGATGATCGCCCTCGGCGATGCGCGCCAGCGCCGCGCGCGGCTCGCCCTGGCTGCCGGTGCACAGCGCCAGCACCTTGCGCGGCGGAATGCGGGCATAGAGATCGGCGCCACGGAACTCCTGCACGCCGTCGAGATAGCCGGTCTCGCGCGCCACCTGGACGATGCGCTCCATGGCGCGGCCGGCCAGCACCACCTCGCGCCCGGCGGCGCGGGCGGCATCGGCCACGGCGCGGATGCGCCCGACATTGGAGGCGAACGTGGTCACCGCGACGCGGGCGGGTGACGCGGCGATCAGTTCTGCGAGCGAGCGCGCCACCTCGGTCTCCGAGGGCGAGCGGCCCTCGCGCGTGGCGTTGGTGGAATCCGACAATAGCGCCAGCACGCCGGCATCGCCGAGCGCGCGGAAGCGTGCTTCCGCCGTGGGCGGACCGACGACCGGGGTGGGATCGATCTTCCAGTCGCCGGTATGGATGACGGTGCCGGCCGAGGTGGTGATGGCGAGGCTGTGCGCCTCGGGGATCGAATGCGACACCGGGATGAATTCGACACCGAACGGACCGAGCGTGATGCGGCCGCCGCACGGCACGACCTTGATCGGGATTTTCGGCGCGTTGCGCTCGCCGGCGCACTTGGCCTCCAGAAGGCCGGCGCTGAACGGCGTCGCATAGACCGGCACGCCGAGCCGCGGCCACAGGTCGATCAGCGCGCCGAAATGATCCTCGTGCGCGTGCGTGAGCACGATGGCTTCGAGATTCTTGCGCTCGCTTTCGAGAAAGCGGATGTCGGGCAGGATGAGATCGATGCCCGGAAGCTGCTCCTCGTCGCCGAACGAGACGCCGCAATCGACCACGATCCAGCGCCGCTTGCCGCCGCGCCCGATGCCGTAGAGCGCGAGATTCATGCCGATCTCGCCGACGCCGCCAAGCGGCCCGAACACCAGTTCCTCGCTTCTGCCCATCAGGCGCCCTCTTTCGCCGCGGTCGCGGCCGGACCGAACTGCACGTCGCCGGCGCTGATGGCGGTGCGGCCGCCCTCCGCCGTTGTCACGATCAGGCGGCCCTGGTCGTCGATGGTAGCAAAGGTGCCCGACACCGTCCCGCCCGGCATGCGCACCGCGACCGGCTCGCCGACGCCGGCGGCGCGTTCCAGCCAGCGGCGACGAATCTCATCGACGCCGCGGCCCCGGTCCCAGATGCGGACATGATCGGTCCAGGCCTCGCCAAGCGCGATGAACAGGGATTCGGCGGAAATGGGAAGGCCGAGATCGGCCAGCGAGGTCGCCGGATATGGCAGGCCTTCGGGCGCCGCCGCCACGTTGACGCCGATTCCCACCACCACGGCGAGCGCGTCGGCGCCGATGCGCTCGGCTTCCAGCAGGATGCCGGCCAGCTTGGCCGTACCGGCCAGCACGTCGTTGGGCCATTTGAGCCGGAACAGGCCGCGCGCCCGGCCCATCGCCGGTTGGCGCGCGCACAGCGCGCCCAGCGCCGCCTCAAGCGACAGCCCGGCGACAAAGCCGAGCGTCGCCGCGACCGGCGGCGTCACGTCCATGACTTCGAGAAAGCTTGCGGCGAGATTGCCGCGCGGCGCCAGCCACGGCCGCTGCCGCCGTCCATGTCCGCCGGTCTGATGGGCCGTCACCAGCCACAGCGGCCCGCATTCGCCCTCGTGCGCGCGCATAAGCGTCTCGGCGTTGGTCGATGCGATCTCGTCAAAGGCCTCGACCCGGCAGCCGGCGGCTTTAGCGCGCGGTCCCAGGGCAAAGGCCATCGGAGACTAGAACAACGACTTCGCCGCCAACGTCGCCACGTCGATCAGCGGCGCCGGATAGACGAAGAACAGCATGTTGAACAGGCCGGTGACCGCCAGCACGGCGCGCAATTCGCCGCGCGCCGGCTCCATGGCGCCGATCGGCTCGTCGAAGTACATCACCTTGATGATGACGAGATAATAATACGCGCCGATCACGCTCGAAAGCACGCCGAGCACGGCGAGCGTGAACAGGCCGGCCTTCATCGCGGCCAGGAATACATAGAACTTGGCGAAGAAGCCGGCCAGCGGCGGCACGCCGGCGAGCGAGAACAGCAGCATCGCCATGAAGAACGCCAACAGCGGATTGGTGCGCGACAGTCCGGCGAAGTCGGAAATGGTCTCAACCGCCTCGCCGTGGCGCGACAGCGCCAGGATCACCGCGAAGGCGCCGAGCGTCATGGTCAGATAGATGGCGATATAGACCAGCACGCCCTGCGTACCCTCGGGCGTGCCGGCGGCGAGCCCGACCAGCGCGAAGCCCATATGGCCGATCGACGAATAGGCCATCAGGCGCTTGATGTTGCGCTGGCCGATGCCGGCGAAGGCGCCGAGCGCCATCGAGGCGATCGCCACGAACACCACGATCTGCTGCCATTCCTGGGTGATGCCCGGAAACGCCGTCATGGTGGCGCGCACGAACACCGCGAGCGCCGCGACCTTGGGCGCGGAGGCGAAGAACGCCGTCACCGGAGTTGGCGCGCCCTCGTAGACGTCGGGCGTCCACATATGGAACGGCACCGCCGACACCTTGAAGCACAGGCCGGCGAGCAGGAACACCAGCCCGAACACCAGACCCAGGCTGCCGCTCTTGGCCGCCGCCGCGATGCCGGCAAAGCTCACCGTGCCGGTGAAGCCGTAGATCAGCGAAGCGCCGTACAGGAGCATGCCGGACGACAATGCGCCGAGCACGAAATACTTGAGGCCGGCTTCGGTCGATTTCAGGTTGTCGCGCTGGCTCGCCGCCACGACATAGAGCGCCAGGCTCATCAGTTCGAGGCCGAGATAGAGCGAGATCAGATCGCCGGCCGAGATCAGCACCATCATGCCGACGGTCGACAGCAGGATCAGGATGGCGAACTCGAACATCCGGCGCGTGGCCGCGGCCACGAAGCCACGCGAGAACAACAGCGTCACCGCCGAGCCGGTCAGCGTCAGGATCTTCATGAAGCGGGCGAAATCGTCGACGATGAAGCTGCCGTTGAAGGTCACGAGCCGTCCCGGCGGCAGCCACAGCACCAGCGCCGCGGCGATCACCACCAGGAACACCGCCAGCCCGGTCACCAGTCCGGTCACCCTGTCGCCGCGATAGGCGCCGATCATCAGCAGCGCCATGGCGCCGACGGCGAGCACCAGCTCCGGCACAACCGGCAGCAGCGAATATCCCGCGATCTCAAATCCCATGGTCAGGCCCCGAAGCTCTGGTCAGTGCGCCAGCGACGCCGCTTTCACGGCGGAAATGGCATGCTGGTAGTTGTCGACAAGCTGCTGCACCGAAACCGCCGACATATCGAGCACCGGCTGCGGATACACGCCAAACAGAATGGTGAGGATGACAAGCGGCGCCATCACCAGCACCTCGCGCGCGCTGAGGTCGGTGATCGCGGCCAGCGACGGCTTTTCAAGCACGCCGAAGATGACCTTGCGGTAGAGCCACAACGCATAGGCCGCCGACAGGATAACGCCGAAAGTTGCGACGGTCGCGGTCGGGATGCTGACCTTGAAGGTGCCGATCAGCGTCAGGAACTCGCCGACGAAGCCCGAGGTGCCCGGCAGGCCGACATTGGCCATGGTGAACACCATGAAGGCCACGGCATAGAGCGGCATGCGGTTGACGAGGCCGCCATAGGCCGCGATCTCGCGGGTGTGGATGCGGTCGTAGACCACGCCGACGCACAGGAACAGCGCGCCCGACACGATGCCGTGCGACACCATCTGGAACACGCCGCCGGCCACGCCCTGCGTGGTGCCGGCGAAGATACCCATGGTGACGAAACCCATGTGCGCGACCGAGGAATAGGCGATCAGCTTCTTCATGTCCTCCTGCATCAGCGCCACCAGCGAGGTGTAGACGACGGCGATCACCGAGAGAACGAACACGAACGGCGTGAAGTCGAGCGAGGCCAGCGGGAACATCGGCAGCGAGAAGCGCAGGAAGCCGTAGCCGCCCATCTTCAGGAGGATGGCGGCGAGGATCACCGAGCCCGCGGTCGGCGCCTCGACGTGGGCGTCGGGCAGCCAGGTGTGGACCGGCCACATCGGCATCTTCACCGCGAAGGAGGCGAAGAACGCCAGCCATGCCCAGGTCTGCATGTTGCGCGGCACCGCGGTCGTCATCAGCGTCGGAATGTCGGTGGTGCCGGCGTTCCAGTACAGCGCCATGATGGCCAGCAGCATCAGCACCGAGCCGGCCAGCGTGTAGAGGAAGAACTTGAAGCTGGCATAGACGCGGCGCTGGCCGCCCCACACGCCGATGATGAGGAACATCGGGATGAGGCCGCCCTCGAAGAACAGGTAGAACAGCACCAGGTCGAGCGCGCAGAAGGTGCCGATCATCAGCGTTTCCAGCACCAGGAACGCCATCATGTATTCGCGCACGCGCTTCTTGACTGAACTCCAGCTCGCGATGATGCAGAACGGCATCAGCGCGGTGGTCAGGATCACGAACGGCAGCGAGATGCCGTCCACGCCCATGTGATAGGGAATGGTGGTGCCGAGCCAGGCGGTCTTCTCGACGAACTGGAAGCCGGCCGAACCGGCGTCGAACCGCGCCACCAGGATCAGCGACACCGCGAAGGTGACGAGCGTGGTCCACAGCGCGATCCAGCGCGCGTTGCGATCGGCCGCCTCATCGTCGCCGCGGCTCAGGTACACCAGCAGCGTGCCGACCAGCGGCAGGAACGTGGTGACCGAGAGAACCGGCCAGGTGGTTGTCAGCGCCGTCATCAGTGCACTCCCGCGCCACCGAACATGAACCAGGTGATCAGCCCGGCGACGCCGATCAGCATCGCGAAGGCGTAGTGATAGAGATAACCGCTCTGCAGCGCCACGGCCCTGCGCGTGACGTCGAGCACGCGCGCCGACACGCCGTCCGGCCCGAAGCCGTCGATCAGCCAGCCATCGCCCTTCTTCCACAGGAAGCGGCCGAGCCACTTCGTCGGGCGCACGAAGATCACTTCATACAGCTCGTCGAAGTACCACTTGTTGAGCAGGAACTTGTAGAGACCCTCGTGCTGGCGGGCGAGTTCGACCGGCAGCGACGGGTTGCGAATGTAGAACAGCCACGCCACCGCGAAACCGAGCACCATCATCACCGTCGGCACATTGGCGACCGTCGCGGGGATATGGTGCATGGCGTTGATGATGCCGTGCTCGCCGCCGTCCATCTTCAGCGAGCCGCGGAAGAATTCCTCGATGCCGTGGCCGGCGAACAGCTCCTTGAACGGAAACCCGGCCAGGATCGAGCCCGCCGCCAGCACCGCCAGCGGCACCAGCATGACCAGCGGGCTTTCGTGCGCGGCCTCGTAGTGATGGCGGTCGTGCGGCGCGCCGTGGAACGTCTTGAAGATCAGGCGCCACGAGTAGAACGAGGTCAGCGCCGCCGCCACCACGGTCAGCGCGAAGGCGTAGATGGCGAACGGATTGTGCGCCGCGTAGGCCGACTCGATGATGGCGTCCTTGGAGAAGTAGCCGGCGGTGAGCGGAAAGCCGGTCAGCGCCAGCGTGCCGATCACCATGACGATATAGGTGAACGGGATGCGGTCCTTGAGGCCGCCCATGTGGCGGATGTCCTGCTCGTGGTGCATCGCGTGGATCACCGAGCCCGAGCCGAGGAACAAGAGCGCCTTGAAGAAGGCATGGGTGAACAGGTGGAACATGCCGACCGAATAGGCCCCCGCCCCCATCGCCACGAACATGTAGCCGAGCTGCGAGCAGGTCGAATAGGCCACGATGCGCTTGATGTCGTTCTGCACCAGGCCCACCGTGGCGGCGAAGAACGCCGTGGTGGCGCCGATGAACATCACCACCGCCTTGGCGTTGGGCGCGAGTTCGAACAGCGGCGACAGCCGCGCCACCATGAACACGCCCGCCGTCACCATGGTGGCGGCGTGGATCAGCGCGGACACCGGCGTCGGGCCCTCCATGGCGTCCGGCAGCCATGTGTGCAGCAGGAACTGCGCCGACTTGCCCATCGCGCCCATGAACAGGAACAGGCAGATCAGCGTCAGCGCGTCCACCTTCCAGCCGAAGAAGTCGATGGCCTTGCCGGCAAGCGCCGGCGCGCCGGCGAAGATGGTTTCGAGGTCGATCGAGCCGATCATCATGAACACGGCGAAGATGCCGAGCGCGAAGCCGAAGTCGCCGACGCGGTTGACGACGAACGCCTTTATGGCGGCGGCGTTGGCCTCCGGCTTGTGATACCAGAACCCGATCAGCAGATAGCTCGCCAGGCCCACGCCCTCCCAGCCGAAATAGAGCTGGGCAAGGTTGTTGGCCGTCACCAGCATCAGCATGGCGAAGGTGAACAGCGACAGGTAGGCGAAGAACCGCGCGCGGTGCGGATCCTCGTGCATGTAGCCGATGGAATAAAGGTGCACCAGCGCCGACACCGACGTGACGACGACCAGCATCACGGCGGTAAGGGTGTCGACGCGCAGCGTCCAGGCGATCTTGAGGTCGCCGGAGTTGATCCACTCCATGACCGGCACGACGACATCATGATGGCCGAAGCCGATGGTCGCGAACGCCACCCACGACAGCGCCAGCGAGACGAACAGCAGCGCCGTCGTGACGAGCTCCGACGCGCGATGCCCGATCACCCGGCCGAACAGCCCCGCGATCAGGAAGCCGGCCAGCGGCAGGAAGACTATTGCCTGATACATCGCCCCATCAGCCCTTCATGAGGTTGACATCTTCAACCGCGATCGAACCGCGGTTGCGGAAGAACACCACCAGCACGGCGAGTCCGATGGCGGCCTCGGCGGCGGCGACCGTGAGCACCAGCAGCGCGAACACCTGCCCGACGATGTCGCCAAGGAAGGTCGAGAACGCCACCAGGTTGATGTTGACCGCCAGCAGGATCAGCTCGATCGACATCAGGATGACGATGACGTTCTTGCGATTGATGAAAATGCCGAGGATGCCGAGCGTGAACAGGATCGCGGCAACCGACAGGTAATGGCCGAGCCCGATAATCATTGCGCGGTCTCCTTGAGGCCCTGTCCCGACGCCACCTTGCGCACTTCCATGGCGGTGGCCTTGGTGCGCGCCACCTGGTCGGGAATGCTCTGGCGCTTGATGTTCGGCTTGTGGCGCAGCGTCAGCACGATGGCGCCGATCATCGCCACCAGCAGCACGATGCCCGCGAGCTGGAAGTAATGGATGTAGCGGGTGTACAGCACGAGGCCGAGCGCCTCGGTGTTGGTGACGTTGCCGGGAATCGGCGCGACCACGGCCTTGACGACTGCCGGATTGATGACCCAGGCGCCGCCCACCATCATCAGCTCGGCGAGCAGGATCGCCGCGACCAGGGCGCCGACCGGCAGGTATTGCAGGAAGCCCTGCTTCAGTTCGGCGAAGTCGACGTCGAGCATCATGACGACGAACAGGAACAGCACCGCCACCGCGCCGACATAGACCACCACCAGGATCATGGCGAGGAATTCGGCTCCCATCAGCAGGAACAGGCCGGAGGCGTTGACGAAGGCCAGGATGAGGAACAGCACCGAGTGCACGGGGTTGCGCGCGGCGATCACCATGAAGGCGGAGCCGACGCACAAGACGGCGAAGAGATAGAAGAACAGCGCGGGGAAAATCATGCCGCTACCTCACCGGTATTTCGCGTCAGCCGCGATGTTGGACGCGATCGCGCGTTCCCAGCGGTCGCCGTTGGCGAGCAGCTTGGCCTTGTCATAGAACAGTTCCTCGCGGGTCTCGGTCGCGAATTCGAAATTCGGTCCCTCGACGATGGCGTCGACCGGACAGGCCTCCTGGCACAGCCCGCAATAGATGCACTTCACCATGTCGATGTCGTAGCGCACCGTGCGGCGGGTGCCGTCGTTGCGGCGCGGCCCCGCTTCGATGGTGATGGCCTGCGCCGGGCAGATCGCCTCGCACAGCTTGCAGGCGATGCAGCGTTCCTCGCCGTTGGGATAGCGGCGCAGCGCGTGCTCGCCACGGAAGCGCGGGCTGATCGGGTTCTTCTCGAACGGGTAGTTGATCGTCGGCTTCGGCTTGAAGAAATAGCGCATCGCCAGGAAAAACGCCGTGACGAATTCCGTGAGAAAGAGCGAGCGGGCGGCGGCATCGAGTCTCATGACATCCTCACTTCGGTGCCAGTCCGGCGAACTGCAGAACGGCGGCGACGATCACGACCATCGCCAGCGAGAGCGGCAGGAACACCTTCCAGCCCAGGCGCATGAGCTGGTCGTAGCGATAGCGCGGCACTATGGCCTTCGCCATCGCGAACAGGAAGAACATGAACAGCGCCTTGAGCGTGAACCAGATCACGCCCGGAACCCAGGTGAACGGCGCCACCGGCACCGGCGGCAGCCAGCCGCCGAGGAACAGGATGGTCGCCATCGCGCACATGGTGGCGATCGCCACATACTCGCCGAGCATGAACATCATGTACGGCGTCGAGCCGTATTCGACCATGAAGCCGGCCACAAGCTCGGACTCGGCTTCGACCAGGTCGAACGGCGGGCGATTGGTTTCCGCCAGCGCCGAGACGAAGAACACCACGAACATCGGCAACAGCGGCAGCCAGTACCAGCCGAGCAGGCCGAACCGGGTGTTCTGCGCCTCCACGATGGCCGACAGGTTGAGCGAGCCGACGCACAAGAGCACGGTGATGATGACGAAGCCGATCGAGACCTCGTAGGACACCATCTGCGCCGCCGAGCGCAGCGCGGCGAGGAACGGATACTTCGAGTTCGACGCCCAGCCGGCCATGATGATGCCGTACACCCCCAGCGACGAGATCGCGAAGATGTAGAGCACGCCGACATTGATGTCGGCGATCACCCAGCCCGCCGCGGTCGGGATCACCGCCCAGGCGGCCAGCGCCAGCACGCACGACACCAGCGGGGCGAGGATGAACACGCCCTTGTTGGCGCCGGCGGGAATGATCGGTTCCTTCAGCACGAACTTCAGGAGGTCGGCGAACGACTGGAACAGTCCCCATGGACCGACCACGTTGGGGCCGCGGCGGATCTGCACCGCCGCCCAGATCTTGCGGTCGGCGAGCAGGATGTAGGCGACGGCCACCAGCAGGATGACCAGCAGGAGCACGCTCTGCGCCACCATGATGATGAGCGGCCACAGATAGCCAGTCCAGATTTCGGCGAATGTCATACCGGCGAACGTCATGGTCCCTACTCCGCCGCCGTGAGCCGGCGTCCGGTCGACATCAGGCTCGAACATTCGGCCAGGGTCGCGGAAGCGCGCGCGATCGGGTTGGTGAGATAGAAGTCGGCGACCGGCGAGGCAAACGCCGATTTCTCCGGCGTGCCGCCGAGCGCGGCGAGCTTGCGCACATCATCGGCGCTGCCCGGGGCGATGGCGTCGATGGCGGCGAGATGGGGAGCCGCCGCCGTCAGCGCATGGCGCAGTTCGGCGAGCGATTCGTAGGCGAGCCGGTGGCCGAGCTGCTCGGCGAGCGCGCGGATGATGGCCCAGTCCTCGCGCGCGTCGCCGGGCGGGAACGCGGCGCGGCAGGCGAGCTGAAGCCGTCCCTCGGTGTTGACGTAGAGGCCGGACTTCTCGGTATAGGCGGCACCCGGCAGGATGACATCGGCGCGGTGCGCGCCGCGGTCGCCGTGGGTGCCGATGTAGACCACGAAGGTACCGTCGGCGACGGTGACCTCGTCGGCGCCGAGCAGGAACAGCACGTCGAGCGTGCCGAAGGTGGTCATCTGCGCGGTGGTCAGCCCGCCCCCCGGCGTAAAGCCGATGTCGAAGGCGCCGACCCGCGAGGCCGCGTTCTGCAGCACGGCGAAGCCGTTCCAGCCCTCGGCGAGCGCGCCGCACTCGGCGGCGATCCTGGCCGCCAGCGAGCCGACCGCCACGCCGTCGCGGCGCGCCAGGGCGCCCGCGCCGATCAGCACGATCGGATTCTTGGCGTTCTTGAGCACGGTGGCGAAGGCGTTCTTGCCGGAAGCCACCTCGGCCAGGGTGTCGGGACCGGCGCCGAGATAATCGTATTTATAAGTGAGATCGGCCTGCTCGCCGATGACGCCGACCTTGAGCGCGCCGGAGCGCCAGCGCTTGCGGATGCGCGCGTTGACGAGCGCGGCCTCTTTACGCGGATTGGCGCCGACGATCAGCAGCGCGTCGGCCTCCTCGATGCCGGCGATGGTCGGATTGAAGATGTAAGTGGCGCGGCCCCATTTCGGATCGACCAGCGATCCGTCCTGGCGCGCGTCGAGATTAACCGAGCCGAGCCGGCCCATCAGGTCCTTGAGCGCGAACATCTCCTCGAGCGCCGCAAGATCGCCGGCCAGCGCGCCGATGCGCTTGCCATCGGCAGCCTTGACGCGGGCCGCGACCGTGGCCAGCGCCTCGGCCCAACTCGCCTCGCGCAGCCGGCCGTTGTCGCGCACATAGGGCCGGTCGAGCCGCTGCACCCGAAGGCCGTCGACGACATGGCGGGTCTTGTCGGAAATCCACTCCTCGTTGATCGCCTCGTTGACGCGCGGCAGGATGCGCATCACCTCGCGGCCACGGGTATCGACGCGGATCGCGGAACCGACCGCGTCGGTGACGTCGATCGATTCGGTCTTGTTGAGTTCCCACGGCCGCGCCGTGAAGGCGTAGGGCTTCGAGGTCAGCGCGCCCACCGGGCAGATGTCGGCGAGGTTGCCCTGCAGCTCCGAGGTCAGCGCGCCTTCGAGGTAGGTCGTGATCTCCATGTCCTCGCCGCGGCCAGTAGCGCCGAGTTCCGGCACGCCGCAGATCTCGGTGGTGAAGCGGACGCAGCGCGTGCACTGGATGCAGCGGCTCATCGAGGTCTTGATGACCGCGCCCATGTACTTGTCCTCGACCGCGCGCTTGTTCTCCTTGAAGCGGCCCGTGTCGATGCCGTAGCCCATCGCCTGGTCCTGCAGGTCGCACTCGCCGCCCTGATCGCAGATCGGGCAATCGAGCGGATGGTTGATGAGCAGGAACTCCATCACACCTTCGCGCGCCTTCTTCACCATCGGCGACTTGGTGGACACTTCCGGCAATTCGCCGTTGGGACCGGGCCGGCAGTCGCGCACGCCCCAGGCGCAGCTCGCCACCGGCTTGGGCGATCCCTTCAGCTCGACGAGGCACATGCGGCAGTTGCCGGCGATGGACAGGCGCTCGTGGTAGCAGAAGCGCGGAATCTCGGCGCCCGCCGCCTCGCACGCCTGCAGCAGCGTGAACTCGGCCGGAACATCAACCTCTTTGCCGTCGATCAGCAGTTTCGTCATTTTTGCTTACTCCGCCGCCATGGCGATCGGGTCGGGATGCGGGTTTGCCGCGTACTGGTCGATGCGCGCCTCGATCTCGTGCCGGAAGTGAGTGATGAGACCCTGCACCGGCCACGCCGCCGCATCGCCCAGCGCGCAAATGGTGTGACCCTCGACCTGCTTGGTGACATCGAGCAGCATGTCGATCTCGCGCTTGTGCGCCCTACCCTCGGCCATGCGCGTGAGCACGCGCCACATCCAGCCGGTGCCCTCGCGGCACGGCGTGCACTGGCCGCAGCTCTCGTGCTTGTAGAAATACGACAGCCGGGCGATGGCGCGAATGAGGTCGGTCGACTTGTCCATGACGATGACCGCCGCCGTGCCGAGGCCGGAGCGCAGCTTCGACAGGCTGTCGAAATCCATCGGCGTGTCGATGATCTGGTCGGCTGGCACCATGCGCACCGACGAGCCACCGGGGATCACCGCCTTGAGGTTGTCCCAGCCGCCGCGCACGCCGCCGCAATGGGTCTCGATCAGCTCGCGGAAGGTAACGCCCATCGCCTCTTCGACGTTGCATGGGCGGTTTACATGGCCGGAGATGCAGAACAGCTTGGTGCCGACGTTGTTGGGACGGCCGAAGCCGGCGAACCAGCTCGCGCCGCGGCGCAGGATGGTCGGCGCCACCGCGATCGACTCGACGTTGTTGACCGTGGTCGGGCAGCCGTAGAGGCCCATGTTGGCCGGAAACGGCGGCTTGAGGCGCGGCATGCCCTTCTTGCCTTCGAGGCTTTCGAGCAGCGCGGTTTCCTCGCCGCAGATGTAGGCCCCGGCGCCATGATGGACGTAGAGGTCGAACGGATAGCCGTGGATGTTGTCCTTGCCGATCAGTTTCGCCGCATAGGCCTGGTCGACCGCCGCCTGCAGCCGCTCGCGCTCGCGGATGAACTCGCCGCGCACATAGATGTAGGCGACGCTGGCGCCCATGGCGAAGCTCGCCACCAGGCAGCCTTCCACGAGCAGGTGCGGATCGTGCCGCATGATCTCGCGGTCCTTGCAGGTGCCCGGCTCGGATTCGTCGGCGTTGACCACGAGATAGTGCGGCCGGCCGTCGGACTCCTTGGGCATGAACGACCACTTGAGGCCGGTCGGAAAGCCCGCGCCGCCGCGGCCGCGCAGGCCCGAGGCCTTCATCTCGTTGATGATCCAGTCGCGGCCCTTTTCCAGGATCGCCTTGGTGCCGTCCCAGGCGCCACGGCGGCGCGCGCCGTCGAGGCCCCAGTCGTCGAGTCCGTACAGGTTCGTGAAGATGCGGTCTTGGTCCTGAAGCATGGCCGTTGGCACCCCGGATCAGCGGTTGGCTTGCATCACGGCGAGCCCGGCCGCCATGATGCCAAACACGATTGCCCATAACAGGCTGGTTTCAAGCGTCGCGCCGAACGCGAAGCGTTGCAGCGTAAAGATGAAGGCCGCGGCGACCACGGTGTGGAGCGCGACGTAACGATATTTGCGCATGGCCTGCACCGCCTGGTTCACGACTTGACCTTGCCGATAGTCTTGAGGACGGTCGGGCCGCCTTCCGGCGCCGAGAACTGGCGGCCGTTCTGCGGACCGGGCTGCGGCGGATTGCCGGCGGCGAAGCCGTCGATCAGCTTGTTGAAGCTCTGCTCGGTGAGATCCTCGTAGGTGTCCTTCCACACCTGCACCATCGGCGCGTTGACGCAGGCGCCGAGGCACTCGACCTCTTCCCAGCTGAAATTGCCGTCGGCCGAGAGATGGAACGGATGCTCGTTGATGCGCGTCTTGCAGATCTTGATGATCTTCTCGGAGCCGCGCAGCATGCACGGCGTGGTGCCGCACACCTGGATATGCGCCTTCTTGCCGACCGGCTGGAGCTGAAACATGGTGTAGAAGGTCGCCACTTCCAGCACGCGGATGATCGGCATGTCGAGCATGTCGGCGATATAGCGGATCACCGCCTCCGACACCCAGCCGTCGTGCTGCTCCTGGGCGCGCCACAGCAGCGGAATGACCGCCGACGCCTGCCGGCCTTCCGGATACTTGGCGATCGTGGCCTTGGCCCAGGCGAGGTTTTCGTCCGTGAAGGCGAAACTGCCGGGCTGGAGTTCCTTGGGGGCGAGACGGCGAACCGACATCGTATGCTCTCTCGATCAGCGTTCGGCGCGCGCAGGTGCGGCGCCGAGATTGTGGATGCGTTGTTCCCAGAACGGGCTTGCCGTGGCAAGCACGTTGTAGCCGACATTGGTGTGCTGCTTGATGCGGTCGAGCGCGTCGAGCCGGGCGAGCTTCTCGAAGCGTCCCGTCAAGGGATCGTGCATGAACAGCTTGAGTGGCGTCTGTTCAAGGATGTAGCGCGACACCGTGTGCGCGCGGTCCTGGCCGTGATCCTCCACCACCAGGATGGAATCGGTCGCGAGCAACCGCCGCCCGCCCTTGATGGCGTCGATCTCGACGCCCTCGACATCAAGCTTGATGACATAGCGGCCCGCCGCCGGCACCCGCCCGTCGTCGATCAGATGATCGAGCGCGATCACCGCGACCTCCTCGCCGTCGCTGCCATTGCCGGCGATGCTGAACTGCTCGTGCTTGTGCCCGGAGAGGCGCGCGGTGCCGCGCGCCGCGCCGATGGCGCGCTGCAGCGCCGTGAAGCGGTCGCCGTTGAGGCGCGCGTTCGCGGTCAGACGGGAAAAATTCTGCGACGACGGCTCGATGGCGATGGCGCGGTGCGCGCCATAGGGCCGGCTCGACGCCAGCACCGACCAGTAGCCGAAATTGGCGCCGCAATCGATCAGGGTGTAGTCGGCGTCGGCGATGCCGAGGAAGAAGCGCTCGATGTCGCGTTCATAGTGATAGCGGCTGTCGAGCAGCAGCGACCAGTAGCCGTCGCCATAAGGAAACGTGAACGCCGCGTCGTCGTTGAGCATCACCTTGATGTCGCGCGGCGGCAGCACCGTGCGCACTACCTGGCAGCCCAGCCCGAACCCTCGATGCGACCACGCCGAGCTCGCGCGCGCGCCGGCCTTGAAGGCGAGCGCGGCGCAGCGTTCCAGCATGCTGGCGCCAGTCAGCACGCCGGTTGCCCGGTCGTAGTCGATGGGAGGGAGAGCAATCACCGATCCACTTCTCCGAACACGATGTCGATCGAACCGAGCACGGCGGAGACGTCAGCGAGCAGATGGCCGCGGCAGAGGAACTCCATCGCCGACAAATGCGCAAAGCCCGGCGCGCGGATCTTGCACTTGTAGGGCTTGTTGGTGCCGTCGGAGACCAGATAGACGCCGAACTCGCCCTTGGGCGCCTCGACGGCGGCATAGATCTCGCCGGCCGGCACCCGCACGCCTTCGGTATAGAGCTTGAAGTGATGGATCAGGGCTTCCATCGACTGCTTCATGTCGGCGCGGCGCGGCGGCGTGATCTTGTTGTCCTCGATCACCACCGGGCCCTGCCCATCGGGCGCGCGCAGCTTGGCGATGCACTGCTTCATGATGCGGACCGACTGCCGCATCTCCTCCATGCGGATGCAATAACGGTCGTAGCAGTCGCCGTTCTTGCCGACCGGAATGTCGAAGTCGTACTCCTCGTAGCCCTCATAGGGCTGCGATTTACGCAGATCCCAGGCCGCGCCCGAACCGCGCACCATCACGCCGGAGAAGCCCCACTTCCAGGCATCCTCCAGCGAGATCACGCCGATGTCGACGTTGCGCTGCTTGAAGATGCGGTTGTCGGTGAGCAGGCCCTCGAGATCGTCGCAGACCTGGAGGAACGGATCGCAGAACGCCTCGATGTCGTCGATCAGCGCCGGCGGCAGGTCCTGGTGCACGCCGCCGATGCGGAAATAGGCCGCGTGCATGCGGCTGCCCGAGGCGCGCTCGTAGAACACCATCAGCTTCTCGCGCTCCTCGAAGCCCCACAGCGGCGGGGTCAGCGCGCCGACGTCCATGGCCTGGGTCGTGACGTTGAGCAGATGCGACAGCAGGCGGCCGATCTCGGAGTACAGCACGCGGATGATCTGGCCGCGGCGCGGCACCGTGATGCCGAGAAGCCTTTCAGCGGCGAGGCAGAACGCATGCTCCTGGTTCATCGGCGCGACGTAGTCGAGCCGGTCGAAATACGGAATCGCCTGCTGGTAGGTGCGGTACTCGATCAGCTTCTCGGTGCCGCGATGCAAGAGCCCGATATGCGGATCGACGCGTTCGACCACCTCGCCGTCGAGTTCCAGCACCAGGCGCAGCACGCCGTGCGCGGCCGGATGCTGCGGCCCGAAATTGATGGTGAAGTTGCGCAGAGTGGTTTCGGCCATCGGTCAGCCCTTCGCCTTCTCGTCGCCGGGCAGCGGATAGTCCGCGCCTTCCCAGGGCGAGAGGAAATCGAACTTGCGGAATTCCTGGTTGAGCCGCACCGGCTCGTAGACGACGCGCTTCTTCTCGTCGTCGTAGCGCACCTCGACATAGCCGGTCTGCGGGAAGTCCTTGCGCAGCGGATGGCCGTCGAAGCCGTAGTCGGTGAGGATGCGGCGCAGGTCGGGGTGCCCGGTGAAGCTGATGCCGTAGAAGTCGAACGCCTCGCGCTCGAACCAGTCGGCGCCCGGAAACAGCCCGGTGATGGACGGCACCAGCGTCGATTCGCTGGCCGGCACCTTGATCCGCACGCGCGTGTTCTTGTGCGGCGACAGGAAGTGATAGACCACCTCGAAGCGCGGATCGCGCGCCGGATCGTCGACCGCGGTGACGTCGATGAAGCTGATGAAACGGCAGTCGGGGTTGTCGCGCAGGAACTTCACCACGTCGACGATTCGCTCGGCCTTCGCCGACACCGTCAGTTCGTGGTTGGTGACGGCAAAACCCGTCACCGCTCCCGCCAGCCCTCTGGCGATCGTCTGGCCCAGAGCCTCGAGCTTGCCGTCGTCCATCGTCAGCCTGCCTTACCGTTCGATTGTCCCGATGCGCCGGATCTTCTTCTGCAGCAGCATCACGCCGTACAGCAGCGCCTCCGCCGTCGGCGGGCACCCCGGCACATAAATATCGACGGGCACGATGCGGTCGCAGCCGCGCACCACCGAGTAGGAATAGTGATAGTAGCCGCCGCCATTGGCGCAACTGCCCATCGAGATGACGTAGCGCGGCTCCGGCATCTGGTCGTAGACCTTGCGCAGCGCCGGCGCCATCTTGTTGGTGAGCGTGCCGGCGACGATCATGACGTCGGACTGGCGCGGGCTGGCGCGCGGCGCGAAGCCGAATCGCTCGGCGTCGTAGCGCGGCATCGACATCTGCATCATCTCGACCGCGCAGCAGGCCAGGCCGAACGTCATCCACATCAGCGAGCCGGTGCGCGCCCAGGTGATCAGCTCGTCGGTCGCCGTGACGAAGAAGCCCTTGTCGGCGAGTTCGTTGTTGATCTCGACGAAATAGCGGTCATCGGCGCCGATCGGCTTGCCGGTGCGCGGATCGAGGATGCCGGTCGCCGCGCCAGCGACGACGGGACCGCGGGTATCGCTCATCAATCCCATTCGAGCGCGCCTTTCTTCCACTCATAGATGAAGCCGATGGTCAGCACTCCGAGGAACACCATCATCGACCAGAACCCGGCCGTGCCGAGCTTGCCGAACGCCACCGCCCACGGAAACAGGAAGCTGACCTCGAGGTCGAAGATGATGAACAGGATCGCGACCAGATAGAACCGCACGTCGAACTTCATGCGGGCATCGTCGAACGCGTCGAAGCCGCATTCGTAGGCCGACAGCTTCTCCGGGTCCGGCTGCTGGAACGCCACGATGAACGGCACGATCAGCAGCACCAGGCCGATCACCGTCGCAATGGCGATGAAGATCACCAGCGGAAGATAGCTGGTCAGGATACCGTTCATGCAAGATCCCTCTTCACGTGCGATCCCGATGTTGTCCGATGGGGCGCGAAGTCGCGCCCGCCACCGGAAAATTTCGTCTGATCACTCAATCCGCTGACAGATGACCCGAAAGAACTCCGGGTTCAGCGGAATGAAAACTCCCCCGTCTTGCCGGATTCGCAGCCCCCCGAAAGACCGCTGAGCCTTAGCGCAGCCTCCCATGGGTGGCAAGCCGACAGGGCCCGGATGGCGCGGGCTTTCTGCCTGTTTTCCGATCATCGCTCCGGCATGCGCCACAACAGCTTCGCACACCTGCGCATATAGGGCGATGGCCGCCTCCGGACAGGTCGGATGCAATAATTATCAAGTAAAATCATGTGGAATGAGATCATGGCGCGGACCACATGTTCCGGCTGCGTCTTGTCCGCAGGAGAACCGGACACCCGGAGCTTTGAACAACAAGGGCCGGAATCCGCAAAGGACCATCGACCAAAGACTAGGCCGCCCAGCGAAGGGCGGCGAAAAGCCCGCTCCGGTGCGATTGAAACCGCGTCATGGACAAACCGCTCCGATGGTCATGATTCCGAGACAACGGACTTCGGATTGAAGCGGGACGCCATGATCGGGGCGACGTCGGAACACGACGCGTGATGGGCCGGTCCGAGGAGGCGTGCAGGCACGGGCACGGGGGCGAGATTTCCAATGTCGACGGCCGACATTGGAATCCGGGTTCTTGGGACCCCGACTAACCCCTTGACAGCGTGGCGGGAGCGACGGGACTCGAACCCGCGACCTCCGGCGTGACAGGCCGGCGCTCTAACCAACTGAGCTACGCCCCCCGCTGATACGTGCGGACTTAAAGGCGGGGCCGTCGCAAGTCAAGCACATGCGGTTGGCATTGCGTGGTGGGGCTTTTTTGCACCGGAATCTAAAAAATGGCCTGTTTATCGGCAAAACACGATATGCAGAAAGACGCCGAATCATTTAAGCCCTGATTTGTAACGAGTTCTGGAACTGTCACCCTCAAGGAGGACCATCCCATGGCGAAAAAGGCAGCCAAATCCGCGACTAAATCCGCGACGCCCACGACCGTCACCCTCAAGCATCTGGCGGCGGCTCTCGCGGAGGAGCATGAACTGTCGAAGAAGCAGACCGAGGCCGTTCTCGGCGATCTGGTGGCCCGCATCACCAAGCACCTCAAGAAGGGCGAGCGCATCCGCATCGTCGGGCTCGGCATTCTTCAGGTCCGCAAGCGCGCCGCCCGCATGGGCCGCAACCCGGCCACCGGCGAGCAGATCCACATCAAGGCCAGCAAGAAGGTGGCTTTCCGCGCCGCCAAGGAACTCAAGGAAGCGGTCTGACCGCTTTCGAAGCCTGGTCCTCGGAACACGTATGACGGCCTGATTCAGCTCCGGCTGAATCAGGTTCGGGGACAATTTATTTACCGACAAAGCCCTGCCCGGCCCGGCTGCCGCGGCGGGGCTTTTGCTTTGAACGGGTTGGATATGACGGGTTGGATCGGGACGGGCCGGATTGGGTGGACTTGGTGGGCGGTGACGGGATCGAACCGCCGACATTCTGCGTGTAAAGCAGACGCTCTACCATCTGAGCTAACCGCCCCCGCCCCTGTTTAGAGCAGGATCGGCCAAAGAGGAAACCCGGTTCGGCTTTAAATTCCGTTCGGCACGCCGTCCGGGCGGCGCGCCGAATCGACCTCCCGGGCAGGTCCCAAGCAAAACGGCGGAGCCCCAAGGCCCCGCCGTCTGATTCTTGCGTTCCAAGGCCGGCACGTCAGTGCGCCGTGAGCCCCGAGGCGTCATCCCCGGCATCCTTGGCCGGCGGCCGGGAGGTATCCTCCTCCCAGACGATCGGCTGCGGCATCCGCACCAGCGCCCGCCCCAGCACCTCGTCCATGCGCGACACCGGGATGATCTCCAGCCCGCCCTTGATGGCGTCGGAAATCTCGGTGAGGTCCTTGGCGTTCTCCTCCGGGATGAACACCGTCTTGATGCCGCCGCGCGCCGCCGCCAGCAGCTTCTCCTTGAGGCCGCCGATCGGCAGCACCCGGCCGCGCAGCGTGATTTCGCCGGTCATGGCGATGTCGTGACGGATCGGAATACCGGTCATCACCGAAACGATGGCCGTGACCATGGCCACGCCGGCCGACGGGCCATCCTTGGGGGTGGCGCCCTCGGGCACGTGGACGTGGATGTCGCGGCGGTCGAACAGCGGCGGTTCGATACCGAACGCCACCGCGCGCGAGCGCACATAGGACGCCGCCGCCGAGATCGATTCCTTCATCACGTCGCGCAGGTTGCCGGTCACCGTCATCTTGCCCTTGCCGGGCATCATGACGCCTTCGACGGTGAGCAGCTCGCCGCCGACGTCGGTCCAGGCCAGACCGGTGACGACGCCGACCTGATCCTCGGATTCGATCTCGCCATAGCGGTATTTCGGCACGCCGAGATAATCGCCGAGATTGGCGTCGGTGACCTTCACCTCTTTCTTCTTCGAGGTCATCAGCTCCTTGATCGCCTTGCGGGCGAGCGTCGAAATCTCGCGTTCGAGATTGCGTACGCCGGCCTCGCGGGTGTAGCGGCGGATCATGAGCAGCAGCGCGCTGTCATCGAGAGCCCATTCCTTGGGATCGAGGCCATGCTTGGTCAGCGTGTTGGGGATGAGATGCTTGCGCGCGATCTGCAGCTTCTCGTCCTCGGTGTAGCCGGCGATGCGGATGATCTCCATGCGGTCCATCAAGGGCGGCGGAATGTTGAGCGTGTTCGCCGTGGTGATGAACATCACGTTGGAGAGGTCGTAGTCGACCTCCAGATAGTGATCGTTGAAGGTGGAGTTCTGCTCGGGGTCGAGCACCTCCAGGAGCGCCGACGACGGATCGCCGCGGAAATCGGCGCCCATCTTGTCGATCTCGTCGAACAGGAACAGCGGGTTCGAGCTCTTGGCCTTGCGCATCGACTGGATCACCTTGCCGGGCATCGAGCCGATATAGGTGCGGCGGTGGCCGCGGATCTCGGCCTCGTCGCGCACGCCGCCGAGCGAGACGCGCACGAAATCGCGTCCCGTCGCCCTGGCGATGGACTTGCCGAGCGAGGTCTTGCCGACGCCGGGCGGGCCGACCAGGCACAGGATCGGGCCGGTGAGCTTGTTGGCGCGGCTCTGCACGGCGAGATACTCGACGATGCGCTCCTTGACCTTGTCGAGGCCGTAATGGTCGTGATCGAGCACGTCCTGGGCCAGCTTGAGGTCCTTCTTGATCTTCGACTTCTTGCCCCACGGAATCGACAGGAGCCAGTCGAGATAGTTGCGCACGACGGTGGCCTCGGCCGACATCGGCGACATCTGCCTGAGCTTCTTGAGCTCGTGCTGGGCCTTTTCCCGCGCTTCCTTGGAAAGCTTGGTCTTGGTGATCTTCTCCTCGATGTCGGCGAGCTCGTCGCGGCCCTCGTCGTCGCCGAGTTCCTTCTGGATCGCCTTCATCTGTTCGTTGAGGTAGTACTCGCGCTGCGTCTTCTCCATCTGCCGCTTGACGCGGGTGCGGATGCGCTTCTCCACCTGCAGCACGGAGATCTCGCTCTCCATCAGGCCGAGCACCTTTTCGAGCCGGCTGGTAACGGCCAGCGTCTCCAGGATGGCCTGGCGGTCGGGAATCTTGACCGCGAGATGCGAGGCGACCGTGTCGGCGAGCTTGGCATAGTCGGTGATCTGCTGGACCACGCCGACGACCTCGCCGGAAATCTTCTTGTTGAGCTTCACATAGCCTTCGAACTCGGACACCACCGAGCGCGCCAGCGCCTCGGCCTCAACCGTCTCGGCGTCGGTGTCGGCGAGCACCACCGTCTCGGCCTGATAGTAGCCGACGGTGTCGGCATAGCCCTGCGCGCGGGCGCGGCCGATGCCCTCGACCAGCACCTTGACGGTGCCGTCGGGCAGCTTGAGAAGCTGCAGCACGCTCGCGAGCGTGCCGATCTCGTAGATCGAGTCGGGCGTCGGATCGTCGTCGGACGCGTTCTTCTGCGTCGCCAGCAGGATGTAGCTGTCGGTCCGCATCACCTCTTCGAGCGCGCGGATCGATTTCTCGCGGCCGACGAACAGCGGCACGATCATGTGCGGAAACACAACGATGTCACGCAGCGGCAGCACCGGATAGGTGTTGCTGTCACCGGGAACAAGCGGCATTCGAGGCTTGGGCGACGTCATGGCCCGTTTCCTTGTCGTTATGCCCCCTCGCATCGGCGCGTCGTCGACGCCGCCGTCGCAAGGTGCAAGTGGGCCGGGAAGGTTCAGGACCGCTTGCGGTCGTGAACCATATGAGGCATGGGCCCCCTGCCCGGTTCATGCGGCCAGCGAATCTTCGTGGAACATCCGCTGCCGCCATTAGGTGGCTATCGCAGCCAAGCGTGTCAAGAGAACGGCGGAAAGCCGCCGCCGACAGGGAAAACCAATCAGGAAAACCAACGCTGTGCGGAACGTTACGCAGCCCGCCCGGCCGCGTTCAACGGGCGCGGGGCCCCGCGCGGAGGCCGGTTCAGGCGAACCGCTCAGGCGCTCGCGCTGACATCCCCGGAACGGTCGGAGCGGTCGGCGTAAATGTAGAGCGGCCGCGCCGTGCCCTCGACGACTTCCCTGGAGATCACCACTTCCTCGACGCCCTCAAGGCTCGGCAGTTCGAACATGGTCTCGAGCAGGATGCCCTCCATGATCGAACGCAGGCCGCGCGCGCCGGTCTTGCGCTCGATGGCCTTGCGCGCGATGGCGCCGATCGCCTCGTCGGCGAAGGTCAGCTCGATGTTCTCCATCTCGAACAGCCGCTGATACTGCTTGATCAGCGCGTTCTTCGGCTCGGTGAGGATCTTCTTGAGCGAAGTCTCGTCGAGGTCCTCCAGCGTCGCGACCACCGGCAGGCGGCCGACGAATTCCGGAATGAGGCCGTACTTGAGCAGGTCCTCGGGTTCGACCGCGCGGAAGATCTCGCCGGTGCGGCGGTCTTCCGGCGCCATCACCTGCGCGCCGAAGCCGATCGAGGTCGAGCGGCCGCGGCCCGAGATGATCTTCTCGAGGCCGGCGAACGCGCCGCCGCAGATGAACAGGATGTTGGTGGTGTCGACCTGCAGGAACTCCTGCTGCGGATGCTTGCGCCCGCCCTGCGGCGGCACGCTGGCGACGGTGCCTTCCATGATCTTCAGGAGCGCCTGCTGCACGCCCTCGCCCGACACGTCGCGGGTGATCGAGGGGTTGTCGGACTTGCGCGAAATCTTGTCGATCTCGTCGATGTAGACGATGCCGCGCTGGGCGCGCTCGACGTTGTAGTCGGCGGACTGCAGCAGCTTGAGGATGATGTTCTCGACGTCCTCGCCGACATAGCCGGCCTCGGTCAGCGTGGTGGCGTCCGCCATCGTGAACGGCACGTCGAGAATGCGCGCCAGCGTCTGCGCCAGAAGAGTCTTGCCGGAGCCGGTCGGACCGATCAGCAGGATGTTCGACTTCGCCAGCTCGACGTCGTTGTGCTTGGACTGGTGGTTGAGCCGCTTGTAGTGGTTGTGGACCGCGACCGAGAGCACCTTCTTGGCATGATCCTGGCCGATGACGTAGTCATCGAGCACCTTGCGGATTTCCTTCGGCGTCGGAATGCCGTCGCGCGACTTCACCAGCGAGGACTTGCTCTCCTCGCGGATGATGTCCATGCACAACTCGACGCATTCGTCGCAGATGAACACGGTCGGCCCGGCGATGAGCTTGCGCACTTCGTGCTGGCTCTTGCCGCAGAACGAGCAATACAGCGTGTTCTTGGAATCGCTCGCGCCCACTTTGCTCATTCCTGTCTCCGTCCACTTTCCACGGGCCGCATTCCGAACCGGAGCCTCAATCAGCTAACGTTCCGGGAAGGGCAACCGTTTCACCACCCACTCGCAACAGATAGGGGCAATTTCCACACTGGAAAAGAGCTCCCACGCCATGCCTGCCTTTGATTCGGTGCAGGCCATCACTTAAAATACTAGCAGCCGGTCCGGCCTACCGGAACATGCTAGCGCCCCGACTATCAAGAATTCACTAACCGGAAGCAGGCGCGCAAGCGGCCCACATCCTGTTTTTCCGTGATTTTAGACGGGGATATGGCGGAATTCCGGCCATGCCGCCGATCCCGGAAAAGCGTTGAAAATCGCTGGAAAGCACCCGCGAAACCGCGCCGCCCGCACAACCTTTGCGCGACCATCAAGAAAATGTGTTCGTCCCTGGTCGACAACCGAAGGGTTGGACGCTTCGGCTTTGCGGGGCCCGGCTCAGCTCACCGCCTTGAGCGCCGGATCCTCGGGGCGCTTGTCGATGACCTTGTCGACGATGCCGAACTCGCGCGCCATCTCGGCGGTGAGGAACTTGTCGCGCTCAAGCGCGTCCTCGATCGCCTTGTAGGTCTGGCCGGTGTGCTTGACGTAGATCTCGTTGAGCCGCTTCTTCAGGTTCAGGATTTCCTGGGCGTGCAGCATGATGTCGGTGGCCTGGCCCTGGAAGCCGCCCGATGGCTGATGCACCATGATGCGGGCGTTGGGCAGCGCGAAACGCATGTCCTTCTCGCCGGCGGCGAGCAGCAGCGAGCCCATCGAGGCGGCCTGGCCGGCGCACAGCGTGGAGACCGGCGGGCGGATGAACTGCATGGTATCGTAGATCGCCAGCCCCGACGTCACCACCCCGCCCGGCGAGTTGATGTACATCGAGATTTCCTTCTTGGGATTCTCGGCCTCCAGGAACAGAAGCTGCGCCACCACCAGCGTCGCCATGCCGTCCTCGACCGGACCGGTGATGAAGATGATGCGCTCCTTGAGCAGGCGCGAGAAGATGTCATAGGCGCGCTCGCCGCGGTTGGTCTGCTCGACCACCATGGGAACGAGGTTCATGTAAGTCTCGACCGGATCGCGCATATCTATAAAACCCGCTGGCTGGTTGGCAGGGCCGCATGGCCGCCCGGAATACGCTCCGGCACGAACGCGTAAAGTCTTGCCCCGATTCGCTCTCACCTAAATAGCGTATTCCGACCGCAAAAACCGGCACGCGCGGAACACGCGGCATGGCTGGTAGCACACATAGGCGCCCCTGCCGCAACGGCAAGGGCGGCTATCGCCGATTAAACCTAACGCGGCCTGAACCGGAGGGCTTACGCCGCGGCGTTCTCGGCGCCCTCGTCCTTGTAAAGTTCCTCGCGCGAAACCGTCTTCTCGGTCACGGCGGCAAGCTCGACGATGAAATCGACCACCTTGTCCTCGTAGATCGGCGCCCGCAGCTGGGCCAGCGCCTGCGGGTTGTTGCGGTAATAGTCCCAGACCTGCTTTTCCTGGCCCGGGAATTGGCGCGCGCGCTCGATGAGCGCCCGGCTGACCTCCTCGTCGGTGACGGAGATCTTGTTCTTCTCGCCGATTTCCGCAAGCACGAGGCCGAGGCGCACGCGGCGGTCGGCGATCTTGCGATAGTCGGCCTTGGCGTCGTCCTCGGTGGTCTTGTCGTCGGCGAAGCTGCGGCCGGCCGAGGCCATGTCGGACGTGATCGACGTCCACATGGCGTTGAACTCCTCATCGACCAGCGACTGCGGCGGATCGAACTTGTGCGCCTCGTCGAGGAGGTCGAGCAGGCTGCGCTTGAGACGCTGGCGCGCCACCGTGTCGAACTCGCGGCGGATGCGATCGCGCACCGCTTCCTTGAGCTTGTCGAGCGATTCGAGGCCGAGCGTCTTGGCGAACTCGTCGTCCACCGCCACCGCCTGCGGCGTCTCGACGAGGCTCGCCGTGGTCTCGAACTCGGCATCCTTGCCGGCCAGCGTGTCGTTGCCGTAGTTGACCGGGAACGTCACCTTGACCACGCGGCTGTCGCCGGCGGCCATGCCGACGAGCTGGTCCTCGAAGCCGGGGATGAAGGTGTTGGAGCCGATCGGCACCGGGATGTTCTCGCCCTTGCCGACCTCGAACGGCGTGCCATCGATCTTGCCGGTGAACGAAATGGTGACGCGGTCGCCCTGCTCGGCCTTGGCGCCCTCGCCCTTGGCCGCGAACGGACGGTTCTGCTCGGCGATCTTGGCGACCTGGTCGTCGATCTCCTTGTCGCCGACCTCGGCGACGAGCTTCTCGATCTTGAACGCCTTGAAATCGGCGAGCGCGATCGGCGGGATAACCTCGATGGCGACGGAGTAGGCGAGATCGGTATTGCCGGCCAGCAGGTCCTCGACGGCCTTTTCCTCGGTCGGCAGCGTCACCTTGGGCTCGTTGGCGAGCTTGAAGCCGCGCTCGCTGAAAATCTGGTTGTTGGTCTCGCGCACCACCTCTTCGATGGTCTCGGCCATCACCGAGCGGCCATAGACCTTCTTGAGGTGCGCCAGCGGCACCTTGCCCGGGCGGAAGCCGTTGATGCGGACCCGGGTCTTGAGGTCGTTGAGACGCGCATTGGCGCGGGCGTCGAGGTCGGCGGCGGGAACGCTCACCTGGAATTCGTGCTTCAGTCCGTCGGAGACGGTTTCCTTGACTTGCATGGCTTCGGTCTTCTTCCTGGTCGGTGGCCGGACGCATGACGACCGGTTTCAAGTGATCTGGTTTCCCCGCGCGAGGGACGCGCGCATGGCAGCGACATCGAACGCCGTTTGCGACGCGGGGCGGAGCATGGTGCGGGCGGAGGGTTTCGAACCCCCACGACTTTCGTCACGGGAACCTAAATCCCGCGCGTCTACCAGTTCCGCCACGCCCGCGAAGGGCATCCTCATCGCCGCGCGCGCGAACTCGAAAAGCCCGCGCTAGCGCCGCGATCCCGGAAAATCTCCGCTGCCTTCCACCCGTCGCATGGGGGCCGCCGGAGGTTCCGGCCGGCCGCGGCGACAATTGGCCTGCGATCGGAAATTCCCATCCGGGCGGCGCGGCTTATAACACGGGGCAATGGCCGCGCAGCAAAAAAATGTCGCCTCCGGGCGGTCCGGCCGCCCATGGTCCCGGACCATCATACGCCGGCGGAACCGGGGCGCGCGAGCCCATGGCTGGACAAACCGCAGCCGCCGTGGTGGGCATGGGCGGTCATGAGCCCGCGCCCGCCCTCGCGCTTTCTCCAGCCGGAAGTTCCGGTCCCGCTGACACGGCGGATGGTCATGGGCGGGCTGGGAGCGGCGGCGCTGGCCTGCGGCCTGCCGGCTTTGGCCGCCGCGCCGCGCATGCTCGAGGCGCGGCCGGCCGAGGTCAGGCTGCGCGGCCCCGGTGAGCCAGCCACCACGATCTGGTCATTCGACGGCGTTACCCCGGGACCGACCCTGCGCGTGAATACCGGCGAGACGCTTGATCTAGCCCTCGCCAACCGGCTGCCGGGCGCCATCGCTTTCGCCTGGCATGGACTGCCCCTACCGCCCGCAGGCTTGCCGCTGACGGGCCGGGAGCCGTTGCCGCCCGGATCGGACCTGACGCTCAATCTTACGCCGCGCCAGGCCGGCACCTTTCTCTATCATGCCCGCCTCATCGATGACGGCGCGACGCTGCCGCTGCCGGCGGGCGCGCTGATCGTCGACGAAGCCACCCCGCCCGCGACCGAGCGCGACGAGCTGCTGCTAATCGAGGACTGGCGGCTGGACGCCGACGGCCGGGCGCTGCCGCCGGGCCGGCCTCTCCCACAGGGGACACAGACTCTGTTCACGGTGAATGGCACGGCTGCGCAGGACATCGCCGTCCGCGCCGGCGACCGGCTGCGGCTGCGCCTCGTCAACGGCTGCGCGCGGGCGCTGATCGCGGTCATGGTGGAACGTCATGACGTGCGGGTCATCGCCCTCGACGGCCAGCCGGCCGAACCGTTTCCCGCCCGCAACGGCCGGCTGCTGCTGGCCCCCGGCGGCCGCGCCGACGTCATCATCGACGCCAGCGGCGCGGCGGCGTCGAGCGCCGCGATCATCCTGCACGACGGCGTCGCGCCACGGACCATCGCGCGGCTCGTCTATGACGCCGAACCGGGCAAGGCGGTCCGTGCCGATCCGCCGCCGCCGCTGCCCGGCAACGGCCTGCCGGCCCGCCTCGATCTCAAAGGCGCCTTGCGCATCGAGGCTTCGTTCGACGGGCTCCCGAATGCCGGCTGGATGCCGCCGGGACGGCTCGGCGCCGACGATGCGCCGCTGTTCCGCGCCCGGCGCGGCCGCGCCGTCGTGCTCGCCTTCACCAATCGCGGCAGCGGCCTGGCGGTGCTGCACCTGCATGGTCATCATTTCCGCCTGCTCGACCGGCTCGACGACGGCTGGAAGCCGTTCTGGCTCGACACCGTGGCGGTGGACGGCGGCTCGACCATCCGTATCGCCCTTGCCGCCGGCACGCCCGGCCCGTGGCTGATCGAGGCGTTCGCCGCCGACTGGGCGCAGCCGCGACTGGCGCGCTGGTTCGCGGTCGAGTGACGCAGGATCAAAGTCAGTAGCGGATGCCGAACCCGTCGTAGAGGCGACGGAACACGGCGGGCAGCACCTCGGTCAGATCCTCGGCGATCAGGCCGGGACCGGCCTCGCACCCAGCCTCGCCATGCAGCCAGACCGCGGTAGCGGCCGCCTCGAACGCCGGCATGCCCTGCGCCAGCATCGCGCCGATGATCCCCGCCAGCACGTCGCCGGATCCGGCGGTCGCCAGCCACGGCGGCGCGTTGGCGGCAATGGCGGCGCGGCCATCCGGCGCGGCGACCACCGTATCGGGCCCCTTGAGCAGCACCACGGCCCCCGACATGACCGCCGCCAGCCGCGTTCGTTCAAGTTTTGAATGAAGTGGATATTCTTCCATCAATCCACTGAACAAACGTGTGAATTCACCCTCATGGGGCGTCAGGACAACCTGTGGATTGTCGCGGGTTTTGATCGAGACAATCAGCTCGTCGCAAGCCCCGGCGAAGCTCGTCAGCGCGTCGGCGTCGAGCACCGCCGCGCCATGCGCCGCCAGCACGGTGCGCACCATGTCGCGGGTCCGCTGACCCACCCCCGCGCCGGGTCCGATGACGCAGGCATTGAGGCGGCGGTCGGTCAAAAGCCCGGCCAGCGCCAGCGGCGTGTCGGCCTCGCGCACCATCACGGCAAGCGAGGCTGCGGCATTGACCGCCAGCGCCTCCGTGGGGCTGGCCAGCGTCGCGAGGCCAGCGCCGGCACGCAGCGCCGCGCGCGCCGCCAGCCGCGCCGCGCCGGTCGCGGTCACGCCGCCGGACACCACAACCGCATGGCCACGGGCATATTTGTGAGCATTTGCGCGCGGCACCGGAAATGCGGCCTGCCACAGGCCGGGCTCGTTCTCGAACGCCGCCGGCGGGATCGATGCCAGCACGGCGTCGGGAATGCCGATGTCGGCCAGCCTCACGCGGCCGCAATACAGCCGCCCCGGCATCAGCACATGCCCCGGCTTGCGGCGGAAGAAGGTGACGGTCTCGGTGGCCCTGACCGCCACGCCCATCACCTGCCCGGTGGTTCCGTTGACGCCGCTCGGCAGATCGACCGCCACCACGGGAACGCCGCTGGCATTGATCGCCTCGATCAGGGTCCGCGCCTCGCCCTCGACCGGACGGTCGAGACCGGCGCCGAACAGCGCGTCGATAATCAGCGCGGCGTCCGGCAGTGCGCGCGGATCGGGCGCGGCCACCTCGCCGCTCCACTCGCCTGCCGCCAGCGCCGCGTCGCCTTTCAAAGCATCGCGCCGGCCAAGCAGCATGAGCCGCACCGCGTGGCCGGCTTCCGCCAGCAACCGCGCCGCGACGAAACCGTCGCCGCCGTTGTTGCCCGTGCCGGCGACGACCACGACCGGCCCCGCCCGTTCACCGCCGTCGAGCAGGTCGGCTGCTGCCTCGGCCACGGCGCGGCCGGCATTGGCCATCAGCACAGGCCCCGGCGTGCCCGCGGCGATAGTGCGCCGGTCGGCCTCGGCCATCGCGGCGGTCGACAAAAGTTCCATCGTCATGCCCCGCGCGCCCCAGATCGGGCAGCGCGCTCCCCATTATCCAAAATCAATGCCTGCGATCTAGGCAGTTCGCCTATTTCTTAGGCGCACGGCGATCGCTGACTTTCGCCAGCACCGCCTAGCCGGCATTAACAAATTGATCATACGCCGATTTTTGCGCTGCACGAAACTGGCACGGACCCTGCTTAGGCGAGGCCAGCCAGTTCCTCCGAGGCGCGCGCCGAATTAACCTGCCCGCGACAGGCGGAAGGCGGCCGATGCGGCGACAGCGGTATTGGCCCGGGCGTGATGTTTTGTTACGGCATTGCCGGCCGCGGGATCTTCCCGCGGTCATGATGCGAACAGCAGGGTGCGGGCGATCGGACGACACGGGGGACGTCGCGCACCTGCCGGGAGAAAATGCAGTGAAGAAAATCGAGGCTATCATCAAGCCCTTCAAGCTCGACGAGGTCAAGGAAGCGCTTCAGGAGATCGGATTGCAGGGCATCACGGTGACGGAAGCCAAGGGGTTCGGCCGGCAAAAGGGCCACGCCGAACTCTACCGCGGCGCCGAGTATATCGTGGATTTCCTGCCCAAGGTGAAGATCGAGATTGTGCTGTCGGATGAATCGGTCGACAAGGCCATCGACGCCATCCGGCGCGCGGCCCAGACCGGCCGCATCGGCGATGGCAAGATTTTCGTGTCCAACATCGAAGAAGCGATCCGGATCAGAACGGGAGAATCCGGGCTGGACGCGATCTGAGCCTTTGTCCTCCTTCCTCACTTCGACCTTTCCTTCCTGACCTCCACTTTTTCCATCCATCCGCCATTTCCGCACGCGATGTGATGGCTCACATAGCGGCAAGCACGACGAAAGGGGTACCTAGTCCATGAAGACCGCCAAAGATGTCCTGAAGCTCATCAAGGACAACGACGTGAAATACGTCGATTTCCGTTTCACCGATCCGCGCGGCAAGTGGCAGCATGTCACTTTCGACGTGACCATGATCGAGGAAGACACCTTCGTCGAAGGCGTCATGTTCGACGGTTCGTCGATCGCCGGCTGGAAGGCGATCAACGAGTCCGACATGTGCCTGATGCCGGACCCGGTCACCGCCTCGATCGACCCGTTCTTCGCCGAGACGACGCTGGTGCTGACCTGCGACGTGCTCGAGCCGACCACCGGCGAACCCTATAACCGCGACCCGCGCGGCATCGCCAAGAAGGCGGAAGCCCAGGTCAAGGCGCTGGGCGTGGGCGACGCGGTCTATGTCGGCCCGGAAGCCGAGTTCTTCGTGTTCGACGACGTGCGCTACAGCGCCCAGCCCTACAACACCGGCTTCAAGCTCGACCAGATCGAGCTGCCGACCAACTCGGACACCGAGTATGAGGGCGGCAACATGGGCCACCGCATCCGCACCAAGATGGGTTACTTCCCGGTGCCGCCGCAGGACTCCGTGCAGGACATGCGCTCGGAAATGCTCGGCGCCATGGCGCGCATGGGCGTCAAGGTCGAGAAGCACCACCACGAGGTGGCGTCCGCCCAGCATGAGCTCGGCATGAAGTTCGACACGCTCACCCTGATGGCCGACCACATGCAGATCTACAAGTACTGCATCCATCAGGTCGCGCACATCTACGGCAAGACCGCCACCTTCATGCCGAAGCCGATCTACGGCGACAACGGCTCGGGCATGCACGTCCACCAGTCGATCTGGAAGGAGGGCAAGCCGATGTTCGCGGGCAACAAGTACGCCGACCTCTCGGACACCTGCCTGCATTACATCGGCGGCGTCATCAAGCACGCCAAGGCCATCAACGCCTTCACCAACCCGTCGACCAACTCGTACAAGCGACTGGTGCCGGGCTTCGAGGCGCCTGTGCTGCTCGCCTACTCGGCGCGCAACCGCTCGGCGTCGTGCCGCATTCCGTACACGACCTCGCCGAAGGCCAAGCGCGTCGAAGTGCGCTTCCCCGATCCGATGGCCAACCCTTATCTTGCCTTCGCGTCGATGGTGATGGCCGGTCTCGACGGCATCAAGAACAAGATCGATCCCGGTCCGGCGATGGACAAGGATCTCTACGACCTGCCGCGCGAGGAACTCAAGCAGATCCCGACGGTGTGCGGCTCCCTTCGCGAGGCGCTCGAATGCCTCGACAAGGACCGCGGCTTCCTCAAGGCCGGCGGCGTGTTCGACGACGACTTCATCGACAGCTACATCGAGCTGAAGATGCAGGACGTCATCCGCTTCGAGCACACCCCGCACCCGGTCGAGTTCGAGATGTACTACTCGTACTGAGCCCTCACCCGGTTCAGCGACAAACGAAAGGCGCCCTTCGCGGGGCGCCTTTTTGTTTTGCGACCCGGCGCACCCCGGAGCTGACGCGATGGACAGCGAAGCGATACGCGGCGCGCGTTTAGGTTAACCCCCGGTTTAAGTTTCGTCTGGAGCTGCCGCGCGGTATCGAGCTGCCGCTTTCATAAAAAGACATGCCAGGGGGACTGTTCCATGCTCGACCGCCGCGCCCAACCGCGCTCACGCACCTTTCTCGGCGGCACTCTCGCCTTCAACCGGCGCTCCAGCGTGATGACCTGCATCGTGCGCAACCTGACGGCGGACGGCGCCAAGGTCAGCTTCGAGCAGGGCGCCACCGTGCCGGACGAGATCGATCTGGTCGTCCCTCACCGCGCGGAAAGCTGGCGCGGGCACATCATCTGGCGCGCGCCCAACGCCGCCGGGATCGCCTTCAGGAACAGGAAGCCTTCGGCGCAGGTCATTCCGCTCGATGCGACCATCCGCCTCAACAGGCTGAATGACGAGAACCGGCGGCTGCGCGAGCGGCTCGATCAGGCGCGCGGCGAGGCGGACTGAAGCTCGCGCGCGGGCGCCCTCATGCCTCGGCCGTCACGACGGTCGCGGTGTGCTCCACCTCGGGCGGCGACGCGAAGCAATGGCCGACGCAGCCGCGCCATTCGGTGAAATTCTCCGAACTGCGGAAATCGACGGTGTGGCTCTCCAGCGTCGCCCACTTCACCACCAGCCGGTAGCGCCGCGGCTTCTCGATCGAGCGGTGCAACTCGAAGCCGTGAAAGCCCTTGGAGCGCTGGAACGCCGCGCGCGCCCTGGCAACGCCAGCCTCGAACTCGGCCTCCATGCCGGGCTTGACGTCGATCTGGGCGATTTCGGTGATCATCTTTGCGGGTTCTCCCTGCGCCTGGGTCCTGAGGCCGTCTTCGGGTTAGCGCCTTAGACCAGCCGCACGCAAAAGAGAAGCGGGCAAGAAAAGGGCAAGAAAAGAGTATGAAAAAAGCGCCCCGACGGGGGCGCTCATGGCCGCAGGACCGGGCCCGGAAACCGGCCCCTCACAGCATCAGGAACGCAAGGCCCGCGGCCGCCAGCGCGGACCCCGTCCACAGCAGCGCCGACCAGCGTACGGACCGCGCATAGCGGCCCTGGGCGCGGCGGGTGCGGATCAACGCGGTCTCGAATTCATCCGATGACGAAAAGGCGCAGGCCCAAGCCGCCCCCGCCAGCTGCGCGCTGGTTTCGAGGCTGTGGAGATCCGCTGCGGAACCGTGACTGTGAATCATCGTCATGCCGGCAGTCTAGCGCCGTCCGGTAAACAGACAGTTAGGCATGTTTCAAAAACAGCCAACCCGCGCCTATTCGCTGGCGTCGCCGGCGCCGGCGGGAACCTCGAGAGGGGTAGCCTTGCGCACCGCCAGCGACGGGCTGAGGATGCGCGGCACGCGTTCGAGCGACAGCATCTCGTCGCGCACCACCTCGCAGCGGTTGCGCCCGGCGCGCTTGGCGCGATACAGCGCGCTGTCGGCGCTGGCGAGCAGCACGTCGAGCGGCAGACCCGCCGCGCCGCCGGCAAGACCGACGCTGACCGTCGTTTCCAGGTTGACGTCCTCGACCCGCGCGCCGCATTCGGCATAGGCCTGGCGCACGCGCTCGGCCGCGATCAGCCCCTCGTCGAGAGAGCACGGCAGCATCGCCGCGAATTCCTCGCCGCCGACGCGGCCCACCAGGTCGGTGATGCGCAGGTTGCTCGACAGCACGCTGGCGAACAGCTTGAGCACGTCGTCGCCGACGAAATGGCCGAAGCGGTCGTTGACCGACTTGAAGTGGTCGAGATCGAAGATCATCACGGTGACCGATCGCTCGGCGCGCGCCTCGCGCTCGCTCATGCGGGCGGTGGCCTCGGCGAAGCCGCGGCGGTTGAGCAGTCCGGTCAGCGGATCGACCGAGGCGGCGCGCTTGTGCGCGGTGAGCACCCGCTCGGCCATCAGCATGAAGATGATGAACACCGTGCCGACCGCATAGAGCACCAGCTCGATGGCGAAGGCGATCACCCAGCCGCTGCGCGAATCCAGCCCCTGCATCGACGACTGCATGAGTTCGCCAAGCACGATCGGCAGCATCAGCACCACGCCGTGCAGCACCGGCACCAGCACCGCCGGGCCGCGCCCGCGCATCGTCTTGCGCCGTTCGCGCCACAACTCGCTTGCCGTCAGCCCGCCATAGACGGCGATCACCGCCGCGCCCGTCAGCATCGACAACGTGCCGTACTCCATCCCCAGCACGGCGACGCCGAGCCAGATCAACGCGCCCGCAGCCATGGCGGCCCATAGCGGCTTGCGGCCATGAAACACGCGCGTCGCGGTCCACACCATGCCGCAGGCGACGAATCCGATCATGTTGAGCGCCAGCACCGCGGGCCCCGGCAGTCGCGGCCCCAACAGCGTCCACAGCGCCACCGAGCTGCCGCCCATCAGATAGGCGATGCCCCACCAGCCGAGCGCGGCGATCTTCTCCTTCCGCCAGAAGAACAGCAGCAAGAGGCCCAGCATGACCGCGACCAGCGCGGCAAGCAGGTACAGCGTTGAAATGTCGATCGATAGCGAGGTGCCGAGTGTATTCATGCTTTCCTTAGCCATGACGCCGACTCTGCGACACGCTTTTCGGGGTCGAAGCGATCCCGGAAATCGATCCATGGATAGCATGGCCCACCTTGGCGGACCGTTTGCCGATTAGTGCGAATTTTCGTGAAATCCGTGTGGCAACGGCGGTGCCATCGTATGGAAACGGCGGCGGCCAACAAAAAAGGGCGCCGAGGCGCCCTTTTTCACAGTCCGGTCGATTGCATTCGAGGCAATCGGAACAATCCCCGTTAACGCTTCGAGAACTGGAAGCTGCGGCGGGCTTTGGCGCGGCCGTACTTCTTGCGCTCGACGACGCGCGAGTCGCGGGTCAGGAAGCCGCCCTTCTTGAGGATGCCGCGCAACTCCGGCTCGAAGTTGGTCAGCGCCTTGGACAGGCCGTGGCGCACCGCGCCGGCCTGACCGGACAGGCCGCCGCCGGAGACGGTGCAGATGACGTCGAACTGGCCCTGGCGGTTGGAAACGACCAGCGGCTGCTGGATCATCATGCGCAGCACCGGGCGGGCGAAATAGACTTCGATCTCGCGGGTGTTGACGACGATCTTGCCGGAACCCGGCTTGACCCAGACGCGGGCGACGGCGTCCTTACGCTTGCCGGTGGCATAGGCGCGGCCCTGCTTGTCGACCTTCTTGATGTATTTCGGTGCTTCGGCGGCGGCCGGCTTGAGCGCGGCCAGCTGGTCGAGCGACTGCATGGATTCAGCCATGGTCACGCGCTCCTTGTGTTCTTGCGGTTGAGGGCGGCAACATCGAGCGCGACGGGCTGCTGGGCCTCGTGCGGATGGCTGGGGCCGGCATAGACGCGCAGGTTGCCGAGCTGCTGGCGGCCGAGCGGGCCGCGCGGCAGCATGCGCTCAACCGCCTTCTCGACGATGCGCTGCGGGTAGCGGCCTTCGAGAATCGAGCGCGCGGTGCGCTCCTTGATGCCGCCGATGAAGCCGGTGTGGTGGTAGTAAACCTTGCGCTCGCGCTTGCGGCCGGTGAACACCACCTTGTCGGCGTTGATGACGATGATGTTGTCGCCGCAGTCGACGTGGGGGGTGAAGGTCGGCAGGTGCTTGCCGCGCAGGCGCATCGCCACGAGCGTCGCCAGGCGGCCGACCACCAGACCCTTGGCGTCGATCACCACCCATTTCTTCGCAACATCGGCGGGCTTGGCCGTATACGAGGTCATTGGATCAATCCGGTTTGAGGTCCGAAAAAACGAAACGGGCGCCGAAGCGCCACGCCTTGGATGCGGGTTCTACAGCCGCCCCCCGCCGCCGTCAATCCATTATGTAAAATATTACTTCAATGATTACAGCATGTTACAATTACGGTGAAATAATACCGTTATGAATCCCCTTGTGGTGGAATGGAATAGGTTGAGGTTACATGCGCGACCAGATCAGGCGATGCGGCCGACAGCAGCGCCACCTCCCCCACCGCCAGCCGCTTGCCGAGCTTCAGCAGCCGCGCCTCGGCGATGACATCGTGCCCGGCCGGCGCCTTGCGCAGGAAATTGATCGACAGGTTGGTGGTCACCGCGAGCCCGACCGGGCCGATCGCGGAGAGGATCACCACATACATGGCGACGTCCGCCATCGCCATCAGGGTTGGCCCCGAGATGGTGCCGCCGGGCCGCAGCATGTCGGGGCGGTAACGCTGGCGCACCCGGCAGGACGCGCCGTCGGCGGCTTCGATGGCATAGCCGGCGGCGTCGTTGAAGGATTCGGCGAATTCGCAGCGCAGAAACCGGTCAAGTTCGTCAACGTTCATACGCGGACCCGTCATGCGCAGCCTTTCCATGGTGTGCCGTGACAAAACCGGCGTAATCTAGAATCGCGGTCTGGAAAAGTGGAAGCCTGTTTTCCGGACTGGACCCACAAAGCCAGGGACAACGCTTATGCATCAGATCCCCGCCGCCGACATCCCCTCGCTGGTGACGCGCGACATGCTCGGCGCGGTCTGTGTTCTCACCCTCAACCGTCCTCAGGCGCGCAACAGCCTGTCGGAAGCCATGATCGCGGCGCTGCATGCGGCGCTGGCGAAAACCGCCGTCGACAACCGCATCCATGCCGTCGTGGTGACGGCCACCGGTCCGGCGTTCTGCGCCGGCCACGACCTCAAGGAACTGACGGCGCGCCGCACCGACCCCGACCACGGCCGCGCCTTTTTCCATCACGTCATGACCGCCTGCAGCGCCCTGATGCAGTCGATCGCCGAACTGCCGAAGCCAGTGATCGCCGCCGTGCAGGGGGTTGCCTCCGCCGCCGGTTGCCAGCTGGTGGCGGCGTGCGATCTCGCCGTCGCCTCTTCCGCCGCCTCGTTCGTCACGCCCGGCGTCGACATCGGCCTGTTCTGCTCGACGCCGATGGTCGCGCTCAGCCGCAACGTGGCGCGCAAGCACGCCATGGAAATGCTGCTGACCGGCGAGCCGATCGGCGCCGAGCGCGCGCGCGACATCGGCCTCGTCAACCGCGTCGTCGCCGCGGGGCGCGAGCGCGACGAGGCGGTCGCGCTGGCGCAACTGATCGCCGGGAAGCCCGCCGCCACCGTCAAGACCGGCAAGGCCGCGTTCTACCGCCAGGCCGAGATGAGTCTCGCCGACGCCTATCGTTATGCCGCCACGGTCATGACCGAGAACATGCTAACCCGCGACGCCGAGGAAGGCATCGGCGCGTTCCTGGAAAAACGTCCGCCCCGCTGGCCTTCGGCCTGAAGCGCGAGGATACCCGCCCGCATGCCGCACGATGACTACGACGACGACCTGATCCGCCGCATCCTCACCTCGGTGAAGACCATCGCCATGGTCGGGGCCTCGTCGAACGTGGTGCGCCCCAGCTACTTCGTGTTCAAGTATCTCACCGAGCGCGGCTACGACGTCATTCCGGTCAACCCGGCCCAGGCCGGCAACCAGTTGCGCGGGCATCCGTACTACGCGCGGCTCGCCGACATCCCCAAACCCATCGACATGGTGGACATCTTCCGCGGCGCCGAGCACGCCCCGGCCATCGTCGCCGAGGCGCTGGCGCTCGATCCCCGTCCCAAGGTGATCTGGATGCAGCTTGGCGTGCGCAATGACGCCGCCGCCGCCACCGCCGAGGCCGCCGGCTTGACCGTGATCATGAACCGCTGCCCGAAAATCGAGTACGGCCGGCTGTCCTCGGAGATCAGCTGGCTCGGCGTCAATTCGCGCACCATCAGCGCCCGGCGCGCGCCCGCCCCCACCACGGCGTTCCAGAAGCTGTCGCTCAACCGCGCCACCATCGGCAGCCCCGTGCCGACGCACGGCCATGACTCCGGCCGCAAGGACGGCCATTAAGGAAACGCGGCCGGAGAAACCTTTGCCTCCCGTTCACCGTCCTCCCTTGAAACCCGCTTACATTTCGACACAATAGCGGGCACCGCCTTGACGGACGGCCGCGCTGCGTCCACAGCATGCGGCAAAACCCGCACCCTCAGACCACCGTCCGCGCCGTTCGCGGCCACTCCCAGCTAAAGGACCGCTCATGACCGACCGTATTCCCGGCTTCTCCACCCTTGCCGTTCATGCCGGGGCCCAGCCCGACCCGACCACCGGCGCGCGCGCGACGCCGATCTACCAGACCACGTCCTACGTCTTCAACGACGTCGAGCATGCCGCCTCGCTGTTCGGCCTGCAGGCGTTCGGCAACATCTACACCCGCATCGGCAACCCGACCTGCTCGGTGCTCGAGGAGCGCATCGCCGCGCTCGAAGGCGGCACCGCCGCGCTGTCGGTGGCCTCGGGCCACGCCGCGCAGGTCATCGTGTTCCACACCCTGCTCAAGCCGGGCGACGAATTCATCGCCGCGCGCAAGCTCTATGGCGGCTCGATCAACCAGTTCAACCACTCCTTCAAGAGCTTCGGCTGGAACGTGGCGTGGGCCGACAGCGACGACATCGCCAGCTTCGAGCGCGCCATCACGCCCAAGACGCGCGCGATCTTCGTCGAGTCGATCGCCAATCCCGGCGGCACCATCACCGACATCGAGGCCATCGCCGCGATCGCCCACAAGGCTGGCGTGCCGCTCATCGTCGACAACACGCTGGCGACGCCCTATCTGTGCAAGCCGATCGAGCACGGCGCCGACATCGTCGTGCACTCGCTGACCAAGTTCCTCGGCGGCCACGGCAATTCCATCGGCGGCGTCATCGTCGACGCCGGCACGTTCGACTGGTCGCGCGACAACCGCTACCCGATGCTCAGCGAGCCGCGCCCCGAATACAACGGCATGAAGCTGCACGAGACGTTCGGCAACTTCGCGTTCGCGATCGCATGCCGCGTGCTCGGCCTGCGCGATCTCGGACCGGCGCTGTCGCCGTTCAACGCGTTCCTCATCCTCACCGGCGTCGAGACGCTGCCCCTGCGCATGCAGCGCCACAGCGACAACGCCAAGGCGGTGGCGGAATGGCTGTCCACGCATCCGCAGGTGAGCTGGGTGAGCTATGCCGGCCTGACCGGCGACCGCTACAATAAGCTGGCGCGCAAATACACGCCCAAGGGCGCCGGCGCGGTGTTCACGTTCGGCCTCAAGGGCGGCTACGACGCCGGCGTCAAGCTGGTGTCGAACGTGAAGCTGTTTTCGCATCTGGCCAATGTCGGCGACACGCGTTCGCTCATCATCCATCCGTCATCGACCACGCACAGCCAGCTCAACGAGGCCCAGAAGGCACAGGCCGGGGCCGGCTCGGACGTGGTGCGCCTGTCGATCGGCATCGAGGACAAGGACGACCTCATCGCCGATCTCGATCAGGCCTTCGGCGCCTGACATTTCCGCCCACGCCGGCGGACGCACAAAAACAAAAGGGCAGCATCCGCTGCCCTTTTTTATTTGTTCCCGCGAACGGGAGTTTACGCGAAGCGGTATTGGCTCCGCGCGGCAACGCCATGCAGGCGCACCCGCTGCACGGTTGCCGCGGTGACGACAAGCAGCGCCCCCCCCTGATGCAGCAGCGCCAGCCCGATCGGCACTTGTTCGATGAGGGTCCAGATGCCGAGCCCGGCCTGCACCGTCATCAGCGTGGCGAGCGTCGCGGCGCCGCCGGCGACCGCCCGGTCCGCCCTGGAGCGCACCGCGTCATACACATGCCACAGCGCCAGCGCCCACAGGCCATAGGCCACCATGCGGTGGTCGAACTGCACGGTGAGCGTGTTCTCGAACAGGTTGCGCCACCACGGGCTCTCGAACCACAGCCGCGCGGCCTGCGGAATGAACGCGTCGTCGATCAGCGGCCAGGTGTTGAAGATGCGGCCGGCACGCAGGCCCGCCACCAGCGCGCCGAGAAAAATCTGAACCACCGTCAGCACGAGGAGCAGCGTCGCGGTGAGCCGCAGCCGCGGGTCCGCTTCGCTCCGCGCCTGCGGCCTGGCGGCCGGCATCAGCCGCCAGGCGCTCGCCACCACCGCGACGAAGAGGACGACCGCGAGCGTCAGGTGGATGGCGAGGCGATACTGCGAAACTTCGGTGCGCCCGGTCAGTCCCGAAGCCACCATCCACCAGCCGACCGCGCCCTGCAAGCCGCCGAGCGCGAAGATGCCCCACAGCCGCGCCCGCTCCGGCTTTGGAATCCATCCCCTGGCGATAAACCACACGAACGGCAGGAGATAGACGAAGCCGATGCCGCGCCCGAGCAACCGGTGCGCCCATTCCCACCAGAAGATGGTTTTGAATTCCGAGAGATTCATGCCGCGGTTGAGCTCGCGGTACTGCGGAATGGTCTTGTAGCCGTCGAACGCCTCGTTCCACTGCGCTTCGCTCAGCGGCGGCAGCACGCCGGTCACCGGCTTCCACTCGACGATGGACAGGCCGGATTCGGTAAGCCGCGTCGCGCCGCCGACCACCACCATGGCGAAGATCATCGCCGCGACCGCGATCAGCCAGCCCCTGACAATTGCGACCCGTCGAGCGTCAGTCATCGACCATTTTCCATTCCGCTTGAGGATTTGACCCCGCCGTTATATTGACTTCCGCACCCGGCGCAACGGCATGTCGCCTGTCCGCCAAGCCCCGATACCACCACAAGTTTATGCCCATTCGCCTGCGCAAGCTGATCGGAACCGTCCTGCTGCTGGTGCTGGTGGCGGCGTGGGCGTTTCTGGCGATGGCGCTGGCCCAGATGCCGGTGCTGGCGGAGAGCCGCGTCGCGCAGCTCATCTATTACGTGGTGGCCGGGTTGGGCTGGGTGCTGCCGGCGATGCCCCTGATCACATGGATGTCGCGTCCGGACCGGTAGCCGCCGCGTCCGCTGGCAGCGGCCGCGCGCCCCACCCCGACAGCTGCGTCCGCAGATAACCCAGCGTCGCATAACGTCCGTCGATGCTCAGGCGCGGCAGCGCGTGCAGGCGCAGCTCGTCGCCAGCCATGAGCGGCCGGTGCCCGGCCGTCACCGCCGTCGCGAACCCGCATGCCGCGGCGGCGATGACGTCGCGGCGACCGACCGTTTCAGCCAGCCCTCCCGGAAAGGCGAAGTGCGGCACTGGCCGGCCGAGCGCCGCTTCGAGCACCGCCCTTCCCATGCGCATTTCCTGTTCCGCCCGCGCCGCGTTCCTGCGCGACAGCGCGGCGCCGGTCACCGTGGCGCTGCCGATGGTCGCCAGCGGATCGGCGGCAAGCTGCTGGAGATCCCGCCACGTCAGGCAGTGGGCCCGGCAAAGCGCGGCGAGGTCGACGCCATAGCGCCGACACAGATCGCGCAGCGCCGCATCGGCCACGTCCTGGTCCGGAATCGACTGCAGATGCGCGGCGATCACCTCGAAGACGTAGCGCTTGTCCGCCACGGTCTCGCACGTCAGCCGCCGCTCCCGCGAACCGACCATCAGGCCGATGCGCGTCTGCCGGCGCACCATCAGCTCGATCGCCGGCGCCGCCATGAGCGCCAGCCCGTCCGGTCCGCTGCTCGACACATAGGCCGTGAACGGCGCGCCGTGGCGCCGGAGCACCGGCCAGGCATGGTCGACGAGGTCGCGGCAACCGCCGTCGAAGGTCAGCACCGCGATGCGAGCCCGCGCGCCGGTCTCGGCCAGACGGCCGGGCACCTCGCCGATGGCGACGATGTCGTAGCCCCAGCGCCGCAACGCGGCGATGGAGCGGTCGAGGAATGCCGGCGTGACCGCCTGCGCCCGCAGCGGATGGAATGCGCCGCCCTGGGCGGGGGTTACCCGCTGGAAGCGCAGGATGGCGCCGCGCGCGCCGATGCGGTGCTCGGCGGCGGCGGCCCAGCCGGACCAGCGCAGCGCCCCGAAGCCGGCGCGGCGGATGGCGCGATCCCAAAATGACACGCTTGGCGACGCTCCCCTTACCCCGCAACTCGCGGACCATGCCAAGACAGCCTTACCATTTGTTGATGAATGTTTGCCATGGTCCCGGGACTGGCACCCATATGGAACCGTCAAACACCCTTGCGATGACCATCGTCCGCGTCACGATGGACCAGCCGGCAAATGCCGCCGGGTGTGCCTCGTCGCGCATCGCGCGCGTCGTGGTCTTCGATACGCTGGCGGCCGCCGAGCCGCATTGGCGGCGGCTGCAATGTCCGCCGCATTCTTCGACCTTCTACCAGCGCTTCGAGTTCCTTTCAGCCTGGCAACGCCATGTCGGCGAGCGCCGCGCTTTCGCCCCGTTCATCGCCGTCGCCTTCGACGCCGAGGGCGAGCCGCTGATGGTGCTACCGCTGGTTTCCACCCGCATCCTCGGGTTGCGCTACGCCTTCTTCATGGGCGGCAAGCACAGCAACTTCAACATGCCGCTGTACCGGCGCTACTTCGCGGCGTCCGCGACACCCGCCGACCTCGCTGACCTCATCGCCGCGCTGCGCCGCCATGTCCCCCGCATCGACGTGCTTGCCTTCACCCAGCAGCCGGTGAGCTGGCACGGCATTCCCAACCCGCTGTCGCTCCTGCCGCGCCAGCCCTCGGTGAACGTCTATCCGCGGCTGACCTTTCCCGCCGACGGCAAGCCGGACGCCGCCATCAGCACTTCGCTGCGCCGCCGCCTCAAGGACAAGGAGCGCAAGCTGCAGGCGCTGCCTGGCTATCGCCATGTCGTCGCCACCGGCGAGGCCGACATCCAGCGCATGGTCGATACGTTCTTCCGCCTCAAGCCGGCGCACATGGCGGCCCAGAAGCTGCCCAATGTGTTCGCCGAGCCGGGCGTCGAGGAGTTCGTGCGCGACATTTGCCGCCAGCGCGACGCCGACGCCGGGCCGCTGGTCGTGCTGCACGCGCTCGAATGCGAGGACGAGGTGATCGCGCTCTACGCCGGCATGGAAGACGGCCAGCGCTACACCATGATGTTCAACACCTACACGCTCTCGGCCAACGCCCGCTACAGCCCGGGCCTGATCCTGATGCGCCACATCGTCGATCATTACGCCGCGCGCGGATTCAGGATGCTCGACCTTGGCATCGGCGAGGCCGACTACAAGCGCATGTTCTGCAAGGAGCAGGATCCGGTGTTCGACAGCTTCCTGCCGCTGACAGCGCGCGGCCATATCGGCGCCGCGGCGCTGTCGGCCCTGCATCGCGCCAAGCATATGATCAAGCAGTCGCCGCGGCTCCTGACCGTCGTGTCCGGACTGCGCCGCGCGCTGCGGCGCTAAACAGCTCGCGTGACAGGATCACGCCGCCGCCATGCGCGCGCTCGCCTCGCCCGCCGCGCCCGATGCCGACGTCAGCACGGCCACGGTCTCGAAACCGGCCTTGACGAGTTCGGCGCAGGCCGCCGCGCGCACCGCCTCGGGCCATGACGGATCGGTCACCAGCACCGCGCGCACATGGCCGCCGAGCCGGGCCACCGGCAGTTCGGCCAGCGCGCCGGCGTCGATGACGACATGGTCGTAAACCTCGGTCAGCGCATCGAGCGTCATCGCGAGCCGCGGCGAACCCAGCACCGCGCCGTCCGCCGCCGCTCCCGCCGCCACCAGATGCAGGCCCGACAGGCTGTCGTGGGTAACGATGTCTCCGAAGCCGGCCTCGCCGCGCACCAGTTCGGCAAGCCCGGGAGCCGCCGGATCGCTTGAACTTGCCGCGATCGCGGGCGACGAGAACGCCAGATCGACCAGCACGACGCGGGCCTCGCGCGCCAGAAGCCGCGCCAGCGTCAGCGCCGTCATCGTGGTGCCGACGCGGCGCGCCGCGCCGATCATCATGACGACGCGGGCGCCCTCGCCGGCGGCACGCAATTCAGCGGCCACCTTCTCGATGTCGCCGATCGACGCGGCCAGCGCCGGATGGGTGTCGGGGACGCGTTGGTAAGCCTGCGGCGCGGTCATTCGCAAGAGTTCGCCGGTGGTGATCGTGCCGGCTGTGATAAGCAACGTTATCAGCGTGACGATCAGCACGATCGGCAGCTTCTTGGGGAACGCCGGCGAGTTGGTGACGATGGCGCGCGAGATGATGCGCGCGTCGGCCGGCGCGGAATCGATGGTCTCGCGGGTGGTCGCCTCGCGGTACTTGGCGAGATAGGATTCCAGCAGGTCGCGCTGCGCCTTGGCCTCGCGATCGAGCGCGCGCAGCTGCACGTCCTGGCTGTTGCTCGACGTTGCCGTCTTCTTGAGCTGGTCGAGGCTGGCGCTCAGGCTGTCGACGCGCGCGGCGGCGATCCGGGCGTCGTTCTCCAGCGCGCGCACGATCTTGGCGGCCTCGTCGCGCAACTGACGGTCGAGGTCGGCGATCTGCGCCTTGAGCTCCTTGATGCGCGGATGGCCGTCGAGCAGCGTCGATGACTGCTCGGCGAGCTGGGCGCGCAGCGTCACGCGCTGCTCGGTCAGGCGCCGCACCAGTTCCGAGTTGATGACCTCCGCGGATTCGATCGGGCGGCCCGATTGCAGCATCTCGCGGATCAGCCTCGCGCGCGACTCGGCGTCGGACTTCTGGGCCCGCGCGGCATTGAGCTGGGTGTTGATCTCGCCGAGCTGCTGGTTCGACAGCGTGGTGTTGTTGGTGCCCACGAACAGGCTTGAGCGCGAACGGAAATCCTCGACGCGCGACTCGGCCTCGGCCACCTTCTTGCGCAGGGTGTCGATTTCGCCCGACAGCCATTGCCCGGCGGCGCGGGCCTGGTTCTGCTTGGCGGCCTGCTGCAGCACCAGATAGCCCTCGGCGATCGCGTTGGCGACGCTGGCGGCCAGTTCCGGGTCGCCCGACTGGAACTCGATCGCGATCACGCGCGACTTGTCGACGGCGTAGGCGGCAAGCCGCTCATAGTAGGCATCGAGCACGCGCTCCTCGGGCGTGAGACGGAACGGGTCGCGGCCGATGCCAAACAGCGCCAGCACGGTTTTCAGCGGCGACACACCCTTGATCAGCGGATCGAATTCGGCCCGCTCGGCGAGCTTGTTCTTCCGGATGATGTCGCGGGCGAGATCGCGCGACAGGACGAGCTGGACCTGGCTGGTCACCGCCTCCGGGTCGAGCGCGGCGCGATCCTCGGTGCGCTCGGCATTGGGCCGCAGAAAGATGTTCTCGCGGCCCTCGGTGATGATGCGGGCCTCGGACTTGTAGCGCGGTGTGATGATGTTGACGGCGGCAAGCGACAGCATCAGCGCCAGCGCGCTCGGGACCAGGATCCACTTCTTCCCGCGCCGCAGGGCGCGGCCGATGATGCGGATGTCGAAGTCGGCGGCCATGACGCTGGCCTGCGGCGGACCGGCCGGCCTGGCCGGCGTCACAGGACGCTGCCGCGGAAACCCAAAACGCATCGCGTTACTCCACCAAGCCGCGCGCGCCACAGGGACGGGCCGGCATCTCGGGGCCAGTACATCCCATTATGGTTGCCGCCCCGTTAACCCGCCGTGCCGGCGGCGGCATAAATCCGCCCGCCGGCAGGCCCGCCGGTCACGCTTTGTTAACCATGCAAGCCCTTAATCAGAATCGGATTTCGTCGATGGACAGAGGACCGATGCGCCCCGGCCGAACGGCCCGTTTGCCCCTTGCCTTGCTGGCCGCCGCGGCGGGCCTGCTGACGGCATGCGTGCACAACCCGGAACCGGCGGCGCGCGCCGATCTGGATACGCTGGCCTATGGCGCGGTCGCGCCATCTCCGGCCAATGCCCATGCCGAGGATGCCGCCTACCGGCTCGACGCCGGCGACCGGCTGCGCATCGTCGTCTACGGCCAGGAGGGCCTGACCAACACCTATGCGGTCGATGCCGGCGGCATCGTCACCATGCCATTGATCGGCGGCGTTCCGGCGCGCGAACTGACGCCGCAGGAACTCGCCCGTGCCGTCGCCGCCCGGCTCAAGCGCGGCTACATCCGCGAGCCTTATGTGGCCGCCGAGATCGAGGCCTACCGGCCGTTCTTCATCCTCGGCGAGGTCGCCGCGCCCGGCCAGTATCCTTACGTGCCCGGCATGACCGCCGAGAAGGCGGTGGCGATCGCGGGCGGCTTCACGCCGCGCGCCAGCCGCGGCGCGGTCGATCTCAGCCGCATGATGCCGGAGGGCGCGATGAAGGCGCAGGTGCCGCTCGCCATGCAACTCAGGCCGGGCGACACCGTCACCGTCAGCGAACGCTGGTTCTGATGCCGGCCGCGCTCGACCCCAACCCGTTGCGCATCCTGCACGCGGTGCGCGCGCCGGTTGGCGGCATCATCCGCCACATCCTCGATCTCGCCAACGGCCAGGCCGACCGCGGCCACCATGTCGGCATCCTCGCCGACAGCCTCACCGGCGGCGAGCGCGCCGACGCCGCGTTCGCGGCCATCGCGCCGCGCCTGAAACTGGGCGTGCACCGCATGCCGATCCGGCGCGAGCCGCATCCGGCGGATGTGGCCGCGCTGATGCGCTTCATCCTCACCGTGCGTTCGCTCAGGCCCGACGTGCTGCACGGCCACGGCGCCAAGGCCGGCGCGTTCGTGCGGCTGGCTCCGTTCGCCGGCGAAGCGATCCGCGTCTATACGCCTCATGGCGGCTCGCTGCATTACTCGCCCGACACGCTCAAGGGCGCGTTCTACGCCCGCCTCGAACGCGCGCTGATCGATCGCACCGACCTGTTCCTGTTCGAGAGCGCGTTCGCGCGCGACACCTACCAGCGCGTCATCGGCACGCCGAAAGGCCTGGTGCGCTGCGTCTACAACGGCGTCACCGCGAAAGAGTTCGATCCGGTCCAGCCGGGTACGGACGCGACCGATCTCGTCTATGTCGGCGAGTTCCGCTTCATCAAGGGCGCCGACATCCTGCTCGAAGCGGTGGCGCGGCTGCGCGCGGTCGGCCAGCCGGTGACCGTGACGCTGGCGGGCGACGGCGAGGAAACCAAGGCGCTCACGGCGCTGTGCGCGAAGCTCAAGCTCGGCGACGCCGCCCGCTTCATCGGCCATGTTCCGGCGCGGCAGGGCTTTGCCAAGGGCCGCGTGCTGGTGGTGCCCTCGCGCGGCGATTCCATGCCCTATGTGGTGATCGAGGCGGCGGCGGCCGGCGTGCCGATGCTGGCCGCCGAGGTCGGCGGCATCCCCGAGATCTTCGGCGAGCACCGCGACAACCTCGTGACACCAAACGACCCCGGCCATCTCGCCAGCAGCATCGTCACCGCGCTCGCCAATCCCGACATCATGCGCGAGCGAGCCCATGCGCTCAAGGAACGCGTTTTCCTGCATTTCTCGCAGAAGGCGATGGTCGAAGGCGTGCTGGCCGGCTACCGCGACGCGCTAGCCAAACGTTAACGCGCTAACCAAATCTTCTGATTTTTCCTTTAATGCCACACAAGTTGCATTCCGCCATGGTGGGATCGGCTGCATTTTGCATGTGCGTAACCGCGCGCCCCATGCGGCGCCGTCAACGATGGGCAGGAACCTTGGATTCGATCAGCCCACATGCCTTGAAGAAAACGGCCGCCACGGCCGCCGCCGCGACCTATCCGCCGGCCGAGCGCCGCCGCCGCCTGTCGCCGGCCGCGCTCGAGGTGGTCAACCGCAAGGTCGGCAGGGCCTATTCGCCGGTCGTCATCACCGGGCTGGTGCGGCTCGCCGATTTCGTGCTGATCGCGACGGTCGGCATCCTGCTCTATGTCGGCTACGTCACGCGCATCGACGGCTTCGCCTGGTCCTACGTCGCCGCCATCGTCATGCTCGCCGCCTGCGCCGTGGTGAGCTTCCAGGCCGCCGACCTCTATCATATCCAGGTTTTCCGCTGCCACATCGTGCAGTGCCTGCGGCTGGTCTCGGCCTGGGCCTTCATCTGCCTGCTGTTCATCGGCGTGTCGTTCTTCGCCAAGCTCGGCGACAGCATCTCGCGCGTATGGCTGTCCGGATTCTTCATGGTCGGCGCCGCGGCGCTGGTGCTGCAGCGCATGTCGTTGCGCGCGCTGATCCGCGGCTGGGCCCATGACGGACGCCTCGAACGCCGCACCATCGTCGTCGGCGCCGACGACAACGGCGAGGCCCTGATCCGGGTGCTCGACAAGCAGGCCGATTCCGACCTGCACATCCTCGGCGTGTTCGACGACCGCACCGACGAGCGCGCGCTCGGAACCTGCGCCGGACGGCCTCAACTCGGCAAGGTCAACGACATCGTGGAATTCGCGCGACGCACCCGCGTCGACCTGGTGCTGTTCGCGCTGCCGTTCTCCGCCGAGACCCGCATCCTCGAAATGCTCAAGAAGCTGTGGGTGCTGCCGGTCGACATCCGCCTTTCCGCGCACACCAACAAGCTGCGGTTCAGCCCGCGCGCCTATTCGTATCTCGGCGAGGTGCCCACCCTCGACGTGTTCGACCAGCCGATCACCGACTGGGACATCGTGATGAAGACGGCGTTCGACCGCATCGTCGGCGGCCTGATCCTCATCCTGGCCGCGCCGGTGATGGCGCTGGTCGCGCTCGCCATCAAGCTCGACAGCCCGGGCCCCGTGCTGTTCCGCCAGAAGCGCTACGGCTTCAACAACGAACGCATCGATGTGTTCAAGTTTCGCTCGCTGCATCACCATCTCGCCGACCCGACCGCCGCCAGGGTGGTGACGAAGAACGATCCGCGCGTCACCCGCGTCGGCCGCTTCATCCGCAAGACCAGCCTCGACGAACTGCCGCAGCTGTTCAACGTGGTGTTCAAGGGCAACCTGTCGCTGGTCGGCCCGCGCCCGCACGCGGTGCAGGGCCGACTGGAGAACCGGCTGTTCGACGAGGCGGTCGATGGCTATTTCGCCCGCCACCGCGTCAAGCCCGGCATCACCGGCTGGGCCCAGATCAACGGCTGGCGCGGCGAGGTCGACAGCCAGGAGAAGATCCAGAAGCGCGTCGAGTTCGATCTCTACTACATCGAGAACTGGACGGTGCTGTTCGATCTCTACATCGTGCTGAAAACACCGTTCGCGCTGATGAAGGCCGAGAACGCCTACTGATCCCGGACGCATAGCCGAGGCCATCGATGGCGCCCGTCGCCGCTCCCGCTCCTCTCGCGCCCGCCGCCGCGTCCGGCCTTGCAGCGCTGCAACGCAGCCTGATGTGGCTCATCGGCGCCGGCGGCGCCATCGTGTTCATCGAGCCGAGCCCGTACGAGATCGCGACGCTGATGGCGATCGCGCTATTCGCCGTCACCGGCCTGCGGATGCGGCCGATGGTGTTGCCGCTGATCGTGCTTCTGGCGCTGATCAACATCGGCTATTCGATCGCCGCCGCCCACCTGCTCGATGATACCAAGATCATCAACTGGATCCTGACCTCGTGGTACATGGCGATCACGGCGGTATTCTTCGCCATGGCGTTCGCCGACGACACCACCGCGCGCCTCGATTTCCTGTGTCGCGGCTACGTGGTGGGCGCGGTGATCGCAGCGCTTGCCGGCATCGCCGGCTATTTCCATCTGGTGCCCGGCGGCGACGACCTGCTCACGCTCTACAGCCGCGCGCGCGGCACCTTCAAGGATCCCAACGTGCTCGGCGCGTTCCTGATCCTGCCGGCGCTCATCGCGCTGCAGCGCGTGGTCGTCGCCGACAGCCTGGGCCGCGCATTGCGCGGCGCGCTGGTGCTCGGCATCATCGCGCTCGCCATCCTGCTGTCGTTCTCGCGCGCGGCCTGGGGCCAGCTCGTGATCACGGCGGCGGTGATGCTGACGCTGATGTTCCTGACCTCGCCCTCGCACGCGCAGCGCGCGCGCATCGTGCTGATCGCGGCCGTGGCGGTGGCCTTTGCCGCGCTGCTCGTCGCGGTGATCCTGTCGCTCGATTCGGTCGCCGGCCTGTTCAAGGAGCGCGCCAGCTTCGACCAGAGTTACGACACCGGGCGGTTCGGACGCTTCGGCCGCCACGCGCTCGGTTTCGCCATGGCGCTCGACCTGCCGCTCGGCATCGGCCCGCTGCAATTCTCGAAATACTTCCCCGAGGACACCCACAACTCCTATCTCAACGCCTTCATGTCCGGCGGCTGGCTCGCCGGCATCGCCTACCCGGCGCTGGTGGCGACGACGGTGCTGTTTTCACTGCGCAACGCGCTTGCGCGCGTGCCGTGGCAGCGCGGCTATCTGGCGCTGCTGGCCGCCTTCCTCGGCACCGTGGGCGAAAGCTTCATCATCGACACCGACCACTGGCGCCATTACTTCCTGATGCTCGGCGTGATGTGGGGCCTCGTCGCCGCCACGCGCGAATGGCAGGCGCGGCAGGGGCGACAATAGCCCGCCCCCGCCGCGCGCAAGGCCCCCCGCGACCGGCGTCACTGCGGCGTGCGGTCGGGAACAGGCGCGTTGCCGCCGGCGCCGCGGCTGGTGGGAAACTCGAAGAACTTGCGCAGCAGCCCCGGCGCCACCGCCGAGATCGGGTTGACGCGCAGCACCGGCGCGCCGGGCGAGCCGACCACCTCGTAGGTCACGCCGAGCAGGCCTTCGTTGCTGCCGCCGCCGAGGAACACGCCGACGATGGGAATCTGGCCGAACATGTTGTTGAGGCCGTACAGCGGCACGAAGGTGCCGCGCATCTGCACCCTGTCGTTCACATAATCGATGGTGCCGTCGATGGTGGCGCCGACGGTCGGTCCGCGCACCACGCCGTCATGCACGGTGAGCTGGCCGGGCTGGCGCGTGAACTCGACGCGCATGCGCGAGAACGCCACGCCGCCGCCCTGACCCGGCTCGTTGGCGGCGACGCGGTCGAGCGCGCCCTCGCCGCGGATCGTGAAGTCGCGCACGTTGAGCAGGCCTTCCTTGGGCTCGGCCTCGCCGCTCGGCGGATCCATCGCCACCCACATCTGGCCGCCGAACATCTTCGGATAGGTGTCGGTGAAGCGGAAGAAGGCGCCGGCGTCGTTGGCCTCGAGGTAAAGCACGTCGCGCCCGCCGGCGCGCCCGCGCAGGTCGCCGGTGATCAGACTGTCGCGGCCGATCTTGCCGGACAGCCCGAAGCTGCGGATGGCGCCGGCGCGCCGCGACAGCTTGAGTTCGAGCGCACGCACCGCCTCGCCGTTGAACCCGGCGAACACTCCGACCTTGAGGTCGATGTCGACGTCGCCGGCCCCCTTCTGCCAGCCGTTCGCGCTGCTGCCGGTCATCGTCGACTTGACCAGGCCGCGGCCGTCGAACACTTCACCGCGCACCGTCACCTTGAGCGTGCCGTCGGCGGCGCGCTCGGCGCGCAGCGTCGCCTTGTCGGCGTCGGAGGGATGATAGATCGGGAACGCCGCGTTGATCAGGCCGCCGGAATTCATTTCCAGCGTGCCCTTGATCAACGTGCCGCCGCCATCGATCGTCACGTCCTCGAAGCGGGTCGACTGCGCCTTCTGCACCAGCGTGAACTGGGCGCGGCCGGCCTTGCCCGGCGCCTTGACCCAGCCGGGCAGCAGGTTGTTGATGCGCGCGCCGGTCAGATCCGCCTCGATGGTGTAGCGGCTGTCGCGCTCGGGCGGCGCCACCTTGCCGCTGAGCTTGACGGCGACCGGCCCGGCGACGTTGCCGGAAAGATCGAGCCCGAGCCGCGTGCGCGCCGCCTCGTCGGTCATGGCGGCAAGACGGATATCGGCGTCGGCCTCGCCGCGCGGCTTGCGGTAGTCCAGCGTGGCCGGCAGGCCGCCGATCTTGACCTCGCCCTTGACCTGGAAACCCTGCGCGTTGGCGACGAGGCGGAGCGAGTTCGCCTCGACCTTCTGGTTCATCACCATGCGCTCGGCGGCGAAATTGGACAGGTCGACGGTGAAGGCGTAGTCGGTCTCGTCGCGCGTGAGATCGCGCTTGAGCGGCAGCGTCAGCGACACCGAGGCGTTGACGTTGCCCTTGCTGGCGGCCGGATCGATCGAGGCCCCGGACATCTCGCCGAGCTGCTCCATCGCCATGATCTCGGCCACCGCCGGCACCGCGCCCTCGGCGCGGAAGCGCATGCGGGCCTGCGCCGGCTTCGGCGCGATATCGGGCACCTCGAACACCATGTCGGACAGCGCTACCTTGCGGCCGCCCGGTGTATCGACGGTGGCCTGCGGCACGGTGACGGTGGCGCTGCGGCCGCTGACGCGCACCTTGAGGTCGGCGCCCTGCAGCGGCGGCAGCGTCGTCATCGGCTGCAGGCTGACGCCGCTCGCCGTCACATCGACCGAGAGGCCGTCGTCGGGGATCGGCGGACCGCCGCGCACCAGCGTCTTGAGCGGAGCGTTGACGGCGACGTCGAGGCGCTGCACAACGCCCCGGCCGACATGGCCTATCACCCACTCGCGCACCTCCGGCGCCACCGTGGTCGGCCACGCCAGCTTGACCGCCGAGGCCGGCATCGGCGTTCCGGCAAAGCCCAGCGTCAGGCGCGGCTCGGCGGTCGAATAGTCGATGTGGCCGGATCCGGCGAAGCCGATCTCGCCGTTGCTGATGTCGCCGCGTTCCAGCACGATACGGCGGTTGTCGGTATCGAACAACACCCGCACGGCGACGCGGTTGAAGATCACGCTCTCGCTCCTGTCGGGCACGGCGAGCAGGATGGTGCCGCCGCTCAGGCCCATCTGCCAATGCGGCACGCGGTCGTTGGGCGGCTCGAGATGGGCCAGCAGCGTGATGCGGTTGGACCCGGAAATAATCTGGAACGGCGCCACGATGGTGCGCCGCACCGCGTCCCACTCGATGCCGATCTCGGCGCGGTCGATCTGGGTCGGATATTCGGGCAGCTTGCGCTCGACGATGCTGCCGGCCTCGGCGACAAGCTTGCCGCTCAGGAACGTCGGCAGGCCATCGCGTCCGATCTGTCCGCGCACCCGGCCCGACAGCGGCAGGTCGGAGGTGAACGCCATGTCGTTCATGCGCAGCGCCAGCAGCAGGCTTTCGACGGAAACGTTGTTGGCGACGAGGTCGATGGCGCGCACGCCGTCCACCGGAGGCCCGACCGCGGCGTTGAACGACCAGGCGCGCTGCGGGTTGTCCTCGCCGATGCTCAATGCGACGCCTCCCGCGCCGGGCCGGCGCAGGCTCAGGTTGATGTTGTCGAAGGTCCAGCGCCGGCCGCTCTGGCGGTCGTCGACGACGAGGCTGCCGTTCTTGAGGCCGAGTTCCTGGAGGTCGTAGCCGTCGAGCCCCGAGACGCCGAGACCGTCGATCCATTCCAGCGCGGCAAGGAGCCCCTGCACGCCGCCGCGGCCGGCCGGCGCGGCCGCATCCGGCTGCGGCGTGGCGTCGGCGGGCGCCGCCGGGCGCGGCGTGCTGGCGGCCAGCGGTCGCGCCTCGCCGCCGGCGGACACGATGACGCGGCCATCGGGCTCGATGCGCACCGACAGTTCGGCGCCGACCAGGCTGAGGCTCTCGGCGCGCGGACGGCCCATCAAAAGCCGCGTGCCGGAAATGCGCACCTCGGCCTTGGGCGCGCTGGCGACGATGGCATCGTCCTTGTCGCGCACCACGATGTCGCGGATGCGCAGCGCCATGCGGATGCGTCCGGCGCGCTCGATCTGCGTGCCGCCGATCTCGACGCGATGATCCTTGCCGAAGTTGTCGCCAATAGCGGACGCAAGCCACGGCGTCATGATGTCGAGGTTGATCGGCCCGGCGCCGAGCCGCAACCACACCAGCGCGAAGCCGACGCAGAAGACCAGCCCACCGGTCACGGCGGTGATCGCGGCGCGGCGGAACCAGCGCGCGGCGAACAGCCGGGCGAAGAAATCGACGATGCGGCGGCAGTGGTTGGAAAACCGCGACTGCGAGCAGCCCAGCAGCCGGTGCGCGGCCTGTTCGGCCTCCTCGCTCGGCGACCATTCCGGCTCGTCGCCGTTGTCATGGCCGTCGCGATAGGCGTCCTGCTCCTGCTCGTAGCCCGGCGCCGGATGGGCCACGAGGCGGGCGTCGGGAACCGCGCGCGCGCCGCCGTCCGCCGCACCGGCGGCATCGCGGCGCAGCGTTACGGCGGCCGGCACCGCTGCCGGCCGTAAGTTCTGTTGTCGGCCAGTCATCCGGCTGCGGGCGCTCCCTGACGCAGCGAATCCCTTGTCACGATCATCTCCGGACGGCAGATTTTGCACAAGCCAAAGGGCCAGCGGCGGCGATGGTCACCCGACCGTCCGGCTTTTGCCCCATTGGCCTGCGGAAAACGACGAAAGGAAGGCGCATGCCCAAGAAAATGAACGAGAAACCGCGCAAGACGGCAACCGCGAAATCAACCAGAAAACCAGCCGGGAGCGTCGGCAAGAGCACCAAGCCGGCAAAACCGGCCGTGGCCACGGCGGCCAAGGCGGCCGCCGACCGCCTCGGCGGCGCCACGGCCCCGGCCTTCAGTCTGGTGCGCGACGGCGGCGGCAGCGTTTCGCTCGCCGACTTCGCCGGCCGCAAGCTGGTGATCTTCTTCTATCCCAAGGCCAACACCCCCGGCTGCACCCGCGAGGCCATCGACTTCACGCGCCTCGCGCCACAGTTCGCCAAGGCGGGCACGGCGCTGCTCGGCGTCTCCGCCGATTCCCCGAAAGCGCAGGAGTCGTTCCGCGACGCCCATGCGCTCGGGGTGCCGCTGGGCGCCGACGAGAGCCGCGCCATGCTCAAGGCCTACGGCGCCTGGTGCCTGAAATCCAACTACGGCAAGACCTACGAGGGCATCATCCGCTCGACCGTGCTGATCGGCGCCGACGGCCGCGTCGCCCGCGTCTGGCGCAACGTCAAGGTCGAGGGCCACGCCGCGACGGTGCTGGAGGCGGCGCGGGCGCTCTGAGCATGATCGCGGCCCGTTTACCGCCGGTGTTTCCCGAAAATTAACCATGGCGGAGTCAAATCGGCCCCAGAGTTAAGTCCGGTCGCATGCAGTAAGGCCGGCTCGGGGAGTACCGATGTCCCACCGGTCCGGTTACCAACACGGCCATGCCGCGCGTCACGACGGGCACGGCCAGGGCAACGTGCATGGTGGCGCGTATCATGCCGCCGCCCGCAAGCCGCAGGCGGTCCGGCATCCGCCGCGCTCGCACGAGCGCGGCTATACCCTCAACCACGCCGGTCATCAGGTCCGTCTCGGCCCGGTGGCGTTCTGGATCTTCGTCGGCACCGTGGTGATCATGGCCGGCTGGTCGGTGGTGACCGCCACCTATTTCGCCTTCCGCGACGACGTGCTCACGCGCCTGATCGCGCGGCAGCATGACATGCAATACGCCTACGAGGACCGCATCGCCGACCTGCGCGCCCAGGTCGACCGCATCACCAGCCGGCAGCTCATCGACCAGGAGCAGTTCGAGAAGAAGCTCGACGCCATGCTGCGCCGCCAGAGCCTGCTTGAGCAGCGCGCGGCGACGCTCAGCTCGCTACCCGACCTCGCCGCCACCGGCTCGATCCGGCAGGCCGCCAGGTCCACCGTCCCGGCAAGCGCCGCCAGGCCCGCGCCGGCCGGCGACACCGTGATCTTCGTGCCGCCGCCCGATCGCGAGGCGCGGCTGGAATCGCGCAAGCCCATGCTCGCCACCGCGCCGCAGACGATGCCCGCGACCGGCAAGTCCGCCCGCGCGGACGGCGTCGGCGGCCTGCTTACCCGGCTGCAATCCTCGCTCGACGCCGTGGAGAACCGGCAGGCGGCAAGCCTTGGCGCACTCGAGGACGCGCTGGAGTCGCGCAGCCGCCGCATGCGTGGCGTGTTCACCGATCTCGGCCTCGACCTCGCGGAAATGCAGGCGGCCGCGCCGCGCGGCGGCACCGGCGGACCGTTCGTCGCCATCAAGCCCGCCGCCGATGCCGGCAGCTTCGAACGCCAGCTCTACCGCGTCAATCTCGGCCGCGCCCAGATCGACCGCCTCACCCGGACGCTGGCGCTGGTGCCCTACCGCAAGCCGGTGCTCGGCGACGTCGAAACCACCTCCGGCTTCGGCGTGCGCTCCGATCCGTTTCTCGGCCGTCCCGCCATGCACACCGGCCTCGACTTCCGCGCCGCCTCCGGCGATCCGGTGCGCGCCACCGCCAACGGCAAGGTGACGAACGCCGGCTGGGCCGGCGGCTACGGCCGCATGGTGGAAATCGACCACGGCAACGGGCTGGCCACGCGCTACGGCCATCTGTCGGAGATCGAGGTCGCGACCGGCGAGACGGTCAAGATCGGCCAGGTCATCGGCGCGGTCGGCTCGACCGGCCGCTCGACCGGTCCGCACCTGCATTACGAAACGCGCGTCGACGGCGATCCGGTCGATCCGCAGAAATTCCTGCGCGCCGGCGTGCGGCTCGGCGGCGGCTAGCATCGCCCCCATCGGCGCTCGCCGATCATTTCCGATTTAATGCCCTCTCCGACGCCGCCCCGCATCTTGCCAAAGGCCGGGCGGTGACCGCAGTATCGTGCTCCCTCCTTCCGCCTTCACTGCTGGGGACTTCAGATGTTCGAAACCAATGAGACGACGGCGACCCGCCTCGTCATGACGCTTGGCTCGCGCAACCGCAATTTCGCGAAAGTCACACTCGACAAGACCGCCGGCACGGCCCGGTTCGAGCGCCGCCTGCTGATCTTCCCGCGCCCGGCGATCGAGTTGCCGCTGGCCGAAATCGCCGCCGCCGACCCCATCGTCATCACCGCCTACCGCGCCGACCACTACGTGCTCGTCAAGACCCGGGCGGGACGCAACATCTGGCTGGCCGGCGACAGCGGCGAGGCCAGCATCACCGCCGCCAGGCAGATCCGCGCCTTCGTCGGCCTGCCCGAACCCGCCGCCGGGGCCGATCCGGTGCCGCGCTCGACGCGCTGGCTGATGTGGGCTTCCAGCGCGATGGCGACGGTGGCCGTCGTCGTCTATGTCGGCGGCCAGCTCATCCGCCTGTTCACCCTGCCGGCCTGCGATTCGGCGACCGCGCTCGACACCGCGCGCGACATCCTCAAGCGCAACGCGACAAACCCGGTCACGCTGACCGAGGCGCGCTCGATCGGCGAGAACAAGAGCGAGCGGCGCTGCCGCGCGCTGCTCACCGTGCAGGGCGACACCGCGACCGTCGGCTACCGCGTCTACAAGGAAGGCCTCAGCACCATGGTGCAGATGACCGGCCTCGTGGGCACCGATACGCTCGATCCGGCGCGGCTGTCCGCCATCAAGGAGGCGGCGAAATTATTCCTCGACCGCGCCGCCGAGTCGTATCGCAGCGGCAGTCCGCCGCGCCGCTCCGAGGCGGACGTGGCGCGCCAGATCGACCTCATCTTCGACACCACGCCGCTGCGCGACAAGACGCTGGCCGCGACCGAAATCCAGCACGCGCTCGACTGGTACGTCACCGGCGACAGCGCCGGCACCGTCTACGTGCTGGCCGGCACCGGATTCAACGATCCCGGCAAAGTCCCCGCGACCGAGGCCATGCAGCAGCGCATGCAGTCCAACGTGGTGAATTTCGCCGACGAGTTCGGCCGCTATGTCGACTTCCAGGTCACCATCCTCGCCGCCGCCGCCAAGGCGATCACCGCCGTCGAGATGAATTCTGTGACCGAGGACTGGAGCAAGAGCGCCGCCAAGGCGCGGGCGCCGGAAGTGCGCGCGGATTTCGCGCAGACCATGGGCAGCGGCCTGATCGCGCTGGCCTATGCCGGCTACAGCGACGACTGGCGCATGGCGCGCCTCGCCACGTTCAAGGCGGTGGCGCCGGTCGCCGCCAGTTTTCTGAGCGCGGAGGAGAGCAAGGCCGTGCGCGAACGCGCGCTGCAGATCGTCGACTACCAGCAGAACCGCGCGGTGCAGGACGAACTGCGCAAGCTCGCCGACCTGGTGGCGAATCCGTAAGGCGTAAGCAGCGGACGGGGCCTCTGCTTCGTCATTGCCGGGCAACCGGGTCTCGCCCTTGGCGAGCCCGGCTGTAAACTTGACCCGGCAATCCATTCTTTTCTGAAAATACGATGGATGCCCGGGTCAAGCCCGGGCATGACGAAGGAAAGGCCGGTGTCGATGATCGCGCTTCCTCCTGCGTCATTGCCGGGCTCGGACCTCTCCGTCGTCATTGCCGGGCTCGGACCTCCCCACTCGTCATTGCCGGGCTTGACCCGGCAATCCAGCTTGCGAAGCCCAATGTCGCGGAGAGCCCCATGGATGCCCGGGTCGAGCCCGGGCATGACGAAGGAAAGGCCGGTGCATGGATGCGCGGGTCGAGCCCGGGCATGACGAAGAAAAGGCCGATGCATGGATGCCCGGGTCGCGCCCGGGCATGACGCGGGGAGAGAGCGGAACGCCGATTTTTGCGTGGCCGCGCGAGGCTAGTCCACGTCCTCGATGCTGGCCGGGCCGCCGCCGAACGCCTTCTGCGCCAGCGTCGCGGCCATGAACTCGTCGAGGTCGCCGTCGAGCACCGCGCCGGTGTTGGAGGTCGAGACGCCGGTGCGCAGATCCTTGACCATCTGGTAGGGCTGCAGCACGTAGGAACGGATCTGGTGGCCCCAGCCGATGTCGGTCTTGGCGGCGTTTTCGGCGGCGGCCTGCTCCTCGCGGCGCTTCAGTTCCCGCTCGTAGAGCCGCGCGCGCAGCATCTTCCACGCCTGGGCGCGGTTCTTGTGCTGCGAGCGCTCGGCCTGGCACAGCACCGCGACGCCGGTCGGGATGTGGGTCAGGCGCACCGCCGAATCGGTCTTGTTGACGTGCTGGCCGCCCGCGCCTTGCGCGCGCATCGTGTCGACGCGCACGTCGGATTCGTTGATGTCGATGACGATGCGGTCGTCGACCACTGGATAGATCGCAACGCTGGCGAACGAGGTGTGGCGGCGCGCGTTGGAATCATAGGGCGAGATGCGCACCAGGCGGTGCACGCCGTTCTCGGTCTTGAGCCAGCCATAAGCGTTGTGGCCCTTGATCTGGATGGTGGCCGACTTGATGCCGGCCTCCTCGCCCTCGGTTTCCTCGAGATATTCGATCTTGAAGCCGTGCTGCTCGGCCCAGCGCGTGTACATGCGCAGGAGCATGTTGGCCCAGTCCTGGCTCTCGGTGCCGCCGGCGCCGGCATGGACTTCGAGATAGCTGTCGTTGGCGTCGGCCTCGCCCGACAACAGCGCCTCCAGCTCGCGCTTGGCGACGTCCTTCTTCAGCGCGCGCAGCGCCGCCTCGGCTTCCGTGACGACGGCGGCGTCGCCCTCGGCCTCGCCGAGCTCGATCATGCCGATGTGGTCGTCGAGATCGCGGCTGATGCGGCCGATGGAGGTCAGGCTGTCCTCGAGCCCGGTGCGCTCCTGCATCAGCTTCTGCGCCTTCTGCGGATCGTTCCACAGCTCGGGGTCTTCGGCGATCCTGTTCAGCTCCGCGAGGCGGACGGTTGCGGCATCGACGTCAAAGATGCCTCCTCAGCAGCCCGACCGACTGCTTGATCTCTTCGACAAGTCTTTCGATTTCCGCGCGCATGAAACGTTCGCAACCCTGAATTGGCCCAGCCGGAAAAAGCGGGCAACTCCACCCGCCTCATCCGGGGCTCAGGGTTTAGCGGGCGGCGATATCAAAGGCAATGGCGACCTCGGCGATGTCCCGCGGCGGCACGCAGGGCTGCTCCCGCACCGGCACGCCGAGATGGCCGGCAATGGTCCGCTCGGCGCGGGCCGCGAGCGCGCGCCGGTCCAGCCCGGCGGCCGCCACGGGCGCAAGAAAATGCACTTCGGCGCGAAGGCCGCGCCGGCGCGCCAGCCGCCACAGCGACTGCGGCACGGTCATGTCGCCAATGAACGCCGCGGCGTCGCTCGGCTCTCCGGCGGCGTCGCGATAACGGATCGCCACCGGCTGCACGACAGCGCCGAGCGCCGTCGCCGGCTCCAACAGCGCGGCGCGGAACGGTTCGAGGCGATGGCCGTCCGTGGTGGTGCCTTCGGGAAACACGCAGACCGGCTTGCCCGTCCGCAGCAGCGCGGCGATAGCGGCGTTGGTGTCGCGCGAGGCGGCGCGCCGGCCGCGCTCGACGAACACCGTGCCGAGCCGCGCCGCGAGGCGTCCGATCACCGGCCAGCCGAGCACCTCGGACTTGGCGACGAAACGCATGTCGGCCACCGCCAGCAGCGCGTGGATGTCGAGCCATGAGACGTGATTGGCGACCACCATGAGCGGAAGCGCGCGCGCCGTCATGGGCTCGCCCGAAACCGCGAGCCGGACGCCGAGGATCGTGAACACCTTGCGCGACCAGCGCGCGACCTCGCGCCGATGCCGCGCCTCGCTCCAGAACGGCGCATGAAATGAAAGCTTCCATGCCGCGACGCCAAGATGCAGCGCGGCGCGCGCGCAGCGGACCCCACCGACCATCATGCCGCGACATTCTCCGCGATGCTCCCGGCCGGCTGCCGGAAGTGGCGCGCCGTGCGCTGCTCGAGCCGGTCGAGTTCAAGCATCATGAACAGGTCGGCGGTGTTGAAGTCGGTGTCCCACGCCGGCGCGCCGCAGATCACGGCGCCGGCGCGCAGATAGCCCTTGATCAATGGCGGCGGCGTGGCGTCACCCGAACTGTCGAGGCCGGCGAGCGGCAGCGGGTGATGGGGCCGCACGCGATGCTCGCGCGCGCTCAAGTGGGTTTTCATCACCGCGGCATAGACGCTGACCGCATGATGGCCGCCGTCGTGCATCGGAATGCTGGCGCAGCCGATCAGGGTATTGGCCCGTGTCGTGGCCAGGAACGCGCCGAGCCCCGACCACAGCAGCGTGATGATGACTCCGCCGCGATAGGAGGGATGCACGCAGGAACGGCCCATCTCCACCATGCCCGGACGCAGCGGCGCCAGCGGCGCAAGATCGAACTCCTGCTCCGAGTAGAAGCCGCCGGCGGCTTTGGCCGCGGCATTCGTCAACAGCCGGTAGGTTCCGACCACCGTGTCGGTCGCGCAGTCGCGCACGATGAGATGCTCGCAATGGGCATCGTATGGGTCGATATCGAGTCCGGGCTGCGGCGAAACGAGCCGCGCGCCCTGCTCCTCGACGAATACGCGCCAGCGCAGCCGCTGCGCTTCCCGCACCTCGTCGCCGTGACGCGCCAGCGCAACCTTGAAACGCTTCAGCGGTTCGGCGGCGGTCATCGCCTTGGCATGCAGCATCGAATGGCTCCCTCGAGTCGACCTTGAGGAAACCTACGGGGGCCGTGTGACAGGCGATTAACGTCGCAAGGCCCGCGCACTCATGTCATGACGATGACAGGAAGCCGCAAGGGGCCGGCGGCGGAAAGCTTCGTCGTCTGGTTTTAGTAAAGCCCGCTGCCGGAGCGAATGGCACGATCGGCGTCGGGCGACACCGTGAGCGGACGGCCGTCGACATCGGCGACGCCGATGATCGAATAGTTGTCCGGCGGCGATGTGCCGGGCTTGAACGCCTCGAGGATCGCTGGCCCGCCCGAACCGGGGCCGACGCGCAAGCCGGTCTTGGGATCGATGCGGATCAGCTTGATGCCGGCCGGCACGCGGAACGGCACCGCCGGCTTGTCGGCGAGCGCCACCTTCAGGAAGTCGCGCACCACCGGCGCGGCGAGATGGCCGCCGGTCTGGCCGCGGCCGAGATGGCGCGGCTTGTCGTAGCCGAGATAGACACCGACCGCGATGTCGGGCGAGAAGCCGATGAACCACACGTCCTTCTCGTCGTTAGTGGTGCCGGTCTTGCCGGCGATCGGCTTGCCGACATCGCGCAGCACGGTGGCGGTGCCGCGCTGCACGACGCCTTCCATCATCGAGGTGATCTGGTAGGCCGTCATCGGATCGATCACCTGCTCGCGGCGATCGACCAGCGACGGCTCGGCCTGGCCCTTCCAGCCATCGGCGCTGCAGCCGCGGCACTCACGCTCGTCGTGGCGGTAGATGGTGTGGCCGTAGCGGTCCTGAATGCGGTCGATCAGCGTCGCCTTGATGCGGCGGCCGCCGTTGGCGAACATCGAGTAGGCGGTGACCATGCGCATCACGGTGGTTTCGCCGGCGCCGAGCGCGTAGGACAGATACGGCGGCAGGCTGTCATAGATGCCGAAGCGCTTGGCGTATTCGCCGATCAGCGGCATGCCGACGTCCTGCGCCAGCCGCACCGTCATGGTGTTGCGCGAAAGCTCGATGCCGGTGCGCAGCGTCGAGGGGCCGTAATACTTGCCGGTGGAATAGTTCTCCGGGCGCCACACCCCCTGCCCGGCGCCCTGGTCGATCTCGATCGGCGCGTCGATCACCACGGTCGAGGGCGTGTAGCCGTTGTCGAGCGCCGCCGAATAGACCATCGGCTTGAACGACGAACCGGGCTGGCGCCAGGCCTGCGTGGCGCGGTTGAACTGGCTTTGGTCGAACGAGAAGCCGCCGGCCATGGCCATGACGCGGCCGGTCCACGGGTCCATCACCACCATGCCGCCGGACACTTCCGGCACCTGATGCAGGCGATACTGGCCCTCAATCTTGCTGCCGTCCTTGGCGACAAGCTGCTCGACATAGATGACATCGCCCGGCGACAGCACCTGCGTCACCATGGTCGGCGTCTTGAACCGGGTTGGTCCCGAGGCGGCCTTGGCCCATTTGACGCCGTCGAGCGCGATCAGCCCGGTGGCGCGTTCCTTCTGCACCGCGCCGCCGAGTTCGCGGCCCGGCTGGAAGCCGATGCGCGCCGATTGCGCGTTGGCTTCGAGCACCACCGCCATGCGCCACGGCGAGATGTCGGACAGCGACTTGACGTCGGCGAGCTTGACGCCCCAGTCGCCGGACAGTTCGATCCTGGTCACCGGTCCGCGCCAGCCCTGCGCCTCGTCGTAGTTGACGAGACCGCTGACCAGCGCCCGCCGCGCCACGGCCTGCAGCCTGGGGTCGAGCGTGGTGCGCACCGACAGCCCGCCCTCGTAGAGCTTCTTCTCGCCGTAGCGCTCGAACACTTCGCGGCGGACTTCCTCGGCGAAATATTCGGCGGCGAAGATATGCGCGCCACCCGGCCGGCCCGACACGGAAAGCGGCTCCTTGCGCGCCTTCTCCGCCTCGGCCGATTTGATCCAGCCGTTTTCGAGCAGGCGGTCGATGACGTAGTTGCGGCGCTCGATGGCGCGCTCGCGGTTGCGCACCGGATGCAGGATCGCCGGCGCCTTGGGTAGCGCGGCGAGATAAGCGGCTTCCGAGATGGTGAGCTCGTTGACCGACTTGTCGAAATAGACCAGCGAGGCGGCGGCGACGCCATAGGCGCCGAGGCCGAGATAGATTTCGTTGAGATACAGTTCGAGGATCTTCTCCTTCGAGTAGGTGCGCTCGATGCGCAGCGCCAGCAGGGCTTCCTTGATCTTGCGGGCGAACGACACCTCGTTGGTGAGCAGGAAGTTCTTGGCGACCTGCTGGGTGATGGTCGAGGCGCCCTGCGGCCTGCGGTTGGAACCGTAGTTCTGCACATAGAGCACGACGGCGCGGCCGATGCCGGCGAAGTCGAGGCCGCCATGGTCGTAGAAGTTCTTGTCCTCGGCAGCGAGGAAGGCGTTGATGACCGGCTTGGGAATGGCCTGGATCGGCAGATAGAGCCGGCGCTCCTTGGCGTATTCGGCAAGCAGCGCGCCGTCGGCGGCATGCACGCGGGTCATGACCGGCGGCTCGTAGTCCTGCAGCTGCGAATAGTCCGGCAGGTCCTTGGAGTAATGCCACATCAGGCCGGCCACGGCGGCGACGCCGACCAGGAACAGGATCGTTCCGACGGCGAACAGGAAACCGAAAAACCGCAGCAGCAATCGCATGTTGGACGACCCGTAGGGGTTCTGGCCGGGGCGGAAAGGCCTCAGGCTTCACCCCGAGGCCGAATCCGCCGCTCCGGCGGCGCATGGGCATCTATAAATCGCCGGCTGTGGCTAAACTAGGGCTTGGCGCGCAATTCACCGCCGCCGGACGCTATTTCGCCGCGCCGCTGGCGGCCAGCCGGCTGGCGAAGAACCCGTCGACGGCCTGCGCCACCGAGGCCACCGTGCGCATGCGCCACTGGTTCGACATCAGGTCCTGCAGGTTCTCCTTGTTGGAGACGTAGCCCAGTTCGACCAGCACCGAGGGCACGTCGGGCGCGCGCAGCACGCGAAAGCCCGCCGACTTCACCGGCTTCTTGTGCATCCGCGCCACGCCCTTCATCTCATGGACCAGGATCTTGGCGAAGCGGCTGGAGAAGGTGCGCGTCTCGCGCTGGGCGAGGTCGATCAGGATGTCGGCGACCTCGCTCGGCTCCTCGGACAGGTCGATGCCGGCGATGAGGTCGGCGCGGTTCTCCGCCTCCGCCAACCGCTCGGCCTCGGCGTCGGAAGCGCGGTCGGACAGCGTGTAGACACTAGCGCCCTGCACGTCGCCCTCGCCGCGCGGCAGCGCGTCGGCGTGGATCGAGATGAACAGCGCCGCGTTGGCGGCGCGCGCCATGCGCACCCGCTCGGCCAGCGAGATGAAGGTGTCGTCGGCGCGCGTCATCACCACGCGGTACTTGCCGGCCTTGTCGAGATGGTCCTTGAGCGCGAGGGCGAAATCGAGAACCATCATCTTTTCGGTCTCGCCGTGGCTGCCCTGCGTGCCGGTGTCGATGCCGCCATGACCGGGATCGAGCACGACCACCGGGCGCGCGTCGCCTTCCGCGGCCGGCGACGGCGCGGCCGCCGGGGCGCGACTAGGACGCGCCGGCACGGTAAGGCTTTGCAGGAACGCGGCACGGCTGGTGGCCGACAGTTCGACGATCAGGCGCGCCGGTGCATCGGCGCTGGCATCCAGCACATAGGCCTTGTCGATTTTGGCCGGGCCGGTGAGGTCCATGACGATCCGTGACCCACCGGTCATGACCAGCCCGTAACGGAATACCTTGATGAGACCGCGTCCGTTCTCGCCGGTTTTGGGGGCAAGCTGGAATGTGACCTGCGGCAGGTCGATCACCAGCCGGTAGGGGTTGGCCAGGGCAAAGGCGTTGAGGTCGATCCTGCGGTCGAGGTCGAGGACGAAGCGGGTGATTTTGGAATCGCCCGCGATTCTCGCGTCCCTGATGACCGGAAACGAGTCCGCGGCCGATTCGGCGCGCGCCGGCGCGCCAAGCGCCGCCCCAAGAAGCACGGCGCAGATCCAGATCAGCCAGTTTTTCGCCTGAACCGCCAAGGGAATCGCCCTGTTTACTCGCCTATTGGTACTGCAATAACGGCCGCAGGGTTAACCGCGAAATAACCGCTCCCCTCAAATGATCGAAAGGTGTGGCGACGATACGACGGCCGCCTTGCATAACGTGGTCAATCCGCGTATGTATGAAGATGCTGGCGGTAAAACCTCCGGTTGTATCGCGACTGTTTTTTGGAATGTGGCCGTGCCCCTTACCGGCTCCGACCACCGCCCGGCCCCTGCGGGGACCATGGCGTCCCAATCCGCACCCCTTAACAAGACGCGCTCAGGCGCGGCGCATGGGCGGCGGAAAACATGAAACCTGTCGCCAGATCGACCCGCGGACCGTTTCTTCCGCATCCGACGCGTCCCTTTAGGCGCGCCGACGCTGCCAGCAACGAATGTCGGCTGTGCAGGGTAGTCTTTCGTGACGAAGGATCCCCGGGCAGCCAGGACGGACCGGCAAAGCCGTAAGCGGCGCCAGTCCGCAGGCGACGGCCTTCGTGGCCGTCATCCGACCAGGGTCATGTTCAGGGCCCGGCGTGTTCTAGATCGGCTTTTCATGTGCCAGACAGCAATGCCTGACGTTTCGACCACCCTGTTCCCGACTGCAGCCTCGATCGAGGCGGCGGGGTCATGGGCGGCGCGGCGCCGGCGGCGTGGTTCTGGCCTTTCCATCACCCCCGAATCAGGTGGCCCGTTGCGCCCTCGCGACATGCATGTCGCATCCGGCGGCGCAGCCCCGGTCCGCCGCCAAGAGTCAAACTATGCCCAACAAGATGCTTATCGATGCCACCCACCCGGAAGAGACCCGGGTCGTCGTGGTGCGCGGCAACCGCGTCGAGGAATTCGACTTTGAGACGACGCAGCGCAAGCAACTGCGCGGCAACATCTATCTCGCCAAGGTCACGCGCGTCGAGCCGTCGCTGCAGGCCGCCTTCATCGAGTATGGCGGCAACCGTCACGGCTTTCTCGCCTTCAGCGAAATCCATCCCGACTACTACCAGATCCCGGTCGCCGACCGTCAGGCGCTGATCGAGGAAGACGCGCGCGCCCATCGCGCCGCCGAGGTCGAGAACGAAAACCGCTCCAATCGGCGCCGGCGTGGCCGCAACGCCCGCCGCCGCGGCGGCGAGCGCGTCCGCAGCGAGGTGGTGGAGACGGAGACCGGCAGCGTCGAGGCGATGGAACTCAACGGCATCGACGCCGCAACCGAAGCCTCCGGCACCGCGCAGCCCGACGTGCAGGGCCCGTGGGACGGCAGCGATACCGGGACTGAATTCGGTGTCCGGGCCGACCATGCGCCCGCGACCGAGGCGAGCGCCGATGACGCTCCGGCGCACGACGACGAGGCCGCGCCCCATGAGGCCGGCGCGGCGGAATACGGCCACGATGACGCGGCCGAACCCGCCATGGCCGAACCCACCTTTACGGAATCGGCCGCTGCGCCCGGGTTCGAAGGCGTTGCCGCCGAGGCCGCGCCCGCGGACGACAACGGCGACGACGATGGTGATGATGACGACGATGACGATGACAACGACAACGAGGGCGGCGACGAGGGCGAAGAGGAAGATGTCGTCGAATCCGTCGGCGGCGCCGACGCGCTCGAGGAGGTGCCGGAGCGCGCCTTCCGGCCGCGCGCCCGCCAGTACAAGATCCAGGAAGTCATCAAGCGCCGTCAGGTGATGCTGGTGCAGGTGGTCAAGGAGGAACGCGGCAACAAGGGCGCCGCGCTCACCACCTACCTGTCGCTGGCCGGCCGCTACTCGGTGCTGATGCCCAACACCGCGCGCGGCGGCGGCATCTCGCGCAAGATCACCTCGGCGCAGGACCGCGCCCGCCTCAAGGAAGTGGTGAGCGACCTCGACGTGCCGGAAGGCATGGGCATCATCCTGCGCACCGCGGGTGCCGCGCGCGCCAAGGCCGAGATCCATCGCGACTTCGAGTATCTCCTGCGCATGTGGGAGACGGTGCGCGACCTGACATTGCAATCGCAGGCCCCCAGCCTGGTCTACGAGGAAGGCTCGCTGATCAAGCGTTCGATCCGCGATCTCTACAACAAGGATATCGACGAGGTTCTGGTGGCGGGCGAAGCCGGCTACCACGAGGCGCGCGACTTCATGCGCATGCTGATGCCGAGCCATGCCCGCGCGGTGAAGCTCTACCGCGACAGCCAGCCGCTGTTCTCGCGCATCGGCGTCGAAAGCCAGCTCGACGCGATGTTCTCGCCGGTGGTGCAGCTGCGCTCCGGCGGCTACCTGGTCATCAACCAGACCGAGGCGCTGGTCTCGATCGACGTCAACTCGGGGCGCGCCACGCGCGAGCACCACATCGAGGACACCGCGCTCAAGACCAACCTCGAAGCCGCCGAGGAGATCGCGCGCCAGCTTCGCCTGCGCGATCTGGCCGGCCTCATCGTCATCGACTTCATCGACATGGACGAGAAGCGCAACAACCGCGCGGTGGAGCGGCGGCTGAGCGACAATCTCAAGCACGACCGCGCCCGCATCCAGGTCGGCCGCATCTCGCATTTCGGCCTGCTGGAAATGTCGCGCCAGCGCATCCGCGCCAGCGTGCTGGAAAGCTCGACCGAACCCTGCGCGCAGTGCGGCGGCAGCGGCCATGTGCGCTCGGTCTCATCGGTCGCCTTGCAGCTCCTGCGCTCGATCGAGGAGATCCTGGTCAAGGGCGCGACCCATAATCTGGTGGCGCGCACCCGCACCGACGTCGCGCTCTACGTGCTCAACCACAAGCGCGCGCATCTGCGCAGCCTCGAGGAACGCTTCAAGGTGATCCTGGCGATCAACGCCGACGCCAGCATGTCCGGCGCGCAGGCGTTCGTGATCGACCGTGGCGAACAGGTGCACACGCTGGAAGCGGCCAAGGCGCTGCTGGCGGCGCAGGCCGCCGCCGACCAGGCCGCGGCCGGCGAAGCCGCCGAGGACGACTTCGACAGCAAGGTCGAGGCCGAACTCGACGAGGAAGTCGCCGAAGCCATCGAGAGCGAGCGCGAGGAGAGCGGCGAACGCGAGACCGGCGAAGGCCGTGGCCGCCGCCGGCGCCGGCGCCGGCCACGCGGCGGCCGTGGCGGCGACGAAGCGGCGGCGCGCGGTGAAGCGGCCCCCGGCCAGGCATATTCGCCCGAGGACATTGGCGGCGAGGCGGCCGGCGAGGACGCCGACGAGGCCGAGGCCGAGGGCGACGAGCAACCCCATGAAGGGGATGCCGCCACGACCGAGAGCGAACGGCGGCGGCGGCGGCGTGGACGCCGCGGCGGCCGGCGTCGGCGCACGCCCGAGGAAGGCTCGGTCGCGGCCATCACCGACGAACTGAGTCATACCGCCAGCGACGATTTCGACCTGTCGCCGGAAGATCTCGCCGCGCATGCGCCCGCGCCGCGTGCACCGATCGAGGACGAGCCGCCGGCCCCACCGCAACCGCCGGCCGCGGAAGCGGCGCCCGCGCCCGCGCCCTCGCCCGCCGCGCCCGCACCCGCGCCCGCGGATAGCGAACAGGCCGCGACGCGCCGCCGCTCGACGGTGCGCGAGCCGGTGAAGTTCACGTTCGATACGCCCACCGACGCCGCGCCGCCGGTTCCGCCTGCGGCACCGACGCCGCCCGCGCCGCCGGAACCCCCGGCTCCATCGGCAACGCCCGCCGATACCGCCGCGCCGCGCCGCGCCGGCTGGTGGTCGCGCCGGTTCGGCTCCACCGATCAGGAGTGATCGCAAGCCGCGTCACGCAAGACCTGGATTGCCGGGTCAAGCCCGGCAATGACGACGTGAGGGGCCAAGTCCGGCCATGACGACGTGGGAGGACCGGATCAGGTCCGGCCGTGACGAAAATGAAAAAACGCCCGCCTTTTCCTGGCGGGCGTTCTCGTTTTGCGGCCGTGCCGGAAAATCACCCCGCGTTGCCGAGCCAGCGCGCCAGCCGCGCCACCGCCTCGCGCATGTCGTCGGCCGATTGCGCGTAGCAGAAGCGCAGGAATTCGCGGCCGTGAACGGGATCGAAATCGACACCCGGCGTCGCGGCCACATGGGTCTCCTCCAGCATGCGCCGGGCGAAGTCGTAGCTGTCGGATGTGAAGCGCGACACGTCGGCATAGAGATAGAACGCGCCGTCGGCGGGCAGGAAACGATCGAGGCCGGCGCGCGGCAGGCCCTCGATCAGGATCGCCCGGTTGACCTCATAGCCATGCTTGACCGCCTCCATCTCGTCGCGGCCGTCGAACGCGGCCTCGGCGGCGATCTGCGACAGCGTCGGCACCGAGATCGAGAGGTTCTGCTGCAGCCGCTCGACCGGCCGCGCCAGCGCCTCCGGCACCACAATCCAGCCGACGCGCCAGCCGGTCATGCAGAAGTATTTCGAGAACGAGTTGATGACGATGACGTCCGGCGACAGCCCGGCGGCGGTGGCGGCCGGCATGGTGTAATCGAGGCCATGGTAGATTTCGTCGGAGATGAAGCGGATGCCGGCATCCTCGGCGGCAGTGACGAGGGACGCCAGCGCCTCGCGCGCCATCATGGTGCCGGTGGGATTGGCGGGGCTCGCCACCAGCACGCCGTTGAGCGGCTTCCTGCGATGCTCGGCGAGCAGCGCCTCGGCGGTGAGCGCATGGCGGGTCGCGGCCGTGGTCTCGATCATCACCGGCTCGCAGCCGAGCGCGGTGAGGATGTGGCGGTACGGCGGATAGCCCGGCACGGTCACCGCGACGCGGTCGCCCGGCGAGAACGCCGCCAGGAACGCCAGGATGAAGCCGCCCGAGGAGCCGGTCGTCACCACGATGCGGCCGGGGTCGACGGCGGCGCCGTAAGCCTCGGCATAATGCCGGGCGATGCGCGCGCGCAAGCTGGCGATGCCGAGCGCGGGGGTGTAGTCGATGCGGCCGGCCTCAAGCGCGCGGTGCGCCGCCGCGATCGCGGTCCTGGGCGCGGACGCGGCCGGCTGCCCCACCTCGAGATGGATGACGCGTCCGCCGGCGGCCTCGATGCGCGCCGCCGCCGCCATCACGTCCATCACCATGAATGGCGGCACGTCGCTGCGCGCCGACGCGCCGAACAGCCGCCGGGCCTTGTCGAGCATGGGTGTCGTTCCTGCCATCCGCGCAACCTACCGCCGCCGTCATGGAGCGCCGTCGTGTTGCCTTATTCGCTGGCTCCTTATGGCACAAAATTCAGCTTGAGGTCTTGCACGGCGCGCCGCGGCCTCGCAAAAGGTTGAGGATTCGGGCGTAAACGGGCACAGGACGGAAAACCGCGCAGGGCATCGGCAACGGGCAATCCATGACATCGGCACCCACCTTACCGCAGTTGCGGCCGCGGCTAGCGGCACGCGCCACCGCGCTCCTTGCCGCCGCGGCGATGGCGCTCGCGCCCGTCGCGGCCCAGGCGCAAGCCGCCAAGGGGCCGCCGGTGCTGCGCGACGCCGAGATCGAGCAACTCCTGCGCGACTACACCACGCCGGTGCTCAAGGCGGCCGGCCTTGCCAGGCAGAACATCCAGGTCGTCATCATCAACGATCCCGGCTTCAACGCCTTCGTGATGGATGGCCGCCGCATCTTCGTCAATCACGGCGCGCTTCTGGAATCGCAGACGCCGAACCAGATCATCGGCGTGCTCGCCCACGAGACCGGCCACATCGCCGGCGGGCATCTCTCCAAGCTGCGCGAGCAGCTGGCGCAGGCGCAGACCCAGATGATCATCGCCATGCTGCTCGGCGTCGGCGCCATGGTCGCGGGCGCGCGCTCCGGCAGCCAGGGCGCCGGCAATGCCGGGGCCGCGGCGATCGCGGCGCCGCAGGCGGCGATCCAGCGCACGCTGCTGTCGTATCAGCGCCAGCAGGAGGAATCGGCCGACCGCGCCGGCGTCAAGTTCCTCACCGCCACCGGCCAGTCCTCGAAGGGCATGTACGAAACCTTCAAGCGCTTCGCCGACCAGACCCGCTTCATCGCGCCCTCGGTCGATCCCTACATGCTGTCGCATCCGATGCCGGCCGAGCGCGTCGCCGCCTTGCAGGAGATCGCCCGCACCAGCCCGTACTGGGACAAAAAGGACGACGCCGCGCTGCAGCTGCGCCACGACCTGATGCGCGCCAAGATCTCCGGCTTCATGGAGCGGCCCGACACGGTCTATCGCCGCTATCCGCTCTCCAACGACAGCCTGCCGGCGCGCTATGCCCGCGCCATCGCCACCTACCGCCATGGCGACCCGCGCGCGGCCGCGGCCCAGATCGACACCCTGATCGCGGCGCAGCCGGCCAATCCCTATTTCCACGAGCTGCGCGGCCAGGCGCTGCTCGAAGGCGGCAAGCCGGCGGAAGCCATCGCGCCCCTGCGCAAGGCGGTGCAGCTCTCGCACGGCTCGCCGCTGATCCAGATGATGCTCGGCCAGGCGCTGGTCGGCTCCAACAATCCGGCCTATGCCGACGAGGCGATCACGCTGTTGCGCAACGCGCTGGCGCGCGAGCCGGAGGCCGCGCTCGGCTATACCCAGCTCGCCATGGCCTATGGCCGCAAGGGCGACTACGCCCAGGCCGATCTCGCCTCGGCCCAGGCCGCCGCCATGCGCGGCGACGCCAAGACCGCGCGGGAACTGGCCGCCCGCGCCAAGACACGGTTTCCGCTCGGCTCGCCCGGCTGGGTCAAGGCTGACGACATTGTGAGCACCAAGCCGCCCGCCGGCAAACCAAACTGACCTCCCGCGCCGCAAGCGCCTCGAAAGGACTTTTCGCATGACGCCGTTCCGTTTTCTCGCCGCCACCGCCATGGCCGCCGCGCTGTTCATGACGCAGGCGCCCGTGCCCGCCGCGGCGCAAAGCTTCAGCGACGGCCAGCGCCGCGAGATCGAGGCCATCATCAAGGACTACCTGCTCGCCCATCCCGAGGTGCTGCAGGAGGTCTCCGCCGAACTTGAAAAGCGCATGGCCGCGCAGGAGGCCGAAAAGCACAAGGCGGCGGTGAAGCAGAATGCCGAACTGATCTTCAACTCGCCGCGCCAGGTGGTGATCGGCAACGCCAAGGGCGACATCAACTTCGTCGAGTTCTTCGACTACAACTGCGGCTACTGCAAGCGCGCGATGAGCGACATGCTGACCCTGATGAAGGACGACGCCAAACTGCGCGTCGTGCTCAAGGAATTCCCGGTGCTGGGGCCGGGCTCGATCGAGGCGGCGCAGGTCGCGGTCGCCGTGCGCATGCAGGACGCCGGCAGGAAATACCTCGACTTCCACCAGAAGCTTCTGGGCGGGCGCGGCCAGGCCGACAAGGCGCGCGCGCTTGCCGCGGCCAGGGAGGCCGGGCTCGACATGGCGCGGCTGGAGAAGGACCTCGCCAGCCCGGAGGTCCGCGCCACCCTCGAGGAGAACTTCAAGCTGGCCGAGAGCATGGGCCTCAACGGCACGCCGAGCTACGTCATAGGCGACGAGGTCGTGGTCGGCGCCATCGGCCTCGACGGGCTGCGCGCCAAGGTCAACAACGCCCGCTGCGGCAAGGCGGTGTGCTGAGACGGCCGCCGCGAGCCGCGCGGCAATCTTTGCCAAAGCCGCCCAATCCGTTTAAAGTTTTGGTTAATTTAGCGTTTTTGCCCGGTTGGCATGGCCTTTCGCGATGCCGCCGGCTATGCACATACGCGGCTTGTGGCGTCGAGAGGCTTCCCTCGCCCGGCAAGCTTACCTATAACCCGCCGGATGCCGCGGCTTTGCGGCGGAACATCCTTTTGATCCAGCCCCGGCACGTCCCAGACCGTCCAGTCAGCCCCAGGACTTTTTGAAAAAGCCTATGTCGCCGACAATCTACGTCATCAACGGACCGAACCTGAACCTGCTCGGGAGCCGCGAGCCCGAAACCTATGGGCACGCCACGCTGGCGGACGTCGAGGCGCTGTGCCGCGCGACCGCCGCGCGTTACGGATTGACCGTCGTGTGCCGGCAGTCCAACCATGAGGGCGATCTGATCGACGCCGTGCACGAGGCCGGCGCCGCCAAGGCCGCGGGCCTCATCGTCAATGCCGGCGGCTACACCCATACCTCGATCGCGCTGCATGACGCGCTAACCGCCGTGAAGCTGCCCACCGTCGAGGTCCATATCAGCAACATTCACGCGCGGGAGCATTTCCGCCGTCATTCCTACGTCGCGCGCGCGGCGCTCGCCAGCCTGTGCGGGTTCGGGATCGACGGCTACGCGCTCGCCATTACCGGCCTCGCGGCCAAGCTCGGCGTCGCGGCGAAGTCCTGACGCTTCACCGCCCCGGCTCACAACCATCGGAACTCGCATATGGCCGCCAAGGAATCCGCCAAAACCACCGCCAGCGACAAGAAGTCCGTCATGGACCGCGACATCATCCGCGAACTGGCGACGCTGCTCGACGAGACCAACCTGACCGAGATCGAGGTCGAGCGGGCCGGCTTTCGCGTGCGCGTGGCGCGCAACATCAGCGTCGCCGCCAGCATGCCGGGTTACGCGCCGGCCATGGCGATGCCGACACCCGCCGCTCCCGCCGACGCGCCGGCCGCCGCCCCCGTCGATGCCGCCAAGCATCCCGGCGCGGTGCCCTCGCCGATGGTCGGCACCGCCTATCTCGCGCCCGAGCCCGGCGCCAAGCCGTTCATCGAGGTCGGCAGCAAGGTGAAGGCCGGCGACACGCTGTTGATCGTCGAGGCGATGAAGACCATGAACCAGATTCCCGCCCCGCGCGCCGGCACCGTGACGCAGATCCTCGTCGAGGACGGCCATCCGGTCGAGTTCGGCGAGCCGCTGGTCATCATCGAGTAAAGCGGCCAAGCGAGATGTTCGACAAAATCCTGATAGCCAACCGCGGCGAGATTGCGCTTCGCGTACTGCGCGCCTGCAAGGAACTCGGCATCGCCACCGTCGCGGTGCACTCCACCGCCGACGCCGACGCCATGCACGTCAAGCTCGCCGACGAGAGCGTGTGCATCGGACCGCCGCAATCCAAGGACAGCTACCTCAACATTCCCTCGCTGCTCGCGGCCTGCGAGATCACCGGCGTCGACGCCGTGCATCCGGGCTATGGCTTCCTGTCCGAGAACGCGCGCTTCGCGGAAATCCTCGCCGAGCACAACCTGCACTTCATCGGCCCCAAGGCCGAGCATATCCGCCTGATGGGCGACAAGATCGAGGCCAAGCGCACCGCCCGGCGGCTCGGCATTCCGGTGGTGCCGGGTTCCGACGGAGCCATCGACGACGAGGACCAGGCGATAGCGGTCGGCCGCGAGATCGGCTTTCCGGTGCTGGTCAAGGCGGCGGCCGGCGGCGGCGGGCGCGGCATGAAGGTGGCGCGCACCGAGGCCGACCTCAAGCTCGCGCTTTCCACCGCGCGCTCCGAGGCCAAGTCGGCGTTCGGCGACGCCTCCGTGTATCTGGAAAAATACCTTGAGAAGCCGCGCCACATCGAGATCCAGGTGCTCGGCGACGGCAAGGGCGGCGCCGTGCACTTGGGCGAGCGCGACTGCTCGCTGCAACGCCGCCACCAGAAGGTGTGGGAGGAAGGCCCCTCGCCCGCGCTCAACGTCGCTGGCCGCGACCGGATCGGCGAGACGGTGGCCAAGGCGATGCGCGAGATGAAATATCTCGGCGTCGGCACCGTCGAGTTCCTGTGGGAGGACGGCGAGTTCTATTTCATCGAGATGAACACCCGCATCCAGGTCGAGCACCCGGTGACCGAGATGATCACCGGCATCGACCTCGTGCTCGAACAGATCCGCGTCGCGGCGGGCGGCGACCTGCCGGTGGTGCAGAAGGATATCGCCATCAGCGGCCATGCCATCGAGTGCCGCATCAACGCCGAAAATCCGGTGACGTTCCGGCCCTCGCCGGGCCGGATCCAGCATTTCCACCCGCCGGGGGGCCTGGGCGTGCGCGTCGATTCCGCCGTGTACCAGGGCTACGTCATCCCGCCCTATTACGACTCGCTGCTGGGCAAGCTGATCGTCCACGGCAAGACACGCGCCGAATGCCTGATGCGGCTCCGGCGCGCGCTCGACGAATTCGTGGTCGACGGCATTGAGACGACGCTGCCGCTGTTCCGCGCGCTGGTGCGCGAGCCCGCCATCATCGACGGCGACTACCACATCCACTGGCTTGAGCAGTATCTGGCCGCCGGCGACATCAAGGCGTAAGGCGCTTGAAGGCTGCGGTCGTGCGCGCGTAAGCTTGGCCCCATGGCCTCCAAGGAATCCGCGCACGTCGAGATCACGCCCGAGGTGGTGCTGCGCGCCTATGCCTGCGGCATCTTCCCGATGGCGGAAAGCGTCGACGACCCGACGCTGTACTGGATCGAGCCGGAATTGCGCGGCGTCATCCCGCTCGACACCTTCCACGTCTCCGCGCGCCTTGCCCGCACCGTGCGCGCCGGGCGCTTCACCGTCACCATCGACACGCGCTTCGAGGCGGTGCTCGATGGCTGCGCCGAGCCGCGCGTGGGCCGCGACAACACCTGGATCAACGCACGCATCCGCGAGCTTTACGGCGCGCTGGCCCGGCTCGGCCACTGCCACAGCGTCGAGGTGAGCCTCGACGGCGAGCTGGTCGGCGGCCTTTACGGCGTCAGCCTGGGGCGGGCGTTCTTCGGCGAGAGCATGTTCCACCGCGTGCGCGACGCCTCCAAGGTGGCGCTGGTGCATCTGGTGGCGCGGCTGGTCGCGGGCGGTTACGCGCTGCTCGACACCCAGTTCATCACGCCCCACCTCGCCAGTTTCGGCGCCATCGAGGTGCCGCGCGCGCGCTATCGCCGCCTGCTCGACGAGGCGCTCAAGGGCGGAGCGGATTTCTGCGCGCTGCCCTGCGACCGCCCGGTGAGCGGCGCCGAGGCGCTGGCGGTGTTGACGAAAAGCCTAGCGATTTGAGGGGAACGGCGTCGGCAGCGCGGGCAGCCGCTGCTGGGCCGACGGCTGGCGCTTCTGCGGCGGCTGGGCGGCGGGCCTGGGCGCGGCCGGCTTGACCGGCTCCACCTGCTGCGTATTGGCGACGGCGGTGGTGTCGGGGCCTTTGCAGTCGCTGAGCCAGACATCGTAGATCGGATGCTCGACCGCGTTGAGGCCGGGGCTCGCCGCGAACATCCAGCCCGAGAACAGCTTCTTCACCTCGCCCTGCAGCGTGATCTCCTCGACCTCGATGAAGGCGTCGGTGTTGGCGGCTTCCGTCGGCGGGCGCGTGTAGCAGACGCGCGGCGTGACGCGCAGCGCGCCGAACTGCACGGTCTCGCCGATCTCGGCGTCGAACTTGATGATGCGGCCGGTGACCTTGTCGAGTCCGGAGAACACCGCGGCCTTGTTGGTGATCTTGACCGTCGGCGGCTCGGTGACGATCTCGTCGCCGGGCTGCACGGTGGCCGGCGGCGGTGGCGCCCCCGGCGTGCCGCGCGGCTGGCGCTGGCCCGGCGGCAGGCCGGCAAGCGGCGGCTGGCCCGGCGGGGTGGAAGGCGCGGTGGCGGTCGGCGCTCCGGACTGCGGCGGCGCGGCGGCTGCCCCCGGAGGCGGCGGCAATGGCTGCGACTGCACGCCGGAGGGCGGCGGCGCGCCCGGCCGTGTGGATTGCGGCGGCGGCAAGCGCTGCGGCGTCGGCAGCACCCGGCCCTGCGGCAGGTCCGGCACGTCCTCGTCGTCGGGCTCCTGCTGGATCTCGGCGCCGTCGGGGCTGGTGATGGCGCCGGGCGGGCGCGGCGGCGCATTGCCGAAAATGCCGCCGAACTGCGCGCCGGCGCGATCGGCGAGCAGAACCGCCAGCGACGCCGCGAGCGCCGCGATAAGAGCCGCTTTGGAGAATCGGAACATGCCGCGCAAACTATAACCCGGAAAAGAGACGCGCCCCGTCATGCTCCGGCGATATGCCGCCGGTGCCTTTTCGCGCGTTGTTCCGGTTAACACGGTGAATGCGGCGGGGAAAGGGCGATGCCAAGGCGGCGTCCGCTCCGATCATGACGCGGTTTGCCCGTTCTCGCGCGGCGTGAACGCGATCAGCCCCGGCAGCGCCAGCGCGGCGAAGACGGCGCCCGCCATGAAGGTCGCGGCGGGGCCGAAACGGTCCCACAGCGCGCCGGCGATCACGCTGGCGGCGAACAGCGCCACGCCGCTGGCGACATTGAAGAGGCCGAACGCGGTGCCGCGCAGCCGCTCGGCAACGCTGTCGGCGACCAGCGCCGCGAACAGCGACTGCGTCAGCCCCATATGCAGCCCCCACAGCACCACGCCGGCCATCAACCCGGGAACCCCGTCGCCATAGGCCAGCACGGCGTTGGCGGCGATCAGCATCACGGTGCCCGCGATGAGTAGCCCGCGCCGCCCCAGGCGATCCGACAGCGCCCCGGCCGGATAGGCGGTCAGCGCATAGACGACGTTCATCACCACCAGGATCAGCGGCACCACCGTCACCGGCAGGCCGATGTTCTGCGCGCGCAGGATCAGGAAGGCGTCGGAAAAGCGCGCCAGCGTCAGCACCGCGGCCACCGCCACCACCAGCCAGAAGCGCGGCGAGAAGTGCGCGAGGTCGGCAAGCCGCCAGCGCGCCGCCTGCCCCGTGGCCTTCCCCGTGGCCGCCGGCCGCGCCGGCTCCTCGACCGCGAACAGAATCAGCGCCGCCGACAGCAAGGCCGGGATCACCGCGATCCAGAACACCAGGCGGAAGCTGTCGGAACTGAGCGCCATCAGCCCGATCGCCATCAACGGTCCGATGAAGGCGCCGACGGTGTCGAGCGCCTGGCGCAGGCCGAAGGCGGCGCCGCGCATCGCCTCGGGCGTGATGTCGGCGATCAGCGCATCGCGCGGCGCGCCGCGGATGCCCTTGCCGATGCGGTCGACGAAGCGCGCGGCGACGATCCAGCCGAGGCCGGTGGCGAGCGGAAAGATCGGCTTGGTCAGCGCCGCGATGCCGTAACCGAGCGCGGCCAGGAGCTTGCGCCGGCCGAGCCGGTCGCTGAGCGCGCCGGAGAAGATTTTCACGATCATCGCCGTGGCTTCGGCGATGCCCTCGATGAAGCCGACCTCCAGCGTCGAGGCGCCCAGCACGGTGACGAGATAGAGCGGCAGCAGCGCGTGGATCATCTCCGAGGAGATGTCCATCAGCAGGCTGACGAGGCCGAGGGTCCAGACCCCGCGGGGGATATGCGCGCGGCCCAAGGTGGAGCCCGCGCCGGGAATCACTGGTCGGGGGTCCAAGCCTGGTAGTCGCCGGTGGCGCGCGCGCGACGGCCGGAGCCGAGCGTCGACCCTGGCGGCCGGTAGGCGGCCGCCGTGCCGGTCGGGTTGGGACGATGCGGCTTCTCCCAGGAGCGCGGCTGGTAGGCCTGCTCGGTCGGCGGCGTGTCGACGGTGTGATGCAGCCAGCCATGCCAGCTCGGCGGCACCCGGCTCGCCTCCGCGTAGCCGTTGTAGATCACCCAGCGCCGCTCGAAGCCGAGCGCCGGATCGATCTTGCCGCCCCTGGTGCGATAGTAGCGGTTGCCGTCCTCGTCCTGGCCGACCAGCTCGCCGAATCGCCAGGTCCATAGCTGGGTGCCGAAGGTCTGGGTGTTCCACCAGGTGAAGAGCTTGAGGAGGAATTGCTTCATGACGGTTCCGGCCCGCTTGGCAAGGGCGTTGTTTTGCTGCGCTGCCGCCGTTCTGGCACCGAAAGCCAGTGAAGTCCAGACAGCGGCGGGCGGCGGATTCGCCTCTATTTCAGAGGCCGGGAGCGCCTGGAAATTGTCCCGCCGGCTGACCGGCGATTCCCTGTCCGGGAGCCTGGGAATCCCCCCTGTGGGGAGCCGTGGATAGCGCGGACAAGTCGGTCCGCACAAAAAAATGATGCACCCGCCTGCTTGCCGAATCCGCAAGGACTCACGGATACTTGGGGCCTCGGCGGGTCGAGTCTCTCCCTGCCTTTTCCCCGCTTTCCCACCACATTTAGGGTTTGATTCAGAATTCCATACTAGTCCTTGACGAAAGCGGCGGAGTCGGCCTAGCCTTCTCCTCCGTTCGGCGCGGGTTGCACAGGTCCTTGCCGGGCACTTCCTGAAAGGGTCTGACAGCGCCTCGCCGGCCGCGATCTCGCGGTTTTCCGGATGTGGATTGGTCTATGCCCCGACGACGCTGAAAGGCCGACAACGGCCACGACGCGAAAGGAACCGCCGCAAGCGGCGGTTCGCCACTCCGACAACGGCTCGATAGCCGGGGCGTTAATGCAGTAAAGGCCGGGCCACACCGGCCGCACGGCGCGGGGATCGTGAGCCCCCCGCGCAAACGGAAAACTCGCCGGAACGGGCCGCAACACGCGGCCGCCGGCCCACTGACGGGACAAATGAAATGCGGATCGAGCGGCGCTACACCAAGGACGGCCAGTCCCCCTACGCGGACATCGCGTTCCACCTGACCACGAGCGAGATCCGCAATCCGGACGGCTCGGTGGTGTTCAGGCTCGACGCCGTCGAGGTGCCGCGGGCGTGGTCGCAGGTCGCCGCCGACGTGCTGGCGCAGAAGTATTTCCGCAAAGCCGGCGTCGCCGCCGCGCTGCGCAAGGTCGAGGAGGAGACCGTTCCGTCCTGGCTGTGGCGCTCGGTGCCGGACGACAACGCGCTTGCCGCTCTTCCCGAGAAGGAGCGATTCGGCGGCGAGACCTCATGCCGCCAGGTATTCGACCGCCTCGCCGGCGCGTGGACCTACTGGGGCTGGAAGGGCAACTATTTCGACGGCGAGGACGACGCGCGCGCCTTCTTCGACGAGCTGCGCTACATGTTCGCCATGCAGATGGCGGCGCCCAACAGCCCGCAATGGTTCAACACCGGCCTGTTCTGGGCCTACGGCATCGACGGGCCGAGCCAGGGCCACTTCTATGTCGATCACGAGACCGGCAAGCTGACCAAGTCGAAGTCGGCCTACGAGCATCCGCAGCCGCATGCCTGCTTCATCCAGTCGGTGACCGACGACCTCGTCAACGACGGCGGCATCATGGACCTGTGGGTGCGCGAGGCGCGCCTGTTCAAGTACGGCTCCGGCACCGGCTCCAACTTCTCCAACCTGCGCGGCGAAGGCGAGCGGCTGTCGGGCGGCGGCCGCTCGTCCGGCCTGATGAGCTTCCTCAAGATCGGCGACCGCGCGGCGGGCGCCATCAAGTCGGGCGGCACCACGCGGCGCGCCGCCAAGATGGTGATCGTCGACGTCGACCATCCCGACATCGAGCAGTACATCGACTGGAAGGTGATGGAGGAGCAGAAGGTCGCCGCCATGGTGACCGGCTCCAAGCTCAACCAGAAGCACCTGCGCGCCATCCTCAAGGCCTGCGTCAACTGCGAGGGCTCGGGCGACGACTGCTTCGACGCCGATAAGAATCCGGCGCTGCGCCGCGAGATCAAGTTCGCGCGCCGCGTCGCGGTGCCGGACGGCATGATCCGCCGCGTCATCCAGTTCGCGCGCCAGGGCTACAAGGACATCGAGTTCCCGATCTACGACACCGACTGGGATTCGGAGGCCTATCTCACCGTCTCGGGCCAGAACTCCAACAATTCGGTGCGCGTCACCGACGAGTTCCTCAAGGCCGTCGAGTCCGACGCCAACTGGGACCTGACCTGGCGCACCAGCCGCAAGATCGCCAGGACCGTGAAGGCGCGCGAATTGTGGGAGAAGGTCGGCCACGCCGCCTGGGCCTCGGCCGATCCCGGCCTGCAGTACCACACCACCATCAACGACTGGCACACCTGCCCGAATTCGGGACCGATCCGGGCCTCCAACCCGTGCTCGGAATACATGTTCCTCGACGACACGGCCTGCAACCTCGCCTCCCTCAACCTGCTCACCTTCCATGACGAGGCGACCGGCGCGTTCGACCTCGACGGCTACGAGCATGCCGTGCGGCTGTGGACCGTGGTGCTGGAAGTCTCGGTGCTGATGGCGCAGTTCCCGTCGAAGGCGATCGCGCAGCTGTCCTACGAATACCGCACGCTCGGCCTCGGCTTCGCCAACATCGGCGGCCTCCTGATGTCGTCGGGCATCCCTTACGACTCCGACCAGGGCCGCGTCATCTGCGGCGCGCTGTCGGCGATCATGACCGGCGTGTCCTACGCCACCTCGGCGGAGATGGCGGCACGGCTCGGGCCGTTCCACCAGTACAAGAAGAACCGCGAGTCGATGCTGCGGGTGATGCGCAACCATCGCCGCGCGGCTTACGGCGAGCGCATGGGCTATGAGCACATCGCCACGCCCCCGGTGCCGCTCGACCACAAGGCCTGCGAGACGCTCGGCGGCTTCGGCGCCGCGCTTGTCGCCCACGCCCAGGCGGCATGGGACAACGCGGTCAGGCTCGGCGAGAAGCACGGCTATCGCAACGCGCAGGCCACCGTGGTGGCGCCGACCGGCACCATCGGCCTGGTGATGGACTGCGACACCACCGGCATCGAGCCCGACTTCGCGCTGGTGAAGTTCAAGAAGCTCGCCGGCGGCGGCTACTTCAAGATCATCAACCGCGCCGTGCCGCAGGCCTTGCGCGCGCTCGGCTACCGCGAGAGCGAGATCGCCGAGATCGAGGCCTACGCGGTGGGCCACGGTTCGCTCAGCAACGCGCCCGCCGTCAACCCCGGCACGCTCGCCGCCAAGGGCTTCACCGGCGAGGCGCTGGCGAAACTGGAAAAGGCGCTGCCGACCGCGTTCGACATCAAGTTCGTGTTCAACAAGTGGACGCTGGGCGAGGACTTCCTGCGCGACACGCTCGGCCTCGCGCCCGAGACGATCAACGCGCCGGGCTTCGACCTCCTCGCCGCGCTCGGCTTCACCCGGCGCGAGATCGAGGCCGCCAACGTCCACGTCTGCGGCGCCATGACGGTGGAAGGCGCGCCGCACCTCAAGGGAGAGCACTACGCGGTGTTCGACTGCGCCAACCCGTGCGGCAAGGTCGGCAAGCGCTATCTCTCGGTCGAAAGCCACATCCGCATGATGGCCGCCTCGCAGCCGTTCATCTCCGGCGCGATCAGCAAGACCATCAACATGCCCAACGACGCCACCGTGGAGGACTGCAAGTCGGCCTACATGCTGTCGTGGAAGCTGGCGCTCAAGGCCAACGCGCTCTACCGCGACGGCTCGAAGCTGTCGCAGCCGCTCAACGCCCAGCTCATCGCCGACGAGGAGGACGACGACGACCTCGACGCCTTCCTCGACAAGCCGCTGGCGGCGCGCGCCGCGGCGCTCTCGGAGAAGATCGTCGAGAAGGTGGTCGAGCGCGTCGTGGTGTTGCGCGAGCGCGAGAAGATGCCGGACCGCCGCAAGGGCTACACCCAGAAGGCGGTGGTCGGCGGCCACAAGGTCTACCTGCGCACCGGCGAGTACGACGACGGGCGCTTAGGCGAGATCTTCATCGACATGCATAAAGAGGGCGCGGCGCTGCGCTCGATCATCAACAACTTCGCCATCGCGGTGTCGCTCGGCCTGCAATACGGCGTGCCGCTGGATGAGTATGTCGACGCCTTCACCTTCACGCGGTTCGAGCCGCAGGGGCCGGTGCAGGGCAACGACTCGATCAAGTACGCCACATCGATCCTCGACTACGTGTTCCGCGAGCTCGCGGTGAGCTATCTGTCGCGCTTCGATCTCGCCCATGTCGACCCGACCGCCGGCGGCTTCGACGCGCTCGGCAAGGGCATCGAGGAAGGCCGCGCGCCGGAAGCGCCCTCGGCGACCAAGTACCTGTCGAGGGGCATCACGCGCTCGCGCACCGACAAGCTCGTCGTCATGCCCGGCGGCGTGGCGCTCGGCGGAGATGCGGACGCGCGCGGCGGCGCCAGCGTGACGGCGATCTCGTCAAGCGGCGCCACCGCGCTCAAATCCGAGCCGGAAAAGGAGCTGTCGCCGACCGAGAAGCTCGAGCAGCTTGCCTGGAGCAAGACGGAAAAGCGCGCCGAGGCGAAAGCCAAGGGCTACGAAGGCGAAGCCTGCCCCGAGTGCCTCAACTTCACCCTCGTGCGCAACGGCACCTGCATGAAGTGCGACACGTGCGGGAGTACGACGGGGTGCTCGTGATCTGAACGCTGAAACAAAAGGGGCCGCTCGAAAGAGCGGCCCTTTTGAAAACATTAAAATCAAGCTATTTAAGCTGAAGAGAGGGTTTTTCCGCTATATCGTGCTGGATTAACTCTTCAGAGAACAGCCGCGGTTGATGATCTGCTATCCAGTCTTCAAGATATTGCCTATGCTGCTGCCTTAAAGACTCGTTTGCACGAGTGATTTCATCAAGAGTCCGCTTTATTAATCTTAGGCCCGCCATATCATCCTCCCGCACCTTATGATTGTTAGCAGAAGGTTTCAGTCGAGTTAACCTATGTCTGATTCTATCCCAAAAATAAAATACCCAGAATTGTTCTTTGGCTTCGTTTGCCCAATAGGAGCCGATCTTGCACCTGTCCTAGACGAATTTCATGAATATTTCAAACGACGCCATTACCGCGCGGTCGAAATCAAGGTAACCGACTTTTTCCAAGTGCTGGAAAAATATTTTACACCGCTCGTACCACTCAAGCGCACTCCTGAGCATGAGCGATATGAGACGTCGATCGCATATGGAAATCAGATTCGTGAGAAATTTGGGGACGACGTCCTAGCATCATTCGCAATACGACGCGTGATGAACAAGCGACTAAAGGCTGATGAAGGAGCTGAGAAATTCAGTAGAACTGTATATCTGATACATCAGTTTAAACGGAAAGAAGAAATTGATCTGCTTCGATCAGTATACGGCCGACTCTTTTTTCAAATCTCACTTTACTCGCGACGTGGAGCGCGAGTCACTCATTTAGCCAAGAAGTTTGCCAGTAGCGACCATTCTGCCTCTCATCCAAAATACCGATCCATTGCCGAGGATCTTATTCAAGTCGATGAGAACCAAGCCAATGAGCCACACGGACAACGTATTACAAAAATATTCCACGATGCAGATTTGATCGTCAATCTTGATGCTGGGAAACCAGTAAAGGAGCAAGTGAACAGGTTTTGTGAATTGTTATTTGGCTCAAACTCGATTTCTCCGTCCAAACAAGAGTATGGACTTTATCTTGCAAAGGCTGCTGCACTACGGACGCTTGATCTATCCAGACAAGTCGGCGCCGCAATCATGTCACCCTCAGGAGAAATTCTCGCTTTAGGTTCAAATGAAGTACCGAAAGCTGGCGGAGGAACATATTGGGACAACGAGGCGCAAGATGATCGCGACTACAAGCGCAAATTGGATTCGAACTTCCAACGCAAGCGTGAGATTCTTGCAGAACTTGTTAGCATTCTTTCGCCGGGCACTGACGTTAATGATTGCCTACAGAAGCCAGAAATAAAGCATTCGCAATTGATGGATGCCCTTGAATATGGTCGCGTAGTACACGCAGAAATGTCTGCTCTTTCTGATGCAGCCCGCGTTGGTCATTCAGTGAGAAATGGAATATTATATTGTACGACATTTCCATGTCACATGTGCGCTAAACACATAGTCGCCGCTGGAATTGATGAGGTGGTGTTTCTAGAGCCTTACCCAAAAAGCTTGGCAGCCGACCTTCATGCAGATTCCCTCTGTGTCGAGGGTGGTGACCGAGGCCAATACCAACATTTCAGTTCAGTGAAATTCGAACACTTCTCTGGAGTAACTCCGCGTCGTTATCGCGAAATATTTGAGCGCAATGCGCGCAAGAATGAGAGTACCGGAGAATTCTGCCCTTATTCAAATGAGCCGCCTTCACCGATTATGGATATCAAGTTTCCTTTCTATTCCAAACTAGAAGAGCATATGACCTTGCCTTTTGAGCAAATTTTTAACCAGCTCGAGGCTGACAAAACTAGCTAGGCGGCTAACAAAACTAAGCAGACAGATAACTTATCCCCGCCCTCCGGACCTCGCTTATAATCCCGTCCGTTCCGCCCCCGATTTCGAGGGGCGCTTGCGCAATCGTCACGACAGCGCGGGGCGGAATGCGGTTGCCGTTGCGATGCGTGACGAACGCAAGTGCAACGGACGGCCCAAGTCGTGATGCCCTGCGCTTCCCACGGGACGCACAGGCGCCGGAGCCGAAGGCGAACGCCTTCCAGCAATCCGGCCCATCAAGGTGGTAGCGGTCGCCGAAAGCGCCCTGCCACGGGCGCCACGAAGCAAGCCGTCAAAGAAACCGCGTGCGGAACGCCGGAATGTTCCGGCTTATCCGTGGTGACTTTGCTCGTGTGCTCTACCTTCACAGGACTGCGCACGAGGCTGCGGGCGAGCCGACGCCCGGCGTTCCGCACGCCCTCGCTTCGGGGGCGACATGGACGAACCCGGCGCGGAGATGCGCGGCGGGCGTTTTGGTGTGCCTTCAGGCGCCCCCCTCGTCATGGCCGGGCTCGACCCGGCAATCCATTTTTGTTCATGAACGATGGACCACCGGGTCAAGCCCGGTGGTGACGAAGGGGAAGGTCAGGCCAGCCATAACGAAGTGGGCGTGCCGAAGCCCTTCCTCCGTCATGCGCGGGCTTGACCCGCGCATCCAGCTTTTCTTCGCGAGAAGATGGATTGCCGGGTCAAGCCCGGCAATGACGAAGAGAGGCAACGATGGGGCGGAGGCGCTAGTGTGTTGGGTTGCGCGGGGCGAAGCCCCTCACGCCGCGCGCACGAGGTCGCGGTGGCGCTCGATGATGCCGAGCACGGTGCCGTTGTGGCGCCGGAGATCGCCGGCGAACCGCGTCACCAAACGCTGCATGACCAGGTTGTCGCGCAGGCAGGCGACGACGATGCGGCGGATGCCGAGATAGCGCGCCTCGAGGATCAGCGCGCCCATCAGCTCCTCGCCGATCTTGCGGCCGCGCCATTCGCGCTCGACGGAGAGCGCGACGTCGGCGGTGGCGGGATCGCCGGCATGGATGCGCATCTCGCCCACCCCGCGCAGCACGAGGCCGTCGTAATAGCCCGCGACCACGGCGCCGCCGCCAAGCGCATCGCTCGCATGCGCGGCGATGAAGTCGTCGGTGAGGCGGTGCGGCGGCTGGCCGTGGAAGCGCAGCACGCGCGCCGCAGGTTCCAGCCGCGCCAGGTGCGCGGCGTAGCCGTCGACCTGTTGCGCGTCGAGGAACGCGACATGAAATGGCACCTTCTGCAATTCCAGCATGGCTCCGGTCCCTTCGGGAATCCTTGTTCTTTAATTATGTTGCATTGCACTAGAATGCGACCGCACTGCAGCATAAAGCCCGCATGGCTGCCCTGCGGAGGGTCTCGAATCTGCTACCAGCAGTTGCCGCGATGTGATGGAGACGAACGATGCGCCCTGCCCGTGCCCTGATGCCTGCTATTGCTGTGGCCGCCTTCATGTCCTCGACGGTGGCGGCCTCGGCACAAACGTTGCCGCACCAGGAGCCGCCGGAAGGCGAGCTGCGGCTGGGCCAGCGCGTGCTGGTCGACGACGGTTCATGCCCCGCCGGGCAGATCAAGCAGGTGACCGGCGCCAGGCTCACACCCAGCGGCGTCATCCGCACCCGTGAATGCATCCCGCGCAAGGCGCGGCGCTGATTTCGCGCCTGCGCATCCCGCCACGCGATTGTCCATCACGCCCAGTTGATGTGCAGTTCGCGGTTCGCAGCCAAGTCGCAACGCCGGTATGTTATACTAAAGTCGTAGGCAGGATATCCTGACTGCCATCCCAACCAAGGGGCAAGTCATGGCAACGAAACTCACGCTCCCCACCCACAAATCCTGGGAAGACTGGTGTTCGATCGGCGTCGGCGTGCTGATCATGCTGTCGCCGGTGTTCGCCACCACCCTCACCCAGACCACCGAAGGCGCGATGTACGTGGCCGTCGCCATCAGCATCGGCGTGCTGGTGGTGCTGGCCGGCTATCTCGAACTCGTCATCCTCGAAACCTGGGAGGAATGGGTCGAACTAACACTGGGCGCGCTGCTGGTCGCCTCGCCCTGGCTGTTCGGCTACAGCCAACACGGCACGGCAACCATGCTTCACGTCGTGCTGGGCATCGCCGTCATGGCGCTGGCCGTGCTTGAGTTGCGCCAGGACACTGGCCATCCCACGCACACCTGAACGTTCCACGCGAACGGACGAACCGGCGCCGCCAGCGATGGCGGCGCCGGTTCGCGTCAGGGCCTCAGTTGGCGACGAAATCGGCGCATTTCTGGATTTCATCGCCGCCGCCCCACGGCATGATCGGCACCGTCGAGGTCGAATTCTTCGGCGAGCCCTCGATCAGCCGGTCGGAATAGACCATGTAGACAATGACGTTGCGCCGCGTGTCGCAGCCGCGCACGATCTGCATCTTCTTGAAGAACAGCGAGCGGCGCTGATGGAACATGTCCTCGCCCTGCGCGAACTTGCGCTTGAAGCGGATCGGCCCGATCTGCCGGCAGGCCAGCGAGATGTCCGACACCTCCTCGGCGACGCCGATCCAGCCCTTGAAGCCGCCCCTTTCCGGCACGGTGAAATGGCAGGCCACGCCTTCGACCTCGGGATCGTCGATGGCGTAGGTCGCCAGCTTGTCGTTCGGGCTCAGCCACTTGAACACGGTGGAGCGTTTGAAGATCAGGTCGGGCTCGTCGGCGGCGCGCGCGCCGGCAGGCATCAGGACCGCACTCGCGGCAAGCGCCAGCAGAAACGCCAGCAGGAAGCGGACCATTGGCAAACGCATGGGATTCTCCCCTCTGAAGCTGGGTTCCTATCTAGGGCGACCGGCGCCGCGTTGTAAGAGTGCGCCCCCGATGAATTGAACCAGACGGATCATCCGTGGTGTTAACTTGAGTTCATTGCCTGCCGGTTATACTGGCGGGATCGAAGGGTGTTCATCCCGTCTCTTGAACGTGGACAAGGGATGGTGCCACCAAGATGGGGAAGCGGATTTAATTTATTTGAAGCCCGAGCAGGATTTACCTTGAGCCATCCCCCGGTTACCTCCGCCCAACATCCCCGGCGCGCGCGCCTTGTTCTGTTCGGCGCCGTCGCCATGCTGGCCCTGCCCACCCCGGCGGATGCCTGGAACGACTACTGGTCGGCTCCCTATCCGTATTATTACGCCGACGATGGTCCGCCCGTGGTGCGCAGGAAGCGTCCGCGGCCGCGGCCGATCCGCAACATGGCGCCCGAACCGCACAAGAGCGCCGCCAAGCCCGTCGGCCCGCTGATCGTCACCATTTCCATCGACCGGCAGCGGCTGAAGATCTTCGACGCCAACGGTCTGTGGGCCGAAGCTCCGGTCTCGACCGGCACGCCCGGCCATCCGACACCGCGCGGCGTGTTCAGCATCATCCAGAAGAACAAGTGGCACCGCTCCAATCTCTACAGCGCCGCGCCGATGCCTTACATGCAGCGCATCACCTGGTCGGGGGTGGCGTTGCACGCCGGCGTGCTGCCGGGTTACCCGGCCTCCCATGGCTGCATCCGGCTGCCGGCAAGCTTCGCCGCCCGGCTGTGGACCTGGACCCGGCTCGGCGCCCGCGTCGTCATCACGGGGCACGAAATGGCGCCGGCCGATTTTTCCCACCCACGGCTGATCACGCGGGTGGCGCTGCCCGCGGAAAAGACCGTGCAGGTGATGCCGGCGGCGCCGCGCCTGGCCGACAACGCCGCCGGAAGCGGCGGCGAGCGCATCGGCTTGCGCCTCGATCGGGTCAGCGACGGTGAGGCTCCCGTTGCCGTCGGCGGCATGGCCGCCGATGCGGACAAGAAGCAAGCCGCAACCGCCGCCGGCAAGCCCGACGAGATCAGGAGCGACACCAGGCCCGACATCATCGCGCCGAAACGCACCGGCCAGATCGCCGCGTTCGTCAGCCGCAAGGAACGCAAGCTGTTCGTGCGGCAGGGCTTCGAGGCGTGGTTCGAAACGCCGGTGACGATCGAGGATCCCGACCGCCCCATCGGCACCCACGTCTTCACCGCGCAGATGGCCCGCGACGACGCCAACCTGGTGCGCTGGACCGTGCTGTCGATGCCTCCCGAGACAGCGAAGCCGCCGCGCAAATCCGCCGGCAGGGGCAAGGCCGCGGAGGCAGCGCCCGCTCCGGTGGCGGTGAGCCCCGCCGAGGCGATCGGCCGCGTGACCATTCCGCAGGAGGCGCTCGAACGCATCGCCGCAGCGATCGGTTCGGGCTCGTCGCTGACGATCTCGGATCACGGGCTTGGACCGGAGACCGGCAAGGGCACCGATTTCATCGTGCTGACGCGCTGATTCCACCCGAAAAGGTTGCGTTGTCCACGGCTCTCCCGACAGCAGGTGGCGCAGGTCAACGGCTTCGGTTAAGCTTTGCGTGGGGATGCCGTGCTATTGCGGCGATTCCGGGAATAAGCACGAGGCTATCATGCGTTTCTGGTCGGGACTGCTGATCGCGGGTGCGGTTTCACTCGCCACGTCGGGAATTATGTTCGCTCAGGCGCCGGGAGCGATGAAACCGGCGGCCGTGCCGCCACCGCCGCCTCCGGTACCCTCCGCGCAACCCGCCAAGGCGTCCTGCGCCAACCCCGATGCGCTCGGCGTCGTCCGCACCGTTGAGATCGACACCACTGGCGGCCCTGGCTTCGGCTTCGAGCATTTCAAGATGCACGACTTCCTGCGCGACAAGGAAGTGGTGCTCACCTTCGACGACGGCCCGTGGCCGCACAACACGCCGGCCGTGCTCAAGGCCCTGGCCGATGAATGCACCAAGGCGCTGTTCTTCCCGATCGGCAAGCACGCCACCTACTATCCCGAGATCCTCAAGCAGGTCGCCGAGCAGGGCCATACCATCGGTTCGCACACATGGTCGCACGCCAACCTGCAGCGCAAGTCCGAGAAGGAATTCAAGGAAGAGATCGAGAAGGGCTTCAGCGCGGTGAAATGGGCACTGGGCGCCCCGCCGTCGCCGTTCTTCCGCTTCCCGGCGCTGCAGCACCCGCCCGCCGCCGTCACCTATCTGGGCGAACGCAATATCGGCATCTTCTCCACCGACATGGATTCGTTCGACTTCAAGGCTCACAAACCCGAGCAGGTCATCGACACCGTGATGAAGAAGCTGGAGAAGTTCGGCAAGGGCATCGTGCTGATGCACGACTTCCAGCACCACACCGCGGAAGCGCTGCCGGCGCTGCTGCGCCGTCTCAAGGCCGACGGCTACAAGGTCGTGCACGTCAAGGCCAGGGACCAGGTGAAGACGCTGCCGGAGTTCGACGAGGAGATCGTCAAGAGCGTCAAGATCCCCACCGTCAGTTCGCGGCCGACCTCGAGCGTGGTGCGCACGATCTCGGAATGAGCGCCGGCTTCCCCGCAGCAGATGCCGCGCGATGATGTTGCGCATCGAAGGCTACGCCATCGTCTCGGCTGACGGCATGCTGGCGGATGCGTCCGGCGTGATGCCCGCGACCCTCAAGTTCGACGCCGACCAGCGTTTCTTCGAGTCGGCGCTCGAACTTGCCGATCTCATCGTCCATGGCCGCAACTCGTTCGAGGACCAGCCGCACTCGGCGCTGCGCCGCCGCTTGGTGGTGACGCGCCGGATTCCGGCGCTTGCGCCCGATCCCGGCAATCCGAAGGCGACGTTGTGGAATCCCGCCGGGGCGAGCTTTGCCGACGCCTGCGCCGCGGCGGGCGTCGTGGCGGGCAGCGCCGCCATCATCGGCGGCGGCGATGTGTTCGGCATGTTCCTCGACCGCTACGACACGTTCTGGCTGTCGCGGGCCAGCCATGTGCGGCTGCCGGGCGGCGTGCCGGTGTTTCCCGGCGTGCCGGCGCAGTCGCCGGCGCACATCCTCGCGGCCCATGGCCTGCGCGCCGAGCCGCCGCGCGTGCTGGACGAGGCCGGCGGCGTCACCCTGACGGCCTGGCAAAGAGCATGATCCGGAAGGTCATGTGCGAAGAGAAGAAGCCGGCTTCCCCGTGATCCGCGCTAGACGTCGTCGTGGCGTAGCGCCGGAGGCAGCAGGCGCAGACCGCCGGCGAAGATCATCACGAGCGCGCCGATGATCGACAGGTTCTTCATGGCATGGATCATGTTGTTGAGCCGGTCGCCGCCGGTCATGTTCCAGAAGTCATGATAGGTCGCGGTCGCCACCGCGATGTAGACGATGAGCACCAGCGCGACCCAGCGTGAGCCGAGATCGAAGGCGATGAGCAGCCCGCCGATCACCTCGACGACCCCGGCGAGGATCGCGAGCAGCTGGGGCGTCGGCAGTCCGGTGAAGCTTTCGATCTGCGTGAGATAAGGCGTGACCGGCGCCAGATAGGACGCGTATGGAGTGAGCACATGCGCGGAGATGCTGCTGGCCGTGGTGGCGATGTCGAACAGCTTGGACAGGCCGGACACGATGAACAGGATGACGAACAGCATGCGGCCAAGGGCCAACAGCAGGGACATGGATCACGTCCTCCCAAATCAGTACCGGCATCGTCCCGGCCACGGCGCGAGCGGCCGCGCCGGAACTGCCTCAATAATAGCGCACGCGCTTACGCCGCGGATGGAACGCGCGGTCGTCGGGTATCCCCATAACATTCGGATTCGCGATGCAATAACGGCTGTTGCCGCTCGCGGTCACCATGCACTGATTGTAAGTGTAATAGGAGCAGTCGAACGCCGACTCGACCAGCGCGCACCACGGCTGCGTCTGCGTGGTCCAGGCGCTGGCGCTGGAGCCGCCCAGCATCGTCGCGCCCGCCAGCACAAGAATTGCGCCAAGGAGTGTCCGTCCGGAACAGCTTCGCGACGAGGCGCGGCGACGAGACAGGCGACAAGACATATGGCGATGAATTAAAGACATGCGGAATCGCGTTCTCCAGTCGGCCACGCCCACCATGCAAGGAGGCGGCTTCATGCGCCGCCTTGCAGCGACATGGCCTTGTCTGTACGGAACGCGCCGGAGAGCCGGCACGTTCCGCATCGACGGCTCAGTAGCAGTAACGGCGGGACACCAGGCGATATTCGCCGTTGGGATAGCGGTAGTAGCAGCGCCGGCTATACCAGTAATAGCCGCCGCGGCGGAATTCGCCCTGCGAAGCAATGGCCGCGCCCAGCGTCGCACCGACGACACCGCCGACAACCGCGCCGCCCGCGCGCCCGGTCGCCGCGCCGCCGATGATCGCACCGGCCGCGCCACCCAGCAGCGCGCCGCCAAGCGGATCCTGGGCCGCCGCCTGCTGAGGCATGGCGGCCACCGCCGCCAGCAGCAGGGCCGCACCCGCCGTCGTCTTCAAGCAAAATGTCATGGCCATGCTCGGATCTCCTTGTTTGACTTGCCCAGGCTCGTATTCCAGTGGGCAGGATCCAGCTTAGTGAATCAGGTTTGTCGCCTTTTCTTGTCCGGACATGGTCATTTCCGAAAACCCGATCCTGCTTTCCGGGACCACGCCCTCTAAACCGGTTCTACAAGCATTATGAGTGGTTCGCGGAGGTTTTTCAAATACCGGTTGCAAATAAGTTCGCTTGCTGGGCGCCGGCCTGCTCGTGCGCTTCGACGGCCGCCACCGCGGTCATGTTGACGATGCCCCGCGCGGTGACCGAACGGGTCAGGATATGGGCCGGGCGCGGCGGGCCGATCAGGATCGGCCCCACCGGCAGGGCGTCGCCGAGCGTCTTGATGACCTGATAGGTGATGTTGGCGGCGTCCAGGTTGGGCATGATCAGCACGTTGGCCACGCCCACCAGCCGCGATTGCGGCAGCACGTGGTCACGCGACACCTGCGACAGCGCCGAATCGCCGTGCATCTCGCCATCAGCCTCGATGCCAGGATGCTCGCGGTTGAGGATCTCGACCGCCCGCCGCATCTTGCGCGCCGAGTCGGTGTCGTAGCTGCCGAAATCCGAGTGCGACAGGAACGCGATCTTCGGCGTGATGCCGAACCGCATGACATGGCGGGCGGCGAGCGCCGCGATCTCGGCGAGCTGTTCCGCGGTCGGATCGGGCCGCACCTGGGTGTCGGCGATGAAGTACGGCCCCTTGGCGGTCAGAACCAGCGCCAGCGCCGCGTAATCGGTGATGCCCGGCGCGTTGCCCATGATGGCGCGGATGTGGCGCAGGTGGCTCATGTAGCGGCCTTCGACGCCGCACAGGAAGGCATCAGCCTCGCCGCGCAGCACCGCCAGCGCCGCAATCACGGTGGCATTGGTGCGCACCAAGGTGCGCGCCGCGTCCGGCGTGATGCCGCCGCGCCCGGCCACCTCGATATAGGTCTGCACGAACGACCTGTAGCGCGGATCGTCGTCCGGATTGATGAGGTCGAAATCGCGGCCCATGCGGATGTTGAGGCCGAACTTCTCGATGCGCTGCTCGACCACCGATGGCCGGCCGACCAGGATCGGATGCGCCAGCCGCTCTTCCAGCACCACCTGGGTGGCGCGCAGCACGCGCTCGTCCTCGCCTTCGGCGTAGACGACGCGCGCCGGCTGGGATTTGGCCTTGGCGAACACCGGCTTCATGATGAAGCCGGAGCGGAACACGAAGCGGTCGAGCCGCTCGCGGTACTGATCGAAATCGGCGATCGGCCGCGCCGCGACGCCGCTGTCCATAGCCGCGCGCGCCACCGCCGGCGCGATGCGCAGGATCAGGCGCGGGTCGAACGGATTGGGGATCAGCATGTCCTCGCCGAAGCTCTTGGCCTCGCCGCCGGTGGCGCGCGCCGCCACTTCCGAGGGCGCCTCGCGCGCCAGCGCCGCGATGGCGTCGACCGCCGCGCGCTTCATTTCCTCGTTGATGGTGGTGGCGCCGACATCGAGCGCGCCGCGGAAGATGTAGGGGAAGCAGAGGACGTTGTTGACCTGATTGGGGAAGTCGGAACGCCCGGTGCAGATCATGGCGTCGGGTCGCACGCTGCGCGCCAGCGGCGGCATGATTTCCGGCGTCGGATTGGCGAGCGCCATGATGATCGGCTTCTCCGCCATCTTGGCCAGCATTTCGGGCTTGAGCACGTCCGGCCCGGAAAGGCCGATGAAGATGTCGGCGCCGGCCAGCGCCTCGGTGAGCGAGCGCTCCGGCCCCTTCTGGCTGTAGACCGCCTTGAAGCGGTCTGGACGGCCCTTGTTGCGGCCCTCGAACACCAGTCCCTCGCGGTCGAACACCCAGATGTTCTCGCGCCTGGCGCCCATCGAGACGAGGAGGTTGAGGCAGGCCAGCGCCGCGGCGCCGGCGCCGGAGGTGATGATCTTGACCTGATCGAGCTTCTTGTCGGCGAGCAGCAGCGCGTTCTGCACGCCGGCGGCGACGATGATCGCGGTGCCGTGCTGGTCGTCATGGAACACCGGGATCTTCATGCGCTCCTTGAGCCGCGCTTCGATCTCGAAGCACTCGGGCGCCTTGATGTCCTCGAGGTTGATGCCGCCGAAGGTCGGTTCCAGCGCCGCCACCACGTCGACCACCCTGTCGATCTCATTGGCCGCGATCTCGATGTCGAACACGTCGATGCCGGCGAACTTCTTGAACAGCACCGCCTTGCCTTCCATCACCGGCTTGGCCGCCAGCGGACCGATGTTGCCGAGCCCGAGCACCGCGGTACCGTTCGACACCACCGCGACCAGGTTGGCGCGGCTGGTGAGTTCGGCGGCCTCGCCCGGATCGTCGACGATCGCCTCGCACGCCACCGCGACGCCGGGCGAATAGGCCAGCGCGAGATCGCGCTGGTTGCCGAGCGGCTTGGTGGGCTGAATCTCGAGTTTTCCGGGGCGTGGATTGCGATGGTAGAATAGGGCGCCGGAACGCAGGTCTTCGGAAATCGATGATGACATGAAACTAGTCCTTCCCGGACGGGATACCGTCCGGAATCGTCCGGTTCCCGCTTCTGTTGGCTGAACTGTAAGCGCGCGGTCAGTCCTGCGGCAAGTTCAACCTAATGTGCAGTTCGCGCAACTGCCTGGGCGTGACGTCCGATGGCGCTCCCATCAGGAGGTCCTCGGCGCGCTGGTTCATCGGGAACAGCACCACCTCGCGCAGGTTCTCCTCGCCGCACAGCAGCATGACGATGCGGTCGACGCCCGGCGCGATGCCGCCGTGCGGCGGCGCGCCGAGCGAGAGCGCGCGCAGCATGCCGCCGAACTTGGCCTCCAGCACGTCCTCGCCATAGCCGGCGATGGCGAACGCCTTCTTCATCACCTCGGGGCGATGGTTGCGGATCGCGCCCGACGACAGCTCGACGCCGTTGCAGACGATGTCGTACTGGAACGCGGTGAGGCCGAGGATGGTCGCCTCGTCCTTCGGATCGAGCGCGAGGAAAGCCTCCATGCCGTAATTGGGCATCGAGAACGGGTTGTGGGAGAAGTCGATCTTCTTCTCCTCCTCGTTCCATTCGTACATCGGAAAGTCGACAACCCAGCAAAACTCGAAAACATCCTTGGCGATGAGGCCAAGCTCCTCGCCGACGCGGGTGCGCGCGGCACCGGCGAACTTGACGAAGTCCTTCGGCCGTCCGGCGACGAAGAACACCGCGTCGCCGACGCCGAGATCAAGCTGGGAACGGACCGCCGTGGTGCGCTCGGGACCGATGTTCTTGGCCAGCGGGCCCGCGCCGCCCTCCTCGCCCTCGCGCCAGAAGATGTAGCCGAGCCCCGGCTGGCCCTCGCCCTTGGCCCAGTCGTTCATGCGGTCGCAGAAGGCGCGGCTGCCGCCCTTGGGCGCCGGGATCGCCCACACCTGGGCGGTCGGATCGTTGGCGAGGATGCTGGCGAACACCTTGAAGCCCGAGCCGCGGAAGTGCTCGGACACGTCCTGCATCAGGACCGGGTTGCGCAGGTCCGGCTTGTCGGTGCCGTACTGGCGCATGGCGTCGGCGTAGCGGATGCGCGGGAACTTCTGCGTCACCTTCTTGCCGCCGCCGAATTCCTCGAACACGCCGCGCAGCACCGGTTCGACCGCCTCGAACACGTCGTCCTGGGTGACGAAGCTCATCTCGATGTCGAGCTGGTAGAACTCGCCCGGGCTACGGTCGGCGCGAGCGTCCTCGTCGCGGAAGCACGGCGCGATCTGGAAATAGCGGTCGAAGCCCGACACCATCAGCAACTGCTTGAACTGCTGCGGCGCCTGGGGAAGCGCGTAGAACTTGCCGGGGTGGATGCGCGAGGGCACCAGGTAGTCGCGCGCGCCTTCCGGCGACGAGGCGGTCAGGATCGGGGTCTGGAACTCGAAGAAGCCCTGCCCCTTCATGCGCGCGCGCAAGCTGTCGATGATGGCGCCGCGCTTCATGATGTTGGCGTGCAGGCGTTCGCGGCGCAGGTCGAGGAAGCGGTATTTGAGGCGCGTCTCCTCCGGGTATTCCTGCTCGCCGAACACCGGCATCGGCAATTCGCCGGCTGGACCCAGCACCTCGATCTCGGTGGCGAACACTTCTACCGCGCCGGTCGGCAGGTCGGCGTTCTCGGTGCCGTCGGGACGGCGGCGCACCCTGCCGTCGATCCGCACCACCCATTCCGAGCGCAGCTTCTCGGCGGTGTGGAACGCCGGCGAATCCGGGTCGGCCACCACCTGGGTAAGGCCGTAATGGTCGCGCAGGTCGATGAACAGCAGGCCGCCATGGTCGCGGATGCGGTGGCACCAGCCGGACAGACGGACGGTCTGGTCGATGTCGGTGTCGCGGAGCGCGCCGCAGCTGTGGGACCGGTAGCGATGCATGGGGACCTTGGGGCAGTTGCGAGGGCAAAAATCCGCGAGCCGGATCGGCCTGGCGGGCGACCGGGTTTAGCCGAGCCGTTCCCTCGCGGCAACACGCCAGAGCCCGAATATCGGCCCGAAAGCACCCCTCCGGCCGCCCCGACGATGCAAAAATCGGGATTCGTCCCCTTTTTACGCCCGGAGGATGCGCGCCGGCCGAAAGGCTTGCGCCGGGACGGGATCGGCGCGACAAGTCCCCACCACTTGCCGCGGGTTATCATGAATCTCATTACTTCCACCGCCGACCTTGCCGCCGCCTGCGAGCGCCTTGCCCGGCATCCGATCGTCACTGTCGACACCGAGTTCCTGCGCGAAACCACCTATTACCCACTGCTGTGCGTGGTGCAGATCGCAAGCGCCGAGGAAGCCGTGGTGGTCGACACGCTCGCCGAAGGCATCGACCTGGCCCCGTTCTTCCGGCTGATGGGCAATGAGGACGTGCTCAAGGTGTTCCACGCCGCGCGCCAGGACATCGAGATCGTCTGGCATCGCGCCGGCATCGTGCCGCATCCGGTGTTCGACACCCAGATCGCCGCCATGGTGCTCGGCTATGGCGATTCGATCGCCTATGACCAGCTCGTCGAGCGCATCACCGGCCACCGCCCCGACAAGACCCATCGCTTCACCGACTGGTCGCGGCGGCCGCTGAGCGAGGCCCAGCTTGCCTATGCCGTCTCCGACGTCACCCACCTGCGCGAGGTCTATCAGGAGCTTGCCGCCGATCTCACCCGCCGCGGGCGCAGCGAGTGGGTGCGCGAGGAAATGGACATCCTGACCTCGCCCAAGACCTATTCGGCCGAGCCGGAATCCGCATGGACCCGACTCAAGTCGCGCGTGCGCAAGCCCAAGGAGCTGGCGGTGCTGATCGAGGTCGCGGCCTGGCGCGAACGCGAGGCGCAGAACCGCGACGTGCCGCGCGGACGCATCCTCAAGGACGACGCCATCGGCGACATCGCCACCCATGCCCCGGCCTCGCTGGAGAAGCTCGCCACGCTGCGTTCGCTGCCCAAGGGATTCGACCGCTCGCGCTGGGGCAATGACATCGTCGCCGCGGTGCAGCGCGCGCTGGCGCGCGACCCCGAAACGCTGCCGCAGATCGAGCGGCCGCGTCCCGCCGCCAACGGTTCGGCCACTGTCGAACTGCTCAAGGTGCTGCTGCGCCAGACCGCCGAGCGGCACGGCGTCGCCGCGAAGGTGATCGCCACGGTCGACGACCTCGACCGCATCGCCGCCGACGACAATGCCGAGGTCGGCGCGCTGCACGGCTGGCGGCGCGAGCTGTTCGGGGAGGCGGCGCTCGCGCTCAAGCAGGGCCGGCTGGCGCTCGCCGTCGAGAAAGGCCGCGTCGTGCGCGTCGAGCGGTCGGCTAAGCCGTCTCCAGTGCCGCCGAGCGGCCCATCAGGCGCGCCAGCTGCCGCAGGCGATTGAACACCCGCTCCCCCATCAGCGCCGCCGCCTTGTGCTCGAACGCCAGGATCAGCCGGTTGGCCTTGACGTGGAAATGCGTCGCCGGCAGCACGCCCGGCTGCGCCGCCGAGACAAGGTGGCCGATGCGCAGCACGGTGGCGAGGATGCGCGCGCGCTCGGCAAGCCGTCGCGGCACCAGCGCCAGAAGTTCCGGAGACAGGCCTTCGCCGGTGATGCCAGCATAGCGATAATAGATGGTCAGCGCCAGGAACGCCCGGCCCTGGTGGGTGATGGCGCCGAAATTGCCGTTGGCGATGAGGTTGAGCGATTGCTCGCCGCGATAGTCGGGATGGGCGCGCCAGCCGATATCGGCCATCAGGCAGGCGGCATGGCGCAGACGCTTCTCCTCGGCGCTTTCCTTGAGCTTTACCGCGCGCACGAACTGATCGGTCCAGTCGATCAGCTCCTCGCCATGGTGCGGCGAGCGCGAGCGCAGTTGGTTGAGAGAATGCGCGGCGTCAATCAGCCCGTCGTGCGTCTTCTCGTCATTGGCAAGATGCGAGAACAAGAGCCCTTCGCGCACGCCGTAAGCCGAGATCACCACCGTCTTGGGCCGGCCGATCCGGATGATGTATTCGAGCACCAGCGCCGCGTAGGCCAGCAGCGGCCGGCGCATCTCGGCGACGATCTCGATGTCGGCGAGCACGCCGCGCGGCGCGTAGCGCCGCACCCGCCGCACGAACGCCAGCGCATCCTTGGCCGCAATGGCATAGCCATGCATCACATGCAGCGGATAGCCGCTCTGCGTCATGTGCAACCGCGCCAGCGCACGCCAGGCGCCGCCGACGGCATAGAACGTGCGGCCATGGCAGCCGTGCAGCAGGGCGAGGCCCGAGAATGCGGCCTTCACCATCTTCTCCGCCCGCTTGGGTGAGCGCCGCGACAGGTCCTGGAGCGTCAGCCCGCCGAGCGGCAGCGTCAGCCCCTTGCCGAGACGGTGGCCATGGATGTCGGTCAGTTCGAGCGAGCCGCCGCCGAGATCGCCGACGATGCCGTCGGGTTCGTAGATGCCGGAGGCGACGCCGAGCGCCGAAAGATAGGCCTCGCGCGGGCCGGACAGCACCTCGATCGGCAGGCCGAGGATGCGCTCGGCGTGGGCGATGAACTCAGGCCCGTTGCGCGCATCGCGGCACGCCGCGGTCGCCAGGGCATAGACGCGGTTCACTTTCATCAGGCGGCACAGCGCGCGGAACCGGGTGAGCGCGGCCAGCGCCTTGCGCACCGCGTCCTCGGCGAGCAGGCCGGTGGTGTGAACCTCGCGCCCGAGGCCACACATCATCTTTTCGTTGAAGACCGGGCTGAGGCTGCGCACCAGCTCCTCGTAGACGACGAGCCGGACCGAGTTGGAGCCGATGTCGATGACCGCGACGGGGGCGTGGGTGCAGGCGTTCTCGTTGCGCCGCGTGCCGGCCCTCGCGCCCGCGCGGCTATGCCGGCTGCTGGCGTTCGGAGCGCCGCGTGAGGCGGCGGGGCGACGATTCCTTGAGAGACTTTCCACGGCCCGACAGACTTGGATTCGTCATGAAATAGTTATGGACGTTGAAAGGCTCCTCGCCCTTCGCCGCCTTCATACGCGTTGACGATCCGTCGGGCAACAACAGCCAGCTCTGTTCGTTGTCCTTCAGGTTGGCGACCATGATCTGCTCGAGCACCTGCTGATGGACCGTGGGGTTCTCGATCGGGCACAGCACCTCGACGCGGCGGTCGAGATTGCGCGGCATCATGTCGGCCGAGGAGATGTAGACCGCCGCCTTGGGGCTGGGCAGCGCGTTGCCGGCTCCGAACGCATAGATGCGGCAGTGTTCGAGGAAACGTCCGATGATGGACTTGACGCGGATGTTCTCGGACAGCCCCGGCACGCCCGGCCGCAGGCAGCAGATGCCGCGCGCCACCAGATCGATCGGCACGCCGGCGCACGAGGCTTCATATAGCGCGTCGATGATCTCGGGATCGACCAACGAGTTCATCTTCATCCAGATGCCGGACGGCTTGCCGTGCCGGGCATGGCTCGTCTCCTGACGGATGTGATGCAGGATGCGGTTGCGCAGGGTAAGCGGCGATACCGCCATGCGCTCGATATCGACCGGCTCGGCATAGCCGGTGATGTAGTTGAACACCCGCGCCACGTCACGGGCGATCACAGCGCCGGAAGTGAAATACGACAGGTCGGTATAGATGCGCGCCGTGACCGGATGATAGTTGCCGGTGCCGACATGGACATAGGTGACGAGGCTGCCGGCCTCGCGCCGCACCACCATCGACAGCTTGGCATGGGTCTTGAGTTCGATGAAACCGTAGACCACCTGCGCGCCGGCGCGTTCGAGGTCGCGCGCCCAACGGATGTTGGCCTCCTCGTCGAAGCGCGCCTTGAGTTCGACCACCGCGGTCACCGACTTGCCGGCCTCGGCGGCCTCGGCAAGTGCCCGCACGATCGGCGAGTTGGATGAGGTGCGGTAAAGCGTCTGCTTGATCGCCACCACGTCGGGATCGCGCGCCGCCTGCTGCAGGAACTGAACCACCACGTCGAACGATTCGTAAGGGTGATGGACGATCAGGTCCTTCTGGCGGATGGCGGCGAAGATATCGCCGCCGTGATCGCGGACGCGCTCGGGATGACGCGGCACATAGGGCACGAATTCGAGGTCGGGGCGGTCGAGCCGGGTGAGCTGCGACAGCTCGTTCATCGCCAGCACGCCGTCGACCAGAAACACCTCGTCGTCGGTGGCGGCGAGCACGCGCTGCACGAAGGTGCGCAATTGCGCCGGCATCGCCGCCTCGATCTCCAGCCGGATCACCGAGCCGCGACGGCGGCGCTTGAGCGCGGTCTCGAACACCCGCACCAGATCCTCCGCTTCTTCCTCGATCTCGATTTCGGAATCGCGCAAGAGGCGGAAGCTGCCCTGCCCCCTGACGACATAGCCGGGAAACAAGCGGCCGATGAACAGGCCGGTGGCCTGTTCGAGCGTGATGAGCCGCGCGGTCCCATCCTTGCCCGGCGCTGGCAGCCGGATGAAGCGGTCGATCTTGCCCGGCATGCGGATCAGCGCGTTCATCGCCTTGCCGTCGGCGACGCGCGCGAGCTGCAGCGCGATCGAGAAGCCGAGGCTGGGAATGAACGGAAATGGATGCGCCGGATCGATGGCGAGCGGGGTCAGCAGCGGAAAGATGTTGCGGAGGAAATGCTCCTCGATCCAGGCCAGCTCCGGCTTGGTGACGTCGCGGCCGTCGACCAGCACGATGCCGGCCTTGGCGAGGTTTTCGCGCAGGCTCAGCCAGATCGCCTGCTGGTCGCGCGCCAGCGCCGACACGGTCTCGTTGATGCGCACAAGCTGTTCCGAGGGCGTCAGCCCGTCCGGGCTTTTCTCGGCGATGCCCTCGCGCACCTGGGCCTTGAGGCCGGCGACGCGGACGGTGAAGAACTCGTCCAGGTTGTTGGCCGAGATCGACAGGAAGCGAACCCGCTCCAATACCGGATGGCTGGGGTTGACCGATTCCTCAAGCACCCGGCGGTTGAAATGCAGCCACGACAATTCACGGTTTATGAATCGCTCAGGGCCCGGAAGGGGCGCCACGGGAGCTGGCGGCGTCCGTTTTTCCGGTGTTACTTCAATAGTTTGTGGGGATTCCATCAGATCCGAACCATGGCCGCACGGCAATGCTCGCGCAGAACTCCATAATATTTCGCGAACGTGACAGTCCGATGACATGTTGGAGCCTGGTTGCGCCCCGTCAAGGCAGGGAATCGCGCATCAGCTCGACCGCCAGCGCCCGCGTCACCGGCCGGCGCAACCGCAGCGCTTCCGCGTCCAGCCGCGCCACGATGGCGTGCACCGCCGCGAACGACCGCTCGATCCGGCTCGCCACATAATTGACCAGCGCCTCGTCGACCTCCATCTGGCGGTCGGCGCACAATTTGACGATGAGGCCGCGCAGCAGCGCGTCGTCCGGCGGAGCCACGTTCGCCACCGGCACGGCGCGCAGCCGCGAGGCCAGGTCCGGCACCTCCAGCGTCCACCCCGAAGGCAGCGAGCGCGCCGTCATCAGCACGAAGCAGCCCTGCTCGCGGGCGAGGTTGATGAGATGGAACAGCGCGCGCTCGTCGAACTTGCCGGGCGCGACATTCTCCAGCGCCACCGCGCCGGTCGTCAGCGCCTCGGGAACCTCGGCCACCGTCAGGCTGCGCGCGGCCACGGTGCGCGCGCCCGCCCGCGTCGCCCAGATCGCCGCGAGATGGCTTTTTCCCGCGCCCTCGGGGCCGCAGATCACCAGCATGGCGGCGGGCCAGTCCGGCCAGCGGTCGATCAGCGCCAGCGCCGCCGCATTCGACGGCCCTTCGAGGAAGTCGTCGCGCGACAGGCTTTCCGCGTGGGGCAGCGTCAGGGCTAGCTGCTGCGGGGGTTGCTGGCTGGCCACGACTTTTCCTTCCGCAAGGGGCCTTTTCGGCTCTGGTGGACCAGAACCGGGGCTTTATTTTGGTGGGCCGGGTTACGGCGCGGTCGCGTCGTCGGGCGCGGCGGCGCTCATGTGACGGACCCACTCGACGAGATAGAAGCCGACCGACAGCAGGGTCAGAACCGCCACCGCCGCCATCAGCAGCACGTCGAACGGCATGGCCTGGAACCGCAGCCCGCTCGCCGCCAGCACCAGCGCCGCGAACAGCACCTGCGCCACGGTGTTGAGCTTGGAGACCATCAGCGGCCTGAGTGGCACCGGCTTGCCTACCAGCCAGGACAGCAGCACCGCGCCGATGATCATGATGTCGCGCGACACCACCAGGATGACCAGCCAGCGCGGGATGGCGTTGGCGATCCCCAGCGTCACGTAGATCGAGACCAGCAGCGCCTTGTCGGCCAGCGGGTCGAGCAGGCGGCCGAGCTCCGTGCCCATGCCGAAGCGCTTGGCGAGAAAGCCATCCACCGCGTCGCTCACCCCGGCGACGCAGAACAGGATGAATGCGGCCATCATCTGCCCCGAGCTGATCGCCCAGACGATGACCGGGACCAGCAGGATGCGGCCCAGCGTTATGATGTTTGGAATGCTCACGTAATTGTCCCCAGCGTCCAGCCCCTCCGGCGATGCCGGAGCCGCTCCCCCGATTGTTCATAGTATAGTCGCGCGATCCACGCGAGCCATTGCATGGCGGCGGAATCCAACGTAACCAGCCGGCATTGTTCGAGGACGCGACCACCATGACCAAGGATAAAGGCGGCCTGACCTACGCCGGCGCCGGCGTCGACATCGATGCCGGCAACCGCCTGGTCGACCTGATCAAGCCGATGGTGCGCGCCACCGCGCGCCCCGGCGCCGACGCCGAGATCGGCGGTTTCGGCGGGCTGTTCGACCTCAAGGCCGCCGGGTTCCGCGATCCGGTGCTGGTCGCGGCCACCGATGGCGTCGGCACCAAGGTCAAGATCGCCATCGAGAGCGGCCATCATGACGGCATCGGCATCGACCTCGTGGCCATGTCGGTCAACGACCTCGTCGTGCAGGGCGCCGAACCGCTGTTTTTCCTCGATTACTTCGCCTGCGGCCGGCTCGATCCCGCCGCCACCGCCGCCATCGTCGCCGGCATCGCCACCGGCTGCCGGGAGTCCGGCTGCGCGCTGATCGGCGGCGAGACCGCGGAAATGCCCGGCCTCTACGCCGCCGGCGATTACGACCTCGCCGGTTTCGCCGTCGGCGCGGCCGAGCGCGGCACATTGCTGCCGCGCCCCGACATCGCGCCCGGCGACGCGGTCATCGGGCTGGCGTCCTCCGGCGTGCATTCCAACGGCTTCTCGCTGGTGCGCAAGGTGGCCGAGCGCGCCCGGCTCGGCTGGACCGATCCGGCTCCGTTCGCCCCCGGCATGGATTTGGGCGCGGCGCTGCTGACCCCGACCCGCCTCTACGTCAAAGCCTGCTTGCGCGCGATCCGCGACACCGGCGCGATCAAGGGCCTCGCCCACATCACGGGCGGCGGCTTTCCCGACAACATCCCCCGCGTGCTGCCGCAAGGGCTAGGCGCACGCCTCGACCTCGCCAAGGTGCCGGTACTGCCGGTATTCCGGTGGCTGGCAGAGGCCGGCGGCATCGCCGAGGCCGAGATGCTGCGCACCTTCAACTGCGGCATCGGCATGGTCGCCATCGTCGCGGCGGCGGCGGCGGACAAGGTCATCGGGTCATTGCGCGAGGCGGGCGAGAGCGCCGTGCACCTGGGCGTGGTCATCGCCGCGCCCGAGGGCGAGCGCGTCCGCTACGACGGCCACCTCGCCTTGCGGGGTTGAAACCGATGAAGCGCCGCGTCGCCATCCTGATTTCCGGTCGCGGGTCCAACATGACGGCGCTGATCGAGGCGGCGCGCGCGGCGGATTTTCCCGCCAGCATCGCCCTCGTGGTCTCCAACGTGGCGAATGCCGCCGGCCTCACGGCCGCGCGCGAGGCGGGCATCGCCACCGCCGTGGTCGATCACAAGGGCTTCGGCAAGGACCGCGAGGCATTCGAACGCGCGCTCCAGGAAGCGCTCGACGCCCATGGCATCGAGATCGTGTGCCTGGCAGGCTTCATGCGGCTATTGACGCCGTGGTTCGTGCGCCAATGGGAGGGCCGCATGCTCAACATTCATCCGGCGCTGCTGCCCGCCTTCAAGGGCCTCGACACCCACGCCCGCGCGCTCGCGGCCGGCGTCAGGATTCATGGCGCCACCGTGCATTTCGTGATCCCGGAGATGGATTCCGGGCCGATCATCATGCAGGGCGCGGTCGCGGTTGGCGACGACGACACCGAACAAAGCCTTGCCGCGCGCGTGCTCGCCGTCGAGCATGCGATCTATCCGGCCGCACTGCGGCTGGTCGCATCGGGCGCCGTCGTGCTGCGCGACGGCCGCTGCAGCGGCCCCGGCCACAAGGCCGAGCCGCCGCCGCCGCTGATCATGCCGGTGCTGTAAGACCGCCTCGATCACACCCCACATCAAAAACAAAAACCCCCGGCACGATGGCCGGGGGTTACGAGATCATCGACCGCCGCCCTGAGGCGGCATGGATGTCTTACGCGACCTTGAGGTTTTCAGCGGAGGTCTTGCCGCGATTGCTGACGAGTTCATACTCGACAACCTGACCTTCGTTGAGGGTAGAGAGGCCAGCGCGCTCGACCGCCGAGATATGGACGAACACGTCCTTATCGCCTGCGGCCGGTTTGATGAACCCGTAACCCTTCGTGGGGTTAAACCACTTGACGGTGCCTTTTTGCATCGTCTGTCTCCTAGTCTAGACGTCAAAAAAGACACGGGACAGCGCTCTCACGCTCCCATGCCACAAGCCGGGGGTTTTGGAGGAAGTCTGCAAGGTTCGTGATCGCCGAACGCACAGCCAATGGGCCAAAAATCCGATTGTAGATGTACCAAAGCACGAAAAATGCGGCATTAGCAAGACCTTCGCGCATAGATCGTTAGGTTCATGCCGTGGCCGCTTCACCACAATGGCCTTGCGAACAATGCGCAGCCGGAGGCCGAAGCGGTTGACGGCATGAGTGAATCCGGCCCAAATCGTCGAGTTTTCAGTGACCCGATCCGATTGCCATGCATGGTTCCAAAAGCATATTTGTCCGCGCCGCGAGTCAAGTTGCCGTGAGCCTGACGCTGCGCGGGTAGCCCGATCCGTCGCAATCAGACCTGATGCTCTTCGCCCTCGCGGCGCAGCCGCATCAGAATGAATCCGGCCACCACCACGATCAGCGCGCCGAGCGCGCCGGCCCATGGCTTGAACGCCACGATCTGCGATGGCGCCAGCCACCACAACACGACGTCGTCCCTGACCATGATGTCGCCGGCGACCCAGCCAAGGATCGCGGCGCCCACCCAGACCAGCAGCGGAAACCGCGTCAGCAGCGCCATCACCATGGCGCTGCCGGCGACGATGAGCGGAATGCTGGCGGCGAGACCGAACACGATCAGTCCCGATTTGATCGCCTGCGCATGGGACGGATCGAGCCGCGCCGCCGCCGTCTCCGCGGCCGCCGCGATCGCGATCACGTTGTCGAGGCTCATGATAATGTCGGCGATCGCCACGATGCGTACCGCCCGCCACAGATTGTCGGCGGCCTTGACCCGTTCCTCATCGGTTCCGGAGACGTCGGGAACCAGCAGCTTGACCGCGATCCACACCAGCATCAGGCCGCCGGCGAGCTTGAGAAACGGATAGCTCATGGCCTGCGACACCAGGAGCGTGAAGGTCACGCGCAGGAGAATCGCGGCCGCCGCGCCCAGGATCATGCCCCACAGCCGCTGACGCGGCGGCAGAGTGCGGCAGGCGAGCGCGATCACCACCGCGTTGTCGCCGGCGAGCAGGATGTCGATGCCGATGATCTGGCCGACCGCGACCCAGAACGCGGAATTCGTCCACTCCGGAACCAATGGAAGCTGCTGCGTCGCCTCAGCGATCTGCCTGAGCCATTCCAACAGATTCGCCCTCCTGCACGCGGCCGGAGTTTTTTTAGCCGACGATCTCGTTGCCGGAGAAAAACTGGGCGATCTCCATGACCGCCGTCTCGGGAGCATCCGAGCCGTGCACCGTGTTCTCGCCGATCGAGCGGGCATGCACCTTGCGGATGGTGCCTTCTTCGGCCTTGGCCGGATCGGTCGCGCCCATCACTTCGCGGTACTTGGCGACCGCATTGTCGCCTTCCAGCACCTGCACCACCACCGGCGCCGAGATCATGAACTCCACCAGTTCGCCGAAGAACGGACGCTCGCGGTGGACGGCGTAGAAGGTCTCGGCCTCGGCACGGCTCATGCGGATGCGCTTCTGCGCCACGATCCGCAGGCCCGCCTTCTCGATCATGGCATTGACGGCACCCGTCAGATTGCGCGCGGTGGCGTCCGGTTTGATGATCGAAAAGGTGCGTTCAATTGCCATGGTCCAGTCCCTGCCCCGTCGTTCGGAAATGATGCGGGCTTATAGCGGCGCGCCCGCGCAGGGGCAAGCTGCCGCGGAAAAGGGCCGACCGAGGCCCGGAAAATATCTCAAAAGTCCCGTGAACCACGCCGGCGGACCAGGAGACCAACCAAGCAAGGATGCCCTTCCCCGCATCCGTCACCACAGGGAGAGTTCCATGTTCCGCAAAGCCATCCTTGGAATCGCCGCCGCCGCCACGCTCAGCCTGGTCGCATTCGCTCCCACCGCCGCTTCCGCCGGCCCGTGGGGCTGGCATCATCACCATCATGGTTGGGGCTGGGGTCCGGGCCTGGGCTTGGGCCTCGCGATCGCCGGAGCGGCGCCGATGGCGGACTGCTATGTCGCCAGGCGCTGGGTGGCGACGCCCTACGGCTATCGCCTGCGCCGGGTCAATGTCTGCTACTGAGTGCGCTTTCGCGTCGCCTGACAAAAAAGCGCCCCGGACCATGCGCGATGGCCGGGGCGCTGCCGCCGTCTGACGGAGGGGACGTCAGGCGGCGGCGAAATCGCGCGCCAGTTCCGCGCGCGTGGCCGGCGACAGCACCGCGAGGTGCGCGTAATTCTCGTGATCGGCGCCGACCATGATCCCCACCTTGGGATCGCGGAACGCGCGCTGCAGCTCGCGCGGAATCGGAAAACGGACGAAGTGCACCGACGAGGTCTTGCCGTCCGCCGAGGTGCGGTCGACATCCTCCTCCGGCACGCAATAGATCTTGCGGTCGCCGATCTGGATGAAGATGTGCTGCTCGATATGAGTGAGCCGCAGCAACAAGGCCTGACGCCGCACCGGGTCGTCGACCTCGAACATCACGGTGGCGACCAGTTCATCGCCCTGCGGCACCAGCGGGCCATAGGCGTGCAGTTCGTCGACGAGTTGCACCTCGCCGCCGCGCTCGATGTGCAGCATCTCATGGATCTGGAACAGGAGCGTGTCGAAGCTCTCGAAATAGAACGTGCACACGGGACCAACATCGACGCGGCGCAGTTTCTTGACCGGCAACAGCGCCTGGCGGCGTTCGGTGCGCTCGGCGGCGAAGCGGTCGATCTCGATGATATCGGCAGCGGAAATGCGACGGTTGGATGCGGGCATGGCAAACCTCCTGTTCGATGATTTCAACCGGCAAAGCCGTAGGCTCGCGCCATCACCTCGATGGCGTGCGCGCCATGCGGGGTCTTGCCGTAGGCGGTGGCATCGTCGCCGATCACCTGCACCAGATGCTTGCAGGCGAGCGGACAATCCGAGCACAGCGTGTCGTTGGCCTTGGTCTTGATCTGCTGCGCGGTCGGCTTGGCGCCCTTGAGCGCGTGCGGCCGCGTCTCGACCATCACGCCGAAGGTGCCGCCGTGACCCGAGCAGCGCTCGACGACATCAACCTTGAGACCGGGGATGAAGCCGAGCATCTCCGCCGATTTCGCGCCGATGTTCTGCGCCCGCGCGTGGCAAGCCATGTGAACGGTGACGCCGCCCTCGACCGGCTCCAGGCCGGGGGCGAGTCCTTCCTTCTTCGCGATATCGACGATGTATTGCGAAATGTCGAAGGTGGCGGCGGCCAGTTTCCTGACCTGCTCGTCGTCGGGCAGGATCAGCGGCCACTCGAATTTGAGCATCAGGCCGCAGCTCGCGGTAAGCGAAATGACGTCATAGCCCTTGTCGATCCACTGGCACAGTTCCGCCGCCACCTTGCGGGCGTTGGCCGCGACCTGGGCGAGGTCGCCATGTTCAAGCTGCGGCATGCCGCAGCAGGCCGGATACACCACCTCGGTCTCGACACCGTTCTTCGCCAGCACATGCAGCGCGGCATGGCCGGTGATGGGCTGGTGATAGTCGACGAAGCAGGTGGCGTAGACCACCGCCTTGCGGCCGCGCGCCGGGGCGTGCGGCGACGGCGATGTCTGCGCGGCCTGCCTGCTGAACGTCGTCGTGCGATAGCTCGGCAGCGCGGCGTCGGCATCGACGCCAAGCACCTTCTGCATGATGGGACGCGTCAGCCCGTTGCCGCGCCTGGTCGCCCAGTTGGCGAGCGGCGCGACCGGCCCCGCGAGCATGGCGTTACGGTCGATCCGCGCCAGCTGGCGCGTGGCGAAACCGATCTCGCCGCGCTGGAACTCGGCGGCGCGATAGCGCAGCATCAGATGCGGGAAATCGAGATTGAACGGGTGCGGCGGCACGTAGGGGCACTTCGTCATGAAGCACATGTCGCACAGCGTGCAGGCATCCACGACCTTCTTGTAGTCGGCCTTGTCGACCCCGTTGACCTCGCCGGTCGGCGATGCGTCGATCATGTCGAACAGGGTCGGAAATGAATCGCACAGGTTGAAGCAGCGGCGGCAGCCGTGACAGATGTCGAACACCCGCTCCATTTCCTTGTCGATGGCGGCCTGGTCGTAGAATGCCTCCGACTGCCAGTCGAGCGCATGGCGCGTCGGGGCTTCGGTGGAGCCTTCCTTGTTCGCTGGCGTGCGTATCGTCATCTCTTCCTGTCTTCCTGCCACTTGCCGCGCGCAATAACTCCAGCAGCGCGGATGCGAGCATCCGCCGCCTTGGCACAACCGGCGCCGCGCTCACGAGAGAGCAGCGCCGGCTGCCGTCAAAAGCGGAGCTACTGGTCGAGGCTGTCGAGCGCGCGGGTGAAGCGTCCCGCGTGGGACTTCTCGGCCTTGGCGAGGGTCTCGAACCAGTCGGCGATTTCAGCGAAGCCTTCCTCGCGCGCGGTGCGGGCCATCCCCGGATACATGTCGGTATATTCGTGGGTCTCGCCGGCGATCGCCGCCTTCAGGTTGGCCGAGGTCGCGCCAATCGGAAGTCCGGTGGCCGGATCGCCGACGCTCTCCATGAATTCGAGATGGCCATGGGCGTGGCCGGTCTCGCCCTCCGCGGTCGAGCGGAATACGGCGGCGACATCGTTGTAGCCTTCGACATCGGCTTTCTGCGCGAAATAGAGATAGCGGCGGTTCGCCTGGCTCTCGCCGGAGAACGCGTCCTTCAGGTTCACGTAGGTCTTGCTCTTGCTCAGATCAGCCATCGGCTCCTCCTTCTGATCAGTTTGTCATCGCACCGTTCAGCGCGGGGCCAGTTCGCGCAGCTGCCCGTCGCAAACAGGCCCCAATAACGATGCCTCGATGCCCATGGGCGGGCCGGTAGTGCACGAGGCCCGTGCTTGTGAGGCCCCAGATTAGCGATCAGGAAAGGACTGTCAACAATTTTAGAATGGTTTTAAAACTGATTTATTTTTAAGCTTGCGCAACACGCGACGCTCGCAGCCCGCGGGTGACGGCGCACAGCGATGACGGAACGTTGCAAGAATTGGAAGAACCCGGAAAGCGAAGAGCGTAACGCCGAACAGTCAGCGCCGCGGACGCGCCGCGCGCAGCACCACGTCGACGCGGCGGATCGCCACGCCGTCCTTGAGCGTCGGCAGGCCGGTGATCTTGACCTGATCGGCCGGAACGTCGACCAGTTCGTCATCATCCTCATAGAACAGGTGATGATGATCACCGGTATTCGTATCGAAATACGTACGCTTGGAATCGAGCGCGATGCGGGCGAGCAGGCCGGCGGCGGCGAACTGATTGAGCGTGTTGTAGACGGTGGCCTGCGACATGCGCATGCCGGCCTTGGCCGTCATCTGGTGCGCCTGGTCGGCGGTGAAGTGCTTGTCGCCGCCGTCGAACAGCACATGCGCAAGCTGCAGCCGCTTCGCCGTGGGGCGAAGGCCGGCGCGGAGCAGGCGGACGGTCAGGGTTGTTGGCGTCATGCGAGTTGCTCTCAATTTCATACAAAATAGAATGTTTCTAGAACTAATCAACTGATTTCTTCGGGCTGTAACCGATCCCCGCGCCCTGCCCGACCCCCCGAAAAGCAGTTGCCTTTGCCTGGGCAGCCGGTGAAAAAGCCCCATGCTCTCAATCTCCGATCTTTCCATCCGCATCGCCGGGCGGCTGCTCATCGACAACGCTTCCGTGCAGATCGCGCCGGGCGCGCGCGTCGGCCTGGTCGGGCGCAACGGCACCGGCAAGTCGACGCTGTTTCGCGCGCTGTGCGGGGAACTCGCCACCGATTCCGGACGCATCGCGCTGCCGCCGCGCTGGCGCATCGGCAAGCTGGCGCAGGAAGCTCCCAATGGGCTTGAGAGCCTGACCGAGATCGTGCTCGCCGCCGATACCGAGCGCGCAAGCCTGCTCGCGGAGGCCGACACCGCCACCGATCCGGCGCGCATCGCCGATATCCAGACCCGGCTCGCCGACATGGCCGCGCACGCCGCGCCGGCGCGTGCCGCCGCCATCCTCAGCGGCCTCGGCTTTTCGGCAGCCGATCAGGCGCGCCCCTGCGCCGAATTCTCCGGCGGCTGGCGCATGCGGGTGGCGCTCGCCGCCACCCTGTTCGCCGAACCGGACCTCCTGCTGCTCGACGAGCCGACCAACTATCTCGACCTCGAAGGCACGCTGTGGCTCGAGGACCATCTTGCCAATTACCCGCGCACCGTCATCGTCATCAGCCATGACCGCGACCTGCTCGACACCTCGGTCAACCAGATCCTGCATCTCGACCGCGGCCGCCTCACGCTCTATCGCGGCACCTATTCGTCGTTCGAGCACCAGCGCGCCGAGCGCATCGTGCTCGACCAGAAGCATGCGCGGCGCCAGCAGGCCGAGCGCGAGCGGCTGCAGGCCTTCGTCGACCGGTTCCGCGCCAAGGCCACCAAGGCGCGGCAGGCGCAGTCGCGCATGAAGCTTCTGGCGCGCATGGAGCCGATCACGGCGCTGGTCAACGACGAGGTGCGCGACATCACCTTCCCCGCGCCCGCGAAAATCCTGTCGCCGCCAATCATCGCGCTCGACGGCGTGAGCATCGGCTACGACGCGGAAAGCCCGGTGCTCAAGCGGCTTACGCTGCGCGTCGATCACGACGACCGCATCGCGCTTCTGGGCCAGAACGGCAACGGCAAATCGACGCTGGTCAAGCTGCTGGCCGGCCGGCTGGCGCCGTTCGAGGGAGCGGTGACGCGCGCCGACAAGCTCGCCATCGCCTATTTCGCGCAGCATCAGCTCGACGAGCTCAACCCCGACGCGACGCCCTACGACCACGTCCGCAAGCTGATGAAGGACGCGCCGGAAGCAAAAGTGCGGGCGCGCGCCGGCGCCATCGGATTTCCCGAAAAGGCCGCCGACACGCCGGTGCGCAACCTGTCCGGCGGCGAGAAGGCACGGCTCCTGCTTGGGCTGGCAACCTTCGCCGGTCCCAATCTCATCATCCTCGACGAGCCGACCAACCATCTCGATATCGACAGCCGCGCCGCGCTCGCCGAGGCCATCAACGAATTTCCCGGCGCGGTGATCATGGTCTCGCACGACCGCTATCTGATCGAGGCCTGCGCCGACCGGCTGTGGGTGGTGGCCGACCAGGCGGTGACGCCGTTCGACGGCGATCTCGATGATTACCGCCGCCTCGTGCTGACGGCACGGCGCGCGGGCGCGACGGATGCCGAGAGCGCGAAAGACGACGGCGAAGGCGCGCAAGGCCGCATCGACCAGCGCCGCGCCGCAGCGGTGCGCCGCTCGGAACTTGCCCCCTTGCGCCAGCGCATCGCCGCGGCGGAGGCCGAAATCGCCCGCATCAACGGCATCCTCGCCAAGATCGATGCGGCGCTGGCGCTGCCGGACCTGTTCGCGCGCGAACCCGACAAGGCGGCGCAGCTCGCCAAGGCGCGCGCGGCGGCGACGGCCGCGCTGGAAAAGGCTGAAGAGGACTGGCTGGAGGCGAGCGGTTCGCTGGAAGCGGCGACGGCGTGACGCGCCGCGACGGCTCGCGGGAAACTTACGCACTTTTCTTTTTCTTCGCCGGCTTTTTCTTCGCCGGCGCCGGCTCGGAGCCGCGTTCCATCGCGCTCAGACGTCCGGCGGTGAACTGGTAGATGCCGGGACGCGGCCCTTTGACGTAGGTGAGCACCACGAAGCGCTCGCCGCGCTCGTTGGCGGAGACCTCGATGTTGTCCGGCTGACCGGCGGAACGCACCACCGCGCATTCGGTCTGGTCCAGCGCGATGCCCGCCCCGGTGGCCGCGGTCGCGGCCGGCGAAGCATCGCCGGCGTCGGCGGACGCCGTGGCGGCGACGCTCGCGCAGGCGCCGTCCGCGCCCACCAGTTCGTCGGGCGTGACGGGGGGCTTCTGCGACAGCGGCGCTGCGTTGATCGACAAGTCGGTGCGCTGGAAGATGCGCGTCGGGCGCGAGAACCATTCGGCATCGCGCGACAGCAGATCGGACGTGCCGCCGCAGCCGGCGAGCGGCACGGTTAACAGCACCAGCATCAGTGCAACTCGCCTCGAACCGCTACAACCGATCACGCCGTCCCTCATTAGCCATGTTCATGAAAGCAGATAGGTTCGAAAACGGCGCGCTGGCGCGGCCGCTCAGGGTCCCTGCATTGCGCGCCACTTTGCGGCACCATCAAGGCCGCCGCAACAATTCCGTTAAAAAACCGGACTTGACGTTAATGGCCTCACGCCTTGCGCTGCCAGCGCCCCTCGGCATCCGGCTGCCAGTAAGTGACGTCGAAACCCTTCGCCTTGGCCGCCGTCCAGGACGCGCGCGCCGCCGTGAGCGCCGCATCGTCGTCGCCGTCGAACACCAGCACCACGCGCGTATAGGCGTCGGCATCGTCCGGCAACCCCGCGCCGTCGACAAGGAACCGCACCTGCGCCGCGTTGGGGTTGCTCGCATCCGCGGTCAGCACGACAGGTTGCCGCACCGCCTCGCGCCCGTGCGCCGGCCCGTGCGGCAGGAACGAATCCTCGCGATAGGTCCACAGGTGATTGTCGAGCGCCTCAACGCGCTCCTCGGAGGACGCCTGCACCACCGCGCGCCAGCCACGCTCCAGCGTTTTCTCAAGAAGTGAGGGCAGCACGCGTTCGAGCGTCATGTCGTGCAGGTGATAGAACAGCACCTCGGTCATGGTGGCTTCCAGCCGGCGCGCAAAAGCCCGCCCTACTTCTCGTAATGGTCGGCGACCAGCCGGTCGAGCAGCCGCACGCCGAAGCCCGAGCCCCAGCTCCGGTTGATGTCGCTCGACGGCGAAGCCATCGCGGTGCCGGCGATGTCGAGATGCGCCCATGGCGTGTCGTCGACGAAGCGTTGCAGGAACTGCGCGGCGGTGATCGAGCCGGCGTTGCGGGCGCCGGCATTCTTCACGTCGGCGAATTTGGAATCGATCATCTTGTCGTATTCGGGTCCGAGCGGCAGACGCCATAGCCGTTCGCTGGTCGCCTGGCCCGCCGCGGTGAGGCGCTGGGCAAGTTCGTCATTGTTGGAGAACAGCCCGGCGTATTCCTGCCCGAGTGCGACCAGGATGGCGCCGGTGAGCGTCGCCAGATCGACCATGAACTTCGGCTTGAATTTCCTGGCGACATGCCACAGCACGTCGGCCAGCACGAGGCGGCCTTCGGCGTCGGTGTTGATGATCTCGATGGTCTGCCCCGACATCGAGGTGACGATGTCGCCGGGCCGCTGGGCGTTGCCGTCGGGCATATTCTCGACGAGGCCGATGGCGCCGACCACATTGACCTTGGCCTTGCGCGCGGCGAGCGCGTGCATCAGGCCGGTGACGCAGGCCGCGCCCGCCATGTCGCCCTTCATCTCCTCCATGCTTGCCGACGGCTTGATGGAGATGCCGCCGGAATCGAAGCACACGCCCTTGCCGATGAAGGCGATCGGCCGCTCGGAGCGCGCCCCGCCGTTCCAGCGCATGACCACGACGCGGCTCTGGTGCTTGGCGCCCTGCGCGACGCCGAGCAGCGCACCCATCTTGAGCCGCGCCTGGGCGCGGGCATCCAGCACCTCGACCTGCACGCCGAGCTTGCGCAACTGGGTGGCGCGGCGGGCGAATTCCTCCGGATAGAGCACGTTCGGCGGCTCGTTGACGAGTTCGCGCGTCATCAGCACGCCCTCGACCACCGCGCCGGTGGCGGCGAAAGCCTTGCGCGCCGCGGCGACATCCTTGACCGCGACCGAAATCCTGGCGCGCAGCTTGCCGTTGTCGTCGTCCTTCTTTTTGGTCTTGTAGCGGTCGAAACTGTAGGCGCGCAGCCGCGCGCCGGCGGCGATGTCGGCGATCTGCGCGGGTTTAAGCGCACCATGGGGCAGCTCGGCGACGATGGTCGCCTCCGCCGCGCTCGCCGGCAGCTTGCCGGCCGCGACCCCACCGAGTTTGAGGTAGTCATGCTCCTTGAGTTCCGACGCCTTGCCGGCGCCAACCACGATCAGGCGCGAGGCCTTGAGGCCGGCCGGCGCGAGGATGTCGAGCGTCTTGCCCCGCTTGCCCTTGAACTCGCTGGCCGCCGCCGCGCGCCTGACCTGATCGGCCGCGCCGCCGATGGCCTTGCGGGCCGCAGGACCGAATTTAAGCGTCTCGTCGCAGAACACGACCAGCACGCCGCGCGCGACCGCGGACAGGGGAACGAAGCCGAGCTTCACGGCATCAGGCATTGCATCACTCCTTCAATGGACCCGTGCGGGGAAAACGGGGAAATCGTCGCGCCGGCTTCGATGGGAAGGCCAAGCCTTGATCGCGAAAAAACCCCGTGCGGGAATCTTTGCCGCACTATGGCCCGCCCGCCCCGGCGCTGCCAAGCCGCAAAGCCCTGGGAGACGCGCTTGCGCCGTGGCCGAAAGGGCACTTTTGACAATTTATTGACCATATCGGTAGCCTTGCCACGGCCCGGCCATGTTATTGACGAAACAGATCGAAATTGTTGAAAAGCTGCAATGCGGCGGCGGACGTTCCGGGGCGTCCGCAGAGGGGCAATGGGGAACGCGCGGGGCCGATGGCGCTCAACGACCGCTACATCATACGGACATGCCTTGCGGCCTTTGTCCTCATCCTGGTCAGCCTGACGGCGCTGGTCTGGGTGACCGAGGCGTTGCGCAGCATCGACCTGATGACCTCCGAGGGTCAGACCCTCCTGGTGTTCGTCGGCATCACCGGGCTTGCCATCCCGATGCTGATGCAGGTGATCGCGCCGATCGCCATCACCATCGCCGTGGCCTACGTCATCCACAAGCTCGCCGTCGATTCCGAGATCATCGTGATGAATGCCTCCGGCATGCGGCCGTGGCAGGTGTTCCGGCCGTTCCTGATGGTCGCCGTCATCATCTCGCTGTTCGTCGGCTTCATCTCCGCCTATCTCGCGCCCAACGGCCTGCGCCGCATCAAGCACTGGGGCATGGAAGTCACCGCCGACGTGGTCGCCAACATCCTGCAGCCGAAGCGCTTCACCGCGGTCGGCGGCGGCCTGACGCTGCGCATCGGGGACCGGCAGCCGAACGGCGAGATGGTGGGTATCTTCGTCGACGACCGCCGCAATCCCAAGGAGCGCATCAGCATCACGGCCGAACGCGGCCACGTGCTGAAGAACGAACGCGGCACCTTTCTCATTCTCGACAGCGGCAGCCTGCAGCGGTTCGAGGCCGGGCAGCGCGATCCCGCCCTCGTGGTGTTCGACCGCTATGCGTTCGACCTGTCGCGCTTCGCCAACATCCCGCAGAATGTCACCTATTCGCGGCGCGAACGCTATTTGTGGGAGCTGGCGTTTCCGGAGGCCGGCGATCCGCTCCAGGCGCAGTCGCCGGGCGATTTCCGCGCCGAGCTCAATGACCGCCTCGCCGCGCCGCTCTATCCGATCGCCTTCGTGATGATAACGTTCGCCCTGCTCGGCGCGCCGCGCACGACGCGGCAAAGCCGCTTCTATTCGATCGCTCTGACCATTGCCGCCGTGAGCGGGCTCAGGGTCGCGGGCTTCGCCTGCACCGTGCTCGCGGTCAATTCCGTGCTCGGCCCGGCGATCCAGTATGCGCTGCTCGCCGCGTCTTGCGCCGCCAGCTACTGGATCATCTCGCGCGGCGTCATCATCGAGCCGCCGGCGCGGCTGTTCGAAAAGGCCCAGGCGCTGGCCGCACGGCTGTTCCGCCGTCTGGCGCCGGCCTGAGCGGACCGCGACCGATGTTCACGACCACGCTAGCCCGCTATTTCGCCCGCAAATTCGTCGTCACGACGCTGGCGATCTTCGTCGGCCTCAGCCTGCTCATCCTGCTGATCGACTATATCGAGCTGACGCGCCGCACCGCGGACAACCCGGCCGCGACCGCGGCGCTGGTGGCCGCCACCTCGCTCTACCATGTGCCGCAGATCTCCGAACGGCTGATGCCGTTCTGCATCATGATCGGCGCCATGACGACCTATCTGACGCTGTCGCGCCGGCTCGAACTGGTGGTGGCGCGCGCCGCCGGCATTTCGGCGTGGCAGTTCCTGGCTCCCGCGCTCGGCTCGGCGATCCTGCTCGGCGGGCTCGCCACGGTGGCCTTCAATCCGCTGTCGGCGTCCTTCCAGGCCAGCGCCAAGCGCAACGAGGCGTTCCTGTTCAACGAGCAGCCGCAGGGCTTCGACGCCGCGACCGGATTCTGGATCCACCAGGTCACCCTGGAGGGCGAGGCCATCATCAACGCGGCGCACAGCCACCAGCAGGGCATCCGGCTGGGCGGCGTCACGATATTCCGGTTCGAGCCGAACGGTCAGTTCAAGGAACGAATCGAGGCCCGCGAAGCCGCCCTCGAACCGGACCGCTGGCGGCTCACCGGGGTGCGCCGCTTCGTTCCCAACGCCGCGCCGGCGAGCGACGAAACGTATTTTCTAAGTACTAATCTCACCAAAACACAGGTTATGGATAGTTTTGCGACTCCGGAAACTGTGTCTTTTTGGAACCTTTCCGAGTATATCTCCACGGCACAACGGGCTGGATTGGCCGCTGCAGGCTATCGTTTACAATATCACAAGCTTTTAGCTCTCCCATTCATGCTGGCAGCCATGGTAATGCTGGCCGGCGCCGTCAGTTTACGCTTTTTCCGCTTCGGCGGCGTGCAAAAGATGGTTTTAAGTGGCGTCGGAGCGGGCTTTCTGCTTTATGTGCTGTCGAAAGTAACTGAGGATTTGAGCACGGCGGAGCTGATGCATCCCCTCGTGGGGGCATGGTTGCCGGTCTGTGTCGGCGGTCTCGTCGGGCTCATGGCCTTACTGTACCAGGAGGACGGGTAAGTGACTGTTGTCGCCACCCGCCAGCTTTTGATTATTGCCTTGTCCCGACGCGCGCTGGCGCGGCGGTTGACGGCGTTCGGACGCGGACCGCGCGCTCTTTTGAGTACGCTCGTGACGGCCGCCGTGGTGGCGCTCGCCGGCGCGGCCGCAATGCCGTCCGCGCACGCCCAGAACCTCGAATTCACCAAGCATCCGCCCGCGCCCGCCCGCCGCATGCCGGCTCCCGGCAAGGACGGCCAGATGCTCGTGCAGGCCAACGAGATCGACTACGACTACACGCACTCGCGCGTCGCCGCCGTCGGCAACGTGCAGATCTATTACAACCAGTCGATGCTTGAGGCCGACAAGGTCATCTACGACCAGAAGAGCAAGCGTCTGCACGCCGAAGGCAATGTGCGCATCACCGACGCCGAAGGCCGCGTCACCCACGCCATGGTGCTGGAGCTGACCGACGACTACCGCGACGGCTTCATCGACTCGCTGCGGCTCGAGACGCCGGACCAGACCCACATGGCCGCGGCGCGCGCCGACCGCACCGAGGGCAAGTACACCGTGTTCCAGAGCGGCGTGTACACCGCCTGCGCCCCCTGCAAGGACAATCCGCGCAAGCCGCCGCTGTGGCAGGTCAAGGCCGCCCGCGTGATTCACGACCAGGGCGAGAAGATGCTCTATTTCGAGAACGCGCGGCTCGAATTCTTCGGCACGCCGATCGCCTATCTGCCCTACTTCTCGACGCCCGACCCGACCGTCAGGCGCAAGACCGGGTGGCTGATGCCGATCGGATCGAACAGCTCGAAATACGGCTTCGGCCTCGACCTGCCCTACTACTGGGCGCTGGCGCCTAACTACGACATCACGCTGACGCCGCGCATCACCACCAGGCAGGGCCTCTTGATGCAGGGCGAGTGGCGCCACCGCCTGATCAACGGCGCCTACGACGTGCGCGCCTACGGCATCAACCAGGCCGACACCAGCTACTTCCTGCGAGACGACGGCACGCAGACGCCGGGCTTCCGCGACAACCGCGGCGCCATCGAGACCAATGGCGAGTTCGCGCTCAACAAGAACTGGGTGTGGGGCTGGAACGGCACGCTGATGTCGGACCGCACCTTCTTCCAGGACTACGGCCTGTCGAGCTATCGGCAGCCGACCAACGTGTTCGACAACACGCCGACCGAAGCCACCTCGCAGCTTTATCTGACCGGCGCCTCGGGGCGCAGCTTCTTCGATATCCGCGCCATTCATTATCTCGGCTTCTCGGAGTCCGACCGGCAGAAGGAAATCCCGGTCATTCACCCGGTGGTGGATTATTCCTATGTGTTCGACCGCCCGATCCTCGGCGGCGAACTGGGCTACAAGGTCAACTTCACAAGTCTCAGCCGCGAACAGGCCAGCTTCGACGCCATCAACGCCATGGCGGTGACCAGCGGCTGGTGCCTGCCCGACAGCGCCGATCCATCCAAGAAAACCAGCGCCAACTGCGTGCTGCGCGGCGCGCCCGGCACCTACACGCGCGGCTCCGCGATTGCCCAGTGGCGCAAATCGATCACCGATTCCGCCGGCCAGATCTGGACGCCGTTTGTCTCGCTGCGCACCGATGTCGCGGTCGCGTCGATCGAATCGCAGCCTGGCGTCAACAACTTCATCGCCGGCGGCAATACCGAGGTCGCGCGCGTCATGCCGACCGTCGGGATGGAATACCGCTATCCCTTCATCAGCGTGCAGTCGTGGGGCACGCAGACCATCGAGCCGATCGCCCAGGTCATCGTGCGTCCCGACGAGCAGCGCTCGGCGGCGCTGCCCAACGAGGACGCCCAGAGCCTGACCTTCAGCGACGCCAACCTGTTCTCGCTCGACAGGTTCTCCGGCTGGGACCGCACCGAAGGCGGCGGACGCGCCAATGTCGGCGTTCAGGCCACCACCCAGTTCAACCGCGGCGGCACCATCAACGTGCTGTTCGGCCAGTCGTACCAGCTGTTCGGCACCAACTCCTTCGCCATCGGCGACATGGTCAACACCGGCCTCAACTCCGGTCTTGAAACCCAGCGCTCCGATTATGTCGGTCGCATCTCGTACCAGCCCAACCGCACCTTTACCTTCACCAGCCGCGCCCGCCTCGACGAGCACACGCTCGACATGCAGCGCCTCGAACTGGAAAGCCGCGCCAATTTCGAGCGCTGGTCGGTCAGCCTCCTGTACGGCCGCTACGCCGCCCAGCCCGATCTCGGCCTGACGCAGCGCGAAGGCGTGCTGAGCACCGCCTCGCTCAAGGTCGCCGCCAACTGGGTGCTGAACGGCGGCCTGCGCTACGATCTCGACGCCAAGCGATTCAACCAGACCATGATCGGCGCCGGTTATGTCGACGACTGTTTCATGCTGGCCATGAATTACATCACCGATTATTCCTACAGCGGAAATCCGCAGGTCGACCATCGCATCATGTTTCAAATCGGACTCCGGACTCTGGGCAGCACCTCGGTGTCGCAGCATCTCGGATCGCCGACCGCGACCAACGGACAGTGATGCGCTTGATTGCGCTTCGCGGAACATAACAGTCAGGATTTGTCAGGCATGCGTGCGGACACGGCATTCGCGGCAATCGTGGGAAGGGCCTGCGGCAAGGCCGGGCGCGCCATCGCGCTCGTCGCCGCCGGTGTCATGATGCTGATGGCGTCCGCGGACCTTGCGCGCGCGCAGGCCGTGGTGATCGTGAACGGCGAGCCGATCACCAATTCCGACATCGATCAGCGCATCAAGCTCATGATCCTGACAAGCCAGAAAGCACCGCCGCGCAAGGACGTCATCGAGGAACTGATCAACGACAAGATCAAGATCAAGGAGGCCAAGAAATACGGCCTCGATCCCGGCCCGTCCGACATCGACTCCAACTATGCCAGCATGGCCAGCCGCATGCGGCTCTCCACCCAGCAGCTCGACAAGACGCTGGAGGGCCACGGCATCCATCCCCAGACGCTGAAGTCACGCATGAAGGCCGAGCTGGTGTGGGGTCAGCTCGTGCGCGGTAAGTTCCAACAGAGCCTGATGGTCGGCGAGAAGGACATCCTGTCGGCCATCGAGGCCAAGGGCCAGCAGGGCCAGGAGGCCAACAGTTTCGAATACCACCTGCGCCAGATCATCCTGATCGTGCCGCGCGGTTCGGCTTCTGGCGTCATCGACGCCCGCCGCCGCGAAGCCGAGGCGCTGCGCGCCCGCGTCCAGAGCTGCCAGGAGGCGATCGACCTGTTCCGCACCATGCGCGACGCCACGGTGCGCGAACCGATCACCAAGACGTCGGCGGATCTCCCCGTCAACCTACGCGACATTCTCGATAAGACGCCGGTGGGCAAGCTGACCGCGCCGGAAGTCACCAAGCAGGGCATCGAGATGGTGGCGCTGTGCGACCGCAAACCGACCACCGCCGACACGCCGCAGAAGCGCGAGGCGCGCGACAAGCTATTCGCGCAGAAGTTCGAGACGCAGGCCAAGAAGTTCCTGCAGGAAATCCGCCGTTCCGCGCTGATCGAATACCGCTAGCACGATGGGCGCGGTGCTTCCCGTCGCGATGACGCTCGGTGAACCGGCCGGCATCGGGCCGGACCTTGCGCTGATGGCCTGGCGGCGCCGCGCCGCCGACGCTCTTCCCGTGTTCTATGTTGCCGGCGATGCCGCCTTCCTCGCATCGCGCGCCCGCGCGCTCGGCATCGAGGCGGCCATTACGGCCATCGCACAGCCCGCCGAAGCAGCCGCCGCATTTGCAACCGCGCTTCCGGTGATCGAAACCGGCGTTGCCGCCACCGCCGCGCCCGGCCGGCCCGACGGGGCGAGCGCGCCCGCCGCCATCGCCGCGATCCGCCGCGCCGTCGCCGATGTCGCGGCCGGCGGCGCCCGCGCCGTCGTCACCAATCCGGTGGCCAAGAGCGTGCTGTACCGCGCCGGCTTTGCCCATCCCGGCCACACCGAATTCCTCGCGCATCTCGCCGCCGAACGCACCGGCCACACCGTGCAGCCGGTGATGATGCTGTGGTCGCCGAAACTCGCCGTGGTGCCGGTGACCATCCATCTCGCGCTCAGCGCGGCCATCGCCGCGCTGACCACCGAGCTCATCGTCGCCACCTGCCGCATCGTCGCCCACGACCTGAGGACGCGGCTCGCGATCGCATCCCCACGCCTCGTGGTGTCCGGGCTCAATCCGCATGCCGGCGAGGACGGCGCGCTCGGCGATGAAGAGCGCACCGTCATCGCGCCGGCCATCGCCGCGCTGGCGGCCGAGGGTGTTGACGTGCGCGGGCCCTTGTCCGCCGACACGCTGTTCCACGACGCCATGCGCGAAAGCTACGATTGCGCGGTGTGCATGTATCACGATCAGGCGCTGATCCCGATCAAGACCCTGGCGTTCCACGACGCGGTCAATGTCACGCTCGGGCTGCCGTTCGTGCGCACCTCGCCCGACCACGGCACCGCGTTCGACCTCGCGGGCACCGGGCGCGCCGATCCGTCGAGCCTGATCGCGGCGTTGCGGCTGGCCGCGCGCATGACCCCATGAGAGCGGCCCCATGAGCGCGATCGACGACCTGCCGCCGCTGCGCGAAGTTATCCGCCAGCACGATCTGTCGGCGCGCAAGTCGCTGGGCCAGAACTTCCTGCTCGACCTCAACCTGACGGCTCGCATCGCGCGCGCGGCCGAGCCGCTCACCGAGACCACCGTGATCGAGGTCGGACCCGGTCCCGGCGGACTGACGCGCGCGCTGCTCGCGCTCGGCGCCCGCCGCGTCATCGCCATCGAGCGCGACGACCGTGCCATCGCCGCGCTTGCGGACATCGCCGCGCGTTATCCGGGCCGGCTCGAGATCGTTTCAGGCGACGCGCTCGCGTTCGATCCGCGGCCGATGCTCGCCGGCGGGCGCGTCTGCATCGTCGCCAACCTGCCCTACAACATCGCGACGCCCTTGCTGATCGGCTGGCTCAGCGTCGAACCGTGGCCGCCGTGGTTCGACGCCATGGTGCTGATGTTCCAGCGTGAAGTGGCCGAACGGCTGGTGGCGCGCGAGGACGAGGCGGCCTATGGCCGGCTTTCCGTGCTGACCGGCTGGCGCTGCGAAGCGAAGATCCTGTTCGATGTCGCACCCAGCGCCTTCGTGCCGCCGCCCAAGGTCACGTCGTCCGTGGTGCGGCTGGTGCCGCGCCCACAGCCCGAGCCGTGCCGGCTGCGCGCGCTCGAACGCATCACCGAGGCCGCGTTCGGTCAGCGCCGCAAGATGTTGCGCCAGAGCCTCAAATCGCTCGGCGTCGATCCGCTGGTGCTGCTGGAGGCCGCCGGCATCGAGCCGACGCGGCGCGCCGAGACCGTGCCGGTCAGCGGTTTCGTCGCCATGGCGCGGGCATTCGAGACGGCGCGCGCATAACGCCCCTAACTTCGCGCGCACGGCCCCTCCCTTCGTCATGCGCGGGCTTGACCCGCGCATCCATTCCCCTTCGCGAAGATGATGGATTGCCGGGTCAAGCCCGGCAATGACGAGGGGAGAAGCGGTGACCGGCAATGACCAGGAGGGGCAAGCCCTAAAGCTGCGCCCGCAAGCTGCGCACGAACGCCGATAGCCCGACCTGACGCTCGCGCCGCAGCCGCTCGGCGAACAGGATGGAGCGCACCGCGTCGAAGGCGGCCGCGATGTCGCGGTTGATGACAATGTAGTCGTAGGCGTCCCAGTGGCTCATCTCGTCGCCGGCCTTGGTCATGCGGCGATGAATGACGGCGTCGGAATCCTGCGCGCGGGCGCGCAGCCGCTGCTCGAGGTCGGCGACCGTGGGCGGCAGGATGAACACGCTGACCACGTCGCTGGGCGCCTGGTCGCGCAACTGCTGGGTGCCCTGCCAGTCGATGTCGAACAGGATGTCGTGACCGGCGGCCAGCGCCGCCTCGACCGGCGCGCGCGGCGTGCCGTAGCGGTGATCGAACACGTTGGCCCATTCGAGGAAGGCATTGTCGCCGACCATGGCCTCGAACCGCGCGGCGTCGACGAAATGATAATCGCGCCCATCGACCTCGCCGGGCCGCATCGGCCGAGTCGTCGTCGACACCGACAGCCGCAGGCCGGGCACCTCGGCGATCAGCTTGCGCGCCAGCGTGGTCTTGCCCGCGCCCGAAGGCGATGACAGCACGAACATCAGCCCGCGCCGTTCGACCGCTTCTCTGCTCCCGCCGCCCCGCATCGCCTGCCTACTCCAGATTCTGCACCTGCTCGCGGAACTGCTCGACCACGTTCTTCATCTCGAGGCCGATGTTGGTCAGTTCCAGGTCGTTGGCCTTGGAGCAGCAGGTGTTGACCTCGCGATTGAGCTCCTGGGCCAGAAAATCGAGCCGCCGCCCGACCGGTCCGCCCTTGGCCACCAACTCGCGCGCCTGCGCGATGTGGGAAGCGATGCGGTCGAGTTCCTCGCGGATATCGGCTTTGGTCGCCATCACCAGCGCTTCCTGATGCAGCCGGTCCGGATCGAATCGCTCGGAGGCCTCCACCAGCGTGGCGATCTGGGTTGCGAGCCGCGCCCGGATCGCCTCCGCCTTGCGGCCCGGCGCGGCATCGGCACGCGCGGCCAGCGCGGCGAGTTCGTCGAGGCGCGCAGTCAGGATGAGCCCGAGCGTCGCACCCTCGCGGCAGCGCATGTCGGCGATGCTGCCAAGCGCGGCGTCGAAGGCGGCGCCGATCGCGGCTTCCGCCGCCGCGCGTTCCTCCTCGCTGTCCTCGTTCTCGCCGACCTCGACGACGCCCCTGACGGCGAGGATGCCGTCCACCGTCGGCGGCGGCGCGGCGAGGCGGGCGGCGATGACGGCGGCCACATTGAGCACCGAGGACAGCACGTCCTCGTTGATACGGATCGTCGGCGCGGCATTGGCGCGCTTGACGACGAGGTTGGCATAGACCGTGCCGCGCGACAGCGCCGCGGTCGCGGCCTTGCGTGCCGCCGTCTCCACCGCGTCCCAGCCCGGCGGCAGCCGCAGCCGCAGGTCGAATCCCTTGGCGTTGACCGACTTGATCTCCCACTCGAATCCATAGGCGCCGCAGGTGCCGTGGCTTCGCGCGAAGCCGGTCATGCTCGACAGCGCCATCAGGGAATCTCTTCGGGTAGGGCCAGAACTGGCGCGACCTTATCCGCGCCCACGGCGCATCTCAAGATCGCGGATGGACGCCCGCGGTTTGCAGAGGACGGTTATTCGGTCTGCGTTTCCGGTTCGGAATCGGCGGCGCCGGCGTTCGAGGGCGCGGGCGCGGCCCGAGGCGCCGCGGTCTGCCGTTTGCGCGGCGCGGCGGGCCTTGCGGCCGGCGCGGCGGCCGGTTTGACCGTGGGCGGGGTTACGGCAGCGGGCGGGGATGCGGCGGTGGGCTTGGCCGGAACAGCCTCCGGCGCATCGTCGTCGTCCTCGAGTTCGTCGATCTTCTGCCGCCGTTCGAGGCCGCGCAGCTTGGCGACATTCTTGCGATGCTGATCGTAGGTCTCGGTGAAGGTGTGCCCGCCGTCGCCGGTGGCGACGAAGTAGAGGTCGCGCGTGCGCGCCGGACTGGCGGTGGCCTCCAGCGAGGCGCGGCCCGGATTGGCGATCGGCCCCGGCGGCAGGCCCTCGATCATGTAGGTGTTGTACGGAGTCGGCTGCTGGATCTCGCTGCGCTTGATCGGCCGGCCGAGCGTGCCCTTGCCGCCGACCAGCCCGTAGATGATGGTCGGATCGGACTGCAGACGGATCTTCTGCCGGATGCGGTTGGCAAACACCGCGGCGACGCGGCTGCGCTCCTCAGCCCGGCCGGTTTCCTTCTCGATAATGGAGGCCAGCACCACGAGCTGCTCCGGCGAGCGGATCGGCACGTCGGCGGCGCGGCGTTCCCAGATCTCCTGCACCAGCTTGCGCTGCGCCTGCTGCATGCGCTGGATCACCTGATCGCGCGGCGTGCCGCGGGTGAACTTGTAGGTCTCCGGCAGCAGCGTGCCCTCGCGCGGCACCTCGCGGATGACCCCGGACAGCATCGGGTTTTCCATCAGCCGCGTCACGATCTGCTCCGAGGTCAACCCCTCGGGAATGGTGAAGGCGTGCTGCACCACCTTGCCGTCGACCAGGGTGTCGATGACATCGCGCAAGGTGGCGTGCTTGCCAAACAGGTACTCGCCCGACTTGAGATCCGAGCGCGCCTTCATGGCGATGACGGCGCCAAAGAACAGCAGGCGATTGTTCTCGATCACGCCCTCGCGCTGAAGGATGTCGGCGATGTCACCCATGCCGGAGCGCTGCGGGATATTGACGACCTTGTCCTCGATGAGCGGCCCCGCCGCCTCGATCTGCTGCTTGCCGTACACATAAACACCGACCCCGCCGATCATCAGGACCAGCAGGATGGTGATGATGGCATTGCCGGCGATCACAAACGGATTCCGCGCCCCGCGCGAGCGGCGCGGCGGCGGCGGCAGCGCTTCCGGCTCCAGCGCCGCGCGCGGGCTTCTCGGCGTGATCGGAGACCTGTCTGTCATCGGCGCTACCTGATTCCCCTGACCAACCTGATCCCGCCCCAACCTGTCGACCCTATCGTCCAATGTGGCGAAAGGGTGAAGCAGGCGGCAAATCGACCGTCGCCTGCCCAGCTATCCCCGGATTTCACACCCCATGTGAGACCCGCCGTCATGGTCCTAGTGAGGACATGATGTGACCGAAAGGCGATGCCCGCTGCCGCCGGCATGCCCTTTCGCGGACGATCATGCCTCAGATCAGTTCACCCGCCGCAGGATCAGCGACGCATTGGTGCCGCCGAAACCGAACGAGTTGGACAGCACCGTGTCGATCTGGCGCGGCCGCGCCGTGTGCGGCACGAGATCGATCGCGGTCTCGACGGAGGGATTGTCGAGATTGATGGTCGGCGGCGCGATGTTGTCGCGGATGGCGAGAATGGAGAAGATCGCCTCGGCCGCGCCGGCGGCGCCGAGCAGATGGCCGACCGACGACTTGGTCGACGACATCGAGATGCGCGAGGCGGCATTGCCCACCAGGCGCTGCACCGCGCCAAGCTCGATCTCGTCGCCGAGCGGCGTCGAGGTGCCGTGGGCGTTGATGTAGTCGATGTCGGACGCGGCCAGACCGGCCCGCCGCATCGCCATGCTCATGCAGCGGAACGCGCCGTCGCCGTCCTCGGAGGGCGCGGTGATGTGATAGGCGTCGCCCGACAGGCCGTAGCCGATCACTTCCGCATACATTTTCGCGCCGCGCGCCCTGGCGTGCTCGTATTCCTCAAGCACCACGATGGCGGCGCCCTCGCCCATCACGAAGCCGTCGCGATCCTTGTCGTAGGGCCGCGAGGCCTTCTCCGGCCTGTCGTTGAATCCCGTCGACAGCGCCCGCAGCGCGCAGAAACCCGCCATCGCGATACGGTTGATGGGCGATTCCGAGCCGCCCGCCACCATCACGTCGGCATCGCCCAGCGCGATCAGCCGCGCGGCGTCGCCGATGGCATGCGCGCCGGTCGAACACGCCGTCACCACCGCATGATTCGGCCCCTTGAGGCCGAACTCGATGGAAACGTAGCCGGAGCATAGATTAATCAGGCGGCCGGGAATGAAGAACGGCGACACCTTGCGCGGACCGCGCTCCTTGAGCACGACGGCGGTCTCGGCGATGCCGGCGATGCCGCCGATGCCGGAACCGATCATAGTGCCGGTCACGACGCGCTCCTCCTCGGTGGACGGACGCCAGCCGGCATCATCCAGCGCCTGGCGCGCCGCCGCCATCGAATAGATGATGAAATCGTCGACCCGGCGCTGGTCGCGCGGATTCATCCAGTGATCCGGATTGAAGGTGTCATTGCTGCCGTCGCCACGCGGAACGATGCAGGCGACCTGGCTCGGCAGGTCGGACACGTCGAACATATCGATGCGGCGGGCGCCGCTGTCGCCCTTCAGCACACGCTGCCAAGTGGCTTCGACGCCGCATCCCAGCGGCGAGACCATGCCAAGGCCGGTGACAACCACTCGTCTCATGCCAGACGCTCCAACTGACAAGTGCCGTTCATAAACAAATCGGGCGGGCCGTATCATCCGGCCTACCCGATTCGACATTCTGTTTCAGGCGGAGAAGCCCACGAGGCATATCCCCGATCAGCCCCTGGTCGGCTGATCAGCTCTTGGCGTTCTTTTCCAGGAACTTGACCGCATCGCCGACGGTGAGAATGGTTTCGGCGGCGTCGTCCGGAATCTCGCAGCCAAACTCCTCCTCGAACGCCATGACGAGCTCGACCGTATCAAGGCTGTCCGCGCCCAGGTCGTCAATGAAACTTGCGGCTTCGGTCACCTTCGCCGCGTCGACGCCAAGGTGCTCCACCACAATCTTCTTCACGCGCTCGCCAATGTCACTCATCGCTTCAACCTCGTGCTTGTTCCTGTTGACCCGACCGTGAAACGATCCGAGCCGTGATGCGTCAACTGGCATCGATCATAATCGGCGATCATAATCAACGCGTGTTCGATAGCTAAAGCCGCCGAGACCACGGCGGCAGTGGAAAACAGCGAACCGGAAATTTCAGGTGTGCCCTAAGGCGCTGCCCGTTCCCCCTGGCTCAAGTCCTTCCGCCCAGCCGAGGTTCGGTTATCACACTTCGATCCTGTTGGCCAGCTTGCTCCGCGCCCCCTCGGAGAGGCCGCGGGTCATGTTTAACCGGCTCAAATCATTGCCATTCCGCCGTTGACGTGGATCGTCTGGCCGGTCACGTAGGAGGCCTCGGTGGAGGCGAGGTACACCGCCGCGGCGGCAATATCGTCCACCGTTCCCAGCCGCGCCGCCGGAACCCGGCCGAGAACCGCCTCTTTCTGCTTGTCGTTGAGCGCATCGGTCATGGCGGTGGCGATGAAACCCGGTGCGATGCAGTTGGCGGTGACGTTGCGCCGGGCATATTCCTGCGCCAGCGACTTGAACATGCCGATCATGCCGGCCTTGGCGGCGCAGTAATTGCCCTGCCCGGGATTGCCGGTGACGCCGACCACGGAGGTAATGCCGATGATGCGGCCGTAGCGCTTTCGCATCATCAGCTTGGTGGCGGCGCGCGCCAGGCGGAACGTGGCGGTGAGGTTGATGGCGATGACCTGGTCCCATTCCTCGTCGCGCATCTGCACAAAGAGATTGTCGCGGGTGATGCCGGCGTTGCAAACCAGAATGTCGAGCTGGCCCATGGCGGCGTCGGCCGCTGGCACCAGCGCCTCGACCGCCGTGGCGTCCGCGAGGTTGCCCGGCAGCACGTGGACGCGCTCCTTGAACTCGCCGGCAAGCTGGTCGAGCGCCTCCCGCCGGGTGCCGGAAATGGCCACCGTCGCCCCTCGCGCATGCAGCGCGCGGGCGATCGCCCCGCCAATGCCGCCGGTGGCGCCGGTCACCAGCGCGGTTCTGCCGGTCAGGTCGAACATGGGAAGCCTCCTCGAAAAAATGTCTCTGACTATGAACTTGACGTGGGAAGGCGTCAGCCGCGCGCGGCCTTGACGGCATCCCTGGCGGCGTCGAGATCGGCGGGCGCGCCGACCGCGAGCGCGGAGGCGCCTTCCGCGACGCGCTTGACCAGTCCGCTGAGCACCTTGCCGGCGCCCACCTCGATGAACAGGCCGACGCCCGCGCCGGCCATGAAGGCCATCGATTCGCGCCAGCGCACCGTGCCGGTGACCTGCTCGACCAGACGGCGGCGGATGTCGTCCGGCGCGGTGACCGGCGCGGCCAGCACATTGGCCACAAGCGGCACCGCCGGGGTGTTGATGGTGACGCCGGCGAGCGCCTCGGCCATGGCTTCCGCCGCCGGCTGCATCAGGCGGCAATGGAAGGGAGCGGACACCGGTAGCAGCATGGCGCGCTTGGCGCCCCTGCCCTTGGCGATCTCGACGGCGCGCTCGACCGCGGCCTTGTTGCCCGACACCACGACCTGCCCGCCGCCATTGTCGTTGGCGGCCTCGCACACCTCGCCCTGCGCCGCCTCGCCCGCCACCGCGACGGCGGCGGCATAATCGAGCCCGAGCAGCGCCGCCATGGCCCCGGCACCGACCGGAACCGCCTTCTGCATCGCGCGTCCGCGCGTGCGCAGCAGCCGCGCGGTGTCGGCGATCGACAGCGCGCCGGCCGCCGCCAGCGCCGAATACTCGCCGAGCGAGTGACCGGCGACGAATGCGGCGTCGCGTCCCAGCGCAAGGCCAGCCTCGGTTTCCAATACCCGCATGGCGGCGAGCGACACCGCCATCAGCGCCGGCTGGGCGTTCTCGGTCAGCGTCAGCGTGTCCGCGGGACCGTTCCAGATCACCTCGGTGAGCTTGTCGCCGAGCGCCGCGTCGACCTCGTCGAACACCGCGCGCGCGGCGGGAAAGCTGTCGGCGAGCGCCTTGCCCATGCCGACCGTCTGCGACCCCTGACCGGGAAAAATGAATGCCGTGGACATGATTTTCCTTTGAAAAAAGTCGCGCCTAGAACACCGTCCAAGCAGCCAATGTCAAGCCGCAACCCGTGGATGTGCGAGCGCGGTAACCAAACGACAACGGGCAAGCGGTTAGGGTTTGGCCCTCGGGCATGCAGGCCATGGAACGGAGCCACCGACTGTGCCAGCCTTTCCACTTGTCACGGATGAGGACCTGACGCGGGCGCGAGGCGATGCCGCCTTTCGCCAGCAGCTCGCGGTCGCCAGTCTGCAGAGCCTGATCGACCTCATGAACGAGCTGCGCCGGCAGCCGGAGGCCGACACGCCGCAGCTGGCCGCCCAGCTACGCGAGGGCGCCGATCTGGCGGTCAAATTGTCCGAGATCGTGAAAAAGCTCGCTGTTCGCGCCCCGAAGGCCAGGCGCGTTTCCTGACCCGCCGGTCAGGAAACTAAAAATCGCCCTTATCGCCTTGCCAAGGACGGCGAAATCCTTATAACCCGCGACATCCGCAGACCCCGGCCGGGAGCTGAACGGACAGTCGCGTGCGGGATGGGTCGCCCCATTCTCCTGCGGCAGGGCCAGTCGGCCCGTTGTCCCGTGTTTCCGCCTTCGTCAGCATTCGAGCCTTTCCCGAAGGGTTCGAGGGGCTTGTCGCCGGGGTTCTGCGCCGAACGAACAGGAAAGGACACTTCATGCCGCTTTACGAGCATGTGTTTTTGGCGCGCCAGGATGCCAGCGCCCAGCAGGTCGAGGAATTGACCGCGCAGATCAAGGGCGTCATCGAGCAGATGGGCGGCAAGGTCGAGAAGACCGAGAACTGGGGCCTGCGCTCGCTCACCTACCGCATGAACAAGAATCGCAAGGCGCACTTCACGCTGCTCAACATCAACGCGCCCGCCGCGGTGGTGTCGGAGATCGAGCGTCTCGAACGCATCAACGAGGACGTCATCCGCTATCTCACCGTCCGCGTCGATGAGCTGGAAGCCGGCCCGTCGGCGATCCTGCGCAAGTCCGACCGCGACGAACGCCGTGGCGACCGCGACGACCGTCGCGGCGACCGCGACGACCGCCCGCGCGGCCGCCGCGACCGCGATGACCGCCCACGCCGCGATGACAGCGTCGCCGCCGCCGAAACCGAGACGGAGTAAGACCCATGGCCATGGCCGCCAATTCCGCCCGCCGCCCGTTCTTCCGCCGTCGCAAGTCGTGCCCGTTCACCGGCGCCAACGCGCCGAAGATCGATTACAAGGATGCCCGCCTGCTGCTGCGCTACATCTCGGAGCGCGGCAAGATCGTGCCGAGCCGCATCACCGCCGTCTCGGCCAAGAAGCAGCGCGAACTCGCCCAGGCGATCAAGCGCGCGCGCTTCCTCGGGCTCTTGCCCTACGTCATCCGCTAAGCGGATTCCGGAGGCCGGGCGAGCACCGGCCTCCGTTCAGGTTTCACGAAGCCCGCCGGGACACCGCCGGGCGAGGTTGGGGCGAAACGCCTCTAACCGCTCGAAAGGAGCGGGACAGCTGATGGTCAAGAGCATCCTCATCGCCATTGTCGCGGCGGCAGCGTCGGCGCTCATGTTCGCATCTATTGCGTCGGGCGCGATCGTGGCGATGCTGCTGTTCTATCTGGCGCCGCTGCCGCTGATGGCCGCCGCGCTCGGCTGGGGGCCGGGCGGCGCGCTGATCGGCGGCCTGCTGGCGAGCGCCACGCTCGCCGGCCTGCATGGCCTGACGACCTCGATCGGCTTCATGCTCACGGTGGCGCTGCCGGCGTGGTGGCTCAGCCATCTCGCGCTGCTCGCGCGTCCCGGCGCTTCCGACCCTTCCAAACTCGAATGGTATCCCGTCGGCCGGCTGGTGCTGTGGATGGCGGCGTGCGCCGCGGTCATGACGCTGGCCGCGCTGTTCACCCTGGGCAGCGACGAGGCCAGCATCCGCGAGGCGCTGCAGGACGGCCTCAACCGCATCCTCCGCATCCAGGGCGAAATCGGGCCGCAGAACGGCGACGGCGCCTTCGTCCCGATCCTGGCCCGGATCGCGCCGCCGGCGGCCACCGTCATCGCCATGATTACGCTGGTGGTCAACGTCTGGCTGGCCGCCCGCATCGTGCGCGTTTCCGGCCACCTGAGCCGGCCATGGCCGGACCTGCGCACGCTGGCCTACCCGGCCGGCACCATGCTCGTGCTCAGCGCGGTCCTGACCGCGAGCTTCCTCGGCGGCCTTACCGCGATGGTTGCCCAACTCGTGAGCGCCGTGCTGCTGGTCGCCTACATGCTCGCCGGCCTCGCCGTCGTGCATGCGCTGACGCAGAACCTTTCCGGCCGTGGCCTCTGGCTGGGCCTGACCTATGCCGTGCTTATCCTGTTCGGCTGGCCGGCCGTCGTGCTGCTGCTGATCGGATTGACCGACGCCGTGTTCGGCCTGCGCATGCGTTTCGCGCCGCGACCCAAACCACCCGCCCCCATCACCTGAACAGTTCACGTTCCAACAAGTTCACGTTTCAAAGGAGATCTGCCATGGAAGTCATTCTACTCGAACGCGTCGCCAAGCTCGGTCAGATGGGCGATGTGGTCCGCGTCAAGGACGGATTCGCCCGCAACTTCCTGCTGGCGCGCGGCAAGGCGCTACGCGCCACCAAGGACAACCGCACCAAGTTCGATTCCATGAAGGCCGATCTCGAGACGCGCAACATCGCCGCCAAGGGCGAGGCCTCCAAGGTCGCCGAGAAGATCGATGGCCGCAACATCGTCGTGCTGCGGCAGGCCTCCGAAACCGGCCAGCTCTACGGCTCGGTATCGAGCCGCGACCTCGTCGGCCTGATGGAGAAGGACGGCATCAACGTCGCCCGCAGCCAGATCCTGCTCGACGCGCCGATCAAGACCATCGGCCGGCACAAGATCGTCATCGCCGTGCACCCCGAAGTCGAGGTCGGCATCACCGTGACGGTCGCGCGCAACGCCGAGGAAGCCGAGCGCATCGGCCGCGGCGAGGACATCACCGTGCGCCGCGAGGACAAGGACGAGGCGGCCGAAGCGCTCGCCGCTGCCGAGGAGTTCTTCGAGGAAGGCGCCGCCGAGACCGGCGAGGAAGCGGCCGAAGGCTGATCCCCGGAAACCGGGATTTTCAGGCCACCGGCTTCTTGCAGAAGATCAAAAGACAACGGCATCGGATTGCTCCGATGCCGTTTTTTTATGCGTGGGCTATTGTCCCAGCGGCTCGGGAGGCATCGGCGGAGTGCCGCCGGTCGTCATGGCCGGTGCCGCCGGCGGTACGGGCGGCACCGCCGGCAACACGTCGGGCGCGCGCGGCAGGCTTGCCACCGTGGGCGGGGCCGATGACGGCTGCGGCGGTTCGGGCGGCGGCGGCATGCTGACAACCTGCGGCGTCGGCGCTGCAGGCTCGGGCGGAGGCGAGGCAGGCGCCGCGGCGGTTTCGGCCGGCGCGGGTTCTGGTAAGGGCACAGGCGCCGCGACGGGTTCGGGCTCGTGCTTGCCGCCCTTCTTCTTCGCGGTCCTGGACTTGGCCGCAGCGCCCGGATGGGGTTTCGCGCCCTCGACCGGCGCGGTGACTCCGAGACCGGCCGACTGACCTTGCTGGGCATCGGGAGGAACAGACTGGCGGGGCCGGCGCTGCGCCCTCGCCCCGCCATGCGGTTCGCCGGCGGGTTCAGGTGCAGCCTCGGGCTTGGCTTCGGGCTTGGCCTCGGGCTTCGCCTCGGGTTTGGCACCGCCCGGCACGCGGGCCGGATTGGGCGGATCGCCGGGGCGGCCGGCCGTGACATAGCCGGCCAGCATCGACGCCATCTCGCTGCTGGGGGTGTAGTGCTGGCGCAGGAATCCGGCCACCGATCCCGGCGCCAGCGAGCGCACCAACCCACGCGGACTCTTGTGGCACACCGAGCAGGTGCTGGAAAAAATCTCGGCGGGCGACTTGCCGGCCTGCAGGTTGCTCTGGGCAAAGGCCGGCACCGGGCCGGCGGCCTGCACCAGCAATACCGCCGCAATGCTAGCCATCCGCCGCGCCATGAAGATCCCGCTCCGTTTAGGATTATGTCCGAGCGCGGTCACATTTAACGCATTGTGGCGCGATTGGAAGCCGGAATTCAGCCCTCGCCGCATCGCCGCGGCAAAAGCGGCAACATCATTTCCGCATTGTTGATGAGGGATTTATTTGCTTAAATGACCTCTGGAAAGTCGTGTGGGGTGGGCTAAAAACAGCGGAGCGCGCAACCACTTGCGCGCGAGCGACGTTTATATCGCAGGGTGCAACATGGAGATTCCTCCCATGGAGCAGGTTTTGCGACGTGTCCTGCAGGCCTTCGTTCGCAACGGAGCGCTGACCGTCATCCTCGCAAGCGGCCGCACGTTTACCTGCGGCGACGGCCGGGGGCGCCCGGTTACGATGCGCTTCACCCGCCGCACCGCACAATGGGGCATACTGCTCGATCCCGAATTGCGCCTGGGCGAAGCCTACATGAACGGCGGCATCGTCATCGAGGATGGCAGCCTAGCCGACGCGCTGGCCATCCTGATGGGCCAGCCGGCCGTGCTGCCGCACTGGGCGCGCCCGCGCGAGCTCCTGCGCTATCTGATGCGGCACCTCAATCAGTTCAATCCGCGGCGCCGGGCGCGGCGCAACGTTGCCCATCATTACAACCTCGATGGCCGGCTCTACGCCCTGTTTCTCGATTCCGACCGTCAATACAGCTGTGCCTATTTCGACCGGCCGCAGGCCAGTCTTGACGACGCGCAACTCGCCAAGAAGCGCCATCTTGCCGCCAAGCTGCTGCTCACGCCGGGCCAGCGCGTGCTGGACATCGGCAGCGGCTGGGGCGGGCTGGCGCTGTACATGGCCGAGGCCGCCGGGGCCCACGTGACCGGAATCACGCTGTCGGAGGAGCAGTTCCGCGTCGCGCGCCAGCGCGCAGTCGAGCGGCGGCTCGACAACCGCGCGGCTTTCCATCTGGAGGATTACCGCGACACCGCCGGCTGCTTCGACCGCATCGTCTCGGTCGGCATGTTCGAGCATGTCGGCATCGATCACTACGACCGTTTTTTTCGCAAATGCGCCGAACTGCTCGACGAGAACGGCGTGATGGTGCTGCATTCGATCGGCCGTTCGGAACGGCCCAGCTACACCAACCCCTGGATCGCCAAGTATATTTTCCCCGGCGGCTACATCCCGGCGCTGTCCGAGGTGCTGCCCGCGATCGAGCGCGCCGGGCTACTCGTCACCGACATCGAGATCCTGCGGCTGCACTATGCCGAGACACTTAAAATCTGGCGCGAGCGGTTCCTGGCCCACCGCGAGCAGGTCGAACGGCTTTACGACGCGCGCTTCGTCCGCATGTGGGAATTTTATCTCGCCTGCTCGGAAATGGCCTTCCGCAAGCAGGCGTTGATGAACTTCCAGATCCAGCTCACCAGGCGCCAGGACGTCGTGCCCATGACCCGCGACTATCTCGCGCGCGAGGAAGCCCGACTGCGCGACCGCGAAACCGTCGCCTCGCCGCCGCTCTCGCTCGCCGGCGAATGAGGCTCGCGTTTTTTGCGGAATCGCCGCATGCCGCCGCGCGGGTTGCCCGTCAAGCCAAATGCGCGCGTGGGCCCCGGCATTTTCGCCAGGGTGTGAAGAGCGGCGATGGTTTTGCAACTCCTGTGGCGCGGCGCGGCGTTTTGCGCCACTGATTTGCCCGAAACCCGGACACCATTCATCGCATCATGGCCGCCGCTGATTCGACCGCGCTCAAGCTCGCGCCCCCCACCGCCACGCCGGGCTACCGCACCGCGCCTCACAACATCGAGGCCGAGCAGGGCCTGCTGGGCGCCATCCTCGTCAACAACGACGCGTTCTACCGCGTCTCGGACTTCCTCGAGCCGCGTCATTTCTTCGAACCGCTGCACCAGCACATCTACGAGGTCGCCGCCAGCCTGATCCGCGCCAACAAGATCGCGACGCCGATCACGCTGAAAACCTTCCTGCCCGCCGACCTCGACCTCGGCGGCGTCACGGTGGCGCAGTATCTCGCGCGCCTCGCCGCCGAAGCCACCACCATCATCAACGCCCACGACTACGGCCGCACCATCTACGACCTCGCGCAGCGCCGCGACCTCATCCGCATCGGCGAGGACATGGTCAATGTCGCGTTCGATGCGCCGGTGGATTTCGCGCCGCGCGCGCAGATCGAGGATGCCGAACGCCGCCTCTACGAACTGGCCGAGACCGGCCGCTACGACGGCGGTTTCCAGCGTTTCGCCCAGGCGCTCACCACCGCCGTCGACATGGCGGCGCGCGCCTACCAGCGCGACGGCAGGCTGTCCGGCATCGCCACAGGCTTGCGCGATCTCGACGCCAAGATGGGCGGCCTGCAGTCATCCGACCTGATCATCGTCGCCGGACGCCCCGGCATGGGCAAGACCGCGCTCGCCACCAACATCGCCTACAACATCGCCCACGCCTGGCGCGGCGAGATCAGTCCCGACGGCCACATGAAGACGGTCAATGGCGGCATCGTCGGCTTCTTCTCGCTGGAAATGTCGGCCGAGCAGCTCGCCACCCGCATCATCGCCGAGCGCACCGGCATTTCCTCGTCGACGATCCGGCGCGGCGGCATCACCGAGGCCGACTTCGAGACCATCAAGGACCACACCATCGAGCTGCAAGACCTGAAGTTCTACGTCGACGAAACCGGCGGCCTCTCGATCGCCCAGCTCGCGGCGCGCGCGCGGCGGCTGAAGCGCCAGAAGGGCCTCGACCTCCTGGTGGTGGACTACATCCAGCTCCTGCAGGGCTCGGCGCGGCGCCAGTCGGAAAGCCGGGTGCAGGAAGTCACCGAGATCACCACCAACCTCAAGGCGCTGGCCAAGGAGCTGAACGTGCCGGTCCTGGCGCTGTCGCAATTGTCGCGTCAGGTCGAGAACCGCGACGACAAGCGGCCGCAACTCTCCGACCTGCGCGAATCGGGCTCGATCGAGCAGGACGCCGACGTGGTGCTGTTCGTGTTCCGCGAGGAATACTACCTCGCCAACAAGGAACCGCGTCCCGGCACGCCCGAGCATGAAAAGTGGATGACCGAGATGGCGCTGGTGCACGGCAAGGCCGAGGTCATCATCGGCAAGCAGCGCCACGGTCCCACCGGCACGGTCGAACTGCACTTCGACGCCAGCGTCACCCGGTTCGGCGATCTGGCGCGCGACGTGGCCCATCATTGAGACGGCGCTGGCGCACGGCAACGCCACGCGCGCGGGTTGAACCGTCGCGCCACGCTGCGTATGGTGAATGCGCGCAATGTGCGCCGAAAAACAGCGCGTGCGCGCGATCGCGGACGGATCAGACCGGATGCCGAATCCCTTTCCCACTCTAGCGCCCGCGCCTGACGCGGCCGGCGCCGCGCCGGTGCCGGCGGAGTTTTCCGCCAACGGCATTCTCACCGTCGATCTCGACGCCGTCGTCGCCAACTGGCGACTGCTGGCGAAAGAGGCGGTGCCGGCGGAAACCGCCGCCGTGGTCAAGGCCGACGCCTATGGCTGCGGGCTGGAGCCGGTGACGCGCGCGCTCACGGGCGCCGGCTGCAAGACGTTTTTCGTCGCCACGATCGATGAGGCGCGCCACGCCCGCGCCGCCGCGCCGCACGCCGACATCTATGCGCTCGACGGCTACTTCACCGGATGCGGGGCAATGTTCGCCGCGCACAACATCCGGCCGGTGATCGGCGACCTTGCCGAACTCGCCGACTGGGAAAGCTTCTGCCGCGGCCATGGCTGGAACGGCGGCGCCGCGATCCATGTCGATACCGGCATGAACCGTCTCGGCATGGGGCTGGGCGATGCGCTGGCGCTGGCGGGACGCGTCAAGGCCGGACATCACGGTTTTACCCTGGTGATGAGCCATTTCGCCTGCGCCGAGACGCCGGGTCATCCGCTCAACGCGCGCCAGCTCGCGCTGTTCCGCGAGATCGCCTCCGTGTTCTCCGGCGTGCCAGCCTCGCTCGCCAATTCCTCCGGCATCTTCCTCGGCGGCACCGTGCTGTTCGATCTGGTGCGGCCGGGCGCGGCGCTCTACGGCGTCAACCCGACACCCGAGGCCGAAAACCCGATGCGGCCGGTAGTCGACCTCAAGGCGCGCATCGTGCAGTTGCGCACCGTCGAGCGCGGCGACAGCGTCGGCTACGGCGCGACCTGGACGGCGCGGCGGCCGACCCGGCTCGCCATCGTCGCGGCCGGCTATGCCGACGGCTATTTCCGCGCCGCCGGCGGCGTCGACGGCGTGCGCAGCGCCGAGGCGATCGTGGCCGGCGTGCGCTGCCCGATCGCCGGACGCATCTCGATGGACCTGATGGCGATCGACATCACCGACGCGCCGCCCGGCGTGCGCCGTGGCCAGTTCGCAACCCTGATCGGCGAGGGCATCGGCGTCGACGAACTCGCCAATTATTTCGGCACCATCGGCTACGAGGTGCTCACCAGCCTCGGCCCGCGCTATCACCGCGTCTATCGCGGCGGCGCCTGATCGCAAATGGCGCGCGCGGTCCCCTCCTTCGTCTGCCAGGCCTGCGGCGCGGCGCATTCGCGCTGGCAGGGCCGCTGCGAAGCCTGCGGCGAGTGGAACACGCTCGCGGAAGAAGACGCCGCCGGCGCCGCCAGCGGCGTGCCGGTCGCGGCGCGCGCCAAACGCAAGGGCCGCACGTTCGCGCTCGAGACGCTCGCCGGCGAAAGCCCCGACGCGCCGCGCCTGCGATCGGGCATCAATGAGATCGACCGCGTCACCGGCGGCGGCTTCGTGCGCGGCTCGGTGCTGCTCTTGGGCGGCGACCCCGGCATCGGCAAGTCGACGCTTCTCATTCAGGCGGCGAGCGCGCTGGCGCGCGCCGGCCACCGCGCGGTCTACATCTCCGGCGAGGAAGCGGTGGCGCAGGTGCGGCTGCGCGCCGAGCGGCTCGGACTTGCCAGCGCGCCGGTGGAACTCGCCGCCGAAACCGCGGTCGAGGACATCGTCGCCACCCTGAGCCATGGCGCCACGCCGCGCCTCGTGGTGATCGATTCGATCCAGACCATGTGGACCGATACCGTCGAATCCGCGCCCGGCACCGTGACCCAGGTGCGCGCCTCGGCGCAGGCGCTGATCCGCTTCGCCAAGAAGAGCGGCGCCTCCCTGATCCTGGTCGGCCACGTCACCAAGGACGGCCAGATCGCGGGCCCGCGCGTGGTCGAGCACATGGTCGATGCCGTGCTCTCCTTCGAGGGCGAGGGCTCGCAGCAGTTCCGCATCCTGCGCGCGGTCAAGAACCGTTTCGGCCCGACCGACGAGATCGGCGTGTTCGAGATGACCGGCGGGGGCCTGCGCGAGGTCGCCAACCCGTCCGAGCTGTTCCTGTCGGAACGCGACCTCGGCACCCCCGGCACCGCGGTGTTCGCCGGCCTCGAAGGCACCCGGCCGGTATTGGTCGAGATGCAGGCGCTGGTGGCGCCGACCGCGCTCGGCACGCCGCGCCGCGCCGTGGTCGGCTGGGATCCCAGCCGGCTCGCCATGGTGCTGGCGGTGCTGGAGGCCCACTGCGGCGTCAAGCTGTCCGGCCATGATGTCTACCTCAATATCGCCGGCGGCCTGCGCATCGCCGAGCCCGCCGCCGACCTTGCCGCCGCCGCCGCGCTGGTGTCGTCGCTGGCCGGCGCGCCGCTGCCGGCGGATGCGGTGTTCTTCGGCGAAATCTCGCTGTCCGGCGCGGTCCGGCCGGTGGCGCAGGCCCCGGCCCGGCTTAAAGAAGCCGCCAAGCTCGGCTTTGCCCGCGCCTACCTGCCGGAAACCGTCCGGGCCGATGGCGCGGCGGGCGAATCCGGGCTGACGCTCAACCCGGTGTCCGGGCTGACCCAGCTCGTCGCCGAGATCGCGGCGCGGGGCCAGGGGCAAAAGGCGGCCAGCGGCAAAAAAGACACGCTGAGGCCGTTTCCCCACCGCGGCGGGTAACGTGATGGGGTGACGCGGCCGGCCGGCCCGGCTATAGAAGCCCCGAACGCACGGCGCTGGCGTGGGGCGGCGGAGCGGTTCGGACGGCCTTGCGGCGACGGCGGTACCGCCGTCAACCTAGGCGGACAGGCGGATGCCGATTCGCAAGGGCGCCCGCGCGACCCAACAGCGGACTGACAGGCCAATGCCGATCACCCTTCTCGATATCATCGTCCTGTCCATCATGCTGCTGTCGGGCCTCCTGGCCATGATCCGCGGCTTCATGCGGGAGATCCTCTCGATCGCGGCCTGGGGCGCGGCGGCGATCGCGACCGTGGTGCTGTTCCCGCGCCTGCTGCCGATGGCCAAGCAGTACTTCAACAACGACATGATCGCGACGGCGGCAGTGATCGGCGGCGTGTTCATCGGCACGCTGATCGTCGCCTCGGTCGTCACCGTGCGTATCTCCGACATGGTTCTCGACAGCCGCATCGGCGCGCTCGACCGCACCCTCGGCTTCCTGTTCGGGCTGGCGCGCGGGCTCTTGATCATGGTTGTGGCCTATCTGTTCTTCGCCTGGCTGGTGCCCGATCGCAGCCAGCCGGAATGGGTGCGCTCCGCGAAATCGCTCGGCGTGCTGCAGGGCACCGGAAACTGGCTGATGTCGGTGTTGCCGGATGACCCGGAAAACACCATCTTGAAGAAGTTCAAGAAGCCCAAGGGCGACGACGAGCCCCAGGACGGCGCGCCGGAGCGCCGCACAGAAAATGTCCGCACGCCGGGCGCCGCCGACGGCGGCTACGCCAAGCCGGCGCGCGACGGGCTCAAGCAGCTGATCGAAGGCAAGGCCGCGGGACGCTGACATCCCCATGGGTTTCCGCTAACAGCGAGGGCGCGATGGCCACCACGACACTTACTTCGCACGAAGCCGGCGATCTCGACCTCAATGGCGACCGCCTGCGCGAGGAATGCGGCGTGTTCGGCATTTTCGGCCATCCCGATTCCGCGGCCGTCACCGCGCTCGGGCTGCACGCGCTCCAGCATCGCGGCCAGGAGGCCGCCGGCATCGTCAGCTTCGACGGCGCGCGGTTCCATTCCGAACGCCGCCTCGGCCTGGTCGGCGACACCTTCTCCCGCCGCGAGGTGATCGACCGCCTGCCGGGAAACTCCGCCATCGGTCACGTGCGCTATTCGACCACCGGCGAAACCATCCTGCGCAACGTGCAACCGCTGTTTGCCGAGCTCAACGTCGGCGGCTTCGCCATCGCCCACAACGGCAACCTCACCAACGGCCTGACGCTGCGCCACAACCTGGTGCGCGACGGCGCCATGATGCAATCGACCACCGACACCGAGGTGATCCTGCACCTGGTGGCGCTGTCGAAGCGCGCGCGCTTCATCGAACGCTACGTCGACGCGCTGCGCACCATCGAGGGCGCCTATTCGCTGGTGGCGCTTACCAACAAGAAGCTGATCGGCGCGCGCGATCCGCTCGGCATCCGCCCGCTGGTGCTCGGCGAGCTTGACGGCCACCCGATCCTCGCCTCCGAGACCTGCGCGCTCGACATCATCGGCGCCAAATACATCCGCGATATCGAGAACGGCGAGGTCATCGTGTTCGACGAGCACGGCGCCACCAGCCACAAGCCGTTCCCGCCGACGCCGGCGCGCCCTTGCATCTTCGAATACATCTATTTCGCCCGGCCCGACTCCATCGTCGGCGGCCGCGCCGTCTACGACGTGCGCAAGAACATGGGCGCGGAGCTTGCCCGCGAGAGCCACGTTCCCGCCGACGTGGTGGTGCCGGTGCCCGATTCCGGCGTGCCCGCCGCGATCGGCTACAGCCAGACCTCGGGCGTTCCGTTCGAGCTCGGCATCATCCGCAATCACTATGTCGGCCGCACCTTCATCCAGCCGACCCAGAGCATCCGCGAGCTGGGCGTACGCATGAAGCACTCCGCCAACCGCGCCGCGATCGCGGGCAAGCGCATCGTGCTGATCGACGACTCGCTGGTGCGCGGCACCACCTCGGTCAAGATCGTGCGCATGATGCGCGACGCCGGCGCGCGCGAGGTGCATTTCCGCATCGCCTCGCCGCCGATCACGCATCCCGACTATTACGGCATCGACACGCCCGAGCGCGACAAGCTCTTGGCCGCCACCCACACGCTCGAGGAGATGCGCGCCATCATCGGCGCCGACTCGCTGGCCTTCCTCTCGGTTGACGGCACCTATCGCGCCATGGGCGAACCGGGACGCGACCCGGCGCACCCGAAGTTCACCGACCACTGCTTCACCGGCGACTACCCGACCCCGCTCACCGACCAGACCCAGGCCGAGGCGCCGGCCCGGCAGCTGTCGCTGCTCGCGGAAGCGAGCTGACGCCTCGATGCGCGGCTTCGCAGTCACGCAGGCCGAGATCGTCGATCTCGACGATCTCGCGCCGATGTTCGACGCTTACCGGCAATTCTACCAGCAGGCCCCCGATCTCGCGCTGGCGCGCAATTTTCTGTTCGAGCGGCTGTCGCAGCAGCAATCGGCTATCCTGATCGCGCGCGGCGCGGACCGCGAACCACTCGGATTCACGCAGCTCTACCCGCTTTTTTCCTCGATTTCGGCGCGCCACATCTTTCTGCTCAACGATCTTTTCGTGCGCGAAGGCGCGCGCGGCGGCGGTGTCGCGCAAAGGCTGCTGGCCGAGGCCGCCGCCTTTGGCCGGGCCGCCGGTGCGGTGCGGTTGACACTCTCGACCGCCCACACCAACCACGCCGCGCAGGTGCTCTACGAGAAGGCCGGATGGCGGCGCGATGAGGTCTTTCGCGCCTATCAGCTTCAGCTCTGATCCGCCCGGATACACAGCTCCGCGATTTTGCTTTATGACGACGCCAGTTTCGCCCTCCGGAGTTTACTTCGCATGTCCCTCCCCCTCGCTTCCCGCATCGCCCTCGTCACCGGCGCCTCGCGCGGCATCGGCTACGCCACGGCGCGCGCGCTGGCGCGGGCCGGCGCCCATGTGGTGGCGGTGGCGCGCACCGTCGGCGGGCTTGAGGAACTCGACGACGCCATCCGCGCCGAGGGCGGCGGCGCGACGCTGGTGCCGCTCGACCTCACCGACAGCGACGGCATCGCCCGGCTCGGCTTCGCGCTCAACGAGCGCCACGGCAGGCTCGACATCCTCATCGGCAATGCCGGCATCGCCGGCCCGTCGTCGCCGCTCGGCCATGTCGAGTCGAAGAAATTCGCCGAGGTGATGGCGATCAACGTCACCGCGAATTTCGAGCTGATCCGCTGCATGGACCCGCTCCTGAAAGCCTCCGACGCCGGGCGCGCGGTGTTCATCACCTCGGGCGCGGCGCCGAAGGCCACCGCCTATCTCGGCCCCTACGCCGCCTCGAAGGCCGCGCTCGAAACGCTCGCCCGCGTCTGGGCCAACGAGACGGCGAACACGCCGATGCGCGTCAACCTGTTCAATCCGGGGCCGATCCGCACCCGCATGCGCAAGCAGGTGATGCCCGGCGAGGATCCGATGACGCTCGACACGCCCGATCAGGCGGCCGAGCACATCGTGCCGTTGTGCCTGCCCTCGTTCACCGAGACCGGACGGCTCTACGATTATCCGACCCGTGCGCTGATGACGTACCGCGCGCCCGCGCCGCAGGCTTAGCCAGGACGCGGACGCGTGACGGCAAGGGCGATCGCCGCCGCCAGCGCCAGCAGCAGCCCCGCCAGCACGAACGGCGCGCCCGGCATCGTCCATGGCGCGCCCGCGCCGATGAAATGGGCGAAGGTCAGCGTGAAGATGCCCGGCCCGATCAGTTGCGCGAGCGCCTGCACGCTGTTGGCCGCGCCCTGCAGCCGGCCCTGCTCGGTGGGCGCGACCAGGCGCGTCATCAATCCCTGCCCGGCAGCACCGGCGATGCCCCACAGCGCGATCAGCGGAATGCCGAGACGGAACAGGTTGCCGGTGGAGGCCAGTCCCGCCACCACCATGCCGAGCGCCCCGAAACAAAGTCCGATCAGCATCGCGCTGCGCTCGCCGAGCCGCGTCACCACCGGCCCGATCAGCCCCGCCTGCACCACCATCGCGCAGGCGCCGACGATCGCCAGCGTCACGCCGACCGTGAACTCGTCCCAGCCGTAGCGATAGCCGGCATAGAGCACGAAGGTGCTCGGCAGCACGACATGCGCGAGCTGCGAGATGAAATGCACCAGCGCGAGTCCCAGAAGCCGCGCGTTCGAGCGCAACAGGCGGAGCGCGCCGAACGGATTGGCGCGCGTCCATGCGAACGCCGCGCGGCGGTCGCGCGGCAATGATTCCGGCAGGATGAAATAGCCATAGAGGAAATTGATGAGGCTGAGCGCGGCCGCGATCCAGAACGGCAGCCTGAGATCGATGCCGCCGAGCAGTCCGCCCAGCGCCGGCCCCAGGATGAACCCGGCGCCGAACGCCGCGCCGACCTTGCCGAAGGTCGCCGCGCGCTTGTCCGGCTCGGTGACATCGGCGACATAGGCGAACGACGTCGAGATGCTGGCCGCCGTGATGCCGGAAATGACGCGGCCGGCGAACAGCCAGGCGAGCGAGGGCGCCAGCGCCATCAGGATGTAGTCAAGTCCCAGTCCGAAATTCGAGATCAGCACCACCGGCCGTCGCCCGAAACGATCCGACAGAGCGCCGATCATCGGCGAGAAGAAGAACTGCATCAGCGCCCAGGCCGTGCCGAAGATGCCGAAGATGCGCGCGGCGCGCGCGGTGTCGTGACCGGTGAAGCTTTCAACGAGCTTGGGCAGCACCGGCAGGATCAGGCCGAGCGCCAGCATGTCGAGCAGAATGGTGACGAAAATGAAAACGAAGGCCGCGTTGCGGCGACGCTGCGGCTCGCCTGCAGCCTGCGTCACCGCTTCACGTCCGCCGCCGCTTGTGCGCGAACGGATTGACCTTCTCGCGCAAGTTCACGCGGATCGGCGTGCCCGGCATGCCGAACGATTCGCGCAGGCCGTTGACCAGGTAGCGGCGGTAGGAATCCGGCACCGCGTCGGCGCGCGAGCAGAACACCACGAAGCTTGGCGGCCGCGTCTTCGGCTGGGTGATGTAGTTGAGCTTGAGGCGGCGGCCGGACACCGCCGGCGGCGGATTGGCGCCGAGCATGTGCTCGAACCAGCGGTTGAGCCCGCTGGTCGGCACGCGGCAGTTCCACACCGTGTAGGCGTTCTCCACCGCCGTCATGAGGCGATCGAGGCCATCGCCGGTCATGCCCGACACCGCCACGATCGGCACGCCGCGCACCTGCGGCAGCCAGTGATCGGCCTCGGTGCGCAGCGCCGAGATGGCGCCGGGCTTGCGCTCCATCAGGTCCCACTTGTTGGCGGCCAGCACCAGGGCGCGGCCCTCGCGCTCGACCAGATCGGCGATGCGCAGGTCCTGCTCCTCGAACATCTTCTGCGCGTCCATCACCACCACCACCACCTCGGCGAACCGGATGGCGCGCAGCGCGTCGGCGACCGACAGCTTCTCCAGCTTTTCCTCGACGCGGGCGCGGCGGCGCAACCCCGCGGTGTCGAAGAAGCGGAACGGGCGGCCGTTCCAGTCGATATCGACGGCAATGGAATCGCGCGTGGTGCCGGCCTCGGGGCTGGTCAGCAGCCGCTCCTCGCCAAGAAAGCGGTTGATGAGCGTTGACTTGCCGGCGTTGGGGCGGCCGACGATGGCGACGCGGATCGGCCGCGCCGGGCCGGCGTCCTCGCCCGCGGCATCGGCCGGCGGCTCATCCTCGTCCTCATCGTCATAGTCGGGGGCCGGCATCAGCACGCTGAGCGCGTCGTAAAGTTCGCCCAGGCCCTCGCCATGCTCGGCGGAAACCGCCACCGGATCGCCTAGACCCAGCGCGTAGGCCTCGGCAGCGCCCGCCTCGCCCTGCCGGCCCTCGCTCTTGTTGGCGACCAGCACCACCGGCTTGGCGGCCTTGCGCACCAGATCGGCAAATACACGATCGGCCGGCGTCAGCCCGGCGCGGGCATCGACCACGAACATCACCGCGTCGGCGGCGGCGATCGCCATGCTGGTCTGGTCGCGCATGCGCGCGGTGAGCGAGCCGCGCGCGCCTTCGTCGAGCCCGGCGGTGTCGATGACGGTGAAGGCGAGATCGCCGAGCCGCGCCTCACCCTCGCGGCGGTCGCGGGTGACGCCGGGCTGGTCGTCGACCAGCGCCAGCTTCTGTCCGACCAGGCGGTTGAACAAGGTCGACTTGCCGACATTCGGCCGCCCGACGATGGCGAGGGTGAAGGACATCAGGCGTTCCGTTGGCATCCATGTGATCGATGCCTGTTTCTCACAAAATGAGTCAGGCTCGTCTCTTTATTGCGAGAACGATCCGCTCGGCAGCGGCGCCGGGAATGGCGGAGGGGCGGGTCGCTGCGGGGGCGTCACGGCGGGCTGGTCGGCGGCGGGAGCCTGCGCCGGTTTCGGCTTCGGCTTGGCGCTGGCGGTCTTGGCGCTGGCGGCCTTGGCGCGCGCGGCTCTGGCGTCAGCCTTCGCCTTCGCCTTGTTCTTTTCTGCCTCGGCCGCCGCGGCGGCTTCGGCGGCGGCCTGCTCTTCCTGCTGCTGGCGCGAGGCCTGCGCGCCCTTCACGAGCTCCGGCGGCACGCCCTGCTCGACGCCGGGAACGCCCTCGGGGAACACCGCCTTGCGTTCGCCCGGCAGCTTCTTCTTGGTGTCGAGGAAATCCATCAGGTCGCTGGGATCGAATCCGCCGCTGCTGCAGGCCGACAGCAGCGTCGCCGCGGCCAGCGTCAGGGCAATGGCGGCGCGGCGGCAGATACGTCGCCTCGGATGGTGGGAAGTGTTCGGCATGTCGATCAGGCTCTTGAAATCGGCTTTTGATGAATCAGCTTCGCGCCGCCGGCGGCAGCAAATTCTGCAGCGCCTCGGCGCGGCCGCGCAGGCTGGGCGGCGATTCCGCGTCGTTGACGATGGCGTCCAGCCACTGCCGCGCCCCGGCCGTGTTGCCGGCGCGCATCGCGGCCAGCGCCAGCAATTCGCGCGCGCTGTGGCGGTAGGTCCGGCCGGGCGCCGCCAGCGGCTCCAGCCGCCGCGCCACCTCGTCGTAGGCCGCGCCATCGACCAACAGGCCGCCGGCGCGCAACGCGGCCAGATCGCGTTCGATCTGGCCCATCGACGTATCGGCGGCGATGGCTTCGAACACCTTGACCGCGCCCGGCGCATCGCTGGCGGCGAGCTCGTTGGCCGCGCGCAGCCGCGCCAGGCCGCGATAGCCGCGCGGCGCCTCGGCCGCGATCTTCTCGAACGCCGCCTGCGCCTCGGCGTGCTTGTTCTGGTCGCCGAGCGCGATTGCCGCCTCGAACGCCGAACCGATCTCGCCGGCGCGCTTGGTTTCCCACCACTGATAGCCGCGCCAGCCGCCGACGCCGATCACGATGGCCAGCGCCACGCCGAGAATCAGCGCGCCATACCGCTCCCACAGCTTCTTGAACTGCTCGCGGCGCACTTCTTCATTAACTTCATCAAAAATATCAGACACTTATGATAATCCAGCGGGGATGTACCGGAAAAGCCGGGAGGGAAACGCCGAGCCGGCCCCCAGCGCCACGGCACGGTCCCTTGTGATGTTTGGCTGCCACTATCTTATCGATGTGGCGTCGGCAAGGCAAAGCCCGTCATTTCAAAGCGTTAAGCGGGTGACGCCGGCTAGGCCCCGGGCTTCATGGGATAGACGTGCTCGGGGCCGGGAAACGCCCGGCTGCGCACCTCGGCGGCATAGGCCTTGACCGCGTTCTCGATCGAGGGCCCCAGTTCGCCGTAGCGCTTGACGAATTTCGGCACGCGCGGCGACAGCCCGAGCATGTCCTCGAGCACCAGCACCTGGCCGTCGCACGCCGCGCTGGCGCCGATACCGATGGTGGGAATGGCAACCTGTTGCGAGATCTTGCGCGCCAGCGGCTCGGCCACCGCCTCCACGACCATGGCGAACGCTCCGGCCCCGGCGACCGCCTTTGCGTCGTCCTCGATCGGCCCCCAGTCGGCCTCCACCCGGCCGAGCGCCTTGAACGAGCCCAGCGTGTTGATCGCCTGCGGCGTCATGCCGACATGGCCCATCACCGGCACGCCGCGCGAGGTGAGGAAGGCGATGGTCTCGGCCATGTGCCGCCCGCCCTCGAGCTTGACCGCGCCGCAGCCGGTTTCCTTGAGCACGCGGGCGCAGGAATGGAACGCCTGCTCCTTCGAGGCCTCGTAGGAGCCGAACGGCATGTCCACCACCACCAGCGCGCGGCGCGAGCCACGCATCACCGCGTGACCCTGCAGGATCATCATGTCGAGCGTCACCGGCACGGTGGTTTCCAGCCCGTGCATCACCATGCCGAGCGAGTCGCCGACCAGGATGATGTCGCAATGACGGTCGACCAGCTGGGCGGTGTGGGCATGGTACGAGGTCAGCACCACGATGGGTTCGCCGCCCTTGCGCGCGCGCATGTCCGGAGCGGTGAGACGCTTGATTTCAGCCTGAACGGACATGGATCAACTCCCAACAACAGGAACGCCGATGACGACCGGATGGAACACCAGCGCCAGCGCCAGATAGGCCACGGTGCCGACCGCGATGGCCAGGATGTCGTTGCCGATGCCGCCGACCGGGATCGGCGGCCCGCCGGCATCGCTGCGCCCTTTGAGCGAAATGCGGTCGTAAACCGCCCAGGCCAGGATGGCGCCGAACAGCAGGATCGAACCGAGATCGCCGTTGGCGAGCAGATGGGCGAAAGCCCATAATTTGACGCCGGCCAGCATCGGGTGCTTGAGCGTGGCATAGATGCGGCCGCGCAGATAGGCGGCCACCACCAGCACCACCGACGGCCACATCAGCGCCGAGCCGAGCAGGCGCAAGAGCGGCGGCGGCTGCCAGACGTCGATCCAGCCGGTGGCGCGATAGCGGCCGAAGCCGTAGGCGATCAGGACGATGCCGAGCAAGGCCACCACGCCGTACAGAATCTTGTACGGACCCTCGCCGAACCGCCCGATCAGTTCCGCGCGAAAGTCGCGCCGCGTGGTCACGAGATGTCCGCCAATGAATAGCATCAGCCCCGCACTCAAAAGCAGCAGTCCCATGTGCTTTGTCTCCGCCGGCCATCCCGGTCCGATGATCGGAACCGCAATCGTTGTTTGCCGCGTTGATCTAACGCTCCTCGCAAGACCTGCCCTCAAGTCCATGATGATGCGGAGCAAACATCCTTTTCGCATTGCGCTCTAGCATTTTACGCAAGCGGCATGCAAATGCATCCCTTCCGCGTCCGCCTGTCCTGAGCGGCCCATGCCGCAAAAGCCTCTGGGTCTGCGATTGGATTAACCCGCATTTAGGGAACTCCCCTTATGCTGCCCCAGCTTTTCCAATCCATTTTGTGCCCATGAAATTTCAGCGCGCGCACCGAAGCATCATTCGATCGATCCGGCAGGTTGCCCTGGCCAAGGACTGGCTGGACCTGCGCGGCAACCATGAGCTGCCTCTCATTGACGAATTCGAACCCAACGCGCGCTCCGGCGACGCCGAGGACCTGGTCCTCTGCAAGGTCGTCCCCGACTGCGACCGGCAGCGCTATCTGTGCCGGCGCGCCGGCGCGCGCGTCGAGATCGCCAGTGACGTGCCGCTGAAATCACGCTTCCTCGACGAATGCCTCAATCCCGGCATCCTGGCCGCCGTCCAGCCGCTCTGGGCGACTTGCCTGAGCAACAAGCTGCCGGTCTATTCCATCGTGCCATCGGCCGACCGCAACGGCTGCCCGGTGACGCTTGAGAAGCTCTATCTACCGTTCAGCCGCGATCACGCAACGGCCGATTACCTGCTCATTTCGCTGCATGCCTTCAGCCCCGAAGGGCGGTTCGTGCTCAACGGCGTGTTGTGCCAGAACACCGACCGGCCGCCGCTGCACTGGGCCGTGCTGATCGATCCGGCCATGGCATTGCCGGTTGCCGCGACAAGGGATGCGGCAGAACTGGCCGACGACGTCGCGATGGTCTGACCGGCGCTAGCCACGCTTCTTCACATCCTTCACATTGACGAAGCTGATGCCCTCGGCGCGCTCGCGCGTATAGTCGAGATAGAACTGGTTCCTGGCGAGGAACACCGGGTCGCCGTCGACATCGTCGGCGATGCCCGAGCCGTTGGCGGTCATGAAGCCGTCGAGCTTCCTGGCGTCAGCCGCCGCGATCCAGCGCGCGAGCTGGAATTCGCACACCTCGAAATCCACCGGCAGGCCGTATTCCGCATCGAGCCGCGCCTTCAGCACGTCGAGCTGCAATTGCCCGACCACGCCGACCAGCGCCGGCGAGCCGTCGCGCGGCCGGAACACCTGCACCACGCCTTCCTCCGACATCTGCTGCAACGCCTCTTTCAGCTTCTTCGCCTTCATGGCATCGGTCAGGCGCACGCGGCGCAGGATTTCCGGGGCGAAACTCGGCACGCCGACGAAGGTGATGTCCTCGCCCTCGGTCAGGGTATCGCCGATGCGCAGCGTGCCGTGGTTGGGAATGCCGACCACGTCGCCGGCGAACGCCTCGTCGGCGAGCGCGCGGTCCTGCGCGAAGAAGAACTGCGGCGCGGTGAGGCTCATCGGCTTGCCGGTGCGGGTCAGCCGCGCCTTCATGCCGCGCGTCAGGCGCCCCGAGCACAGCCGCGCGAAGGCGATGCGGTCGCGGTGGTTGGGGTCCATGTTGGCCTGGATCTTGAACACGAACGCGGTCATGCGCGGGTCGCCGGCCTCGACCATGCGCAGGTTGGATTCCTGGGCGCGCGGCGACGGCGCGTAGCGCCCGAGCCCGTCGAGCAGGTCGCCGACGCCGAAATTGCGCAGCGCCGAGCCGAAGAACACCGGCGTCAGGTGGCCTTCGCGGAACGCGGCGAGATCGAACGGCTTGCACGCCTCCGACACCAGCGCCAGTTCCTCCTCGATCGCGGCGGCGTCGAGATTGGGATTGCGCCTGGCCAGTTCGGCGATGGCGATCCGTTGCGGCGCGCCGGTCTTGCGGCCATCGCCGTCGAGGAGCCGCACGCCACCGGTGGCGATGTCATGGGTGCCGATGAAGTCGCGCCCGCGCCCGATCGGCCATGTCAAAGGCGTGGTGTCGAGCGCCAGCGTCTTCTCGATCTCGTCGAGAAGGTCGAACGGATCGCGGCTCTCGCGGTCCATCTTGTTGATGAAGGTGATGATGGGAATGTCGCGCAGCCGGCACACCTCGAACAATTTGCGGGTGCGCGCCTCGATGCCCTTGGCGGCGTCGATCACCATCACGGCGGAATCGACGGCGGTGAGCGTGCGGTAGGTGTCCTCGGAGAAGTCCTCGTGGCCGGGCGTGTCCAGCAGGTTGTAGACCAGGCCGTCGAACTCGAACGTCATCACCGAGGTGACCACCGAGATACCGCGCTCGCGCTCGATCTTCATCCAGTCCGAGCGGGTGTTGCGGCGGTCGGCCTTGGCCTTGACCTGCCCGGCGAGGTTGATCGCGCCGCCGAACAGCAGAAGCTTCTCGGTCAGCGTGGTCTTGCCGGCATCGGGGTGCGAGATGATGGCGAAGGTGCGTCGGCGCGCGATCTCGGCCGCGAGCGGCGTCTGGGATTGCGTCTGGGCGGCGGCGGCGAAATCGGTCATGGCGGTCCTGTCGGGGGTTCCCGCGCATGTGGCAGCAAAAGCCGCGCGGATCAAGGGGCGGGCCCGATTCCGGCGTGGGCCAGCACCTTGCGCATCAGGGTGGGCAGCGCCTCGCCATGCACGGCATCGGCCGCGACCCAGCGCATGCCCCTGGGGGCACGCGTGCCGCGCGGCGCGGTCGCGACATAGACGGTGAGCGCCAGCGGAAAATGCGTGAACACGTGATCGACCGTGCCAGCGAGGCAACGCCAGCGCAACGCCGCGCCGGCCAGCCGGGGCGCCTCGTCCTTCGCGCGTGCAAGGTCGAAACCGGCGGACCACGCCGTGGTCGGAACCTCGGTCATGCCGCCGAGCAATCCCTTCGCGGGCCGCGTGCGCACCAGCACCTTGCCGTCGGCGCGACGCACCACGAAGGCGGCACCGAAGCGCGGCGCGCCGCTTTTCTTCGGGGCCTTGCGCGGAAACGTCGCCGCGTCGCCACGCAAATACGCCGCGCAACCGTCATTGAACGGGCACATCGCGCACGACGGATTCCTCGGCGTGCACAGCATGGCGCCGAGATCCATCAGCGCCTGCGCCATGTCGCCGGCGCGCGTCTGGGGCACCAGGCTCTCCGCAAGCTCATGGATGCGTGATTTTGCCTGCGGCAGCATGTCCTCGACCGCGAACAGCCGCGCCACCACGCGCTCGATGTTGCCGTCGACCGGCATCACCGCGCGGTCGAACGCGATCGCCGCGATCGCCGCCGCGGTGTAGGGACCGACACCGGGCAGCCGGCGCAGCGCCGCCACGTCGGCCGGAAACGTCCCGCCATGCTCGCGCATCACCGTACCCGCGCAGGCGTGCAGGTTGCGCGCGCGCGAATAGTAGCCGAGCCCGGCCCACGCCTTGAGCACGTCGTCGAGGGACGCCGCGGCCAGCGCCCCGACATCGGGCCAGCGCGCGACGAAGGTGGAAAAATACGGCGCGACCGCCCGCACCGTGGTCTGCTGCAGCATGATCTCGGACAGCCACACACGGTAGGCGTCGCGCGGCGCGCCCGGCGCCGCGCGCCATGGCAGGTGACGGCGGTGGCGGTCGTACCAGGCCAGGAGCCGCGCCGGGCGATCCGCCTCGGCTGTAGGCTGCGTGTCCTTCCGCCGCGCGGTGACGCCTGTTAAGCTCATGCTCCCGTTTAGACGCCAGATGGCCCCGTGAACAAGCCCGGTCCCCTCACCGCCAAGCCGCTCGCCGCCATCCTCGGCCGCACGCTCGACGATGCCTTCGCGCGTCAGGGCTTCGCCTCGCGCGAGCTGGTGCTGCGCTGGGCCGAGATCATGGGCGCGGAGATCGCCGCCCATGCCGAGCCGGTGAAAATCCAGTGGCCGCGTCCGGTGGGCGACGCGCCGCCCGAGCCGGCGACGCTGGTGCTGCGGGTCGAGGGGCCGACGGCGCTGGAAATCCAGCACGCCGCCGACGTTATCGTGGCCCGCGTCAACCGTTTCCTCGGCTGGAACGCCATCGGCCGCATCGCGCTGCGGCAGGCTCCACTGCGGCATCGCGAGACGCCTGCCCCGCCGGCCGGTCCGCCCGCGGCGGCGATCGGGCAGGTCGAGGCGACCCTGGGCGACGTCGCCGACGACAACCTGCGCGCGGCGCTGGCCCGGCTCGGCGCGTCGGTGAAAAAGACCTGATTTTTCCCGCTATGCGAGTATCCGGGCCCGCCATTGCCACAATGTTTGTTTCAAGATAGCCAATAGCCGCCCTGCCCCCGTTTTCCGGAGCCTTTCCCGTGATCCTGACCCGTCGTCGCGCCCTGGCCGCCCTGCCGCTGGCTGGCGCCTCCCTGTTCGGCACCCCGCTTGTCCTGTCCGGCTCGGCCTGGGCGCAAAAGGCGCCGGCCGCCGCCGATTTCGCGCCCGCGAGCCCGCTCGGCGACATCGTGCTCGGCTCCGACAAGGCGCCGGTGACCATCATCGAGTTCGCCTCGATGACCTGCAGCCATTGCGCCAACTTCGCCACCGTGACCTTTCCCAAGCTCAAGACGGCGTTCATCGACACCGGCAAGGTGCGCTACATCTTCCGCGAGTTCCCGCTCGACGACCTCGCGGCGGCGACCGCCGTGCTCGCGCGCTGCGCCGGCAAGGCCGACGGCACCAGGACCTTCGCCATGATCGAAACCCTGTTCGCCTCGCAGAAGGACTGGGTGGTGCAGCAGCCGCTGCAGCCCTTGAAGAACATCGCCAAGCAGGTCGGCATCGGCGAGCAGGCGTTCGAGGCGTGCTTCGCCGACAAGGCGCTGCTCGAAGGCGTCAAGGCCAACCAGCAGCAGGGCATAAAGCTCGGCGTGAATTCGACGCCGACCTTCTTCATCAACGGCACGATGCATCGCGGCGACCTCGGCTTCGAGGAAATCGAGAAGGTGCTCAAGCCGATGCTGGGCGAGTAAGGCGGCGGGTTCCCGACAACAGGCGGGACAAACGGGGAAAGCGGCTTTTTCCACAGGGAAAAACCGCCCACCAAACATCTGGAAAAACCCCGGCGCGCTGTTGCCCTGGCGCATCGGCCTCGCCATTGTCTGCCTTCAAGGCAGCGCAGCAGCGATTCATTCGCTGAAAGCATGATCCGGATCCGGGGGGCCGCATTTGGCGGCGGGGCCGAAAACAGGTTCGCCAGAAGAAACGTTTTAAGGTCGCAAAACCCATGAAGCTTTCCCGTCTCCGTCTCCACGGCTTCAAGTCCTTCGTGGAACCGACCGATTTCGTGATCGAGCCGGGCCTGACCGGCGTGGTCGGCCCCAACGGCTGCGGCAAGTCGAACCTGGTCGAGGCGCTACGCTGGGTGATGGGCGAGACCTCGCACAAGTCGCTGCGCGCCGCCGACATGGACGACGTGATCTTCGCCGGCTCGGGCAACCGCCCGGCGCGCAACCACGCCGAAGTGGCGATGACCCTCGACAACGCCGAGCGCACCGCGCCGGCCGCCTTCAACGATCACGATACGCTGGACATCTCTCGCCGCATCGAGCGCGAAGCCGGATCGGTCTACCGCATCAACGGCCGCGAGGTGCGCGCCCGCGATGTGCAGATCATGTTCGCCGACGCCTCGACCGGCGCGCGCTCGCCGGCGCTGGTGCATCAGGGCCGCATCGGCGAGATCATCCAGGCCAAGCCCGAGCAGCGCCGCCGCGTGCTGGAGGATGCCGCGGGCGTCGCCGGCCTGCATGCGCGCCGCCACGAGGCCGAGTTGCGCCTCCGGGCCGCCGAGACCAACCTCACCCGCGTCGAGGACGTGGTCGGCCAGCTCGCCTCCCAGATCGACGGCCTCAAGCGCCAGGCGCGGCAGGCGATCCGCTACCGCGAGGTCGCCGCCAAGGTGCGCAAGGCCGAGGCCATGCTGTTCCACCTGCGCTGGCTCGGCGCCCATGGCGGCGTGTCCGAGGCGGCGCAGGCCCACGATCTCGGCGTGCGCGAACTGGCCGAGCGCACCCGCGAGCAGGCCGAATCCGCGCGCCTGCAGGCCGAGCGCGCCGCCGAACTGCCCGCCTTGCGCGAGGCCGAGGCCGGCGCCGCCGCCTGTCTGCAGCGCCTCACCAATGCGCGCGAGACGCTCGACCGCGAGGAAGCGCGCGCCCGCGAGCGCATGGCCGAGCTCGACCGCCGCCTCACGCAGTTTTCCGCCGACATCGAGCGCGAGCAGCGCCAGTCGGCCGACGCCGATGTCGCGCTCGAACGCCTCGATACCGAAGCCGCGACGCTCAAGGACGACATCGCCGCGCGCATCGAGCGCCGCAGCGGCATCGACGGCCGGGTCACCGAGGCCCAGACCATCCTTTCCGGCGCCGAGCAGCTGTTCGCGGAGCTCACCGGCGCGCTCGCCGAACTGACCGCCCGGCGCAGCCAGCTTGAGTCCAGCGTGCGCAGCCATCGTGACCGCGTGGCCAAAATCGAGCAGGACATCGCCAACGTCGAGCGCGAGACGGCGCAACTCGCCCACACCACCGGCAGCCTCGGCGATCTCGCCGCGCTGGAGGCGGCGATGCGGGACGCGCAGCAGGCGGTCGGCGCGGCGGAGGCCGCTTCGCAGGGCAGCGACGCCGCCCATCGCGCCGCGCGGCAGAAGCTCGAAGCGGCGCGCGCGCCGCTGGCCGAGGCCGACAGGCGCGTGCAGCGCCTCGAAACCGAGGCCAAGACCATTTCCAAGCTCCTGCACGGCGAGACCAAGAACATGTGGCCGCCGATCATCGACGGCGTCAGCGTCGCCAAGGGCTACGAGAAGGCGCTCGGCGCAGCCCTCGGCGACGATCTCGACGCCCCGGTCGATCCGTCGGCGCCGATGCGCTGGGCGGTGACGTCCGCGTCCGGGAGCGATCCGGTTTTGCCGGACGGCTGCGAGGCGCTCGCGCTCCATGTCACCGCGCCGCCCGAGCTTGCCCGCCGCCTGGCCCAGATCGGCGTGGTGAGCCGGGATCTCGCGCCCCGGCTTGCCGGCGCGCTGCAGACCGGCCAGCGCCTGGTGTCGCCGGAAGGCGATCTGTGGCGCTGGGACGGCTTCATCGCCGCCGCCCATGCCCCTTCTGGCGCCGCACGGCGGCTGGCCGAGCGCGCCCGTCTCGGCGACATCGAGGCCGATCTCGACCAGGCCCGCGTCGATGCCACCGCCCGCCGTCAGGAACTGGAAAGCGCCGAGGCCGAACTCAAGGCCGCCGCCGCCGCCGAAACCGCGGCGCGCGACGCCTGGCGCGCCGCGCAGCGCGGAGCCGACGCCGCGCGCGAGCGCCATGTCGCCACCGAACGCGAGATCAACCGCCACGCCGCGCGCCAGTCGGCGCTGGTCGAGGCCCGCGCCCGGCTGGATGCCAGCCGCGAGGAAGCCGGCGCCGCCTACGACGCCGCCGCGGCCGCGCTGGCCGGCCTTCCCGCCAGCACCGAGACCGAGACGCGTCTTGCCGCCGTACGCACCGAGATCGACGGCCACCGCGCCCATGCCGCCTCGGTGCGCGCCGAGGCGCAGGCGCTCGCGCGCGAGGCCGAACTCGCCGACCGCCGCATGCAGGCGATCGCCGCCGAGCGGGCCGAGTGGCAGGGCCGCAAGACCGGCGCCGCCACCCAGATCGCCACCATCGAGACCCGCACCGCCGAGGCCCGCACCGAGCGCGACGAACTCGAGGCCGCGCCCGCCGTGTTCGCCGACCGGCGCAGCGCGCTCCTGAACGAGATCGAGATCGCCGAGCGCGAGCGCCGCGCCGCCGCCGACCGGCTGGCCGAGGCCGAGAACGCGATGGCGGCCGCCGACCGCGCCGCGCGCGCCTCGCTCGAAGCCCTCTCCTCCGCGCGCGAGGCGGTGGCCCGCGCCGAGGAGCGCGCCGAGGCGGCGCGCCGCCGGCTCGAGGACATCGAACGCGAGATCCGCGACATGCTCGAAGTCGAACCACAGGGCGTCGCCGCGCTCGCCGGCATCGAAGCCAGCGCCGAGCTGCCGCCGCTCGACACCATCGAGGCCGACCTCGAAAAGCTGCGCCGCGACCGCGACCGACTCGGCGCCGTCAACCTGCGCGCCGAGGAAGAGCTGCGCGAGGTCGAGACGCAGCACACCACGCTGGTGACCGAGCGCGACGATCTCGTCGAGGCGATCCGCAAGCTCCGGCTCGGCATCCAGAGCCTCAACAAGGAAGCGCGCGAGCGGCTCTTGACCTCGTTCGAGGTGGTCAACGGCCACTTCAAGCGGCTGTTCACCGAACTGTTCGGCGGCGGCGATGCCAACCTGCACCTGATCGAGAGCGACGATCCGCTCGAGGCCGGGCTCGAGATCATCGCCAAGCCGCCGGGCAAGAAGCCGCAGACGCTGTCGCTGTTGTCGGGCGGCGAGCAGGCGCTGACCGCGCTGGCGCTCATCTTCGCGGTGTTCCTGACCAACCCGGCGCCGATCTGCGTTCTGGACGAAGTCGACGCCCCGCTTGACGACCATAACGTCGAACGCTTCTGCACGCTGCTGCACGAGATGACGAAATCGACCGATACGCGGTTCGTCATCATCACCCACAACCCGATCACCATGTCGCACATGAACCGGCTGTTCGGCGTTACCATGGCCGAGCGCGGGGTGTCGCAGCTCGTCTCGGTCGACCTTGAAAGCGCGGTGAAGATCCGCGAGGCGAGCTAGGCGGATTGTCCACAGCCTCCCGCCGGGGCGCACGGCTCACAAAAAACAGACCCCGGAAGGAATAAACCACCATCCTCGGCGTTGATGGGAACGGGCGCCTCTTTCGCGCGCCTTCATCCTGAGGAGCTTGTGATGACAATAATCCTCGTTTCTTCGCGGCTGGCTTCGCTGGCGCGCCCGCTGGCCGCTGTTGCCCTCGTGCTCGCAACAACGGCCGCGCTGGCGCAGATGGCTCCCGCCAAGCCCGGCACCTCCGCCAAGGGCCCGGTCATGGTCGATGCCAAGGGCATGACGCTCTACACCTTCGACCGCGACGCCAGCGGCAAGTCCGCCTGTACGGGCCCCTGCACCGAGAACTGGCCGCCGCTGATGGCGGGGGCCGACGCCCAGGCCTCCGGCGACTGGAGCGTCATCGCCCGCCCTGACGGCAAGAAGCAATGGGCCTACAAGGGTAAGCCGCTGTATGCCTGGAAGAACGACAAGGCCCCCGGCGAAACCTCCGGCGACGGCTTCAACGGCCTGTGGCACATGGCCACGCCCTGAGCGCATCCATGCGCTGGCCCTTCCCTCGTCATGCGCGGGCTTGACCCGCGCATCCCAAAAAGCACTGAGAAGCATTCCGGCGTCCCCTCATGACGGCGAAAAGCCGATATTTTGATCGCTTCCGGTGCGGGATTTTGAACCATCATGCTGCCCGCTCCCAACTCAAGGGAGCGGGCAGTTCCATGCGGGCCTGCCCACATGCGCCGTTTTGGACTAGCGTAGGCGCATCCGCATGTCCCTCGGAGGAGTCTATCCCATGTCAACCGGCTGGATTGTTCTCGGTATCATCGCCGTTCTCGCGTTCTGGGTGTTCGGCATCTACAACAGGCTGGTGGCCATGGGCCAGCGCGTCAGCCAGTCGTTCGCCGACATCGACGTCCAGCTCAAGCAGCGCCACGACCTCGTTCCCAACCTGGTCGAGACCGTGAAGGGCTATGCCACGCACGAGAAGTCGACGTTCGAGGAAGTGGTGCGGGCGCGCAACGCGGCGATCTCCGCGCAAGGGCCGGCGCAGGTCGCCGCCGCCGAGAACCAGCTCACCGGCGCGCTGCGCCAGCTGATCGCGCTCTCCGAGGCCTATCCCGAGCTCAAGGCCAACACCAATTTCCAGCAGTTGCAGACCGAGCTGTCCGACATCGAGAACAAGATCGCGGCGAGCCGCCGCTTCTTCAACAACGCGGTGCAGGAATACAACACCGGCATCCAGCAGTTTCCGGCGGTGCTGTTCGCCGCGACACTCGGCTTCGCGCGCAAGGAGTTCTTCGATCTCGGCGAGACGCGTGGCCAACTCGAACAGGCGCCCAGCGTGAAATTCTGATTGCCGCGCCGAAAAGAGCAGCGCCGGAGCCCCGCTCATGGCCTCCTACGGACTTTACACGCACATCGCGTCAAACCGGCGCCGCTCGGTCGCGCTGCTGATCGGGCTGTTCCTGCTGGTCTATGTGATGGTGTTCGCCGGCGCGCTGATCGCCGAGGTGCTGCTGCGTGTCGACGCGCCGCTGGCCTATTACCTGCGCGCCGCCTGGGCCGATCTTGTCAGGGTCCTGCCCTATGCCACCGTCGGCACCCTGATCTGGATCGCCATCGCCTATAAATTCCACCAGGCGATGATCGACGCCGTGACCGGCGCGCAGGCGGTGACGCGGCGCGATCAGCCGCGGCTCTACAATCTCCTCGAAAACCTCTGCATCTCGCGCGGCATCACGATGCCCACGCTCAAGGTGATGGAGAGCCCGGCGCTCAACGCCTTCGCCACCGGGCTCAACGAGAAGCAGTACGCCGTCACCGTCACCAGCGGACTGATGGCGGCATTGAACGATCAGGAAATCGAGGCGGTGCTTGCCCACGAGCTGACCCATATCCGCAACGGCGACGTGCGCATGATGGTGATCGCCGTCATCATCGCCGGCGCGGTCGGCTTCTTCGCCGAACTGGTGTTCCGCCTGCTGTTCAGCTCAAGCTGGAATTTCGGCGGCGGCTCGCGCTCGTCATCCTCGTCCGACAGCGACCGCAAGGGCGGCGGCGCCGGCCCCGCCATCGTGATCGCGCTGGCGCTGATCGCGCTCGCCTGGCTGATGTCGGTGATGATCCGCCTAGCGCTGTCGCGTTCGCGCGAACTCCTGGCCGACGCCGGCTCGGTCGAACTGACGAAAAATCCCGACTCCATGATCTGGGCGCTGCGCAAGATCGAGAACCGCGGCGAACTGCCGGGCGCGACCTCGGCGGTGATGGAGATGTGCGTCGACAACCCCCGCGAGGGCTTCGCCGACCTGTTCGCCACCCACCCTTCGGTGGATTCGCGGGTGCATGCGCTGGTTCAATACGCCGGCGGTCACGACCCCGGCCCGCTGGCGCTGCCCGAGCCTGAAGCCCCGGCTGATGCGAACGAGGCGCAGGACGAGGACGCCGCCCCCGATACGGATGAGGGCCCGCCCGAAACCCCACCCTGCCCATGGGGACGGCGGCCGGCGCCGACGGACGCGGACGCGCCAGGCGGCCCGCCGCCGAAGGCCAGCCCGTGGGGCGCGCTCACCAAGCCCTTTGGCCGCCGTGGCCGCTGAAAAGACGCCGGTTTTTCCGTTCCGGGCGCACCTGCCATTAACGGCATTGTCAACATTAACCTTACCCGCAGGTGTAAGGATTTGAATTCTCCCTTGTTTCTGCCATGTTCCGGCTCGATGCAGGAACCGCCATGCGCTTTTCCGCCGTCGCCTCTGGAGCGGGCGGGCGGCGGATGGACTTTAGGCGGCACAGGACGCGAAGGGGCATTCATGGCGAAGCCAGCAGTTATCGTGGTGGGCGCGGACAAGGGCGGGGTCGGCAAGACCACGGTTTCGCGGACTGTGCTCGACTATTTCAGCGCGAACAACGTTCCGACCCGGGCCTTCGATACCGAATCGCCGCGCGGCACGCTCAATCGTTTTCATCCGGACATCACCGAGATCGTCGACGCGACGATGACGGCCGACCAGATGAAAATCTTCGACACCCTCAACACCGCCGCCACCAGCGTCACCGTGATCGACGTGCGCGCCGGGCTGTTGTCGCCGACGCTGACCGCGCTGCGCGACATCGGCTTCCTCGAAGCGGCGAAATCCGGCCAGATCACCTTCGCGGTGTTCCATATCCTCGGCCCCTCGATCGCCTCGCTTGACGAGATTGCCGAAACCGCCGGCTTCATGGACGGCGCGAAGTATTTCCTGGTCAAGAACTTCATCAACAACACCAGCTTCTTCGAGTGGGACCAGGCGACCTACAACTCCTATTTCCGCCGCATCCGCAACGCCACCGAACTGACTATTCCCAAGCTCAACGAGATGGCCTGCGAAGCGGTCGAGATCGCCTCGGTGCCGTTCCTGCAGTTCGTCGCCAACAAGGAGACGGACGGCAAGCCGGCCAACCATTCGTTCGTGCTGCGCGGCTATGTGCGGCACTGGCTCGGCCAGGTGTGGAATGAATTCGACCGCATCAAGCTGACCGATATCGTCGGCGCCAAGGAAAAGCCGGCGGCGCGGCTCGCCGGCGAATAGGGCTCGGGTCTTTTCAGGAGCAGCGAGGCACGCGGCGAAGATGCCCCGCACGCCCGTTTTCATCATCTGCTCGCCCCGCCCGCAGGTCGGCAAGACGCTGCTGGCGCGGCTGTTGTGCGAATTCCAGCTTGCGCAGCACGGAGCCGTGGCGGCGTTCGATCTCAACCTCAACGAGCCGTCGCTGCTCGACTTCCTGCCCAACCTCACCCAATCCGCCGACATCGGCGACACGCCCGGCCAGATCGCGCTGATGGACCGCATCATCGCCAATGACGGCGTGCCGAAGGTGATCGACATCGGCTATCCGGCGTTCGAGAGCTTCTTCCGGATGACGGAGGAGATCGGCTTCATGAAGGAGGCGATGCGGCGCGGCATCAAGCCCATCATCCTGTTCCTGGCCGACCGCGACCGCGCCTCGGCGCGCGCCTTCGCCAGGTTGCGCCGGGATTTTCCGCAGACCGCGACCGTGGCGGTCAACAACCAGCATGTGCTGCACGGCGAGGCGCTGGACGCCTTCGCGCGGGAAAGATCGCTCACGCTCCGCCTGCTGCCGGGTTTTCTCAGGTCGATCATCGACCGCCCGGGATTCTCGTTCGGCAATTACCTGCGCGGGCCGAACGATCCGTCGGCCGAACTGCATCAGTGGATCCGCGGCAACTTCCTCGGCTTCCGCGAGCTGGAACTGAACCTCATCCTGCACAGGCTGCAATCGGACCTGCGCTGACGCGCGCGCCCCGGCGGAAATTCAATGCCCCGCGAAGGCCATCAGCGTGCGCACCTGCACGCCGAGGGCGCGCAGCTTGTCGGCCCCGCCGAGGTCCGGCAGGTCGATGACGAAGCACGCGGCGACGATCTCGGCGCCCATCTGCCGCAACAGCTTGACCGCGCCTTCCGCCGTGCCGCCGGTGGCGACGAGGTCGTCGACCAGCACCACGCGCTCGCCACGCGTCACCGCGTCCTCGTGCATCTCCATCTCGTCGAGGCCGTATTCGAGCGAATAGGCGACGCTGACCTTGGTGTGCGGCAGCTTGCCCTTCTTGCGGATCGGAATGAAGCCGGCCGAGACCTGATGCGCCACCGCGCCGCCGAGGATGAAGCCGCGCGCCTCGATGCCGGCCACCTTGTCGATCTTCGAGCCCGCGAACGGCTGCACCAGTTCATCGACCGCGCGGCGGAACGCACGCGCGTTGCCCAGAAGCGTGGTGATGTCGCGGAACAGGATGCCCGGCCTGGGATAGTCGGGAATGGTGCGGATGGTGGAGATGAGTTCGTATGACCCTTGTTCGATCATCTGCCCTGCCTATACGATCAAACAATGCGGCTGGCTTGCGACAAGCTAGCGCATCTCATTGGAGAAACGAAAATGAATACGACCCGTCCGGACAATTCCGTGACCATATCAGATATTCAAATTCCATTCTGGCACCTTGTCGCTTTTTTCGTCAAAGCATCGATCGCCGCCATTCCAGCCGCGATAATCGTGGCCATCCTATACGCCGCCATCGCAATACTTGTATTCGGCCTGACGGGATTGGGTCCGATAGGGATGCATCGCTAGCCTTGGCCGGTTGACGCCGGCCCCAATACCCGTCCCGCGACGGCGTCGAGCTTTTTCAGAAGTTCCGGATCGCGCGCCTCGGGCGCGGTGACCAGCGCCGCGTCAAGCGCGCGATCGGAACCGATCGGGCACGGCTCGTGCTCGCGCGGAAAATCGCGCGCCAGCCGCGCCACCAGCCGCCCAGCCTTCTCCACATTGGCGGTCAGCACCCGGAGAATGTCCTGCACGGTGACGGCGTCGTGGTCCGGATGCCAGCAGTCGTAGTCGGTCACCATCGCCACGGTGGCATAGCAGAACTCGGCCTCGCGCGCGAGCTTGGCCTCCGGCAGATTGGTCATGCCGATGACGTCGTAGCCGAGCTTCCGGTAGGTCTGGCTTTCCGCCAGCGACGAGAACTGCGGCCCCTCGATGCAGACATAGGTTCCGCCGCGCGCCAGCGCCAGGTTCTCGGCTTCCGCCGCGCCGGCGAGGTGAAGCCGCAGGCGCGGCGCCACCGGATGGGCCATCGAGACATGGGCGACGCAGCCCTTGCCGAAGAACGAATTGGCGCGCGCATAGGTGCGGTCGACGAACTGATCGACCAGCACGAAGGTGCCCGGCGGCATGTCCTCGCGCAGCGAGCCGCAGGCCGACAGCGAGACGAGATCGGTGACGCCCGCGCGCTTGAGCACGTCGATATTGGCGCGGTAGTTGATGTCGGAGGGCGCGAGCCGGTGGCCGGTATCGTGGCGCGGCAGGAACACCACCGGCAGGCCGGCCAGCGTGCCGATACGCAAGCTTCCGGACGGCTCGCCCCACGGGCTTGCGATGCGCTCTTCGCGCACGTTCTCCAGTCCCGGCAGATCATAGATGCCGGAACCGCCGATGATGCCGAGTACCGCCTGTGTCATGCCCCCTCCGCGCGCGCCCCCCGTCTTAAACACCTTGCCCGAGCCGCACCGCGTTCTCGACGATGCGCAGGCCGACCTCGTCGCCAAGCGACATCAGCGACTCGGGATGGAACTGCACGCCGCCGACCGGAAGACTCTTGTGCTCGATCGCCATGGCGATGCCGTCCTCGGTGGCGGCGGTGATTTCCAGTTCGTCCGGCAGGCCGTCGCGCTCGACATAAAGCGAATGATAGCGGCCGATGACGACCTCGCCCGGCAGGTTGGCGAGCAGCCTGCCGCCTCTGACCTCGATCCGCGATGGCCGGCCGTGCGCCGGCAGCGGCAACTGGCCGAGCTTGCCGCCGAAATATTCGCCGATCGCCTGCACGCCGAGGCAGACGCCGAACACCGGCAGCTTGTTCTTCAGCGCCGTCTCGATGGTGCGGGCGATGGCGAAGTCCTGCGGCCGGCCCGGCCCCGGCGACAGCACCAGGAGATCGTAGCCGCCGGCCGCGAGCATCTCGAGCGCATGGTTGTGCCGCGTCACCGTGACGGTGGCGCCGACCTGGCGGAAGTAGTCGGCCAGCATGTGAACGAAGCTGTCCTCGTGGTCGATGATGAGCACGCGCCGGCCGGAACCCGGCGCATCGGGCGACAGCGCCGACAGCGGGCTGACGCGGTCGTCGCCGCGCAGCGCCTGGAACAGCGCCGCCGCCTTGGTCTGGCACTCGACCTCCTCGGCGACGGGGTCGCTGTCGAACAGCAGCGTGGCGCCGACGCGCACCTCGGCGAGCCCGTCCTTCATGCGGATGGTGCGAATGGTGATGCCGGTGTTGATGCTGCCGTCGAACATCACCGCGCCGATGGCGCCGCCATACCAGCGCCGCGGGCTCTTCTCGTTGTCCTCGACGAACTGCATCGCCCACACCTTCGGCGCGCCGGTCACCGTCACCGCCCAGGCGTGGGTCAGGAACGCGTCGAGCGAGTCGAAGCCCGGCCGCAGCACGCCCTCGACATGATCGACGGTGTGGAACAGCTTGGAGTAGGTCTCGATCTGCCGCCGCGCCAGCACCTTGATGGTGCCGGGCACGCAGATGCGCGCCTTGTCGTTACGGTCGACGTCGGTGCACATGTTGAGCTCGAACTCGTCCTTCTGCGAGTTGAGCAGCTGGCGGATCTGCTCGGCGTCGCCAATGGCGTCGGTGCCGCGGGCGATGGTGCCCGAGATCGGGCAGGTCTCGACGCGGCGGCCGTCGCAGCGCACGAACATCTCGGGCGAAGCCGAGACCAGGAACTCGCCGTCGCCAAGATTGATCAGCGCGCCATAGGGCGCCGGATTGATGCGGCACAGGCGCTGGAACACCTCGGCCGGCGAGCGCTTGCACGGCTCGGCGAACAGTTGCCCCGGCACCGCCTCGAACAGGTCGCCGCAGGCGAACGCTTCCTTGGCCTTGCGCACGATGGCCTGATAGTCGCCGGGCGCGTGATCGGTAAATCCGGCGCGGCCGCTGTCGGTGAACACGCTCGGCGGCGTGTCGTGGGCCATGCCGCTGGTCGACGCGCCATCGAAGGCGAATTCGTAATCGATCGTCACGCCGCGCCCGGTCGAGCGGTCATAGGCCACCAGCCGGTCGGGGATAAACAGCACGATATCGCGCTGGTCGGCGGCGCGCTCGCGCTTCTGTTCGATGTCCTCCATCTGGAACGCGAGGTCGTAGCCGAACGCGCCGTAGAGCCCGAGCAGCGGATCGGCGTTCGAAGCCAGCCGCGCGACGATGTCGCGCACCAGCGACAGGATGCTGGCGCGCCGCGTGCGCTGCTCCTCGTTGGCCGGCGCCGCGCCGCGCAGGATACGGCCGGCGATTTCGGTATCGCCACGCGTCGTGATCGCGAGGCACGGCTCGGACAGCGTGCGCGAAAGGAACGCTATCAGCACCTTGCCGCGTTCGTTGAGCGCGGCGATGGAGAAGGACGCGCCGGCCGCCTCCAGCCGCAGCGGCGGATCGGCGAAGCCGAGGTCGAAGCTCTCGTAGCGCCCCGGCACCGTGGTACCCGACGACAGCATCACGCCGCGGCGGCTGTCGAGCGTCTCGATGAGGCGGTCGAGCGCGGCGCCACCGGAAAACTCCCGGATGCGGCGCGCGATGTCGAGCCCGCCCGCGGTGCGGATGCGGGTTTCGGAGGGAAGAGTGAAAATCGTCCTGTTCATCTTTACCTCGCTTCACGCAGGGCGGACGAACAGAGGAAGCCGTCGCACTGCGAGACGGCCTGACGGTTAATGGAAAAAGAAAACGCCGGCCACCTTTTAGGAGGTGGGCCACCAGCTGCGGGATGGGGTGACGGCGCGGCGCATGGAGCTAACCCACCATGCCCCCGCCTGTCCGTCAAGGGGCTGGCAAGCCTGGAGCTTTTGATTGCTGGCGCTGGCAAGGCGGCATAGGCTGGTTGCGCCGTTCCCGACTCTCTCTCGGGCACGTTATTTCAAGGAGTGATATCCATGGATCGCAGATCGCTGTTGAGAAATTTGGCAGCCATCGCCGGGATCGTCGCGGTTGGAGCCTTGCTGCCCGCTACCGTCGAGGCCGCCCCGCTTCCGCCTACCGGCGCCGCGCCGGCCGTGCCGGCGGAAGAGTTGCAGGACGCCCAGTACTACGTCGTCCGCCGCCGCCGCTGGTGGCGCCGCCGCCCGATGTATTACTACCGGCCGCGCCGCTACTACTGGCGCCGCCGCCGTCGCATGTATTTCTACTGAGATCGGGGTGACAGCCGGCACCGGCCGATCTCCATCGTACAAACGCAAAAAAACGGCTGGCCCTCGGGCCAGCCGTTTTTATGTGGGCATTCCTGGATCCGGGATCACGTCTGAGCGAGATGGGTCTTCCAGAACGCCAGCATCCGGCTCCACGCCAGTTCGGCCGCGAGACGGTCATGCACCTCCTGGCGCTGCTCGTTCATGAAGGCGTGCGCGGCATCGTAGCGAAAGATCTCGGCGTTCTTGCCGGCTGCTTTCAGCCCAGCCTCGAGGGCATCGATCACCGCCGGCGTGCACCAGTCGTCGGTATTGGCGAAATGGCCCTGTAGCGGCACCCGGACATCGGCCGGCTTGGCGGCCGAGGCCGGCGGCAGGCCATAGAACACCACCGCGGCATCCAGCTCGGCGATGCGGCAGGCCCCCAGCATCGCGACCGCGCCGCCAAGGCAGAAGCCGGTGAGCCCGACCTTGGCCGCGGTCTTCCTGAGGTGCCGGGCCGCGCCGCGCACGATTTGGTCGGTGGCGTCGAGAAAGTCGAGCGACGACATCTCGCGGCTGGCGGCTTCCCTGTCGTGATAGGGCACCACGGTGCCGGCATAGAGGTCGGGCGCCAGCGCGTCGTAGCCCGCCATTGCCAGCCGGTCGCAGATGCCGGTGATCTGGCTTTGCAGTCCCCACCACTCCTGGATCACCACCACGCCCGGCGCGCGCGCCCCACCCGCGCGGGCAAAATAGCCTTCGGTGTCCTTGCCGTCCGGCCGCTTGAAGGTGATCCTGCCGCCCATGGCCCGTCTCCCTCATGCCGTGACTGAATTTCCGGGAGCATGCCGCGCCGCCGCGCACCGCGCAACCGGCGCGAGGCAAGGCCCTCGCCACATGAAAACTCGCCACATGAAAAAGGCCCCGGAGCGGGGGCCTTTTCCGATCGGTGGCACAAAGTGGGCCGCGCTAGTGCGCCGAGGCCCACACCCGCTTCTTGGTGAAGTACAGCAGTCCCGACAGCACCAGCAGGAAGATCATCACCTGAAGGCCAAGCCTCTTGCGCGCCTCGAGGTGCGGCTCCGCGGTCCACATCAGGAACGCGGTGACGTCCTTGGCGTACTGCTCAAGCGTCTGCGGCGAGCCGTCCTCATAGGTCACCTGACCGTCGCTGAGCGGCTGCGGCATGCCGATGGCATGGCCGGGAAAATACTTGTTGTAGTTCGCTCCCGCCGGCAGGTTGAAGTCGCCGGGCGCGTCCTCGTAGCCCTGCAGCAGCGCGGTGACGTAGTTGGGGCCCTGCTCCTGGTACTGCGTGACGATATCGATAAGGAACCACGGGAAGCCGCGCTCGTAGGTGCGCGCCTTGGCGATGATGGAAAGATCCGGCGGCAGCGCGCCGCCATTGGCCGCCCGCGCCGCGTTGTCGTTGGGAAACGGCGAGGGAAAGGCATCGGCCAGTCGGCCCGGCCGCTCGAACATGTCGCCGGCGTCGTTGGGACCGTCCTTGATGTTGTATTCCGCCGCGACCGCCGCGGCCTGCGCCTCGCTGTAGCCCGGCCCGCCCGGTTCGGCGAGGTTGCGGAACGCCACATAGCCCAGGCCATGGCAACCGGCGCAGACTTCCTTGTAGATCTTGAAGCCGCGCTGCAGCTGCGCCTTGTCGAACTTGCCGAACGGGCCGGCGAACGACCAGGACAGCGACGGCGGCACCGGCGCGCCGTGTTCGCCGGCGGCCGAGGCCGGAGCGGCGAAGCCGACAAGGCCGGCCGCGAACACGGCGAACGCCACCAGCATGGCGGCGACCGTCTTGCGGCCCAGGATGTCCTCAGAGATCGAGTTCGGCAGCGGACGCGTCTTCTCCAGCTTGCCGACCAGCGGCATGATGATCAGGAAGTGGGCGAAGTAGTAGATGGTCAGGACACGCGCGGCCAGCACGTAGCCGCCCTCCGCCGGCTTGGCGCCGAGCCAGCCGAGCCCGAGGCACACCGCCACGAAGATCCAGAACAGCTGACGGTAGATCGGGCGGTAGCGCGCCGAGCGCACCTTCGAGGTGTCCAGCCACGGCAGGAACGCCAGAATGCCGATCGAGGCGAACAGCGCGATGACGCCCATCAGCTTGTTGGGGATGGCGCGCAGGATCGCGTAGAACGGCAGGTAATACCATTCCGGCACGATGTGCGCCGGCGTCACGCCGGGGTTGGCCGGTATGTAGTTGTCGGCGTGGCCGAGGAAGTTGGGCGTGTAGAACACGAACCAGCAGTAGAACAGCAGGAACAGCGACATTCCGACCGCGTCCTTGGTGACGGCGTGCGGCGTAAACGGCACGGTGTCCTTCGCGGTCCTGGGCTCGACGCCAGCCGGGTTGTTCTGGCCGACCACGTGGAGCGCCCACACATGCAGCACCACCGCGCCGACGATCACGAACGGCAGCAGGTAGTGCAGCGAGAAGAAGCGCTGCAGCGTCGGGTTGCCGATGGCGTAGCCACCCCACAGCCAGGTCACCAGCGGCTCGCCGATGAACGGGAACGCCGAGAAGAAGTTGGTGATGACGGTGGCGCCCCAGTAGCTCATCTGGCCCCACGGCAGGGTGTAGCCGAGGAAGCCGGTGGCCATCATCAGGAGGTAGATGATGACGCCGAGAATCCACAGCACCTCGCGCGGCGCCTTGTAGGAGCCGTAATAGAGGCCGCGGAACATGTGGATGTAGACGGCGACAAAGAACATCGAGGCGCCGTTGGAGTGCAGGTAGCGCAAGAGCCAGCCGTAGTTGACATCGCGCATCAAGGCCTCGACTGACTTGAAGGCCATGTCGGCATGCGGCGTGTAGTGCATCACCAGCACGATGCCGGTGAGAAGCTGAACCACCAGCATCAGCGACAGGATGCCGCCGAAGGTCCACCAGTAATTGAGGTTGCGCGGCGATGGATAGGCGACGAACGAGCCGTGCACGAAGCTGAAGATCGGCAGCCGCGCTTCAAGCCATTTGGCGAAGCCGCTCTGCGGCAGATAGGTGGAGTGACCGCTCATGATGCAATCCTGCGACTAGGATTTGTAAAGAGGACCTTCAGCCGATCCGGACCTTGGAATCGGAGAGGAATTCATAGGGAGGGACCGCCAGGTTGGCCGGAGCCGGGCCGCTGCGGATGCGGCCGGAAGTGTCGTAGACCGAGCCGTGGCACGGGCAGAAGAACCCGTCATACTCGCCCTGATGCGCGATCGGGATGCAACCGAGATGAGTGCAGATGCCGATGACCACCAGCCACTGGTCATGACCTTCCTTGACGCGCTGGGCATCGGTCTGCGGATCGGGCAGGCTCCTGGCGTCGACCTGCTGCGCCGCCTCGATCTCTTTCTTGCTGCGGTGGCTGATGAAGATCGGCTTGCCGCGCCAGAACACCTTGATGGCCTGCCCTTCGGTGATCGGCGCAAGGTCGACCTCGATCGGCACACCCGCCGCCACCGTCGATGCGTCAGGGTTCATCTGCGAAACGAAGGGCCAGAGGGCGGCGGCGGTTCCCACCGCGGCAACCGCGCCCGTTGCGACATAAAGGAAATCACGGCGTGTCGGCTCCGCCGAAGACATCGTCGTCGTCACGATCTCGATCCTCTCTGGTTTTGGGCGACCCCCGGTGATACGCCAAAACCGGACAAGCTAAGGTTGGCAAAATCGGCAGGCTGCCGGGGCCAGCAGGCTTTACCCCATGGGCGGCAGGTCAAATCGCGCGCCCAGCGAGGGGGTCGCGGCAACGCAGTCCAACGAGGCTTATTGACACCCTTGCCCCGCCAGCGCAAGCCCGCTCATCGCCTCTCCGCGAGGTTACGGCGGCAACGCACAATTTTTGCAAAGATCCTGCTCTAAGACCTTGAGTTGGTGCATGATCCGCTGGGAAACCGCTTCCTTTCCAGCCATCCACGGCCAGCCCATGCAGATCGCCCTGTTCCAGCCCGACATCCCTCAAAACACCGGCACGATTCTGCGTCTTTGCGCCTGCATGGATACGGAAGCCCACATCATCGAGCCGGCCGGCTTTCCGGTGTCCGACCGCGCTTTCCGCCGCGCCGGAATGGACTATCTCGACGCGGTGCGGATCATCCACCATGCCTCCTGGGACCATTTCGAGACCTGGCGGCGGCACGCACGGGCGCGGCTGATGGTCTTTTCCACCCATGGCAGCCGGCCCTACCTCGAGGTCGGCTACCGGCCGAACGACGTGCTGCTGTTCGGCCGCGAATCGGCGGGCGTTCCCGAGGCGGTGATGACGGCCGCCGACGAGCGGATCGTCATCCCGATGGCGCCGGGCTTGCGTTCGCTCAATGTCGCGGTCTGCGCGGCGATGGCGCTGGGCGAGGCGCTGCGGCAGACGCGGACGGCCTGATCCCCCCGAACGCTAGGCGGCGCGGATCCGGTCGAGAACGCGGGCGACGACCCCGTTCAGTTCGCCCGACTGCCGGTGCATGGCCTGGGCGGTCTCCACCATCTGATCGCTGAGCTTGCAGGCCTGGCCCGCATCCTCGCCGACCCGGCCGATATGATCGGAAACGGTCTGGGTGCCTTCGGCGGCGATGGTGATGCTGCCGGAAATCTCCTCGGTGGCCGCCTGCTGCTGCTCGACGGCGCCCGCCATGGCCGACGCCAGATGATCGATCTCGCGCACCGTGGTGCCGATCTTGTTGATCGCCTGCCCGGCCTGCTGCGCGAGCCCGCGCATGGCGTCGATCTGCTGGCGGATGCTGCCGGTGGCGGAGGTCACCTGCTGGGCCAGCGCCTTGACCTCCTGCGCCACCACGGCAAAGCCGCGTCCGGCTTCGCCGGCGCGCGCCGCCTCGATGGTGGCGTTGAGCGCCAAGAGGTTGGTCTGCGCGGCAATGCCGTTGATGAGGACGACGACCTCCTCGATCTGCTGCGTCTCGTCCACCAGCGACTGCACGATGGCGTCGGTGCGCTCGGTGTCGGAGGCAGCATGGCGCGCGATCTGGGTGTAGCGCCCGACCTGCCCGGAGATTTCCGCCATCGAGACCGCCAGCTCGCGGGTCGCGGCGGCGATGCGCTGGACATTTTCGGACGCCTGCGTCGAGGCCGACCTGACCGTGTCGGCACGCGTGCGCGTCTCGGCCAGCACCTGGCCGACCACCTCGACATTCTCGTGCATCTTCTGCGCCCCGGTTTCGACTTCACGCGCCGCCGCGCCGATATCGGCCTGCAACTGGTCGGCGATGCCCGACAGCAGCGCCTTGCGCGCCTCTTCGTTGCGCTGCCGTTCCGCCGCCCGCCCCTGCGACAGTTCGCGGTTCTCCAGCATGTTGGCATGGAACACGGCGAAGGCGCGCGCCATCACCCCGATCTCGTCGCTGCGGCGGATCGTCGGCACCACGATGTCGGTCTCGCCGCCCGCCACGCGTTCCATCGCCCTCGCCATCGCGGTAATCGGCCGGGAAATCCGGCGCCCGAACAAAAACGCGGCGAGGATGACCACAGCCGTCGTCACCACCAGCGCCCAGATCATCGTCCGCCGGACGTTCATCATGGACTGCCTGGCGGCATCGGCGCTGGCGTGCGCGGTTTCGCTCACGCCGCTCAGTTGCGGGCGAATGACATTGTCGAAGGTCGACGACAGAGCGGCCGCTTCCTCGGTCAGCGACCGTTGACCCGACACATAGGACTCAAAGCTCGACTGATAGGCCTTGAGGTATTCCCCGACTTCCTTTTTCTGATCCTCGGTGAGGTAGCTGTTGTTGAGTATTTCCTGAAACTCGCCGATCCGCGACTTCAGGCTCGCGCTGTGCGACAGATCGCCACGCAGCATGTAATCCTTTTCATACTGGCGGATCTGCAACGTCAGGATGATGAGCGCCGAATAGTCCATCTTGGCGAGCATGACTTCCATCTTGCGGGCAGCCATGCGCAGATCGCCTTGCAAGCCGTCGACCTCGGTAAAGCCCATCAGGCGCTGCGATGAGACGACCCAGTTGAAACGCTTGGCATAGTCGTTCAGGGCCGTACGCCATTCCGTTGCCTTGCGCAGCGGATCGTCCTGCGGCAGATCGGCGACCAGCTTCTCGATGCCTTCCAGATCTACCCGTACCCCGGCCAGCAGCTCGTTGTTGCGCTCGATCAGCCTTTCGCTGGGCATCCGGGTAAATTCGCCCGCGACCTGCCGCGCCTCGATAAACTTCTCAACCGCGTCCGCGATCCGCACCTGCAAGGCGATGCTGGTGTCGGATTTATGGATGGCCGCGTTTTCCACCCGCAGCCCCACCAGATAGATGGTGCCGATCAGAAGAACGCCGACGGTCCCCAGCAGCAGAATCTGCATGCGGAGACCGATGCGCAGGCCCTGAAAACGGCCCGCAATTCCAGCAAGGCTTGAAACAAGTGCCCGCATCTTTATCCTGCCGTTCCGTCGCTGTTTTGGGAAACAAAATGGAAATTAGGGAATAAGAGGTATCTCCTTCCGGTAAACTTTCTCTCAATCTCATCGGCCATGCATGCATCTGCGTGCGGGAGATTGAATGTTGTGCACTGCAAGATATCGCGGACGTGGGCCCATACCCCGCGCCCAGCCATGAACACGGGATCCTGGCCGCCCCATGATGCTCACGACCGATCTTGCCCAACGCCAGGCGCGCGCAGGCGCCTGGTTCGAGTCGCTGCGCGACGACATCTGCGCGGCGTTCGAGCGGCTGGAAGACGAAGCGCCCGCCGGTCTTTACGCTGGAGAGCCCGGCCGCTTCGAGCGCACGTCGTGGCAGCGCACGGATGCATCCGGCACGCCGGGTGGCGGCGGCATCATGGCGATCATGCGCGGCCGCCTGTTCGAGAAGGTCGGCGTGCACTGCTCGACCGTGCACGGCGAGTTCGCGCCCGAGTTCCGCGACCAGATTCCGGGCGCGGCGAACGATCCGCGATTCTGGGCCTCGGGCATCTCGCTGATCGCCCACATGCACAACCCGCACGTGCCAGCCGTGCACATGAACACCCGTTTCGTGGTGACGACCGAGGCCTGGTTCGGCGGCGGCGCGGATCTCACCCCTACGCTGGCCGCGCGCCGCACCCAGAGCGATTCCGACAGCATCGCCTTTCACGCCGCGATGAAGGCGGCCTGCGACGCCCACGCCGCCATTGCCTCGTATGACCGTTACAAGGACTGGTGCGACGAGTATTTCTTCCTCAAGCACCGCAACGAACCGCGCGGCATCGGCGGCATCTTCTACGACTGGCATGATTCCGGCGACTGGGATGCCGACTTCGCGTTCACGCAAGAGGTCGGCCGCGCTTTCCTCAAGGTTTATCCCGAACTGGTGCGGCGCAATTTCGCGCGGTCCTGGAGCGAGGCCGAGCGCGAGGAGCAACTGGTGCGGCGCGGCCGCTATGTCGAGTTCAACCTGCTTTACGACCGCGGCACCATTTTCGGCCTCAAGACCGGCGGCAATGTCGACTCCATCCTGTCGTCGATGCCGCCGCTGGTGAAGTGGCCGTGACACGAAAACCAGCGTTTCAGGAAACCAGCCATGAAAGTCGGCGACATCGTTCAGCTTAAATCCGGCGGACCGGCCATGACCGTGCTCAAACTTGAGGACGCCGCCACGCTGACCTGCATCTGGTATGCCTCGCAGGGCGAGGATTACCGCAGCCGCAGCTTTCCCAGGGCCGTGCTCGACCGCATCGAATACGACGACGAGGACGAGGATTCCGACGAGCAGGAATGATCCCGCGAGCGACGCCTCACAACCGATGATCGTGGGCGAATGCGGCCGTGCAGCGGTCGGCGATGGCCTTCACCTCCGCCGCGTCGGCGGGGAAGCCCGCGGCGACCCATGCCTCTTCCGCCTGCTCCAGCACCTCGCCCAGCGCCTTGCCCTCGCGAAAGCCGCGCGCGAGGAAATCCGCCGCCCTGAGGGGGAACCGCGGCGTCTGCCAGCGGTCCGGCAGAGTGGCGAGGTCATGCCAGACCAGCGCATCGGCGGCGCGCCCGGCGCGCGCCCACGCCTGCATCAGCCGGTCGCGATAGCGCTCGGGGCCGAGCCGGTAGAGCCGGCGTTTCGCCTCATCCTCGTTAACGCCCGCCAGCCGCCACCAGCGATAGCCCATCGAGTCGAGCCGCTTGGCTTCCGCGTTCGACAGCCGCAACCGCATGGCCAGACGCTCGGCGTCCTCCGTCACCGCAACGGCAAGCGCGCCGAGCCGGCGCACCGGATCGGGGGGCAGCCCCAACGCCTTCTCGGCGGTGATCATGGCATCGAGCGTGGCGCGATAGGCGATGCCGCCCAGCACCGGTGTCAGCAGTCCGTAATCGTCCATCACGGTGAGCGCGGCGACCGCGCCCGGCGCCGCCATCAGCTTGACGATCTCCATGCGCACGCGCTCGGCGGACAGCTTCGCGAGCCCGGCGCGGCCCTCGATGCAGGCATGCAGGCCGGCGCGGTCGGGGTCGTCGTCGCCGTAGGCGGCATGAACGCGGAAGAATCGCAGGATACGCAGATAGTCCTCGGCGATGCGCTGCGCCGGATCGCCGATGAAGCGCACGCGGCGCGCCGCGAGGTCGTCGAGGCCGCCGACATAATCATGCACCAGGCCGTCGGCGCTCGCCGACAGCGCGTTCATGGTGAAGTCGCGCCGCTCGGCATCGCGGCGCCAGTCGCGGCCGAACGCCACCCTGGCCTTGCGGCCGAACGTCTCGACATCCTCGCGCAGCGTCGTCACCTCGAACGGATGGCCATGGACCACCAGCGTCACCGTGCCGTGGTCGATGCCGGTCGGCACCGCCTTGATGCCGGCGGTCTTCGCGCGCGCCATCACCTCCTCGGGCGGCGCCGTGGTCGCCATGTCGATGTCGCCGTGCGGCAGGCCGATGAGCGCGTTGCGCACCGCGCCGCCGACCACGCGCACCTCCTCGCCGCCGCTGTTAAGCAGCGCGAACACCTTCGTGATCGGCCCCGCGGTCAGCCAGCCGGCCTGGCGCAGATCAATGCCGATGCGCTCGGGTGTATGGTTTACCTCGCGGCTCACTTGCTTCCGGCTCCGGGAACGAGCCGTCCCTTTTCCATGTGCGCCGGAACATAGGTCGAGCCCGGCGGCGCGCCGGCATAATGGGCGAGGAACAGGAAGCTGCCGACCAGCAGCGCGAGCGCGACGGCGGTGAGCGTCGCCACCACCCTGAACGGCCACGCCTCGATGGACACCACGCCGACGCGCGTGGCCGCCAGGAACAGCGCATAGACGGCAAACGGAATGAGGAAGATTGCGATCTCGGTGAGAAGCGGACGGATCATGCGGCGGCTATCCGGTCATAGAGACTGCGCACGATGCCCGCCGTCACGCCCCAGATGTAACGCTCGGCATAGGGCATGGCGTAGAAGCGGCGGGTGATGCCGCGGAAATCCTTGCTGTGAGTCTCGTGGTTGCCGGGCTCCATCAGGAACGCAAGCGGCACCTCGAACACATCGTCGACTTCCGAATGGTTGACCACGAGCGTAAAGCCCGGCGTCACCTTGGCCACCACCGGCAGGATGCGAAACCCGAACACGGTGGCATAGACGTCGAGAAAACCGAGCGGATCGACGAAGGCGCGATCGAGTCCGATCTCCTCCTCGGCCTCGCGCAGCGCCGCCTCGAGCGGCGTCTCGCCGGCATCGATCTTGCCGCCGGGAAACGCCACCTGGCCGGGATGGTCGTTGAGATGGGCGGCGCGCTGGGTGAAGATCACGGTCGGCTCGGGACGCGCCACCACCGGGATCAGCACCGAGGCGGACCTGACCGGATTTTCCCCCGCCACCATCTTCAGGATGCGGTCCATGTTGTGGTCGCCGCGCGAGGGAATGATGTCGGGATCGGTCAGCGCGGCCGGCAGGTCAAAGGTCAGGCTCGCCCGCGCCCGCGCGAAGAAATCGGCGCCCGCCAGTCCGGCCCCAAGTACGCTGTCGCTCACGATAGTCCCCGCAGTTCCTCCGCGCGCGCCATCGGAAAGAAGCTTCCCCCCGAGGTCACGCCGAACATCGCCCGGCCGTCGACCGCGCGCTCCTCGCCGAGCGCCACCAGATCATAATATACCGCGCGCGTCACCTTGGCCCACAGGTCGCGGCGCACATGCAGATAGGGCGTCAGGCCGCCATCGGCGGCAGGCTCGAAACGCAAGGCGTGCTCGGCGTCGCACGTCACCCAGTCGTCGACATTGGTGCGGAAGCGCAGCGTGCGATTCGCCCCCTCGCCCTCGCCTGCCATCTCGACGGCGAGAAACGGTGCGTCGTCGACCCGGATGCCGCATTTTTCCACCGGCGTCACGAGGAAATACTTGCCGTCCTCACGCTTGAGCACCGAGGAGAACAGCCGGACCAGCGCCGGCCGTCCGATCGGCGTGCCGAGATAGAACCAGGTGCCGTCGGCGGCGATGCGCATGTCGATATCGCCACAGAACGGCGGATTCCACAGATGCACCGGCGGCGGCCCCTTGGCCCCGGCGGTTTTCGCCGCCTGCGTGAGATTGTCGAGGTTCTGGCTCACAGTAAGGACCGCCTTTAATCTTTTCGCCCTTGCTTCGCCATGGTTTGCGCCGAGGCTTGTCATGATCCACGACCGGCTCGCCGGATCGTGATGGAAAACACCGCGTCCACACCCATAATGTAGGATGATCGGGATTCGAGGAACAGGCCCCCGCCGGTCCCTTGCGGAGGCGCGGGGTTTCATGCGCGAGCATGCGGTTCCAGGAAAGCTGGTTCCCACCATTATCAATCGGAGCAGGCCATGGCAGGCGGCGAAGGTGTCGAAAAACTCGAGGATGTCGTCATCCGCACGGCGGAGAAGACGGCGGCCGGCATGCATGCCGCCAAGGCCGCGATCGAAACCATCATCTTCGGCCAGCACAAGGTGGTGGAGAACACGCTCATCACCATCCTGTGCGGGGGCCACGCGCTCTTGATCGGCGTGCCGGGCCTGGCCAAGACCAAGCTGGTCGAGACGCTCGGCATCACGCTCGGCCTCGACGCCCGCCGCATCCAGTTCACGCCGGACCTGATGCCGTCCGACATCCTCGGCGCCGAGGTGCTCGACGAGAGCGCCTCCGGCAAGCGCTCGTTCCGCTTCATCACCGGCCCGGTGTTCGCGCAGCTCCTGATGGCCGACGAGATCAACCGCGCCAGCCCGCGCACCCAGTCGGCGCTGCTGCAGGCGATGCAGGAGCAGCACGTCACCGTCGCGGGCGTGCGCCATGACCTGCCGCGACCGTTCCACGTGCTGGCGACGCAGAACCCGCTGGAGCAGGAAGGCACCTACCCGCTGCCCGAGGCCCAACTCGACCGCTTCCTGATGGAGATCGACGTCGAATATCCCGACCGCGAGGCCGAGCGGCGCATCCTGTTCGAAACCACCGGCGCCGAGGAAGTCCACGCCCGGGCGGCGATGACGCCCGACGAGGTGATGGCGGCGCAGCGCCTGGTGCGGCGGCTGCCGGTCGGCGAATCCGTGGTCGAGGCGATCCTGACGCTGGTGCGCGCGGCACGGCCCGGGCCGGACGGCGGCGAACTCGGCAAGCTGATCGCATGGGGACCGGGACCGCGCGCCAGCCAGGCCCTGATGCTGGCGGTACGCGCCCGCGCGCTCATCGACGGCCGCCTCGCGCCGTCGATCGACGACGTGCTCGACCTCGCCGAGCCGGTGCTCAAGCATCGCATGGCGCTCACCTTCGCCGCCCGCGCCGAAGGCCGCAGCGTGCTCGACGTCATCCATCAGCTCAAGTCGCGGATCGGCTGACCCGTGGCGGACGCGGCGCACCCGGATATCCCCGCACACGCCGGCAGCGCCGGCGAGATCGAGGCGGTGCGCCACGCCGACGGGACGAGCCGGACGCTGGCCGCCGCGCTGCCCCGCCTCGTGCTCGACGCCCGCCGTATCGCCGCCGGAGTCATCCACGGCCTGCACGGCCGCCGCCGCGCCGGCAGTGGCGAGAATTTCTGGCAGTACCGGCGCTTCGCCTCGGGCGAGCCGGCCTCGCGCGTCGACTGGCGCCGCTCGGCGCGCGACGAGCACCTTTACGTGCGCGAGCATGAATGGGAGGCCGCGCACACCGTGTGGCTGTGGCCCGACCGTTCGGCCTCGATGGCGTTCGCTTCGTCGGACAAGCGTGACAGCAAGCTCGAACGCGCGCTGATCATCACCTTCGCGCTGGCCGAACTGCTGGTCGACGGCGGCGAGCGCGTCGGCATCCCCGGGCTGATGGCGCCGACCGCCAGCCGCAACGTCATCGACCGCATGGCGCAGGCGATCCTGCATGACGGCGCGCCGCGCCTGAGCCTGCCGCCCTCGTTCGCGCCATCCGCGCTCGCCGAGATCGTAGTGCTGTCCGACCTGTGGAGCGAATCCGGCGCGATCGCCGCCATGCTGGCGGCGCTGTCGGCGTCGGGGGCGCACGGCACGCTGGTGCAGGTGGTCGATCCGGCCGAGGAAACCTTTCCCTATGCCGGCCGCATCGCCTTCATCGAGCCGGAGGGCGGCGGCGAGATCACCGCCGGCCGCGCCGAGACCTGGGCGGCGGACTATGTCGCGCGCGTGGCGCGCCATCGCGACGACATCCGCGCCGAGACCAGCCGGCGCGACTGGCTGCTCACCATCCACCGCACCGACCGTCCGGCGAGCGAACTCCTGCTCTATCTGCATGCCGCGCTCGGCAATGGCGGGCCCGGCGCGCGCGTGGCGGTCCGACCGATGGGGCGTAGCGCATGATGGGCCTGCCGCTCGCCTTCGCCGAATCATGGCTGCTGTTCGGACTTCTCGTCCTGCCGGCGCTGTGGTGGCTCTTGCGGCTGATTCCGCCGCGTCCGCGCCGCATCGACTTTCCGCCGACGCGGCTCCTGTTCGACATCGCGCCCAAGGAGGAGACGCCGGCGCGCACGCCGTGGTGGCTGACCGCGCTGCGCCTGACCGCGGCCGCGCTGGTGATCATCGCCGCCGCCGGACCGATCTGGAATCCGCCGGGCGAACGGGTACGCAGCGACGGCCCGCTGGCGATCCTGATCGACGACGGCTGGAGCGCGGCGGCAAGCTGGCAGGCGCGGCTACGCGCCGCCGACGACCTGATCGCCGACGCCGACAACGCGCGCCGCAGCGTGGCGCTGATTCCACTGTCCGAGACGACGCGCGACATCTCGCTGCAGACGGCCGCCGCCGCGCGCGTCGCGGTGCGTCAGCTGGCGCCCAAGCCCTATGCCGTCGAGCGCGTCGACACACTGCCCGCCGTCGGGCGTTTCCTTGCCGGCGTCTCCGACGCCGAGCTGGTATGGCTTTCCGACGGCGTCGACAGCGGACGCGGGCCCGATTTCATCAGCGGCCTGGCGCGTCTTGCCGGCGACCGTCGCGTCACCGTCTATGACGGCGGCACCCGGCCGGCCCATGCTCTCGTCGCGGCGGAGAACAGCGCGGCGAAGATGACGGTGAAGGTGCTGCGCGCGTCCGGGTCCGGCGAAGCCGGCGTCATCCGCGCGCTCGACATCAGGGGCGCGCCGCTCGGCGAGGCGCGCTTTGCACTGGGCGCGCGCGAACGCGACACCGAAGCCAGCTTCGAGCTGCCGGTCGAGATCCGGAACGACATCGCGCGTCTCGAGATCGCCGGCGAACGCTCGGCCGGCGCGGTGCAGCTCATCGACCGGCGCTGGCGGCGGCGCGCGGTCGGCGTGGTTAGCGGCGCCAGCACCGACACCGCGCAGCCGCTGCTCGCCTCGACCTATTATCTTGCGCGCGCGCTCGCACCCTTCGCCGACGTGCGGCTGGCCGAACGCGGCGCGCCGGGGCGCGCCATCACCGGGCTCATCGACCAGAAGCTGCCGATGATCGTGCTCGCCGATGTCGGCGCGATCGCGCCGGAGGCGCGCGAGCAGCTCGCCGGCTGGATCGAGCGCGGCGGCGTGCTGGTGCGCTTCGCCGGCCCGCGTCTAGCCGCCGCCGACGACGATCTGGTGCCGGTGCGGCTGCGGCGCGGCGACCGCGCGCTCGGCGGCAGCCTGACCTGGGAGAAGCCGCAAAGCCTCGCCCTGTTCGCCACCGACGGACCGTTCGCCGGCCTGGCCGTGCCGCACGACGTCACGGTGACGCGGCAGGTGCTGGCCGAGCCCGATTCCAACCTCACGTCGCGCAGCTGGGCGATGCTCGCCGACGGCACTCCGCTGGTGACCGGCGAACGGCGCGGCAAGGGCGCGCTGGTGCTGTTCCATGTCAGCGCCGATGCGCGCTGGTCGAACCTGCCGCTGTCCGGCACGTTCGTCGAGATGCTGCGGCTGATCGTCGAGATGGCGGGCACCGCCGAGACGACGCCGGCCTCCGGCGGCGAGACCGCGCAAACCCTGGCGCCTTTGCGCGTGCTCGACGGCTTCGGCGCCTTCGCCCCGCCACCCGCGACCGCGCGGCCGTTGCGCTCGGATGCCCGCGACCGCGCCAGCCCCGATCACCCGCCCGGATTCTATGGTCCGCCCGAGGGGCCGCTCGCGGTCAATGTGCTTGCTTCCGGCGACCGCATCGCCGAACTCGACTACGCGCCGCTTTCGCCGCGCCGCGCCGCCTATCACAACGCCGAACCACGCGACCTGCGCGGCATGCTGCTCACGCTGGCGCTGGGGCTTCTGGCAATCGACAGCCTCGTCGTGGCCTTGCTGGGCGGCGGACTGGCGCGCCGGCTGCGGCGACGGCCGGCCAGCGCGATGCTGGTGCTGGCCATCGCGGTTGCGGCCATGGTCATGGTTACGGTCATGGGCGCGCCGCAAGCCCGCGCCGCCGACGACAGCGCCGCGATCAAGACGGTGAGCCAGACCCGGCTGGCCTATGTCATCACCGGCAATGCCGAGGTCGATGCCATCGTCAAGGCCGGCCTCGGTGGACTGACGCTGTTCCTGGCACAGCGCACCGCGCTCGAAGGCGGCGATCCTGTCGGGGTCGATCCGGCGCGCGACGAACTGGCGTTCTATCCGCTGATCTACTGGCCGGTGATCCCCGGCGCGCCGAAGCCCCCGCCCGCGGCGCTGGAGCACATCGACGCCTATATGAAGCAGGGCGGCACCGTGCTGTTCGATACCCGCGACGCCGGCGAGGTACCGCCCGGCGGCGGCGAATCGCGCACGCCCGCCATGGCGACGCTGCGCGCCATGCTGTCGTCGCTCGACGTGCCGGAACTCGAACCGGTGCCGCGCGAGCATGTGCTGACCAAGACGTTCTACCTGCTGCGCGATTTTCCCGGCCGCTTCGGCACCGGACAGACCTGGGTCGAGGCGCTGCCGCGCGAGACCGACGACGAGATGGCGGATCGCCCGGCGCGTGGCGGCGACGGCGTCTCGCCGCTCATCATCACCTCGAACGATCTCGCCGGCGCGTGGGCGCTGCGGCCCGACGGCCAGCCGATGCTGCCGATGTCGGGCAGCGATCCGCGCCAGCGCGAATTCGCGTTCCGCTCCGGCGTCAACATCGTGATGTACACGCTGACCGGCAACTACAAGGCCGATCAGGTGCACGCGCCGGCGCTGATCGAGCGCCTCGGCCAATAGGAAACTTGGGTCATGCAGTACGGCATCGCCTTCGCCCCGCTGGTTCCCGCGCTGGTGCTGTGGGTTGCGCTCGGCGCGCTGGTCGTGCTCGCCGCCCTGCTCGCGCTGGCGCGCAGCCGCGGCGCGGCGCTGCGCGTGATCGCGCTCGGCCTGATCCTCTTGGCGCTGGCCAATCCCTCGTTCACGCGCGAGGAGCGCGATCCGCTGCCCTCGGTCGCCGCCATCGTGGTCGACCGCAGCCCGAGCCAGAATTTCGGCACCCGCGCCAGGGAGGCGGAAGAGGCGCGCGCGGCGCTCGTCGAGCGGCTCAAGCAGATCCCCAACCTCGAGGTGCGGGTGGCCGAGGCCGGGCACGCCGACGGCGAAACCGATGGCACGCGCCTGTTCGCGGCGCTGGGCTCGATGCTCTCCGACGTGCCCTCGGAGCGCATCGCCGGTGCCTTTCTCATCACCGACGGCCGCGTCCACGACGTCCCGGCCAGCGCCTCCGCGCTCGGCTTCGCCGCGCCCTTGCATGCGCTGGTCACCGGCCGTGGCAACGAACGCGACCGCCGCGTCGCTCTCGTCGCCGCGCCGCGGTTCGGCATCGTCGGCCAGCCGCAGACCGTGACCTACCGGCTCGACGATCAGGGCGTGCGCGGCGAGCGCGCGCAAGTCACGGTACGGCGCGACAGCGAGATGTTGAGCCAGCGCGCGGTGGCGAGCGGCGAGACGGTCAAGGTCGACATCCCCATCACCCATGCCGGCCCCAACATCGTCGAGATCGAGGCGTCGCCCCTGGCCGGCGAGTTGACGCCGGTCAACAACCGCCTCGTGGTGTCGATCGACGGCGTGCGCGACAAGCTGCGCGTGCTGCTGGTGTCGGGCGAGCCGCATTCCGGCGAGCGCACCTGGCGCAACCTGCTGAAATCCGACGCCAGCGTCGATCTGGTGCATTTCACCATCCTGCGGCCGCCGGAAAAGCAGGACGGCACCCCGATCAACGAACTGTCGCTGATCGCATTTCCGACCCGCGAACTGTTCCAGCAGAAGATCAACGAATTCCAGCTCATCATCTTCGACCGCTACGCGCGCCAGGGCGTGCTGCCGATCATCTATTTCGACAACATCACGCGCTACGTGAAGAACGGCGGCGCGGTGCTGGTGGCGGCGGGGCCCGACTACGCCTCGACCACCAGCATCTGGCGCACGCCGCTCGACGCCGTGCTGCCGGCCGAGCCGGTCGGCGTCACCGAGGCGGCGTTCCACGCCCGGCTGACAGAGATCGGCAAGCGCCATCCGGTCACGCGCGGCCTTGCCGGCGCCGACAGCGATCCGCCGCACTGGAGCCGCTTCTTCCGGCTCGTCGACACCCGCAATCCAAGCGGCGCGGCGGTCATGGAGGGCCTCGACGGCAAGCCGCTGCTGCTGCTGTCGCGGCAGGACGAAGGCCGCGTGGCGCTGCTATTGTCCGATCATATCTGGCTATGGGCGCGCGGTTTCGAGGGCGGCGGCCCGCACCTCGACCTCCTGCGCCGCATCTCGCACTGGCTGATGAAGCAGCCCGACCTCGAGGAGGAAGCCCTGCGGCTCTCCGCGCAGGGGCACGATCTCGTCGTGGAGCGTCAGACCATGGCCGACAGCGTCGCGCCGGTGACGCTGACCGCGCCCGGAGGCGCGAGCCGCGAACTCACCTTGGCGCAGGCCGAACCGGGACTGTGGCGCGCCAATATCAAAGCCGAGGAACTCGGGCTGTGGCAGGCCGGCGACGGCAAGCTCAAGGCGCTGGTCAATATCGGACCGGCCAACCCGAAGGAATATTCCGAGGTCACTTCGACCACCGAGGTGCTGGCGCCGCTGGCGCGGGCGACCGGGGGCGACGCGCGCCGCATCGCCGCGGACGGCACCGTGACGCTGCCGCGCATCGTGCCGGTGCAGGCTTCATCGGTCTATCATGGCGACGGCTGGCTGGGCCTGCGCATGCGCGAGGCCAGCGTGGTGCGCGGCATCGGCGTGCTGCCGATATTCGCCGGTCTTGTCGGCCTGCTGCTGCTGATCGGCGCGATGGCGGCGACCTGGCTACGCGAAGGACGCTGAACGTCAAGCCGGGCGCAGCGCGCCCGCCACGCCCGCGAACGCGCCCTCGACCAGTTCGGCCACCAGAAGCCGCCTTGAATCGACCGGGCCGGGCATGGTGGCCTGGCCGCGCGGCACCGGCTTGAAGCCGAAGCGGCTGTAGTAGCTCGCGTCCCCCACCAGCATCACCAGCCGATGCCCCTGCGCGCGGGCCTCCTTAAGGGCGCGCTCGATCAGGCCCTGTCCGATCTTGCGGTCGCGAAACGGCGGCTCGACGGTGAGCGGCCCGAGCAGCAGCGCGGGCGTGGCGCCGACGCGGATATCGGTCAGCCGCACCGAGCCCACCAGCAGCGTGCCGATGCGCGCGGTGAACGACAGATCGAGGCGATGCGCGGCGCGCTCGCGAATACGATAGGCGCTCAGCACGTAGCGGCCGGGACCGAAGGTGCGTTCGTGCAGACGCTCGATCGGCTCGGCGTCGTCCGTGGTTTCCGACAGGATGGTGAGCGAAAGGTCGGTCATGTGGCTGTTCCGGCGGCGGCCGTCCCCAGCCGTCCTATCGGCTGTCTTTTAGTGGCGGCACGGCCTCAAGTCCACTCGGCGGAGCGGGCAACGCCGTCCATCACCTCGGCGATGCGGCGGCGCGTGCCCGCCGTGGTATCCGCCGGCAGCGCATCGCGGGAAAAGAACGCGCCCGCCACGATCTCGCGGTTGGGAGCAAGCGCGCCGTCGCAGGAAAAATCCCGCACCACGTACACCGCGACATGATCGCGCCGCGACACATGGCGATTGAAAAACAGGCCATGCAGCACCGGCTCGCCGGCAAGGCGGATGTTGCCCTCCTCGGCGAGTTCGCGCCGCAGCGCCTCGAGGGCGGTCTCGCCCACCTCGACCCCGCCGCCGGGCAGGTGCCAGCCGCTGACGTAGCCGTGCCGGACCAGGAACACGCGCCCCTCGGCGTCGATGACAAGCCCGCGCACGCCCAGCGTCAGCCCGCGCGAAACGCGCCAGTAGGCATGAAGCACCCGCCGCAGCAGCGGCTCAAGGCGGCGCCGCAGCCGCGTGAAAGTGGATGGCATTTCCGTTCACCTTGCAGACAGCATGCGGTTTCTCGCTTGCATGGAACGCCGCCGCTTGTCAAAAAACCATGGGCAGGAATTTGCGGGGGCGCCAGCGCGCGCGACAGCTTAAGGCTGGCAGGCGAGGTTTCAGGTGAAACGTTTTGCGGAACTGACCGAGCAGGAAGTGCTGGCGCTGGCGATCTCCAACGAGGAGGACGACAGCCGCATCTACAAGGGCTTCGCGGATGGCCTGCGCGAGCAATATCCCGCTTCGGCCAAGGTATTCACCGAAATGGCGGAGGAGGAGATCGGTCATCGCGGCATGCTGTTCGAGCTCTACCGCGAGAAGTTTGGCGACTATCTGCCGCTGATCCGGCGCCAGGATGTCAAGGGATTCGTTTCGCGCAAGCCGCTGTGGCTGGTGCGCCCGCTGCCGCTGGAGGAAGTGCGCAAATACGCCGCCGCGATGGAGTACGAAACCGCGCGATTCTACCGCAAGGCCTCGGAGGCGACGACGGACGCCTCGCTGCGCGAACTGCTGCTCAAGCTGGCCGACGCCGAGGACAGACACGAAATCAACGCCGAATCGCTCGCCCACAAGCACCTCACCCTGGATGCGCGCGCCAGCGAGGCCGAGACCGAACGCCGCATGTTCGTGCTGCAATACGTGCAGCCGAGCCTGGTCGGCCTGATGGACGGTTCGGTATCGACGCTGGCGCCGCTGTTCGCCGCCGCCTTCGCCACGCACAACACCTTCGAGACGTTCCTGGTGGGATTGGCCGCCTCGGTCGGCGCCGGCATCTCGATGGGCTTCGCCGAGGCGCTGTCCGACGACGGATCACTCACCGGGCGCGGCTCGCCGTGGCTGCGCGGCATCATCTGCGGAGCCATGACGGCGCTCGGCGGGCTTGGCCACACCCTGCCCTATCTGATCCCCGATTTCCGGCTCGCCACCATCATCGCCTGCATCGTCGTGGCGGCCGAGCTCGCCGCCATCTCGTGGCTGCGTTTCCGCTACATGGACACGCCGTTCCTGCAGGCCGCGTTCCAGGTCATGGTCGGCGGCGCGCTGGTGTTCCTCGCCGGCATCGTTATCGGCGGCAGCGGCTAGCGCGATTTGCGACCGGATCACCCATGACGGCCTTCACGCTCGCGCACCTGTCGGACCCGCATCTGTCGCCGCTGCCCGAACCGTCGTGGTCCGAGCTGGCCGGCAAGCGGATCACCGGCTATCTCAACTGGCGGCGCGGCCGCGCCGCGTTCCACCGGCGCGCGATCCTCGAAGCGCTGGTGGCCGACCTCAGGGCGCAGCAGCCGGACCATGTCGCGGTGACCGGCGACCTCGCCAACATCGCGCTCGCGGCCGAATTCGCTCCGGCGCGAACCTGGCTGGAAACGCTGGGAACGGCGCGGGACGTCACCGTCGTGCCCGGCAATCACGATGTCTATGTGGACGCCACGCGCGAGGCTTTCGCCCGCGCCTGGACGCCTTATCTCATCGGCGATCAGTCCGCCCCCTCCGAGGCGGTCGCGTTTCCGTTCGTGCGGCGGCGCGGGCCACTGGCGCTGATCGGGCTGTCGAGCGCGCTGCCGACGCCCCCCTTCATGGCCACCGGCAAACTGGGCGCGGCGCAGCTTGCGCGCCTGACCGATATTCTGGCGCGGCTTGCACAGGAGCCGGTGTTCCGCGTCGTGCTGGTGCACCATCCGCTGCGCGCCTCCGCCTGGCACAAGCGTCTTGTCGACAGCGAGGAACTTTCCGCAGCGCTGGCGCGCCATGGCGCCGAACTGGTGCTGCACGGCCATGACCACCGCGATTCGACGCTGTGGCTCGACGGCACGGGCCGCGCCATCCCGGTCATCGGCGTGCCGTCGGCCTCGGCGGCCGGCGATGCCAGCCATGACGCCGCCGCCTACAACCTCTACCGCATCGCGCGGGTGCGCGGCGACTGGGTGTGCGAGATCGTGGCGCGCGGCTGGCACGAAGGCGCCATGACCGAACTGCGGCGAATCCGATTGTTCTGAATTAAAGCGAGCGCAGCGCCGCCACCAGCGCCGCGCCGAACAGCGCCGCCGCCCCGGCGAGGAAGCCCAGCGCGAAGCTCCACCAGCCAGCATGGCGGCGTCCGGGCCGCGGCGTCATCGCCGGCAGCGCGGCGAAATTCGCCAGCGCGCGTTCGCGCTCGACCATGCGGCGCGCGACATACTGCGTGACGGCATCGACCATCACCGGCACGTCATGCGATTCGGCGATGACGACCCGGCCGAAGCGGGTGTCCTGCACGAAGCGATAGGTGCGCTTGTCCCGCCCCATCGCCACATGGGCGACGACGTCGACCCACAGCCGCGGCGTGTCGCCCTGGCTGATGGCGCGGTCGAACAGGTCGATGTGGCCGGGAATGTCGGCGAACACCGGATCGAGCGCGTCGTTGAGGATTTCGAGCCGCGCCACCTCGGCGTCGCGCAGATCGACCACAACGCCAGTGCGGTCGGCCGCCTCGACGCGCGCCGCCCGCAACGCCTCGCGCAGCCGCGAAGCCTCGCCGCCTGTTTTTCCCACACTGTCCCGTCGATCACGCATGGCGCGCAGATTACCAGCCGGCCGTCGGGCGGCCTAGCCATTTTGTTCAATCAAGGTGAAGGCTGCGGCCAAATTGCCACACGCCCTCGCCGCCAATTGCAGCACCGCCAATCGCCCCCGCAAAAGAAAACGGCCCCGACCGACTGGCCGGGGCCGTGAAAGCTTCTTCGCGTAGCGGCAGGCGCTGCCGCGGCGGACGGTTTTGCACCCCCGCCGCGGCATTTCTCAGATGGCGTCGCGGCCGATCAGGTCATCGCCCGGCGCGGCTCTTCCACGATGGAAAAGCGCACGTTGCAGCGGTGCCGGTTCTTTTCCGACAACTGACGCCAGGCTTCCTCGGCCTCGCGGCGCGTCGGAAACGGGCCTTCGACCATCGCGGTGCCATTGACCAGCGTATGGAAGTTCAGGGATTTGAATTCGCCCCCGACGACCCAGTAGTGATTGGCGTGCATCGTTGTCTCCTGTGACGTGATCGCAGCGATTTGGTTATTCGGCCGCCTGCGTCTTCTTAAATTGCGCAGCTTCGGTCGAATCCGCAAGAGCCGTGGTCGAGCTCGAACCACCGGTGATGGTGGTGGACACCAGGTCGAAGTAGCCGGTGCCGACCTCGCGCTGATGGCGCGTGGCGGAGTAGCCGTTCTTCTCCGACGCGAATTCGGCCTGCTGGAGGCGCGAATAGGCGGCCATGCCTTCGGTCTTGTAGCCGCGGGCAAGCTCGAACATGCCGTGGTTGAGCGAGTGGAAGCCCGCCAGGGTCACGAACTGGTACTTGTAGCCCATCGCGCCCAGCTCGCGCTGGAACTTGGCGATGGTCGCCTTGTCGATGTTGGCTTCCCAGTTGAACGACGGCGAGCAGTTGTAGGCGAGCATCTTGCCCGGATACTTCTTGTGGACCGCCTCGGCGAACGCGCGCGCATCGTCGAGGTTGGGCGTCGAGGTTTCCCACCACAGCAGGTCGGCGTAGCGGGCGAACGACAGGCCGCGCTTGATGCAGTGCGCCAGGCCCGAACCCGGCTTGAGGCGGAAGAAGCCCTCGGCGGTACGCTCGCCGGTGATGAACTCGCGATCGCGCTCGTCGACATCCGAGGTGATGAGCTTGGCGCTCTCGGCGTCGGTGCGGGCGAGCACGAAGGTCGGCACGCCGCAGACGTCGGCGGCCAGACGCGCCGCGATCAGGTTGCGCTCATGGGCCGCGGTCGGGATCAGCACCTTGCCGCCCATGTGGCCGCACTTCTTTTCCGAAGCGAGCTGGTCCTCGAAGTGAACGCCGGCGGCGCCCGCCTCGATGTAGGCCTTCATGATCTCGAACGAGTTCAGCGGGCCGCCGAAGCCGGCTTCGGCGTCGGCCACGATCGGCAGGAACCAGTCGATCTTGGCGCCGCCTTCCGAGTGCTCGATCTGGTCGGCGCGCTGGAAGGTGCGGTTGATGCGGCGGGCAAGCTCGGGGCCGGCGTTGGCCGGATACAGGCTCTGGTCCGGGTACATCGCACCCGCGGTGTTGGCGTCGGCGGCGACCTGCCAGCCCGACAGATAGATGGCATGCAGGCCAGCCTTGGCCATCTGCATGGCCTGGCCGCCGGTCAGCGCACCCAGCGAGTTGATGAAGGGCTCGCTGTGGAGAGTCTTCCACAGGCGGTTGGCGCCGCGCTCGGCGAGCGTGTAGGCGATCGGCACGGAACCGCGCAGCTTCTCCACGTCGGCGGCGCTATAGGGGCGCTCGATACCATCGAACCGCCCGGCCGGGGCGGGAACCAGCTTGTCAAAGCTCTGAGCCATGACTTTCTCCTCTATTCGCATCTGACATTCGTGACAAAATCGGAATTGACCCGTCGGCCGACTAAACGACAGAATAAAGAATTCCGATAGATGGCTTGCGAATAAAGAAGGTCGTCATGTAACTTATCGACCTGATCCAAGTGTTAATTTGTAAATTTTGTAAAAATGGGCTAAGACCGGCGAGCCTTGGATGGCCAGGCCACGAACGGACAGGAAGGGACTGAATGGCCCGGATTTCGGCACCGGATTCCGCCAAGAAACTGTTCGTCGGGCCGCGTTTCCGGCGGCTGCGCCAACAGCTTGGCCTGTCGCAGACCCAGATCGCCGAGGGTCTGGAGATTTCCCCGAGCTATGTCAACCTGATCGAGCGCAACCAGCGCCCGGTGACCGCCCAGCTCTTGCTGCGGCTCGCCGAAACCTACGACCTCGACCTGCGTGATCTGGCAGGCGCCGACGAGGACCGCTTCTTCGCCGAGCTCAACGAGATCTTCAGCGACCCGCTGTTCCGCCAGATCGACCTGCCCAAGCAGGAGCTGCGCGACCTCGCCGAGCTGTGCCCCGGCGTCACCCATGCGCTGCAGCGGCTTTATGCCGCCTACACCGAGGCGCGCCGCGGCGAGACCCTGGTCGCCGCCCAGATCGCCGGCCGCGACGACGGCGTGCGCTACGAGGCCAACCCGATCGAACGCCTGCGCGAACTCCTGGAAGCCAATCGCAACTACTTCCCCGAGCTGGAGCAGGCGGCCGAGACCCTGCGCGACGATCTCGGCGCCGGCCCGCAGGAGCTGTTCGGCGCGCTATGCGCGCGGCTGCGCGAGCGTCACGCGGTGCAGGTGCGGCTGATACCGGTCGATGTCATGCGCGAGACGCTGCGCCGGTTCGACCGCCACCGCCGCCAGCTCCTGCTGTCCGAACTGATCGACGCGCCCGGGCGCACCTTCCAGGCCGGGTTCCAGCTTGGCCTGACCGAATGCGGCCCGGCCATCGACGCCATCGCCAACCGCACCGGCTCGCTCGACGAGGTGACGCGGCGGCTCTACCGCATCACGCTGGCCAACTACTTCGCCGCCGCGGTGATGATGCCCTACGCCGCCTTCCACGGCGCGGCCGAAAGCCTCGGCTACGACATCGCCGTGCTCGGCCAGCGGTTCGACGCCGGCTTCGAGCACGTCTGCCACCGCCTGACCACGCTGCAGCGGCCCAACGCGCGCGGCATCCCGTTCTTCATGCTGCGCGTCGACAACGCCGGCAACGTCTCGAAGCGGTTTTCGTCGGGCACCTTCCCGTTCTCGAAATTCGGCGGCACCTGCCCGCTGTGGAACGTGCACACCACGTTCGACACGCCGGGCCGCATGCTGACCCAGATCATCGAATTGCCCGACGGCAGCCGTTATTTCTCGCTGGCGCAGACGGTGCGCCCGCCCGCCGTGCCCTATCCGCTGCCGCCGCCGCGCTACGCCATCGGGCTCGGCTGCGAGATGCGCTACGCCTCGCGCCTGGTCTATGCCGGCGGCATCGACCTGGAAAAGACCGAGGCGACGCCGATCGGCGTCAACTGCCGGCTGTGCGAGCGCGAGAACTGCACCCAGCGCGCCGAGCCGCCGCTCACGCGCACGCTGATTCTCGACGAGAACACGCGGCGCGTCACCTCGTTCGCCTTCAGCAACGCGCGTGAATTGTGAAAATTTGGACTTGCGTTTCGCCTCGTTTTGCTTGCGATGATAGCGCCCGCCTCCGACCCCGCCAAAGTCTCCCGCCGTTCGGAATTCTCCATGCAAATCCATGTTTCCATCCTCGCCGTACTGATGGCGATGAGCGCCGTTCCGGCGCTGGCGCAGGAAGCGCCCTGCCGTAGCTCGGGACCGTTCGAGCCGTGGCTTGTCCACGTCAAGCAGGAAGCCGCCGCCGCCGGCGTGTCGCAGCGCACGCTAGCGGCGGCCGCGCCCTACCTCGTCTACGATCAGGGCATCGTCAACCGCGACCGCGGCCAGCGCGTGTTCGGCCAGGCCTTCATCGAATTCTCCGACCGCATGGCGGCCGCCTACCGCATGCAGCAGAGCCAGGCCAGGCTCAAGTCCCATGCCGCCGCCTTCGCCCGCGCCGAACAGCAGTATGGCGTGCCCGGCCCGGTGATCGCCGCGTTCTGGGGCCTTGAAAGCGACTTCGGCGTCAATCAGGGCAAGCTGCCGACGCTGACCTCGCTCGCCACGCTCGCCTATGACTGCCGCCGCGCCGCGATGTTCCGCGAGGAGCTGATCGCCGCGCTCAAGGTCGTCGAGCGTGGCGACCTCAGTCCAGGTCAGATGATCGGCTCGTGGGCCGGCGAACTCGGCCAGACCCAGTTCCTCGCCACGCTGTACGAGAAGTACGCGGTCGACGGCGATGGCGACGGCCGCCGCGACATGCTGCATTCGCCCACCGACGTCATCCTCTCCACCGCCAACTACATCGCCAGCCTGGGCTGGCGGCGCGGCGAACCATGGCTGCAGGAGGTGCGCGTGTCCGCCGCCGTGCCATGGCAGGAGGCCGACCTCACCATCCAGCATCCGCGCGCGCAATGGGCCAAATGGGGCGTGACGCTGGCCGACGGCCGCGCGCTGCATGCCGACGGCCTGCCCGCCTCGCTTTTGTTGCCGATGGGCCGCAACGGCCCCGCCTTCCTCGCCTACAACAATTTCAGGATCTACACGAGCTGGAACAACTCGCTGATCTATGCGACCACCGCCGCCTATCTCGCCACCCGCATCGCGGGCGCGCCGCCACTGCGCCGGCCCGCCGCGCCGATCGCGCAGCTCGGCTTCAACGAGCTGAAGGAGATGCAGCAATTGCTGGCGCGGCAGGGGTTCAATGTCGGCAAGATCGACGGCATCCTCGGCCAGCAGAGCCGTGTCGCGGTGAAAACCATGCAGGTCAAATACAGCCTGCCCGCCGATTCCTGGCCGACCGCCGAACTGCTGGCGCGGCTGCGCGGTGGCGGGCGCTGAACTCTTACGGAGAAATTCCACCATGAGCCAGAAGGTCGCGCTCATCACCGGCGTCACCGGACAGGACGGCGCCTATCTTGCCGAGTCACTGATCGCCAAGGGCTACATGGTGCACGGCGTGCGGCGGCGCTCGTCGTCGTTCAACAGCGGCCGCGTCGACCACATCTTCCAGGATCCGCACGAGACCAACCTGCGCTTCCTCATGCATTACGGCGACATGACGGATGCCACCAACCTGATCCGCCTGGTGCAGGACACCCAGCCCGACGAAATCTACAATCTCGCCGCGCAAAGCCACGTCAAGGTATCGTTCGAGACCGCCGAATACACCGCCAACGCCGACGCGCTCGGCACGCTCCGGCTTCTCGAAGCGATCCGCATCCTCAGGCTTGAGCACAAGGTGCGGTTCTACCAGGCCTCGACCTCGGAGCTGTATGGGCTGGTGCAGGAAACGCCGCAGCGCGAGACCACCCCGTTCTATCCGCGCTCGCCCTATGCCGCCGCCAAGCTCTACGCCTACTGGATCACGGTGAACTACCGCGAGGCCTACGGCATGCACGCCTCCAACGGCATCCTGTTCAACCACGAGGGGCCGACGCGCGGCGAAACCTTCGTCACCCGCAAGATCACCCGCGCCGTCGCCGCCATCGAGCTTGGACTGCAGGACAAGCTCTATCTCGGCAATCTCGACGCCAAGCGCGACTGGGGCCATGCCCGCGACTTCGTCGAGGGCATGTGGCTGATGCTGCAGCAGGAGAAGCCGGACGATTACGTGCTGGCGACAGGTGAAGCCCATTCGGTGCGCGAGTTCGTCGAGAGGGCGTTCGCCCGCGTCGGCAAGACCATCGTCTGGCAGGGCGAAGGCGTCGCCGAACACGGCCTCGACAAGGCCAGCGGCCGCGTTCTGGTCGAGATCGATCCGCGCTATTTCCGCCCGACCGAGGTGGAGTTCCTGCTCGGCGATCCCACCAAGGCGCGCACCCGGCTCGGCTGGCGGAGCACGACCGGATTCGACCAGTTGGTCGCCGAAATGGTCGATGCCGACCTCAAGGCCGTCAAGCTGGAGGCCAGCTTCCGCGCCAGCCTCAACCGCCACGATTGAGCAGGGACACCCGAAGCGATGTTCGACGCCGGGCCCGCCGTCACCATAGGCATCCCGAACTACCAGCGCCCCGACGGGCTGGCACGCTGCCTCGCCTCGCTGACGGCGCAGCTCTATCGCAATATCCGCATCGTCGTCGCCGACGACTGCTCGCCCGATCCGCGCGTCCGCGATGTGATGACGCAAGCGGCCGCGCGCGATGCGCGCATCACCTGCATTCACCACTCCGCCAACAAGGGCATGTTCGCCAATTTCTGGCACCTTCTGGAAAACGCCACGACGCCGTATTTCATGTGGTCATCGAACGACGACTACTGGGACCCGCGCTTCGTGGCCAGGATGGTCGGCCTGCTGGAAGCCAACCCGCGCGCGGCGCTGGCCTGCGGCGGCATCCGCCATTTCACCAGCGACGGCGTTTCAAGCACCATCTACTCGCCGGCGCGGTTTACCTCGACCGGAGATCGCCAGCGCGATCTTGAACGGTTCCTGCGTGAGCCGGAAATTCTCGGCAAGTCGCATCCTCTCTATGGTCTTTACCGCACGGATGAACTGCGCGAGGCGGCGCGTTCGTTAGGGTTCGGCGCCCATGACCGCTGGAGCGAGGACGTCATCATGGTGTTTTCCATGATATGCCGTCATGACACGGTCGCGATCGGCGAACCGTTCCTGTACAAGCGCCGCCCCGAGGGAATGGAATTCGCACCCCGGCATTTTGCCGCCGATTTCGGCGTGGCATCGCGTCATTTCCGGGAATATACCGAGGGGCTGATGGCCGCCTGCGCCACCGCCGAGCAGCGCGCACTGGTCAGGCGAGTGATGTGGCAGCGCCGCGCATACAAGATCCTGGTGACGAGCTGGCGCAAGCCGCTGATGCGCAAGCTGGCCGCCATGTGAGGCGAAGCAGACCCGTTCCGGGTCAGTTCCGCTCCATGACTTTCAGGTAGAGCCGCCGCATCGGATTGCGAACAAGACCGGGAACCCTGAACGCCCGGCGCAGCCGGGATCTCCGCTTCGAGCGCGGCAGCGGCACCGGCTCGGGATGGAGCGGCGCGCCCGCCCGTTCCGGATCGTCCAGCAGACGCGCGCAGATCGCGAAAAAATTGTGGTGCTCCATGAGACGGCGCTTGTTCGCGGCCATCGCCGGTCCGGCGCGCGACGCCGGATCGTCGGCCAGCAGCTTCCGCACCGCCCTGACCGCCGCGCGCGGCCGCCGCGTGTCGATCAGCGCAAATCCGGCGGGATCGAAATCGCGCGCCAGGTTGGGCGCGCCGGCGACAATGGGGAACACGCCGGCGAGGATCGGATCGGCCAGCTTCTCGGTCCAGCCATTGTCCTCAAGACTGTTCTCCAGCACCAGATGATAGCGGAAGCCGTCGATGCCCTCCGCCTTGTCGGCGATCGGCGCGAAGCCACGCCCGAATACCACAAGCTCGTCGCCCAGCGCGTCCTTGAGCATGCGCAGGAACCGCAACCGGCGGACATGGTTGAGGTTCATGGTCTTGGCCGAGCACACCGCCGAGATCAGGCCGCGGCGAGGCCACGCGTCCTGATTCACGGCGACAAGATCGCTCCAGCCGAGCGGTCCCGACACGCCGGCTGGCGCGGCCCCGCCGATGTCGGCGCCGTAGAACCAGCCCAGTCCCGCCTGCTGACGCACCAGGCGGCCGGCATAGCCAGGCTGCGAAAACGGGCTGACGACGGTGCCGAAGCGGGCAAGGTAATCGGACGGGTAGCGTTTGATGCTGGGAGGCTCGGTGATGAACAGGATGCGCCGCGCCACCGGAACGCGGGTCATGCAGCCGGCGGCGGGCTCGTCGTAGGCCACGAGCCAGTCGGCGCCCTGGTCATCGCGCGGCCGCGTCGCATCGTCGAACACGAAGCGGATGCCGCGCCAGACACCGTCGCCGTCCGGGCTCTGCCGGCACAACGACCGCACGCCATGGCTGGATGTCACGCGAATGGTCGTCATGCGAGTGTTTTTCCGCGGGGGTCGCGCCCCGCCGCCCAGTTACCCGTCAGCGCAGCAGCGATACCGCGTAATAGGTCAAGGCGGCAACGATGGCGGAAGCCGGAATCGTGATCACCCACGCCACCACGATGTTGCCGGCGACGTTCCAGCGCACCGCCGAGGCCCGCCGCGCCGCGCCGACACCGACGATGGCGCCGGTGATGGTGTGCGTGGTGGAGACCGGCACGCCGAGCCATGTTGCCATGAACAGCGTCGCCGCGCCGCCGGTTTCGGCGCAGAAGCCCTGCATCGGAGTGAGCCTGGTGATGCGCACGCCCATGGTGCGCACGATGCGCCAGCCGCCCAACAGCGTGCCGAGCCCCATCGCCACCTGACAGGTGAGCACCACCCAGAACGGCACGTAGAACGTCTCGCCGAGCTGGCCCTGGGTGTATAGCAGCACGGCGATGATGCCCATGGTCTTCTGCGCGTCGTTGCCGCCATGGCCGAGCGAATAAAGCGAGGCCGAGACGAACTGCAGCGTGCGGAAGGCGCGGTCGACCACGAATGGCGTGGTGCGCACCGAAATCCACGACACCACCAGCACCAGCACCAGCGCCAGCAGGAAGCCGACCAACGGCGACAGCACGATGGCGGCGACCGTTTTCGACAGGCCGCTCCATACCGCCGCCGACAGGCCGGCCTTGGCGACGCCGCCGCCGACCAGACCGCCGATCAGCGCATGCGAACTCGACGAGGGAATGCCCAGCAGCCAGGTGACGACGTTCCACACGATGGCGCCCATCAGCGCGGCGAAGATCACCTGCGGATCGATCACCTTGGGATCGATGATGCCGGTGCCGATGGTGTTGGCGACATGCAGGCCGAACACCAGGAACGCGATGAAATTGAAGAATGCCGCCCACGCCACCGCGTATTGCGGTTTCAGCACCCGCGTCGAGACGATGGTGGCGATGGAATTGGCCGCATCGTGCAGGCCATTGAGGAAATCGAACAGCAGGGCAACGGCGATCAGCCCCATCAGGATCGGCAGGCCCATCGAAGCGTCCACTTACGTCGTCCCCTATACCGCTTCGATGACGATGCTGTTGATCTCGTTGGCGACGTCGTCGAAACGGTCGGCGACCTTCTCGAGGTGGTCGTAGATCTCCTCGCCGACAATGAAGGCCATGGTGCTTTCGTTGCGATGCTTGAGGAACAGGTCCTTGAGGCCGATGGCATGCAGGTCGTCGACGCGGCCTTCGAGCCGAGTGAGCTGCTCGGTCATCAGCGTCAGCGTGCCGACATTGGCGCCGATGGAGGACAACAGCGGCACCGCGCGCATCACCAGCTTGGCGCTTTCGACCAGGATGGTGCCGATCTCGCGCATCGGCGGCTCGAACTCGCGCACCTCGAACAGCGTCACCGCCTTGACGGTTTTCTGCATCTGGTCGGCGGCGTCGTCCATCGAGGTGATGAGATCCTTGATGTCGCCGCGGTCGAACGGCGTGATGAAGGTGCGGCGCACCGCCGTCAGCACCTCGCGGGTGATGTCGTCGGCCTCTTTTTCCAGCAGGTTGACCTGAAGGCAGTAGTTTTCCACAGTATCGCCGCCGCGCAGCACACCCTCGAGCGCCTCGGCGGCCTTGACCAGCGTATGCGAATGCTCTGCGAACAGGTCGAAGAACCGCTCCTCCCTGGGCATCAGGGCCCGGAACCAGCGCAACATCATTGGATTGTCCCCACTCCCCGCCTCACATCCCCAAGGAGGCGGCGAAGGCCGCCGGCCGCCCGTCACGGAAGTGTCATAAACCACTTCACAAGGCAAGAAGGCCTGTCTCCACCCGCCATCGACGGAAATCCACCACTTTTGTCGGGATATCGAGGGTCCGGAGCGCCCCCATCACCCCGCCCGTGGGCGCGCCCCCGCCCTGCTGGACAGCCCCCCGGCCCGCCGCTATGCAGTGGCAGCCCTACCACCCACGGACGGAAACCCCATGACAGTCAGGGACTGCAACGGCGCCGAACTGGCCGATGGCGACTCGGTTCAGCTCATCAAGGATCTCAAGGTGAAGGGCTCGTCCGTCACGCTCAAGCGCGGCACGACGATGAAGGACATCCGCCTCACCGCCAAGGAAAATGAGATCGAGTGCCGGTCCGACAAGGTGAAGGGGCTGGTGCTGAAAACCGAGTTCCTGAAGAAGGTGTGAGGCGCGGCGCTTGTCTCCGATCTGAGAAGGCGTTGCGAGGCCCCTGCCCGGCAACCTCACCGCAACCGGCTGACCGATAAGCCTAAAAAGCCTTCATGTCCGTTCGGCGGCGGCCGGTCGGGCCGGACGGTCGCCTACCCCATAGGTCATCGGGGCAATATCGGCTATTCTGACACTCACCTACTGCCGAGCTTGGGAGTAGATGATGATCTTCGAAACGTTCGCCGCTGGCGGCTGCAAGTCCTACATCGCGGGATGCGAGGCGACGCGCGCGGCCGTGCTGATCGATCCCGAAATCTCGCTGATCGACCGCTATCTGGGTTTCGCGAGCCAGCACGGCGTGCACATCCGCCATATCGTGGACACCCACACCCACGCCGACCACTTCTCCGCCAGCCGCGAACTCGGCAAGACGCTGCACGCGCCGATCGTCATGCATCGGCTGAGCGCGGCGCCTTTCGCCGACCTGCGGCTCGACGACGGCGACATGCTGATCGTGGGCGAGCTGCGGCTCAAGGCCCTGCACACGCCGGGGCATACCCGCGACTCCATGTGCCTCGTCATGGCCGACCGCGTGTTCACCGGCGACACGCTCCTCATCGGCGGCACCGGGCGGACCGATCTGCCGACCGGCGATCCGCACGCGCTCTATGAAAGCCTGTTCGAAAGGGTGCTGAAGCTGCCGCCGCAGATGCTCGTGTTCCCCGCGCACGATTACAAGGGCCGCACCCACACGACGATCGGCGCCGAGATCGCCGACAACCCACGCCTGCGGAAGGCCGATCGCGCGGCCTTCGTCGAGATGATGGAGAAGCTCAACCTCGCCGCGCCCACCCACCTCACCGAGGCGCTGCGCGTCAACATGAGCGGCGGCAAATCGGTCGCGCAGATGCTCGCCGAGGCGAGCGCCAGGGTTCCCTTCATGTCGCTGGCCGAACTCAACGGGCGGATCGGCGGCAACAGCCGCGACCTGGTGATCTTGGACCTGCGCGAGAGCGATGCGTTTCAGGCCGGGCACATCCCCGGCGCCAGGCATCTGCCGCGCGGACAGCTCGAACTGCGGGTCAACGTCGAGCTTCCAGACCCCACCGTGCGGATCCTGACCTGCTGCGAGTTCGGCAAGATTTCCACGCTCGCCGCCGCCACGTTACGCGAACTCGGCTACTGCCGCGCCGTGGCGCTCGACGGCGGCATCCACGCCTGGCGCGAGGCGGGGTATGAGATGGAGAGGTAGGGGGTCTTTAGTATCCGATCAGTGCGACGAGGGGATCATTGGAGAACTCCTCACTCCTACCGCGGTTTCTTGACGAAATAACGCTTTCCTGCCAGACATTGACTCTGCGGAGTCGTCTCCCGCACCGTCCACACTGGTGAAGCCTTCGGGGCAAGTACGTTTGCAAACCTCGGCACTCTCTTTCGAGCGCGCCGCAGGGTTGAGTGGGCCAACCCGTTGCAAGGCGCCTTGGGGAGACGACCATGAGATTTCATTTTCCAAACGCAACACGTCCAAAGAAAGCCGCCAAGCGCCTCGCGGCGCAGCTCTCTCTACCCTTGTCTACAGCGCAACGCGCGGTCGCCCGCGCATGCGGCTATCGCGATTGGCACGAACTTAATGACCATGTCCATGTGGGACCGCCCTGCGAGTTAGACACCGCCCTTACCTCTGAACTTTATGTCAATCGACAGGTGCAACTGATCCTTGCGATCGCGCGAGACATTGCAGCTACCGACGCAGCAACCGATGGCGACATCCAGCACGCACTCGCGCAGGCGCGACTAACCGGCGACCGACCGCTTCGCCTCAATGAGCAGATCGCCATTCGCCTCGCCTGCTAGCGGGCCACGGTGCTTCCGGAAAAACCCGCCCGACACTCCGGTGCAATAGGCACCTTGAAGACAGCAGGTCGGAACGGTGAAGTCGTTATCCTGCGCAACTTTGGCCGCCCGACAGAAGTCATCACGCACCAAGCCATCATGACCATTGCCGACTTCGAGTATGTCTCACCTCGCGCTGCGCGAGCCTTCTTTCTGCCAATGCGCCTATATCTTCCTTACGGCTATTGGACTGAAGCAGATGGCTCGCGCGTACTCTTCTCGCGCGACTACAAACCCATGTGGCGATTGCGCGATGGCCATCCAATCGAGCGCCTCGACCCATGGCTGCGTATTTATTTCCACCAAGAAACCCATCTTTGGCCTAGCAATGAAGCGCCATGGTCATCAAAAGAGCTGAAAGCATTTTTGGATAACTATCTCATCCAGAACAAAATCTTCCTGTTACCAGTTCTGGCCGACGCACTCCCACTTCTGGTGCATGACCGTTCGAAAAGCAGCCTTACTTTCGCGGATGCCGCCAATCTTCTAAAAGCTCATCGTTTTGAAAGACATTTCAGCAGCAATATTGAGCGTCGCCACCCTCACTCCCACTCGATCGTGCCCGGCGGCTTCGAGGTCACGTCGTAGACCACGCGGTTGACGCCCTTGACCTCGTTGATGATGCGGGTGGCGGTGAAGCCGAGGAACTTGATGTCGAAGGCGTAGAAGTCGGCGGTCATGCCGTCGGTGGAGGTCACCGCGCGCAGGCCCACGACATGCTCGTAGGTGCGGGCGTCGCCCATCACGCCCACGGTTTTCACCGGCAACAGCACCGCGAACGCCTGCCAGATCGCGTTGTAGAGCCCGGCGCGGCGGATCTCCTCGATGAAGATGGCGTCGGCCTGGCGCAGGATGGCGAGCTTCTCGACCGTGACGTCGCCGGGGCAGCGGATGGCGAGGCCCGGTCCCGGGAACGGATGGCGGTCGACGAACGCCGCCGGCAGGTCGAGTTCGCGCCCCAGCACCCGCACCTCGTCCTTGAACAGCTCGCGCAACGGCTCCACCAGCTTCATGTTCATGCGCACCGGCAGGCCGCCGACATTGTGGTGCGACTTGATGGTGACCGAGGGTCCGCCGGTGAACGACACGCTCTCGATCACGTCCGGATAGAGCGTGCCCTGGGCGAGGAATTCGGCGCCGCCGATCTTCCTGGCCTCGGCCTCGAACACGTCGATGAACAGCTTGCCGATGATCTTGCGCTTCCGCTCGGGGTCGGTGACGCCGGTCAGCGCGGCAAGGAACTCCTTGGAAGCGTCCACATGCACCAGCGGAATCCTGTAGTGCTGCTGGAACAGGTCGATCACCGTTTCGGCCTCGGCATGGCGCATCAGGCCGTGATCGACGAGCACGCAGGTGAGCTGGTCGCCGATCGCCTCGTGGATGAGCACGGCGGCGACCGCGGAATCGACGCCGCCCGACAGGCCGCAGATCACCCGGCCCTTGCCGACCTGGGCGCGGATCTTCTCGATCGCCTCGTCGCGGAACGCGCGCATGGTCCAGTCGCCGGCGCAGCCGGCGATGTCGCGGACGAAATTGCGCAACAGCCTGGCGCCGTCCGGGGTATGCGCCACCTCGGGGTGGAACTGCATGGCGTAGAACTTGCGGGCATCGTCGGCGATGATCGCGATCGGCGAGCCGGCCGCCTTGCCGACGGCGCGGAAGCCCTTGGGCAACTCGGTGACGCGGTCGCCGTGGCTCATCCACACCGGATGCTTGCCGCCGACCTCCCATACGCCGTCGAACAGCGCGCACGGCGCCGTCACCTCGATGTTGGCGCGGCCGAATTCGCGATGATGTCCGGCTTCGACCTTGCCGCCGAGCATGTGGGCCAGCAGCTGCTCGCCGTAGCAGATGCCGAGCACCGGCCGGCCGGATTGCAGGAGCGCCAGCGGCACGGTCGGCGCGCCTTCGTCGAGCACCGAGGCCGGACCGCCGGACAGGATGATGCCCTTGGGCTTCATGGCGGCGAACGCCTCCTCCGCCTTGCTGAACGGCGCGATCTCGCAATAGACGCCCATCTCGCGCACCCGCCGGGCGATGAGCTGGGTCACCTGCGAGCCGAAATCGACGATCAGGATCTTGTCGTGGAGGATGGCGGATGCGGTCATGGAGCCGGTCTCGAAAAACTTGCTGGAGGGCAGGACAACGGCGGAACAGGGCCGGAAAGACCCCGGCTTACGCGACTTGCCGCGAGGCGGCAAGCCGAGGCCAAGGGCCGGAGTCCGGCCGGTGGAAAGCCGATTCAAGGGTGATTCGCAGCCCTTTGACAGGGCTGCGAAATCCGATTCCCGGCTGAACCTCCAGTGGAACGTCAGGCGGCGGCCTGGTCCCTGCGCAGCACGGCGATGAAGAAGCCGTCGGTGCCGGTCCTGAGCGGCGTCATCAAGATGCCCTCGTCGGTTAGCGCCGCCGCCTGCCGGAACGCCGCGGCCCGTGGGCCGAGGCCCGCGGCAACCGCCTCCGGGGCCAGAAGCGAGAACCCGGCATGGCGATCGCGGAAGGCGCGCACCTGCGCGCCGTTCTCGCTAGGCAGCACCGAACAGGTGACGTAGACCAGCCGCCCGCCGGGCCGGACCAGCAGGCTCGCGCGGTCGAGCACCTCGACCTGGTCCTTGAGCCGTTCGTCGAGCGCGCCCGGCCGCATGCGCCATTTGGCGTCGGGGTTGCGCCGCCAGGTGCCGGTGCCGGTGCATGGCGCATCGACCAGCACCATGTCGGCGGACGCGCCGAACGAGGCCAGCGGATCGGCCGCCCCCTTGGGCGTGAACACTTCGGGGAGCCGCGCGCCCGCGCGGATCAGACGGTCATGGATCGGGGCGAGGCGGCGCTTGTCGTCGTCGGTGGCGATCAGCCGGCCGCGATTGCCCATCATGGCAGCGAGCGCCAGCGTCTTGCCGCCGCCGCCCGCGCACAGGTCGATCACGGTTTCGCCGGGACTGGCCCCCGACATCAGCGCCACCAGCTGCGAGCCCTCGTCCTGCACCTCGACCGCGCCCTTGATGAACTCCGGCTCGGCCTGGATGCCGGGGCTGCGCGCATCGGCGTCGAGCGCGATGCGGATGCCCCATGGCGACCACGGCGTCGGCCTGGCGCCAAGGTGGGCGAGCGCGCCCAGTACCGCTTGGCGGTCGGCCTTGATCGTGTTGACGCGCAGATCAAGCGGCGCACGGCGCGCCAACGCCGCCGCCTCGGTGGCGCGGGCCTCGCCGAACGCGCTCGCCAGTTCCTCGTCGAGCCAGTCCGGATAGTCGCCGGCGACCGGGGGCGGCGCCGCATCGGGAGAACGTTCCGCCAGGGCAGCCCGCTCGGTTTCGGTCAGCGGCGGCGGCGCGAACCGCCCGCCGTCGCACAGCCGGGCGATGGCCTCGACGTCGAGCCCGCGCTCCAGCCGCAGCATGCCGAGAAGCCGCGCGCGCGGGCTCTCGTCGCCCATCATGAAGGCCGACGAGGCGCGCCGCCGCAGCACGTCGTAGACGAGGCCTGCGATGGCGGCGCGGTCGCTGGAACCGGCGAAGCGGTGCGCCCGCCCCCACTCTTTCAGGGCGTTGGCGGCGGGAATGCGCTGGGTATCGATGGCGGCGAGCGCCTCGATGGCGGCGGACAGGCGGGCGGCTGGGGTCATGGCCTGTCGTCTGTCACATCGCGGCGCAAAAGGCCAGCGCCGCCCATGCCCCTATTCGTTCCCCAGCCGCCGGACGCCCTCGGGGAAACCGGCTGCCGGAAAGTTCTCGGCCTTCTCTCTAAATTGACAATATACTGTCATTATGGTTCTATATTGTTATGTCTCAACATTCTCCGCCCCAGCCGTCCGCTTCCGGCGCTCTTCTCACCGAACTGATGCTGGAAACCTTCCGGCTCAACGGCCGACTGCTCGCCGCCGGAGACAGGCTGGTGGCCCCGATCGGACTCACCAGCGCGCGCTGGCAGGTCATTGGCGCGGTGGCGCTAGCGGGACAGGCGCTGCCGGTCGCGCATATCGCCCGCAACATGGGGCTGGCGCGGCAATCGGTGCAACGCATTGCCAACGAGCTGGAGGCGGAAGGATTGATCAGCTTTGCCGACAATCCGCATCACCGCCGCGCCCGGCTGGTCGGGCTGACCGCCAGGGGGCGCAAGGTCTATGACGCCGCCATCCTGCGCAACACGGCATGGTCGGACGATCTGGCGCGCGGCTTGAAATCACAGGCGATCAAGCCGGCGCTACGGCTGTTGCGCGAAATCCGCAAGCGCCTTGAACGCAATGAACTGAATATCAAGTAGCGTGAAGATAGCATCCGTGACCCATAGTCTCCAGAACGGCGACCTGAACGCGCAAAGCCTGCTACGGCGGCTTCATCCCCTCGCCGGCGCCGTCGCCTTCATGACCATACTGGCCTTCTGGATTGCGACGGTGGCCTCGGAACTCGGCGGATCATGGCAAACCATCGCGCTGGTGAAGCGCGGCATTGTCTGGGGCCTCGTGGTGCTGGTGCCGGCCATCGCGCTTACCGGCATCTCGGGCTTCCTCATGGCGGGCAAGTCCACGGCACCGATCCTCTTGAGCAAGAAAAGGCGCATGCCGCTCATCGGCATCAACGGCCTGGTCGTGCTCGTACCTGCTGCGATCACGCTGGCGATCCTCGCCGCGCGTGGCGATTTCGGCCGCACCTTCATGATCGTTCAGGGCATCGAGCTGGTGGCCGGGGCCATCAATCTGGCGCTGATGGCACTCAACATCCGCGATGGCCGCAGGCTCGCCGCGGCCATCCGGCGGCGACGGGCGGCGTAGGCTCGACTCTACAGCCCCAGCAGCACGTTGGCGGCAAACAGCGCCCACATCACCATCAGCACCACGACGCCGGCGACGAACACGCCAAAGCGGCGCGGCACATGGTTGGTGGTGATGTGGATGTAGGCATGGGCATAGCGCAGCGCCACGAACAGCCATGACAGGATGACGAACAGCAGGTCGGTCTTGCGCAGCGGCAGCGCCAGCGCCACGAGAATGAAATACAAAAGCGGTATCTGGAACTGGTTGGCGTAGCTGTTGGCGAACTGCGTCGGCTTTTCCGGCCAGTTGGGCTGGCCGAGCGCCGTATCCCAGACCCGGGCCTCACCGGAGCGAACCGCGGCGACGCGCGCGAGCCCCATGCGGAACAGCAGGATGAAGGTCAGCACGATCAGCGCGAACAGCGGCAGCAGGACAGCCCGGACCGACATGGTTTCTCCCTTTCCGCCGCCTCGATGCACGACCGCAACTCAAACTGAAGCCGGGGGTCGGAATTTGCAACGCCTTCCCCCATCACGGCACCTTCCGCCGCCTTGAACCGGACCGCACTCCCGCGCGACCAACCGTCAACGTGATCGTGAATGCGCCGGACCGCCCTCCTCGGGTATAAATCCGCGCCGGCCTGATGAGTTGTAGCATGGTTTACCTGCTGGCCCTGTGCGTTGGTCTTGTGAGTATGCTGGCTGGCTGGTTTGCCGCTGGCGTGGCTGTCATCCTTGCCGGTCCGCTCATGGGCCTGGCGTCTCCCGCCTTGGATCTTGCGCCTTCGCCAGCCGTCTCCATCCTGTCGACCCTCGGCGGCGCCGCCGGTCTGCTCGGCGGCATCGCCATCACGCTGTGGCGCTATGGTGGATTCCATTCGCTGCGGGACATCGCCGGGCGCGGCGTGGCGGTGATGGTGATGCTGGTGGCGCTGCTGGCGGGCGCCGCCGCCATCCGCTTGGCCATGATGGAGCATTTCGGCATCACCAGCACGGCGGTCGAATTCGAGATCCGCATGCCACGGGCGCTGGCGCAAGCCGCAAGGAGCGAGGTGCAGGTCGAGCTGCGCACCGACCTCAACCAGACCGTGGCGCTGCTGCGCGATCAATGGCAGGCGTTCGACGATGGCCGCGTGGTGGTGAGCGGCCGCGTGCCGATCCGGTTCAAGACCACGCAGCGCATGATGGCGCTCAACCTGCCGGGCCAGCCGACGCGGCTGTTCAAGCTGCGGCTGGCCGCGAACCCGAGTCCGTCCGACACGTTCGGTCCGTGGATTCAGGTCGATGCGGTGGATGCCGACACGCCGTTCGCCGAGCGCATGAAAATGACCGACGGCTTCGCCATCCGCTACCGCGCGCTGTGAAGCCGCGACGTCCGGCTTTGTCTCACACCCGTCCCGGGTAGTTCGGGCTTTCGCGCGTGATCGTCACGTCGTGGACGTGGCTTTCGCGCAAGGCAGCGCTGGAGATGCGCACGAACTGCGCCTTGGTGTGGAACTCTGAAAGCGTGCGCGCGCCGGTGTAGCCCATCGCGGCGCGCAAGCCTCCGGCAAGCTGATGCAGCACGTTGGCCACCGGTCCCTTGTACGGCACCTGGCCCTCGATGCCTTCGGGCACCAGCTTGAGCGTGTCCTTGATGTCCTGCTGGAAGTAGCGGTCGGCCGAGCCGCGCGCCATCGCGCCGACCGAACCCATGCCGCGATAGGCCTTGTAGGAGCGGCCCTGGAACAGGAATACTTCGCCCGGCGTCTCGTCGGTGCCGGCCAGGAGCGAGCCGACCATGGCGATGTCGGCGCCCGCCGCCAGCGCCTTGGCGAGATCGCCGGAATACTTGATGCCGCCGTCGGCAATTACCGCGGCGCCCGCCTTCTTGGCCGCGCTCACCACGTCCATGATGGCGGTAAGCTGCGGCACGCCGACGCCGGCGACGATGCGCGTGGTGCAGATCGAACCGGGGCCGATGCCGACCTTGATGGCGTCGGCGCCGGAATCGATCAGTGCCTGCGCGCCCTCGGCGGTGGCGACGTTGCCGGCCACCACCTGCACCGCGTTGGACAGCCGCTTGATCCGCGTTACCGCCTCAAGCACGCGGCTGGAATGGCCGTGCGCGGTGTCGACCACCACGACGTCGACGCCGGCCTCGATCAGCTTCTCGGCGCGCGCGAAGCCGAGATCACCCACCGTGCTGGCGGCGGCGACACGCAGCCGGCCCTGCTCGTCCTTGCAGGCGAGCGGATAGGCCACCGCCTTCTCCATATCCTTGACGGTGATGAGGCCGACGCAGCGATACTGGTCGTCGACCACCAGGAGTTTTTCGATGCGGTGCTGATGCAGCAGCCGCTTGGCCTCGTCCTGGCCCACGCCCTCGCGCACGGTGACGAGGTTCTCGTGCGTCATCAGCTCCGAGACTTTCTGGCGCGGATCGGTGGCGAAGCGCACGTCGCGGTTGGTGAGGATGCCGACCAGCCGGCCCGGTTTGCCACCGGTCACCACCGGAATGCCGGAGATGCCGTTCTCCTTCATCAGGGTGAGCGCGTCGGCCAGCGTCTCGTCCGGCCCCACGGTGAGCGGGTTCACCACCATGCCGGATTCGTACTTCTTGACCTGGCGCACCTGCGCGGCCTGCTCGTCGATCTCGAAATTGCGGTGGATGACGCCGATACCGCCGGCCTGGGCCATGGCGATGGCCATGCGCGCTTCGGTCACGGTGTCCATGGCCGAGGCCATGATCGGGATGTTGAGCGGAATGGACCTGGTGACCCGGGTGCGGATGTCGGCTTCCGAAGGCAGGATGTCGGACAGCCCGGGCTTGAGCAGCACGTCGTCAAAGGTGAACGCCTCGCGCAACCCGTGACCGAAATCCTCGACGCCTGCCATCGCCAACTCCATTCCTGCCCCGCCGGGGCGTCATTTCCAGATACCCCGGAACGGCAAAAATGCCAAAAAAACCGGAAACAGTCGCTGTTTCCGAAAATCACGGCCCGAGGTTTGGGTTGGCGCCGGTGGTTAGCACGGCTGCGGGGCGATTCCTAGAGCGCAGCCCCGGAAAAGTCGCCGGTCACGGCTTGAAGCCGGGCGGCGGCCCGTGCTCGCGGATGGCATCGACGATCTCGCGGTGACGGCGGTCCTCCCGCTTCATGGCGACGGCAAGGACGGCATGGATCGAGGGCATCACGAACAGCACCGGGAAGATCAGCCCGAAGATCACGCACAGCACGATCAGCACGAGGTTGAGGATCGCCGAGAACGGCTGGCCGTTGAGCAGCAGGCCGATCGGAGGCAACAGCACCGCGAGAATGTAGATCATGGCTGAAGCGCACCTTCCTGAAAGCGGCGGTTTTCATCTAGGTGCGCCGCGCCCGATTGCAATGGCCGCATGCGACAAATGCGCATCCGCAAGGTGGCGCGGCGCGGCCCGCCGTGCCAGAACCGCCCCTCGACAACCATTTTTTCAGCCTGCCCAGAGCCGCCGCTTGAATTTCCACGACCGCATCGTTCCGCTCACCGTCGCCACCGCCCTGTTCATGGAGAACATGGACTCGACGGTGATCGCCACGTCGCTGCCGGCGATCGCCGCCGACATCGGGACCAGCCCGCTCACCCTCAAGCTCGCCATCACCTCCTACCTGCTGTCGCTGGCGGTGTTCATCCCGGCGAGCGGCTGGGCCGCCGACCGTTTCGGCGCGCGCCGGGTGTTCTGCGCCGCGGTCGGCGTGTTCATGCTCGGCTCGATCGGCTGCGCCGTGGCCCATTCGCTGACCGACTTCGTGGTCGCGCGCACGGTGCAGGGCATGGGCGCGGCGATGATGACCCCGGTCGGGCGGCTCGTCGTGCTGCGCGCGATCGACAAGCGCGCGCTGGTCAACGCCATGGCCTGGGTGGCAACGCCCGCGCTGATCGGTCCGGTGGTCGGGCCGCCGCTCGGTGGCTTCATCACCACCTATTTCTCATGGCACTGGATCTTCCTCATCAACATCCCGATCGGCCTGACCGGCATCGTGCTGGCGCTGCGCCACTTCCCGGCCGGCCGCGTCGCCGATCCCGGCCCGTTCGACCTGATCGGCCTCGTGCTCGCGGGCCTTGGCGTCGCCGGCCTCGCCTTCGGGCTGTCGGTAGCCGGCCTCGACCTGCTGCCCTGGCAGGCCGTCGCCGCGATGATCGGCGGCGGCGCGCTGGCGATGCTGCTCTATCTACTCCATGCCCGCCGCATCGCGGCGCCGGCGCTCGACTTCTCGCTGCTGGCGATCCCGACGCTGCGCGCCAGCGTGGTCGGCGGCTTCCTGTTCCGGCTCGGCATCGGTGCGCTGCCGTTCCTGCTGCCGCTTCTGATGCAGATCGGCTTCGGCCTGTCGCCGTTCCACTCCGGGCTCATCACCTTCGTCTCCGCGCTTGGCGCCATCGGCATGAAAACACTTGCGGCGCGCATCCTGGAGCGGTTCGGCTTCCGCCCCGTGATGATCGTCAACGCCATCATCAGCGCCGCGTTCCTGGCCGCCTGCGCCGCCTTCACGCCGGTAACGCCCGTGGCGCTGATCATGCTGGTCCTGCTGACCGGCGGCTTCTTCCGCTCGCTGCAGTTCACCGCCATCAACAGCATCGCCTATGCCGAGGTCGAGAGCGCGCGCATGAGCCGCGCCACCACGCTGGTGAGCGTATCGCAGCAGATCGCGATCTCGGCCGGGGTTGCGGTGGGCGCGTTCGCGGTGGAGGCGACGATGGCGTGGCGTCATGTCGCGGCGCCCGGCGCGGGCGAGTTCGGCCCGGCCTTCATCGTGGTGGCGCTGCTGTCGGGACTGTCGCTGCTGCTGTTCCTGCGCCTGCCGGACGATGCCGGCCATCAGATCTCCGGCCGCCGCGCGGGACGCGAGATGCCTGGCGTCTAGGCGGACGGCCATGCCCCAGCGTCATTGCCGAGCCTGACCCGGCAATCCAGCTTTCTTCCGATCTCTCGTTTTGAACAGGCGGCATGGATGCCCGGGTCAAGCCCGGGCATGACGACGGAGAAACAGGACCTTCCTAGGCGCGGGAGCCGCGAAAGCCGGTGGCGAGCAGGTAGCGTTCCGATGAATCCTGGCGGCTGGCGGCCGGCTTAACGTGGCGCACCACGGCATAGTCGCGCTTGATCCCGGCCATCAGCGCGGCATCCGCTCCGCTCTGGAACACCTTGGCCAGAAACACGCCGCCGGGATTGAGCACCTCGCGCGCGAACTCGGCGGCGCACTCCACCAGCCCGACGATGCGCAACTGGTCGGTCTTGCGGTGCCCGGTGGTGTTGGCCGCCATGTCCGACATCACGATGTCGGCGCCGCCGTCGAGCATGTCGCGCAGCTTCTGCGGCGCCGCCGCGTCGAGGAAATCGAGCTGGGAGAAGCTGACGCCGGGGATCGCCGGCATGTCCAGCAGATCGATGGCGACGACGCGGCCCTTGCCGTCGGCCGACTTGACGCGCGTTGCCGCGATCTGGCTCCAGCCGCCGGGCGCGGCGCCGAGATCGACCACGGTGAGGCCGGGCCTGAGCAGCCGGTACTTGTCGTCGATCTCCCTGAGCTTGTAGGCCGAGCGCGAGCGATAACCCTCGCGCTTGGCCTGCGCCACGTAGGGATCGTTGAGCTGGCGTTCCAGCCACAGCTTCGAGGACAGCTTGCGCCGTCCGCCGGTCTTGACCTGGACATGAAGCCGCCCGGTGGTGTCTTTCGCCATCGTTTCAGGTCTTTCACACCGTCAGCGCGCGCGGATCGCGCCGTCCTCGCGCATCATCTGCAGCAGCATGCCCTCGCGCAGGCCGCGATCGGCGATGCGCAGCCGCGGACAGGGAAACGCCCGGCGGATCGCATCGAGGATGGCGCAGCCCGCCAGCACCAGGTCGGCCCGCTCGGAACCGATGCAGGCGTTGGCGACGCGATCCTCATACGGCATATCGACGAGGCGTTCCACCGTGCGGGTGATCTCCTCGTCGCTCATCCAGATGCCGTCGACGCGGCGGCGGTCGTAGCGCGGCAGCTCGAGATGGATGCCGGCAATGGTGGTGACGGTGCCGGAGGTGCCGAGCAGGTGCAGCCCGGCGAGGTCGTCGCCGTGATCGCGCGCGAACGCGGCGAGATGAGCGGATACATCGGCGATCATCGCGGCATAGGAGGCGCGGCTGACATGCATGCCGCCGTGACGCTCGGCCAGCGTCACCACGCCGACCGGCAGCGAGGCCCAGCCGCGCACCCGTGGTCCGGCGCGGCCGATCGAGGCACTATCCATCCGCACCACTTCCGACGAGCCGCCGCCGATGTCGAACAGGATGACGCCGCTCGCCTCGGCGTCGATCAGCGGCGTGCAGCCGGTGGCGGCGAGCAGCGCCTCGGTCTCGCGGTCGATCACCTCGAGGTCGATGCCAAGCTCGTCCCGGACCCGCGAGCGGAACGCCCCGGCGTTGCTGGCGGCGCGGCAGGCCTCGGTGGCGATGGTGCGGGTCCGCGAGACGCCGCGCAAATCCATCTTGTCGCGGCAGATGCGCAGCGCCTCGAGCGCGCGCGCCATCGCCGCCTCGCCCAGCCGCCCGCTGCCCGATACGCCCTCGCCCAGCCGGATGATGCGCGAGAACGAATCGACGACACGAAAACCGTCGTCGCTCGGTCGCGCGATCAGCAGCCGGCAGTTGTTGGTGCCAAGATCGAGCGCGGCGTAGGTCTGCCCACGCCGGCCAGCATTGCCATCGATGCGCCGCAAGGCATGCACGCCATATCCATTGGCGCGATCCGCCTCGACATGAAGCTTGCTGGCACGGCCCGATCCCGGCGCTCCGTCGCGCGGGCCGAAGCCGTCGCGACGCGCGTCGTCTGCCATCGAATCCCTTCCCCTCGCCGTCCCTTGGCGGGAATGCGCCCTTGCGGGCAGCTTTCCCCGTGGTCCGGCTGTTTCTCGTGAACCGATTGTAACGACCCTGCCTTCCGACGCAACCGGACCAATACCCAATGTCAAGGAGGGTTGCGGCATAGTGGCTCGGCATACCGCCACGGCAATCGAGGGTTGTCAGCGCATCCGCCGGATGTTCTCCTTGCCCGCCGCGGCACAGGATGCCGATACCTTTCGCCACCTCGATTGAGAATTACACGCATGCAGGACCGGACACGCAGCCGATCCATCGAACCGCCGGCCGATGCCGTCGCCGTCGGCCAGCCCGTCCGCCGCAAGGAAGACGACGCGCTGGTCCGCGGCGCGGGCCGCTATACCGATGACATCAATTTCCCCGGCCAGGCCTATCTCGCCATGGTGCGCAGCCCGCACGCCCATGGCGAGCTGCGCGCCATCGACGTGGAGCCCGCCCGCGCCATGCCGGGCGTGCTCGGCGTGTTCACCGCGGCCGATCTTGCCGGCTACGGCACGGTGGCCTGCGCGCTGCCGCTCAGGAACCGCGATGGCACGCCGCTGCGCAGCACCCGTCGCGCCGCGCTCGCCGCCGAGCGGGTGCGCTTCGTCGGCGATCCGGTGGCTTTCGTGGTCGCAACGACCGCCGCACAGGCGCGCGACGCGGCGGAAACCGTGGCGCCGGATATCGAACCCTTGCCCGCCATCACGCGGCCCGAGCACGCTGGCCAGTCCGGCGCGCCGCAGCTTTACGAGGACATCGCCGGCAACTGCGTGCTCGACTACCATTTCGGCGACGACGCGCGCGTGGCCGACGCCTTTGCCGCCGCCGCCCATGTCGTCGCGCTCGACATGCTCAACACCCGCCTCGTGGTGGCGGCGATGGAGCCGCGCTGCGGCGTCGGCTCTTACGACGCGACAAGCGGGCGCTACACGCTACATCTGCCGACGCAAGGGGTGGCTGGCGCGCGCAACGCGCTCGCCGCCCTGCTCGCCACCACGCCGGACAAGGTGCGCGTGCTGACCGGCCATGTCGGCGGCTCGTTCGGCATGAAGCATGCGATCTTCCCGGAATATCTGTGCCTCCTGCACGCGGCGAAGGTGCTGGGCCGCCCGGTGAAATGGACCGATGTCCGTTCCACCAGCTTCCTCTCCGACACCCATGGCCGCGCCTCGTTGATGCGCGGCGAACTGGCGCTCGCCGCCGACGGCACCTTCCTCGCATTGCGCATGACCGGGTTCGGCGACATGGGCGCCTATGTCACGCCGATCGCGCCGCTGCCGTCCACCGTCAACACCGTGAAGAACGCGGCCAGCGTCTACCGCACGCCGCTTATCGAGCTTGCCACCCGCTGCGTCGTCACCACCACGACGCCGGTCGCGGCCTATCGCGGCGCCGGACGGCCCGAGGGCAATTACTTCATGGAGCGGCTGATCGATGCCGCCGCGCGCGAAACCGGCCTCGACCGCGCGGCGCTGCGGCGGCGCAATCTGGTCAAGCCGTCGCAGATGCCCTATGCGGCCGCGTCGAAGTCCGTCTACGACAGCGGCAATTTTCCCGCCGTGTTCGAGCGCGCGCTCGAACTCGCCGATTACGCGGGCTTCGCCAAGCGCAAGCGCGACAGCCGCAGGCGCGGCCGCCTGCGTGGCATCGCCATCGGCAACTATCTAGAGGTCACCGCGCCGCCCAACAAGGAACTCGCCAAGATCCGGTTCGAAACCGACGGCACCGTGAGCCTTGTCACCGGCACGCTGGATTACGGCCAGGGCCACGCCACGCCGTTCGCGCAGGTGCTGGCGGCAAAACTCGGCGTGCCGTTTTCGCGCATCCGGCTCATTCAGAGCGACAGCGACGACGTGCGCATCGGCGGCGGTTCCGGCGGCTCGCGTTCGCTCACCGCCAGCGGCACCGCCATCGTCGAGGCCGCCGCGCTGGTGATCGCCAGGGGCACGCGCCTCGCCGGTCATCTTCTGGAGACCGCCGACGCCGACATCGAGTTTTCGCGCGGGCGCTTCACCGTGGCCGGCACCGACCGCGGCATCGGCATCATGGAGATCGCGGCGCGGCTGCATCAGGGCGAAAGCCTGCCCGATGGCGTGCCGCACTCGCTCGACGTCGATCATGACGGCAGCGGCGCGCCCTCGACCTATCCCAACGGCTGCCACGTCGTCGAGGTCGAGGTCGATCCCGACACCGGGATGACCGAGGTGGTGCGCTATCACGGCGTCAACGACTTCGGCACCATCGTCAACCCGATGATCGTCGAGGGCCAGTTGCACGGCGGCATCGCGCAGGGGCTCGGCCAGGCGCTGATGGAAGTCGCCCGCTACGATGACGACGGCCAGCTCGTCACCGGCTCGTTCATGGATTACGCGCTGCCGCGCGCCGCCGACATGCCGTTTGTCGCACTGGAAAACCTGCCCTCGCCCGCCACCACCAACCCGCTCGGCACCAAGGGCTGCGGCGAGGCCGGCTGCGCCGGCAGCCTTTCAGCCGTGGTCAACGCCACGCTCGACGCGCTGGCGGAATTCGGCGTGCGCCATATCGACCTGCCGCTGACGCCGGAGAAGGTGTGGCGCGCCATCCACGCGGCGCGGGCAGCCCGCGCCGGCTGATCGCTTCTGTCTCGACGCCTGTTCCCTGCCGAGAGGGAACAGGCGCGAGATGACTGTTCTTGTTACGTCGCGGGTTACGTTGCAGCCTTGGGCTCGATCGGCTCCCAGATGCTGATCTTGCGGGTCTCCGGCATCAGGAACAGGGCGAGCACGAAGCACACCGCGGGAACGGCGATCGGGTAGAGCAGCGCGTAGCCGACGCTGCCGGTGGCCGCGAACGCCGCTGAGGTAATGAACGGCACCAGTCCGCCGCCCCAGCCGTTGCCGATGTGATAGGGCACCGACACCGACGTGTAGCGAATCCTGCCGGGGAAGAATTCCGCCAGGAAAGCCCCGACCGGCCCATAGACCATCCCGACATAGCAAACGAGGATGAAGATGATGAAGATCGCGACCGGATAGTTGATGTTGCCCGGCTGCGTGACCGTTCCAAGCCACAGATACAGCGGATAGTAGGTGACCGCGGCGAGGAACATGCCCCCCAGGATCACCGGCTTGCGGCCGATGATGTCCGACAGCCAGCCAAAGAAGATCAGGCTCGGCGTTGCAATGAGCAACGCGGCTCCCACGATGTAGGCCGAGCTCAACGGGTCTATCTTGGAAACCTGCTGCAGGAAGTACAACGCCCAGAACTGGCCGCTGTACCAGACCACTCCCTGCCCGATCAGCACGATGGTGGCGATGCCGACATATTTGGCGTTGGAGCTTAGGAAGGCTTCCTTCCAGGGATTCTTGGTCATCTGCCCCTTGGACTTGATCTCCTGGAAGATCGGAGTCTCCTGGAGCTGGAGCCGGATGTAGATGGCGATGGCGACCAGCAGGAAGGATACCAGGAATGGAATGCGCCAAGCCCACGCATCGAATTCCTGATTACCAAAATACGTACGCGTCGCGATGATGACGGCCAGCGACACCACGATCCCCAGAGTCGGTGAGGTCTGCAGCCAGCCGGTGTAGAAGCCGCGGCGTTCGTCGGGAACATGCTCGGCGACATAAGTGATGGCGCCGCCATACTCGCCGCCCAGGCACAGGCCCTGGATCATCCGCAAGCCGAAGAGAGTGAACGCGGCGGTCAGACCGATCGACTCGTAGCTCGGAATCAACCCGATCGCGCCGGTGCCCAACCCCATTCCGCTGAGCGTGATAAGGAACGTGTATTTGCGGCCGACCCGGTCGCCCATCCATCCGAACAGGAACGCCCCCAGCGGACGGATCAGGAATCCGGCGGTGAACAGGGCTATCGTGCTCAGAAGGGCAGCGACGGGGTGGGATTTTTCAAAGAACTTGACCGACAGAACCGCAGCCAGGCTGCCAAAAATATAAAAGTCATACCATTCGATGACATTTCCCACCGACGCAGCAACGATCACGCGGCGGAAATCCTTAGGGATTTGAATTGCCATTTTGGCCTCCTACGACTTCAAGACATTCGCTCCCCATCTTTCAGTGCTGTATTTTTTCTCATGGCCTGCGCGGCATTCGGACAGAGGAGAAACGGACAGGAAAAATCGGACACAGGAAATAAGTGCGTCCGCACCATCCGGCCTCGGGAGGCTTGAAACCACCGAGGAGAACTCCAATGGCCTTCGGTACCGCGAGCCACCGCTAGCTTCTGCCCAAGCGCGCCGGGAATGAAGATAGAAATAAGTATAATTCGCAACAGGCCGGGGGCCTGCCGGCTTCTGCCTGCTCCATTATGCAGTGCACATTGAACTGGATATTCTTCGGAAAAGATGGGGCCGTCCGGGAAAGCGGCCGGAACCCCGCAACGCCGAGACGGCTGGCGGAGCCCCGGGACTGCCGGGCCGCGCTTTTTCTCATGTAACAGATTGAAATAACAGGATTTTGGCTGGGGGACTAGGATTCGAACCTAGACAGGCAGAGTCAGAGTCTGCAGTCCTACCGTTAGACGATCCCCCAACTAATTTGCTGGAATCGCGGGATAACTCCCGCCATTCCGCCCCGGCGCGAAGCGCCGTTCGGCCAATCAGAAGGTTGCCGGCGCCTGATATAATTCGCGCCGCCGCTCCGGTCTACCCTTCCCGCGCAAGAAAAACACCGCGATCGCCACGGAGTTTGTGTGCGTCATGCCCGGCACCACTTCTCCTTTCGTCATGCCCGGGCTTGACCCGGGCATCCAAGGGGCTTCTCCACGTTGAAATGCCGAGGAAGCGGGATTGCCGGATCAAGTCCGGCAATGACGCTGGGGGTGGTCCGTCATACCCGCTCCCGTCCTCCATCCTGCCTGGCCTCCTGCCGTCATGCCCGGGCTTGACCCGGGCATCCAAGGGCTTCTCCGCGTTGAAATGCCAAGGAAGCTGGATTGCCGGATCAAGTCCGGCAATGACGTGGGGGTACCGCTTGATTGCCGGATCAGGTCCGGCAATGACGCGGGAGCCGTGCAGCAACTCATTTGCAATCCTAGGTCGATTGACAAATTGTATACAATATGTTTAATTATAATTCGCAAGTAGCCAAGGAGGCCGCCGTGGATCACCCGTCCTTTCCGCTCAATGCCTGGTATGCCGCAGCCTATGACGTCGAGATCGGCCGCACCCTGCTGTCGCGCATGATCTGCGGCAAGAAGATAGTTCTCTATATAAAACAGGATAATACGCCGGTCGCGCTGGCTGATGCATGCTGGCACAGACTGCTGCCGCTGTCGCTCGGGCGGCTCGAAGGCGACAACGTGATCTGCGGGTACCACGGCCTGGAATTCGACGACACCGGACGATGTGTATACATGCCGTCGCAACACACCATCAATCCGTCCGCCTGCGTGAAGTCCTATCCGGCGGTCGAGAAGCACCGGCTGATCTGGATCTGGCCCGGCGACCCGGCGCTCGCCGACCCCGCCGAGGTCCCCGACTGGCACTGGAACCAGGACCCGGACTGGGCCGCCGACGGCAAGCTGATCGAGGTGAAATGCGATTACCGGCTGGTGATCGACAACCTCATGGACCTCACGCACGAGACGTTCGTGCACTCGACCTCGATCGGCAACCGCGCCGTCGCCGAGACGCCGTTCGAGACCACGCATACCGACAAGTTCGCCATCGTCACGCGCTGGATGCACGACATCGAGCCGCCGCCGTTCTGGCGCAAGCAGTATGGCCGGCCCGGCAACGTCGACCGCTGGCAGATCATCCGCTTCGAGGCGCCCTGCACCATCACCATCGATGTCGGGGTCGCGGCCGCGGGCACCGGCGCGCCGCAAGGCGACCGCTCGCAGGGCGTCAACGGTTTCGTCCTCAACACCATCACTCCCTCGACCGAAAACACCTGCCTGTATTTCTGGTCGATGGCGCGCAATTTCGACCTCAACAACCAGTCGCGCACCCATCAGCTGCGCGAGGGCGTCTCCGGCGTGTTCCGCGAGGACGAGATCATCCTCGAGGCGCAGCAGAAGGCGATCGAGGCCAACCCGGATCATCAGTTCTACAACCTCAACATCGACGCCGGCTCGATGTGGGCACGCAAGCTCATCGACAAGATGATCGCGCGCGAAACCGCCATGCCCGTCGCCGCGGAATAAGGGAGCCAGCCATGGCCAGGAAACCGCAGGACGCGCCGATGCAGCAATCGCTCAAGGCGCTGCTCGGCCTGCGCGCGCTTGTGCTGCAAGGCGGCGTCGAGCCCGGCAAGCGGCTGTCCGAGATCGCGCTGTCCGAACGGCTCAACGTGTCGCGCACGCCGCTGCGCGCCGCGCTGCAGCGGCTGGAGCAGGAGCATCTGGTCGAACTCATTCCCTCGGGCGGCTATGCGGTGCGCCGCTTCACGCATCAGGAGGCGGTCGATTCGATCGAGCTGCGCGGCACGCTCGAAGGCGTCGCGGCGCGTTTCGCCGCTGAGCGCGGCGTCGTTCCCGCCCGTCTCAAGGCCGCCTGGAGCATCGTCCACGCGCTTGACGAAACACTCGACAGCAATCCCGACAGCTTCGATTTCAGCCGCTACGAGCAGCTCAACGAGGATTTCCACGAGACGCTGGCGGATCTGAGCGGCAGCGATGTCATCAGGCGCGAGATCGCGCGGGTGACCAGCCTACCATTCGCGAGCCCGAGCGCGTTCACCAACACCCATGTCAACGTGCCGGGGTTCCTCAAGACGCTGACGATCGCGCAGTCGCAGCACCGCGCGATCATCTCCGCCATCGAGATGCGGGAGGGCGCGCGCGCCGAGGCGCTGGCGCGCGAGCACGCGCGGCTGGCGCGCCAGACGCTCGATTTCGTCATGGAGGAAAAGCCCGACCTGCGGACCCGAGTGCCGGCGCTGACGCTGCTGGCGGTGTGAGCGCGATTTGATTTCTTCCGGGAATTGAAGACAACGGAGCAAGACCATGCTTTCCAGTTCCGAGTGGCGTCACGCCAGGGTCATCGACGTGGCGGAAATCGCGGCGGACGTCCGCGCCGTCACCTTCGCGATCGAAGGTTCATTGCCGCCGTTCGATCCCGGTTCGCATCTGTCGATCCGCGTCATGATCGACGGCCTGCCCGCCGTCCGCAGCTACACCGTCATTCCCAGCAGTTCGGGAACGCTGCTCATCGCGGTCAAACGCCATCCCCACAGTCGCGGCGGCTCGGTCTATATCTGGTCGCTCAAGGTGGGCGACGCCACCGAGGTCACGGTGCCGGAAAACCGTTTCGCGCTGTCGTGGCGGACCTCGCGCTATCTTCTGATCGCCGGCGGCATCGGCATCACGCCGATCTACGGCATGGCGCGGGCGCTCGCCGCTCGCGGCCAGGACTTCCGGCTCGTTTATGGCGCGCATAGCCGCGCGCAGATGGCGTTCGCCGATGAATTGACCGCGCTTGGGGGCGAGCGCGTGGCGCTGTTTGCCAAGGACGAGGGCCGCGCCATCGACCTCAAGGCCGAGATCGCCGCGCTGCCGGCGGACGGCGAACTCTACATGTGCGGTCCGCTCGGCATACTCGACGCCGCCAAGGCGGCCTGGGCCGAGGCCGGACGGCCGGTCAGCCGGCTGCGCTACGAGGTGTTCGGCGACAGCGGCCGGTTCACCGAAGCGCCGTTCCGCATCGAGGTTCCCGCGCTCAACAAGGTGGTCGAGGTGCGCTCCGACCAGAGCATGCTCGAGGCGCTGATCCAGTCCGGCGTCGACATGATCTACGACTGCCAGCGCGGCGAATGCGGCCTGTGCGCGGTCGAGGTCATCAGCGCCGACGCGGCCATCGACCATCGCGACGTGTTCTTCTCGCCCGAGGAGAAAGCCGGGAACCGGCGCATGTGCGCGTGTGTCTCGCGCCTGACCGGCGGCAGCGCGGCGATCGATATCGGCTATCGCGGCGCGCCGGCCTGATCCGATCAACGCGCCGTCACGGGTTACGCGGTCATTGCCGGACTTGATCCGGCAATCCACCTTCCTCGGCATTTCAACCTGGAGACGCTCCCTGGATGCCCGGGTCAAGCCCGGGCATGACGAGGAGAGAATTGTGCGCGAGCAATGCGCGGCATTATTCGCCCCTGCCCCGCGGCGCGTTGACCACGATGCCCTTGGCGGCGTGGAAGTCTTGCAACGCCTTGAGATACGCGTCCATCTCGGCCTGTGGCACCGGCGTGCCGCATTCGTAGCAGGTGTTGGTCTGGCGGTCGAACCAGCGGCAACCGCAGGATTCGCAGGCCAGTTCGGGCGCGCCGCCGGGATTGTTGAAGATCATCGCGTCTCCCCTTCCCTCGCCGCCCCGCGGCCGCTGACATTATTTCAGCGGCACGCCCCCATGAACACCACGCCCATCGACTGCAGCACATCCTCGTAGCCGGCCTCGATGAGGTCGCACTGCACCCGCATCAGGTAGCAGACGAAACCGCCCTGCCGCACCTGCGCCTTGAGCACTGGCAGCGCGTCATCGCCGTCGAGATTGCTGGCGACCTCGTTCACCGCCTCGTCGTCGCCCACCAGCATGACGTCGAGCGAGGGATCGTCGAAGCCGGCGAACGGCTGATCCAGCGCATGGAGACGCCCCTTGCGCGCCTCCCATACGATCATCGGCGCGCCGCGCCGCTGCAGATCGGAGCGCCGCGCCAGCCCGATGCGCGAGCCGGTGCGGAGGTCGCCGAACAGCTTGCCGTTGCGGTCCAGCAACGGCTGCCAGGCGGCGGCCTCCGGCAGTGCGCTCATATCCGGCATCCGAGGCGGTAGCCGTCATGGATCGACGGACCGAGGCCGCGCGGCAGCGCCGCGTCGCCGCACATGTGGACCTCGTCGACCATCCATTCGAAGTCGTGCATCAGCCCGCGGCTGGAGATGCGCGGCGACGCGGCGATCACGGTGTCGGCGGCGACAACCCGCTTCTCGCCCTTGCCGTCGATGACATGAACGCCGTCGGCCGCCACCTTGAGCGTGCGCGCGCCGGTGATGGAGGCGATCTTGAGCTCCTCGACCCACGAGGTGTGACGCCACTTGAACGAGGGCATGACGTCGCCGGCGAGCCGCTTCTGCGACTCGATGATGGTGACCGCGTGGCCCTGGGTCGCCAGCGATTCCGCGACCGTGAGGCCGACCTTGCCGCCACCCAGCACCACCACCGTGCCGGTCACCTTCTCCTTGCCGAGCGCGACATCGAGCGCGTCGAGAATCTTGCGATCGCCCTCGACCGGCGGCAGCGCCACGCGGTGCAGCGCCGTTCCGGTGGCGATCACGGCCACGTCGTAGGTGTGCAGCATCTCGCGCATCAGGCGCGGATCGACCGCGGTACCGAGGCGCAGCTCGATGCCGAGCCTGCCCGCCATCGTCTCGTAATACGAAATCACCGAAAGCAGGTCGGCCCGGTTGGCGAGGTCGTTGGCCGCGTAGCCGGCCAACGCGCCGCCGACGCGTTCGGCCTTGTCGAACACGGTGACGTCGTGGCCGCGCTGGCGCGCGGTGACGGCGAACTCCATGCCGGCGGGGCCGGCGCCGACCACCATGATCTTCTTCTTCACCGCCGCCGGGGTGATGGCGTATTCCGGCTCGACCTCGTGGCCGAGCGCGGGGTTGATGGTGCAGGTGTACGGCAGGTCGCGGAACAGCCGCGACAGGCAGTTGAGCGAGCCGACGCAGCGCTTGACCTCGTCCTGGCGGTCCTCGGCGACCTTATGCAGCATCTGCGGGTCGGCGAGCAGCGGCCGGCACACTTCCCAATAGTCGAACTCGCCGTTCTTGATGCAGTCGTTGGCCATGTTGGCGTCGGGCAGCCGCACGCCGAACGCGATCGGCATGTCGGGCAGCATCTGCTTGACGCGCGCGGCGAGCCGGTTCCAGTGGCCCGGCGGGATGTCGCGGCCGATCGAGGATTCCGGCGCCTCCTGCCAGCCCACGGTGACGCTGATCATGTCGACGCCGCAATCGGCCGCCTGCTGCATCAACTCGAAGCACTCGTCCTCCGAGTTGCCGCCCCAGCGGTCCATCAGTTCGGTGCCGTTGAGGCGCACCACCAGCGGATTGTCGGGCGTCGCCTGCTTGATGGCGTCGATCAGCTCGCGCATGAAACGACCGCGGTTCTCGATCGAGCCGCCGTATTCGTCGGTGCGCTGATTGGTGAACTTGGAATTGAAGGTGGCGAGCAGATAGCCCATGAAGCTCGTCACTTCGGTGCCGTCGAAGCCGGCCTTGACCGCGCGCGCCGCGGCCTCGGCGTGCTCCTTGATGGTCTGGCGGATCTGCTCCTTGGTGATCTCGCGCGGCGGACGGAAGTGCGGCAGCGTCTGCGGCACGATCGAAGGCTGGATGCAGTAGCCGAGATCGATGCCGCCATAGCGGCCGGCATGCAGGATCTGCTGGATCGCCATGCCGCCATTGTCCTTGATCATGCGCGCGATCATCTCGAACTGCGGCAGGAACTTGTCGTCGAAGATGGCGACCTGGCGGAAATACGCCTTGCCCTCGCCGTGCGGATCGGGATAGGCGCCCTGATTGGTGATGATGCCGCAACCGGTTTCGGCGATCACCCTGGTGCGGGCAAGCTCGCGCGGCGTGATGAAGCCGTCGCGGGTGTTGTAGTTGGAGACGCAGCAGGCGCCGTACTTGACGCGATTCTTGAGCTCGAACCGCCCCCATTTCGAGGGCTGGAACAGATAAGGCAGCTTGGCTTCACCCGGCTTGGTCACAGTCATCTCCCCCTCGCGCCCTCAGGCCCGCTCGCTATTCAGTTTGACTTCTATCATTTCCCGCAAGGTGCGGCGCATGATCTTGCCAGCGCCCGAAACCGGAAACTCCGGCAAAATCTCGAGCCGCTCCGGCAACTTGAACTTGGCGATCTGCTGGTCGAGCAGGAATGACGTCAGCTCCTTGAAAGTGATCCCCGCGCCCGGCTTGAGCGTGACGAACGCGCAGGCGCGCTCGCCGAATACCGGATCAGGCATCGCCACCAGCGCCACCGCATGGACAGCGGGATGCTTGAGCATGAGGTTCTCGACCTCGTCAATACTAATCTTCTCGCCGCCGCGATTGATCAGGTCGTTCTTGCGGCCCTCGGCGGAGACGTAGCGCCCGCGTTTGCGGACGATGTCGCCCATGCGGTAGAAGCCGTCCTCCGTGAAGGCGCGGGCGTTGATCTGCGGCGCGTTGTAGTAGCCGCGGATGGTGTAGGGCCCGCGCACGACCAGTTCGCCCGGCTCGCCGTCGGCGACCTCGCGGCCCTCGTCGTCGAGCACCTTGATCTCGTCGTCGTCGCACATCGGCGCGCCGGAGCTGTGGAGGATCCTGTCGTCGTCGTCATCGAGCCGGGTGAAGTTGAGCAACCCCTCGGCGGTGCCGTAGATCTCCTGCAACTGGCAGCGCAGGCGCTTGCGCAGGCGGTCGCGCAGCTCGGGCGAGAGTCGCGCCCCGCCGTTCTGAACGACCTTGAGCGAGCTGAAGTCGAAGCGGTCGAGCGCCGGATCGTTAAGCCAGTTGACGACGAGGGGCACCGCGGCGGGGATCACCGTGACGCGCTCCTTCTCGACCAGCGTGAACACCGTCTCGCAATCGCCCCTGGGGGCGATCACGATGCGGCCGCCGGCGGCCAGCGCGCCAAAAATGCCGGGACAGCCGAGGTTGTAGTTGTGCGCCATCGGCAGGACCATCAGCATCGCGGTGTCCGGTCCGAGACCGGCGGTGCGCGCGGCCTGCGTCAGGTTGTAGGCGTAATCGTTGTGCGTGCGCGGAATGAGCTTGGGCAGCGCCGTGGTGCCGCCCGACAGCAGCATCAGCGCGACGTCGGACGGATCGAGCACGATGGCCTCGACCGCCGCGACATCGGCCGGATCGGGCTCGCGCGCCAGCAGGTCCTGCAGCGAAATCTCGTCATGGCCGGGGCGCGCCCCGCCCAGCACGAACACGGTTTTCAGCGTCGCGGTCTTGCCGCGCACGGCGCCGGCCATAGCGCGGAAGTCGAAGTCCTTGATGCGGTCGGGGACGAACAACGCGCTCGCCTCCGCCGACAGGACGTAATGGGTGATCTCGGTTTCGCGGTGCGGCGGCAGCGCCATCACCGGAATGACGCCGATGCGGGTGAGCGCGAAAAACGCGGCGAGGAAATCCGCGCTGTTGGGGAGCTGGAACACGACGCGCTGGCGCGAGCGCAAGCCGAGACGATGGAAATGCGCCGCCAGGCGTCCGCTCTGCCGCCACAGTTCACCCAGGGTGACGCGGCGCTCGCCGTCGACGACCGCCAGCCGGTCCGGCTCGGCCGCGGCCAGCGCGCCGAACAATTGCGGAATCGACTGGTCTTTCCAGTATCCCTTGCGGCGATATTCGCGCGCGAGTTCCTCCGGCCACGGAACGCAACCTGACAGCATGATGTCCCCTCTCCATAGCGAGGCGGCTGGCGCCGCCTGTCTCGACCTTCTTTGTCCGGCTGGATCTTTTCGCATCCGTCCGGCTTGTTGACGCCGGATCAGCGTGGAATCTGATTGATCCTCGATATCTCGTAGCGTGCCATGAACTGCGGTGACATGCGCCGCAACCGCGCGGGATCGACTCGTCCCGAACGGGTGATGTAACCATAGACGAAATCGAGCGGCGCCATCTTCATGTGCTCGGGAAAATGTTCGTACCAGTCGGCGCTGGCCTTGGCGGCCTTGATCAGCGTTTCGACAATGGGACGGCGTTCGGCCTCGTAGCGCCGCAGGCCCGCCGTCACGTCGCCGGCCTCCGCGTCCAGCGACTTGACCAGCGCGACGACGTCCTCCATGGCAAGCCGCGTGCCCGATCCGATGGAGAAATGCGCGGTGTGCAGCGCGTCGCCCACCAGCACCATGTTGCGGAACGACCAGCGCTCGTTCCACAGCCATGGAAAGCTGCGCCAGATCGACTTGTTCGACACCAGGGGATGGCCGTCGAGCGTCGCCGCGAACACCTGCTCGCAGATCGCCTTGGAGTCCTCGATGGACTTCTCGGCGAAGCCATAGTTTTCCCAGGTCCGCCGGTCGCATTCGACGATGAAGGTGCTCATGGTCGGCGAGTAGCGGTAGTGATGGGCGTTGAAGGCGCCGCGCGCGGTCGGCACGAAGGTGTGGGTCAGGGTCTCGAACCGCTTGGTGGTGCCGTACCAGGCGAACTTGTTGTCGATGTAATAGGTCGAGGTCTTGAAGTCGCCCTCGAAGCTGCGCCGCACCAGCGAGTTGACGCCGTCGGCGGCCACGATGAGGTCGTAGCCCGCAAGCTGGTCGATCGTGGTGATGGTCGTCTCAAAACGCGGCGCGACGCCAACCGAGCGCGCGCGATGCTGCAGGAGCTGCAGCAGATGCAGCCGTCCCATCGCCGAAAAGCCGACGCCATCGATCGCGAGGCGTTCGCCGGCATGATCGATCGTCAGGTTCCGCCACGACTCCATGTGCGGCGAGATGAAATCGGCGGTCTCCGGATCGTCGGCGCGCAGGAATTCCCAGGCGCGGTCGGAGAACACCACCCCGAAGCCCCAGGTGGCGTCGGCGGCGTTCTGCTCGAACACATCGACCTGCGCCTCCGGGTGCCGTTTCTTCCACAGATAGGCGAAATAGAGCCCCGCCGGCCCTGCCCCGAGAACGGCAATCCGCATGGTCGTCCTCCCCCTGGAAGGGCTGCAATCTTTCATCCCATATACAATGATTTTTATTATGTGCAAACGATTTTCCGGCTATGATCGCCTTGGCGCCAGTTCATGCCCTCAAGGAGCCAAAGCGTGACATCTCTCGCAGATTCGATCCCCAAGGCTCTGGACGCAGTCGCTGACGACGGAGACTTGGCGCCGGCGCGGCGCGGCATCCAGTCGGCCGGCATCGGGTTCCGGGTGCTGGCGGCGCTGGCGGAGGAAGCCGGGCCTGCCAGCCTGACAGCCGTGGCGCGCAGGGCCGGGCTGTCGGCCTCGCAGGCGCACCGCTACCTCGCCAGCCTGGTGCAGTCGGGCCTGGCCCGCCAGGACGCCAGTTCCGGACTTTACGATCTCGGCCCGCAGGCGATCCAGATTGGCCTTGCGGCGCTGGCGCGCACCGACGTGTTCGCCATCACCGATCCGGCGATCGCCGCCTTCACGCAGGAGACCGGACGCACCACGATTGTCACGGCGCGCGGTCCGCTCGGGCCGACGGTGGTGCGCTGGCATGCCGGCCGCATCCCGGTGCTGACCTCGCTTGCGGTCGGCTCGGTCTTTCCCTATCTGCGCTCGGCGACCGGCCGGGTATTCCTGTCGTTCCTGGACGACACCGAAGTCGAGGAGGCTGTGGCGCGGGAGCTTGCCGCCGACGCCTCGCCCACCCCCATCGATGTCGCCGCCATCCGCGCCACGATCCGCGCCGACATGTGCGCAACCGTCGATGAACTGCTGATTCCGGGATTGCGCGCCACCGCGGTGCCGATCCTCGATCTCCAGGGCCGCCCGGCGCTGGTGGCGACGGTGATGGCGACCAGCGCTTTCGACCGCCGCGACGACGCCAGGGTGACGGCGGCGCTTCAGGCGGTGTGCCGGAGATTGAGCGAAAGCGTCGGCGGCCGGTGGCCGGCATCTTAAAAAAACGCGGGACGCCCCCGCGAAAGATCCCGATCAGGCAACACGGCGCAGACCCTGCACGCGGGCGAGGAACCAGGCGAGGTATTCCTCCTTCTGCGCACCGGAGAACAGGAATTCCACGTACATATGGCCGCCCTCCTGCGTGCATACCTTGAAGGAAACGCGCGTCCGTAGCCCCGCGACGGCGAACGAGCCGGTTCCCGCGAAGGGCCGGTCGCTGCGGATGTTGCCGCCCATTTCCGAGATATCCAGCAATTCGCCGGCGAAGGTGTTGCCGCGCTCATCCGTGAGCTGGCATTCAAGATTGACGAGATAACGCGCCATCATGCGGCGATTGGCGTCCTCCGTCGAAGTCCGCACGATGCGCACGAGAATCTGTCGAAGTTCGGCGACGTTGGCGTTCACCGTGTCGACCGCGGAACTGACATCGCCAGCACGGTGCCCGACTTCGCTGGCGCTCGCGCTGACATGCTGGATGCGCGCCGAAACCTCTCGCGCGGCATCCGCCGTCTGCGCGACATTGCGAGCGATCTCCTGCGTCACCGCGCCCTGCTGTTCCATCGCCGCCGCTATCGCCGCGGACACGCTGTCGATTTCCTGGATGTTGACGCCAATCTCGTTCACGGCCTCGACCGCGGCATTGGTCACCGCGCGGATTTCGCCGATTTGCCGGTCGATGTCGGCGGTCGAGCGCGCGGTCTGGTTGGCGAGGTTCTTCACCTCGGCGGCGACCACCGCGAAACCCTTGCCCGCCTCGCCGGCGCGCGCCGATTCAATCGTGGCGTTGAGCGCAAGCAGGTTGGTCTGGTCGGCGATGTCGCCGATCAGCTGGGTCACTTCGGAAATCCGCGCCACCGCTTCCGTCAAAGACCGGATTGTATCACCCGCTCTCTGGCCGCTTTCGACCGCCACGCGCGCCACGGCGGAAGCGCGTGTCACCTGCGTGGAGATTTCGCCAATCGAGTTCGAGAGCTGCTCGGCCGCCGCCGACACCGTCTGCGCGTTGACCAGCGCCTCCTCGGAAGCTGCCGCCACCGACTGCGAATCCCTCGACACCGAGAGGGCGAATTCCGACATGGAATGCGACACGCCGCCGACCTTTTCGGTGGTGCCCTCGATCGTCGCGATCGCCGAGCGCGATTCGCTCTCGATCTTCTCGGCCATGTCCATCAGCGCCTTGCTGCGGTTGCGTCCGGCCTCCACCGCGGCCACTTCCTGCCGCTCCTCCAGCCGCGCCTTGGCGATGGCGTTGTCCTTGAACACCTGGACAGCTACCGCCATCAGCCCGATTTCGTCGCGCCGCGCCCGACTCTCCACCATTACGGTCAGGTCGCCGGCTGCGAGTTTTTCCATCGCGCGGGTCATCGCCGAGAGCGGCCGCACGATGCGCATGAACGTGACCCACAGACCGGCCAGCGCCAGCATCAGGCCCAGCGCGAACACCCCTGCCGCGATCAGGGAACGGCCGGTGCTGTCGGCGACCTCGGCATCCGCCGCCGAAGCGGCCGTGCCGCCCATCTCCCGGTTCATGGTGAGAACGGCGTTGATGGCCATCGTCGCGCGATCGAAATAATCCCTGCCATCGACAAGATAGGCGCCGCTGGTGCCGGCGCCGAGAACCGCCCCGCGCAACTCGCCGTAGCTGCCGAAATACTGCTTCTCGACGGCGCCGATCGAATTGGCCAGCCCGGCAGGCGTGTCGGCGCGGGAACGCAGAATGGCGATGGCTTCCCAGGCCTGCACGATGTGGCCGCGCCCCTCGGCGAGCACCTGGAAATCCTGCTCGCTCATCGGCCGCCGGGCATTGATGATGCCGGCAAGCTGCGCGCGTTCGCGGCCGGCGTATTCCGCCATCTCGGCGCCCAGATGGCGCAGTTGCACCAGCTGTCCAATGCGGGTAGCCGGCGACAGCGTCAGGGTTTCGAGCATCAGGCGCAGGTGTCCGGCCCTGTCGATCAGCCGGGTCAGCGTCGGTACGGCCTCGTCGGCCACCACGCCGGGGCGAGCGTCAGCGGATTTGCCGATGGCTCCGTCAATGCGCGCGCGCAGCCGAACGACTTCGGCATGCGCCTGTTGCACCGCCTCGATGTCCTTTTGCCCGCCACGCATTTCCGCAACGCCGGCAAGGCCGGAAAGCGCCGCCTGCAGCGACTGATCGGCCAGCGCGCGGTGTTGCGCGATTTCGCTCCGCACCGCGGGAGCCGCCGCCTCACCGGCGCGCAGCGCGGCGTTGCTCATGCCGCGCTCGATCGCCCATTCACCGTTGCCTATCAGAAAATGGCCGGAGATCCGGTTCATCTCGATGAACCGGTTTGCTGCCTCTTTCTGCCGATAGGAGTCGAGGACCAGATATCCGGACACCATCAGCATGAGAAAAACCAGCACTGATGTAATCAAGGGCAGGATGAAACGAATTCTCAGCATGTTTGAAATCCACGGCAGCGCGAAAACCGGCAACGCTGAAATAACGGAAAAGAGTTAATTGTCGTTTAGTAATTCGCTCCATCGATATGAGTAATAAGGATATTCATTACATCCTTCGTCTAGTCTTCAGAATACATTTTCGGGAAAATCGAAAATATAACTACTGCTCGACAGCAGGCAGCAGGTTTGGCGATTTTGCTCGCCACACTTCTGCTGGGGCCGGATCGATGCATCCTGCTGCCCGCCACTTCATTCCGCCGCATCAGAACATTCGATCATGAACACCACGAGCCCGCCTCCGGCGGCGGCAACGACTGCCACTATTGCGTCATCGCCCATGGCGCGATCCTGCGCATTCGCGCCAGGCCCCGCCAGAAGGCCGTGCTCGACTTCGCCGTGCGGCTGCCGCCCGGCAAGAAGTGACAGGACCGCCGAAGAGGCGCTAGAATAAATCATGCCCCGGTCGATCTCAGGCGAAGATTCCCGCATCGTGCCGTTCCGGCCGCGCCGGAAGCCCGGGCCTTCGCCGGCCGGCTTTGCCAATCATCCCGGCGACAGCGAGGCCGACGACTATCGTCGGCGCATGATCGCCAACGCCGCTGGATTTGCCGTCGCGGTGGCGCTGACGGCCAGCGGCATCTGGCTTGCGGTCACGTTGGCCGAACTGCGCAAGGCGCAGGATTGCGTGCTGGTTGGCCGGCGCGATTGCGGCCTGCACCACCTCGACACTCACCGCTCCGAAGCCGGCCCAGCCGCTTTCCTTGCGCTGCTGCGCCCGGCCGCGCCATTGAACTCGCCCGCCCTCTCCGATATACGGACGGAGTAGTCAAAAAAGAGGCTTGAAAACAGGCTCTTGCCGAAGACGACGGCAGCCGATACGCCGCCGTCAAGGAGCATCATGTCCACGCGGGTGCCATGGCCTCGCGTGTTTCCCACGCTTTTTCGGCAGCCATCCCCCCGCATCAACCAAGGGCTGACAGATGTCGTCAACGTATGACCAGGTGGCCAAGATCATCGCCGAGACCTGCGACATTCCGCTCGATTCCATCAAGCCGGAAAGCCACGCCATCGACGACCTCGGCATCGACAGCCTCGACTTCCTCGACATCGCCTTCGCCATCGACAAGACCTTTGGCATCAAGCTGCCGCTGGAGAAGTGGACCCAGGAGGTCAATGAGGGCAAGGCGACGACCGACCAGTATTTCGTGCTCGGCAACCTGTCGGCGCGGATCGACGAACTGGTTGCGGCCAAGCAGGCCTGACGCATCGGCGATGAAGCTCGAATATTTCCAGATGATCGATCGCATCGCCGCGCTCGATCTCGATGCCCGGACCATCGCCGCCGAGGCCCGCATTCCGGAACAGAGTCCAGTGTTCGAGGGGCATTTTCCCGGCTACCCGCTGATGCCGGGCGTGCTGCTGGTCGAGGCCATGGCCCAGGCGGCCGGCTGGCTGACGGTGGCCCTGCTCAGGTTCGAGGCCATGGCGTTTCTCGCCGCGATCAAGGCCGTCAAGCTGCGCCAGTTCGTCACGCCCGGCCACGACCTCGCCATCACAGCGCGCATCGAGCATGTCGGTTCGGGCTTTGCGGTCGCCGATGCCGCCATCGCCGTCGGCGGCCAGCCGACCTGCGAGGCGACGCTGACGCTGCGCACCCTGCCGTTCCCCACCCCGGCGCTGCGCGAGCACATGGCGGCGGCGGCGGCCCGCATCGGCCTTGCATTTCCGGAGCCGCGCCATGACTGACCGGCAGGAAACGTGGATCACCGGCATCGGCCTGATCTCGTCGCTGGGCGAAGGACTGGACGCGCACTGGGAGGCGCTCGAACAGGGCCGCGTCAATGTCGACGACAAGACCTTCGCGCCATGGCTGGTGCATCCGCTGGCGCCGGTCACCTTCGACGCCCAGATCCCGAAAAAGAGCGACCAGCGCCAGATGGAGGCGCTGCAGCGCATCGGTACCTACGCCGCGGGTCTGGCGCTGGAATCCGCCGGGATCAAGGGCAAGGCTGATCTTCTGGCGCGCACCGACATGATCGTCGCCTCCGGCGGCGGCGAGCGCGACGTCGGCGTCGATGCAGCCATCATGACCGAGATGGTCGCCAGCGGCGCGCCGTCCGGACTCGTGAACGAGCGGCTGATGCACAACCTGCGGCCGACGCTGTTCCTGGCGCAACTGCCCAACCTGCTCGCCGGCAACATTTCCATCGTCCACGGCGTGACCGGCTCGTCGCGCACCTTCATGGGCGAGGAGGAGGCCGGCATCAACGCGGTGCGCATCGCGTTCGCCCGCATCGCCGCCGGCCAGAGCGATATCGCGCTGGTGGGCGGCGCCTACAACAGCGAACGGCTCGACCTGATGCTGCTGTACGAATGCGCCGCCGCGCTCAGGCGCGAATTCGCGCCGGTATGGCAGCGCGGTCCGGCCGGCGGCTTCGCGCCGGGATCGGCCGGCGTGTTCCTGGTGATCGAATCGCGCCGCCACGCCGAGGCGCGCGGCGCCAGGCCTTTTGCGCGGCTGGCGGGCGCCGTCGCGGGACATGCCCGGCGCGCCCCGCAGGAAACACTCACCGGCACGTTCGAGGCGATGTGGCGCGAACTCGGCCCCCGCGAGGCCGACGCGGCCATCGTCACCACCGCGACCGGCGCGGAACCGGCGACCGCCGGCGAGCGCCGTTTTCTCGAAGCCCATGCCGATGTGCCGGTGCGCGGCCTCGGCACCCGGTTCGGCAACACCATGGAAGCGCAGTTTCCGCTGGCGGTTGCGATCGGGGCGCTTAGTCTTTCGCGCGGAGCGCTGTTTGCGCCGGGCGACGCCAGCGGCGTGGAACGCGCCGCAAGCCAGGCACCGGCGCAGGTCGTCGCGGTGTGCGCCGGCCACTGGCGCGGCGAAGGCATGGCGCTCATCGAACGGGCCAAATGAAGAGCGGAGGCAGGCCAATGGCAAAATTCCGCGATCGCGCGGGACGGCCCATCGTCGTGGTGACCGGCATGGGGCTGGTCACCTCGCTCGGCGCGGGCAAGGACGACAACTGGCGCAGGCTCATAGCCGGCGAGTCCGGCATCCGCGCCATCACCCGGTTTCCCACCGAGGGCCTGAAAACCCGTATCGCCGGGACCATCGACTTCGTGCCGGCCGAGCCGTTCTCGTCGGCGGAACTGTCCGACCGCATCGCGCATCTGGCGGCGGAGGAAGCGGTGGCGGAAGCCGCGATCGGGGCCAGGGGCGATTTTCCCGGACCGCTGTTCCTGGCGGTCGCGCCGATCGAGATGGAATGGTCGGTGCGCGAAACGCTGGCGCGCGCCTCCGGCGCGAGCGGCGACATGACCTACGCGGTCCTGATGCGCAGCGCCGGCAACGGCCGCTTCGGCCACTATCACGAACGTTTCATGCTCGGTTCGGTGGCCGATCATCTCGCGCGGCATTTCGGCACCCGCGGCGCGCCGGTGTCGCTGTCGACGGCGTGCGCGTCGGGCGCCAGCGCCATCCAGCTCGGCGTCGAGGCAATCCGGCGCGGCGAGACGGAGGCTGCGTTGTGCGTGGCCAGCGACGGTTCGGTCAACGCCGAGGCGCTGATCCGCTTCTCGCTCTTGTCAGCGCTCTCGACCCGCAATGAGCCGCCGCAAGGCGCCTCGCGGCCATTCTCGAAGGACCGCGACGGTTTCGTGATGGCGGAAGGCGCCGGCGCGCTGGTGCTCGAAAGCCTCGAGGCCGCCACCGCGCGCGGCGCGGAAATCCTCGGCGTGGTGGCCGGCTGCGGCGAAGGCACCGACTCGTTCCACCGCACCCGCTCCAGCCCCGACGCCAAACCGATCATCGGCTGCATGGAGAACGCGCTCACCGATGCCGGCTTCGCCGCCGGACGCATCGACCACATCAACGCGCACGGCACCAGCACCCCGGAGAACGACAAGATGGAATGTCTCGGCATCACCGCGGTATTCGGTGAGCGTGCCGCGTCGATTCCGATCTCGTCCAACAAGTCGATGATCGGCCATACGCTGTCGGCGGCGGGCGCGGTGGAGGCCATCGTCTCGCTGCTGACGCTAGCGCACCAGCGCATTCCGCCCACCATCAACCACGACATCCCCGATCCGGCGATCCCGCTCGACGTGGTGTCGAACGCCGCGCGCGACGCGCGCGTGACCGCCGTGATGTCCAACTCGTTCGGCTTCGGCGGCCAGAACGTATCGCTGATCCTGACCCGCGAACCCGAATGACGCCCTTGGCCGGGGCGGTTTACCCGATTGACGCCGCGGCGTTCTTTGGCGATACGCAGGCACCGCCATCGCAGGCCCAACCGGAGACATGGCGCAATATGCGCGCGCTGACCCTCGTTGCCGACCGCAAGCTGGAAGTCGCCGACATCCCGGCCCCGCCGCCGCCGGGTCCGGGCGAGGTGCAGATCCGCGTGAAAACGGTGGCCCTCAACCATCTCGACCTGTGGGGCTATCGCGGCATGGCGTTCGCCAAGCGCAAGCTGCCGCTGGTGGTCGGCGCCGAGGCGTCCGGCGAGATCGCCGCCATCGGCGCGGGCGTTGCCCGGTTCAAGCCGGGCCAACTGGTGGTCATGTACGGCGCGTTGACCTGCGGCACCTGCAAGGCGTGCCGCGAGGGCCGCGATAATCTGTGCGAGAACGTTTCCGGCGTGCTCGGCTTTCATGTCGACGGTTTCGCCCGCGAACTGGTCAACCTGCCGGAGCGGCTGGTGGTCGCGGTGCCCGCGGGGGTCAGCGCGCGCGAGGCGGCCTGCGCGCCGATCGCCTTCGCCACCGTCCAGCACATGCTGTTCGACAACGCCCGGCTTGAGCCCGGCGAGACCATTCTCGTTCATGCCGGCGGCTCGGGTATCGGCACCGCCGCGGTCATGATGGCCAAGGCGATCGGCTGCACCGTCATCGCCACGGTCGGCGACGACGCCAAGATCGAGCGCGCGCGCGCACTCGGCGCCGATTATGTCATCAACTACCGCAAGGACCGCTTCGAGGGCGAGGTGCGCAAGATCACCAGGAAGAAAGGCGTCGACGTCGTGTTCGAGCATGTCGGCGCCGACACCTTCAACGGCTCGCTGCTCTCGCTCAAGCGCGGCGGCCGGTTGGTGACCTGCGGCTCGACCTCCGGCCCGACCGCCACCATCAACCTGATGCAGCTGTTCCAGCAGCAATACCGGATCATCGGCTCGTTCGGCGCCTCGATCCGCAACATCGCCGAGAGCCTCGACAAGATGGCCGCCGGCTTGAAGCCGGTGATCGACACCGAGGTCGCGCTCGCCGATGTCGCGACCGCGCTGGCGCGGCTGGAAAGCCGGCAGGTGTTCGGCAAGATCCTGGTCCACCTGTGACGCCGGCGATGATGACATTTCCGCAGATCAAGTCCGTTCTCCGCGCCTTCGGCAAGCGCCTGCTCGACCGCACGCTCGCCGTCATGGTGAAGCTGCTGATCCGCCTGGCTCGGCTGTTCGATCCCGACCGGCTTGCGGACTTCGCCGGCTGGTTCATGCGCACGCTCGGACCGCGCCTGCGCGAGCACCGCATCGCCCGCGACAACCTGGTCGCGGCGTTCCCCGACAAAAGCGCCGCCGAGATCGACGCCATTCTCATGGAATCGTGGGACAACCTCGGCCGCGTCGGCGCCGAATTCGCCCATCTCGACCGGCTGTGGCAGTTCGACCCCGACCATCCCGAGCGCGGGCGCGTCGAGGTCAGCCCGGAGAGCGACCGGCGCTTCGTGAGCATGCGCGACGACGGCAAGCCGGCGCTGATCTTCGCGGCGCATATCGGCAACTGGGAATTGCCGGCGCTGGCGGCGCCCCTCTACGACTTCGAGTCGACGGTGCTGTTCCGGCCCCCCAACATCGCCTCGTTCGACCGCATCGTGCAGGACATCCGCGGCACCAACATGGGCGAAATGGTCGCCACCTCGCCCAGCGCGCCGCTGCGGCTGATCGCGGCGCTCAAGCGCGGCTCCCATGTCGCCATGCTGGTGGACCAGCATTTCGGCCGCGGCGTCGAGGTGACCTTCCTCGGTCGCAGGACGAGAGCCAATCCGCTGCTGGCGCGGCTGGCGCAGCACGTCGACTGCCCGATTTACGGCGTGCGGATCATACGGCTGCCCAACCACTGCTTCCGCGCCGAACTCACCGAGGAGATCCAGCCGGTGCGCGACGCCAGCGGCGCCATCGATGTCGTCGCCACCACCCAGGTCATCAACGACGTGGTCGAAGGCTGGATCCGCGAATATCCCGGCCAGTGGCTGTGGCAGCATCGCCGCTGGAAATGATCAGCGCCCGGTCTTCACCCGGGTCCACAGCCGATTGACGAGACGTTGCGTCGCCGGATCGCGCGCGGTGATGACGAACAGGCGCTTGAGCGCCGCCTCATCCGGATACACCGTCCTGTCGTTGAGCACCTTGGGGTCGACGAACTTCTGCGCGGCGAGATTGCCGCTGGCGTAGCCGAGGAAGCTGGAATTCCTCGCCGCGACCTCGGGGCGGTTGAGATAGTCGATCAGCGCGTAGGCCTCCTCGACATGGGGGGCGTCCGCGGGAATGGCGAGATTGTCGAAGAACATCTGCGCGCCTTCCTTCGGGATGGCGTAGCCGATCTCGACCCCGGCGTTGGCCTCGATGGCGCGGTTCTGCGCCTGCTTGATGTCACCCGACCAGCCGACCACGAAGCAGATCTCTCCGGAGGCGAGCGCGCTTAAGTATTCCGAGGAATGAAACTTGCGCACCAGCGGTTGCACCTTGCTCACCGCCGCCGCCGCCTTTTCAAGATCGGCGGGTTTGGTGGAGTTCGGATCGAGGCCGAGATAATGCAGCGCCGCGGGCAGCAGGTCGTCGGCCGAATCCAGCATGTGGATGCCGCAGCCCTTGAATTTGGCGAGCAGCTCTGGCTTGAACACGATGTCCCATGAATCGATGGCCGCGTCGCCGAGCAGCTCGCGCGCCTTCTTCACGTTGTAGCCGATGCCGGTGGTGCCCCACATGTAGTTGACGGCGTGCTGGTTGCCGGGATCGTACGCGGCAAGCTGCCGCGCCACCTCGGGCCAGGCGTTGGCGAGATTGGGGAGCTTCGCCCTGTCGAGCTTGCGGAACACCCCGGCCCTGATCTGGCGTTCGAGGAAATAGCCGCCGGGCACCACCACGTCGTAACCCGACTTGCCGGCCAGAAGCCGCGTCTCCAGCGTCTCGTTGGCGTCGAACGTGTCGTACACCACCTTGATGCCGGTCTCCCTGGTGAAATCCTCCAGCACGCCGGGCGCGATGTAGTTCGACCAGTTGTAAAAATTGACGACGCGCTCCTCGGCATGCGCGGCCGTCGCCAGCATGAGCGCAGCGGCGATCGCGAAAGGATGCCAGAACCGTTTCACAGCCATGATGTCTCTTACCGCGCGCGAAAAACGCCCGACAGCCGCTCCAGCGCGCCGTCGATGGTCGAATCCTTCTTGGCGAAGCAGAACCGCACCACCGACGTGACCGGATCGTGCTCGTAGAACGCCGAAACCGGGATCGCCGCCACGCGAGCCTCCGCCACCAGTCGCCGGCAGAACGCCTCGTCCTTCTCGTTGAGGCCGAGCGGGGCAAGATCGACATTGAGAAAATAAGTGCCCTGCGAGTCGAGCACCGGCAGGCCGAGTTCCCGCAGGCCCGCGGTGAGGCGGTCGCGGCTGCGCTCAAGCCCGGCGCGCATGGTGTCGAAATAACCGGCGTCCTTGCCCAGCCCATAGGCCACCGCGACCTGAAGGTTCGGCGGCGTGGTGAAGGTGAGGAACTGGTGCGCCTTGGCGAGCGCGCGCAACAGCGGCGGCGGCGCGCAGACGAAGCCGACCTTCCAGCCGGTGAGCGCGAAGATCTTTCCCGCCGAGCCGATCTTGACGGTGCGCTCGCGCATGCCGGGCAGCGTCATCAGCGTCAGATGGCGGCGGCCGTCGAACACCACGTGCTCCCACACCTCGTCGCAGATGGCGACGGCGTCGAACTCGCGGCAGAACCGCGCCAACAGGTCGAGGTCGGCCTGCGGATAGACCACCGCCGCCGGGTTGAGCGGGTTGTTGAACATCACCGCGCGGGTCTTGGGCGAAAACGCGCGCCTGAGCCCCTCCTCGCTCAGCCGCCAGTACGGCGGCTCCAGTCGCACGAAGCGCGGCACGCCGCCGGCGCGCCGGATCAGCGGCACATAGGCGTCGTAGAACGGCTGGAACACCACCACCTCGTCGCCCGGCTCGATCAGGCCGAACAGCGCGGCGGCGAGCGCCTCGGTCGCGCCCGACGTCACCATCACCTCGGACTCGGGATCGAGCACAAGGTTCTGCCAGCGCGCGTAATGGTCGGCGACCGCGCGGCGCAGCTCCGGCAGGCCCATCATCGAAGGGTACTGATTGTAGCCGTTGAGCACGGCCTCGGCGGCCCTGGCGCGCACGTCGTGGGGGCCCGGATCGTCGGGAAAGCCCTGGCCGAGATTGATGGCGTCATGCTCGCGCGCGAGCTGCGACATCACCTCGAAGATGGTGACGGGAAGCCCGGCGAACACCGAATTCATGGCAAGGCTTATCCGCCGGTCTTGGTCGGCAGGCCGGCGGCCTTCCACGCCAGCAAGCCGCCGGCGAGATGGGCGTCATAGGGCAGCCCCGCCGCCTGCGCCGCCTGCGAGGCGGTCACCGAGCGCTTGCCGGAGCGGCAGGCGAACACCACCTCGCGGCCCTGCGGATCGGGGATGGCGGTCGGGTCGAAGGTCGAGAGCGGCACGACGACGCACTCCGGATAGGCCTCGGCGGCCACCTCGTTGGGCTCGCGCACGTCGACCAGCAGGAAGCGCCCCCGCGTCACTCCTTCCGCCACCTCGGCGGGCGTCAGATCGCGCACCCGGGAAGTCTTTCCGAAACCGAACACGTTTTTTCCTCCACCTCGGGCATGATCCGATCATGCCTTGAAACATCCGCCTCCGCGTGGCCCCGCAAGCCTCGCGCCGCGGCGCCGTAAAATCAAGCGCCGGCGAAAGCCCGCCGCAGGGTCAGATACTCACTTGCGTGCCGACTTCCACCACGCGGCCGGTGGGAATCTGGAAATAGTCGGTGGCGTCGTTGGCCGAACGGGTCAGTGCGATGAACAGGTGGTCCTGCCAGCGCGGCATGCCCGACTTGGCGGCCGGCTTGAGCGAGCGGCGCGACACGAAGAACGAGGTCGCCATGATGTCGAACTGCCAGCCGAGCTTGCGCGCCACCGCGAGCGCCTTGGGCACGTTGGGCTGCTCCATGAAGCCAAACCGCAGCGTGACGCGGCGGAATTTCTCGCTGATCGGTTCCATGCGCACCCGCATGGCGATATCGACGACCGGCGTCGTCGCGGTCTCGATGGTCAGGATGACGTTGTTCTCGTGCAGCACCTTGTTGTGCTTGAGGTTATGCAAAAGCGCGGTCGGCGCGAATTCGCGATCGCTGGTCAGGAACACGGCGGTGCCGGGCACGATGTGGGGCGGACGCTTTTCGAGGCTCTTGACCAGGTCGTCGAGCGGCACCTCGATCTTGCGCGTCTTGGTGAACAGCAAAGTGGTGCCGCGCCGCCAGGTGTACATCACCACCATGACCACGCCGCCGAGCGCGAGCGGCACCCAGCCGCCTTCCACGATCTTGAGCATGTTGGCGCCGAAGAAAGTCAGGTCGATCAGAAGGAACGGCACAAGCAGCAGGCAGGTTTTCAGGATCGACCAGTGCCATACTTTATGCACGACGATGAAGGCCATCAGGCAGGTAACGACCATCGTCCCGGTCACCGAGATGCCATAGGCCGAAGCCAGCGCGCTTGACGACTTGAACAGGCCGACGAGCAGCAGCACCGCCACCAGCAGCAGGTTGTTGACGCGCGGCATGAAAATCTGGCCGGCATGCGACTCGGAGGTGTGACGGATCTCGAAGCGCGGGAACAAGCCGAGCTGAATGGCTTGCCGGCTCAGCGAGTAGGCGCCCGTGATGACGGCCTGGCTGGCGATCACTGTGGCGGCCGTGGCCAGAACGACCATTGGCAGGCGACTCCATTCCGGGATCATCAGGAAAAAGGGATTTTCAAGTGTCGTCTCGTCGCTGAGCACCAACGCACCCTGACCGAGATAGTTGAGCACCAGCGCCGGAAACACCAGCCCGAGCCATGCCGTCGAAATCGGCTTGCGGCCGAAGTGGCCGAGATCGGCGTAGAGCGCCTCGGCGCCGGTCACCGCCAGGAAAACCGCACCCAGCGTCATGAAGCCGACAAACCCGCTGCTGGTGAGAAAGTGGATGGCGTAATGCGGGCTCAACGCCAGGAGGATTCCCGGGTGGGAAGCGATCTGGACCATGCCCGAGGCCGCCAGCACGGCAAACCACACCAGCATGATCGGACCGAAGAAAGCCGCGACCTTCGCCGTGCCGCGCGCCTGCACGGCGAACAGCGCAATGAGAATGAGGACCGTCAGCGGAACGACAAAGTGCTCGAAGGCCGGCGTGGCGATCTTCAGACCTTCGATGGCCGACAGCACCGAGAGCGCCGGCGTGATCACCGCATCGCCGTAAAACAGCGCGGCGCTGATGATGCCAAACAGAATGACGAATCCGGCCGTCCCCTTGAGCGCGCGCCGCGCCAGCGCCATCAGCGCCAGCGTGCCGCCCTCGCCATTGTTGTCGGCGCGCATGAGCACGACAACGTATTTCACGGTCACGATGACGACGAGAGCCCAGATGATGGCGGACAGGACACCGAAGACCGCGAATTCGGAAACGCCTTCATGCCCCTCCCGCGCCGCCGTGATGGCTTCCTTGAACGCGTACAGCGGGCTGGTGCCGATGTCGCCGTAGACGACGCCGATGCTGCCGACGAACAGGGACCAGAATGTTGCGGGAGGGTGAGCTTCGGCGTCGGCGGACGCCGTCAATTCCTGATGAGACATTGTCGCCTGATCGGTTGCTGCCGCGTGACCGGATTTTTTCGCGCGCCTCAAAAAGCGTGTTTCGCGGCAGTCACAGGGCCCGGCTTATAGCACCATTGGCCTGCCGATACAGTGTGTCCGTCGCCAATATTGCAGATGGTGAGGAACCAGATAGGTATTTTATTACCCGCCACCAAGGGCCTTCAGCAAGGGCCTTCAGCAAGGACCTTCAGGGAGACAGATTGGGCGGCAGCGGCGGACTTTCGCGCATCAGGGTGATGGTGACGCGGCGGTTGGCTGCCAGATGCGGGTCATCCGGGAACAACGGCTGGGTGTCGGCCTTGCCGGCCACCATGTAGAAATGGCTCGCCGGCAGCCCTTCCTGTTCGAGGATGCGGCGCACGGTGTTGGCGCGGTCCGCCGACAGGTTGAACGGGCTGGATTCCGGGCGCGGCGCCGCCAGGGTCGCGGCGGTGTGGCCGATGATGGTGACGCGCAGCGGCGTCGCCTTGAGCGGAGCGGCCAGCTTCTGGATCAGGAGCCGCGTGCGCTCGTACGGCTCCCGCGAGCCCTCGGGGAACATCGAGCGGCCGTCCTGGTCGACGATCTCGAGGTTGAGGCCCTCTTTCGTCTCCTCGAACATGATGTGCTTGGAGATTTCGGTCAGTTCCGGCAGGTCCTGCAGCGCCTGGCGCAGCGAGGCCGAGGCCAGTGCGAATTCGCGGTCGACCTTGAGCCGGGCGCCGTTGGTCTTGCCGCGGTCGAGGTGATCGGGTGTCGGCGTGTTGGAGGAATCCTCGGGCGAGATGTGGTCAACGTTCTTGAGCTTGGGCCGCGTCGGCAGGCCGTCGGACTCGATGACGCCGGAATAGCGCGCCTCGGTCTGCACGCCGAACGCCTCGCGCATCGAGCCGGCGACGATCTTGAGCTTCTGCTGGTCCTGATTGGAGAACGCCACCAGCATGACGAAGAAGCTCATCAGGAGGCCCATGAGATCGGCGAAGGTCACGAACCAGCCGTGCCCTCCTCCGCCATGCGCCGCGCCTTTCTTTCTGGCCATAAGACCGCCCCCCGTGCTGTTGACCCCGCCGGCGATCAGGCCGGCGCGGTCTCCGCCTCTTCATGGCGGTGCGCCTCCGGCAGGTAGGCCAGCAGCATTTCACGCACCAGCGTCGGGCTCTTGGCGTCGCGGATCATCAGGATGCCGTCGATGATCAGCGTGCGGTTGACCTCCTCGTCCACCAGCTTGACGTGCAGCTTGTCGGCGATCGGCAGGCAGAACAGGTTGGCGACCAGCGCGCCGTACAGCGTCGCCAGCAGCGCCACCGCCATGAACGGGCCGAGCTTGGACGGGTCGGACATGTTGGAGAACATCTGCACCATGCCGATCAGCGTGCCGATCATGCCGAAGGCAGGGGCGCAGTCGCCGATGGCGCGGTAGATCTTCTGGCCCTCGTCGAGATGGGTGAGGAAATTGTCGCGGTCGCGCTCAAGGTTGTCGCGAATGAAGTCGGAGTCGTAGCCGTCGGCGACGTAGCGGATGCCCTTGGCGAGGAACTGGTCTTCGGTCTCGGCCTTTTCCAGCCCGACCGGCCCCTGCTTGCGCGCGATCTCGGCAAGCACGGCGAGTTCGTCGACCAGTTCGCGCGAGGTGGTGTTGCGCATGCTGAAGGCGAATTTGAGACCGAGCGGCAGCCCGTGCAGCATCGCCACCAGCGGAAACCGGATCAGGGTCGCGGCGAACGACCCGCCGAAGATGATGATGATGGCGTGGAGATCATAGAACATACGAAAGTCGCCACCCATCAGGATCAGGATGGCGATAACGGCGGCTCCGGCGACCAGGCCAATGCCGGTTGTGATATCCATGAAAAACTCCAACGCGCACGCAACTTGCGCCGGTCTGTTCCAGGCGGCTGATGGCACCCTACTGTCTGCGCCATTAAAGGAGCGTAAAGCTTAGCTCGAAGTTGAACGGTCCCCGACGCGCGGCCGCGCGGCGCGGCACCTGACAAGGCATCAACACTCTGGTAACCACGCAAGGAGAGAGCGACCGGCGCCGGATCACGGCCCATCCAGGGAGACCTTCGCAGGACATGCCGGCAGCGCCGCGGCCACAACCAGACAAGGCACGCCGCACGCGCAGCGCCACACTCGCCGCGTGCGCGCTTGCGGCCCTGACGCTGGCCTCATGCGGCATCGACCGGCTGACGGGATTTGGCGAGTCGGGGTCGTTGGAACCCGCCGCCGCCGAGGGAATACGCGCCACGCCGCCGGTCGAACTCGCCGGACGCTGGACGCTGACGTCGCCGGACGCGGAAACCTGCGCCCTGACGCTGGGTGCCGTGGCCGGCGCCACCGAAGGAACCATCGCCCCGGCCGACGGCTGCCCGTACACCTTCTTCACCGCCCGCAAATGGACCTATGAGGATCGCGGCCTGGTGCTGCGCGACCACACCGGGCAGACCCTGGTGGCGTTGTCGCTGGCCGCTCCCGACCGCTTCCAGGGCCAGACCACCGGCGGACACGCCATTTCGCTGGCGCGCTAGCACCCCGGCAAAAGACGAAAGCTTCGGAACCTAGTTAAGCCGCGGCGGCCGCTGGTCGGCGGAATCCGCCGGGGGCGGCGGCGCGGGAACTCCAGCCGCGTCGGGCGCCGGCGCGCTGGAAGCGGTCGCCGTCTCACCCTGCGCCGCCTCGCGCGCCAGCCGGGCGTAGGACATCCAGCCGAACGGCAGACTTGCGAGATAGACCAGCGAGCCGACCGACATCACCTGCCACGGATAGCTGATCAGCGAGGCGATAAACAGCACCGCCAGCACGACCACCGGCAGCACCAATTCCGGCGACACCCGCTTGCCGATCTTCTTGCCGGAGAACACCGGCAGTCGCGAGACCATCAGGAACGCAATACCGAGCACATAGAGCGCCGCCAGCGGCGCCGGGAGCACACCGATGCCGAGGAACGAGAAATACAACGGCAGCAGGGCCAGGATGGCGCCCGCGGGCGCCGGCACGCCGGTGAAGAAATTCGCCGCGAAAGCCGGCTTGTCGGGGTCGTCCATGGTGGCGTTGAAGCGGGCGAGCCGCAGCGCGCCGCTGATGGCGAACACCATCGCCGCGATCCAGCCGACATTGTGCAGCTGGTTGAGCTGCCAGAAATACAGGATCACGGCCGGCGCGACGCCGAAATTGACGAAGTCGGCGAGGCTGTCGAGCTCGGCGCCAAATTTCGACTGACCCTTGATCAGGCGCGCGACCCGCCCGTCGATGCCGTCGAGGATGGCGGCGAACACGATGGCGCCGACCGCGAGTTCCAGCCGATCCTCGGTGGACAGGCGGATGGCGGTCAGTCCGGCGCAGATCGCCAGCAACGTGATGACGTTGGGCACCAGCATCCGCACCGGGATCGGCCGGAAACGCGGGCGCCGGAAGTCGAACGAGCGGGTATCGCGGATTTTCACCATGGCCCAGATTACCGCACATGGGCCTCGCGCGCCATCGGAGGCAAAGGCTGTTTGGTTAAAAAGGCTTAATCCAGGCGGTAGCTGCGTCCGCCGTCGCCGACGCGGAAATCGGCCAGCACGGTTTCCCCGGCGATGGCGGTCTGCCCCTCCGCCACCAGCGCCTTGGCGCCTTCGGGCATGAACACGTCAAGCCGCGAGCCGAACCGGATCAGGCCGAACCGTTCGCCCTGGGTGACCTCCTGCCCCTCGCGCACGAACGACACGATGCGGCGCGCGATCAGCCCGGCGATCTGCACCACCCCGATCCGTCCCGCGCCGGTGGCGATGACCAGCGCGTTGCGCTCGTTATGCTCGCTGGCCTTGTCGAGCTCGGCGTTGATGAACTTGCCGGGCGTGTAGACGATGCGCTCGATGCGGCCGGCGACGGGAGCGCGGTTCACATGGCAGTTGAACACGCTCATGAAGATCGAGATGCGCGGCAGCGGCTTGTCGCCGAGGCCGAGTTCGGCCGGCGGCACCGCCAGCACCACCATCGAGACGCGGCCGTCGGCCGGCGAGATCACCAGCCCGTCGCGCACCGGAGTGACGCGCCTGGGGTCGCGGAAGAACAGCGCGCACCACACGGTCAGCACCGTTGCGATCCAGCCGAGTGGGGTCCAGATCCAGAACAGGATGAGGCTGGCGAGCGCGAAGGCGCCGATGAAGGGATAGCCCTCGGGATGGATCGGGGGCACCTGGGCACGGATGGAATTGAGGATCGACATGGGATGAATGCTCGTGGCTCAAAGGCTGGCAATGCCCTGTCTGCGGCGGCACGTAAAGGACAGAAATGATCGGCTGGCGCGAAACGGACCGTTTCGCACCGCGCGCGCCAGTCGCAGGCGCCTCGCAAAAGCGCGGAATTTCCGTACTTTAGTCAGGAAAAACAGCCTGAACAGGCGGTTTGATTAGTAACTCTTTACATATCTGCGCGACCCTCGCGCAAGCTTTCCACCGCCCTGGCCGCTTCGGCCCGGGTCCTCACCACACGGCCTTTTCCATGTCAGCCATCTCCTCACGCTCGGACGCCGCGCGGCGCGCTGCCCCGTTCTCGACCATCGCCTCGCGCATCAGCCTCGTCTCCATGCTGGCGGTGCTGTTCTTCGTCGCGCTGGTCGCCAGCGTTCAGATCATGGCGAGCTACAACGCCGCGCTGATCGGCAGGGTCAACGACAACTTCAGGCAGACCGCCGACGGCAGCCTCACCCTGATCCAGACGCTCAAGGATCTGAAGGCCGAAGCCGGACCGGCCGAGACGCTGCTGGCGCGGAACCGCAGCCAGACCTCCGAGGTGATCGAGCAGCTTATCCTGGTGATCGAGATCGAACGCTGGCTGGCGCTCGCGACCGCGGTTGCCGGCACGCTGGTCGCCATCCTGTTCGCAGTGGTGTTGCGTCGGACCATCTCGCAGCGCCTCATCGCCATGGCCGAAACCATGACGCGGCTTGCCAAGGGCGCCACCGACGTCGCGATCCCCTGCATCGGCCGCAGCGACGAGATCGGCCAGATGGCCGATGCGGTCCAGGTGTTCCGCGAAAACGCCGTCGAGCGCAACCGCCTTACGGCCGAGCGCGAGACGGCGGCGCGCCTGAGCGCCGAGGAGCGCAAGCGCGACCTGCATCGCCTTGCCGATAGTTTCCGCGACGCCGTCGCCGAGATCGTCGATCAGGTGTCGGAGCAGGCTTCCGAATTCGAGACCGTCTCGGGCGCGCTCAACGCCACGGCGCTGCGCTCCGAACAGCTCACCCACAGTCTCGCCGAAGCCTCCCAGACCGCGTCCAGCAACGTGCGCTCGGCGGCCAAGGCGACCGAGCAGCTCTCCTCATCGATCGGCGAGATCGCGCGCCGGATCGAGGAATCGAGCGGCATCGCCGCCGAGGCGGTGGTTCAGGCCAAGGCCGCCGACCAGCGCATCGGCGAACTCGCGGCTGCCGGCGCGCGCATCGGCGACGTCATCAGGCTGATCGCGGAGATCGCCGAGCAGACCAACCTGCTGGCGCTCAACGCCACCATCGAGGCGGCGCGCGCCGGCGAAGCCGGCAGGGGTTTTTCGGTCGTGGCGCAGGAGGTCAAGAAGCTGGCCAGCCAGACCGCGCGCGCGACCCAGGAGATCGGCGCCCAGATCGGCGGCATCCAGAACGCCACCGCCGAGTCCATTGCCGTCATCAAGAGCATCGGCGCCACTATCAACCGCATTTCGGAAATCTCGCTCACCATCACCGCGGTGATCCAACAGCAGGGCGCCGCCACCGTGGACATCGCCAGCAATGTCCAGTCGGCCGCCGCCGGCACCGCCCATGTCGCCAGCGATGTCGGCGAGGTGGCGCGCGGGGCTGGCGAAACCGGCATCGCCTCCAACCAGATGCTGGCCTCGGCGCAGGCGCTGTCGCAGCGCAGCCGCAAGCTCAAGACCGAGATGGCGGAGTTCCTCGCCTCGATCCGCGCGGCTTGAAAACGCGTTATTTCACGGCAAGGGGCGTGACGTCGCCCGGCGGCGGCAATTCGCGCGTTACCGGCTCCGGCTCGTCCATTCGCGGCGGATTGCGATTGGGTGCCTCTACCTCGTCGGCGACCAAAGCCAGTTTCTCGCGCGCCTCCTCGGCCTCGCGCTGGCGGTTCCACATGCTGGCATAAAGCCCCCTGGCCGCCAGCAATTCGTGATGGGTGCCCCGCTCGACGATCGCGCCATTGTCGAGCACGATGATGGTATCGGCGTCGACGATGGTGGACAGCCGGTGCGCGATCACCAGCGTGGTGCGGTTGCGCGACACCTGCTCCAGCGAGTCCTGGATATCCTTCTCGGTGTGGCTGTCGAGCGCGGAGGTCGCCTCGTCCAAGAGCAGGATCGGCGGCCCCTTGAGGATGGTGCGGGCGATCGCCACGCGCTGCTTCTCGCCGCCGGACAGTTTCAGTCCGCGCTCGCCGACCTCGGTCTCGTAACCGTCGGGCGACATGCGGATGAAGGCGTCGATCTGCGCCAGCCGCGCGGCCTCCTCGACCTCGGCGTCGGTGGCTCTCAGGCAGCCATAGCGGATGTTGTAGCGGATGGTGTCGTTGAACAGCACGGTGTCCTGCGGCACGATGCCGATCGCATCGCGCAGGCTGGCCTGCGTCACGTCGCGGATATCCTGGCCGTCGATGGTGATGCGCCCGGCGCTGACGTCGTAGAAGCGGTACAACAGCCGCGAGATAGTGGACTTGCCCGCTCCCGACGGCCCGACGATCGCCACCCTGTGGCCCGCCGGCACGGCAAAGCTGATGCCCCGCAGAATCGGCCGCTCGGGTTCGTAGGCGAACGCCACATTCTCGAACCGGATATCGCCGCGCGCGACCTTCAGAGAACCAGCGCCCTTGCGGTCGCGCACCTCCGGCGCGAGCGACAGGATCGAGAACATCTTCTCGATGTCGATCAGCGCCTGCTTGATCTCGCGATACAGCATGCCCATGAAATTGAGCGGCATGTAGAGCTGCACCATCATGGCGTTGATCATGACGAAGTCGCCGACGGTGTTGACGCCGTTGCGGATGCCGGCGACGCACATCAGCATGGTGGCGGTCAGCCCGGCGGTGAAGATGATGGCCTGGCCGGTGTTGAGCACCGCGAGCGAGGTGTAGGCCTTCACGCTGGCCTCTTCATAGCGCTCCATCGAACGGTCGTAGCGCAAGGACTCGTGACGCTCGGAGGAGAAATACTTGACCGTCTCGTAGTTGAGCAGCGAGTCGATGGCCTTGGTGTTGGCGTCGGTGTCGGACTCGTTCATGCGACGGCGGATGTCGATGCGCCATTCGGTGGCCACGTAGGTGAACCACATGTAGAGCGCGACCATGACGGCGGTCACCAGCACGTAGCGCCAGTCGAACTGGTAGAACAATACGGCGGCCACCAGCGCGACCTCGACGATGGTCGGCGCCAGCATCAGGACCACCATGCGCACGATGACCTCGATGCCGGTGCGGCCGCGTTCCAGCACGCGGGTCAGGCCGCCGGTCTTGCGCTCGAGATGGAAGCGCAGCGACAGCTCATGCATATGCACGAAGGTGCGATAGGCGAGCTTGCGCACCGCGTGCATCGCCACCTTGGCGAACAGCCCGTCGCGCACCTGCGTGAGCAGCGCCATCAGCACGCGGGTTGCGCCGTAGGCCACCGTCATGATCAGCGGCGAGGCGATGAGCCATACCAGCCAGCCGCCGGCGGGCGCGCTTGCCTGGCCGCTCAGCCCATCGGTCGCCCACTTGAAGGTGAACGGCACCGCCAGCGTGGCGAGCTTGGCGAGGATCAGCAGCAGCAGCGAGCCGATCACCCGCCGCTTGAGATCGGCGCGATCGGTCGGCCAGATATAGGGCCACAGGCCAATGAAATTTGACACAAGCGAGCCGCGCTCGGCGGAAGATTCGGCCTGTCGGGTGGAGTGTCTCAAGAAAGGTTATTCCGTCGCTGCGGGGAAAAGGCGGGCGGTCCGGATCATGAAGTCATCGCAGGACACGCAGACGCCCCTGCCCGCGCCGGCACCCCGCGCGTCACGATCCGATTCCAAGCGTGATCCCGGTGTCATCATGGGGTTCATCGTCCGTGATGCTACGCGATGCACGACAGTAACCTGATATAGGACGTTTTAGCGGCCTTGACATGGGGTGCCGTTAATTTTTTTGACAGAAACGTGACAACCGCCGGGTCAATTTCCCGTGCAGAATTGGTTTCCACCGCGACCATCTTGACCTCCTGCTTGCGCGTTGCCACATCGGTTCCTATGACCCAGAATTATTCCCCCAAGACAATGACCCCCATCCGTTCCGTGTGCGTCTATTGCGGCTCCGGCCCCGGCGCCAATCACAGCTTTGTCGATGCCGCCTCGGCGTTCGGCCGCATCCTCGCCGACAACGGCGTGCGCCTCGTCTATGGTGGCGGCTCGATCGGGCTGATGGGCGCGGTCGCAACTTCCGTGCTCGACCATGGCGGCAAGGTGACCGGCATCATTCCCGAATTCCTCAAGACGCGCGAGCTGGCGCTGACCCGGGTGCAGGACCTGATCGTCACGCGCAACATGCACGAGCGCAAGCAGGCGATGTTCGAGCAGGCCGACGCCTTCGTGGCGCTGCCGGGCGGACTTGGCACGCTGGAGGAACTCGTCGAGCAGCTCACCTGGGCGCAGCTCGGCCAGCATGCCAAGCCGATCCTGCTCGCCAACATCGACGGCTTCTGGGAGCCGCTGCTCAAGCTCGTGCAGCACATGCGCGAGCTGGCGTTCATCCGCGAGGGCCTGACCGTCGACATCCTCACCGCCAATACGGTCGAGGACATTCTGCCCAAACTGCGCGTCGCCATCGCGACCGCGCCGGAGGCCCTGCTGCTGATGAAGGCCGGCACCGCGGCGCGGATGTAAAGGCGGGCTTTCGGGATCATGCCTCATGCGGGCATGATCTTTTTTCGAAAACCGGTTCCCACTTTTCGGGATCATGCCTCAGGCCGGCGCGCCCTCCTTGACCAGCTTGTAGACGACCGAATCCATCAGCGCCTGGAACGAGGCGTCGATGATGTTGGGCGACACGCCGATGGTGATCCAGCGATCGCCGTTCTCATCCTCGCTCTCGATCAGCACGCGCGTCACCGCCTCGGTGCCGCCATTGAGGATGCGGACGCGATAATCGATGAGCTTCAGCCCGTCGATGTATTTCTGATACTTGCCGAGATCCTTGCGCAGCGCGACGTCGAGCGCGTTGACCGGGCCGTTGCCTTCCGCCGCCGAGATCAGCATCTCGCCGGCGACATTGACCTTGACCACCGCCATCGCCACGGTGACGCGGTGACCGAGCGCATTGTGGCGCTGCTCGACGTTGACATCGAACTGCTCGACGCGGAAATACTCCGGCACGCGGCCGAGCACGCGCCGCGCCAGCAGCGCGAACGAGGCGTCGGCGGATTCGTAGGAATAGCCCGCCGCCTCGCGCTCCTTGACCTCGTCGAGCAGGCGGGTAAGCCGCGGATCGTCCTTCTCCACCGCGATGCCGGCGCGCTCCAGCTCGGCCAGCACGTTGGAGCGGCCGGCCTGATCCGACACCAGCAGCTTGCGGTTGTTGCCGACCGATTCCGGCCTGACATGCTCGTAGGTCGCCGGCTCCTTCAGGAGCGCCGAGGCATGGATGCCGGCCTTGGTGACGAAGGCGCTGTCGCCGACATAGGGCGCGTGGCGGTTGGGCACGCGGTTGAGCATGTCGTCGAGCGTGCGCGACACCTGCAGGAGCGTCGCCAGCCGCTGCTCGGAGACGCCGATGTCGAGGCTGTCGGAGAATTCCTTCTTGAGCTTGAGCGTGGGGATGATCGAGCACAGGTTGGCGTTGCCGCAGCGCTCGCCCAGGCCGTTGAGCGATCCCTGCACCTGGCGCACGCCGGCGCGCACCGCGGCGAGCGAATTGGCCACCGCCTGCTCGGTGTCGTTATGGGCATGGATGCCGAGATGGTCGCCCGGCACATGCGGAACAACAGCGCGCACGATGGCCTCGATCTCGTACGGCATCGAGCCGCCGTTGGTGTCGCACAGCACCACCCAGCGCGCTCCCGCCTCGTATGCGGTGCGCGCGCAGGCCAGCGCGTAGTCGGGGTTGGCCTTGTAGCCGTCGAAGAAATGCTCGCAGTCGACCAGCACCTCGCGGCCCCTGGCCTTGGCCGCGGCGACGCTGTCGCGGATCGAGGCGAGGTTTTCCTCCAGCGTCGTCTCCAGCGCGACGCGCACATGGTAGTCCCACGCCTTGGCGACGTAGCAGATGGCGTCGGCCTTGGCCTCCAGCAGCGCCGCGATGCCGGGATCGTTGGAGGCCGAACGGCCTGGCCGCCGGGTCATGCCGAAAGCGGTGAAGGTGGCGTGATTGAACTTCGGCTTGGCCGAGAAGAACTCGGTATCGGACGGATTGGCGCCGGGATAGCCACCCTCGACATAATCGATGCCGAGGTCGTCAAGCATCGCGGCGATCACCTGCTTGTCATGCACGGTGAAATCGACGCCGTTGGTCTGGGCGCCGTCGCGCAGCGTGGTGTCGAAGAGATAGAGCCGTTCGCGGGTCATTGAGGCATGCTCGTGGGGGAAGGCACGGGGGTGAGAAGCTTCAGCATCGTCGTGGTGCCGAGCCATTCGTCGCCGAGCGGCACCGTGTTGCGGCGCTCGGCGCCGTAGCCGCGGTGGGTGAAGAACAGCCGCGCGGTATCGCTGGCCTCGACCGTGAGCCGGGTGGCGCCGCGCGCGCCGGCGAGCTTTTCCAGCGCCTCGCACAAGGCCGTGCCGACGCCCTGCCCCACCGCATGCGGATGCACATACAGCATGTCGATCTGGGTATTGTCCTTGAGCGAGGCGAACCCGACCGGCGCATCGCCCGCCAGCGCGATCAGCGTGAGCTGTCCGGACAGACGCCGGCCGAACGCCTCCTCGTCGTCGGCCAGCGCGATCCAGGCCGCCTGCTGCGCCTCGCTGTAATCCTCGCCGGTCAGCTCCTCGACGCTGGCGGCAAAGATCGCCAGCGCCACCGCGAGGTCCGCCGGCAGATAGGGACGCAAGGTCGGTTTGGGAAACGCCTGACCCATCGCTCTCACCAGAACTTATAATACTTGAGCACCAGCGCGGCCGCCGCGGCGATCAGCGCGATCTTCAGAACGATATAATACAGCCAGTGGCGCGGAAACGGCGTGTCCGGTCTTTTCATCGCGCGATCTCCCCATCATGCCTTGTCATGCCCGGGCCCTCCCCACTCGTCATTGCCGGGCCTGACCCGGCAATCCATCTTGCTTCCGGCGCATCAGCTGGATGCCCGGGTCGAGCCCGGGCATGACGGGAGAGAGGTGGGATGCCCGGGTCAAGTTTACAGCCGGACTCGCCGCAGGCGAGATCCGGTTGCCCGGCAATGACGATGGAGGATGGAGCGGGACGAAGCGGCACGTCATCGCGCGATCTCCCAGGTCGTGACCGGGTTGCCGCTGGCGTCCTTGCCGTCCTTGAGCACGACGCCCATGGCGGCGAGCTCGTCGCGGATGCGGTCGGACTCGGCAAAGTCTTTTGCTTTCCGTGCTGCATTTCGGTGCGCTACTTTTGTCTCAATGCTATTGATCTCTCTTTCGCTGATTTTTGGTTGCAACTCATCTACTGACAGACTCAAAAAATCCAATGTAGATTTAAATTTGGCGGCTTTTCTTTGATCCGTACGGTTATGGAGCACCTCTGAATACAGTCGATTGAGTTGAACGATCATATCTGGTGTATTCAAATCATCGCAAAGAGCCGAGACAACTCGGCTATCGACATCTACACTGGGAGTCTCGACTTGCTTCACCACCTTTGAGAAATCGGAAAGCTGCTTACGTGCCCAGGCAAGTCTCTCAATCGTCCAGTCGATCGGTTGGCGATAATGTGTGCTCAGCATCGCATATCTAAGCGATGCTCCTTCCCATTTCCTTTGCCCAAATTTCTCAGTTCGCAGCAGCTCGTTGATGGTGACGAAGTTGCCGAGGCTCTTCGACATCTTCTCGCCCTCGACCTGCAGGAAGCCGTTGTGCATCCAGACATTGGCCATGCGCTCGGTGCCGAACGCGCAGCACGACTGCGCGATCTCGTTCTCGTGGTGCGGAAACACGAGATCGATGCCGCCGCCGTGGATGTCGAAGGTGTTCTTCGCGGGATCGTCGCAGGCAAGGCCGCCGCCGAACGGCGCCAGCAGTTTCGCCATCGACATCGCCGAGCATTCGATGTGCCAGCCGGGCCGGCCGGGCGCGGCGATGCCGCACGGGCTTGGCCATGACGGCTCGCCCGGCTTCGAGGGCTTCCACAGCACGAAGTCGGTCGGCTCGCGCTTGTAGGGCGCGACCTCGACGCGCGCGCCGGCCAGCATCTCGTCGAGCGAGCGCCGCGCCAGCCGCCCATAGGCCGGCATCGAGGACACCGCGAACAGCACGTGATCCTCGGCGACATAGGCGTGGCCCTTGGCCACCAGGCGCTCGATCATGGCGCGCATCTCGGTGATGTGCTCGGTGGCGCGCGGCTCGTAGCTCGGCCGCAGGCAGCCGAGCGCGTCGACATCGGCGTGGAACTGCCGCTCGGTCGCGGCGGTGACCTTGCGGATCGCCTCGTTGAGCGGCAGGCCGGGGAAGTCGCGCGCGGCGCGGTCGTTGATCTTGTCGTCGACGTCGGTGATGTTGCGCACGTAGGTGACGCAATCGTCGCCGAACACATGGCGCAGCAGCCGGAACAGCACGTCGAACACGATCACCGGCCGCGCGTTGCCGACGTGGGCGAAGTCGTAGACCGTCGGCCCGCACACATACATGCGCACATTGGCCGCATCGAGCGGCCGGAATGCGCGCTTCTCCTTGGTCAGCGTATCGTAGAGCTTGAGCTCCATGTCCCCACCCGCGAAGGCAACAAACAAAAGCAGTCCCGCCCGCTGGCCGGGGCGTTCTCTTGTTCTCGGAGGGGAGACAAAGACGGCCGCAGCCAGCGAAAGAGCGCTAGCGAATAATCTCCCGGCAAATGCCGCAGATCGTGAAAAGGCCGTTCATGGGCCGGCACAATGGGCAAACGCGGCCCCGCCGTCAAGGGTCTGATGTTCCGCCGTTTCCTGTTCCCCCAAGGCCCCCGCCGCGGCTCGGTTAATCATTCTTAACCCTTTAGCCGTATCAAGAAGGCGGGGAATTTTCTCTCATCCGGGTGTCCCATGCGATCTGTCGCCGCATTGCTGTGCTGCGTGCTGTTGTTCGGCGTGTCCTCCACGTTCGCCGAAACCCGCATTTTCGTGGTTGCCAATCAGGCCGACGGCTATGGCGTCGACCGTTGCCTCGCCAAGGGCGAGCGCTGCGGCCTGCCGGTGGCGATGGCGTTCTGCCAGGCGCGCGCCTACACCAGCGCAAGCGCGTTCCACAAGGTCGATGCCGACGATGTTACCGGCACGGTGCCCCAGACCGCCACGCCGGGCTGCAGCAGCGCGACATGCGACGATTACGTCGCCATCACCTGCCAGCGCTAGGCGGGCCCAACTTTTCGCGATCCGGCCGCTTCGCCACAGGAAGGCCATCGAAACGGCGTGACCTTGTCGCGGGAACCCTGTATGGGAACCCCGATTGGCCGCCGCGCGGCCGCATCTTGCCGGGTCATGCCAGTTCAGCCATTGCGCCAGCTTTCATTGCGCCAGCTTTCCGCTCTCGTCTTCGCCGCCCTGACCGGCGCGGCGAGCCTGGCCGTCTGCGCCGATGCGCGGGCGCAAGGCGCGCCGCCGCCGCCGTTTGCGGCGGGAGGGCCGCCCGGCGGCAATCCGGTGTGCCAGCGGCTGGAAGGCCAGCTTGCCGCCATCGACCGCGGCAATGGCGACAGCGCGCGCGCCGAACAGATGCGCCGCTACGAGGACGCCGCCTCGCGCCAGCAGGGCGAGATCGACCGCCTGACCCAGCAGGCGCGCCGCATGGGCTGCGAAAGCTCCGGCCTGTTCGCGATCTTCGGCAGCCAGTCGGCCCAGTGCGGCCCGATCAATTCGCAGATTCAGCAGATGCGCGGCAACCTCGACCAGATCATGTCGAGCCTGTCGCGGCTGCGCGGCTCCGGCGGTTTCGAGCAGGACAGCCAGCGCCGCTCGGTGCTGCTGGCGCTGGCGCAGAACAATTGCGGCCCGCAATACGGCGCGGCCGCGCGCGCCGGCCAGCCCGGCGGCTTGCTCGACGACATGTTCGGCGGGCCGACCACCCCGGAAGGACCGGTCGGCAACAACTACCGCACCGTGTGCGTGCGCAGCTGCGACGGCTTCTATTTCCCGATCTCGTTCGCCACCACCGCGGCGCGTTTCGCCGACGACGAAAAGGCCTGCAAGCGCCTGTGCCCGGCCGCCGAGGTGGCGCTCTACAGTTATCGCAATCCCGGCGAGGACATGAACCAGGCGGTGTCCATCAACGGCCAGCCTTACACTCAGCTGCCCAACGCGTTCAAGTATCGCCACGAATACAACGCCGCGTGCAGCTGCAAGGCGCCGGGCCAGACATGGGCCGAGGCCTTGAAAAACAGCGACGACCGTTCGTCGATGGAACAGGGCGACATCCTGGTGACCGAGGAGCGCGCCAAGCAGATGTCGCAGCCGCGCGACGCGCAAGGAAGGCCGGTGCGCCAGCCCGCCGGCGCCAAGGGTACGACGCCGCCGGCGCAGGCGGCAACGCCAGCCGCGAACGAAACGCCCGCCGCCGAGCAGCCGAACGGCAGCCGGCCGATCCGCTCGGTCGGACCGACCTTCATCCCGCAACGGTAAGGCTTTAAGCCAGCGCCGCGTCGAGGCGCGCCAGCACGCGCACGCGCCCGATCAGCGGTAGCAGCGCCTTGAGTTCCGGCCCCTGCTCGCGCCCCGTCAGCGCCAGCCGCAATGGATGGTACAGCGCGCGGCCCTTCCGGCCGGTCGCGGCCGCCACCGCCCTGGTCCAGCGCGGCCAGGTCTCGCCATCCCAAGGCTCGGCGGGCAGATGCTCGCGCGCGATGCCCAGCAGCTCGGCATCCTCGGCGCGGCCGTAGCCGCCGTCGGCGGTCACCACGCCCCACCATTCGCGCGCCTCCGCAAGCCGCGTCAGGTTGCCGCGCACCGCGAGCCAGAACGCCTCGCCGCCGCCGACGCCGAGCGCGGCGAGCCGCGCGGCGACGCCTTCATGGGGCATGGCGTGCAGCGTGCGGGCGTTGAGCGCGTCAAGCTCGGCGGGATCGAACTTGGCGGCCGAATGCGAGATGTCGGCAAGATCGACCTTGCCGGCCAGCGAAGCCACGTCGCTCACCGGCTCGACGCTGTGCGAGGTGCCGATCAGCACCGCGAGAGCTGCCACCGCCGCCGGTTCAAACCCCTGCTCGCGCAGCGCGGCGAGCGAAAGATGGCCGAGCCGCTTGGAGAGGCCCTCGCCGCTCGGCAGCGTCAGCAGGTTGTGGTGGGCAAAGCGCGGCGCGCCCGAACCCAGCAGCTCGAACAGCTGGATCTGCACGCCCGTGTTGGTGACGTGATCCTCGCCGCGGATGATGTCGGTGACGCCAAGATCGATGTCGTCGATCACCGAGGGCAGCGTGTAGAGGTAGCTGCCGTCGGCGCGGATCAGCACCGGATCGGACAGCGAGGCGCAGTCGATATGCTGGGGGCCGCGCACGCCGTCGCGCCAGGTCACGGTGCGCGCATCCAGCAGGAAGCGCCAGTAGGGCTTGCGGCCCTCGCCTTCCAGCCTTGCGCGGTCGTCGGCGGAAAGCCTGAGCGCGGCGCGGTCGTAGACGGGCGCGCGATGCTGGGCGAGTTGACGGCGGCGGCGATACTCCAGCTCCTCCTCGGTCTCGTAGCAGGCGTACAGCCTGCCCGCCGCGCGCAAACGCCCGGCGGCGGCGTCATAGAGCGCGAAGCGGTCGGACTGGCGCACGACGCGGTCGGGTACGATCCCGAGCCAGGCGAGATCGGCGGCGATGGCGTCGGCGAACTCCGCCGTCGAGCGCGCGCGATCGGTGTCGTCGTAGCGCAGGATGAACTGCCCGCCATGCCTGCGGGCATGCAGCCAGTTGAACAGCGCGGTGCGCGCGTTGCCGATGTGGATGCGCCCGGTCGGCGACGGCGCGAAACGCACCACGGGTGCGGCGCTGGCCTGCTCAGACATCGAAGCCTTCCGCCGACTGGCGCGCCGGCTTCGGCGCCAGGCCCGTGTCGGGCGCGGGCAGCGGCGCGCCGGTGTCGCGGAAGCGGTTGGTAATCGGATAGCGGCGGTCGCGGCCGAAATTGCGCCGTGTCACCTTGACGCCGGGCGCGGCCTGCCGGCGCTTGTACTCGGCCAGATGCAGCATGCGCTCGATCCGCAGCACGGTGTCGCGCGCAAACCCCGCCTCCGCGATCGCCGCCGCCGGTTCCTCGCGCTCGACCAGCCGTTCGAGGATGGCATCGAGCATGTCGTAGGGCGGCAGCGTGTCCTGGTCGGTCTGGTTGTCGCGCAACTCCGCGGTCGGCGGCCGCACGATGATGTTTTCAGGGATGACGACGCCGGACGGACCCAGCGCGCCGTCGGGCTTCCAGCGATTGCGCAGCCGCGACAGGCGGAACACCTCGGTCTTGTAGAGATCCTTGACCGGATTGAAGCCGCCGTTCATGTCGCCGTACAGCGTCGCGTAGCCGACCGACATCTCCGACTTGTTGCCGGTGGTCACCACCATCAGGCCGAGCTTGTTGGAGATCGCCATCAGGATCAGGCCGCGCGCGCGGGCCTGGATGTTCTCCTCGGTGACGTCGCGCGGCCGGCCGGCGAACACCTCGGCGAGCGCGGCCTCGATGCCGTTGACGGCGGGCGCGATCGGAATGGTGTCGTAGCGGATGCCGAGCGCGCGGGCGAGCTCGGCGGCGTCGTGGATCGACACCGGCGAGGTGTATCTGAACGGCAGCATCACGCCGTGAACGCGCTCGACGCCGATGGCGTCCACCGCCATCGCCGCGCACAGCGCCGAATCGATGCCGCCGGAAATGCCGAGCAGCACGCCGGCAAAGCCGTTCTTGTTGATATAGTCGCGCAGGCCCAGCACGCAGGCCGCGTAATCGCCCTCGTCGTCCCCCGGCATGGCCTCGCGCGGTCCCTCGCAGCGCCAGCCGCCGGGTCCACGCGAAAAATGCAGCGTGGTGATGCTTTCGCGAAACGCCGGCAATTGGGCGGCGAGCGAGCAGTCGGCATGCAGCACGAACGAGGCGCCGTCGAACACCAGTTCGTCCTGGCCGCCGACCTGGTTGACATAGACGAGCGGCAGCCCGCTCTCGGTGACGCGCGCCACCGCGACGTTGAGGCGCACGTCGTCCTTGCCGCGCCAGTACGGCGATCCGTTGGGCACGATGAGAAGCTCGGCACCGGTCTCGGCCAGGCATTCGACGACGTTCTCGTAGCCCGCCGCCTCGTCGTGCCAGATGTCCTCGCATACCGGCACGCCGACGCGCACGCCGCGGATGTTCATCGGTCCGGGCACCGGGCCGACCGCGAACACGCGCTTCTCGTCGAACACGCCGTAGTTCGGCAGGTTGACCTTGAAGCGCAGCGCCGCGATGCGGCCGCCGTCGAGCAGCGCGCAGGCATTGTAGAGCCGGCCGTCCTCGACCCACGGCGTGCCGATGAGGAGCGCCGGGCCGCCGTCGGCGGTCTCGCGCGCCAGTTCCTCGACATGGCCGCGGCAGGCGGCCTGGAACGCCGGCTTGAGCACGAGGTCTTCCGGCGGATAGCCGGCGATGAACAGTTCGGGGAACACCACCACGTCGGCGCCCGCGGCGGCGGCTTGCGCGCGCGCGGCGCGCGCCATGGCGGCGTTGCCCGCGACATCGCCGACGGTCGGGTTGATCTGCGCCAGCGTGATGGCGAGGCGGCGGGCCGCCGATGCTTTGGGAACGGATGCGCTCATGGATTTCATCTAGAGCATTTTCGGGCGCAGTGGAATCTATGTCCGGGTCATCAGATCAGCGCCAGACGCTCGGCCAGCGCGAACAGCCAGGCCAGCCCCGCGATGACCAGCGCCACGCCGACCGCCGCCGAGCCCATGTCCTTGACCCGGCCGATCAGCGGGTCGCGGTCGGTGGTGACGCGATCGGCGAGCTTCTCGATGGCGGTGTTGAGGAGTTCCACCACCAGCACGAACAGCACCACCGCGACCAGCTCGAACCGCCGCATCGGCGTGGCGCCGACGAGGAACGCCAGCGGCAGCGCGGCGGCGAGCGCCATCCACTCCTCGCGCACCGCCTGTTCCGAGCGGGTGGCGAAGACGAGGCCGTTCCAGGTGTTGAGGCAGGCGCGGAGGAGGCGTTCCATGGGCGGGACCGGAGGGCACGGCGGGCAAGGCGGCGCTCGTTCATGCCGCCTTTTCGCGGCGCGCGCAATGCGTGGGTTCGCTGCCGGATCAGCGGAAGGCATAGCAGTCCATCGCCAGCACGCCGTACTGCACGCTGGCATGGATGCGCTCGCCCCTGGCGCCAGCGCCGGCGGCGCCGAGCGCCACCATGAACGGCAGGAAATGCTCGTCGGTGGGATGGTTGGCGCGAAATTGCGGCGCGCGCTCGCGGTAGTTGGTCAGGTCGTCGACAGCCCCCTCGCCTGCGCGCGCGGCGATCCAGTCGCAGAACTCCACAACCCAGTCCTGCACCCAGGAATCCATCTGGTAGCCGGCGCTGTACATCTCATGCAGGTTATGGGTGGCCGAGCCGGAGCCGATCACCAGCACGTCGTCGTCGGGCAGCGACGCCAAGGCCTGGCCGAGCCGGTAGTGATGCGCCGGATCGGCTTTCGGCTGCACCGCGATCTGCACCACCGGGATGTCGGCCTGAGGGTACATCAGCGACAGCGGCACCCAGGTGCCGTGGTCGAAGCCCTCGCGCGGCGCAAGCTGGGGCGCCAGGCCGGCGCGCTCCATGAGCGCGGCGACCTGGGCCGCCAGCGCCGGGTCGCCCGGCGCCGCATACACCTTTTCATACAGCGGATCGGGGAAGCCGCCGAAATCGTAGATCATGCCGGGCCGGGCCGCGGCATCGACCGCGGGCGCGCGCGTCATGAAATGCGCCGAGGCGATGACGATGGCGCGCGGCTTTCTGACTTGCGCGGCAAAGTCTTCGAGGAACGTGCGCGCCGCCGATCGGCCGAGCAGGAGTTCCGGCGAGCCATGGGAGATGAAATAGGTCGGCAGCCGCATCACATGCTCCCCATTCACGCCGGCGCCCCGTCACGTCATCGAGTGCAGGCCGATCATGTTGCCTTCGGTGTCATAGACCAGCGAGATATGGCCGTATTCCCCGATCGACATCTTGGAGCGATGGATGCGTCCGCCGGCTTCCTTGGCGCGCGCCTCCTCGACGGCGCAATCGTTGCACTGGAAATAGACGGTGGTGGACGCGCCGCCCGCGGACATGCCGTCCATCTTCACCAGCGCGCCGCCGCTGCCGTAAGAGGTCTGCTCCGAGGGGAAGGTCCAGTATTCCATCTCTTGCGACGGAGAATTGAGCTTCTGCATCGAGACCTTGAACACGGCCTCGTAGAACCGCTTGGCGCGGTTCATGTCCTGAACGTAGATTTCAAACCAGACGCATGGATTGCCTGTCATGTCGGTCCTCCAAAGCTACCGAGTGACTTTCATCCCCCTGGCACCCTGTTGGTCTCACGTCATCACAGCCCCGCCGCCGCCGGCAGCGGGCGCGCCTTGACCGCGCGCTCCTGCTTGAGCAGCTCGGCGAGCAGGAAAGCCACGTCGATCGACTGCTCGGCGTTGAGCCGCGGATCGCAGGCGGTGTGATAGCGGTCGTTGAGATCCTCGTCGGAGATCGCGCGCGCGCCGCCGGTGCATTCGGTGACGTCCTGCCCGGTCATCTCCAGATGCACGCCGCCGGCGTGCGTGCCCTCGGCGCGATGGATGGCGAAGAACGACTTCACCTCCGACACGATGCGGTCGAACGGGCGCGTCTTGTAGCCCGAGGTCGAGGTGATGGTGTTGCCGTGCATCGGATCGCATGACCACACCACGGCGCGGCCTTCGCGCTTGACCGCGCGGATCAGCGCCGGAAGGTGATCGGCGACCTTGTCGGAGCCGAACCGGGCGATCAGCGTCAGGCGTCCCGGCTCGTTGTCTGGATTGAGGATGTCGATCAGCTTGAGCAACGCGTCGGGCTTGAGCGAGGGGCCGCATTTGAGGCCGATCGGATTCCTGATGCCGCGGAAGAACTCGATATGGGCGTGATCGGGCTGGCGGGTGCGGTCGCCGATCCACAGCATGTGGCCGGAGGTGCAGTACCAGTCGCCGCTGGTCGAATCGACGCGCGTCATGGCCTGCTCGTAGCCCAAGAGCAGCGCCTCGTGGCTGGTGTAGAAGTCGGTGGCGCGCAGCTCGGGATGGCTTTCGAGATCAAGGCCGCAGGCCTGCATGAAGGACAGCGCCTCCGAGATGCGGTCGGCCAGTTCCTTGTAGCGGCGCGACTGCGGGCTGTCCTTGACGAAGCCGAGCATCCACTGGTGCACGCTGGCGAGGTTGGCGAAGCCGCCGGTGGCGAAGGCGCGCAACAGGTTGAGCGTCGCCGCCGACTGGCGATAGGCCATGAGCTGGCGGCGCGGATCGGGAATGCGCGCTTCCGGCGTGAAGGCGGCGTCGTTGATGATGTCGCCGCGATAGCTCGGCAGCTCGACGTCGCCGCGCTTTTCGGTCGCCGACGAGCGCGGCTTGGCGAACTGGCCGGCGATGCGCCCGACCTTCACCACCGGCACCGCGCCGGCGTAGGTCAGCACCACCGCCATCTGCAACAGCACGCGGAAGAAGTCGCGGATGTTGTTGGCGCCATGTTCGGCGAAGCTTTCGGCGCAATCGCCGCCCTGCAGCAGGAACGCCTCGCCCGCCGCCACGCGCGCGAGCTGCTTCTTCAGGTTGCGCGCCTCGCCGGCGAACACCAGCGGCGGAAAGCTGGCGAGCTGGGCCTCGACGTCGGCAAGCACCTTGGCGTCCGGATAGTCCGGCACCTGCACGATGGGCTTTTTGCGCCAGCTTTCGGGGGTCCAACGTTCGGACATGCAACTCTCCTGAAGCCTCAATTCCTTGGCGATGCGGCGAATTTCATGCGCGCGAGCCGAGTTATACACAGGGCTCCCGCGCCGCGCCAGTTGCAATCGCGTGTGGTTTCATCGCGCCGGGCTACCGCCGCGATGGCGCGGCACAAGGCGCTGATGGCAAACAGCTATTCGGCCGCGTCGCGGACGTGGCGGGCAACCGGGGCGCGCATCGTGACGAGTTCTTCCGCCGTCGAGGGGTGCAGCGCCATGGTGGCGTCGAAATCGGCCTTGGTCGCCTTCATCTTGATGGCGATGGCAACCGCCTGGATGATCTCGCCGGCATCGTCTCCGACGATGTGGCAGCCGAGCACGCGATCGGACTCCGCATCCACGACCAGCTTCATCAGCACGCGGGTATCTCGGCCCGACAGCGTGGCCTTCAGCGGCCGGAACTCGGACCTGTAGATGTCGACGCGGGCGAATTTGGCGCGCGCCCGCGCCTCGGTCAGGCCGCAGGTGCCGACCTCCGGCTGCGAGAACACGGCGGTGGCGATGTCGTCATGGTCGACCCGCGTCGGCTTGCCGCCGAACACGCTGTCGGCGAAGGCGTGGGCTTCGCGGATCGCCACCGGCGTCAGGTTGACGCGGTTGGTGACGTCGCCGACGGCATAGATGTGCGGCGCCGAGGAGCGCGAGAAGGCGTCGACGACGATGCCACCGAAATCCCCATGCACAGCGACGCCGGCCTTCTCCAGCCCCAGATTGGCGACGTTGGGGTGGCGGCCGATGGCGAACATCACCTGCTCGGTGACAAGGCTCGATCCATCGGAAAGATGCGAGGTGAACAGTTCGCCGTGCTTTTCGACCGCATTCACCGTGAGGCCGGTGCGGATGGCGATGCCGTGCATTTCCATCTCGCGGCGCAGATGCGCGCGCACGTCGTCGTCGAAGCCGCGCAGGATGTTGTCGCCGCGATAGACCAGCGTCACCTCGGACCCGAGCCCGGCGAAGATGCCGGCGAACTCCACCGCGATGTAGCCGCCGCCCTGGATGACGATGCGCCGGGGCAACTCCGGCAGGTGGAACGCCTCGTTGGAGGAGATGACGTGCTCGATGCCGGGGATGGCCGGGCCGTGGTTGGGAGCCGCCCCGGTGGCGATCAGGACATGCGCGGCCCGCACCGTCTCGCCATGGGCGAGCAGGCGCAGCGTGTGAGCGTCCTCGAACACGGCGCGGCTCTTGACGACGCGGGCGCCGGCCTGCGTCGCGTTGGCGGTGTAGGCCGCCTCCAGCCGCGCGATCTCGCGGTCCTTGTTGGCGATCAGCGTCGGCCAGTCGAACGACGCGGGCGGAACGCTCCAGCCGTAGCCGGCGGCGTCCGCGATCTCGTCGCGGACGTGGGCGGCGTAGACCATCAGTTTCTTGGGCACGCAGCCGCGGATGACGCAGGTGCCGCCGACGCGGTATTCCTCCGCCATCATCACGCGCGCGCCGTGGCCGGCGGCGATGCGGGCCGCGCGCACGCCGCCCGAGCCGCCGCCGATCACGAACAGGTCGACGTCGTGCGCCGTCATTTGCGCGCTCCTATGCGGAAAATGCGCGCGGGAGCATCGTCACAGCTCCTTGCCGCGCTTCTTCATCTCGTTGCGGAAGCGGTCGATCACCTCGGCGGACAGCTTCTCGCCCCAGTTCTTCATGTAGGCGATGCTGGCCTGCAGCAGCTTGGGCTCCTGCTCGATCATCTTGCGGCCGAGCGGCGAGGAATAGAACGCCACCATTTCCTTGAGCTCCTGCTCGGTGAAGCCGCTGGCGTACTGACGGGCGAACTCGTTGGCGACTTCCTGCTCGCGCACCGCCACCTGCTGCGCCACCACCGGCGCGACGGCGTCGATGTCCTTGCCGAGGTTGAGGTTCGATTGCGTCAGCATGCCCTTGACGCCCTGCACGACGCCGACCGAGGCGCCCTGGTAGAGGCCGGCCGCGCCCTTGAGCTTCAGAATCTCGTTGGCCGCGGCCACCGCCGCCGCCGAGGGCGCAGCCGTGGTCTGCTGCGCGATCACCACCGTTGCCGACAGCGCCACCACGGCCGCCACCGCGACAGCGGAAAACATCTTCAAGCCTTGCTTCATTTCCATCTCCTCAACCACGGCCCGCGGGCCGTTCAAAAACACGAATTCCATTCGGCCCGGCCAGGATGGCCGTGCCCGCCAGTCCCAGGAACAGGCCATGCTCGACGACGCCCGGAATAGCGACCAGCGCCGACGCCAGGGCTTGCGGATCGGGTATGCGGCCGAGCCGGGCATCGATGATCCAGTGCCCGCCATCGGTGACGAAAGCATGGCCGTCGCGGCCCTTGCGCAGCTCCAGCGTCCCCGCCGCCCCGGCCCTGGCGATCGCGCGTTCGATCAGGCGGCGCGTCGCGCCGAGCCCGAACGGCACCACCTCGATCGGCAGCGGAAACTTGCCCAGATCGGCGACCCATTTGCTTTCATCGGCGATGACAACCATGCGGTCGGATGCCGCCGCGACGATCTTCTCGCGCAGGAGCGCACCGCCGCCGCCCTTGATCAGGTTGAGGTCGGGATCGATCTCGTCGGCGCCGTCCACGGTGAGGTCGAGATGCGGGATATCGTCGAGCGTCGCGAGCCGGATGCCACAGCGTTCGGCATCCGCGCGGGTTGCCTCCGAGGTCGGCACGCCGACAACGTTCAGTCCGTCGCGCACCCGCTCGCCGAGCAGTTCGACGAAGTGCCTGGCCGTCGAGCCGGTGCCGAGGCCCAGCTTCATGCCGTCGCGCACCGACTCCAGCGCTTTCGCCGCCGCCTGCCGCTTGAGAGCTTCCGCGTTCATCGATGATCCCCGGTAAACACTCATGCTGTAGCGTCGTTTTATCCGGCGGAACAGCCCGGCGCGGCGGTTTTGCCGGGCAAATCGAAAACAGCCTGACGGCTTGCGCCGAGCCTCCGGCCGGGCTAGCCCAAGGCCCATGACCACGCGCCCCATGACCACGCGTCCCATGACCACGCGCCCTGCCCCTGTCGTGGTGTTCGATCTCGACGGCACCCTGATCGACACCGCCCCCGACCTGATCGCCACCCTCAACGTCATCCTGGCGCGCGAGGGGCTGGCGTCGCTGCCTTATGCGCAAGGGCGCAACCTGATCGGCGGCGGCGCGCGCAAGCTGATCGAGCGCGGCCTTGCCGCCGAGGGACGCCTGGCCGGGGCCGAAGAGGTCAGCCGCATGGTCACCGACTTCATCGATCACTACGCCGAGCACATCGCCGAGCAGTCGCGCCCGTTCGAGGGACTGATCGAGGCGCTGGACGAACTGGCGCGCGGCGGGCTGGTGTTCGCGGTATGCACCAACAAGCTGGAATGGCTGTCGCGGCGGTTGCTGGAGCAGCTCGGCCTAACACAGAGATTTTCTGCGATTTGCGGCGCCGACACCTTCGGCGTCATCAAGCCGGACCCCGCCGGGCTGATCCAGACCATCACGCGGGCCGGCGGCACCCTGGCCGGCGCCGTCATGGTCGGCGATTCAGCCGCCGACGTGAACGTCGCCCGCGCCGCCGGCGTGCCGGTGATCGGCGTGAGCTTCGGCTATACCGAGACGCCGATCGCCGATCTCGCGCCGGACCACATCATCGACCACATGCGCGAGTTGCCGGAAGCCGTCCACGCCCTGCTGGCGCGCCCCGTGCCGGCGGCTTGAACCGTTCCGGTTCGTGAGTTTTCTCCGTGCGGGATTAACCCTGACGCCGGACAGACTTGACCGTTGATATTGCCTAGGGCACATGACCACCCTATGGTTGCCCCCTTGAGGGGCTGCGGCAAACCGCCGCAACAATCGACGGATCAATTATGCGCCGCATTTTCTTTATTGCCGCCGCGGGGATGAGCCTCGCCGGGTGCGGCTCGGTTTCGATGCCCAGCATGGATTTCTTCAGCTCGGCGCCGCCTGAAGCACCGCTCAAGCTCGAATCCACGCCGCCGGGTGCCGACGCCCGGACCTCGCTGGGCCCGGCCTGCAAGACGCCCTGCGTGGTGACTGTGCCGGCCTCCGGCAGCTTCACCGTGACCTTCACGCTCGACAAGCACCAGCCGCAGACCGTGCCGGTGCAGGCCGTCCAGGGCGAAGGCGTGGGTGACGCCGGCTATGGCCAGCAGCCGCCGGCTTTCGATCCCAATCCGGTCTATGTGGAACTCGCGCCGGCGCTGCCGCCGCGCAAGCGCCCGGTCAAGAAAAAGCCGGCCGCCAAGCCCAAGGCCGCCGCCGCCGCTCCGGCGGCCGCCGGCTCGTCGCCGTTCCCCGACGCCAACTCAGCGGCCTTCCCGCCGCCGGATCGGCGCTGAGACCGTCCGGCAGGCCGGACGGGATCGCCCAATCAAGCAGATTCCGCGACTTCGCCTCGCGCGCCCCGCATACCGGCAGGGCGCGAGCGAGCGATTGTCCCGGCGCCCGTTAATGCCTAGATTGGCAGGGCATGGGCCGCGGCAGGACGGCCCTTTCGCTCAGCACGATGATTGAGGCTTTTGACATGGCCGGTCCGGGCCCCGTTTCGAAATCCATGATCGATCCGTTCGGACGCGCCATCAGCTATCTGCGCGTCTCGGTCACCGACCGCTGCGATTTCCGCTGCTTCTATTGCATGTCGGAAAACATGACGTTCCTGCCCAAGGCGGACATCCTGACCCTGGAGGAACTCGACCGGCTGTGCTCGGCCTTCGTCGCCAAGGGCGTGCGCAAGCTGCGCCTGACCGGAGGCGAGCCGCTGGTGCGCCGGGGCATCATGTCGCTGATCGGATCGCTGTCGCGGCACCTGAAAAACGGCGCGCTCGACGAACTGACGCTGACCACCAACGGCTCGCAGCTCGCCAAATACGCCGGTGAACTGCACGACCACGGCGTCCGCCGCATCAACGTCTCACTCGACACGCTCGACCCCGAGCGCTTCCACGCCATCACCCGATGGGGCGACTTCGACAAGGTGACGGCGGGCATCGAAGCGGCGCGCGCCGCCGGCCTCGCGGTCAAGATCAACGCCGTGGCGCTCAAGGACCTCAACGAGGACGAGCTGCCCGATCTGATCCGCTGGGCCCATGACAAGGGCATGGACCTCACGCTCATCGAGGTGATGCCGCTCGGCGAGATGGGCGAAAGCCGGCTCGACCAGTATGTGCCGCTGTCGCTGGTGCGGGCGCGTCTGGCCCAGCATTTCACCATGGAAGATGTCGCCGACCGCACCGGTGGTCCGGCACGCTACGTCCGCATCCGCGAGACCGGCGGCCGCCTCGGCTTCATCACGCCGATGACCCACAATTTCTGCGAGAGCTGCAACCGGGTGCGCATCACCTGCACCGGCACGCTGTATACCTGCCTCGGCCACGAGGACTCGGTCGACCTGCGCGCGCCGCTGCGGGCCTCGGCCAGCGACGACCTGCTCGCGGCCGCCATCGACCGTGCCATCGGCGCCAAGCCCAAGGGCCACGACTTCATCATCGACCGCCGCCACAACCGGCCCGGCGTCGGGCGCCACATGAACGTCACCGGCGGCTGAGCCGCGGGCTTTTCAGCACCTTCGACGAACCTCCAATTGACATTTTTCCGGCAGGACGGAACGCGCGCCTGGCGTTGCCGGCGCGGCCGCCGGCTTGATTTATGGCGCGGCGCATCATGGCGTTATTTTCCGGTATGGGCATGATCCGGTTTTGAAAACCGAATTCCCCTTTCGAGAATCATGCCCTAACATTTCCGCTGTATCCCGGCCCTGTCACCCGCTCCGCGCCAATCCCCGGCGCGGTCCAGCAGGGTGGAAAGACCGGAAAGGAAGGAATTCATCCGTGCAACCGCTGCTTTACCTGAGCCGGGGCATCGACGCCTTCAACAGTTGGGCCGGCCGCTGGCTTTCGTGGCTCATCGTGATCGCCGTGCTGATCTCGGCGACCAACGCCATCGTGCGCAAGCTGTTCGACATGTCATCGAACTCCTTCCTCGAACTGCAATGGGTGCTGTTCAGCATCGTGTTCCTCATGTGCTCGCCGTGGACGCTGCTCAACAACGAGCATATCCGCATCGACATCATCAACCACCGCATGCCGCTCAAGGTACGGAGCTGGATCGACTTGGTCGGGCACAGCCTGTTCCTGCTGCCGTTAGCCGCCATCATGCTGTACATGGCGGTTCCGTTCTTCCTGGCCTCCTATCGCGTCAACGAGCAGTCGTTTAGCGCCGGCGGCCTGCCGCAATGGCCGGCCAAGGCGCTGATCATGATCAGCATGGCCATGCTACTGGTGCAGGGTCTTTCCGAGCTGATCAAGCGCATCGCGGTGATGCGCGGTCTCATCCCCGATCCCAACGCCGCCGCACTCAGCGCGCATGAGGCCGCGCAAGCGGAAGCCGAGCGACTCGCCATGCAGATTGCCGGCGAAAAACCCTAAAACAGGCAGGGGACCGATTTCATGACCGCGCTGCTCATCCACTACATGGCTCCGATCATGTTCGTGAGCCTGGTCATCTTCCTGCTGCTTGGTTATCCGGTCGCCTTCTCGCTCGCCGCCAACGGCCTGCTGTTCGCGTTCCTCGGCATCGAACTGGGACTGTTCCGCCCCGACTTCATGCAGGCGCTGCCCGAGCGCGTCTATGGCGTGATGAGCAACGACACGCTGCTGGCGATTCCGTTCTTTACATTCATGGGGCTGATCCTCGAACGGTCCGGCATGGCCGAGGACCTTCTGGAGACCATCGGCCAGTTGTTCGGCACCATCCGCGGCGGTCTCGCCTACGCGGTGATCTTTGTCGGCGCGCTGCTTGCCGCCACCACCGGCGTGGTCGCCGCCTCGGTGATCTCGATGGGGCTGATCTCACTGCCGATCATGCTGCGCTACGGCTACGACCGCTCGGTCGCCTCCGGCGTGATCGCGGCCTCCGGCACGCTGGCGCAGATCATCCCGCCGTCGCTGGTGCTGATCGTCATGGCCGACCAGCTCGGCCGCTCGGTCGGCGACATGTACGAGGGCGCGTTCATTCCCGGCATCGTGCTGTCGATCCTTTATGCCGTCTATATCTTCCTCGTCACCATCTTCATGCCCAAGGCGACGCCCGGCCTGCCGCTCGAGGCGCAGACGCTGCGCGAGCCGGAACTCGCCCAGAATCCGCTGATCCTGCCGCTCGCCGTACTGTCGGGCGCGGTGGCCGCCTATTTCCTTGGCTGGAGCTGGGGCGTGTTCGATTTCACCGCACCCTTGCTGGGCAAGCTCGGGCTCGGCGAAGCGGCGGTGCGCGGCTTCTGGAGCCTGGTGCTGCTCGCGGCGCTGTCGCGGGCTTTCCTTGGCGTCATCCGCACCATCACCACATCGCTGTTCATCGTCGTCATCATCGCCACGGCGATCGCCATGGCGGCCATGTCCTATACCCAGGTGAAGGGCGGCGCCGATTACGTCGTGCTCACCCTGTCGATCACGGTGACGGCGGCATTCATCATTGCCGCCATCAACAAGCTGTTCCGTCTCAACCTGCTCTCGCAGATCGCCGAACAGGTCATCATCGTCATGGTGCCGCCGCTCGGCCTGATCTTCCTCGTGCTCGGCACCATCTTCATCGGCGTGGCGACGCCGACCGAAGGCGGCGCGATGGGCGCCACCGGCGCCATGGTGCTGGCGCTCATGAAACGCCGCCTGACCTGGGACCTGACGCGCCAGGCCGTTGAGGCCACCGCCAAGCTGTCGGCGTTCGTGGTGTTCATCCTGGTCGGCGCCCGCGTGTTCTCGCTGACCTTCTATGGCGTCAACGGCCACCGCTGGGTCGAGGAACTGCTGGTGTCGCTGCCCGGCGGCCAGATCGGCTTCCTCATCTTCGTCAATGCCTTCGTGTTCGTGCTGGCATTCTTCCTCGACTTCTTCGAGCTCGCCTTCATCGTCATTCCGCTGATCGGGCCGGCCGCCGAGAAGCTGGGCATCGACCTGATCTGGTTCGGCGTCATCATGGGCGTCAACATGCAGACCTCGTTCATGCATCCGCCGTTTGGCTTCGCGCTGTTCTATCTGCGCTCGGTTGCGCCGCGCGAACCCTATATCGACCGCGTCACGCGCAAGATGATGCAGCCGGTCACCACCGGACAGATTTACTGGGGCGCGATACCGTTCGTGGTGATCCAGATCATCATGATCGGACTGGTGATCACCTTCCCCGCCATGGTGATGCATTACAAGGGCATCGGAACGACGATCGATACCAGCAAGATCAAGATCGAGATTCCGCAGATCGAGATGCCGCCGATCGACTTCGGACCGCCTCAGATCAAATAGCGATCGGCGACCACCCGCAGAAAGCAAAACGCCCGGCCGTCCTTGCGACGGTCGGGCGCTGCATTTTCAGGCAGGCAGGATCAGCCGTGCGTGCGCGCGCGGATCATGAAGCTGTCGAAGGTGTATTCGGCAACCTGCCACCACAGATACTGATCGGCGCGGAACGCCTGCATGGCGTCGATGACCTTCTTGAAATCGGCGTTCTTGGCCGAAATCTCCGTCCACAGCTCGTTGGTGGCCTTGTAGCTGGCATCGAGGATCTCGTTGGAGAACGGACGCAGCTTCGCGCCGGCGCCGATCACGCGCTTGAGCGCCGCCGGGTTGAGCGCGTCGTAACGCGCGTTCATCCAGGTGTTGGTGTAGGCGCAGGCGTTGAACAGCGCCGCCTTGTAGGCCTTCGGCAGGGCGGCGTGCTTCTCCTGGTTGAAGAAGAAGTGCACGGTCGGGCCGCCTTCCCAGAAGCCCGGATAGTAGTAGTACGGCGCCACCTTCACGAAGCCGAGCTTCTCGTCGTCGTAGGGGCCGACCCATTCGGCGGCGTCGATGGTGCCCTTCTCCAGCGCCGGATAGATGTCGCCGCCGGCGATCTGCTGCGGCACCACGCCGAGCTTCTGCAGCACCTGGCCGGCGATGCCGCCGATGCGGAACTTGAGGCCCGAGAGATCGGCGACCGTCTTGATCTCCTTGCGGAACCAGCCGCCCATCTGCGTGCCGGTGTTGCCGCCGGGCAGAGCGTAGACCTTGTACTTCTTGTAGAATTCGTTGAACAACTCGATGCCGCCGCCCTGATACATCCAGGCGTTCTGCTGGCGCGCGTTGAGACCGAACGGCACGGACGATGCGACCGCGAAGGTCGGATCCTTGCCGACATAGTAGTACGACACGGTGTGGCTGCATTCGACCGTGCCATTGGTGGTGGCATCGAGCGCCTGCAGGCCGGGAACGATTTCACCGCCGGCGAACACCTGAATCTGGAACTTGTTGTCGGTCAGTTCGGCGACCTGCTTGGCCATGATCTCGGCGCCGCCGTAGATCGTGTCGAGCGACTTGGGGAAGCTCGAGGCCAGACGCCATTTGATCTCGGGCGCGGACTGCGCGATGGCGGGAGCAGCGACCGCCGTGGCGGCAGCCCCCACAGCGGAAACCTTCAGAAAATCACGGCGCTTCATGGACATCCTCCTGGGGGGACCCGGATTCAGTTCCGGGTCCTGGGAAAGGCACATTTACCACGGAACCCATGTATCGGGAATCGTGATGGTATTTTCCCTGGGCCCTATTCGACCAAAGTCGAATAGGGCCCAAGGCTCAGACCATCGGGACCATCAGGCCATCCGCCACCTTGGTGGCGATGGCGCGGTAGATCCCGGCATGGATGCCGTCCGGCTCGCTGGCCACGACCGGCGTGCCGGCGTCGGACATCGCGCGGATGCTCATGTGCAGCGGCACCTCGCCGAGGAACGGCACGCCGAGTTTCTCGGCCACCTGGCGGGCCCCGCCGTGGCCGAAGATGTCGGAGCGCGTACCGCACTGCGGACACTGGAAATAGCTCATGTTCTCAACCACGCCGAGCACCGGGACGTGGACCTTCTCGAACATGGCGATGCCGCGCCGGGCGTCGATCAAAGCGAGATCCTGCGGCGTCGAGACGATGACGGCGCCCTTGAGCGGCACGTTCTGCGCCAGCGTGAGCTGCGCATCGCCAGTTCCCGGCGGCATGTCCACCACCAGCACGTCGAGTTCACCCCAGTCGACCTCGCGCAGCATCTGCGTGATCGCCGACATCACCATCGGGCCGCGCCACACCATCGGCGTTTCCTCGTCGACGAAGAAGCCGATCGACATCACCGCGATGCCGAACCGCTCGATCGGCAGCATCATCTTGCCGTCGCGGGTCTTGGGCTTGTCGTAGATGCCGGTGAGCTTGGGAATCGACGGGCCGTAGATGTCGGCGTCGAGGATGCCGACCCTGAGGCCGTTGTCGCGCAGGCCGAGCGCCAGGTTGAGCGCGGTGGTCGACTTGCCGACGCCGCCCTTGCCGGAGGCCACCGCGATGACGGCGCCGACGCCGGGAATCGGCGCCTGCTTGGACATCGGATCGGTGCCGCGTCCGGCCGCGTGCGGGGCGGGCTTGGCCGGACCGCCGCCCTTGCGCTCGCCGGTCAGCGCGATCATGGCGGAGCTGACGCCGGGCAATCCCTTCACCGCCTTCTCGGCGGCCTCGCGCACCGGCTCCCATGCCGACGCCACCGCCGCGTCGACGGTCATCGAGAAAAACACCTTGCCGTCGTTGACGACGATCTCCGACAGCGTGCCGGTTTGCGGCAGCGGCTTTCCGTCGGGACTCGTCACGCGGCCGAGTACGTCAAGAACCTGTTCCTTGGTGACAGTCACGTTTGGTCTCCTCTCACGCGCCGGGTCAAGGCCGGCAGTGGATCGTTATGGTGATACTAAACTCATGATCTGGAAGAACCGCAAGGTCAACGGCTTCGGCTTCGCAACCGTTCCGCGACCGGCTTGATCTTTGACAGGTGGCGTTGCTCCGTCCGGCGGACCCCGTATGCTAACGGCATCTGATTTTTTCCGTCGGCGCGCCGCTTTCTCAAAGGATCACAGCATGGCCAGGGTTGCATTCATCGGTCTCGGCGTCATGGGCTTTCCCATGGCGGGTCATCTCGCCGCCAAGGGCGGCCATGCGGTCACCGTTTACAATCGCACCTTGGCGAAGGCGCAAGGCTGGGTTGCGAAGTTCGGCGGAACATCCGCGCCGACGCCGCGCGAGGCGGCTTCCGGCGCGGAGTTCGTCATGGCCTGCGTCGGCAATGACGACGACCTGCGCGCCGTGACCACCGGCAGCGACGGCGCCTTTCACGGCATGGCGAAGGGCGCCATCTTCGTCGACCACACCACCGCCTCCGCGGCGATCGCGCGCGAGCTGGCCACGGAAGCCGAAAGCCGCGGACTGCATTTCATCGACGCGCCGGTTTCGGGTGGCCAGGCCGGCGCGGAGAACGGCGTGCTCACCGTGATGTGCGGCGGCGATGAAGCCTCCTACGCCAGGGCCGAAGCCGTCATCGCCGCCTATTCGCGGATGTGCCGGCGGCTCGGCCCCGCAGGCAGCGGGCAACTGACCAAGATGGTCAACCAGATCTGCATCGCCGGCCTGGTCGAGGGGCTGGCCGAGGCCATCCACTTCGCCAGGAAGGCCGGGCTCGACGTGACGGCGGTGATCGACACCATCTCCAAGGGCGCGGCGCAGTCGTGGCAGATGGAGAACCGCTCCGGCACCATGGCGGCGGGCGAGTTCGATTTCGGTTTCGCGGTGGAATGGATGCGCAAGGATCTCGCCATCTGCCTCGATGAGGCGCGGCGCAATGGCGCGAGCCTGCCGGTGACGGCGCTGGTCGACGAGTTCTATGCCGAGGTCATCGGCATGGGCGGCCGCCGCTGGGACACCTCGAGCCTGATCGCGCGGCTCGACCGCTGACGCTCTTTTTTCCGGCTTGCAAAGCCAGGGGGCCGCGCCATTGGCGCGGCCCTCGTTGTTTCGATCCCGCGCTTGCTACTTGCAGGCGTTGGGATTCTGCGGCGTCGGCTTGCAGCCCTCCTTCGCCGGACGCTGCTGAGGCGGCGGCGGCGGACGCTGCGGCGGCGGGGCCGCGACTGTCGGCCGCGGTGGCGGCGCGGCCTGCGGCGGCGGGGTCGGACGCGGCGGTGGCGCGACCTGCGCCGGACGAGGTGGCGGCGGCGCGGCAACGCTCGGCCGCGGCGGCGGCGGCGGAGCCACGGTCGGGCGAGGCGGCGGCGGTGTCACGGTCGCGCGGGGCGGCGGGGCCACCTGCGGGGCCGGCTTCGGCGGCGGCGGAGCGACAGTGGGACGCGACGGCGGCGGCGGAGCCACATTGCGCGAGGGCGGCGGCCCCGCGGGCGGCGTCACGGTGGCGCCCGGACGCGGACGTCCTTCCGGCCGCGCGCCGGTGTCCGGCTTTACGACGCCGGGGGGCTGGCCCGGACGCGCACCCGGTTGCCGAGCCCCAGGCTGAACGCTCGGAGGCTGGGTGCCGGGCTTGGCGCCCGGCTGGGGCGCAATGGTCCCCTGCTGCGGTGCGACGGTTCCCGGCGCGGGCTTTGCTCCCGGCTGGGCCGCGCCCGGCTGCACGACGCCCGGCTGGGGACGGCTGCCCGGAGGCACCCGGCCTTCCGGCCGCGGCGGCGGGCCGCTCGGCGCAATCGTCGTGCCTCGCGGCGGTGGGGCGATCGTGCCTTCCGGTCCACGCGGCGGTCCGGGCGGACGGGTGCCGGGCTGGCCGGGGCGGACAGGCAGCGCGACCGGCGGCGGCGGCGGTGCCGGATTGTGGTAGCGCGGCCGCCAGCCGGGGACGGCGATCGGCCTCGGCATCGGCAGGAAGCCCGGCGCGCGCGGCGGCGGCGGCGGCGGCAGGCGCCAATACGGCGGCGGCGGCGCGATCAGGAAAGCCGGCGGCGGCGGCGCATCGACCTCGTAGACGACCACATCCTCATAGAACTCGCCCGGCAGCGGCGGCGGCAGGTCGTCGTAGATGTCGCTCACGAAGCCCGGCGGCGGCGCCGGCGGCGCCGACAGCAGACCCAGCCGGCGCGAAGCCTCGAAGGCATGGCGGCCATTGGGATAGCGCTGCAGATAGGCCCAGTAGCCCTGCGGCGAGTTGCTGCGCAGCGCGCGCCACCACGCCAGCGCCTCGCGCCGCACCTGGATAATGGCGCGCACGCGAGCGGCATAGGGACTATCGGGATAGATGCTGGCGTATTCGACGTAGCCCGGCAGCGCGTCGCGCTCGATGACCATGGCGTAGGCATCTTCCGGCCCCATATCGCGCAGCGAGCGGCCGGCGGCGGCGGCCATGCGCGGCGGCGGCGGCGGCGGCGCGGCGGCCTGCGGATCGCCCTGGTCGAGCACGAATCCGGCGAGCGAGCCGGCGGCATGCCACGGCGTCTGGCGTCCCTGCGTCAGCTGATGGGTGCGCGCGCGCACCCGCGCGAACATGTCGTCGAGCGTCAGCCCCGGCGTGCGCATCATCTCGGCGAGCGCGGTGGCGTAGGCACCGTAATTCTCGTTGCCGGCATCCGGCGGCGCGACGGTTTCCGGTGCCGACGAATAGGCCAGCAGCATGCCTTCCGCCGGCTCGACCAGGCCGAGGCCGCGGGTCGCCAGATTGCGCTCGAAGCCGGGAAGCTGCCGCGAGACATCGAGCACGACCAGTCGCGCCCGACCGCGCGCGGACGCCAGCGGCCGCAGCAGATCGCCCAGCCGCACCGCCTCGAGCGGAATATCGCTCGGCCGGGCAAAACGCGCGTCGGCCCCGAACAGATAGTTCTCGCCCTCGAACTCGGTGCCGTAACCGGAAATATAGACGAACGCCCAGGCTTCCGGCCCGGCGGCGTCGACGCGGCCGACGAAATCGCGGATGCCGCGCATCAGATCGGTCTGGCTCAGATCCGCGCCCTCATAGACCTCGAAGCCGAGGCCGCGCAGCGATTCGGCGATCAGGCCGGCATCGTTGAGCGAGGTTTTGAGCGGACCCTTCTCGTAATTGGAGGCGCCCGCCACGAAGGCGATGCGCGGTTGCGGCGGCGCCGCGGGCTGGTCCTGGGCATCGGCCGGGGCGAGACCCGGCAGGAGCAAGAGGCCGATGACGGCCATGGCGCCGGCAACAAGCGCGCGCGATTGCCTGAAGAGTCTGGTGAGCACGTGAAAATCCTACCCTGTCATGGCGGCGGAGTAAGCCACCCATGGCTTCACCCTGCCCCGGCTCATGTGAACCGCCCCTGAATGGCCCCGGCATGGCGATTCCACGGCCATTCATTGCATTTAATCTGACCATGGCCGCGGCCGCGCACAACCCCCGCTGGCATGAACGCAACGTTTTCTTAACCGGAATGGCCTGTCCTTTAAGTCCGCCATTAAGGTTTTCGGGGCATTAATGGCCCCCGGTATCGTTGCGTCCAGGTCCAGCAGCTTTCATGAGTTCGCCCGGCAAGTCGTTCGAGTCGCCCGCCAGCGCCGAAAAATCCGTGTCGCGCAGCCGCCGCGCCGCGGCGCAGCGCGTGCGCGAGGCCCGCGACCGCCTGACCTCGACCACCGGCACCCGTCCGGCCTTCGATCACGAACTGCTGCGCCAGTATGCCCAGACGCGCATCTCCGCCTCGCTGGTGATCCTGCTCTTGGTGTTCGCCGCCGGGCTGATGTCGAGCTTCTGGGCACGCCCGCTCGCCGCCGTGATCTGGACCTGCGGCATCCTCGCCGTCCACGGCCTCATCCTCACCCAGTGCCGCAAGTTCCTCGCCGTCGCGCCCTCGCCGGCCGCCACCAGCGCCTGGCGCATGCGCTTCATCCTGCTCGATCTCGTCTACGGCATCGCCTGGATGATGATCCTGATGCATCCGGCCGGGCTCGACACCGTCTCCAACAGCTTCATGCTGTTCGTGATGCTGCTGGTGGTGGCGGTCTCCACCATGCTGGCGGCCAGCCTGCCGATGGCGGCGTTCGCGGCCACCGTGCCGGTGACCTCCTCGATCGCCCTCAACTTCGCGTTGCGCGGCACCATCGACGACAGCATCCTGGCGGTGCTGGTGGTAACCGCCGAGGGCTATTTCGCGCTGCTCGCGCACCGGCTGCATTCGACCACGCTGGCGACGCTGGAAGCGCGCGCCGAGAAGGATGCGCTGATCGGCGAACTGGAGCAGGCCAAGGAGATTTCCGACGAGGCGCGCCACCGCGCCGAGGGAGCCAATGTCGCCAAGTCGCGTTTCCTCGCGCAGATGAGCCACGAGTTGCGCACGCCGCTCAACGCCATCCTCGGCTTCTCCGAGGTGATGAAGAGCGAAATCTTCGGGCCGCACGCGGTCGCGGTCTACAAGGACTATTCCGCCGACATCCACAATTCCGGCGTTCACCTCCTGAACCTCATCAACGAGATCCTCGACCTGTCGCGCATCGAGGCCGGCCGCTATGAACTCAACGAGGAACCTGTGGCGCTCAGCCACGTGGTGGCGGACTGCCATCACTTGCTCAAGCTGCGCGCCACCAGCCGCAACCTCACCATCCACGAGGTTTTCGAGGACGACCTGCCGCGGCTGTGGGCCGACGAGCGCGCCACGCGCCAGATCGCGCTCAACCTGTTGTCCAACGCCATCAAGTTCACGCCGCCGGGCGGCGAGATCTGGCTCAAAGTCGGCTGGACCGCCTCGGGCGGCCAGTATCTCAGCGTCAAGGACACCGGCCCCGGCATCCCCGAGGATGAAATCCCCATCGTGCTCGACTCGTTCGGGCAAGGGTCGAACTCGATCAAATCGGCCGAACAGGGCGCCGGCCTCGGCCTGCCGATCGCCAAGAGCCTGATCAGCATGCACGGCGGCACGTTCACGCTGCGCTCGAAGCTGCGCATCGGCACCGAGGTGATCGTCACCTATCCGCCGGAACGGGTGATGGCGGCGCTGGCGCCGCTCGGCGAACTCGCGCCCTCGATCCAGCCCGAGCCGAATGCGATGGACGAGAACAGCCGCCCGCGCCACACGCCAATCATGAACGCGGGCACCGGCATATGAGCGTCCGGACCTTTTGCGGCAACTGAGCCTTCATCGACAGGTATGACGTGCGTATCGTTCTTCTGATTTCCGTGCTCGTGGCCACCGTGATCGCGGCTTTCGCGTATGCAAAGCCCGCGCGCTTCGCGCAGGCCGCGCACGTCGTCGCCGGCCTGATGCGCGAGCCGGCCGCGTCACCGGCGCGCACCGTGGACATCGCGCGCGGACGCAGCGGCGACTTCTCGCTCAAAGCCAGCATCAACGGCATCGCCGCGCCGATGGTGGTCGACACCGGCGCCACCTCGGTGGTGCTGACCCATGAGACCGCGCGCGCCATCGGCCTGCCGTTGGAAATGCTGACCTACAACATCGAGGTCGAGACCGCCGCGGGCCCCACCCGCGCCGCGCGCGTCACGCTCGACCGGCTCGGCATCGGCGGACTGGTCGAACGCTCGGTGCCCGCGCTGGTGGTGCCGGCGGGACGCATGAAGGCCAACCTGCTCGGCATGAGCTTCCTCGACCGGCTGGAAAGCTGGGAAGTACGCGCCGACCGCGTCCGGCTGCGCGGCTATCCGTAAACATCACACCGCGAGTGCGACAGGCGTTGTGGCCGCAACCGGCGCGTCCTCGTCGACCAGCGCGAGCGCGTCGCGCAGCACGCGCGCATCCGCATCGGCCTCGATGGCGCGCTCGGAGAGATGACAGCGGAACGCCCGCGCTCCGCGCACGGCGTGGAACGCGCCCATCAGATGCCGCGTCATCGCGGAAAGCCGCGTGCCGCGCGCCCGCTCGCGCTCGATGTAGGGGATAAGCGCGATCAGCGCCGCCTTCATGCTGGCATGCGGCGCCGCCTCGCCGAACAGATCGGAGTCGACGCCCAGCAGCCGCCACGGCTCCTGATAGGCGGCGCGCCCCAGCATCACGCCGTCGACGTGGTCCAGATGACCGCGCGCCTGCGAAAGATCGCCGATGCCGCCGTTGATGATGATGGGAACACCGGGAAATCGCTGCTTGAGGCGATGGACGCGGCCGTAATCGAGCGGCGGCACGTCGCGGTTCTCGCGCGGCGACAGGCCTTCGAGCCAGGCCTTGCGCGCATGCACGATCAGCGCGTCGGCGCCCGCCGCGACCACCGCGTGCGCGAAGGCGTCGAGCGTTTCCTCGGCGTCCTGGTCGTCGATGCCGATGCGGCACTTGACGGTGACCGGCACGCCGACCGCCTGCTTCATGGCGGCCACGCCCTCCGCGACCACGTTGGGATCGGCCATCAGGCAGGCGCCGAAGCGGCCCTCCCGCACGCGGTCGGACGGGCAGCCGGCGTTGAGGTTGATCTCGTCGTAGCCGAAATCCTCGCCGACGCGCGCTGCCTGCCCGAGCTCGGCGGCGTTCGAGCCGCCAAGCTGCAGCGCCACCGGATGCTCGGCGGCGTCATAGCCAAGAAGCCGGGCGCGGTCGCCATGCAGCACCGCGCCGGTCGTCACCATCTCGGTGTAAAGCCGGGCGCGGCGCGACAAGAGCCGATGGAAGAACCGGCAGTGCCGGTCGGTCCAGTCCATCATCGGCGCGGTGGTAAAACGCCATGGATTGAACGACTGGTTTTTTCCGATTTTACCGGTGTTTCCCAGCATTGTACGATGCCTGTTCCTGTCCCGTTTCTTGCCATTTTCCGCCGATTTGTGAACCCATTTACAATAATTGTTGTAGCCTCGTCGAGTTCGCCCACACCCTCGGCGCCAACATGAAGCCTCAGGCCGTGGCGAACTATCTCTCGCACCTCGGTGCCGTGTTCTCTATCGCCCGCCCCGCCTGGGGCTACCCACTCGACGCCGGCGCGATGGCCGACGCCATGGTCGTCTGCAAGCGGCTAGGCCTGACGTCGAAGTCGCGCGCGCGGCGCGCGCGTGCTGGTGCGCGACATGAAAAATCCCGGCGAGAAGATTGGCAACGACGTGTGGTGCGATCTACCGCCGGAGGCCCTGCGGATTGTTCAGGGGATGTCGCGGACGAGCGCGGAAATCTTCCCCTACTCGGCAATTGCCATCAGCGCCGCCTTCACCCGCGCCTGCAAGATCCTCGGCATCGAGGATCTACACTTCCACGATCTGCACCATGATGGCGTGTCGCGACTATTCGAAATTGGCTGGAACATTCCCCAAGTTGCGGCCGTCTCAGGACAGCGCTCCTGGACCTCGCTCAAACGCTACACGCACCTGCGGGAAACCGGCGACAAATACGCCGGGTGGGAGTGGTTTGAGAGAATTCACGCCACACCGGCAAACTGAACGCGTGGACGGCGATAGCAGATCGGCTTCGTTGTCGCCGCTCATTGTCAGAATTGATCAGCTATACCGCGATCAGCGCGGCACGACCGGTGCGAACATCCGCCATGGCGTAGTCATCCGCGGTAATCTCGGCCAGCGTCCGAGCGCGCGGTACGGTCTCGCCACTGGCGATGGCATCCGCAACCCACAGGCTGACTGCATCGACCGCGTTATGTGCGGCTTCGTCGGCGGTCGCGCCCGCTGAAGTGCAGCCAGGAAGATCGGGAAACACCACGCCATAGGCACCGTCCTCGCCATCGATAATTCCAATGTAGCGGGTCATAATTCCATCTTCCCTAGGTTACTCCGACTTCGCCTTGAAGGCAGCGCAATGCGCGCGCTATCGTGTGAATTCGTTATGGAGTCGCTTTTGCGCGGCGGCGGCAAAGAAGCCGGAACGGGTTTCGCCGGCGCGTTTAGCGGCGTTGTCGACACGCTCGAGCAGCGACTCGTCGAACGTCATGTTGACGCGCACCGCGCGGCCCGGCGGCGCGTAGGGGCACCGCCACGACCACCGCGCCGGTGCATCAGCTCGAAACTCCTTGTCCGCCTGCAATTCGCTCAGGGTGCGCGCATGGGGCAGCTCAATGCCGTCGGCGTGCATGCCGTCGGCGTGGAAGGCAAGCACCTGCGCCGCCTTGGCGACCGCCTCATCCAGCGAGCCGGCAACCGTGGTGCAGCCGGGAAAATCCGGGAACGAGACGCCAAAGACGCCGTCTTCCTCATGAATCAGGGTGATGACCTGCATGTGCCTTGCTCCTTCTCACCATTCCCATCCGGCTTGCCGGTAGATCGAGCGTAGCGTGCCGGTCGGAATTTCGCGCGCGCCCATATCGACGGTCACCCGGCGCTCCGGCATCGCCGGATGCTTGAACTGGATAGCACTGGCCTGCGATATACGGATAGCCAGCTCTTGCGCAAAATTCGGCCTGACCGAGGTCCAGGTTGCCAGCTTGGCCGGATTGAACGGCACCCAAGCGCTGCCCCGAGCCGTGCCGCAGGCGGTCGCCATGAAAATGCTATTAACCGGAGAAATGATCTCCGCCGAAGAAGCTTTGCGCTCCGGCTTGGTCAGCGATGTCGTCATACCAGAAGAGCTTATGGCGCTGGCAACGTCTTATGCAGAGAAAATTGCCTCAGCGGCTCCGCTCAGCGTACAGGCCACAAAGCAGACTGCAATCTTGGGTAGAGACATGCCGCTCGATCACGGAATTGCCTTTTCGCATCTCATGTGGGGCGTCTTGCGAGATACTGAAGATCGCAAGGAAGGGTTCACTGCCTTCGCCGAAAAGCGCCCACCCAGCTTCCGGAGTGCTTAAGCCAAGTGCTGCTTCGCGTCAGATTTACGCCGCGATATTTCTAGAGGAAACGGCATGTTAGCAAGGTGGGCCAGCCATGCCGGATAGACGAAGATCTTGATGACTACGGTCATGCCAAGGAGCACAAAGGTGGTAGCGCACATGAACAGGCCAATGACAAACAGCCCAGACGGCGGCAGCACTTTGTAATCGTCAGCAACCAGCGAGATCGTCGCGTCCCAATTTGCTAGCTAGCCATCACGAAGTGCCAAAACACCGTCGCAACGGTAAAACGCAAGAGTAGCGAGAGGATGGCGTGCGGAACTTGGTTAAGCCAATACAGTGCGCGTCAGAACATCGTGCAGGCCCTCGAATGAAAAAGGCGTCGTGGTATGCACATGTGTTTTTCTTAAGGGGTCTCAGGCGGCTTATAGCCGACCAACACAAATTGCAATGAAGCGTCCGGCAGCGAGATACCCAGCAAGTAGGCTGATGATAATCACGCGTCTCCGGATCCACCTTACTTATTGATGTCACCGATCAATACCTTGGCGCCGCCGGCGGCCCGCTACTCAACGACGCGCGAGTTGATGCCGTGAGGCGCCCACCAGAAACGATTTCTTATCGCTAAACAGTATAGTCGTACTCCTCTCGAGATTCAGATCTTGGCAAGGAAATCGGAAATCCGCTGTCGGGTTTAGGATGGTCATAGAGCACGCGGGTCAGAGAAATCTCACGGGTATAGCGTCCGCGCAGGCCCTGCCCGACCAATGCCGTGTTAGCACTCTTGTCATCGAGAAAGCAGCGGTGGATCTGACCACCGGCTGCGCCATTATTATGCGCAGCCATTAGCAAGCAAGTATTCGATCTCGCTGGCGGAATAGCCGGCCCATGTCAGCAGTGCGGCGTTTGCATTGCATCGTTGGGCTTCGATTTCCGGATTGTGCCGGGTGTACGCGAAAAACGTGGCGCAGGTGCGGGCTGAAACCTCCCATCCACATCCTGGAATGTTTCGCGCGCTACGTTATGCGGATGGTGCGGCGCTTCATCGAGATCGAGTACCGGCGAGACGCACGCATCGCTGCCTTCGAAGATGGCACACCATTCGTCACGCGAACGCTTCTTAAACACACTGGCTAGTTTTTCCCGCATGCGCGGCCATTCTTCCGGCTGCCATTGGTTATTGAATTGCGGATCGTCAATGACGCAACATTTCAACAGTTCCTGATAGAAGCGCGGTTCCAACGGCCCGATAGCAACATAGCGTCCATCAGCGCACTCGTAGGTGGCGTAAAAAGGTGCCGCACCGTCGAGAAAATTGCTTTCACGCTTGTTGTTCCAGAGCTTGCGTTGGTACATGCCATAGATCATGGCCATGATCGTCACCGCGCCATCGCTCATGCGGCATCGATGATTTGTCCATTGCCGGACTTCTTTGCTTCCAGCAAAGCACACACCATGCCGAAAGCCAGCATCATACCACCGCCGGCATAATCACCGATCAAGTTCAACGGTACGGTCGGCGGCAGTGCTTTCGGGCCCATGGCATGCAGCACCCCGGAGAGCGCAATGTAATTGATGTCATGCCCCGCTGCGAGCGCGAGCGGCCCGGTTTGCCCCCAACCCGTCATCCGTCCATACACCAGACGCCCATTATGGGCCAGACAGACATCCGGACCAAGGCCGAGCTTTTCCATCACGCCGGGTCGAAAGCCCTCGAACAGGGCATCGGCCCGCGCGATCAGGCGTAGCGCCGCTTCCTTCCCTGAAGGATTCTTGAGATCGAGGCAAAGTGAGCGGCGGCCGCGATCAACGACAGGATCACTGCGCTTGAAGATTTCGGACTGCATTTGGTCGCGTGCGGACATACGGTCGATACGGATGACATCCGCCCCCATATCCTCCGCAAACATCATCCCGCAAAACGGCCCCGGACCAAGCCCTGCAAATTCGATTATCGTTAGTCCCGCGAGCGGTCCGGCCATGTGACGTCCTCAATGTGAAATTGCGTTATCACTGATGTCCGATGCACACGGTACGCCGCATCGCGATAGTCCCTTGCGAGCGAGCGTTTATCTCACTTGCAAGCCAGACCGACAGCAGGTGGATTCCACACCGTCAACTCCAGTGAAACGCGGCAAACTGATCAAGAGGTTCGCGCTCGACCTGAAGACGGTTTTCCGGTGAGGCCGGATCAGCATATCCCAGCGCCATGCCGCACACGACAATGTCGGTGTCGGGCAGTTGGAGGTGCTCGCGGATCAAGCGGTGGTAACGCGCAAAAGCCTGCTGCGGGCATGTGTGCAGGCCTAGCCCCCGGGCGGCCAGCATTATGGATTGCAGGAACCCGCCAAGATCTATCCACGCGCTCATGCCGTGGCGACGGTCGATCGTAAAAATCATACCCACTGGCGCATCAAAGAACAGATAATTGCGTCCGAGCTGGACGCGTCGCCGTTCGTGGTCGTCGCGGCCGATACCAAGCGAGTCATACAGGCCAAAGCCCAGCTTGCGCCGCCGTGCCTGATACGGTTCGAACCACTGTTCGGAGTAGTATTGGTAATCGTCGCCATGGCCGGGCTCGTTCATGTCGAAGGCATGCACCAGGCGTGTGCACAAGCCGTCCCGCACCGAGCCGGCGAGCACCTGCACTTTCCACGGCTGGGTATTCGAGCCACTGGGGGCACGCGAGGCCGCGGTCAAGATCATCTCGACCGCCGCGCGTGAAACTGGCGTCGGCAGAAAAGCCCTTATCGCCTTTCGCGTGGCTAGAGCCTCAAACACGGAAACTTCTCGTGCTTCATCACTGGTCACGTCGTTTACCCCCAAAAGGCCTCAAGCCGTTTCCGCCGCCCCAAGATCGTGAGCCACAAATACCTTACCGCCAACTCTCAGCCGTCCGGCAACGTTATGCTGCTGCCCTATCAGCTCCCTGCCCCAAAGCCCCTATTGACGAAAGAACACGTAATGATATGTTTATTATTAGTTCGTCCGTTCGGTCTTTTTAATCAATCACCGTGAGGATAGCAAGACGGACAGCATTATATGGCTCAAGGATCTCCAGCATGAAGCGACAGACTGACTACGGGTACGAAATCAAAAATGTCTACACACCGGCTGACATCCCGAACTTCAGTTATGAGCAGGATCTCGGCGATCCGGGCGTCTTCCCCTACACCCGGGGCTATTATCCGCAGGGCTACCGCAGCCGCATGTGGACACAGCGTATGACGGCCGGCCTTGGCACCTCTCATGAAGCCAACCAGGTGCTCAAGAAGTACCGCGACATGGGCCAGACCGGTGGTATGTGCGTTATAAGCGACCGTGTCTTTTCCTCCTGCATCGATCCGGACCACCCCCTCGGCGAAAAAGAAGCTGGCATCCTCGGCTGGCCGGGCTCTTCGCTGCTCGAATTCGAAGAACTGATGGAAGACATTCCTTTAACAGGTCAGTCGATCACATTGCTCGGATCGTGCGCGCCATCGCCGTTACGTCTGGCGTATGTCGTGGCGCTCGCCGGCAAGCGTGGAATTGACATTTCGCAGGTCCACGGCAGCGTCATGGAATCGCCGTTCGAAAACTATTTCGGCCAGACCGACGTGTCGCCCTTCGATCAGAACCTTAAGCTCTTTCTCGACGCGTGCGAATATGTACTACGCAACAAGATCCGCATGCGTGCCTGCATAATTAGCCAACACTTCCAAGAATCTGGCGGCAACAACGCGCAAGCCATCGCCATCGAAATGTCGATGTTAAAGGAAATCTGCGGACGGCTTGTCAACGAGCGCGGACTCGATTTCGACGACGTATCCAACCTGCCTTATGAGCTTGTCAGCGTCGGCACACGCTTTTTCGAGGAAGTCGCCAAGATCCGTGCACTGCGCCGCATGTGGGCGCGCCTCGTGCGCGAAGAATTCAAGAGCGATAAATGCCATCTGCTAATTACCGTTCACACTTCTGGACGGACGATGACCTACCAGCAGCCGCTCAATAACATCGCGCGCTGCGCGATTCAGACCCTCGCTGGCGTCGTCAGTGGCTGTTCGGCCCTCGACAATGCGACGTTCGACAACGCTCATTCAGAGCCTTCCAATCTGGCCGCGCGCATGTCTCTGAACACGCAACATATCGTTGCATACGAAAGCGGAGCGGCGGATGTGGTCGACCCGCTGGCGGGCTCTTACTTCGTCGAATCCTTAACCAACAAGATCGAAGAAGAAGCTTACAAGATCTACAATGAGATCCAAAGCCAAGGCGGCATGATCGCAGCGCTTAAGAAGGGCTACATTCAAGAGATGCTATCCAACGAAGCCAGCAAGCGGTTTCGTGAAATTGATGCGAAGGAACGCCTTGTTGTCGGCGTCAATCACCTAATCATTCCGCCGGAAGAAGATTTCCAGATTCCAATCAAGGAAGTGCACGCCAACGATTCGCGCGCCATTGCCGAACGCATGGCTGCATGGAAGCAGACACGCGATCAGGGAGCGCTGACCGCAGCAATCCGGACGCTCTACGGCGGCGCAAAGAAGGACGACCGCTTCAATCTTATGCCGTCAATCATCGATGCCGTGAGCGTATACGCGACCGTTGGCGAAGTGATTGGCGTTATCCGCAAGGCCCGCGGAATAAGCTATGACCCCTTTAACATCATAGAGTGCCCGTTCGAATTGGTCTAATTTTAGGAGTTTATAAAAATGAGTGAACAGAAGATCAAAGTCATCATTACGATGGTCGGTCTAGACGGCCATACCACTGGTGCGGAAGTGATCTCGCGCGTACTGCGTGACGCAGGCATGGAAGTCGTCTATCTCGGCGTCAACCAGACTCCAGGAATGATCGTAAACGCCGCCATCCAGGAAGACGTGGACATAATCGGCATCAGCGCGCACGCGTCTAACTACTCGCTTATCGAAGATGTCATCTCCCTGCTTCGGGGTAGCGGCGTCCACGATGTCCCGATCGTGGTCGGCGGCAACGTTCCGCGCCACACAATCACCGACCTCAAGGCAAAGGGTATCGCCGAAGTATTCGCGCCGGGGGCAACCGGCGATGAAATTATTAACTACATCCGCGCCAATGCCAGAGCTCAGAATGAACGCGCTGCCTGACCCCGGCGAGATCACGAACGCGCTCAGTTCCGACAGCTTTCGAGCCTGCGCGCAACTCATCACAGCGATCGAGCGCGCCACGCCAGGTCTTACGCCTGTCTTGCAGGTTCTCTATCGGGGCGGCCGCGGCAATCGTATTATAGGCATCACCGGCCCACCAGGAGCCGGGAAGAGTTCACTCGTCAATCAGCTAATCACGCATATCCGCCGACTTGGAAAAACCGTCGCCATTCTCGCGATCGATCCATCCAGCCCATTTTCCGGCGGCGCCGTACTCGGCGACCGCTTGCGCATGATGCAGCATAGCGCTGACACCGGGGTTTTTATTAGGAGTATGGCCTCACGTGGACAACTGGGCGGCCTCACCAAGGCAGTCGGTGATGCGCTCATCGTTCTTGACGCTATGCCTTGGGATTACATCATCGTCGAAACGGTCGGCGTCGGGCAAAACGAATTGGACATCATGCAGCTCGCGGATACCGTCGTACTGGTGCAAACGCCGATGAGTGGTGATGATGTGCAGGCTGCAAAAGCCGGCATCAATGAAATCGGCGATATCTATGTCGTTAACAAGTGCGACCACAACGAAGCTGATCGCACCGTTCGCTTCCTTCAAAGTATGATCACGCTTGGCCTTCATTTGCAACCTGAGAAGATCTGGACGCAGCCAGTGGTGAAAACGCAATCGGTGTCCGGCCTCGGTATTGAAGATCTAGCCAACCATATTGACCATTTCTTTTCGGTAATGAAGCCGGATACACCGGACATGCGCCTGCGTCGGCGCCACCGCATCGCCTACCAAACAAAAGGAATCCTGCGCGATATTCTTGAGCGGCGCTTCCACGACAGCAACGATCAGCAGATCGAAAATAGCATCGATGCCATCCTGACCCGCCAGAGCGACCCCTACGCACTTGTATCAGAACTGCTCGCGGCGCAAGGTTAAGGGGCACCGCGCATGGCGTCGTCATCCTGCGTGTGAACAGCTTAAGCGCGGCACTAGGCAGCATAGACGACGAGACTTGCAACAGGCGAAAGAATCAAAGCGCCGACATTAATAGGCTAGCTGTCACGTTAATGAAGCGATCTAGAATCAGCCACTTAACCTTTGTGACCAAGACCAAGATAGCTATCCAGGACACGCGGGTTGTTCGCGACGTCAGACGCCTTGCCTTCCAGCGTCACCGTTCCGTTCTCAAGAACGTAGGCATAATCCGCTACCTTGAGAGCTGCGCGGGCGTTCTGCTCGATGAGCAAAATCGACACGCCATCGTCTTTCAACGTCTGAATGATCCGGAAGATTTCCGCAACAATTAGCGGGGCAAGACCGAGGCTAGGCTCATCAAGCATCAGTAGGTATGGCCGCAGCAACAGTGCACGGCCGAGCGCAAGCATTTGCCGTTCGCCCCCACTGAGCGTATAGGCGAGCTGCGACTGCCGTTCGCGCAGCCTAGGAAATAGGCGGAACACTTCCTTCAACCTGCCTTCGCGTTCATTGCGCGGCTGATACCGGTCGATATAGGCCCCTAGGCGTAAGTTATCGACGACGCTCATTTGTCCAAATAAATCGCGACTCTCTGGTACCAAGGTGATACGTGCCTTGACTCGCGCTTCGGTTGTTCGCGTAGCATCGGGCGCGAACGGAAAACGCAGGGTGCCGCTATAGTCATGGAGACCCATAATGGCATTAACGAGCGATGTTTTTCCCGCGCCATTCGGGCCGATCACAGTCGTGACATGACCTGGCTCAACGCGCAGGGAAATCTTATTGAGCGCCACTACGCTATGATAGCGCACGGAGAACTGATCCACCTCCAGCATCGTCATGCGGCGGCTCCAAGATAGGCATCTTGCACCATAGGGTCTGCACGCACGCTATCGGGATGTCCCATCGCGATACGGCGACCGAAATTCATCACCATCAGGCGATCGGCAATCGATGCGACAAATTCCATGTCATGTTCGACGAGAAGGATGGCAAGTCCGCTGTTACGCAGGGAGCGTAACAACGCGGCGAGCTCAGTCTTTTCATTTGCGCGCAGCCCTGCCGCGGGCTCGTCGAGAAGTAGCAAGAACGGATCGGCCGCCAGCGCCCTAGCGATTTCAAGCACACGTTGATGTCCTAGAGGAAGCGAGCCTGCGAGATCCCATGCTCTGCTCGCAAGCCCGACACGCTGAAGCAAATGCATGCTCCAACCAAGGATTCTTTGCTCCTCGGCACGATCCAGTCCAAATGTCGCGCCGAGCAATCCCTTTTGTCCTAACGACGCCGCGCCAATGGCCACGTTCTCGATCAGAGTCATATCCGGCACGAGCTTCACATGCTGAAAGGTGCGAGCAACACCACGTCGGCACATCTCACGCACGTCCACAACCGACAATTCTTTGGCGAAAAGGCGAATACCCCCGGACGACAGCGGCAATACCCCGGTAATCAAGTTGAACAAGGTACTCTTGCCCGCACCATTCGGTCCGAGCAACCCCAGCACTTCTCCCGCCGAAATACTAAAACTGACGTCGTCGACCGCGACCAGACCACCGAACGTCTTGCGCATAGCCACCGCTTCGAGAACCACCGTCTGCGGGGGCGGCATCACGCGGCGATTGCCAATTTCGATGGCCATCACTGGCTTCGGACGCGGCATCCATTTTGCAAACGCTCGGACGACGAGCGGCCAGATTCCTTGCCGCGCAACAATCAGCATGAACACCATTAAAGTGGAAAAGACCAACATATCGAGCCGCGTGGTCTCGCCAAGAAAAGGACGAAGTACGTCCTGAAGTTCTTGCTTGATCACAGTTACAAGTCCCGCGCCAAGAATGGCGCCCCAAATATGGCCGACACCGCCGATCACGACCATGAACAAGTATTCAATGCTCATTTGCACGCCGAAAGGCGTCGGATTCACAAACCGCTGGAAGTGCGCGTAAAGCCAGCCGGAAAAACCAGCCAGCATGGCTGCACTCACGAACGCCATCATGCGCAAGGCATTTGCATCAACCCCGAATGTCTCGGCGATAAGCCCGCCCGTTCGCAACGAACGCAAGCCGCGTCCGACGCGCCCTTTAAGAATTCGACGCACCCACCAGGATGTCAGCGCCAGGCCAGACAGCACCACATAGAAAATGGACCGTTCCGACCGCATCTCATAACCAGCAATTGATAGCGGCGGGATTCCGGTCATGCCGTTAAACTTTCCAAGCACTTCGGTATTGCCAATCAGGAAGTAGACACTGATGCAAAAGCACAATGTCACCAGAGCCAGATAGTGACCGCTCATCCGAACCGTCATCTGCCCGATGAGATAGGCCGCTACACCGCACGCCGTGAGCGCTACCAGGAGACCAAGCCACGGCGACAACCCCAATTCAGCCGTCAGATATGCCGTCGCATAGGCACCGATCCCTACAAACGCCGCCTGCCCGAAGGACACCATGCCAACCACACCCGTCATGAGCACAAGGGCGATGCAGACGATCGCATAGATCATCACGTAGGTAACAAGGGTGAGACGGTAGTTCGTCAGCACCAGTGAAGCGAGCACAACGAGAGCCAGCGCAATTAGAGGAAGTCGCGCTAGAATCTGACGGATCATTCCGTTTCCTCCTCATGATGGGGTGCGACCATCGAGCGCCAGAACAGAACAGGGATAATCAATGTGAACACGATGACATCCCGGTAAGCGCTCGCCCAGAACGAGGCAAAGGCTTCAACCACACCGACCAGGAGCGCACCCGCGACGGCGAAAGGATATCCCGCAAGACCGCCGATGATACCGCCAACGAGACCTTTGAGGCCGAGAATAAACCCGCTGTCGTAGTAGAGCGTGGTCGTCGGACCGATCAGAAGGCCTGATATTGCACCAACCAACCCTGCAATCAACGCGACGCGGCGACCTGCCCCGACGGCGCTGACTCCAATGAGTTCGGCCCCACGACGGTTAAATGCGGCGGCCAGAAGCGCCTTGCCCGTCAGCGCTCGGGAAAAAAACGCATAGAGCCCGGCGGACAGAAGCACGCTGCAAGCGATCACGCCGAGCGATTGCTGGGTAAATTGAAATCCGAAAATTGAAATCGAAGGACCGGTAAAGCCGGGCGTTCTCACTCCTTCAGGACCGAAGAAATGTAAGCCCAGGCTCGTCAAACCGAAATGGACGGCAACGGCAGCGATGAGGAGAATCAGCGGCGATGCCGACACCAGCGGCTGGAATACAATGCGGTGCATGAGTGGCGCCAGCGCTGTAATCACCGCGAGCGTGGCAGCCATCTTCCAGAGAAGCGAGGCCTCCCTAGGAACGGCAAAAAGGCTCAACGCAATTATGATGCCAGGAATGAGACCCATCTCGATCAGCGGGCGCACAGCAAGATCCAAACGCCCACGCAGGATGAGCGGCATCAAGTCCATCGCGAGAGCGATAGCCGCCGCCGCGGCCAGAATCCACACTGTGCCTGGAACGGTACCAGTTTCAAATGCGGTCAGCGTCAGGCCTGTGAATGCTACGAGGTCGCCCTGCGGAATAAAGACAATGCGGGTGACGGTGAAGACGAGAACCAGCGCAACAGCCAGCAGGACGTAGATTGCGCCATTTGTGATACCATCCTGGAGAAGAAGAACTGCGATCGCGAAAGACATCGTGACGGGCCCGGATCTTAGAAAATTGATGGCCCATCACCCGAAAGCGATGGGCCATTATGGAGGATCAAGGCACCAGACGCCACTTCCCGTCGACAACCTGGGTCATGACACTGGCACGATCGTCGAGTCCGAGATGGTTGGTCGGCGACATGGTGTAGATGCCGTTCGGCCCGGAAACGTCCCGAACTTTCTCGATGGCATCGCGCAGGGCCGCGCGGAACTCGGGCGTACCCGGCTTTGCTTGACTGACTGCCGTCGGAATGGCCGCATTGAGGATAAGCTGCGCATCCCAAAGATAGGCGCCGAATGTGGAACGCGTGCCAGCTCCCGGAATAGCTTCATAACGCTGAATAAAGTCCATGCCGGGTTTTTTCGCCGGGTGACTATCCGGCAATTGTTCGGCCACCAGCACAGGCCCGGCCGGAACGAAGGTGCCTTCGAGCGCCGCGCCGCCGACGCGCAGAAAGTCGTTATTGGCAACACCATGCGTTTGGTAGATGGCACCACCGAAACCGCGTTCCTTGAGCGACGTCTGCGGAAGTGCTGCCGGCGTGCCAGCCGCGGCAATGAATACGGCTTCCGGATTCTGCGACACGATCTTCAGAATTTGCCCAGTAACGCTGCTATCAGTGCGCTGATAGCGCTCCGAGGCGAGAATTTTGATGCCTGCATTCTCGACCAGCTTGGTCATGACTCGGATCCAGCCATCACCATAAGCGTCGCTAAAACCAATGAATGCCACCGACTTAATTTTGCGTTGTTTCATATGGTCGACGATGAGTGTGGCCATCTGGCTATCGTTCTGCGGCGTCTTGAACACCCAGTGGCGCCTATCATCGAGCGGTTCGACGATTAGCGAGGACGCCGCGAGAGCAATCAGAGGCACTTTCTGCTCGGACACGACATCGATCAGCGCCAGCGCATTGGGCGTCAGGCTCGGTCCGATAATGACGTCAACGTGATCCTCCTGAATGAGACGCCGCGCGTGCTTGACCGCAGTCGAGGTATCCGACGCATCGTCAAGCAGGATGTACTGGACAGGCTGGCCGCCGAGCTTATCCGGCAGCGTCCCTGCCGTCCGCTGCTGCGGAATACCGACTGAAGCCACGGGGCCGGTTGCTGAGACGATGATACCAACCTTCACTTGGGCGGAAGCCGGAAAGGCTAGGCTCAGCGCCGCAATTACTCCCAATAATATCTTCTTCAAGATGACCTCCCTTTCGTTACGCTTGTCCGGCAGAGGTCAGCACCGGGCTCGTTCGACGAGCTCTTTTTTGGTGATCAGACCACTTCGGACCGAAAGCCCTGTCGATTGCGATCAGAGCCATCTCTCTTTACATAGACCAACCGTTCGGTCTATAAAACGACTTATGCTAAAACACAAGGGCTGATGGACGCCGACGGTCAGCGCGGTGCAACATAAAAGGGGAAACCATGTATCATCCTGATGTCGAAAGCCTGGACCGGGAAGGCATCCTGCAGCTCCAGCGCCACCACCTGGGTGAGCTTGCCGCACGCCTTGCCGAGCGGCTGGAATGGATCGAGCACTTCAAATCCGCCGGAATGCACCCAAACGATCTGCTCGCCGCTGACGGACTGGCCCACGTCCCGTTCCTGGAAAAAAGCGACCTACGCAGCCGCTATCCGTTTCCATTTCTCTCGACTGATATGTCGAAGGTCGAACGGTTTGTGGCCACGTCCGGCACAACCGGTCTTCCGGTGCTATTCGGCATGAGCCACAATGACTTCAACAAGCTCCTGCCCTATCAGATGGCGCGGATGCTCAGCGCCGCCGGCGTCAAGCCCGGCCAGCGCGCCTATCAGGGCTACGGCTATGGGCTTTGGATTGGCGGTCCGGCCCTGGACGTCGGTTTCGCAGAGCTTAAATGCACAACATTCCCGATCGGTCCGGGCCGTGGCGATCTGGCGGCGCAATGGATGCGCGATCACCAATACGACGTCGCGTCAATGTCGCCACTCTGGCTCATGACACTCATCAACATCGCGAAACAAGCCGGCATCGACCCAAAGCGCGACTGGACACTGAAGGTCGCCATTCTCGGCGGCCAGTCCGTTTCCGCCGAGTTTCGTGCCCAACTCGAAGCGGAAATGCCAAATGGCTTCATGAGTCAAAACATCTATGGCACGACCGAAGCGGGGGGGCCGATTATCGCCATCTCGACACCCCATACTCATGCGGCCGACGAGCTTCAGTTGATCAATGAAGACACCGTTCTCACTGAAATTCTCGATCCGCAAACAATGAAGCCAGTGGCCCCCGGCGAGGTCGGCGAAATCGTCATCACGACCCTGTGCCGCGAAGCCTCGCCCGTAGTGCGCTGGCGCACGCGCGACCTCGTGCGGCTCTCGCCCAAGCCCTATGACTGCCCATCGGGGCGCAGGGGCATGCGCCGCATTGGCCGTATTATCGGCCGCTCCGACGACATGCTGAAGATCAAAGGTGTCATCGTCTTCCCCTCGCAGATTGAGGACATCATCGCCGCAACACCTGGCACCGTGAAGGAAGCCTGGCAGATCTACGTAGACAAGGAGGCGGTGACGATATCCACGATGCATGTGGCCGTCGAAGCCGAACCGCAAAGCAATCGGCCCGGCAACCAAATCGAAGATGATATTCGCCGGGAAATCCGTTCGCGCATCGGTATTCACGTCGAGGTTGAATGTCAGCCACACGGGACGCTTCCGCGCTATGAGGCCAAAGCCGCGCGCGTCCTTCACCGACCGGCGCATTAATCGATTCAGAAACGTTTGCGTCGGCTGACCGAGCTACTTATAGTGCGGTCGATCAGTTAATTTTTATAGGAGCTTCGGTGGCGCGCACACGTTCACCCGATTATGATGCCATCCAGGCATCCATTCTTGACACCACGGCTGGATTATTTGCTTCGCGAGGTTTTGCGGCGAGTTCAATCGGCGACATCGCCGAGGCGTGCGGCTGTTCAAAGTCTCGCCTTTACCACTATTTTGAATCGAAGGAATCCATTCTTTCGACGCTGCTGACCACGCACATCGACCGGCTGCTCAGCGGCGCAAAAGCCCTGATCCTTCAGTACGCCGACCCTGCCGATCGTTTCCGTACCTTGATTCGCTATTTTCTAGAGGTCTATGCCGTCTCCTCGGCCAAACATGTTGTCATGCTGACATGCATAGAATTCCTGCCAGCCGCGAAAAAGAAAGAAGTCCTAGCCAAGCAGCGCGAGTTGGTATCGATCGTTCGCAATCTTCTCGCTGAAATTCATCCGCAAAGTCACAGCGATTATGATCAATCTCTTGTCGATACTATGTTATTCTTCGGGATGATCAATTGGACCTATACTTGGTATAAGGCCAACGGCTCAGTACGCCCCAGCGAACTTGCCGATCGCAGCGTCCAGATCTTTCTTGACGGCTACCGCCATTTGGGCGCTGACAAGGCAAGGTCCGTCAAGAACTAGCTTGCGAGTCACCCGCTCCTGTATTTTGTGACCCTGCATCAGGCACCCAAGCCTAGGCCAGCCGCTGCTGAAATTTTCCGGAGTTAAGCACCGCGCTAGTAAACACAGATCGAGAGCGCGGGATACGAACCCCGATCCGCCGCAAACGTGCACTGGGCACCCGGGCGGCGATGACGGTCCCGCAGGATCAGAACCCGCGCCAGTCACCTGACTTCGTGATGGATACGCTGGTCGGCGGCCGGTGCTTCTGCATCCTGACCGTGGTCAATGACTCCACACGGGAGTGCCTAGGCCTGGTGGTGGACACCTCGCTGACCACTCTGCGGGTGACGCGCGAACTTGACCACATCATCAAGATGCAGGGCTGCCCGCGCATGATCGTCAGCGACAATGGCACCGAGTTCACCTCGAACGCGATCCTGGCGTGGCAGGAGGAGCCTGGAATTGAATGGGCACTACACTGCATCCGGCAAGCCGATGCAAAACGGGTTCGAAAGCTTCAACGGCAGGCTGCACGACGAGGGTCTCAACGAGCACCTGTTCGCCAACCTCAACGAGGCCCGTCAGATCATCGAAAAATAGGGGACTGACTACAACATCAACCGACCGCGCACGAGCCTCACGGACTACACCGGCCGAGTTTTGCAACCCGCCCCACCGGGCCAAAACTAGAACAGACTCTCCTTATAAAAATAAACGAGGGCATCCAGGAGAGGATCAAGGCATACAAACGCTATGCTATTAATTCGCGTGCGAGAACAACGGTTTCAGGTGATGGCTGCCGTTCCTCATACCTTCGAAGCGATTCGCGACACAGTCGGTACTGACGTTCAAGTGCGTCCCGACGCCCAATCTGATGGTAGGTTCGCATTGCCTCTTGGTGGGCGCGTTCCGAGCATGGATCAATCTTCAGAACACGTTCGCAATAGAGCAGCGACATGCCAGCATCTTGGCGTTTGCGGTGTATCGTTGCCATGCAAGCCAGCATTTTAAGATAGATCGCCTCGATCCAGTATCTGCGACTCCAACACCAGTCGCGCTCGCGGTCCTCCACATATTCAAGCGGAATATCACCGTAGAGGCTCCCTGTATAAAGATGCTCTGCAGCTTGGTGACACGTCAACGACAGGTCTAGATTACCGGCATTCATGAGCTTCTCGCCTTGCCGACAATACTGTTCGAACACCGGAACGTCGATCCAAGTCGCTTCAGGCAGAACTAGATAGTAATGCTTGTTCCGGCTGATAATGAACGGCGAATTGCGGCTTGATTTCAGATGGGGACTGAGTGCGAGCCTGAGGCAATGGACGGTATGATATAGTCGATTGAGACTCTGATCTATATCCCTCGCCTCAGGCCATAACAGGTCAGCGACTTCTTCGACACCCGCACCCTTTGTGCCCCTCTCAAGCAGAAGCGCGAAAAGCGTTTTTGTTTTGTGTGTTGCGCCGCTATATCCATTCCATTCAACAAGATCGCCGCCATGCCGGTAGACACGAAGATCGCCAAGGCAGCGGATTTTCCATCGAACCGTGGTTAAAGATTCAGGTTCTGCATCAGACCACCGTTGGATGAAACCTGACCCCACTTGCACTGCGCTCGTTGCCACCGCTGGTATTCGTTCCTTAGCTCCTGGCAAAGTCTCCCGAGCCCTCTCGCTGCGCTCCGAAACTGGAGTTGCGTCTGCCTCCAGATTCGCCATCCACCAGTTAAGCTTCTGTTCGGCATCACCGCCTAGAAGAACCACCGGCGGTAGATAATATGGATTGGCGCGCAGTGTATCGCCGACAAGAATTGCAGGATGAGCGCGCAAGACATCAAGCAGGATGTTTGGCGGAAATAAAGCTCGATTGTAAAAACATGCAACTCGGATTGATGGGCTTTCGGCAAGTTGATGCAACGCGACTTCGAGTTCTCGGTGATTGGCGAGACCAGATGGAGTTATCGGTATCCACGACATATCGAACAACACGAAGATGCCACCATATCCATCGTCACTAACCTGCGCCGCAATGCTGCGCAATCTGTCGATCAGCAATGATATCTTAACCGGAGCAGTCAGCGGACCGATGAGACTATCCACGGGCATGATAAGATCATTCGCTGATCGGAAACTATTAAAGGCCACGCCAATATGCTTCGAGGTGACATCGTCAAGAATATAGAGATGTCGAAATGCCAGGTCGGCCGACAGCATCGAAAGCGCAGCGCACTTATCAGCAAAGTCACTGCTTGAGTCGTAAAGAGCGCAAAGATGAAAAGCATCACCAATGGAATCATTGTGGAGATGATGGTCGCTGATGTCGTGGGCTGGAATCAATTCTGGCGCGCTGGCTGGCTTGCTCTTTCGACGCGTTGTGTTTCCGGCACCGTCCCCACCCCGATTATGCCGGCGGGTCGTCTGCTTGACGCGCACTCCTGACATTGTTCCACTCGTTTGTTGCTGCCGATCGAGCACTCAGCGGACGGGATACGCAAACACATATGGCGATGCGACTCGCGCTGCCGTTCGCGCTGCATCGACAATTCCATCTTGTTTAAGCCTGAACTAATTTAGTTCAGCACGGCAGTGAGGTTACGTCAAGAAAATTGGAGATAGTACGTGGACTTAGGGTCCATCAACAAAGGATAGTTGCCGCACCCAACCGAGCTTAATGAAGACACTTCACAGCGCATTCATCAGACAACGGCGCACAGCGACGTTCCCGGGAACCGCACAGATTTCACTGATGCTCGCCTGCATTAAGTACTGCGCGTTGGTCATAGCCGCAAGCAGGTAGGCGTAGAGTACTGCAGTGGAAGCTCAGGACTCGCGCGGTGGATATTGCATCGCAACAAGTGATCTCATCGTCGCACCAGCAATTCCATAAAGAGAGACCAAAGGAAGGCCTGCTGAGTTTTTGTCCGACTGCCAATCGACGCAGGCGTCCTGAGAGGATGGCAACTAATGCCGGGGCTCTCGGCCATTGTTTAAGATATAGAGGGGGAGATGAAATGAATAAGTTTAAGTCTTCGGTTGGCGCAGTGACCGTGGGGGCCCTTGCCGTAACCGCTACCGTCATGCCGACGATGGCGACCACCGTCCTTCTGCCAGGCGTAACCACGGGTCTTCCCGTCGGCGCTGCGTTACCGGAGGGCCTGTTTTCGGTGACGGTCGGCTCATATGCATATGTGAATGCCACAAGCGGCGCTTTGGGACCTTTTGGCGGCCCAGCTCGTGCAGAGCTGCCCATTGCCGCAGAAATTCTGCTCTGGTCGACTGGCTACAAAATCGCAGGCGCCAACCTCACATTCCAATATGCCCAACCGATGCTCGGTCTTGGCATCTCGAGCCAAAACGTGAATACCTATTCGTCTGGCATGCAGAGCCCCTACCTGGGTGCTTGGTTGAACTGGAATCTTGGTGGTGGATTCCACTTCGGTCTCGGCCAGGGTGTGAATATAGCTGTACAAAATACGCCCTACGCTTTCACACAGGGCTGGACTTCCTACCAGCAGGATGCGGCGCTGACCTATCTCAAAGATGGTTGGCACTTCACCGCACATCTTGCCTACGGAACTGGATTGGATGGCACGAACACCGTGCCGTTTGGGCCCCGCACCACTGGTCCTGCATGGGTCAACCTCGATCTGACTGCGACCAAGAAGATCGGCAAGTGGGAAGCGGGCTTAGTCGCGTTCGGATCGTGGGAAGTCAGCACGCCTTTTATTGGCTACCTGCGTGAAAGCTCCATCGAAGCTGGTGGCCTCCTCGGCTATGACTTCGGTCCTGTCACGATCCAAGGCAAGCTGACCCGCAGCCTCACGACCCAGAACGTTCTTCAGCTTCCGGCCAATGACGCAACCATCACCCGCGCGTTTGTAAATGTTATCATCCCGCTGTGGGTTGCGGCACCACCGTCGCCGACGCATAAAATCATAAAGTAATCCTTGTAGATTTAGATTAACCAACAACGATTCAAATCCTTTCAAGGGCGCCACAGCAAGTGGCCCCTTTTTTCATTTGTGGTCGGATTGGGATGTGCGTTCAGAACCCGCGTGTGCATCAGCGTAGAAGTAAGGGCTCTGACGCAGCCTTTGTGCAATCACGTTAACGCAGCCAACCCGCCAACCGTGAAAGAGCCTGCGGCACCTTTCCTCGATTAAGCCGGAAAAATTGTAGATGTTCGGCGTCCTAAAACGGCAGGATCGGACCGTTATTCACATCCATCGCCATCTAACATGGCGAAGAGGATAGACTTCGTTCTCGATCAGGTCCCATGCTCGGCATAAATTATTGTTAAATTACCCATCAAGGGACGAATCGTCTTAAACGAAGTCGTCGGTGGCGCGCCAAACGGCTCGTCTATCACCGGACATGACAACTCACGCTCGCAACAGAGAATTAAGCTCCGGCGCACGCCATACAAACGTATCAAGGCCATAATTTAACTGCGCATGGCAATCGCGCACACAAAACAAATCGCGACTCGTTTCCACATTTCATCCAACAGTGACACTGCTTATTATCGTTTGCCTGTATAAGAAATACGCTGCCGCATGATCCCAACCATTTCATCACCACCAGCGAAAACCGGCTCGGGAACGGTTCTGCGATCCATCAGTTCACCGAGGTCAACGGGGCGTCCCGACTCGTAAACCATCGTTCCTCCAATGCGCTCAAACAACAAGAAGGGAAGGGCCAGATCCCAGAGATTGATGCTTGGGTCGAAGAAAAAACCGTCTACGGAACCCTTGGCTACCAGACAGAACTGGTAGATCGGCGCCCCGAGACAATAAACGCGGCCCGGGAAATCGATCATGAAGGAGCGGTGGTGATTAGTCGGGCCGCAAATGAAAGTGTTGGCCGTCAACGATGAACAAAAATGCGGCTGCATCGGTTCATCATTGCAGAATGCAGGGCCATCGCGGTCCGCCCAGAACAGCTCGCCAGTTAGTGGATTGATCGCTGCACCGGCAACGGGTCTCGATCCCTTCATCAGGCACACCGCAGGTGTCCACAGCGGCATACGTGCGGCAAACGCCCGAGTGCCGTCGAGTGCATCAACGATCCAAGCGTGATCCTCACCCGGCGCCGGCGCACGATCTTCCTCGGATTCTTCACCGATAAAACCGTAATCTGGTGCAAGACCACGGAGCGCAAGCTTTAAGAAGTCCTCGATCGCGGTGTCAGCCTCGGTAACCACACTGAGATCAGCTTTCAGCGACTTCGTCACCTTGCCGTAGTAGATACGACCAAGCTCACCAGCCTCCACAACAATTTTCTTGAGAACCTCGATATCCACGCTCACGTCTAGCCTCGCGCTGGTAGATGAACTCCGAGCAGAACTTGGAGTTCAATGTTTTTAATGCGCACGCTCAATGATCTCGACCACTCCTGTGCCGCCGTCGATTCGAACGATATCGCCGGTATGGATCGAATTTGTCGCATTCCAGGTTCCGACCACCGCCGGGATGCCATATTCACGCGCGGCAATCGCCGCATGCGTCAGCATGCCGCCAGTATCTGTGACTACACCACCAATCTTCAGAAACAGTGGTGTCCACGCGGTCCCTGTATAGGGCGCTATAAGGATTTCACCCGCCTGAACAGTCGCGAATTCCTTAAAGTCCTTCACGACCCGTGCGCGACCTTGCGTAATCCCTGCCGACCCCGCAAATCCTGTGAGCGTCTCGGAGACTACCTTCTCGCCCTTGGGATGCAGCACCTCATCGATGATGCCGAATACCTTGATTGCAATCGGATCTGTCATTGTCTTTGGTACATTGCCGAGGGTCAGCGGCGCCTCATCAGTACTGGCCTCTTCCCAATCTCGCCGCCGTTCATCGACAAGGGAGCAAACTAGTGCACCATGGTGGTAGACTGCGATGTCTTCGTCGCGTGCGAGATCGCCGATGATTTCATCAAGCTCGCCAAAAGTCAGGAAGAAGATATCTTCCGCAGCTTTCAATAGACCAATCCTCAGGAAACGCCGGCCGACTCCCATAAGCACATCATGTAACCCTGCCGTCGACCCTTGGTCGATGTAGAATCCGTGATCCTCCTGATAAGCGTAGACCTTTTGCCCAATGGCCAGCATTTCACCGAACCTTACGCGATCTTCAGGCGCGATCTGCGCCTCAGCCTTCTTGATGGCATCATCTCGATCGCGATAGACGGCTTCACGCGCACGATAAAAATCCCAACCGCCGTCCATTCGACAAAAATAGCTCCGTATCGTATCAATCACAGGAATTGGATCATCGCGCCAGGTCGGAAATAGCACATCGAGGTGAGCGGCATTGATCCGGTTGCCATAGGTGGCAAGGAATGCATCGAATTCGCGAAGCCAAGATGCGGCATTGGGCTTTAAAGCAAGCTCGCCACGCAGATCTTCGCTTGGCGTTTTCTCAATTATCTCCTTCAGTCCCAGTTCGCGCGAGTGTAATGCAAGATTCCAGATAGCCTCGTCAGTCCTTGCCGGCATACTATCGAAACCCTTGAGCATGGTGACAAAGTTCTTCTCCTCGAAACCAAGCTGCTTGCAATAGGCTTCGCATTCTAGATAGAGCGCGTCAGCGGGATACATCAGGATAAAATGAATTTCCCAATTACGACGGTTGACGTCGTCCGCCTTTCTGACATGGTCGAGTAGCGCAGACCAGGATGCCGTTTCGGCATTGACGCTGCGCATTGTGGCAAGACCCGTCTTCACTTCATCAATATAGCGATTGTAGAACTCCTCCCAGTTCTGGCGGCAATACTCAACATATTTTCCGAATTTCTCCGCACGTGCGGCAACCTCGCGCTCATCCTCAATCAAGGCGAACCCGAGATAGACCCGCCCCTTGAACATTTTGACGAAGGCACCCTTTGACGGTGGCAAGCTTGTTTCCTTAGCTGCCACGTGATAGCCCCAAGCATGATGCTTCTGAACGGTCGTCATGCCCATGGCCGAGATAGGCATCGGCTGGTGCAGGTCGTCGCGGAACCAAAAGATTTCAGCATCAAGTTCAGGACGGAGGGTTCGGAGTGCACTAATGCTGCGATCTCTCATATCGCGACCTTTCCCGTGAGCGTTTTTCCCTAATTTCGTGCCCGACTGTTCGAATTCTGCCCAGGCCCATGTCGGGTGGAGACCGGGTTGTATGGCTGCGCGCGCTCCCGTATGGGGTAAGCTGCGCGCAGCCCTTGTTTGGAGAGCCAGCTTAAACTTAAGCGGCAGCCTTCTTCCCTCCACCGAGGATCATTTCCTGCGGCATGGGAGGCAGCTTGAAGAGCTTTTCTGCGTTCTGTCCGAGCAGCAAGTTGACCTGATCCTGCGATAGGTTCGTCTCACGACCCAGATCGATAATGCTCTGGATGGCCCCTTCGGGATCCCCGACGCGATGGGCATAGTCCGTTCCAATCACGAGATGATCGACGCCAACCCATTCTAGACAACATTTCATAGCCGGAAGATAAAATGAAGTTGTGTCCGGATATACCCGCTTACGGTAAGTCTCCTCTGGATTATCATTGAGCGACAATCCCCATTCTTTGGAATATCCCTTCCAAGAATCCTTCAAGCGACGCACAAGGTAGGGCGCTATGCCACCGAGGTGCGAATGAATCATCTTGAATTTCTTATGCCTCTCGAAAACACCGTTGAAAATCAAGCCAATCACAGCGAGCGTTGAGTCAACAGTGTAGCCATAGAGTTGGTACGGGATGCGCGCCTTATCCATTGCACTTGCTGTCAACGGCACAGTGGGATGCATCAGGATTGGCAGTTCATATTGGTCAGCAAGAGCGAAAATGCCATCGAACTTTGGATCGAACATGACGTCATTCTGGCAGTTCGAGAACATCTGGATGCCCTTGACGCCAAGTTCCTTGTAGCAACGCTCCAATTCCTTGCAGGCCTCATCCGGCGCCTGATATGGAAGAGCTGCCATGGTAAAAATGCGGTGCGGATACTTCGCAGCTTCCTCGGCGAAATGGTCGTTGATCTTCTTTGCCCAATAGACACCAGCTTTCGGCTCAAGCAGCTCCGGCCCTGGAACAGTTTTCGAGATAATTTGCGTGTCCATGCCGGCCATGTCGAGGTCGCGGATTCGCGCATCCATGTCGTAGTGACCAGCGCGATCGATGTGCGCGACGATTACATCACCCGCCCACATGAGGTAGGAGTGAGCGCCGGTCTGCGTTGCGCGACACCAACGACCCTGGCGGCTGACGAGGTATTCAATATACTCAGAGGGATAGAAGTGATTGTGAACGTCAACAGTGCGTTGTGCCATTTCATTCTCCTTTCGATGTGGATCAGGGTGTTTCGAGGTTGCGGATATTTCGTGCTTGCAGAATGAACAGTTTGCCGTGCTGATAGGCCCACTCGACGTCGACAGGCGCGTCGAAATGCTCTTCGATTCGACGTCCCGCCTCACACAATTCGATAAGCTTGTCGCCGGAAAGCGATGGTTCCTTCATGCGATCAGCCGGAACGGGAATTTCCTTGCGACCGCGCCCCTGACCGTCATCCATCACCACCATCAAATTCTTGGCGGCGATGGCGCGCTGTTTTTCCCTGCAGGTTCCCTTATCGAGAACAAAGGAATCCGTCATCGAACGGCCCGACACCACAGACTCGCCGATTCCCCAGTTTGCCTCGATAATGCATTCACTCCGATCCTTGGTGATCGGATTTGCAGTGAACAACACGCCGGCTGAATCGGCGTTGACCATGAGTTGCACGACAGGAGCAATAATCGCTTGCGTATGCGGAATCGACCTATGATGGCGCAGGTGAACCGCTCGCGCCGACCACAATGAGGCCCAGCATTCGCGGACCTTCTCGATAACTTCATCCTGGCCAAGGACATAGTGATAGGTGTCCATCATGCCAGGAAACGAGGAGATTAACGTCCCGCGGACAGCAACAGACGAACGCACAGCAACATAGCGATTCGATTCCGAGACCAGTGCGTTGTAGGAAGTGCGGATTCCTTCTTCGATGTCGGGAGGGATCGCAATCTGCTCGATTAGTTCGCGGATGCAGCGGGATTTTGTCTCGACGTCAGCGAAGTCTTCGTAATTGAGTGAGCTCGCTATTGATCCGATCTCGCGGTCGATCCCCGCCTCCGTAATCGCGCGATCCAGTGCAGTAGCGCCGATACAGAAGCCAGGCGGCACACCAACTCCGATGCGCATGAGCTTCCCAAGATTGGTTGCCTTACCCCCCCAGTGCTCAGCTTCGCCGTCGGGTATCAGTTCCAAAGCAAGGATAGTTGTCATCATCCGCGATGCTCCCAAGCATTCTCTCCCGCATCCCCGGCTTTTTGCGGATCGTTCACATACGGTTTGATCCAGCGCCGAGTAGCATGTGGCATTGATTAGCGAGCCAATCTTTAGCCGTTCTTTAGCTGGATAGTGCAGTACTCATGACCCTGTTTGCCCTCGGTCCTCCTCCCCGACGATCTGGCGGGCCTCGTTGTGATTGGCGAACAAGTGCTCGTTGAGGCACTCGACGCGCGGGCGGCCGTTGAAACTTTCGAAGCTTTAGACAAACCCATTCTGCATCGGCTTGCCAGGTGCGATGGAGTGCCACTCGATCAAGGAAGTTCGCTTTCATCGCGAAGCGCCGGTGGGTATGGCCGGCGGAAATGGATGTGCGGGCGCTCGGCGTCTCGCGTGCGGCGTTTATGCCTGGCTCACGCGCCCACGCAGCGCCTGAAGTCGCGGCGAAGAAAATCTGGGGCAAAGGTGCGGGTGAGCCTTCTGGCCAGCGACCAGCGGGTTGTCAACCGAACCGGGACAGGCCACATGCTGCTCGCGAAATTGTAAGGCGGTCGCCAGCAGCGGCCATCAACCGCATCATCTTGAACGCAAAGTTTTCATCGATCACGATGATTCGCGCGCAGAATTCGTCGCAATGGAAAAAGCTCAAGGCCATAACGGTTCGAGAAATAGCCCCAGATCCCCTGGGGCGCGAACAGCATGACAGCGATGGCCAGAGTCCCGAGCAGAATGAGATACCAAGTTCCGAAACCTGCAAGGTATGTTTGCATGACATAGAAAACGATTACGCCGACAAGCGGCCCCTCGATCGTTCCGATGCCTCCGATCACGACAATGAAGATGACATTCGCAGTCCAGTCGAGCACGGAAAAGGCGGCGTCAGGCGAAATCCTGGCCTTGTGGAGATAAATTAATGCCCCAATCATCCCTGTTCCGATGGCAGTCACCATATAAACCCAAAGTTTCATTTTAAAAATGTCGACACCGATACTCTCAGCAGCACGTTCTGAATCCCGTATGGCGGCGAGTGCCAAGCCATAGCGAGAGCGGAGCACTGTATAGATCAGCATCACGGCGCCCAGACACAGAACAAGCGCTACCCAGTATATGATGATGTCGCGTGCGATCGACGTCTTCACACCAAATAGCGACTTAATCCATTCGATGCCGAAGATTTGAAAAGTCGTAGAAGTCGCCAGGGACATTCCAGTCCCTCCGCCCAGTGACTTTACCTGCGCCCAGACCAGGCGGTAGACTTCGGACATAACCCACGTACCGATTGCAAAATAAGCGCCACGCAGCCGGAATACAACGAGTGCGGTCGGAAGCGCGAGCGCGCCAGCGAGCAGCCCAGCCGCGACGATCGCTATCAGCGGATCTATGTCAGACGTCGAGATCATAAAAAAAAGCAAGTAGGCACCCATGCCAACAAAGGCCTGCTGCCCGACCGAGACAAGACCGGTATAACCGGCTAGCAGGTTCCAGCATTGCGCAAGACCGAGCATGTAAAAGACGAAAATCATCTCCTGCACGAGAGTCCGCCCGGCAAAGGCAGGCAACAGCACGAGAACAAAAATGAGGATCGATCCCGCAACAAGCACGATGCGCGAAGTGCGCGTAGCTGTTTCAACGCGAAATTTACTCAAAGCGGTCCCAACGCCTGATCCATGAGAGAGAGACGCATCGACATGATCATGTGACGGCCCAATCACGTCTCCCCCGAGCACCGATCGGCGGCACAGATTGGCGCACCATTCAAGAAAACGGATATGGACTGACATAGACATCCTTAATCGATTGCACGCGGAAAAAGACCGCGCGGGTGGATAACTAAAACGATGAAGAAAGCAATGTGACCAGCAAGAATCTGCCATTCTGGATTGATTTTTGCGCCGATTGTCTGCGCCAGTCCAATAATGATACCGCCGACAAGAGTACCCCAGAAGCTCCCGAGACCACCGATGATTACGGCTTCAAACGCATAGAGCAATCGCGCCGGGCCAATCGTGGGGTCAAAATTTGCACGAATGCCAAGATAGAGCGCAGCGATTGCTACCACGACCATTGCAACTCCCATTGCCAGCGAATAGATGCGTCGATTATCGATACCCATTAGTTGCGCAATTTCGGAGTCGTCGGATGTCGCACGAAATGCGCGTCCGACCGCAGTCCGGTAGAAGAGTAGATTGAGAGCAAGAATTACCGCAACTGCAGACGCGAAAGTCAGAAGAGGCATTAAACCGATCGCAAGGTCGTTCAAGAGCGCAAGAGATGCCGTTTCGATCGTGCCAGCAGACAATCGCCGGCTATCAGCCGAGAAACCTTCGAGCAGTGCGTTCTGCAAAATGATTGATAGCCCGAAGGTTACAAGTAGCGGCGGCAGAACGCCACGACCGAGTGTACGATTGAGGACGAAATGCTGCAATGCATACCCGATGCAGAACAGAATTGGAGCAGCTATCAAGAACGCCAAGACAGGCCCGACGCCGAGCGCGGTCATTGCCGACAAGATCGCAAACGCCGCAAGAACGATCAGATCGCCGTGGGCGAGATTGACCAGACGCATGATTCCGAAAATCAGCGAAAGACCGGCGGCGAACAGCGCGTAAAGACCACCAAGAAGCGCGCCTTGAAGAATTGTATCTACCCAGCTCAGCATCGCTTAGGTACCAAAATAGGCGGATTGGATGCGCTCGCGCGTCAGTTCATTGGGTTTTCCGGACAGAGAAAGGCGTCCTTCTTGGAAGCAATAGACCCGGTCGGCGGTCTGCATCGCGCGTACAATGTCTTGCTCGACAAGGATGACCGAGGTGCCTGTTTCTCTGATTTTCTGCAAGGCCTGATAGATGTCACGAATAACGATTGGAGCAAGACCGAGGCTGATTTCGTCGCACAAGAGAACTCGCGGATTCGAGATCAGCGCACGACCAATGGCAACCATCTGCTGCTGACCTCCAGAGAGCGCCGTACTCGGCGTGCTTCGCCGTTCCTTCAAAATCGGAAATAGCGCGAAAATCGTCTCAAGTGTCCATGGCCCTGCCACGTTGCGTCCATACCGACCGATCAACAGATTTTCCTCGACTGTCAGCGAGGGAAATAGGCGTCGGCCTTCTGGGATCATCGCGATCCCCTGCCTGACGATCGAAGTTGCACGCAAGCCCCCGATTGGATGACCGGCGTAAACTACGCAATCGTTTGATACCTTGAGAAGGCCGCAGATGGATTTTAGGAATGTCGACTTGCCAGCACCATTTGCGCCTATGATGGCGACAGTCTCTCCCTCTTCAAGATATGTTTCGATGCCAAACAGCGCCTGGAAGTCACCGTAGTAAGCATCAAGGTTGTGCGTTGCAAGGAGAGGCATTCCGTTCACCTCAGGTCGGAAGACCCATATAGATTTCTTGCACCTCAGGCGATTGCATCACCGCACGCGGTTCGCCCTCGGCGATCTTCTTCCCAAGCTTAAAAACGATCAGGCGACTGACGATGGCCAATAACGCATGAACAATGTGCTCGATCCAGATAATTGTGACGCCAGATGCGTTAATGCCGCGAATTGTTTCGACGAGTTCATGACACTCAGCCTCGGAAAGACCACCTGCAATCTCGTCGAGCATCAATAATTGCGGCTGGGTTGCAAGCGCCCGCGCAAGCTCCAGACGTTTGCGTTGGAGCAAGGTCAGTGCACCGGCCGGACGATTGGCGAAATCGATCAATCCGGTCCGAGTGAGGATGTCAGCACAGCGTTCGATGGACTCGCTTTCGCTTTCGCCATTGCCGTAAACCGCACTGACGAGCAGGTTCTCAAACACGGTCAGCTTTTCAAACGGGAGTGGAATCTGAAAAGTTCGACCAATGCCAGCGCGGCTGCGCAATGCGACGTTTGAGTCGGTGATATCTACGCCATTTAGAATTACATTGCCGCCATCAGGCCGAACACAGCCGGTAATAAGGTTAAACAACGTCGTTTTCCCTGCTCCGTTGGGGCCGATGATACCAACCGCCTCTCCCGCTTTAACCTCTAGATCGATCTGATCGGCAACCACCACCGATCCAAAAGATTTGGATAGACCCCGAACTTCGATCAGCATGAATTGCTCTTTGTTTGCGGACAAAATGAACCAGGATCTCCTGACCCTGATCGTTTAGTCCCGACGGCACCCCCTTAGCCGATGGCCTGCATTCCGCCACCAACTGGAATAGCGGGTGCCGTCTTGTTGTCGGTGATGACGATATCGTACTTGTTGCCATCCTTGATCCGCCATTGGCCGCCAACCAAAGGTGTTTTAGCGACATTTTTTCTGGCAAATGGCGGCAGATTCTCTTGTCCCCACTTGATGGGACCGACCACGGTATTAAGGTTGGTTGCTTTGATGGCTTCGACCGTTGCTTTGGCATCGCCGAGCGTGGGCGCGCGTTTGAGCACATCGATCGCGACCTCAAATAGCGCATGCACGAAGCCTATCGGTTGCGTCCATTGTTTCTTCGTTGCTTGTGTATAGGCATCAGCTAGTGCCCTCGCGCTCATTCCCGTAAGCGACGATTTGAACGGATGGTTCGGAGACCACCACACCTCCGATGACAGGTTATTGCCATTCTTGCCGAGCGTCTCGAGCGCCACCGGAAATAGGATCGCCTTGCCCAATGATGCAATCTTTGGTCTGAACCCCTGCTGCATCGCCTGCTTCCAGAACGTGGTGAAATCGGGTGGAATCATAACGCCGGTGATCACCTCACATTTTGCTTCCTTGAATGCGTTGATTTGCGCAAAGAAAATATCTGTCAGGTTCTGATAGCGGCCTGGATCGGTGAGCTTGTAACCGAGCTTGTCGAGCACCGGCGGGAAGCCAAACTGCTTGTCGCCCCAGGCATTGCCATCGCCGTCATTGGGGAATAGGCCACCGACCGACTTATTGGTCGCAAGCTGGCTCCACATATTGGTAAAGACGGATATCACGTCTTCCAATCCCCAGAAGAAGTGATAGGTGTAGTTGAAGTCTTTCCATGCAGGCGGTCCACCGCGAGGATTCGCCTGCCGACCGATAAACCATGGCTGCCACGGCGCAACGGTGGAAATACACGGCACTTCTTCTATCTCGCACTGTGTCGAGACGGGATTAGTGGTTTCCGGAGTCGATGCGACAAGCATCAGGTCAATTTTATCCGTGACAATAAGATCCTTGGCAACCTGTGCGGCGCGGTTGGGATTGGACTGGCTGTCCTTCGTTACGACTTCGACGGGATAGGTCTGATTGCCTATCTTGAGGCCACTCTTGATTGCCTCCTTGAAGTTGCCGATGATGAAATTGTCGGATTCCGCAAACGGAGCGAGCGGACCAGTTTGTGGGCTTACATATCCAAGTTTGATTACACGCGCGGCCTGCACATACGGTGCGAACACAGGACTTGCTGCGGCTGAGAGACCCGCAGTTGCCGCCCCCTTTAGTACGCAGCGTCGACTAATACCGCGACGGAAAAGTCCAGAGTCGATGTCGAAAGTAGACAGTTCGCGCTTATCATTCGTCGTCATTGTTTCCGTCCCCCCGGGTTCAACACTGGACCGACTTTGCGGCGAAGTTCTTCTTTGGCAACCTTGTCGGGCGGAAAAACTCTCAGGCCTTCCTTTGGTCTTTCTTTATGAACCCTGGATGTGGGCATAAAGTTACGCCTATGGGATCCCAAAGATCGCTTGCTGCAATGCAATACTAATTGTTGCGCATCCCAAGCTTTTAGATGATCAAAATTGGGGTCTAACGCAATTTTGGTGCAACGGTGACCATGGTGGTACCGATCGGTCAGGCTTGAAGCAGGTTGAGCTTGGCACGTTCGTACATTTGGCGTTTGACGAGCTTGAGCTTGGTGATCTGGCCCTCAGTCTGCCCGTTGGACCATGACGTCGTGACGCCGTAGTCGAAGGACGCGACGTGCTTGCACATGCTCGTTCCAGCCACGGGTCAAGGTCTGCATGAGATTTCTTGCGGATCAGCGCATGGAAAGCTGTGATGACCTCTCGAGCCTCTACAAGCAGAGGAACACCGATCATGGTGATGGTAACGATTTCCGACTTTGAGAGCGTATCGCGGCCATTGATCCTGAGCATGGCGATGGGTTCGGGCGGACGGCAAGCGCTGTAGGCTCTGCGCATCGGCCGTTTCGGCGCACCGACGGTGTGTCGCCCATTCGGTAACGACCTGCACCGAGCCCCGGGATCCCAGCGCCTTGAGGCAACGCCACAGGTCGGCGCCATTATGATGACCAGCAGCCCACTGCGCGCCGCGAGCTATGGCGGGTTGTGTTCGAGCGAGGTCTCGCGCACCCTAAACACTTCGGATTGTTGACCTCGCAGCACCCTGCGGACGAGGCCCCGGCTATATCCGGTTAGCCGTACGGTCTCCTTTATGTAGACGTCCGTCTCAACCTGTTTGAGGATTGCCGAGTTGGTGTCCTCACACCGTAGATAGCCCCTCATACTGAATGCGTTCTGCGACGGTCAGCAAGTCGGGGTTTATGGTAACGGAGTCGACCGCAGCGCGGACCTCACGCATGGATTTGCGAACCGCGTCGAGGAAGGCGTGGCTGACGTTTTCCATGAGGCAAAGGGTGGATCCTCACCACCGAACTCGCGGGGGCATGCTATCGGAATATGCCCCTGAGTGGCCGGCGCACCAAGGAAGCACCCTTAGCATGTGTGCGGTGATGCTCTGCTAGAGGGGGCAGAATTGCAGAAGTATTTTAGCGGCAACACACTGAAATCACGCGAAAAATTCGATGCTTGACAGCCCCCCTATTGGAGGCACCTTGGTCACGCTAAATCAGGTTCAGAAACGCCCCGGCATAACCCGCCGGGGTTTTTTATTTCCTGCGGACACCAGCTCACAAGTCGCGCAGCGATTGAACACTCAAATCGTAGCGGACATTCCGTTGTGCCCAAACTTTCTCCCCACGCCCTGGATGCGCTGATCCAGAGGCAACCGCCGCGCACCAAACAGATTTATCGTTCGGAAAGTCGTCAATGCCGCCCGACCATCGAGCGACTGGAATCCTGGCGCCATGACTCACACATTCCGTAATCAGGGATACCGGTCATGAACACCTTGTTCTTGCTGATGGCGCAGTACAACGGCCGCGCCATCATCCCGGTCGAGACCGTCTGCAAGGATTATTTCTCGCACCTGACGCCGGAGAAGTTCCTGCGCAAGATTGCTGCGGGCGAGATCGAGCTGCCGCTGGTGCGCATCGAGGCGAGTCAGAAAAGCGCCAAGGGCGTGCACCTGCAGGATCTCGTCGACTACCTCGATCGCCGCCGAGCGGCCGCGCTCAAGGAAACCAAATCGCTGTGCGCCTGACGATTTGCGCCCATATCAAAAAGTGATCTTAGAAGCGAACCAGCTTACAACAATTTACAACACCAACGGACCAAAGCCTGCCATGCCTCCTGAATAGCCAGCACAACTTCAGTTGGCCGCACCAATCCATCATCGGAGCAACGGAGAAGCGCATCGCGCTTGATTTGTTGCCGTCTGCCGAATTTTCAGCGGCTTGTTTTTCAACGGCCTGCGCCATTTGCTTCTCTGCCCGATCAATAGCCGGCGTCGGCACGAAACGCCCGGCGCCGCGATCCTCCATAGCAGATAATGGGAATCGACAGAAATTCGTCCAGGGCGGCTCGGAAAACCGTTCCTCCTACCGCCCATTCGCCTCGGCAAGCGCGGCAGGCCATGGCGACAGCGGATGGTGGCCGCCGAGATCGCCGCGGTTACCGGCCATGGCCAGCGCCATCGCGATCGCCCAAACGATTGCGACAACGCCGAGCCAGCCGATGACGAGGGATCTGTCGCCGCCGCGCATCAGATGAACCGATAGGCGACGACGCCTTGCGTGGTGCGCCAGCGGTCGCGCACGCCGTGCCCGTCGTTGCCCGACAGCACGCGGATCTTGTTGCCGTCCACGGCGGTGATCTTGCCGACGTGATGCCGCCACACCACCACCGCGCCGACCCGCGGGCCGCCGGCCGGCTGGCCGCGGTTCGCCCACTCGACGGCGCGCCACAGCGAGCGGTCGGCCATGCCGAACTGTTCCGCCAGCCAGCAGCCGCACCAGCGCGACGGACAGTGCGCGGGGCGGCCGCCCTTGCTCGCGCCCTCGCCGTCGACAACTATCGTCCGGCCGGCGTGGCGCGACGGCGCAACAGACACGGCAGACACGGCAGACGCGGCAGACGCGGACCAATCGGAGCAGCCGCGTTCATTGCAGGTGACGACGGCCGGGCCGGCGTGGCGCGGCCGGGCCTGGCCTTCGGTGACAAATCCCGTGAACATCATGCAAAGCGCCGCGAGGGCGAAGATCATTCGCTGCATTCAAGACCTCTTGTGTGATAGATGATGGATTGACGCGGAGCCGCTCATTCGGGCCCTCGCGAATTTCGCGGTGTTCATCACGCGCCGGTTTGACCGCAATTGGGCCAAATGGCGACATGAGGAAGTTGAGGTGACCCAGATCGCGCCACAAATGACGGCGCTTTCATCGCGCGATTTTCCTCACGTGCGGGGGTGCTGAGTGGAGGCAAATTGTTCTGACCTCTTGCTGGCGTGCCCGCTAGCTGGGGATGGACTCGGCGGCTCCGAACCGGCACATTCGGCGGCTTTTTGACTGCCGGGGGGGCATTCATCCATGGGGTTCAGCGATCCCACCTACAAACGGCTTCAGCCGGGCCAGAACGTTGCGACCAGCGGGGAAGTTCTCGGCTACGCCGCAGCCGCCTATCCGACCAAGACCGGACTGATCTGCGGCGCGCATAGCTGGACGTTCGCCGAACTGGACCAACTGGCCAACCAGTTCGCGCATGCGCTGCTCGCGGCCTTTCGTCTGCACGACGGACCGGTCGGCATCATGGGCGCCAACTCCGTGGAATACGCGTTGGCGCATTTCGGCGCTTCGCGTACCGGCCGTTACACCGTCAACTTCCCGACCCGCTGCACCGTGGATGATCTCGTCTACGCCGTGAACCTGACGCGGCCGGCGATCCTGGTGGTCGACGGGCCGAGCCGCGACATGGCGGTGCGCGCCAGTTCCCGCTTCGACATTCAGCCGCGCCTGATCGCGATCGCGACAGGTTTTTGGGACTTCCTCGCCGGTCAGTTGCACACGCCGCCGGACATCACCGTCGATCCCGACGCCGGCGGTTCGATCATCTTCACCGGCGGCACCACGGGACGGCCCAAGGCGGTACTGGCCTCGCAGCGCGCGCGCGCCGTCTCGGCTATGGCGGCGATCGAGGACTTCCGCATCGAAAGCGACACCATCGCCGGCTACTCGGTGCCGTTCACCCACACCGCCGGGCTGTTCTCATGGTTCCAGCCGGCGGTGCTCGCCGGCTGCACCGGCGTCGTCATGCCGAAATGGGATTCCGAATTGTTCATGCAGGCGGCCGAGAGCCACGGCATCAGCGTGATCTTCGCCGTGCCGGCGCAGCTTGCGATGCTGCTCGATCATCCGGCGTTCGAGCCGCGGCGGCTGCGCTCGCTGGAAAGAATCGTGTTTGGCGGCGCGCCGCTGTCACGCGCGCTGATCGAACGCGCCGAGGCGGCGATGCCGTGGATGCATTGCGCGCGTGGCTACGGCTCGTCCGAAACCGGGCATCTGGCGTCGCAGGCCAGGGCCGATCGCGACAAGGTCTATGACGGCTACAACCAGCCGGGCGGCCGGCTCGAAATCGAGATCTTCAAGGCGCCGGGCGTGGTCGCCGGCGAGGGCGAGATCGGCGAGGTCGCGACGCGCGGGCCCCATCTCATGATCGAGTATCTCGGCGATCGGGATGCGACCGATGCGTTCTTCCGGCCGCACACCACCGCCGGCGACTGGGGCTGGATGGGCGATCTCGCGGTGCGCAACAACGGCTACTTCACGCTGGTCGGACGCTCCAAGCACATGATCCTGTCAGGCGGGCTGAACATCTTTCCCGCCGAGCTGGAGGACGTGCTGATCCGCCATCCGGACGTTGCCGACTGCATCGTGTTCGGCGTCAAGGACGAAATGTGGGGCGAATTGCCCGCCGCCGCGGTGGTGCCGCGCGGCAACTGGCTCGACACCGAGAAGGTGCTTGCCTACGTCGCCGAGGGCGTGGCGCGCTACAAGCGGCTGCGCAAGCTCTACGTGCTCGACGAAATCCCTCGCACCGGGGCCGGCAAGGCGCAGCTTCACGTCGTCAAGGAGCTGTGCCTGCGGATGGACGCGCAGGCCCCGGCGGGGGCGTAAGCGCGGGGCCCGCGCTTTTCAAGCATGGCGAATTATGCCACGCTAGGCGCAATAATACAGAAAATCCCGGCAGGAAAACGCCGCAGGAAGCGCCAATGGCGAGGCATCACGGCGATCGCGTCAGAGCAGCCGTCCTTTCCAGGACCGAAGCCGCCAGGTCCGCGGTCGCGGCGTCGTGGAGCCGTTCGCTTCTTGTGCATGGCCTCAATCCCGACGTTACCCTCCGAAAGGAGCGCGTTGACGATGCCGCATACCAGTTGGCACGGGAGCGCCTGGGGCAACTGCTCACCGTCACCGCTCCGGTCATGGATCGCCTGTTCGCCGCCGCGGGCGAAAGTGGCTGCTGCATCGTTTTCACCGACGCTGCTGGCATCATCGTCGAGCGACGCGGCAAGCCGGGGGACGACGCGGCGTTCCAGCACTGGGGATTGTGGACGGGCGCGGATTGGAGCGAGGGGCGCGAGGGCACGAACGGAATCGGCACCTGCCTGGTGGAGCAGCGCCCGGTAGCGATTCACCGCGAGCAGCATTTCTCCTCGCACAACACGGCGATGAGTTGCATGGGCGCCCCCATTTTCGATCACGAGGGCGAACTCGCGGGAGTGCTCGATATCTCCTCTTGCCGCGCCGACCTTGCCGAGGCGTTTGCCGTTCTGCTCAAGGAGGCCGTCGCGGATGCCGCGCGACGGATCGAGACCGAGAATTTCCAGAATGCTTTCGCGGCGAACCGCGTCATCATGGGTCCTGGCAAGGCCGGGAGCGGGCCGGTGCTGTTCGCCGTCGACAAGGACGACCTTCTCATCGGAGCCACGCGAAGAGCGCGAAAAGCCTATGGCCTGTCGAACGAGAATTTCGTCAATCCCCGCCCGGCGCGCGATGTGCTGGAAGGCTTTGGCGCATCCTCGGACCTCGACGCGGCCGAGCGCGCCGAACTGCGCCGCGCCCTGGCGCACGCCGGAGGCAATGCCGCACAGGCCGCGCGCGATCTCGGCATCTCGCGAGCCAGCTTCTACCGCCGCACGGCGCGCCTGGCGATGCGCTGATTCCAACCGTTCGCAAGCCTGAAGTGTCTCGCTGGCGAGACACCCGACGGCCTGTTGCCGTCCCACGCGCCTGTCATCCCACCGTCCGGATGGGGCACATTCCTCCCAGATGCCGCACACAAGGCGTCACAAGGAGGAACTTCCGGGGACTCCCCGCAAACCTTGATGCGTCGAGGTTCGCGTCGCGCTCTTCGCAAAATCCTCCCACGCCCTTTTTGGTTCGCGACACGCGATGGAGGAAAACGCAATGGACACCAAGGTTCATGAGACACTGACACTGCGCCCGCCTTTCAAGCAGCGCTATGACAACTTTATCGGCGGGAAATGGGTTGCTCCGAAATCCGGCCGCTATTTCACCAATCTCTCGCCGATCAACGGCCAGCCGATCGGCGAGATCGCCCGCTCGGACGCCCACGACATCGAGGCCGCCCTCGATGCCGCGCATGCCGCCAAGGATGCCTGGGGCCGCACATCGGTTGCGGAACGCGCGCGGATCCTGGATCTGATCGCCGACCGCATGGAGCAGAACCTCGATCTGCTCGCGACCTGCGAGACCTGGGACAACGGCAAGCCCATCCGCGAAACCAGGGCCGCCGACCTGCCGCTCGCCATCGATCATTTCCGCTATTTCGCCGGCTGCATCCGCGCGCAGGAGGGCTCGCTCGCGGAAATCGATCACGACACCGTCGCCTATCATTTTCATGAACCGCTGGGCGTCGTCGGCCAGATCATCCCGTGGAACTTTCCGTTGCTGATGGCCACATGGAAACTTGCCCCGGCACTCGCCGCCGGCAACTGCGTCGTGCTCAAACCGGCCGAACAAACTCCCGCCACCATCATGGTCTGGGCCGAACTGATCGACGACCTGCTGCCGCCCGGCGTCCTCAACATCGTCAATGGTTTTGGGCTGGAAGCCGGAAAGCCGCTGGCATCTTCCCGGCGCATCGCCAAGATCGCCTTCACCGGCGAGACGACGACGGGTCGCCTCATCATGCAATATGCGTCGGAAAATCTCATTCCCGTCACGCTGGAACTGGGCGGCAAATCGCCAAACATCTTCTTCGAGGATGTCTGCGCGCACGACGACGATTTCTTCGACAAGGCGATCGAGGGCTTCGTCATGTTCGCGCTCAATCAGGGTGAAGTCTGCACCTGCCCGTCGCGCGCGCTTATCGATGAGCGCATCTACGACCGCTTCATGGAGCGCGCGCTCGATCGCGTGGCGGCGATCGTCCAGGGCAACCCTCTCGATCCCGCGACCATGATCGGCGCGCAGGCCTCTTCGGAGCAGAAAGACAAGATCCTGGCCTATTTTGACATCGGCCGTCAGGAAGGAGCCCAGGTTCTGATCGGCGGCGAGGCGGCCAACCTGCCGGGCGAACTGGCCGGCGGCTACTACGTCAAGCCGACCGTGTTGCGTGGCCACAACAAGATGCGCGTGTTCCAGGAGGAGATCTTCGGCCCCGTCGTGTCGGTGACGACGTTCAGGGATGCCGATGAAGCGCTCGCCATCGCCAACGACACGCTCTATGGCCTGGGCGCGGGCATCTGGAGCCGCGACGCCAACACCTGCTACCGCTTCGGGCGCGGCATCAAGGCCGGGCGCGTGTGGACCAACTGCTATCACGCCTACCCGGCTCACGCGGCCTTCGGCGGCTACAAGCAATCGGGCATCGGGCGCGAAACGCACCGCATGATGCTTGATCATTACCAGCAGACGAAAAACATGCTGGTGAGTTACAGCCCGAAGAAGCTTGGCTTCTTCTGAGGACCGCTGGAATGTCCATTGCCCCGGCGGCAGGAGGTTGCCCTTGCTGCCGGGGCCTCGTCTCCAAAGGATGACACACATGCCAGGCAGCGACGCTCCGCCGCGCGTTGTCGCCACGGAAGCGGCGCGCCGCCTTCTCGGTGAAATCCGCGCGGATTATCCCGATATTCTCATTCATCAATCGGGAGGATGCTGTGACGGTTCATCGCCGATGTGCTATCCGGCAAACGAGTTCCGCGTCGGCGCGCACGATGTGAAACTCGGCGAGGTTGACGGCGTGAGCGTGTACATCAGCGGCCCTCAATTCGAGGTCTGGCGCCATACCCAGCTCATTCTCGATTCCGTCCCCGGCCGCGGCGGCATGTTCTCGCTCGATAACGGCCGCGAGCAGCGCTTTCTGGCCCGCGCACGCACCTTCACAGCCAGGGAACTGACGGCGCTCGATGCATGCAATGACTGAACCCGGCGCGCGAAGACATCCCATGCGCGCCGGGATCCGTCTGATTCTTCCTTCAGTACGCTGAAGTCAGGCCCTCCGGCCTTATTCCGGAATCACCGCGGTCGCCACGATCTCGACCTTGGCGCCCTCCTCGATCAGCTTGGAAATGCCGATCACCGACATGGTCGGGAAGTGGCGGCCGATCACCTCGCGGTAGGCGGCGCCGATCGGCTTGAGCTTGGAATTGTATTCCTCGGTATCGGTGATGAACCAGGTCAGCGCGGTGAGATGCTCGGGCTTGCCGCCGGCCACCGCGACAATGTCAACGATGTTCTGCAGCGCCTGGCGCACCTGCAGCGCGAGATCGTCGGACACGATCTTGGAGTCCGGCGTCCAGCCGACCTGACCGGCCACGTAGATCACCCGGCCTTTCGCCGCTTCCATGCCGTTGGCATAACCGAGCGGCCTCGCCCATCCGTCTGGCTGTAGAACCTTGTGCAACTTTTCCTCCCTGAATGCCTGTGTCACGTAATATGCCGCGCGTTGTCATGAAAAGCTCCATGCACGGCGAATGGAGTGTTGGTGGATCAACCGTAGAGATCGAGCTTGTGCCTGAGCAGCGCGACGTTGCGCAACAGTTCGGACTTGGCCTCGCGCGTCAGATCGCCGAGGATCGACACCACCCATTCCTCATGGCGGCGCGCCATGCGCAGGAAGGTGTCCAGCCCCTCCGCGGTCAGGCGGATGATGACGGTGCGGCGGTCCTCGGGATGAATGTCGCGGTGGATCAGACCCTCGGCTTCGAGGCGGCTGACAAGGCCGGTGATGGCGCCATTCGAGACCATCAGGCGGCGCGAGGCTTCCGACAGCGTCAGGCCGTCGGGAAAGCGCTCCAGCTGGGCCATGAGGTCGAAGCGGGCCAGCGAGGTATCGAACTCCTTGCGCAGCCGCTGGCGCAGGAAGCTTTCAATGCGGTGGGTGCACGACAGAAGGCCGAGCCAGACCCGCAGCTCGAGATGCCCGGCGCCGCCCGCCTCGTCGGCGCGCTCCGGCATGCTCTCGATGGATTGCGGCGCGTGGCCCATCGGCTGGCTCTCCTTGCTCTTAATTGCTTTATATATTAAATTGTTTCCCTGTCAATCCAACCCACCGCAGCCGCCAGAGTCACTAAATCACTATATTTAGCGATGTTTTGGCATGAATAAATAACATGCGATCCATTAGCGATTGACAGATTATTTTAGCTATGAAACAATTTTGAAGTTGCCGGAGCACCTCGCCCGGCCGTCGAAAGACCGTAAGGAAGGACCATTCGACATGCGCATCGTCTGTATCGGCGGCGGACCGGCCGGGCTCTATTTCGGCATCCTGATGAAGCTCATGAACGCGCGACACGACGTCACGGTGATCGAGCGCAACCGCCCCTACGACACCTTCGGTTTCGGCGTGGTGTTCTCCGACGCCACCATGGACAACATGCGCCAGTGGGACCCCAAGACCGCCGAGCAGATCGAGAAGGCCTTCAACCACTGGGACGACATCGAGCTGTGGTTCAAGGGCCGCCGCCTGCGCACCAGCGGCCACGGCTTCGTCGGCATCGGCCGCAAGAAGCTGCTCAACATCCTGCAGGCGCGCGCCGAGGAACTCGACGTCAAGCTGGTGTTCGAGCGCGAGGTCGATTCCGACGACGAATTCCCCGACGCCGACCTCATCGTCGCCGCCGACGGCATCAATTCCAGGATCCGCGTCAAATACGCCGACGCCTTCGAGCCGGACCTCGTGGTGCGGCCCAATCGCTATATCTGGCTTGGCACCGACAAGCAGTTCGACGCCTTCACCTTCGACTTCCGCAAGACCGAGCACGGCTGGTTCCAGTCGCACATCTACAAGTTCGACGAGACCACCTCGACCTTCATCGTCGAGACCACCGAGGATACCTTCCTCGCTCATGGCCTCGACAAGGCCGACCAGGCGCAGTCGATCGAGTTCTGCGAGAAAATGTTCTCCGAGATTCTCGGCGGCCACAGGCTGGTCACCAACGCGCGGCATTTGCGCGGCTCGGCCTGGCTCAATTTCAACCGGCTGATCTGCGGCAAGTGGAGCCTCTACAACGGCCGCAGCCATGTCGTGCTGATGGGCGACGCCGCCCACACCGCGCACTTCGCCATCGGCTCGGGCACCAAGCTCGCCTTCGAGGACGCCATCGAGCTGACGCGCCAGTTCGGCGTCCACGGCGACACCCGCGAGGCGATCCCAGCCGTGCTCGCGGCCTACGAGGAGGTGCGACGGGTCGATGTCGCGCGCATCCAGAACGCGGCGCGCAACGCCATGGAATGGTTCGAGGTGGTCGGCGCGCGCTACGCCGACACGCTGGAGCCCGAGCAGTTCTTCTATTCGCTGCTGACGCGCTCGCAGCGCATCAGCCACGAGAACCTGCGGCTGCGCGACAAGGCATGGCTCGAAGGCTACGAGCGCTGGTTCGCGGCGCGCAGCGGCGTGCCGGTCGCCTCCAACCAGCCGAGTCTGCCGCCGATGTTCACGCCCTACAAGGTGCGCGACCTAGAGCTCACCAACCGCATCGTGGTGTCGCCGATGGCGATGTATTCCGCGATCGACGGCATGCCGAACGATTTCCATCTGGTGCACATGGGCGCCCGGGCGCTGGGCGGCGCCGGGCTGGTGTTCACCGAGATGACCTGCACCTCGCCCGACGCCCGCATCACGCCCGGCTGCTGCGGCCTGTGGAGCGACGAGCAGGGCCATGCCTGGAAGCGCATCGTCGATTTCGTCCACGCCAACGGCAACGCCAAGGCCGGCCTGCAGCTCGGCCACGCCGGCCGCAAGGGCTCGACCCGCGTGCCCTGGGAGGGCACCGACGAGCCGCTGCCCGAGGGCAACTGGCCGCTGATCTCGGCCTCCGCCGTGCCCTATCTCGACGACGGCCCGATGCCGCGTCCGATGACCAAGGCCGACCTCGACCGCGTGCGCGAGGATTTCGTCGCCGCGACACGGCGCGGCGCCGCGGCCGGCTTCGACATCCTCGAGCTGCACTGCGCCCACGGCTATCTGCTGTCGAGCTTCCTGTCGCCGCTGACCAACCATCGCGACGACGAATATGGCGGCAGCGCCGAGAACCGCGCGCGCTTTCCCCTCGAGGTGTTCCGGGCGATGCGCGCCGTGTGGCCGGCGGAGCGCCCGATGTCGGTGCGCCTGTCGTGTCACGACTGGGCCGAGGGCGGCAACACGCCGGAGGAGGCTGCGATCTTCGCGCGGCTGTTCAAGGAGGCCGGCGCCGACCTGGTGGATTGCTCGTCCGGGCAGGTGTGGGCCGAGGACAAGCCTGTGTACGGCCGGTTGTACCAGACGCCGTTCGCTGACAAAATCCGCAACGAGATCGGCATCGCCACCGTCGCGGTGGGCGCGATCTCCGAGGCCGACCATGCCAATTCGATCATCGGCGCCGGCCGCGCCGATCTTTGCGCCATCGCCCGGCCGCATCTGGCCGACCCGGCCTGGACGCTGCACGAGGCGGCGCGCATCGGCGTCGGCGCCGTGCCGTGGCCGAAGCAGTATCTGTCCGGCCGCAACCAGTACGAGACCGCGATCGCGCGTGCCGCCGCCGGCCCGCCGACGCGCTGAGCGAAGCCCCCTAACACCTGCGCCGGCGCACCCGTTATTTCCGCGCCGGCGGCCTTATTGAACGCCAGGGAAGATTCCATGTCCAATTCCAACCGCAGCGGACACCGCGATTCCTTTGCCACCGACAATCTGCCACCGCGCGAAAGCTGGCCCGACCTGCTGCTGAACCGGCCCGAGTTCGCCTACCCGCCCCGCCTCAACGTCGTCGTCGAACTGATCGACAAGGCGGTGGCCGCCGGTCACGGCGCGCGTCCCTGCGTGTTCGCGCCCGGTATTGCCTGGAGCTATGCCGACTTCCTCGACCGCGTGAACCGCATCGCCAGCGTGCTGGTGCGGAAGTTCGGCCTCGTTCCCGGCAACCGCGTGCTGTTGCGCGCGGCCAACAACCCGATGATGCTGGCGGCCTATTTCGCGGTGCTCAAGGCCGGTGGCGTCGCGGTGGCGACCATGCCGCTGATGCGCGCCGGCGAACTGGCGACCGTCATCAACAAGGCGCAGGTCAGCCTCGCCGTCTGCGACCATCGTATCGTCGACGAGTTGCGGCAGGCCCGCGAGCAGGCCGCGCCACTGAAAGCCATCGTGACGTTTGGCGGCGGCACGCCCGATGACCTCGAAAGCCTCACGGCGGGGACAAGCCCGGACTTTGCCGCCGCCGATACCGCGCAGGACGATGTCTGCCTGATCGCCTTCACCTCGGGCACCACCGGCGTGCCCAAGGGCACCATGCATTTCCACCGCGACCTGCTGGCGATCTGCGACAGCTATTCGCGCCACCTGCTGCAACCGCGGTCCGACGACCGCTTCATCGGCTCGCCGCCGCTCGCCTTCACCTTCGGGCTCGGCGGCCTGGCGCTGTTTCCGCTACGCGCGGGCGCTTCGACGGTGCTCCTGGAAAAGACCACGCCGCAGGATCTGCTCGACGGCATCGAAACCTTCAAGGCCACGGTGATATTCACCGCGCCGACCGCCTACCGCGCCATGCTGGCCGAACTTCCGCGCCACGACATTGCCAGCCTGCGCCGCTGCGTCTCGGCCGGCGAAACCCTGCCCGCCCCCACCTTCGAGGTGTGGCGCAAGGCGACCGGCCTGACCATCACCGAGGGCATCGGCTCGACCGAGATGCTGCACATCTTCATTGGCTGCACGCCGGACAGCGCCCGCCCCGGCGTGACCGGACAGGCGGTGCCCGGCTACGAGGCGCGAATCGTCGACGACGAAGGCCGCCCGGTGCCGGACGGCACGCCGGGACGCCTCGCCGTGCGCGGCCCGACCGGCTGCCGCTATCTCGCCGATCCGCGCCAGAAGGATTACGTGCAGCACGGCTGGAACATCACCGGCGACGTGTTCGTGCGCGACGCCGACGGCTATTTCCGTTTCGAGGCGCGCGGCGACGACATGATCATCTCGTCCGGCTACAATATCGCCGGCCCCGAGGTCGAGGCGGCGCTGCTGCGCCATCCGGCGGTCGCCGACTGCGGCGTGGTCGCCGCACCCGACGAGGAACGCGGCCAGATCGTCAAGGCCTATGTGGTGCTGGCCCCTGGCCAGACGCCGGGGCCGGATCTTGCGCGCGCGTTGCAGGAGCACGTCAAGGCGTCGATCGCGCCCTACAAGTATCCGCGCCAGATCGAGTTCGTCGCCGACCTGCCGCGCACCGCCACCGGCAAGGTGCAGCGTTTCGTGCTGCGCAAGCGCGCGAAAGGCGAGGGGTGAGGCTGTCTTGCGCGAAAAGCGGCGCAGGCATCATCCACACGCCTGTTGGAGGCTCCGCCGAAGGCTGCTAAACGAAACGCGGCAGAGAGCGCGGTTTGCGGATCGCGCTCCGTGAGGCGGCGATGACACCTATCAAGCAGCGCGTGGCAATGATTTCCATTTTCGCCAGCGGCAGCATGGCCGCGGCGAAATTCATTGTCGGCACGCTGGTCGGCAGCATCGCGCTGGTGTCCGACGCCCTGCACAGCCTGATCGACTTCTTCGCCACCATCGTCACCTGGCTGGTGGTGCGCGTCGCCGACCGCCCGGCCGATGCCGATCATCATTACGGCCACGGCAAGATCGAGAGCCTGTCGGCGCTCGGCGTCACCGCGCTGCTCTACGTGCTGGCCGGCGGCATCGTGGTCGAGGCCTTCAGCCGCCTGCGCGAGGGCGCGACGCCGCCGACGCTGTCCGCCATCCCCTTCGCGGTGCTCATCATCGACATCGCGGTCAATACATGGCGCGCGCGCGCGCTGCATCGCACCGCGATCGACACCAAGAGCCAGGCGCTCGAAGCCGACGCGCTGCATTTTTCCTCCGACGTCTATGCCTCGCTGGCGGTGATGATCGGGCTGGCCTTCTCGGCGTTCGGCTTTGTCTGGGGCGACGCCGCCGCGGCCATGGGGGTCGCCGTCATCATTTCGTTCCTCGGCCTCAATCTCGCCCGCGCCACCATCGAGGCGCTGCTTGACCGCGCGCCCGAAGGCGCCGCCTCCGAGGCCGAACAGGCCATCAAGGCCATCCGCGGCGTGGTGGACGTCGAGCGCATCCGTGTCCGCAATGTCGGGCCGCGGTATTTCGTCGACGCCATCGTGCACGTTCCGCGCACCTTCCCGATCGACCGCATCGACGCCATCAAGCGGCAGGCCGAACAGGCGGTGAACGCGGTTCTGAGCGACTCCGACCTGACCTTCACCGCGGTGCCGGTGGCGCGCGACACCGAGAGCGTGCGCGACCGCATCATGGTGATCGCCCGCAACCGCGCGCTTGCGATCCACCACGTCACGGTGCATAGCGTCGCCGACCGGCTCGCCATCGGCATCGACCTCGAAGTCGACGGCGACATGCCGCTGGCGTTTGCCCATGAGATCGCCACCGGACTGGAACAAGCTGTCCGCGACGACATCGGCCCCGAGGTCGATGTCGATATCCACATCGAGCCGTTGCAGCCGGACCAGTCCCACGGCGCCAACGCCACGCCCGAGCGCACCGATGCGATGCGCCGCGTGCTGGCTCGGCTGGTCGCCGAACAGGGCGCCATGCGCGACGTCCACTCCGTGCGCGTCCATGATTCCGAGCGCGGCGAGATCGTGCATTTCCATTGCCGCTCCGAGCCCGGCATGTCGGTGATCACGACCCACGAGAAGATCGACGAAATCGAGCGCGGCCTGCGCCAGGCCTTCCCCACCATCACGCGCGTCATCAGCCACGCCGAACCGGCATGACCACGCCGTTCACGGTTCGGACTCAACCATGCGCCATGCGCACGGGTTTCCGGCGCTGATAGATTCCTCTGGGCAAAAATTTTTCGCCATTAACGAATCGTTGACTCTCGACAAATCGGCCAAGCTCGATTCAAATCGAGACTGATTCGAGGCGACAGCTTCCATCGCTTCCGATCTGGGGTGGAATAACAACAATCCGAGGGGTGTCGGCATGGCTCGCGCGCATGCAGCGGAGACGTGCGTCCAATCCGATTCGATCAAGGGATTGGCGCGATCGATCGCCCGGCCCGCCTATCACCGGCTGCTGACCGCCGAGCCGCTCCTGCGCCGCACCGTTCCCACCCTGATCGTCGCCTTCCTCATCACCATCTGCATCGCCGCCAGCGTCCAGATCGCCGACATCCGCCGCCAGGAATTCGCCGCCGCAAAGCGCGAGGTCGCGGCCCTCGCCGATCTCATCGCCGAACGGCTGGAGCGCGCGGAACTGAGCCGCCGCGACAATCGCGTGCCGCTGGCCGATCATCTGCAGACCCTGCTGCCGTCGCTCATTCCCGGCTGGGGCGGCGCGGCCGGCCGCCACGTCATGGTCGCCGATGCCGACGGGCATATCCTGGCGCGGGCGCCGCTCAATGGCGCGCTGCGCGGCCACAACCTGCCGGACGTGCTGGGCGCCATGCTGCCGATCGTCACCTTCGGCCACCGCTCCGGCGTTCTCGACATCACCCTGCCCGACGCCTCGAGCGCGATGGCGACATCGCGGCAACTCAAGTCGGCGGCGCTGCAGATCGTCGTCGTCCACGAACGCGGCGAGATGTGGCACTCCACCGCCGCCCTCACGGTCACGCTGGCCGCCACCACCGGCTTCGTCGTCCTCATCCTCGGCTTCGCCTTCCACTGGCAGTCGGCGCGCGCCCGCGAAACCGACCTCATCAACGACGCGGTGCGCGGGCGTATCGACACCGCGCTCAATCGCGGCCATTGCGGACTGTGGGACTGGGACCTGGCGCGCGGCCGCATCTTCTGGTCGCGCTCGATGTACGAACTGCTCGGGCTCGCCCACCGCGACGAGCTGCTGACCTTCGGCGACGTCCAGGCGCTGGTGCATTCCGAGGATATCGACCTGTTCGGCCTCGCCAACCGGTTGATCGCCGGCGAGATCGATCACGTCGACCAGACCTTCCGCGTGCGCCACGCCAACGGTCACTGGGTCTGGCTGCGGGCGCGCTGCGAGGTCACGCACCCGAAGGATCGTTCGGGCCCGCACCTGATCGGGATCGCCGTCGACATCACCGAGCAAAAGAGCCTGGCCCAGAAATCCGCCGAGGCCGACGTGCGGTTGCGCGACGCCATCGAGAGCATTCCCGCCGCCTTCGTGCTGTGGGATGCCGACAACCGCCTGGTGCTGTGCAACTCACATTTCCAGAAGCTGCACAAGCTGCCGGGCAGCGCCGTGACGCCCGGCATCTCCTACGAGACCATCGCCGAGGTCGGGCAGATGCCGGTGGTGCTCACGCGGCTCACCGGCGAGGCCGCCCCGCTGCCGGGCGCGCGCACCTTCGAGGCCCGGATCGAGGACGGCAACTGGCTGCACATCAGCGAGCGCCGCACCAAGGACGGCGGTTACGTGTCGGTCGGCACCGACATCACCACGATCAAGCGTCACGAGCAGAAGCTGATGGAGAACGAAGCGCAGCTGCGCGCCTCGGTCGCCGAGCTGCGACAGTCCCAGCTCCAGCTCCAGCAGCAGGCGCGCGAGCTCACCGACCTTGCCGAGAAGTATGCCCGCGAGAAGGACCGCGCCGAGGAAGCCAGCCAGGCCAAGTCGAAATTCCTCGCCAACATGAGCCACGAACTGCGCACGCCGCTCAACGCCATCATCGGCTTCTCCGAGGTGATGGGCGGCGGCATGTTCGGCCCGCTCGGCTCGGAAAGATATCACGAGTATTGCCGCGACATCCTCGCCAGCGGCCAGTATCTGCTAGAGGTCATCAACGACGTGCTCGATATGTCGAAGATCGAAGCCGGCCGCATGAAGTTCGACCTTGAGGATCTCGATCTGTCGCAGGTGCTCGACGAGGCGCTGCGCGTGGTCTCGGGACGCGCCGACAACAAGCGGCTGACGCTCAGCGCCGCCATCGATGACGGCATTCATGTCGTCGCCGACCGTCGCGCCATGAAGCAGATCGCCGTCAACCTGCTGTCGAACGCGGTGAAGTTCACGCCGGAGGGCGGCCAGATCGAGGTGCAGAGCCGCATCTGCGCGCAGTCCGTGGTGCTGCGCATCTCGGATACCGGAATCGGCATCTCGCGCGAGGCGATCGGCCGGCTCGGCCGTCCGTTCGAGCAGGTCGAGAGCCAGCTCGCCAAGAGCTACCACGGCTCCGGCCTTGGCCTCGCCATCGCCAAGTCGCTGACCGCGCTGCACGGCGGCCGCATGCGGCTGCGCTCGCAGCCCGGCCAGGGTACCACCGTCCTCGTCCGCCTGCCGCGCGACGGCCGCATGCCGTACAAGCCGCACGCTACCGCCGCCTGAGGGTTGGCGCGCGCAACGAAGATCGCGCCCTAGCCGACCAGGCGCAGGAAGATGCGGCGCACGTCCTGCTGGGTGTCGCGCAGCCTGGCTTCAAGAGCGGAGAAATCCGGTTCGTCCGCGGCGTGCGTCAGCACTCGCAACAGGTTGGCGCCGGCCTCTTCCGGCTTGAACCGCTCGCTCAGGCACAGCCGCAGAATCTGCGTGACGTCGTGATAGAGCCGCGTCGCCGGCCGCAGCACGTCGGCGTCGGCGGCCGAAAGAACGCCGAGCCTTGCCGCCTTGTCGAGCACGTGCAGGGTATTGGTGTCGAAAATCTGCGGCAGCCGCGCGCCATGCGCCAGTTGCAGGAACTGGGCGATGAACTCGATGTCGATCAGCCCGCCGGCGGCGGTCTTGAGATCCCAGATGTCGTCCTCGCCCTTTTCCGCCGCGATCGCCCGCCGCATTTCGGAGACATCGCTGGCGAGCAGCTTGGCATCGCGCGGCCGCTGCAGGATGCCGGCGATCACGGCCTCGATGCGGGCGCGGAACACCGGCGAGGCCGACACGACGCGCGCGCGCGCCAGCGCCAGATGTTCCCAGGTCCAGGCTTCCTGCTTCTGGTATTCGGCAAACGAATCGATACGCGTCGCCACCGGCCCGGCCCGGCCCGACGGCCGCAACCGCATGTCGACCTCGTAGAGCACGCCGACATTGGTGCGCGTGGTGAAGGCGTTGATGAGGCGGTGCGTCAGGCGCGCGAAATACTGCGCGCCGTGCAGCGATTTCGGGCCGTCGGAATCCGGGTATTCGTCGTCGTAGTCGTAGATGACGATGAGATCGAGGTCGGATGCCGCCGTCATCTCGCGGCTGCCGAGCTTGCCGAGCGCGACGATCGCCGTCTCCTGGCCGCGCAGGCGGCCGTGCTGGAGCGCGAACTGCTCCTCGACCTTCTCGTGCACGATCTGGACGATGCCGTCGGCGACGTCGGCGAAGGATTCGCCGGCGATCTGCGCCGACACGGTGCCCGACAGGATGCGCATGCCGAGCAGGAACAGGCTTTCCTGGCCGAACAGCCGCAGCCGGTCGAGGAAGTCCTCATAGGACTGCGCGTCCACCAGCGAAGCGGCCAGCCGGCTTTGAATCTCGGCGCGCTGCGGCAGCGCGCCGAAGAAGCGCGGATCGATCAGCCCGTCCATCACCTGCGGCTGGCGCGCCAGCATGTCGCTGAGCCGCGGCGCGGTGCCGAGGATAAGCGTGATCAGCGAGACCAGATCGCGGTTCTGCTGCAACAGCGTGAACAGCCGCGCGCCGCGCTGCAAGGCCTGCAGGAAACGATCGAACTGGTTGAGCGCCGTGTCGGGGTTCTCCCCTTGCGCAAGGCCAGCGACGAGATCGGGCACCAGCGTCGTGAAAACGCGCAGCGCGGCCTCGCCCCGCAGCGTCCGATACTCGCCCTCGAACCACAGCGCGATGGTTCCCGCCGCATGCACCGGCTGCTTGAACCCAAGCGACGACAGGTATTCGACCAGGCGGATGTCGCCGGGCCCGCACGTGTAATCCAGGTCGGGGGTGGTGGGCGCCTTGTCGGGCACGGCCTCGAACAGCCGCGCATAATGGCCCTGGACGCGATTGAGATGGCCCAGCAGCACGGCGGCAAACGCATCGCGCCCGGCAAAGCCAAGAAAATGCGCGTAGCGGTCGACCTCGTCGTGATCTTCCGGCAGCGTATGGGTCTGCTCGTCGGCCATCATCTGCAGGCGATGCTCGGCCTCGCGCAGGAAGAAGTAGGCCTCACGCATCTCGTCGCGAGTGTCGCCGTCGATCCATGTCAGGTCGACCAGCGCATCGAGCGCATCGAGCGTGGTGCGCACACGCAAGGGTGCGTGCCGTCCACCCGCGATCAACTGCTGGGTCTGGACGAAAAATTCGATCTCGCGGATGCCGCCGCGCCCAAGCTTGATGTTGTGGCCCTCGACGGCGATCTCGCTGTGGCCCTTGTAGGCGTGCATCTGCCGCTTCATGTCGTGCACATCGGCTAGCGCGGCAAAGTCGAGGTGCTTGCGCCAGACGAACGGCGCGATCTCGGAAAGCAGCGCCTGCCCGGCCTCGATGTCGCCGGCACAGGGGCGCGCCTTGATCATGGCGGCGCGCTCCCAGGTGCGGCCCTCGCGCTCATAGTATTCCAGCGCGGCGGCGGTCGAGATCGCCACCGGGGTCGAGGCCGGATCGGGGCGCAGCCGCAGATCGACGCGGAACACGTAGCCATCGCCGGTGCGTTGACTGAGCAGCCGGGCGATGCCTTGCGCGACGCGCACGAAGAACGGCTGCGGCTCGATGCCGGGCGCCAGCGTCGGCGCGGCAAGGTTGTAAAAGACGATAAGGTCGATGTCGCTGGAATAGTTGAGTTCGCCCGCGCCCATCTTGCCCATGGCCAGCACCACGAGCCCGCTGCCGGCCTCGGGCCGAGCAGGATCGGGCGGCGCGAGGCGACCGCGCGCCGCCTCGCGCGCGAGCTGATGACGCACCGCGCACCGCACCGCGGTGTCGGCGATGTCGGTCAGCGCCTGGGTGACGCGCATCACCGTCCACGCGCCGCCAATGTCGCACAGCGCGATCAGCAGCGCGGCCTCCGCCTTCATCAGCCGCAGGGATCGCATCACCTCGGCTTCATCAGTGGCCGCAGCGACCGCTGCGACGGTGCCGTCGATCAACTCGTCGAACCGCGCATCGGGATCGCAGCGCAACAGCCGTACGAGGCGCTCCGCGTCGGCGCGCATCAGATCGAACAGATAGGGCGAGGATTCCGCGATGCCGTCGAGCACGGCGGCGGCGCAAGGGTGTGACCGCAGCAGCCCGGTCAGTTCGGCGGCCCGTTCCGGCGCCAGTTCCTCAAGCCACGTAGCCCATCGACCGGTGGCCTGGTCGGGCGGAAATGGATGAGGCGCGCGTTCAAGTCGCGCGGCCAGCATGCTCCCCGCTGCGTGGGTTTCCGCGCTCTGCGTCATCGAGTGTCGGCTCCGGTCCCCGGCCGGGCAACGCAAGAACGGCGCGCAGCCCCGGATGATTGTCCTCCAGTCTTAATTCGCCACCGTGCAGCGTGGCAACAGCCGAAGCCAAACTTAATCCCAGACCGGATCCGGGCTCGGTGCGGCTGGCCTCAAGCCGCACGAAACGTTCGACCACGCGGCGCCGATCCTGTTCCGAAATTCCAGGGCCGTGGTCGGCGACGCTGAGAAACACGCGCTCGCCGTCGGCCAGCGCCGCGACAACGATCTCGGACTGCGACGAGCCGGGCGCCGGCACGCCGTACTTGATGGCGTTTTCCACAAGATTGGCGAGCGCCTGGCCGATCAGCTCGCGGCTGCCGTAAAGCGGCATGGCAACCGGCGCATCGACCCGGAGCGCCAGTCCCTTGTCCTCGGCCAGCGGCTCGTAAAGCTCGTGAATGCCGCGCGCGACTTCCGCGCCGTCGAATTTCGTCATGCCGTCGCGCGCCTGCCCGGATTCGGCGCGCGCGATCATCAAAAGGGCGTCGAAGGTGCGGATCAGACCATCGGATTCCTCGATGGTCTGCTCCAGCGCGGCGCGATGGCCGGCTTCCGAGCCGGATGCCAGCGCCGCCTCGCAACGATTGCGCAGCCGCGTCAGCGGCGTCTTGAGGTCGTGGGCGATATTGTCCGAGACTTCCTTGAGACCGCCCATCAACGCCTCGATGCGCTCGAGCATGACATTGAGGTTGCCGGCGAGGCGATCGAGCTCGTCGCCGCTGCGCCCGACCGGCAGGCGTTCGCCGAGATTGCCGGCCATGATGCGCTGGGTCGAGGCGGTCATGGCGTCAATGCGGCGCAGCACCCGCCGTCCGACGAAGATGCCGCCGCCGACGCCGAGCACGATCACCACCAGTATCGACCACCGCGCCGCCGCCGTGATGACGCCGAACAGCCGCCGCCGTTCCTCGACGTCGCGGCCGACCAGAACGCGGAACCCGTTGGTCAATTCATAAACGCGGACGATGGCGTGATGCTCGTCGCCGTTACGCTCGCCCGGATCGTCAAGGCGCTGGTAGAAGGTCTCGCTCCAGCCGACGCGGCTCATCACCCCGGGCCCCAGCGAGGCGACGTTGCCGGCGATGCCCTGACCCTGCGGGTTGCTGACGAGATAAAGGTTCGAGCCCGGCCGCAGCGCGCGGTTCTCCACCTCGACCGTCAGCCGGCGCAACCCGCCCTGCTGGTAATGATCGATCAGCTCCCCCATCTCGGTGTTGACGGTGGCGGTGATCTGCTCGGTGATGAGGCGGCGCGTGTTCCAGGCGAAATAGCCGAGCAGCGAGGCGGCGAACAGCGCAAACAGCAGCAGATAGACCAGCGTGAGCCGGAATGCCGTGGTGCGGATGAGCTTACCGAAGGCCGTCACGGATCATGTATCCGGCGCCGCGCACGGTGTGCAGCAGCGGGCGTTCGAAGCCCTTGTCGATCTTGGCGCGCAGCCGCGAGACGTGCACGTCGATGACGTTGGTCTGCGGGTCGAAGTGATAGTCCCAGACGTTTTCGAGCAGCATGGTGCGGGTTACCACCTGTCCGGCGTGCTTCATCAGGTATTCGAGCAGGCGGAACTCGCGCGGCTGCAGCAGGATTTCCTGCGCGCCGCGCGTCACCTGATGCGACAGGCGGTCGAGCTCGAGGTCGCCGACGCGGTAGGTCATTTCCTCGCCGCGGCCGCCGCGGCGGCGCGACAGCACCTCGACGCGGGCCAGAAGCTCGGCGAACGAATAGGGCTTCGGCAGGTAGTCGTCGCCGCCGGCGCGCAGGCCCTTGACGCGGTCGTCGACCTGGCCGAGCGCGGACAGGATCAGCGCCGGGGTCTGGTTGCCCTTGTCGCGCAGCGCGCCGATCACCGACAGTCCGTCGCGCCGCGGCAGCATGCGGTCGACGATCAGGGCGTCGTAATCGCCGCCGTCGGCGAGCGCCAGCCCCTCCTCGCCATCGGCGGCATGATCGGCGACGTGGCCGGCCTCGCGAAAAGCCTTCACGAGGTAGTCGGCGGAGTCGCGGTCATCCTCGATGATGAGCAGACGCATGGTCGGGCCGGAACTGTCTGGGCCGGCAAATGGGAGGCCGGAATCGGTCAAGGCTGGTTTTACCTTCCCTTACATGGCGCAAGGCGCGCGGCTCTGGCAAGCCGGGTGGGGCCCGGAAGCAACGTGGGCGGCGGAGCTGGGGGAACTCCACCGCCCACACGCCACTCCGACGGAGGGGGGCTTCGATCCGTCAGGGCGCTGGCTCAGCAAAAGGTGGGGACGGGTATTGCACCCGTCCCCGGGGAATGACCGCCTAGCGGGGGCGAAGAATGCCGGTAGCCACTCCCATCCGTGTTCGTCTCAGCCGCGCCCGACCGGGAGCGCGATGAAGCGGGACGCATCGCCCGAGCGCAGGCGAATCAGCACGCTGGCCTTGCCATCGGCGCGCGCGGCGCTGAGCGCATCGCGCACCTCGTCGGCGCTGCTGACCGCCTTGCCGCCGACATCGAGGATGACATCGCCCTCCTTGACGCCGCGTTCGGCCGCCGCGCTGTTCGGCTCGACCGAGGTGATCACCACGCCGTCCTTGCCGGCGCCCGCGACCGAGGCCGCCGGCGCGACCGTCACGCCGAGGCGCGGCAGGTCGGTGCCGCGGCGCTCGCCGCCCTCGCTGCTGGAACGCGACTGCTTGACCACGTTCGGCAGTTCGCCGAGCATCACCGACACGGTTTTTTCCGTGCCCTTGCGCATGAGCGTGAGCTTGATCGATGTACCGGGCGGCATCGCGCCGATGGTACGGGCGAGATCGCGCGCATCGCGCACCGGCTTGTCGTTGACGGCGGTGATGACGTCACCGGCCTCGACGCCGGCCTTGACCGCCGGGCCGTTGGCCTGCGGCTCGGCGACCAGCGCGCCTTCATTGCGCTTGAGGCCGAGGCTTTCGGCGATCTCCGGCGTCACGGTCTGAATCTGCACGCCGATCCAGCCGCGCGTGACCGAGCCCTTGTCCTTGAGCTGGGCCACCACCGACTTGACCGTCGTCGAGGGGATCGCGAAGGCGATGCCGACACTGCCGCCGGAGGGTGAGAAGATCGCGGTGTTGACGCCGATCACCTCGCCGTCGGTATTGAACGCCGGACCGCCGGAATTGCCCTTGTTGACCGGCGCGTCGATCTGGATGAAGTCGTCATAGGGGCCGTTGCCGATGTCGCGGCCGCGCGCCGACACGATGCCGGCGGTCACGGTGCCGCCGAGGCCGAACGGATTGCCGACCGCAAGCACCCAGTCGCCGATGCGCGGCGCATTGTCGGACAGCTTGGCGAACGGGAAATCGCTGCGGCCATCGATCTTGATCAGCGCCACATCGGTGCGCGGATCGACGCCGATCACCTTGGCGGTATAGGTCTTGCTGTCGTCGGTCATGACCTCGACGGTGTCGGCGCCGTCGACGACATGGTTATTGGTGACGGCAAAGCCGTCGGCCGAGATGAAGAAGCCGGAGCCCTGCCCGGTGACGCGCTCGCGGAAGCGCGGGCCGCGCATGCCGGGCATGCCGTCGGGCCCGCCGAAGCGGCGGAAGAAGCGATCGAGCGGGGAGCCCGGCGCGAACGGCGAATCCTCATCGCCGCGATCGCGATCGCGGCGCGCCGATTTCTCATTGCCGGATTTTTCCCCCATCTTGACGCGGACTGAAATCACCGAAGGCTTCACGCGCTCGACGACATCGGCAAAGCCGGCCGGGCGCTGCACCTTGCTCATGTCGGAACTGACCTGAGCCTGCGCACGGCCGAACAGATCGGCACGGGCCTGCGGCACGGTCAGGCCAAATGACGCGGCGCCGAGGCCGAGGGCAACCGACGCCATCAGCGCGCGCCGGCGCCAAGGCGCCGACGCGGCGCGGCGCGGCGCGGCACGGTTCGCCGGGAGCATGGAATGGGGGGGATGTACGGGGCTGCCGGTCATGAAACGCATCTCCAGTCTGGAACCCACCGGATGCCGGAATAGGCATCGGGGCGAAGGCCAAGATGGAGGATGCGAGGTTACGGCGCGCTGTCTGCGGAATTAAACTTTGGTAATTTCGTTATTATTCTTATTTCAAAATATAATCATACAGTTACGCTATTTACCTCGTCCATCGTCTGAAATCAAGCGACGTAATCGCCGCTGCTCCTCGGCGCTCAAGGGGGCAATCTCCGGAACGGACGAAGCCGGCGCGCGACGGCGGCGGGCATTGACCCACAGCGCCAGCGCACCCAGCACCAGCACCGCCGGCGGCACACCCCACAACAGCAGGGTATGCAGTTCGAAGCGAGGCTTGAGCAGCACGAACTCGCCATAGCGGGCGACCAGGAAATTGATCACCTGGCCGTCGCTGTCGCCGGCGCCGATGCGTTCGCGCACCAGAAGGCGCAGGTCGCGGGCCAGCGGTGCGTCGGAATCGTCGATCGACTGGTTCTGGCACACCATGCAGCGCAGTTCGCGCGACAGGTTGCGGGCGCGCGCCTCCTGCGCCGGATCCTTCATGATCTCGTCAGGCTGCACCGCGAGGGCGACGGCGGGCATGGCGAGCATTGCCGCCAGCAGCGCCGCGCGAAACCATCCGGCCGAAATGACGAACGGCATGTCCCCTACTCCGCCGGCTGCAGCGCCTTGGCCGAACGCGCCGGCCTCGGCGCGCCGACGCGAAGCCGCCGGTCCATCAGCGACAGTCCGCCACCGAACACCATCACCACCGTGCCGAGCCAGATCAGCAGCACCAGCGGCTTGTGATAGAGTCGCACCGCGATGGTGCCGTCGGCGCTGAGGTCGCCCAGTGAAATGTAAAGCTGGCTGAAGCCGCGCGTCATGAGCGCCGCCTCTGTGGTCGCCGAGCCGCGCGTGACGAAGTTGCGCTTCGACGGCTCCATGACGCCGATGGCCGCGCCGTTGCGCGCGACCGCGAACTGCGCCGTGACCTCGCGGTAGTTGGGCCCATGGCGTTGCGCGAAGCCATCGAGCCGCACCGAATAGCCGCCGACCATGGTCTGGTCGCCGGCCCGCATGGTGGCGATGCGCTCGTCGCTCCACGTTGTTTCGCACACGATGCCGAGCAGGGTCAGTCCCAGCCCGGCATGGGCGAACGCGGTGCCCCAGGTCGAGGCCGGCAGGCCGCGGGCGCGCTTGAGCGCCAGCGCGGGCTTGCGGATGAGGCCGCAGCGCTCGACGAGATCGCTGACCGCGCCGACGATAACGAAGATCGCCAGGCCGACGCCGAACGGCGCCAGCGCCGGCCCGCCCCAGCTCCACGCCATCACCAGCGCCACGCCGGCGAGCGCGAGTAACCCGGCGGCGATCAGCCGCTGCGATGCGCCCAGAAGATCGCCGCGCTTCCATGCCAGCAGCGGGCCGAACGGCACCGCGATCAGGAGCGGCACGAACAGCGGCCCGAAGGTCAGGTTGAAGAACGGCGCGCCGACGGAGATCTTGTCGGCGGCAAGCGCCTCGAGCGCGAGCGGATAGAGCGTGCCGACGAACACCGTGGCGCAGGCCGTGGTAAGCAAGAGGTTGTTGAGCACCAGGGCGCCCTCGCGCGACACCGGCGCGAACAGGCCGCCCTGCTTGAGCGAGCCGGCGCGCCAGGCATAGAGCGCAAAACCGCCGCCGATGAAAAAAATCAGAATGGCGAGGATGAACACGCCGCGCGCCGGGTCGGTGGCGAAAGCATGCACCGAGGTCAGGACGCCCGAGCGCACCAGGAAGGTGCCGAGCAGCGACAGCGAGAAGGTCAGGATGGCCAGAAGGATGGTCCAGATCTTGAGCGCGTTGCGCTTTTCCATCACCAGCGCCGAATGCAGCAGCGCGGTGCCCGACAGCCACGGCATCAGCGAGGCGTTCTCGACCGGATCCCAGAACCACCAGCCGCCCCAGCCCAGCTCGTAATAGGCCCAGTACGAGCCCATGGCGATGCCCAGCGTCAGGAAGATCCACGCCACCAGCGTCCACGGCCGCACCCAGCGCGCCCAAGCGGCGTCGATGCGGCCCTCGATCAGGGCGGCAACGGCGAACGAGAACGAGATCGAGAATCCGACATAGCCGAGATAGAGCAGTGGCGGATGCAAAGCGAGGCCGATGTCCTGCAGCACCGGATTGAGGTCGCGGCCCTCGACCGGTGGATTGGCGATGCGCAGGAACGGATTGGAGGTGGTGAGAATGAAGAGATAGAACGCCGCGGCGATCCAGGCCTGCGCCGCCAGCACGTTGGCGCGCAAGGTCGCCGGCAGGTTACCGCCGAACACCGCCACCAGCGCGCCGAACAGCGCGAGGATGAAGACCCACAGCATCATCGAGCCTTCGTGATTGCCCCACACGCCCGTGATTTTGTAGAGCATGGGTTTCAGCGAATGCGAGTTCTCGAACACGTTGGCGACGGAAAAGTCCGACACCATGTGGGAAGCGGTGAGCGCGCCGAACGAGATCAGCGCGAACATGAACTGCGCGGAAGCCGTCGAGGCCGCGACGTTCATCAAGGCCGGATCGCGCCGCCGCGCGCCGATGATCGGCACCACGGCCTGAACGAGCGCCAGCACCAGCGCCAGCACCAGCGCGTAATGTCCGGCCTCCGGCATCATGGTTTGCCGCCCTGCGCGGATGTGGCCGCGGCGGCGCCGCCAGCCGCTTCCGGCTTGGCGGCGTAGTCGTCCTTCCAGTGGCCCTGCTTCTTAAGGGCGTCGGCGACTTCCTTGGGCATGTAGTTCTCGTCATGCTTGGCGAGCACGGTATCGGCCTTGAACACGCCGCCCGCATCGAGCACGCCTTCCGACACCACGCCCTGTCCTTCGCGGAACAGGTCGGGCAGGATGCCCTGATAGGCCACCTTGACGTTCGACTTGCCGTCGGTGATCTCGAACTTCACTGCGAGATTGCCGCCCTTGACCAGCGTGCCCGGCTGCACCAGCCCGCCGAGCCGGAACCTTTTGCCGGGTTGTATCGACTTTTCCACGACATCGGTCGGCGTGGTGAAGAACACGATGGAGTCGCGCAGCGCGTTGAGCACCAGGGCAACCGCCACCGCCAGCACCGCGAGCGCGCTCCCGATCAGAACCAGCCGCCGCTGCTTTCGCGTCATGATTCACGTCCCGTGTCTTTGTGGACTTTTGCGAGCGATTGATCTTCGCGCGTTCTCAACCATCAATGCCCAGCCCCTTGAGGCCTTCATTGAGTTGGCGCAACCGCCCGGCATCCTGCGTCAGGGCGGCGCGCGCGTCCTTGACCGAAGCCAACGCCTTGTCGCGATCGCCCATCACCATATAGGCGCGGACCAGACGAAGCCAGCCATCCACATCGGAGCCATCCTGCCTGAGCCGCGTGGCGAGCCGCTCGACCATGCCGCGCACCTTCTCGCCGCGCTCCGCGTCGCTGGCGCCCGCCGCCGCGATCTGCTCCTCGCTCGGCGCCGCGACGCCCTCGACGCGTGCCAGCGCGCGCTGCAGCAGCGGCCGCCATGGCGCATCGTCGGGGGCCTTCGCCAGCATGGCGCGCCAGATTCCGGCGGCTTCCCTGGTGCGGCCGTCCTGCTCGGCGGCAAGGCCGAGAAAATACCGCGCCTTGATCTCGTCGGCGTCGAGCGCCAGCGCGTGCTCGAACTCGGCCTTGGCCTCGGCGGTCACCACGCCGTTGGCGCCCATCAGAATCGCCTCGCCGAGATCGGCGTGGCGCGTGGCGGTCGGTCCATTGGTGGCGATGGAGTTGCGCAGCGCCTTGATGGCGTCGGGATAGCGACCGAGCCGCATCAGCACCGGCGCCAGCACTTCCCAGCCACGGCCATCGTTCGGATTCTTCTCGAGACGCGCCTCAACCTGCATCACCAGCCGGTCGAGGGATTCCGTCGCCGCCGGTGCCTGGGCGCGTTCGGCCAGCGGAAAGGCCGGCAGGCCCGGCGTGCCCAGCTTGAGGTACAGCGCGCCGGATACGAACGGCAGGCCGATCAATGCCGCCACGGCAACCGCCCGCCGCAACCCGCGCTGCGGGGCGGCAGCCGCGACCGGGGATGCGTCGGCGGCGGCCAGCAGACGGCGCGAGACTTCGGTTCGTGCCGCCTCGGCCTCGCCCGCGCCGATCAGTCCGGCCGCGAGATCGCGCTCGATTTCACCAAGTTGGTCTTTGTAAATTGCGGTTTCCGAACCCTCGCGCGGCGCGCCCGGCGCGCGCCCCAGCGGCCACAACACGGCGAACACCGCGGCAACGGTCATCAGCGCAAGGATAAACCACAGCGTCATGGTGTCGAAAATACCGGCATCAAAGGGCTGTCCCCTGCACGCAAAGGCGGTTGATGCGCGGGGTTACATCACGGTTACCATACCGGCGCAATCGCCAAATGATTTAAGACAAGCCATGCCGTTTCCGCATGGCGGAATTAGAGCAAAAAAGAAGGTTGGGGAAGGATTATCAGCCGGCCCGCGCCGGCTTGCGTTCGCCGCCAAGCGCCATGCCGGCGGCCTTGGTCATCAGCGAGGCATACTCGTCGCCGAACATGATCGAGCAGAACCTGATCGCGACGTCGGCCTGCGACTGGCGGAAATCGGGATGACGGGTGGTATCGGTACGCAGCGCATCCACCAGCGCCTGCGTGGCCTGCTCGAGATACTGCTGGAGATCGGAATAGGCCCGCAGCGTCACCTCGTTGATCGCCAATTCGCTGGCATAGGTGCGGCAAACGCCGACGAAATCGATCAGCGCCGCCGTCTCGGCGATCTCGGTGGCGTCGAGCGTCGAGCCCGCGGCGATATCCTTGTCGGAACGCTGCCGCAGCAGGCGGCGCACGCGCCCCGGCACCATTTCGATTTCCGATTTCAGGAGATTGGATATCTCGGTGCGGAGGGTGGCGAGCTGCCGTCCCCAGCCGCTGTCGGAACGGACATCGAGTTCACTGCGCAAGCCGCGCATCGCGTCATACAGCAGCTTGAGATGGTTGGAGACGTTGCCATAGCGGCCGCGCTTGAGGTCGGCGCGCAATTCCGCGACGGCGTTGGTGGCATCGTTGATCGCCAGCGTGACCGCGACGGCATAGGGTGTGCTGGCGATGCGGATCGCCTCGTCCGAGGCCGCGGCGATGGTGGCGAGGCGGATGATCTGCCATGGCGTCGCAAGACGGCGCATCGTCAGGGTCAGCGCCAGCGGCAACACCTGTGGCAATTGCAACGAGGGAATATCGAGCGCGTTGCGCACCATGTGGAACTGCTCGTCGGCGAGGTTGCGCACATAGTTCGGCAGGCGCGCCAGCAGAGCTTCCAGCGCCTCGCGATGCTTGAAAGCGGCTGCCAGCGGAACGAGATCCTCGACCGCCGTCGGCGAACCGACCCGATGCAGCAATCGCTGCTGATCGCTGCCGCGCGTCGCCATTACGGCAAGAATGGCCTCGGCGGCCTTGAGCTGATAGCGGCGGACCAGCGCCTCGACGGCCGGCTTCTGGGTTTCGGCGGCAAGCTGGCCAAGCTCGTGCTCGAATTTCGCGGTGGGCTCGGCCAGCAGGTCGCGGCCGAGCCAGGTCCAGATCGGCAGCAGCGATGAACGGCGAATCTGCCCGGGACAGGAAGCCCCGCCGTCGCGGTCAACAAGGAAGGGCTCGATCGCCCGGAACAGCAGACGGGCGGCGTTCTCGGTGCGCGACAGGTCGGCGTCGCCAGTCTCCCGAAGCAGCTTGCGCAGCTCACCAAGCACGAAGGTGGCGACCGCGATGTCGTCGCCGCGCGCGATGGCCTGCTCGAATTCGCGCAGCAGCATGGCCTGCACCCGCGGCGGCAACTGCCGAAGGTACTCCCTCAGTCGCTGCAACGACTGTCCCTGCGCTGCCATCCGGTCGGCCTGTCCCACTTCGGAGGAACCGTAACAGACAGGTATTACCAGCAGGCGCGTTAAGAACTCATTGACGATAAAGCACTATCGGCCCCGCGCCCGGCCGGGCGCGGGGCCGAAGCTTCTGCCGTAGCTTCTTAAGTGAGCGGGGTCCAGCTGCCGTCGGGATTGCGGCAAGCGGTACCGCGGGCAATCTGTGGCCGGCCATCGATATAGACGGTGTGGATGTAGGAGCGGCACTTGGAGCCGCGGGCGTCATAGGCCGGGCCGGGAACGATATTGCCGTAACGGCCGGAATCCGGATTGCGCCACGGCACCGCAGCCCCCGAGGGACCGTTTTCCAGGGCGTCGATCTGCGCCGCGTAGGCGAACCGCCGGTCGTCGTCGTCGAGGGCTGCTCCGATCCGGTTGCCGATCAGGCCGCCGATGGCGGCCCCGGCGATGGCGCCGCCCACCCGCGCCCCGGCCGGACCGCCGACCGACGATCCGATCAGCACACCACCAACGGCGCCGATCAGCGTTCCCGCACCTTCCTTCGGTCCGGTCTCAGCCACCCGGTCACCGGCGCAGCCCGCAAGCAGCCCGGCGACGGCCGTCGCCGCAATGATTCGTCCGTAAAGCATGTGATCCCCTGACGTTCTCCACGCGGGAATCCCATGGGACGCCCCGCCAGCCCGTGCTCAATGAGCGGACGATTGGGGCGAAACTCTGTCATGAGGCAAGCGAAAAGTATCAGGGCGCTGCCGGCAGCAGAAGTTCGGCGCGCAGGCCGCCGATCGGCGCGCTGGCGAGCGTAAGCTGGCCGCGATAAAGGGTGGCGAGATCGACCACGATAGACAGCCCGAGCCCCGAGCCCGGCTTGGTCTCGTCGAGCCGCTGGCCGCGCTGCGCCACCTGATCCCGCTCGGCCGGCGACAGCCCCGGCCCGTCGTCGTCGACCATGATCCGCAGCATCGGCTCGTGCCCCGGCCCGGCCGGCGGAACCCGGATCACCTCGACCATGACTCGCGACGACGCCCACTTGCAGGCGTTGTCGATGAGGTTGCCCACCATCTCCTCGAAGTCCTGCTGCTCGCCAAGAAACCGGATGCCCTCAGGCACGATGGCCTCGATGGCCAGGCCGCGCTCGTGGTGGATCTTGTCCATGGTGCGCCGGATCGCCTGCACCACGGGAGCGGCCTCGGTCACCGTGCCGACCACGGTGACGCGCGCGGCGATGCGGGCGCGCTCGAGATGCCGGGAAATTTGGTCGCGCACGATATTGCTCTGTTCAAGCACCTTGCGGGCGAACGGATCGCCGCGCTGCAGCGCGGCCTCGTTGACGATAACCGAAAGCGGCGTCTTGATGGCATGGGCGAGATTTCCGACATGGGTGCGGGCGCGCTCGACGATCTCCTTGTTGGCATCGAGCAGCGCATTGGTTTCGCGCGCCAGCGGCGCGATCTCGACGGGAAACTCGCCCTCAAGCCGCTCCGCCTTGCCGGAGCGAATCGCGGCGATGCGTTCCGAAATGCGCTTGAGCGGCGCCAGGCCGAACCGCACCTGGAACAGCGTCGACAGCATCAGCACCGCGGTCAGCCCGAGAAACGTGGCGGCAAGATAGGCGTCGAAAGTGCGGGTCTCATCGGTTATTTCTCCGGCGTCGCCCGCGACCAGAAAGAGGTAGCGGCCTTCCGCGCCCAGTTCGACGGGGCGCTCGATGGTGCGCAGTTCCTGACCTTCCGGTCCCTGGGTATAATTCTGGCGCACGCCGGTGTTGGACAATTCGATGCCGTGGCCCTCGAGATGGGTCAGCGTGCGATCCCAAAGCGAACGCGAGCGCCGCACCTCGGCAGGGACATCGGTGCGCGTGATCTGCCAGTACCAGCCCGACAACGGCAGTTCGAACAGCGGCTCGCCGACCGTGGGGGTGACGTTGGCCGGCGTCTTGTCGGCCTCGTCGGGGGTGGCGACGTCGGCGATCAGCGTGCGCAGATAGAGATTGAGGCGGCGGTCGAACGTGCGCTCCACCGCCTGGCGGTAGAGCGAGGACAGCACGAAGCCGGTGAAGACGAGGATGATCACCGTCCAGGCCGTGGCGGAAAGGAACAGCCGGGTGGAGAGTGCGTTAGCGCGCATCGCCGGGCGGCGTCAGCAGGTACCCCAGACCGCGCACGGTCTGGATGATGTCGACGTCCAGCTTCTTGCGCACCCGCCCGACAAACACCTCGATGGTGTTGGAGTCGCGGTCGAAGTCCTGATCGTAGAGGTGCTCGACGAGTTCGGTGCGCGAGACAACGCGGCCGGCATGGTGCATGAGATAGGCAAGCAGCCGGTATTCATGCGAGGTCAGCTTGACCGGATTGCCGTTGACGCTGACGCGTCCGGTGCGGGTGTCGAGGCGGACCGAGCCGCAGGTCAACTCGCTCTTGGCGTGCCCTGTCGAGCGCCGCAGCAGGGCGCGCACGCGCGCCAGCACCTCCTCGAGATGGAACGGCTTGGCGACATAGTCGTCGGCGCCGACATCGAAGCCCTGCACCTTGTCGCTCCAGCGGTCGCGCGCGGTGAGGATGAGCACCGGCATGGTCTTGCCGTCGCGGCGCCAGGCTTCCAGCACCGACAGCCCGTCCATCTTGGGCAGACCGATATCGAGGATCACCGCGTCGTAAGGCTCGTTGTCGCCGAGGTAGTGCCCCTCCTCGCCGTCGAAGGCGCGGTCGACCACGTAACCGGCGTCGGACAGCGCCGTCGCCAGCTGGCGGTTGAGATCGGGATCGTCCTCCACAACGAGGAGTCGCACATTATCCTCCACGGGGCGCGTGCGCGGGCCTCTCGGCCTTGCCAGCGGTTCACCGCCGTTTCCGGATCGCGCTCGCCACCTGACCGAGCCCGCCGGGAACAGGCTCGCCGGTAGCCGCGGTTAGCTTCTCGCGCGTCCGCCCGCTGACGTAAACGCCTAACACGCCGAATCGGAAACCCCAATAGGCCACGAGCAGCGCCGTGCCGCCGATCAGCGCATTGAGGGCCCGGACGTCGCCGCTCCACAACTGGCCGATCACCACTGACCACAGCGCGGCGCATTCCAGCGTCAGCTCGATGGCATAGCCGGGGCGCCACCAGCGCTGCAGCGGATCCTCGCTCGCCAGCTCGGTACGGATGGTCTGATGCGTCTCGGCGATCGCGGCGCGCTGCGTCTCGGCTTCAGCGCGGATGAGTTCGGCCCATTTCTGGTCGGCCTCCGCCAGCCTCGACGCATCCGCATCCGCCAGCACGGCTTTGACGTCATCTGGCGCACGGGCCGGCACCGCGAGGATTTCGGCGAGCAGGCGGCCGGCGGCCTCGCCCAGCGGTCCGGCCAGCGCCGCGCCCAGACGCGGCGCGCCAAGTCCGATCACGTCGGCGGCAAGTTCGCTCCAGTTCATGGCATGGTTCCATTTTCAGTGGTGGCAGGGATTTCCCGACGGCGGCGCTATCGCCTGACCAACATCGCGGCGACGGCCAGCACCGCAATGGCCGCGAACACGGCAAAAATGATTGCCGCATGGTCGGCCTGCGCACTCGCCGCGCCGGCCGCGACAATGGCGCCGGCGCCGGTCGTGGCGACCACCGCGCCGGTCTTGCCGCCTTGCGGCGCAGCTGCAGGCGCACCGCGCGCCATGGCGAGCGCGGCGGCCCGCGCGCCGGCGACCCGCCGTCCCCATCCGACGCCGAACACCGGCCATGTCCGCAAGCTCTTGAGAAAAGCGAGACGCTCGTCGCAAAGCGCGGCGATCAGCGCCTGCGGATCGCGAGCCGCGGCGGCGGCCACCACCTCGGCGGTGACAATGGCGCTGCGGTCGGACAATTGCAGCAACCGCCGCAATACCCTGCCGGCGCGCGCGATGCCGGAATTCACGCCGTAATCGAACATCGCGTAATCGAGCCCGGCGGGCAGTTCGTCGCAGCGCAGCGCCGACCAGTAGCGATCGCGGTAGATGCGGTGCGCCACCGCGACCGGCATCGCTTTAACGTCCGCCGCGGTGGCGTCGCGCTTCCAATAGCGGCGCGCGTCGGCAAGCGTAATGCCCCGGTTGGTCGGCCCGCCGGGATCGGCGGGATGGTCGGTATAGCCGCCCTCGCACGCCAGTACGCGCGCGACGGCTTCGTCCCACGACCGCGCCGCCATGTCAGAACCCGGCCGCCACGGCGACGAGCGACAGCAGCCACAGCACGAGGGTCAGACGCGGATGGCGGCCGATCCACGACTCGATGAGATTGAACGCATCGATGGACGCGCGCCACAGGATTTCGAGCTTTGCGAACATGGGTCTTTCCTCAAAAGAAAAAGCCCGCCGGATCGGCGGGCGTTTGTGGACAGAAGCGGCGAACAGGTCGAGGCGCGTTACGGCGTCAGCGTCACCTCCAACGGAATGCCGCGGCCGACGGTGCGCGATATTTGCGCAACGCGGATGGTGAGCGCCGTTTGCGCCGCGCCGAAATCGGCCAACTCATCGGCGTTTGCGTACAGCGCCGCCGGCGCTGAAGAGGCGACGGTGCGCACCACCGCGCCTGCCGACAGGATATCGACCTCATAGGATTCCGCGTCCTCGGCAAGCGGCACCTCGCCGCTCCAGCCGTCGCCGTCGCGCCGGGTGCGGCGGATCCAGGTCAGGTGCACGCCGTCGGCGGACCGTCGCGCCGCCGCATGCACCGGGGCGAGCGGCATGAGCGCGGTGGCGCGCGGCGTCACGGTCAGCATCGTGGCCGAGGCATCGTCATGGCTCACCTCGGCGGCGACGACGCGGACCTCGACGGGACGCTCGAGTTCGTTAAGCCCACTGGCGACCGGCACCAGATGCGCGTCGAGCCGCACGAAGGAGGCTCCCGCCGGCAAGGGATCGCCCATCGCCCATTCGCTGCCGGCCTGGCCGCGCAGCAGACGCGAGAGTTCATATGTATTGTCGGCCACGAGTTCGGCGTTTCCGTACTGGATGATTTCCCAGGCGCCATCGGGACGGCGCAGCGCGGCGGCATTGGCACCGTCGAACAGCATGGTGTCGCCGCACGAGGCCAATGCTCCGCCGTTGAGACGTACTCGCACGCGAGCCGCGAGATCCCATCGGCTGGCCGGGCCGCGCGGCAGCGGATCGAGCGTCTCGCCCATGATCGCCGGGGCCTCAGCCACCGCCACGCGCGAAAAACTCGCGCCATCCACCGAGCGCCACACCGCTACCGCGCCGGGCCACGGCTGTGCGAATACCGCGAGCCGCGCCAGCATCGGCGGATCGGAAGCCTCCAGCGCCGGCAGGTCGAGCACCAGCGCATCCACCGGCCCCATCGATGCCGGAAGCTGCGGCCGCAGGCGCGCCGGCAAGGCCAGCGGCACGTCGAACACGTCGGGATCGATGCTACGGCCCTTGATGGCGCGCGCCTGCGTATCGACGATTTCCCCAATCTCGAACAGGCGGCGGCGGCCGTTCACCGTCATGGCGACGACATCGCCCGGCGTCAGCCTGAGCCAGGCCGGGCCAAGCGCGGCCTCGACCGACTCGCGCCCGGCCCACAGATCCTGCAACCAGATGTCGGCGCGCCGCGCGGCGGCGTTGCCGCTGGTGACGACGGCAAGATCGGAGCGCAACGCGCGCGCCGATCCGCCGACTAGGCGGCGCGACATCACGGCGGCGCGGCGATAGTCGGCATCGACATCGGTGAAGCCGAAATTGATCTCGCGCGGCAGTTCGGTTTCCTGCGCGCGCGTCAGCCGCAGCGGCGCGCCACGCGACGGCAGCACCACATCGTCCTCGGAAAGTTCAGCGACCGGCGCGCCGCCGCGTGGCCGGAATGTCAGGCCGCCCTCACCGGCGGCGCCATCGAAGGCATAGGCCGCGGCCAGCGGCTCGATCATGGCGCGCGGCGCCATCGGGCGATCGACGACATAGCCGTCGGGCCCCTCGCCCAGCGCGGCGGCATCGACGTCCGTCACGCCGCAATCGTCGAGCACGGCGGCTACCAGCGCGGCAAGCGGCGCGGCTCCCAGCCGGCCGGTGAGCCAGTGACCGGTCTCCCAGTTGACGGCATCGCTCCACACATCCACGGCGGCGGGAAACACCGGATAGGGCCGCGCGTCCCAGGTCCACAGGTGGATGGCGGAGACGTCGAACATGCGCCCGCCGTAGAGCGGCGACACCGGATTGAGCGGAACATCGTCGTCGAACGCCGGATCGAGCGCGCCGAGCACGGCTTCGAGATAGCGGCGCTGCATCAGGTCGTCGCGATGACCGCTGGAGAAATAAGGAAGGCCCGCTTCCGACGATTTCGTATCGGGGAACACGCTCGGCTGGTTGGCGCCCTTGTCGACGGCGGGGCAGCCGACCTCGGTGAGCCAGATCGGCTTGCTGTACGGCACCCACGCGGTCGGCGCCGGCAGTTCCGCGCCGCCGACACGCTCGACATGCGGGTTCGACCACCAACTCCACAGATCCTTGGCGCGGAACATCCACGGCTTACCGAGGCCATCGGTGATTAGGCTTCGCGCCTGCGCCACGCGCGCCGCCGCATCGGCATAGGACCAGGCGAAGCCCTCGCCGCCGGCGAGATTGCCAGCGAGATACGCCGGATCGTGAGTGGACGACGCCAGCGCCGCATCGAGGTGGCCGGCCTGATCGCGCCAGTCGGCCAGCGGTGCGTAATAGTCGATGCCGACGACGTCGATGTGCTCGCTGGCCCACAGCGCATCGAGCGGGAAGCGCACTTCCTCGGCCCCGGCATCGACCACGTGGCTTGCGTATTCGGTCCAGTCGGCGCCGCAGGTGATGATGGTCGATGCGCCCATGATCGCCTTGACGTCGGCGGCGAGCGTCGCAAGTTCCGCCACCGCCGGATAGATGCCGGCACCGGCCCGCACGCGCGTCAGCGATTTGAGTTCGGAGCCGATCAGCAGCGCGTCGACGCCGCCCGCCTCCATCGCCAGCGCGGCGTAATGCAGCACCATGCGCCGGTAGCTCCAGTCCTCATCACTGTCGCCGTGAAAGAACGCCGCGACCCCTGCGGCCGTCGCCGCCGTGCCGTCCGGCGTGCCGGGCCGGCCGGGCGCGGGATCGCAGGTGATACGGCCGCGCCACGGATAGGCGGGCTGCGAGGCGGCATCGCTCCATGGATCGGGCAGCGCGTTATCGGAAGCAATATCCATCATGATGAACGGATACAGCGTCACCTTGAGGCCGCGCGCACCAAGTTCAGCGATCAGGTTCTTCACGCTGGCATCGGACGGCGTGCCGCCATAGGCCGGGCGGCCGTCGACCGTCGACACGACATAGGCGGCGTCGCGCGTGCAGCCCGCGACCGACCAGCTCGCGCCATGGGTCACCTTGGCGGCGTTGTCGACGCCGGGTCTGATCTTGCAATGGCCGGCGCGCAGATCGGTGCCGAACCAGGCCACCACGACCGCCACCCGTTCGAGATTCGGACACAGCGCCTGCAGTTCGTCGAGCGAGGCGATCACGTCGCTCGCGGCGGTGGCGACGTGGCGATTCTCGGCGGCGGACTGGCCGGGACCAAGCAGGCGCACCACGGTGTTCGACTCGTAGCCGAACTCGGTGGTCGCCGGGATCAGGGTGACCGCGCGCACCATGCGCTCGAGCGCGCCGACCGGGCGCACGATCTCGAACGAAAGCTGGGGAATGCGGTTGCCGAATTTTTCCAGCGCCAGGCGCTCGAACACGACGTAGGCAAGGCCGCGATAGGCCGGCGCATTGCCGGCCCCTTCCTTGGCGACGATGAGGCCGTCCGGCTCCTGATCCTCGCTGCCGCGATGGCAGCGCCAGGTGACCGAGGACAGGTCGATGAGCTTGCCGTCCGCCCAAACGCGCGCGACATGGCCGATCTCGCCTTCGCACAAGGCCACCGCGAAGTTGGCGTAATAGGAATAGGTCGTCGTGGTGGTCGACGGCATCATGCCGCCCTTGCCGCTCGCCGTCTCGGTGCGCGACGACACCACCTCCTCGAGCCGGGTCGCCCAGATCACCTGCCCCGACAGTCGCGCCCGGCCATAGACGCGCGGCACCGGCGCGCCCTCGGTCGAGGCCATGACGTCAAGGTCGGACAGGCGCGGCCCTTCCAGCGACCGGCTCTTGCCGAGCAGAGCATGGTCGATGAAATTGCCGGCCAGCGCGCCCGCGAGCCGTCCGGCGAACACGCCAAGCGGACCGAACAGCGCGCCGCCGGCGGCGGCTCCGGCGACGGAAAGGACAAGCGCGGCCATCAGCCGGTCACTCCGGGAAAACGAAACGCGAAAGCCATGCGCCGCCGCCACCATGGCGACAGCGCCACCTCGCACACGGCGATGCCGTCATGGGCGTGGATCATGGTGGCGGGCGATGCGACGATGGCGGCGTGCTTGGCGACGCACGACGCACGCCAGCGGAACAGCACGACATCACCGGGACCGGCCTCGCCGCACGGCACCGCAATCAGATGGCGCGCCGCGGCTTCCGCCAGCCGCTCCTCGGCGATGGCTTCCGCCCAGTCGGGCGCATAGGCGGGCGCCGTCTCGGGCTCCTCGCCCATGAGATCGCGCCACACGCCGCGCACCAGGCCGAGACAATCGCAGCCGACCTGCCGCCTTGAGGCCTGATGCCGGTATGGCGTGCCGATCCATGCGCGGGCCTCCGCCACGATGGCGGCGCGGGTGAGATGTTTCGCGATCATGCGTCTAGCCTTCCAGCGAGGAACCGTCGTTGCCGCCGCCGTCGCCCGCGCTGGCGTACTGCATGACGAAATCGTTGCCGGGGATATGGGGAAAGCCGCGGAAGTTGACGCCGTTGCCGAACCTGTCGCGGCAGGTCGAAAACAGCTTGTCGCAACCGGCGGTGACGCTGAACGCATCGCCCGCGGCGATGGCTTCCGGCATCGCGCTCCACAGCGACAGCCGCACGCCATCGTCGCCGACACGGTGCTCCTTGATCTCCACGGCGAGACCGGCATTGGCGCCGGAGGTCCAGGTCAGGCGTCCCGCCGTGAAGGAGCCAGCGGCAAAACCGTCAAGCCCCTGCACGACGATCACCGAAATGCTCGGCACCGCATCGACCTCACCCGCCCCGATGAGCGCGCCCGCCGACAGGTCGACACCGCAGCGCGCATCGCCGAGATCCGCGCCGCAGCGCGCGGTGAAATAGCGTCCGTTCTCCTGCGCCAGGCGATCAGCAAGTCCGCGCAGCTCAGCGGTAAAGGCCTGGCCCTCGCGCCGCACTTCCCCGAGCACGCCTTCGGATAGATGAATCTTGAGCCCCGGCTCGCTCCAGTCGACCAGCCAGCTCACGATGCGCGCGGCGTCGAAGCGGCCGCCCGCGAGATCGGCCTCGTTGAGCGTCTCGTCGGCCAGCGCGCCGCTGACCTCGGCGCCGTCGACGGCGAGCCCGTAGCGGCTCGTTGCCTCCGAAGCGGCAAAGCCGGTGCCCGCCCTGCACGTCACGCCGCCGAGCGCGATGTCCTCGTCATGGTCGGTGAAGCCGAGCACGACGCCGTCGGCGCGCGTCACGATCCAGCACCGGCACAGCGTGGTGACGCCCTGGTCGAGCTTGGCCTGCAGCGCAGGCGGAACCGTTCTCATGGCCGGATCTCGATCAGCGGAATTTTCGGGATCGCGCCGGCCGCGAACGCCGACAGGTCGACTTCAAGGAAATCGGTATCGAAGCGCACCGGCACATCGAAGCGGAAGCCCGCAGTAACCGCGGCGCCGGGCGGCGGCACATGGCCGGCCACGAACGTCACCAGCCCGGTCGCGGCATCGCAGTCGAAATGCGCGGGCGCGCTTTCAATGCCGGCCACGGCGATCCGCACGCTGTCGGCCAGCGGCTTGACGATCGGCCGCGCATAGGGCGCGTAGGCCCCGCCATAGGTCTTGGTCAGGGGGAAGTCGGCGCGCGCGCCGTCGCCCTCGCCGATCGGCTGATCGAGCGGCGAGACGTTCGTGCCCAGCACCGCCGAGCAGCCGTCGAGCCGGTCGCGCCAGCGGAACCCATAGAGCCGGCCGCGCCGCTCCTCGAAGAACGCCAGCACCGCGCGTAATTCGTCGAGCGTCTTGACGCCGTAGCCGGCATCGTAACGCCGCCGCGAATGCGCCCAGCGCGTGTTGCGCTCCTCGCGGCCCGAACCGAGCGTGACGATGTCGGTCAGCCGCTCCGGCCCGCCCGAACTCTTGAGCGCGATGTCCAGCGGAAACAGGACTTCATGAAAAGGCGCCGGCATGGTCCGTCCTCACAGCGTGCGCTGGCCGCGCGCCACCGCGCGCGCGATCTGGCCGGCGACGAAACTCTCCGAGCGGCGAAAGCTTTCGGCGTCCGGCGTTGCGATATGAATCATGATGCTTGCGGCGCCCGTTGCCTGGCTGGCGACGCCGAGCCGGCCGTCGGGGCCGCGCGCCAACGGCAGGATCGCCTCGGGCCCGGCTTCGCCGGCGAGCCCGACGCCACCGCGCATGAGCGGAAAATAGGTCGGCGCGCCGATGACGCCACCGGCCGCGAATGGCTGCACCGCGCCGCGCGCGGCGGTGAGCGAGGGCAACAGGCCAGCGCCGCCGGTCAGTCCGGACAGCAGGCTTTCGAGGCCACCGGCAAGACTGCGCTCGAATGGCTTGAACGCCATGCGCAATGCCAGGTCCGACAGCCGCAGCGCCAGCCCCTTGAGCACGTCGTCGAGCTGGCGCCCACCGGTGACCGAGGCCGAGAAGGCCCTGCTCATGGCGCGGGCAAAGCCGTTGGCGGCAAGTTCGAGATCCTGCGTGCGCGATTGCAGCGCGTCGAGCGCCTCGCTGCTTGCGGCCGTGTTGAGGTCGGTTTCATCCATGGGGCGCGTCCTCGGCTTGCCGTGGTGTGTCGGGAAATTGCGTCATCAGCGCCGAAAGGGTGGCGCGCGAACAGGCGCCCGGCTGCGGTCCCCTCACCGCCGCGATGGCGAAGGCAAGTTCGCGCGGCGTCATACGCCAGAACGCAGCCGGCGGCAGCCGCAACACGCCAAGCCCGAAGCCGATCGCCTCGGCCCACGGAAACGGCGTCATCATGCGCCGCCGCGAGGCGGCTCTTCGCCGAACGTCGCCGCGATCAGGTCGGCGGCGATGCGCACATAGGCCGGCGCGCCGCCATCGGCCTGCAGTTCGGCGACTTCGTCGTCGCTAATCAGTTCGCCTGCGCCACGCAAGCCCGCGCCGATGATGCGGATGAGGTCGCGCGCCGCCATCCGCCCCGAGCCGAAGCGTTCAGCCAGCGCCATGAGGTCATGAGCGCCGAACGCCTGTTCCAGCTCGGCGAGCGCGCCCAGTGTCAGCACCAGCACGCGTCGCCGTCCGCCGATCTCGGCATCGATCTCGCCGCGATACTTGTTGGCCATGGTGGACCTCAGATCGCACTGAACGTCACGAGGCCGGCCGATTCCAGCGTCAGGTCGAAGCTCACCTCGCCGTTATGCTCGCCGGCGAACTCCAGCGCGGTGATCTGGAACGGCCCCTCGATCGTGCCGAAATCGGGAATGACGACCTGGCACGACGGGATTTCGCCATCGAAGAATTTCTGCCGCACCAGCGCGTCGGAGGCCGCGTCCCTGAACAGGCCGCGCCCGGACAGCGAGGCGCGGCGTACGCCGGCGCCGGCCAACAGCTCGCGCCACTGGCCGGCGGATTCGGCATGGGTGATGTCGACGACCTCGGCGTTGAAGACGATCTTGCGGCTGCGCAGGCCGGCGACGGCGACATAGCCGGCACCGTCATGCATCTTGATCAGCAGGTCTTTTCCCTTTTGGGCGCCCATGGGGTTCTCCAGTGCAAATCAGGAAATCGGTTCGGTGACGGCGCGGAAGCGCACCAGCGCGTGATAGGTGCGGCCGTCGGATTCGCGGCGGATGTCGGCGAGCGCGAAGCGCAGGCTGACGACGCGGTGGCTTTCGAGCGCAAGCGGGGCATCGTCGAGCGCCTGCAGCAGCGCGGCGGAGATGACATGCGCCTCGCGGTGGCCGCCCTGACGCGACCAGGCATGCAGCGTGAGCTGATGCTCGTGCATGGCCTCGCCGTCGGCCGCGACCGCATTGATGCGCGCCTCGCCGAGCGTGACGTAGGGAAACACCGCGTCGCGCGGCGGCTCGTCATAAATCCTGGCGCCGCCGAGGGCCGCGCCGAGCGCACCGTCGGCGCGCAAGGCCTCATAGACGGCGGCGCGTAGCGCCACGTTTGCTGTGGTCATGACGGCTTTTCCGGTTAATCGAGGCGCAGCTCGGCGAGGATCTCGCGATAGCGCCGGTCGTGCTGGTCGCGGATGGCGACGATACGGTAGATCCGGTCGCCCTCGCGCAGGCGGTGGCGCAGCGTCACCTCGAAGTTGGAGCGGATGACGATGCGGTGCGTCACGACGGCACCTGCGGCCGCCGCCGCCTCGTCCTGGCGCGACGACAGCGGCGTCACCGCCGCCCAGATCGTGGTCATCACCGCATGACTGCGGACGACGCCGCCCTGGCCGTCCGGCGTTTCCGCCGGCGCCTCCAGCGCGAGCCGCGTTTTCAGGCTGCCGGGATTCAGCATAGCGACACCGCCCGAAACGAGGTGAGCATCGCGGCAACGGTGGGCGGCATCATCGCCACGCTCTGGCCGATGCCGACCAGGCCGCGATTCTCATACCAGTGCGCCACCAGCATGCGGATGGCGTGGCGCAGCATGTCCGGCACATCCTCGGGCGCGGGTCCAAACCCCAGCGCGATATCGAGTTCGATTCCCGCCGTGGCGCGTCCCGGCACCGGCAGCGCCCACGGCGATGCCGTCAGCGTGTTCGATGCCCGGTCGGCGACAAACAGCCCGGCATCGAGCGCGGCCGCCGTTCCCTGCGCATCGATCAGGCGCGCGGCGGAAAGCCCCCGCAACGGCCCCATGCGCAGGCGGATGCGGCCGTCCCCGGGCCAGTCATCACGCACGAAACGCCAGGTCTGCGTGATGAGCACGCGGCGCGTCAGCGCCTCGACATGGTTGCGCGCCGCCGCGATCAGCGCGGCGATGGTGGCGTCATCGTCGTCATGCTCGACGCGCAGGTAACGCCTGGCATCGTCGAGCGACAACGGCTCGGCCGCCGGCGCGGTCAAGAGATACGCGGGCATGCCGCCTCCTTTTCATCATTTCACGAGATGGTTGACAGCGCGCACGGGGCGCGCGCATCTGTCCCGGCCATGATCCGCATCACGCCCGCTTCAGTTGCAGTTGCCCTCATGTTCGCCGCCGCGCCCGCGCACGCCATTGTCGGCGGCGCGGCCCCAGGCCAAGGCGACATGGCGCGCCGCGTCGTGATGATCAGCGGCGCGCGCGGCAACACCTGCAGCGGTGTGGCGCTCGCCGCCGACCTCATCCTCACCGCCGCGCATTGCGCGGTGCCGAAGACGGCATTGCTGGTGCGCGACATCGCGCCGGCGCGCGCTGGAAGCGCGTACGCGGTGCGCGCCGTGCTGGTGCATCCCAACTACGATCCGAAAAGCTACGCCCGGTCGCGCGCCACAGCCGATGTCGCGTTACTCCAGCTCGCGACGCCGCTCGCCGACACGAAGCCGACGCGGATCGGCGGCCGCGTGCCGGCTCCCGGCGAGCGCTTCACCATCGCCGGCGCGGGCGCGACCGCATCGGGCAACGGCGCCGGTCTCGGCACCACGCGCGCGGCCAATCTCGTCACGGTCGGCCAGCCCTCGACGCTGCAGTTCCGCCTCGCCGATGCCGCGGGGCGCGCCGGCGCGCTGGCGGGCCTGGGCGCCTGCGAGGGCGATTCCGGCGGCCCGGTGCTCGATGTCTCCGGCAACGAGCCGATCATGGTTGGCATCATCAGCTGGTCGACGGGGCCTTCGCTTTCCGCAGGCTGCGGCGGCCTCACCGGCGTGACGCCGCTCGCGCGCTACCGCGCCTGGATCGTGAAGGCGGCGGGTGAGCTGGGCGTGACGCTGTTGCCGTAAGCAGACTTATTTATTGCGTTCGATGCGGAGCCGATAGTTGCACTGGGCATCGCCGAGAACGAACTCGAGCGATTGGCTATCGTATTTCCAGTCGACGATGGCCTTCTGATCAGCCGGATCGTTGATCTGAAAAACCAGTCGGCCATCGGGCCGGACAAACGTTTCGATCCGCCAGGGCATGCAACCCTGCCACGCCTCGCCGAGCAGGGCTTCGAGGCGCCGCCGCGTATCGAAGCTCCGCTCAACGAGATAGGGCGAAACCTCGGCGGGGGTGCGTTGCGATTCAGGTTTGCCGCCGCCAGCCTCGGCCATCACGGCAGGCACCGGCGCAAGCATCGCGGCCAGCATCAGCCCCGCTGCGCCTCGCAAGAAAGCCCTCATCCGCGCCATCGCGATCCTCCTCGTGACGATCGATCCAGTTAGGTCGGCTTGAACACGCCCCGATCCAAATTCCAGAGAGTCATCCGCGCATGGCCAGCTTGCGGATATTGCTGAGAGGTCGCAATCGCCTCAATTATTTTTCTAGCATCGATCGGCGCCACCGCTAAGCTTAGCCGAGCCGACTGCAGTCGAACCTGCACGTTCTTATGGTCATAGAGTGCGCATAATGCATGACGCTGGTCGCCGAGCCGTCCCTTGAGTTCATCGACAATCGTGCGCATTTGATCCATCAAGCGGTTGAAGCGCCCGATCTCATTGCCGAGAAGTGCGTTATCCTGTGCCACGCCGAGTTCGGCGAAGCGGGCAATCAACTGGTCGATAGACATGGTCTGAAGATTCACCCGCTTCACGGCTTTGAACACCCCTAGTCGTCATTTCGGCTTGAAAATGCCTTCGTCCAAGGCCCAAAGAGCCATGCCGGCGGCGCCGGACTGCGGATCCCAGTTCGAAGCCTTGATGTTTTCCAACATTTGCCTTGCGGCGACCGGGGCAATAGCCATGCTGTTCACCGCAGCCCTGAGGCGAACCTGCATGTTCGGATGATCGTAAAGTTTCAGCAACGCCCGGCGTTCGTCACCAGGGCGTCCTTTCAGTTCTTCAACCACGACATGCATTTGGTCGAACAAGCGATTGTAACGGGCGGTCTCGCGGCCGAGCAGTGCATAATCCTGCGCCACGCCGATTTCGGCGAAGCGGGCAATCAACTGGTCGATAGACATGGTCTGAGGATTCACCCGCTTCACGGCTTTAAACGCCCCGCTAGTCGTCATTTCGGCTTGAAAATGCCTTCGTCCAAGGCCCTGATCGTCATGCCGGCCTCAAGTTGCTGCAGACCCATGCACGTCTTGGCCAACGTCTTAAGAACCTGCCTCGCCTGTTCGGTGGCCAGCGCCAGTGTCGCCTTTGCGGCTTTCACCTGGACCTGCGGATTGGGGTGGCAGCGCAATCAACGCACAGCGCTAATCACCGGGCCTCGACCGCAACTCCGTCTTGATGCTATCAATTTTCCAAAAGAGACGATTGACCTTTCCGATTTCATTTCCCAACAGGGCATCCTGTTCAAGCGCATATTGCGTGAAAAGCGCACCAGTTCTTCGACGCTCATGCGGGAGAGCGGAATGCGCTTCATGGCTTTGTGGCGCGCCTTTATCGCGGCTTGTAAATACCCTCGTCTAAATTCCAAATAGTCATGCCGGCGGTACCGGCCTGCGGCGGCCAGTTCGACGCCTTGATCGCCTCCAGCATCTGTCGCGCAGCCACCGGGGCAACGGCCAGACTATTTGTCGCAGCCTTGAGGCGGACCTGCATGTTCGGATGATCGTAAAGCTTCAGCAACGCCCGGCGCTCGTCACCAGGACGCCCTTTCAGTTCGTCAACCACGGCATGCATCTGATCGAACAGGCGGTTGTAACGGGCGGTCTCGCGGCCGAGCAGCGCATAATCCTGCGCCACGCCGATTTCGGCGAAGCGGGCAATCAATTGGTCGACAGACATGGTCTGAAGATTCACCCGCTTCACGGCTTGAGCACTCCTTGATCGATCAGCGCCTTTAGGCCAACACGCCGACGCTCTTCCCAACTTTTACCCCTGAGATAATCGCGGGGTGACATCCAGTCATAATCTTCCGATTTCGTTCCATACCACTCATTAATCTACCAGTGCTTCCAGCGCGGGATACGTACAAGGTTGTCCGACACGTCAATGTCTGGGGTTGGGAACCCGTCGCGCGCGGCCGCCGATCGTTCAACGATATGGTGAATATCATATCCGGGAGCCGGAGTTGATGCCGCCTGCTGCAATTCCTCAAGGCTTTTTGGCGGATCGAAGTAGGACGAGATCTCCGGCACATATTCAATAAGCCATGACGCCGCTTCCACGATGGGTCCGATACGGCCACGCAGGAGGCGTGCCAGCGCGCGGGCAATCCTGTTTCGCTCCTTCGCGCTGGACGGCCTCTCCCGAGGCACTTCGGGATCTTTGGTGGGAATGTCGCCGGCGAGCCGAACCGGCTTCTCCGGGAGAGAGGCTCCCCCACTTCCATCCGTCCATTGTCCGCCTCCTGTCTGGCCGGCAGGAACACGCGGCTGGTCGGAATTGTATTTGCGCGCGACGTCATGCGCGCGGGAAACAACGTCATTGAGCGCCTTGCCAAGGAGCTTCAGGTTGAAACGCAGCGTTGCCAGCTCATGCTGCCGCCCGGCTTCATTTGCCGAAAACGAGCCAGGCTTCACAAAGCACCGCGCGTCGGCACGCATGAAGCGCCGCGCACGTTCGGCCGCGAAGCTCATCGATGCGCCTTTTTCGATTTGCTTGCGTCAAGAAACACCTCGACGCTGGCAATGAATAAGGCGCGGGGGGTGTGAGCTCCCCGCGCCCTCGTCTGCTGCAAAAGCGCCTCCGTTACGCGGCGGCGAACTTCATCAGCTTGATGGCGTCGAAGTCCTGCACGCCGCCGCCGACGCGCTTGGTGGTGTAGAACAGCACGTAGGGCTTGGCGGAGTACGGATCGCGCAGCACGCGCACGCCGAGCCGGTCGACCACCAGGTAGCCGCGGCGGAAATCGCCGAACGCCACCGCATAAGTGCCCGCCCCGATGTCCGGCATATCCTCGGCCTCGATCACCGGGAAGCTGAGCAGGCTGGCGCGGCCGTCGGCCTGCGCCGGCGGCTGCCACAGGTACTGCCCGTCGGCATCCTTGAGCTTGCGGATCTCGGCCTGGGTCTTGCGGTTCATGACGAAGCTGCCGTTCTGGCGGTAGCCGGCCTTGAGCGCATAGACGAGGTCGATCAGCGGATCGACCGGATCGGAACTGGTGAAGCCGCCGTCGGCGCCGCTCGCCACATAGCCGAGCTTGCCCCACTCCCACGCGCTTTCGGCGACGTTGGTGTAGCTGAGGAAGCCGAGCGGCTTGTTGTTGCCGTCGCCGTTGATGAAGGCGGCGCCCTCCTGCTCGGCGAAGCTAAGCTCGACCTCGCCGGCGATCCACTGGTCGATGTTGACCGCGGCGTCTTCGAGCAGCGAAGCGGTCGCCGCCGGCATGGCGTAAAGTTCCATCGCCGGGAACGCCAACTCGGCGATCGCCGGGGTTCCGGTCTGCGGCCGCGCGCCAGTCTCGCCGACCCAGCCGACCGAAGGGCCGCCGGTCATGAACGGCTTCTTGTAGACGCTGGTCGACACCTCGCGCACGCCGGCGATGGCGCGGATCGGCGAGATCGCGGTCAGGCGGCGACCGATTTCCTGCTCGACCTCGGCCGGCACCAGGTAGCCGCCGTCGGGATTGGAGCCGGCGGAGAGCGACTTGGTCTCGAGCTGGCGCAAGCCCGCGCTCTCGCCGCCGCGGATGTAGCTCTCGAACGCCGCCTTGTGCTCGCGCGTCGAGGCATCGGCATAGCCCTTGCGCTGGATGTCGAGCGGCGGACGGGCCTGGCGCAACGCCAGTTCGTCGATGCGCTTCATCTGCTGATCGAGCGCGGCGTTGATGCGCGAAACCTTCTCCTCGATGATGACGTCGCCGCGATGCTCGAGCGAGACGAGACGGTCGTCGTTGGCGGACTTGAACTCCTCGAAGGCGCGAAAGAGCTCGTCGTGGGCGCCGCCGGGGACGGACGCGATGCCGGCCTTCTGTTCCGGCGCGCGGGAATGGATATCGGATTCCATAAATGACCTCATTGGTAGGAGTGACGGGACATGAGCGGTGCGAGCCGCTGCGGGTGGCTTTTCGCCGCGCGGGCCGCCGGAGCGGCGGAACCCGCATGAACAGCGCATCCGCGCGGTGTGTTCCGGGTGGGAGGATGCCGGAACGCTTTCACCGCGCGGACGCGCGCTCCCGCCAGCAGCGGGAAGGTGACGATCGATATCTCCCAGAGATCGACCTGAAACAGGCGGCGGATGCGGCTTTGCGGATCGATGCGCCCGCGCACCGTGCGATAGCCGATGGACAGGCCATCGACGGCGCCGGCGGCGACCAGCGCTAAAAGTTCGCGCGCCCGCGCCACATCGGGAATGAGCCGGCCGCGTCCCCACAGCCCGCGATGGTCCTCGACAAGCTCGTGCCAGACGCCGACCGGCTCGGCCGGGTCGTGCTGGAACAGCATCGGGATCTTGCGGATGCCGCGCTGCTTGAGCGTGTGCGCGAACGCGCCGGGCATCATCATGTCGCGGGCCTGGTCGACCTCGCCGAACAGGCTGGCATAGCCTTCGACCCCGCCATCGGCGCCGAACGCCAGACGCGGAGCGGAATTTTGAGCGTGCATGGGTGAAAACCTTGCTCGATGCAGGGCAAATAAACACGAGGGCTGGAAATTGACCGGCGACGCGATGGCCCTGGACCCGGGCAATCCGTCAGTGCCGGGTCACCGTCCCCTGCCCTTGCCTTTGGCGGGACGCGGGCGTGGGGACGCCGAGGATTTCGCCCGCGCCGGCCGTTGCGGCGCGCGGCCGATGCGGTCGAGATGGGCGAGGAACTCGCGGAACACGTCGAGATGCGAACGCTCGGTTCTGGATTTTCCGCGCAGGCCGCGCAGCACGGTGTGCAGGGTATCCATCAGTCGCGCCCTCCGGCACGTTGGTTGAACAAGGCAAGCTCGCGCACGAAATCGTCGAAGCGATGGGTCGCGGCGACCAGCGCGCGCAAGGTGACGGCGAAGGCGCCGCTCGCCGCCAGCGCCCATGACAGGAGCGCGAGATGGGCCAGGTCGCCGCGCTCGGTGAAGGTGCGGATCAGTTCATCCATCGGCATCGCCCGGACGGAAGGCGTCGCCGCCGGCGACGGGGCCGTAGCCGGCCGCCTCGCGCTTCTCGTCGAGCGTGAGAAAGTCCGCCCTGATGAGACGGTCCCACAGCGCGGCGCGGTCGCCGGCCAGCGCATCGATACGGTCGGCATCGACCGCGACGCGCACCTCGCCGCCGGATTGGGGCCCGAGCCATTGCGCCAGCGCCGTGCCGACGCGATTGGCGAGCGGCAGCACGGTCTGGCGGAAGAACACGCGGTTGGCTTCCTGGTAGTTGGCATAGGTGTTGTCGCCGGGAATGCCGAGCAGCATCGGCGGCACGCCGAAGGCGAGCGCGATCTCGCGCGCCGCGGTGTGCTTGGCTTCGAGGAAGTCCATGTCCTTGGGCGACAGCGACATCGCCTTCCAGTCGAGCCCGCCCTCGAGCAGCAGCGGACGGCCGGCGTTGACGGCGCCCTGATAGGTTTCGGTCAGCTCATGCTTGAGGCGCTCGAACTGCGCATCCGACAGCACCGCCCCCTCGGGTCCGGAATAGACCAGCGCGCCGGACGGGCGCGCGGCGTTGTCGAGCAGCGCCTTGTTCCAGGCCGCCGCCGCGTTGTGGGTATCGACCGCGATCGCCGCCGCCTCGATCGGCGCGAAGCCGTAGTGATCGTCGAGCGGATGGAACATGGCGAGATGCAGGATCGGCGGCAGCGCGCCGGCGGTCTGGTCGAACCGCACGCTGCGCCCGCTCACGCTGTATTCGTAAGACTCGGCCCAGCCGTCTGGACCCGGCACCACGCGCATGCGGTCGGGCCGCAGCGCATAGAGTTCGCGCACCACGCCGTCGATCGCGACCGCCTCGACATAGGCGTTGCCCGACAGCATGAGGTGGGCATAGACCGCCTCGAAGAAACCGGCGCCGTCCTGACGCGGATTGGGCCGCGCGAACAGCGCCGCGAGCGGATGGCCCTCGCGCTCGGCCGCGCCGTCATAGACGACGAACGTGCAGGCCGCGGCGTTCTCGGCGATCAGCCGCACCGCGCGATGCACGATGGCGTTGGCGAGATACCCCTCGCGCGCCAGCGCCGCGTAGTCGCGCGGGGTCCAGCGCGCCCGGCCGCCGCCCTCGAAGGCCAGCAGCCGGCCCACGCGCGAGGCCTTGGCCTCGGGCGCGCGAAACAGGCTCTTGAATCGCTCAAGCATTGTCTCACCCATCAATGTTCGAAGTTCAACGCGGGGGGATTACAGTCCCCGCACCCGCGGCCCGCCGCGCGGTCCCGTGGTCAGCGCCGTGATCGCCCACACCAGCGCATCGAGCCGGTCGGGCGAGCGGCCCGACGACAGCCCGTCGGGGCCGAAGTCGCACATCTCGTCTTCCAAGGCGGCGAACGAGCCGGCATGGTGGACGCGGCCCTGCTCGTACAGCGCGGCCACCGGCGGCGCGCAGGTACTTGCCGCGCGTCGCCCGCACCGCGATCACCGGCACGCTGTCGTCGACATGCGCGATCACGCTTTTCACCATGTCGCCGCCCTGGTTGACCTCGGCCACCAGCGCGTCGGCTTCAACACGCCGCCACAGCGCCACCGCGCGTTCGGCCCACGCCGCCGGCGTCAGCCCCGACGCGGTGTCGTCGGCGATCACGTAGAGCGCGCCATCGGGCGCCAGGCCCGCCGCGACGATGCCGCAGGCATCCGCGGTGCGGCGCGACGAGGCCGGCGGATCGACCGCGACCACGATGCGCGAAAGCGCCGGCGCGACGGCGACGCGGCGTGCCTCGATCAGAGCGCGCGACCACAGCGCGTCGGGCCGGTCCTCGATGATCTCGCCGTCGAGTTCCTGCCGTCCCAGCCGGGTGCCGGCGTAGCGCCCGACCACCGCCTTGAGGAAGGCGGGCGACAGATGAAACGCGTTGGCCCGCGTCGGCGCCCGCGTCACCACCGTCGCCGGATCGGCGATCAGGCGCTTGAGAAGCGCGGTCGGCCGCGGCGTGGTCGTGATCACCTGGCGCGGCCGCTCGCCCAGCCGCAGGCCGAACTGCAGCATGTCGAACGCCGCCTCGCCGTAGCGCCATTTCGCCAGTTCGTCGGCCCAGGCGGCGGCGAATTGCGGACCGCGCAGGCTTTCCGGATCGTCGGCCGAGAACGCCTGCGCCACGGCGCCGTTCGGCCATTCGAGACGCCGGCGCGTCGGCGTCCATTGCGGCCGCTCGGCGCGATGATGGACCGCCAGCAATCCCGAGACGCCCTCGATCATCACCTCGCGCACGTCGTGCGCGCTTTCGCCGATCAGCGCGATCTGCCCGACCGGCGCGCGCGCGTACGGCGCCAGGCCGAGCGCCTGCGCCCGCACCCATTCGGCGCCGGCGCGCGTCTTGCCGGCGCCGCGTCCGCCGATCAACAGCCAGGTGGTCCAGTCGCGTCCCGACGCGGCGGCATCGGGCGGGCGCTGATGGTCGTGGGCGAAGATGCCCCAGCAGGAATTGAGGAAGGCGGCGTCAGCCTCGCTCAGCCGGCTCAGGATGTAGTGCCGCCGCTTCGGCGACAAGGAGATCCAGACGTCGCGAAAGCTCGCGTCGAAATTCGTCGAGATCGCGAGGCAGTTCGTCATCGGCGGCTTTCGTTTTTTCCTCGCCGGCCCGCAGCCGCGTGACCTCCTTGAGGGTCCGCGCCAGCGTCGCCAGCGTACGGGCGCGACGCTCGGCCTCGCCCCGCGCGCCGTCCTCGCCGCCGTCGCTCAGGACGGCCTCGATGCGCGACAGTTCATGTTCGATGGCCCGCTCGACGCGTTGCGTCAGCGCATCCGCGCCGGGCACCTTCTTGCGCTTCGCCGTGGAGGGAGACGCGCGCGCCGGCCGCGCCGGCTTTTTCACCGGCCTGGCCACCCGCTTCGCTGCCATGAGAAATTTTCCTGAAAACGTCCTGGGACGGGGCGGGCCGCAAAAGGTTTTACGTGGCCACCCGCTTGCCGGCGTCTGGCCAGCGTGTGTCAGCGCCCTGATCGCTCAAGCGCAATTGTGGAGCATGACGAAACCTTACGCGGACAGCGCATCGCTGTCAAGGATTAAATTCCTTTTTTCTTCGGAATTAGGTTTTTATTCATATCAACAGCCGCCGACCGCGTCACGCCCCGCGCGCGCTTGGGCAACAGCTGCGGCCAGCGCACGATGTAATCTTCCATGTCCTCCAGCGTGACTTTGTCCTCGGAGGCCGCGATGCGGCCACGCACCGACACGCCGGCGGCATGCACGGTGTCGGGATCGCCCGAGATCAGCGGATGCCACCAGTAGAGGTCGCGGCCCTCCGCCACCAGCCGGTAGGCGCAGCTCGACGGTAGCCAGTTGAGGCTGCGGACATTGGCCGGCGTCAGCCGCACGCAGTCGGCAACGCGCTCCGAGCGATGTTCGTAGTCGTGGCAGCGGCAGGCGCCCTCGTCGAACAGCCGGCAGGCCACGCTGGTGAAGTAGAGCCGGCCGGTGTCCTCGTCCTCCAGCTTTTCCAGGCAGCAGCGCCCGCAGCCGTCGCACAGGCTCTCCCACTCGGAATCGCTCATTTCTTCCAAGGACTTGGTTTTCCAGAACACGCCTCTGCGACCCTTCTTGCCGGAACCGGCCGGGCAACCCCTGCCCGCCTAGCGTACCCCACGCCGGTATAGCACCAACCAACCCGACAAAGCGCCAATCCGTCCTGTAAACAAGGCGATATCCCTGTTGGCGGCGTCGCGGGGGTCGGCTAGAACCGAATCGACCCGACAAGGTCAAAGGCGCGAACCACGGCATGGGGGGCGTGGCGCCGTCGGATTGCCGCATACTTCCTGGATAGAGGAAGGCGGGGAGAGAGCCGGTTGAGCAGCAGAGCATGGTTCTGCCGGGCCTGAGACGCTAAGGACAGCACGTTTTGCGCGATATCCTTCCCCCCGCCTGGAAGCGACGCATCCAGCACTTCCTGCTGGATCTCGACGCCAGGATCGATTCGACGCTGTTTTCCGCGGCGGTGTGGGCGCGCGAATTCTACGAGCGCTACTCGACCTTCATGGACCGCTTCTATGTCGGCCGCTGGAAGCGCTGGGTGTTCATCGAACCGCTGTCCGAACTGGCCACGCTCGGGCTTGCCGGCCTGGTGCTGATGCTGGCGCTGGCGATCCCCGCCTTCCGCGAAACCTCCGACGACGACTGGCTCAAGAAATCCGACCTCGCCGTCACCTTCCTCGACCGTTACGGCAATCCGATCGGCAGCCGCGGCATCAAGCACAACGACTCGATTCCGCTCGAGGACTTTCCCGATCACCTGATCAAGGCGACGCTGGCCACCGAGGACCGGCGCTTCTACGAGCATTTCGGCATCGACATCGCCGGCACGTTCCGGGCGCTCGCCACCAACGCGCGCGCCGGCGGCGTCGTGCAGGGCGGCTCGTCGATCACCCAGCAGCTCGCCAAGAACCTGTTCCTGTCCAACGAACGCACCATCGAGCGCAAGGTCAAGGAGGCCTTCCTGGCGCTGTGGCTGGAGACGCGGCTGACCAAGAACGAGATCCTCAAGCTCTATCTCGACCGCGCCTACATGGGCGGCGGCACCTTCGGCGTCGACGGCGCGGCGCAGTTCTACTTCAACAAGTCGGCGCGCGAGGTGAATCTCGCCGAATCCGCCATGCTCGCCGGACTGTTCAAGGCGCCGACCAAATACGCCCCGCACATCAACCTGCCGGCCGCGCGCGCGCGCGCCAACGTCGTGCTCGACAACCTGGTCGAGGCCGGCTTCATGACCGAAGGCCAGGTGTTCGGCGCCCGCCGCAACCCGGCCATCGCCGTCGACCGCCGCAACGAGAATTCGCCCAACTACTATCTCGACTGGGCGTTCGACGAGATGCGCAAGCTGGTCGCCACCTTCCCCAAATCCTACGCCGAGCGCGTGTTCGTGGTACGCACCGCGCTCGACATGAACGTGCAGCGCGCCGCCGAAGAGACGATCGAGAACCAGCTGCGCCAGTTCGGGCGCGATTATCACGCGACCCAGGCCGCCACCGTGATCGCCGATCTCGACGGCGGCGTGCGCGCCATGGTCGGCGGCCGTGACTACGGCACCAGCCAGTTCAATCGCGCGGTCGACGCGATGCGCCAGCCGGGCTCGTCGTTCAAGCCCTATGTCTACGCCACCGCCCTCATGAACGGCTTCAAGCCCACCTCGATCGTGGTCGACGGTCCGGTGTGCATCGGCAACTGGTGTCCGCAGAACTACGGCCGCTCCTATTCCGGATCGATCACGCTGCTAATGGCGCTGACCAGGTCGATCAACGTCATCCCGGTGAAGCTGTCCATCGCCATAGGCGGCAAGGGCGGGCCGCGCGCCGGGCGCGCCAAGATCGTCGAGACCGCGCGCAAGTTCGGCATCAAGGCGCCGCTGCCGGACACGCCGTCGCTGCCGATCGGCTCCGACGAGGTCAGCGTGCTGGAACATACCGTGGCCTACGCCACCTTCCCCAATCGCGGCAAGGCGGTCACGCCGCACGCAGCGCTCGAAGTGCGCACCGGCAGCGGCGACCTGGTGTGGCGCTTCGATCGCGACGGCAAGAAGCCGACGCCGGCCATTCCGCCGCAGGTCGCCAGCGACATGGCCAACATGATGGTCAACGTGGTCGAGAACGGCACCGCGCGCCGCGCCATCCTCGATGGCATCCGCGCCGCCGGCAAGACCGGCACCACCAACGCCTATCGCGACGCCTGGTTCGTCGGCTACACTGGCAACTTCGTGGGCGGCGTCTGGTTCGGCAACGACGATTATTCGCCGACCAACCGCATGACCGGCGGCTCGCTGCCGGCCAAGACCTGGCATGACATCATGACCGTTGCCCACCAGGGCGTCGAGATCAAGGACATCCCCGGCGTGCCGCCGGCAAGCGCCCGGCCGGCTTCCGCCGCCGTGGCGGCGGCCGCGAATGCCGCGCGCGAGAACGAACCCGCCCCGCCGCCGGTGCTGACCCATCGCGGCTCCGGCATCCTGGTGCGCATCGAAAAGGCCATGGACGAGGCTGCCGCGACCGCGACCGCCACCCCGGCGCCGCCGCTGCCAACCAGCGGCGCCACTCCCCTCCCCGACGCCTTTGCATCCAGCGGACGCGAATCTCCCGCTTCGCCTCGCAAGAACTGACATCATCCAAGGAACGACATCCTCGTGCGGCTGGTTATCGGAACTCTGCTGGTCATGGTGTTTGCCGCGACGATCGGACTCGGCCTGACATGGATGACCGCCAACCGCGGCACCGCGTTCGGCGCCATCACCATCGGCGCCTGGACGGCGCGGCCCAAGACCGGCACCGCGGATATCGATCCCTATGCCCGCGCCACGGTGGTGCGCTCCGGCGAGTTGCCGGTCGGTTCCGGCGACGGCGTGACCTTCATGGCCGACGCCGACGACCGCGGCCATCCGCTCGACGGCCGCTGCGATGTCGAGGTCAGCGGCACCACGCCCGCGGCGCGCTACTGGACCCTGACAATCTATGACCGGCAGGGCCGGCTGATCGCCAATTCGCTCAACCGCTACGGCTTCACCAGCCAGGAGATCGTCCGCGACTCCGGCGGCGAATTCGTCATCCGGCTGGCGCCACGCGCGCGCGCCGGCAACTGGCTGCCGACCGCGGGGATCGACCGCTACATCGTCGCGCTGCGTTTTTACGATACGCCGGTCGGCGTCGCCACGCGCACCCAGCGCGACGCGCCGATGCCGGCCATCGCCACCGTGGGCTGCCCATGATCCGCTGGATCTTCATCATCGTCGGCGGCGTGCTGCTGGGCGGCATCATCCATCTCGTGAGCGTGCTGGCGATGCCGCGCATCGCCAGCCAGGATGCCTATGCGCGGCTCGCGCCGGTGACGCGGCTCAACGCGGTCACGCCGCTGCCACAGATGACGCTCGACGCCCCGCTCATTCCCTATCTCGATCCCGCCTTCGCGGTCGCGGTGTGCCGCTACGATCTCGGCAACGGCTCGCTCAAGCTGACCGTTCCGGTCAGCCAGGCCTACACCTCGGTATCGTTCTACACCCGCCATGAAGTGGCGTATTACGCCATCAACGACCGTTCGGCGGGACGCAAGGTGATCGAGCTGGACCTGATGACGCCGCAGCAGCATGCCGAGCTGCCGGAAGAGGAAGACGTCACCGCCGCCGACCGCCTCATCATCGACTCGCCGACGACGACCGGCCTCATCGTGCTCAAGGCGCTGATACCCGAACCCGGCCTGATGGCGCAGGCGCGCGCCTCGCTCGCCGCCGCGCGCTGCGGCATCGTCGCGGCGCCCGTCAAATAGATGGATCGACCGGAAACCCGATCGGGAATTCTCAGCCGCGCACCGCGACCGGCTGTCCCGCCATCGGCGTCGCCTGCAATGGCGCGCCCGCCGCCCGCGCCGACAGCAGCGCCAGCACCCGCTCGGCTTCCACCGCCATCGGGTCGGGCGCGGTCAGCACCAGGCGCTCCATCGCCCAGCGGTAGGATGCGATGCGCTGATGGATGCATTGCTGCACCCATTGCACGACCAGCGCGTTCTCGCGCATGCGCGCCCGCGCATTGGCGGCCTCTCCCTCCGACAGCCCGGAGATGTAGGGCAGGCTGGCGTTGCGCTTGGCGTCGAGATCGAGCACGCGCAGCGCGACGGTGAAGAACGACTCGATACGGGTGATGTCGTTGCGCACGTCCTCGATCAGCACGCCGTAGCGCGAGGCATGGGAGCGGTGCGGCTCCTCGATCAGGCGGCGGCCATAGGCGGTGGCATCGAACGCCACCGTCTGCTCCCATGGCGCCGGGATCGGAACGTAGTCGCCAAACACACCGGCCCAGGCCGGCCGCGCCCGTGGCGGCTCGATGAAGGGATATGCGAGATCGCGCAGCGCGCGCTCCTGCTCGGTGAGGCGGAAGCGCGAGGCCGGCTCGCCGACGCGCGCCACCGCCTCGCGTCCGACCCAGCCATGCATGTCGTCGGAAAGAAAGCTGGCGCGCGTACGCCCGAAGTCGCCTCCGGCGCAGCCACCCAGCATCGTCGCGCCCAGCGCGAACGCAGCAACGACGGATGCACGGGCCATGGATGATCTCAAGAGCGGGCGCGGCGGCCCCGGCGACCGCCGGGCGCGGCACCAGGGCCGTGGCCGTCCGTCGTCTCGTCACCATGACGTTCGATGCGAATGACAGGAAGGATGATCACGGTGGCCGATCCCATCGACGGATCAGCGCCTGTCGCGGAGCGATGCGAGATCTCACCTGCCGGAAATTCGATGATCGTGCCCATGGCCATTTCCCCTTTGTGCGGCCGATCGTCCCGATCCAAATCAGCACCTGGTCGCATTAAGAGCCCCGCTTGGTTAACGGGTTGTTAAAGTCACGGGCCTTAAAGTCGGGGACAAATCCTCGATCCGCGACGCATGACGGCATGGCATCTCCACCTGTCTTTCCGAGTTTCGACGGCCTGCTGACGCTGGCGCGACGCGACGGGGTGGACATCCGCCCGACCCTCCTGCGCGTGCTCACCGACCTCTATGTGCAGACGCCGGCGCACAGCGCCGAGGAAGAGCGGCAATTCGTCGAGCTGGCGACGCGGCTGATCGACGAAGTCGACGACGCCACCCGCGCCGCGGCGCGCGCGCGCCTCGCCGTCTATCCGGCGGCGCCACGAGCGATCCTCGCCAGGCTCGGGCTGGCGCCGATGCCGGCCGAAGCGCCGTCCCCAAGCATTACGGCTTCACCGGACCAGCGCGCCGACGCCCCCTCGGCCGCGCCCGCGGTCGAAGCCGCGCCGCCACGGCGCTACAGCGCCTATTCGCCCGAAGCGCATTCGATCAACGACATCTTTCTTACCGCCGACGCCACGCAGCGCCGCCGCATCCTCGACGAGATCGACGCCTGCCCGATCGCGCCGGCGCCACGGATCGATCCGCGTCGCGCCGAACCTGCGCTCGAACGCATGGAACGGGCCGCGCTCGCCGCCGATCGCGCCGCTTTCTCAGCAGACCTGAGCGCCAGCCTGATCGTCTCCACGCTGCAAGCCGACTGCATCGTCGAGGACAATGGCGGCGAACTGCTTGCCGTCGCCTGCCGCGCGCTCGGCATGCCGCTCCCCGCGTTCCAGCGCGTGTTGCTGTTCCTCAATCCGGTCATCGGCCATTCGGTCGAACGGGTCCAAGCCTTGAGCCGGCTCTATGAGGACTTGAGCGAGCATACCGCGCTGATCATGCTGGCAATCTGGCGCGGCGCCATGGTGCATATGACCCGTTCGCGCCACCGTCCGCTGCTCTACGATGACGAGACCCGCCACGTCCGCGCAACCGCTGCGCCACGCGCCGCCGCCCGCACGCCGCTGACCGCCCCCGCGGCGCGTCCAGCCGGCGCACGCGACTGAGCTTTTTTCAGAACGGCTTTGCCAGATCGAGGAAGTGCCGTCCGGCACGGTCCTCGATCTCGACCACCCAGACATCGGGATCGAAGCCGATTTCGCGCGCGATGCGCGCCTCGACATCGGCCTCGGGCTGCGGCGCGCGCGACACCGCCGCAAAGGCGCGGTCGGTCGGATGATCCTCGCCGTAGACGCTCTGCGGCGCAGGCCCGAACAGCCAGGCCGTGCCGTCGAGCAGCGCCAGCTTGATGAAGATCGCCCCCGCCTCCTCGGCGCCGCGCCGGCGCACCACCGCGAACACGCTCTCGCCGTTGCAGCGCCGGACGTAGGCCGCGACCCAGATGGCGGATTTCAGACGCATGTTAAAGTGGATCCCGAAAGCTTGCGCGGGATCATGCTTAATCGATGCTGCGCCCGGTGACGAGAGCCAGTTCGCGCACCAGCCGATCCGAGACCTGGCCGGTGACCGGCATGCGGCGCTCGCGCTCGAAGCGCTCGATCGCCGCCTGCGTCTCGACATTCATCACGCCCATCGCCTTGAACTGGCCGTAGCCGTACTCCACCAGCACGCGCTGGACCGCGACAAGCCGGCGCGACGATACGATGAGATCGCCGAGCGGATCGCTTTTGGGCTGCGGCACGGCAGCCGGCGGACGAACCGCCGCCGCCTGCGGCGCGGGGGTGGCCGGCAATGATCTGGCCGCCATGCGCGACGACGGCTCGGCTTTCTTCTCCACGTCCACCGGAGCTGCTTTCCTCTCCGCTTCCAGCGGACGCGCGCGCGGCAGTGGATTGACCGCCGCCACAGGCTCCGCCGGCGGCGCGCTCACCGTGCCGAACAACGGCGACGGATGCCGCCCAGTCTGCAGCAGCAGCGCATTGGTCAGAATGGCGACCACCGCGGCAAACGCCAGCAGCATCGCCAGCGCATCCTTGGGGCTCTGCCAGACCAGCACCATCAGCCAGCCGCCAACGCGCATCGCCAGAGACGGCTTGCGTCCGGCCGCCTTCCCGCGACGGCCGCCGCCGAGCCGCACGCGGTCGCGCATGTCATCATTGACCGTGATCGCCCTAGGCACGTTTCCTCACCTGCAGTTCGGCTCCGGCCGCGGGCGCGGAAGCCAGTCTGGAAATCCGGGCCAGTTCGACCGGCGCCTGCGGCTCGAATTCGAGCGGCAGCGTCACGGTGACGCGCGTGCCCTCGCCAATCTTGCTGTAAAAATTCAGTTCGCCCTCATGCAGCGCCACCAGCCCGCGCACGATGGACAGGCCGAGGCCGGTACCCTCGTGCCGCCGCTGATAGGTGGTGCCGGCCTGGAAGAACGGATCGCCGAGCCGCGCCATGTCCTCGGCGCCAATGCCGACGCCTGTGTCCTCGACCCGCAGCACGATGCGCGCGCCCTCGATGGTCGCCGCGACGGTCACCGTGCCGCCGCGCTCGGTGAACTTGACCGCGTTGGACAAAAGGTTGAGCAGCACCTGCCGGAACGCACGCTTGTCGCCGCGCATGCGCGGCATGTCCTCGGGCACGCGCACATTGAGGTCGATGCCATTCTCGCGCGCCTTGAGCGCCATCAGGTCGCAGCAGGTGAAAATGGCCTCGCGCGGCGAGAACGGCTCGGACGAGATCTCGAACGCGCCGCTTTCGATCTTCGACATGTCGAGGATGTCGTTGACCACCGACAAAAGGTGCTGGCCGGAATCGTGGATCAATGCCGCGTATTCGTTGCGGCGCGCGGCGTCGAATTTTATCTCGTCTTCGCGCCGGAGCATGTCGGAGAAGCCGATGATGGCGTTGAGCGGCGTGCGCAATTCGTGGCTCATGGTGGCGAGGAAGCGCCCCTTGGCGGCGTTGGCGCGCTCGGCCTCGGCCTGGGCGTCGCACAGCGCCTGCTCCTGAACTTTCCGCGCGGTGACGTCGCGCATCACCGCGACGACATCGGCGCCGTCCACAGCCTCGCCATCGACGCCGACGAGCGGACGGCAGCGCATCTCGATCCAGATATAGGCCGGCGGCATGCGTCTGCGCGCGGGTTCACCGCACCCGGGGGGGTCGCGGCGCACGCGGAACTCCACGCCGGATTCACCCCGATCGGGCACAACCTGAGCGGCGTCGGCCAGCGCGGTCAGGAACGCGGGCCGATCGGCGACATGGACGCGCTCGAACAGGCCATGGCCGAGCAGGCTCGCGGCCGGCGCGCCGAACAACGCCTCGGCGGCGGGCGAAATGAACAGCACCGTGCCGTTGCGGTCGTGGCGCGAGATCACGTCGCTCATGTTGCGCGCCAGCAGGCGGTAACGGTCCTCCTCGGCGCACAGCAGCCAGAAGCTGGTGCGGGCCAGCGATTCGGCGCCGAACGCAAGGCCGGCGCCGTACAGCGTCGCCGAGATGATGCCCAGCGCCATGAACGGCCCCTGCCGCGTTTCGCTGGCCATGGCGACCGGCACGAGATTGTTGGCGCTCAGCACCAGCAGCAGCATCGCCGAGCCCAGCGCCAGCACGGTCGCCACCGCAACCACGCGGCGCGAGGCCGACAGCGCCGCCTCGAGCGGCACCATCACCAGCCAGATCGCCGCGAAGGATTCGATGCCGCCGGTTTCCAGCGCCACCACCGTCACCAGGCTGGTCAGCGCCAGCGACGACAGCACGTGGGCGATCTCGTAGCGGCCGGTGCGCGACAGGAAGAACGTCAGCAGGATCGGCACGATCAGCCAGCCGAACACCATGACCTCAAGCGCGCTCGGCGCGCCGCGCCAGGCCAGGTAAAGCGGTCCCATCGCCAGCGCCGCCAGGCCGCCGAGCAGGCGCGGCGCCATGAACGCTTGATGGCGCGCGCGCGTCAGCGCGTCACGCTGCGCCGAGGGATGCAGCAGCGAGTCCAGAAATTGGCGAATGGTCGCTAGCACGATCACCTGATTTTTGCACCCGGACGTTGCCCAGGCCCCCGTTATCAGCGGCGGATCGTGGCAGAGCGAGTTTAACGAACCCTAATGACTCCATGCGCAAGACGCATGGGGATGGCCGCGGCCGGCATTTAGGCGGGCGCGCGGCATCGGTTTCGCAGTGAATGGTGAACGGCTGGTTTCGATTTTTTCGCGACGCCGACATGGTTGCGAAATCGTTCATGGGCGCGCAAAGGGGACTTCGGAAAGTCGCGACCTAAGACATCGCCCGCGTGGCCTGAGCACCACAGGCGGCCGATCTTCAAAGTTCGTTGACGATGAATCCGTTTGTTCGAATTTTACGCAAACCCCATACGTGCCTTTCAGGGCGCGCTGCTAGAATGTTCCGAAGATTGCGGGAAAAACATCGCAATGGAACGGGTGCGTCATGTTCTTTCTTCTTCGCATGGCATTCTGGATCGGGCTGGTGCTCGTGCTGCTGCCGTCGGACAATACCGACACCACGCCGAATGCCGACGACAAGCGTCCCCAAGTCAACGCGGGTGACGCGCTCTCCGCGGCGTCCGCCGCCGTGTCCGACATGAGCCAGTTCTGCACGCGCCAGCCCGCGGCCTGCACGGTGGGCGGCCAGGCCGCGAACGTGATCGGCCAGCGCGCCCAGGCCGGCGCGCGCAAGATTTATCACATCATCACCGACAAGAAGGCCCCCGACAGCGCCGCCAAAAAGGCGCCCGACCACACCGGCTCGATCGGCCCGATGGATACCGATGCCCCGCGATCCGAATTGCCGCCGGACACGCTCATGCCCGCCGACCTGCAGATCGAGTGGCAGGGTCCGACGGAACCACCCACCGCACCGGAGACGACGCCGGCCGGCTAGCCACCCGCGCCGATCGCATCTCCCACCGCGACCTCGCGGCCCGGTTGCATTTTTCGCGGGGCCGCGTTTCGCCAATCCTCGCTTTTCGCGGCTCGCGATCTCATATATGCCTTAGTCCAGACTATGGATCGGGACGCAATGACGATCGACGACATCCGCGACAATTTCGAGCTGCTTGAAGACTGGGACGATCGCTATCGCTACGTGATCGAGCTCGGCCGCACCCTGTCGCCGCTGCCCGAGTCCGAGCGCACCCTCGCCAACAAGGTGCAGGGCTGCGTCAGCCAGGTGTGGCTCACCACCACCATCGAGCGCGGTCCCGACGGCGAGCCGGTGCTGACCTTCATCGGCGACAGCGACGCCCACATCGTGCGTGGCCTGGTCGCCATCGTGTTCGCGCTCTATTCCGGCAAGACCGCCCGCCAGATTCTCGACACCGACGCGCTCGCCGTGTTCAACGAGTTCGGCTTCAAGGAGCACCTGACGCCACAGCGCTCCAACGGCCTTCGTTCGATGGTGGAGCGCGTCAAGGCCGACGCGCGCGGCGCGCTGGCCGAAGCGGCGTGACGGCGCTGCTCTTTATTACCTAGCCCAGCTCGATTACCTAGCCCAGCTCGGATGTGAACGTCGCATCGGCGGCAAGCCAGGCGCGCACCGGCACGCGGCTCTTGCCGCTCGCCGCTTCCGACAGGCCGTAATGGCGCGCCAGCCGGTCGAGCGCGAGCTGCAGCACCACCTTGGCCGAACGCGGCGGCCAGCCGCGCGCGCGTTCCACATCCTCCAGCCCATGCAGGAAGCAGCAGACATCGACCAGGAGGCCGGACAGTTCCGGCCCGACCGCCGTAAGCGCCTGCCGCACATTCTGCCGCGCGGCGACAATGGCCTCGCTGACGTCGATGCCGCGGCCGGCGCCCGCGCGCCCCGATGCGGTGGGAGCGGCCCAGTTGGAGGTCATGCGCGGCGTCATCTGCGCGCGGGTGAACTCGGCGCGCAACCGCTCGCCGGCGAGGAACTGCGCCGCATCGATCAGCGCGCGGCCGTCGCGGCCCTTGCGGCGCGAAAGCCACCCCAGCGGGCTTTCGCTGTCGTTGACGGCAACCTGCGCGGCTTCCCCCGCCAGTCTCACTTCGCGGCGGCTCAGACTCATATGCTGGGCGCGATAGCCGCTCACGGCCGCCGGATCGTCTGGCGCCGCCCGCGCGGCACGGGCGTGGCGCTCGCGCGAAAGCCAGGCGCGGCCGGCCTCGGACAGCGCGATGCCACCTTCCGGCAGCGCGACAGCAAGGTCGGCAGCGATCAGCGCGGCGGCCGGAGCTGGTGGCGGCGCGGTCATCCTCTGCGCGCCGGCAAGCTGCGACAGCAGGCGGCGCGTGGCCTTGTCGAGCGGCTGGATAGCGGTCCGGCTCATCGCGGCACCTCGCCGTCTTGCGCGACACACGCGCGCGCTCCCGTCGCGGCCAGGATGCGGATTTCCAGCGCCGCGAGGCGGCGGTCGAAGCGCGCGTCGTCGCGGCGGTCCTCGATCCGGCGGCAGGCATGGGCGGCGGTGGTGCGGTCGCGGCCGAAGCAGCGGGCGATTTCGCCAAACGGCAGCGCGAACGCGACATGGGCGAGATACATCGCGGTCTGGCGCGCCAGCACGATATGCGGCCCGCGCCGGGTTCGGGAAGCAAGTTCACCGGGCGGCACCGCGAACTCGCCGGCAACGCAACGAAGGATGGCCTGGCAAAGCGCCGAGGGGGTGTGCTGACATGGGGCGGCGGATGCGGCATCCAGCCGGAGGGGCGACCAGCGGCAGATCAGACTGGACCTCATGAAGACCTCGTATGGGTACCCTCGCGGGGCCTTCTGGAAGGCCACGTAGGAATTAATACCCACACACTAAGCCATCCCCGCCCCCCGGGGATAACTCAGAACGAATTTTTTCGTTAAATGCAGATACCTAGCAGCCGAAGCCCGACCTCATCCGAGTATAGGATATATTTCCTATATCCCACACCATATCTGGGTATCTGGATCTGGCAGAGGCGCGTTCCCGCAAGCGTGTCAGCGCCGGCGGCGGCGCTGCTGGCCAAGCCCCATCTGCTTGGCAAGCTGCGAGCGCGCGGCGGCATAATTGGGCGCCACCATCGGATAATCCGGCGGCAGGCTCCATTTGTCGCGGTACTGCTCGGGGGTCATGTTGTACTGCGTGCGCAGGTGGCGCTTGAGCGACTTGAACTTCTTGCCGTCCTCGAGACAGACGATGTACTCGGAGGTGACCGACTTCTTCAGCGGCACCGCCGGCTTGACCGGTTCGAGCGGCGCTTCGCTCGGTCCCGCCGCCGATACCCGCTGCAAGGCCGCGTGCACCTGCGCGATCAGCCCCGGCAGTTCGGCCGCCGGCGTGGTGTTGTTGCTGACATAGGCCGAGACGATGGTGGCGGTCAGGTCGATATAGCTTTTCGCGGCAGGTTCGGTCATGGCGTCACGTCGGGTTGGCGGGCAAGGGTCATTGGACCCCGCTTCAGTATTATTGAAATAAACACTCAGGGCACAAGAGCATTACTGCGAAGAACCCTTAGTCTTAAGTAGAACAGACCAGTCAAGCCAGTTCCAAAAGAATAATAAAAGGTCGAAGCAGATCTTTCTTTAAAACACCGGCGCGGTTGCCTCAGTTGCGGCGATCGAGATGAGCGCGCAGTTCCTCGATCGAGGCAAAGCGGATAATGCCGTCGGCGAGTTCGGCCTCGATCGAGCCGTCCGAGAACAGCGAATAGGCCATGCCGTCGATCACGCCGGACTTGATGACCGTAACCGGCGCGGGTTCGGCGGGAAGGGCCTCATCCGCCAGTTCGGGTTCGCTGACGGCGGGTTCCGGCCGGGAATCCACGGCCGGCGGGCTGTCGTCGGACTGGTCGCGCTTGCGGCTCGGCCACAGCGAATCGAACATGGTGCGCGGCTCGGGTTGCGCCCGCTCCCGGCTTTCCGGTTCACCGGCCGAAGCCACGGGCTTTCCGCCGGGACGGCGAAACGCAAACTCCTCGCGCGCCGGCGCCGGGGGTTCCGGCAGGCGCGCCTCGCGCAACGGCAGGGTCCACGGCGGCGGCTCCGCCGGGGGCGCGGCTTCCGCCACGGCCACCGGCTCATCCTCCGGCGTGAACAGATCGTGCGCGGGCGGCCGTAGCGATTTTGGCTCCGCCACCGGCGGTTGCGCCGGCTCGGCCTGCGGCTCCAGCAGCGCGGCAATGTGGCGGAGTTCACCCAGCACCGCCCCCAGCGCCACCAGCAGCAGCCCGGAACAGAAGATGGCGACGCCGGACAGAATCAGCAGGTTGCCGGTACTGAATTCCTTGACAGGAATTCCGAACAGGACCGCGATCAGCCCTCCGGCCGCGATCACGCCTCCCGCTCCCATGAGAATCATCGTCATCGCATCACCTGTCCGCCCGCGCTTTCCATCACCGCACTTCAACCCGGAAATGGCTGAGAGAATCTTAATGACCGGCCGGGCCGGCCCCCCCACGCGACGGCTTGCTGTCCCGTCTCTAACATGAACGGAAATCCAGCGGTATCGGCGCTGGATCGGCTTTTCAACATCCGCGTGATCGGACAACCGCGAGTTGATCGGGCTTTTCGCTATGGTATCCTGTGAATCTCCCTCCTCCGTGCAAGGTATTTTAACCATGACCGCCATTCTTCAATCGCTCGGACGAACCATCGCCGCCGGGGTGGTGCTGCTCATCATCATCATCGTGCTGAGCGGGCTCCTGTCCGGCCACTTCATCACGATCGACCACAACTGGTCGGCGTTCTTCATGCGCTATCTCCACGTGCTCAGCGGCGTGATGTGGATCGGGCTGTTGTGGTATCTGAACTTCGTGCAAACCCCGGCGATGCCGACCATCGAGCCGGCCGAGCACCGCGCCGCCATCACCAAGTTCATCGCGCCGCGCGTCATGTTCTGGTTCCGCTACGGCGCGCTCTCCACCGTCATCACCGGGCTGCTGCTGGCCTCCATGAACGGCTATCTCGCGGAGGCGCTGACCCTTCGCAACGGCCACACCGCCATCGGCATCGGCATGTGGCTGGCGCTGATCATGGCGTTCAATGTCTGGTTCATCATCTGGCCGAACCAGAAGAAGATCCTCGGCATCGTCGAGGCCAGCGCCGACGAGAAGGCCAGGGCCGGCCGGATCGGCCTTATCGCCTCGCGCACCAATACGCTGCTGTCGATCCCGATGCTGTTTTGCATGGTGGCGCAGCAGAACGCCGGGCTGTGACCGCCCGTCTTCGAGCCGGTTCACGCCAGGCCGCGGGGGGTCGCGTCGCCCTCCGCGGCCGCCGCTTGATTCGAATCTGAGTTTGCCTGCAAATTCCGGCCACTTTTCCGGGTCATGGATCGCGCCGGCGCGGCCCGGCATGGCACGCGGAAAGGCCGGCTGACGCCCGAATGACGATGTCTGTCATCCCAATAAACCCCGCGGGGCTGGTGCGGCTTCCACTGGCGCGAATCTGCGACGGCCTCGCGTTGCTGGCGATCGCCGTGCTCGGCCTTGTGGTCCTCATGACCTTCAGGGACTACGGCCTTGGCTGGGACGACTACACCCATTCCGAATATGCCGACCAACTGATCGACCTGTACCGCTCCGGCCTGCGCGACAGCCACGCGTTCGCCTTCGCCAACCTCTTCATGTATGGCGGCGGCTTCGACATCGCGGCCGCGCTGCTGCAAAAAATTCTGCCGCTCGGCATCTTCGAAACCCGCCGCCTGCTTGGCGGCGCGGTCGGCATCATCGGCATCGTCGTGACGTGGCGGCTGGCGCGCCGCACCGGCGGGCCGGTCGCGGGCGTCGCCGCGCTGCTCGTTCTCGCGTTGTGCCCGATCTACTACGGGCACATGTTCATGAACCCGAAGGACGCCCCGTTCGCGGTGGCGATGGCGGTGCTGCTGCTTGGCCTGGCGCGGCTTGCCGAGGAATATCCGTCACCCTCGCCGCGCACCGTGCTGCTGGTGGGATTTGGCGCCGGCATCGCGCTCGGCTCCCGCGTGCTCGGCGGCCTTGCGTTCATCTACGCGCTGATCGGCTTTGCCCCGCTGCTGGTCGACGAACTGCGCTGCTTCGGCGCGCGCGAATCCGCGCGGCGCTTTCTCCGCATGACGTGGATGCTCGTGCCGGGCCTGCTGTTCGGCTATCTGGTGATGGGACTGGCGTGGCCGTGGGGGGTGCTCGATCCGCTCAATCCGATCAAGGCCGTCGGCTATTTCTCGCAGTTCTTCGAAAAGCCGTGGAAGGAGCTGTTCGACGGCGCGCTGATCGCGGTGCCGGACATGCCCTCATCGTACCTGCCGACGCTGTTCGCGCTGCAGTTGCCGGAAGTGACGATCGTGCTGACGCTCGCCGGCGCCGCCGGGGCGCTTCTGCTGCAGACGCGGCGCGCGGTCCCGGCGCGGCGCCGCGCCGTGCTCATGACCCTTGTCGCCGCCGCGCTGCTGCCGCTGATCATCGCCATGGTCAAGCGCCCGGCGCTCTACAACGGCGTGCGGCATTTCGTATTCGTGATACCGCCGATGGCGGTGCTGGCGGGACTGGCGTTCGGCTGGCTGGTGCGATGGACCGCGCGGCTCGGCCGCACGCCGGCCTTCGCCGCAATTGCCGTGTTCGTGTTCGGGCTGGCACTACCGCTCGACGAAATGGTCAAGCTCCACCCCTACCAGTACACGCACTTCAACTTTGTCTCGGGAGGCGTGCGCGCCGCCGACAACCGCTACATGCTCGACTACTGGGGGCTCGCCTTCAAGCAGGCCTCGGAGCAACTGCGCGAGCGCATCGCCGCGAACGGCGAAACGGCGCCGCCGGGCCGCGCGTGGAAGGTCGCGGTGTGCGGCCCGCAACGTCCGGCGCAGGTCGCGCTCGGCCCCGGCTTCACCATCGGCTGGGACAGCGCCGGCGCCGATTTCGCCATGACGCTCGACGAATTCTACTGCAGGAAGCTGACCGCGCCGGTGGTGGTCGAGATCAAACGCGACGGCGTGGTGTTCGCGCGGGTCTATGATATCCGCGGCCGCTCCATTTCCACCCTGCTGGCGATCCCGGCGCCGCAGTAATTCAGCTTGCGAGAGCCGCGAGAATCCGCGCCCACGACCGCGTGCCCTTGCGGAAGCTGGTGACGTCGTACTTCTCATTGGGCGAATGCACGCGGTCGTCGTCGAGGCCGAAGCCGACCAGCAGCGTGTCGAGCCCCAGCGTGCGGCGGAAGTCAGCGACGATCGGAATCGAGGCGCCGGAACCGATCAGCACCGCCTCGCGGCCCCATTCCGCGGTCAGCGCGGCCTGCGTTGTGCGCAGTTGCGGCATGGTCCAGTCGAGCGCGATCGCCGGCGCGTTGGTGTGGCTGAGAAACTCCGCCGTGCAATCGGCCGGCAGGCGGGCGCGCACGAAGGCGCGGAACGCCTCGCGGATCGCCTCGGGATCCTGCGCGCCGACCAGCCGGAACGAGATCTTGGCCGAGGCCTGCGACGGGATCACCGTCTTGGAGCCCTCGCCGGTGTAGCCGCCGACGATACCGTTGATGTCGCAGGTCGGACGCGACGAAACCTGCTCGATCAGCATGCGGTCGGCCTCTCCCGCCGGCTGCGACAGCCCGACCGGCTTGAGGAATGTCTCCGGCGTAAACCGCAGCGCCGCCCATTGCCGCCGCACCTCGTCCGGCAGTTCCTGCACGCCGTCATAGAAGCCGGGGATGGTGACGCGGCCTTGCGCGTCGTGGATGGCGCCGAGAATGCGGGTCAGCACGCGGATCGGGTTTTGCGCCGCGCCGCCGTAAAGGCCGGAATGCAGGTCGCGGTCGGAGGCGGTGACGCGCACCTCCTCATAGACCAGCCCGCGCAGCGAGGTGGTGATGGCGGGCGTGCCTGCGTCCCACATGTTGGTGTCGCACACCAGCGCGACGTCGGCGGCGAGATCGTTGCGATTGGCGGCGAGGAACGATCCGAGGTGCTTCGAGCCGACCTCCTCCTCGCCCTCGATCAGGATCGTGACCTGCAGCGGCAGGCTGCCGGTGGCCGCCTTCCAGGCCCGGCAGGCCTCGATGAAGGTCATGGCCTGGCCCTTGTCGTCGGCGGCGCCGCGCGCGACGATGGCGTCGCGGCCATCGGGCAGGGTAACGAGCGCCGGGTCGAACGGCGGCCGCTGCCAGAGATCGAGCGGATCGACCGGCTGCACGTCGTAATGGCCGTAGAACAGCACGCGCGGACCCTGCCCCGTGGTCTTTCCCAGCACGACGGGATGGCCTTCGGTCGGGCGTATCTGCGTGTCGAAGCCGACGCCGGCGAGATCGCGCGCCAGATGCTCGGCGGCCGTCCGGCACTCGCCGGCATAGGCCGGATCGGCCGAGATCGACTTGATGCGCAACAGCGCAAACAGCCGTTCGAGACTGGCGTCGAAGTCGGCGTCGATACGGTCCAGCACCGCCTGCAGCGCGGTTTGATCGGCCATCGATATCTCCCGTGGAGTCCGGTTCAGCGGCGTTGAACCGGACCTTCTGTTAATCGGTTTGAAATACGGTCAGCGCCGCAGGATGCCGCCGAGCGTGCCGCGCACGATCGCGCGTCCCACGGAGCTGCCCATCGAGCCGCCGACCTTCTTGCCGAGATCGGCGGCGACGCCGCCGACGACGCGACCGGTGATCGAGCGGGTGATCTCGCGGGCGATCACCTGGCCGGTCGACAGCCGCTCGCCGCGCTTGCGGTTGGTGCCGAAGATGGTGCCCAGCATGCCGCCGATCTGATCAAGCACGCCACCGCCCGCCGGAGCGCCGCCGGCCGGCGCGCCGGGTTCGGCGGCTTCGTCCGACATGCGCTTGGTCAGCATCTCGTAGGCGGATTCGGAATCGATCGCCTGGTCGTACTTGCCCTTGACCGGGCTCGCCGCCATCGTCGCCTTGCGCTCCTCCGGCGTGATCGGGCCGATGCGCGCCGACGGCGGCCGCATCATCACGCGCTCGACCATCGCCGGAACGCCGTTGCCTTCAAGGAACGACACCAGCGCCTCGCCCTTGCCGAGCTCGGTGATCGCCCTGGCGGTATCGAGCTTGGGATTGGGCCTGAACGTGGTCGCCGCGGTGGTCACCGCCTTCTGGTCGCGCGGCGTGAAGGCGCGCAGCGCGTGCTGGACGCGGTTGCCGAGCTGGGCCAGCACCTTGTCCGGCACGTCGAGCGGGTTTTGCGTCACGAAATAGACGCCGACGCCCTTGGAACGGATCAGCCGCACCACCTGCTCGATCTTCTCCAGCAGCGCCTTGGGCGCGTCGGTGAACAAGAGGTGCGCCTCGTCGAAGAAGAACACCAGCCTGGGCTTGGCGGGATCGCCCACTTCCGGCAGTTCCTCGAACAGCTCGGACAGGAGCCAGAGCAGGAACGTGGAATAGAGCCGGGGATTTTCCATCAGCTTGTCGGCGACGAGGATGTTGATGAGGCCGCGGCCGTCGCGGTCGGTGCGCATGAAGTCCTTCAGTTCCAGCGCCGGCTCGCCGAAGAATTTGGCGCCGCCCTGGTTCTCCAGCACCAGGAGCTGGCGTTGGATCGCTCCGACCGTCGGCTTGGCGACATTGCCGTAGGTCGCGGCGAGCTGGTGCAGCTTGGCCAGCACCGGAGGCACCGCACCCTCGTCGCCATTGCCACGGGCATTGGCCGGCACGATGCTATCGAGGATTTTCCGCAAATCCTTCATATCGACCAGCGGCAGCCCGCAATCGTCGGCGGCCCGGAACGCGATGTTGAGCACACCCTCCTGGGTGTCGTTGAGGTCCATCATGCGTGACAGCAGGAGCGGCCCCATTTCGGAGACGGTGGCGCGCACCGGATGGCCCTGCTCGCCGAATACGTCCCAGAACACGGTGGCGAATTCGTCCGGCTGGTAGGCGAGCCCCATGTCGGCGGCGCGCTTGACCACCGCCTCCTTGGCCTCGCCCACCGCCGAGATGCCGGACAGATCGCCCTTGATGTCGGCGGCGAACACTGGAACCCCGGCGCGGGAAAACGCTTCCGCCAGCACCTGCAGGGTTACCGTCTTGCCGGTGCCGGTGGCGCCGGTGACGAGGCCGTGGCGATTGGCCAGCGCCAGCGTCAGGAACGCCGGCACATCGCCCTTGCCGACGAAAATCTGGGTGTCCGTGTCCCCCGCAGTCATCGCCATCCGTCGATACCTTTGTGCTGCTGATGCGTCGCACGGCGCAAAAACCATCGCATCCCTGCAAAGCGACGATAACGCATATTTTGCAGGCGGTTTGGTGCCGGTCAACCGGAATGCAACACCACAGGGCTGTGGCGAACCGCCACTACGGCTTGCGGACAGCCTTTCATCGCGGAGAAGGCGAGGCTTGTTTGCATTGTTGCAACACTTGCGCGGATAAACCATCGCGTACACGGATGCGGCCGGGACGCTCGCTTGAGTTTCTTGCACCGCAAGATAAAGATACGGGGCAACGAGATGGTCCGGCCGTTGCGGATCATGGGGGCACGCGACAATGGACGAGTTGATTGCAAGGCTGGTTGCCAAGGTCGGCATCGACGCGGCGACCGCTGAAGCTGCCGTTGGAATTATTCTGGGTTTCCTGCGTTCCGACGGTCCAACCACCAAGGTTCAGGCCATCATCGACCAGTTGCTGGGCGCGGAAGCGGTGATTGCCGCGCAGGCTTCGGCCGGTGGCGGCATGGGTGGTTTCCTCGGCGGCGGAGTGATGGGCGTCGGCTCCAAGCTCATGGCCGCGGGGCTCGGCATGGGAGAGATCGCAACGGTGGCGCGCGAGATCCTCGGCTACGCCCGCGACCGGATCGGCGCCAAGGCCGTCGACGACATCGTCGTCAGCACGCCCGGGCTGAGTCAGTTCGTCTGAATGTTCCCTCCAGTACTTCCCCGCGTTTCCTGATCTCACTCACCCAGTTCGCATCACTGATCCATGACCTACCCGCTTAACAAGCTCGACAGCATGTCCGCCGCTGACGCGGACAAGCTCAAGACCATCGGTATCCGCACCACCGCCAGGCTGCTTGATGCCACCAGCAGCCTCAAGGGCCGCAAGGCCGTCGCCGCCCGCACCGGCCTGTCGGAAGCCCAGTTGCTGGAATGGGCCAACCGCGCCGACTGCCTGCGCATCAAGGGCATGGGCAAGGCCACCACCGAACTGCTCAAGGCCGCCGGCGTCACCACCCTGCGCGAACTCACCTTTCGCAACCCGGCGCGGCTGGCGCAGGCCATGGCCGAGGCCAACGTCAAGCACAAGCTGGTGCGGGTGCGGCCGTCGGAGAAGTCCGTCGGCGTGCTGATCGAACGCGCCCGCAAGCTGCCGCTCAAGATCTCCTACTGACGGGCCCGCCGCCGGCGTCCAGATACCCCGCGATGTCCTTGACTTCACGGGATGGACCTGTGCAAAGCAACCGCCATGGCCAGCCCGCGAACCGTTTCCCCCGCCCCGGCGCAACCGGCCCCGCTTGCCGCGCTCATGGCGCGGCGGCAGCCGCTGGTGATGGGCATCCTCAACATCACGCCGGATTCGTTTTCCGACGGCGGCCGTTTCTTCGATCCGGCGCTTGCGCTCGCTCATGCCCGGCAACTGGTCGCCGACGGCGCCGACATCATCGACATCGGCGCGGAATCGACCCGGCCCTATGGCGGCGCCCGACCGGTTTCGGCCGAGGACGAACTGACACGGCTGAAGCCGGTGCTGGCCGGGGTCGCCGGCCTCGGCCTGCCGGTCTCCATCGACACCATGAAGGCTACCGTCGCCGACTGGGCGCTGGCTAACGGCGCCACAATCGCCAACGACGTCTGGGGACTGCAGCGCGATCCCGATATGGCGACGGTGGTCGCCGCCCACGGCGCGCCGGTCGTCGTCATGCACAACCGTGACGATGTCGAGCCCACGCTCGACATCATGGCCGACATCGCCGCCTTCTTCGCGCGCTCGCTCGACATCGCGGACAAGGCCGGCATCGGCCGCGACCGCGTCGTGCTCGACCCCGGCATCGGCTTCGGCAAGACGGCCGAGCAGAGCCTTGCCGTGCTGGCGCGGCTCGCCGAACTCAAGACATTCGGCTGCCCGCTGCTGGTCGGCGCCTCGCGCAAGCGCTTCATCGCCCACGTGGTGCCGTCCGAGCCGCAACAGCGTGTCGGCGGCTCGATCGCAGCGCATCTCGCCGCGGCGCAGGCCGGCGCGGCCATCGTGCGCGTGCATGACGTCGCGCCCACCGTGCAGGCGCTGCGCGTGGCCGCCGCCATCGGGCAGGCCCCATGAGCGACATCATCTTCATCCGCGGCGTCCTGGTGCATGCCCATCACGGCGTGATGGCGCACGAATCCGAGGTCGGGCAGCGCTTCGTCATCGACCTGGAACTGTCGACCGAACTCGGCGAGGCCTCGCGCACCGACCGGCTCAGCGACACGGTGTCGTATTCGGCCATCGTCGAGACCGCCACCGCCGCCTTCGCCGACCGCAACTACCGCCTGCTGGAGCGCGCCGCCGGCGCGGTCGCCGACGCGATCCTCGCCAACTTCATCCGCATCTCCGCCGTCAGGATCACCGTGCACAAGCCGCACGCGCCGATCGCCGCGATCTTCGACGATGTCGGCGTGACGCTGACGCGCTCGCGCCACGGCTGAGCCTCCCGATGGCCATCGCCTACATCGCGCTTGGCGGCAATGTCGGCGACGTGCGCGAAACGTTCCGCCAGGCCATCGCGGCGCTGTGCGCGCAAGCGCGCGCCGGCCTCCTCGCGCGCTCGTCGGACTACCGCACGCCGCCATGGGGCGACACCGCGCAGGCCGACTTCATCAACGCCTGCATCGCCGTCACGACGGAGCTTGCGCCGCACGCGCTATTAGCCGCGCTGCAGACGGTCGAGCGCCGGTTCGGCCGCGACCGCGCCCGCGAGCACCGCTATGGTCCGCGCACGCTCGATCTCGATCTCATCGCCTATGACGACATGAGACTCGACACCCCGGACCTCACCTTGCCGCATCCGGGCGCGCTCGCGCGCGCCTTCGTGCTGGTTCCGCTCGCCGAGATCGCGCCCGGACTGATGCTGGGGGACACGCGCGTCGATGCGGCGCTGGCGCGGCTGCCGACGACTGGAATTTCGCGGCTGCCGGACCCCGGAGCCGACTGAGCCCTCGCCCGTTCCGCCGAACCGTTGTAAATGAGCCCCATGAGCTCGCGCCCGCCGCCGCCCGACATCGCCCGCACCTCCGCCGCCGTGCGCGCCGGCGACCGTGCCGCGCTCGCCCGCGCCATCACCCTGATCGAGAGCCGCCGCGCCGACCATCGCCATGCCGCGAGCCAGCTGGTGCAGGCCCTTCTGCCCGAAACCGGGCGCGCGTTGCGCGTCGGCATCACCGGCTCGCCGGGCGTCGGCAAGTCCACCACCATCGACGCGCTCGGCATGTACCTGATCGGACAGGGCCGCAAGATCGCGGTGCTGGCGGTCGATCCGTCGTCGGCGCGCACCGGCGGCTCGATCCTCGGCGACAAGACCCGCATGACGCGGCTTTCCGCCGAGGCGAACGCCTTCATCCGGCCCTCGCCGTCGGCCGGCACGCTCGGCGGCGTCGCGGCTAAAACGCGCGAGGCCATGCTGCTGTGCGAGGCCGCCGGCTTCGACGTGGTGCTGGTGGAAACCGTCGGCATCGGCCAGTCGGAAACCGCGGTCGCCGACATGACCGACTTCTTCCTGGCGCTGATGCTGCCCGGCGCCGGCGACGAATTGCAGGGCATGAAGAAGGGGCTCGTCGAGCTTGCCGACATGATCGCCGTCAACAAGGCCGACGGCGACACATTGGCGCGCGCGCAGCGCACCGCCGCCGACTATCGCGCCGCGCTGCACATCCTGGCGCCGCGCTCGCCGCACTGGACGCCGCCCGTGGTCACCTATTCGGCGCTCACCGGCGAGGGCATCGGCGCGCTGTGGGAGCAGGTTCTCGCCCATCGCGCGGCATTGACGGCGGACGGCGAGTTCGCCGCGCGGCGCCGCGACCAGCAGGTGAAATGGATGTGGTCGATGCTGGAGGAGCGCCTGCTGGCCCGGTTGCGCTCCGATCCCGCCATCCGCGCCCACGTCAAGAACGCCGAGGCGGACGTCGCGGCCGGCCGCGTCACGCCGGCGCTGGCCGCCGACGAGCTTGCCCGCCTGGTCGAAGCGTGACGCGATGAACAGGGGCCTGCGCGTCCTCATCACCGGCTTCGGCCCGTTCCCCGGCGCGCGGTTCAACCCGACGGCGGCGCTGGCGCGTCGGCTCGCGCTTCTGCGCCGGCCTGCTTTCGCCGCCGTGACGCGCATCGCGCATGTGTTCGCGGTCACCTATGGCGATGTCGACCGCATGCTCCCCGAACTGATCGCGCGGCATCGTCCGGACGTGGTGCTGATGTTCGGGCTGGCGCCGCGCGCCCGCGTGCTGCGGGTCGAGACGCGGGCGCGCAACACGGTCACCACGCTGTGGCCCGATGCCGGCCATCGCCGCGGGCGGAGCGGGCAAATCGTGCGCGGGGGTCCCGCGGCGCTGTCCTTCGGCCCGCACGCGCTACGGCTGTTCCACGCGCTGCGCGCGACGCGCCTGCCCGCCACGCCCTCGCGTAACGCAGGAAGGTACCTGTGCAACTACCTGTGCTGGCGCGCGATCGAGGCGAGCCACAATGGCACCCCGCGCCTTGCCGCGTTCATCCATGTGCCGCCGCTCGCGCCTGGTTCCCGGCCGCGCCGCCGCAACTCAAGGCGGCGCTGGAGCGGCGACGATCTCGCACGCGCCGGCGAAGCCCTGTTGCGCGCGCTGGTGATCGCGGGACGGCGGGCGCGGCGCGCTTAACCATGCCGGCAAACTTCGTTTACCCGCACGCGGATGAAGGCCGCGCCCGGCCTATATTTTTGGCATGGCCCTGAACCGTCGCCAGCTCCTGTCGGCCTCGCTTGCCTCCGCCTCCTGGCTTGCGGGCGGAACCGCGTGGGCCGCGCCTCGCGCAATCCCGGGCGGACGCGACGCGGCGCAATTCGGCCTGCGCGCCAATACCGATGCCGACCAGTCGCGCGCGCTGGCGCGCGCCATCGACGCGTGCGCCCGCGACGGCGCGCCGCTGTTCATCCCGCCCGGCCGCTACCGCTGCGCCATGGTGAAATTGCCCTCGGGCGCGCAGCTCGTCGGCGTTGCTGGCGCCACCATGCTGGAACTTTCCGATGGGCCTTCGCTGCTGACGAGCGCGGACGCGCGCAACGTGCGCTTAAGCGGGCTCACGCTCGACGGCGGCGGCAGAAGCCTGCCGGCGCGGCGCGGGCTGTTGCACGCCGAGCGCGTCGACGGCCTCGATGTCGGCGACTGCGAGGTGACCGCAAGCGGCGGCAACGGCCTCTGGCTCGACCGCGTCTCCGGCGCCATCCGCGCCACCGCGCTGCGCGATTGCGCGGCCAGCGCGCTGGTGTCGTTCAACGCGCGTGGCCTCGTGGTGGCGCAGAACACCATTCACGGCGCGGGCGAAAACGGCATCGAGATCCTGCGCGACGCGCCCGGCCCCGACGCCACGCTCGTCGTCGACAACCGCATCGAGGCGATCCGGGCCGGACCCGGCGGCTCCGGCCAGTACGGCAACGCCGTGGTGGCCTACCGCGCCGCCGATGTCATCGTGCGCGGCAACCGCATCCGCGACTGCGATTATTCCGGCGTGCGCGGCAATTCCGCCTCCAACATCCAGATCCTCGGCAACGGCATCGTGGACGCGCGCGAGGTGGCGATCTATTCGGAATTCAGCTTCGAGGCCGCGGTGATCGCGCAAAACAGCATCGACGGTGCCGCGCTCGGCATCTCGGTGTGCAACTTCAACGAGGGGGGCCGCATCGCCGCGGTGACCGGCAACATCGTGCGCAACCTGCACCCGCGCCGACCGGACGGCGCGTCCGATGGCGAAGGCGGCATCGGCATCCATGTCGAGGCCGATACGGCGGTGACCGGCAATGTCGTCGAGAAGGCACCGTTCGCCGGCATCATGGCGGGCTGGGGCAAGTACCTGCGCGACATCGCCATCACCGGCAACGTGGTGCGCGAGGCGTTCATCGGCGTCGGGCTATCCGCCTTTCCCGGCGCGGGCCGCGTGCTGGTGAGCGACAACGTCATCGCCGGTACGCAGCGCGGCGCGATCGTCGGCATGGACCACGGCAAGGCGGTCACCGCCGATCTTTCGCAACCCGGCGCAACGGTGCCCGGCAACGTCACGCTCGGCGTCAACCAGGTGCGATAATTCCTATTCGCTCTCGAAGGCTTGCAGCGGGACGGACAATGGCGGCGGCCCGGCATCGGCGACGGGAGCGATCGAGGTGGCGTCGGCTGTGTCGGGCGCGATCTGGCGCCACGCCTCGACGGCGGCGATGGCGTCGCGCATCAGGGCGGTGAACTCCGGCTCCCGGTAATAGCGCTGCCAGCGGCCGGATCGATAAAGCTCGTCGAGGGCTTCGAGACGGCGTTCGGCCAGCGCGCGCCAGCGCATCGCGACGTCGCGTCCACGGGTCATTTCCGGGCGGTCGATCATGGGAATCAATTTTCAAAAAAACTGGGATCAGAATGCCGGGAAGGTATTTTGATCCCGCTCTTGAAATCAAGTCAGTTCGTTCATTGGCCTAGAATTTCCACATAATATGATGAACGGCCATCAATTTCCGGGCTTGGCCTATTGCGGCGAAGGCGCCGAGGACATCGAGCTGACGGGCGTTGCCTCGACGGCCGCCGCGAGCGCGCCCGCGGCATCGGCAAGGCCGGCGCCGAACTGGTCGTCCGGCCCCTTGGGACCGAGATCGCGCGCGGTTGCCATCAGGCGTTCGCGCAGTTCGGCGGGCGTCAGCGCCGGGTTGCGCTCCAGCATCAGCGCCGCCAGGCCGCTGACGTAAGCCGCGGCGAACGAGGTGCCGGAAGTCACCTGGTACTTGCCGTCGGGCGACGGCAGCAGCAGGTCGACGCCCGGCGCGGCGACGGCGATGTGCTTGCCGCGGTTGGAGGCGGTGAACAACCGGTCGGCGGCGTCGGTGGCGCTGACCGCGATGACCTGGGGATAGGCGGCGGGATAGAGCAGCGGCGAGGCCGGACCGGCGTTGCCGGCGGCGGCGACCAGCACGATGCCCCTGGCCGACGCCGCGGCGAGCGCGCGCGCCAGCATCGCATCCTCGGCGCCGGCAAAGCTCATGTTGATGACGCGCGCGCCGCGCGCCACCGCGAAGTCGAGGCTCTTGAGGATGCCGAACGAAGTGCCTTCGGCGCCGCCGCCGGCCCCGGCGAAGGCGCGGATCGCCAATAGGCGCGCGGCCGGCGCGCTGCCGACCAGCCGGGCGTGCGAGACGATGGCTCCGGCGATGCCGGTGCCATGCTTGTGCGGCCCCTCCTTGCTGCCGAGCGCGTCGAACGATGCCGTCACCGCGCCGTCGATCTCGGGATGGCGGGCGTCAATGGCGGAATCGATCACCGCCACCACGATCTCGGTGCCGCGCGCCACGGCATGGGCCTCGGTCAGCCGCAGCTTGACCAGCGGATAGCGCGTGGCGTCGCCCGCCCCGGAAGCCGCCTGCTGCAGGCGGTAACGGAAATTGGGCGTGGCGCGCGCCGCGCCGCTCGCGGTGATCGCGGACGCCACGCTCCGCACCGAGCGACCGTCGGCGATGCGCCAGCGGAACAGCGTCGAGTTGGTGAGTGGGAACGCCTGCTGCTCGAGGCGCGTCAGGCGGAAGCGGCGCGCCAGCGCCGCGATCTCGGCCTCGGTCGGCGTGCCGTCGACCTCGATCACCAGCTCTTTTGCCACGAAGCGGGAATCGGCCGCGGCCGGCGGCGTGGCGCGGCGCGCTGACGGCGGCGGATCGCCGGGCGGCGGCCCTGTGCGGCGCGGCGGCGGAGGCGGCGGTTCACCCATATCGAGCGGGACAATCAGGCCCGGCATGTAGCGCAGCCCGGGGCCGGTTGTGATGTTCGGCATCCGGTGGCCGATGCTGGCGTTCGGACCGCGCCCGATATTGTACTGCGCGTTCGCCCCGGAAAGGCCAAGCGCGCCTATCAGGGCAACCGCCCCGCTCCACAGCGCGGCGCGGCCGCTGCTTCGCAAGAACCGCTGAACCATTCGGACCTCCCGCGTTTCATTGTTCCGGCATGGCAATGCCTTGATGGCCGGCTATTCCGCCGCCGCGGCGAAGCTGATGACGGCGTCGTCCTGCATGCGCGCGATGCGGCGGTCGAGCTCGTCGCGCGGCAGCGCCGTCTCGCCGATGCGGACGCGGAACATCCCCGCCTTCGGCCCGTCGACGATGCTGGCCTGCGCCCTGTCGAGGAAGGCGGCGATGTCGGCGGCGCGCGCCTCGGGCGCGAACCGCACCAGCGCGTAAGCGCCGCCGGTGGCCTGCTTGGCCGCCTGCGAGGCCGTGCCATAGGTCGCGCCGCGCTCCTTGACGACGATGGTTCCGATGACCCCGGCCTGCACCACCAGCGCCAGCACGGCGGCGCTCGCCGCATAGGCGAGCGTGCGCGGCGACAGGCTGGCGAAGAATGCGGCCAGCCGCGCGGCGGGATGGAACGAGGCGCGTGGCCGCCGCGCCGGCTCGGCGTCGATCGCGGCGAACAGCTTCCGCATGGCGCGCGTCGACGGCGCGCCGAGATTTTCGTTGAGGTGGATGGCTTCGGCAAGCTCATCGCGGATCACGGCATATTGCCGCGCCAGCGCCGGATCGTTGGCGAGCGCCTCGTCGACCCTGCGGGCGTCACGGGCATTGAGCGTGCCGGCGGCGTGCCACGGCAGCAGGGCCTCGATGTCCGAGGGCGTGTCGCCGGTCTGTTTCACAGTCGCCATCATGGCCAGCCTCGCTCGACGCCGGCTGCCTTGAGCAGTTCGGCGAGTTTCCTGCGCGCGTAGAACATGCGCGTCTTGACCGTGTTCTCCGGGATGCCGACGATCTCCGCCACCTCCTCCACGGACTTCTCGTGGTAGTAGACGAGATCGATGATCTCCCGGTGTTCCGCCGACAGCCCCGCCATGCAGCGGCGCAGCACGGCGCCGGTGTCCTTCTTCTGCACCGCCACTTCCGGATCGTCGGCATTATCCGCGATCGCGGCGACGGCTTCGTCGTCCAGTTCCGCGTCCGACCGCTTGCGCAACGCGGACAGCGCCTTGAAGCGGGTGATCGCCAGGAGCCAGGTGGTGACCGCGGCGCGGCCCTCGAACCGGCCGGCCTGCCGCCACACGTCGAGGAACACCTCTCCGATGAGGTCTTCCGCGACCTGCTCGTTTTTCACCAGCCGCAGCGCAAAGCGAAACACCTTCACGTGATGCCGTGCATAAAGAACCTGCATGGCCAGCCGGTCGCCCAGGGCGATCCGGGCAATCAGACCTTCGTCCGATAATGCCTGTGTCGTACTCAACGGTCGGCTCGCGGGGTTGGTCGCTGCAAGTCTGGTGAAGGTTCAACCGCCGGGACGGGCGTCGGGCAAAAATGCACGCGGCAGGATCGGGGCATCGGTCAGGGCGGCGAATGCGGCAAAATGCCTCCGAAAGCCGGCCATGGGCAAGCCGGACGACCCGACCGTAAGCGGAAATGGTTTAAATGATGGTTATGGTGTCGGGCGCGTTAACGGCCGACATGGACGAATGCGCAGAGGCTTGGTTCCGGAACGCATAAAAGCAGCCAACTTCAGCTTCGTCCTGTTGCGGACGGAACGATTGTCGCCGCCATTCCACATTAAATTAATGTATTTCATCGCTTTCCAACCATTTTAGTGGATACGAAAACTCAAATATTTCTGGTTAGGCATGGGAAGTGTCGAGGAAACCCGCCGGCCTGCCATGATCCTGTTCGCCAATTCCGCTCTTCTCCCGGGCGTCGCAAGGCCGGACCTGGCCGCACACGGGAGCACTGCGCAGCGCACGATCTGGCGCCGGAAGTGGCTCGCGGCAATATTCGCCAGCTATTGCATCGATATCGCCATCCTCAGTCTCTATGCCGCCACCGGCGTCGTCCCCTGGCCGGTGCCGCTCGCCTATTTCGCGGCCACGGCCGCGGTCTGCGCGACGTTCCTGATGCTGTCGGAAATCAACCTGATCAGCCGCGCCTACGGTCACTACCTGACGATCTGGCAGCTCATCGCCAACGCCGCGCTGCACCTGGTGTTCGTGTTGACCGCGCCGCAGGTGGGGTTCGTCTTCCTCGGTATTCTGTTCATCGTGTACGGCTTTGCCGCGATGCGCCTGACCGGCCGCGAAGCCGTCGTCAGCCTCGCGGTCACCGCCGCCGGCCTTGCCGCCTTCATCGTGCTGCCCGACCAGACCATCCACATCCCCAGCGCGACGCGCGCCGAGCGCATCATCACCGCCTTGTTCCTGATGCTGACACTGGCGCGCTGCCTCGGTCTTGGCCTCTACGCCAGCCGGCTGCGCGAGCAGCTCTACCGGCGCGGCCGCCAGCTCAAGCAGGCCGTGCACCGCATCGAGGAACTGGCCGAGATCGATGAACTGACCGGAACGCTCAACCGCCGCAGCATCATGAAGGCGATCACCGCCGAGATCGACCAGACCCGCCGCACGCAGATGCCGCTCTGCATCGCAATGATCGACCTCGACTGGTTCAAGATCATCAACGACCGCTTCGGCCACCCCGTCGGCGACGAGGTGCTGCGCACCTTCGCCATCACGCTGTGCGCCAACATGCGCGCCGCCGACAAGCTCGGCCGCTACGGCGGCGAGGAATTCATGCTGGCCATGCCGAACACGTCGGAACAGGCCGCCGACAGCCTGCTCAGGCGGCTGATCGCCATCAGTTCGTCGCTGGACTGGAGCGACGTGATGCCGGACGTCGCGCTGACTTTCTCGGCCGGCATCGCGCGGATGCGGCCGGACGACACGCTGGAAAGCCTCGTCGCCCGCGCCGACATCGCGCTCTACGATTCCAAGCAAGGGGGCCGCAATTGCGTGAAAGTGGCGGCATGATCTTTTCCCATTTGCAAACGGCGCCAGAAGGCGACAAACCGCGCGGCCGGAATGGCCGCACGCAAGTGGGCCATGCGCCATGACGCATACGCCGGCCATCACCCCGGAAAACCTGATCGAACAACTGGAAGACGCGCTGGCGCAAGGCCATGTCGCCCACCGCGTCAACGTGCTGCGCCGCATCACCGACCTGTTCGTGGCCCGCGCGCCGGACTACACCGACGAGCAGATCGCGGTGTTCGACGATGTCTTTGCCGTGCTGGTGAGCCGGATCGAAACCGACGCGCTGGTGCTGCTGTCACACCGGCTTGCGCCGGTGCGCAACGCCCCGCCCAAGGCCATCCGCACCCTCGCCTTCGACGATCGCTCCGAGGTGGCGGCCCCGGTGCTTGCCGAGTCGGCGCGGCTCGACGACGCCACGCTGATAGAGAACGCCAAAACCAAGGGCCAGGGACACCTGCTCGCCATTTCCAAGCGCAGCATGCTGAGCCCGCAGCTGACCGACATCCTGATCGAGCGCGGCAACCGCGTGGTGGCCCACAGTGTCGCCGGCAATCCTGGCGCCAGCTTCTCCGAAGCCGGCTATACGCGGCTCATCGACCGCTGCGACGGCGACGATGAACTCGCCGGCATGATGGGCGCGCGCGAGGGCATTCCGCGCCATCATTTCCTGCGCCTGCTGGCCAAGGCCTCGCATGCGGCGCGCGCCAGGCTGGAAGCGCTGCATCCCGATCTCAGCCGGGAGATCGCGGACGCGGTCGCGGACGCCACCGACGCGATCCAGCGCGATTCGGCGGAGCGGTCGCAAGCCTGCATCGCGGCGCGCAATCTCGTCGCGGCCATGCATAAACGCGGCGAACTCAACGAAGCCGCCGTGAGGCAATTCATCGCGGCCAGGAAATTCGAGGAGATTACCGCCTCGCTCGCGACACTGGCCGGCCTTTCGCCCGAGCTTGCCGAATCCATGATGGTGGAATCACGCTCCGAGGGTGTGCTGGTGATCGCGCGGAGCTGCGGCTTCTCGTGGCCGACCGTCGAGGCCATCCTGCGCATGCGCGGCGTGCTGTCCGGCCTGACCTCGCAGGATCTCGAACTGTGCAAGGCGAGCTTCGTGCGCCTCAAACTCACCACCGCGCAGCAGGTGCTGCGCTTCCATCGCATGCGGGAAAAGAGCCGCGCCGCGGCGGAACTCGGCTATGTGACGACGTAAAAGCAGCGCCAGGCATTGCGTCCGGCCGCGCTTTTTGCGCCCGCAACCCCGGCGCGTGCCCAAAATCTCCCCGATTTCGCCCCCTTGACGACACCTCGCCACGTTTGGGTGCCGCTCAATTAGCCGCTTGGGGGCTGACCGAATGGGGAGATTACCATGCGACACTTCTCTTGTGCGGGCGCCTTGCGCGCCGCCTTCGCCGTCGTCGCCGTTTTCGCAATCATGGGTACGGGCGCAGCATTCGCGGCCTGCGATCCTGAAGTTTGCGGACCGGGCACCACGACGCGCATGCCGGCTCCCGGCGTGGCGGCCGGCGCCGACGAAGAGCCGATGCCGATCGTCCGCACCAAGCGCAAGGTGCGCAACGCGCACGCCCGCTACTCGCGCACCCACTCGCGCGCGCGCTCCGAGGCACGCGACAGCGCCGCCGGAATCAAGGAAGGCGCCGATCGCAACACGCCGGTGATCGATTTCCGCGCGCCCACGACGCCCGCACCGGGCGCCCGGATCGCGCCGCCGGCAGCATCACCGGCGCCGATGAAGGCGCTGGCGGCCGGTGCCGGCGCGGCAGCGACATCGTCCGCCATCAACGCCATGGCTTCCGCCGACACCGCGACGGCCGCCGCGCCGGCTCAGCCGCCCGCCGCCGCCCCGCAGGAAACGAGCGCAAGCGTCACGCCCGCGCCAGACGCCGCGCCCGCGACGGCGGCGGCGCCGCAGGACGCGAGCGCCCCGACATTCTGGCACACCGTGCAGGCCGGCGCGGCCAACCTCTATGCCTCGCTCAACAGCTTCTTCGGCGAAAGCGCCACCGCCGCCCCGGCGGACAAGGAGGCCTCGCTGATGGGCCGCATCTTCGTCGGTCTCGCCGGTCTTCTGACCGTGGCCTCGGCGCTGCGTTTCGCCATCTTCTGAGTTTTGCGCCAACCTCCCGCCTGCGACGCGTCCGTCATCCGATGCCGGACGCGTCGCCTTTTTGCGCGTACCCTTGCGCGGCTCCCTTCGAGCGGGCAAATTGCGGCCCGCACCGAACTCTGGGAGACACGCATGACCGATTACACCGATATCCTCGTCGAGCGGAAGGACGCCGTCGGGCTCGTTCGCCTCAACCGGCCGAAGATGCTCAACGCGCTGTCGTTTTCGGTGCTGCAACAGATCGCGGCGGCGATCGACGAGTTCGAGGCCGACGAGGCCATCGGCTGCATCGTGATCACCGGCAGCGACAAGGCGTTCGCCGCCGGCGCCGACATCAAGGAGATGCAGCCCAAGGGCTATGCCGAGATGTTCAAGGCGGACTTCATCTCCGCCGCGCGCGGCACCCGCGTCGCCTCGTGCCGCAAGCCGACCATCGCGGCGGTCGCGGGCTTCGCGCTCGGTGGCGGCTGCGAGCTTGCCATGATGTGCGACATGATCATCGCCGCCGACACGGCGAAATTCGGCCAGCCCGAGATCAACCTCGGCACCCTGCCCGGCCTCGGCGGCACGCAGCGCCTGATCCGCGCCGTCGGCAAGTCCAAGGCGATGGACATGTGCCTGACCGCCCGCATGATGGACGCGGCGGAAGCCGAGCGTTCCGGGCTCGTCACCCGCGTCTTCCCCGCCGACCGGCTGATGGAGGAGGTGATGGCGATCGCCGCCAAGATCGCCGCCAACTCGCAGATCGCCTCGATGATGGTGAAGGAAGCCATCAATCACGCCATGGAGATGCCGCTCGCCGAGGGCCTCGAATACGAGCGCGCGCGGTTCCAGAGTTCGTTCGCGCTGGAAGACCGCAGCGAGGGCATGGCGGCGTTCGTCGAAAAGCGGCCGGCGAAGTTCACCAACCGCTGAGCTTCAGGAAACGCCTTAGCCGCCCAACGCCTTCCACCCCGCGTCGGGGGCGAAGCGCGCGCCGTGGCGCGCGGCGAGCCTTTCCAGCGTCGCCACCACCTCGTCGACGCCGCGGGCGCGCGCATAATGGAGCGGACCGCCCCGGAACGGCGCAAAGCCGGTGCCGAAAATCATCGCGCCGTCGACGATGTCGGCGCTCCCGACGATGCCCTGGCGCAGGCAGGCGACGCAGACATTGGCCATCGGCAGGATCAGCCGGTCGGCCATGTCCGGTGTCGGCTGGGTCTTCAACTCGGGCTTCTCGGCCTTGCCGTTCTTCCAGACATAGAAACCCTTGCCGGTCTTCTTGCCGAGTTCGCCCGCGGCGACCTTCTGGCGCAGCCAGTCGGGTGTGGCCGGCAGCACGTCGGCGCCGAGCTTGGCGCGCAACTCGTCGGCGACCGCGAGGCAGATGTCGAGCCCGACCTGGTCGGCCAGCTCGATCGGCCCCATCGGCATGCCGAAGCGTTCCGCCGCGGCGTCGATAGTCCCCATGTCGACCTTCTCGTCGAGCATCATCATCGCTTCGAGCAGGTAGGGCGTGAGCGCGCGGTTGACGAGGAAGCCCGGCGCGCTTTTCACCGGCACCGGCAGGCGCTCGATGCGGCCGGCGAAGGCGCGCGCGGCATCGAGCACGGCCGCGTCGGCGCCGTCGTGGCCGACCACCTCGACCAGCATCATGCGCGACACCGGATTGAAAAAATGCAGGCCGACCAGCCGTTCGGGGCGGCTGAGCGCGGTGCGCAGCTCCTCGAGCGGAATGCTCGACGTGTTGGTGGCGAGGATGGCGCCGGCCTTCATGCGCGACTCGATCGCCGCATAGACCTTGCGCTTGAGTTCGAGATTTTCCGGCACCGCCTCGATGACGAGATCGGCGGCGCGCACGCCCTCGCCCTTCATGTCGGGAATGAAACGGTCGAGCGCGTCGCGCGCATCGATGCGCTTGCGCAGGATCTTGCCGAACAGCGCGCCGGCGCGCCCGATCGCGGCGGCGACCGGCTCCGGCTTCATGTCGGCAAGCGTCACGGTCAGGCCCTGCCCGGCGCACCAGGCCGCGATGTCGCCGCCCATGGCCCCGGCGCCGATCACGTGCACATGGGTGATTTCGCTTTTGCCGCCGGCGAGCTTCTTCAACTCGTCGCGCAGGAAGAACACGCGGATCAGGTTCTGCGCCGTCGGCGTCACCATCAGCCGCGCGAAGGAAGCCTGCTCGGCGTAGAGCATGGCCCGGCGGTCGCCGCCATGGGTCTCCCACAGGTCGATCAGCGCATAGGGCGCCGGGTAATGCTCGGGCCGCGCCGCCCTGGCGGTCTCGGCGCGCATGCGCCCGGCGAGGAAACGGCGCACCGGCGCGGCGTTCATCAGCGTCACCATCGGACCAGGACGCACCGGCCTGAAGCTGCCGCTCACCGCATCGCGGACCGCGGCGTGGACGTGACGCTCCTGCGTCACCGCATCGACCAGTCCCAGCGCCTTGGCGCGGCGCGCGTCGATGGTCTTGCCGGTGAGCATCAAGGTCATCGCCTGCAGCGGGTTGACGCGGCGGGTGAAGCGCGCGGTGCCGCCCAGCCCCGGATGCAGGCCGAGCATCACTTCGGGGAATCCGAACTTCGCGCCGTCGATGGCGATGCGCGTCTTGCAGGCCAGCGCCAGCTCGAGTCCGCCGCCGAGGCAGAAGCCGTGGATGACGGCGACGGTCGGGAACCTTAGCGCCTCCAGCCGGTCGATCACCGCATGGGCGCGGCCGATCGCGGCGGCGACCGCCGCGGCGTCGGTCATGCCGCGGAACATGGTGACGTCGGCGCCGGCGATGAAACCCGAGGTCTTGGCCGAGCGGATCACCAGCCCCTTGGGCGGATTGCCTTCGATGGTGGCGAGGACGGCGTCGAGTTCGGTCAGCACCTCCGCCGAGAGCGTGTTGGCGCTCGCCTCCCTGCGGTCGATGAGCAGCCAGGCGATGCCGTCGTCGTCGAGGGTAAGCCGCCAGTGCTGCCATGGCCCCTGATCGGACGGCGGCGGGCCAAGTTCGAGCGCGCGGTTGGCGAAAACCTTGAACACCTTGCTGTCCATGCCCGTCCTCACACCGTCTCGACGAGCAGCGCGCCGCCGATGCCGCCGCCGACGCACTGGGTGGCGATGCCGCGCTTTTTGCCGAGCCGCCGCAGCGCGTTCACGAGATGCAGCGTGATGCGGTTGCCGCTGGCGCCGACCGGATGGCCGAGCGCGATGGCGCCGCCGTCGACGTTGAGGCGGTCGCGGTCGAAGCTGCCGGCGGCACCATCGAGGCCGAGCACCTCGCGGCAAAACTTGTCGTGCTCCCAGGCCGCAAGACACCCGAGCACCTGCGCCGCGAACGCCTCGTTAAGTTCGAGAAGCTCGATGTCATCGAGCGTCATCGCGTTGCGTTTCATCAGCGCGGTGACCGCCAGCACCGGGCCGAGCCCCATCACGGTGGGATCGAGCGCCGACCACTGGCTGTCGACGATCCGCGCCTTCGGCGTCAGGCCGTGTTTCTTCAGGGCGTCTTCGGACGCGACGATCACCCACGAAGCCCCGTCGGTGATCTGCGAGCTGTTGCCCGCCGTCACCTTGCCCCACGGCCGCTCGAACACCGGCTTGAGCCTGGCGAGCTTGTCGGGCGTGGAATCCGGCCGCACGCCGTCATCGGCATCGTAGAACCGGCCGGCGCGGTCGAACGCGGTTTCGATCTCGTCCCTGAGAAAGCCCTCGCCTTGCGCGCGCGCCAGCCGCTGATGGCTCCCGGCGGCATAGGCGTCGCACTGCTCGCGGGTGATGCCGAACAGATGCGCCACCACTTCCGCGGTCTGCCCCATGTTCAATTCGACAATGGGATCGGTGAGGCCGCGCTCAAGCCCGATGATCGGCTTGAGGAAACCGGGCCGCAGCTTGAGCGCCGCCGCGATCTTGGCGCCCAGCCCCCGCGCCATGGCAAGACCCGCGAACCAGCGCACGCCCTGTTGCGGCCACACCAGCGGCGCGTGGCTGAGCGCCTCGGCGCCACCGGCGAGGACGAGGTCGGACACGCCCTCGCGGATGTAGCGGAACGCGGTGTCGATCGACTGCATGCCTGAGCCGCAATTGACCTGCTCGGTGAAGGCAGTCATCGCCTCGCCCATGCCGAGCCGCAGCGCCGCGACGCGCGCCGGATTCATCTCGTCGGCGATGACGTTGACGCAGCCGAGGATGACCTGATCGAACGCGGCGGGCGGAAATGGCTGGCGCGCCAGCAGCGGCCGGCCGCACTGAACGGCGAGATCGACCGGCGTGAACGGCCCCGGCCCGGCGCGCGCCTTGAGGAACGGCGTGCGGGCGCCATCGACGAGATAGACCGGACGCGCCATCAGCCCGCCGCCCGTGTTTGCGCGAGCGCGCCGCCGGCTTCATGCCGCGTCAGCACCCGCGGGGGAAAGTCGTCGACCTCGATCACCTTGCGCACCGCCTCCTGCGCGGCGGCGAGGCGCTGGACGTCGATCTCGGTGATGAGGCCCTGCTGTTGCGCCGCCTTGAGGTCCGAGACATGCGCCGCGCGCAAGGTCTTGCGCACCGGCTCGGTGTCGTGGACGAGCAGGAACGCGCGTTCGAGCCGCGCCGGGCCGGAATCGTCGGTGGGAGCGTAAAGGCCGGCGGTGAGCCGGTCGCGCGTCGCCGACGGTTCCAGCAGCAATTGCGCGCAAGCTTGAGTGAGCGTATCGCGCGGCCCGTGCCTGGTGGTGCCGAACGGCTGGATCATGAAGCGCAGCAGCCACGCCACCGGCCGGTTCGGCAGGTTGGCCAGTACCTCGACGATGCGCAGCTGGATGGTCTTGAAGCCGGTTTCCATGCACCATTCGAGCACCGGCAGGTCGGCCTCCTGCCGGCCTTCGTCGTCCCAGCGCTTGAGCGCGGCCGACAACAGGTAAAGCTCGGACAGGATGTCGCCGAGCCGCGCCGACAGCATCTCGCGGCGCTTGAGCGCGCCGCCCAGCGTGAGCAGCGCGATATCGGACAGCAACGCGAAGGTCGCGGCATAGCGCGACAACTGGCCATAGAAGCGGGTGGCCTCGCCGGCGCGCGGCGCGGTCGCGAACAGCCCGCCGGTCCAGCTATGCAGCCAGGCGCGCAGGGCGTTGCGCGTGCTGTGGCCGGCATGGCTCCAGAACGCCTTGTCGAAACGCTCGAAACCGCGTTCGGAATCCGCCTCGCCGAGCGCCATCATCTCTTCGAGCAGGTACGGATGGGAGCGGATCGCGCCCTGCCCGAACACGATGAGATTGCGGGTGAGGATGTTGGCGCCCTCGACGGTGATGCCGATCGGCACCGCGCGGTAGAGGCTGCCGAGATAGTTCTGCGGCCCGTCGATCACCGCCTTGCCGGCGTGCACGTCCATGGCGTCGTTGACCGCGCCGCGCATGCGCTCGGTGGCGTGCAGCTTCATGATGCCGGAGATCACCGCCGGATGATGGCCCTGGTCGAGCCCGGCGCAGGTCAGCCGCCGCGCCGCGTCGATGAGGTAGGCCGCGCCGGCGATGCGGCCGAGCGGCTCCTCGATGCCCTCGAACTTGCCGATCGGGATGTTGAACTGCTCGCGGATACGCGCATAGGCGCCGGTGGTGCGGGCGCAGAACGCCGCCGCCGCCGCCGACAGTGAAGGCAATGAAATGCCGCGCCCGGCCGCGAGCGCGCTCATCAGCATCTTCCAGCCCTCGCCGATGTTCGCGGGACCGCCGATGATGGCATCGAGCGGCAGGAACACGTCGCGGCCCCAGTTCGGGCCGTTCTGGAACACCTGCAGCGACGGCAGATGGCGGGCGCCGATCTCGACGCCCGGCGTGTCGGTCGGCACCAGCGCCACGGTGATGCCGAGGTCTTCCTTGTCGCCGATGAGGTGATCGGGATCGTAGGCCTTGAAGGCGAGGCCGAGCACGGTGGCAACCGGCCCCAGCGTGATGTAGCGCTTGTGCCAGTTGAGCCTGAGGCCGATGACCTCGCGGCCCTCATGCAGCCCCTTGCAGATGACGCCACGGTCGGTCATCGCCGCGGCGTCGGAGCCGGCCTCCGGGCTGGTCAGCCCGAAGCAGGGAACCTCGCGGCCGTCGGCGAGGCGCGGCAGCCAGAACTGGCGCTGCTCCGGGGTGCCGTAGCGCATCAGCAATTCGCCCGGCCCGAGCGAATTGGGCACCATCACGGTGACGGCGGCGGCGACCGAGCGGGTCGAAACCTTGCGCACCACCTCGGAGTGGGCATAGGCGGAAAAGCCGAGGCCGCCATAGTCCTTCGGGATAATCATGCCGAAGAAGCCCTTGGCCTTGATGAAGGCCCACACCTCCGGCGGCAGGTCGCCCAGCTCCCAGTTGATGCGCCAGTCGTCGAGCATGGCGCACAGTTCCTCGACCGGCCCGGCGAGAAAGGCCTCCTCGTCCGGCGAAAGCTTCGCGGCGGGCGTCGCCAACAGCCTGGCCCAGTCGGGCTGACCGGTGAACAGCTCGGCGTCCCACCACACGTCGCCGGCTTCCAGCGCCTCGCGCTCGGTGTCGGACATCGCCGGCATGACCTTGCGGCCCCAGGTGAAGATCGGGCGCGACAGCCATTGGCGGCGCAGTTCTTTCAAGGTCATGGCAAGCGTCCTTCCGGTTGACCGGCGGCGAATCGGCCTTGCATTTCACCTGAATTGATCAGATTCGAGCTTATCTTTTTGTCCAGGCATGATCTTTTCAAAAAATCCGGCTTGCGTCCCCACTCGCGCGTCAGTCCCTGCTCCGGGTTTCATGTCCCGTGCGCGACGGCGATGGATCGGGCGAGGCCCGCGTCATCTATCGCCACATAGGTAAAGTTGCCGTCGGTCACAAGAATGCCGCCCGATTCACTGCGGCGCGTGACCCAGGCTTCGATCCGTAACGTGATGGATGAACTGCCGATGCGGATAAGATCGGCGTAAACCGAGACCACGTCGCCGACACCGACCGGCTTGCGGAACGTCATCGCGTCCACCGCGACGGTCGCGACGCGGCCGCGGGCAACCTTGAAGGCGAAAATACCGCCGGCGATGTCCATCTGGCTCAGCAGCCAGCCGCCGAAGATGTCGCCGTTCTGGTTGGTGTCAGCCGGCATCGCCAGCGTCCTGAGCGACAGTTCGCCGCGCGGCGTCCCCGGCAGATCGGATGAAGCGGATGACGAAAGATTCGGCATGGCCGAAGCTTAGCGCAAATGGCCCTCCGCCCATGTGACTTTTTCAAACCCGACGCCTTGGGGGACCCTCTCCCTGCGTTTGAGATGCAAAAAACCGCGCCTGGGGTGTGAACCCGATGGCTGTCTGGCTATACTGACACGCATGGGAATACCGATGGCATCTCGCCGTCGGCCGTCTCTTACGACCCGCGCATGGACCTTCCGACAGACTATGGTTTCCACTTCCGTCCTCTCCCCTTTCGTCCGCCTCACCAAGGACAGCCGGCTCCTGCATGGCGCGCGGCCCGTTGCGCTCGACATCCATCGCGATCCGCGCGGCGAACTTGGCGTGCTCGACGCCAGCGCCATGCTGCCCTTCGCGATCAACCGCCTGTTCTACATCCGGCCGAGCGATCCGCCGCACACGCGCGGCAACCATGCCTGCTCGGTGCCGCAAGTAGCAATGGCGATGGCCGGACACGTCGTGTTCGATCTCGACAACGGCCGGGACAGGCAATCCATCGAAATGGCCAGCCCTTCCGTGGGCCTGCTGATCGCGGCCGGGGTCTGGCTGCAAATGCACGATTTTTCGCCGGATGCAGTGGTGCTGGTGGCCGCGCCCGAGCGCTACGCCCACATGCGGCATTTCGACCGCGCCCAGCCGGAACTGATCGACTTCGCATGATCCGCCTGCCGCAAGCCGCGCCACAATTGCGTATCAAACGCTTCCGTGCCGAGATCGACACCGCGATCCGGCAGGTGATTGACGGCAGCCACTATATTCTCGGCCCGGCACTCGAACGCTTCGAGGCGCAGTTCGCCGCCTATCTCGGCGTCAGGCATTGCATCGGCGTCGCCTCCGGCACGGACGCGCTGGCGCTGGCGCTGCGCGCGCTGGGCATCGGCGCCGGCGACGAGGTTATCACCACGGCGCTGACCGCTGCCGGCACCGCCCAGGCCATCCTGCATTGCGGCGCGCGGCCCTGCTTTGTCGATGTCGATGCGGTGACGCGCTGCATCGATCCGGCCGCCGTGGAGGCCGCTATCACGCCGCGCACGCGGGCCATCGTGCCGGTGCACCTATTCGGCCATGCCGCCGACATGGCGCGGCTGGCGGCGATCGCGCGCACGCACCACCTGGCGCTGGTCGAGGACTGCGCGCAAGCCCATGGCGCTTATAGCGACGGCCGCAAGGTGGGCGGCTTTGGCCACGCCGGCGCGTTCTCGTTCTATCCGACGAAAAACCTCGGCGGCATCGGCGATGGCGGCGCCATCGTCAGCAACGACGTCGCGTTCGCCGACCGGGTGCGCGCGCTGCGCTGCTACGGCTGGAATGACGATCACCGCGTCAGCGCGGCGGTCGGCTTCAATTCCCGACTCGACGAGATGCAGGCGGCGATCCTGGGCGCGTTGCTGCCCCATCTTGATGCCGGCAACGCCGAGCGCCGCATGCTGGCCTCCCATTATCGCGAGGCGCTCGCGGACCTCGGCGTCGGCCTTCCGCCCGATCCTGACGGCTGCGTCTATCAGCAGTTTGCCATCACCTGCGACGGCCGCGATGGCCTGCGCAGCCATCTCGCGCGCGCCGGCATCGGCACCGCCGTGCATTACACCCCGCCGCTGCATGTCCAGCCCGCGTTCGCGACCATTTCGATTCCCGCGCTGCCGCGCACCGAGGAACTGGCGCGCCGCCTCATCAGCCTGCCGATCCAGCCCGAAATGGCGGGCGGCGAATTCGCGCGCGCCGCCGCCGCCGTGAAGGAAGGAATCCTGCAATGGAAGATGTCGTAATCTACGGCACCGGCTCCCCGATCCTGGTCGACATCGAGGAAAGCCTGCGCCGCTCCGGCATCGCCATTCGCGCCGGCGTCAAGAATCGCGACGGCGACAGCTTCCTGTCCGACGGGACACTGGAAATCGCGCCGGATACGCTCGATGACGCCATTCGCGGGTTACCCTTCGTGGTGCCGCTGTTCACGCCGGCCAACCGCCAGACCGCGGCGCGCGAGGCGAAAGCGCGCGGCTTCTCGCGCCCCCTCGCCCTGATCGACGCCACGGTGGCGCCGCCGCGTGACTGCCGGTTCGGGCCGGGCTCGTATGTCAACGCCGGCGCGGTGCTCGGCGCGGCCAGCGCGTTCGAGGCTTTTGTTTTCATCAATCGCGGCGTCGGCATCGGCCACCACGCCCGGTTCGGGCCGTTCGTGTCCATCGGTCCCGGCGTGGTGATCGCCGGACAGGTGACGATCGGCAAGGGGGCGATGATCGGCGCCGGCGCCGTGGTGCTGCCGAAGATCACCATCGGCGACAACGCGGTGATCGGCGCGGGCAGCGTGGTGACGCGCGACGTGCCGGCGCATTGTCTCGCGCTCGGCAATCCGGCGCGCATCGTCAAGACCGGCATTGCCGGCTACGATGGCAAGACCGTCGACTGACCCCCACCAGTGAAAAATATCCGATGTCCACGCCCACACCCCTGATCGTCAACCTCGCGCCGACCGGCATGGTGCCGACGCGCGCGCTGTCGGCGCATGTACCGCTGCGGCCCGAGGAGATCGTGCGCGACGTGCTCGCCTGCGCCGAAGTCGGCATCAGCAGCGCGCACCTGCATGCCCGCGACGACGACGGCCATCCGAGCCACCGCAAGGAGGTCTATGCCCGCATCATCGGCGGCATCCGCGACCGGCGGCCCGATCTCGTGCTGTGCGTATCGTGTTCGGGACGCAACGGCGCCAGCCTCGACCAGCGCGCCGAGGTGCTTACGCTGCCCGACGACCTCAGGCCGGACATGGCCTCGCTGACGCTGTCCTCGCTCAATTTCGCCAGCGGCGCCAGCCTCAACGCGCCCGACATCGTGACGGGACTCGCCGCGCGCATGAAGGAACACGGCGTCAGGCCGGAGTTGGAGGTGTTCGATCTCGGCATGGCCAATTATCTCGGCTTTCTCGCCGCGCGCGGACTGATCGAGCCGCCGTTCTACGCCAACATCCTGCTCGGCAACGTCGCCAGCGCGCAGGCGAGCTTCCTCGAAATCGGCGCACTCACGGCGGCGCTGCCGAAGGACATGCTGTTCTCGCTCGGCGGCATCGGCGCAACGCAACTGCCGGTCGCGGCGATGGCGGCGGCGGCGGCACCTGGCCTGCGCATCGGCCTCGAGGACAATCTGTGGTTCGACGCCGCGCGCCGGCACCCCGCCAGCAACGCCGGGCTGATCGAGCGCGCGCATTCCCTTGCCGCCGCGGTCGGCCGGGCGGTGATGAGCCCACGCGAGTTGCGCGAGCGGCTCGGCCTGCCGCGGCGCGGCTGACACGGGACCGGCGCGATGGCCGTGCATCTCTATACGCTATGCTGGAACGAGGCCGACATGCTCGGCTTCTTCTTCCGCCATTACGATCCCTGGGTCGACCGCTATGTCGTCTATGACGACGGTTCGACCGATGGCTCGCTTGACATTCTCAGGGCGCATCCGCGCGTTGAATTGCGGCGCTTCGAGCGGACGGTCGCGGATTCCTTCGTGCTGTCGCAGAAGAACCTGCAGAATGAGACGTGGAAGGAAAGCCGCGGCTCGGCCGACTGGGTGGTCATCACCGCGCTCGATGAGCTTCTCGAGGTCAAGGGAGCGGTCAATGCCGATTATCTCGCGGCCAGCGCGCGCGGTGGCGTCACGCTCATTCCGGCCATCGGCTACCAGATGGTGAGCGAGGACTATCCGCGGCCGCACGAAACGCTGAGCCGCGCGCGCACGCTCGGCGCGCCCTTTGCGCTGATGAACAAGCTCAGCATCTTCAATCCGGACGCAGTGCGCGAAACTGGCTTCGACGAAGGCCGCCACCGGGCGCGGCCGGCTGGCGACCTGCGTTATCCGCCGCGCGACGAGCTGATGCTGCTGCACTACAAATATCTGAACTTCGAACGCACCTTGCAGCGCCAGCAATCCCAGCAGCAGGGGCTGGGAACCACCGACGTCGCCAAGGGATTTGGATCGCACTATCACTGGTCGACGCAGCAATTACGCGCGGACTGGGACGGCTTCCGCGCCCGCGCGGTCGATGTCGGCGCCACCGGATTCCGTCCGTGGGAGAATTTCCAGGGGCCGCGCTGGTGGCATCCGGAGGAGATGCCGCCACCCGCGCCGAAGCGCGGGCGCGGATGGCGGGAGAAACTCGGGCTTGGGCGGCGCGCCGGCAAATAACGGCCGGCCCACATCAGCCCAGATTCAGTTCCTTGAAGAAGTCGTTGCCCTTGTCGTCGACGATGATGAAGGCGGGGAAGTCGACCACCTCGATGCGCCAGATCGCCTCCATGCCGAGTTCGGGATATTCGACCACCTCGACCTTCTTGATGCAGTACTCGGCGAGGTTGGCGGCCGCGCCGCCGATCGAGCCCAGATAGAAGCCGCCATGTTTCTTGCAGGCCTCGCGCACCACGGGGGCGCGGTTGCCCTTGGCCACCATCACCATCGAACCGCCGGCGGCCTGGAACTGCTCGACATAGGCGTCCATGCGCCCGGCCGTGGTGGGGCCGAACGCGCCCGAGGCATAGCCCTCCGGCGTCTTGGCCGGCCCGGCGTAATACACCGGATGGTTCTTGAAGTAGTCCGGCAGGCCTTGTCCGGCCTCGAGCCGCTCGCGCAGCTTGGCGTGGGCAAGGTCGCGCGCCACGATCATGGTGCCGGACAGCGAGAGCCGGGTCTTGATCGGATATTTCCTCAGCGTGGCGAGAATCCGCGCCATCGGCTGGTTGAGGTCGATCTGCACCACCTCGCCGCCGAGTTCACCCTCCAGCGCCGGCATGTACTGCGCCGGATTGTGCTCCAGCTCTTCGAGATAGACGCCGTCGCGGGTGATCTTGCCGAGCACCTGACGGTCGGCCGAGCACGACACGCCCAGCCCGATCGGCAGGCTCGCGCCATGGCGCGGCAGACGGATCACGCGCACGTCGTGGCAGAAATACTTGCCGCCGAACTGAGCGCCGACGCCGAGCGCCTGCGTCAGCTTGTGGATTTCCTGTTCCATCTCAAGGTCGCGGAAGGCGTGGCCGTCCTCGCCGCCGCGGGTCGGCAGGCTGTCGTAATAGCGCGCCGAGGCGAGCTTGACTGTCTTGAGGTTCAGTTCCGCCGAGGTGCCGCCGATGACGATGGCGAGGTGATAGGGCGGGCACGCGGCGGTGCCGAGCGTGAGGATCTTCTCCTTGAGGAAGGCGATCAGCCGGTCGTGCGTGAGCATCGACGGCGTGCCCTGGAACAGGAAGGTCTTGTTGGCCGAGCCGCCGCCCTTGGCCATGAACAGCAGCTTGTAGGCGTCCTCGCCGTCGGCGTAGAGCTCGACCTGCGCCGGCATGTTGTTCTTGGTGTTGACCTCCTCGTACATGGAGAGCGGCGCGAGCTGCGAATAGCGCAGGTTGCGCGTCAGATACGCGTCGCGCGCGCCCTGCGCCAGCGCGGCCTCGTCGCTCCCCGAGGTGAACACGCGGTGGCCCTTCTTGCCCATGATGATGGCGGTGCCGGTGTCCTGGCACATCGGCAGCACGCCGCCGGCCGAGATGTTGGCGTTCTTGAGCATGTCGAAGGCGACGAAGCGGTCGTTGGCGCTGGCCTCGGGGTCGTCGAGGATGGCGCGCAGCTGCTTGAGGTGGCCGGCGCGCAGGAAATGGTTGATCTCGCCGAAAGCGGTCTCGCTGAGCAGGCGCAGCGCCTCGTCCGAAACCACCAGCACCTCGCGGCCGAGCACGCTTTCGACGCGCACGCCCTCCGAGGTCAGCTTGCGCCAGGGCGTATCGTCCTTGCCCAGCGGAAACAGTGGGGTGTGCTTGTAGGCCGGCAGGTCGGCGGCTTTGACCGGAGCATTCATGACTTGTGGTCCCTGAGCGGGCGAGAAGGACGGAACGGCGCCGTCATAGCGCCGCCGCGCCGTCCTGAAAAGGCTTACCGGGGCGGTTTTTAAGGGGATCGCCCGGCGAAAAACCGAGGCCCGGAAGCTTGCCCGCGATTCCCTTGCCCCGGATCACACTTGCTTGTCGAGACGGGATCCCGGGGTATCCGCCTTGCGAATCAGGGCTTAGCCTAGGGCCGCCGACATCGTGCAAGGAGGCGTCAGGCGATGACCGAGCCCAGAACCTATACCGGCGGTTGCCATTGCGGCCTGGTGCGCTTCGAGTGCACCTCGGACCTTGCCACCGTCACCGCCTGCAACTGCTCGATCTGCACCAAGAAGGGCCTGCACCTCACCTTCCTGCCGCCGTCGAGCTTCACGCTGCGCGCCGGCGGCGACGTGCTCCGGGAATACCGGTTCCACAAGAAGGTGATCGGGCATCAGTTCTGCGCCGAATGCGGCACCGAGGTGTACGCCAACGGCGCCATGCCGGACGGCACGCCGATCGTGGCGGTCAACGTGAGCTGCCTCGACGGCATCGACCTCGCCGAGATCAAGATGCGGCCGCACAACGGGCGGGCCGATTAGTCCGCGCCTGACGAAGCGAGTGTTCCAGCCGCTTCCAAATGCCGGGCGCGCGGGGAACGGGAAAGCGCCGTCAGTCCGCCGCGAAGCAGTATAATAGCCCGTCGCCGCCGGTGGAGCGCAGGTCGGCCTGCGAGCAGCCGCCGTCGGGGCCGCGCGAGGGATGCGACGAGTTCCACGATTTCGCCGCCGCCGTGTCGTCGAGGCCCTGGCGGTCGGAATGGCCGAGCATGGCGATGCCCTGCGTCGAGCTCGTCCAGTTCTTGCAGGTGCGGTCCTCACCGGGAGGAAACGCGGTGCCGTCGGGCTGCGAGCCGGTCAGGATGTCGTGACGGTTCGGGGTATCGCCGCGCCCGTTGTTGACTTCGCCTTTTTCAGTGAGCGCGGTCTGCTTGGTCAGCCTGTTGGCGTCGCTATGCAGTTCGGCGACATCCTTGGCGATCACCCAACCCTTGACGTTGACCCACGGTCCTTTGCCGATGCGGTCGCGCGCGTTCACCGCCGGCTTGCCGTCCGCCGCCTGGGTCGACAGATAGGCCCGCCAGGTCTTGCCGCTGGCACCGGCGGCGGTGGCCAGCGTCTGGCAATGCCGGTCGGCGCCATCGAGGCCGCCGAGATCGGCGCCCTTGCCGGGGCCGACGCTGGTGACGAAAAACGTCATGGTGGCCTGCTGGGCGGACGCGCCGGTCAGTCCCATCCCCATCGCGGCGACAATCCCGAGCATGATGATTTTCGGCATGGAATACCTCCCGGATGATGATGCGGCGACCGATCCCCCGAACCTTTTTTGCAATCCCCACGTCTGCCGCACGCGTGGGGTCCTTCCTTCAACAAACGGCGTGCGGGATTATTCCCGCACGCTCCCGCTGAAAAAGATGGCGTGCGCCCCGATCACGTTTGCTGGATCGCCGACAGCATCCAGCGCCCGCCATGGTCGCGGCGGAAGGTCCACACCTCGGTGACCTCGGTCGGCTGGTCGCTGCCCTCCACCACGCGGCCACTGGCGCGGTCGATGGTCTGGTCGACGAGGGAGAAGCGCATCGCCACGGTGGCGTAGTCGGTGGCTTGCTCGCGCCAGGCCTCGGCAAGGTCGCCCTGCAGCAGCTTGACGGCGGTGACCTTGTTGACGACGCCGCGGCCGGCGTTGGCGGTCATGTCCTCGGCGAAATAGGATACCATCTCGGGGGTAGCGAGGCCGCGTAGCGCGGCGAGGTCCTCGTTCGACCATGCCGCCTGGATGTCGCCGAGGAGATGCTCAAAGGCGGTGTAGTCGGCGCCGCCGATCTCGAGCGGCGCGGCGTTGGCGCCACCCCCCATGCCGAAGCCGGTGCGCTCGGCGGCCTGCGCGCCCGCCATGGCGGGCGCGCTGCCGGCATAGGCGGGCGCGTTGCGGCGCTGCCACCAGCCGATCAGCAGGCGCGCGATGATGACGATCAGCGCGATCTGCAGGATCAGGCCGAAGATCGAACCGAATCCGCTCAGCCCGCCGAACAGGCCATGACCGAACAGCATGCCGAACAGGCCGGCGCCGAGGAAGCCGGCGGCCAGCCCTCCGAGCAGGCCGGGACGGCTGAACATGCCGCCGAACATGCCGCCGCGATTGCCCTGACCGAAGCCGCTGGCGGACGGGCTGCCAGGCTGGGTGATGGTGCGCTGCATCGGCTGCGCGCTCGGTGACGTGGTGGTCGAGGACGGCGCGGAAAAGGTGCGCGAGCCGCGCGAACCGAAACTGGAGCCGCCGCCGACGCGGGCATCGGCAGCCGTCATCGCCAGCATCAGCGGCAGCGCGAACGCGACAGCAACGGTCAGAAATTTGATGAAAAAGCGCTTCGACGTCATTGATAAGTCCCCATGGCACCCCGGCGGGGGTTGGCTCCCTAACATGGCGCTGTCCGGGGAAAAGGGAAGGCGGGGAAAGCCGCTTCTCCCTGCGGCGCACGGTCGCGGGGCGCGCGCGCGTCCGTCGGCCGGAGCCGGGTCCAGTATCCCCATGAGAAAAATCCCCACCTGCGTTCCATGCAGGAGGGCGCGGGGGGCGATGACGCTCAACGGCCGTCGAGCCTGTAACCCGCCTGAACCGTCCTCAGATTACCGCGGGCGTCATCGACCTGCTCCGCCCGTACACCTTTGCTGTTTCCTGGATCGTTTGTTCGGCGTCCAGACTGCTGATGACCCGCTGCCGGCCAGCGACCGCCAAACGGTGCCGTAGATCCGTGTCGTCAATCAGTTTTGCGAGCTGCCGAGCGCACGTAAGTGGATCAATCGTATCGACGCACCATGCCGTCCGATCGTGAACAGTATGAGTCGAATGACGGCCATCGGCACGGGCGGAGAAAACAGCTTTCTCCATCGCCATCGCCTCGAACATTGTCGACCCTCCGGACAGAGAAGCCAATATGTCAATTCCGGCAAGGAATGCCGGCATCCGATCGCTTGGAATGCGGTCGACCAGCGCGATGGTATTCGTCAGGTTCAGAGAGGCAATCAAGTCGGAAAGTTCGCCGGGATAGCTCGGATTGCTGCTGCCAATAATTTTGACGCGGAATGGAGATTTCGCAAATTTATCGAGGTGCCTGACTACTTCGATGAATTCACGGACAGGCCTTTGCGCATCCGACAGTCCGTTGAATGCAATTACAACCGCATTACGGTCGGCCGCGCTTCCATTCTCCCTCTCTTGAATGGCGTCCGGTGAAAACAATTCCAGGTCGACCCCATCATCGATCAACACGATGCGATCAGATGAGATTCCCGCCGCGAGAAGATCGTCAACATAACGCTGAGCTATCGCGATTATCGCAGACGCCCGATCAAGCCGGTGCTTTCGAATGTCGCGCAAGCCAAGCGGGCCCCGCACATGAACAACATAGGGAATGCCAAGCTGATCGGAGATGAAACGAGCGTATTCCGCCCGCCACACATCATGAGCGTGAATAAGCTGCACATTGTACGATTTGGCAATTTTCAGAAATCGCGATGCGGTTTGATAACGCTGGAAAATTCGCGGCAGGGATCTCCAGGAATAAAGCTTGAGAATCAAGGTTTCGATGCCGCGCGCCTTTAACTGCCGCACAAACGACCCGTCGTTATCGGCAATTACTATTGGCGTGTAGCCCTCGCCCGCAAGACGGCTCAACAGGTAGATGACCTGACGCTGCTGCCCAGAAACCTCGCCTCCGCGGCATAGTTCAAGAACGTTCGTCCGCATTCGCCCGACTCGGCCACCTTGCCAGCAAAAAAACAAACCAGCGCGGCGGAGAGCCCTCCGCCACGTCGTCAGCATCATATTTTTAGCAAGGTAGACGAAGAATTGAAGTTACAAAACCGCAACTATAGCAACACAGGCATTCGTCACGGCTGAACTGGCGATAATGGATCGAGTTTCCGGCGAAAGAAAGGAGACGCGATCGAGGCCAGCCGGGGAGCATGTTTGGCAATGATCGCGGCGGCCTTTTCCATGGCCTTGAATTGGGATGCAAAATCGACGGCATTATCATGCTGCATCTGACGTCCAACGTCGCCTGAAAACAGCCAGGATCCCTGGGGATGGGTTTCCAGGACATAGAGCTGCTTCGTCTGCGCGTCACGGATGATGTCGAAGCCCAGGGTTGGATGGCCTGGAAACACCTTGCGATGGACAGACTCGGCAAGCGCGATCACATCGGGATCGGCAACCAGCTCAGCTTTCATATCCTTGGTATTGGAAACAATGTTGATGCCGCCCAACGCCTTGAAACCCCAACGGGTCGGCAGCGCCGCGCCGTGCCCGGTGGAAGTCTGGCGATAGCAAAGAAGCGTTTCGCCAAACAGGGTGACAACCCTGTAACTCGTCGGCCACATTCCCGTATAGATAAACATCTGGGCGATCATCGGTCCCGATCGGCCGTAATGGGAGGCCGGATATTCCGAAGGAGGGACGTACTTGACCCGGGATGTCTTCCTAATTCGGACGTTGGCCCCTCGAACGCCCAACGTGGGTTTCTCGACGACATACGGCCCCCACGACAATGGATCCAGCGATGTCTTCGGCTGAATGATCTGCCATTTCGGAACAGGCACTCCCGCTCTTTCCAGTCGCTGATACTCCTCCTGTTTGGAGAGGAATGCTCCCGTCAGGAACGTACCCGGTAAAAACTTGCGTTTGGCAACGTGGTACAGTGAAAGCGACAGCGTCGGCATGAACCACTGATTGATGAGCGCCAGTTGAGGCAGCTTGTGGTGCGGAACCGCCCGAGCATGGAAATTCGGATTGATTGCTCGAATGTACCGCGCAATCTCACGCAGACACTTCCTCGTGTCCACGTCGTCATCCCATTCGACAAGATTCAGGAACAGACGTTCCATCACGGCATGAACCCTACTTCGCGCTCATGGTCTCTTTGACCGCCGCCACCAGCTGGCTCAGGGTGAAGGGCTTGGGCAGGAAGGCGAACTGGCCGTGGTCGGGCAGGCTCTTCTCGAACGCCTCCTCGGCATAGCCGGACACGAAGATGATCCTGAGGTCGGGGTTGCGCCCGCGCATCGCCTTGAGCAGCGTCGGGCCGTCCATTTCCGGCATCACCACGTCGGACACCACCAGATCGACCGCGCCGTTGCGCGCCTCGATCACGTCCATGGCCTCGAGGCCGTTGCCGGCCTCAAGCACGGTGTAGCCGCGCGAGCGCAAGCCGCGCGCGTTGAGCGAACGCAAGCCCTCCTCGTCCTCGACCAGCAGGATGGTGCCCCGCCCGGTCAGGTCCGCGGGGCGCGCCGCGGCCGCCCTGCCGTTGACGGCGGGCGTTTCCGGCGCATCGTCCTTGTCGGCGACATGGCGCGGCAGGAAGATGCGGAACGCGGTGCCCTTGCCGGTTTCCGAATCGACATAGATGAAGCCGCCGGTCTGCTTGACGATGCCGTACACCGTCGACAGCCCCAGGCCGGTGCCCTTGCCGACTTCCTTGGTGGAGAAGAACGGCTCGAAGATATTGTCGATGATGTCCGGCGGGATTCCGGTGCCGCTGTCGGTGACCTCGACCAGCACGTAGTCGCCCCGCGGCATGCCCTTGGCGGCGAGGCCGGCGCTCTCCTCCGCCGTGACATTGGCGGTGCGCACCGTGAGGCGGCCGCCCTCCGGCATGGCGTCGCGGGCATTGACCGCCAGATTGACGATGACCTGCTCGAACTGCGACACGTCGACCTTGACCGGCCACAGGTCGCGGGCGTGGACCACATCGAGCTTGACCTTCTCGCCGATCAGACGGCGCAGCAGCATCGTCAGGTCGTTGAGCGTGTCGCCGAGATCGAGCACCTGCGGACGCAGCGTCTGGCGGCGCGAGAACGCCAGGAGTTGCCGCACCAGGCTGGCGGCGCGGTTGGCGTTCTGCTTGATCTGCATGATGTCGTGGAACGACGGATCGGTCGGCTTGTGGGCGCCGAGCAGGAAATCCGTCGCCATCATGATGGCCGACAGCACGTTGTTGAAATCGTGGGCGATGCCGCCGGCGAGCTGGCCGACCGCCTGCATCTTCTGCGACTGCGCGAACTGGTTCTCGAGGCTGCGCTTCTCGGTGGTTTCTAGCAGATAGACGATGGCCGCCTCGGCGTCGTGCTCCTCCTCGACCGCGATGACGAAGAACTGGCCGCTGCGCTCGGCCTTGCCGGCGAAATTGGCCTCGACGGGGGCGATGTCGCCCTGGCCCTCGGCGGCCCTGGCGATGGCGGCGCCAAGTTCACGGCGGTCGGCCACGGTGGCGAGGATCGAGCGCTCGTCGGCGCCAAGTTCCTGCGCCAACCTGGCGAAGCGCGCGTTGGCGCGCACGATGCCGCCGGCCTTGTCGACGGTGGCGATCGCCATCGGCGTGTTGTTGAAGAAGCGCATGAAGCGCACTTCCGCGGCGCGCTGCGGATCGATGCCGGCATCGCGCGCCCGGTTGAGCACCAGCGTACGCGAAGCGCCCGGCGTGCCGTCGGCGCCGAACGCGACCTTATGATAGAGGCGCGCCGGAATGGTCTTGCCGGTGCGCATCTTCAGTTCGACGTCGAACACCTCGGTACGCACCTCGCCGGGCAGCGGCGTCAGCGTGGTGAGCAGCGCCGAGCCGTCGCCCGACACGATGTCGGAAAGCTTGAGCCCGCCGGAGCCGACCTGCGCCAGATCGTGGTCGAGCCAGCTCGCCAGCGTGGCGTTGAGATAGACCAGACTGCCGTCGGCGGCGGCGGAGAAGAATCCCGCCGGCGCGTGGTCGAGATAGTCGATGGCGTGGCGCAGCTCCTGAAACACGTTCTCCTGGCGCTCGCGGTCGCGGCTGATGTCGGCGATGGTCCACACCGCCAGGCGCGAATCCTGCTTCGAGCCGCCAAGCGGACGCACCCGCAGGCGCAGCCAGCGCGCCTCGGCGCCGGGCGCGGGCGCGAGCCGCACCTCTTCCTGCAGCCGCCTGCCTTCGCGCGCCGCCTTGAGCAGGCGGAACACCACCTCGGAGACGTCGGGATCGCCGATGAACACCCGCTCGACCGGCCGCACGTCGTGCGCCCCGGTGGCGCCGGTGAGCGCCAGATAGGCGGCGTTGGCGTAGACGACATGGCCGTGGGCGTCGGTGACGAGGGTTCCGTCGAAGGCATTGTCGACCACCGCGCGCGTCACCGGGTCGTCGATCTGGCGGTCGGTCAGGCGCAGGATGCCGGCGGCATAGGCAAACAGCGCGAACAGGCCGACCATCGCCAGCACCGCGAGCAGGCCGAGGATATAGGGCTGCGCCTGGGCGCGGCCGAGCAGCATGAAGGCCGCCGCCGCCCCGACGATCGCCAGCGCCATTCCCAGCAGCAACCAGACGTTGCCGCCGCGCCGCGCCGCCGCGCTGCGATCCACCGTCGACAGGGTTGGTCCGTTGCCTGAATCCATCCCCTTCTCAGTGCCTGAATCGCCCGGTGCGGCGCAAGGGGCCCGACCCCGCCGGAAGGCGCGAAAAGCGCCTTAAACAGAGGTCATGCCTCAGCGCGCACCGGAAAATCCGCTGCGCAACCGCATGACGTAGCCGATCACCTGGGCGACCGCCTGATAATGTTCGACCGGAATCTCGCCATCGACCTCGACGGTGGCGTGGAGCGCGCGCGCCAGCGGCGGATTCTCGACCACCGGCACCTGGTGCTCCTTGGCCACCTCGCGGATTTTCAGCGCCAGCGCGTCGACGCCCTTGGCGACGCACACCGGCGCCGGCATGCCGCGCTCGTATTTGAGCGCGACCGCGAAGTGGGTCGGGTTGGTGATGACCACCGAGGCGGTCGGCACCGCCGCCATCATGCGCTTGCGGGCGCGGCTCTGGCGCAACTGGCGGATGCGGCCCTTGATTTGCGGATTGCCTTCGGTCTGCTTGAATTCTTCCTTGAGGTCATGCAGCGACATCTTCTGCCGCTCGAACCACTGGCGATACTGGAACAGGTAGTCGCCGGCCGCGACAATGGCGAGGATGGCGACCACGGTGCCGAGCAGTTCCAGCGACAGCGACCGGGTGAAGCCGAGGATGGCGGCGGGATCGATGCTCACCAGCGCGTCGAGCCGGTGCCTTTGCGGCCACAGCACCGCGGTCATCACCGCGCCGATCAGCGCGAGCTTGACCAGCCCCTTGGCAAAATTGGCCAGCGCCTGCTTGGAGAACAGCCGCTTGGCGCCGGCCATCGGCGAGATCTTGCTAAGCTTCGGCTTGAGCCCCTCCGCCGACCACACCAAACGGTGCTGGATGAGATTGCCGGCGGCGGCGGCCAGCATCAGCATCAGGAACGGCACGCCGAGCAGCGCGATGAGCTTGAATTCGAGGCTGGCGAGCAGCGCCATCAGCCCGGCGCCGTCGGTTCGGATGGTGTGGACGTTGGCGACAAGGTTGCCGAGCAGCGTCCGCATGCCGCTGCCGACCGAGGCGGAAAAGGTCGCGAACACCAGCGTGGCGCCGCCAATCACGAACCAGGTGCTGACCTCCTGGCTCTTGACGACATCGCCGCGTTCGAGCGCCTCGTCGAGCCGTTTCTGGGTCGGGTCTTCTGTTTTCTCGGTATCGTCCTGATCGTCGGCCATGTCACTTCCTCACCGGCCCGGCGCCAGCTCGTGCATGACGGAACCGAAATAGTCGAGGAAGCTGCCCATCATGGTGGCGATCACCGCGACCAGGATGAGGAAGCCGGCAAGGATCGACAGCGGCATGCCGATGAAGAACACCTGCATCTGCGGCATCAGCCGCGCCAGCACGCCGAGCCCGAGGTTGAACACCAGGCCGAACACCAGGAACGGGGCCGCGAGCTGGATGCCGATCCGGAACGCCTGCGCGAAGGCACGCGTGGCAAGATCGGCGATGTCGCCGCTCGGCAGCAGCTGGCCCGGCTTGAACAGCGTATAGCTGTCGCTCAGCGCCGCGATGACGAGATGATGCAGGTCGGTGGCGAACAAGAGCGTCACCCCGAGCAGGGTGAGGAAATTGCCGACCAGCAGGCCCTGCTGGCCTTGCGTCGGATCGACCGCTGTGACGAAGCCGAGCCCGAGCTGCTGGGCCACCACGGAGCCCGCCACCTGCAGCGCCGCAATCGTGATGCGCGCGGTGACGCCGAGCACGATCCCGACCACGATCTCCTGCAGCACCAGCGCGACCATCGGCCCGAATGAATTGAGATCGACCTGATAGGCAGCCCGGTGCAGCGGCACCATCAACAGCGTGAGCGCCAGCGCGATGCCGAGCCGCACCCGCACCGGCACGTTCATCTCGCCAAAGCCGGGCAGCAGCATCACCATCGAGCCGATGCGCGCGAACACCAGCATGAACGAGGCGGCAAGTGCGGGCAGCAGAGAGATGTCGATGCGCATTGGACCAAAGCCGGACGAGGAAACGCGCCCGCGAGTGTGCCTCAGCCTCCCGCGATTCGCGACGTCAACCGCAGCATGTGGCCGTTGAGCGCGTCGGCCATGAACGGCAGCGCCAACAGCAGGGTGATGAACATCAGGAGGATCTTCGGCACGAACGCCAGCGTCATTTCCTGGATCTGGGTCAGCGCCTGCAACAGTGAAATCGCCACGCCGACCACGAGGCCGACCAGCATCAGCGGGCTGGATACCAGCACGATGGTCCAGATCGCGTCGCGCGCCACGTCGAGAACCTCGCCCCCGGTCATTTCGCCCCTCCCCCTGATGCCGATGCTCAGATCGGCATCTTCATGATTTCCTCGTAGGCCGAGATGACGCGGTCGCGCACCGAGACCAGCGTTTCGACCGCGACCTCGGTTTCCGCCACCGCGGTCACCACATCGACCACATTGGCCTTGCCGCCGGCCATCGCCATCGCCTGCGCGTCGGACTTGCGGCCGGCATCGACGACATTGCCGAGCGCTTCCTTGAGCAGGCTGCCGAACGAGGCGGCGCCGCTGCCGCCGGTCCTGGCCGCGCCGCCCGCAGGGTCGGTCAGTCTCGCAAGACTCGCGTAGGCGTTGGCGGCAATCGAGGGCGAAGCCATGGGTTACGTCTCCTGTCGTCAGGCCTTGAGGATGTCGAGGGTGCGCTGGATCATGCGCCGCGTCGCGCCGACCACGTTGAGGTTGGCCTCGTAGGACCGCTGCGCCTCGCGCATGTCGGCCATTTCGACCATCGAATTGACGTTGGGATATTTGACGTTGCCGTTGGCGTCGGCGGCCGGATGGCCGGGTTCATGCTTGAGGCGGAATGCGCTCTTGTCGGGCCGCACCTTGCCGAGGCCGACCGTGCGCGCGTCGAGCGAGCGGTCGAGCTCGGAGGAGAAGGTCGGCACCTTGCGCCGGTAGGGTTCGCCGCCGGGCGTCTGCGCCGTCGAATCGGCGTTGGCGATATTCTCGGAAATGATGCGCATGCGCCCGGCCTGCGCGCGCAGGCCGGACGCCGCGATGCTCATGGATTTGAGGAAGTCCATCGCTTGGTGCCCTTTTGTCCCTAACGCCCGCTCAGCGCTTGCCGATCGCGGTCTTGAACAGCCCGAGGCTGCGGCTGTAGAGCATGGTGGCGGCCTGGTAATCCATCTGGTTGGACGCCACCTTCATCATCTCGTCCTCGAGGCTGACGGCGTTGCCGGACGGCAACGTCTCGGTGCCTGCCTTGCGGCTGGCAAAGCCCGAGCCCTGGTCGCCGCCGGCGACGAGGTGCGCGGCATCGGTGCGCGCCATCGCCAGCGTGCCCATCGGGGCGGCGGCGGACGTGGTGTCGAACTTGAGTGGGGCGAGGTCGCGGGGCCGGAAATTCGGGGTGTCGGCGTTGGCGACGTTTTCCGACAGCACGCGCTGGCGCTCCTGATGCCACTGCATCCGCGCGCGCAGCGCCGACAGGATCGGCAATTGGGAAATCGGCATTCCGGCGGCCTCCGCGTTGACCGGGACGATTGCGGCCTGGCGGGCCGCCCCGGTGGTCCGGCGCCACGACCTTTCCGGGAAAATCCGGTTCCCCGCTTCGGGGGATCGTGCCACTAGGCAGAATTTGCCGCCTGTATGGTTAATAAGGCGTTAACGGTCGGCCTTGGCGTATTTTCGCCATGAAATCTCCGTCAATCATGCGGCCATTGGGCAAGCCACCCTGCCGACGATTTGGGCGCGTCGCCAGAATGGGCTATGAATATCACGGGCGGCGCTGCGCCCCCCGTGGTGGATGCTTGAGAGCAGGGTTCAGCGTCAGCGCCCATTCAATTTCCCGTCACCGGCCTCGCACGGAATGGAAACGTCCGGTGGCGCGGCGGCAATGTATGAAGCGCGTGTTTGTGGGGACAAACGATGTCAACCGAGTTGAAGTTCTTTCTGGCCTTTGTGGTGGTGCTGGCCCTCATTGGCGGCGCGGCATGGCTGGTGCGGCGCTTCGGCAGCGGCACCCTGGGCACCGCGGCGAATCGCGGCCGCCTGCCCCGCCTTGCCGTGATCGACGCCGCTCCTGTGGATAACCGGCGCCGCCTGGTGCTGGTGCGGCGCGACAACGTCGAACACCTCATCATGATCGGCGGCCCCAGCGACGTCGTCATCGAGGCCAACATCGCCCGCGCGCAGATGCCGCGCGCGCCCGCCGACGCCGCCGGACGCCTGGGTCCGGCCGAAGCGCCGGCATGGAGCGAGCCCGAACTCGGCAATGGCCGCCCCGAGCCACAGGAAATCAACGAGCCACAGTTCCGGCCTGAACCGCCGCCACGCCCGCTGCGGCCGGCGCCGCTGCCCGACGAACCGCGCCGCGCGCGTGTCGAGCGGCCGCTGCGTCCCGAACCGCAGCCGCGTCTGGATGCGATGCGCGCCGATCCGATGCGCATGGACCCGATGCCCTTGCGCCCCGAGCCGCCGCGCGCGGAACCGATGCGCGCCGAGCCCCGGCTCGACCCGATCCGGCCCGAGGCCGGGTCCGACGAACCGCCGGCCGCACCGATGCCGGACTCTTCGCCGCGCAGTCCACGTGTCGAACCGGCGCGCCCGATGATGACGCGCCCGACCGAGCCGAAGGCCGCCTCGCCACGGCCGGCGCCGTCGCTCTCGGAGGCCGACCAGAACCTTGCCGAGATGGCGCAGCGCCTCGAAGCCGCCCTGCGCCGCCCTGCCGAGCCGCGCTCCTCGGCTCCGGCCGCGGGCAGCGGCGCGACGCCGGCGGCGCCCGATCCGGCCGCGCAACCGGGACCGCGCAAGCCGGCAGCGCCGGCCAAGTCCGAATTCGACTCCCTGGAAGACGAGATGGCGAGTTTGTTGGGCCGTCCAAAGAACCCATCGTGACATCGGCCGCAGCTTTTCGCCTGTCCACTGCCCGTTTATCCGTCTTCTCGCTTGCCCTGGTAGCCGCCGGATCGCTCGCCGATCCGGCGTGGGCGCAGGACATCAGCATCAATCTCGGCCAGGGCGGCGGCGTCACCGAGCGCGCGGTGCAGCTGATCGCGCTTCTGACGGTGCTGTCGCTGGCGCCGTCGATCCTCGTCATGATGACGTCGTTCACGCGCATCGTGGTGGTGCTGTCGCTGTTGCGCACCGCGCTCGGCACCGCCACCGCGCCGCCCAACGCCGTCATCATCGCGCTGGCGCTGTTCCTGACCGGCTTCGTCATGGCGCCGGTGCTGCAGCGCTCCTACGACGACGGCGTCCGGCCGCTGATCGCCAACCAGATCTCGGTCGAGCAGGCGATGGAGCGGGGCGTCGCGCCGTTGCGCGGCTTCATGCAGAAGAACGTGCGCGAGAAAGACCTCAAGCTGTTCATTGATCTTTCCGGAGAGACCGCGCCGGCTGCCCCCGAGCAGCTGTCGCTGCGCGTGCTGGTGCCCGCGTTCATGATCTCGGAGCTCAAGCGCGCCTTCGAGATCGGCTTCCTGCTGTTCCTGCCGTTTCTCATCATCGACCTCGTCGTCGCCTCGGTGCTGATGTCGATGGGCATGATGATGCTGCCCCCCGTGGTGGTGTCGCTGCCGTTCAAGCTGATCTTCTTCGTGCTGGTCGACGGCTGGTCGCTGGTCGCCGGCAGCCTGGTACAAAGCTACGGCGGCGGATAGCCCGTCACGGCGTCTTGCCGCTGAGCGCGCTTTTCAGGCCGGGGATGACGGGCAGCGACCCGGTCGAAATCGGATCGGTCCTTTTTTCCGGCGGCAGCGGCGTGCGGGCGGCGGTTTCGGGGTAACGCACCTTCATTTCACGCAGGAACCCATCGAGCGTATCGACCGCGGCCGCCATGCGGGCGACGGCGGCAAATTCCGCGCTGGTCGCCGCCACCGGCCGGGCGGCGATGTCGAATGCCTTGCGGTCGTCGCCCGCCAGCAGCGGCCCGTATTTCTCGCGCAGCCGCGCCGTGCCCAGCGCATCCTCGGCCAGCGCATAACCGATCGCCGCGCGCATGATGTCGGACTTCTCGCCGGCGTTGAGCGGCTGGAACTCGCGCCAGCGCTCGCCGAACAGCACCTCGATCTGTTCGGCCGCGTCGCGCCAGCGCCGCGCCGCCCAGTAGATGTCCGAGCGCAGCCGCACGGTTTCGCGGCCGTTCAGGTTGGCGATGATGTCGAGCGCGAGATCATGGCGGCCGATGTCGCTTTGCGCGCGCGCCTCCAGGAGCAGGCGCTGCTGGCGCAATTCGCCGGCCAACTCGGTGACGCGCGAGGCGTGCAGGGCGGCGATCGCGCGTTCGGGCTTGCGGTTCATCAGATAGAACATCGCCAGCCGCGTCGCCACCTGGGCGCGCGCCGCCCCTTCGAGGCGATGGTCGGTCTGGTACTGCAACAACTCGCAGGCCTGGTCGAGCAGGTCGATCGCCGCGAGCCGGTCGGCCAGACGCCGGATCATCTCGTCGCCGCGCCGTCCGATCGGAGTCAGTTCGCGGAATTCGTAGAACGTCGCCAGCGCCTCGATCGGCGGCATGTCGTCGCCCTTGGTGCCGAGGTAGATGTCGCTGAACCATGCCGCGGCGGCGTCCTGCATCGTCCGCGCGATGTCCGAGTTCGGCTGCAGGACGGTGGTGGTGCGCGCCGCCAAAAGCGCCTCGCGATAGCGCCCGAGATCGGCATAGAGCCGCGCCAGCTGCTGCATCGTGGCGACCTCGACGGTATTGCCGCGCCAGGTCAGCGCCAGCGTTTCGAGATCGGCGAGCATCTCTTCCGGCTTGATCTGGCCGTGGCGCTTCCGCACCAGCATCTCGCGCAGCGTCGCCTCGGCCGCCGCCCTGCGGTCCGGCGAATTGATCGCTTCGCGGTAATTGGCCGTGGCGTCGGCGTCGCGGCCGAATGCCTCGGCCAATTGTCCCTGCAGCACCGCGACCGTCGGGCGCAGACTGTCAGGCACCGTGATGACTTCCAGCTCGTTGAGCCTTGCGTTGGCGCCGGCATAGTCGCGCACCGCCATCATCGCCCGCAGCGCCTCGATCACCGCGACGCGCTGCAACTCGACCGGCAACGCCGAGACCAGAAATTCGGCGTTCTTGAATTTTTCCCTCGCCTCGGCCCATTTCTCCTGACGCGCCAGCGCGACCGCCTTCCAGATCTGGGCATCGTGACTGGCGCTGATCGCCGGATGCGCGAGATCCTTCAGGCCTTCCGCCGGGCGGTTGCCGAGAATGCTGGCCGCCGCGCGCAGCAGCAGCGCGGCAGGGTTGTCCTGCGCCGGCCCGGTCTCGGCCAGCACCGTGTCGAGCACGCCCCTGGCCTCGGCATAGAATCCCCAGGCAAAATAAAACCGCGCCAGATCGAGTCGGCCGGCATGGCGCTTGCCCTCCGGGGCCATCGCGGCGGCGGTGATGAGCGCATGCTCGCGTTCGTTGAAATCGGCCTTGAGATGATCGTTCCACAACTCGGGATCGAACGCCGGCCGCGCCATCGGCGGCGCATGCTCGGGTGGCGCTTCCGCCGCCGACAGCGTCAGGCCGCCAGGCCGCCCGATCAGGATCCTGTCGCCGGCCAGCTCGACCGAGACATCGTCGGTGTTGGGCTGCAGGATCACGCCGTGCATCGATTGCAGCAGGCGGAACTCCACGAAGTCCTGCCGCTTGATGAAGCCGCGCGAGGGCGTCGGCGCGGTGACCGCCAGCAGCAGCTCGCCGCTGTCGGGATCGGTCAGGCGATGCAGCCGCGCCGGGTGGTTGAAGGGAATGGTGACGTTGGCGTGGGTCGGATCGTCGATATTGCGCTGCACGGAAAGCTGCTGCGGCGGCTGGCGCACGGTATCGGCGAAGGTCAGCACCCAGTCGGAACCGGCCTGAGCGAGACTGGCGAGTTGCGGATGGTCGAGCCGCATGCGCACGGCCTGGGCGTCCGCCAGCGGCAGCGTGGCGATGTCGCGCACGACGCCGGCCGCTTCGGCGCGCAGCGCGGCAAGATCGAGCGGCGCCTGGCTGTCGACGATCAGCCACAGCGTGTCGGCGCGCGAAAACAGCGCGGCGGCCACCGGGGCGTGAAACGAAAACGTCAGCCGCACACTGTCGCTGTCGCGCCTGACTTCAACCGCGGATGCACCCGGCGGAGCGTTCGCCGATGGTGGTGGCGCTTGCGGTGGTGGCAACTCCACCGCCTGCACGGGAACGGCGGGCGGCGGCGGCAGCGCGGTCGCGATGGCGGCGGCCGGCGCGGCTTTCGGAGCACTCGACGCGGCAGGCTCGGTCACCGGCGGCGCGGGAGGCGGTTGCGGCGGCGGCGCCGATATGCCGCCGCGCGGGGCAACCTGCTGCTCCGCCTGGAACCCGACATCGACCACGAAGTTCCTGTCCTCGCGGAACGAATGAACGTTGACGTCGCCGATTAGCGCCAGCTCGATGGCGGTGCCGCGCCCCTCGTTCTTCTGCTCCAGGCCGGCGACATTGGACGGGGCGGCGACCTGCGCGTCGGCCAGATCGAAATTCAGCGGGGCGTCGAACAGCACCGTCAGCCGCTCGCGGCCGAGCTCGGTCGATACCCCGACGCCGTCGGGAAGCTCGAACACGTAGCGGACGAAGGTCGGCTGCATCAGGGCGCGCACACGGATCGGCGCCTGTTTCTTCGCCTCCGCCATGTAGCGCTGCTGGCGCAATATCTTCTCAGCAGCGCGCGCGCGTTCGGCCAGTTCGCGGACCACGTCCTGGGGCAGTCCGGGCGGCATGCCGCTCCAGTTTTCAGGCAGCAGATCGACGAACAGGCGCTCGCCCGCCGCCATGGTGTTGACCTTGACGGGCCGCGTGAGCGCGAAGCGGATCGCGGTGCCGTCGGGATCGCGGCGCGCCGTCGATACGTAATCGGGCACCTGCTCGACCAGCCGCGCCACCGGCACGTTGACCGGCTTCTTGAAGGCGACGACGAGAACGGAGCCGACAACCTTGACCTCGGCCTCGACCTCCTCGTCAAGCCGGATCACGAGCCGGGCATAGTCGCCCGGCTTGGACATCGTCGCCGTGCCTTTCACCATGTCGGCGCGCGCAAGGCCCGCGCCCGCGCACGACACCGCTGCGACGGCGACAAGGCCGGCGCGCAACCAGTGTGAGAGGGCAGCGATGCTCGCCATGGGATACTCTTGAACCGGCGCCGGTCTGCCGGGGACTGATGGACCCTAGGATTTCGCGTCTAAGGATTTGTTAATCGCATTCAAGGCCGCGCGGTCTTGCCCTCGATCTTGGGAAGGTTGGACACATCGGACTTCCCGGCGGAGGAGCGCCGCGCCAGTTCGACGGTGAGCCGCTCGGCCGCTTCCGCCGACATCTGCGCCAGCACGTCGGACATCTTGCGCGGCGCGATCTGCGAGGCGATCTCGAACAGCACGCCCATCTCCAGCCGGTCGAACACCTTGGCGGCATCCTTGGGCTTCATGTTCTCATACATGGCGACCAGCCCCTTGAGGCGGGCCGCCTCGGCCTGGTCCTTGCGCTCGTTGGCGGCGCTGATGCGCGCCTCGATCGCCTTGAGCTCCTCGATTCTGGCTTCAAGCCGCTTTTCGGCGGCCTTGACCAGGTTGTCGCGAATTTCGATCTCGCGGGCGCGCGTGTCCAGTTCGAGGCGCCGCGCCTGCAGCCGTTCGAGCACGGCCCGCTCGGACAGCGAAACCGTCTTGCCCGGCTCCGGCATGACGACCACCGAACCGTCGGGCCTGGCGTCATCGGCCGGCTTGGTCGCCGGGCTCGCCGCGGCATCCTTCGGCTTGTCGGCGCCGACCGAGCCGGTGACATCGGCCGCCGCGTCGCGGCCCGGCGGATAATTGAGGACGTCCTGCGCCCACGACAGCTTGCGCGGTTCCCCCGCGCCGTCGAAGACATAGCCGCCGTCGAGCACCAGCCCGGTCACCTTGAGGATCATCAGGCAGGCCACCGCAACCAGCACCACCGGCAGCAGGCGGATGTCACCGAACTTCTTCATGCGGCACCATTCACGCCGCGAGATCGCCGACGCGGCCGCGCGCGCGTTCGGTGAACGCCTGCGCCGCCGCCGCGATCGACTGGGCGTTGGCGCGGGCGGGTTTGACCGCCGCCTCACAAGGCTCCGCCTGCCGTTCGGCCTGCGACGCCTCGGCATCCTTGAATGTGCGCGCGGCGATGGCGATGCGCGACAGCCGCGCCAGCACGTGCTCGCCGGCGGCGATCTGCTGGTCGAGCCGTTCGCCGAGCTGGTCGGCCAGCACCAGCCTTTTGCCGAGATTCTCGTCGCAATCGCGCACGGTGAGCTTGAGGCCGCCGATGGCGCGCTCCGCGATCTCGGTGGCGGTGATCAGTTCCGAGATGGTGGCCTTGAGCGACTGCTCGTCGGCGCGCAGGCGCTTGAGGCGGCTGTTGAGCAGCATGCAATAGCCGATGGTCAGCAGCAGCAGCACCGCCACCAGGCTCTCGATCATCAATCCGAAGAAGTGGCTCACGGGGCCTCCATCATCTTGCTGGTTTGGTCGGCTTTCTCGAACATCGCGTAAGTGGTGCGCGGCTTGCGCAGCGGCTTGGTGACGCGGATGGCGACACGGTCGCCGACGCGTCCCATGCGGCCCTCGGTCAGCGTCACGTCGCCGCAGCGCACCGCCACCGGCGCGTCGGGGCGGATGTCAAGGGTCAGCGTGTTGCCGACCTCGAGCGCCATCAGCTGCCGCAGCGGAATCTCGGCCTCGTACAGCACCGCCTCGACGGCGACCTGGGCACTCCCGATCTCGGTGGCGAGGTGGCCTTCCCAGATCGGATCACGGCCGAACTTCTCGCCCATGAACATCTGCAGCAGCACGTCGCGGATCGGCTCGATCGTGGCGTAGGGCAGCAGCAGTTCGATGTTGCCGCCGCGATCCTCCATGTCGATGCGCAGGCGCACCAGGATGGCGGCGTTGGCCGGCCGGCTGATGGCGGCAAAGCGCGGATTGGTCTCGATCCGGTCGATGGTGAACGTGACCGGCGACAGCGGCTTGAAGGCGAGTTCGGCGTCGGCCAGCACCACCTCGACCAGCCGCTTGACCAGATTGGTCTCGATGGTGGTGTAGGGCCTGCCCTCGATGCGGATCGTGGTCTGGCCGCGGCGGCCGCCCAGCAGCACGTCGATGATCGAGTAGATCAGGCTGGAATCGACGGTGAACAGGCCGAAATTGTCCCACTCCTCGGCCTTGAACACCGACAGCACGGCGGGCAGCGGAATCGAGTTGAGATAGTCGCCGAACCGCACCGACGTGATGCGGTCGAGCGAGACCTCGACGTTGTCGGAGGTGAAATTGCGCAAGCTCGTCGTCATCAGCCGCACCAGGCGGTCGAAGACGATTTCGAGCATCGGCAGCCGCTCGTAGGACACCATCGCCGAATCGATGATGGCGCGGATGCCGGAATTGTCGTCGAGATTGACCTCGGCCAGGCTGAAGCCGAGCAGATTGTCGATCTCCTCCTGGGTCAGCACGCGCTCGGCGCCGCCCTTGGCCGACGCCATGTAGCGGCTGCCGTCGTCGACCATGGCGGCCCATTGCGCCGCCATCGACTCCGAGAGTTCGTTGGCTGCGGCTTCTTCAGCCGCGACTTCCGGATCCTCGGACTCCAGCGCCGCGCCCCATTCGGCTGCGAGCGCATCCTGGTCGATCTGGTCGCCGGCCATCTGACTACATCCCCCGCCCGCGGCTTTGTGCCGCCGGTTCCGTCACTGGATCACGATTTCCTTGAACAGCACCGCGTTGATCTGCGTCGGCGCGATCGCGACATTGATGCGCCGGGTCAGTTCCTCGCGCAGCCGGTAGAGCCCGGCGGAGCCGTTGAGATCCATCGGGCGCAGTTCGCGCATGTAGGTCTGGAATGTATCCATGACGCGCGGCAGCACCGGCTTGATCCGGTCGGCGAGCGCCTGCTCCTTGAGCTCGAGCACCACCTTGACCTTGAGGTACTGGGTGCGTTCGCCCAGGGACTGCGACAGGTTCACCATCACCTCCGGCACATCCATGAACACCGGCGGCTTGGCCACGACCTCGACCGGCTTGTGCTCGGCCGGCTTGCGCAGGAACACGAAATAGCCGCCGGTCGCCGTCGTCACCAGCACCATGACCGCCGCCGCGGCGATGATGATGAACTTGACCTTGCTCTTCGGCGGGGCGGCTGCCTGCCCGCCTTCCGCGTCGTCCATCTGGTCGTTGTCCGCCATCGTCTGCCCGCCGGAATGTAAAGAGGCCGCCCTTCAAGGGACGCAACGCGGAACAAGACCCCTGGCGCGTCGCGCCTGATGTCCGACGCTAGGTTGCAAATGGTTAACGGAACCTTTCTTTCCCTTCGCAGGTGGGAATTTTTTGCCGGGCGGCATGGTCAACAGAAGGTTATTGCCGGGCCATCAATCTTCCCGATTAAAAATTTCATCTTGAAAAACAATGCCTTGGCATCTGGCACGGATTTCGCTCAGAAAACGGCGAAGCACGCGGCTTGGGAGAGCCGCCGGTTTCAAGGGAACGGCAAGCGGCCTTGGGAGAGGTTTCAGCCGGTCCAGCCAGGGGAGATCGCCGATGGAGAATATGCTTCTCGTCGGATTGTCGCGTCAGGTGTCGCTGGAGCGCCAGCTCGGCATCGTCGCGAACAATGTGGCCAACATCAACACGACCGGCTTCAAGGCCGACCAGTCGCTGTTCGAGGAATATCTGTCGCAGTCGGCCAGCACCGACGACTTCCGCGACCGCGACCGCAAGGTCAGCTACGTGGTCGACCGCGCCACATGGCACGACTTCGCCCAGGGCACCTACGAGAAGACCGGCAATCCGCTCGACGTCGCCGTCGAAGGCAATGCCTTCCTTGCGGTGCAGACCCCCGCCGGTGAACGCTACACCCGCAACGGGGCGCTTCAGGTCAACGCCCAGGGCCAGATCGTCACCGCCGACGGCAATCCGGTGCTGGGCAGCGGCGGCCCCATCGTGCTGCAGCCCGGCGACCAGAGCATCTCGATTGCCCGCGACGGCACCGTGACGGTGCGCGAAGGCGCCAACGTCAAGGTCGAATCGCTGCGCGGCAAGCTGCGCCTCGTCTCTTTCGACCAGGTGCAGCGCCTGCAGAAAGAGGGCAGCAACCTGTTTTCCGCGCCCAATGGCGTGACGCCGCAGGCCGCGGCCGCGACCTCGGGCCTGCGCCAGGGCTTCATCGAGAAGTCCAACGTCAGCGCCGTGGCCGAGATGAGCCGCATGATCGAGGTCATGCGCACCTACACCCAGATTTCCGCCCTGCTCCAGCAGCAGAACGACATTCAGAAATCGGCGATCGAGAAGCTCGCCGAGGTTCCGGCGTAACCGGCAGGATCAAGGAGCTTTCCAGATGCGCGCTCTCCATACCGCGGCGACCGGAATGATGGCCCAGGAACTCAACGTCCAGGTCATTTCCAACAACATCGCCAACATGCGCACCACCGGCTACAAGCGCCAGCGCGCCGAGTTCCAGGACATGCTCTACGAGCAGGTGCGCCGCGTCGGCACGCAGACCTCCGAGCAGGGCACGGTGCTGCCGGTCGGCATCGAGCTCGGCTCCGGCGTCAAGACCGTCGCCACGCCGCGCGTGATGAGCCAGGGCAACCTGATGCCGACGCAGAAGGATCTCGACGTCGCCGTGCGCGGCGAAGGCTTCTTCAAGGTCCAGCTGCCCGACGGCCGCACCGCCTACACCCGCGACGGCTCGTTCGAGATGGACGCGCAGGGCCGCCTCGTCACCGCGCAGGGCTATCTGGTGCAGCCCAACATCACTATCCCGCAGAATTCGACCGGCATCACCATCAACGCGCAGGGACAGGTTCTGGTCACCCCCGCCGGCAGCACCACGCCGAGCCAGATCGGCCAGATCGAGACCGCGATGTTCGTCAACAAGGCCGGCCTGCAGGCGATCGGCGACAACCTCTATCTCGAAACCCCGGCCTCGGGCACGGCCCAGAACGGCACCCCGGGCAGCGCCGGCTACGGCGACCTGCTGCAGGGCAACCTCGAACAGGCCAACGTCGAGGCGGTGTCGGAGATCTCCGACCTGATCGCCGCGCAGCGCGCCTACGAGATGAACGCCAAGGTCATCAGCGCCGCCGACCAGATGCTGTCGTCGACCGCCAACATGTTCCGCTAGGGAGCCCCTCGCCATGACCATGACATCACGCCTGGCCCGCGCGCTGCTGACGATCGCGGCGCTCGCCCTGCCGGCGCAAGCGCTCGCGCAAGAAGCGGGCGAGACGCCCGTGGTGCCGATGCTGCGCGCCAGCGTCACGGTCACCACGGATCTCGTTCGCATCGGCGATTTCATCGACAACGCCGGCAACGCCGCGGCGATCGCGGTGTTCCGCGCTCCCGACATCGGCACCACCGGCACGCTGTCCGCCGCGCGCGTGGTGGCGGCGCTGCGGGCCCATCAGGTGATCGGCGTCGATACCCGCGACATCCGCGAGGTCACCGTGACGCGCGCCGCGCGCACCATCGCGGTCGCCGACATCGAGGCGCTGGTGGCGCGGACGCTGGCGCGGCAGAACGGCCTCGGCGATGCCGCCAATCTCGCCATCCTGTTCGACCGCATCATGCAGCCCTTGCAGCTCGACCCCTCGCACGAGGGCGAGATGCGTCCGGTCTACGCCAAATACGATCCGCGCAGCACGCGCTTCGACGTGATGGTCGAGATCGCCAGCACCCAGAGCGCGACGCCGACCCGGCTGCGCTTCGCCGGCACCGCCGTCGAGATGACCGAGGTCGCGGTCGTCAACCGCGGCGTCGAGCGCGGCGAGGTGCTGAAGGCCTCCGATGTCTCGCTGCAGCGCCGCCCCAGGGCCGAGGCCGGCGGCGACCTCGCCCCCACGTCCCGCGCGGTCGGCATGGCGATGCGCCGCTCGCTGCGCGCCGGCCAGGCGCTCAAATTCGCCGACCTCGCCAAGCCCGAGATCGTGCAGCGCGACCAGAGCGTGACGCTGGTCTACGACATTCCCGGCATCCACCTTACCATCATGGGCAAGGCCACCGAATCCGGCGCCGAGGGCGACGTCGTCAGCGTCATGAACCTGCAGTCGAAGCGCATCGTGCAGGGCACCGTCAGCGCGCCCGGCCGCGTCACCATGAGCGCGCCGCGCGCCACCACCACCGCCCTGTTGTCCTCCAGTGAATCCGCGGCCGATGGCCGCGCAGCCGAGTAAGCGTCATGTCCAGCACCCCCCGTCTCACGCGCATCGTTTCCACCGCCGGCCTCATCGCGCTCGCCGCCGCCGCGAGCGGCTGCTCCTCGCTCGACCGGCTGCGGGGCATCGGCGAACAGCCGCCGCTGTCGGCGATCGACAATCCGATCGCGCAGCCGGGCTACAAGCCGGTGCAGATGCCGATGCCGATGGCGCAGCCGGCCTCCTACAATCCCAACTCGCTGTGGCGCAACGGCAGCCGCGCCTTCTTCAAGGACCAGCGCGCGCATCAGATCGGCGACATTCTCACCGTCACGGTCAACTTCACCGACAAGGCGGCGATCGCCAACCAGACCCAGCGCAGCCGCACCAACAAGGAAGATTCCGGCGTCACCGACTTCCTATTCAAGAGCAAGGTGCCGGCCGACGTCGGCCTGCCCGGCCGCATTCTCACCGCCGATTCCACGGCGTCCAGCGACGGCAAGGGATCGGTCAACCGCCAGGAAGCGTTGCAGACCACCGTCGCCGCCGTGGTGACGCAGGTGCTGCCGAACGGCAATCTCGTCGTCGAGGGCAAGCAGGAGGTGCGCGTCAACTTCGAGGTGCGCGAACTCATCGTCGCCGGCATCGTCCGGCCCGAGGACATCCAGAGCGACAACACCATCGACTCCACCAAGATCGCGCAGGCGCGCATCGCCTATGGCGGCCGCGGCCAGATCACCGACGTGCAGCAGCCGCGCTACGGCCAGCAGGTGCTCGACGTACTGCTGCCATTCTAGGACGTGACCCGCCAGAAACAGGACCCCTTCAGGACTCGGACCATGCCCACCTGAGAAAAACTTTCGCGGCGCAGCCTCTCCCCAGCGCCGTTCCCCTCTCCCACGCCGGCGCGTGTTGCGCACACGAAACGGCGGTCCACGCGGCCTTCGGCATCTCCCCTGCCGGAGGCCGTTTGGCGTTTGAAGAAGCTATCTTAAATGGACAGTTTCGAAGCAGGGAAAGCTATTCAGACCCAGCAAATACAGCTGCGAAACGACTATGATGGCTTGCCCAATTAGCCGTATCGCGACACATCCACGAAATAGCTTCAATAATCTCGGTATGGGCTTTTTCGAGTGGTCGATGAAAAATTGGTTCATGATGAGCGATCCGGTTTCTAAGCCGCCTAATCGCATTGAACCTGCCGTGCACTACACTGCGCGGTTTTCCGCCACCTGCAAGAAAAGCCTTATGAAGGGTAGTGCGCCAAATGGTGGCGTCATAGTGAGGGCCTAGCAGTCCTACCCAAAACGCAAACTTAAGCTCAGCAACCATCTGGCCAGGCGTTATTTCCTTACGATCCTTTATCAACTCATCACGCGCATCTAATACCATGCGCCTTGAATCGGAGCTTAAAGGTACTTTGTTTCCCTCATACCACTCTTCATTGAAATCGTTAGTGAGGACACGATACAATGAATTGCGAAAACAAACTTCTAGACATTGCAATGGAGTATAGAAAGACTCAGATAGCTTTGTGTTCCTCTCATATAGCCTCAATGCTTGATCAAAATCTTGGTTGGCCTCAATTAAATACTTATTTAATCGCTCTCGCGTGAGCGTCTTTTCTAGAGCCTCATTGATTCCGCTGCGTACACCCCGGGTCGGCCTCTGCCGCAAGGCATGCTCCCGGGGTCAGTCTTTTTGATACATAGAGTTACAGAGTCAACACCCTTCATGCGGCTGCATTAATACCTTGCATTGCAGCACGGCATCGCCCATATAGGGCGCACGCGAAGAGGTGATTTGCGGGGCCAGTTGCCCCGCGGGCCGCGTGAACGAATTTTCCGGGTTGTTGGACGCCAGCGTCCGGCCCGTGGCGGTTCAAGCCCTTGGTTCCCTCGTCGCATTTCCCACTGACAGCCCAGACACGCGGGGTGTCCCAACGCAAAGCGCCAGCTTTTCGTGGCGGCGCTCTGTGGCCACCCGCGATCGCTCGGGTTCCGCCCCTTGCGCCCTGAAACGGCGCGCGCGGACGGCTTTCGCCAACATGAAGAAAGAATCCTTTTGACCTCTTTTGATGATTTCGGACTGGCCGCGCCCATCGCGCGCGCGCTCGCCGAGGAGAATTACCACACCCCGACGCCGATTCAGGCGCAGACCCTGCCACTGGCGATAGCGCGCCGCGATGTCATCGGCATCGCCCAGACCGGCACCGGCAAGACCGCCGCCTTCGCGCTGCCGATCCTGCACCAGCTTTCCCAGGCGCCCCTGCCGCTCACCCGCAAATCCTGCCGCGTGCTGGTGCTCAGCCCGACGCGCGAACTGTCGAGCCAGATCGTCGACAGCTTCAGCGCCTATGGCCGCCACCTCTCGGTCAGCGTCACGCTCGCCATCGGCGGCGTGCCGATCGGCCGCCAGATCCGCGCGCTCGCCGGCGGCATCGACATCCTGGTGGCGACGCCCGGCCGCCTGCTCGACCTCGTCAACAGCAACGCGCTCAAGCTCGACCGCGTCGAGTACCTGGTGCTCGACGAGGCCGATCGCATGCTCGACATGGGCTTCATCAACGACATCCGCAAGATCGTCGCCAAGCTCCCGGCCGAGCGCCAGACGCTGTTCTTCTCCGCCACCATGCCGTCCGCGATCGCCGAGCTGGCCCGCCAGATGCTGCGCAATCCGGCCCGCGTCGCGGTGACGCCGGTGGCCTCGACCGCCGAACGCATCGCCCAGCGCATCCTTCACATCGCGCCGCACGACAAGCCGGCCAAGCTCGCCGAGTTGATCCGCAGCGAGACCATCGACCGCGCGCTGGTGTTCACCCGCACCAAGCACGGCGCCGACAAGGTGGTGCGCGGGCTTGCCAAGACCGGCATCGCCGCCGAGGCCATCCACGGCAACAAGTCGCAGAACCACCGCGAGCGCGTGCTCGCCGCGTTCCGCGAGGGCGACGTGCGCACGCTGGTGGCCACCGACATCGCCGCGCGCGGCATCGACGTCGATGGCGTCTCGCACGTATTCAACTACGACCTGCCCAACGTCCCCGAGAGCTACGTCCATCGCATCGGCCGCACCGCGCGCGCCGGGGCCGAGGGCACCGCGATCTCGTTCTGCACGGCGGAGGAGCGGCCCTACCTGCGCGACATCGAGAAGCTGGTGCGCATGACCATCCCGGCGAGCGGCGTCGCCGCCTCGCCGCAGCCCCCGCACGCCGAGGCGCAGGATGACCGGCCGCGCGGCGAAGCGCGCAACGGCCGGCCCCATGGCAACAGGTCCAATGGCGGCAGGTCCAACGGCAACAGGCCTCATGCCGGCAAGCCGGACGGCGAGAAAACGCGCGGCGGCAAGCCGAACGGCAACGGGTTCCACGGCACGTCCAGCGCCGACAAGCCGGCCGCCCCGCATGGCCATGCGGCAAAGCCCGCCTCGCAGCACCCGCGGCGGCCGCAGCCGGCGCAGGGCAACGGGCAACCTGAAAATCTCGCCGGGCTGAGCTTCCTGCAGCCGCGTCCGGCGCGCAACGCGTCCCACCCTCAGCCGAATCACCGGCCCTCGCGTCGGCAGCGCCCGCTGCCCGCGCAACGGCCGTCGCGCTAATTTCTCACGGAGCAGTCATGTCGAAGGAAGAACTGATCGTATTCGAAGGCCTGGTGGTCGAACTCCTGCCGGACGCGCGGTTCCGCGTCCAGCTCGAGAACGGCCACGAGATCATCGCCTATACCGCCGGCAAGATGAAGAAGAACCGCATCAAGACGCTGGCCGGCGATCGCGTCACCGTCGAGATGTCGCCTTACGATCTCGAGAAGGGGCGCCTGGTGTTCCGCCACAAGGACGACCGCGGCGGCGCCTCGGCGGCGCGGCCGCCGGCGCGGCGCAACTTCGTGCGGCGGTAAAGACACTCATTGAAAGGGCCTGATTCAACCGGGGTTGAATCAGGCCCTGACCGGATCAGCCCCCCGATGATCTCCGCGCGTCATTCGTCGCGGTAGACCTTCTCGCGCCTCTCGTGGCGCTCCTGCGCCTCGATCGACAGCGTGGCGATCGGACGCGCCTCGAGCCGCTTGAGCGAGATCGGCTCGCCGGTCTCCTCGCAGTAGCCGTAGGTGCCGTCCTCGATCCGCTCCAGCGCGGAATCGATCTTGGCGATCAGCTTGCGCTGACGATCGCGCGCGCGCAGTTCGATGGCGCGGTCGGTTTCCGACGATGCGCGGTCGGCGAGGTCGGGATGGTTCTGGTTCTCGTCCTGAAGCTGTTGCAGCGTCGTTTTCGCTTCCTTCAGGATGTCTTCTTTCCAGGCCATGAGCTTGGCGCGAAAATATTCGCGCTGCCGCTCGTTCATGAACGGCTCTTTTTCCGAGGGCCGATAGCTTTTCAGTTTCTCAGCAGCCATTCCAAGGTTCCGTTGAGACACGAATCCCGGTGTCGCGGCGGGGCATCCTTCCCGTTAGGCGCTGCTTATATAGGGATGGAAAGTGACAAACAATATCGCGCGGGAGAGTAAATGGCTGCTTTATCCCCCGCCGCCGTTCTACCTGCCACCGGCCTTGGCGAATTCGACTTCGACTCGCAACTCGATCTCCGCCAGCACGGCATCGAGACCGGGATCGCCGGAGCCGGTCTTGAGATCGGCCGCGGCCAGCCGCAACCGCTCCATCGTCCGGCCGTCCAGGGTGCCCGCCAGCAGACCGATCTTGAGATCGTCGAGCACGTCAAGCGCCGTGCGTCCCCGTTTCACCGCCCGCTTGCGGCGCTCGGTGGCGTCCTCCACGCCCTGCAGGGCCATCAGGGCGTCGATGTTGCCGACCGCCTTGGGCGCGGCGGACGGGCGGGCCCCGGTTGCCGGGCTCATGTCCGGCAGCACGAAGCCGGTTGCCCCGGCGCGGCGCGGCGCGGCGGAGGAAGCAGCAAGAGCGGTTCCGTTCGGTCCATGGATGCGCATAGGTATTTCTCTCAGCCTTGGACGGGGGCCGAACCCGATTTCAAACAGCAGGAATCGCCGGTATCGGCGCGCCTGATTTCCGACCCTCGCCTGTTATGGTTAACGAGCGGTAAACGATCGGCAAAACTTGCCGGAAGCGGCAATATGCGTCGCGCCCCAAACGCCCGCGGGGTTTTGCCAAATTAAATATTTAATAAAATATTCAATACGTTAACCAACAATGCCTGACTGGCACGGCTTTCGCTAGATCAAGACGGATCCTGACGCTGGGGAGCAAGCGGGATCCGTCGAACTCGCGGGGAGAGCTGAGGATGACACCGGCAATTCGAGCCCTCCTGATGGCGATGGTCGGGCTGGCGCTGACGACGGCGACGGTCCAGGCCACGTCGCGCATCAAGGACCTCGCCAACATCGAGGGCGTGCGCCAGAACCAACTCATCGGCTATGGCCTCGTCGTCGGCCTCAACGGGACCGGCGACACCCTCAACAACATCCCGTTCACCAAGCAGTCGCTGCAGGCCATGCTGGAGCGCATGGGCGTCAATATCCGCGGCGCCAACATCCGCACCGGCAATGTCGCCGCCGTGATGGTGACCGCCAACCTGCCGCCGTTCGGCACCCAGGGCACCCGCATCGACGTCACCGTCTCGGCGCTGGGCGATGCCAAGAATTTGCAGGGCGGCACCCTGCTGGTCACCCCCCTGCTCGGCGCCGATGGCAACGTCTACGCGGTGGCGCAGGGCTCGCTCGCCATCGGCGGCTTCGCGGCCGAGGGCGAGGCCGCCAAGATCACCCGCGGCGTGCCCACCGTCGGGCGCATCGCCAACGGCGCCATCATCGAGCGCGAGATCGACTTCGCGCTCAACCGGCTGCCGCAGTTGCGCCTCGCCTTGCGCAACGCCGACTTCACCACCGCCAAGCGCATCGCCTCCGCCGTCAACGACTTCCTCGGCACCAAGACCGCCGAGCCGGTCGATCCGTCCACCGTCGCGCTCAACGTGCCGCAGGAATTCCGCGGCAACGTGGTGGCGCTGCTCACCGAGATCGAACAGTTGCAGGTCGAGCCGGATCTCGCCGCCAAGATCATCATCGACGAGCGCTCCGGCATCATCGTGATGGGCCGCGATGTGCGCGTCGCCACCGTGGCGGTGGCCCAGGGCAATCTCACGGTGACGATCTCCGAGTCGCCTCGGGTCAGCCAGCCGGCGCCGATGTCGCGCGGGCAAACCGTCACCGTGCCGCGCACCCGCCTCGGCGTGCAGGAGGACGGCAAGAAGCTCGCCGTGGTCAAGGACGGCGTCTCGCTGCAGCAACTGGTCGACGGGCTCAACGCGCTCGGCATCGGCCCGCGCGACCTGATCGGCATCCTGCAGGCGATCAAGGCGTCCGGCGCCATCCAAGCCGACATCGAGGTGATGTGATGGCCGCGTCCGTCGCCAAAACGCCGATGATCGGCAACCGCCCGGACATCGCGCTGATGAACGCGCTGACCAAGGTGTCGCCGCAGGGCCAGGCGAAGGCCAAGGCCAACGCCCAGGACTTCGAGGCGGTGTTCCTCAATTCGATGTTCCAGCAGATGTTCTCCGGCGTTCAGGGCGATGGCCCGATGGGCAGCACGACCGGCACCGGCGCCTGGCGCTCGATGCTGGTCGACGAGCATTCGAAATCCTTCGCCAAGGCCGGCGGCGTCGGCGTCTCCGACGATGTCTACCGCACCCTCATTCTCCAGCAGGCCGCGCGCGGCGGCTGACTCCAGGAGTTCGTTCCATGACCAGACCGCATTCGCCGCAGCAGACCGCCGCTCCGGTCCCCACCCTGTCGACGCCCGAACAGGCGCAGAAGCTCGCCGCCCATCTCATCGACGTCATGAACGGGCTGCTCAAGCTGGTCGAGCGCGAGACCGAGTTGGTGCGCGCCGGCAAGGTGGGCGAGGCCATGATGCTCGACGCCGACAAGACCGACCTGTCGCGCCGCTACGTCGCGGCCATCGGCTACCTGAAGCAGAACCAGCGCTACCTGTCGCAGACAACGCCCGAGCTGATGACATCGCTGCATCGTCATCATGACGTGTTCCGCGCCATGCTGCAGGTCAACCTGACCGTGCTCGCCACCGCGCATGCGGTGTCGGAAGGCATCGTGCGCGGCGTCAACAGCGAAATGGCGCGCCGCGCGAGCCCGCAGACCTACACCGCCGCCGGCCATCGCGCCGCGGGAGCGCGCCACGCCACGCCGCTGTCGGTCAGCCGCGCGCTGTAGGCGCAAGAAACCTCCTGCATTTGAAGCAAAACGGCGCGTTGCCCTGCACGCGCCATTATTTTTCCCGGTGCACTATCGCCGCGGGGAAAGGACGGGATTTGATTTCAGGGAAGCCAGGAGGCTGCCGTGAGCGCAAGTTTCACACCACCCCCGGGCGCGGCGAAGCCAGCCCAGAATGCGGCCGCATCGCCGATCACCCCCAACGCCAACATTGACCCCGCCGCCCGGACCGAACAGGCCAGCTTGCGCCGGCACGCCTATGCCCGCACCGCCAGCCGCACCTCGGCGCAGGTTGCGAGCCGCCATTACGCCGACCGCAGTGTCTGACTTGGCATTGGCGAACTTTCGCCGCCCATGACGAAAAAATTCATTAACCATGTTTATTTAGCCGCCGTTGAGAGGCCCCATGGCATCAAACGCAGCGGTCAATTTTCGACCGTGTGTAAACGCGTTACGCGATTCAACCAGAAGGGTTTGATCCAATGTCCGTAGTTCTCTCGGCGGGGGTCCGTCAGAACCTCCTTTCGCTTCAGAACACCGCTGACCTGATGGCGTCGACTCAGAACCGCCTTGCCACCGGCAAGAAGGTCAACTCGGCGCTCGACAATCCGGGCAGCTTCTTCACCTCTCAGGCGCTGCAGAACCGCGCCAGCGACCTCAACGACCTGCTCGACTCGATCGGCCAGGCCCAGAAGACGCTCGACGCCGCCAACCAGGGCATCACCTCGCTGACCAAGCTGGTGCAGTCGGCCAAGTCGATCGCCACCCAGGCCCGCCAGGCCTCGCTCGGCACGGTGACCTTCGCCAACACCGTCCAGGGCACGGTCGGCTCGCTGACCGCGGCCACCAAGCTCGACAACACCGGGCTGAACCTGACCACCGGCAACACGCTGACGGTCTCCGACTCCAACGGCAACAGCTCGACCTACACCGTCGACAGCACCAAGACGGTGCAGGAAGTGCTCGACGGCCTCAACGCCTCGGCGAACGGCGGCTGGAGCGCGGCGGTCACCGGCGGCAAGCTGACGATCACCTCGACCTCGGGCGCCGATCTCACCGTCGCCGGCAGCTCGGGCGTTCTGACCGCGTTCGGCCTCACCGCCGGCACGCAGTC
>SCUB01000010.1 GCA_004297465.1 Xanthobacteraceae bacterium | reverse complement strand
ACCGTGCCGATCGACAGCCATGCCGACGCCATCTACGCCGGCGCCATCGGCGCCGCCCTGTGGGGCGCCTTCCGCCACGAAAAACTCGCCCAGCTTAACAACGCACCCAAAGCAGCGTAAAAGCCCGGCGGGACAGAAAAGGAGAGTTCAACATGGCCCTGATGATCAACGAAGACTGTACGAATTGCGACGCCTGCCGGTCGGCTTGCCCGAACGAGGCGATTTCGCAAGGCGAGACGATCTATGTCATCGACGCGTTGCGCTGCACGGAATGCGTCGGCGCCTTCGACGAGCCGCAGTGCAAGCTGGTGTGCCCTGCTGATTGCATCGTGCAGAACCCGGACTGGTCGGAGACGCGCGAGGAACTGCAGGCGAAGTACGAGTCGCTGCATTCCTGAACGCGTGATTCGGAGAGAATCACCGGCTTCCCGAGGAGGCCGGCGCCGGCTCCTGGGCGGGTCGGACCCTGCAAACAAAGGCCGCGGTCATCGCCCGCGGCCTTTTTTATTGATTCGCAAAGCGCGAGCCGCCCGCGGTCAGGCGGCGGCGCCGGGTTTGCCGGAAAGGAGCCTGGCCTGGGCGTGCTCGTCGCGCAGCCGGTCCACGAAGTCCGCGGGGATCGGGATCTTCGCCAGCGTCGCGTTCTCGGCAAAAACAAATGTCGCGGTGGCGTCGAAACACAGGACATTGCTGGACTCGCCGCGTCCCGCCAGCCGGCAGGTCACCGCGCTGGCTCCGACGCGGCTCACGACGACCTCGATGAGCAGTGATTCGCGCGGCGTGACCGGCGCGCGGAAGTTGATGCTGACGTTGACGAAGGGCGTGCCGAGATCGCGTTCCCGGTTGATCGTGTACCAGTCGCAGCCGATGCGCTCGCGCAGGAACATCTCGATCGCTTCCAGTGTCCAGTAGGTGAAGCGGCCGGTATAGGCGATGGCGGCCGAATCGGTGTCGCCCCACATCACGCCCTTGCGGTAGACATAGGGCTGCCAGGCCGCGGCAGGCGTGGCGCCGGAGACGGGGTGGTCCTTGAGTGTGCCGTGCATGGAAAAAACCTGCTGATGGAGGGGCGACCGCTCAAATGACGCGGGGGCGGGGGAATTCGTCCAGCTGCTCGCGATTGCGCGATTGCCACGGGCAGCCCGACTGGCAGTAGGAGCGGATGGCCTCGAGCAGCTTCTGCACGCAGGCGTCCTCGCTGGCGCCGGAGGTGTCGACCACGAGGCGCGCTCGGGAATAAAACGGCTCGCGGCTCGACAGGATGGTCATCAGCTCGCTCATGGCGGCTGAGTCATTGCCCATCGGCCGCAGGTCGCCCTGCTTGCGGACGCGACTCATGTGCTCTTCCGGCGTCGCCTTGATCCAGATGGTGAAGAACGAGGTCAGCAGCAACTCGAAGGTGACCGGATCGGACACCACGCTGCCGCCGGTGGCGACGATCATCGGTCCCTGGCGGGCGATCACCTTGCGCAGCGCCGCCTGCTCCAGCCGGCGGTAGCCCTCCTGGCCGTAGAGCGAGAGAATCTCGTTCATTGAGAAACCGGCCTCGTGCTCGACCTCCTTGTTGAGTTCGATGAAAGGCCAGCCGAATACTTTCGCGGCGCGCCGTCCCAGCGTCGATTTGCCGGCGCCGCGCAGGCCGATCAGGGCGATGCGGTCCACCGCCACGCGCGGCAGCGGTTTGCGCGGCTGGCGCTGTCCGGTCAGGATGTCCTTGACCTCGTCGATCTGCTCGGTGCTGGCCTCGCGCAACAGCGAGCGCAACAGCGGCCATTCCTCGAACGAATCGGTGGCACCGGCGATGAGATCCTCGATCGGCGCGGCGGTCGCCTTGGCGACGCGGCGCAGCAGCACGACCGAGACGTTGCCGAGGCCGCTTTCCAATTGGGCAATGTAGCGCTCGGACACTCCGGACACCTGCGCCAGGACCTTGCGCGACATGCCGCGGATGGCGCGCATGTTGCGCACCCGCTGCCCGAGCTCGATCAGGAAGCGCCTGGTATCCTCGTCATGGGCGGGGGGGCCGTCGTGCTCCTCGCGCGGGGGCGGGGCGAGCGAGGCGATGGACGAGTCCTTGTTGTCGATCGTGCTCATACGGAATCTCTGCCGGAATCTCTGCTGCTCAGGTGAAACATACTACACCGTTTCGGCTTGACAATGGAAGGCAGCTGAGAAAATGTGAAGTATATTTCATAAAACCATCACTGGAGGGTACGGTCGATTTGGTCTGAAGGTCGATAGTGCAGACAGGAGGGGCTTGGCCGGTTCGGTGAAAAAGCGTCCGCGACATGCGCAGGAAAAGCCCCGCGCCTCGACGCCAATAACACCGGTTGGTATGTTGGCGAACTCGGTTTCAGCGTCATTCTCTGGGGGGCGCCGCAGCCGGTTTCGAGCATCATCCGGTCAGGGCAACAACTTCATCGGAGCATGCGCCGGATGAATGTTCAGGGCGTGATTTTCCCGCAAAACCGATGCCGGGTTTTCGCGTCGAGCTCTTGAAATGCCTTGCTTGCCGCCGGACCGCAAGCGACCTCTCGCAACGACAGCACCCGTCCTTCCAGAACGACATCGAAGGTAGAAAAATTCCATGTCCATTTACAATGCCTGCACTGAATTGCTTGACCGCAACGTCGAACAGGGGCGCGGCGGCAAGGTCGCCTTTATCGACCACGCCCGCTCCATCACCTATGGCGAACTGCAGGCGCAGACGCGCAAATTCGCCAATCTGCTGGTTTCGCTGGACGTTCGCCGCGAGGAGCGCGTCGCGCTCATCATGGCCGACGTCGTCGAATATCCGGTCGCCATCCTCGGTGCGATCCGCGCCGGCATCGTTCCGGTGCTGCTCAACACGCTGCTCACCGCCGAGCAGTACGGCTACATGCTGGCCGATTCACGGGCCAGGGTCGTGGTGATCTCGTCGCAGCTGTTGCCGGCGGTCGAGCCGGCGCTTCAGGGCCTGCCCAGTCTCCAGCACATCATCATCGTCGACGGCGAGGCCGCAGCGCCGCGCCTGAATTTAGCGGCGGCGCTGGCCAAGCAGAGCGATGCTTTCGAGACCGTGGCGACGCATGCCGACGAGCCGGCGTTCTGGCTCTATTCGTCGGGCTCCACCGGCTCGCCCAAGGGCACCAAGCATGTGCATTCCAGCCCGATGCTGACCGCCAAGCTGTTCGGTCAGGGCGTCATCGGCATGCGCGAGGACGATGTGGTGCATTCGGCGGCGAAGCTGTTCTTCGCCTATGGCCTCGGCAACTCGCTGTCGTTCCCGATGGCGGTCGGCGCCACCGTCGTGCTCAACCCGCAGCGGCCGACGCCCGACGCGGTGTTCGAGGTGCTCGCCAAGCACCAGCCGACGATCTTCTGCGGCGTGCCGACGCTGTTTGCGGCGATGCTCAATGATCCCAAGCACGCCGCCAGCAAGGGCTCGTCGAAGCTGCGCCTGTGCACCTCGGCGGGCGAGGCGCTGCCCGAGCATATCGGCAAGGGCTGGGAGGAGCGCTTCCATGTGCCGATCGTCGATGGCGTCGGCTCCACCGAATTGCTGCACATCTTCCTGTCCAACGTTCCCGGCAACATCGTCTACGGCACCTCCGGCTTTGGCGTGCCCGGCTATACGCTCAAGCTGCTCGACGATGCCGGCAACGCGGTTGCCGATGGCGAGGTCGGCGAGCTGTACGTCAAGGGACCGACCGCCGCGGACGGCTACTGGAACCAGCGCGACAAGAGCCGTCAGACGTTCCAGGGCGAATGGACCAAGACCGGCGACAAGTACATGCGCGACGGCACCGGCCGCTACACCTACTGCGGCCGCGCCGACGACATGTTCAAGGTCAGCGGCATCTGGGTGTCGCCGTTCGAGGTCGAGGCGGCCATCGCCAGCCATCCGCTGGTGCTGGAAGCAGCCGTCGTGCCGCACGAGGACGACGAGGGGCTGCTCAAGCCCAAGGCCTTCATTGTGCTCAAGGACGGCGTCAGCCGCGAAGGCATCGAGGAAAGCCTCAAGAATCACGTCAAGAGCAACGTCGGCATGTGGAAGTATCCGCGCTGGATCGAGATCGTCGACGCGCTGCCGAAGACGGCGACCGGCAAGATCCAGCGCTTCAAGCTGCGCGAACAGGCATGAGGCGCGCGCGCACGTAACGCGAAAACCAGCGCCAGCGGATCGTCTCCGCTGGCGTTTTTTCTCCAACTCACGAAATGCGAAACCGCCATTCATGGTTCAGCTCGATCCCACCGGCTTCCTCGATCTCGGCGACCAGCAGCTGGAGTATCGCCATCTCGGTCCGCGGCCCGATGAGGCGCCGGCCATCGTGCTGTTGCACGAAGGCCTGGGCTGCGCCGGGCTGTGGCTCGATTTTCCCGACCGCCTCGCGGCGGCGACCGGCGCCGGCGTGTTCGTCTATTCGCGCGCCGGCTACGGCGCATCAAGCCCGGTGACGCTGCCGCGCCCCCTGACCTACATGCACGACGAGGCGCTCGTGGTGCTGCCGCGCGTGCTCGACGCCATCGGTTTCCGCGCCGGCATGCTGCTCGGCCATTCCGATGGCGGCTCGATCGCGGCGATCCATGCCGGCGGCGTGCGCGATCCACGCGTCAAGGGCATCAGCCTGATCGCGCCGCACTTCTTCACCGAGGAGATGGGGCTGGCCTCGATCGCGCTGGCCAGGGAGAAGTATGAGAACGACGATCTCAGGCCGCGGCTGGCGCGCTGGCACAGGGACGTCGACAACACGTTCTGGGGCTGGAACGGAGCCTGGCTCGATCCCGACTTCCGCGCCTGGAACCTGACCGAATATCTGCCGACGATCGGCTGTCCGGTTCAGGTCATGCAGGGCGATGCCGACATCTACGGCACCTTCGCGCAGGTCGAAACGCTTGAGCGCATGGCGCCCGGACCCGTCGAGGTGGTGCGCATTCCCGGCGTCGGCCATTCGCCGCATCGCGAGGCGCCGGAGGTTGCGCGCGATGCCGCCAGCAGTTTCTTCAAACGCATCTTCAGCACGGTGGAGGCGACATGATCCGGCTTGAAAGCTATCTCTCCGGCGTCTGGCAGCCCGGCAAGGGCGAGGGCCGCGCCTTCGTCGATCCGACCACCGGGGCGGCGCTCGGCACCGTCGACTCCTCCGGCCTCGACATCGCAGGCGCGGTCGCCCATGCGCGCGCCAGGGGCACGGCGCTGCGGGCGATGAGCTTTGCCGAACGCGGCGCGCTCCTTAACGCCATCGCCGACGTGCTCGTCGCCAACAAGGCCGATTATGCCGACATCGCGCGGCGCAACTCCGGCAACACCGCGCGCGACGCCGCCATCGACATCGACGGCGGCATCGGCACGCTGAAATATTACGCGCGGCTCGGCAGGACGCTGGGCGCGGGCCGTGCGCTGATCGAGCCGGGCGAGGATCAACTCGCCAAGGCCGAGACGTTCAAGGCGCGCCACATCTGGACCGCGCGGCCGGGCGTCGCCATCCACATCAATGCGTTCAACTTCCCGTCGTGGGGGCTGTGGGAGAAGGTCGCGGTGGCGTTTCTCGCCGGCTCCCCGGTGGTGGCCAAGCCGGCCTCGGCGACGGCGTGGCTGTCCGAGCGCATGGTGCGCGACGTGGTGGCGGCCAACATCCTGCCGGCGGGCGCGCTGTCGCTGGTGTGCGGTGCGGGCGAGGGCCTGCTCGACGCCGTCGACCGCTTCGACGCCATCGCGTTCACCGGCTCGGCCGACACCGGCGCCATGATCCGCGGCCACGCCCGGGTGATGGAACGCGCGCCGCGCCTCAACATCGAGGCCGACAGCATCAACGTCGCGGTGCTTGGGAACAGCGCGGCGGTCGGCGGCGACGTGTTCAACCTGCTCCTGCGCGAGGTGACCAATGCGCTGAGCGTCAAGGCCGGCCAGCTCTGCACCAACATCCGCCGCATCCTGGTGCCGCGGGACAAGATGGCCGGCTTCGTCGAGGCGCTGGTGGCCAAGGTCGACGGCATCGCGGTCGGCGATCCGGCGCTGGCCGAGACGCGGCTGGGGCCGCTGTGCAACGACGGGCAGCGCAAGGCGGCGCTGGCGGGCCTTGCGCGGCTCACCGCGGAGGCCAGGCCCGCGCGCGGCGGCGACGTGCCGGCCAGCGTCAATGGCGCCGACGCGAAGAAGGGCGCATTCCTCGCGCCGACCCTGCTGGTGGCGCCGTCGGGGCAGAACCTGAGCGCGGTGCATGACGTCGAGGTGTTCGGCCCGGCGGCAACGGTCATCCCTTACGGCTCGGACGACGAGGCGGTGGCGCTGGCGCTGCGCGGCGAGGGCTCGCTGGCGGCCTCGCTGTGGGTCGACGAGGCGGCGGAGGCGGCAAGGCTCGCCGCCGGCCTTGCGCCGCTCCATGGCCGCGTCCTGTGCGTCGATCCGGTGGTCGGCGCCAGCCACACCGGCCATCCCATCGTCATGCCGCAATGCATCCATGGCGGGCCGGGCCGGGCCGGCGGCGGCGAGGAACTGGGCGGCCTGCGGGGCTTGCGGTTCTATTCGCAGCGCACGGCGCTGCAGGGCTCGCCGGCCATGCTGGAAGCGGTGGCGGGACAGGCGGCGGTCGCCGCCTTGTGACCGCCCGCGGCCGGTATTCCGGCTAAGCTCCCGCCCGCACGCCAGGCTGCATTGAAAAGCAGTTTAATCAAAGACTTGGCTTGCCGCCGGCAAGGCGATCGCCGAATGATGCATAAAAATATGCAAAAAAATGCATCTTTTTCATTTTAGAACTAGACAACGTCTTAAACTGCATTATGATGCATATATTAGTATGAATGATTATGCAGGGAGACTGGAATGGCCGATGTGGCCCACAAGCTCGCCAACGGTGCAACCCGGATCGACTTCCAGACCGATCCAGCCCGCTACAAGCACTGGAAACTGTCCGTTGACGGTGACGTCGCCACCCTGACCCTGGATGTCGACGAGAATGGCGGCCTGTTCGAGGGCTACCAGCTCAAGATGAATTCCTACGATCTCGGCGTCGACATCGAGCTGGCCGACGCCATCGAGCGGCTGCGTTTCGAGCATCCCGGCGTCAAGGTCGTGCTGCTGCGCTCGGGTAAGGACCGCATCTTCTGCGCCGGCGCCAACATCCGCATGCTGGCGGGCTCCGCCCACGCCCACAAGGTCAACTTCTGCAAATTCACCAACGAGACCCGCAACGGCATGGAGGACTCCAGCGAGAATTCCGGCCAGTCCTTTATTTGCGTCGCCAGCGGCGCCACCGCCGGCGGCGGCTACGAGCTGGCGCTGGCCGCCGACCACATCATCCTGGTCGATGACGGCTCATCCTCGGTGTCGCTGCCGGAAGTGCCGCTGCTCGCCGTGCTGCCGGGCACCGGGGGGCTGACCCGCGTCTCCGACAAGCGCAAGGTGCGCCGCGACCACGCCGACGTGTTCTGCACCATCGAGGAAGGCATCAAGGGCAAGCGCGCCGTGCAGTGGCGCTTGGTCGACGAACTGGTTCCCGCCTCCAGGCTCGACGAGACGGTGAAGGCCCGCGCCAAGGAACGCGCCGCCAAATCGACCCGCAAGGCCGATGGCGAGGGCATCAGGCTCACCCCGCTCGGCCGCGCCTTCCGCGACAACGGCATCTCTTACGGCTTCGTCACGGTGGAGATCGACCGCGCCCGGCGTACCGCCACCATCACCCTCAAGGGCGCCGACCAGGCGCCGCCCGCCGATGTCGCCGCGCTTGGCGGGCTCGGCGCCGCGTTCTGGCCGCTGCAGCTCGCCCGCGAACTCGACGACGCCATTCTCGAACTGCGCAACAACGAGTTCGAGATCGGCACGCTGATCTTCAAGTCGGAAGGCGAGGCGGCCAGGGTCGCGGCTCATGATGCCTTCCTCGAAGCCAACAAGGCTCACTGGCTCGTCAACGAGATCCGCCATTACTGGAAGCGCGTGCTCAAGCGCGTCGACGTCACCTCGCGCACCATCGTCACGGTGATCGAGCCGGGTTCGTGCTTTGCCGGCACGCTGGCCGAGCTCGTGTTCGCGGCCGACCGCTCCTACATGCTGATCGGCAGCCTCGAGGGCGACAACCGCCCGCCGGCGGCGCTCACGCTGACCCGCGCCAATTTCGGTCCCTACCCGATGTGCCATGGCCTCACCCGCCTGCAGTCGCGCTTCCTCGGCGAGCCGGACTCCGTCGGCCGCGCCGAAGTCAGGATCGGCGAGGCGATCGAGGCGGAAGAGGCCGACAAGCTCGGCCTCGTCACCTTCGCGCTCGACGACATCGACTGGGCCGACGAGCTGCGCGTGTTTCTGGAGGAGCGCACCAGCTTCTCGCCGGACGCGCTCACCGGCATGGAAGCCAACCTGCGTTTCGGCGGCCCCGAAACCATGGAATCGAAAATCTTCGCCCGCCTCACCGCCTGGCAGAACTGGATCTTCCAGCGTCCCAACGCGGTCGGCGAGGAAGGCGCATTGCGCCGCTACGGCAGCGGCGTGCGGCCGTCCTACGACCTGCGCCGCGTCTGATGCGCCAATCTTGAGAGATCAGGGAGAAATATCATGGACACCATCAACGTCGACTACTCCACGCAAATCCCCAACAACGTCAATCTCGCCAGCGACCGCACGGTGCTGCGCGCGCTCGAGGGCTGGCACGCCAACTACCTCGCCTGGTGGCGCGACATGGGGCCTGAGGGCTTCCAGGACGCCAAGGTCTATCTGCGCACCGCGGTCTCGGTCGATCCGCAGGGCTGGGCCAAGTTCGGCTACGTCAAGATGCCGGACTATCGTTGGGGCATCCTGCTGGCGCCGCAGGAGGAAGGCCGCAAGGTCAATTTCGGTCAGCATCTCGGCGAGTCGGCGTTCCAGGACGTGCCGGGCGAATACCGCGCCATGCTGCGCCGCCTGATCGTCATCCAGGGCGACACCGAGCCGGCTTCCGTCGAGCAGCAGCGCCACCTCGGCAAGACCGCGCCCTCGCTCTACGACCTGCGCAACCTGTTCCAGGTCAACGTCGAGGAAGGCCGCCACCTGTGGGCGATGGTCTACCTGCTGCACAAGTATTTCGGCCGCGACGGCCGCGAGGAGGCCGAGGAGCTGTTGCGCCGCCGTTCCGGCAACGCCGAAACCCCGCGCATGCTCGGCGCCTTCAACGAGGAAACGCCGGACTGGCTGTCGTTCTTCATGTTCACCTTCTTCACCGACCGCGACGGCAAGATGCAGCTCGAAAGCCTGGCGCAGTCCGGCTTCGATCCGCTGTCGCGCACCTGCCGCTTCATGCTCACCGAGGAAGCCCATCACATGTTCGTCGGCGAGACCGGCGTCGGCCGCACCATCCAGCGCACCTGCGAGGCGATGAAGGCCGCCGGCATCGAGGATCCCCATGATGTCGCTCGCGTGCGCGCGCTCGGCGTCATCGACCTGCCGCTGATCCAGAAGAAGCTCAACATGCACTATCCGTTGACGCTCGACCTGTTCGGCGCCGAAATCTCCACCAACTCGGCCAATTACTACAACGCCGGCCTGAAGGGCCGTTTCCAGGAGACCAAGATCGAGGACGACCACCGGCTGACCAGCGCGACCTATCCGGTGCTCAAGTTCATCGGCGGAAAGATCGTCAAGGAGGACGTGCCGGCGCTGACCGCGCTCAACATGCGGCTGCGCGACGATTACACCGAGGACTGCGCCAAGGGCGTCGAGCGCTGGAACCGCATCATCGACAAGGAAGGCGTCAAGTTCCGGCTCGAACTGCCGCACGTGGCGTTCAACCGCCAGATCGGCGAGTTCCGCGACATCAACGCCACGCCGAAGGGTGTGCTGATGTCGGATGCGGAGTGGGCCAAGGTGCGTGAGGATTATCTGCCGTCGCGCGAGGATCTCGCCTTCCTCGACACGCTGATGAAGGCCGAGTTCGAGCCGGGCCGGTTCGCCGGCTGGATCGCCCCGCCGAAGGTCGGCATCGACAACAAGACCGGCGATTTCGAGTATGTGCAGATCGCGGCGTGAGGGAGATTTCCCTTACGCCGGCGATAGTGAGATAGCATGCATATGATCCACGGGTTGGCGCGATGCGCGGCGACCCGTGGCGGGAATGCGGACGGGATTTGCGCCAATGACCACCCTGGCCCTGATCAAGCAGCACCTGATCGACCCTGAAATCTGCATCCGGTGCAACACCTGCGAGGAGTCGTGTCCGGTCGACGCCATCAGCCACGATGCCAACAACTACGTGGTCGATGTGACCAAGTGCCAGTTCTGCCTGGCCTGCGTGCCGCCGTGTCCGACCGGCGCCATCGACAACTGGCGCCAGGTCACGATTCCCTACACCCTCGAGGAGCAGTTCTCCTGGACCGACCTGCCCAAGCAGCAGGAACTGGCCAACGGCGGGCCTGAAGCGTTCGAGGACGAAGCCGAGTCCCTTATCGCCGAGGCCCATGACGGCACCGGCGGCAAGCCGGTGGCGCCCTATACGGCGTCGCGGCCGTCGGTCAATCTCTACAACCGCGACAAGCCGGCGATCGCCACGGTGCGCGGCAATTACCGGCTCACCGCCGAGGACGCCGAAAACGACATCCATCACATCATTCTCGATTTCGGCGATCAGGCCTTCCCGGTGCTCGAAGGCCAGTCGATCGGCATCGTGCCGCCCGGCGTCAACGAAACCGGCGAGCCCAATCACATCCGGCTCTATTCCATCGCCAGCCCGCGTCATGGCGAGCGGCCCAACCACAACAACCTGGCGCTCACGCTCAAGCGCGAGGCCAGCGGCATATGCTCGAACTACATGTGCGGGCTCAAGAAGGGCGACAAGGTGGAGGTGACCGGCCCGTTCGGCGCCACCTTCCTGATGCCGAACGATCCGATGGCCAACATCGTGATGATCTGCACCGGCACGGGAGCCGCGCCGTTCCGCGGCTTCACCGAGTGGAAGCGGCGCATCATGCCGAACGCGCCCGGGCGCCTGGTGCTGTTCTTCGGCGCGCGCCGGCCGGAGGAACTGCCGTATTTCGGGCCGCTGCAGAGCGTCCCCGACAGCCTGCTCACCAAATTCTTCGCCTATTCGCGGGTGCCGGGGCAGCCCAAGACCTATGTGCAGGACCTGATGCGACGCGAGAGCGCGCTGTTGTCCGACCTGGTGGGGTCGAAGGCGACCCATGTCTACATCTGCGGCCTCAAGGGCATGGAGCAGGGCGTCGATGCCGCCTTCGACGACATCTGCCGCGGCGCCGGCATCAACTGGGCCAAGCTGCGCAAGGATATGCGCGAGACCGGCCGCTATCATGTCGAGACCTACTGACTACCCGAAAATCCCGGGTGATTTTGTTGCGCTGCAAACGGCAAATGAACGGCAAATCTGCCGTCAAGATGCCGAAAACAGGATTTATTGATACGGCTCAACGCGCCGGACGCGGGGCGTCCGCTAGAGTCCGGGGCGTCGAATTCCAGAACAAGCCTGCTTACTGGAGACCGTGCCCTCATGGCTCTGTCACCACGCAACGTTCCACCGGGCGGCGTCGGCAATCCGTTTTTCTGGCCGTGGCTGGGAACGGGTTCGGGCGCCGATATCGGCGGCATCTTCCTGGATCAGTTCGCGCGGATGATGGGGATGAAGCCCGCCGCGTCGCCCGGCGCTGGTGAACTGGAATGGGCCACGCCCCATGCCATCGCGCTCGAACTGCCGACCATGCGGCTGCGCGATTTCTCGACGGCGCCGCCCGGCCCTAGCGCGGGCCGAGCCGCCCTGATCTGCGGCCCGTTCGCGCTGCATGGCGCCAACGTCGCCGATTTCGCGCCAGGCCACAGTGTCGTCGAGACGCTGCGTCAGGCCGGGCTCGGGCGCGTCCATGTCACCGACTGGCGTTCCGCCACCGCGCGGATGCGCGACTTCGGCATCGACAATTATCTCGCCGACCTCAATGTCGCGGTCGACGAGATCGGCCCGGCCGACCTGATCGGCATCTGCCAGGGCGGCTGGCTGGCGCTGCTGTACGCGGCGCGCTTTCCCGGCAAGGTCGGCAGGCTGGTGATCGCCGGCGCGCCGGTCGACATCGAGGCCGGACAGTCGGAACTGTCGCAACTGGCCAACAGCTATCCGATCGAGGTCTACGAAAACCTGGTGCGGCTGGGCGACGGGGTGGTGCAGGGCCAGCGCACGCTGCAGATGTGGACGTCGGCCTCGCTGGCCGCGACCAGGGCCGACGACATCCTCCAACTGCCGCTCACCACCGGCGCGGCCGAGCGCGCGGCGCTGGCCTCGCGCTTCGAGGCCTGGAACGCCGCGACGGTCGATCTGCCCGGCGCCTATTACCTTGAGGTGGTCAACCAGCTCTATCGGCAGAACCGCATCGTGCGCGGCGAGTTCGTCGCGCTAGGTCACCGCATCGATCTCGCCGCCTTGCGGACGCCGCTGTATCTGCTCGTCGGCCATGACGACAAGGTGGTGGCGCCGCAGCAGCTTCTGGCCATCGCCTCCCAGGTCGGAACGCCGCGCGAATCCATCAGGACGGTCGAAGCGCCCTGCGGGCATCTGAGCCTGTTCATGGGGCACGAGACATTGACCGGCATCTGGACCGACATCGCGCGCTGGCTGATGGAGCATCCGGTCTTGCCTGCCGCCGGGCCGCTCGCCGTTGGCATCGCGGAAACCTGATCCCCTGCAAAACAGCATGAAGGACCAGGCCCGGTCAGTAGCAGACGCGGGCGCGGCCTGATCAGCAGAGGGGGACGGGCGGGCCAAGCCGGGCGAGATCGAACGCGTTCACTTCCTGCAAGAGCTCGCAGAAGCCCTGCGCGCCATGGGCGATCAGCGCGCGGCCTTTCTCGGCGCTCGCCAGCGTGGCGTTGCCGGCCGCGCCATGCCGGTTGAGATCCTGCATCATCCACGCGAACGGCGCCGGGCGCAGCGTATTGAGCCAGCGGAACTCGCGCGCCATGGCCAGACTGGCGGGTACGAAATCGGCGATGCGGTCGGTCCGTACAGTGTCGGGATCGGCGGCCAGCATGATCGAGGTCTCGATCGCGCCGCCGTGGATGCCGTGACGGATCTCGTCGGCCGGGAGCAGCCCGTCGGGCTGGCCGAAGCGATGCCAGCCGGTGGTGACGACCAGCATGCCGAGCCGCGCGCGCAGGTCGAGCGCCACCAGATCCATCGCCGCGCTGTTGCCGCCATGGCTGGTGACCATCACCAGCTTGCGCACGCCCGCGCGCGCCACGCTCTCGCCGATGGCGCGCCAGCCGTCCATCGCGACCGCCGGCGACAGGGTGAGCGTGCCGGGATAGCCGGTGTGCTCGATGGAGATGCCGATCTCCTCGAGCGGCAGGAACACGGCCGGGACATGCGCGGGCAGCATCGCCTGCACGGCGGAAAGATAGGCGCGCGCGATGACGATATCGGTGGCGAGCGGCAAATGCGGGCCGTGCTGCTCGGTGGCGGCGAGCGGCAGCACGGCGATCCAGTCGGCGGCCGCGCCGTCGGCGAGTTGCGGCCAGTGGATGTCGGACCAGATGCGGGAGGGCGGTGTGCTCATGGTTGCGGCAAGGAGAGTGACGACGACCAGTTGCGTTATGCGGCTTCTTCGCGATGATGTCGATACGGATGTTGGGAATCGTTGACGGGGGAATTCGAAAATGACGTTGCGTGCGCGCCGGTTCATCCGCCTCCTGGCGTGGGGCGTGATGATGGCGTTCGCCGCGCCCGCGACGGCGCAAGTGCTCGACAAGGTGTCGTTCGGCACCAACTGGGTGGCCGAGGCCGAGCATGGCGGTTTCTACCAGGCGGTAGCCGACGGCACCTACGCGCGCTACGGGCTCGACGTCGCCATCGTCGCCGGCGGCCCCAATGTCAACAACCGGCTGCTGCTGCCCGCCGGCAAGCTCGACTTCTACATGATCACCAACACGCTGCTGGCGTTCGACGCGGTGGCGCAGCAAGTCCCCACCGTCGCGGTGGCGGCGATCTTCCAGAAGGATCCGCAGGTCTTCCTCGTCCACCCCGGAATCAAGGCAACCCGGCTCAAGGATTTGCGGCCGCTGACGCTGTTCGTCTCCAAGGACGGCATGGCGACCTACTTCCAGTGGCTCAAGTCCGAGCACCGCTTCAGCGAGGCCAACGTCAAGCCCTACACCTTCAACGCGCAGCCGTTCCTCGCCGACCGCCACAGCGCGATGCAGGGCTATGTCACCTCGGAGCCGTTCGCCGTGGAAAAGCAGGGCGGCTTCAGGCCGTCGGTGATCCTGCTCGCCGACTACGGCTTCGATGCCTATTCGACGCTGATCGAGACGCGGCACGAACTGATCGAGACCAGGCCCGACCTGGTGCAGCGTTTCGTCGATGCCTCGGTGATCGGCTGGTACAATTATCTCTATGGCGACAATGCCGCCGCCAACGCGCTGATCAAGAAGGCCAACCCGGAGATGACCGACGAGTTGCTGGCCTATTCGGTGGCCAAGATGAAGGAGTACGGCATCGTCGACTCCGGCGATACGCTGGCCAACGGCATCGGCGCGATGACGGACGCGCGCATGGCGAGCTTCTTCGGCAAGATGGTGCGCGCCGGCGTGGTGAAATCCACGCTCGATTACCGCAAGGCCTACAGCCTGCGGTTTGTCAACAAGGGCGTCGGCCTCGAACTTCGTCCGCCCAACTAGGGCCGCATCCAGCCCATGCCGCAAGCCGCCCAGCCAACGCTTCCGGAACCGTCGCGGACGGTGCGCCTCAGCGGGGCGGCCAAGACCTACCGCAACGGCGTGAGCGCGCTGGCGCCGCTCGATCTGTACGGCGCCTCGCGACTGCAACAGTTGCGGTATCTTGGTCTTCCCGCCGCGCTGCCCCACATCCTCGGCGGCCTGCGCGTCGCCGGCGGCCTGTCGATCGGCGCGGTGGTGGCGGAAATCGCCGCCGGTTCCGCCGGCGCCGGATCGGGACTGGCCTACCGCATCGCCGAGTCCGGTTATCGGCTCAACATCCCCCGCATGTTTGCGGCCTTGGCGTTGCTCGCGGCGGCTGGTATTGCCATTTTTGCCATTCTGTCGCTGGCTTCGCACCTCACGCTGCGGCGCTGGCATGAAAGCGCGCTGGGAAAGGAAAATTGATGTCTGCGAACGTGACGGGCCAAGCCAAGCCGGAGATCCTCGTTTACGGGCCGGCCAAGCCGACCATCATCGATCCGCTGCGGGAGCGCTTCACGCTGCGCATGGTCGAGACCTCCCACGACATCGACCGCCTGTCCAGGTCGGTGGCCGAGCAGATTCACGGCATGGCGGTCACCGGCCTCGTTCCGGTGGAAAGCGATCTCCTGTCGCACTGCCCCAAGCTGGAGATCATCGCCAGCTTCGGCGTCGGCTACGATCACGTCGATCTCGGCTACGCCCGCGAGCATGGCATCATCGTCACCAACACGCCGGTGGTGCTGACCGAGGAAACCGCGGACGCCGCCATCGGCCTCCTGATCTGCACCGCGCGCGAATTCATCAAGGCCGACCGTTTCGTGCGCTCGGGCGAATGGCTCAAGAAGCCCTATCCGCTCACGCGCGGCACGCTGCGCGACCGCACCGTCGGCATCGTCGGCATGGGCCGCATCGGCCGCGCCATCGCGCGGCGGCTGGAGGCGATGCGGGTGCCGGTGGTCTATCATTCGCGCCGCCCGGTCGAGGACGTGCCGTACCGCTATTTCGGCAGTCTCATCGACATGGCCCGCGCCGTCGACGTGCTGATCGTGATGACGCCCGGCGGCCTGCACACCATGAAGCTGATCGACGCCGAGATTTTCTCCGCGCTGGGACCGAACGGCATCCTCATCAACCTGTCGCGCGGTTCGGTGATCGACGAGGCGGCGCTGGTGGCCGCGCTCAGGAACAAGACCATCATGGCCGCCGGGCTCGATGTGTTCGCCAACGAACCCCATGTGCCGGAAGAGCTGCGCGCCATGGACAATGTGGTGCTGCTGCCGCATATCGGCTCGGCCTCGGTGCACACCCGCGCGGCGATGGATCATCTCGTGGTCGAGAATTTGCGCGCCTGGTTCGCCGGCAAGCCGCCGCTGACGCCGGTGCCGGAAACGCCGTTCAAGGGCCGTTGATGGGTAAAATCGCCATCGTCCTGACAGGGCTGCTCATGGCCGTTGCGGCGCCGCCGCCGCCGGCCGCGGCGCAGGGCGCCGGCGATCTCGTCAAGGAGATGATCGGCGAGTGGGAGTTGTCCAACGCCGCGCGCAGCAAGACCTGCGTCATCTCGCTCAAGGGCGAGAGCGTGCCGCGCGGGCTGCGGCTCGAACTCGAACGCGGCTGCGCCGAGGCGCTGCCGTTCATGAAGGACGTGGTGGCGTGGAACGTGCGCGGCCTCGACCTCGTGCGCCTGATCGACCAGCGCGGCCAGGCGGTGATTGACCTGAGCGAGGTCGAGAGCGGCATCCTGGAGGGCCAGCGCAGCGGCGAGGGCATTTATCTCCTGCAAAATCTCGCCGCCGCGCGCGCCGCGTCGCGCTCGACCGACCAGATGATCGGCAACTGGTCGGTGGTGCGCGGCTCGGGCCGCGCCATCTGCGGGCTGACGCTGACCAATACCGAGGCCGGCCCGGATGCCTTCGAGGTGTTCGTCAATCCGCCCTGCGAGACCATCGTCGCCAGCTTCGCGCCCCGGCAGTGGCGGCTGGAGCGCGGCGAACTGCAACTCATGTCGGCCAGCGGCGAGATCTGGCACTTCGAGGCCGACGACAACGCGCAATGGCGCCGCGTGCCCGACAGCGCCGATCCGATCCTGCTGGTGCGGCCCTGAGATCCAATCACGGGATCAGATCAGCCGCATCCCCTTGAGGCTGGCGTGGCCCTGCTTGCCGACGATGATGTGGTCGTGCACCTCGATGCCGAGCGGCCCGGCGATGTCGATGATCGACTTGGTCATCTGGATGTCGGCGGTCGAGGGCGTCGGGTCGCCGGACGGATGGTTGTGCACCAGGATGATGGCGGTCGCCGACCATTCCAGCGCGCGCTTGACCACCTCGCGCGGATAGACCGGGGTATGGTCGACGGTGCCGGTCTGCTGCAGTTCGTCGGCGATGAGCTGATTGCGCTTGTCGAGGAACAGCACCCGGAACTGCTCCGTGGTGGCGAACGCCATGGCGGTGCGGCAATACTCGATCACCGCCGACCATGACGACAGCACCTTGCGTTCCTTGAGTTGGCCCTTGGCGATGCGCCGGGCGCAGGCGGCGGCCAGTCGGATCTCGGTGATGGCGGCGTCGGTGAGGCCCTTGATCTCGGCCAGCCGCTGGTCCGGCGCGGTGACAACCTCGGCGAACGAGCCGAAGGCGCGGATCAGCTCCTTGGCCAGCGGCTTGACGTCGCGCCGGACGATGGCGCGGAACAGCACCATTTCCAGCAGTTCGTAATCGGTCAGCGCCTCGGCGCCGGCTTCGCGGAAGCGTGCCCGCAGCCGTTCGCGATGGCCGTGATAATGCGGCGCTTCGGCGAAGCCGGGGGCGGCGTGTCGATTGTCCGGGTGGTCAGGCATCGGCAGGTCCACGGCAACCGGGCCTGTCCTGGCAATGTTCTTCGCCGGTCAGATCATGGCCCGATTCAGCAACAACGCAGAGCATGCCGTCCCCGCCGGTATTTGCAACCGGGAACGCGATAACAATTCGCTGTTCAGGCCGCCCCGGGCACCGGCTTGTGCAGGCCCTTGGGCGACAGCGTGAAGATCTCGACGCCGTTCTCGGTCACGCCGACGCTGTGCTCGAACTGGGCCGACAACGAGCGGTCGCGGGTCACCGCGGTCCAGCCGTCGGACAGGATCTTCACCTGCGGCTTGCCCAGATTGATCATCGGCTCGATGGTGAAGAACATGCCCGGCTTGAGCCTGACGCCCTCGCCGGGGCGGCCGGCATGGATGATGTTGGGCTCGTCATGGAACATGCGGCCGAGGCCGTGGCCGCAGAAGTCGCGCACCACGCTCATGTGCTGCGGCTCGACATAGCTCTGGATGGCATGGCCGATGTCGCCGGTGGTGGCGCCGGGCCGCACCGCGGCGATGCCGCGCATCATCGCCTCGTGGGTGACCTCGATCAACCGCTCGGCCCGGCGCGGAATGTCGCCGACCGTGTACATGCGGCTGGAATCGCCGTGCCAGCCGTCGAGCAGGAAGGTGACGTCGATATTGACGATGTCGCCTTCCTTGAGCGGGCGGTCGCCGGGTATGCCGTGGCACACCACATGGTTGATCGAGGTGCAGGTCGAATAGCGGTAGCCGCGGTACATCAGCGTGGCCGGCAGCGCGCCGCGGCTGATGCCGAACTCGAACACGAAGCGGTCGATGTCCGTGGTCGGCAGGCCTGGCCTGACGAGATCGGTCAGCGCGTCGAGGCATTCGGCGGCGATGCGGCCGACCTTGCGCATGCCCTCGAACGCCGCGGCGTTATGCAGCTTGATCTGCCCGGTCTTGCGGTGGGGGGCGTCCTGCGCCTCGATATAGTTCATCTGGTCGGATCGGGTTCCAAACGGCTCCGCGACGGCGAACGCCGTCGCCATGGACGCCGGATTGTCTCGGTTGCAGCGGATGCGATTAATGTAGGCGATCGGGGGGCGGTTGGGAAGGATCAGCGCAGGCGCCTATCGCGCCGGCGCGGCGGCGAGCCGGGGCCCGTCATAGGCCTCCAGCGGCAGCACGCCGCGCACGCGGATGTCGCGCACCGGCAGCGGCATGCTGATGCCTTCCTGCCTGAACCTGTCCCACAGCGCCAGCATCACCTCGCTGCGGATGTTGCCCATCCCTGCATCGGGATCGGCGATCCAGAAGGTGAGCGAGAACCTGATGCCGTACTCGGCGAATTCGGTGACGAGGCAGACCGGCGGCTTCAGTCTGGTGACGCGCGGCGTCGCCACGGCGATGTCCTGGGCGATCTGGCATACCCGCCGCGGGTCGGTTTCGTAGTCGACCCCGAATTTGACCTCGACCAGGGTATTCTTGTCCGTGTAGGTCCAGTTGACCACCTTCTGCGTGACGAGGTCCTCGTTGGGAATGAGGAACTCGCGGCCGTCGCCGGCTGAAACCGAGATATAGCGCGTGTTCATGGCGCTGACGCGGCCGAAGCTGTCGCCGATGGTGACGAGGTCGCCCGGCTTGACCGACTTGTCGGCGAGCAGGATGACGCCGCTGACGAAATTGCCGACGATCTTCTGCAGGCCGAAGCCGATGCCGACGCCGACCGCGCCGGAAAAGATCGTCAGCGCCGAGAGGTCGACGCCGGCCGCGCTCATCACGATGATGATCGCAAGTCCGGTCAGCACCAGGCGCGCGAACTTGACGATCAGCACCTGCACCGAGGGCGTCAGTTCGTTGATGGTGGAGACGCGCGATTCGATGAATTTGCTGGCGATGTTGGCAAGCCACAGCACCACCGTCATCATCACCGTGACCTTGAGGATCAGCAGCGGCGTGATGCGCAGCCCACCGAGCTTGAAGGCGAAGGAATCCAGCGCCGCGATCGTCGGGTCCAGCAGCCTGAGGATGCTCAGCGCCGCGACGACCCACGCCGACACCGACACCAGCCGCACCGCGACCGCGTCGCGCAGCAGGCTGGTCACCAGCCGGATGATCAGCCAGGCGGTGGCCAGGCTCAGGACGACGGCGAGCAGGTAGCTGCGGTTCGGCGCGGTGGAGGCCACCATGACGACGCGGACGAGCCAGACCAAAAGCGCGAACAGCGCCACGCCAAGGTTGTTCAGCGCCGCGCGCGCCAGAAGGCGCAGCGGTCCCGGTAGTCCCATGGTCTTGGCGCCGACATCGATGCGCCGCCTGATCCCCGTGGAGATCAGCCACGCCAGCGCCGCGGCGGCGGCGAGGATGCCGGCCTGCGTATAGAGCCACGTGATCCTGAATTCGGCCTGGAACCAATGCTGGGCCGCGGCGACAAAATCGGTGATGTCCTCAAGGTCGATCATGCTCATGACTCAGGTTGCGGCCGGCGCGCCCATCGGGCCGTGTCGTCTCCTCTTGCCGGCGGAGTGATTCGCGCGGGAGTCGGCCAGTTTTCACATCCTTGGCCGGATTTGCCAATGACCTCAAGCAGTCCGGCGTGGCCATGACGCGGCGCAATTCCGGCGCTTTTCCGGCCATCGCCGAATTTCATTGGCGATGCCGGCTCCCCGACGTTATTGAATCGGTTGCAACAACCCGAAGGACGCCGGGCCGGACATGGCTTTACTCGACTCGGTCAGCATCGCCATCCTGCTTGGTGCCATCCTCGTGCTGGCCGGCATCCTGTCGAGCCTGGTTGCGCTCCGCTTCGGCGCGCCCTTGCTGCTGGTGTTCCTGTTCCTCGGCATGCTGGCGGGCGAGAACGGTCCCGGCGGCCTGCGTTTCAACGACGTCCATTCGACCTATCTGGTCGGCTCGGTCGCGCTGGCGCTGATCCTGTTCGACGGCGGGCTGCGGACGCGGTTCCAGAGCATCCGCGCGGTGCTGGCGCCGGCGGCGTCGCTGGCCACCATCGGCGTGCTGGTGACCGCGCTGATCACCGCGCCGGTGGCGCGATACATGCTCGGCATCGGCTGGACCGAATCGCTGCTGATCGGCGCGGTGGTGGCCTCGACCGACGCCGCGGCGGTGTTCCTGCTGGTGCATGCGCGCGGGCTGCGATTGCGGCCGCGCGTCGGCGCCACCCTCGAAGTCGAATCCGGCACCAACGATCCGCTGGCGGTGTTCCTCACCCTGGTGCTGGTCGAGCTGCTGATGCGCGGTGAAAGCTCGATCGGGCATGTGCTGGTGCAGTTCGCGCGCGAAAGCGTGCTCGGCACCATCATCGGCGTGGCCGGCGGCCGCATCGTGGTCATGGCGCTCAACCGCGTGGCGCTGCCGCAGGGGCTGCACGCGCCGTTCGTCACCACCAGCGCGCTGGTGGTGTTCGGGCTGGCGCAGGTGTTCCACGCCTCCGGGTTCCTCGCCGTCTATCTCGCCGGCATCGTCATCGGCAACCGGCCAACCCGCGCGCACAACACGGTCGTGGTGTTCCTCGACGCCGCGACCTGGCTGGCGCAGATCGTGATGTTCGTGCTGCTCGGGCTATTGGTGTGGCCGGCGCGGCTCGCCGACAGCCTGTGGCCGTCGCTGGCGGTGGCCGCGGTGCTGATGCTGATCGCGCGGCCCGTCGCGGTGTTCCTGTGCCTGTCGCCGTTCCGGTTTCCCCTGCGCGAGAAGCTGTTCATCTCATGGGTCGGCCTGCGCGGCGCGGTCGGCATCTTTCTCGCCTCGATTCCGCTGCTGGTCGGCCTGCCGAACGCCCATCTGTATTTCGACATCGCCTTCGTGGTGGTGATCGTGTCGCTGCTGGTGCAGGGCTGGACGCTGGCGCCCTCGGCGCGGCGGCTGCACGTGGCGCTGCCGCGCGCCGACCGCCCGCCGCAGCGCGTCGAACTGGACCTGCCGGGCCAGCTCCAACAGCAACTGGTCGGCTACACCGTCCGCTCCAACAGCCTGTTCCTCAAGCGCAAGGTCATTCCGTCGTGGTCGAAGCCGACGCTGGTGATCCGCAACGAGCGCATCCTGGCGGCGGCCGAGGCCGATCCGGTCGAGGCCGGCGACTACATCTACCTGCTGGCGCCGCCGGAAAAGGCGCAGGCGCTCGACCGCTTCTTCGCCGACATGCCGCCGCAGCCGCCGCCCGACTCGCGCCTTCTGGGCGACTTCTTTCTCGCCGGCGACGTCACCCTCGGCGCGCTCGCCGACATCTACGGCGTGACCGTGGAGGAGAGCGAGCGCGCCCTGTCGCTGTCCGATTATTTCGACGTCCATCTCGATCATCCGCCACGGCCCGGCGACGCGCTGCCGCTCGGCGACATCCGCCTGGTCGCGCACCGCATCGGCGGCGGCCGCGTCAACGTCGTGGCGCTGCGTCTCGACGAAGAGGAAGTGGCCGCCGCGCCGCGCTCGCGCGGCGAGGCCGTCAGGGCGGCGCTGCGCCGGGTGTGGGCGGGGCTGACCGGCTGACATCCTCGCCGAGCGCGTGCGAGGGGATCAGCACCGGCCCGTCGGCGGTCTCGAAGCGTTCGACGGTGACGCCGAAGATCTCGGCGATGCGCGCCGGCTCAAGGGCGCGCTCCGGCGTGTCATGGACGACGATGCGTCCGTCGGCGATGATGGCGATGTGGTCGGCAAAGCGCGCGGCCAGCGTCAGGTCGTGGATGATGGCGAGCACCGCGGCGCCGTCGCGGGCGATGCGGCGCAACAGGTTCAGCACGATGAGCTGATGGCGCGCGTCGAGCGAGCCGATCGGCTCGTCGGCGAGCAGCACGTCGGCCTGGGTCGCCAGCGCGCGCGCGATCGCCACGCGCGCCTGCTCGCCGCCCGACAGCGTGGTGATGGCGCGGTCGGCGAAGCCGGTGACGCCGGTCGCGGCCATCGCGTGCGCGACCGCGTCGTGGTCGGCGGCGCTCAACGGCGTGAACGGATCAGCGTGGGGTTCGCGGCCGAGTTCCACCAGCGTCGCGACGTCGAGCGGCCAGTGGAAGACATGGCCCTGCGGCAGATAGGCGAGACGGCGGGCGCGTTCGCGCGCCTTCATGGCGGCGAGCGGATGGCCGTCGAGCCTGACTTCTCCGCTGCAGCGGGCAAGGCCGGCGAGCGCGCGCATCAGCGTGGTCTTGCCGGCGCCGTTGGGGCCGACCATCACGGTGAATTCGCCGGCCTTGAGCGAAAGCGTGGCGTCGCTGACGATAACGCGGCCGCCGAGGCTGACGCCGACGCCGCTGGCCTGTAGCCGCGCGGGTGTGTCGCCGCTCATGCCGTGGCCTCTTCCAGCGCGTGGCGCTCGCGGAAGATCATCGCCAGGAAGAACGGCACACCGATGATGGCGGTGACGACGCCGATCCTGATCTCGACCACGCCGGGCGCCAGCCGCACCGCGATGTCGGCGGCGAGCAGCAGCGCCGCGCCGGTCAGGGCCGAGGGCAGCATGATGCGGCTGGGATCGGCGCCGTAGGCGCGGCGCACCAGATGCGGCGCCACCAGTCCGACGAACGAGATCGCGCCCGCCACCGCCGCCGCCGCGCCGATGCCCAGCGCCACGCCGGTCACCACGGCGATGCGGGTGCGCTCGATGGCGATGCCGAGCGAGGCGGCGGCGTCCTCGCCCAGCGTGAGCGCGCGGAAGGCGCGGGCCTGCGTCGACAGGATCACCCAGCTCGCCAGCATGAACGGCGCGGCGAGCCAGACATGGACCATGCTGCGGTCCTGCAGCGAGCCCAGCAGCCAGAACGTGATTTCAAGCGCGATGTAGGGATTGGGCGCGAGGTTGAGGATCATGGCGATGGCCGCGCCGGCGAGGCTTGCCAGCGCAAGGCCCGCCAGCAGCGTCACCGTGAGCGAGGCGCGCTTGCCGGCGATCGCCACCAGCGCGCCGACCGAGGCCAGCGCGCCGGCGATGCCGGCGAGCGGCACGATGAGCGAGGTCGCGCTGCTCAGTCCGAACGCCATCAGGAAGGCGGCGGCGGCGGCGGCCGACTGCGGCGCGCCGAACAGGCTCGGCTCGGCCAGCGGATTGCGCAAAAGCCCCTGCAGCGCCGCGCCGGCAAGCCCGAAGCTGGCGCCGATCATCGCCGCCAGCAGCGTGCGCGGCAGGCGTATGTCGCGCACGATGATGCCTGCGACGCCATCGCCCGACACCAGCGCCGACAGCGCCTCGCCGGGCGAAAGCCGCGCCGGTCCCGCCAGCAGCGAGACCATCGCGAGCGCGATGACCGCCACGGCAAGGCCGAAGGTCAGTCTGGCTCTGGTTCGGCGGGCGCGCATGGGCTAGTCCAGGAGAAGAGGAGCGGCCGCGGATGCGGACGGATGGACGTGACATAACGGATGGGCATGTTCAAGGGAATGACCCTGTCGGGCGGCGTGAGGCTGACCGCGCTGATGGTGCTGGCGCTGGCCGGCGTGACGCCGCCGGCCCTGGCGCAAGCAACCGGCGGCCGTGACGGCGCCGTGCCGCGCCGCATCGTGTCGTTCAACCTGTGCGCCGACCAGCTGGTGATGGCGCTGGCCGATCCGGAGCAGATCGCCGGCCTGTCACCCTATGCCGCCGATCCGCGCCTCTCGGTGGTGACCGCCGCCGCGGCGCGGTTTCCGCGTCTCGACTGGAACGCCGAGTCGGTGGTCGGGCTCGCGCCCGATCTCGTCCTTATCGGTCCGAGCGCGCGGCCGACCCGGGCGATGCTCGCGGCCATGCAGATTCGCACCGTCGACGTGGCGCTGGTGAGCACGCTGGAGCATGCCCGCGCCCAGGCGCGCGAGATCGGCGCGCTGGTCGGCCATCCCGAGCGCGGCGAGGCCATGGCGCGGGCGCTGGAAGAAGCCGAGCGGCGGCTCGCCGCGCTGGCGCGGCGCGATGTCGCCACCGGGCTGGTGATCGAGCGGCGCGGCTACACGGCGGGGCCGGACAGCCTGGCAGCGGCGATGATCGCCGCCGCCGGGCTCAAGCCCCCGGCGGGCGCGCCGTCCGGCTATGGCGGCTTCCTCTCGCTCGAGCATCTGCTGGTGATCCGTCCCGACGTGCTGGTGCTCAAGGATGCGCCCGAGACGGCGGTCGACCAGAGCGCGCTCTATCTTACCCATCCGGCGCTGCGCCAGCGCTTTCCCGCGCAGCGCATCGTCGCGCTGCCGGCGCGCTACACGCTGTGTGGCGGCCCGGCCTTGCTGGAAGGGCTGCAGTATCTGGAACGGGCGCTGGCGCCCTTGCGTTGACGCGCATGTCCGCAAGAAGCGGATAGCGGTCACTTCGCCAGCAGCACCTGACGGCATTGCGGCGGCAGGTCGGCCAGTTTCAGCGGCGGCTTCGGCCTGGGCGCATGCGTCGGCGGCCTGGGATGCAGCACGGCCGCGGAGAACCACCAGTCGAGCTCCTTGCCGCAGCCCTCGCCCGCCGGCACCGGATCCTGCGCGGTGCAGGACGGGCTGCCGGCCGGGCAGCCGATGCGGACGTGGAAGTGATAGTCGTGCCCGTAATAGGGCCGCACCTTGCGCAGCCAGCCGCGGTTGCCGGTGGCTTCGCGGCACAGCGCCTTCTTGATGGCGGCGTTGACCAAGATGCGCTCGACCGCGGGATCGCTGGCGGCGGCGCGGATGATGCCGAGATGGGCGGGTGTCCAGACGGCGGGATCGACGTCGCGGCGGTCGGCGGCGACGACTATGGTGGCCGACATCTCCTCGCGCTCGGCGCGGGTCAGTTCGCGGTCGGGCATCGGGGTCAGCCAGATGTCGGCGTCGAGGCCGACCTGATGGCTGGCATGGCCGGTGAGCATCGGTCCGCCTCGCGGCTGCGACAGGTCGCCGACCAAAAGTCCGCGCCAGCCGGCCTGCGGCGCGGCAGCGGCGAGCTTTTCCAGGAAGGCGATCAGGTCGGGATGGCCCCACATGCGGTTGCGCGACAGCCGCATCACCTGCCAGGTGGCGCCGTTGACCGGCAGCGCCGTGGCGCCGGCGAGGCAGCCCCTGGCGTAGAAGCCGATGGCCCGCACATCGAGCGCGGCGGGCGAGGCCTTGCGGCCGAACAGCTGCTTGGCGGGCGTCGCGGGGTCGTCCGGACGGTCGAGCGGCGGCAGCGACACCGGCGTCAGCGTGCCCTTGTCCTGGGCCTGCGCCGGGACGATGGCCAACAGGATGGCGCCGAACGTGGCGCGCATGACCGCTCTATTCCGCATCCCTCGGTTTGTAGCCGACTCGACGGCGGGCTGAAAGCCAGGCAAGGCCGCCGTCGCCCGCCTTCGCGGCAACCATTCGTTAACCATGGTCGCAATTGGTGCTGATGCAGATCAGGCATGCAAAATATAAATGGCCGCACGCATTCGTTCGAATTCGTCCGTACCATCATCGAGGACGGTCGCAGATCGTGCGGCTTTTCTACATTTCGCTGCGGGTAATTACGTAGGGCCGTCATTCCGGCCGCCGCTTTGCGGGAAGGTTCCGGGGACAACTCTAGATACGCTTTTTTCAGAGACGTCGCGCACAAAGGGAGCATGAATTTCCGGAATCTGCCATGCCCCCCGATCAGCCGATAAAGAAACGGCTTGCGTCCGTTTCACGCGGTCCTCGTGCGCGGGACACTCAGCGGCCCGGTCCGGTGGCCGGACTTTCCGCGCTGCCCCAGCTGCCCGAAGGGTGCGAGGCCTGCCAGGACGCGCACGTGGTCGCCGCGCAGAACGCCTATCTGTCCTGCGCGCGCCTGCATGAAGCCTTCGACATGCTGCCCGAGGGGCTGGTGCTGCTCGATTCCGAAGGCCGCCATGTGCTCTGGAACAAGAGCTACGCCGAGATCTACAGCGGCAGCGCCGACCTGTTGCAGCCCGGCATGACGTTCGAGGAGGCGCTGCGCGCCGGCGTGGCGCGCGGCGAATATCCCGAGGCCGCCGGGCGCGTGGAAGAGTGGATCGGGGACCGGGTGGCGCGCCTGCGTCATCCCGGCGAGCAGCACGAGCTGTCGCTCGCCAACGGCCACCGCATCCTGGTGGACGAGCGCGTCACCAGTGAAAACTCGGTGGTCGGGCTGCATGTCGACATCACCGGCCTCATGCACCGCGAAAAATCGTTCCGTCTGCTGTTCGACGACAATCCGCTGCCGATGTTCGTCTGCGCGGCGGACGACGGGCGGATCGTCGCGATCAACGATGCGGCGCTGGCGCATTACGGCTATTCGCGCGAGGATTTCCTCGCCAAGACGCTCGGCGACATCCAGTCGCCCGCCGCCGGCATGCCGTGGAGCGCCGGGCAGACCGACGAGGAGCGCGCCGCGCGCACCTGGAGGCACGTCAAGGCCGACGGCGGCCTGATCGATGTCGCGGTCTATTCGCGCGAGATGCCTTATGAAGGGCGGCCTGCGGTGATGCTGGCGATGGTCGACATCACCGAGCGCAAGGAGGCGGAGGCTCGCGCCGCGTTCCTGGCCCAGCACGATCCGCTCACCGGACTGCCCAACCGCGCCTCGTTGCGCCAGCGCGCCGAGGACATTCTGGCGGTCACGCGCCGCAGCGGCCAGAAGGTCGCCGCGCTGTGCATCGACATCGACGATTTCCAGGCGGTCAACGACACGCTCGGACCCAGCCTCGGCGACGAGTTGCTGCTCGCCGTGGCCGAGCGGTTGCGCACAACCATGCGCGAGGAGGATTTCCTGGCCCGCATCGGCGGCGACGAGTTCATCGCCCTGCAAGCCGGCATTGATCGGCCTGAACAGGTGGCGATCCTCGCCAAGAGGTTGATGAGCAGGATCAGCGAGCCTTATCGGATCGATGGGAAGTCTGCGGTGATCAGCGTCAGCATCGGCATCGCGATGGCGCCGGGCGACGGCAACAGCGCCGACGTCCTGCTCAAGAACGCCGAGATGGCGCTGACCCTGACCAAGAACAACGGCCGCGGCATGTTCCGCTTCTTCGAGCCGGCCATGGACGCGCGCGCGCAACTGCGCCGCCGGCTTGAGATGAAGCTGCGCGCGGCCATCGACGACAGCGTCCTGGAGCCGCATTACCAGCCGCTGGTTGATCTGCGCAGCGGCCGTATCACCGGCTTCGAGGCGCTGGCGCGCTGGCCCGACGCCGAGCGCGGCTTCATTCCGCCATCGGAGTTCATCCCCGTCGCCGAGGATACCGGCCTGATCAGCGCCCTGGGCGTGAAGATCCTGCGCCGCGCCTGTCTCGATGCGGCCGGCTGGCCGGACCATGTGAACGTCGCGGTCAACCTGTCGCCGGTGCAGTTCAGCTCCGGCGGTCTGTTCGCCGTGGTGTTGGAAACGCTGCGGGATACCGGGCTGCCGGCGCGGCGGCTCCAGCTCGAGATCACCGAAACGCTGCTGCTGGAGAAAAGCGAACAGGTGGTCGCTACCCTGCATGCGCTGCGCGCGCTCGGCGTCAGCATCTGCATGGACGACTTCGGCACCGGCTATTCGTCGCTGAGCTACCTGCGCAGTTTTCCATTCGACAAGATCAAGATCGACCGCTCGTTTGTGCAGGACCTCGACAGCAATCCCGACGCGCAGGCGATCATCCGCGCCATTGTCAGCCTCGGCGGTGGGCTCGGCATCACGGTGACCGCCGAAGGCATCGAAACCCAGGCCGAACTGAAGCGCCTGCGGCTCGAAGGCTGCCACGAGGGCCAGGGCTTCCTGTTCAGCCGGGCGCTGCCGAACGCCGACATCGTCAGCCTGCTGTGCGCTCAGCAGTCGGCCGGCGCTCCGCGCAGCGCGGTGGCCTGAAGTCAGCTGTCGACCTTGAGCGCGGCGATGAAGGCCTCCTGCGGGATGTCGACCTTGCCGAACTGCCGCATCTTCTTCTTGCCTTCCTTCTGCTTCTCGAGAAGCTTGCGCTTGCGGGTGATGTCGCCGCCGTAGCACTTGGCGGTGACGTCCTTGCGCAACGCGCGCACGGTCTCGCGCGCGATCACCTTGCCGCCGATCGCCGCCTGGATCGGAATCTGGAACATGTGCGGCGGAATGAGTTCCTTGAGCTTCTCCACCATGGCGCGGCCGCGGCCTTCGGCGCGCGAGCGGTGCACCAGCATGGAGAGCGCATCGACCGGCTCGGCGTTGACGAGGATCTGCATCTTCACGAGGTCGGCCGGGCGGTAGTCGGTGAGGTGGTAGTCGAACGAGGCGTAGCCCTTGGACACCGATTTCAGCCGGTCGTAGAAGTCGAACACCACCTCGTTGAGCGGCAGGTCGTACTTCACCATGGCGCGGTTGCCGACGTAGGTGAGTTCCTTCTGGCTGCCGCGGCGGTCCTGGCACAGTTTGAGCACGCTGCCGAGATAGTCGTCGGGGGTGAGGATGGTGGCCTCGATCCACGGCTCCTCGATCTCGGCGATCTTGACCACGTCCGGCATGTCGACCGGATTGTGAATCTCGATCTCCGAGCCATCGGTCAGATGCATCTTGTAGATGACCGACGGCGCGGTGGCGATCAGGTTGAGGTTGAACTCGCGCTCGAGCCGCTCCTGGATGATCTCGAGGTGCAGGAGGCCGAGGAAGCCGCAGCGGAAGCCGAAGCCGAGCGCGGCCGAGGTCTCCATCTCGAAGGTGAAGGAAGCGTCGTTGAGCCGCAATTTTCCCATTGCGGCTCGCAGCGTCTCGAAGTCGGCGGCATCGACCGGGAACAGGCCGCAGAACACCACCGGAATGGCCGGGCGGAAGCCGGCAAGCGGCGTCGCCACCGGGTTGCGGTCGTCGGTGATGGTGTCGCCGACGCGGGTGTCGGCGACCTCCTTGATCGAGGCGGTGATGAAGCCGATCTCGCCGGGGCCGAGTTCGCTCATATTGAGCATCTTGGGCGTGAACACGCCGACGCGCTCCACTTCATAGGACGCGTTGGTGCCCATCATGCGGATGCGCTGGCCTTTTTTCAGCGTGCCGTCGACGATGCGCACCAGCACCACGACGCCGAGATAGACGTCGTACCAGGAATCGACCAAGAGCGCCTTGAGGGTCGCGGCGGGGTCGCCCTTGGGCGGCGGCAGGCGGGTGACGATGGCTTCCAGCACGTCGCCGATGCCCATGCCGGTCTTGGCGGAAATCAGCAGCGCTTCGGAGGCGTCGAGCCCGATGACGTCCTCGATCTGCTGCTTGACCTTGTCGGGTTCGGCGGCGGGCAGGTCGGCCTTGTTGAGGACGGGCAAGACCTCGTGGTTGTTGTCGAGCGCCTGGTAGACGTTGGCGAGCGTCTGCGCCTCGACGCCCTGGCTGGCGTCGACCACCAGGAGCGAGCCTTCGCAGGCGGCCAGCGAGCGGTTGACCTCGTAGGCGAAGTCGACATGGCCGGGGGTGTCGATCAGGTTGAGGATGTAGTCCTTGCCGTCCCTGGCGCGGTAGTTGAGACGTACCGTCTGCGCCTTGATGGTGATGCCGCGTTCGCGCTCGATGTCCATCGAATCGAGCACCTGATCCTTCATCTCGCGCGCCTCCAGCCCGCCGGTCGTCTGGATGAGACGGTCGGCCAGAGTGGATTTCCCGTGGTCGATATGGGCGACGATCGAGAAATTGCGGATGTTGTCGATGGATTTGACGGTCATGGCGGGCAGATAACACCGCCGTTCCAGCGCGGCAAGCGACGAAAGCGGGATGCTTGCCCACCTATTGCGCCAGCGGCCGGATCAGGGCGCCGGCGGCACGATGGCCCAGCCGAAGTGGCTTGCCGCCCGCCCCCAGTGCGGGGCCAGCGTGAACGGGGCCTGCAGCGCCGCGCCGGGCGCAAAAGCCGCATATTCGGCGGGAATCCGGCCCGGATCCTGATCGCTCCAGATAATGACGGCGCCGCGGCGGCGCACATCGACGGGATCGATCCACGGCGTGCGCGACAAGTCGCCGTCGATGATGACGCGCGGCCGCTCGGGAGCATAGTGGCCGATATTGCCGGCGAGCCAGTAGCTGCCGATGACGTAGGCAAGCGGCTGGCCGGTCGCCGCGCGGAACGGAGGCGCGACCCGATGGGCCAGTTGCGCGCCGGGAAACAGCGCCGCGCGCATGCGCTGGTCGAAGCGCGGCAGCACCGCGTAGTCGACGATGAAGGCAAGCGCGTAGATCGCGGTGATCGCCGCCCAGGCAACGAAGACACGGCCGGCGCGGACGCGGTCGATCGCGGCGGGCGCGGCCATCACCAGCCACAGCCCGACGAACAGGAACAGCGGATAGCCCCACATCGCCACCACGAAGCGGCCGGTGATGAGCGAACCGATCAGCAGCAGCACGGACGGACCGAACGCGAGCAGCGCGGCAATGCGCCGGTCGGCATCGGCCGCCATGGCGCGTTGCGCCGGGCGCGGCCACATCAGCGGCAGCGCGATGACGAGCGCGGGAATGGCCCAGCCGAGCTGCCCGGCCGCGAAGATCGCCGGCCGCGCGAGGTGGTCGATGAGATGCTGCGGGGGAGCCGCGCGCGCCTCGGCATAGGCGAACGGCAGGAAGTCGTGCTGCACCAGCCAGATGAGATGCGGCGCGAGGGTTGCGAGCGTCACCAGCGCCGTGAGGTAGGGGCCGGGGGTGGCCAGCGCGCGGCGGCCGTCGCGGGTCAGCAGCAGGAACAGCGCCATCGGCGCCATCAGCATCACCGCGAAATATTTCGACCACAGCGCGAGGCCAAAGGCGAGGCCGAGCAGCATCCAGTGCCGCCAGTGGCCGTTGCGCAGCGCGCCGAGGAAGGCGTAGCCGGCCAGCGCCCAGAACGGCAGCTGGATCACGTTGTGATTGAACTTGGCGGCGGTGAAGCCGAAATAATGAAAGCCGTCGGCGATCAGCACCGCGACCAGCGCCGCGGCGGGAGTGGTCATGCGCCGCGCGGTGGCGAACACCAAAGCGAACGAAGCGACGATGAGTAGCTGCGGCACGACATAGAACACCGTGTCGCCGGGCACGATCCGGTGGATCGCCTCGACCATCCACCACATCAGCGGCGGATGCTTGTCGTAGCCGAGTTGCCATTCGCGGCCGTAGATCAGCGCCTCGATCATGTCGAGCGGCAGATTCGGATTGAGCAGGATCGGCAGCAGCGACCACAGCGCAAGATGGATCGCGGCGAACAGGGCGAAAGCCCGCCACGGCCGGCGTTCGACGAGATCGAGCAGGCTTTCGCGCGCGCGGGCGCGGGAAGTGGCCGGCACGGAACTCGTTTCGGTCATGGAGTGTCCTGGATCTTCAAGTGGCGTTACCGGCCGCAACGCATCGGGCGCGGAATGTCGCCGGAACTTATTCGTCCTCGCCGAACTTGCTGCCCAGGAGCGCGGTCAGCGCGTCGATCACCTCCTGCGCCTGCGCGCCGGTCGCCGCGACGCGCACCGAGGTGCCGATGCCGGCCGACAGCATCATCAGGCCCATGATCGAGGTACCGCCTACAGTCTCGCCGTTGCGCGTCACCGTGACATCGGCGGCGAATCGCTCGACCGTCTGCACGAACTTGGCGGAGGCACGGGCATGCAGGCCGCGCTTGTTGATGATCGGCAGCTCACGCTCGATCGCACCGTGCGGACGTGACGGCGGCATAACTGGATCGGGAAAGGCCTGGCTCATTTGCCTGCGAGCACCCGGCTGGCGATCGTGACGTATTTGCGGCCGGCTTCCTGCGCCGCGGCGATGGCATCCGGCAGCGGCCGCTCGTCACGGATTTTAGCGAGTTTCACCAGCATGGGAAGATTGATGCCCGCGAGCACTTCCACCTTGGGACGGCTCATGCAGGAAATGGCGAGGTTGGAGGGCGTGCCGCCGAACATGTCGGTGAGGATGGCGACGCCATCGCCGCTGTCGACACGCTTGACGGCTTCGATGATGTCGCGCCGACAGGTGTCGGCGTCATCCTCGGCGCCAATGGTGATCGCCTCGATCTGTTTTTGCGGACCGACGACATGCTCCAGCGCCGCCTTGAATTCCTCGGCAAGGCGTCCATGCGTCACAAGCACTAGACCAATCATTCACCACTCCTCGTGGGCGCTTTTATGGTGCACCGCACGAAAGGGCCACATCTTGACCATCCAAGGACCGGGCGCAAGTGCCGAATTGATGAAATCTCTGGCTATGCACCGCATCAGGCAAAATCAGCCGCATTCCCATCAACCCACCCGGAATACCTAGAATGCCCAGAATATGGTTATCAAAGTCATGCTAGGCAATCAGTTGCCGGCTGCTTCGGTCAGAAGCCAGGCCAGAATCAGTCGCCGTGGGTCGGCGGCACGGGCTACCGGCAATCGTGGTATTTTGACACCATTTATGATCGTTGCCAGGCTCTCCGGCTGAGGCATCCGGTCGGCATCGTCGGCGTTGAGGTCGATGATCAGGCCGACGGGGGCTCTGGCCTCATGAGGGCAGCGGCGAATGCCGAGGCCCCGGATCTCGATCAGCCCGGCCAGCGGCGCGGCCGGGCTCACCAGCAGCCGTCCGTTGGCCGCCTGCAGCACGACCTGGTCGTCGCCGACCAGCCGGGCCGGCGGCCAGGGCGGCGCACCGCCGGCGGCCATGAGGTCGAAGGCGAGCTGTGACTTGCCGGACCCCGACGGGCCGCGGATGAGGACCGCCGAGGACCCCAGCAGCACCGCGGAGGCATGGATGGTATGGAATGCGGGTTCGGTCATCGGGCCGGCAGCCGCACCGTGAAACGGGCGCCCAGCACCGTGGCCGGCGCGCCGGGGGAGGGCGTGGAGAAGCGGTTCTCGGCCCAGATGTGGCCGCCATGGGCCTCGATGATCTGCTTGGAGATCGACAGGCCGAGGCCGGAATTCTGGCCGAATCCCTGCAGCGGCCGGTCGGTGTAGAACCGCTCGAAGATGCGCTCGAGCGCATCCGTTGCGATGCCCGGGCCGTCGTCCTCGACCACGATCTCGACGTCGCCGTCGCGGCTTCGGCAGGTGATGCGCACGATGCCGTCCCGGGCCGAGAACGAGCGCGCGTTGTCGATCAGGTTGGCCACCACCTGGCCGAGCCGGGAATCATGCCCCGGCACCTGGAAGATGTTGTGCGGCGATCCCTCGAAGGCGAGCGCCACCGCGACCTGGTCGTCGCGCGCGGTGTCGTTGGCGCTCGCCACCAGCGTGGACAGCAGGCGGCGCAGGTTGACCGGCGCGGCGTCGGAGCGCTGCAGTTCGGCGTCGAGCCGGCTGGCGTCGGAGATGTCGGAGATCAGCCGGTCGAGGCGGCGCACGTCGTGCTGGATGACCTCGAGCAGGCGGCCGCGGCTGTCCTCGTTGCGCGCCAGCGGCAGCGTCTCGACCGCCGAGCGCAGCGAGGTCAGCGGATTCTTCAACTCATGCGCGACATCGGCGGCAAAGCGCTCGATCGCCTCGATGCGGTTGTAGAGCGAATCCGTCATGTCGCGCAGCGCGCCGGACAGATGCCCGATCTCGTCGCGGCGCAGCGTGAAATCGGGAATCTCGACGCGGGTCTTGATGCGGCGGCGCACGCGCTCGGCGCTGTCGGCGAGCCGGCGCACCGGGCCGGCGATGGTGCTCGCCAGCAGCAGCGACAGGATGATCATGACCCCGGACGCCACCGCGAACACCTTGAGGATGGCGAGCCGCTCGGCGGCCACCATCTGGTCGATGTCGTCGCCCTGGGTCGAGAGCATCAGCGCGCCGTGGACGGCGCGGAAGCGCTGCACCGGCACCGCCACCGAGACGATCACCTCGCCGCGGTCGTTGATGCGCACCATGCTCTGCTTGAGGCCGTTGAGCGCGCCGCCGACTTCCTGATAGCCCTTGCCGTTCTCGGGGCCGAGTTCGTGATAGAGCGGCAGGTCGCCGCGGTTGAGCCAGGTGCGGATCGCGATCATGGCGCGTTCGAACAGGCCGGCGGATTCCGCGGTCGGCGGCGGCAGGTCGAATCGCATGACGTCGCCGCGGCCGTACAGGTTGCGGCTGTCGAGCAGGAGGCCGCCGTCGCGGTCATAGATGCGGGCGCGGGTCTTGGTTGGCGAGATCAGCCGCCGCAGCACCGGCGCGACGCGCTCCGGGTTGATCGGGAAGTCGAGGCCCGACAGCATGTCCTCGGTGGCGCCGAAGCTTTCGCCGGTCTTGAGGTCGAGCAGGCGGTCGGGATCGATGGTGATGGTATTGGTTTCCACGGTGGCGGAGGCGGCGATGGCGCCGGCGATGATCTCGCCCTGCACCAGCAGGCTCTGGGCCCGCGCGTCGATCAGGCCGGCGCGGAACTGCGACAAGTAGAGGATGCTCGCCACCAGCGCGATCAGCCCGGCAAGGTTGAGCGAGACGATGCGCCGCGTCAGGCTGGAGAAGCTGAGCGTGAAGAGGAACTGGCCGACGCGCTGGGCGAACTGGCGGAGGCGGCCGAACAGGGTGAAGCGGTGCGCGCGCACGGCCTCGGCCGCCGCGGGCGGCTCCGATGCCGGCGCCGCCGAGGGCGCCGCTGCGCTGCGATCCGCGATCCGATCAAGCAATGGCGAAAACCCGCCTGTCTGCCAAATCCGCCTGGTTCAAGTTCTGCCGCTTCATTCCAGGGCCGGCGTCATGAGCCCCCGCGCAATTCCAGAAAAAGACGGCGGTCCATCCGGCGCCGCCAGTCTAGCCCAATCCGGCTGCGCCGGGCAGGCACCCCTCGCGCGAAAGTCAAACTTCCTTGAAGCGATAACCGACGCCGTAGAGCGTCTCGATCATGTCGAAGTCGTCGTCGACGACCTTGAACTTCTTGCGCAGCCGCTTGATGTGGCTGTCGATGGTGCGGTCGTCGACATAGACCTGGTCGTCGTAGGCCGCGTCCATCAGCGCGTTGCGGCTTTTGACCACGCCGGGGCGGGTGGCGAGCGCCTGCAGGATGAGGAATTCGGTGACGGTGAGCGTCACCGGCTCGTTCTTCCAGGTGCAGGTGTGGCGTTCCGGATCCATGCGCAAGAGGCCGCGCTCGAGCGCCTTGGCGTCGATGTCCTTGGGGGCGGCGGCGTCCTTGGGCGCGGCGCGGCGCAGCACCGCCTTGACGCGCTCGACCAGCAGGCGCTGCGAGAACGGTTTGCGGATGAAATCGTCGGCCCCCATCTTGAGGCCGAACAGTTCGTCGATCTCCTCGTCCTTGGAGGTGAGGAAGATCACCGGCAGATCGGATTTCTGGCGCAGCCGGCGCAGCGTCTCCATGCCGTCCATGCGCGGCATCTTGATGTCGAGGATGGCCAGGTCCGGCGGACTGGTGCGGAATCCGTCCAGCGCCGAGGCGCCATCGGTGTAGGTCATGATCCGGTAGCCTTCGGCTTCAAGCGCGATGGATACCGAGGTGAGGATGTTGCGGTCGTCATCGACCAGAGCGATTGTGGGCATGGACCTCTTTCCGGGTAATGCCGCCTGCGGGCGGGCTTTTTGCGACGGAAATCAAATAACGCGGCAGTCCGACGCAAAGTGTTCACCGGGCCGGCGAGATGCCACCCAGCACATGCAAGCTGGGCTGAAATGTGGCCATTTTCTCCCTCAAGGGACCGGAATTCCAGCGAATTCTTCTCGTTTCAGGTAACAGAAAGGCGGCTGGAGCGCCATGAAACCGACCCCCGACCCCGACTCCGGGCAACTCGCCAAGACCCTGCTGCGGACGAGCCGGCAAGGCGCGCTGGCCACCCTGATGACCGGCTCGGGCGATCCCTACTGCTCGTTGGTCAACGTCGCCAGCACGGCCGACGGTGCCCCGATCCTGCTGATTTCCCGCCTCGCGGTGCATACCCGCAATCTCGCCGCCGACCCCCGGGTCTCGCTCATGCTCGACGAGCGCCGGGCCGGCGATCCGCTGGAGGGGGCGCGGATCATGGTCGCGGGCCTCGCCCGCGCGGTCGACGACGCGGCCGTCGCGCGGCGCTATCTGGCGGTCCATCCATCGGCGGAAGCCTTTGCTTCATTTGCCGATTTTTCGTTCTACGTGATCCGGCCGGAATGGCTGCACCTGGTCGCCGGGTTCGGCCGCATCGTCAACCTGAAGCCGGAGGCGTTCCTGACCGAGCTGGCGGGAGCGGAGGGATTGGTGGCGGCCGAGCCGGACATCGTTGCCCATCTGAACGCCGATCACGCCGAGGCGCTTGGTCTTTATGCCACCAGGCTGCTGGGCGGGGGCGTAGGGGTCTGGCGCTGCACCGGCTGCGATCCGGATGGCCTCGACCTCGCGGCGGACGGTCGTACGCTGCGGCTGGCATTCCCGCGCCGGCTGGCCAATCCGGGCGAATTGCGCAACGTTTTGCGCGATCTGGCGGCCCAGGCTCGAGAGGGCGGTCAATAGGCCAAAATTTGGCGGCCCATCTTGGCTTTCCGCGCTTTGGCCACTATTAGGATCGCCGATAGGCCGCGAGCGGATAAGATGCTTGAGACGGCCGCCGCGCGCCTCCCCAAGGGGCGCCATCCACGGCGCAGATGAGCGCCGTTTCTACTTTTGGAGGATGCTTCCGTGGAGCAGACGGGTGTTCGTAACGGTGCCCATGGCGCCGACAAATTCGGTTTCAAGGATCTTGCGGCGGTACACTGGAATTTGCGCGCGCCGACGCTCTACGAATACGCGCTGCGCAACGGAGAGGCGGTGCTGACCGCGGGGGGCGCGCTGTGCGCCGAGACCGGCAGCCATACCGGCCGCAGCCCCAAGGACAAGTTCACCGTCCGTGACGCCACCACTGAAAACACCGTGTGGTGGAATGCCAACGCCGCGCTCAGTTCGGAACAGTTCGGCACGCTGCTCGACGATTTCATCGCCCACGCCCGCGGCAAGACGCTGTTCGCCCAGGACCTCTATGGCGGCGCCGACCCGAATTTCCGCATCAGGACGCGGGTGTTCACCGAGTTGGCCTGGCACTCGCAGTTCATCCGCACGCTGCTGATCCGTCCCGACTTCGAGGCGCTGGCGAATTTCGTTCCCGAACTGACCATCGTCGACCTGCCGAGCTTCAAGGCCGACCCCAAGCGCCATGGCGTGCGCTCCGAGACCGTGGTGGCGGTCGACTTCACCCGCAAGATCGTGCTGATCGGCGGCTCCGCCTATGCCGGCGAGATGAAGAAGTCGGTGTTCACCGTGCTCAATTACTTCCTGCCCGAGAGCAAGGTGATGCCGATGCACTGCTCGGCCAATGTCGGGCCGGACGGCGACACCGCGGTCTTCTTCGGCCTGTCGGGCACCGGCAAGACCACGCTCTCGGCCGATCCCAACCGCACCCTGATCGGCGACGACGAGCACGGCTGGGGCCGCGACGGCGTGTTCAATTTCGAGGGCGGCTGCTACGCCAAGTGCATCAAGCTCTCGGCCGAGGCCGAGCCCGAGATCTTCGCCGCCAGCCAGCGCTTCGGCACCGTGCTGGAGAACGTGGTGTTCGATCCGATGACGGGCGTCGTCGATTTCGACGACGGCTCCAAGACCGAGAACACCCGCTCGGCCTATCCGCTCGACTTCATCCCCAACGCCTCGCGCACCGGACGCGCCGGCCAGCCCAAGAACCTGGTGATGCTTGCCGCCGACGCCTTCGGCGTCATGCCGCCGATCGCCAAGCTGACGCCGGCGCAGGCGATGTATCACTTCCTGTCCGGCTACACCGCCAAGGTCGCCGGTACCGAGCGCGGCGTCACCGAGCCGGAGCCGGAATTCTCCACCTGCTTCGGCGCGCCGTTCCTGCCGCGCCATCCGTCGGAATACGGCAACCTGCTGCGCGAGCTGATCGCCCAGCACAATGTCGACTGCTGGCTGGTCAACACCGGCTGGACCGGCGGCAAGTACGGCGTCGGCCGCCGCATGCCGATCAAGGTGACGCGCGCGCTGCTCACCGCGGCGCTCAACGGCTCGCTGCGCAACGCCAGCTTCCGAACCGACAGGTATTTCGGCTTCGCGGTGCCGACCGTGGTGCCGGGCATCGAGCCCGACATCCTCGACCCGATCAAGACCTGGGCCGACAAGGCCGAGTTCGACACCACCGCGCGCAAGCTGGTGTCGATGTTCCAGAAGAACTTCACCAAGTTCGAGGACCATGTCGACGCCGAGGTGCGCGCCGCGGCGCCCGACGTGCAGATCGCCGCCGAATAAGGCGGGGCCTTTGCCGAAATGCAAAAGGGCGGCCCTCGGGGCCGCCCTTTTTTGTTGAGGAGAAAATGGCTCAGGGCCGCCTGGCGCGGCGCGGACCGATCGAGCCGGTGATCTCCGGGGCCGGAATCGAGGTGTCCTCGGCATAGGCGGCAACCGCCGGGCTTACCTTCAGGCCGCCGAGCCTGGCGCGCAGGTCCGGCGTCAGGCCGGGATAGGAATTGACCGGCGTGAACTCGGCGGTCTGCTGGTCGCCGACGCGGTTGCCGCTATAGGCGACGAGGCCGGTGGCGGTGGCGACGATGTCGCCAGGCCGCAGCGTGGCGTCGAGCGCGAGATCGACCGGCGCCAGCCCGAGGCTGTCGCGGCCGTTGCAGGTGCAGCCCTCGATGAGCTTCGCGCGGTAGACATAGGCATTGTCGAGGTCGGCATAGCGCGCCCCGTCAGGGGCGACGGCATGGTCGATGCCGCCGCCGGAAAACACCTTGGTCGGGCTTGCCGGGCAGAATGCCTGGCACATCGGCACCGCGGAAGCGCCGCGCGTCTGCAGCGGGAAATAGCGCCCGTCGCACAGCCGCACGCAGTAGCCGGAAAAGCGCGCGCCGTCGGCCGGCGCGGGGCCGGGCGGCGTGTCAAACAGGCCGAACGGATTGAACGCGGACGGCGCCGCGGTGGCGGCGGGAGCCGGCGCCGGAGCGCTGGGCGGCTTGCCCCATAGAAAATCCAGCAGCCCGGCATGCGCGGGTTCGCGCGCCATGCCGGCGGCCGCCATCAGGCCAACAAGGGTGAAAGTCGCGATGCGGCGCCGCACGCGCGGGATAGGCAACACGGGACGCAAACTCCACTCACGCTACGCTACGCACGCCGCACCATAGCGCGGGATGGTAAACGAGCGGTTTGCGGGGAGCGCCGCCTAACGTGAATTCGTCCGCGCGCATCTTCTTCGCTATGCCCGGCAATGACAATGCAAAGTCCGGTCCCTCAGGAGAAGAACAGCCAGGTCGCGATGAGGAAAGAGGGGATCAGGATCAGCCCCGACCACGCCATGTAGCCGAAGAAGCTCGGCATCCTGACGCCAGCCTGGCGGGCGATGGCGTAGACCATGAAATTGGGCGCGTTGCCGATATAGGTGTTGGCCCCCATGAACACCGCGCCGGTCGAGATCGCCGCCAGCGTCGCCGCGCCGGCGGTCATCAGCGTCTGGGGGTCGCCGCCGGCCAGTTCGAAGAACACCAGATAGGTCGGGGCGTTGTCGAGGAACGACGACAGCCCGCCGGTGAGCCAGAAATAGGCGGCGTTGTTGGGGCTGCCGTCGGCATGGCTGACCAGCTTGAGCAGGCCGGCGAACGGGCCGTGCGCGCCGGCATGCAGCATCGCGATCACCGGGACGATGCAGATGAAGATGCCGGCGAACAGGATGGCGACCTCCTTGATCGGCCCCCAGGCAAAGCCGTTGGCGTCGCGGTCGGCCTGCGCGGTGAGTTTCAGCGAGGCCAGCGTCACGACAACGAAGATGGCGTCGCGCAAGAGATCCTGCAGTTCGAGCCCGACGCCGGCGACATGGAAGGAAACGCCCGGATTCCAGGTCGCGCTCATCAGGATCGCGGCGATGATGACGGCGATCAGCGCGAAATTGACGGTGCCGTGCAGCCGGAGCGGCGTATCCGGCGTGGGGTCCGTGACCGGCGCGCGGTCGTCGCGGCGGTGGAAGTAGATGTCGAGCGCGAGAAACACCGCGAGCACGATGCCGCCCACCACCACCGTTTCGGTCAGGAGATGGCGTGTGGTCCAGAAGAAATCGACGCCCTTGAGGAAGCCGAGGAACAGCGGCGGGTCGCCGAGCGGGCTCAGCGAGCCGCCGATATTGGAAACGAGGAAAATGAAGAAGATGACGACATGGGTGTTGTAGCGGCGGTCGTCATTGGCGCGGATCAGCGGGCGGATCAGGATCATCGAGGCGCCGGTGGTGCCGATGATGCTGGCCAGTACCGCGCCGATGCCGAGCAGAATGGTGTTGGTGAACACGCTGTCGTGCAGGTTGCCTTCGAGATAGATGCCGCCCGCCGTGGTGAACAGCGCCAGCAGCAGCAGGATGAAGGGCATGTATTCAAGGAGCGCAGTGTGCGCCAGCGCGGGGGTGACCGTGCCGGCGTTTGCGGTGAGATACAGTGGAACGATGACGCAGGCCGACCAGAACGCGGCGAACTTGCCGTAGTGATGCTCCCACAGATGCGGATAGAACACCGGCCCGGTGGCGATGCACAGCAGGATGCCGGCGAACGGCAGCGCCCATACGGGCGACAGGCCCGAGCCATCGAGGCCCTCGGCGGCGAACGCGGGAAAAGGGCAGGCGACGAGCGCCGCTGCCATCGCAAGAGTTGCCGCGCGGCCCGCCGTCCGCGTCCGCCTGAATATCCCCGCCATGCCGCGCCCCCTCAATCAGGACGCCAGCGAAGCCGAGTTGGATGGCCAAATCAAGCCGGCGGGTTGAGAAATTCCTGCGCCGTGAACAACGAACGGAACGGCAGGCGGGCTTGCGCGAAGGTTTCCGCCGCGCCTTCCTGGCGGTCGACCATGGTGAACACCAGCGCGACCTTGCCGCCGGCCTCGCGCACCGCCTCGACGGCCTTCAGCGCCGAGCCGCCGGTGGTGGTGACATCCTCGACCACGACGACGCGCTTGCCCTTGAGCGTCTCGCCCTTGGCGAGGCCCTCGACCGCGAGCCGTGCGCCGTGCTCCTTCGGTTTCTTGCGCACGAAGATGGCCGGCAGCGGCCGCCCCTTCTGCCACGACATCAGCGCGATGGCGCCCGCGATCGGCACCGCGCCCATCTCCAGCCCGCCGACGTAATCGATCGTCTCGCCGGCCAACGCATCGAGCGTCAGTTCGGCCAGGAGCGCCGCGCCCTCGGGATCGAGCATGGTCGGCTTGAGGTTGAAATAAAAGTCACTGACCCGCCCCGAGGCGAGCGTGATCTGGCCGCGCCCGAACGAGCGGGCGCGGATGATGGAAGCGAGACGGGAACGGGGAGAGGAAGCGGTCACGAAACGGTCCCTTTTGTCATCGCCGGGCTCGGCCCGGCAATCCATCCATTGCAGCCATCAATTTCAAGAGATGGCTGCGCGGGTCAAGCCCGGCTGTGACGAAGAAGGGGGATAATTCAGCCCATTGCCGCGCCCCCGCCACGCCCTCAATGCGCCTCGTCCCAATTGTGGGCGGCGCGAGCGTCGACCTGCAGCGGTAGCGAGAGCGCGATCGCCGGCAGCGGCGCCTGCGCCATCACCGCGCGCACCACAGGCAAGGTGGCCTCGACCTCGTCCTCCGGTACCTCGAAGATCAGTTCGTCATGCACCTGGAGCAGCATGCGCGCCGCAAGCTTTTTCGCGGCCAGCGCCTCCTCCATGCGGATCATGGCGCGGCGGATGATATCGGCGGCGGTGCCCTGCAGGCGGGCGTTGATGGCGGCGCGCTCGTTGAAGGCGCGCACCGATGGGTTGGGCGCGGCGATGTCGGGGTAGTGGCACTTGCGGCCGAACAGCGTCGTTACATAGCCGTTGGCGCGGCAGAACTCGCGGGTCTCGTCCATGTAGGCGCGGATGCCGGGAAAGCGCTCGAAGTATTTCCTGATGTAGGCGGCGGCGTCCTCGCGCGCGATGCCGAGTTGGTTGGCGAGACCGAATGCCGAGATGCCGTAGATGATGCCGAAATTGATGGCCTTGGCGCGGCGGCGCACCTCGGCGGTCATGTCCTTGATCGGCACGTCGAACATTTCCGAGGCGGTCATGGCGTGGATGTCGAGGCCTTCGCGGAACGCCTCGCGCAACGGCGCGATGTCGGCGATCTCGGCCAAGAGGCGCAATTCGATCTGCGAGTAGTCGGCCGATACCAGCCGGTGGCCCTTGGTGGCGACGAAAGCGCGCCGGATCTTGCGGCCGTCCTCGGTGCGCACCGGAATGTTCTGCAGGTTCGGCTCGTTCGACGACAGCCGCCCGGTGGTGGTGGCGGCGAGCGCATAAGTTGTATGGACGCGGTGCGTGACCGGATTGACGTAGGCCGGCAGCGCGTCGGTGTAGGTCGATTTGAGTTTCGCCACCTGGCGCCAGTCGAGGATCTTGCGCGGCAGCGCGTGGCCTTCCTCGGCGAGGTCCTCGAGCACCGACGCCGAGGTCGACCATGCGCCGGTCTTGGTCTTCCTGCCGCCGGGAAGGTTCAGCTTGCCGAACAGGATGTCGCCGAGCTGTTTCGGGCTGCCCGGATTGAGCGGCTCGCCGGCGATGGTCTGGATCTCGGCTTCGAGCCGCGCCGCCTCCTGGGTGAATTCGCCCGACAGCCGCGCCAGCACCTGGCGGTCGATGGCGATGCCGCGCCGCTCCATGCGCATGAGCACGGCAATCAGCGGCCGCTCCAGCGTCTCGTACACGGTGAGCATGCGCTCGGCGGCCAGGCGCGGCTTGAGCGCGCGCCACAGCCGCAGCGTCACGTCGGCCTGCCCGGCGGCGTAAGGCGCGGCCCGGTCGATGGCGACATGATCGAAGGCGAGCCGCGCCCTGCCGGTGCCGGTAACCTCGTCGAGGTTGACCGGCGTGTGGCCGAGCCAGTGCTGCGCCAGCGCGTCGAGGTCGTGCGACTGGCGTCCGGCGTCGAGCACGTAGGACATCAGCATGATGTCGTCGGCCGGGGCCATGGCGAGCCCATGCCCGGCCAGCACCTGGGCGCGGTACTTCACGTTGTGGCCGATCTTGAGCACGCCGGCGTCCTCGACGAGGGATTTAAGCGCGGCGAGCGCCTCGCGCGCGGCGATCTGGTCCGCCACCGGGCCGCCCGCGAACAGGCCCTCGCCACCGCCGCCGTCGCGGTGCGCCAGCGGCACGTAGCAGGCCTCGCCGGGCGCGCATGCCAGCGCAAGGCCGATCAGCTCGGCCTGCATCGGATCGGGACCGGTGGTCGCGATGTCGAGGGCGACCTCGCCGAGGTCGCGCGCCCGCGCGATCCAGGGTGCAAGTTCGGCAAGGCTGCGGACGGTCTGGTAATGGCCGCGGTCGAACGCGCCCGCGCGCGCCGCCGCGAGGCGCTCGGCGGCGAGCGCCCGCGGCGTCATGACGCCGGCGGCTGGCTGCTCCGGCGCGGCGGCGGACCTTGCCGCGGCAGGTTTTGCGGCCGGCGCGCCGGCCGCCGGCCGGCCGGCCGCGGGCGGTGGCGCCTCGGTGCTGGCCGGGCCGGGTCCGCCGGCCTTGAACTTCCCGTCCGGCGCGATCTCGGAGGCGTCGAGCTCGGCGTATTCGGCGACGCGGCGCGTCAGCGTGGTGAACTCCATCGCCTTGAGGAAGGCGATCAGCCGCCGCGCGTCGGGTTCGTGCACGGCGAGATCGTCGAGCGGCACATCGAGCGTGACGTGCTCGTCGAGTTGCACCAGGCGGCGCGACAGCCGCGCCTGCTCGGCGTTGCCGATCAGGGCCTCGCGCCGTTTCGGCTGCTTGATCTCGGGCGCGCGCTCGAGCAGCGTTTCGAGGTCGCCGTATTCGGTAATCAGCTGCGCCGCGGTCTTGACGCCGATGCCCGGCACGCCGGGCACGTTGTCGACCGAGTCGCCGGCCAGCGCCTGCACGTCGACGACCTTTTCGGGCGGCACGCCGAACTTCTCGATCACCTCGGGAATGCCGATGCGCTTGTCCTTCATGGTGTCGTACATCACGACGCAATCGTTGACGAGCTGCATCAGGTCCTTGTCGGACGAGACGATGGTGACGGTGGCGCCGCGCGCGCAGGCCTGGCGCGCGTAAGTGGCGATGAGGTCGTCAGCTTCGAAGCCGGCCTGTTCGAGGCAGGGCAGCTCGAACGCGCGCACCGCCTCGCGGATCAGCGGAAACTGCGGCACGAGGTCGTCGGGCGCGGGCGGCCGGTGCGCCTTGTATTCGGCATAGAGCTTGTTGCGGAAGGTGTGCTCGGAACGGTCGAACACCACCGCGAGATGGGTCGGGCGGTCCTCCGGCTTCATGTCGCGCAACAGCTTCCACAGCATGTTGCAGAAGCCGGCCAGCGCGCCGACCGGCAGGCCGTCGGACTTGCGCGTGAGCGGCGGCAGGGCGTGATAGGCGCGGAAGATGTAGGACGATCCGTCGACGAGAAAGACGTGATCGCGCTGGGCGGCGGCGGGTTTCTGCATCATGGCCCGGCAATCTAGTGCGCGGGCCGGAAGGTGGGAACCGTTTTCGGATCAATCGCGCGCTAAATTTTTCAAGCGCGCGCCGGCCCGCTTACTCCGCCGACTGCAAGGCCGGTTTCGGCGGCGCGCCGAGGCGCAGCGCCGCTGGGCGCTCGAACAGGAAATTGAGCCTGGCCACCCGCGTGGCCCGCCAGATGGCGAGCGCGCCGATCACGCCGGCGACGGTGACGATCAGCGCGATCAGGCCCGCGTCGCTGACGAGGCCGGAACGAATCAGCAGCACCCGCGTTGCCGCCATCGGCAGGAAGAACGCCAGATAAATGACGATGGAATGCTCGCCGCAGTAGCGCAGACCCTCGAGCAGGCGCGCCTCGGCCAGGAGCGTGCCGATGGCGATGATGGCGCAGGCGCCGGCGAAGCCGAGCGCGAGCGAGACGAGCGGCCAGTCGCCGAAGCCGGTAAACACCAGCGCGCCGTCGACAAGCGCCCAGACGGCGAGGCCGCCCAGCGCCAGGCCGCGATGCGCGCGCACCGCCTCGGCGAAGGCGAACACATGGCTGGCGAACAGATAGCCGGAGTAGAAATAGACGAAGCGGGCGGCGAATTCGTCGATCGCGGTCCAGCCGGTGTGGATGCGCGCCGATTCCAGAAGCGCGGCGGCGATCCAGACCAGGGCGGGAGGAAGCGGCCGCGCCAGCCGCGTGACCACGAAGAACACCGGCAGGAGGTAGATGAACCACAGCGTGCCGAACGGCTCGATGAAGGACATCAGGTATAGCGCCGCGGTGCCGCTCCAGCCGTGCTCGGCGGCGAACATCGGGGCCTTGAACAGGAACTGGATGGTCACCCACAGCGCGTAGAAGTAGGCGAAATGCACCACCTTGCGGTCGAGATAGGTGCGCCAGTCGCGGTCGATGACGCGGGCCAGGAACAGTCCGGAGATCAGGAAGAAGTCCGGCATGCGGAACGGCTTGGCGAAGGCGACGAACTGATGCATGAAGCCGGTCTTGGCCAGCGCGGCCTCGACGCCCAGCGTCGAATGCATCATCACCACCATGACGATGCAGATGCCCTTGGCGTAGTCGACCCAGTCGATACGGGGAGCGGTCGGGAATGTCATGGCTGTCTCGTTGCGGCCCGGGAATGTGCCATCTTCCGACAGCGGGGTTTCTTTCTTCTTTATCCCGGCAAATATGGGGCCGTGGCGCCGTTAATTCCGTTGCCGGCGCCCTCCGGTTGCGGACATGGTAAACGGATTGCCGAAACAATCTTGAACCCGGGCCCCGCGATCCGTGCGCAGCTTCGATTCCCCGCTTCCCATCGACGAGGTGCTGGCGCCGCTCGCGCGCGCGCTTATCGCCCGCAACGCGGCGGTGCTGGTGGCGCCGCCGGGCGCCGGCAAGACCACGCGCGTGCCGCTGGCGCTGATCGACGAGCCGTGGGTTGGCGGGCGCAGGATCATCGTGCTGGAGCCGCGCCGGCTCGCCGCGCGCGCGGCGGCCGAGCGCATGGCCAAAACGCTCGGCGAGCGCGTCGGCGAGACGGTCGGCTACCGCGTGCGGTTCGGCTCCAAGGTCTCGCGCGCGACCCGCATCGAGGTGGTGACCGAGGGCATCTTCACGCGCCAGATCCTCGACGACCCGGAACTCACCGGCGTCGCCGCGGTGTTGTTCGACGAATTTCACGAGCGTTCGCTCGCCGCCGATCTCGGCCTGGCGCTGGCGCGTGACGCGCAAGGCGCGCTGCGCGAGGATCTGCGGCTCCTGGTGATGTCGGCGACGCTCGATGGCGCGCGCGTGGCCAGGCTGCTCGCCGATGCGCCGGTGATCGAAAGCGCCGGCCGCGCCTATCCCGTCGACACGCGCTATGTCGGCCGCAAGCCGGATGCGCCGCTGGAGCGGCAGATGGCCGACACCATCGCGGTTGCCTTGCGCGCGCAAGCCGGCTCGGTGCTGGCGTTCCTGCCGGGTGCCGCCGAAATCCGCCGCACCCAGACGCTGCTGGCCGAGCGCGTCAGCGATCCCGCCGTCGACATCGTGGCGCTGTTCGGCGCGCTGGAGCAGGGCGTGCAGGACCGGGCGCTGATGCCGTCGCCGCCGGGGCGGCGCAAGGTCGTGCTGGCGACCTCGATTGCGGAGACCTCGCTCACCATCGAGGGCGTGCGCGTCGTCGTCGACAGCGGCGTTGCCCGCGTGCCGCGCTACGAGCCGGATGTCGGCCTGACGCGGCTGGAAACGGTGCGCGCCTCGCGCGCGGCGGTCGACCAGCGCCGCGGTCGCGCCGGGCGCACCGAGCCGGGCGTGTGCTACCGGCTGTGGGACGAGCCGCAGACGCTGGCGTTCGAGCCGTTCACGCGCCCCGAGATTCTCGCCGCCGATCTCGGCTCGCTCATGCTCGATTGCGCGCAATGGGGCGTCACCGATCCGGCGACGCTGGCCTTCCTCGACGCGCCGCCGGCGCCGGCGCTCACCGAGGCGCGCGCGCTGTTGCGAGAACTCGGCGCCATCGACGGCGACGGCCGCATCACCGCCGAGGGCCGCGCCTTGCGCGCGCTGCCGCTGCCGCCGCGGCTGGCGCGCATGATCGTCGATGCCGCACGCGAGGGCGAAGCGCGCCGCGCCGCCGAGATCGCGGTGGTGCTGGCCGAGCGCGGGCTCGGCGGCGATGGTTCCGATCTGGAAACGCGGCTCGACCAGCTTGGCCGCGACCGCTCGCAGCGCGCCTCCGCGGCGCGCGCCATGGCGGCGCGCTGGGCGGCCCAGGCCGGGCGCGGCTCATCGTCGCAACACCAGGGGGAGCCGCCCTCCATCGGCTCGATTCTCGCGCTGGCCTATCCCGACCGCGTCGCGCGCAACCGCGGCGGAGGCGGCTTCGTGCTCGCCAACGGGCGCGGCGCCACGGTCGATGCCGCCGCCGCGCTGGCGCGGGAACCTTTCATCGTCGTCGCCGAGCTGACCGGGACCGCGGCCAGTGGCCGCGTTCTGCTGGCCGCGCCGCTGTCCCTTGCCGACATCGAGGCGCGGTTTTCCGATCGCATCGAGACGCGCGACGACATTGTGTTCGACCGCGCCGCGCTGGCGCTGCGCGCGCGCCGCCGCCGCGTGCTTGGCGCGCTGGTGCTTTCGGAGGTGCCGCTGGCGATCGAGCCGGATGCCGCCACGGCGCGAATTCTCGCCGACGGCATCGTCGGCGTCGGGCTCGCAAGGCTGCCGTGGTCGAAGGCGCTCACGCAATGGCGCGACCGCGTCATGTTCCTGCGCGCCGCCGAGGGCGACGAGTGGCCGGACCTGTCGGATGCCGGCCTGATCGCCGCGCGCGACGACTGGCTCATGCCGCTTGCCGCCGGCCGCACCGCGCTGGCGCAGATTCCGGCCGGCGACATGGCCGAGGCGATGATGGCGCTGCTGCCATGGCCGCTGCGGCGGCGGCTCGACCACGAGGCGCCGACCCATTTCGAGGCGCCGACCGGCACCGCGGTGCCGATCGATTACCAGGCCGAGGAAGGTCCCAAGATCGCGGTCCGGGTACAGGAACTGTTCGGCCTCGCCCGGCACCCCGCAATCGCGAAAGGGCGCGTGCCGCTGGTGATCGAGCTATTATCGCCGGCCCACCGCCCGGTGCAGGTGACGCGCGACCTGCCCGGCTTCTGGCACGGCAGCTATGCCGCGGTGCGCACCGAGATGCGTGGCCGCTATCCGCGCCATCCCTGGCCCGACGATCCGGCCAACGCGGCACCGACCCGCCGCGCCAAGCCGCGCGGCCAGTAGGCTCGTTAACGGTTCGCTCACCCTTTTTGCCGAAAACGCAGCACGCGGCGGCCGCCTCAGGCATCATTTGCGGTGCGGCGTGGTGTCCTCGCGGAATTATTCGGGTTGCGGTCATGCGTGCTGTGGTCATCGTTGCGGCGGTTCTGGTCGGCTCCGGGCTGGTGATGGCGCGGATGGCCGATCGCGCGGCGGCCACGAAGCCGCGCGCCGTGGCCGCGCTGGCGGCTACGCCCGCGCCGGCGCCCGTCTCCGCCGGCCGCAGCGTCACCATCGCGCGCGACGGCCGCGGCCACTTCCAGGTCGAGGGCCGCGTCGACGGCCGAAGCCTCGGTTTCATGGTCGATACCGGCGCTTCCGTGATCGCGCTCACCGAAAGCGATGCGGAGCGCCTCGGGGTGCGGCCTTCGCGCGGCGACTTCATTGCCCCGGTCAGCACCGCCAACGGCACCGTGAAGGCGGCGCGCGCGCGGCTTTCCAGCGTCGATGTCGGCGGACTGGTGGTGCGCGATGTCGAGGCGCTGGTGCTGCCCGACAATGTGCTGAGCGAGAACCTGCTCGGGCTGTCCTACCTCGCTCGTCTCAAGCGGTTCGAATACGCCAACGGCCGCCTGGTGCTGGAACAGTAGGGCTTGCGCCCGCTGCGTGCCAGGCGATGGATTTTCTCCTATCGTCAGTCTATCGCCGGTTCACTTTCTGCCGTAATTGATCGCTACGGCAGCGCGCGCCCGTCGCCCCATGCGCGCGGCGATTTCTTTTTCCGCTCCGAGGTTCCCCCGTTATGTTTCCCCAGCCGAAATCCGTCCTGACGCCCAATACCTATGCCTACGAGTCCGAACCGCTGGTGAAGCCCACCGGATTTCGCGAGTACGACGCGCGCTGGCTGTTCGGCAAGGAAATCAACCTGATGGGCATCCAGGCGCTGGGCATGGGGCTCGGCACCATGATGCGCGAGATGGGCGTCAGGAGCGAGATCGTCACCGGCCATGATTTCCGCAGCTATTCGGCCTCGATCAAGTACGCGCTGATCTCCGGCCTGATGGCGGCCGGCTGCAAGGTGCACGACATCGGCCTGTGCGTGACGCCGATGGCTTATTTCGCGCAGTTCTATCTCGACGTGCCGTGCGTCGCCATGGTCACCGCCTCGCACAACGACAATGGCTGGACCGGCGTCAAGATGGGAGCCGGACGGCCGCTGACCTTCGGCCCCGACGAGATGACGCGGCTCAAGGAGATCGTGCTCGAGGCCGCGTTCGATCTGCCGGGCGGCGGCTCCTATCACTTCGTCGAGAATTTTCCGGCGCGCTACATCGCCGATCTCTCCAACCGTCCGAAGCTGAAGCGTCCGTTGAAAGCCGTGGTCGCCTGCGGCAACGGCACCGCCGGCGCGTTCGCGCCCCACGTGCTGGAGGCGATCGGCTGCGAGGTGGTGCGGCTCGACTGCGAGCTCGATTACACCTTCCCGAAATACAATCCCAATCCCGAGGACATGGAGATGCTGCACGCCATCCGTGACGCGGTGCTGGAGCACAAGGCCGACATCGGGCTCGGCTTCGACGGCGACGGCGACCGCTGCGGCATCGTTGACGATACCGGCGAGGAGATCTTCGCCGACAAGGTCGGCGTGATGCTGGCGCGCGACATCTCGGCCTTGCACAAGGACGCGCTGTTCGTCGTCGACGTCAAGTCCACCGGCCTGTTCATGACCGATCCGGTGCTGCAACAGCAGGGGGCAAGGGCGAGCTACTGGAAGACTGGCCATTCCTACATGAAGCGGCGCACCCATGAACTGGGCGCGCTGGCCGGCTTCGAGAAGTCGGGGCATTTCTTCTTCAACGCGCCCTATGGCCGCGGCTACGACGACGGCCTGGTCTCGGCCATCGCGGTGTGCGACATGCTCGACCGCAATCCGGACCGTAAAATGTCCGACCTCAAGAACGCGCTGCCCAAGACCTGGTCGTCGCCGACCATGGCGCCGCATTGCGCCGACGAGATCAAGTACGAGGTGGTGGCGCGCGTGGTGAAGCACTTCGAGGACGCCAAGGCCAGGGGCGAGCAGGTGGCGGGGCAGGCGATCCGCGATCTCGTCACCGTCAACGGCGTGCGCGTTACAGTCGAGGACGGCTCGTGGGGGCTGGTGCGCGCCTCGTCGAACAAGCCGGAACTGGTGGTGGTGGTGGAAAGCCCGGCGTCGTCCGCGCGCATGCACGACATGTTCAGGGCGGTGGACGGCGTGCTGCGCCAGCACCCCGAGGTCGGCGACTACAACCAGACGCTCTAGCTTGGATTGCCGCGCGCGCGGTCACGCCATGGCCGGCACCGGCATCGCGGTGATCGACTTGATCTTCTCCATCGCGAAGCGCGACGTGACGTTCTTCAGCGGCACCGTGCCGATCAGTTTTTTATAGAACACGTCGTAGTTCTTCATGTCGGCGACGACGACGCGCAGCATGTAGTCGACGTCGCCGGCCATGCGGTAGAACTCCAGTACCTCCGGCATGGCGCTGACGGCTTCCGCGAACTTGGCGAGCCAGGCTTCCGAATGGTCGCCGGTCTCCACCGAGACGAACACGGTGAGCCCGAGCCCGATCTTGTCCTGCGCCACCAGCGCGACGCGGCGCAGGATGATGCCTTCGGCCTCCAGCTTCTGGATGCGCTTCCAGCACGGCGTCGACGACAACCCCACGCGCTCGCCGATCTCGGCGATTGAGAGCGACGCATCCTCCTGCAGGACCATGAGAATCCTGCGGTCGATGGCGTCGAGGCGGCGATGGACCTCGGCGAGGGGTTCGGCGACATCAGACATCGGAGAACATTTTTCCATAATTACGGATATAAATCCGTATACATGGGAAAATCTTCTCCCGCAAGGGGTGCGCCGTTACGGGGCTCGCGACGACACCGCGGGCTGGACGACGCCCTGGGCGAGCAGGGCCTCGACCTCCTTGCGCAGCGGGGCGGCGAAGGCTCCGCCCAGCCGGGTGCATTTGAGCGCGGCGGCGGCCGAGGCGAAGCGCATGGCGTGCAGGATGTCCTGCCCCTCGGCGATGGCCAGCGCCAGCGCGCCGTGGAACACGTCGCCTGCTCCCAGCGTGTCGATGGTCTCGACCTCGAACGAGGGCATGTGCCGCACGGCGCCGTTGCCGTCGAGCCAGATCATGCCGTTGTGACCGATGGTGACGCCGACGAAGGCGTGGGTGATGCCGGCGATGCGGCGCAGGGCTTCGCCAGGATCGTCGATGTTGGTGGTGGTGCGCAGGCCCTCGGCGGAAAAGATCACATGGGTGGAGATGGTGAGCAGTCCCTTGCCGAGCGGCATGGCGCGGTCGGCGTCGAGCAAGACCGGGATGTTGCGCTGCCGTGCCAGGGTACAGATGTCCATGGTGAAGGTGGGGTAGCGGTTGTCGGCGCAGATGATGGCGCAGTCGTCCAGCAGCCAGCCGGGATCGGGACAACGCGCCTGCGACAGCTTGGGATCGCGGTAGGTGGCGATGGTGCGTTCGCCGGCGGCGTCGAGCAGGATGCTCGACAAGGGCGTGGTCGCGCCCGGTACATGCACGACGCCCTCGTAGCCGATGCCCTCGCGCGCCAGATCGTCGAGGATATGGCGGGCGTTGATGTCCGCCATGTCGCCGATCGGGCCGGCGTAGGAAGCGCGGCCGCCGAGCCGGACGATGCCGACGGCGGCGTTGAGCGCGTTGCCGCCGCTCAGCTCAAAATACTGGTCGGCGTTGGTCTTGGTGCCGCGCGGCGGCAGCGCCTTGACGCGAAACACGAAGTCGCGCACGGCGATGCCGGCGCATAGCACGCGAGGCGACGGGGGGCGTCGGCTCATGGTGTGCTCCTCTCATGCGCCATTCATCCAATGCACCATGATATGGTGAGCGATGGCGAAAGGATGAGGGGCGATCAGACCCTTGGGATGCTGGCGCGCGATGAGCGCATGCGTCTCCTCGCGCGAGAACCAGCGCGCGTCCTCCAGCTCGGCGTGGTCGACCACGATCTCGGTCGTCAGCGCCTCGGCGATGCATCCGATCATCAACGACGAGGCATAGGGCCACGGTTGCGAGGCAAAATAGCGCACCGCGCCGCAGCGGATGCCGGCTTCCTCGTGGACCTCGCGGCGCACCGCGTCCTCGACAGTTTCGCCCGGTTCGGCAAATCCGGCAAGACACGACCACATGTGCTCGGGAAAGCGGCTCTGGCGCCCGAGCAGGCAGCGCTCGCCGTCACTCACCAGCATGATGACGACAGGGTCGGTGCGCGGAAAATGCATGGCGTTGCAGGCCTGGCAGTCGCGCCGCCAGCCTGCCATGGCGACCGTGGTCGGGTTGCCGCAATTGGCGCAGAAACGGTGGCGCAGGTGCCACTGGGTGATCGATTTCGCCACCGCCACCGCCGAGAGGTCGGCGATCGGCACGACGCCCTCGAGCGCGAGCGCGCGCACGTCGGCGGCGATGAACTGGCCGCCGGCAAGGAGTTTTGCCGCGGCCTCCTCGCCGAGGGCGTAGGCGAACCACGGCATCTCGCCGCGCAGGCCGAGGAAGACCGGCCCGTCGCCGCCGAGCGCGCGCGCCTCCTGCGGCGAGAAGGTGACTTCGCCGGCATTCTGCCGCAGCAGCAGCGCATCGCGGCACACGATCAGCGCGCGGGCGTTTGTCTGGCGCTCGCGCGCCGCCAGCGCGTTGGCATCGCCGCGCAGATGGGCGGCGCGCTCGATGGTGTCGGCATGGAAGGCGAATTGGGGAAACGGAAACAGGTTCGGTTTGGACATTCGGATGCTCGGTGACGGAAAAAGGGAGGGGCTCAGGCGAGCCAGATCTTGCGGCGGATCGCTGTGGTAAAGCGCTCCAGTTCGGCGGGGTCGTGCGCGAGCGGCGGCACCGCGCCCCACACCGGCTTCGGCCAGGCGGCGTCGCTGCGGCGCCGGGCAATGATATGGACATGCAGCTGCGGCACCACGTTGCCGAGCGCGGCGATATTGAGCTTGTCGCAGGCCGTGACGGCCTTGAGCGCGCCGGCGACGCGGGTGATCTCGGTCATCAGCTGGGCCTGCGCCACCTCGTCGAGATCGAGAATCTCGGTCACCCCGGGACGCCGTGGCACCAGCAGCAGCCAGGGATAGTTGGCGTCACTGATCGCCAGCACGCGGCAGAGCGGCAGGTCGCCGAGCGGATGGGTATCGCGCTCAAGTTGCGGATGCAGCGACCATGACGGGGGCGGATGGGGAATCATGCGAAATCCTGGATGGGGACTGCCGCGAAAGTAGCAGAACCGCCATGGCGATGCTTGCTTTCCGGGGCGGTTGGCTCCAAATAAGGCCGGGAGGTTGGCGGTGGACGAGCCACTCGCCAACCGGGTCAGGTCCGGAAGGAAGCAGCCCTAACGAGCTCCGGTTCGGGTCGCTCGTCAGCCTCCCACTCCTCTATTCCGGCGGCAACCCGTGCCTGGCATGGAACCCATGCCGATGGCTCAAGGGTTTTCCCGGCGGGAGCGGATGGCCCGGCCTGCCGCCGCCGGCGCATGACGGCTGACGGCGGGGAACAACGGATCGCTGATGACCGAGACGCACCACTCCGGATCGCCCGCGGGACATCAGGACGCCGACCAGCCCGGCTTCGTGCTTGGCGCGGAGCCGTCCACCGGACCTTACCGGGTGCTGGCGCGCAAATACCGTCCCGCGACATTCGACGACCTGATCGGCCAGGGCGCCATGGTGCGCACGCTGTCCAATGCGTTCGAGACCGGCCGCATCCCGCAGGCCTGGATCCTCACCGGTGTGCGCGGCGTCGGCAAGACCACGACAGCGCGCATCCTCGCCCGCGCGCTCAATTACGAACTGCCCGACGGCTCGGTGAAGGGGCCGACCATCACCATGCCGCGGCTCGGCGTGCATTGCGCGGCGATCATGGAAAGCCGGCACATCGACGTGCTGGAGATGGACGCCGCCTCGCATACCGGCATTGACGACGTGCGCCAGATCACCGACGGCGTGCGCTACGCGCCCGCGTCGGCGCGCTACAAGGTCTACATCATCGACGAAGTTCACATGCTGTCGGACAAGGCGTTCAACGCCTTCCTCAAGACGCTCGAGGAGCCGCCGCCGCACGCCAAGTTCGTGTTCGCCACCACCGAGATCCGCAAGGTTCCGATCACCGTGCTGTCACGCTGCCAGCGCTTCGACCTGCGCCGCGTCGACGCCGACGTGCTGATGGCGCATCTTTCATCGATCGCCGACAGGGAGCGCGTCGAGGTCGAGCCGGAGGCGCTGAGCCTGATCGCGCGCGCCGCCGAGGGGTCGGTGCGCGATTCGCTGTCACTGTTCGATCAGGCCATCGCGCACGCCGCCGGCCCGGTGCGCGCCGAGGACGTGCGGCAGATGCTGGGTCTGGCCGACCGCGCCCGCGTCATCGACCTGTTCGAGGCGGTGGCGAGAGGCGACATAGAGGCCGCGTTCCGCGAGTTCCGCGACCAGTACGACACCGGCGCCGATCCGGTGGTGGTGCTTAGCGATCTCGCCGAGTTCGTCAATTTCGTCACCCGGGTCAAGATCGTGCCGGCGACCGCCGATCACGCCGCGTTCACCGAGACCGAGCGGCGGCGCGGCCGTGAATTCGCCGCCCGGCTATCGATCAAGGTGCTGGCGCGGCTGTGGCAGATGCTGCTCAAGGGCATCACCGAGGTGCAGGGCGCGACGCGCCCGGCCGCGGCGGCGGAGATGGTGCTGGTGCGTCTTGCCTACGCCGCCGACCTGCCGACGCCCGACGAACTGATCCGCAGCCTTGCGCCCGACGCGAGCCCCGCGCCCGCGGCTGTCACCGGCGGACGCGGCGCGCCGGCTATTCCCGCGCCGCGCGGTGAATCTGTTGCGGCGCCCCGCGCGCCGATCACGCCGGCGCCGCGCGCCGCTCTCGATCCGGTGCCGCGGCCGCAGATGTCGGTGCCGGTCGAGGTCGCGGCGGAACCCGCGCTGGTGCTGCCGGATTTCGCGGCGCTGGTGGCGCTCGCGGCCGAGCGGCGCGACCTTCCGGTCAAGACCGCGCTGGAGCGCGACGTGCGGCTGGTGCGGTTCGAGGACGGCCGGCTGGAGATCAACCTTGAGCCGAGCGCGCCGCGCACGCTGGTGCACGATCTGCAACGCAAGCTCGGCGACTGGACCGGGCGGCGCTGGGTCGTGGTGGTGTCGGCCCAGCCCGGCGGCGCCACGATGCGCGAGCGCAAGCTGGACGAGAAGGAAACGCTCATGCGCGGCGTGACGGCGGACGCGCGCGTGCAGGCGGTGCTGTCGCGCTTTCCCGGCGCCGAGGTGGTCGAGGTGCGGCGCGGCGCCGAGCCCGCGCCGGATGACGCGGCAGGCGACGACGACATCAACGACGATTGACGGGTGAAAACAATGGCGCTGGATTTTCTCGGCATCATGAAACAGGCTTCGCAACTGCAGGCGAAGATGCAGGCGCTGCAGGCCGAGCTTGACCAGATCGAGGTCGAGGGCGAGGCCGGCGGCGGTCTGGTGCGGGTGCGGATGTCGGCCAAGAGCGAGCTCAAGGGCGTGCGCATCGACCCTTCGCTGATGAAGCCGGACGAGCACGAGATCCTCGAGGACCTGATGGTGACCGCGCTGAACGACGCGCGGCGCAAGGCCGAGGCGGTGATGCAGGAACGGATGGCCGCGATCACCGGCGGGCTGCCGCTGCCGCCGGGCCTGAAGTTCTAGACATGGCGGGCGCCACCGCCGGGCCCGAGATCGAGCGCCTGATCCAGCTTCTGGCGCGGCTGCCCGGCCTCGGGCCGCGTTCGGCGCGCCGCGCCGCGCTGCATCTCATCAAGAAGCGCGAGGCGCTGATGGCGCCACTCGCGGCCGCGCTGCAGACCGCGATCGACAAGGTCGAGGTCTGCAAGGTCTGCGGCAGCATCGACACGCAGAATCCATGCACGGTGTGCGCCGACGCGCGGCGCGACCGCGCCGTCATCGTGGTGGTGGCCGATGTCGCCGACCTGTGGGCGCTGGAGCGGGCGCACGCCACCAACGGGCTCTACCACGTGCTCGGCGGCACGCTGTCGCCGCTCGACGGCGTCGGCCCGCAGGATCTCGCCATCGGCGCGCTGGTGTCGCGCGCCCATGGGCCCGAGGTCAAGGAGATCATCCTGGCGCTCAACGCCACGGTCGACGGCCAGACCACGGCGCACTACATCACCGACCTTCTGCACGAGGCCAACGTCAAGGTGACGCGGCTGGCCCATGGCGTGCCGGTCGGCGGCGAACTCGACTATCTCGACGAGGGCACGCTGGCCGCGGCGATCCGCCAGCGCACGCTGTTCTAGGGCGCGTCAGTCGGAACTCTCTTTCGTCATTGCCGGGCTTGACCCGGCAATCCATCTGCTCTGACTGACGATGGATGCGCGGGTCAAGCCCGCGCATGACGAAGGAGGAGGTGGGGAGGGATGCGCGAGCATGCGTGGCCGCCGCTAACCGGCGTCCTTCTCCAGCGCGGCGAAATGGCCGCGCCGCTGCAGCCACATGAGCAGCATCAGGCTCGGCACCGCCGCCACCACGCAGAGCGCGAAGAACGCCGGCCAGCCGGTGGCCGTGGCGACGAAGCCGGCGCCCGACGACAGATAGGTGCGGCCGATCGCGGCCAGCGCGGTCAGGAGCGCGTATTGCGTCGCCGTGTGCAGCGGGCTGTTGCACAAGGCCGACAGGTAGGCGACGAAGATCACCGTGCCGATGGCGCTGGTGAAGTTTTCCGCGCTGATGGCGAACGCCAGCGCCCACTGGTCGACGCCGACGAAGGCGAGCCACGAGAACGACAGGTTGGCGAGCGCCTGCACCGCGCCGCCGATCCACAGGCTCGCCGGCAGCGAATAGGCGCGCGCCACGAAGCCGCCGGCAAAGCCGCCGATCAGGGTCGCGGCGAGGCCGACGCCCTTGACGATGGCGGCGTAATCGTTGCGCGAAAACCCGATGTCGATGACGAACGGCGCGGTCATGGCGCCGGAGAACGCGTCGGTGAACTTGAACAGCACGACGAAGGCCAGCACCGCGAGCGCGTCGCGCCGGGCGAGGAACTCGGTGAACGCGCCGACCGCGGCATTGACGACGCGGCGGGCGCGGTTGTCGCTGGCGGCGGCGGCATCGGCCTGTGCCGACTGCCCCGGTTCGGTGGCGGCGAGCGCGGTGAGCGTGCCGACGATGACCAACGCGGCCATGACGACATAGCCCCACATCCACGCCGCGGACTTGCCGGTGCCGGCGCCCTCGAACGCGCTGACCAGGAACAGGGCGCCCGCGGTGGAGGCCAGCATGCCGACGCGGTAGGCCGCGACGTAGGAGGCCATGCCGGCGGCCTGCTCCGGCTCCGGCAGGCTTTCGACGCGGAAGGCATCGACCACGATGTCCTGCGTCGCCGAGGCGGTGGCGACCATCAGCGCGCCGAGCGCGACCAGCCACGGCGCGCGCGCCGGATCGGTCAACGCCAGCAGCACGATGGCCGCCATCAGCAGCGCTTGCGAGAACACCAGCCAGCCGCGGCGGCGGCCGAGGCGCGCGGTCAGCCACGGCACATGCAGCGCGTCGACCAGCGGCGCCCACAGGAACTTGATGGTGTAGGGCGTGCCGACCAGCGCGAACAGGCCGATGGTGCCGAGATCGACGCCAGCCTCGCGCATCCACACCTGTAGCGTCGAGCCGGACAGCGCCAGCGGCAGGCCCGACGAGAACCCGAGCAGCAGCACGATCAGCACGCGCTTCTGCAGATAGACGGCGAGCGTGTCGCGCCAGGAGGGGCGCGGCGCGGCTTCGGCGGCGGATACACCGGCAGATGCGGCGGCGGTCTCGGAAGAGGCATCCATGCCGCCACCTAACCTGATTTGGCTTCCGACGGCCAGAGCGCGCTCCTGTGAAACGCGCGCGGGGTGCGGGAACAAGGGCTTTTACGCATGATGTTGCCATCGCCGCGCCACCGCTTCACCGCAACCGGGCGCGAATGGCGACGGCGCCGCGGCTATTCGCTGGCGTGGGCGCTTAAGCGCGGTTCGCCGGCGGCAAACAGTGCGGGCATTGTCGCGGCCGCCGCGCCATCCTGCCCCACGGGGGCGGCCTCCGCCTCGGCGCTGAAATCGAGTTCCTCGATGCGCCCGGCGCGCTTCTCGATCTTGTCGGCCGAGATCAGCACCTGCCGCACGTCCTCGTTGACCTGGCCGAAATGGGTCTGCAGCTTGGCGACGCGCTCGCGCAGGCGCCCGAGGTCGTCCATCATCAGCAGCATCTCGGAGCGGATCTGGTCGGCGGCCTCGCGCATGCGCGCGTCCTTGAGGATCTGCTGCATCACCTGGATCGCCAGCATCAGGAGCGAGGGCGACACCAGCACGACGCGGGCGCGGTAGGCCTTCTGCACCACGTCGTCGAAGCCGTCATAGATGTCGGCATAGACCGATTCCGACGGCACGAACATCAGCGCCATCTCCTGCGTCTCGCCGGGAATGAGGTACTTGCCGGCGATGTCGCCGACATGGCGCGTCAGATCCTGACGCAGCCGCTGGCCGGCGGCGCGGCGCTCGTCCTCGCCGCGCGCCTCGCGCAGCGCGGTCACCGATTCGAGCGGAAACTTGGCGTCGATGGCGAGCGGACGCCGGTCGGGCAGGAACACCACGCAGTCCGGCCGCTTGCCGTTGGACAGCGTGTACTGGAAGGCATAGGAGCCCTTCGGCATGCCGTCCTGCACGATCGCCTCCATGCGGGCCTGGCCGAACGCGCCGCGCGACTGCTTGTTGGCCAGCACGTCGCGCAGCGTGGTGACCTGCGAGGTCAGTTCGGTGAGATTCTGGTGGGCGCTGTCGATCACCGCCAGGCGTTCGTGCAGCGCGCGCAGGCTGTCCATGGTGTGGCGGGTGGTCTGCTCCATCGACTGGCCGACGCGGTGGCCGACCGCGTCGAGCCGCTCGTTCATGACGCGCGCCAGTTCCGCCTGCCGCCCCGCCAGCACCTCGCCCATGGCATGGACGCGGCCCGCGGTGTCGGATTGCGCCCGCGCCATGTCGCCGAGCCGCTGCTGCAGCTCCTCGGCTCGCAGCGCCTGCTCGAGCGCGGACAGGCCGGAAACCTTGACCGCGCGCATGGCGGCGAGCGCCAGCGCGATCAGCGCCGCCAGCGTCACGGCGATGCCGGTGATCAAGGCGAGACTGACGCTGACGGGAACGCCGCCAACGGTGAAGAGCGTGTCCGACATGGCGGCCGTTGTAACCCGATTCGGGCATCCATGGCGAACGAATAGCGAACACATGGGTGGCGGCCGGGCCGGGTTTTTCTCCGCTTCCCGGCCTGCCGGGGGCGGCCGTCCGGTTCCCTTACGCGCCCGATTGACCCCGGCAGCCACCCCGCTTACATCGCAATGCATGGCCCTACGCGACATCATCTGCATTCCCGACCCCCGCCTGCGCCAGAAATCCGCGCCGGTCCGAACCGTCACGCCCGAGGTGCGCGCGCTGGTCGCCGACATGTTCGAGACCATGTATGCCGCGCCGGGCATCGGGCTGGCCGCGATCCAGGTCGCGGTGCCGCTGCGCATCATCACCATGGACCTGTCGCGCCAGGAGGAGCCGAAGGCGCCGCGGGTGTTCATCGATCCGGAAATCCTCGCCGCGTCCGACGACACCGTGCCGTATGAGGAAGGCTGCCTGTCGGTGCCGGACTATTACGAAGAGGTGCTGCGGCCGGCGCGCGTGCGGCTGCGCTACATGGACCTCGACGGCAAGGTGCACGAGGAGGACGCCGACGGGCTGCTCGCCACCTGCATCCAGCACGAGATCGACCACCTCGACGGCGTGCTGTTCATCGATCATCTGTCGAAGCTCAAGCGCGACCGCGTCATGAAGAAATTCGTCAAGGCTGCCAAGCGCGCGGCGGAATAAGCGGCGGCCTGAGGGCCGCGAGGGGAATGCCGGGGCCATGCCGCTTCGCATCATCTTCATGGGTACGCCCGACTTCGCGGTGCCGACGCTTCAAGCGCTGGCGGCCGCGGGGCATGCCATCGCCGCGGTCTATACCCGCGCGCCGCGGCCCGCCGGGCGCGGCATGGCGCTGCAGCCGTCTCCGGTCGAACGCGCCGGCCGCGATCTGGCAGCCGAGGTGCTGACGCCCACGACGCTGCGCGCGCCGGACGCGGCGGATGCGTTCCGCGCCCACCGCGCCGACGCGGCGGTGGTGGTGGCCTATGGGCTGATCCTGCCGCAGCCGATCCTCGATGCCGTGCCGCTGGGCTGCTTCAACCTGCACGCCTCGCTATTGCCGCGCTGGCGCGGAGCCGCCCCGATCAACCGCGCGGTGATGGCGGGCGACGCGCAAGCCGGCGTCATGGTGATGAAGATGGACGCCGGGCTCGACACCGGCGACGTCGCGATGACGGCGCGGCTCGCCATCGGCGAGACCATGACGGCGGGCGAGCTGCATGACGCGCTGGCCCCGCTCGGCGCCGGCCTGATGGTCGAGGCGATGGCCGCGCTCGAGGCCGGCACGCTCAAGCTCACGCCGCAAGGTGTGACCGGCGTCAGCTATGCCGCCAAGATCGACAAGGCCGAGACGCGCATCGACTGGTCGCAGCCGGCGCGCGCCGTGCACAACCATTGCCGCGGGCTGTCGCCGTTTCCCGGCGCGTGGTGCGAGGTGCCGGTGGCGGGGGGAATGGCGCGCATCAAGGTGCTGCGCACCGCGCCCGCCGCCGGATCGGGCCTTCCCGGCACCGCGCTCGACGGCCGCCTCACCATCGCCTGCGGCGAAGGCGCGGTGCGCCTCGTGGACGTGCAGCGCGCCGGCAAGCAGCCGATGACGGTGGACGAATTCCTGCGCGGCGTCGCCGTTTCCCCCGGAACGGTGCTGCGCTAGGCCCAAAAGGCGTGGGCCGTCACAGCGGATGGCTGGCCCAGTGATGGCGGCGCGATTCGATGAACTCCGCGAGATCGGCGGCCGAGACGCGCAACAGGTCGGCGTGGCCGAAGCCCTTGGAATAATCCAGCACCGAGACGATCTCCGGCGTGATGCGCAGGAGCGCCACCGCGGCCGGATTGGGCGACGGCATGATCTTGTATTCGGGATAGCGCTTGATGAGCAGCGCCTGGGCATGGTCGTACTCGCCCTTGTCCTCCGCCACCGCCGCCTTGGCCGCGATCGACAGGCCGGTGATCTGCAGCGGGTGCGGCACGTCATGGGCCACCGCGAGCGAGACGCGCGGATCGCGGCTGATGTTGGCGAACTTCTGGCCATCGCGGGCGACGAAGCAGTAGACGATCAGGCCGTCATTGGCGTAGCCGACCACGGTGGCCTGCGGCCAGCCGTCGGCGCGGTTGGTGGCGATGGTGAGAATCCGGTTCTCGTCGAGCAGATGGATGATTTGGCTCTTGAATTCGCGCTTCATGCAAGGCACCTCCGTCTGACGCCATGATTATGGAGGGTCGGCCCGGCCGGCCTCGTTGAGGTGCGTCAAATATGCCACGCTACAAGCTGACCCTGGAATACGACGGCGCGCCGTTTGTCGGCTGGCAGGTCCAGGACAACGGCCTGTCGGTGCAAGGGGTGCTGGAGGCGGCGGTCGCGGCGCTGACCGGCGAGACGGTGCGGGTCCACGGCGCCGGCCGCACCGACGCCGGCGTCCATGCGCTCGGCCAGGTGGCGCATCTCGATCTGGCGCGGGAGTTTATGCCCGGCAAGCTGTGCGACGCGCTCAACGCCCATGCCCGGCCGCATCCGGTGGCGGTGGTGGCGGCCGAAATCGTGCCCGACACCTTCGAGGCGCGGTTCTCGGCGCTGAAGCGGCATTACCACTACCGCCTCGTCAACCGCCGCGCCGACCTGACGCTCGATGCGGGGCACGCCTGGCGCATTGCCCGCCCGCTCGATGTCGCGGCGATGCAGGAGGCGGCGCAGCGGCTCGTCGGCAAGCACGACTTCACCACCTTCCGCTCGACCGAATGCCAGGCCAAGTCGGCGCTCAAGACGCTCGACCGTCTCGACGTGGTGCGCGACGGCGCGCGCGTCGGCATCATCGCCTCGGCGCGCTCGTTCCTGCACAACCAGGTGCGCTCGATGGTCGGTTCGCTGGTGTGGGTCGGCGAGGGGCGCTGGAGCGCCGACGATCTTGCCGCGGCGCTCGCCGCGCGCAGCCGCGCCGCCTGCGGCGTGGTGGCGCCGCCCGACGGGCTCTATCTGATGAAAGTGGATTATTAGAGCCTGGTCCGTTCGGACCATGCTCTGGTTTCTTGATATTTCGCCGAACCGGTACCCACTTCGGCGGATCGCGCTTAGCGCGCGAAATAGCGTTCCAGCACGCCGCGATAGATGCGCGTGAGCTTGTCCAGATCGCTTACCGCGACGCGCTCGTCGACCTGATGCATGGTCTGGCCGATGAGACCGAATTCCAGCACCGGGCAGTAGCGGCTGATGAAGCGCGCGTCCGAGGTGCCGCCCTTGGTGTTCATTTCGGGCGCGCGGCCGGTGATCTCGGCGATCGCCGCCGCAACCAGATCGGTGAACGGTCCCGGCTGGGTCAAGAACACGTCGGCGTTCGACGGCATCCAGTCGATGCGCCAGCGGATGCGCGAGCCCGCTGCCTTCGCGGCGCGGGACTCGATCAGTTCCTTAAGCGAATCCTGGGTGTGATGGTCGTTGTAGCGGATGTTGAAACGGGCGCGGGCGTGCGCCGGGATGACGTTGACCGCCGCGTTGCCGACATCGACCGAGGTGAATTCGAGGTGGGAGGCGTCGAAATGCGCGCTGCCGGCGTCGAGCGGCTCGGCGCCGAGCGCGGCGATCAGCGCGGCGATGCCGGGAATCGGATTGTCGGCGCGCTGCGGGTAGGCAACGTGGCCCTGCGTGCCGTCGACGATCAGCGTGCCGTTGAGCGAGCCGCGCCGGCCAACCTTGATGCAGTCGCCGAGCTCGGCGACGTTGCTCGGTTCGCCGACCAGGCAATGATCGAACGTCTCGCCGCGCGCGGCGGCCCATTGCAGGAGCTTGACCGTGCCGTTGACGGCGATGCCTTCCTCGTCGCCGGTGATCAGGAATGAGATCGAGCCGGCCGGCCGGCCGCCATGGTCCTTGAGATAGCCGAGCGTGGCGGCCAGCGCGCAGGCGATCGCGCCCTTCATGTCGACGGCGCCGCGGCCGTACATCATGCCGTCGGTGGTGTTGCCCGCGAACGGGTCGTGCGACCACGCGGCTTCGTCGCCCGGCGGCACCACGTCGGTATGGCCGGCGAAGCACAGATGCGGCGCGCCGCTGCCGATGCGGGCATAGAGGTTGTCGACGTCGGCGGTGCCGGGTTCGCTGAATGTGACGCGGTGGGTGACAAAGCCGGCTGCTTTCAGCGCGCGCTCAACCACGCCGAGCGCGCCGCCGTCGGCGGGCGTCACCGAATTGCAGCGCAAAAGATCACGGGCGAGGGCAACGGCGTCGGTCATCGCTTCTCGCTTATCACGCCTCGGCGCCGTCAGGCCAGAGCCCTCCGCGCTAGTCGCGCAGGAGTTCATTGATGCTGGTCTTGGAGCGGGTCTTCTCGTCGACGCGCTTGACGATCACCGCGCAGTAGAGATTGGGGCCGGGCTCGCCGTTCCTCATCGGCTTGCCGGGCATGGTGCCGGAGACGACCACGGAATAGGGCGGCACCTCGCCCATGAACACCTCGCCGGTTTCACGGTCGACGATCTTGGTCGAGGCGCCGAGATAGACGCCCATGGAGAGCACCGAACCCTCGCGCACGATGACGCCCTCGGCGACCTCGGCGCGCGCGCCGATAAAGCAGTTGTCCTCGATGATGACCGGGCCGGCCTGCAGCGGCTCCAGCACGCCGCCGATGCCGGCGCCGCCCGACAGGTGCACGTTGCGGCCGATCTGGGCGCAGGAGCCGACGGTGGCCCATGTGTCGACCATGGTACCGGCCCCGACATGGGCGCCGAGATTGACGAAGGACGGCATCAGCACCACGCCGGGCGCGATATAGGCCGAGCGGCGCACGATGCAGTTGGGCACGGCGCGGAACCCGGCCTGGCGGAATTCGGCCTCGCTCCAGCCATCAAATTTCGAGGGCACCTTGTCCCACCACGACGCCGCGCCCGGACCGCCGGCGATCAGCCCCATGTCGTTGAGGCGGAACGACAGCAGCACCGCCTTCTTGAGCCACTGGTTGACGCGCCACCGGCTGTCGGATCCGCGCTCGGCGACGCGCGCCTCGCCCTTGTCGAGCAGGGTCAGCGCGGCCTCCACCGCGTCGCGGACCTCGCCCCGGGTCGCGGGCGTGACGCCGTCGCGGGCCTCGAACGCGGCGTTGACGATGGCTTCGATCTGGGAGACGGACATGCCAGTTCCTTCGGCTAGGACGCTGGCCGGGTTGTCGTTGTCCCGACGCGGGAAGTCAAGCGAGGGACAGCGCGCGGTCCCAGGGCGGGATCGGGGCCCAGCGGTCGGCGAGAAACGCCACGAAGGCGCTGATCTTGGCCGGCGGGAAGCGGCTCGGCGGGTAGACGGCGAACACGCCGGGGAATTCCATCGCGGGGTGATCGAGGTTCAGCGCGACGAGCCGTCCCGCCGCGAGATCGTCGGCGACGATGAAGGTCGGCTGATAGATCACGCCATGGCCGGCGAGCGCGGCCACGCGCAGCACGTCGCCGCTGTTGGCGCGCAGGGTACCGCTGACGTTGATGCCGATGGCGGCGTCGCGGCCAAATCCCCAGCGTTCCGCCGCCGCCGCGTTCGGCAAGGTGTAGCCGAGGCAGTTGTGGGCCTTGAGATCCTCGATCGTGCGCGGCGTTCCGTGGGCGGCGAGATAGGCGGGCGCGGCGCACACCACCGTATGGCAGGGCGCGAGGCGGCGCGCGATCAGGGTTGAACTCGCCATGCGGCCGATGCGGATAGCCACGTCCCATCCTTCCTCGATGAGATCGACCACGCGGTCGTTGACGCCGAGCTCGACGGTGATGGCGGGATGCAGGCGGCAGAACTCGGCGATCGCGGGCGCGATCTCGCGCGTGCCGAGCGAGACCGGCGCATTGATCCGCAGCGTGCCGCGCGGCTCGATGCGGTCGGCGGCGGCGGCGCTTTCGGCGTCGGCGATGTCGGCGAGGATGCGGTCGCAGGATTCGAGATAGCGCCGTCCCGCTTCCGTCAGCGTCAGCCGCCGCGTGGTGCGGTGCAGAAGGCGTACGCCAAGATGCGTCTCCAGCGCGGCGACATGCTTGGTCACCATGGTCTGCGACAGGCCGAGCGCGCGGGCGGCGGCGGACAGGCTGCCGACAGCCGCGATCTTGGAAAAAACTTCCATGCCGGTGAGGCGGTCTGGCATGATTTAATTCACACCGCTGGTTTTTAATGAAATGCAATAATACAGTATTATCCAACAAACTGGAATGGATCATCCAGAGCAATCTCACTTCAGGAGGTTGCCATGATCGATTCCCGTACCGTTCCCTTCGCGGCCCTGGTGCTCCGCGTCACCATGGGGGCTCTCTTCCTTGCCCATGCTTGGCTCAAGATCGCCGTGTTCACCCCTGCCGGCACCGCGGCCTTTTTCGGCAAGCTCGGCCTGCCACCCGCGCTGGCCTATGTGGTGATCGCGGCCGAGGCGCTCGGCGGTTTGGCGCTGATCCTCGGCGTGTGGACGCGGGTCGTCGCGCTGGCGTTCATCCCGATCCTGATCGGCGCCATCGTGACCGCGCACAGCACCGCCTTCTTCTTCAGCGCGCCGGGCGGCGGCTGGGAGTTTCCGGCGTTCTGGGCCATCGCGCTGGTGGTGCAGGCGCTGATCGGCGATGGCGCGTATGCGCTGCGCGCCACGCCCGCCATCGGCCGCTTCGTTCAGGTCCCGACCTGATCCTTCCGAATCCCAGGCACGAGCGGCATGCGCGTTTATTTTCAGCGCGCGGCCGTCAGCGCGCGCAGGAAGGCGGCGAGGTCGTCGGTGACGTGATCGACATGGGAGGCATCGTGGCCCTCCATCTCCCAGTCCTCGCGCACCACCTCGCGGGTGCCGTCGGGGATCACCAGCACCGTGGTCATGCCGAGCGCGTGCGGGGTGGCGAGGTTGCGCGCCAGATCCTCGAACATCGCCGCCCTTGATGGATCGATGCGGTGCCGCGACAGGAAGCGGTTGTAGGTCGCCGGCGCCGGCTTGGGTTCGAGCCCGGCGGCGACAATATCGAAAATGTCCTCGAATTGCGGCCCGATGCCGAGCCGCTCCAGCACCTTCTCGGCATGGCCGCGCGAGCCGTTGGTGAGGATGAGCTTACGCCCGGGCAGGCTTTCGATCGCCACGCCCAGCGCCGGGTTGGGTTCGAGCGGCGAGTGGTCGATGACGTGGACGTAGTCGAGGAAGTCGTCGGAGTTGAGGCCGTGCTCGATCATCAGCCCGCGCATGGTGGTGCCGTAGCGGCGGTAGTAGTCCTTCTGGATGCGGAAGGCTTCCTTGTCCGGCACCTTGAGATAGTCGGCGACGAAGGTGCGGATGCGCTCGTCGACCTGCTGCCACAGGTTGAGGTGATGCGGATAGAGCGTGTTGTCGAGATCGAACACCCAGGTCTGGACATGGGCGAAACCGCGCGGCGGGGAAGGGCGGGGCGTCATCGCGGCAGCCTCAGATGCAGCGGCTTGTCGGCGCCGACGACGGCAAAGCCGGCGGCGACAAGGCCGCGCGCGGCGCAGTCGCCCTGTTCGGCGAGGTCGAATTTGGTGTCGCGGGTGCACAGCGTGGTGGTGCCGCCCCAGGCGAGCGCCTGGCCGCTGAGCTTGAGCGGGCGGTCCGCCGCGTCAACGGCTTCGGCGAAGCTGAGCAGCCGGCGCGGCGTGCCGGAGATCTCGGGACTGGTGCATTTGCCCGGCTCGACGCGATACCAGCCGCGCGTCGTCACGGTCTTGCCGTCGTCGAGGCCGAGCGCGGCCATCACTCGGTGCGGCGTGTCGTTGCACCAGGCAAATCCCGCCGCCGCCGGCGTCTGCACGGCGGCGATCAGGCGGTCGAAAGCGTCGGGCGCCTTGAGCATGTCGGCGGTCAGGTTGCGCTCCCTGAGGAACCTAGCGAGCGCGGCCTGGGTCTTGGGGCCGTCGACGCCGTCGATCGGGGTGACGTCCTGGCCGGCGATCACCAGCAGGCGCTGGATCGCCGCGAGGCGGGCCTCCTCGTCGTCGTAGCCGCGGTCCTCGGCCAGGGTGGCGATGAGCGTGCCGTCGTCCTGCCGGGCCGGCTTGATCTCGGCAAACGGCGCCGCGGTCTGGCCGGTGCGGCAGGCGCGCGCGGTGGCGATGATGAAGTCGCTCGCGGCGACGCAAAGCTGATCGTCGCCGCGCTGCGGGGGCGGCGACGGGCCATAGAGCGGCAACACGCGCGCATGCAGGAACAGCCGCTCGGCGGCGAGTTCCCCCTGCGCCACCACGCGGCATTGCGCCGGATCGATGCGGAACCAGCCACGGGTGGCGACCGCGCCCTTGTTCTCGATGCCGATGGCGGCCTCGACCACGTAGCTCATGCGGTTGCACAGCTTGAGGTCGGCGCGCGCGGCCGGCGGCATCAGCGCCGCGAGCGCGGCGCCCACCGCCAGGCATCGCCGTAGCGACCTCGTCATGATGCTTTGGGACCTCCCGCGCCGCGGTGGCCGGCCTACCTGTGGATCAGCGTGCCGGCGCCGTGGTCGGTGAACAGTTCGAGCAGCACGGCATGCTCGACCTTGCCGTCGACGATCACCACGCCCTCGACGCCCTGTTCCAGCGCGTAGATGCAGGTCTCGACCTTGGGGATCATGCCCCCCGAGATGGTGCCGTCGGCGATCAGCTTGCGCGCGTCGGCGACCGACAGTTCGGCGATCAGCGATTTCGACTTGTCGAGCACGCCGGGCACGTCGGTCAGGAGCAAGAGGCGCTTGGCCTTGAGCGCGCCAGCGATGGCGCCGGCGAAGGTGTCGGCGTTGACGTTGTAGGTCTCGCCGCTGGTCGAGGTGGCGAGCGGGGCCAGCACCGGAATAAGCTCGCGGCCGAGGATCTGGTTGAGCACCATGACGTCGACCTTGTCCGGCTCGCCGACGAAGCCGAGGTCCACCACCTTCTCGATGTTGGAATCGGGATCGACCACATGGCGGCTGACCTTCTTGGCCTTGACCATGTTGCCGTCCTTGCCGCACAGGCCGACCGCCTTGCCGCCCGCCTCGTTGATGTAGCCGACGATCTGCTTGTTGATGGAGCCGGCCAGCACCATTTCGACGATCTCGATGGTGGCGGCGTCGGTGATGCGCAGCCCCGCGGCGAATTCCGACTCGATGCCGAGCCGCTTGAGCATCGCCGCGATCTGCGGGCCGCCGCCGTGCACCACCACCGGATTGATGGCGGTCTGCTCCAGGAGCACGATGTCGCGCGCGAAGCTGCGGGCGAGGTTGTCCTCGCCCATGGCGTGGCCGCCGTATTTGATGACCACGGTTTCCTCGTCGTAGCGCTGCATGTGGGGCAGCGCCTCGGAGAGGATGCGGGCTTGGTCCTGGGGGCTGATGGCCGGCGCGTCGGTCATGGGGGTCTCGTTGTGGACGGTTTGAGCGGGTTGCTTCTAGCCTATGATCCGCCGTTGGGAAATGCGGTTTGCGGCAAGGGCCCCCTGCGGTTCAGGCGCGTTCCGCCAGCAGCCGCGCGATGGCGGCGCGCAGCTCCGCCATGCCGGCGCCGCTGTGGGAGGAGGTCGCCAGGACCTCGGGAAAGGCCGCCGGATGGCGGGAGAGCGCCGTCGCGGCGTCGGCGCGGCGGGCGGCAAGTTCGGCGGGTTTGACCTGGTCGGCCTTGGTCAGCACGATCTGGTAGCTCACCGCCGCCTTGTCGAGCGTCTCCAGCACGGCGCGGTCGACGTCCTTGAAGCCGTGGCGGGCGTCGATCAGCACATAGACGCGGGCGAGATTGGCGCGGCCGCGCAGGAAGTCGTGGATCAGGCTGGTCCAGGCCGCGACCTTGGCCTTGGCCGCGGCGGCGTAGCCGTAGCCCGGCATGTCGACCAGAGTCAGGCCGGCGCCGGGCGGGCCGGTGAAGAAGATCAGCTCCTGGGTGCGGCCCGGCGTGTGTGAGGTGCGCGCCAGCGCGTTGCGGCCGGTCAGCGCGTTGATGAGGCTCGACTTGCCGACATTGGAGCGGCCGGCGAAGGCGATCTCGACGCCGTTCATCGGCGGCAGCGAGGCCAGCGAGCCCGATGCCCAGTGGAACGTCCAGTCGCCGGCGAACAGGCGGCGGCCGGTCTCCAGCAGCATCGGATCGGCTTCGGCTGACATGCGGGCACCCAGGGCCTGTCGTCGTGAGGGGGCGGCGACGGCGTTATGCCTTCGTCGTCAGCCCCCCCATTTGTTGCCGGTGAACACGGCCTTGAGGTTGTCGATGATTTCGATCTTGGCGCCGTTCTTGCGCATGATGACCGCCTGCTGGAGCACCGACAGGGTGTTGTTCCAGGCCCAGTAGATCACCAGTCCGGCCGGGAACGAGGCCAGCATGAAGGTGAAGATCACCGGCATCCAGTCGAACACCATCTTCTGGGTCGGGTCCGGCGGGGGCGGATTGAGCTTCATCTGCGCCCACATCGTCACGCCCATGATGAGCGGCCAGATGCCGAGCGACAGGAAATGCCCGATCATCGGAACCGTGGTGGGGTCGAACGGAATGAGGCCGAACAGGTTGAACAGGTTGGTCGGATCCGGCGCCGATAGATCCCTGATCCAGCCGAAGAACGGCGCGTGCCGCATCTCGATGGTGACGAACAGCACCTTGTAGAGCGAGAAGAACACCGGAATCTGGATGGCGATCGGCAGGCAGCCGGCGAGCGGATTGATCTTCTCCTTGCGGTAGATCTCCATCATCTCCTGCTGCTGCTTCATCTTGTCGTCGGGGTAGCGTTCGCGCAGCGCCGTGATCTGCGGCTGCGCCGCCTTCATCTTCGCCATCGAGGCGTAGGATTTGTTGGCCAGCGGGAAGAACACCAGCTTGACCAGCACGGTGACGGCGAGGATGGCGAGCCCGAAATTGCCGAGGAACTTGTAGAGCCAGTCGATGGTCCAGAACATCGGCTTGGTGATGAAGTAGAACCAGCCCCAGTCGATCAGGAGTTCGAAGCGGTTGAGCTTGAGCGCGGTGTCGTAGCGGTCGACGACCGCGCCTTCCTTGGCGCCGGCGAACAGCCGCGCGTTGGCGCTGCCGCTGCCGCCCGGCGCGATGGTCTGCGGATCGAGCAGGTAGTCGGCCTGGTAGGTCTTGACCGTGCCGTTGGCGGCCGAGGAGAAGTGCGCCTGCAACGCCGCGTCGGTGTTGGGCAGCAGCGTCGCGGCCCAGTATTTGTCGGTGATGCCGAGCCAGCCGTTGGTGATCTTGAAGGCGACCGATTTCTTGTCCTCGATGGACTTGTAGGTCAGTTCCTGCAGGCCCTGGTCGCCGAGCACGCCGACCAGGCCCTCGTGCAGGATGTAGTAGCCCTGGACCTGCGGCGTGCCGTGGCGCGACACCAGTCCGAACGGATAGAGCGTGACCGGCGCCGAACCGGCGTTGCTCACGTCGTCGCGGATGGTGAACAGGTAGTTGTCGTCGATCGCGATGGTGCGGCGGAAGGTCAGGCCTTCGCCGTTGTCGAAGGTCAGCGTCACCGGCGTGGCCGGGGTGAGCGCGCCCGTGCCTTCCTGCCGCCACTGCGAATTGGCGTCCGGCACCTTGGCGGTGCCGCCGCTCGCCGCCACCCAGCCGAATTCGGCGTAATAGGGATGCGGCGCGCCCGACGGCGACAGCAGCACGATGGCCGGCGACTTGGGATCGACGGTCTCGCGGTATTTCACGAAGGAGAGGTCGTCGATGCGTCCGCCCTTGAGCGCGATCGAGCCGGTCAGGCGCGGGGTCGTGATGGCGACGCGCGGCGAGGCTGCGAGCGCGGCATCGCGGCTGAGCGCGGTCTGGCCCGCGGGTTGGCCAGGCACGGCGGAAGGAGCGCTGCCCGGGGTCTGCGGCGCCGGCGTGCTGGCGCCCGGCTGCTGCTGCGGGGCCGGCGGCTGGGTCTGCGTGACCTTGCCCTGCTCCTCGAGGCGGCGCTTTTCCATCTGCGGGAAGTTGAAAAAGTACTGCCAGCCGATCAGCACGACGGCCGACAGGACAACGGCGAGGATGGTGTTGCGGTGTTCGTTCATCGGTCAGCTCACATCGCCACGGGGCGGAATGGAAGGGGGCGGATCGGAAGACGGCGCGTCCGGGGCGAACGGGCGCGTCCGGTTGCGGCCCGGACGATCGAGGCGCGCCAGCGCGGCGCGCAGGTCATCGAGCATGACGGCGAAATCGCGCTCCAGCGCGGCACGGCGGCCGATCATGACGTAGTCGCTATGCGGGCGCATGACATCTGGCCCGATCCGGCGAACGAGTTCGCGCAGGCGGCGGCGGATGCGGTTGCGCTCGACGGCATTGCCGACCTTGCGCGTCACGGTGAAGCCGACACGGGGCGGCCCGGCATCGTCGCGCCGCCTTTCCTGGACCACGAAGGCAGCCATGCCGACGCGCGCCGCGGCGGCAGCGGCCAGAAAGTCTGCCCGATGCCGGATTCGTTCCATGGTGGAAAGTCGCCGGAACGGCGTCAGGCGCTCAGGCGCTTGCGTCCGCGGGCACGCCGCGCCGAAAGAACCTTGCGGCCACCCTTGGTCGCGAGGCGGGCGCGGAATCCGTGACGGCGCTTGCGCACCAGTTTGCTGGGTTGATAGGTCCGCTTCACGGGTCGTACTCCGCTGGCCGGTCAATGCGGCGATTGAACACGGTAACATCTGACAGGATTATCCCGGCCATGCCGCCCGAAAGCAGGCAGGCCCGCACATCTTCCGGGCCGCCAGGAACAGTTGCAGCGGCTTATAAGGAGAACAGGGTCGTTCGTCAATGTTGGCTCCGGGTTGTGGGCGGTTTCGCGGCGGGGCGTCCCAAGGGCCCCAAGGCCACCAAGGGCTTGGCGGGCCGCGAGGAATTGTCGCAGGGGAGCGCGGGTGGGGCCGATGGGGTTGCCAGGCCGTGGTGCCGAACGGAGCCGGTAAGGGACTTCAGGAGGTCAGGGCGTTCTGCCCCCTGTTCCGGATCGATGTTTTTTGCGGAACCAAACGGTCTCCATCGCGTTGACCGCCGTATGGGGCGCGGAGCATCATCCGGCGACTCGGCAGCAGAATAGCGGCATGCTCTGGTGACAACGACCGAACGGCCTCCCCTTCCCGCCCAGCGGCCGGCGCCGCGGCAGCTGCCGTGGTGGCGGTTCGGCCTCTCGGGCAAGCTGCTCCTGCTCACGGTGCTGTTCCTCATGTTCGCGGAAATCGCGATCTATGTGCCCTCGATCGCCAATTTCCGTCTCAACTGGCTGCGCGACCGCCTCGCCTCGGCGCACACCGCCGCCCTGGTGCTCGACGCCGCGCCGAGCGGCATGGTGCCCGAGGGCCTGACGCGGCAGATTCTCGACAGCGTCGGCGCGCGCGCGGTGGCCATGAAGACCGGCACCCAGCGCCGCCTGCTGGCGGCTCGCGACATGCCGCCCGCGGTCGACCACGATGTCGACATCCGCACCATGACGTCGTGGCAGGCGATCAGCGAGGCGTTCGCGCTTTTGACCAGCGGGCCGGGCATCATGCGCGTGGTCGGTCCGGCGCCGGCCGGGGGGCAGTTCCTCGAGGTGGTGCTCGACGAGACGCCGCTGCGCGTGGCGATGCTGCGATTCTCCGCCAATATCCTGCTGCTGTCGCTGGTGATCTCCGCGATCACCGCCGCGCTGGTCTATCTGGCGCTGCACTACCTGTTCGTGCGGCCGATGCGGCGCATCACCGCGAACCTGATGGCGTTCCACGAGGATCCGGAAAGCCCGACGCGCATCATCGCGCCCTCGGCGCGGCGCGACGAGATGGGCCTGGCCGAGCGCGAGCTTGCCGCCTTGCAGCGTGACCTGGTCTCGATGCTGCATCAGAAGAACCGGCTGGCGGCGCTGGGCCTGGCGGTGTCGAAGATCAACCACGATTTGCGCAATCTGCTGGCCTCGGCGCAACTGATCTCGGATCAGCTCGCCGGCGTGTCGGACGCCCGGGTGCAGCGATTTGCCCCCAAGCTGGTGCGCACGCTGGAGCGCGCGGTGGCCTATTGCCAGTCGACGCTGTCGTATGGCCGTGCCCAGGAAGCGCCGCCGCAGCGGCGGCTGATCGCGGTCGATGCCGTGGTCAGGGAGGTGCGCGAGCAGCTCGAAATCGCTTCGCATGGCGAGGAGACGGCGCCGCCGCAGGTCACCTGGGTCAACGTCATCGAGCGCGGGCTGATGGTCGACGCCGATCCCGATCACCTGTTCCGCATCCTGCTCAACCTGGCGCGCAACGCCCGGCAGGCGCTGGAGGCGCTGGACCACACCGACGCGCTGCCGCGCCAGATCCGCGTCACCGGCCGGCGCGAGGGCGCCGTCACCATCATCGAACTGTCCGACACCGGCCCCGGCGTGCCGGACAAGGCGCGGGCGCATCTGTTCGAGGCGTTCCAGGGCTCGGCGCGCTCCGGCGGCACCGGGCTCGGGCTGGCCATCGCCGCCGAGCTGGTGCGCGCCCATGACGGCGAGATCCGGCTGGTGGAAGGCACCATCGGGGCGACGTTCCGCGTCGCCATTCCCGACCGTCCGGTCGAGCTGCGCGCGGCGCGCGAGCGCGCCAAGGCCTGACCCGGCGGGGCCAGGCGCGGCCTGGTGTTGCGATGCCCCCGTAGATCGAATCCGTGATGCGTCAGCGGCGGCGAGGGGCGGCGGCGTAGAGGGGGCCGGCACGAATGATTGCGGGCGGCGGGACCTCGCCTTGCAGGCTCGGCGAGGGGCTGTGGCCAGGGAACCGGCGGGTCGCGCGCCTGTCCCCACAACAGACCTTGCCAAGGCGGAGCATTGCCGTTAGCTATGGCCCGCTTTCCGGAAGGGGCACCCCTTTCTTGCAAAGCTGATGTGGCCGGCACGAAATGGCCGCTCTGTCATAGACCTTCAAGTCATTGATATAGCGGGAATATTCTTGATGGCCACCGCGCGCGCCCGTAGCTCAGCTGGATAGAGCACCAGACTACGAATCTGGGGGTCAGGAGTTCGAATCTCTTCGGGCGCGCCAAATTTCCACCATAGAGGAAGAACCTGAGAACTTTCGCCGTCGTGGCCACCGGCAGTGGGCCGCGTTTACGCCTTGCAAACGTAGCTGACTGTACGGATTCGGCGCTCCCGCAGATTGATCACCTGATTGCGCGCCATCGTCGCGAAGTCATTTCCGAGGAAGGTCTGGAAAGTCACGGGCGGGGCTGAGCTTGCCATACGCCCGGCCATCTCCTCGAACCAGCGCTGGCTCGCCTCCGTCGAGTCCTCCATCTTCTCGATTCTGAAACCTGCATTGGACAGGAGCGATGTCATGGCATCGGGCGTAGCCAGATGGCTGATGGAGCGCTCCCGCGCCCAGGGCACCGGATAGATCACGTCGCCACCTTCGCCCTGAAGCACATCATAGGCAACGAAGCGGCTGCCCGGCTTCAATACGCGCCTTGCTTCCGCATACATCCTGTCTTTGGCAGCGATGTTCATGGCCACATGCATGGTTATTGCCGCGTCGAACACGTTATCGTCAAACGGAAGGCTGGTCGCGTCACCCTGTCGGAAGTCGACACGGTCCGAGAGGCCAACCCAACCGCTGAGTGTCGTCGCGGCATCGCAGAACGCCTGCGTCAGGTCGATACCCGTCACATGGCAGCCAAAGGTTTCGGCCAGCGTCCGCGCCGGCCCTCCGAGCCCGCTGCTGATATCGAGCACATCGGACGAAGCGTCGAGATTCAAGTATCCTGCCAGTTCAAGTGTAGCCTTGCGACCACGGATGTGGAACTCGTCGACAGTCACGAAGTCGGCCGTGGTAAGCCTGTCCATATCCTTGCCGGCCTTGCGCAGGTTCTCGGCGATCACATTGGACAGGTCGCCGCCGCCGCGATAGTGGCTTTCCACAGCATCAACCATCGCCGCCCCTCTCCATCGCTCGCCCGCCGAACACCTTTCGGCCAGAGCCCTGACTTGTTCAGTCAAGTATTTTGGCAGGTTCAAGTCGACCTGCCTACCTATCATCTCGAAACGTGGATCCGAAGATCTGCGTCAAAGATCTGTGGGAATTACGATGACATAGCGGTGCCCGGATTTATCCTCATGGGTGCGCCAAACTCCGCCGGATCCACGATTTCCCCCGATCGCTGCGCCAGTTCAGAAATGGACCAACTTTGTCGCCGTCGGACGGTGTTTGGTGGCGTATTGCGCTCGCAAGAGCGCGCGCATCTCTCATCGGCGGCCTGGTAAGCCTTCGCGCTTTAGCTTCTCGCGCCGCGCAAGTTCGGCAGGCGAGGGCTCTTCCGCGCCGCCGATAGTGGCGGTCTTCACCTCTCCATCGCGCACGTAAATCGCGTGGATCAGCCCGGCTGGTGAGACGACGCTGTGCGTGAGTTTGAAGGCGCCGGGCTCGCTATTTTTGGCGAACAGGCACTTTCCCTTCCCCAGCAGGATCGGGAAGGTGAACAGGCGGATCTCGTCGACGAGGCCAGCGGCGAGCAGAGCATGTACAACCTCGGTGCTGCCTTGCGTAACGAGAGCCGGGCCGTCTTCTTGTTTCAGTTTCGCGACATCCTTGGCGGCATCGCGCAGCGCAACTGAGCCTTTCCAGGTGAGGTCCTCGCCTTTGCGGGTCGCCACGTACTTCGTAATCCGGTTGAAGGTCCTGGCAATGTCGTCGTAGGGCCCGCCTTCGGCATGGGGCCAGTGCGCCGCGAAGATGTCATAGGTACGCCGGCCGAGCAGGAGGTCGAAGGGCTGGTCGAACAGCTTGCCGACTTCCTCGCCGAAGACTGGGTCCACGTCCGCGATCGGGGCGACCCAGCCGCCATACTTGAAGCCGCCGGTGGGGTCTTCCTCTGGCCCGCCCGGGGCCTGCATCACCCCATCCATCGAAACGAACGCGCCGACGATAATCTTCCGCATGGGTCACTCTCCTTGTCTGGTCCGAGGACGACGGCCCGCTACCGATCCGACATCGCTCGACATTAACGTCTTGGCGAGCGATGCGATCCCAGCGCGGCGCGAGGTCGATGGTATTAGAGTGGACCAATCTGCAATCAGTCGTAGTAGCTTCGGCGAACCTAACGGCCAGCTCGCCTATTGCTACTGCTACGATGACAACGATCCCGATACGATCGTCGTGTTTCAGCTTGGCGCCGATCAGGCCAGTGGCCAGGACTTCGTGAAGCAGCCATGGTTCGCCGACTACGAGCGGGAAACGGCCGCTCTGCTCGCCGGCCCTTCCGAGTTCCGCTCGGCAACGCCGCAGTGGGTGAAAGGCGCTGCGGCCTAGTTGGTCGACGAGACTCCGGCGGGTGGATCGCCGCCCGCCGGTTCCTCAACGAGAAGCGACCTCTCCGCGTTGATGGCGATGGGCTGGACCGTCGCCCTGACTGAGTCACTGCCCGCATTTGGTCTTAAAAGTTGCAGCCTTGATACCACTATGATCTTTCAGGCGTTGCAGGTGGGAACACTTATGACGCGAGCGCATTCTAAGTTCGTGGTGTACCGTCGAGTGCATGGGAAACCGGGCCGGAATTGGTTTCAGGAAGCGAGAGGACAAGCAATGGCAATAGCCAAGAACACGATCTGCCTGTGGTACGACAAGGACGCCGAAGCAGCAGCCCGCTTCTACGCCGCGACTTTTCCGAACAGCACGGTGAGCGCCGTCCACCGTGCTCCCAGCGACTACCCATCCGGCAAGGCGGGCGATGTTCTGACGGTCGAATTCACAGTCGCCGGCATTCCCTGTCTCGGCCTCAATGGCGGGCCCGCGTTCAGACATAACGAAGCCTTCTCGTTCCAGATCGCCACTGACGATCAGCAAGAGACCGACCGCTACTGGAACGCCATCGTCGGTAATGGCGGCCAGGAAAGTGCGTGCGGCTGGTGCAAGGACAAATGGGGCGTCTCCTGGCAAATCACGCCGCGCGTGCTGACCGAGGCGATGGCTGCCGGCGGCGAGGAAGCAAAACGCGCGTTTAATGCGATGATGGATATGAAGAAAATCGACGTTGCCGCGATCGAGGCGGCTCGGCGCGGCTGATGGCTCTAGACCGAGAGAGAGCAACGGCCGGGGTGGGGTGACGGGAATGATTTGGGCCAATCGCTGCCGCCTAAAGACTGGTATCCTTCACCATTGCCTCCAACGGACGGCCGCCGCATGACCGCTACCGACACAATGACTAACGGAAGCCTGGCGGCGTCATGACCAGGATCGCCATTCAATGCCTCCCGTCATCGGCCCGCGATGCAAGGCGCCTCGCCGCCAGGCTTGGGATTTCCCTGCACGAGATTGAACTGCACCGCTTTCCTGACGGGGAATTGCGTGTGACCGTCGGGGCGCCCGCATCAACCACGATTATCTATGCTTCGTTAGACCAGCCCAATGAAAAGCTGATTGCGCTTTCATTCGCCGCGGAGGCGTTACGGCGCGGCGGCGCGGAACGGATCGTGTTATTGGCCCCATACCTTTGTTACATGCGCCAGGACGCCGCGTTCCAGCAGGGCGAGGCAATCAGCCAAAAGGTCGTCGGGAAACTTCTGGCCGCGATCGTGGACCGGGTCATCACGGTGGATGCCCACTTGCATCGCACCGAGAGAATTGAAACGGTCTTTCCCGGCATCAAGGCGGACGACCTGTCGGCCATGCCCGCGATTGCCGAGACGCTTCGCTCAAGCGGCATTGACCCCGACACCGTTATCGTTGGTCCAGACGCGGAGTCGAAGCCGTGGGTGGCGGATCTGGCTGGCCGATTGAACCTTGCTCACTGCGTCGCGCAGAAAGTTCGCCGCGGCGATCGGTCTGTCAAAATCGAGCTCGGCCCCGCGAAGCAGATCAGGGGCCGCCCGGTGTTGTTGGTGGACGACATGGTTTCATCCGGAGGCACCCTGAAGGCTTGCGCCGAGGCGCTTGTCGCAGCCGGTGCCGTCTCGATAGACGTGGTCATCACCCATGCCCTGTTCCCGCCCGACTTGACCGGCGAGATCGTCGGCGCAGGAATTCGCTCGATTCGTTCGACGAATAGCGTTCCGCATCCCACCAACGCAATCGTCCTCGACGATGTCTTTCTCGCAGCATTGCGTGACGAAGCAGATAATGCACCTGCGCCGGAGACGGCCCAATGAGCGGCGCGGTTTGTTTCTGCGGGGCCGCGCGCCAAGGCCGTGATGGATTTACAGTGCGATGACGCTGGGCCAAGCGCTGCGTGAGCGTGCTGCCGCTGGATCCGGCCGTCTTTACTCATCTTGTTTAACTTTGATTCAGAATGGCCGCGCGAATCGTCGTTGCTGGAACGTTGGCGGTGTGGTTCAAGGCGGGCTTCGGGGTAGTTCTTGATCGCCGGAGCCCGACCCTAGTATAATTCGAAGTGTGTTCGAGCGAGCGCGTCGCGGTTCAGGGGGCATCTCTCAGGCTGATTATCGATGAAAATTCTTGAACTGCATGGCACGGCGGCTACCGCAAAATGGTCCGACGCAGCCGTCACGTTGCGCGAACCGTGCAGGCTTATCATCCGTGTCGCGGACTGGAACGCCAACCACATCCTCGAGACGTTCAGCGTCCGCCTGCGGTTCCGTTCCGGCGGTTTCCACGCCTACCGGTATTTCCCTTTCATCTTCCAATGCGCGGCGGACGCTCCGCAGGCCGAGATCGGCGAGATCCAGGGCGAGCACCAGACCGTGGAGCTGCAGCTTGGGCATGTGGTGCCATCGTCGGCGGGAGACATCGCCGTCGATTTCACCTGCGAGATCGTGATGCCCGAAGACCGTCCTGCGGATTGCGACGGCGACAGCCTCGGCGCGCTGGAATTGACGGGCATCAACATTGCCGCCGATGGCGACATCGCAACGCGCGCTGAGCGCGTAAAGCCCGCCGTGCTCGCCGCTGATATCCCCTGTTCCGGCCAGCCGGTTTTCGTTGTCGGTTCGGGCCGTTGCGGCACCAGCATCCTGACATGGGCGCTCGGCCAGCACCCGAATATCGGGCCTGTCGAAGAGACCAACTGGCTGCCGATGACGCTGATGGGGGCGGCGGCCGGGCATGCCATGGCATGTCAACCCGGCCGTGGCGCGCCGGCGATCTATGGCGTCGACCGGACGCGCTATCTTTCGTCCATCGGCTCGTCCATCGACAAGCTTCATAGATCGATGGTGTCCGACAGTGCCTTCCGGACCTTCCTGACGCGCTCTTCCGGTCACGAAAATCGCTTCCATCCCGATTTCCAGATCAGGCGCTCGCTGTGGAATCCGAAACGCCGATGGGTCGACGGGACGCCGTTCAACACCACCTTCATTCCAGTTCTCGCGGAGGCGTTCCCGAAGGCGCAGTTCATCGGCATCATCCGCAATCCACGAGAGACGATTGCCTCATACGCCGCGTTCACGAATGTCGGCGGTCCGCAATACAGCGTCCACGAAGCAACCCTGACCTGGCTCAGGTCGGTTCATTCCATCATGGAGGCAGCGCGTGAGCTGGGGCCCGGCCGCGTCCTGGTGATGCGCTACGAAGACATCATCTCCGATGTGCCGGGGACCATGCGGAAATGTTTCCGGTTTCTCGGCGAGCCGAATTTTCCGCAAAGCGCCGCGACGTTCAGGACCCGGATCAACAGCAGCAAGGTCACGGCAAAGTAGGGCGAACTGGAGCCTAGCGAACTGCTGGACCGCTGCGAAAAGGTGCACCTCGCCATTCTTGAGGGAACGATCGGCCCCGCCCTCTGGGAGGATGCGGGCATCGATACCTATGACGAGTGGGAGAACGATCTTATTTCCCGGATGATCAACTGCATCTCGTAGGGCATTGCACGGCCGCGTCTGGCCCGCCTCCGCCATTTTTCAAAATTTAGACAATGCTGGCGGATTCGGCTCGGCTCGTGCGCGGGATGAGGCTTGGAATTGGGGGGGGGCTTTGTTAAACAGCGGCTTCTCTGCAAACGGCCGGTAGATTGGGGATGCGGTCGGGGGCTGGCTTGACCGGCGGACGGTAGGCGGAAAACAGGCAGATAGCCAGCAATGGGGATCGAACGACACACCAGCCGAACCAGGCCAGAGGTGGCCGGTGATGGCCCGGCCGCCAGCCGGACCTGTCTGCTTGTGCTGGGCATGCACCGATCCGGCACAAGCGCCCTGACGCGCATCCTCAGCCTGCTCGGAGCCGGGCTGCCCAAGCACGTCATGGGGGCGCGCCCCGGCAACGAAAGAGGTCATTGGGAGCCGGAAAAGCTGGTGGCGATCCACGACGCGATGCTCGCCGCAGCGCGAAGCCGCTGGGACGACTGGCGGGCATTCGATCCGGCCCGGCTCGATCCCGCGACGGCCGCCCGGTTCCGCGCCGAGATCGTGCAGTTGTTGCTTGAGGAATACGGCGCGGCCCCGCTGTTCATCCTCAAGGATCCGCGCATCTGCCGTTTTGCGCCGTTCTATACCGAAATCCTGCAGGACCTCGGGGTAGAAAGCCGCTTCATCCTTCCATTCCGCAATCCGGTGGCGGTGGTTTCTTCGCTGGACGCGCGCAACCATATGACGCCTGGCTTCGCCAGCCTGCTGTGGCTGCGGCATGTCCTTGACGCCGAGACGGCGACACGCGGCAAGCCGCGTGCGTTCGTGTCCTATGAACACCTCATGGAAGACTGGAAGTCGGCCGTCGGCGGCGTCGTCAGGACGATAGGTCTGGATTTTCCGGCACGGCCGGAGGACGTTCCATCCGAGGTCGAGGCGTTCCTGACGCCGGCGCTGCGAAATTTTGCGCCGCCATCCGACGCGCTTGCCGGGCGCGCCGACATCTCGGGCTGGGTCAAGGACGCCTATGCAGCCTTGCTGCTCCTGGAACGCGAGCCCGGCGCGGCGGCGGCGATGGCCGCGATCAATCGGATTCGCGTTGAATTCGATGCCGTCGCACCGATCTTCGGAGCCGCCCTTTACGAAGAACTGGCGGTCCGGGACGCCGAAGCCGAACAGGCGGCGCGTCAGCGCGACAAGGAAAACGCGGCCTTGCGCGCGAGCATGATTTCAAGCGAGGCGAAGGTCGCCACGCTTGAGGCAGACTCGGCAGCGCGCACCGCCGAGATCGCCGGATTCGAGGAGGATATCGCCGGGCTGCAGAACGAGACTGCCGTGCTGCAAGGCGAAATCGCGACGCATAAAACCCATATCGCCCGCGCCGTCGATGAGGTCGCCGCGCGCGGTGTCCAGCTTGCGCGAGTCAGGGAGGTGCTTACCGAGCGGGAGCAATGCATCTCCGACCTCGAGGGCGAGATCGGGCGGCGCGACTCCCAAGTGCGGACATTGCAGCAGGCCTTGGCCGAAAAGGAAACGGAACTTTCCGAGGCCCATCATGACGGACTTCTGCGCCAAGCCGAAGTGGCGGCGCGGGAAGCCCGGATCGAGGAGCTGCAACGCATCGTCCATGATCAGAGTGGCGCGATTGCGGATGGCGAGACCAGGAGCACCACTTTCGCAAGCGAGATGGAAAAGGCGAATTCGGATCTCCTGTCGTTCCAACGCAGGGTCGAGGCAGCGCATATCGCCATCGCCGAACACAAGGCGGAGTACAATCGCATCCTGCGCTCGCGGTCATGGCGGCTGACGCGGCCGCTCCGGTTCTCGGCGAGATTGCTGCGCGGTGACTGGAACCTGGTCATGGCCGGATTGCGGCCGCCCATTCAGCGCATGGCGCGCGCCGTCTATCACCGGCTGCCGATTGGTGCCGGACACAAGTACGGTCTGGCCGCCGCCGCTTTCCGTCTTGCGGGACCGTTGTTTGAGGGCATCCCCAGTTACGAGGCGTGGCGTTCGGTCGCCGTGAAGGCGCGCAAACATGCTGCCGTCAAGTCCAATCAACCTGCAAGCGTCGACCTGACGCAACTGGAACTGCCATTCTCGAAACAACCGCTGGTCAGCATCATTATCCCAATCTATGGCAAGCTGGATGTGACGCTGACCTGTCTGCAATCGATCGCGCGCCATCCGCCGCTCGTGCCGGTGGAAGTCATCGTCGTCGAGGACTGCTCGGGAGATCCGCAGGTTGCCAGTCTCGCGAAAGTTCGCGGGCTGCGCTACGAGGTCAATCCCCGCAATCTTGGATTCACGCTGTCCTGCAACCGCGCAGCCGGTCTGGCGCGCGGCGAATACATTCATTTCCTCAACAACGACACCGAGGTCTGCGAAGGCTGGCTCGATGCGCTGCTGGATACGTTGCGGACCTGGCCGAAGGCGGGCCTTGTCGGCTCGAAACTGGTTTTCCCCGACGGCCGGCTGCAGGAAGCCGGCGGCATTGTCTGGCGCGACGCCTCGGCGTGGAATTTCGGACGCTGGCAGGATCCGGATCTGCCGGAATTCAACTATGCCAAGGAAACGGATTACTGTTCCGGCGCTTCATTGCTGATACGGCGCGATGTTTTCACGAAACTGGGTCGGTTCGATGAACGCTACGCGCCGGCCTATTGCGAGGATACCGACCTCGCCTTCAAGGTGCGCGAGGCGGGGTTGAGAGTCGTCTATCAGCCGCGATCCGTTGTGGTTCATCATGAAGGCGTTTCGCACGGAACCGATACGGCCAGCGGTATCAAGTCCTGTCAGGTCGAAAACCAGAAGAAATTCGCGGAGCGCTGGCGCGAGGAACTGGAGCGCTTCCACTTTCCCAACGGCGAGGAAGTGTTCGTGGCGCGCGACCGCTCGCGCGGCAAGCCATGCATTCTGGTCGTCGATCATTATGTGCCGCAGCCGGATCGCGATGCCGGATCGCGTACGATCGACCAGATCCTGACCATTCTGGTCGAGGCCGGATTCAACGTGAAATTCTGGCCGCAGAATCTGTGGCGTGATCCCCAATACACGGCGCGCCTGCAGGATGCGGGCATCGAGGTGATTTATGGCAGTGAATACGCCAGCGGGTTTGATGCCTGGATTGCGAATAACGGATACCACATCGACTGTGCGCTTCTGAGCCGCCCACATGTCGCGATCGACTTCATCGCGCCGGTGCGGAAGGCGACCAAGGCAAAGCTGCTATTTTACGGTCACGATATCCATCATCTGAGGATGCGGGCACAATCGCAGATACTTGGACAGGGTCATGCGGCCGGGACGGCCGCGGATGATATGGAGAAAGTGGAACGGCGCGTCTGGTCGCTGGTCGACGCCGTCTATTATCCATCGGATCAGGAAACGGCTTATGTCCGTTCGATGATGCCAGGCTGCGGGGCGCGCACGATGCCTGTCTTCGGGTTTGACAGCTTTGCGCCGCCCGAAGAGGAAGATCTCGCGCGCCGCCGTGATATCCTGTTTGTCGCCGGGTTCGCTCATGAACCAAACGAGGATGCGGCGCTGTGGTTTGTCGGCAATGTCTTTCCCCATATCCGTAGCGAATTCCCGGATATGAAACTCTGGCTGGTAGGTTCCAATCCGACCCAGAAGGTGAGAAATCTTGCGAGCGATCCCCATGTCAACGTGACGGGTTTCGTGACTGACCAGCAGCTTGCCGCGCATTATGCGAGCGCGCGAGTTGCAATTGCGCCCTTGCGCTTCGGGGCTGGTATGAAGGGTAAAGTCATCGAAGCGATGCGCTACGGCGTTCCTATCGTGACCACGCCTTATGGAGCGCAGGGCATGATCGGCCTTGAGACCAATCTGCCTCTTCATTCGGACGCTGAATCCTTTGCTGCAGCAGTTACTGAATTGATTGGAAACGATGACGCCTGGCGGGCCCAGCGGCGCATCCAGAGCCAGTATGTTCAGTCAAATTTTTCCAAGCGAGCTTTGGCCGATTTCCTGTGGGTGGATATTAGTCCTTCTGTCTTCAGCGAAAGACAGCGGACGGCGGCAGGGGCTGCGGTAGAATGAAAGTTCTTGTCGTCAAGCATGGCGCGTTGGGCGATGTCGTCCGTACATCGTATTTCGCGGGTCCGTTGCGGCGGAAAAATGGACCTGATTTCCGACAGGTCTGGATCACTGCGCCGGGAGCCGAGTGTCTGATTCGTCACAATCCTTATATCGACCGTATCGCGACCGGGTTTGATCAGATTCAAGACGAGTTCTTTGATGTCGTCTTCTCGTTGGATGATGAGGACGAAATATTATCAGGCCTCGACATGGTACGCTGCGGGCAAGTCGTCGGAGCGATGAAGCAGGATGGTCAGGTCCGCTATTCGCAGGATGCTTCGCCATGGTTCGACATGGGGCTGCATTCCCGGTTCGGGAAGGCACGCGCCGATGAATTGAAAAAGCTCAACACCCAGGGGCACGCCGGGATTCTCTCCCGGATCTTCGGTGTCGACATGGTGGAGCCGCGGTTCTTCGGAAGCCCGGAAATCGAGACGGAATACAGTGGCTTCAGGAATGGCGCCTGTCCGGTCATTGGAATTAATCCGTTCGCGGGCGGCCGCTGGCCGGCCAAGGAACTGCGGCTCACGGAACTTGATTTGCTGATCCGTAAACTTCTTAGCCTTGATGCAGCCTCGCGCGGCTACGTCGTTCTATTTGGAGCCGGTCCCGATCGGGAGAGAAATAATGCTCTCGCGCATTCGATTGGCGATCCGCGTGTGATCGTTGCCGATACCGATCAATCGCCTTTGCATCTTGCGGCGCTGATCCGTCAGCTCGATTTCATGATCAGCAGCGACAGTCTGGCCATGCATCTGGCGATTTCCCAGAGGATACCGACTGTCGCATTCTTTTCGCCGACGTCGGCGGCTGAAATCGACGGGTTTGATCGAGTGGAGAAAGTAATCTCGCTGGCGCCGGATTACTGTTCGTACAGGAAGGACGCGGATAATGCGAGCATCACCCACGGGCGGCTGCTTGATGCGTTGAATACGCTTTCGAATAATTCGACAATGGCACCGCATGCGTCAAAGCTGGAGTCGCCGCGGGTTTCCGCCGGCAAGTGAGGCGATTTATGCCTCGCGGCCCAGCTCGCGGTTGCGCCGCCAGCCCTTTTCCGTCAAGAGCGCCTGGGCGAAAAAGGCAAAGCCCTCGCGGATGTATTCGTCGAGCGTGCAGAGGTCCTTGAGGCGCCAGTACTTGAGCGCCCAGGTGTGCGCGAAGGTGACGAGCTGGTAAGTCACGAGCTCGATGTTGACCTCGCGCATCAGGCCGGTGGCGATGCACTCGCGCAGGCAGGCCGCGATCAGATCGTTGGAGTCGATCTCGGACTGCTTGACCAGGCGGCGGCGCTCCTCGGGCAGCGACTTGGTCGAGCGGTAGGCCAGCACGGTCGCGCTGCGGCGCTGGTCGACGACGCGGCAATAGGCTTCCAGCGCCGCCCAGAAGCGCTCCAGCTCGTCGGTCCGCCCCTGCAGCGCCGTGGGAATTTCGCGCTTGTAGGAATCGAGTACGCTGAGCAGCGCCAGCAGCAGCACGTCCTCCTTGTCGGTGACGTACTGATAGATCAGGCCGGGACTGACGCCGGCCTTGCGCGCGATGTCGAGGATGGTGGTGCGATAGAAACCCTGCTTGGAGAACAGCTCGACCGCGGCGGAAACGATCTGGCTGCGTCGCCGCTGCACCAGCGCCTCGTCGCTCACCTGACTTTTGATGTCCGGGACGTTGCTCGGGACGATGGTGGTCATGGCATCCTTTCAGCGCCGGGCGCGCCGGATCACATCAGCTCTCCGCCGGCGACGACGAGGGATTGTCCGGTGATTGCCGCCGAACTTGGCAGGCACAGCCAGCCGACCGCGTCGGCCACTTCCTTGGGATCGACCAGGCGGCCTTGCGGATTGTGCACGACGATGTCGGCCAGCGCCTGCTCGCGGCTGCGGCCGGTCTTGCTGGTGATGTTGTCGAGCGTGTCGCGCACGATGTCGGTGTCGGTGTAGCCGGGGCAGACCGCGTTGACGGTGACCGGCGTTTTCGCCAGCTCGCGCGCCAGCGCCCGTGTCATGCCGATCAGGCCATGCTTGGCGGCGCAATACGCGGTGCAATAGGCCATGCCGGTCAGTCCGGCGGTCGAGGCGACGTTGACGATGCGGCCGAAACCGGCCGTGGTCATGCCCTTCACCACTTCCTTGGCGCACAGGAACGCGCCGGTGAGGTCGACGTTCATGACGTTCTGCCAGAATGCGAGATCGGTCTTGCCGAACGGAGCGGCCTTGGCGATGCCGGCATTGTTGATGAGAATGGTGACGGGACCGAGGCGGGCGGTTGCCGATGCGAACGCGGCCTTGACCGCCTCGGCATCGCCGACATCGACCGCTTCGGCGGCGACGCGGGTGCCGTGCGCTTCCGCAAGCTCGGCGGCGCGCGCGGCAAGCGCCTCGCGGTTGCGGCCCATCAGCGTCACGTCGGCGCCGAGCTTGGCCAGCGTGCCGGCGATGGCAAGGCCGATGCCGCGGGTGCCGCCGGTGACGGCGGCGTGATAGCCGTTCAATGGCTTGTCATCGCCCAGACCCATGATGGTCATGATGCTGCCTTTCCCTGTGCCGCGGCGTTGGCGTAGACCGCGCTGGCGATCACCAGTTTCTGCACCTCGCTGGTGCCTTCGTAGATACGCAGCGCGCGGATTTCGCGATACAGCGTCTCCACCACCTGATGGCTGACCACGCCCATGCCGCCGAACAGCTGGACGGCCTGGTCGATCACCTGCTGCGCGGCCTCGGTGGCGAACAGCTTGGCCATCGAGGCTTCGCGGGTGACGCGGCCGCCGGCGGTGTCCTTGGTCCAGGCGGCGCGGTAGATCAGGAGCGCGGCGGCGTCGATCGCCACCGCCATGTCGGCGATCTTGGCCTGGGTGAGCTGGAAATCGGCGAGCCTGGTGCCGAATACCTTGCGCGACTGCGAGCGCGCGATCGCCTCGTCCAGGGCGCGGCGGGCAAAGCCGAGCGCCGCGGCGCCGACGGTGGAGCGGAACACGTCGAGCACCGACATCGCGATGCGGAAGCCGTCGCCGGGGTTGCCGAGCATGGCGGAGGCCGGCACGCGGCAGTTCGTGAGCTTCAGCGAGCCGAGCGGATGGGGCGCGATCACGTCGATGCGCTCGGACACGGCCAGTCCGGGCGTGGCGGCGTCGACGATGAAGGTGGCGATGTTCTTGGTGCCGGGTTCCTCGCCGATGCGGGCGAACACGGTGTAGAAGTCGGCGAGCCCGGCATTGGAGATCCAGGTCTTGCTGCCGTTGATGACGTAGTGGTCGCCGTCCTTGACGGCGTGCGTGGTCATGGCGCCGACATCGGAGCCGGCATCGACCTCGGAGATGGCGAAGGCGGCGATCGCCTCGCCGCGGCCGACGCGCGGCAGGTAGGCCTGCTTTTGCGCGTCGGTGCCGAACAGCGTGATGGCGGCGCTGCCCAGCCCCTGCATGGCGAAGGCGAAGTCGGCAAGGCCGAGATGACGGCCGAGAATTTCGCGGGCGAGGCACAGGCCGCGCACGTCGAACAGCGTGTCCCGGCCGCCATAGGCGGCCGGGATCGCAGCACCCAACAGTCCTGCCTTGCCGAGTTCTCGGACCAGGAGCGTCGAGGTCGCGTCCATCGCCTCGCCATGCGCCTCGTCGGGCGTGCACAGCGTCGGCAGCACGCGCTGCGCCCAGTCCTCCAGCGCGGCGGCGAAGCCGCGATGGCTGTCGGTGAAAAACGGCCAGGACAGGAATGTCGTATCACTCATCAGTTACCCTCGAACTTCGGCGACTGCTTGTTGGCGAACGCGACATAAGCACGTTCGAAGTCCTTCGTCTGCATGCAGATGGCCTGGGCCTGGGCTTCGGCCTCGATGCACTCGCCAAGGCCCGAGTTCCACTCCTGCCAGATCATCTTCTTGGTCATGGCGTGGCCGAAGGTCGGGCCGTCGGCCAGGCTGTGGGCGAGCTTGGTGGCGGCGGCGAGCACCTCCTCGGGGGCATGCAGCGAGTTGTAGAAGCCGAAGCGCTCGGCTTCCTCGCCGCCCATGGCGCGGCCGGTGTAGAGCAATTCCGCGGCACGCGACAGGCCGATCAGGCGCGGCAGCAGGGTGCAGGCGCCCATGTCGGCGCCGGCCAGGCCGACGCGCACGAACAGGAACGCCACCTTCGAGCGCGCGGTGCCGTAGCGGATGTCGGAGGCCGAGGCCAGCATGGTGCCGGCGCCGGCGCACACGCCGTCGATCGCCGAGACGATCGGCTGCGGGCAGTTGCGCATGGCGCGCACGGTGTCGCCGGTCATGCGGGTGAACTCGAGCAGGCCCGGCATGTCCATCTTGGTCAGCGGGCCGATGATCTCGTGCACGTCGCCGCCCGAGCAGAAGTTGCCGCCCTCGCCGGTGATGACGATGGCCTTGACGTCGGAGGCGTAGACCAGGTTCTCGAACAGGTCGCGCAGCTCGCCATAGGAGTCGAACGTCAGCGGGTTCTTCTTGTCGGGACGGTTGAGGGTGAGCGTCGCCACCTTGCCGTCGACCTTCCAGCCGAAGTTCTTGGCCTTGTACTCGGATGCCTTGAAATTACGCATATCAGATTGTCCTTGGTTGCGTGTGAGTTTGGAAAAGGTCAGCCGACCATCGCGATGCCGCCGTTGACGCTCAGCACCTGGCCGGTGATGTAGCTGGCGCGGTCGCTGGCCATGAACACGATGGCATCGGCGACTTCCGAGGGCTTGCCGAAGCGGCGCAGCGGAATGGCGCGCAGGAACGCCTCCAGGAACTTCTCCGGCTCGGACTTCAGCAGCGGCGTATCGGTCGGGCCGGGGCAGATGGCGTTGACGGTGATGTTGTGGCGGGCGCCTTCGCGCGCCAGCGACTTCGACAGCGCGATCAGGCCGCCCTTGGCCGCCGAATACACGCTCTCGCCCAGCGAACCGACGCGGCCGGCGTCGCTCGACACGTTGACGATGCGGCCGCTCTTCTTCTCGATCATCGAGGGCAGGAAGGCGCGGATCAACTCGATCGGGCCCAGCAGGTTGAGCGCCATCACCTTGGAGATGAAGGCGTCGTCATTGTCGACGAACGGCTGGATGTGGCCCCAGCCGGCGACGTTGGCGAGCACGTCGAGACGACCGCGGCTCGCCAGCACCTTGTCGCGCGCGGCGGCGATCGAGGCCTTGTCGGTGACGTCGAGGTGGATGAACTCGGCCTTGCCGCCCTTGGCGCGGATGCCTTCGGCGGCGGCGTTGCCCGCCTTGTCGTTGATGTCGGCGATCAGCACGTCGCCGCCAAGCTCGGCGAACGCCTGCGCCGTGCACTGCCCGATGCCGGAACCGCCGCCGGTGACGAGAATGACCTTGTCGTTGAATTTCATTTCAATGCTCCTGTGGTGGTGATGACGCTAGCGCGCGCCGGAAAGGAAAGCCTCGACGCGACGCCGCGTCTCGGGTTCGTGGAGAAGGAGGTTGCGGGTGTTGGTGAGCTCTTCCTCGTAGCCGTCGCGCGATTCGTCGGCGAAGGCCGCGATGCAGGACTTGGCGGCGGCGACGGCGCCGCGCGGCAGCGCGGCGAGGCGGTCGGCGGTGGCCTCGGCGAAGGCGGAAAGTTCCGCCCGCGGCACCGCCCAGTGCACGACACCGAGCGCGGCGGCCCTGGCGCCGTCGAGGATTTCCGCGCCGAGAATGAGACGCTTGGCGATCGCCGCGCCGCACAGCTGCGTCAGCCGCTGGGTGCCGCCGGCGCCGGGGATCAATCCGAGATTGACCTCGGGCAGCGCCAGCTTGGCTTCATTGGCGGCGATGCGCAGGTCGCAGGCCAGCGCCAGTTCCAGTCCGCCGCCCATCGCCGCGCCGCCGATTTCGACCAGCGTGGTGCAGGGGAAGTCCTCGATGCGCTGCAGCACCTTCTGCAGGTCGCGCACGAAGGCAATCTGGGCGTCGACGCTGGTGGGATCGGCGAGGTTGCGCTTCATCTCGGCGAGATCGGCGCCGCCGCAGAACGCCTTGCCGGTGGCGCGGATATGCATGAGCGACACCGAGGCGTCGGCTTCCAGCGTGTCCATGGCCCGGTGCAGGGCGGCAATCAGCGCCTCGCCCAGCGCATTGACCGGTGGCCGGTCGATGGTGACGACGGCGACCGCGCCGCGGCGGTGAATGGATACGATTTCGTCCGGCATCAAACGGCTCTTCCTGTTCTGAACACGCACTTCAAGGGGTGGATCGCCCTGGCCGGTGCTGACGTTCCGGAACCGCCGGAACGCCAGCGAGCGCGGGCCCTCCTCGCAGTGGGTTGAAATTGTTTTTTGCCACTGCGCCTTGATGAACTGAATGACTAATCATTCAGAAAAAGCCTGTCAACCCGCATTTATGGAATGAGCCGATGTCGGAAAAGCTGCACACAATACAAATATGAATTAAAACAATATGTTATAAACAACATATAATTCATGCGTAATGTAGGCCAGTGGGTATTGTTGCGCTGCATGAAGTCCGCGCCGGTGCTGGGCGGGCAGAACGCCAAACGTAGTTAACAATGTCTTTCTGATTGCTGCGGGATGATGCGGGCCATCCGGCAAATTGTGGTGATTCGGACCCTATTCCACAGGCTTTCGTCAGGAGCGGCCCCATGCTGAAATCCCAGATTGCGTCGTCGAATTTCAATGCCCTGTCTGATGACAATGCTGACGACGTGGATACTTCCAGTATCGCGACCGGGGATGACGCGACGCCGTTTGTTTCGATCGCAATCCAGGGCGCCACGTCGGTGGCTCCGGCGATCGCGATTTCCGGCGGCATCGGCGAGGTTCAGGAATCCGAAGGGACAATTTCCCTCGTTCAGGCACAGAGTTCCAACAGCGCGCCCACGGCGACCGAAGCGGCAAGCGCCGGTGCCGAGGGACTGATCTTCAATGCCGTGCTGCCCGGCGGCCAGGATGGGATTGCCGCCACGCCGCCGTCCAGCGAGACCATCGCCGCGCCCGCGCAGGGCGCTGCCGGCTCGACCACCGGTTCGCCGGACAATTCGGCAGCGAGCGGTTCACCCACCATCGTCGGCAACGCAGGCCAGCAGGCCGGAGTGTCGGCGGCCGCCCCCTCGACCAATGATCCGGTCACCACGCCGCTGATTGCGGGCGGTACGGCACAGACGGCGGCCGATGGCCTCACCTCGACCGCGCCGGCCGACCTCGTGACTCATGCAATCGGCGAACTCTACACCGGCGATCCGATTCCCTCGGCCGAAACCGTGCAGTCGCGGCAGCTCATCGACTGGAACGCGTTCACGTCCAATCCGCTCTATTCCGGCATCAACGGCACTGGCGTGACGGTGGCGATCCTCGACACCGGCGCCGATCTCAACCATCCGTTCTTCGGCCCCGACAGCAACGGCGATGGCGTCGCCGACCGCATCGTCTATCAGCGTGATTTCATCAGCGGGCATGCCACGGCGGAGGACGGCAACGGTCACGGCAGCAACGTCACCGGCATCGTCGGTTCGCAGGACGCCACCTACACCGGCATGGCACCGGGCGTGAACTTCATCATCCTCAAGGTGCTCGACGATTCGGGCAGCGGCACCGGCACCGCGCTGGAGCAGGCGCTGCAATGGCTGGCCACCAACGGCGCGGCCTACAATCTCGTCAGCGTCAACATGTCGCTCGGATTCGGCGAGAATTCCAACACCGACCACAGCTGGTTCCTGACCGACGAGTTGCAGGCCCTGAAGAACCAGGGCGTCGCCGTGGTGTCGGCCGCCGGCAACGACTATTACAACTATCAGGCCCAGGGCGTCGATTATCCCGGCTCCGATCCGTATTCATGGGCGGTCGGCGCGGTCTACGACGCCAATGTCGGCGGCATGAGCTACACCAGCGGCGCCATCGACTACACCACGGCGGCTGATCGCATCGCCTCGTTCAGCCAGCGCAGCACCACGCAGACCGACATCTTCGCGCCCGGCGCCATCATCACCAACGCCGGCAAGAACGGCACCACGGTCGGCTACACCGGCACCAGCCAGGCGGCGCCGCACATCGCCGGCATCGTGGCGCTGATGCAGGACCTGTCGCTGGAGATTTCCGGGCAGAAGATCGGCGTCGACAGCTTGCGTACGCTGATGCGCAACAGCGCGGTGACCATCAACGACGGCGACGACGAGAACGACAACGTCACCAACACCGGCCAGAACTACCTGCGCGTCGATGTCGATGGTTTCGCCGACCAGGTGGTGCAGTACTGGCAGACCGCGACCAGCGGCAACGACACGCTCTATGGCTGGCGCGGGAATGACAATATCAACGGCGGCGCCGGCAACGATACGATTTATGGCGCAGCCGGGGCTGATACCATTAATGGCGGTGCTGGCAGCGATACGCTTTATGGCGGAGACGGAGACGACATTCTGGTTGGTGGTGGCGGTCTCGACTTTGTCGACGGCGGCAGTGGCAGCGATACCTATAGCTTTCAATTTGCCGGCACCGGCAATAACTGGACCGTCGACATGGTCGCCCGAGCCGCCACGAGCAGCATTGGCACCGAAACCTTTGCCAATATTGAAAACATCCTGGCGGGCGGTGGCGATGACACTATCAACGGTGACAACAGCGCCAACACGCTAAATGGGGCAGCAGGAAACGATTACATATTTGGGGGAGGCGGTGCAGACATGATTTATGGCGGAGACGGAGACGATATGCTGATCGGTGGCGGCGGTCTCGATTTTGTCGATGGCGGCAATGGCAGCGATACATACAGCTTCCAACTTGCTGGCCCCGGCAATAACTGGGCTGTCGACATGGTCGCCCGAACCGCCACGAGCAGCATTGGCACCGAAAGCTTCGCCAATATCGAGAATATTTCCGCCGGCGCCGGCAACGACACGATCGTCGGCGATGCCAACGCCAATGTCATCACCGGCGGGGCTGGCAACGACACGCTGACCGGCGGCGGCGGGGCAGATACATTCGCCTACGGCGCGGGATGGGCCGCCGACACCATTACCGACTGGCAGAACGGCGTCGACAAGCTCGACTTCACCGCGCTGGCGAGCGCCGGCGTGCACAGCGCGGCCGATCTCTCGATCCAGACGCAAGTCTCCAACACCGTGATTCTGTGGAACGGCAACCAGATCACGCTCGCCGGATTCAACGGCTCGCTCAACACCGGCAACTGGCAGTTCGCTTAGCGTAGGCGTTTCTCGCGCAACCAACCGGCGGGCGGCCTCATGGGGCCGCCCGCCGTGTTTTTTTGCCCGACGCCAGGATCGGGCTCGGATCTCTCACTTCGTCATGGCCGGGCTTGACCCGGCCATCGATCTTTCTTCGGCGGGATGATGGATGCGCGGGTCGAGTTTACAGCCGGGCTCGCCCCAGGCGAGACCCGGTTGCCCCGCATGACGAAGTCGAGAGGCGCGGTCGTAGCGGCCGACGCGTCATTGTCGGGCATTTCCGGGGTGTCGAGACGCGAATGATGGCATCATGTCCGGTGGGGCGGGCTGCCTGCCTCAGCGCTCCCGCGCCGCCTGCGAGGTCACGGCGCTGATCGGCGACATGAGATAGTCGATGATGCGGCGCTGCCCGGTCTTGATCTCGACCGTGACCGCCATGCCGGGTATGAGCGGAACCGGCTTGCCGTCGATCATCATGATGCGCTGGGCCAGCGTCAGCGTGGCGGGAAACACCAGGCTGGGCGTGCCGGATGCGCCGCCCGTTCCCTGCGGCCGCGTCACGCTGGCCGCGTCGCCCAGCGTGCTGATGTCCTTCGGGTCGACGCCGTCGCGCGAGACATTGGCGACCGTGGCCGCGATGGTGCCATAGCGCGTGAACGGAAATGCCTCGACCTTGACGGTCGCGGGCTGCCCGGCTTCGACAAAGCCGATGTCCTTGTTGAAGATCAGCGCCTCGACCTCGATCGGCCCGTCGAGCGGCACGATGGTCATCAGCGACTGCCCGCCGGTCACCACCTGTCCGACGGTGGTGACGGCAAGCTGCTGCACGGTGCCGTCGATCGGCGCCCGGATCTGGGTGCGCTCGTATTTCGAGCGGGCCTTGATGAGGTCCTGCGACAGCCGGTCGACGCGCCGTTCGGCATCGGCCAGCTTCTGGGTCTGGTCGGCGATGAAGCGCGAGCCGAGTTCGGCGATGCGCTGGCCGAGCGAGCGCATCGCCGCTTCGGTTTCCAGCAACTGGCCGCGCTCGCCGGCGTCGGTGGTCATCTGCGTTTCGAGCTGCTGCAGCGCCTCGATGACCAGCGCGCGCGAGCCGGAGCCCTGCTCGCTGAGCGTTTCGCGCATCCCGACGCGCTCGCGGCTGAGCGCGATCAGCTTCTCGCGGGCGGCGATGCTGGCGGTCAGCCGCTCCTTGGTGGCGGCGCGTTCGGCGAGTTGCGCGACAAGACTGGCGCGCAGCGAGGAGAGTTCGCCGAGATCGGCGGCCAGCACAGCCTGTTCGCGCGCCCGGATGGCGTCGCTGGTGGTGGCCGGAAACGGCACCGGCGACGGCGCGGCTTCAATGTTGCGCGCGGCACGAATGGCGACGCGGCGGCGCGCCGCCTCCGCTAGCGTCGCTTCGAGCTCGACCGCCTGCGCCTCGCGTTCCGCCGTGGTTTCGGTGGCGTCGAGCTCCACGAGCGTGTCGCCCGCCTTCACCGTGCCGCCGTTGCGGATGAAGATGCCGGCGATGCGGCCGGCATCGACCGGCTGCACCACCTTGGAACGGCCGCTGGGCTGGATTTTCCCCGGCGCGATGGCGTGGATGTCGATCCAGCCGAAATACGACCATGCCAGCGTGGCGAGCGCGGCGGCGCAGATGAACCACGTCAGACGGGTGGCAATGGGCGAGGGCGGGGTTTCGAGGATTTCGATCGCGGCGGGGAGGAACGCGCGGTTGTCGGCTCCCATGTGCGCGGTCTGGAACGCATGCGTGAGCCTTGTACGCGCGGCCGATGGCATCGCGGGCAACCGTGCGCGAACGCGGCGCAGCGCGGCGGCGCGCCGCGCAAGCCATTGCCTCATGCCGCCTGCCGCCCGATCGTTCATGTGCCGCTGTTCTCCGCCTGCATCCGCCACAACCCGGCGTACAGGCCGGCGGGCCGCGCGATCAGTTCGGCGTGGCTGCCGTCCTCGACCAGCCGTCCGTCCCTGACGGCGATGATGCGGTCGCACTGGCGCACCGCGGCCAGCCGATGCGCGATAACGATGACGGTGCGCCCCTTGACGATCTGGCGCATGTTGTCCTGGATGATGCGCTCGCTCTCGTAGTCGAGCGCGCTAGTGGCCTCGTCGAGGATCAGGATACGCGGCTGGGTGGCGAGCGCGCGCGCGATGGCGAGCCGCTGGCGCTGGCCGCCGGACAGATTGGCGCCGCGCTCCTCGATCATGGTGTCGTAGCCGAGCGGCAGTTTCGCCACGAACTCGTCGGCGCCGGCGAGCCGCGCCATGGCGATGACATGGCCACGCGTCATGCCGGGCACGGCGAGCGCGATGTTGTCGTGGATGGTGCGGTTGAACAGCGTGCTGTCCTGCATCACCACGCCGATCTGGCGGCGCAGCCACGCGGTTTCGACCTGGTTGATGTCGATGCCGTCGATCATGATCTGGCCGCGTTCGGGACGGTAGAGCCGCTGCACCAGCTTGGTGAGCGTCGATTTGCCCGACCCGGAGGGGCCGACGATGCCGATTACCTGTCCGGCCGGGATGTCGAGGTTGATGTCGTCGAGCACCGGCGCGCCGCTCGCCTGGTAGCGGAACGTCACGTTGCTGAACGTGATCGCGCCGCGCGTCGGCGGCAGGTTGGCGAGCGCCATCCGCTGCGATTCCGGGGCGCTGTTGAGGATGTCGCCGATGCGCTCGACCGACACCTGAATCTGCTGGAAATCCTGCCACAGCTGCGACAGCCGCACGATCGGGCCGGTGACCTGGCCCATGATCATGTTGAAGGCGATCAGCGCGCCGACCGTCAGCTCGCCCTCGATCACGGCTTGCGCGCCGAAAAATAGCACCAGCGCCGTGGTGATGCGGCTGATGTACTGGAACACGTTCTGGCCGATGCTGGAGAGGATGACGGCGTCGAACGAGGTCTTGACGTAGGAGGCGAGCTTTTCCTCCCATTGCGTGCGCAGGATCGGCTCGATGGCGGCGGATTTCAGGGTCTGGATGCCGAAGATCGATTCGACGAGAAACTGCTGGCTCGCCGCGCCGGTGTTGAAGCGCTCCTTGATCTTCTCGCGCAGCGCCGGGCGGATGGCGACCGCGACGAGAATGTAAAGCGGGATCGAGACGAGCACAATCAGGGTGAGCAGTGGTGAATAGAGGAGCAGCACGGCGACGAAGACGAAGGTGAACAGAAGGTCGATCGCCGACGACAGCCCCTGTCCGGTGAGGAAGGAGCGGATGGTTTCGATCTCGCGCATGCGCGCCACCGTCTGTCCGGCCGGGCGGGTCTCGAAATAGGACAGCGGCAGCCGCAGCAGGTGGTCGAACAGGCGGCTGCCCAGCTCGACGTCGATGCGGCTCGTGGTGTGGCTGAGCGCATAGGCGCGCAAATACTGCAGCACCACGTCGAACAGGCCGATGCCGACCAGCCCCACCACGATGACGATCAGGGTCGACAGGCTCTTGTGCACCAGCACCTTGTCGATGACGACCTGGAAGAACAGCGGCGTCACCAGCGCGAAGATCTGGATGAAGAACGAGGCCACCAGCACGTTGAGAAGCGGCTTGCGGTAGCGCCACAGCGACGGCAGGAACCACTGGAAGCCGAACAGCGCGGGATCGACGCCGGGACCGCCGAACCGCCGGGTGATCAGGATGATCTCGCCGCTCCATAGTTCGCCGATCGCCGCGGCCGTCTTGTCGGCAAAGCCGCGGCTGACCGGATCGGCGAGGCGGAACTTGCCGTCCGCAAGCTGCGCGAACAGGATGGCGAAGCGGCCGTCCTTCAGGCGCACGATGGCGGGTAGCGGCGTCGCGGCCAGCGCCTCGACGCCGCGGTCGCGGAACAGGCGCGCGCGCAGGCCGATGCGTTTGGCGGCGCGCACGATGTCCTCGGGTGCGGACGGACGTTCGCCGAGGCCGGCGTCATGGGCAAGCTGGGACGGATCGGCGGCGATCTGATAGCGCGCCGCCACCAGCGCGAGCGCCACCAGGCCGGCATCGACCGGCCCGGACAGCGGAGCCGCGCTGTCGTTGGCCGCACCGCCGGGGGGTGCGGGTTGCTGGCCGCCGCCGGCCTTGATCGGATTGCCTGCGCCAGCGCGGTGCACGATTTGTTGATTCCCCCCGAGATGCCCGCAAGGTACAGGACAACCAGACGCGCGCCTATCCCGCGGGCCGCCTTTGCGGGCGTCCGTGGCGTTCCCGTTGACCGTCCGATAGGCCCTTGTTATCAGGTGGTTATGCCTGCTGTCGCGGGGCCGGCAGGCGGCCGCTGCCGCAATGTCCTGTTGATTGTTCGCGTTTGACCCAATTGTTTGCGTTTGACCCATGAGTTGCGATGCGCGCGCCGTCCCCTTCCTCACCCGTTGCCGGCAAGCCGTGGCGCGTCGCCATCCTGCTTTGCACCAAGGACGGCGCCGCCCATCTTGAGGCGCAGCTGGCCTCCTATGCGGGCCAGACCCATCCAGACTGGGAGCTTCATGTTTCCGACGACGGCTCGAACGACGCCACGCGCGTGCTGATCGCGCGGTTCGCCGCAGGTCAGCCGCAACCGGTGCAATTGCGGGACGGGCCGCGGCAGGGCTTTTGCCGCAACTTCATGGCGCTGGCCGCCGATCCCGCCGTCCGCGCCGACGGTTATGCCTTCAGCGATCAGGATGACATCTGGTATCCCGACAAGCTTGAGCGCGCGCTGCGCTGGCTGGCCGGCGTTCCGCCTCACATGCCGGCGATGTACTGCTCGCGCACCGAACTGGTCGATGCGAAAGGCCGCCATCTCGGCCATTCGCTGCTGTTCTCGCGCCCGCCCGCTTTTGCCAACGCGCTGGTGCAGAATATCGGCGGCGGCAACACCATGGTGTTCAATCAGGCCGCCAAGCGGCTCCTGGAAGCCTCCGGCGCGCTCGATGTCGTGTCGCACGACTGGTGGACCTATCAGATCGTCACCGCCGCCGGCGGGCGCGTCCATTACGATCCGCTGCCGAGCCTGAAATATCGCCAGCACGGCGACAACATCCTCGGCTCGAACATGGGAACGCGCGCGCGGCTGGCACGGCTGCGCATGGTATTCGCTGGACGCCTGATCGACTGGAATGATAGGAACATCGCCGCGCTGCAGGCATCGGGCTTGCTTGCGGCCGGCAGCCTGACCACGCTGGAGTTTTTCGCGCGCGCGCGGGCGGCCAGATGGCTTGGAATGCGGCTCGTGCACCTGTGGCGCTCCGGCGTCTACCGGCAGACCGTTTTCGGCAGTCTCGGCCTCATTGCCGCAGCCTGCCTGCGTAGGATTTGAGGAACGGCGGAGCGTTTTTCGTCGCGGGGGGCTGGAATTCATGGAATTTGCGCAGCAGCCGATCCTCGTGACCGGCGGCGCCGGATTCATCGGCGCCAATTTTGTCAACGACTGGCTGGCCGGCGAGAACACGCCGGTGGTGACCCTCGACAAGCTGACCTATGCCGGCAACCCCGACAACCTGTCGGACTGGCGCGGCGATGCGCGGCATGAATTCGTGCGCGCCGACATCGGCGACGTCGCGGCCGTCAATGCCTTGCTGGCCCGCGTCCGGCCGCGCGCCATCGTCAACTTCGCCGCCGAATCCCATGTCGACCGCTCGATCCACGGTCCCGAGGATTTCATCACCACCAACATCGTCGGCACGTTCCGGCTGCTCGAATGCGCGCGCGCCTACTGGAGCGGGCTGGCCGACGCCGAGCAGGCCGCGTTCCGCTTCCTGCATGTCTCGACCGACGAGGTCTACGGCTCGCTGCAGCCGGGCACCGCGCCGTTTCGCGAGATCAACCCTTTCGAGCCCAACAGTCCCTATGCGGCATCGAAGGCGGCCTCCGATCATCTGGTGCGGGCCTGGCATCACACCTATGGCCTGCCGGTCATCACCACCAACTGCTCCAACAATTACGGTCCCTATCAGTTTCCGGAAAAGCTCATTCCGCTGGTGATCCATCATGCGCTGGTCGGCAAGGCGCTGCCGATCTATGGCGACGGCCGGCAGGTGCGCGACTGGCTCTATGTCGGCGACCATTGCGCGGCGGTGCGCACCGTGCTGCGCAAGGGCCGGCTCGGCGAGACCTACAACATCGGCGGCTGGAACGAGCAGGCCAACATCGATGTCGTGCACATGATCTGCGATCTGCTCGACGCCGAACGGCCACGCGGCGACGGCATCTCCTACCGCGACCAGGTCACTCACGTCGCCGACCGGCCCGGCCACGACCGCCGCTATGCCATCGACGCCGGCAAGATTTTCCACGAGCTAGGCTGGAAGCCTCGGGAGTCGTTCGCCACCGGGTTGCGCAAGACCATCCGCTGGTATCTCGACAACGTGGCGTGGGTCGAGCGCGTGGTGTCGGGCGACTACCGCGACTGGCTGGCGCAGAACTACGCCGCGAGGTGACCGCCTTGCAGAAGATCCTGCTGTTGGGAAAAGACGGTCAGCTAGGCTGGGCCTTGCAGCGCCCGCTGGCATTACGCGGCGAACTGGTCGCGCACGGCCGCGCCAGCTGCGACCTTGGCGAGGCGCAGGCCTTGCGCGCGGCGATCCGCGCGGCCGCGCCCGACGTCATCGTCAACGCGGCCGCCTACACCGCGGTCGACCGCGCCGAGAGCGAACGCGACCTGTGTTTTCGCATCAACGCCGAGGCGCCGCGCGTCATCGCCGAGGAAGCCGCGCGCGCCAACGCGCGCCTCATTCATTACTCGACCGATTACGTGTACGACGGCGCCAAGACGGGCGCCTATGTCGAGGCCGACGCACCCAACCCGCTCGGCGTTTATGGAGCCTCGAAGCTCGCGGGCGACAGCGCCGTGCTGGCGGCCGGCGGGCACTGCCTCATCCTGCGGGTGAGCTGGGTTTACGGCCGTACTGGCAACAATTTCGCCCGCACCATGCTGCGCCTTGCGGCCGAGCGCGACGAACTCAAGGTGGTCGACGACCAGATCGGCGCGCCGACCTCGGTCGAGCTAATCGCCGAGGTGACGGCGCGCTGGATCGACCGCTGGCAGGAAGGCGGCGAGGGCGGCAACGGGGTCTATCATCTGGCGCCGCGCGGCCACACCTCCTGGCATGGCTATGCGGTGGAACTGATCAATGAGGCGGCGCGGCGCGGCATGAAACTGAAAGCCGGCGCGGGCCGCATCCGGCCGATCGCCGCGCGCGATTATCCGGTGGCGGCGGCGCGGCCGGCCAATTCCGTGCTGGACTGTGCAAGGATTCTGGCGGAATTGCCGATCTGCCTGCCCGACTGGCGGGACGACGTGCGGCGCTTCGCCGCCGAGATGACGGGACGGTAGGGCATGAGCAGGCGCAAGGGCATTCTTCTCGCCGGCGGATCGGGCACCCGACTGCATCCGGCGACGCTGGCGGTCAGCAAGCAGCTGCTGCCGGTGTTCGACAAGCCGATGGTGTATTACCCGCTGTCGGTGCTGATGCTCGCCGGCATCCGCGACGTGCTGGTGATTTCCACGCCTCACGACATTTCCCGTTTCGAGCAGCTGCTCGGCGACGGCGCGCGCTGGGGCATGAACTTTTCCTACGCGGCGCAGCCCAAACCCGAGGGACTGGCGCAGGCGCTCATCATCGGGGCGCCGTTCGTCGGCAGCGACGCGGTGACGCTGGTGCTGGGCGACAACATCTTCTATGGCCACGGGCTGCCGGCGCTGTTGCAGACCGCGTCGACGCGCCCCGTCGGCGCCACGGTGTTCGCCTATCGCGTGCCCGATCCCGAGCGCTATGGCGTCGTCGAGTTCGACGGCCGGCAGCGCGCGCTCTCATTGGAGGAAAAGCCGCGTTCGCCGCGTTCGCATTATGCCGTGACCGGACTCTATTACTACGACAACGACGCCATCGCCATCGCCCGCGCCGTCAAGCCGTCGGCGCGCGGCGAACTGGAGATCACCGACGTCAACCGCGCCTATCTCGAGGCCGGCGCGCTGCATGTCGAGGTGATGGGGCGCGGCTTTGCCTGGCTCGACACCGGCACGCATGAATCGCTGCTCGAAGCTGGCCAGTTCGTCGCCGCGCTCGAGCACCGGCAGGGCCTGAAGATCGCCTGCCCGGAAGAAATCGCGTTCGAACAGAACTGGATCGATGCCGGCGAACTCGAACGCCTGGCGGCGCCGCTGGCCAGGACCAGCTACGGGCAATATCTGCTTGGCATCCTGCGCGAGAAGCATCTGCGATGAAGGCGACGCCGACAGCGATCCCCGAGGTGATGGTTTTCGAACCGCGGCTGTTCGCCGACGACCGGGGCTTCTTCTTCGAGAGCTTCAACCAGGAGCGCTTCGCGGCGGCGGTCGGCCGCGCGGTGACGTTCGTGCAGGACAATCATTCGCGGTCGGTGAAGGGCGTGGTGCGGGGCATCCACTACCAGCTCGCGCCGAAGGCGCAAGGCAAGCTGATCCGGGTCGTGCACGGCGAGATCTTCGATGTCGCGGTGGATCTGCGGCGCGCCTCGCCGACGTTCGGCCGCTGGGTCGGCGAGATTCTCTCCGCCGCCAACCGCAGGCAGCTGTGGATTCCCGAAGGGTTCGGTCATGCGTTCCAGACGCTGAGCGATGCCGCCGAGGTGCTGTACAAGACCACCGATTACTGGTCGCGCGAGCACGAACGCGGCATTCTGTGGGACGACGCGGCCATCGGCATCCGCTGGCCCGGCGTGGCCGCGCCGCTGCTCTCGCCCAAGGACGCGGCGGCGCCGACCTTGGCCCAGGCCGAGCTGTTCGGGACTTGAGCTACAGCACCCGGTACGGCACCTGGCCGCGCGAGGTGAGGTCGACGGCGATGGCGCGGCCGACGGGGGGCACCGCGCGCTGGTGGCAGTCGGCGCGCTCGCACAGCCGGCAGCTCACCCCGATCATGGTGGCGGCGCCGGCGCTGCGCAGGTCGAGGCCGTCGGCATAGACCAGCTCCTCCGCGTAAGCCGTTTCGCAACCGAAGCCGATGGCATAGCGTCTGAGCGGCGCGCGGTAGCTGCCGCCGGACTTGGTGATGCCGCGCGCGATCGACAGATAGCGCGTCTTGTCCGGCATCTCGGCGACCTGCACCAGCATGCGGTCGGGCGCCTCGAAGGCTTCGTGGATGTTCCACAGCGGGCAGGCGCCGCCGTAGCGGGCGAACTGCAGCCGCGTCGCGCTGTGGCGCTTGGTGATGTTGCCGGCGCGGTCGACGCGCAGGAAGTAGAACGGGATGCCCTCGCGGCCCGAGCGCTGCAGCGTCGAGAGCCGATGGCAGACCTGCTCGAAGCTTGCTTCGAAGCGGTGGCACAGCAGCTCGACGTCGTGGCGCACCTCGCGCGCTGCCGCCAGCAGCCGCTCGTAGGGCAGGAGCAGAGCGCCGGCGAAGTAGTTGGCGAGCGCCAGCGTGCACACCGCGGGCGCCTCCGTGGAGCGGAACTCGGCCCGCGCCACCAGCGCCTCGATCTCCTCACGCTGCTCGATCAGCGCGATCTGGTGCGCCAGCACGAAGGCCTGCGTCGCCGGCTCCATCAGGCCGTTGACGCGGAGGGTGGCGCTGTCGCGGTCGAAGTGACGCATCAGGCCGGGGCCAGTGTCGTGCGCGAAGACGACCGCGATGCCGTGCTGGCGGCGCAGGTAGTCGACGAGTCGCGTCAGGCGCTTGCCGGCGCTCAGGCCCTCGCGCTCGGCCAGCGCCTCGGCGGCGCGGTCGAGCGGATCGACGTAGTTGTTGATGCGGTGGAAGAACTCGCGCACCTCGTCGTAGGGGAACTGGTTGGACTCCTGCGGGCCGGCCTCGGAGGCCAGGAGCGCGTCGTCGATGGCCTGGTAGCGCTCGGCGAGCTGGCGGTGGGCGTCGTGCAGGCGGACGATGGTCTTGGCGATGTTGGGGGTCTGCTGCACGCAGACCTTGATCTCCTGGGCGCCGACGGCGGCGCCGCCGACCAGCGGATCGGACAGCGCTTCCTGCAAATTGCCGATCAGCCGCTCACCGCTGTCCTCCGACAGCGCGGCAACGTCGACGCGGAACACCCGCGCCAGCTCGACCAGCACCGGGGCCGTCAACGGGCGCTGGTTGGATTCGATCTGGTTGAGATAACTTGCTGAAATCCCCAGCCTTTGCGCTACGGTCTGCTGCGTCAGGCGGTTCGACTCGCGTAAGCGCCGGATGGTGGCGCCCGCGAACAGCTTGCGTTTACGCTTGCCGAGTTCGGCCACGATGCTCTCTGTTTTGCAATATAGTTAAGTTTGCAGATTTGCAATAATACACATTATCGGTTGTCAACCAAAGGCTTTAGTCCATTTAGGTAGAGGACATTTCACAGCCGCTTGCGGTTCCGGGGTCAGTTCCATGAAAGACGTGCTCGACAAGCTCGACACCCGTCGCGCCAACGCGCGGCTCGGCGGCGGCATGCGCCGCATCGAGGCCCAGCATGCGCGCGGCAAGCTCACCGCGCGCGAGCGCATCGAGCTGTTGCTCGACAAGGGCTCGTTCGAGGAGTTCGACATGTTCGTAGAGCACCGCTCGACCGAGTTCGGCGCCGACAAGACCAAGATCCCCGGCGACGGCGTCGTCACCGGCTGGGGCACCGTCAACGGCCGCACCGTGTTCGTGTTCGCCAAGGACTTCACCGTGTTCGGCGGCTCGCTGTCGGAGACCCACGCGCAGAAGATCAACAAGATCCAGGACATGGCCGTGAAGGCGCGCGCGCCGATCATCGGCCTCTATGACGCCGGCGGTGCCCGCATCCAGGAGGGCGTCGCGGCGCTGGCCGGCTATTCCTACGTGTTCCGCCGCAACGTGCTGGCGTCGGGCGTCATCCCGCAGATCTCCGTCATCATGGGGCCGTGCGCGGGCGGCGACGTCTATTCGCCGGCGCTCACCGACTTCATCTTCATGGTGAAGGACACCAGCTACATGTTCGTCACCGGCCCCGACGTGGTGAAGACGGTGACCAACGAGGTCGTCACCGCCGAGGAACTGGGCGGCGCCAGCGTCCACGCCACGCGCTCCTCGATCGCCGACGGCGCCTACGACAACGACGTCGAGACGCTGCTGCAGATGCGCCGCCTGATCGACTTCCTGCCCTCCAACAACACCGACGGCGTGCCGGAATGGCCGAGCTTCGACGACATCGAGCGCATCGAGCCCTCGCTCGACACGCTGGTGCCGGAAAACCCCAACAAGCCCTACGACATCAAGGAACTGATCCTGAAAGTCATCGACGAGGGCGATTTCTTCGAGATCTCCGAGACGTTCGCCCGCAACATCGTCACCGGCTTCGGCCGCATTGCCGGGCGCACGGTGGGCTTCGTCGCCAACCAGCCGATGGTGCTGGCCGGCGTGCTCGACGGCGATGCCTCGCGCAAGGCGGCGCGCTTCGTGCGCTTCTGCGACGCCTTCAACATTCCGATCGTCACCTTCGTCGACGTGCCGGGCTTCCTGCCGGGCACCGCGCAGGAATATGGCGGCCTCATCAAGCACGGCGCCAAGCTGTTGTTCGCCTACAGCCAGTGCACGGTGCCGCTCGTCACGGTGATCACCCGCAAGGCCTATGGCGGCGCCTTCGACGTCATGGCCTCGAAGGAGATCGGCGCCGACATCAACTATGCATGGCCGACGGCGCAGATCGCGGTGATGGGCGCCAAGGGCGCGGTGGAGATCATCTTCCGCGCCGACATCGGCGACGCCGACAAGATCGCGGCGCGCACCAGGGAATACGAGAGCCGGTTCCTGTCGCCGTTCATCGCCGCCGAGCGCGGCTATATCGACGACGTCATCATGCCGCACTCGACACGCAAGCGTCTCGCCCGCGCGCTCGGCATGCTGCGCGACAAGCATGTCGAGATTCCCGCCAAGAAACACGACAACCTGCCGCTGTGAGTGGGGCCATGTTCAAACGCATCCTGATCGCCAACCGCGGCGAGATCGCCTGCCGCATCATCAAGACGGCGCGCAAGATGGGCATCGCCACCGTCGCGGTCTACTCCGAGGCCGACCGCGACGCGCTGCATGTCGAGATGGCGGACGAAGCCGTGCCGATCGGCCCGCCGCCCGCCGCCGAGAGCTATCTGCTGATCGACAGGATCATCGCCGCCTGCCGCGCCACCGGCGCCGAGGCGGTGCATCCCGGCTACGGCTTCCTGTCGGAGCGCGAGGCGTTCGCCCGCGCGCTCGCCGACGCCGGCCTTGTCTTCATCGGTCCCAACCCCGTGGCGATCGCCGCGATGGGCGACAAGATCGAATCCAAGAAGGCGGCGGCGCGGGCCAACGTCTCGACCGTGCCGGGCTTCCTCGGCGTGATCGAGGACGAAAGGCACGCGGTGAAGATCGCCGACGAGATCGGCTATCCGGTGATGATCAAGGCCTCCGCCGGCGGCGGCGGCAAGGGCATGCGCATCGCCGCGAGCGCCGGCGAGGTGGCGGAAGGCTTCGCCCGCGCCAGGTCCGAGGCCAAGTCCTCGTTCGGCGACGACCGCGTGTTCATCGAGAAGTTCATCGTCGATCCGCGCCACATCGAGATCCAGGTGCTCGGCGACAAGCACGGCAACGTCATCTATCTCGGCGAGCGCGAATGCTCGATCCAGCGCCGCAACCAGAAGGTGATCGAGGAGGCGCCGAGCCCGCTGATCGACGAGATCACGCGCCGCAGGATGGGCGAGCAGGCGGTCGCGCTGGCGAAGGCGGTGGGCTACGATTCCGCCGGCACCGTCGAGTTCGTCGCCGGTCAGGACAAGAGTTTCTACTTCCTTGAGATGAACACCCGGCTGCAGGTCGAGCATCCGGTCACCGAACTGGTCACCGGCATCGATCTGGTGGAGCAGATGATCCGGGTGGCGGCCGGCGAGAAGCTGGCGATGACCCAGAAGGACGTGGCGCTGACCGGCTGGGCGGTGGAATCGCGCGTCTATGCCGAGGATCCGTTCCGCAACTTCCTGCCCTCGATCGGCCGGCTGGTGAAATACCGTCCGCCGGCAGAGCGCAGCGCGGGCGGCATCACCGTGCGCAACGACACCGGCGTCACCGAAGGCGGCGAGATCTCGCTGTTCTACGATCCGATGATCGCCAAGCTGGTCACGCACGCGCCCTCGCGCGCCGCCGCCATCGCGGCGCAGTCGGAGGCGCTCGACGCGTTCTATATCGACGGTATCCGCCACAACATCCCGTTTCTCAGCGCGCTGATGCAGCATGCGCGCTGGCGCGAGGGGCGGCTCGCCACCGGCTTCATCGCCGAGGAATATCCCGACGGGTTTGCGCCGGTGAAGCCGGACGGGGAACTGGCGCTCAGGATCGCAGCGGTCGCCGCCGCCATCGACCATGTGCTCGGCGAACGCAAGCGCCGCATCTCGGGGCAGATGAACGGACGCGTGGTGGTGCGCGAGCGCCGCCGCGCGGTGTGGCTCGACCGTCATGAGGTCGCGCTCGATGTTGCGCGCGTCGACGACGGCATCGCGGTCGCCTTCGCCGGCGCCGACGGTAAGCTGGGTCCGGCCACTGTGCTGCGCTCGTCGTGGAAACCGGGCGAACCGGTGTGGTTCGGCAGCATCGGAGCGCATGGGCTGACGGTGCAGGTGCGCCCGATCGCCAACGGCTTCCGGCTGTCGCATCAGGGCGTCGAGGTGCCGGTTTATGTCTTTACCGAGAGCGAGGCGCAGGCGGCGCGGCTGATGCCGGCCAAGGCCGCCAATGACAGCGGCAAGAAGGTGCTGTGCCCGATGCCCGGCCTGGTGGTTTCGATCGCCGTGTCCGAGGGTCAGGAGGTCAAGGCCGGCGAGACGCTGGCGGTGGTGGAGGCCATGAAGATGGAAAACGTGCTGCGCGCCGACCGCGACGGCACCGTCAAGTCCATTCACGCGCGGCCCGGCGCCACCCTCGCGGTGGATGCCGTCATCCTGGAATTCGCGTAAGCTAAGGGCCTTCGGATGCAGCCAAGCATCGGGAACACGACTATGAAGCCGGGCAGTTCCGATACCCTGTCTCTGGCCGCCGAATTTCCGCCGGCCACCCGCGCGGAGTGGCGCGCGCTGGTCGATGGCGTGCTCAAGGGCGCGCCGTTCGATAAAAAGCTCGTCAGCCGCACCTACGACCACCTCGCCATCGAGCCGATCTATTCGCGCGCCGCCCATGCGCCGGTGGTCGCCGGCCGCGGCGCGGCCGAGCCGTGGCTGATCTCGCAGCGCCTCGACCATGCCGAGCCGGATCAGGTCAACGCGCAGGCGCTGGACGATCTCGAGAACGGCGCCACCGCGCTGGCGCTGGTGTGCTGCGGCGGCGTCGGCGCCCACGGCCTCGGTCTGCCCGAGGCGGCGTCGGACACGCTGGCGCAGGCGCTCGCCGGCGTGGTGCTCGATGCCGGGGTGCTGATCGAGCTGTTTCCGGTGTTCGGCAGCGGCGATGTGGCGATGGCGTTTGACGAGGTGGTGGCGCGGCGCGGCGTCGATCCGGCCCGCGTGCGCGTGCATTTCAATCACGAGCCGCTGGCGGTGATGGCGGTGCGCGGCTATGCCGCCGCGCCGTGGCCGGAACTCGCCGAGGCGCTGGCGCAGCACGTCAACGCGCTGAAGCTGCGCGGCTATGGCGGGCCCTTCGTGCTTGCCGACGGCCGCCCGGTGCATGACGCCGGCGGCTCGGAGGCGCAGGAGTTGGCCTTCGTGCTGGCGAGCGCGGTCGCCTACCTGCGCGCGCTGGAGGGCGGCGGCATGGCGCTTGCGGACGCGCGCGCCGCCATTGCGTTCCGGCTCGCCGCCGATGCCGACCAGTTCCTCACCATCGCCAAGTTCCGCGCCTTGCGCAAACTGTGGGCGCGCGTCGAGACGGCGTGCGGGCTTTCGCCGCAGCCGGCGTTCGTCGGCGCCGAAACGGCGTGGCGCATGCTGACCCGGCGCGATCCGTATGTGAACATGCTGCGCGCCACCATGGCGGCCTTCGCCGCCGGGCTCGGCGGCGCCAACAGCGTCACCGTGCTGCCGCACACGCTGGCGCTGGGGCTGCCGGACGCGATGGCGCGGCGCGCGGCGCGCAACACCCAGCTCATCCTGCTGGAGGAATCGAATCTGGCGCGGGTCGCCGATCCGGCCGCGGGCTCGGGCGGCATCGAGCATCTCACCGCGGGTTTGTGCGAGGCGGCGTGGCTGCTGTTCCAGGAGATCGAGCAGGCCGGCGGCGCCGGGGCCGCGCTTGAGGGCGGGCTGATCGCGCGCAAGGTCCTGGCCGTGCAGGCCGAGCGCGCCGCCAATGTCGTGCGCCGCAGGGATGCGCTGACCGGCGCCTCCGAGTTCCCCGACATTCACGAAGCGCCGGTTCCTGTGCTGGGCAGCCGGCTGATCGGCACCGCCCATGGCGGCGCCGCCGTCGTCAAGTTTGACGCCATCAAGCCGATGCGGCTGGCCGAGCCGTTCGAGAAGCTGCGCGACGCCTCCGACCGGCTGCTCAAGGCTGATGGTACGCGCCCCAGGGTGTTCCTCGCCGCGCTCGGCGGCGCGGCCGATTTCACCGCGCGCGTCACCTTCGCCAAGAACTTCTTCGAGGCCGGCGGCATCGAGGCGGTCGGCGGCGAGGCGTTCGACAGCCTTGACGAACTCGCGGACGCCTGCGCGGCATCGGGCGCCGCGTTCGCCTGCCTGTGCTCGTCCGACGCCGTCTATGCGCGCGAGGCGGAAGGAGCGGCGCGCGCGCTCACCGAGGCCGGCGTCCGTCATCTTTATCTCGCCGGCCGCGCCGGCGAGCAGGAGGCCGCGTTGCGCGCCGCCGGAATCGGCACCTTCATTCATGCCGGCTGCGACGTGCTGGCGGTGCTGCAGGCGGCCCATACGCTTCTGGAAGCATGAGGGACGAAAGCATGAGCCGCATCCCGGATTTCCAGCATGTCGCGTTCGCGGAAACCCCGCTGCCGCAGCCTGCCGCCGCCGCGCCGTGGCAGACTCCCGAAAGCATCGCGGTCAAGTCGGTCTATGGCGAGAGCGATGTCGCCGGGCTCGACTTCCTCGACACCTGGCCCGGCCTGCCGCCGTTCCTGCGCGGGCCGTACCCGACCATGTATATCAACCAGCCGTGGACCGTGCGGCAGTACGCCGGCTTTTCCACCGCCGAGGATTCCAACGCGTTCTACCGCCGTAACCTCGCCGCCGGACAGAAGGGACTGTCGGTGGCGTTCGATCTCGCCACCCATCGCGGCTACGATTCCGACCATCCGCGCGTGACCGGCGACGTCGGCATGGCGGGCGTCGCCATCGACTCCATCTACGACATGCGTACGCTGTTCTCCGGCATTCCGCTCGACCGCATGAGCGTGTCGATGACCATGAACGGCGCGGTGCTGCCGGTGCTGGCGCTCTATGTGGTGGCGGCGGAGGAGCAGGGCGTGGCGCCGGACAAGCTCGCCGGCACCATTCAGAACGACATCCTCAAAGAGTTCATGGTGCGCAACACCTACATCTATCCGCCGACGCCATCGATGCGCATCATCTCCGACATCTTCGCCTTCACCTCGCAGAAAATGCCGAAGTTCAACTCGATCTCGATCTCCGGCTACCACATGCAGGAAGCCGGCGCGACGCAGGACCTCGAACTCGCCTACACGCTGGCCGACGGCGTCGAGTATGTCCGCGCCGGGCTTGCGGCCGGGCTCGACATCGACCGCTTCGCGCCGCGGCTGTCGTTCTTCTGGGCCATCGGCATGAACTTCTTCATGGAAGTGGCGAAGCTGCGCGCGGGCCGGCTGTTGTGGGCCAAGCTCATCAAGCCGTTCGAGCCGAACGACGCGCGCTCGCTCTCCTTGCGCACCCATTGCCAGACCTCGGGCTGGTCGCTGACCGCGCAGGACGTGTTCAACAACGTCATGCGCACCGCGATCGAGGCGATGGCGGCGACGCAAGGGCACACCCAGTCGCTGCACACCAACGCGCTCGACGAGGCGCTGGCGCTGCCGACCGACTTTTCCGCGCGCATCGCCCGCAACACCCAGTTGTTCCTGCAGCAGGAGTCCGGCACCACCCGCATCGTCGATCCGTGGGGCGGCTCCTATTATGTCGAGCGGCTGACCTACGAGCTGGCGAAAAAGGCGTGGGGACATATCTGCGAGGTCGAGGCGCTCGGCGGCATGGCCAAGGCGATCGAGGCCGGCGTCCCCAAGCTGCGCATCGAGGAAGCCTCCGCCAAGACCCAGGCGCGCATCGATTCCGGCCGGCAGTCGGTGTTCGGCGTCAACAAATATCGTCTTTCCGACGAGCCGCCGATCGACGTGCTCAGGGTCGACAACTCGGCGGTGCGCAAGCTGCAGATCGACAAGCTCCGGCGGCTGCGCGGCGAGCGCGATCCGGCGGCTGTGACGGAGGCGCTGCACGCGCTCACCCGCAGCGCCGGCGAGGGCAACGGCAACCTGATGGCGCTGGCCATCGACGCGGCGCGCGCCAAGGCCACCGTCGGCGAGATTTCCGACGCGCTGGAGAAGGTCTATGGCCGGCACGTGGCCTCGATCAAGGTCATCACCGGCGTCTACAAGCGGGAGGCGGCTGCCATGTCCGGCAGGATCGAGCGCGTGCAGGAGCAGGTCGAGGCGTTCGAGGAGGCCGAGGGCCGCCGGCCGCGCCTGCTGGTGGCCAAGATCGGCCAGGACGGCCATGACCGCGGCCAGAAGGTGATCGCCTCGGCCTTCGCCGATCTCGGCTTCGACGTCGACATCGGGCCGATGTTCGCCACGCCCGAGGAGGCGGCGCGCCAGGCGGTCGAGAACGACGTGCACATCATCGGCGTGTCATCGCTGGCGGCCGGCCATCTCACCCTGGTGCCGGAGCTCAGGGCCGCGCTGGAGCGGCAGGGCCGCGACGACATCATGATCATCGTCGGCGGCGTGGTGCCGCCGCAGGACTACGAGGCGCTGTACAAATCCGGCGCCGCGGCGATCTTCCCGCCCGGCACGGTGATCGCCGACGCCGCCGAGGAACTCTTGCGCAAGCTCAACGCGCGGCTCGGCCACGCGGGCGCCGCGGCCGAATAGGCCTCAGCCGCCGTCGACGATGGTGGCGGCCACCTCGATCAGCACGTTGCGCAGCCAGGTGTTGGCGGGGTCCTTCTGGTTGCGCACATGCCAGGCGAGATAGAGCGGCAGCTCGCCGTAGCTGTATTTGGTCGGGATCGGCGCGGAACCGAAGCCGGCCATCACGGTGCGGCGCAGGAAGCTCGGCATGCTGGCGAGCATGTCGGTGCCGCGCAGGAACGCGGCGGCGCCGGCGAAATTGGGCACCGACACCGCGATGTCGCGGCGGATGCCGTTGGCTTCGAGGATCTTGTCGAAGTTGAGCCGCTCGTTGTCGGTGTAGACGACGGTGACGTGGCGCGCCGCCAGATAGTCGTCGAGCGTGGCCGGCGCTATGCGCCGGGCGGCATCGAAGAAACAGATGTAGTGGTCGCGCACCAGGCGCTTCTGCACGATGTCGGTGCCCGACGGCGGCAGCGGCGAGATCAGCAGGTCGCAGCGGTTGTCGCGTAGCAGATCCGGCTGCGGCAGGTCGGACGGGATGACGCGCAGGTGAATGCGCCTGACCGCGGCCGCCACGGTTTCGAGGAATTTCGGCAGCAGCAGGTCGCGCTGCAGGTCGTTGGCGGCAATTGTCAGCGACAGGTTGGCGGTGGCCGGATCGAATTCCGAGGCGGTCGAGAAATCCTTCAGCCCGTCGAGGATCATGTGGGCCTTGCGCGCCAGCGCCTCGGCGTGCGCGGTGGCGATGATGCCGCGTCCCGAACGGACGAACAACGGATCGTTGACGATGCCGCGCAGGCGGTCGAGCCCGTGGCTAACGGCCGACTGGGTCAGGCCGAGGCGGGTGGCGGCCGCGGTCACCGAACCCTCCTCGATCACCGCGAGGAACAGTTCGAGGGAGTGGCCGTCGAGGTTCAAGTAATTAAGATTGCTCATGCGTTATATGAATGTTATTCGGTTTATTAATCAAAGGCCATTTGCCAGTATCGATGTCGATAATTTACAAAATATCGACTATTCCGGAGGAAGCTCCTCATGGCCACATCCCAAGCTGCGGAACCGATCCTCGACATCGCGCACCTCGGCAATATCGAAATCCTGAGTCCCAAGCCCGCCGAGAGTCTCGACTATTTCGTCAATATCCTTGGCATGGAAAATGTCCATACCGAAGGTAATTCGGTCTATCTGCGCGGCTATGGCGACTATGCCACCTCGACCGTGAAGCTGACGGCGGCCAAGGCGCCGGGCGTCGGCTGCGTGTCGTGGCGTGCCTCGAGCCCGCAGGCGCTGGAGCGCCGCGCCCAGGCGATCCAGGATAGCGGTCTCGGCATCGGCTGGACCAATGGTGAATACGGCCGCGGCCCGGCGTTCCGGTTCAATGATCCGGAAGGTCACATCATGGAAGTCTATTACGAGGAGACGGCCTACGAGGCGCCTGACAACCTCAAATCGAAACTGAAGAACCTGCCGCAGCGCTACACCGGGCGCGGCATCAACGTGCGCCGCATCGACCATCTGGCGCTGCTGGCCAAGGATGTCGCCAGCAACCGCGAGTTCGCGCAGGACCTGCTCGGCCTCAAGCTGCGCGAGCAGGTGCGCTTCAACGACGGCCAGACCGAGATCGGCTCGTGGCTGTCGCCCAACCCCGTGCATCACCAGATGGCCTACGTCACCGACGTCAAGGGCGGCACCGCCCGCGTCCATCACTTCGGCCTGTGGGTCGACGAGCAGCAGGACGTGCTGCGCGCCGCGGAAATCCTCATGGAAGCCGGCATCTTCATCGAGGCCGGCCCGTCGAAGCACAACAACTCCCAGGGCTTCTACCTCTATCACTACGAACCCGGCGGCAACCGCATGGAAGTCTATTCCGGCAGCTACCTGGTGTTCGCGCCAGACTTCAAGCCGGTGACCTGGAACGAGGACGAGCGCGGCACCGGCGTGTACTGGGGCGCGGCACTGCCCGACAGCTTCCTCAATTATGCGACGCCGGACGTCGAGGCGACGCCGGAAGCGGCCGCCGCGCCGAAGGTGCCGATCTTCGACACCCACTGAGTTTTCGCACTGAGTTTTTCGGCCGGCTCCGGACCGGCATCGACGCGACAAGGCGGCGGCGGGATGCGATCCCGCCGCCGTTTTGCATTTCCGGGGACCCGCGGGGCCGATTGACAGGCAGGACCACGCTTTATCTAATCGCTCCCATGAAAAACGAGCCGCTGCTTGGCGAGATTGTCGACTATTGCCGGCGCACGGGCATCGCCGAATCCACCTTCGGCCGCCGCGCGGTCAATGACGGCAAGCTGGTGCAGCGGCTGCGCGAGGGCCGGCGCATCACCACCGACACGCTGGAGCGCATTCACGGCTTCCTCACCGAGCAGCCGGGCGCGGTCGATCCGCTGCCGGCGCTCGACGGCCCGATGGCGGTGTCGCCGCGGCCGGCCCGCGACGCCGACGTGCGCAACCCGCAGGGCAATTTCCGGTTCTTCGACAACCGGCAGAAATACCTGCTGTTCGTCAACACCTGCAGCGAAAAGCGCGTCATCGCCCAGCGCGTGGCGCTGGAACTCGCCAGCATCCATCCGCGGCCGCCCGCTGTGCGCATCTTCGATGCCGGCGCCGGCGACGGCACGGTGCTGTCGCGCGTGGTGCGCGCCATGCACGGCCGCTTCCCGCACATGCCGTTCTATATCGCGGCCAAGGAGATCAGCCTGGAGGATGCGCGGCTGACCCTCGACAAGATTCCCGATCGCCTGGCCGAGCATCCGGCGAGCGTCATGGTGCTCACCAACATGTATTATTCCGAGGCGCCATGGCTGAGCGCCAATTCGTCGGCGGCGGCCACCAGCATGGTGTGGCGCGAGGTGCCGCTGACCGGCACCACCGCGGCGGAGTTCGAGGCCCAGATCACCGAGCTGCGGCCGTTCCTCGACCAGAGCTGGCGCGCCAGCATCAGTCCGAAGTCCGGCAACCCGGTGTATGAGCGGCCGATCGCCGTCGTGCTCTACCGCGAGGATCACCGTTTCCTGCTCGATCCCATCATTCCCCGTCCGGGGCGCACCGAGGCCAACTTCGATCTCATCATCGCCTCGCAGCCCTACCGCGCCCGTTCGTCGGCCCAGTTCAAGGCGCGGCGCATCATCGCGCCGCTGGCGCGCGCGCTGCGGCCGGGCGGACGGCTGATCGGCATCCATTCCTATGGCCACGATCCCGGCATGGAGATCATCGACGCGCTGTGGCCGGGCGAAAATCCGTTCATCACCAACCGGCATGACATCCTGCACGCGGTCAAGCACGAACTCGGCTCGGCGGCCCGCGCGCTCAACTTCAACGCCTATTCCGACAGCCGCTCGATATTCCGCTACGACCTGGAGACGCTGCCCAACGAGGTCGCCGGATCGATCGGCACCTCGATCCTGTTCGCGGCCTGGAACGCGGCGATCTATGTCGGGCAGGTGGAGGACGAGCGGCTGACGGAAGTCGCGCAGAGCGGCCGCTATCTCGACGTCACCCGCGAGGTGCTGCGCCAGCATAGCGGCCTGTGGTTCTACGACGAATCCTACGTCATTTCGCGCCGGCGCGACTGACGGTCCTGTCCGCGGCGAGCGCGGCCAGTCCCTCGCGGTAACTCGGATAGCGCAAGGTCACGCCAAGCTCGCGCTTGAGGCGGGCATTGCCGACGCGCTTGTTCTCGCCATAGAAGCTCAGCGCCATCGGCGGCAGCGTGGCCCGCGCGGCTTCGAACGTCACTTCCGGCGGCGGCGTCATGCCCATCAGCCTGGCGGCGTAGGCGACGACATCCTGCGGCGGCGCCGGCTCGTCGTCGCACAGGTTGAAGGGGCCGCTGGCGGCGCGCGCGAAGGCCGCGTCGATGGCCTGCGCGATGTCGGCGACGTGGATGCGATTGAACACCTGTCCGGGCTTGACGATGCGCTTGGCGGTGCCCTCGGCGAGGCTGTCGAGCGCGCTGCGGCCGGGACCGTAGATGCCGGCCAGGCGCAGGAGCGCCACCGGCACGTTCTGCCTTGCGCCGTACGCCAGCCATGCGCGCTCGGCCTCGGCGCGCGCGCGGCTGCGTGCCGAGGCCGGTTGTGGCGTCGCGGTCTCGTCGACCCAGGCGCCATCGCGGTCGCCATAGACGCCGACGGTGGAGAGATAGACCACGCAGCGCAGCCGGCGGGCCTCTGCCAGCGTGTCGCCGAGCACGCGCAGCACCGGGTCATCGCTGCCGGCCGGCGGAATCGAAACCAGCAGCGCGGTCGCATCGCGGATGGCCGCGCGTAACCGCTCGGACGCGCCCGCGCCGTCGAACGGCATCACCTCGACGCCTCGCCCGCCGAGACCTTCGCCGGTCAGCGCCGCCGCGCTCGCGCCGTCGCGCACCGTGGCGGCGATGGTGTCCCAGCGCTTGGCGCCATGGGCAACGTAATACCGGGCCGTATAGCCCAGCCCGAGCACGACCAGCCTCGTCATGCGTGCCTGTTCCTGTTTTGCGATCCGCGGCATAGTCTGGTTCCATAGCGCGTATTCCGCAAAAGTGGGTACCGGTTTTGCGATTGGAATACGCGCCGGCTACTAACGCGTATTCCGCAAAAGTGGGTACCGGTTTCTGTCACTTCTGGAGGCTGCCCTGACTCCGCGCGAACAGGCCATCATCGCCGCCATCGACGCCGCCAACGCCGCCGACCCGGAGCGGATCGACGTCGGGGGCGAGAGCCTGCCGGCGGCGCTGGTCTATGGGCAGCGCATGAGCGCCACGCTGATGCGCTTCAGGCCCGACGCCAGCGAGCATCTGCTCATCGCCGCGCGCGGCCAGCATATCGAGCGCTGGACCAGCCCGCGCAAGAGCTATCCCGAAGGCCGGGCCGGTTACCTGCGCTGGCGCAACGATCTCAAGGTCTTCCATGCCCGCCGTCTCGGCGAGCTGATGGCCGCCGCCGGTTACGGCGGGGACGACATCGCCCGTGTCGGCGCGCTGGTCCGCAAGGAGCATCTCAGGGACGATGCCGAAGCCCAGGCGCTCGAGGACGTCGCGTGCGCGGTGTTCATCGAGCACTATTTCAGCGCGTTCGAGGAAAAATCCGACCCGGCCAAGCTGGCCGACATCCTGGCCAAGTCCTGGCGGAAAATGTCGCCGGCCGGGCACGACTATGCGCTGCGGCTGACGTTGCCGCCGCATCTGCCGCGCCTGCTTGAACAGGGGCTGGCGCGGCTCGGGGCCGGGCGGCGATCCCGTGGCGAGTGAGCGGGGCGCCGGCCGTTTTGGCAAATCCAATTTGACACCATGCCGGTGGTTTGATTTCTCTCGCTCTCGCTTCGTGTCACGACAGCAAGCGTCGGGGATCGCCACATGTGGACTTTCGAACCCGGACTGATGCGCAAGTGGTGGCCCGGCCTGGTGCCCCTTGCCGTGATCTGGGTCGCAGCGGCCTGGACCCAGGGCGGCGCGGTGGAGCGCGACCTCAGGGAGCGGACCGCCGCCACGCTGAAAGAGGCGGTACTCGACAAGACCCGGATCGAAGTGGCCGGCCGTGACCTGACGCTGGCTGCCGAGGCCTTTTCCGAAGAGGGCCGCCGCAGCGCCGTCGCCATGGCGGGACTGGTGCCGGGGGTGCGGCTGGTGACCGACCGCACCCGGCTGGTGCCTCGGGCCGAACCCTTCACCTGGTCGGCGCAGCGCGAGGTGGCGCGGCTGATCCTGCGCGGCTCCGTGCCGCTGCCGGCGACACGGAGCCGGCTTGCGGAGGCCGCGCGCGGTGTGGCCGGCGGGGTCGAGATCGCCGACGAAATGGCGTTCGGGCGCGGCGCGCCGCCGCGCTTCGATGCCGCCGCGGTGCTGCTCATCGAGCAGCTTGGCCGGCTCAAGGAAGGCCAGGTGCAGCTGGCCGGCACGCAAGTCAGCCTCGCCGGCATGGCGCGGGAGCTGGGCGGCCGTGAAGCCATCGCGGCGGCGCTGGGCGGCCTGCCGGAAGGCTTCACGGTGGCGGAAAACGCCGTGCGGGCGCCGCCTTACATATTTCAGGCCAACAAGGATCCGGTCGCCGCCACGCTCACGCTATCCGGCGTGGTGCCCGACAACGCCAGCCACGCCGCGCTGATCGCCGCCGCCCGGCGCAAGTTCTTCAACGAGAAGATCGTCGACAACCTCAAGGCCAGCATCGGCGCGCCGGCCAATTTCGCCGCCGCCGCGGCCGCGGCGCTGGGCGAATTGTCGCGTCTGAGCACCGGCTCGCTGGTCATGTCCGACCGCACCGTCAAGCTGTCGGGCGACGCGCTTTATCCGGTCGCCGCCGAGCAGATCCGCGGCGGACTGGGCCCCCAGCTGCCGCAAGGCTGGCAGGCCGGCGCGGACATCTCGGTGAAACCGCCGGCCGGCAATGTCGATCCGGCGATCTGTCAGCAACTGTTCGGCGAACTTCTCGGCAAGGGCAGGATTCTGTTTGAATCCGGCCGCGCCGCCATCGAGCGGGATTCCGTCGGGCTGCTCGACAATCTTGTGGAGGTGGCCCTGCGCTGCCCGCAGGCCACGCTGGTGATCGCCGGCCATACCGATGCCGACGGCGACGACCAGGCCAACATGGCGCTGTCGGAGCGGCGGGCGAAGGCGGTCGCCGACTATCTCGCCAAGGCCGGCATCGCCGCGGACCACCTCAAGCCGGTGGGTTACGGACGCTCCCGGCCGGTGGCGTCCAATGATAGCGAAGACGGCAAGGCGCTAAACCGCCGCATCGAATTCACGGTCGAATAGGGGCGGACGATGACCTACATCGTGACATTCCACTGGGGCTGGATGCTGGGGGCGCTGCTGCTCGGGCTGGCCATGGGATGGGTGGCGGTGGTGCAACGCGGCGAGGGCCTGTCGGTTGCCGCGTTCCGCCGCCTTGCCGCGCTCGTCGCCGTTGCACTGGTCGCGGCGCTGGCGCGGCTGGTGCCGGGACAGTTCGGCTACTGGCTCGATCTCGCCATGATGCTGCTGATCGTCTATCTCGCCGGCTGTAGCGCCGGTTCGGCGCTGCGCGGCGCGCTGATCGCCCGCCATCATGCCAACAAGGCGGTCTAAGCCGTCCGCGACCTGACAGGGATTCGGCCTGGATTCATTCTGCGACAAAAGATGGGGCCATAACCGGACGGCTGGCCCTCGCGGCCTTTCGAGCATTCTGCTAGACCGGAACCCGGGACGGGCAGTGCAACAGAGCCCGATCGAGGTTGAAATGCTCCCAGCACTCCGCAGGACGGTTGTTTTCCTGCGCGAAAGCCAGCTCCTGAACAAGATCGGCGTTGCACTCAGCATCACGATCATCGCGGTCGCGGCTTACATCCTTTACCATATCGTCAAGGATATCGACGTCGACAATGTCATCAATGCGCTGCGCGAAACCCAGCCGGTTCATGTCCTGCTGGCCGGCCTGTTCGTCGTGCTCGGCTATTTCACGCTGACCTTCTATGACCTGTTCGCGCTGCGCACCATCGGACGGTCCGACGTGCCCTACCGCATCGCCGCGCTGGCGGGATTCACCAGTTACTCGGTGGGGCACAATGTCGGCGCCAGCGTGTTCACCGGCGGCGCGGTGCGCTATCGCATCTATTCGGCCTGGAATCTCGATGCCGTCGAGGTCGCCAAGTTGTGCTTCATCGCCGGGGTAACGTTCTGGCTGGGCAATGCGGCGATGCTCGGCATCGGCATCCTCTATCAGCCGGAGGCGGCCTCCTCGATCGACCAGCTGCCGCCCTGGCTCAATCGCGTATTCGCCGTTGCTGTCCTCGCCGTCCTCGTCACCTATGTGGCGTGGGTGTGGATCGCGCCGCGCATCATCGGCGGCGCGCAGCTGAGCGTGCGGCTGCCGGGTGGTCCGCTGACGCTGCTGCAGGTCGCCATCGGCATCGTCGATCTCAGCTTCTGCGCGCTGGCGATGTACATGCTGGTGCCCGATGAGCCGTTCATCGACTTCATCACCATCGCGGTGATCTTCGTGTCGGCGACCCTGTTGGGATTTGCCAGCCATTCGCCCGGCGGGCTCGGCGTGTTCGACGCGGCGATGATGGTGGGGCTGTGGCAGTTCGACAAGGAGGAACTGCTCGCGGGGCTGCTTTTGTTCCGCGTGCTGTATTACCTGACGCCGTTCATCATATCGCTCGCCATTCTGGCGACGCGGGAGATGATGTCCGGAGTGAAGGCGGCGCGCGCGATCGGCGCCGTGCCCGATGGCCAGGAGGCGCCGCCGCGCACGCCGCTGCCGCGCGAAACGGATTCCGTTTAGCTATGATGCGGCGAGACGATTTTCCATTTTGCATGCAAACGGTCGCTTGACGATGGCGCATACCGCTCGTAACCCGTCCGCCGGCTTGCTCGAACGCCTGGCGCGCGCCGCCATCATCCTCCTGGTCACGGCCATGGCGCTGATCGCGCTCGCGGTCAATGGCGCGCTGGCGCCGGGATATGCGCTCATCACCTTCCTGTTCATCGTCGGCGCCGCGCTGGTGCCGTGGCAGATGCACCGGCCGGTCGTCGCCAACCCGCTGCGCAGCGGCGACATCATCGAGAACGCCATCGTCAACGCCATCGTCGGCGGCTATCCGGAACCGACCGTGCTGCTCGACCGCGCCGGCCGCGTGCTCGCCTTCAACCGGCTGGCGGCGGATCTGGCGCCGGTGCTGCGCCGGGGCGAACCGGCGCAGCTGGCGCTGCGGACGCCGGAAATCATCGCCGCGCTGCACCGGGCGATGACCACCGGCGAGGCCCAGCGCACCGAATACTACGAGCGGGTGCCGATCGAGAACTGGATGCTGGTGGCGGTGACGCCGTTCGTCGTCGTGACCGACCCCGGCGGCAAGGACCGCTACCTGCTGATGACCTTCCACGATCAGACGCCGCTGCGCCGGGTCGAGGAGATGCGCGCCGACTTCGTCGCCAACGCCAGCCACGAACTGCGCACGCCGCTTGCGGCGCTGTCCGGCTTCATCGACACGCTGCAGGGTCCGGCGCGCAACGATGCGGCGGCGCGCGAGCGCTTTCTCGCCATCATGGCCGCGCAGGCCGCGCGCATGGCGCGGCTGATCGACGACCTCTTGTCGCTGTCGCGCATCGAGTTGAACGCGCATGTGCGGCCCGAAGCGCCGGTCGATCTGGTGACGATCGTCCGGCAGGTGGTGGAGGGGCTGGAATTGCTGGCGCGCGAGCGGCAGGTGACTGTCGCCGTCGATGTTCCGGCGGCCCCGATCATGGTGCCCGGCGACCGCGACGAGTTGCTGCGGGTGGTCGAGAACCTGATCGAGAACGCGCTCAAATACGGTGCCTCGGGCGGCCGGGTCGAGATCGCGCTGGCCGGCGCCGGCGCCGGCGAACCCGAGGCGCGCATCAGCGTGCGTGATTTTGGTCCCGGCATCGCCCCCGAACACCTGCACCGCCTCACCGAGCGCTTCTACCGCGTCGACGTTGGCGAAAGCCGTGCCCAGGGTGGCACCGGCCTCGGCCTGTCGCTGGTCAAGCATATCCTCAATCGCCATCGCGGCCGGCTGGCGATCGAGAGCACGCCGGGCGCCGGCGCCACCTTCACGGTTTTTCTCCCGGCGGCCTCGGTTTAAATTATTAAAATAAGATATTTCAAACAGTTAGGTTGTCACCTCACTGTCACGGAACTCTCATAAAACGATGGCGGCAGACCATTAAGCCGTGATGGCGACGGTTTTCCGAGCCCGGAAACCCGCGCCTCAGAGATGGAGAGAGCCCCGTGAATTTCCACAAGATCCTCATCGCCGCTGGCGCCGTTGCCGCCATGACGGCAAGCGCTCAGGCCGCGGATATTTCCGGCGCCGGCGCCACCTTCCCCTATCCGGTCTACGCCAAGTGGGCGGACAGCTACAAAAAGGAAACCGGCGTCGGCCTGAACTACCAGTCGATCGGTTCGGGCGGCGGCATCAAGCAGATCAAGGCCAAGACCGTGACCTTCGGCGCCTCCGATGCGCCGCTCAAGGGCGAGGATCTCGCCAGCGCCGGCCTGATCCAGTTCCCGATGGTGATGGGCGGCATCGTGCCGGTCGTCAATCTCGACGGCGTCAAGGCCAACGAGCTGGTGCTCGACGGCGCAACGCTCGCGAAGATCTTCCTCGGCGAGATCAAGGCCTGGGACGACGCGGCGCTGAAGAAGCTCAACCCCGGCGTCAAGCTGCCGTCGGCGGCGATCGTCGTCGTGCACCGTTCGGACGGTTCGGGCACCACCTTCAATTTCACCGACTATCTCTCGAAGGTCAGCGCCGACTGGAAGACCAAGGTCGGCTCCAACACCGCGGTGGAATGGCCCACCGGCATCGGCGCCAAGGGTAACGAGGGCGTCGCCAACAATGTCGGCCAGACCAAGGGCGCCATCGGCTATGTCGAATACGCCTACGCCAAGCAAAGCAAGCTGACCCAAACCCGCATGATCAACAAGGACGGCAAGACCGTCACGCCGGAAACCAAGAGCTTCCAGGCCGCGGCCGCCAATGCCGACTGGAATTCGGCGCCGGGCTATGGCGTGATCCTGTCCGACCAGCCGGGCGCGGACTCGTGGCCGATGACGGCGGCAACCTGGATCCTGCTCTACAAGCAGCCGCAGGACGCCGCGGCCGCCACCGAGGCGCTCAAGTTCTTCGCCTGGGCCTACGACAAGGGCGGCAAGGCGGCCGAGGAACTCGACTACATCCCGATGCCCAAGGCCGTGGTGTCTAGCGTCAAGAAGACCTGGGCCGAGAGCGTCAAGGATGCCGGTGGCAAGCCGCTGTTCGTGTTGTCGAACTGAGGTTTCTGAATAAAGCGGAGAGGAGCATGCTCCTCTCCGCCTGGCGTTCAGAGGCGGGAGAGAAAGAGTGACAGACATGGCGTTGCAGGCCGGCGGAATGGCGATGGATACCGCCTCGCGTGTGCGCGCGCTCGCCCGCTTCCGCATGGGCGATGCCCTGTTCCGGCAGATCACCCGCGCGGCGGCCGTCGCCGTGCTGATCCTGCTCGGCGGCGTGATCCTCGCGCTGGTCGAAGGCGCCTGGCCGGCACTCCGCACTTTCGGCGTCTCCTTCCTGGCCACGCAAAGCTGGAACCCGGTGACCGAGAAGTTCGGCGCGCTGGCGCCGATCTACGGAACGCTGGTGACCTCGCTGATCGCCATGGTCATCGCCGTGCCGTTCGGCCTCCTGATCGCGCTGTTTTTGACCGAGCTGTGCCCGAAAATGCTGCGCCGCCCGATCGGCATCGCCATCGAGCTGCTCGCCGGCATCCCCAGCATCATCTACGGCATCTGGGGCCTGTTCGTGCTGGCGCCGTTCCTGCAGGTCTATGTCCAGCCGGCTCTGATCGCGACGCTGGGTGATGTTCCCGGCATCGGCTACCTGTTCGCCGGCCCGCCTTACGGCATCGGCATGCTCACCGCCGGCCTCATCCTCGCCATCATGGTGCTGCCGTTCATCACCTCGATCGCCCGCGACGTGTTCGAGGCGGTGCCCGCGGTGCTCAAGGAAGCCGCTTACGGACTTGGCTGCACCATGTGGGAAGTCATCCGCCATGTCGTGCTGCCCTATACCCGCGTCGGCGTCATCGGCGGCGTCATGCTGGGACTGGGACGCGCGCTCGGCGAGACCATGGCGGTGACCTTCGTCATCGGCAACGCGCACAAGATCATGCCTTCGCTGTTTGCGCCCGGCACCACGATCTCGGCCACCATCGCCAACGAATTCACCGAGGCGGTCGGCGGCCTTTACACCTCGTCGCTGGTCGCGCTCGGCCTCATCCTGTTCGTCATCACCTTCATCGTGCTCGCGGCGGCGCGCTACCTGCTGCTGCGCATCGAGAAAAGGAGCGGCGGATGAACGCGATCTACCAGAGGCGCCGCCGCCGCAACACGATCGCCATCGGCGCGGCGATCGCCGCGACGGCCATTGGCCTCGGCTGGCTCGCGCTGGTGCTCGGCGGGCTGTTCTGGCATGGCCTCGACGGGCTGTCGCTCCGGGTGTTCGTCGAGATGACGCCGCCGCCCGGCGCCAGCGGCGGCCTGCGCAATGCCGTCGTCGGCAGCCTCATCATGACCGGCATGGCGATCATGTTCGGCACCCCGGTCGGCATCCTCGCCGGCACCTACATGTCGGAATATGGCCGTCACGACCGGCTGACTTCCGTGGTGCGCTTCATCAACGACATCCTGCTCAGCGCCCCCTCCATCGTGATCGGGCTGTTCGTTTATGAAGTGATGGTGCGTCCGATGGGGCATTTCTCCGGCATCTCCGGCGCCGTGGCGCTGGCGATCATCGTCATTCCCGTCGTCGTGCGCACCACCGAGGACATGCTGCGGCTGGTGCCCAATTCGATGCGCGAGGCGGCCGCCGCCATGGGCCTGCCGCGCTCGCACGTCTTCCGCCACATCTCGTTTCGCGCCGCGCGCGCCGGCGTCGTCACCGGCGTCCTGCTGGCGGTGGCGCGCATCAGCGGCGAAACCGCGCCGCTGTTGTTCACCGCGCTCAACAACCAGTTCGGCAGCATCAACATCAACGCTCCGATGGCCAGTCTGCCGGCCGTCATCTTCCAGTTCGCGCTCAGTCCCTACGCGGACTGGCAGAAGCTGGCCTGGACCGGCGCGCTGATCATCACGCTGGCGGTGCTGGCGCTCAGCATCGCGGCGCGGCTCATCGCGGCACCGAGGAAAAACTCATGAGTATCGCCTCCTTCGCCATGCCTCCCGTCGCCGCCACCGTCGCGACCGATCACTCGCGGCTGAACGAGAAGATCGTCATCCGCGATCTCGATTTCCATTATGGAGAGGTGCGGGCGCTCAAGAGCGTCAGCCTGCCGCTCTATGCCAACCGCGCCACGGCTTTCATCGGACCGTCCGGCTGCGGCAAGTCGACGCTGCTGCGCGTGCTTAACCGCATGTACGATCTCTATCCCAACCAGCGCGCCACCGGCGAGGTGCTGTTCGACGGCGACAACATTCTGGCGCCCGGCATCGACCTCAACCTGCTGCGCGCCCGCATTGGCATGGTGTTCCAGAAGCCGACGCCGTTCCCGATGACGATCTACGAGAACATCGCCTTCGGCATCCGGCTCTACGAGAAGCTCTCCAAGAGCGAGCTCGACGGCCGCGTCGAGCGCGCGCTGCGCCGCGCCGCGCTGTGGGACGAGGTCAAGGACAAGCTCAGCGCCAGCGGGCTCAGCCTGTCTGGCGGCCAGCAGCAGCGCCTGTGCATCGCCCGCGCCGTGGCGCTGCGGCCCGAGGTGATCCTGTTCGACGAGCCGTGCTCGGCGCTCGATCCGATCTCCACCGCGCGGATCGAGGAGCTGATCGACGAGCTGAAGGACACCTACATGATCGTCATCGTGACGCATAACATGCAGCAGGCGGCGCGGGTGTCGGACTTCACCGCCTTCATGTACCTTGGCGAGTTGATCGAGTTCGGCGCCACCGCCGGCATCTTCACCTCGCCGCGCGATCCCCGCACGCAGGATTACATCACCGGCCGTTTCGGCTGAACGGCGCGCCGTTGGAGATGAAATAAAGATGCCCTCCGAACACACCACCAAGGCCTTCGATGACGATCTTCAAGATCTGGCCCGCCGCGTCGCCGAGATGGGCGGCCTCGCGATCCGGCTGATCCGCGATTCGGTTGACGCGCTGATCCGGCGTGATCTGGCGCTGGCGCAGCGCGTCGTCGAGCTCGACCAGGCGGTCGACAACCTGCAGCGCGAGGTCGAGGAGCGCGTGGTGCTGACCATCGCGCGGCGCCAGCCGATGGCGGTCGATCTGCGCGAGATCGTCGGCGCCATGCGGGTGGCGGCTGATCTCGAGCGCATCGGCGATCTGGCCAAGAATACCGCCCGCCGCATCGCCGCGCTGGAGCAGGATTTCCACCAGCGCAAGCTGATCCGCGGGCTCGAACACATGGCCAATCTGGTGCAGACCCAGGTCCAGACCGTGCTCGACGCCTATGTGGCGCACGACCTGCCGGCGGCGATGGCGGTATGGAAGGGCGACGAGGAGATCGACGCCATCTGCACGTCGCTGTTCCGCGAGTTGCTCACCTACATGATGGAAGACCCGCGCAACATCACATTCTGCATCCACCTGATGTTCGTTGCCAAGAACATCGAGCGCATGGGCGACCATGCCACCAATGTCGCCGAGACGGTGTTCTATATGATAGAAGGCAAGCCGATGACCGGGCCGCGCCCGAAGGGCGACACCACGCGGTTCTCGGTCACCGTGCCCGGCGCGTAATGGAGATGACGATGGGCGGCGCACGCATTCTGGTGGTCGAGGACGAGGAAGCGCTGACCATGCTGTTGCGCTACAACCTCGACGCCGAAGGCTATGAGGTGGAAACCGTGGCGCGCGGCGACGAGGCCGACACGCGGCTCAAGGAGCATGTTCCCGACCTCGTGGTGCTGGACTGGATGCTGCCGGGGCTGTCGGGCATCGAACTGTGCCGGCGGCTGCGGGCGCGCGACGAGACGCGCCAGCTTCCCATCATCATGCTGACCGCGCGCGGCGAGGAGAGCGAGCGCGTGCGGGGTCTTGCCACAGGCGCCGACGATTACATCGTCAAGCCGTTCTCGGTGCCGGAACTGCTGGCGCGCGTGCGCGGGCTGCTGCGGCGCGCCAGGCCGGAGCGGATGGCGACGCGGCTCGCGTTCGGCGACCTCGAGATCGACCGCGAGAAGCACCGGGTGACGCGCGCCGGCCGCGCGCTCGAACTCGGGCCGACCGAGTATCGCCTGCTGGAATACCTCATGGAGCATCCCGGCCGCGTGTTCACGCGCGAGCAGTTGCTCGATGGAGTGTGGGGCCGCGACATCTATATCGACGAGCGCACGGTGGATGTTCACATCGGCCGGCTGCGCAAGGTGGTCAACATCGGCCGCGGCCAGGATCCGATCCGCACCGTGCGCGGCGCCGGCTACGCATTCGACGAGCGCTTCGGCCGCGACGACGGCGCGTGATCCGGTGATCTAGCCGACATCGCGGCGCGATTTGTCTCTCCGTCGTCATCACCCGCGCCGGCGCGTCAGCGCAGGTGACCCGTGATCCATCGACTTCTTTCGTGAAGAAAGATGGATGCCCGGGTCGAGCCCGGGCACGACAAGAGGAGCGCCAGGGCACGACAATGGCGACGCGACAATGGCGATAAGAAAGGAACCGCGCCCGGCGATGACGCCGCGCGCAAAAAATCCGCTCTACTTGCCTTGCACGGACCGGTTGACGCGGCGGCGGTCGCTGACCGGCTGATAGGCGATGCGCGAATGGTGCGCGCAATAGGGCAGGCTGGTGAGCGACTTGCCGCCGCAGAAGAAGAAGTCCGGGCTGCCGGGATCGCCGACCGGCCAGCGGCAGGTGTCCTCGTTCAGCTCCATCAGGGTGCGGCGCTGACCGAGCGGTACGATATTGTCGTAGGTGACCGGGTCGGCTTCGAACTCGACCTCGAACGCCTGCGCCAGCGCGGTGTTGCCGCGCGCCACCGGCCGCGAGATGCGCATGATGTGTGACGGCGCGCGCGCCTTGCGCGGACGCGGCGAGGCGGCGGACGAATTCTTGACGCGGCCCGACAGGCCGAGGCGATGCACCTTGCCGATGACCGCGTTGCGCGTGATGTTGCCCAGTTCCGCGGCGATCTGGCTGGCCGACAGGCCCGCCTCCCACAGCCGCTTGAGTTGATCCACGCGTTCGTCGGTCCAGGTGATCGCCGTCATGGCCGGTATATCCTTCGCCGTTGTCTCTACATGCCCATGGTTGCAAGGCCGGGCTGGCCGTCGCTTTTTTAGAATCCTTCCCCCTCCGGGGGCCGCCATGACGGCGCGCCGCCGGCGACATACTCCGCCAGAAGCCGATGGGGTCAGGAATACCGCACGAGATGTCGTATCTGACGATCGGAAAACTACAATATGGCCTGACTCCGGCGCAAGAGTCGGCCTTTCACGCGTCCACACCTTCTTCGGGTTTTCGGGCCGAAACGCTGGACTTATGCACGGCTTTGCGCGCCCGTGACGTGTCCCTGATGTGTCACCGGGCCAGTTGACAGCGCCCGGCACGACAATAAGATGGCTTTGACGTGCCGCCCGGAAAGGCGGCACGTTTTGTTTCGGCACAGGCACTTAAACCTGATCGTGCGGCATCCTCGGACGTGCGGCGGGAAGGCCTGGCCGCCCATAAAAGTCCGACAGCGCGATCCGCCATGAGCCAGACAACGTCCTCGCATCTCTTGCCCGTTTTCGCCCGCGCCAATCTCGCCTTCGAGCGCGGCGAAGGCGCGTGGCTCATCGCCACCAACGGCGAGCGCTATCTCGATTTCGGCAGCGGCATCGCCGTCAATGCGCTTGGCCACGCCCATCCGCATCTCGTCAAGGCGGTGAGCGAGCAGGCCGCGAAGCTCTGGCACGTCTCGAACCTTTACCGGATCCCCGAGGGCGAGCGCGCGGCGGCGCGGCTGTGCGAGGCAAGCTTCGCCGACGTGGTGTTCTTCGCCAATTCCGGCGCCGAGGCAATGGAATGCGCGATCAAGATGGCGCGCAAGTATCACGCCGCGCGCGGTGCGCCGGAGCGCGTGCGCATCATCGCATTCGAGGGGGCGTTCCATGGCCGCACGCTGACCACGCTCGCCGCCGCGGGCCAGGCTAAATATCTCGAAGGCTTCGGCCCGGTGGCCGAGGGCTTCGATCACGCGCCGTTCAACGATCTCGAGGCCGTCAAAAAACTGATCGGGCCCGCCACGGCGGCGATCCTGATCGAGCCGGTGCAGGGCGAGGGCGGCGTGCGCGTGCCCGACGCGCAGTTCCTGCGCGGCCTGCGCGAAGCCTGCGACCGCCACGGCCTGCTGTTGATCTTCGACGAGGTGCAGACCGGCATGGGCCGCACCGGCGAGCTGTTCGCCTATCAGCGCAGCGGCGTGACGCCCGACATCCTGGCGCTGGCCAAGGGGCTGGGCGGCGGCTTTCCGGTCGGCGCCTGCCTGGCCACCGCGGCCGCCGCGGCCGGCATGACCGCGGGCACGCACGGTTCGACCTTCGGCGGCAATCCGCTGGCCATGGCCGCGGTCAACGCCGTGCTCGATGTCATGCTGGCGCCCGGCTTCATCACGCATGTGCGGCGCACGGCGCTGCTCCTCAAGCAGAAGCTCGCCGCGATCCGCGACCGCCATCCCGACATCCTCGCTGACGTGCGCGGCGAGGGACTGCTGATCGGGCTCAAGGCGGTGGTGCCCAACGGCGACCTGGTCGCCGCGCTGCGCGGCGAGAAACTGCTGGCCGTGGCCGCGGGCGACAATGTGGTGCGGCTTTTGCCGCCGCTCATCATCGGCGAGGCCGAAGTCACCGACGCCGTCGAGCGCCTCGCGCGCGCCTGCGCCCGGCTCGATGCCGCGGCCCCCATGAAGGGAGCGGCGTCATGACCGGCTCGCCCCGCCATTTCCTCGATCTCACCGATATCGACGCGGCCGAGCTGCGCGCCATGCTGACCGCCTCGAACGCCATGAAGGCCCGGCGCCGGCAGGGCCAGGACGACGGGCGGCCGCTCGCCGGCAAGACGCTGGCGATGATCTTCGAGAAACCCTCGACCCGCACCCGCGTGTCGTTCGACATCGCCATGCGCCAGCTCGGCGGCGAAGCCATCATGCTGACCGGCCAGGAGATGCAGCTCGGGCGCGGCGAGACCATCGCCGACACCGCGCGCGTGCTGTCGCGCTATGTCGACGCCATCATGATCCGCATCCTCAGTCCGGAATCGCTGATGGAGCTGGCCGCGCACGCCACCGTGCCGGTCATCAACGGCCTGACGCGCCGCTCGCATCCGTGCCAGGTGATGGCCGACGTCATGACCTACGAGGAGCATCGCGGGCCGATCAAGGGCCGCACCGTGGCGTGGACGGGCGACGCCAACAACGTGCTGGCGTCGTGGGCGCATGCGGCGGAGCGCTTCGATTTCACGCTGCGCGTCGCCTCGCCGCCGGAGCTGGCGCCGAAGAAATGGCTCGCCGACTGGATCAAGTCCAGCAAGGCGTCGATCACGGTCGGCACCGATCCGGAGGACGCGGCGCGCGGCGCCGACTGCATCGTCACCGACACCTGGGTGTCGATGGGCGACAAGGAAAGCGCGCGTCGCCACAATCTGCTCAAGCGCTATCAGGTCAACGACGCGCTGATGGCGCTGGCCAAACCCGACGCGCTGTTCATGCACTGCCTGCCGGCGCATCGCGGCGACGAGGTGACCGACTCGGTGATCGATGGTCCGCAATCGGTGGTGTTCGACGAGGCCGAGAACCGCCTTCACGCGCAGAAGGGCATTCTGGCGTGGTGCCTCCACGCGGCGGGGGAATGACCGCGGCCGCCGACGATAGTCGCGCCCCGTCGCCGACCCCGATCGATGACGCGGTGCTGCCGTTCGAGGTCGCGACGCTCGACCTGCGCGGCCGCATGGTCAGGCTCGGCCCGGCGGTCGATGCCATCCTGATGAAGCATGCCTACCCGCCGCAGGTCGGCAAGCTCCTGGGTGAGGCCATCGTGCTCGCCACGCTGCTCGGCTCGGCGCTCAAATTCGATGGCCGCTTCATCCTGCAGGCCCAGACCGACGGCGCGGTGCCCCTCCTGGTGGTCGACTATCGCACGCCGGGCCTGCTGCGCGGCTATGCGCGGTTCGACGCCGCGCGCCTGTCGCCGGACATGGACAGCGGCGCGCTGCTCGGCCGCGGGCATCTGGCCATGACCATCGACCAGGGGCCGGCCATGAACCGCTATCAGGGCCTCGTCACGCTCGATGGCGGCGGCCTGGAGGCGGCGGCGCACGAATATTTCCTGCGCTCCGAGCAGATCCCGACCCGGGTGCGGCTCGCCGTCGGCGAGGAGTTCCGCAGCGGCGACGGCGGCACGACCCATCGCTGGCGCGCCGGCGGCATGCTGCTGCAGTTCCTGCCCAAGGCGCCGGAGCGGGCGCGGCAGTCCGACCTGCATCCGGGCGACGCGCCCGAGCACGTCACGCCCCATCACATGCCGGACGACGACGCCTGGGTCGAAGGGCAGTCGCTGATCGGCACCGTCGAGGACATCGAGCTCATCGATCCGGACCTGTCCGCCGAGCGGCTGGTGTTCCGGCTGTTCCACGAGCGCGGGGTGCGGGTGTTTTCCAATGTGCCGGTGGCCGCGCAATGCTCCTGTTCGCGCGAGGCGGTGGTGTCGATGCTGGCGAGCTTCGATCCCAAGGATCGCGCCGACATGGTGGAGGCCGGCAAGATCACCGTCACCTGCGAATTTTGCAGCGCGGTATACGTGCTCGACCCCCGCGAGGTCGACGTCGGGGACTAGTTCAGCGTGCGCCTGGTGGCCGGGCTGTCGAGCGAGAACGTCGGAATGGCGATGTTGAACGGCTCGCCGTCGTCGTCGATCATGCCGTAGCTGCCGGTCATGAACCCGGACGGCGTATTGAGCGGAACGCCGCTGGTGTATTCGAAGCTCTCGCCGGGCTCCAGCACCGGCTGCTCGCCGACCACGCCATCGCCGCGCACCTCCTCCACCCGCCCGGTGCCGTCGGTGATGACCCAGTGGCGGGTCACGAGCTGCACGGCGCCGTCGCCGTGGTTGGCGATGGTGATGGTATAGGCCCAGAAGAAATGGCCGAGTTCCGGCGAGGAGCGTTCGGCTAGGAATCTGGGCTCGACGGTGACCTCGATTGCGGCGGTGATCGCGCGGTACATGGTGGCTGTCCCAGCAAGGTTCCGGGCGGAGCCGATTCTAGAGCATGGCGCGGGAAAGTGAAAACCGCTTTTGCGGCAAAACATCTTGAACAATAAGATCGCCGGGCCCATCCATAAAGGGTTTTCCGCCGTGCCGGGATATGTCATTTGCGGGAAGGGGCGGCGACGAGGGTCGTTGAGGCCATGAAGCTGTTGCGCGTGGACGATACCGTAGCCGCCATCACCGCGACCGGCGGGCGCGACCTGCGTCTCGACCTGTTTCGCGGCCTCGCGCTATGGCTGATCTTTGTCGATCACCTGCCGCCCAACGTGCTGAGCTGGTTCTCGATCCGCAATTACGGCTTCAGCGACGCCACCGAGATCTTCATCTTCATCTCCGGCTACACCGCGGCCTTCGTCTATGGCCGCGCCATGTTCGACCGCGGCTTCGTGGTGGCGACCGCGCGCATCTGGCGCCGCGCCTGGCAGATCTATGTCGCGCACGTGTTCCTGTTTGCGATCTATCTCGCCGAGATCTCCTACGTCGCCGCGCATTTCGAGAACCCGCTCTATGCCGAGGAAATGAACATCCTCGATTTCCTCAAGCAGCCGGACGTCACCATTATACAGGCGCTGCTGCTCAAGTTCCGTCCGGTCAACATGGACGTGCTGCCGCTCTACATCGTGCTGCTGGTATTCTTCCCGCCGATCCTGTGGCTCCTGGAGCGCCGCGCCGATCTGGCGCTCGGCGTTTCGGTCGCGCTCTATGCCGTCACCTGGGAGCTCGAGCTTTATCTGCCCGCCTATCCGGACGGCGCGTGGTACTTCAATCCGTATGCCTGGCAGTTTCTGTTCGTGTTCGGCGCCTGGTGCGCGCTCGGCGGCGCCGCCCGCATGGCGCCGCTCTTGGTCTCGCCCATCACGCGGACGCTGGCGGCGCTTTATCTGCTGGCGGCGCTGGCGGTGACGCTGACCTGGCATTTCCCTCATCTCGGCGGATGGATTCCGCGCGCGGTGGAAATGTGGATGTACCCGATCAACAAGACCGATCTCGACGTGCTGCGCTTTGTGCACTTTCTCGCGCTCGCGGTGCTAACGGTCTATTTCGTGCGCAAGGACTGGGTCGGATTGGCGTCACGCTGGCTGCGGCCGGCCATCCTGTGCGGCCAGCACTCGCTGGAGATCTTCTGTCTCGGCGTGTTCCTGGCCTTCGCGGGGCACTTCCTGATGGCGGAGATGGCGGGCGGGGCGGGGCTGCATTTCATCATCAGCATCATCGGCATCCTGATCATGACCGCCGCGGCCTGGCTCATCACATGGTACAAGGACATGGAGGGTAAGGGCGGATCGCGGGCACGAGGCGCCGACGCCGATCTGGCCGGAGGTGGCATATGAAACGCTGGGTGGCAATGCTGGTGGCCGGCCTGTGCCTGACAGGTGCCGCGCGGGCGGAGGAGACGTCACGCGCCGCGACGAACTGCGCGGTGCCGCCCGAACTCGTCTCCAGCGACAATTCGCTCAAGAAAGTCGCCGAGGTGGTGGCAAAGGAGCGCAAGCTGGACATTGTGGTCGTCGGCACCGGGTCCTCGACCTTGAGCGGGCCGGGCGGTGGCGGCGCCGCCTATCCCGCAAGGCTTGAGGTTGCGCTGCGGCAAAAGCTTGGAAATGTTGACGTTAATGTTTTTTCCGAAGCGCAGACCAAACGCACGGCGGAAGAGATGGTGGAAAATCTGGCCAGGCTGGCGACGGAGCGCCGGCCGACCCTGGTGATCTGGCAAACCGGCACGGTTGATGCTATGCGAGGGATCAATCCCGATGACTTCACCACTGCGCTGGATGAGGGTATCAGCGCGGCGCAAAAAGCCGGGGCTGATATCGTGTTGCTGAATCCGCAATACAGTCCGCGCATGGAGACGATGATTTCGGTGACACCCTACATGGACAATATGCGCATGGTGTCACAGCAGCGCGACGTGGTGCTGTTCGACCGCTTCGCCATCATGCGTCACTGGAGCGAGGCCGGGGACTTCGATCTGTTCGGGGCTTCTCATGGCCTGGGTCTGGCCAAGCAGGTGCACGACTGTATCGGGCGCGCGCTGGCGGACATGGTTCTCAACGCCGCTCACCTCAAGACGCAGAACTGAAGGGGCGCCAGTGAAGCATCACATCAATCGTGGAATGTGGGCGGCGGCGTGGCTGGGCATGGCCTGCCTTGTGCCGGTTTCGACCGCCTCGGCGCAGAGCGCGGGCATGGCCTCGCCGGTTGCGGCGATGACGGTGCCTTCCGGTATTGTGACCGCCTCGGCGCCGGCGTCCACGGCCCCGGCCGATGTCCTGGCCGATGTCCTGGCGGTGAAGCCGTGCCGCTCGAAGGCCGCGATCGCGGGGCTGGATACCGCATTGCCCAACGTCGCGCGGCGCCTTGCTTCCAATGAGACGGTGACCGTTGTCGCTGTCGGATCGTCATCGACGGCCGGCGCCGGCGCCAGCTCGCCGGCTTTTTCGTATCCGAGCCGGCTTGCCAGCGAGCTCAAGCGCCGGCTGCCCAATGCGGCCTTCACCGTGATCAATCGCGGCGTCAATGGCGAAATCATTCCCGACATGCTGACGCGGATGGATTCCGCCGTGCTGGCGCAGAACCCCGACCTGGTGATCTGGCAGCTCGGCACCAACACCGTGGTGCGCGACCAGGACGCCGCGCCGCTCAGCGCCCTCGTGCATGACGGCATCCGCCGCATCCGGGCGCACGGCGCCGACGTTATCCTGGTCGATCCGCAATACGCGCCGAAGGTCATCGAGAAGGCGGGCGCCCAGGCCATGCTCGATCTGCTCGCCGGGGCCGCGCATGACGAGAACGTGGCGCTGTTCCACCGCTATGCCGTGATGAAGAGCTGGCATGACGCCGAACACATGCCATTCGACGATTTCATCACGCCCGATGCCCTGCATCTCAACGACTGGGGCTATTCCTGCTTTGCCCATCTGCTGGGCGAGGCCATTACCGGCGCGCTGCCCATGCACGCGGCGCAGGCGCCGGGAACCGCCCTGGCGCCGCGCTAGATTTTCCGTCGTCATGCCCGGGCCTGACCCGGGGAGGCGGGCCTAGACAGCTTCGAGCGCCGCCAGCAGATCGGCGACGATGTCGTCGGGATGCTCGATGCCGGCGGAAAACCGGATGAAGCCTTCGCCGATGCCCAGTTCCGCGCGCTGCTCCGGCTTCAGCCGCTGATGCGTGGTCGTCGCCGGGTGCGTCACCAGGGTTTTTGAATCGCCGAGATTGTTGGTGATAAGAGCCAGTTTCAGCGCGTTGAGGAAGCGGAAAGCCGCCGCCTTGCCGCCGGCGACCTCGAAGCCCACCAGCGTCGAGCCGCCGCGCATCTGCTTCCTGACGGTTGCCGCCTGCGGGTGATCGGCGCGGCCGGGATAGATCAGCCGCGCGATCTTGGGATGATGCGCCAGCGCCTCGGCCACCGCGGTGGCGTTCTCGGTCTGCTGGCGCACGCGCAGCGCCAGCGTCTCCATCCCCTTGAGCAGCATCCATGCGTTGAACGGCGACATAGACGGGCCGGTCTGGCGCAGGAACATGTGGATGTGGTCGGCGATGAACTGCTCCGACGACAGGATGACGCCGCCGAGGCAGCGGCCCTGGCCGTCGATGTGCTTGGTCGCCGAATAGACCACCACGTCGGCGCCGAGCGCCAGCGGGCTCTGCCACATCGGCGTGGCGAACACGTTGTCGACGATAAGCCGCGCGCCGCCCGCATGGGCGATGGCGGCGACGGCGCCGATGTCGAGCACGTCGAGCGTCGGATTGGTCGGGCTTTCGAGGAACAGCGTGCGGGTGTTGGGCCGCATCGCGCGCTTCCACTGGTCGAGGTCGAGGCCGTCGACCAGCGTCGATTCGATGCCGTAGCGCGGCAGCATGTCCTCCACCACCCAGCGGCACGAACCGAACATCGCCTTGGCCGCCACCACGTGGTCGCCGGCGCGCAGCGGCGCGAACACCGCGGCGGTGACCGCGGCCATGCCGGTGGCGGTGGCGCGGGCGGCTTCCGCGCCTTCGAGCGCGCACATGCGGCGCTCGAACATCGCCACGGTGGGGTTGGAGAAGCGCGAGTAGAGGAACCCGGGATTCTCGCCGGTGAAGCGCGCCTCGCACTCCTCGGCGCTGTCGTAGACGAAGCCCTGGGTCAGGAACAGCGCCTCGGAGGTCTCGCCGAACTGCGAGCGCAGCGTGCCGCCATGGACGAGGCGGGTTTCGGGACGGTAGGAAGACACGGCGGCGGCCGGGCGTGGCGGTTTGACAGCGGACATGCGGGCCTCCTTGAGCCTCAAGCGCGCCCCCGCAAAAGCGGACGCAAAAAAACCGGCCGGGACTGCTCCATCGGCCGGGATCACGCATGTCCCCGGCCTTTTAGCAACTTGTTTTACGTGGCTGCAAGCCGGCCGGCTCAAATGACCACGGGGATAAGTCAGGTCATAGGGGAAGGGCGCCCTTCCCGTCAAGACCGGCAACCGTTTAGATGGCGGCCATGCAAGCCGCCGACACCACGAGGCCTCGCGTGCCGCACTCCCTGGCAGAGGACGCAAAAGGCATCCTGCCCGACCGGGCCATCGCGGCGCTGGCCGATTCCGGCGTTATCCTGCCGGCCTATCCGTTCATCGAGAACCAGATCCAGCCCGCCAGCCTCGACCTTCGGCTCGGCGACGTCGCCTACCGGGTGCGCGCCAGCTTCCTGCCCGGACCCGAGGCGACGGTGGCCGAACGCATCGACCACCTCAAGTTGCACGAGATCGCGCTTGGCGACGGCGCGGTGCTGGAGACCAACTGCGTCTACATCGTGCCGCTGCTCGAGAGCCTGGCGCTGCCGAAGACGATTTCCGCCGCCACCAATCCGAAGAGTTCGACCGGGCGGCTCGACGTGTTCACCCGCGTCATCGCCGACGGCACCCGCCGCTTCGACATCATCGGCGCCGGCTATCACGGTCCGCTCTATGCCGAGATCAGCCCCAAGACCTTCCCGGTGCTGCTGCGCGAGGGCTCGCGGCTGTCCCAGATCCGCTTCCGCTGCGGCGACGCCACGCTCGACGCCGACGCGCTCAACGCGCTCCATGCGCGCGAGCGGCTGGTCGATTGCGACGCGGCCGATCTGAGCGACGGGGTCGCGGTCAGCGTCGATCTGTCGGGCGAGGGCGCCGGCGGCTTCGTCGGTTACCGCGCCAAGCGCCATACCGGCGTCATCGATGTCGACCGCCGCGCCGGCTACGCCATCGACGAGTTCTGGGAGCCGATCCGGGCGCGGCCCGACCGCAGCCTGATCCTCGATCCCGACGAGTTCTATATCCTCGCTTCCAAGGAGGCGGTGCAGGTGCCGCCCGATTACGCCGCCGAGATGGTGCCGTTCGATCCGCTGGTGGGCGAGTTCCGCGTTCACTATGCCGGTTTCTTCGATCCCGGCTTCGGCTATGCCGGCGCCGGCGGCCGGGGCGCGCGCGCGGTGCTCGAAGTGCGCTCGCGCGAGGTGCCGTTCATCCTCGAGCATGGCCAGATCGTCGGCCGCCTGATCTACGAGAGGATGCAGGCGCGGCCCAGCCAGCTCTACGGCCAGGGCATCGGCTCCAATTACCAGGCCCAGGGCCTCAAGCTATCCAAGCATTTTCGGATGTAGGGCCGGGATCGGGGCAACAGGGGGACGACGATGGCCAATGCCCTCGATGCGATAACTCAATCGGCCCGGCAGTTTCACCGCGGCTTTCGCGAACTGGCGGATGCGTTCGGCCCGCTGCTGGTGGATGCGTTTCACCATCTGGCGCTGTTCGCCATCGGCGCGACCACGGTCTGGTCGGCGGCGGCGACGGTGGTCGAGATGTACGCGCGCGGCCGGGCGGGGCTCACCGATATCCTGCTGCTGTTCATCTATCTCGAATTGGGAGCGATGGTCGGCATTTATTTCAAGACGACCCGGATGCCGGTCCGCTACCTGATCTATATCGCCATCACGGCGCTCGGCCGCGTGCTCATCGAACTGGTCAGCGCCGAGCATCGAACCGGCGTGGACCTCGTGGTCGTCGCCGGGGCCATCCTGCTGCTGGCGCTGGCGGTGCTGGTGCTGCGGTTCGCGTCCTACAAATTCCCCTCCGAGCCGCCGGCCGACGGCCCCCGTGCCGCGACCGGTGGCGATTGAGCAAGGATCGTTTGTATTTCCGTTCAGGCGCTTTATATTCCGCGCCCTGAGACGGGGGCGCGCGCGCTCTCCCCGCGGGCGTAGTTCAATGGCAGAACGGCAGCTTCCCAAGCTGCATACGAGGGTTCGATTCCCTTCGCCCGCTCCAGCCTCTCACCCGCCCCAAAACACGCATCTTCCATAGCCTTGGTACAAGGCCGCCAGCTCTCGCCCGCTGGCCGCGCAGCCGCCGGTTGTGCAAAACCCGGTCAAGATGCTGCGGCGCCAAAAAGATTAACAAAAGTCAAGGACTTCTCTAATTGACCCTTACATATATCAAGGTGGGGAAAAAAGAATTGCCGCGCCAGCGGCAAATTGGGGGATGGCGTTTCGACATCGCCACCGCTTTTTCAAGAGGGCAGAACATCATGAAAAGAATGAAGATTTTTGGCGCCGCGGCGTTGTTGCCGTTGGCGTTCGGTACAGCGTTCGCCGCAGAAGAACCAGGACACAAGAAGCTGACGCCGGCCGAATCGGCCTACGAGGCCGGCGGTTCGCCGCTGGCCAATGTGGAAATGTATCACGACATCAACCCCAAGGCGCCGCCGATGACCCTGGCGGAGTTCGACAAGGGGCGCCAGATTTTCTTCCAGCGCTGCGCCGGATGCCATGGTGTGCTGCGCAAGGGCGCCACCGGCAAGCCGCTGACGCCGGACAAGACCATTCCCAATGGCACGGAATATCTCTCGACCTTCATCAAGTACGGCTCGCCCGCCGGCATGCCGAACTGGGGAACGTCCGGCGAACTGACGGACGAGGATGTCGACCTGATGGCGCGCTACGTCCAGCAGACTCCGCCCACGCCGCCCGAGTTCGGCATGAAGGAGATGAAGGAGACGTGGCAGGTCGTCATTCCGCCGGCGAAGCGGCCGGCCAAGAAGATGAACGGCTACAACCTCGCGAACGTCATGTCGGTCACGCTGCGTGACACGGGCGAGGTGGCGATCATCGACGGCGACACCAAGAAGATCATCAACATCGTCAAGACCGGCTATGCCGTGCACATTTCGCGCATGTCGGCGTCGGGACGCTACCTGTTCGTGATCGGCCGCGATGCCAAGGTCAACATGATCGACCTGTGGATGGACAAGCCGGACACCGTGGCCACGATTCGCATCGGCCTTGAGGCGCGTTCGGTCGAAACCTCGAAGTTCAAGGGCTACGAGGACAAGTTCGCGATTGCCGGCAGCTACTGGCCGCCGCAATACGTGATCATGAAGGGCGATACGCTTGAGCCGATCAAGATCGTGTCGACCCGCGGCATGACTGTCGACACGCAGGACTTCCATCCCGAGCCTCGCGTGGCTTCGATCGTGGCCTCGCACTTCAAGCCGGAGTTCGTGGTCAACGTGAAGGAAACCGGCAAGACCCTGATGGTCGACTACTCGGACGTGAACGCGTTGACGACCACGGAAATCGGGTCGGCGCGCTTCCTGCACGACGGCGGCTTCGACTCGACGAAGCGCTACTTCCTGGTTGCCGCCAATCAGTCGAACAAGATTGCGGTCATCGACACCAAGGATAACAAGCTTTCCGGTCTGGTCGATGTGGGCAAGATTCCCCATCCGGGCCGCGGCGCCAACTTTGTCCATCCGAAGTACGGCCCGGTCTGGGCGACCGGTGACCTGGGTGACGAAGACATCGCGGTGATCGGCACCGATCCCGTCAAGCACAAGCAGTATGCCTGGAAGCTTGTCGAGACGCTCAAGAGCCAGGGCGGCGGGTCGCTGTTCATCAAGACGCATCCGAAGTCGACGCACCTTTACGTTGACAATGCCCTCAACCCGGACCCGGCGATCAACCAGACCATCGCCGTGTACGACACCAAGAATCTTGGCGCGGGATTCAAGGTGCTGCCGATCGCGGAGTGGGCGGGCCTGAAGGATGACGGCGCCAAGCGCGTCGTGCAGCCCGAATACAACGTGGGCGGCGACGAGGTGTGGTTCTCGGTGTGGTCGGCGAAAAACAAGGAATCCGCGATCGTCGTCGTGGATGACAAGACCTTGAAGCTGAAGACCGTGATCAAGGATCCGAAGCTGATCACGCCGACCGGCAAGTTCAACGTCACCAATACGCAACACGATGTTTACTAAGGGAGATAGAATGAGAATCCATTATCTCATCGCGGGTGCCGTCGCCGCCAGTTTTCTGGCGACGGCGCCGGTGCGGGCCGACGGACAAGAGCAAAAGGCCCAGAAGGCCGGCTGCCTTGCCTGCCACAAGGTCGACAAGAAGGCGATTGGCCCGACCTATCAGGATGTCGCCAAGAAATACAAAGGGCAGGCTGGTGCCGAAGCCTTGCTGATCGAAAAAGTCCGGAAAGGCGGAAAAGGTGTGTGGGGCGCCGTTCCCATGCCGCCAAATCCGGTGGCCAAGATCAGCGACGACGACCTCAAGGATGTCGTCGAGTGGATTCTCGGACTTTGATTGTGCTCGACTGAAACCTGACAAACGGGAGCTTGCGCTCCCGTTTGTTTCTAACTGCACTGCATTGGTCGCGATGGCTTGAAGTCTCCGCGGAGGAATGTTTGGTCATGGCTTTTGGCAAGGTCTATCTTGTCGGCGCGGGGCCGGGCGATCCCGAGCTATTGACAGTGAAGGCGAGCCGCATCATCGCGCGGGCCGATGTGGTGGCCTACGACCGCCTGGTGCCGGCGGAGATTCTCGCGCTCATTCCGGCCGGCGCGGCGCGCATCGATGTCGGCAAGCAGGCCGGGCACCATCCGGTTCCGCAGCCCGAGATCAATCAGCTCCTGGTGCGGCTGGCCGCCGCCGGACGCACCGTGGTGCGGCTCAAGGGCGGCGATCCGTTCATTTTCGGGCGCGGCAGCGAGGAGGCCGCGGAACTGCGGCGCGCGGGCATCGAGTGCGAGGTGGTGCCGGGCATCACCTCGGCGCAGGGCTGCGCCGCCGCGGCGCGCATGCCGCTCACCCATCGGGGCCTGGCAACCGGGGTGCGTTTCGTCACCGGCCACTGCAAGGCCGACGAGCCGCTCGATCTCGACTGGAACAGCCTGGCCGATCCGCACACCACGCTGGCGGTCTATATGGGGCTGGGCAACATTTCCGAGATCGTCGGACGGCTGATCGCGCATGGATTGTCGGCGGATACGCCAACCCTTGCTATAAGTCAGGGTACCACCGCCCGCGAACGCCGGCTTTCCGCCCGGCTTGAAGAACTGCCGGATGCAGCCAGGGCGGCGAATTTCGAAGGCCCCGTGCTTTTCATCATCGGCAAGGTCGCGGCGCTGGCCGCGGAGTGGAGTGCAATCGAGGATGCAGGCATTGCCGACCCGTTGGCGGACCAGTTCGCGGTGGTGGCTTAGCGCGGCGGCGGCCGTGGCGCTGGCGGGTTCGGCTTGGGCGGGCGAAAACGCGGTCGATGCGGCCAAGCTGACGGCGCTGGTGCTGCAGGATTGCGGCTCCTGCCATGGCATGACGCTCAAGGGAGGGCTGGGCAAGCCTTTGACCGCCGAGCAGCTTGAACACTGGGATAGCGAGCAGATCGCTCACATTATCCTCGAAGGCGTGCCGGGGACGCCGATGCCACCCTGGAAGCCGCTGTTGAGCGAGGCCGAGGCGCGCTGGATCGCCGACCACCTCAAGAAAGGAACGCTGCGGTGAAACGCCGGCATTTTCTTCAGGCCGCCATGCTGGCGGGCGGCGGCCTCGCCGTTCCGGCGCGCGTCTCGCGCGCTGGCTCGGGCCCGCGCGGCACCGGCGATCTCGGCATCGTCATCGAGCGCGCCACCGGCTCGGTGCTGGTGGTCGAGACCACCGGGCGCACCGTGCTCGGCCGCATCGAGGGACTGGGCGACCTGTCGCACGCCTCCGCGGTGTTCTCGCGCGACGAGCGCTACGCCTATGTGTTCGGCCGCGACGGCGGGCTGACCAGGCTCGATCTCCTCGAAATGCGCATCGACCGGCGCATCGTGCAGGCCGGCAATTCGATCGGCGGCGCGATCTCCGACGACGGCCGCCTGGTGGCGGCCTCGAATTACGATCCCGGCGGCGTCAAGGTGTTCGACGCCGACACGCTCGTCGAGGTCGCGGCGATCCCCGCCATCGGCGCCCAGGGGCGCGCTTCCAAGACCGTCGGCCTCGTCGATGTCACCGGCCGCCGCTTCGTCTACACGCTCTACGACGCCGGAGAAATCTGGATCGCCGATTTCTCGCGGGGCGCAACGCCCGTTCTCACCAAGTTTCCCGATGCCGGCGCGCTGCCCTATGACGCCAACGTCACCGGCGATGGCCGCCACTATCTCGCCGGCCTGTTCGGCGAGGACGGCATCACCTATCTCGACCTGTGGGACGATGCGCCGAAGCTGCGCCGAGTGTTCCAGGGCTACAACGCCGGCCGCGACAAGCTGCCGGTCTACAAGATGCCGCACTTCGAGGGCTGGGGGCAGTCCGGCTCCGATCTGGTGCTGCCGGCCGCCGGCCAGAACGAGGTGCTGCTGCTCGATCTTTCCACCCTGAAGGAGAAGGCGCGCATCGCCGTGCACGGCCAGCCGGTGTTCTGCGTGGCGCGCCCCGACGGCCGCGAGGTGTGGATCAACTTCGCCCATCCCGCCAACGACACCATCCAGATCCTCGACGTGCCGAAGGCGAAGATCGTGCACACCTTCCAGCCCGGTCCCGCCGTGCTGCATCTCGAATTCACGCCGCGCGGCCACGAAGTGTGGATTTCCGTGCGCGATGCCGACCGTGTCGACATCATGGACGTACGCACGCGCGCCAAGGTCGGCGAGATCGCCGCGCGCAAACCGTCCGGCATCCTGTTCACCGCGCGCGCGCACCGGCTGGGGTCGTGAGCCGATGGTGAACGACGACCTCGACCGCCACCTGATCGACCGCTGGCAGCGCGATTTTCCGCTGGCCGAGCGGCCTTATGCGGAGATCGGCGCGGCGCTCGGGCTTGCCGGCGATGAGGTGATGGCGCGGCTGGAGCGGCTGCTCGCGCATGGCGCGCTGTCGCGCGTCGGCGCGGTGGTGCGGCCCAACACCGTCGGCGCCTCGACGCTTGCCGCGGTCGCGGCGCCTTCCGGCGATATCGAACGCGTCGCGGCGCTGATCGGCGACGAGCCCGGCGTCAACCACAACTACGAGCGCGAACACGCCTATAATCTGTGGTTCGTGGCAACCGGCGCTTCCACCGAGGCGGTGCGGGAATCGCTCAAGCGTATCGAGCGGCGCACCGGGCTTGCGGTGCTCGACCTGCCGCTGGTGCGCGCGTTCCACATCGACCTCGGCTTCCCGCTGTTCTCGGATGACGGGATGCGCGGGCGCGGCGGCAAGCTGGCACCCCCCGGTGCCGCCGATGCCGACGACAGCGCGCTGTTGCGCGCCATCGAAGGCGGCCTGCCGCTGGTCGAGCGTCCCTATGCGGCGGTCGCCGAACATCTCGACTGGTCCGAGATGGACGTGCGCGCGCGGCTCGGACGCCTGATCGAGGCCGGGATCGTCAGGCGGTTCGGTCTGGTCGTGCAGCACCGCTCGTTCGGCTACGAGCATAACGCCATGGTGGTGTGGGATGTGCCGGCGGCGCAGGTCGAAGCCACCGGCCACGCGTTCGCCGCCAGGCCGTTCGTCACGCTGTGCTACCAGCGGCCGCGCCGGCCGCCGCACTGGCGCTACAACCTGTTCACCATGATCCACGGCCGCGACCGTGCCGAGGTCGAACGGCAGATCGCGACGCTCGCGGCGATCCCGGCGTGCGGCCTTGTCCATGAGATCCTGTTCTCGCGGCGCTGCTTCCGCCAGCGCGGCGCGCGGTTGTCGGCGTGAGGCGCGTCATGCTCGATGCCATCGACCGTCGCATCATCAATGAGCTGCAGGGCGGCGTGCCGCTGTCGCACGCGCCCTACGCCGAATGCGCGGCAAGGCTGGGTTTGAGCGAGGACGAACTGCTGGCGCGGCTCGGCGCGCTGCTGAAGAGCGGCGCGCTGACGCGATTCGGGCCGCTGTTCAACGTCGACCGCATGGGCGGCCGGTTCTGCCTGTGCGCGATGGCGGTGCCCGAGGCGCGCTGGGATGAGGTTGTGGCGGCCGTCAACGCGTTTGCCGAGGTCGCGCACAACTACCGGCGCGAGCACGCCCTCAACATGTGGTTCGTGCTGGCGGTGGAGACGCCGCACGGCATCGCCGCCGCGCGCGCCGCCATCGCGCGGGCGACCGGCCTTGAGGTGCACCTGTTTCCCAAGCTGCGCGAATTCTTCATCGACTTCCGGGTCAGCGCATGACCACGGTAACCCCCGCCCTCGACGCCATCGACCGCCGCATCGTCGCCGCGACGCAGGGCGGATTGCCGCTCACGCCGCACCCTTACGCCGCCATCGCCGCCGACCTCGGTTTCGACGAGGCCGAGGTCATCACGCGCATGGGCCGCATGCTGGCGGGCGGCCAGATCCGACGCATCGGCGCCGTGCCCAACCATTACCTGTGCGGCATGACCGCCAACGGCATGACGGTGTGGGATGTCGACGACGCGCAAATCGAGCGGCTCGGTGGCCAGGTCGGCGCGCTCGAATTCGTCACCCATTGCTACGAGCGGCCGCGCGCGCCGCCGCTGTGGCCGTATAATTTGTTCGCCATGGTGCACGGCGCCAACCGCGCCGAGGTGTTCGACAAGACCGAGCGCATCAAGGCTTTGCTCGGCGCCTCCTGCCGCGCCTCGGACATTCTGTTCTCGACCGAAATCCTGAAGAAGACCGGCCTGCGTATCGGGGCCGGGTAAGCGAGGATCGCGATGTTCCGTCTCACCCATTTCATCGACGAGCTGCGTCATCCGACGCCGGTCGGGCCGCGCCGCGAGCCGCCCGGTCCGATCGTGATCTGGAACCTGATCCGCCGCTGCAACCTCAAATGCATGCACTGCTATTCGATCTCGGGCGACGTCGATTTTTCCGGCGAGCTGACAACCGACGAGGTGTTCCGGGTGATGGACGACCTCAAGGAGGCCAAGGTGCCGGGGCTGATCCTGTCGGGCGGCGAGCCGCTGCTGCGGGGGGACATCTTCGACATTGCCAGGCGCGCCAAGGCGATGGGCTTCTACACCGCGCTGTCCTCCAACGGCACGCTGATGGACGAAGCGCACGTGCGCGACATCGCCGCCATCGACTTCGACTATGTCGGCGTCAGCATCGACGGCATCGGCGAGGTGCATGACGCCTTCCGCGGCCAGCAAGGGGCGTTCGACCGCGCCATCGCGGGCTTGCGGCGCTGCCGCGCGCTCGGCGTCAAGACCGGCGTGCGCTTCACCATGACGACGCAGAACTGGACGCTGTTGCCGGACCTCATCAAGCTGGTCGCCGACGAGGGCATCGACAAGTTCTACCTGTCGCATCTCGTCTATGCCGGGCGCGGAAACAAGAACCGCGGCAGCGACGCCGACTGGGACATCACGCGGCGCGTCATGACCATGCTGTTCGAGGCGGCATGGGAATCGCGCGAGCGCGGCGAAGCCCGTGAGTTCGTCACCGGCAACAACGACGCCGACGGCGTGTTCCTGTATTTCTGGGCGCGCGAGCGCTTCCCCGACCGCGCCGAGCATCTGCGCGCCAAGCTCGCGCAATGGGGCGGCAACTCGTCCGGCGTCAACGTCGCCAACATCGACAATCTCGGCAACGTGCATCCCGACACCATGTGGTGGCATCACACGCTCGGCAATGTGCGCGAGCGCGCCTTCGGCGACATCTGGCACGACACCGGTGATCCGATCATGGCGGGCCTCAAGGCGCGGCCGCGCATGATCTCGGGCCGCTGCGGCGCCTGCGTCCATTTCGACATCTGCGGCGGCAATACGCGGGTGCGGGCGCAGCGCCTCACCGGCGACGCCTTCGCCGAGGATCCGGCCTGCTACCTGACCGACGACGAGATCGGCGCCGCGCATGGCGAACGCGTCCTGCTGCGCCCGTTCCGGGGAGCCAAGCATGAAGCCATGTTGTAGTTTTCTCGCCATCGTCGTGCTGGCGGCGATGGGCGCTTCGGCGCGCGCGCAAACCGCCGCGCCCGATGCCGCCGCGCTCTATCAGGACAAGTGCGCCTCCTGCCACGGCGCCGAGCGGCTCGGCGCGGTGGGGCCGGCGTTGCTGCCCGACAATCTCGGCCGGCTCGGCCAGAAGGGCGCGGAGATGGTGATCCGCGACGGCCGCGCCGCGACCCAGATGCCGGCGTTCGGCGCCGAGATCGATGATGCCGGCGTCAAGGCGCTGGCATCGTTCGTCTATGGCAAGCCGGCGGCGACCCCGCGCTGGGGCAGGGACGAGATCGGCGCCAGCCGCGTGCTGACCCCGGCGCCGGCGGCCGATCGCCCAATGTTTGCCGCCGATCCGCTCAACCTGTTCGTGGTGGTGGAGGGTGGCGATCATCACGTCACCATCCTCGATGGCGACAAGTTCGAGCCGATCACCCGCTTCGCCAGCCGCTTCGCGCTCCATGGCGGCCCGAAATTCACCCCCGACGGACGCTACGTGTTCTTCGGCTCTCGCGACGGCTGGGTCACCAAATACGACCTGTGGACGCTTCAGGTGGTGGCGGAAGCGCGCGCCGGCATCAACACCCGCAACATCGCGCTGTCGCGTGACGCCCGCTTCATCGCGGTGGCGAACTATCTGCCCAATTCGCTGGTGATCCTGTCCGCCGCCGACCTGTCGGTGCTCAAGATCTTCGACGTCGCCGATCGCGCCGGCCAGTCCTCGCGTGTTTCGGCGGTGTATCAGGCGCCCGATCGCGGCAGCTTCATCGCCGCGCTGAAGGACGTGCCCGAGATCTGGGAAATCGCCACGCAAGGGCCGGCGACCGAGCCGCTGCCGCTGCGGCGCATCGCCATCACCGCGCCGCTCGACGATTTCTTCTTCGATCCCGGCTACCGGCACCTGATCGGCGCCAACCGCGACGGCACCCAGGCCGTGGTCGTCGCCCTGAGCGAGGGCCGCGAGATCGCCACCATCCCGCTGCCCGGCATGCCCCATCTCGGTTCGGGAATCTCCTGGGTGCGCAGCGGGCAGCGCGTGATCGCGACGCCCCATTTGCGCGACGGCAAGATCAGCATCATCGACACCGCCACATGGACCGCCATCGCCACCGTGCCGACCGAGGGTCCCGGCTTCTTCATGCGCAGCCACGAGAACACGCCCTATGTGTGGACCGACTCGTTCATGTCGAAGGAGAACAAGGATCTGATCCAGATCCTCGACAAGAACACGCTTGCCATCGTGCGCACGCTCAAGCCCGCGCCCGGCAAGACCACCGCCCATGTCGAGTTCGACCGCTCGGGCCGTCATGCGCTGGTCAGCGTGTGGGAGAACGATGGCGCGCTGATCGTTTACGACGCCGCCACCTTCGCCGAGGTGAAGCGGCTGCCGATGTCGAAGCCGGTTGGCAAGTACAACGTCTACAACAAGATCACGTTTTCCGAAGGCACCAGCCACTAGGCGGGGCCTTTGGGAATTGCGGCTAGCCTCAGGTGGCGCGGATTTCGCCCTCGGCGAGCCGGTGCTGCAACAGCTTGACGTCGCGGATCACGACATGGGCGCCGCTGACCTCCACGCCGATGTCGCGCAGGCGGGCGAAGGCGCGCGACAGCGTTTCCGGCTTGATGCCGAGGCGGCCGGCGATGAGCTGCTTGTCGAACGGCAGCGCGATCGACGCCGCGCCCTCGCTGCAGTCGGCGAGCGAAAGCAGGAACTCGGCGACGCGCTCGTCGCCGTTCTGCGACTTGAGCTGCTCGATCTGCAGAATCATATTGTGCAGGTGCTGCGCGGTCGAGCCGATGATGCGGAAGCCGAGCTCCGGCTGGGCCAGGATGGCCTCGCGCAGCGGCTGCGACGGCACGCGGATCACCGTGACGTCGGTGGCGGCGATGGCGGTCGCGGGAAAGTCGCCGTCGACGATGGCGACGGCCTCGGCGAAGGACTGTCCGCGCGTGAACACGCCAAGGATCGTCGATTTGCCGTTGGGCTTGGCGCGCTCGAGCTTGATCCAGCCGTTGAGCACCTGAAAGAAGCAGTCGGCCTTGTCGTCCTGCCGGAACAGCACGCGTCCCGCCGGGTAGGTCTCGACACGCGTTGCCTCAAGAACCTGATCGGCGACAGCCGGCGGCAATCCGGAGAACAACGCTGAAGAGCGAAGGGCAGAAGTCGTGGCGTGGAAATCCGCCTTGCTGACCATTCAAGTGTTCCGATGTGCCAAGGAACGGGCATCATCGGATAGCGGCTCGCGCTACGCCTTGAAGATCGTCAAGTGGCGGGTGCGGGATTGAGGCAGGAAAGTGGCGGGCCAGCCGCCCCGCGCCGCTTGCGTGGTTTCTTCGCAGTTGCGAAAGAAACGGGCGCGGTCAGCGTGATGCAATGTGTTGCGATACAGGCGCGGATGAGCGGATCGGTGCGCATGCGCCGATACTGTTCATCCGGCGACAGGCCTTGCAGCAACGGACATTCGTTGGGATCGAACTGACCGGAAATAGCCTGCCTGCACATGATGGCTCATTTTGCTGGGTGCAGTGCAATAAGAAATCCGCACCGCGAGGGTTTAAGCACTATTTCGCGGTATCCGGGTTGATCAAGGTCAAACTTATTCTACGCGAGCCCCGGCCGGAGCATTTTCCTCCGGCAGCCGCAACTGGGCGAAATCCGCCGTGCCCAGTTCCCCGTTGAGGAACGCCACCGTCATGCGGTCCATGGTGGTGATGTGCGCGATCATCAGCTGCGGCATGATGACCGTGAGATGCCGGATCACCTTGTCCAGTTGGCGCTTCTTCAGCATGCCGTGGGCGCGGTGCAACTCGTATTCCAGGCCGGCGTGCTGGGCCTTGTGACAGTGCAGGCCGGGGAAGTCCCTGCTTGCCATCAACGTATGCTCGCCGGCGAAATGCGCCGCGATCGCCGTCTCCAGGGCCGCGACCTGGCCGGTCAGGACGTCGATGTCGGTGGTCGAAAGCGCCGCGAACATGGCGGCGATCTGCTGGTGCTCTTCGTCGATCTGCGGAAGACCCAGCACGAGATTGGGATTGTTCATCGTCCTTTGTGTCCCCTCTTGCGAGGCTGCATGCAGCTACGTCCAATTATAAGGCGCTGTGCGGCACAACTACGCCTTGACGAACATCAATTGAAGGCGGATCACTGACCGGGCCCGGGGTGCGGTTGTGCCCGGTCGCGAACTGGGGCACATGAATCCGCATTGTTGAAACGGAATAGTGTCTTGCGCGCCACCGAAACGTCCCATGCCAAGCTGACCGAGGAAGACTGGGAGGCGATCAGGATCTGCCCGCTGTTCCGGCATCTGCGCGAGCCGGCCGTGATGCGGCTTGGCAGCCGCGGCCGCGTGATCCACTGCGAGCGCGGCCAGGTCATCTTCAACCAGGGTGACAAGGCGGACGCTTTCTTCGTGCTGCTTGACGGCTGGGTGAAGCTTTATCGGCTCACGCTCAATGGCGGCGAGGCGGTGGTGACGGTGCTGACGCGCGGCGAAAGTTTCGCCGAGCCGGTGATGTTCCTCGGCGGGCATTACCCGGTGGTGGCGGAGGCGGCCAGTCCGTCGCGCCTGCTGCGCATGGAGCTGTCGAGCTTCATCGCCGCGCTCGAAGCCGATCCCGAACTGGCGACGGCGATGCTGTCGTCGATCGCTCTGCACGGCGCCGAACTGACCGAGCAGATCGAGAAGCTGAAACTGCTCAACGGGCCGCGCCGTGTCGCGGAATTCTTCATCCATCTCGCGCCGCCCGGACAGCAAGCCATCGAACTGACGCTGCCTTACGAGAAGTCGCTGATCGCCGCGCGCCTCGGTATGACGCCGGAAAGCTTCTCGCGCGCGCTCGCCGCGCTCGGCAAGGAGGGCGTCAAGGTGCAGCGCGAGCTGGTGTCGATCGATTCGATGGAACGCCTGCGCGCCTTTGCCGGCCTGTAAGGCAGGCGGCGCCGGCCGTCAGTGCGCCGAGGCGAGGTAATCCTGCAGCCGGCCGATGTCCTTGACCTCGATGCGGTCGCGATCGACGGAGACGCCATGCCGGCGCAGTTGCGCCAGCGCGCGCGAGAAGCTTTCCGGCGTCATGCCGAGCTGGCCGGCGATGAGTTGCTTCTCGTAAGGCAGCGTCAGTTCCGCCGCGCCGCTGCGTGGTCCAGTCAGCGAGAGAATGAAATCGGCAAGTCGCGCCGGCCCGGTCAGTGTCTTGAGCTTCTCGACATATTCCAGCAGCATCTTGAGATTGATGGAGGCCGAGCCCAGCATCGAGAGCGCAAGATCGGGGTCGCCCTCGATGCGCTGGCGCAGTTCGTGCGCGGAAATGCGCAGCAGGCGCGCCTGGGAGACCGCTTCCGCCGTCGCGGTGTAGACGCCGCCGCTCAGCGCCTCGGCTTCCATGAACGCCTGCGACGGGCCGTGTATCGCGATGATGGCCGACGCGCCGGAGGCCGGTCGCCGGAACAGCTTGACCAGGCCGCTCAGCACGATGTGATAGTGGTCGGCCGCCTCGCCCTGCCGGCAGATGACCTCGCCCTTGGCGCAGTCGTGGATCGGATCGCGCCCAAGGAATTCGCGCACGATAGCCTCGTCGAGGCGGCTGAACAGCGCCGATCGCTGGATCATCTGCCAGTCATCGGGCGTCATGCGTGCCATCGGATTACCGGTTCTGGTGTGTATGATTGCGAGCTTGGGGGATTGTGCTCGGCACGGGGCTCGAACCGCGCGCGGGGATCCCCGATTTTCCGCAAAGCTTGTGTTCAAAAGAAGAAGCCGCCTGCCGCGCGAAAAAATCAACAGAAAAAATAAAAAGTCACGCCTGACCGCGGCGGCGCGGCAACACGGCCGGCCTATTCCGCGCCGGACCGACAAAAATGCTGGACAAACACCCGGCTCCGCAACACGCTGCGATCAGTGGCAGCTTGGGAAATGGGCGTCGGGGCCATGGGGTTTGTTGCTTCGCGTAATGGGGCGATGCGTCGGCGAAAGAGTGCCGGCCGTCCGGCCGCGGTTGCGGCCATTCTGTTGTTCGGCATGATGCTGCTGATGGCGGCAACAAACGCGGGCCATGCGGCGATGCGCATCGCCGACGATCGCGGCGGCCGCATCGGGACCTACATCGACAAATACGAAGGCCTGCGCTCGTCGGGCGAGACGGTCGTGATCGATGGCATGTGCGCTTCCGCCTGCACTATCGTGCTCGGCGCCGTGCCATCGAGCCGTATCTGCGTCACGCCGCGCGCCAGCCTGGGGTTCCATGCCGCCTGGGACATGGGCCCGCAAGGCCATCCCATCACCAACTCCGAAGCCACGCGGCTGCTCTACCGCCTTTATCCGCCGGTGATCCAGCGCTGGCTGACGCGCCGCGGCGGATTGAAATCGCGCATGGTGTTCCTGCGCGGCCGCGAACTCGCCGGCATGTACCGGCCGTGCTATATCAACGCCAGCACGACGCGCTGAATTCGGCCCAATCGTCTTGTATTGCATGCCCACTCCGACTATGTGGAAAAGCGCGTGGAAGACATGCCCTCGTGCGTGCCGGCCGCGCGATGTCCGGTAATGGATTTTCCGGTTACACCATGCACACGCCGCAACAGCACGCGGACATGGAAGCGGCAGCGCCGCGGGTGCTGTCATGGCTGGCGTTGACGGCGCTGGCGCTGGCAGGGCTTGCCGGTGTCGCCGCCGGCGTGCTGTGGATGAAGTTCGGCGCCACGGTGTTCTTCGAGATGGTCGCGGCCGGCATCGCGGCGTGTTTCTAGCAGCGGCGTGTTTCTAGCAGCAATGTGTCTCTAGCATACGACAGGATTGTTCCATGGCGCGGTCCCGAGCCCTCGTTGTCATTGCAGCTTTCGCCGCGAGTCTGGCGCTCGTCCTCGGCCTTGTGGTGTGGCTGGTGGGCGGCGACCGTTCCGGCGGCGCGGCAAAAGCGATGATCGGCGGGCCGTTCCAGCTCGTCGACCAGACCGGCGAGACGGTCACCGAGCGCGACCTCAAGGGCCGTCCGTCGCTCTTATTCTTCGGCTTCACGCATTGCCCGGATGTCTGTCCGACCACGCTGTTCGAGGTCTCCGAGTTGTTGCGCGCGCTGGGACCGGAGGCCGACAAGGTCGGCGCCTATTTCATCTCGGTCGATCCCGAGCGCGACACGCCGGCGGTGATGAAGGATTACCTCGCCAGCTTCGATCCGCATCTCAAGGGGCTTTCGGGCAGCGCCGAGGCCACCGCCAGGATGCTCACCGCCTATCGCGTCTACGCCAAGAAGGTGCCGCTGGAGAGCGGCGGCTACACCATGGACCATACCGCGCTGGTCTACCTGATCGGCCGCGACGGCAACTTCGTCGCCCCGTTCAGCCTCAAGCGACGGCCCGACGAGGCGGCCGCCGAGCTGCGCCGCCATCTGTAACGGCGCCGCGCGCCTCGCCGCCGATGAAATGCGAGCTGCGCGCCAGGCCGTGCGTGGTCTTTTCCCAGCGATAGGGTGCGGTCATCATCTGGTGCAGCGCGCGCCAGGCGGCGGCGGACAGCAACAGCCAGTACACCGGAATGAGCGCCAGCACCCAAAGGCTGTGGGTCTGCCCGCGCCGCGCCAGCCCGACGCCGCAGATCATGGCGGTGACGAGATAGCCGGAGGCGATCGCCGTCTCGTGCAGCCATGAAAAAGCGCCCTGCAGCAGCAGGCCGCCGGGGCCGGGGCCGGGTTCGTGGGTCGCGATGCCGATGATCAGGCCGGCCACGAAGAACGGATGGATCAGCGCGGTCAGCACGTTGCCGCCGATGGCGGCGTTGAGCGCGAGGAACCCGCGCGCGCCGAGGTCGCGCCACAGCCGCCGCGGCGAGCGCATGTGCACGGCCCAAGTCTGCATCCAGCCCTTCATCCAGCGGGTGCGCTGTTTGAGCCAGGCGCCGAGCAGGGCCGGGGCTTCCTCGTAGGTCGTGGAGGCGAACGTCACCGAGCGGTAGCCGAACCGCGCCAGCCGCACGCCGAGATCGGCGTCCTCGGTGACGTTGTAGGCATCCCATCCCATCACCTCGCGCAACACCGCGGTGCGGAAGTGATTGGAGGAGCCGCCGAGCGGCAGCGGCAGGCCGAGCGCGGCAAAGCCCGGCAGGAACACGTCGAACTGCCCGGCATATTCGGCGCTGAACATGCGCGCCAGCCAGCTGTCGGACAGGTTGTCGATGCACAGGCTCGCCTGCGCGCAGGCGACCTCGCCGCCATGGCCGCGGAACGCGTCGAGCGCGGCGCGCAACTGGCCCGGCTCGGGCCGGTCCTCGGCGTCGTAGATGACGGTGAAGCTGCCGCGCGCGAAGGTGAGCGCCGCGTTGAGCGCCTTCGGCTTGGTGCGGGGCCCGTAGGCGGGCGCGACGATGACGGTGAGACCGGGAACCGGGCCGAGCCGGGCGATCGCGGCCCGCGTCTCGAGATCGTCGGGCTCGACCGCGAGCTTGATGTCGAGCTTCTCGACCGGATAGTCCGGTATTATGGCGCAAACGCCACAAGGGACGCTCTATGATCGCGCGGGCGGCGGCTTGGGCCGCACTAAGTGGCGTCGTTATTGCGCTCGGTGTAATGCCAAACGGGAATGCTCAGGCGGCGGCCGATAAATATTATGAAACTAAAATTGGCGATGTTTCACTTGACGTACCCAAAACGATATGAGATAGTTTAGCCATTGGAGATAAGCTATGGCTAAATCTATTCTTTCTGACGCCCGATTTCATAATGAGGAAGCGGCTTTTGCTTACGTCGAGGAGCAACTGTGGCCGCAGGGGCCGGTCTGCCCGCATTGCGGTAATGTCGATGGCGCGAAGATTGGCCGACTTCAGGGTAAGACGACCCGCGCCGGTCTACGCAAATGCTATGCCTGCCGCAAGCCGTTTACGGTGCGGATCGGCACGATTTTCGAGGACAGCCATCTTCCCCTGCGCCTCTGGCTTCAGGCTATCCATCTGCTTTGCAGCAGCAAGAAGGGCATCTCTACTCGCCAGTTACAGCGGACGCTTGGCTGCGGCATGAAAACGGCTTGGCACCTTGGGCACCGGATCAGGCTGGCCATGACCCCGACTATGGACGCGCAGCTAGGCGGCGCGGGGAAGGTCGTGGAGGCCGATGAAACGGCCATTACCAATTCCCGGAAGACTAAGCGTGGCCCAGGCAGGAAGCGGCCTAAGCACATCGTCATGAGCCTTGTGGAGCGCGGCGGCGACATTAGGTCCGTGATAATGGATCACCGTAGCGCCATGAGCCATGTCCGCACGCACGTCCATAAGGATAGCCGTCTGGTTACGGATCAGGCGCAGCACTATAAGTTTCCGCCGGTTGCGCAGCATGACGCCGTTGACCATTCCAAGTACGAATGGGTCCGCGACGACGTTCATACCAACACCCTTGAGGGCTTCTTTTCCGTTCTGAAACGCGGCCTAATTGGCACCTATCAGCACGTCGGTAAGAAGCATCTAAACCGCTATTTGGCCGAGTTCGATTTCCGCCAGAACACCCGCGTGCGGCTCGGCATTGATGACGTGGAGCGTACAAAAATCACTATTCGTGGTATGCTTGGAAAGCGTTTGACCTACCGGGACTCGTCGGTCTCGGACGCGCACGAGTAACCGTCGTGGTCGAAAAGGTAACAGTTACCGTCCGCGCATCTGGCGCGCATCCCGACGTCCTGACAGTTCAGGACGCGATGCGGCAGGTACTGGATATTTTTGATCTGCTCTCCGATGGACCAGAAGGAAAGCAGGGCGTTGAATGGAAGCTAGTAAAAGCTAGCACCAACAGCCCATTTTACGCCGAGGGCGAGGCCGTTAGTTTGGAGCCAGCGGTGGACGTTTCTGTTGTTGCTCGCGCTCAGAAGCAGTTTGTCGCAAATGGTCTCAAGGAAATTGCGGAAGGAACAATTCCTGATACCTGGGATGCAAAGCGCCTAAATATCGCGAAGAGGCTATATCGACGAAATTTAAATGGCGTCGGAACGACGGACATCGTTTTCGATAATGTTGGCAGTGTCCTTGTAACGCCAAGATTTGCGGAAAGAGCCGTTAGCGCACTAAACGCAAAGCCATCTTTAGGGCTTTTTGATCTTCCGAAAGTGCGAGAAGAGATTGGCTCTTTGGAGGGCGTTTTCTCTGACTTGTCCACATACTACAATCAACCAGCAATCGCTGTTATCGACAGTCGCACGGAAACCAAGATTTGGTGCGTGATTAGCAACGATCTTCTGCTCAAGTTTTCTGACAAGGCAACCATCGAAGATTTTTGGAAGAAAAGCCGGGTGATAGTTCGCGGATGCATTCGATACAATGCTGCGGGTTCCATCCAGTCCGTTATCGCAAACGATATTTCCAGAATTGAATCTCGCATCGTTCCAACAAGCAAAATCCGCGATGCAGATTTTACTCTAGGACTTACAACCAGCGAATATCTTGATCGTTTTAGGGACGGCCTAATTGGCAGATAAGCCTAGATATTATTGGGATGCATGCGCATGGATTGCCTTAATCCAGCAGGAAGAGGGGCGATTCGATTCTCTGAGTCATTTGATTGAAGAGGCAAAAAAAGGAAACGTCGAAATTTGGACTTCTAATTTTACGCTGGCGGAAGTCTTCAAGCGCCCTTGCGATGGCGAAAAAAAGAGTTTGACGACGGCAGATGATGTGCCCTTTGAAGACTTCATATTGCAGGGGTTCGTGACGCGTGTGCAAGTTGACTTGGACGTCGAAACTTTGGCTAGGCGTCTTTTGCGAGCCTATCCAAAAATTGGAAAGCCCCAGGATGCAATTCATGTCGCAACTGCGCTTTTGAATAACATCGACGAGCTTCACACCTATGATCGGGAGGATTTGCTGGGTCTATCTGGCAAGATAGATCGTAAGGACGGAGCCAAACTCAAAATATGTAAGCCGCCGCAGCCTCCCTTACCTCAGCAGCCAGCTAAGACGCCTCTTGAAGAGGCTATAGACAAAGCGAGCGCCGAAGATGTCGAAAATAAAGCCTCGGGTTCGGGTGGACATGGGCAATAGAGACGATCCCGAGCAATCCAAGCGGTTCCTAGAGGCTGCTCGGAAGGCTGAGGCTGACGAAACCGAGGAAGGCGCGGATAGGGCGTTTAGATCGGTTTCGACGCCACAAAAGACCAAGCCAGAAAAATGATAAAACCCAAACGCCGGTGGTTGAAAACGCTGCTTATCTTCTTTGGATGGTCAGCGGCCATCTTGGTGGCATATGCCATTTTTGCCGACCGTGAAGGCAATTTTCCGGCGGCATTCTACGTCGTGATCGCCGTCATGGCCTTCATCTATGCCATCAGCTCGCTATCGGATCGGCTCGATATGCTTCTTTGGAAGCTAGAGGACATTGAACGCCGGCTGCCTGCGGATGCCGATTATGACGAACTTCACGGCTGAAATTGGTACGTCAAGTGAAACATCGCCCTAAAATTGGTCACTCGTTGCTTGTCGAAAATATCAAGATATTTGACGGTCCCGTAAATGTGGAAGACGTGCTTCCCGCTCACCACTTGCCGCAATTCGGACTTTGTGAGTTTACGCACGAGAACGACGGAATGAAAACGAGATTGTCTAGGGCCGATGGTGCTAACGCTTCCGCCAGCTTGAATTGGCAATTCATAATTGAAATTGCCCGGTATCACGGATGGAACAATTTCTATGTTAGAAACAATTCTGACATCTCTCGCCGGTGTACAACCGTTGTTGATAACGTTTGGCCTAAATTCGAAACGCATCCCCTTGTCTTGGCGAAAGGCACCTCCGCTTTCGATGGAAACATAAGCGCGCAACTGTTGTTCAGCAGTTTTATCGGCGCCCCTCACAAGGCGAGCAGTAGCAATCCAGAGCATCCAAGTGACCAAGCTAAGCAGCCACTCACCAGGCTTGATCCCAAGGAACGAGACATCAGAAGTCTCCTTTCCGCCATGCTCTGCTTGCTGTTCGCCGGTAGTCTGTACTGGCGAGGGTGGGACTTCATGGGGAGTGCTTTGGCTACCTACGCCATCTTTGGATTGATGCTGAGAATTGACCTGTGGAGCTTGGCCATATGGATATTTTGAAGGCCACAGAGCGGCGACAGTGATTGCTAGAGCGAATATCAAAGCCAAAAGCAATTCTCGCGGCAATTCCCAACGCAATGCAGCCCCCGCTATTAGATATCCTCCAATGCTATCCCTTCCAGTTCCAGCGCTGCAATACACGCAAGGAAGAATGTTGCGGAAAACGTCCCGCGTTTCAGCTTATTGGTGATCGAGGCTTCGGTTTCGGCAAACCCGTGCTTCTTGAGCCGTTTCGCCAGTTCAACATAGGTGACCTCGGATTCCTTGAGCTTGGCCTTAAGGAAAAGGCTGGCCCGTTCGGCCCACTCGGCCTCGGACTTGGCTTTAACCATTTCAACTCCTGTCATATTTGGCAGCTATCAGATATGATAGATTACTGTTGACAAGGATGCAACCTATCACTTATGATAGCCTATCAAGTTCGATAGGTTATCCAAGTGGCCCAACACTTCCTTCTCAGCAGAGCAGCAAAGACCCTGAGCCTCGCTCAGGTGTTCCGGCTGTCGGATGCCGAGGCGGAGGCGACGTTTGCCAAAATCCGATGGGCGGAGACGGACGGCAAGCCGGTCTGTCCGCACTGTGGCGGTCTGGATGCCTATGACTGCCGCCGTCCCAATGGTGCCCCGCGTTTCCGCTGCCGGGCCTGTCGCAAGGATTTCAGCATTACGTCGGGGACGCTGTTTGCCTCCCACAAGATGCTGCTGCGGGGCTATCTGGCGGCCATTGCGATCTTCTGCAACGAGGTGAAGGGCAAGTCCGCATTGGCCCTCAGCCGCGATCTGGGGCTGTCCTACAAGGCCGCATTCGTGCTCCTGCACAAGCTGCGCGAAGCCATGGCCGAGGAATTGAAAGGCCGCACCATTGGCGGCGAAGGCAAGGTGGCGGAAGTCGATGGCGGCTATTTCGGCGGCTATGTGAAGCCTGCCAATTTCCGTGAAAACCGGCGCGACCGTCGCCTGTTCCGCAATCAGAATGGCAAACGCCGCGTGGTGGTGATCCTGCGCGAGCGGAACGGCAATTCGGTCCCCGCCGTATTCCGCTCCGAAAGCCATGCACAGGACTTCATCCGGGCGCGGATCGCCAAGGGCACCACAATCAACGCCGATGAAGCCGGGTCATGGAATGGCCTCGACAAGCGGTTTGAGGTTCGCCGGATCAACCATGAGGAAGCCTATTCGTCGGATGGCGCTTGCACGAATTGGGCCGAGGAATTCTTTAGCCGCATGCGCCGGGCCGAAATCGGCCACCATCACCACATCGCCGGAACCTACTTGCTCCGGTATGCCCAAGAGGCGTCATGGCGTGAGGATAACCGCCGCGTGTCTAACAGCGATCAGACCCATCGCTTGGCTTTCCTTGCGTTGAAGAAAGGCCCGTCCGTCGATTTCTCGGGTTACTGGCAACGGCGCACAAAGGTGCGTTAGTTATTTCTTTTCCGAAACCCATTTCGAGAAAATGCGCTCAAGAAGGATGACAACATGGTCGACGCCCAACCATGCGGCAGCGCCCAATAAAAACACTACCAAAAGAATGGAAAGCACTGCTGTTGCAGCATTGCTGTCCATCATTTTTACCAGGATGGCATAGCCCATCATTGAGCATGCAAAAACCCAAAAGAACCTTTCGGTTTTGCGGTGATCCTGTTCGCGCTGAAGTTGGCTAGCTAGTGCAGCAGCGGTTACATCTATCGGCTCGATAGGATTCGATTTTTCAAGCCTAGCAAAATCACCATTAGGCGGAGGTTCTGGCAAAATATTCTGCAATGATGTCTCTGTCTGGGATGACAATTCCCATCACTCCAGGCTTATAATTCTTGGCCCATGCGCCTTGATTCCAGTGCGTCATCGCAACCAATTCTCCGGGAGATTTGGTTAGCAAATAATCACAGGCTCTATCTATTGTTGATGCTTCTGGCGTACCGGTGATAGAGAGCGATGAAAAAAAGATGTCATTGATGGGTTGGTCCCCAAAGAATTTGACTTTGTGATACACATTTGGCTCAACCGGGCCGTAATCCCATGCTTCAAAATGCCCATCGATGAGGGGCGACCCATTATTCGTCCCCATGTGCACCATTTGGGCTAGATATAAGATTTTCTGCAAAGAGAGGTTTGTAACGCGCCACTCTCCGCGCTCACAAACCCTACGTGCCGCTGCAAATGCTGGGACAGCCATATAATTAATCCCCTATTCATTTTAGGATCTTCTTAAAGAAAGTCAAGGAATCTCAGTGTCATAGGTTATTTATTTGGGATCGCCAAACGCTGACGCCCCGCGATTTGCCATCCTGCACGATCTTGCCGCGACTGGCCTGCATCCGCAGGGCATGGATCAGACGGGAACCGATGCCCTTCGCCAGCACCTTGTCGTCGGTATCAAGGCCCTTGGCCTGCATGACATACAGGGCCAATTCGCGGGTGGTTTTGGGGCCGCCGGCAAGGGCCGCCTTGCAAAGCTCCATGGGTTCGCCGCGCTTAAATAGGCGATGCACGTCCACATAACGCGGCATATCCTTGGCATCGCCGGATGCCTCGAATATCCGGATGGCGGCGTTGATATGGGCCAGATCGGCGCGGGCCTGTTCTAGCTGCCGCTCATACAGCCGAATCGACGCAATGATTTCATCGCGCTTGGTCCTGAGCGTGGTCACTGTCCTGATCTCTGCCATGGGGCAAAGATAGGGGATGGCCTAGGCAACCGCTTGTGGCGTTTGCGCCATAATACCGGGATAGTCGAGCCGGCGGATGGCCTCGACCAGACCGGAGACCGAATTGGCCTCGTGATAGAGCGCGGCAATCACCGTGTAGACCGGCAACCGGTCGTCGGACAAGCGCGGCATGCGGGCCGGCGAGGGCCGCGCCGCCAGGCTCGCGGTCAGGCGCAGGCCGAGGAAGGCGAGGAACCACAGCGCCAGCACGGCGGCCACCGTCTCGAACAGCGCGACGGGAAACAGCACCGTGGCGCCGATCAGCGGCATCGCGGCCAGCGCCGAGGCAAATCGCCGGTGCGGACGCGGGCCGGGTGCGGCCGAGAGGTCGGGGCGGCGCTCGCGCAGCCCGTCGGCGGCCCGGCGCGCCAGCGCGGAACGGCCGAGAGTCTGGATGAACCCGTCGATCCGGAGCGTGGTGGTCAGGCGAAGGCGGCCGGCGAGCTCCGGCGCGGCGGCCATCAGATCGGCGAGCCGCCGGGCGGCGAGGCCGCGCGGCGCCACCACCCAGACCAGTTCCGGGCCATAGCGCAGCGGCAGGAGGCCGCTGGCGGCGGCGTCGGTCAGTCGCTCGGGAGGCAGCGGGCAGGTCGCCGCGTCGGCTCCGGCGAAGGTTTCGAACGCGAGGCCGAGCCGGTGGGCCAGCCGCCGCAGATAGGCTTCCTCGTCGATCAGGCCGGCGCCGATCAGCACGCGGTCGGCGCCGACGCCGGTATCCTCGGCCCGCTCGCGCGCCAGCGCTAGCATGCGGCCGGCAAACACCGGCCGCAGGCATTCGAGTTCGGGCGGCAGCAGGATCCCGGACAGGGCGCGCGCGGGCCGGTCCCGCCAGACCCCTTCCGCCGCCGTGTCCGCCTCACGCCCCAGACGCATGAAAACCCGCAAACGCTCACGAGGCCCGCTGTTCGGACGGTCCCTGCCGGTGGGTGCGGGGGCCGTCGTCAGGACGATGACCCTCGCCTCCGGCGCTGGATCGTCTATAAGACCTCCGTCGCGGAACCGGAAAATGCAACCACACAACACTCCCCGGATCAATTGGCGTTTTATTTTGCGCGTCTTGCGCGGCTCGGCGCTGCTCATGGCCGTGGCCGCTTTCGACGCCGGCCCGCTCCGGGCGCAGGCCGCGGACGGCGTAACGGCGTCCGCCGGCGCGTCCCAGACGGTTCCCGGGTTCTGGGATCCGCGCCGCCGTCCCGACCGGCCCGACCTGTCGCGCCTGACCGTGATCCGCTTCCTGACCGAAACCGATTATCCGCCATTCAATTTCACCGGCGCCGACGGCAATCCGGCCGGCTTCAACGTCGATCTCGCGCGCGCCCTGTGCGAGGAGATCAAGGCGACCTGCACCATCCAGATGCGGCGCTTCGAGACGCTGGCCGACTCGCTGCAGGCCAATCGCGGCGATGCCATCATCGCCTCGGTGGCGGTGACGCCGGAGCTGCGCGCCCGGGTCGACTTCACCGATCCCTATTACCGCACGCCGGCGCGCTTTGCCTCGCGCCACGACGGCGCCATGCCGGAGGTGCGGCCGGAATATCTCGAAGCCAAGCGCGTCGGCGTGGTCGGCGGCACCGCGCACGAGGCCTATCTCAAGGCGCTGTTCACCGATGCCGAGATCAGGGCCTATGCCAACGACGAGGCGCTGAGGCTGGCGCTGCGCCGTGGCGAGGTCGATTTCATCTTTGGCGACGCGGTGTCGCTGGCGTTCTGGCTCAACGGCACCGACTCGGCCGGCTGCTGCGCCTTTTCCGGCGGGCCGTTCCTCGAAAGCCATTATTTCGGCGAAGGCGTCGGCATCGCGGTCAAGAAAGGCAACGACCTGTTGCGCCAATCGCTCAACTGGGCGCTGTTCCGCGTCTGGGAGAAGGGCCGCTACACCGACCTGTGGCTGCGCTACTTTCCCATCAGTCCGTTCTGAAATGACGCGGGCGCCCAGTCGCCCGCGCGGAGATGCATGATGTCTGCTGCTGAACTTCCCGCCACCGCCGAGTTGCGCGCGCTCGCCGAACAATCCACCGCCTGGCCGTTCGAGGAAGCGCGCAAGATCGTCGCGCGGCTCAAGAAGAAGCCGAAGGACGAGGTGCTGTTCGAGACCGGCTACGGGCCCTCCGGCCTGCCTCATATCGGCACCTTCGGCGAGGTGGCGCGCACCACCATGGTGCGCCACGCCTTCCGCGTGCTGACCGACGACAAGGTGCGCACCCGGCTCATTGCGTTCTCCGACGACATGGACGGCCTGCGCAAGATCCCCGACAACATCCCCAACAAGGAGCTGATCGCGCCGCACCTCAACAAGCCGCTGACCAAGGTGCCCGACCCGTTCGGCACCCATCCGTCGTTCGGCGAGCACAACAACGCGCGGCTGCGCTCATTCCTCGATGCGTTCGGGTTCGATTACGAATTCGCCTCCTCCACCGCCTATTACACCTCGGGCCGCTTCGACGCCGCGCTGATGCGCGTGCTGGAGCGCTTCGACGACGTGATGGCGATCATGCTGCCAAGCCTGCGCACCGAGCGCGCGCAGAGCTATTCGCCGTTCCTGCCGATCTGCCCGCGCACCGGCATGGTGCTGCAGGTGCCGATCGTGGCGCGCGACGCTCGCGCCGGCACCATCTCCTACGACGATCCGGAAACCGCCGAGCGCGTCACGGTGCCGGTCACCGGGGGCAAGTGCAAGCTGCAATGGAAGCCGGACTGGGCGATGCGCTGGTATGCGCTCGATGTCGATTACGAGATGGCGGGCAAGGACCTGATCGATTCGGTCAAGCTCTCCGGCAGCATCTGCCGCGCGCTCGGCGGCACCGCGCCCGAGGGCTTCAACTACGAACTGTTCCTCGACGAGAAGGGCCAGAAGATCTCCAAGTCGAAGGGCAACGGCCTGACCATCGAGGAATGGCTGCGCTACGCCTCGCCGGAATCGCTGTCGCTGTTCATGTACCGCGACCCCAAGGCGGCCAAGCGGCTTTATTTCGACGTCATCCCGCGCAACGTCGACGACTACCAGCAGTTCCTCGAAGGCTATGCGCGCCAGGACATGAAGCAGCGCCTGACCAATCCGGTCTGGCACGTCCATTGCGGCGCGCCGCCCGAAGCCGACATGCCGGTGACGTTCCAGATGCTGCTGACGCTGGTGTCGTCGTCGAACGCGGAGAACGCCGAAACGCTGTGGGGCTTCATCGGCCGCTACCGCCCCGGCGTGACGCCGCGGAGCCATCCCAAGCTCGACGCGCTGGTCGGCTACGCGCTCAACTATTTCCGCGACTTCGTGCTGCCGGAAAAGAAGTTCCGCGAGCCGGACGAGGCCGAGCGCGTGGCGCTGCAGGACCTGCGCGAGGCGCTGTCGCAGCTGCCGGCCGACGCCAGCGCCGAGGACATCCAGAACGTGGTCTACGAGATCGGCCGTCGCGAGCCGTTCCTCGACACCAAGAAGGCCAGGGACGGCAGGCCGGGCGTGTCGCTGGAATGGTTCAACATGCTCTACCAGGTGCTGCTGGGGCAGGAAAAAGGTCCGCGCTTCGGCTCGTTCGTCGCCGTCTACGGCCTTGCCAACACCATGGCGATGATCGACGGCGCGCTGGCGCGCTCGACGTGAGGCGTTACAACAAATATGCGGTGATTGCTTGCCAGAAGAAACAAAGACCAAAAATAAAGCCAAGTATGGATGCGATCAGAAAGGCATAAGTTGCGTAGTGGCAGCGCCATGCAAACGCTTGGTTTCCATTCCCATAGTAGAGTTGAGTGAAATACGCAGATGTAAATGCGAGAACAATCATAAATGCGCCGAATGCAAATGAGACAAGGGCTGATCGTGAAAAGGAAATTGTCTCGGAATAGTCCAGCTTGGTGCGCGTCTTGCTGCCTAGTATCGTTAGCAAAGCAATTGCGGCACCGCTATTGAGAACAAGCATTGTCTTGAGAGCCTCAAGCGCATACTTATTACCTTCTGCCCAGTGCCACTTGGACCAATCGTTTTGATTGCCCGGCGTGTTCATCACTGGCTCGCCCACACGATGCGGGCGATCCAGTCGACCTCGTCGACCGCCAGCGTGCGGTCGGCGTGCGCCGGGTTGAGCGACTGCAGCTCGATCACCTTGGCGGTGCGGCGCTTGAGTTCCTTGACCATCACCTCGCCATCGCGGGTCTTGCACACCACGCGGTCGCCGCGACGGATCGGCGTGCCGGGCGAGACGATGATGACGTCGCCGTCGCGGTAGGCCGGCTTCATGGAGTCGCCGGAAATCTCCAGCGCATAGGCGTGCTCGTCGGTCACGGCGGGAAACGCCACCTCGTCCCAGCCCTTGCCGACCGGAAACCCGCCGTCGTCGAAATAGCCGCCGGTGCCGGCCTCGGCGAAACCCAGCAGCGGCACCGCCTGCACGGCGTTGCGGCCCGATTCATGGATTAGCTCCACCAGCGCGTCGATGCTGGCGCCGGTGGCGGCCAGCGCCTTGGCGACCGATTCGGTCGAGGGCCAGCGCTCGCGGCCGTCCGGGGTGATCCGCTTGGACTTGTTGAACGTGGTCGGATCGAGGCCGGCCTTGCGCGCCAGACCCGACGGCGACAGGCCGGCGCGGCCCGCGAGGCGGTCCAGAGCCATCCAGATTTGGCTATGGGTCAGCATGGGCAGCCTGTCCGGTTCCCCGGGGCGCGCGCGCCAGGTCGCGCAGGGGCGGGGCGTGAATTTTATCCGTCAGTTAGGAATTATAACCTGTCCGGTGGCCTCCCGACAATTGCCGATTTCACTCACCTTGAACCGCGGCGGAGGCCCCGATACCGTTGGGCCCGGATTCCCTCCGAGCGACCCGAAAACCAACTCAAAAGCAGCGGTCAGGCGTGCCCATCATTTACAAGATTTGTCCCGCTCCGCTGTGGCGCGAGGCCGAGCGGCTCGGAATGTTCCGGGGCAGCGGCGACGACCGGCGCGACGGCTACATCCATTTCTCCACCGCGGCCCAGGTGGCCGAGACCGCCCGGCGGCATTTCGCCGGGCAGGCGGCGCTGTTCCTGGTGGCGGTGGACGGCGGCAGCTTGGGCAACGCGCTGCGCTGGGAAGCCTCGCGCGGCGGCGAGTTGTTTCCCCATCTTTACGGCGAACTCGATCTCGGCGCGGTCGTGGCGGTCATCGACCTGCCGCTTCTCGCCGACGGCTCGCACCGGATACCGGAGCTTGCGCCATGATCCGGGCCTTCGACGTCATCTCGCTGCCGCTCTTGCGCCTGCTCGATCCGGAGGACGCGCACCGGCTGGCGATCCGCGGCCTGCGGCTGATGCCTCAGGGCAGGCCGGCGGCGGACGATCCGCGCCTCGCGATGCGCGCCTTCGGGCTGAACTTTCCCAATCCGGTCGGCCTTGCGGCGGGCTTCGACAAGAACGCCGAGGTGCCCGACGCGCTGCTCCGCCTCGGCTTCGGCTTCGTCGAGGCCGGCACGGTGACGCCGCGGCCGCAAGGCGGCAATCCACGGCCGCGGCTGTTCCGTCTCGAAGCCGACGAGGCCATCATCAACCGCATGGGCTTCAACAACGAGGGTGCCGAGGCGGCGCTCGCCCGGCTCGGCGGGCGCGCCGCGCGTGGCGGCATCGTCGGCGTCAATGTCGGGGCCAACAAGGATTCCCCGGATTTCACCGCCGACTACGTGGCGCTGATCGAAACCTTCGCGCCGGTGGCGAGCTATTTCACCGTCAACGTGTCGTCGCCCAACACGCCGGGCTTGCGCAAGCTGCAGCAGGCCGCGGCGCTCGATGATCTGCTGGCGCGGGTGATCGACGCCCGCGAGCGGATGCGGAAGGGAACCAACGCCACCCCGGTGCTGCTCAAGGTCGCCCCGGACCTGACGCTTGGCGAACTCGACGATGTCGTCGGCATCGCCCGTTCGCGCCGCATCGACGGCATGATCGTCGGCAACACCACGCTGGCGCGCCCCTCGACGCTGCGCGAACAGGCCAAGGCGAAGGAGGCGGGGGGGCTGTCGGGACGGCCATTGTTCCGCCTGTCGACGCGCATGGTGGCGGAGACATTCGTGCGCACCGAAGGCGCGTTCCCGCTGGTGGGCGTCGGCGGCATCGATTCCGGCGGCGCGGCGCTGGCCAAGATCCGCGCCGGCGCCAGCCTGATCCAGCTCTACAGCGCGCTGGTCTACAAGGGGCTCGGCCTGATCGATGAGATCAAGGCCGATCTCGTCTCGGTGCTGCGCCGGACCGGCCGCGGCGCGCTCGGCGAGATCGTCGGCGCGGACGCCGCCGCGCTCACCGCCGAGGACTGGCCGGGCGGATAGCTCAGTTTCGTTGCGGGGCCGACCAGCTTACGGCGTCGAGGTTTTCGCGGAAGGCAAAGCGCTGCACGTGCCTGACGATGACGCCTTCAAGGTGTTCGAGGGCCTCGGCATCGGGCGCCTCCGCCACCATGACGAGATGTTCCGGCGTGGCTTCAAGGCGGCAGACACGATCGTTCCCCAGCGCGATGCGGCCGGTTTCGGGCGTGAATTCGACGGTGAACTTATGGCTCCAGTGCTTGCACAATTGCTGAAGGTAGCGGCTGCCGGAGGATGTCGGAAAAACGGCGCGCGCCTGGAGCATGGCAAAGAGCTTTCACAAAAAGGATGGCGGATGGCGCCGGCCGGTCAGCGGCCGCGCGGCGCGTTGAACAGCCGCATCAGCAGCCAGATCGGGATCACGATCACCGCGCCGAGCAGGAAATAGCGCCACAGCCAGTCGACGGCGTCGAAGCCAAGCTCCCAGATGCGCCGCAGCAGCAGGCGGATGCTGTGCAGGATGTTCCACGGATCGAGTCCGACCACCGAGAGCACGACGCCGACCAGGATGGAAAGCAGGACCAGGCGGGCAAGCACCGCCAGCGGCGAGCCGCCGGCGAAGCGTGTGAGCGTGTTGTTCGGCATTTCAGAGCTTTCCTTTCGCGGGCCGCCAGAGTAGCACGGCAGGTGGGGCCCGCGAGGCATTTTGTCAAGCAACGCCGCCTCTGCCTCCTGTCCGACGAGCCGTTTTCGATGTCCGATGCCGCGCCGCTATTCGTCTCGTCCGGCGATCTCGTCGCCGACCGGCGCTACGCCTATGCCCGCGACTTTCTCGCTCGCGGCGATCTCGCCGCCGCCGCCGACGTGCTGGAGCAGGCGCTGGAACGAGCGCCGGATTTCGCCGCGGCATGGTTCGCGCTCGGCGAGTTGCGCGAACAGCGCGGCGACGCCGCGGGCGCCATCGCCGCGTTTCGCCGCGCCCGCGAGGCCGATCCCGACGACCGCCTCGGCGCGGCCCTGCATCTCATGCGGCTCGACGCCGAGGCGCTCGACGCCATGCCGCCGGCCTATGTGCGCGCCGTGTTCGACCAGTACGCGCCGCGGTTCGACCAGGCGCTGGTCGAGGGGCTGGCCTATCGCGGCCCGCAACTCCTGCACGCGGCGGTGCTGGCGGCCCGCGCCAGGCAAGGGCGCGCGGCACGGTTTGCGCACGCGCTCGATCTTGGCTGCGGCACCGGGCTGGCGGCGCGTGCCTTTGCCGGCGAGGTCGATCGCTGGACCGGTGTCGACCTGTCGCCGGGCATGGTGGCGCAGGCGCGCGCGAGCGGCCTTTACGCCGGACTGCATGTCGGCGACATGCTGGCGCTGCTGCGCGATCGGGCGGAGGCTTCCGCCGATCTGGTCATCGCCGCCGATGCGGTGGTCTATCTGCCCGACCACGCCGCGCTGTGGCGCGAGGCCGCGCGCGTGCTTGCTCACGACGGCGTGCTGGCGTTCACGGTCGAGAGCCATGGCGGCGATGGCGTCGTGCTCGGCGCCAAGCTGCGCTATGCGCACGGGGCTGCGATCGTGCGGCGATGGCTCGATGAGGCGGGCTTCGCCGCCGTCGAGTTGTCGCCGGCCTCGACCCGCAACGAGGCCGGCATCGCGGTGCCCGGCCTCGTCGTCACCGCCGTCCGGCCGTGACGCGGATACCCTAATCCCTGCGGAACACCACCGAGGCGAACCAGCCGGTCATCAGCGCGAAGAGCGTGGTGATGAGGCCGTAGGCCGCGCCGTGCTGGCGCGCCGCCTCGGCGACGAACTGCTCGAACCCGATCTTGACGATCTCGATCGCGGTCTCGGCGCGGGTGACGACGCCGCCGCCGGCGAACGCCTTGATGTCGACGGTGTAGGTGCCGACCGGGACGTCGGCCGGCAGCGGGATGCTGGTGCGGAACAGCGTCGGCGTCAGGAAGGTCACCGAGTTGGCGGACTCGCGATAGAGGCCACGCTCGCCCTTGAGGCGCAGGAAGGCGGCGCGGAACGGATCGTCGGCGGCTTCTTGCGCCTGCAGCGCCGGTACGTTGGCGATGCCGATGCGCTGCCGGCGCAGCGTCTCGGCGTTGGCGATGACGGTGAGGGGGCGATTGGCGAACACGGCGAGATAGCTCGGCACGTTGTCGAACACCCGCGACTCGCGGTTGATCCAGACGCCGAGCAGGCGATCCTTGCGCCATGTGACCACGGTGGCGGACGGGCCGCTCACGGTGACCACGAGATCGTAGCTGCGGTTTGCCGGCGTGCGGGCGTCGCGCTCGATCGAGCCGAACAGCACCAGTTCCTCGCCGGTGTAGTTCGGCGTGATGGTGACGCGGTGGTTGGACATCGAGGCGATCAGCTGTTCGGCCCGCGCATCCGGCGACGCCAGCAGCGTCATCGCGCCGAGGCAGCCGGCGGCGATCGCGGCGCGCGCCGTCATTGGCTCGGCCCCAGTTCGCGGATGGTGAAGAAATCCTCGGGCCGCACCACCAGATCGACCGCGAAACGCATGCCGACCGCGAGGATCAGCAGGCCGAGCAGGAAGCGCAGCCGCTCGCTGCTCATGCGCTGTCCGGCGCGGGTGCCGAACTGCGCGCCGATGACGCCGCCGATCATCAGGATCAGCGCCAGCACCGCATCGACGAGATGGTTGGTGGCGGCGTGCATGATGGTGGCGCTGGCCATGGTGGTCAGCGTCAGCACCATCGAGGTGCCGATCACCGTGCTGGTGGGAACGCGCAGCAGGTAGATGAGCAGCGGCACCAGCAGGAAGCCGCCGCCGATGCCCATCACCGCGCCGACGAAACCGATCAGCAGACCAATCAGCAGCACCGGGATGATCGAGACGAAGATCTTGGAGCGCTTGAAGCGCAGCTTGAACGGCAGGCCCAGGATCCAGCCGTGGCTGCCGGGACGGCGCGGGATCGGCGGCTCGCCGCGCCGGCTGCGCCGGATGGCGCGAATGCTTTCCCACAGCATCAGAACGCCGACAATGGAGAGCAGCGCGACATAGGACAGCGCCACCGTGAGGTCGAGCTGGCCCAGCGCGCGCAGAACCACGAACAGCCAGACGCCGAGCCCGGTGCCGACGATGCCGCCGCACAACAGGATCAGCGCCAGCGCCGGATCAACCGTGCCGCGCCGCCAGTAGTTGAGCGCGCCGGAGAACGACGAGGCGGCGAGATGGCTGGGCACCGAAGCCACCGCCACCGCCGGCGAGATGCCGATGAAGATCAACAGCGGCGTCATCAGGAAGCCGCCGCCGATGCCGAACATGCCGGAGATGAATCCCACCGCGACCCCCATGGCGAGGATCAGGAAGATGTTCACGGGAAGATCGGCGATGGGAAGATAAATCTGCACGCGGGCAACCTAGGCGTATTCCGCAAAAGTGGGAACCCGATAACAACAGCAAACGCGGTTCCACCGAAAGGGCTTCCGGCGTCACGCGGGCCGTCAGCGCACCGCGGCGCCGGTGCCGGACTTCGTGCTGGCCGCCCTGGCGCTGGCTGGCTTGACGGCGTCCCAGCCGCCGGGCGGCGCGGCCACGGTGATGGCCTCGTCGGGCTGGCGTTCGGGAATGAAGGTCTGGATCGCGAGCTGAGCCGCGTTGAGGGTCGCCGCGTCGAGCCGATTGGCGATGTCGTCGCGCTTGCGCGCCGCCCCGGCATCGCCCTGCGCCGCCGCGAGGCTGAACCACTTGAAGGCTTCGGCGAGGTTCTGCTCGAGCCCGATGCCGCGGGCATAGAGGACGCCGAGATTGTACTGGCTGTCGGCGATGCCGCGCTCGGCGGCCTTGCGGAACCACTGCGCCGCCGTGCGGTAGTCGGGCGACTTCATGCCGCCGTCGGCATGGAGCACGGCGAGATTGTGCATCGCCTTGGCGCTGCCGCGCTCGGCGGCCTCGGTGTAATAGCGTCGCGCGGTGTCGATGTCCTTCTTGACGCCGAGGCCCTTTTCATAGAGCCCGCCGAGACGGAACAGCGCCGGCACGATGCCCTTGTCGGCGGCGCGCCCGTACCATTTGAGGGCCTCTTCGTAGTTGAGCGGCACGCGTTTGCCCTCGGCGTAGCGGTAGCCGATCTCGTAGGCCGCGCCGGCGTCGCCCTTTTGCGCGGCGGCGCGCAGCGCCGCGCTGCCGATGGCCTCGGGCAGCTTCTCGGGGATCGCGGTGGCGGCGGGTTGCGATGGCTTGCGCGGGTCGCGGGTGGGCGGCGGCGCGGCGGCAAGGCGCGGCGCATCGATCGAGCCCGTCGTCTCGGGCCCGGCGGCGGGCAGCGGCGGCGGCTCGAGGATGGCGGGCGCCTGGATCGATTGCCGCTCCGGCGGAGCCTGGACCGGCGCGGCCGGCGGCGCCTCTGGAAGGGCCGGTGCCGGTTTCTTCGCCGGCGGCATGACGGACGAGGATTCCACCGGCGCGAAGGTCGTGCCGGGAGCGCCGCCGTCGAACAGGTTGATGGCGACTCGCAGCGTGCCGAGCACGATCACCACCACGCTGACTCCCACCAGCAGCGAGCGCAGCTTGGCCGAGAACGTGGTCTGCTCCGGCGGCGCGGCCGTCACCGGCTTGTCCTTGAGGAAGACGGCGCGGGCGGCCGGTCTCTCGCCGACCGTGGCGGTGGCGGCCTTCGCGGCGCGGCGCGCGGCGGCGATGAAATTGGTCTTGGACGGAGCCTCGCGCGGTGGCGGCAGACCGGCCAGCGCGGCCTGCGAGGCGGCAATGCGGTCGGTCGCGGTGCGGGTATCGCGGACGTCGGTCCGGGTGCCCGGTTCCAGCGGATGATCCGGCGGCAGGCTGGGATCGATCGGCGGACGGGCCGTTGTCGCCGGCCACGCCGCCGCGGGCGCCGGAGCCGGTTCCGCCGCGACGGCAGGTTCCGGGATGATGAGTGCGAATGGCGCCGGCGCTTCCGGTTCGGCCGCCGCGATGACCGGTTCCGGCTCGGCGACGGGTTCGGGCTCGGCGGCAGGCTGGCGTAGCGGCACGCCGTCGAGCGCGGCCATCATGTCGGCGGCGGTGGGAACCGGTGGCGGTGCGGCGAGCACCGGATTGGGCAGCGTCGGCGCGCTCATGAACGGCACCGGGCGCGGCGCGGCGCTCGCAACGCTCTCAGATACGGGCGCGGCCTCGGGGATCGGTGCGGCGGTTTCGCTGCCGGGCCAGGGCGCGGTTGCCACGGCGGGGGCGGCCTCTGGCGTCGGCCGGCGCGCCTCGCGCAGGTCGTCCTCGATGAGCCCAAGCCGGTCCACCAGCTGGCCCAGCGTACTGTGCACGACGTCGAGCGAATCCTGGGTGCGGCGTTCCGCGTCCGATTGCGACAGGCGGATTTCGGCCAGCTCGGTGCGGATGGCGCCGACCGTTTCCGGATCCAGCGCCGCGGGGCCCGCAGCGAAATCGGCGCGCCGTTGCTCAAGACGCTGCATCGACTCGCACAGGCTGTCCTCGATCTTGGCGAGGTAGTTCAGGTGCGCGTCGGAGGCATCGAACCGTTCCAGCAGGGTGCCGATGCGCGTTTCAAGGTCGGCGAAGGCGGCCGGGCCCTCGCGGTCGATCTGCAGGCGGTCGATGCGCTCGGACAGCGATTGCACGGCGGCTTCCAGATTGCGCAGATCCAGGCTTTCCGGCTGGTCGCGGCTTTCCAGCACGGTGGTGAGCTGCGCGATGCGCTGCTCCAGCGCCGCCAGCATGCCGGAGGACTGGCCGCGTTCCTGCGCCAGCTGGTCGACGCGGGCGCCGAGCGCGCGCACGTCGTCGGAAATCCGCGCCAGCGTTTCATCGGAGGCGACATGCGCCACCAGCCCGCGCAGCGCGGCGATCGCGGCCTCGAGCTGCTGCACCGCCATCGGGTCTTCGCTGGCGCGCATGATGAGGTCGACCTTGCCGGCAAGGCCGCGCACGGTGTCCTCGATGCCGGCGAGCTGCTCGGCGGGGGTCAGCGCGCGCAATGCGTCGCGGATCTCGCCGAGCGCGCGCTCGATGCCGGCCAGCGCCGCGGCGTCGGCGCCGTCATGACGGGTCTCGTCGATACGGCGGCCAAGCGCCTGGATGTCGTCCTCAAGCCGATCGATGGCGCGGCGCGGCAGGGCATCGGTCAAAGAGCGGCGGATTTCGGCCAGCTCGTTGCGGAAGCTGGTGGTCGCCTGCTCGACGTTGCCGGGCTGGCGCAGCGACGTGATCTCGCTGGTCAGTTGCTGGATCTGGCGCTCGAGGCCGGAAAAGTCCGATGCGGAACGCGAGGGAGCGCGCCGGTCAAGATGGGACTGGCGTGCCGCGATTTCGGCGACGGCATGATCGAGTCCGGCCGTTATCCTGGGTTCCGGCGCCGCCTGCGGCGTGGCGCGGGCGAGGATGGCGATCTGCCGGCTGATGGCGTCGAGGCGCTGATGGATATCGGCGAGCGGGTCGGGCGTGGAACTCTCGTCGCGCGGCTGCGAGGCGGGCCGGCTCTGGCCGTTATGCGCGCCGCCGTTTCCGAAGATCGCTGAATTGAGCCATTCGCCCACCGACACGCCGGCGCCGCGCGCAGCCTCCCGAGCCGGCCCGGCGGCATCGGGCTGCACTGCTGGAACGCTCCACGGTACGCGCGCTTTCATGCTGGGCTCGACATCGGCAGGGCGCCGCCCGGAACGGCATCCCTGAAAAAACTGGAAACGGGCGGATGGCAGGCCTGCCGCCGTCCCTGACTTTTCCCTGTTACGGTAAACACCCGGTTAATTTCGGCGGCCCGGCCGAAGCGAATTGGCAATCGCCGGCACCGGCGCTCCGGCGGCTTTCGGGATGGGCGTAGGGGCTCTACGACTTGCGTCGCAGCCGCAGCAAATCCCTCCTGACAACGGCGGCGGTTCGTGAAATCCTCCGCCGTCAGCCGCATGGGCTGCCCCGCGCGGCGAGGAGGATGGCATGCCAGGCTACAAAGCGCCCGTCGAGGACGTGACCTTTCTTCTCAACGACGTGTTCCAGATCGACCGCTACGCCAACCTGCCCGGCTTCAGCGATGCGACCGCCGACGTGCGCGAGGCGATCTTCAGCGAGGCGGCGAAATTCAGCGAGGAAGTGCTGACGCCGCTCAACCGCGTGGGCGACCTCGAAGGCTGCCAGCGCCACGACGACGGCCGGGTCACTACGCCGAAGGGATTTGCCGAGGCGTTCGGCCAGTTCGCCGAAGGCGGCTGGATCGGGCTCTCGGCGCCGGCCGAATTCGGCGGCCAGGGCCTGCCTTACACGCTGACCGCCCTGATCAACGAGTTTCTGATCTCCGCCAACATGGCGTTCGCCATGTATCCGGGATTGACCCAGGGCGCGGCCTCGGCGCTGATCGCGCACGGCTCGCAGGCGCTCAAGACGACCTACCTGCCGAAGATGGTCGCGGGCGAATGGTCCGGCACCATGAACCTCACCGAGCCGCATTGCGGCACCGACCTCGGGCTCCTGCGCACCAGGGCGGTCAGGCAGGCCGACGGCAGCTATCGCATCACCGGCACCAAGATCTTCATCTCCGGCGGTGAGCAGGATCTCACCGCCAACATCATCCATCTGGTGCTGGCGCGCATCGAGGGCGCGCCGGCCGGCGTCAGGGGCATCTCGTTGTTCGTGGTGCCGAAGGTGATGGTCAACGCCGACGGCTCGCTGGGCGCACGCAACGGCGTCGCCTGCGGCTCGATCGAACACAAGATGGGCATCCACGGCAATTCGACCTGCGTGATGAACTACGACAACGCGGTCGGCTGGCTGGTGGGCGAGGAGCACAAGGGCCTCGCCGCCATGTTCACGATGATGAACGAGGCCCGGCTCGGCGTCGGCATCCAGGGGCTGGCGCTGTCCGAGGTCGCCTACCAGAACGCGGTCAGCTATACCAGGGACCGGCTGCAGGGCCGCGCGCTCACCGGCGCCAAGGCGCCCGACAAGGCGGCCGATCCGATCATCGTGCATCCCGACGTGCGCCGCACGCTGATGACGATCCGCGCCTTCAACGAGGCAGGCCGCGCGCTGGTGGCGTGGACCGCGCTCAGGAGCGACGTCGCGCACCGTTCGGACGATGCCGCCGAGCGCGAGGCGGCCGACGACCACACCGGCCTGGTGACGCCGGTCATCAAGGGCGTGTTTACCGATGTCGGCTTCGCCAACACGGTGATGGCGCAGCAGATGTATGGCGGCCATGGCTACATCGCCGAATGGGGCATGGAGCAGTTCGTGCGCGACGCGCGCATCGCCATGATCTACGAGGGGGCCAACGGCATCCAGGCGCTCGATCTGGTTGGGCGCAAGCTGCCGATGAACGGCGGCCGCGCGGTCAAGACGTTCTTCGCCGAGGTCGCGGGTTATCTCGCCGAGAACAACGATGCCGCGATGAAGCCCTATGTCGTTCCGCTGGCGGCGGCGCTCGGCCATCTGCAGCAGGCGACGGTCTGGTTCGCCAAGAACGGCGTGGCCAATCCCGACAATGCCGGCGCCGGCGCCACCGACTACATGCACATGTTCGGCCTCGTCGTGCTCGGCTACATGTGGGCACGGATCGCCAACGCGGCGCGGGCCAGGCTCGCCAACGGCGGCGAGCCGGCGCGCTTCAACGCCAAGCTGGTCACCGGCCGCTTCTTCATGGAGCGCATGCTGCCGGAGACCGCCGCGCATCTCGCCCGCATTCAGGCCGGCGCGGGAAGCGTCATGGAACTGCCGGTCGAGGCATTTTGAAGTTCATCCCGGGAGAAACGGAAATGGCAGAGGCGTATATCTACGATCATGTCCGCACGCCGCGCGGACGCGGCAAGATCGACGGCGCGCTGCATGAAGTCACGGCGCTGACGCTCGCCGCGCAGGCGCTCGAAGCGATCCGGATGCGCAACGGGCTCCAGACCGGGCAGGTCGACGACGTGGTGCTCGGCTGCGTCGATCCGGTCGGCGAGGCCGGCGGCGACATCGCCCGCATGGCGGCGCTGCGCGCCGGTCTTGGCGACGCGGTGCCGGGCATCCAGATCAACCGCTTCTGCGCCTCGGGGCTGGACGCGGTCAACTTCGCTTCGGCGCAGGTGATGGCCGGGCAGCACGAGCTGACCATCGGCGGCGGCGTCGAGTCGATGAGCCGCGTCGGCATCGGCGCGTCGGGGGGCGCCTGGCCGGTCGATCCGTCGATCGCCATTCCGGCCTATTTCATGCCGCAGGGCGTGTCGGCCGATCTGATCGCCACCAAGTACGGCTTTACGCGCGACGACTGCGACGCCTTCGCGGTCGAGAGCCAGCAGCGCGCCGCCGCCGCCTGGGCCGACGGACGATTCAAGAACGCGGTGGTGCCGGTCAAGGACATCAACGGCATCACCATCCTCGACCGCGACGAGCACATGCGCCCCGACACCACCATGCAGTCGCTCGGCCAGCTCAAGGCCTCGTTCGCGCAAGTCGGCGAGATGGGTGGCTTCGAGGCGGTGGCGATCCAGGCGCACCCGGAGGTCGAGGCGATCAACTACGTCCATCATGCCGGCAATTCGTCCGGCATCGTCGACGGCGCCGCCGCGGTGCTGATCGGCAGCAGGCAAGCTGGCGCCAGGGCCGGCCTGAAGCCGCGCGCGCGCATCAAGGCCTTCGCCAATATCGGCTCCGAACCGGCGATGATGCTGACCGGTCCGGTCGACGTGACCCACAAGGTGTTCGCGCGCGCCGGCATGAGCTTTTCGGACATCGACCTCGTCGAGATCAACGAGGCGTTCGCTTCGGTGGTGCTGCGCTATCTGCAGGCGTTCGACATCGGCATGGCGAAGGTCAACGTCAATGGCGGCGCCATCGCCATGGGCCATCCGCTGGGCGCCACCGGAGCCATGATCCTCGGCACGCTGCTCGACGAACTGGAGCGGCGCGACCTTGCCACCGGGCTGGTGACGTTGTGCATCGGCGGCGGCATGGGCACCGCCACCATCATCGAGCGCGTGTAGGGCGGGAGAACATGAACATGGCTTTCACCAATTTCAGGCTGGAAACTGACGCCGACGGCATCGCGCTGGTCACATGGGACATGGCCGGGCGCTCGATGAACGTGTTCGACGCTCGCACCATCGAGGAATTATCCGCCATCGTCGAGCGGACGACGGCGGACGCCGCGGTCAAGGGCGTCGTCATCACATCGGCCAAGGACGCCTTCTCCGGCGGCGCCGATCTCACCATGCTGGAGACGTTCGGCGTGGTGGTGGCCGATGTCATGAAGAGGGAAGGCGCGGAAGCCGCCAGCAGGAAGCTGCTGGACGAAGTCAGCCGGCTGTCGCGGCTGTTCCGGCGCATCGAAACCTGCGGCAAGCCGTGGGTCGCGGCCATCAACGGCCTGGCGCTCGGCGGTGCGTTCGAGCTGAGCCTGTCGTGTCATCAGCGCATCGCGGCGGACAACCCCAAGACCCGGCTCGGCCTGCCCGAGATCAAGGTCGGCCTGTTCCCCGGCGCCGGGGGCACGCAGCGTCTGGTCCGCATGCTGCCGCCGGCCGACGCGCTGATGATGATGCTCAAGGGCGAGCTGCTTAACGTCGCCAAGGCCAGGGCCGCGAAACTCGTCGATGCCGTGGTGCCGCCGGGTGAACTGATCGCGGCGGCGAAGGACTGGATCAGGAGCGGCGGCAAGGCGGTGGCGCCATGGGACGTCGAGGGCTTCAAGCTGCCGGCCGGGCCAGTCTATTCCAAGGCCGGCATGCAGATGTTCCCCGCCGCCAACGCCATCTACCGCCGCGAGACCTATGACAACTATCCGGCGGCGCGCGCCATCATGCAGTGCGTCTACGAGGGCCTGCAGCTGCCGATGGACCAGGCGCTGCGGGTCGAGGCGCGGTATTTCGCGCATGTGGTGCGCACCCCGGAAGCCGCGGCGATGATCCGCAGCCTGTTCCTGTCGATGCAGGATCTCAACAAGGGCGCGCGGCGGCCGAAAAACGTGCCGCCGACCCGGGTGAGGAAGGTCGGCATCATCGGCGCCGGCTTCATGGGCGCCAGCATCGGCTATGTCACCGCGCGCGCCGGCATCGACGTCGTGCTGATCGACCGCGACCAGCAAAGCGCCGACAAGGGCAAGGCGCATTCCGACGCGCTGATCAGCGGCGAGATCAAGAAGGGCCGCGCCAGGGAGGGCGCGCGCGAGGCGCTGTTGTCGCGCATCACCGCGACCCCCGATTTCACCGCGCTGAAGGACTGCGACCTCATCGTCGAGGCGGTGTTCGAGGACCGCAAGGTCAAGGCCGAGACCTACGCCAAGGCGCAGCCGATGCTGGCCGCGAGCGCCATCTTCGCCTCCAACACCTCGACGCTGCCGATCACCTCGCTCGCCACTGAATTCAAGGATCAGGGCCGCTTCATCGGCATCCATTTCTTCTCGCCGGTCGACAAGATGATGCTGGTCGAGATCATCCTCGGCAAGAACACCGGCGAGGTGGCGCTCGCCACCGCGCTCGATTACGTCCGGGCCATCGGCAAGACCCCGATCGTGGTCAACGATTCGCGCGGCTTCTTCGCCAACCGCTGCGTGCTCAATTTCGTCGCCGAGGGCCACCTGATGTTCGGCGAGGGCGTGCCGCCGGCGATGATCGAGAACGTCGCCAGGATGGCCGGCATGCCGGTGGGGCCGCTGTCGCTGACCGACGAGATCGCCATCGACCTCGCGCTCAGGATCGTCAAGGCCACCGAGTCCGATCTCGGCGCGGCCGCGATCGACGCCGGGCAGAAGGCGCTTCTCATCGAGATGGTCGAGACGCGCGGCCGGCTTGGGCGCAAGAACGGCAAGGGCTTCTATGATTATCCCGAGAAGGGCAAAAAGAAGCTGTGGCCGGGGCTCGCCGGACTGCAGGCCAACAAGCTCGACCCCGACACGCTCGATGTCGAGGAGATGAAGCAGCGCTTCCTGGTGGTGCAGGCGGTCGAGGCCGCGCGCACGGTCGAGGACGGCGTCATCGTCGATCCGCGCGAGGCCGATGTCGGCTCGATTCTCGGCTTCGGCTTTGCACCGTTCACCGGCGGCACGCTGTCCTACATCGACATGATGGGGACCAAGCGCTTCGTCGAACTGTGCCAACGGCTGGAGAAGAAATACGGGCCGCGCTTTGCGCCGCCGCGGCTTCTTCTCGACATGGCGGCCAAGGGCGAGACGTTCTACGGCCGCTTCGCGCCGGCGAAAAGTGCGGCGTGACGGCGGCGGAAAACGGCGGGGTCAGATCTTCAGTCCTTCGGCCTCGATGGCCGCCCGCACGGCCGGGCGCTGGCGCAGCAGCGCGTAGTGCGCCTGCACGTGGGGCAGGGGATCGAGGTCGATCCTGGTCCGCGCCGTCCAGCTCGTCATCACGAAGAAATAGACGTCGGCCACCGTGAACTGGTCGCCCATCAGGTAGGGCCGCCCGGCCAGCACGTCGTTGACGTAGCCGAGGCGCTGCACCAGGCGCTCCTTCAGCACGGACTTGGACTGCTCGGAGATGGCCGCGTTGAACAGCGGGCTGAAGCCCTTGTGGATCTCGCTCGCGATGAGGTTGAGCCATTCCTGCAGCCGGTAGCGCTCCATGGTGCCGGCCGGCGGCGCGAGTTTCTTCGCCGGCACCTGGTCGGCGAGATACTGGACGATGATGGAGGCTTCGGTCAGCACCTCGCCGCTGTCGAGCCGAAGCGAAGGCACGTAGCCGCGCGGATTGACGGTCAGGTAGTTTTCACCGTCGGAAGTGGTCTTGCTGGCGCGGTCGACCTTGGCGAGGTCGAACGGCAGGCCGGTTTCGCGCAGCACGATGTGGGGCGACAGCGAACAGGCGCCGGGCATGTAATAGAGCTTCATGGCGAATTCCTTTTCCGGAGAGGTGGGCGCTTGCGGGAACACAAGCCCGGATACCTTGCGGATATGAATGCACATGCATGAAATGTCAAGATTGATGCAGTTGCATGATGATGTGTAAGATCGAAAACGGGCCTGAGGCCGGGCGAGGTCCGGCGGATGCCCGAACGACCCGCGTGCATTTTACTGAAAGGTCCCCTCATGGCGCGCAAGCCGTCCGCCGAAACCGCGACCGCCTGGACGCAACTTCTGCGCGTCCAGCAGCAGGTGTTCGGGCGCGTGGAGCAGGACGTCAAGAAAGCCGGCTTTCCGCCGCTGTCATGGCACGACGTGCTGGTCGAACTCGCCCACGCGCCGCATGGCGCCGTGCGCCCGGTCGAGCTGGAAAAACGGCTCGCGATGCCGCAATACGGGCTGTCGCGGCTGATCGATCGTCTGGTCGAGGCGGGCCTAGCCGAACGGCGGCAATGTCCCGTCGACAGGCGCGGGCTCTATGTGGCGATCACCGATGCCGGCCGCGAGTTGCAGAAGAAGATGGCTCTCGCCTACGCCGGCGCCGTCGAGCGGCATGTCGGATCGAAGCTGAGCGATATCGAGGCGGTGCGGCTGTCGCACCTGCTGGGGCGGCTGAATTGACGGATGTCGGGTGCGCAAGGTTTCGCGGCAAGCCATTGCTCCACGCGGGCGGAGCCGTGTAAGGTCCGCGCGCTTTCCAGACCGGATGATTTCATGGCTCGTGACCAGATCGATATGACGCCTCTTTCCACCCGCGACGAACTCGTCGCCTGGGTCGAGGCTGGCGCGAAGCCGGCGCATGCGTTCCGCATTGGCACCGAGCATGAAAAGACGCCGTTCACGCTCGCCGGCCATGCGCCCGTTCCCTATGAGGGCCAGCGCGGCATCGGCGCGCTGCTCAACGGCATGCAGCATCTGCTCGGCTGGGAGCCGATCATGGAGGGCGAGCACCTCATCGGCCTGTTCGATGTCACCGGCGGCGGGGCGATCTCGCTCGAGCCGGGCGGGCAGTTCGAGCTGTCCGGCGCGCCGCTGGAGACCGTGCACCAGACGCACGCCGAACTGATGGCGCATCTCGCGCAGGTGCGCGAAGTGGCGACGCCGCTCGGCATCGGCTTCCTCGGGCTTGGCATGACGCCGAGCTGGTCGCGCGCCCAGATACCGATGATGCCCAAGGGCCGCTACCGCATCATGACCAACTACATGCCCAAGGTCGGCGGCCTCGGCCTCGACATGATGTACCGCACCTGCACGGTGCAGACCAACCTCGACTTCTCCTCCGAAGCCGACATGGTCAAGAAGTTCCGCGTCGCGCTGGCGCTGCAGCCGGTCGCCACCGCGCTGTTCGCCAACTCGCCGTTCACCGAGGGCAAGCCCAACGGCTTCCTGTCGTTCCGCTCGGAGATCTGGCGCGACACCGACCGCGCGCGCTCCGGCATGGTGCCGTTCGTGTTCGAGGACGGCATGGGCTACGAACGCTGGGTCGATTACGTGCTCGACGTGCCGATGTATTTCATCAAGCGCGGCGACGATTATATCGATGTCGCCGGCTCCTCGTTCCGCGATCTGTTCGAGGGCCGCCATCCGGCGCTGCCGGGCCAGCGCGCCACGCTGTCGGACTGGGCCAACCACATCTCCACCGTGTTCCCCGAGGTGCGGCTCAAGCGCTATCTCGAGATGCGCGGCTCGGACGGCTGCCGCTGGCGCCGCATCCCGGCGCTGCCGGCGTTCTGGGTCGGCCTGCTGTATGACGCGGGCTCGCTCGACGCGGCGTGGGATCTGGTGAAGAATCTGACCACCGCCGAGCGGCAACAGGCGCGCGACGACGTGACGCGTCTCGGCCTCAGGGCGCGGCTGGGCGCTCGCACGCTGCAGGAGGTCGCGCGCGACTGCCTGGCGCTGGCGCGCGAAGGATTGAAGCGCCGCGGCCGCTTCAACTCCGAAGGCCGCGACGAAAGCATCTATCTCGATCCGCTCGATCAGATCGTCGCCACCGGCCTTACTCCCGCCGACGACCTGCTGGCCAAATATCATGGCGCCTGGCAAGGGTCGGTCGAGCCGGCCTACGACGAGTTTGCATTCTGATCCCCGCTTCGATGAGTCCGTGACGCGAACTCATGCGGAACACGGGGGGTAGAGGCCCGCGGCCCGGATAAATTTCCGTTCATCATCCATACAGGTCGAAGGCGGTTTGATGGCAAGCCGGGGTCGGCCCATGCGGCCGGCGTATTTTCCGCATCCGCCCCCGATCGGATTTTTGGACGCTGGACTTTAGACCCCAACACCTGAACCCGTCTCATTTGGTCAGCTCGTCTCATTTGGGCGATTGACGAATCGAAAGTATCCCGCATGCAGCGCCTGCGCACCTTGCTGTTCTGCGTCGTGGCCGGGCTGGCGGCCGTCTCGCTGTGCATGCCGGCGCGGGCGCAAAGCAGCTTCGACCGGCCGGGTCATGATTATGTGCGCGCCGTCGTGCCGAGCGGTGATCCGGCCGATTGCGCGCTGCGTTGCGAGCGCGACCGCCGCTGCAAGGCGTGGAGCTTCTCCTATCCGGTGCCCGGCACCGACGGCGCGATGTGCGCGCTGAAGAACAACGTGCCGGCGCGGGTGGAAAGTACTTGCTGCGAGTCGGGCGTGCGCGGGGCCGGCGTCGTCGAACCGCGCAGCGGCGGCATCGAGGCGGCGACCGACCGGCCCGGCGGCGACTATCGCCATTTCGATGTCAAGGGCGAGGGGCCGGTCGATGCCTGCCGCAACGCCTGCACCGCCGACAACAAATGCCGCGCCTGGACCTATGTGCGGCCCGGCTACATGGGCACGCCGGCGCGCTGCTATCTCAAGAGCCGCGTCACTCCGCCGCGGCGCAAGCCGTGCTGCGTGTCGGGCGTGGTGCGCTAGCTCAGCCTCTGCCGCCCGCGTGTGAACATGGCCCCGCCGCGGCAATCGTGTCGGAAAAGTGAAAACCGATTTCGCATGTTGCTTCGGATAATGCGGGGCTTCGCCATCCTGCAACCTTTGCCATCGGTGATCCGTTTTTCCTGTCTCGCGTCAGCTTTGACGCCTGCTGAAGGAGAAACACAATGGCAAACCGTTTCCTGGTCATATGTAGTACCGCCGCCCTGATCGGCGCTTCGGGCCTGGCTTTCGCCCAGGAGGGAACCGTCGGCGGAGCGGCCGGTGGCGCGGTTGGCGGCGCGATCATCGGTGGTCCGGTGGGGGCCGCGGTGGGTGGCGCAGCCGGCGCGGTGGTCGGTGGCATCGCCGATGTCAACCGGCCGCGATTCCGCGAATATGTCATTCGCGAGCATCGCCCCTCGGTCAGCTTTGAAGGCGATGTCGTGGTCGGCACGACGCTGCCCCGGACGGTGACCTATTACACGGTCCCTCGGGAATACGGCACGCGCTACCGCTATGCGGTGGTGAATGATCGCACGGTTCTCGTTAATCCATCGACGCGGCGCATCGTCCAGATCATCGAATGACGCGGTGCCCGTGAAATAACGGTGGCCGGCGGCAAGCACCGGCCAGTTCAGCCGGTGCCGCCGACCGTGATGCGGTCGAGCCGCAGCGTCGGCTGGCCGACGCCGACCGGCACGCCCTGGCCGTTCTTGCCGCAGGTGCCGACGCCGAGATCGAGCGCGAGGTCGTTGCCGACCATGCTGATGCGGTTGAGGTCGGTGGGACCGTTGCCGATCAGCATCGCGCCCTTGACCGGCGCGCCGAGCCGGCCGTTCTCGATGCGATAGGCCTCGGTGCACTGGAACACATACTTGCCCGACGTGATGTCGACCTGTCCGCCGCCGAAGTTGGCGGCATAGATGCCGTTCTTCACCGAGGCGAGAATGGCGGCGGGATCGTGCGTGCCGGCGAGCATGTAGGTGTTGGTCATGCGCGGCATCGGCCGGTGGGCATAATCCTGGCGGCGGCCGTTGCCGGTCGGCTTCATGTTCATCAGCCGGGCGTTCTGGCGATCCTGGATGTAGCCCACCAGCACGCCGTCCTCGATCAGCACGGTGCGGTTGGTCGGCGTGCCCTCGTCGTCGATGGAGAGCGAGCCGCGCCGCCCGGCCAGCGTGCCATCGTCGACCACGGTGACGCCGCTGGCGGCGACGCGCTGGCCCATCAGGCCGGCGAAGGCCGAGCTGCCCTTGCGGTTGAAGTCGCCTTCGAGCCCATGGCCAACCGCCTCGTGCAGCATCACGCCGGGCCAGCCGGGGCCGAGCACCACGTCCATTTCGCCGGCCGGCGCCGGCACCGCTTCGAGATTGACCAGCGCCTGGCGCACGGCATCGTCGGCGGCCTCGCGCCACAGTGCGGCTTCGACGAAGCGGGCATAGCCCTCGCGGCCGCCATAGCCATGGCTGCCGGTTTCCTGCCGGTCGCCCGATCCCGCCACCACCGAAACGTTGAGCCGCACCAGCGGGCGGATGTCGTGATAGCGCTCGCCGTCGGCGCGCAGGATCTCGACCTGCTGCCAGGTCGCGGCGAGGCTGACGGTCACCTGCCGCACGCGCGGATCCCTGGCCCGCGTGTAGGCGTCGATCTCGCCGAGCAGCTGGATCTTGGCCTCGAAGCCCGGCGCCTCCAGCGGATTGTCGGCGCCGTAGAGCCGCACATTGCTGCGCGTGGGCGCCGCCGCGTAGCTGCCGGCATAGCCGCCGCGCACGGCGCCGACCGCATCGGCGGCGCGGCGCAGCGCCGGCAGCGACAGGTCGGAGGAATGCGCAAAGCCGACCGCGTCGCTCTTGATCGCGCGCAGCCCGAATCCTTGCGCGGTATCGTAGCTCGCCTGCTTGAGGCGCCCGTTATCGAACATCAGGGCTTCGGACTGGCGGTATTCGAGGAACAGCTCGCCGTCGTCGGCCCCGGTCAGTCCGCGTCCGACCTCGGTGCGGACGTCGGAGGCATCGAGGCCGAAATGGTCGATCAGGGAGGCCGGGGCGGGCTGGGTCATGGCGGTCCGTGGGGCTTTGAAGGGGGTGGGCCGGACGGCGTCCCGTGGCCCGTGTCATGACAAGATAGGCATGCCGCGGCGAAACGCGAGCCCCCCCGCGGCCTACGGCCTGGCCTGTCACGGCAGCTTGTCGTAGCCTTCGGCAAAGCCCTTCAGGCTGACCGGAAAGCCGATGCCTTCCTCGGGTGTCTCGAAGATGATGAAGGTCGCCGTCTTGGCGCCGCGCAGTTGCTGCAGCAGGTTGTCGTCCATCACCACCTCGGCGACGCAGCCATTGGGCAGGCAGCGCACGAAGCCGGCGCGGCCGATGTCGGCCTGGTCGAGCTTGAGGCCGAGGCCGGACGGCAGCAGCACGCCCAGCGGCGCGACCACGCGCATCAGCTTGCTTTTCTGGTCGGCGGTCTTGAGCACGATCACGGTGAGGCCGGCATTGGCGCGGTCGTCGGCGGTCACGCTCTGGATCAGGGCGCATTGTTCGCCCTTGGCGCCGGGTGGCGTGTCGCAGCGGATCTGCCAGTCGCCGTGAACCGTTCGTACCGCGCCCTGGGCCTGCGCCGGCGTGGCGGCAAGCCCGCTCCAGCCGGCAAGCGCCAGCGCGCCGGCAAGGCCCCACTTCTTCGCACCCTGGTTCAACCAATTCATCCGAAGCGATCCTGAAATCTGAAGGGCTCGGGTTTGAGGGCCGGCAGAACTGGCCTGGCCCCTGGGGACGCCGGTCCCCACATCCCCGATCCTGCAAATGGGCCGCCGTCATGGCGGATTTGAGGATGCGTGGGGGTTGCGAATCAATTTCCTGCGGTCGGCTTTGATCCTGCCTACAACGCCAGGACCGCCTGTCAAGCAGCCGGCGCGGATAGGGTCGGGCACGTGAGCTTCCGGACCATCGGCCCGCCCCCCACGGCTCCGGCCGGTTTCCATCTCCCAATAACTGGCATTGTTTAAACTGGCATTGTTTACGGTCCGGAAAAACTCTTTTCGGGCATGCATGTTGACGTACGTCAATGACAGGGGCCACAATTTGATTTGGCGGCGGCGTCGACGACAACCGCCGCCGGTAAGTGGCTCAAGGGAGCGTGACCGACCATGACGCGGCTGACAGCACGGGGTTTCACGATCGCAGCGGCCTTGGCCGCGTTCGGCGCCATGGGCGGGATGGCGCTGGCCGAACCGGGCCAGCCGGCGCCCTGGGAGTTCACGTTGCAGCAATCCGCCTCGCCGGTGATGGACAACATCGTCTGGTTCCACAACTTCCTGCTCTACATCATCACCGCCATCGTGCTGTTCGTGCTGGCCCTGCTGATCATCGTGATGGTCCGCTTCAACGCCAAGGCCAACCCGACGCCCTCGCGCACCACCCATCACACGCTGCTTGAAGTGGTGTGGACCGTGGTTCCGGTGCTGATCCTGGTCGCCATCGCGGTGCCGTCGTTCCGCCTGCTGTTCATGCAGCTCGAAACGCCCAAGGCCGATCTCACCATCAAGGCCACCGGCAAGCAGTGGTTCTGGAGCTACGCCTATCCCGACCACGGCAAGTTCGAATTCGATTCGCTGCTCGATAGCGGCAAGCAGCCGCGCCTGCTTGGCGTCGACAACGAGATGGTGGTGCCGGTCAACAAGGTGGTGCGCGTGCAGACCACCGGCGCCGACGTGATTCATTCGTTCGCGGTGCCCTCGTTCGGCATCAAGATCGACGCCATTCCGGGCCGCCTCAACGAGACCTGGTTCAAGGCCACCAGGGAAGGCACCTATCACGGCCAGTGCTCGGAATTGTGCGGCAGGGATCATGCCTTCATGCCGATCGCCGTGCGCGTGGTCAGCGATCAGGAGTTCGCCGTCTGGGTGGAGGAGGCGAAGAAGAAGTTCGCCGTCGCGCCGGCCAACGCCTACGCCGCCAAGGCTGAAGTCACCAAGGCTGAAGTTACCAAGGCTGAAGTTACCAAGGCTGAAGCCACCAAGGCCGAATAAACCGGCGCGCCGCCGTCGCGTCAATGATCCAGGTTCTTTAGGAAAGCGGGACATGGCCACCTCACCGACAGCCCACACTCCCCACGACCACACCCACGCCCATGCCGATGAGGCGCATGGCCATCCCACCGGCTGGCGGCGCTTCGTCTATTCGACGAACCACAAGGACATCGGCACGATGTACCTGGTCTTCGCGATCTGCGCCGGCATCATCGGCGCGACGCTGTCGGTGGCGATGCGCATGGAACTGCAGTATCCCGGCGTGCAGATCTTCCATGACTCCCACATGTTCAACGTGTTCATCACCGCGCACGGCCTCATCATGGTGTTCTTCATGATCATGCCGGCGCTGATCGGCGGCTTCGGCAACTGGATGGTGCCGCTGATGATCGGCGCGCCGGACATGGCGTTCCCGCGCATGAACAACATCTCGTTCTGGCTGCTGCCGGCCTCGATTTCGCTGCTGGTGATCTCGATGTTCGTCGAGGGCGAGCCGGGCAGCAACGGGGTCGGCGCCGGCTGGACCGTCTATGCGCCGCTTTCGACCTCGGGTCATCCGGGGCCGGCGGTCGATTTCGCCATCCTGTCGCTGCACCTGGCTGGCGCCGCCTCGATCCTCGGCGCCATCAACTTCATCACCACCATCTTCAACATGCGCGCGCCCGGCATGACGCTGCACAAGATGCCGCTGTTCGTGTGGTCGATCCTGGTGACGGTGTTCCTGCTCCTGTTGTCGCTGCCGGTGCTGGCGGGCGCCATCACCATGCTGCTGACCGACCGAAATTTCGGCACCACCTTCTTCGCCGCCGAGGGCGGTGGCGATCCGGTGCTGTTCCAGCACCTGTTCTGGTTCTTCGGCCACCCCGAGGTCTACATCCTCGTCCTGCCGGCGTTCGGCGTGATCAGCCAGATCGTCTCGACGTTCTCGAAGAAACCGGTGTTCGGCTATCTCGGCATGGCCTACGCCATGGTCGCGATCGGCGGCGTCGGCTTCGTGGTGTGGGCGCACCATATGTACACCGTCGGCATGTCGGCGACGGCGCAGGCCTATTTCGCCGCCGCCACCATGGTGATCGCGGTGCCGACCGGCATAAAGATCTTCTCGTGGATCGCCACCATGTGGGGCGGCTCGATCGAGTTCCGCGCGCCGATGGTGTGGGCGATCGGCTTCATCTTCCTGTTTACGATGGGCGGCGTCACCGGCGTGGTGCTGGCCAATGCCGGCGTCGACCGCGTGCTGCAGGACACCTATTACGTGGTCGCGCATTTCCACTACACGATGTCGCTCGGCGCCACCTTCGGCATCTTCGCGGCCTGGTACTACTGGTTTCCGAAGATGTCGGGCTACATGTATTCCGAGTTCATCGCCAAGCTGCATTTCTGGGTGACGTTCATCGGCGTCAACATGGTGTTCTTCCCCCAGCATTTCCTTGGCCTGTCGGGCATGCCGCGCCGTTATGTCGACTATCCCGACGCCTTCGCAGGCTGGAACTACGTGTCGTCGATCGGTTCCTACATTTCGGCGTGCGGCGTGCTGATCTTCATCGTCGGTGTCGTGCATGCCTTCGTGCGCAAGCAGAAGGCCGGCGACAATCCGTGGGGGGTGGGCGCCACCACGCTGGAATGGACGCTGTCGTCGCCGCCGCCGTTCCACCAGTTCGAGCGGCTGCCGAAAATCCTGTGATCGCCCATGAACCTGTGACCGCCATGAACGAGCGCAACGACGAAACCGGCATCGTACTGACCGTGGAGCAGAAGCAGCGCCGCCGCGCCCGCTCCGTCGTGCTCGCGCTCGCGCTCGGCGCGCTCGCCATCCTGTTCTGGGCCGTGACCATCATGAAGGGCTCCGGCCTGCTGCATCGTCCCCTCTAGCCTGAGTGAACCGTGGTTCCATGACCGCCGATCCCGTCTCCCGCACCCCCCGCCAGTCGTTCCGCCTCGGGCGCAACGCCGTGGTGGCGGCGGCGTGCGGCGCGGTGGTCGCGCTGATGGTGGGGGCTTCCTACGCGGCGGTGCCGCTCTACAGCTGGTTCTGCCGCGTCACCGGCTTCAACGGCACGACGCAGGTGGCGGTCGGCCGGCCGTCGCGCCAGTTGTTGCGCACTGTCGCGGTGCGCTTCGATTCCAACATCGGCGGCGGCCTGCCGTGGAAATTCACGCCGGAGGCCACCGAAATCGAGGTCAGGCTCGGCGAGGTGGCGACCGCCTATTACACGGTGACCAATCTGGCTCCGCGCACTATTTCGGCGCAAGCCGCCTACAACGTCGCCCCGCTCACTGCCGGCGCCTATTTCCAGAAGATCAACTGCTTCTGCTTCACCGACCAGACGCTGGCGCCGGGCGAGACGCGCGAGATGGCGGTGGTGTTCTACGTCGATCCGGCGCTGGCGGCCGACCGCGAGCAGGACGATCTTGCCACTATAACGCTGTCCTACACGTTCTATCCGATGCGCGAGAGCGCCCGGCCGGTGGCGGCGAAGGGCGGCGGACCGCAAGGCAATCTATGAGCTTGAATCTTGCCTGAACAGGCGAACGGCAATCGGCGGGAATGGAGACAACGCACATGGCGACGGGGCAGGCGAAGCATCACGATTATCACCTGGTCGATCCCAGCCCGTGGCCGGTGATCGGCGCGGCGTCGGCCTTCATTCTGGCGATCGGCATCATCTCGTGGATGCATGAGATGTTTCCCGCCGCGCCGCTGGTGTTCGGCGTCGGCGTCCTCGGTGTCCTCTACACCATGATGAGCTGGTGGCGCGATGTCGTGCGCGAGGCCGAACATCAGGGCCACCACACCCGCGTGGTGCAGCTGCATCACCGCTACGGCATGATCCTGTTCATCGTCTCCGAGGTGATGTTCTTCGTGGCCTGGTTCTGGGCCTATTTCAATTCCGCGCTGTTTCCCGCCGATCCTCATCTGTTCACGCGCGAGGCGCTGTTCGGCGGCATGTGGCCACCCAAGGGCATCGAGACGTTCGATCCGTGGCATCTGCCGCTGATCAACACGCTGATCCTGCTGACCTCCGGCACCACCGTGACGTGGGCGCACCACGCGCTCATCCACGACGACCGCGCCAGCGTGAAGTGGGGCCTCATCCTCACCATCGTGCTCGGCGTCGCCTTCACCAGCGTGCAGGCCTATGAATACGCCCACGCCGCATTCAGCTTCGCCGGCAATATATACGGCTCCACCTTCTTCATGGCGACCGGGTTCCACGGCGCGCATGTGATCATCGGCACCATCTTCCTCACGGTCTGCCTGATCCGCGTCTATGCCGGCCATTTCAAGCCGAACCAGCATCTCGGTTTCGAGTTCGCGGCCTGGTACTGGCATTTCGTCGACGTGGTATGGCTGTTCCTGTTCTCCTGCATCTATGTGTGGGGCGCCGGCGCCGGCGCCATGGCGCACGGCGCGGGCCACTGACGGATGACCCACGAAGGCGATATCGCAGACTCATGAGCGACCCGCATCCGCGCGCAAGCGTTTCGCCGTTCGTGGCCGGGCTGACCTGCAAGTGTCCGCGCTGCGGCAAGGGCAGGCTGTTCGACGGCTTCCTTACCTTGCGCCCGCGCTGCGAGACGTGCGGGCTCGACTTTGCCTTCATCGACAGCGGCGACGGGCCGGCGGTGTTCGTCATCATGCTGGCGGGCGGCGTGGTGGTGGCCTGCGCGCTGGTGGTCGAGATCCTGTACCGGCCGCCGTTCTGGCTGCACGCGATGCTGTGGTTCCCGCTGATCCTCGCCACCACGCTCCTGCCGTTGCGCCCGGTCAAGGCGCTGCTGATCGCCCTGCAGTTTCATCACAAGGCCGCTCCGGGCGGCCACGCCGGCCACGACCCGCAGCCATGAACGCTGCCATGAACGCGGCACGCGGGGGCGGGCGCTGGCTGCCGGCGGTCCTCACGCTTGTCGTGGCCGCGGCGTTCGTCGCCCTCGGCCTCTGGCAATGGCAGCGCAAGGCCGAGAAGGCGGTGCTGAACGCGGCGCTGGCCGAGCGCGCGCATGCGCAGCCTGTCGCGTTGCCGTCCCCCGCGCAATGGCCGGCCTTGCGCGCGCGTGGGGATGAATTCCGCCGCGTCGCGGTCACGGCCGCCTTCATGCCGGCCGCAGCCTCGGCGCTGGTGTTCACCTCGGGATCGCCGCTGCGGCCCGATGTACCGGGCGTCGGCGCCTGGGTGTTCGCACCCGCCCGCCTTGCCGGTGGCGAAACGGTGGTGGTCAACCGCGGCTTTGTCCCCGCGGAGCGGCAGGACCTGGCCGCGCCGTCCGACGTTCCTCAGACGCTCATCGGAGTCCTGCGTTTCCCGGAGCGGCGCGGCTGGCTGACGCCGCGCGAGCAGGCCGGCAAGAGGCTGTGGTTCGTGCGCGATCACGAGGCGATGGCCGAAGCGCACGGCTGGGGCCGGGTGGCGCCATTCTATCTCGATCTCGAAGCCCCCGCGCCGCCCGGTGGCCTGCCGAAGCCGGGTCCGCTTCACATCCAGCTGCGCGATGACCATCTGACCTATGCGCTGATCTGGTTTGCGCTGGCGTTCGCGGTGGTCGCCGCGTTCGCCATCTGGCGGCTCGGCCCGGATGGAAGGAGATGAAATTTCGCCCCAAACCATCCGCAAAAAGCGGTTTCCACTTGGACGCGACCTGCTCTAAGGTGCCGTTCGGATTTGATGCGTGAATTAAATCACGATTTAAATCAAAGACTTGCCATATCGGCGGGCCTTTGGAGGACTTTGCGGTGCGGTATGTCTCCACCCGGGGCGAGGCCCCGGAACTCGGCTTCTGCGACACCCTGCTCACGGGACTGGCCCGCGACGGCGGCCTTTACGTGCCCGAGAGCTGGCCGCGGCTGTCGCCGCAGGCGATCGCCGGTCTGTTCGGCCGTCCCTATGCCGAGGTCGCGGTCGAGGTGATCCGGCCGTTCCTCGGCGGCGAGATTTCCGACGCCGATCTCGCCCGCATGGCCACCGAGGCCTACGCCACCTTCCGCCATCCCGCCGTGGTGCCGCTCGACCAGGCCGGGCCGCGCCAGTTCGTGCTGGAGCTGTTCCACGGACCGACGCTGGCGTTCAAGGATGTCGCCATGCAGCTCCTGGCGCGGCTGATGGATCATGTGCTGGCCAAGCGCGGCGAGCGCAACACCATCGTGGTGGCGACCTCGGGCGATACCGGCGGCGCCGCGGTCGAGGCGTTCCGTGGCCTGCACAGTGTCGATCTCGTCGTGCTGTTCCCGCGCGGCCGCATCTCCGAGGTGCAGCGCCGCATGATGACGACGGCGACCGACGCCAACGTCCACACGATCGCGGTGGAAGGCAATTTCGACGATTGCCAGGCCATCGTGAAGGCGATGTTCAACCACCACGCCTTCCGCGACGCGGTGGCGCTGTCGGGCGTCAACTCGATCAACTGGGCGCGCATCGTGGCGCAGACGGTGTACTACTTCACCGCCGCCGTGGCGCTCGGCGCGCCGGCGCGCAGCGTTGACTTCACCGTGCCTACCGGCAATTTCGGCGACATCTTCGCCGGCTATGTCGCCAAGCGCATGGGGCTCTCGATCGGGCGGCTGCGCATCGCCACCAACGTCAACGACATCCTGGCCCGCACGCTTTCGACCGGCATCTACGAGGTGCGCGGCGTGCATGCCACCACGTCGCCGTCGATGGATATCCAGGTGTCGTCGAATTTCGAGCGTCTGGTGTTCGAGGCGACCGGACGCGACGCCGCCACCGTGCGCGCGCTGATGGCCTCGCTGCAGCAGTCGGGCCGCTTCGTGCTGCCGGGCGCCGCGCTGGCCGCGATCCGCGAGGATTTCGACGCCGGCCGCGCCGACGAGGAGGAAACCAGCGCCGCGATCCGCGCCGCCTGGCGCGAGGCCGGCGACCTGGTCGATCCCCACACCGCAGTCGCGCTCGCCGTCGAGGAGAAGGAGACCGCCAACCCGCCGGTGCCGATGGTGCTGCTGTCGACCGCGCATGCCGCCAAGTTTCCCGACGCGGTGGAAGCCGCCTGCGGGCAGCGGCCGCCGTTGCCGGCGTGGCTGTCCGACCTGATGACGCGGCCCGAGCGCATCACCGTGATGCCGGCGAACCAGAGCGAGATCGAAACCTTCGTGCGCAACGTCAGCCGCGCCGTGCGGCAGGGAGTGGCCTGATGGTCAACGTCACCCGGCTCGCTTCCGGCCTCACGGTTGTCACCGACTCGATGGCCCATCTCGAAACGGCCGCGCTCGGCATCTGGGTCAAGACCGGCGGCCGCAACGAAAGCGCCGGCGAGCAAGGCATCTCGCATCTGCTCGAGCACATGGCGTTCAAGGGCACGACGCGGCGCAGCGCGCGCCAGATCGTCGAGGAGATCGAGGCGGTCGGCGGCGATCTCAACGCCGCCACCAGCGCCGAGACCACGGCCTATTACGCGCGCGTGCTCAAGGCCGACGTGCCGCTGGCGCTTGACGTGCTGTCCGACATTCTCACCGATCCGACCTTCGATGCCGGCGAGCTGGAGCGCGAGAAGAGCGTCGTGGTGCAGGAGATCGGCGCCGTGCAGGACACGCCGGACGATGCCGTGTTCGAGCATCTGCAGGACCTCGCCTATCCCGGCCAGCCGATCGGCCGCTCGCTGCTCGGCACCCCGGAGACGCTGCGCAGCTTCGACCGCGCCGCGCTCGGCGGGTATCTCGGCCGCCACTACCATTCGCCGTCGATTATCGTCGCGGCCGCCGGGGCGGTGGAGCATGCCGCCATCGTCGCCGATGCCGAGCAGCGGCTGGTGAGCCTGAAAGGCCCGGCCGCGGTTGCGGCGGAGCCTGCGACCTTCGGCGGCGGCATGCGGGTGGTGCGCCGCAAGCTCGAACAGGCGCACATCGCGCTGGCGCTCGAGGGCGTGGCGCAGACCGATCCGACGCTGTTCAGCGCGCAGGTGTTCAGCAACGTGCTCGGCGGCGGCATGTCGTCGCGCCTGTTCCAGGAGATCCGCGAGAAGCGCGGCCTGTGCTATTCGATCTACACCTTCCACATGCCGTATTCCGACACCGGGATGTTCGGGCTCTATGCCGGCGCCGATGCCGAGGACACGCCGGAGCTGATTCGCGTCGTCGTCGACGAGATGACCGGCGCGCTCGACACCATCGCCGAAGCCGAGATCGCGCGCGCCAAGGCGCAGATGAAGGCCGGCCTGCTGATGGCGCTGGAAAGCTGCAGCTCACGCGTCGAGCAGCTGGCGCGCCACATCGTCGCCTACGGGCGGCCGCTGCCGGTCGACGAGCTGATCGCGCGGATCGACGCGGTGACGGTGGAATCGACCCGCGCGGCGGGCCTGGCGCTGCTGTCGCGCGGCCGGCCCGCGGTTGCCGCGCTTGGCACCGGCAAGAACCTCGAACGTGCCGTGGAACTGGCCGGAGGGCTGACGAGGCTGGCGGCGTGAAGCAGGAATTGCGCATGGTGGTGTCAGGGAAAGCTGCCGGCTTTCCGGAAATCATGTGAAGGCTGGGATTTTGGCCGATGGCGTTCTTTGGCCTGATATCGGATGGTCCGCCGGGATTGATGGTGCGCGGCGCGAACATGCTGCTGCGCTCGCCGCGCTTGAGCGACTTTCCCGCCTGGTCGCGACTGCGCGCCCAGAGCCGCGATTTCCTGACGCCGTGGGAGCCGATATGGCCGACCGACGATCTCACTTACGCCGGATACCGGCGCCGGCTGCGGCGCTATGCCGAGGACATGCAGTCCGATCATACCTATCCGTTCCTGGTGTTTTCCGGCACGCAGGAAACGCTGGTCGGCGGCGTCACGCTGGCCAATGTACGGCGCGGCATCGTGCAGGCGGCTAACCTCGGCTACTGGATCGGCGCGCCTTACGCCCACAAGGGACTGATGACGGCGGCGCTGCGTGCCCTGCTGCCGGCGGCGTTCCAGGAATTGCGCCTGCATCGCATCGAAGCCGCCTGCCTGCCCACCAACACGCCGTCGATCCGGTTGCTGGAACGCTGCGGCTTCACGCAGGAGGGCCTGGGGCGGCGCTATCTGTGCATCAACGGCGTCTGGCAGGATCACCTGCTCTATGCGCTGCTGCGCGACGATCCATCGCCGTTTGTCGCGCCGCCGCTTGTCGCGCCATGACGGATTTGTTGGCCCGCGGTGCGCCGCGTGCGGGATGAAAACAGGGGGACGGAACAACCATGCCAGAGGGGATCATGACCACACACTTGCGGCAGGAGTGCCGGACACCGGAACGCCGGCGCTTCTGGAGCGCCGCGGCGGCGCTGGTGCTGGCGCCAGGTCTGCTTGCCGGCTGTAGCTCGCTAGGCGGCTCGTCCGTCCTGTCGGACGCCTCCGATCGCTTCTCGCAGCTGTTCGGCTCGCGCTCGCAGGAGGCCGGAACGCCCACCACGCAGCAGCAGGCCGAGGAACCGGATTGTCCCGGCGTCGACATCCGCGCCGGGGCCTCGACATTGGCGGTGACCACCGCGGCCCGCGCCGGCGCGAGCGGCGACCTGCGCTATCAGGGCACGATCGGCCGCACCGCGCGCGAGTGCGCGATCAGCGGCGGCAATGTGCTGGCGAAGGTCGGAATCGCCGGCCGCATCATCGTCGGTCCGGGCGGTGCGCCGTCCTCGGTCGACGTGCCGCTGCGCATCGCCGTGGTGCAGGAAGGCGCGCATCCGAAGACGATCGCGTCGAAGTTCTACCGCACCACGGTGGCGATGCCGGCGGGCGAGAACAGCGTCGCCTTCACCTTCGTTGCCGAGGATTTCAGCTATCCGGTGCCGGCCGCCAATGTCGCCGACGCCTATGTGTTCTATGTCGGGTTCGATCCCGAAGGCGCGAAAACGGCGCCCAGGCCGAAGGCCGCCAGGAAAAGGTGAGGTGAAACGGTAAGGTGGCGCGGCAAGGCCCGCGACAAAGCCGTAAAACAAAAACGCCGGGCTCTCGCCCGGCGTTTTCGTAATCAGTGGAACGATGGAGCGGCGAAGCGTCAGTTCAGCTTCTGCCGCACCTCGGCGATGCCCTGCGTCACCAGGTCGTCGGCGACCTTGCCGGTCACCGAGCTGGCCAGAATTTTGCCGGCGGCGGTCACGGCGGCTTCCGCCGCGGCGGCGCGCACGTCGGCGAGCGCCTGGGTTTCGGCCTGGGCGATCTTGGTCTCCGCCATCCTGGTGCGGCGGGCGACGAAGTCTTCCATCTTGACCTTGGCCTCGGCGGTGAGACGCTCGGCCTCGGCCTTGGCGTTGGTGACGATCTCCTGCGCCTCGCGCTCGGCGGCCTCGCGCTTGGCGCGATATTCGGCGACCAGGCCGGCCGCTTCCTCGCGCAGGCGGCGGGCATCGTCGAGTTCGGCCTTGATGCGCTCGGCGCGCTTGTCGAGCGTGGCGATGATCAGCCTCGGCACGCCGAGATAGACGAACCCGCCGACCAGGATCAGGAACGCGATCGCGACCCAGAATTCAGCTTCGAACATCGCTTCAGGCCCCCTTGATGGCGGCGTCGACCGCGGCCTGCACGGCGCCGCCTTCGGCGGCAACCCCGGTCAGCCGCTGCACGATGGCCGCCGCCGCGTCGGCGGCGATGGTGCGCACGTTGCCCATGGCCGCCTGGCGCGTGGCGGCGATGGTCTTTTCGGCCTCGGCCAGCTTGCCGGCCAGCCGGTCCTCGAGACTCTTGCGCTCGGCGTCGGACTGCGCCTGCAGCTTGTCGCGCATCTCGGCGCCGATGGCCTGGGCCTTGGCGCGCGCCGCCGCCAGCTCGCTTTCGTAGGTCGCCAGTTCCTGGTCCGCCGCGTCCTTGAGACGCTGCGCATCGCCAAGATCCTTGGCGATGGTGTCACGGCGAGCCTCGATGAGGCCGCCGACGCGGGGCAGGGCGATCCGCGAAACGATGACGTAGAGCGCGACGAAGGCGATCGCCAGCCAGAACAGCTGCGATGCGAACGTCGACTTGTCGAACGGCGGAAAGCCGCCGCCATGCCCGCCGGATGGCACTTCGGTGTGGGCAGCGCCAGCGTTGCCGCCGGAAGCCGCCTTGCCCTGACTGGCCATGGGCCTCTCCTCTTGCAAAGGCCGATGGCCGCCCAGGCGGTCCATCGACCAGTCAGCGTGTTGAACTTACGACGCGAACAGGAGCAGCAGCGCGATCAGCAGCGAGAAGATGCCGAGCGCTTCGGTCACGGCGAAGCCGAAGATCAGGTTGGCGAACTGGCCCTGCGCGGCCGACGGGTTGCGCAGCGCGCCGTTGAGGTACTGGCTGAAGATGGTGCCGACGCCGATGCCCGCGCCACCCATGCCGAGACACGCGATGCCGGCGCCGATGTACTTTGCTGCGACTGGATCCATGGGAGAACTCCTTCTTGGTAAGACCGTCTGTTGAGATAAGACCGTAGGTTGGATCGAAATGTCCGGCGGTTAATGGCCGGGGTGAAGAGCGTCGTTGAGATAGATGCAGGTCAGGATGGTGAAGACGTAGGCCTGCAGGAACGCAACGAGAAGTTCGAGCGCGGTGAGCGCGGTGGTCATGGCGAGCGGCAGCACCGCGCCGGCCCAGCCGAGCGCGCCGAACGAGCCGAGGCCGGCGACGAAGCTCGCGAACACCTTGAGCGTGATGTGGCCGGCCAGCATGTTGGCGAACAGACGCACGCTGTGCGAGACCGGCCGCGACAGGAACGAGATCACCTCGATCACCACGATCAGCGGCAGGATGTAGATCGGAATGCCGTGCGGCACGAACAGCTTGAAGAATTTCAGGCCGTTCTTGTAGAGCCCGTACAAGAGTACGGTGAGGAACACGGTGAGCGCCAGCGCCAGCGTCACGATGATGTGGCTGGTGACGGTGAAGGTATAGGGGATGATGCCGATCAGGTTGGCGGTCAGCACGAACATGAACAGCGTGAACACCAGCGGGAAGAACTTCATGCCTTCCTCGCCGACGCTGCTGCGCAATGTATCCGAGACGAATTCGTAAGACAGTTCCGCGAGTGACTGCATGCGCCCCGGGATCACGCTGCGCGCGGCGCTGCCGCCGAGCATCAGCAGGGTGATGATCGCCACGATGGCGAACATGAAGGCCGAGGAATTGGTGAAGGCGATCTCATGCCCGCCGATATGCCCGACCGTGAAGATCTTGTTGATCTGAAACTGGTGAATCGGGTCGGCCATCAGTCTGGTCTCTCGTCGTCGGCCGCGCGCGGCCTGGTGAAATCACTGATCGCGCGCGTTGTCGTCGCGCCGCGTTGTTCCGTTGGGCCATGACGACGGGGAGCCATCGCCCTGCGCCACGCCCGCCGCCCGCATCACGTTGATCACGCCGGCGGCAAAGCCAATCAGCATGAACGCCATGAGGCCCCACGGCGACGTCGACAGCCAACGGTCGATACCCCAACCGATGGCCGAACCGACAAGAACGCCCGCGATCAGTTCGGAGGAAAGCCGGAAGCCGCGCGCCATCGCCGAAGCGTTGGCGGAGCGATTCTGGCTCTCACTGGCGGACTGATCGGCCTGGGTGCCACGTTCCTTCCTGATTTCGGAAAGACGGTGATCCAGACGGGAAAGCCGTGCGGAAAGCGCGGCTTCGTCGGTCGGCAGATTGTGATTGCTTCGATCCGCTGCCTTGTCCGTCCCGTTGCTGTTATCGCGCGTGCCGTCTGCCATGACCGTCAGACCACCCGAAAACGTCCCGGAAAACGCCAAAGAAGATCGAAAAACGCCCCGCCACCCTTCAAAGCCGGCGGGACCATACTGATGGGGGGTGTCCGAGTCAAGGTCGCGCAAGGAGCCGTCGATGGACCGTAGCCGTTTGATTTTACTTGGCTTATTCAAGACCTGGGATGTCTTGCGGAAGGCTTGGCGCAACACGCGCGGTTCCCCGCGCCTCAAGTTCCGCATCGCAACAGCCGTATCGTGCCGATTTGATTCTCAAGGCGCCCCATTCTTGCCTGCCGCAGCCGGCTCTGATGGGATGGGGCAAACGCCCAGGGAACGCGGGCTGGTGCTCGGGCGCCGGCTTTCCCACATTGAGGCGGACGGCTGACGGCCGGCGCGAAGGAGGCCGCGAAATTGCAGGCGAGACGTCATCAGCGATCGGAGTACGGCAGCGGCGCGCGTTTCCTCGGGGCCTGTGCCGGGATGCTGCTGGGCGCCGCGGCGGTCACGCCGGCGTCTGCGCAGGCGATGCCCGACAGCCAGAACGGCCGCTATGTGTTCGCGCAGCCGGCCGATGGCGGCGTGGTGCGGCTCGACACCCGTACCGGCCAGGTTTCGACCTGCACCCGGCAGGGCACCGGCTGGGCCTGCTACGTGGTGCCCGACGAGCGCGCGGCGCTGGAGGCCGAGATCGCCCGCCTGCAGGTCGAGACCGGCCGCCTCAAGAACGAACTGCTCGGGCGCGGACAGTTGCAGCCGCGCGGCCCGGTCACCGAAGCCAAGCCGCCCGAGAGCAAGCTACCCGAGAGCAAGCCGCCCGAGGCCAGGCAGTCCGAGCAGACCCGGCCGGATCTCAAGCTACCCGACGATGCCGAGTTCAACCGCGCCATGGCGTTCATGGAGAAGGTGTGGCGGCGGCTGATCGAGATGGTGATGCGTCTGCAGCAGGACATGGCGGGCAACCGAACGTGATGCGGCGCCGGGCAGGCACAGCGGATGGACCGAACAGCATGTCGATGCGGCAGTCGGAGCGGCGGATGTCGCCGGTGACCGGCGGGGCGGCCGATCATCTGGCCACGGCCACGCTGACCATCGAGACCACCGGCTCCGGCTTTACCGACATCACCGCCGAGGTGCGGCGGTTCGTGCAGGCCGCCGCCGCCTGCGACGGGTTCGTGCTCATGTTCGCGCGGCACACCTCGGCCTCGCTCACCATCCAGGAAAACGCCGATCCCGCCGTGCTGACCGATCTTGCCGCCGCGCTCGACCGGCTGGCGCCGCGCGGCGGCTGGAGCCACGACACCGAAGGCCCCGACGACATGCCGGGGCATGTCAAAACCATGCTGACCTCGGTCTGCCTGCATGTTCCGGTTGCGCGCGGCGCGCTCGCGCTCGGCGCCTGGCAGAGCATCTATCTCATCGAGCACCGGGCGCAGCCGCACCGGCGCGAGGTGGTGATGCAGTTCGTCGGCAGCCGGATCTGATCCGGGCCATTCATCTTCTTCGGTTGCATCGAAAGACGATAACGAAAAACCGGCCACGGGGTTGCCCCGCGGCCGGTTTCGTTGAGAGGTCGGGGGCGGCCCGCGCGGGGGCCGCCCGGGGCCGCCTTATTCGGCGGTGATGTCGCGGTCCTTGGTCTCCGGGATGAAGATCATGCCGATGACGAAGGTCATGAGCGCGATCACGATCGGATACCATAGGCCGTAGTAGATATCGCCGGTCTGCGCCACCATGGCGAACGCGGTTGCCGGCAGGAAGCCGCCGAACCAGCCGTTGCCGATGTGATAGGGCAGCGACATCGAGGTGTAGCGGATGCGGGTCGGGAACAGTTCGACCAGCGCCGCCGCCATTGGGCCGTACACCATGGTGACGTAGGCCACCAGGATGAACAGCAGGCCGATGATGGCCGCCACCTGCGGACGGAAGATGTCAAATGGATGCGCCATCTTCACGATGCCCGGATCGCTGGCTTTCGGATAGCCTGCGGTCTGCAACGCCGTGGTGACGGCAGCGTCCGATTCCTTCGACGAGGCATATGGCACTTCGTTGCCGTTGATCGAGATCTTCACCTGAGAACCGGCGGGAGCCTTTTCGGTGCTGTATTTCACCGCCGAGCGTGCCAGGAAAGAACGGGCGACGTCGCACGGCGCCGAGAACACGCGGGTGCCAACCGGGTTGAACAGGTCGCCACAACCAGCAGGATCCGCGATCACGGTCACCTTCACGTTCTCGATCGCCCTTTCCAGCGCCGGGTTGGCGTAGGAGGAGATCATGCGGAAGATCGGGAAGAAGGTGAGCGCCGCGATCAGGCAGCCAGCCAGGATGATCGGCTTGCGGCCGATGCGGTCGGAGAGGGCACCAAAGAACAGGAAGAGGCCGGTGCCGAATACCAGCGACCACGCGATCAGCAGGTTGGAGGTGTAGCCGTCGACCTTGAGGATCGACTGCAGGAAGAACAGGGCATAGAACTGGCCCGTGTACCACACCACGCCCTGGCCGGCGACGAGGCCGAGCAGCGCGAGCAGCGCGATCTTGGCATTGCTCCAGTTGCCGAAAGCTTCGGTGAGCGGCGCCTTGGAGCCCTTGCCTTCGTCCTTCATTTTCTGGAACACCGGCGACTCATTGAGGCGCAGGCGGATCCAGACCGAGATGCCGAGCAGCACCACCGACACCAGGAACGGCACGCGCCAGCCCCAGGTGGCGAAGTCTTTTTCACCGATGATGGTGCGGGTGAACAGGATGACCAGCAGCGACAGGAACAGGCCGAGCGTCGCGGTGGTCTGAATCCATGAGGTGTAGTAGCCGCGGCGGTTGTGCGGGGCATGTTCGGCCACGTAAGTCGCGGCGCCGCCGTATTCGCCGCCGAGCGCGAGGCCCTGGGCGAGACGCAGCACGATCAGGATGATCGGTGCCGCGATGCCGATGGAGGCCGCGTTGGGCAGCAGGCCGACGATGAAGGTCGACATGCCCATGATGAGGATGGTGACGAGGAAGGTGTATTTGCGGCCGACGATGTCGCCGATGCGGCCGAACACGATGGCGCCGAACGGGCGCACCAGGAAGCCCGCCGCGAACGCCAGAAGGGCGAAGATGTTACGGGTGGCCGGCGGATAGGCGCTGAAGAACTGCGCGCCGATGATGGCGGCCAGCGAGCCGTACAGGTAGAAGTCATACCATTCGAAGACGGTGCCGAGTGATGAGGCGAAGACGACGAAGCGTTCGTTCTTCGTCATACCCCCAGCGCGCGTGGTGGTAGCAGCGATAACTGACATTGGGCGCTCCCAGATAGGTTGTTTCTCAATTAAGCCCGCACCCGCCGACCACTTGAGAGGTATGCTTACGGTGCCGATGCCTTCGTCAACCTAACATCGGTCGTAATTCCGCCCCATAAGACTTTCGGCCATCGCTGGATTGCCGCGATAAGACGGCGTGGCGGTGTTTTTGCGCCGCACAATGGCGGGCGGCGCGCGCGTGGTCGGTGATTTCAACAGTGGAAAAGCTTGCATCGCTGGATTTTGCAGTGAACAATTGCCTTTGCATCGGCCGGCCACTATCAGCAAAGAAAAAACAGGCTGCTGTCAGGTAAACTCAGGGATGGATATTTCTTCTGCCTATCGTCTTGTCATCGCCGACGACCATCCACTGTTTCGCGGTGCGATGCGTGAGGCGGTCGGCGGAGTGCTGGCGACGGCCGACATTGCCGAGGCGGGGTCGTTCGGCGAACTGACCGCGCTTCTGGAGCGGCAAAGCGACGTCGACCTCATTCTGCTCGATCTCGCCATGCCGGGCATCAGCGGGTTTTCCGGTCTGTTGTACCTGCGCGCGCAGTATCCGGGCATTCCGGTGGTCATCGTGTCGGCCAGCGACGATGCCGAGACGATCCGCCGGTCGATGGACTTCGGCGCCTCCGGGTTCATTCCCAAGCGGCTGAACATCGAAACGCTGCGCAATGCCATCGCCCGCGTGCTGGCCGGCGACGTCTGGATTCCGTCCGACATCGATCTGGCGGTGGCGGCCGATCCGGAAACGATCAAGCTGCGCGACCGGTTGGCGACGCTCACGCCGCAGCAGGTCCGGGTGCTTATGATGCTGTCGGAGGGGCTGCTCAACAAGCAGATCGCCTACGAACTCGGCGTCTCCGAGGCCACCATCAAGGCCCATGTCTCCGCCATCCTGCAGAAACTCAGCGTCGAGAGCCGTACCCAGGCGGTGATCGCCGCCGCGCGCATTTCCGGCAGCCACTGGCGTCAGGCCGAGCAGGCCGTGAACTGATTCCCCGATCCCGTGCCCGTGCTATTCGGCGGCGACGGCCTGCAGCGAGCGCCACTGCGCCAGCAGCGCGCGCAGCGCCGCCGGCTTCACCGGCTTGTTGGCGATCGGGATATCCTCGATGCGGGCCGTCTCGCGCACGCTGGGACTGCGGTCGGCGGTGATCAGCGCGGCCGGAATGGTGTCGCCGAACCGGGCGCGGATCTGACGGATGGCGGCAAGGCCGGTGCCGTGGTCGAGGTGATAGTCCACCAAAAGGCCGGTGGGGCGCGCCTTGCCGGCGGCGATCAGTTCGATGGCGCTCGCCGGATCGGTCGCGGTGATGACGGTGGCCCCCCAGCCGGTCAACAGCGTGCGCATGCCGTCGAGGATGGTCGGCTCGTTGTCGATGCAGACGATGACGGCCCCGGCCATCGAGGTCTTGGCGGTGCGGTTCTCGCTGCTGATGGCGGCGGGATGGACCATGGCCTCGGCGATCGGCACGCGCACCGAGAAATGCGAGCCCTTGGTGCGGTTGGAGCGCACCGCGATGGGATGATTGAGCACGCGCGCGATACGCTCGACGATCGACAGGCCAAGGCCGAGCCCGCGCGCGATCTTGGCTCCCTGGTCGAGCCGGTGGAACTCCTTGAAGATCTCCTTGCGCTTGGAGGCGGGAATGCCGAGCCCGGTATCGTAGACATCGATCTGCAGCCGGCCGGCATGGCGGCGGCAGCCCACCAGCACCTTGCCGTTGGGCGTGTACTTGATGGCATTGGATATCAGGTTCTGCAGCAGGCGGCGAAACAGCGCGCGGTCGGACTTGATCGGTAGCGAGCAGGGCACGAATACCAGCTCGACGTGCTTTTCCTGCGCCATCGGCGTGAATTCGATCTCCAGCGTGCGCATCAGGTCGGAGATGCGGAAGTTGGAGAGCGTCGGGATCATGGCCCCGGCATCGAGGCGCGAGATGTCGAGCAGCGCGCCGATGATCTCCTCGATGGCCTCCAGCGAGTCGTCGATGTTGTGGACGAGGTGGGAGTCGTCGCCGCCGGCCTGCCGCTCCACCAGGCTGGTGACGTAAAGGCGCGCGGCGTTGAGCGGCTGCAGGATGTCGTGGCTGGCGGCGGCGAGGAAACGGGTCTTCGAGAGGTTGGCGTCCTCGGCGGCGCTCTTGGCCTGCTCGAGTTCGGCGTTGAGGTGCATCAGCTCCTCGGTGCGCTCGCGCACGCGCCGCTCCAGCGTGGCGTTGGCGCGCTCGAGCGCCTCGGCCGCTTCCACGCTCGGGGTGATGTCGGAGAAGGTGATGACATAGCCGCCGTCAGGCATGCGATTGGAGCGCACCTCGATGACGAGGTTGCGGCCCGGAAACCGCTCCAGGAACGGGCCGCCGGCGGCCGTATAAAGGGCGAGCCGCTGGTTGAGGAAGGCCGGATCGGGGTTCGCCGGAGACGGCACCTCCGGGCTCAGGCTGAGCAGGATCTCGTCGAGACCGATCCCGATCTGGGTCATGTGGGTCGGCAGCGCCAGGATGTCGCCGAACTGGCGGTTGAAGCAGATCAGCTGCAGATCCTGATTGAACACGGCGATGCCCTGGCGTACGTGATTGAGCGCGGTCTGCAGGATTTCGCGATTGTAGTGCAGCGCCGCATGGGCGTTGTCGAGCAGCTTGAGGGCGGCCTTGGGCGACACCGCGCGCTTGCGCAGGAGCAGCGACAGCACGAGACGCGACGACGCCGCGCCGATGGTCGAGGCGATCAGGTGCTCGGCATGCTGCAACAGCTGGAAATCCGCCGAGGCCGACGGCTCGATACGCAGGCCGCGGGCGTTGGCGAAGGCCTCGAACGACTGCCGCGTGCGCTCGGGGCCCAGATACTGCCCGACCATCGACAATAGGTCCTGGACCGTGATCGAGCTGCGCCACATGCGGAAATTGGGCGTCATCGGCGCAAGGCCGCTCGGCACGAAGACGTCGGCCTGCAGCCGCTCGATCGACGACGGCTCGCGCAGCAGCGACACGAACACATAGGCGAGACTGTTGAGGATGAGGCTCCACACCACGCCATGCACCAGCGGCGGCAGGCTGAGGCCGAACAGCGCGTTCGGCCGCAGCACGCCGATGCCGGCGGGGCCGTGCAGCAGCACCGACTGGCTGATGAAGCCGGCATCGGCGAAGGTCGGCAGGAACAGCGTGTAGCCCCACACCGCAAAGCCGGCCGCCATGCCGGCGATGGCGCCCGCCGACGTGGCGCGGCGCCAGAACAGGCCGCCGAAGAAGGCCGGCGCGAATTGCGCCACCGCGGCGAACGACAACAGCCCGATCGAAGCCAGCTGCGCGCCGCCCGAGGAGCGGTAGTAGAGATAGCCGAACAGCAGCATCACGAAGATGGCGACGCGGCGGATCTTGAGCAGCAGGTGGCCGAAGTTCTTGCCCTCGCCGAACCCGGCGGAGCGGCCGCGCAGCATCAGCGGCACCACCAGGTCGTTCGAGACCATGATGGCCAGCGCCACGGATTCGACGATAATCATGGCGGTGGCCGCCGACAGGCCGCCGATGAAGGTGATGACCGTGATCAGCGGCGAGCCGCCCGCCAGCGGCAGCGCCAGCACGAACATGTCGCTGTCGACGCTGCTGGCGGGGAACGTGATCAGTCCGGCCAGCGCGATCGGCATCACGAACAGGTTGATGGCGATCAGGTAGAGCGGAAACATCCAGCGCGCGCGGCGGACCTCGGTGTCGGCATAGTTCTCGACCACGCTGACATGGAACTGCCGCGGCAGGAGCACGATGGCGAAGAAGGCCAGCATTCCCATCGCCAGGAAATTGCTGAGCGCCGGCGGCTGTTCCAGCGCGCGGGAGGCAACCAGATTGGTCTGGGCGTTGACCAGCAGGTCGCCGAACCCGTCGAACATCCAGAACGTGACGAAGATGCCGACGGTGAGGAAGGCGATCAGCTTGACGATGGACTCGGTGGCGATCGCCAGCATCAGGCCGTTCTGATGCTCGGTGGCGTCGGTGTGGCGGGTGCCGAACAGCACGGCGAAGGTGGCCATCGCCACGGTCACCATCAGCGCCAGGTCGCCGACCACCGGCAGTTCGCCCGAGCCCGCCGGCGACAGCTGGGCCAGCACGGTCTGCAGCGACGAAGCCACCGCCTTGAGTTGCAGGGCAATGTAGGGGATCGAGCCGATGATGGCGATCAGCGCCACCGTGGCGGCGACCGCCGGACTCTTGCCGTAGCGCGCGGCGATGAAGTCGGCGATCGAGGTGATGTTCTGCGTCTTGGCGATGCGGATGATGCGTGACAGCAGCGGCGTGCACAGACCGATCATGATGATCGGTCCGATGTAGATCGCCAGGAATTCGAAGCCGCTGCGGGTGGCGACGCCGACCGAGCCGAAGAAGGTCCACGACGTGCAATAGATCGCCAGCGACAGCGGATAGATCAGGATGCTGAGCCGGCCGCGCTGCAGCCGGCGCACATGGTCGCCATAGCTCGCGATCACGAACAGCAGGCCGATGTAGCCGAGCGCGGCGACGATGATGACCCAGTTGGGCAGCATGAAATACGATCCGTTGCTGGCCGGTATGGCAATCTAGCAGCCTGATCGCGAAAAGGGGCTTCCGCCTTTCGGCCTAGTCGGAAAATGACGGCGGCCGACATGGCCGGCGGTCGTTCAGCGGGTCGGGACCGCAAGGGCGCTGGCAAGGTGCCGGGGTCCACCTTGAACCCGAGCGAGAATCAGTCTATACACGTATAAAGTGTAATATGTAATACATACAATCATAACTGCATCTCGCGTTTCCCGTGCGCTGTTTTCCGTGTTTTTGCCCGCTCACCTCTCATGGAGCAGGATCAATGCAGGACCATGTGCCGCCGCCGCGACATCTATTTCCGGCTCCTTCCCGCGACGTGATGATCGTCGACGACGATGCCACGGTTTGCGAGTCGCTGGCGCTGATACTCTCGATCGAGGGCTATCGCGCCACGGCGTTCACCGACGGCGAGTCCTTTCTCGATGCGTTCGACGAACGGGTCCGCGACGGCCGGCCGCCGGTCTGCGTGCTGATCGACGCCATGCTGCCGGGCCGTTCCGGGCTCGACATCCTGCGCGCGCTGTCGGCGCGCCATCACGCGATGCCGGTGTTCATGATGTCGGGCCATGCCGATATCGCCACCGCGGTGGCGGCGATCCGCGGCGGCGCCGCCGACTTCATCGAAAAGCCGTTTGCCGCATCCGTGATGCTCGGCCGGGTGCGCGAAGCCGCGCAGGCGCGGTGCTGGCCGGGTCTTCATGGGCTTGGCGGCTATCCGGGCGGCGAACTCCTGACGCGGCGCGAGCGCGACGTGCTGGAGCAGATCGCCGGCGGCGCCTCCAACAAGGAGGCCGCGCGCCGGCTTGGCATCAGCCCGCGCACCGTCGAGGTGCATCGCGCCCGCATCATGGACAAGGTTGGCGCGCGCAACGCCGCCGATCTGGTCCGCATCGTGCTGTCCGAGCGGCAGAGGCCCGCGCTGTCGGCGGCGGGGTGACGGCGCTTTCAGGTCAACGCGCCAGCGCCTGCGGCAACGAAAAACGCCGCGACCTGCAGGGGCGCGGCGTTTGCTGATGTCTTCATGAACCTAGGCTGCCATGGCTTATTCCGCCGCCAGCGATTTTGCTTTCAGCGGCAGGCCAAGGCGCTCCCAGACGTCAACCATGGCCTCGGCCAGAGCGTCGATCAGCGCGTCGTCGTGATAGGGCGAGGGCGTGATGCGCAGCCGCTCGGTGCCCTTGGCGACGGTCGGGTAGTTGATCGGCTGGATGTAGATGCCGTGCTCCTCCAGCAGCATGTCGCAGGCCCGCTTGCAGCGTTCGGGATCGCCGACGAACACCGGCACGATATGGGTGTCGTTCGCCATCACCGGCAGGCCGGCCGCTGTGAGCACGGCCTTGACGCGGGCGGAGCGCTCCTGATGGCGCTCGCGTTCCCAGCTCGACGCCTTGAGATGGCGGATGGCGGCGGTGGCGGCCGCGCACAGGGGCGGCGGCAGCGCGGTGGTGAAGATGAAGCCCGGCGCGTAGGAGCGGATGGCGTCGATCACGTTGGCCTTGCCGGTGATGTAGCCGCCGAGGCAGCCGAACGCCTTGGCCAGCGTGCCCTCGATGAGGTCGATGCGATGCATCACGCCGTCGCGCTCGGCGATGCCGCCACCGCGCGGGCCATACATGCCGACCGCATGCACCTCGTCGAGATAGGTCATGGCGCCGTACTTTTCCGCGAGGTCGCAGAACCTGGCGAGCGGCGCCACGTCGCCGTCCATCGAATACAGGCTCTCGAACGCGATCAGCTTGGGGCGTGCCGGATCGGCGGCGCGCAGCAGCTCTTCGAGGTGGGCGGCGTCGTTGTGGCGGAACACCACCTTGTCGCAGCCTGACTGGCGCACGCCCTCGATCATCGAGTTGTGGTTGAGCGCGTCCGACAGGATCAGGCAGTTGGGAATGAGCTTGGCCAGCGTCGAGATGCCGGCCTGGTTGGAGACGTAGCCGGAAGTGAACAGCAGTGCCGCTTCCTTGCGGTGCAGGTCGGCAAGCTCCTGTTCGAGCTGCACCAGCGGATGGTTGGTGCCGGCGATGTTGCGGGTGCCACCGGCGCCCGCGCCGATCCGCGTCGCGGTCTCGACCAGCGCGCCGATCACCTTGGGGTGCTGGCCCATGCCGAGATAGTCGTTCGAGCACCAGATCACGACGTCGCGCGGCCCGGTGCCGGAATGCCAGATGGCGCGCGGGAAACGCCCGGCGATGCGTTCGAGGTCGGCGAATACGCGGTAGCGGCGTTCCTCGCGCAGCTGCGCCAGAGCGTCGTCAAAAAACCTGTCGTAACTCATCATACCCGCCCTGTTCCGGAATCCGGCTACCGGACAATCGCAGCCTGCTGTATTTTTAGAGTGCTTCCAGGTTTGCTGTCGAGGTGCAAAGTGTCTCTGGCGAAAAAATTGATTCCGATCAAATCTTTCGTCTGGTTGATCAACGATAAGGACGGTCCGCGAACCCGTCTTGCAACCGGAGGTATGGCCTCTCCGGATCGGCGGCTGAACCGGGCGGTGCGGACGAAACCCGTGGTGCGGGGCGGGCGTCGACGGCCGGCCGATCCGGGGTCCACCGATCGGAATCCCCGGGCGCCGGCTGCCGCCTGCGCGCCGTTCAGTTTGTCCGAGCCTTCAGTTTGTCAGTGTCGGAAAACCGCGCGGCCGTCATCTCTGCCGCGGCGGTGATGACGCGCATCCGCCAGAAGCTCGTCGGTAAAAATCAGCCGCGCGCTCCGTCTCCCATGAACGAGTCTGTTCTCGGCTGTCTTTCCTCCGCCGTCGTTCGCGGGAACGGCTCTGGAGATCGTTGCCGTTGTCGGCCGATCCGAGCGGATGCAATCTCAAACTCATAATTATTATTATTGTCATTCGTGAGAGGTTCACGCACTCCGCATCGAAAAAGAGCCGGCTCCGATCACCGGGATACGTGGTGACGTCTGCATGATGGCAGTGAGTTCAACGCGATGCAGGCGCGGCAACAGCAACAGAGGAAACTTGAATCGCGCGCGGCGGAACGATGTGGAGTGGGCTCTTTTTTCGCGAGGTCGCGATCGCTGACCGGCATGATGATCAGTCACATAAATGTGAGGGAATGCTTGGTTAATTTTCGAGATGAATAATTTGAAAACACATTGCGTTTTGCTAACGTTGCGCGCTGTCGGGTTCGTTGAGACGAAGGCTGAACTGTTTCGCTCTCACGCGCGCAAGCAACAAAAAAAGCAACTAGTCGAATTACCCGACGTCGAATTTGAACGCTTAAGGCAGAAGGAACGCAGTGAGTTAAAGCACATTGATTTTAAATTAGAGCAAGGGTTGCAGTAATGTATAGCGTTCTTATTGCAAACGATATTACGTTGCTTCGCGCGCGCCCGACCGCAATCCTCCAAACGGAATCCCCAAGCAGTAAGAGCAGCAGGATACGCAGCGCCGTCCGCCGCGCCAGGCGTCTTGACATGCCGCCGGTCGCCAAAGCAGCGGACCTATCGTTTTTCGATATCTGTCGCTGCCGCGCTCTTGAGAAAAGCATTCAAGCCAGACGCGATATCCGCGGCGCTCGGGAAATTCCCGGCGATGCGCCCGCGCGAGCAGCAATGTCCGCCAGGGACGCTGACCGTGGCCGGTCGCGCTCAATCGCCAGCGCAACCTGTGCGACAACGAGCTTGAGGGAAACCACTCAAGCGCAGGCACCTATTGGATCGTCTCGAAGGGGCAGGGGTGACGACTCGGCCAGATTCCATCTGAAATACACACCGACGAAATCCCATCTCTGCCAATAACGAAGCCGCAGCCAGGAGTTCCCCTGACTGCAGACAAGCCGGAGGCCATGTCGCGACCTGCAACTCGGGTCGGTCGAAATCGTCAACTTAGTAAGTGCGTGGGGGGTGAACATGATGTGCGCAACAAACAATCATGAACCTTATGTCCGGAAGTGTAGTTTTGTGGAGTCAAGGACATGCATCCCTCGCCATATTATCGTTTCGCTGGGCGCCCGGTCACCCTGATCGCGGTCGCAATAGCTGTCGTTGCAGGCGGCCTCTTCACCGCGGACGCGGCAAAGCTGCTTGCCGAAGCGCTTTACTGGTCGGATTACCAGTCCGCCATCAAAGTCATAACGCTCTATGGGCCGATGTATCTGTTGATGCTTGGCACCTTCTCTTATCTCACGACGCGTTATGGAATGTTTGCCCGCACCAATGAATACGCGCATCGCAGCGGCGCCGATCAAATCGATTTCCTCTATGGGACATCAACGGCGCCCGAGCTGTTGATAATGGTTCCATCGTACAAGGAAGAAGTCGAAGTCGTCGGTAAAACGCTGATCTCGGCGGGGCTGGTGGAATATCCGAAAAAGAGGGTCGTGCTGCTGCTTGACGACCCCCCGGTGCCGACCAGCGTCGATGACGATCGCCGGCTACGGTCAACCCGAAATTTGATCAACCAATTAAATACGCTCTTTGGCGCCCGCGCGGAGAAGTTCGGGGCCGAGCAGCGCGCATATCTGGAGCGCCGGGAAGGGAGCGATTTCGATCACGCGCATGAGCGTGAACACCTCGGCCGTCTGCATGGCGAGATGGCCGACTGGCTGGAGGAGCGGGGCCAAAAGTTCCTTCAGGAGAATTCCGGACGCGCGCTGGACAGGAGCGACCAGTTCTTCCTGGACAGCATCCTGCTCGCTCCGGCAAAGGCACTCCGGCAACGGGCCGCCGAGATGGCCGAGCTGGCTCCGACGCTGCATGCCACGGATACCGAATATCGCCGGCTGGCGACGATGTTCAATACGGAGTTCGCGAGCTTCGAGCGCAAGCGATACATGAACATGTCGCATGCGCCCAACAAGGCGATGAATCTCAACAGCTACTTTTCATTGCTTGGGCGCCGGTTCAAGGAGGTCCAGAGGCCGGACGGGCTGTATCTCGATGAAGCCGATGTCGAGGACGCCACCCTGGTGGTCAGGAATGCCGACTACATCATAAATCTCGACGCGGACACGCTGCTGCTGTCCGAATATGCAATGCGACTCGTGGACATCATCGAGCGGCCGGGAAACGAACGGCTGGCCATCGTGCAGACTCCCTATTCCGCATTTCCGGACGCGGCGTCTCAACTGGAACGGATAGCGGGCGCGACGACGGATGTGCAGTATCTGACACATCAGGGCATGACCCATTTCAACGCCACGGCCTGGGTCGGCGCCAACGCCTTGATCCGGCGCCGCGCGCTGGACGATATCGCGACGGAGTGCGAGGAACGCGATTTCAGGTTCAAGGTCTTTATCCAGGACAAGACGCTCATCGAGGATACGGCCGCTTCCATCGATCTCATTCAAAGGAACTGGCGGCTCTATAATTATCCGGCGCGCCTGGCATTCAGCGCCACGCCGCCCGATTTCGGTTCGCTGCTCATTCAGCGCCGGCGCTGGGCCAATGGCGGACTGCTGATCTTCCCGAACCTCATTCAGTATACGCTGCAGCGGCCGCTCTCGATGTCGCAGCTCGCCGAAACCCTCGTGCGCTCCAATTATCTGCTTGGAGCGGCATTCACGAGCGTGTCCATGCTGATTCTGCTGGTTTGCAGTTTCAATGACAATTTGTTTAGCATCTGGGTGCCGCTTGCGGCGCTGCCCTATCAGCTCGTTTATTGCATCGATCTCAAGATCGCGGGCTATCGGCGCAGGGATCTGTTGCGCGTCTACGCGCTGAACATGATGCTGATTCCGATCTACCTCGGCGGAACGATGCAGTCGTTGCGTCAGGCATTCACCGGACGCAAGGCGCCCTTCGCGCGAACGCCAAAGGTGGCGGGGCGGACCGCGACGCCATTGCTGTATCTGTTTGCTCTCTACGGCCTGCTGGCGTGGTGTCTCTTTGTGTTCATCGGCGATCTCACGTCGGGCCGCACATTCCACATGAGCTTTACCCTCATCAACACGGCCGCCTATCTCTACGGCATAACCCGGTATGTTGGCCTGAAGGCCAGCGTGCTCGATTTCTACGCGGATGTGAAATCATTCAATCTGCTGCCCGGAACTCACATGAAAAGGATTTCCGCGCCTCGGTCTGGCGAGTCCGAGAAAGTGTTCGAGACGGTCGTGTCCCGAGCAGATCGCAGTCACGCTCAGTGAATTTCTGAAGTCATTCAAGGGAGCTTGATATGCGCTCGATTGCCAGCGGCCTCTTGTCCTTGGTGGTTTTGGTATGCCTGGACTCCGGTTCGTGGGCCGCGGATTGCGCGAGCAACCCCGAGGCGATCGGAACCAGCCGGGTGCTGACGGTGGACCCCGGCATGCAGCGGCGCATCGGCACCGTCCAGTTCGAAGCCACGCTGCCGCTCAGGGATCACGAGGTGGTCCTGAGCTTCGATGACGGTCCATCGCCGGAGTCCACCAATAAAATCCTCGATGAACTGGCCGCCCAATGCGTGAAGGCCACGTTCTTCATCCTGGGCGGGATGGCAAGCCAGTCGCCCGCGATTTTGCGCCACGTGCGCAATGAGGGGCACAGCATCGGCACGCATACCCAGACTCATCCGCATCTTGCGCGGCTGACATTTGATGAAGCAAGAAACGAAATCGATCAGGGTATCGACTCGGTCCGCTCGGCGCTGAAGGATCGGGACACTCTCGCTCCGTTTTTTCGCGCGCCCTATCTCGAGACCACGAGCCGGATCGATAGCTATCTGGAATCACGCGGACTGATGCTTTGGGGCATCGATGTTGATTCCGATGACTGGATGTTTCTGACGCCTGAAGCGATCATTGCGCGCGTCACCGCCCGGCTGGAAAAAAAGGGGCGGGGTGTGGTTCTGATGCACGACATCCAGGGGCGAACCGCTGTCGCCTTGCCTGGTTTGTTGAAGGAACTGAAAGCCCGCGGCTACAGGATCGTTCATGTTGTTCCGCCGACGGAGACTTTCATCGCCCGCGTGGCGCGCCAGAGCATCGCCCGGATACGTTATGTCCACTATCGCGCGATCGTCGCCGTCACCGAATTGTCGCGCGTCGCGAGGGCGAAGGGGATCGAACTCACCAGGGCGGGATATTCATTGTTCTCCAGGCCATCCGGTAAGAGTGCCGCTTCGGCGGCGCCGGAACTTCCAGAGGCGGCGAAACCTCCGGCGGCATCGGAGTCGACGGCGGCGCGGGACTCGACGACGGCTTCGGGATCCCTGGCGCTGGATCATCCGACGGTGCTGGCTTCGACCAGCATACCAACGCCTGAGCCGACTGCTGGCGCCCCTGCAAACCGGACAGTGACGCCGGAGGAGTCATCCGTCCCGGCACCGGAAAAGCCGTCCATCGCAACGCCGAAGAATGCGCCCGCCCCGAAGAATCCCGCGGCGACGTGTGAGCCAAATGCGATCGGCACCAGTCGAACGCTGGCGATCGACTGGACGCAGTTCAAGCAGATAGGAAGCGTCCAGTTCCCGAATGACCTTCCGCTGAAGGACCATGAACTGGTGCTGACGTTCGATGACGGACCGATGCCGCCCTACACGGACAAGGTGCTGGATGTGCTGGCGGCGCATTGCGTGAAGGCGACCTTCTTCGTCGTCGGAAGCCAGGCGACCGATTCTCCCGATCTCTTGCGCCGCGCCAAAACGGAAGGTCACACGATCGGCACGATGACAGAAAATCACTACGAACTGGCAGGCCTCACGGCGGATGAAGCACAGAAGGAAATTGCCGACGGCATTGCCTCCTCGAAGGAGGCTCTCGGATCCGCCAGCGCGCTGGCTCCGTTCTTCCGCGACCCGTATCTGAAAACGACGAGTGCCGCCGAAGCCTATCTCATGTCGCAGCGGATAATTTTCTGGAGTTCCGATTTTGATGCGGACGACTGGGAAAACATTTCACCCGACGAGGTGGTTACGCGCGCGCTGGCGTCGATCGAAGACAAGCGCAGGGGCATACTCGAACTTCACGACATTCAGGAAAGAACCGTGCTTGCCCTTCCGAAATTGCTCGCGGAACTCAAGCGCCGCGGCTACCGCATCGTCCACGTGACGGCCAAGGAGATGTGAATCCACTGGGCCGCATCATGAACCGGTGCGCGGATAATCAGATGCCGTGCGGGATCGGGCGTGAACCCGGCGCCGAATTATTCCGCCGGCGGATAGCGGTCGGTCGCGACGAACCGTCCGACGGCCGGAGGATGACGCTGTTCCGGATTGGCTGATGCCCAGGCCTGTTGCGCGTGATGGCGCCTTCTTTGGAAGGCAAAGGCGAGCAGGAACAGGACGATCATCACCTGCAGCCCGGCCAAGGCACGCGTTTCGGTGGTCGAGAACCACGCGGTACGAAGCGACGCGCGTTCAATTCCAGTCAGCAGGTAGACGGGAAAGGGGCCGACCCGGCTAAACCCGGCATACACGTCGTCGCGATCCAGCTTCGCCTTGAACGTGACGCGGTCCGGAATGTTCGTTTGGGATGGCACGGCCTTCAGCCAAAGCGAGCGCACCTCAGCCTCGCTTGCCCCATACCGGGCGATGACGGCTCCGTCCGCCCGTACCAGGGCGGCGAAGTCACCGCTGGTCTCCCGGACCATTTCGTAAAACCGCTGGAAATGGGCCGGCCCGAAGGAAACGTCGATGGTTCCGGAATCCTGGTTTGGCGAAGACCGCCGCTGGGAGACGACGAACGAGCCATCGGCGTCGGAAACCGGCCGGATGTCGAGGCCGGACTTGTTGCCCGCCGACTGCGCGGAACCGGCATCGGCCGTGGCCGGGCGGGTATCGAGGACGTCATTGAACACCAGGTGACCGGAGCCATCGATCACGCGAATTGATTTTATCTGAGGCAAGTCCCCGGCGAGTTGTTCGAGTTTCTGGTGGATGCGGGATCCTGCCGATCGAATGTCGCCGTCAGTGAGACCGTGCAGCGCATCGTCGATCCGCGTCATGGTGGACTTGATCGTCTGAAGCCTGGCCAGGGCAAAATCCGCGGCTGTCTCCAGTTGGCGATCAATGTGCTGCTCGGACTCGGTCTTTATCTCCAGGTAGTATTGCCAGGTGACAAATGAGAACAGGCCGGCCGCGAGAACCAGCATCATCCATGTCGGAATTCGAAGATATGATTTCCCGAGTGACCACAGCACTGGCGGATCCATCCCCAATTGCGCGCGCATCCAAATTCGGGCGCGCGCTTTTTTACGCCGCTATTGCTTTCAATAGAGCAGATTATCCATGCCTCACACGTAAGCCACGTGCGGGCAAAAGCCATACCTGCGAGGAATTCCAAGCCGTGCCCAATGTTTCTCTTATATCACAGGAAACCATTGCGGCGAAAACACGGAATTTTCGTCAGCGCTCCTTCAGACAGGCGGGATAGCTTTCCCGCAGTGCAAGAAGCGATAAAAGATGAAGCGTGGTCGGATAATAAAGATCGGCCGTGATCGTGAGATACTTTTTTGGGAAAGATGTCCCATTCAGCGCGCAATCGAGGAACGCGATCACGGCGTCATAGCCCTGTCCTCCGAACGGTTTTTTTGGCTTTCCCGATGGAATGTCGATGGCTGATGGTGGCCCCGTGCGCGCCAGGCGCAGCACCGGTTCGAAAATAGCGAGCGTTTTTCTCTCTTGGGGATGTCCCCACGCCAGATAGAGGGGGACGCGGATAACGTCGTAGCCAAACACGTTTGGGAAATTGTCCGCGGGCCGTGCTTGTCTGGCAAGGCTGATCCAGTCGCTTGGCAGTCGCTCCGGGCCGAACCGCGCGCGCCGGATGATGGAAATGCCGTTGGCGGCGAGCTGCGCCCAGTTGGTTCCCTGCGTTATCGATGCCAGACGCGGAAACGCCGGGAATACCCAGTACGAGAGATTGATGACCGGCCCGTCCGGCCGGTCGCCCGATCCATAGTCCTTGCTTCCAGGCAGGAGCACCTGGCCAAACTTGCTTTGGGCCAGGCTCGATTGGCCGACGGTTGTGGCAATCTTGCGCGCGTCGTCGACATACTCGTTCTTTTCCCATTGCCGGCCGCCTTCGGTCAGCGCCCAGGCGATCAGCAGGTTCCCGTCGCTTGCATCGTCGGTGTCGCGGACATGCGGATCCGTATTGGGGTCCCAGACCCAGGCCGCAAGCTGGTCGTTCCGAACGAAGAGGTTCGATTTTGTCCAGTCCCAGATCCGGGTGAAGGTTTCCTCGTCGTTCGCCCGGACGGCGATCAGCATCGCATAGCCCTGTCCTTCGCTATGGCTGATGTCCTTGTTGGCATTGTCGACGACCCGGCCTTCGGGCGTGATGAATCTCGAAGCGTAGGTGGCCCATGCCTCTTTCAGCCAGGGCTCGACCGGCCCGGTCGCGGCGGCGGTCCGGGTTGCCAGCATGGCTCCTCCCAGTCCCAGAAAACCCGACAGCAGGATCGACAGGAGGCGGGACCGTCGGTTCAAGGCGCCATCCCCCATCTCAATCGGCCAATCCGTGACAACAAGCTGGCTCGACCAACTGTTCCAAAATGAACAGGAAAAACCGCCGGAAGGCTGCAAATTACTCTTAACCTGACGCTTCCGGGCGAATTAAAAACGGTTGTTGCCGAAAAGGTACAGATTTCAGTGGTCTTTTTGAGGTACGAAGGTGACTGGAATCAGGGGAAATGTTCCGTGAAGAAAACCTTTGTCGGTATTTTGGTCTGCGCATTGTGGATATTCAACAGTGCGGCACACGCTGAGGACGAGCGGCCGGCACATGTCCTGTTCTTCGCGGGTCTGGATGGGTCCTCGCTGCACAGCTACGCGGGTTTTGCTGGCGCGATCGTCGCGCCGGACGGTCTCGACAACTCGGGCCTCCGCTTCGGGCTGTTCGCGGCCGGGGGCTCGTACCGCTATGACAACGGAATTACCACGTTCAACGGGCGGTTTACGGCGGGTGACGCGCTGATCGGTTACGGCTTCAATTGGAATGCCTTGGCTGTAAAGGTCATGGCTGGCGTCAACGTCCAGACGCAGGATGTCACGCCGGTCGACATCGCCAATCCCGTCCAGGGCATGGCCACGGGCGCCAAGGCCCAGGTCGACGTCTATGCGACCCCAACTGAAAACACGATGTTTTTTGCCCTTGGGTCGTATTCGACAGCCTACCGAACCTATTATTCGGAGGGTAAGGTCGGGTATGCGGCCTTTGGCGTGAAAGAGCTCTATATCGGGCCTCACGTGAGTGCTCTGGGCAATGAAAGATTTGATCAGTGGCGCGTCGGTGCCCATCTGTCCGGAATTCCGGTCAGCGTCTTGAGGTTCAACGTTGCCGGCGGTTACCTCAACGACAATTCGAGTGGCCCCGGTTACTACGGCGTGCTGACCATGCTCGGCCAGTTCTGATCGCTGGCGGCTGGCTGGCGTCGGGGATCGGAAGACGAAGTTCAAAATTGCGGCAACATGCTGCTCCTGCGGAACCTGTTCAGGTCTGCGGGTTTTCGCCGGAAAATTCAGACCCTGAAAGACCGCCGCTTTATCAGGCGGCCCGGTCGGCGACTTGCTGTTGCGACCCTGTCGGTCGATCTGAACCCGGATTGATGGCCGAGAACGCCGCAAGACTGGCTCTTGTGAAAGGCCGCAAGCGCCTTCGGTCGACGGCGGCCGGGCCGGACCGATGGCTGCCCGCCAGGCGCTCTTTTCCAAGCCACTGGCTGCGCGGCCAAGGGGGGGCGGGGTTTTCCCCCTACCCAACGCGTCGAACTTACCAGCGGCCATCCCTGGCCCGTTACGGAGTCCTCTCCGGATTGAACGGGTCGCCGCGCTCCTGATCGACCGCGGTCAAGCTCGGCCGCGGTTAATCCGACCGCCTTTGCAATCCCACGCCTTTGAGTGATTTCAATTCGCCTTGGCGTCACGCTCAAGACGGCGCCCGTAACCATCCCCGTGGGATCAGGGACCGGCGCGGCAAAATCCGGCGCGGCTGCTTGATTTCTCAGGGCACGGGCTGGTGCTGCCGGACAGGATTGAACTGTCGACCTCTCCCTTACCAAGGGAGTGCTCTACCACTGAGCTACGGCAGCAAGTAACCGGGGGCGGAATCGGAATAATATCGCCCCACGAAGTGCGGCGTTCCTTGCCACAAGGGGACGGGCGGCGCAAGCATGTGGAGCACGGTTGCCCTACAATGGCCGTCAAACAACAGCCGTCAAACAACAGCCGTCGAATCCGGCCGGCTGGTCCCGGCCGCCCCGCAACCCCGGCATGACCGGCAGTTCCATGACCGACAGGAAAAACCCCAGCTCCGATGAGCGGCACCGGCGCCTCGGCGAGGCGCTGCGGGAAAACCTCAGGCGGCGCAAGCAGCAGGCCCGTGGCCGGGCCACGGGAGCGGAAACCGCGGCGGAGCCGGAAGGCGGGGAAAACCGGCCCGATCCGCCCCGGCCGCGGCGGGACAGGCCGGACTGACCCGACTTTCGCCGCATTGGACTGGGATCGGAAGGCGGGGCTTCTTTACATTCGTCAATGGTTCTGCAAAGCAGCCCGCGAACAGGAGTGGCGGCGGGATGGATCGGATTCGGATTGTCGGCGGAAACCGGCTCAACGGCACCATTGCCATTTCCGGGGCCAAGAACGCGGCGCTGCCGCTGATGACCGCGAGCCTGCTCACCGATCAGACCCTGATCCTCGACAACGTGCCGCGCCTGGCCGACGTCGCCCAGCTGCAGCGCATTCTCGGCAATCACGGCGTCGACATCATGGTCGGCGGCAAGCGTTCCGGCGACGGCGAATACCAGGGCCAGACCCTGCACATCTCGGCCGCCGACATCATCGACACCACGGCCCCCTATGCGCTCGTCTCCACCATGCGGGCGAGCTTCTGGGTCATCGCGCCGCTTTTGGCGCGCATGGGCGAGGCCCGGGTTTCGCTGCCCGGCGGCTGCGCCATCGGCACGCGTCCGGTCGATCTTCTGCTGATGGCGCTGGAAAAGCTCGGCGCCAGTGTCGAGATCGATGCCGGCTATGTCGTCGCCAGCGCGCCGGGGGGCTTGCGCGGCGCGGCGATCGAATTTCCCAAGGTCACGGTCAGCGGCACCCATGTGGCGCTGATGGCGGCGACCCTGGCCAGGGGCACCACCGTCATCACCAACGCGGCCTGCGAGCCGGAGATCGTCGACGTCGCCGACTGCCTGAACAAGATGGGCGCGAAGGTGTCGGGAGCCGGCACGCCGCGTATCGTCATCGAGGGCGTGACGAAACTGGGCGGCGCCCGCCACACCGTGCTGCCCGACCGCATCGAGACCGGCACCTACGCCATGGCGGTGACGATGACAGGGGGCGACGTGCAGCTCGAGGGCGCGCGGCCCGAGCTGTTGCAGGCGGCGCTCGACATCCTGACGCAGGCCGGCGCCGAGATCGCGGTCAACAACCGCGGCATCCGCGTGACGCGCAACGGCGCGGCGCTCAATCCGGTCGATGTCACCACCGCGCCGTTCCCCGGCTTTCCCACCGACCTGCAGGCCCAGTTGATGGCGCTGATGACCCGCGCGGACGGCACCTCGCACATCACCGAGACCATTTTCGAGAACCGCTTCATGCACGTGCAGGAGCTGGCGCGGTTTGGCGCGCACATCTCGCTCGACGGCGAGACCGCGACCATCGAGGGCGTCGAGCGGCTGCGCGGCGCGCCGGTGATGGCCACCGACCTGCGCGCCTCGGTTTCGCTGGTGATCGCGGCGCTGGCCGCCGAGGGCGAGACCATGGTCAACCGCGTTTATCACCTCGACCGCGGCTTCGAGCGGCTTGAGGCCAAGCTGTCGGGTTGCGGCGCCGTGATCGAGCGTATCAGCGGATAGGCAGACCGGAGTTCCGCGCAATGACCGCGTGCAAGCTGATCGCCCTCGACGCCGACGACCTCATCGTGGTTTCGGCCCACGTCCAGGAGGCGACGGTCAGGGCCGGCGACATCCATTGGCGGCCGCAGGAGAAACGGCTGGTGGTGGCGTTGCGGCGCCCCGACTGGGATGAGGTCATCGTCGGGCATGCCGATGCCGCGCCCCACACCGCCGCGCTGCGCTTCGATCGCGTGCTGTCCTGCCGGTCGCGCCAGATCGACCTTGCGGATACCGCCTCGGCGCTGGAGCTGCTGGCGATCCGGTTCGAGCCGGGCACGCCGCCGGGCGGGCAGGTGACGCTGTATTTCGCCGGCGGCGCGGCGCTCCGCCTCGAGGTCGAATGCCTCGAATGCGAGCTGGCCGATCTGGCTTGAGAGCAGTCACCCCGGCCTACACAGGGTTGACTTGCGGCAATGCATCAGGCCATTGACCATGCAGGCGGAATTTGGCTCCGCCCGGACCCATGCCGATGCCGATCAGCCTTGATAGCCGTTCCGCCGGCTTTGCCGACGACTTCGCCGCCTTCTTCGCGCTCAAGCGCGAGACCGCCGCCGATGTCGAAGCCGTCGTGCGCGCCATCATCGCCGACGTGGCGGCGCGCGGCGATGCGGCGCTGATCGAGGCGACGAAGAAGTTCGACCGCCTCGACCTGACCGCCGCCACCCTGCGGGTGTCCGCGGCTGAAATCGAGGCCGCCACCGCCGCCTGCGATCCGGCGACCATCGATGCGCTGATTCTGGCGCGCGACCGCATCGAGACCTTCCACCGCCGCCAGCTGCCCAAGGACGACCGCTTCACCGATCCGGTCGGCGTGGAGCTGGGCGCGCGCTGGAGCGCCATCGAGGCGGTCGGGCTCTACGTGCCGGGCGGTTCGGCGGCCTATCCGTCGTCGGTGCTGATGAATGCGATGCCGGCGCGCGTCGCCGGCGTGCCGCGACTCGTCATGGTGGTGCCGTCGCCCGACGGCAGGCTCAATCCGCTGGTGCTGGCCGCCGCGCGGCTTGCCGGCGTGAGCGAGATCTACCGCGTCGGCGGCGCGCAGGCCGTGGCCGCGCTGGCCCATGGCACCGCGACCATCGCCCCGGTGGCCAAGATCGTCGGACCCGGCAACGCCTATGTCGCCGCCGCCAAGCGGCTGGTGTTCGGCAAGGTCGGCATCGACATGATCGCCGGGCCCTCCGAGGTGCTGATCATCGCCGACGCCGACGCCAACCCGGACTGGATCGCCGCCGATCTGCTGGCGCAGGCCGAGCACGACGCCAGCGCGCAATCGATCCTCGTCACCGACAGCGACGAGCTTGCCGCCGCGGTGACGCGGGCGGTCGAGGCCCAACTCGGGCTGCTGTCACGCGGCGACATCGCGCGCGCGTCGTGGCGCGACTACGGCGCCATCATCCGCGTTCGCGACCTTGATGAAGCGGCAAAGCTGGCCGACGCCATCGCCGCCGAGCACCTCGAGATCATGACCGCCGATCCCGAGCGCCTGGCGGCGGCAATCCGCAACGCCGGCGCCATCTTCCTCGGCGGCCACACCCCGGAGGCGATCGGCGATTATGTCGGCGGCTCCAACCATGTGCTGCCGACCGCGCGCTCGGCCCGGTTCTCCTCCGGCCTCGGCGTGCTTGACTTCATGAAGCGAACGTCGATCCTCAGATGCGGTCCCGACCAGTTGCGCGCGCTGGGACCGGCGGCGGTGACGCTCGGCCGCGCCGAGGGGCTGGATGCCCATGCGCGCTCGGTCGCCATCCGCCTCAACCAGTCCGCCTCCTGATCCGCCAGCCGCCCGATCCGCCAGCGTTGATCCATCATGAGCCCACACCCGCCCGGCGACGACGTCCATCACCGCATCGTGGCGGTGACGCTCGACGAGGAGTCGATCGGCCGTTCCGGGCCGGACATCGAGCATGAGCGCGCCATCGCCATCTACGACCTGGTCGAGCAGAACCTGTTCGCGCCGGAAGGCGCCGCGCCGGGCCCATATACGCTGCATCTCGGCATCACCGGCAACCGCCTGATGTTCGACATCCGCCGCGAGGACGGCACCCCGGTGGTGGCGCACCTGTTGTCGCTGACCCCGTTCCGCCGCATCGTGAAGGACTACTTCATGATCTGCGACAGCTACTACCATGCCATCCGCACCGCGACGCCCGACCGCATCGAGGCCATCGACATGGGCCGGCGCGGCATCCACGACGAGGGCTCGCGCACGCTGATGGAGCGTCTCGAGGGCAAGGTGCGGGTCGATTTCGAGACCGCGCGGCGGCTGTTCACGCTGATTTCCGTCCTGCACTGGAAAGGATGATCGCGAAATGGCGGGCGGGCGTGCCGGAAAGCCCCAGGCGGTGCTGTTCCTGTGCGCCATGAACGCCATCCGCTCGCCGATGGCGGCGAGCCTGCTCAGGCACATGTTTCCGCGGGCGATCTACGCCGGCTCGGCCGGAGTGCGCAAAGGCGAGCTTGATCCGTTCGCCGTGGCGGTCATGGAGGAGGTGGGGCAGGACATCAGCCGGCATCGCCCGATGACGGTCGCCGAACTGGACGAGTGGGAGGGGCTCAATTTCGACCTCATCATCACGCTCTCCCCGGAGGCCCATCACAAGGCGCTCGACATGGTCCGCACCATGGCCGCGGAGGTCGAATACTGGCCGGTTCCCGATCCGTCCAGCGCCGAGGGCAACCGCGAGCAGCGCCTCGACGCCTACCGGGCGGTGCGCGACATGCTGCTGAAGCGGATCCGCCAGCGCTTCCAGGGCGCCGCCACCGGCAACGAGTAGCGGCTTTCGCGCAAACCCCGCGCGATCTGCCTTGCGAAGGTTGTGAAATGCGGCCTGTTCCGCTACGTTCCGCGCCCATCCCGGTTTGTTTTTCCGCCAGGAACAGACCGGTCCTTATTGATGGTCACGTATGACGAAAGAAGAACTGCTCGAATTTCCCGGTGTCGTGACGGAGTTGCTTCCCAACGCCACCTTTCGCATCAAGCTCGAAAACGAGCATGAGGTCATCGCCCATACCGCCGGGCGCATGCGCAAGAACCGCATCCGCGTTCTGGCCGGCGACAAGGTTCTGGTCGAAATGACGCCTTACGATCTGACCAAGGGCCGCATCACCTATCGGTTCAAGTGATCGTCGCTTCCCCGTAAAAGGGAACGCCAGACGACGCGTTCGGAAATCCAGCCCGGTCGAATCCGGATTTTGAGAAGGCGGCGCTCGCCGGCACGGGTAGAAACAGCATGATCGGCCGTCCCAAGCTTGTCCTAGCCTCCGGCTCGCCGCGGCGCCTGGCGCTGCTCAACCAGGCCGGCATCGAGCCCGATGCGCTGCGCCCCGTCGACGTCGACGAGACGCCGAAGAAGAGCGAGCTGCCGCGCGCCTGCGCGACGCGGCTCGCCCGCGCCAAGGCGGAAGCCGCCCATGCCGCGGTGCAGATCGACGACGAGATGCGTGGCGCGTTCGTGCTGACCGCCGACACCGTGGTGGCGGTCGGCCGCCGCATCCTGCCCAAGGCCGAACTGGTCGACGAAGCCTCGCAGTGCCTGCGGCTGCTGTCGGGGCGCAACCATCGCGTCTATACCGCGATCTGCCTGGTGACGCCCAAGGGCGCGTTCCGCCAGCGCCTGGTCGAGACCCGCGTGCGCTTCCGCCGCCTCACCGAGGAGGACATCGCCGCCTATATCGGTTCCGGCGAATGGCGCGGCAAGGCCGGCGGCTACGCCGCGCAGGGCATCGCCGGAACGTTCATCGTCAAGATGGTCGGCACCTATTCCAACGTGGTGGGGCTGCCGCTGCACGAGACGCTGGCGCTGTTGTCGGGCGAAGGCTTTCCGATCCGGTTCGGCTGGATCAATGGCGGATAAGGCGGATAAGGCAAAATGCCCGATCTGCGGCAAGCCGACGGTGGCCGAATGGCGGCCGTTCTGCTCCGACCGCTGCCGCAAGGTCGACCTCAACCGCTGGCTGACGGGCGTCTACACCATTCCCGGCGATGACGGCGATGCCGATTCCGATTCCGATGGTCCCGCCGGTCCGCCGGACAAGGACGGATGAGACTGGGCGGCCGGGTGGGAAACGGGCCGGACCACGGGCCCGGGTGTCCGAAGCCGGCAGGGCAGGAAGGCCGCCGGCATCCATGCGAAAGCCGGGAAACGGGGGCAGAGCGGGGCTTCCCGTTCGGAAAAAACGGCAAACCAACCCGGTTGGGGGACAGCGCGCGCCCGGCTGGACATCGCCGCCCGCCCTCACTATAAACCGGCGCTCTTCCTTCGTTCCGGCTCCGCCCGGAGCGCGGCGCCCAGGTAGCTCAGTTGGTAGAGCATGCGACTGAAAATCGCAGTGTCGGTGGTTCGATCCCGCCCCTGGGCACCATTTTTTTAATAGAAAAATCAGATAGCTATCACTCGTCGCACCTGCGCGAGCCACAACAACTTTTCGGCTTGGGTATCGCCGGGGTGTCGGGTATGGGCTTGTCCGTTCAGCAGAGTTGCGAGAGGAGCGCCGCATGAAACCGGAATTGATTTATATCGGCGATCCCATGTGTTCCTGGTGCTTCGGCTTCGCGCCGGTCGTTCAGGGGCTCTATGCACGGCACAAGCATGAAATGACCATGACCCTGAAAATGGGCGGTCTGCATCCGGGCAACGATTATGTCGTCGAAGGCGAATACCGCCGCTTTCTGCGCGCTCACTGGATGGAGATTGGCCAGCGCACGGGGCAAGAATTCTCTCTCGATATTCTCGATCGCGGCCCCTGGATTTACGACACGGAAAAGGCCTGCCGCGCACTGGTCACCGTGCGGCGGCTGAAGCCCGGCGCCGAATGGGTCTACATGCCACTCATTCAGGCCGGATTTTATACGCACAATCGTGATCCGCACGATCCCAATTCGTTCGCCATTCCGGCGGCGGAGATCGGCATCGACCACGATGCGTTTCTCGCCGCCTATGAAGACCCCGAAACCCGCGCAGAAACCGCCGCGGATTTTCACTGGTCGCGCTCGATGGGCGTGAATGGATTTCCCACGGTTCTGGTTCGCGACGATCGCGGCTTTGCCCTGCTCACCAATGGCTATCAGCCGATCGAGAGGCTGGAGGGCCCGCTGGCCAACTGGATCGCATCTTCGCCGCGGGCCAATCCGTCGGCATGAGCGATGGCGCCCATGGCGGGATATTCAAGTCCGGTTGCGCCGTGTGTCCGTGGTCGCCGCGCCGGTCGCAACGTGGACCAACCAGCGTCTGATTGCCTTCAATTCGGAGGGAGCAAGATCAGCCGCAAGATCGTGTTCGATGGCATGGACGCGAGACCGGCATTTTACAAGCAGCGCGTGGCCACTCTTACTGAGCTCAAGGTGCTGGATGCGACCATGCACTTCATGAGATCGCCGCACCACCGCGCCCCTGCGCTCCAGGTTCAAGACGATCACGCTGACGGTTTGCGGCGTTAGTAGCGCTAACCGCGCCAGATCGGCATTCGAATAGCCGGGATATGCGGCCAGCATGGTCAGCACCGAGAACTGCGGTGGCGTGACGTCAAGGTCAGCCAGCGCTCTCTCCATTCGCAGGCGGTGAGCGCCCGCGGCTTGCCGGAGAAGATAGCCGATATGGCCCTCTTCTCCGCGCTTGCCCTCCCCGGGCTCGGGTAACTGGGATGGTGGAACGGTCTTGCACATAATATCAGAGCTATGATATGTTGTTCGTGTTCTTATATTAGAGGGGGAGGGACGAATGACAGATATCGCAGACCTCATTGAAGGCCAAACTGAATCGTATCAAACGGGAACCCTCATTTCTGCAAGAATTGCATCGGTTCTCCCGCCGCTCATGGCGCTGTGCTATCCGTGGTCCGTCTGGTGCTTTTACAATTCTATTTCCATTATGCGAGAGGTCGATTCGCGCGAGAAAATCGTTCCTTTAATAGCTGCGACAATTTCCATTATCCTTACCGCGGTTCCGTCCCTCATCAGCTATTTGATGTTGCTTAGACCTGTCGAACGGCATGATCAGTTTGCGGGAATGCGCTGGATCACCTACTTGGCCTTTGCCGCGCCGGCGCTGTTCACCCTGGAACGGGTCGTCTTTGCCGGATTCCGGTCCTCGATCGATGATCGGTATCTTTGGGTTCTGATTTGGGCATTGTTAGTCGCCGCCGCTGCAATAGGGAGGCAACCCCAGACAAAGCGTCAACCGGCGTGGACCCGCAAGCTCCAATTTGCGCATGGGACTTCAGCGGCCATCATCCTCATAGTGTTTCTTGTCGTTCACCTTGGGAATAATTTTATCGGCCTTCTCGGCGCCCCGGTTCATATTGATTTGATGGAATCGTTGCGGATTTGGTATCGGGCCGGAGTTGTCGAGGTGACTCTCGTTGGATTATTCCTTTTTCAAATGGTCAGCGGCGCACGGCTCGCCTCAATTCGTCAATTTGCACCCGGCGATTCCTTCCGCACGCTTCAGGTCGCCACGGGTGTTGGCCTCATGGCGTTCCTTCTTGCCCATATGATCGTCATTTTTATTGTCGCCCGCTGGGAATTCGGCGTGGACACAAATTGGACCTTTGCGACTAGTTTCAAGGTAGGTATTTTGGGAAGCCTGTCGAATTCCCGACAGGTCCCATATTATTGGTTCGCGCTGGTGGTGACGCTTTCACACCTTGCATGCGGGTTGCGGGTAGTCCTTCTCGCTCATGGCTGGCGAGTTGCGATCGTCAACAGGCTGGCGATATCGATCATGATCGGCAGCGCTCTGTTTGCAACCGCCACTGTTGCGGGAATGCTTGGGCTGCGGCTGGGTTGAGGCTTCTGTCATCCGGGGGCGCGGTTAGCGACCCCGGGCAGACGCGCTTTGGCGCCATCAAAACAAATCGGCTGGATCGCCATAGGCCTTACACCGCAGGGCCTATGAGCCAACCCGTCAGCAACGCGCCGCGATGGCGCTCCGCCTGTCAGGGTTCGTTGAGTTTGCCGATCTGGCCCTGCGGTTCGTCGAGGGTCTTGTCGAAGATTGCTCGGTTCCTCTTGCCGGCGAGAAGACGCTCGTTCCGCTCCACCGCCAGCGGAATGATGCGCTGCACCTTGGTCTTGCCCTGAGGGGTCAGCGCCAGCGGACGACCCGGCTGTCGGAGGGATGCGGCCAGCGTGGTCAGCGAGCGGCTGACCCAGGCCTTGTCGATGCCGGTCAGGCTGCTCGCTTCGTTGACGGCCAGGGGCTGGTGCTTGCCGATGGTCGCCAGCAGGCGCAGCTCGGTCAGCGTCACGCCAGCAGCACGGAATTTCTCGGTCATCAGCCCTGTTAATTAGGTCTGCATTCACCGGCATTCGGGGGGAGCCGCCGCTCGTGGGTAACCTTTCGGTTTGCCAGGCGAACTGTCAGTCAGCGAGCCTCTCGGCCCGCACGGACGAATGCGTACGCGCGTACGGTCGCACAGCCAACCCGCAATCGGAGGAACGGAAATGTCCAATCGCATACTATCCGCACTGATCGTCGGCGCCTTCACCGCAGCCGTTGGGTCGTTCGCTGCCACCTCGGCCGGCGCCCAGATGAACAAGGGCGACATGGAAAAGATGATGAAGGAAAATCAGGCCAAGACGATGAAGGTGCTGAGCGAGGGCAAGATGGAGAAGTGCTTCGGCGTGGCGCTCAAAGGCCAGAACGACTGCTACGCTGGAGCGGGCACGACCTGCGCCGGCACCAGCACGATCGACTACCAGGGCAATGCGTTCAAGCTTGAACCCAAAGGAACCTGCACGACGATGCAGACGCCGAAGGGGCCCGGAAGCTTGACCGCCAAGAAGGCTTGATCGCGGTTTGTTCGGGCGGGCGGCTGTGCCGCCCGCCGGCTTCGCCCGCATCCGCCGGAGGTTATTATGCCGTTTTCTTCAGCCGCGAGTTCCGTTCCGCCGCGCGGTGGCGTCGGCCTGAAGGCGATGCATTACCACACGGTCATCCAGACGCGGCCCGACATCGGCTTCTTCGAGGTCCATGCGGAAAACTACATGGGCGCGGGCGGCCCGCCGCACCGTTATCTCGCAGCCATTCGCGAGCATTATCCGCTGTCGCTCCATGGCGTCGGTTTGTCGATCGGCGCCGACCGGCCGCTCGACAGGGAGCATCTTGAGCGCCTCAAGGACCTGATCGCTCGTTACGCGCCCGGCCTGTTCTCAGAACATCTCGCCTGGTCATCGCATGATGCCGGCTTTTTCAACGATCTGCTGCCGGTGCCGTATACGGCCGAGACGCTCGGGCGTGTCTCCAGCCATATCGACCAGATCCAGGAATCCCTCCGCCGGCAAATGCTGCTGGAAAATCCATCGACCTATATCGCGTTCGCCGAAAGCACCTTTTCGGAAACCGACTTCATCGCCGAGGTGGTGCGGCGCACGGGTTGCGGCCTGCTGCTCGACGTCAACAATGTCTATGTCGCATCGACCAATCAGCAATGGGATCCCGTCGCCTATGTCGAGGCCTATCCGCTCTCCCACGTCCAGGAGATCCACCTGGCGGGCCATACCAGGGAGGCCGACGACAAGGAGCGGCCGCTTCTGATCGATACGCACAATCGCCCGGTCGATGAGATCGTCTGGGATCTGTTCGCGCATACCGTGAAACTGATCGGTCCGGTCCCCACATTGATCGAATGGGACGCCGATGTCCCCGCTTGGCCAACGCTCAAAGCGGAAGCGGAGCGCGCCGAGGCCATCATGCTCGCCACGCAATCGGAGACCATGCGTCATGCCACGGCTGGCTGAACGGCAGCGCGATTTTGCCGCTGCGCTGCTCGATCCCGAGTTGCCGATGCCGCCTGGCCTTGTCGGCCCCGACGGCGAGCTGAGCCTGAAACGCTTCTCCGTGTACAGGAACAATGTCGTGGCCGGTCTCACGGAAACTCTGAAGGACGCCTTTCCGGCGGTGCAGCGCCTGGTGGGAACGGATTTCTTCCGCGCCATGGCACGCGTGTACGTCGCGACCGACCCGCCGCACTCGCCGATCATGCTCGACTATGGAACCGGATTCCCCGATTTCATCGAGAACTTCGAGCCCGCCGCGACCCTGCCTTATCTGGCCGATGTTGCGCGGATCGAGCGCGCCTGGACCGAGGCCTACCACGCGCCCGAGGCCGCGCCACTCGAACTCGGCGCCTTCGCGGCGATCGACCCCGAGCAGCTTCCCGTGATCCGGCTCAAGTTTCACCCTTCGGTGCGTTTCGTCCGGTCGCGGTTTCCCGCGCTCACGATCTGGCAGATGAATGTCGGCGATGGAGCCCCCGCGCCGGTGGACCTCGCCGCCGGCGGCGAGGACGTGCTCATCGTCCGGCCGATGGCGGATGTTGAAGTTCGTTCGCTGCCCGCGGGCAGCCTCGAATTCGTGCAGGAGTTGGCCAACGAAGGCTCGATCCTCGCCGCGTTGCAAGCAGCCCTGACGGCCAATCCCCGGTTCGATCTCGCTGCCAATCTCTCCGACCTCATGCAAAGCGGGGCTGTGATCGGATACAGCTTCACTGATGGCAGGAAACCCAAGAACTCGGCGAGGCAAGCATGACCGCGATGAAAATGCAGATGAACGCCACCGGCATCGAACACGCCGTGGAAGATATTGTCGCGTGGCTTGGCCGGATCGCCTCTGTCGTGGCGCCGCCGGTTCTCCGCGTTGCGCTGGCCGTGCCCTTCTTCAAGTCCGGGCTGACCAAGTGGGATGGTTTCCTGTCGCTGTCGCCGGCCGCCGAGTTCCTTTTCGAGGACGAATTCAAGTTGCACATTTTCGGCCGGGCCTTCGATTTCCCGATGCCGACCGCGTTAGCCTTCCTTGATGGCGTCGCCGAGATCGTGCTCCCCATCCTGCTCATCGTCGGGCTGGCAACCCGCTTCAGCGCACTCGGGCTCCTGGTCATGACCGGGGTCATTCAACTCGTGGTGCCGGAAGGCTGGGCCAACTTTCACCTGCCGTGGGCGGCCTTGGCGATCGCCATCATCGCACTCGGACCCGGCGCGCTGTCGCTCGATCATTTGATCTATCGATTCCGTCAATCTCGTATACGAGAAGCATGATGCCTGGCTTTGGAGGGTGTCGTTAAATGGCTGAGGAGCCGCGCGGCCGTATCCCGACGCTGAAGCTTGTCGGAAAGGACGCATCCGCCGACCATGGGAAGCCGGTGGTTCGCGATGTGGACTGGTCGATCCTCATGGCGCGCGCCCAGGACGGTGACGGGCTGGCCTATCGTCGACTCCTGGAGGAGATCACGCCCTATCTGCGCTCCCTGGCGGCGCGGCGGCATCGCGATCCAAGCGATGTCGAGGACGCCGTCCAGGATGTTCTTCTGACCATCCATTCCATCCGCAGGACTTACGATCCGGCGCGGCCGTTCGCGCCCTGGCTGGTCGCGATCGCCAGCCGGCGCTTCATCGATCGGCTGCGCCGTCAAGGGCGCGCCAGGGACCGGGAGACACCTCTGACCGCCGACCATGAAACCTTTTCGGAGCCTGAAACGAACCAACAAGAGAGTCCTGAACATCGTGAACTGGAGGGAGCGATCAACGATCTTCCTCCAAGGCAGCGACAGGCCATCCGGCTGCTCAAGCTCGAGGGGATGTCGTTGAAGCAGGCCGCGATAGCAAGCGGAATGTCGATCACGTCCCTCAAGGTCAACACCCACCGGGCCGTGAAGAGGCTTCGGAAGATATTGCTCGATCGGAGCGAGCCGTGATCAAGACACCAGATCTCATTGCTTCACTTGCCGCGAACGCGACCCCGGTTCGGCGGCTGCGCCCCCCGGTTATTCGGGCAGCTTGCTGGCTGCTGCTGGCGGCGGTCATCCTGACGCTGCAGGCCGTCAACCAGGGTATTCGTCCAGATCTCGTTCAGCGCTTGCGGGATCCCGGATTCGACGTCAGCCTGGCCGGGGCGCTGCTGACCGGCGTGCTGGCGGCCATCGCGGCCTTTCTCCTCAGTCTGCCGGACCGCTCGCGGCTGTGGCTGCTTCTGCCTGTGCCGGCGCTGATCGTATGGCTGTCCAACGTCGGCTACCAGTGTCTGGTCGATTGGATCGCCATCGGTCCCAGCGGGGTAAGCCCTGGAGAAACGGCGCGTTGCTTCGCGACGCTGGTGCTCACGAGCCTGCCATTGTCGCTCGCCATGCTGGTGATGCTTCGCTATGCGGCTCCGCTCCGCCCAACCGCGGTAGCCTTGACGGGCAGCCTTTCCATTGCCGCGGTCACGGCGACGGCACTCTCGCTGTTTCACGCCACCGACGCCACGGTGATGATCCTGATGTGGAATGTTGGAACGACCGTGCTGTTCGTCGGCCTGGCGGCCATCTTCGGCCGAGGCATGTTCCGTTGGGTCGCGCCGCGGGAGTTCTGCGCCCAGGATTAGATGAGGCCCACGAAAATGCGGGGCGCAAATCCCACAAGGGCCCCGCCTGCGCCAAATCCATCACTCGCTCTAACTCGGGAGATCATGATGCAAAGACGTCGGTTCCTCATGTTCGCACTCGCCCTTTCGCTGGCTCCGGGGATGGCGACGGGCGCTGGGGCCGTGGAGCGCAAGGCTTTCGACCAAGCGAGTTTTCAGGCGGCGCAGCAACGTGGCGCGCGCATCCTTGTCGACATCTCGGCGACGTGGTGTCCGACCTGCAAGGCGCAAGAGCCGATCATCGACTCGCTAGCAGAGCAGCCAAGCAACAGCGACCTTGTTATCCTCTCGGTCGATTTCGACAGCCAGAAACCAACCGTTCGCGAATTCGGCGCGCGAAGTCAAAGCACCCTGATTGCATTCCGGGGCAAGACCGAGACGGCACGTTCGGTTGGCGATACCGACCCAGCTTCGATCGCAGCCCTGGTCCGATCAACCTTGACCAAGTGAGGGTGCATCATGGCAATCGGCGCCAGCCTGTTCGCGCTTCTGGCCGGCATTCTCTCGACGCTGTCACCTTGCGTTTTGCCTCTGTTGCCGCTGGTCCTTGGCGCTGCCGTGTCCGAGCATCGGTTCGGGCCGGTGGTGCTGGCTGCAGGCCTTGCGGTTTCGTTCGTGGCGATCGGATTGTTTGTGGCCACGGTCGGGTTTTCGATCGGACTGGATGCCGACGTCCTCCGCGCCGCCGCCGCCTTGTTGTTGCTTGTTATCGGGCTGGTTCTCATGGTCCCGCAGTTGCAGACCCGAGTGGCCGTCGCGGGAGGTTTTGTCAGCAATTGGACCGACGATCGCTTTGGCGGCTTTGCCAGAAGCGGATTGAAAGGACAATTTGCGGTTGGTCTGCTGCTCGGTGCCGTGTGGAGCCCCTGCGTCGGTCCGACCCTTGGGGCCGCCTCGGTTCTTGCCGCGCAAGGCAAGGACCTCGGACAAGTGGCGACCGTCATGGCCGCGTTCGGCGTGGGCGCCGCGCTGCCGCTGCTTCTGCTCGGGCTCGTCTCCAGCGACGTGATGTTGCGATGGAGAGACAAGCTCGCGCGAGCAGGGCAGGGCGGGAAGGCGATCCTTGGCGCGCTGCTCGTCGCCATCGCGTTGCTGAGCCTGACCGGGCTCGACAGAAAGCTCGAGGCACTTCTGGTGGACCTCTCACCGACATGGCTTACTCAGCTCACAACGCGCTTCTGATCGATGGCGCCACTTGCGAGGCGAAGATCATGACAGATATCGTTCCATTGATCCCCCGGCAGCCCGTACCGCCGCTCAGGCTTGATCTCGTCGGTGGCGATAAGTTTCAACTCGACCAGGAAAGGCCCGCGAACTTCACGCTTCTCGTGTTTTATCGCGGCCTTCACTGTCCGATCTGCAAGACCCAGCTGAGGGATCTCGAGCCCAAGCTCGGGGAATTTGACAAGCGCGGCGTCGCCGTGGCGGCCGTATCCAGCGATACGCGCGAGCGCGCCGAGGAGACCAAACGAGCTTGGGGATTGACGAAACTGCGCCTCGGCTATGGTCTCGACCTCGCCGCCGCGCGCCGTTGGGGTCTGTTCGTCTCGACGGGCCGTGGCATGACGTCGACAGGCGTTGAAGAGCCCGCGCGGTTCTCGGAGCCCGCGCTTTACCTGATCAAGCCGGATGGAACGCTGTATTTTGGTAGCGTCCAGACCATGCCATTTGCGCGCCCGCACTTCTCCGAAATTCTCCTGGCCATCGACTATGTCCTGAAGAACAACTATCCTGCGCGCGGCGAGGTGCGAGAGGTGTGACCTGTCCGGTCAGGAGAATGCCGTGTCACGGACGGCAAGGTACAACGAAGGCACAACGAAGGTATGGAGCCGTCCTCTCTTTTGCCCTCTGGAACATGCAAATGAGCGATCGTAAGCCGCCGGCTCGACCAGCATCGTATGACAAGAAGGTTGCCCTCGTTCTGCAAGGAGGTGGCGCGCTTGGCAGCTACCAGGCCGGTGTCTACGAGGCGCTGGCCTCCTCCGAGTATCTCCCCGATTGGGTAGCAGGCATCTCGATTGGCGCCATCAACGCCGCGATCATCGCCGGCAACGCACCGGAGAATCGCGTCGCGCGCCTGCGCAGCTTTTGGGAGGGGATCACCGCACCCACGGCGTGGTGGTACGCCGGTCTGACCGGATGGTTGGCGATGTGGCAACAAAAAGCGAGCGCGCTTTCGAGCCTGACATTCGGTCAACCCGGCTTTTTCGCTCCGCACGCTCCACAAGACTGGCTTCTGGCGCAAAAGCCGATCAGCTATTTCGACACCAATGCACTCAAATGCACGCTGGAACGGCTGGTCGATTTCGACCGCATCAACCACGCCAAGGAAATGCGCTTCAGCGTCGGGGCGGTGAATGTACGCACCGGCCGCTTTGCCTATTTCGACAGCGAGGAGATCGCCATCCGTCCCGAGCATGTGATGGCGAGTGGCGCGCTGCCGCCGGGCTTTCCTCCGATTGAGATCGATGACGAGCATTATTGGGATGGCGGGCTGGTCTCAAATACGCCGCTGCAATACGTGCTGGACTACTATCCGCGCCGTAGCCGGCTGACCTTTCAGGTCGACGTGTTCGAGGGCTACGGTCAACTCCCGACAAATCTCGAGGAAGCTTGCGAGCGGGAAAAGGACATCCGCTACTCGAGCCGGACACGGGTCAACACCGATGTCTTCCAGCAAAAGCATGAGGTGCGCCATGCGATCAACGAGCTGCACGAATTGCTGCCGGATGAAATCAAGAGGACCGAACAGGCCAAGCGGCTCTATGCGTTCGGCTGCGTCACCGAGATGGACATCGTCCAGCTCATCTACCGTCCGCTCGAACCCCAAGGCGCGTCAAAGGACTTTGAGTTCAGCCGGCGCGCAATGAACGCGCGATGGGAACAGGGCATGTCCGATGCCTTCTCCACTCTGAGTGCCGCGCCATGGCTCGCGCCGAAGCCGAGAGAGGTTGGCGTGCGCGTGTTCGATGTGATCCACGACATTCTCGTCGGAAGGGCGCAGGCGACGACCACGGCAAAACCTATGGATTGCGAATGAACGGACACGCGTCCGATAAAGGAACGCTCGTGTCCCTGGATTTGTTCGTCTTCGAGCGACGGAGCGGGATATGGCAAAGACCTATGATCTCGTGGTCATCGGCACCGGAACGGCGGCCTCGGTCGCCGCTTCCCGCTGCCGCGCGGCCGGCTGGCGAGTTGCGGTCATCGATCATCTGCCGTTCGGCGGCACTTGCGCCTTGCGCGGATGTGATCCGAAGAAGGTGCTGGTGGGCGCGGCGGAGGCGATCGACCACGTCCATCGAATGCGCGGTAAGGGTGTCGCGGGCGGTGAACCGGCCATCGACTGGCGCGCGCTGATCCACTTCAAGCGCAGCTTTACCGAACCCGTCCCGTCCACGAAGGAAGAGAGCTTCGCCAAAAGCGGCATCGATGCCTTCCATGGCCGTGCCCGATTCACCGGTCCGCGTACGGTCGCGGTTGAAGGCGCCGAGCTCGATGGCCGGTTCGTCCTGATCGCGACTGGCGCGGTGCCGATGCGCCTCGGCATCGCCGGCGAGGAGCATCTCGCGACGAGCACCGACTTCCTGGAACTCGACGAACTGCCGAAACGGATCGCGCTTCTCGGCGGCGGCTTTATCTCGGCCGAGTTCGCGCATCTTGCTTCGCGCGCCGGCGCGCAAGTCACGGTCCTGGAGCAAGTGGATCGCATGCTGACGCAATTCGATCCCGACCTTGTCGGCTGGCTCATGGAGAAGACACGCCAACTCGGCATCGACATCCAGCTCGGCGTGCGCGTCGAGGCAATCGAGAAGACCGGCGCGGCCTTCAAGGTTCATGCCCGCTCGGGTGGGACATCGCGGACTGTCGAGGCGGATCTCGTGGTCCATGCCGCCGGCCGCGTGCCCGATCTCGAACCGCTCGATCTCCCTGCGGCGAGTGTCGAGGTGAGCGGCGGCCGGTTGCAACTCAACGAATTCCTGCAGAGCATATCAAATCCGGCCGTGTACGCCGCAGGTGACGCAGCGGCAAGCGGTCCTCCCCTGACGCCGGTGGCAAGTCACGACGCGAAGATCGTCGCGGCCAACATGCTGCACGGCAATCATCAGAAGCCGAACTATCTGGGCGTTCCGAGCGTCGTCTTCACGATCCCACCGCTCGCCCGGGTCGGCATGCTGGAGGCGGAGGCGCGCCGGCAAGGCCTGCGCTTCCGCATGCAGCACCAGAAGACGTCCAGCTGGAATACCGCCAGGCGGGTGGGAGAAGAGGCCTCGGGGTTCAAGGTGTTGGTTGAAGAAGATACCGACCGCATTCTCGGCGCCCATCTGCTCGGCCCGCATGCTGAGGAGGTCATCACTCTCTTTGGCCTGGCGATCCGCTCAGGTCTCACGGCCGAGACCGTCAAGGGCATGATCTCCGGTTATCCTTCCGCGTGCTCCGATATAGGGTACATGCTTTAGATGGCGACCTGCCCCAATCACTCTCCGCCTGTCAGGGTTCGTTGAGTTTGCCGATCTGGACCTGCAGTTCATCGAGGGTCTCGTCGAAAGCCGCGCGCTGCCGCTCGCTCAGACCGGAAAGAAGACGCTCGTTCCGTTCCACCGCCAGCGGAATGATGTGCTGCACCTTGGCCTTGCCCTGAGGGGTCAGTGCCAGCAGGACGACCCGGCTGTCGGAGGGATGCGGCTGCCGGACCACCAGCTTGCGTTTGACCAGCGTGGCCAGCGAGCGGCTGACCCAGGCCTTGTCGATGCCGGTCAGGCTGCTGGCTTCGTTGACGGCCAGGGGCTGGTGCTTGCCGATGGTCGCCAGCAGGCGCAGCTCGGTCAGCGTCACGCCATGCCGCGCGCGATAGACCTGGCTTGCCGCGCGTATGAGCGTGTCGGCGATGCGCGTCAGCCGGTAGGTGATCAGGCTCTCGAGAAGGTGAAGGCTTTGGTCATCCGAGCGCGGCCGCGCCATGAGAATCTCGCCAGATGTTGGATCGCGTTGACGATGTTGGACCACGTAAGGCAGTGTCGGGTCAAGCAAGGCCAGGTGCCGAGTTAAGCCAGATCGTGACGTTGCGTCTTGCGTGCGGATCGAGGCTCCAGATCATTGTCATGACAATGTTGTCTTGACAATGATCTGGAGGCAAGGCCAGAATATGAAAAATAAATAATATCTGGGAAACGTTCATTCGGGGGGAGGAAGGCGCGTGGCCTTCGAGGATTACAAAGGGGCGATGTTCGGCCGCCGGTGGAAAACATCCGCGCGCAGATACGGGGTCGTGGCCGAGCAGGACATCAAAATCCCGATGAGCGACGGCGTCGAGCTCAGCGCCGATGTCTGGAAGCCCGACGGCGCGGCAAAAGTTCCCGTCATCCTTGGCTTTCACTGCTATCATTCGACCGGTCAGACCGGTCCGATCAAGCCCGCCGCGCTGTCGACCGCCCAATGGCGCAATCCCGGCCAGGAAAGAACGAATGCATCGCTCGAGTCCGGCGATCCCGTCTTCTTTGCGCGGCGCGGCTATGCGCATGTGGTGTGCAATGCGCGCGGAACCGGAAAATCGCAAGGCACGTGGGACTTCTCCGGCCCGCAGGAAATCAGGGACATCTATGAGACCGTCGAGTGGCTGGCGGCGCAGCCCTGGTGCGACGGCAACGTCGTCATGTTCGGGGTTTCCTATTTCGCCTGGGTTCAGCTGCTCGCCGCGACGCTCAACCCGCCGCATCTGAAGACCATTTTCTGCCCCTGGGGATCGACCGACTTCTACCGGGATTTCGTCTATCGCGGCGGGATGTTCTCGCACAAATGGCCGGTCGGCTGGAGCGCCACCTCGCTTGCCTACGGCAACTGCCGGCCCGCCAATGTCTCGAAGCAGCGCATGGGCGAGAAGAGCTATCGCGAGGCCATCGCGCGGCTGCTGGATGACGAGGACATCAAGGCGGTTCCCGATCTTGTCGCCGCGTTGAAGGACCCCGAGGCGGGAGTCAATCCATTCATCGTCGATCTCGCCTTGCATCCGCTTTACGACGAGTTCTGGAAAGAGCGCACGGTCGATTACAGCAAGATCAAGATCCCGGCGTTCATCGGCGGCTGCTGGGGCATGATCGGAATCCACACCCCGGCGGCGTTCCGCAGCTGGGAATATCTCGACGTTCCCAAGAAGATGATTCTCGGCCCCGACATCTATCTTGACCGTCCGGTCGGCCAGTTGCAGCACGAGGCGGTGCGCTGGTTCGACTACTGGGTCAAGGGCATCGACAACGGCATCATGGACGAGCCGCCGATCCAGATCTTCATTTCCGGCACGGGTGAATGGAAGCAGGCGCAGGATTGGCCGCTGCCGGAAACCAAATGGGTGCCGTTCTATCTTCATGAAGAAGGGCTTCTGAACGAGCACGAGCACTGGAGCTATGAGGGCAGCGATTCGTTCGAGGATTCGCCGTGGATGCGCGGCCGCCTGCAATACGTCACCCCGCGGCTGGTCGAGAACACGGAAATCTGCGGACCGATCGCGCTCAAGCTCTACGCCGCGACAACCGACAGCGACATCAACTGGATCGTTTCGCTGATCGAGATCGACGCCGCGGGCAACGAGCACCTTGTCACCAAGGGCTGGCTGAAGGGCTCGCACCGCGAGCTCGACCTCGCGAAGTCGAAGCCGTGGGAGCCGATTCACACCCACGCCGATCCCCGGCCGCTTAAATCCGGCGAGATCTACGAATTCGACATCAAGCTGGTTCCGGCCGGCCGGCTGTTCAAGGCCGGCTCGCGGATCGCCGTCAGAATCCGCTGCGTCGATGATGCGCCGACGAATCCGTTCGAGCTGGCCGCCTCGGGAAGCCTGGCGCGGACCGCGGTCAGCCGCGTCACGGTGTTTCACAACGAGGATTATCCCTCGTATCTGCTGCTGCCGATCACCAAGGGCAACGTCCTCAATACATTCCTGTCGGGAGGCATCTACCCCGAATGAACGGCCGGCGGCCGTCGCGGAAAAGACGGATGGCTGGCTCGATTGCCCAAGTGTCGATACTCTTCAGGATTTGCCGGATGCTCGTTGAACAGCTCATTAACGGCGTGGTGCTCGGGAGTATGTATGCGCTCATCGCGCAGGGCTATACGCTCATCTTCGGCGTGCTCGACAAGCTGAACTTCGCCCATGGCGAAGTGTTCATGCTCGGCGGCTTCGTCTGCCTCGCCAGCATCGCGTTGGGCGCCTCGCTCCCCGTCGCCATCCTGGTCGCGGCCATCATCTCGGGGCTGCTCGGGCTGATGATCGAGTTCGTCGGCTTCCGCAAGTTCCGGTCGCCAGACGCGCATATCACCGCCGCCTTGAGTTCGTTCGCGATCGGCCTCGTCATCATCGACCTGTCGCAGAAGGTGTGGGGCGCCGAACCGGTGGCACTGACCCTGCCGGGCACGCTGCAGACGGCGACCGTGAGCATCGCCGGGCTGAACATCGTCGTGCTCAGGCTGGCCATCCTGGTCATCTCCCTGCTGCTGATGTTCGTGCTCTATGGGGTGGTCGTGAAGACGAGCCTGGGGCGCCGGATCCGCGCGGTCGCGGAATCGCCAGCCAAGGCCGCGCTGTTCGGCATCAACGTCACGCGCGTCAACCAGCAGGTATTCTTCATCGCCTCGGCGATGTCCGGGCTGGCCGGGCTCGCGCTGGCGGTGCGCACCGGCTACGCCAACACCGATGTCGGCTTCACATTCGGCCTCAAGGCCCTCGCCATCATGGCGATCGGCGGCATGGGCGATCTCCGCGGCGCGCTGATTGGCGGCCTGCTGGTCGGCGTGCTCGAGGCGCTGGCCTTTCAGTGGGGGCTGGGCCAGCTCGCCGATGTGTTCGTCTGGCTGTTCATGATCGTGATCCTGCTGGTGCGGCCCGCCGGCCTGTTCGGTACGCTGATATCGAAGGATGTGCGGGCATGATGCAGGACTATGTCGTGTTCGTCGGCATCAACATCGTGCTGGCGTGGAGCGTCTACGTCATCCTCCTTGCCGGCAGCCTGTCGTTCGCCAATGGCGGGTTCATGGCGATCGGCGCCTATGTCTCGGGGGTTCTGACGGTCAAGTTCGGCGTGCCGCTGGTGCTGGCCGCGCTGGCCGCGGGAGTGGCCGCGGGCGCGATCGGCGTACTGGTCGGATTTCCGGCGCTGCGCACGCGCGGCATCTACCTCATGCTGGTGACCGTCGGCGTCACCGTGTCGGTCAAGGCGGTCATCGAGTCGATCGATTACGTCGGCGGCATCCAGGGCTTCGGCGGCATGGTGGGAACGACGCAGTGGCATGTCGTCGCGCTCGTCGCCATGGTCGGCTGCGGGCTATGGGCGCTGTCGAAATCGCCGTTGCAGCGCATTCTCGACGCGGTGCGCGAGGATGAACTGAGCGCGGCCTCGCTCGGCATCAATCCGGTCCATGTCAAGCTGGTCTGCTTCGGCGCCGGCGCATTTCTCGCCGCCGTCGCCGGCAGCTTCTACGCGCATTATCTCATCCACGTCGCGCCCGACCAGTTCGGAATCGTCCTTTCAGTGTTCATCGTGCTCTATGCCGTGCTCGGCGGCACCAACAACCTGTGGGGTCCGCCGATCGGCGCCGCGATCATGACCCTGATCCCGGAATTTGTGCGCGGCCTCGAAAGCTGGCGGCCAACCGCGTTCGGCATCATCATTCTCGGCCTGTTGCTGATCCGTCCCGACGGATTACTGGCGTTCCGCAGCATTACCGCGCGGGCCAGGGGCATCTTCGTGACGAAACGCGCGTGACCATGGACATGGCCGCTCAACCGATCCTCGCCGTCGATGGTCTGCGCAAGTCGTTTCGCGGACTGACGGCGCTGGAGTCGGTGTCGCTTGAGGTGCGCCGCGGCGAGATCCTCGGCCTGATGGGGCCGAACGGGGCCGGCAAGTCCGTCTTCATCAATGTCATTACCGGGCTCTATCCGTCCGACGGCGGCGCGATCCGCTATTGCGGTCGAGATGTCACGGCGCTGCCGAGCTACGTCCTGGCCCGGCTCGGCATCGCGCGCACCTACCAGAACATCCGGCTGCTGCGGCGAATGACCGTGCTTGAGAATGTACTGGTGGCGATCAAGGATCACGCCAGCCAGCCGTTCCGCTCGCTGTTCGTGCGCAACCGGTCCGGCGGCGTTGCCGCGGCGATGGCGCTGCTGGAGCAGTTCCATCTCGCCGACAAGGCGGACCGGCTGGCCGGCACGCTCGCCTACGGCGAGGCACGTCGTCTGGAGATTGCGCGGGCGCTGGCGGGCAAGCCGTCGCTGTTGTTCCTCGATGAGCCGGCGGCGGGCATGAACGAGCGCGAAACCGAGGAGCTTGCCGCCACGATCCGGACGTCGCACCGGCTGGTCGAGGCCATCGTCATCGTCGAGCATGATGTCGCGATGATGCGCGGCCTGTCGGATCGCCTGGTGGTGATGGATTCGGGACGCAAGATCGCCGAGGGCAATCCCGCCGACGTGCTGACGCAGCCGAATGTCGTCGAGGCCTATCTTGGGACGGATGGCGCCGATGACTGAAACGCCCGTGCTCGCGGTGGACGACCTGCATGTGTCCTATGGTCCGATCGGCGCGCTGCGCGGCTGCACGCTCGAAGTGCGCGCCGGCGAGACCGTGGTGGTGGTCGGCGCCAACGGCGCGGGCAAGACCACGCTGTTGCGCGCCGTCTGCAACATGCTGCCGTGGACCGGGGCCATTCGCCTTGACGGGGCGCCGACCGGCCGTGTTCCCACGCACAGGCTTGCGCGCCAGGGTGTTCTGCATCTGCCGGAGAACCGTGGCGTTCTCACCACGCAGTCGGTGCTGGAAAATCTCCAGCTCGCCTTCGACATGTATCCGCCGGCGCGCTCGTTCGCCGACGCGGTCGAGGAGGCTTTCACCCATTTCCCCCGGCTCAAGGAACGCCAGCAGCAGCCAGCCGGCAACCTGTCCGGAGGTGAGCAGCAGATGCTGGCCCTGGCCCGCGCCATCATCAGCCCGCCGAAGATCCTGCTGCTTGACGAGCCGTCGCTCGGGCTGTCGCCGCGCATGGTGCGCGAGGCCTATCGCGTGCTGGGCGGCTTCAAGGCGCGAGGAATGGCCATTCTGCTTGTCGAGCAGAATGTCCATGCCGCCCTGCGTTTCGCCGACCGTGGCTACGTGCTGCGGCAGGGAGTGATCGTCCGGCAGGGCGAGGCCGACATGCTCGCCCGCGATACCGAGCTGTTCAATCAATATCTCGGATTCACATAAAACCAGAGGGAGGAGTGCCATGATGAATAGACGCAAGTTCACGGCCGGGTGTGCGCTGCTGACGGGCGTGATCGCCAGTTCGGCATTGCTTGCCGCCGACAAGCCGCCGATCAAGCTCGGCGTCAGCCTGCCGCTTTCGGGATTTCAAACCCCGAACGGCACGATGTACCGCATCGGAATCACCATGGCCGTCGATGACGTCAACAAGGCGGGCGGCGTCAACGGCAGCAAGATCGAACTCTTGCTCGACGACGACCAGGGGCGCGCGGACCAGGCGGTGTTGCTGTTCCGCCGCCATGTGGCGGACGGGGTGGTAGCCTCGCTCGGGCCGATTTCCGGCACGACCTGGGAGAGCGTGGCGCCGCTCGCCAATTCGATGAAGGCTCCGGTGCTCAACTGGACGGCGCTCAAGCCGGGCATTTCGCAAAAGCCCTACGCGCTGCGTCTGCATCCGCCGGATGACCTGATGGTCCCCGAGGGGGTCGCGGAATTCATCAAGAAGTTTCCCAAGGTCAAGAAGATCGTCGTCGCCGGCGATCTCAAGGAGGCCTCCGGCGCGTCCGGCATCAACGAGTTCCAGAAGGCCGCGAAAGCCAATGGTCTGGAGATCGTCGACACCGTCGGGTTCGACACGCGCATGACGGACTTCTCGCCGACCGCGATCAAGATCCGCGGGCTGGCGCCGGATGCCGTGTTCCTGAGCGCGTTCCCGCCGAACGTGCTGGCTGTCCTCAAGGAACTCGATACCCAGGGGTTCAAGGCGCCGGTGCTGGTGAACGCGCTGATCTGGCCCGGCAATTTCCCGCAAGTGGTGAACGCGGGCGCCGGCTACGTGCATACGATCGGCTTCAACACCAATGAAGCGGCCTCCGGGATCAAGGGCCACGACGAATTTGTCGCGCGCTACGCCAAGCTGTCGGATGAAACGACCAGCCTTGCCAAGCCCGCCAATGTCGCCAACGCGACGCTGGCTTACGATGCGGCGATGATGCTGATCGGCGTCATCAGGGACAGGAAGATCGACGGCGCGACCGACGTGGAAAAAGCCCGCGCCGAAATCATGAACGGGTTGAGCGCCCTCAAAACATGGCGCGGTTTGAACGACATCACCATGAAGGATACCGGCGACGGCTACATCCGCTCTCACCTTCTCGAGATCGATGCCGCCAAGAAGGGCTGGAAATACAGCCTGCCGCAGGCGGGACGCTAGGCCGTATTGCCCATACTATGGACAAATCGCGGTCCATGGGTTGCGGCTGATGGGTGGGTCTTGCGCGACGGGCGACGGTTTCATCGCGCGTCGCGCATCACACCCCCCGCGCTTTTTTCGGATAAGCGCATTTCGCGAAATTCGGGATCGGGACTTCAAATCCGCGAAACTTGCGGCAGCCAGACGGAATAGCTGCCCGGAGGAAGACGCACATGCTTGGGACGCTACGCGATGGTTTTGTCGGCAATGTTGCCCGATGGCCCGACCGAAATGCCGTCATTGGCGGCGAGCGGACCTACACCTATGCCGACCTCAATGCCTGCGTGAACCGGTTCGCCAATTTCCTGCTCGATCTGGGAGTGAGGAAGGGCGATGGCGTGGGGCTGCTGCTGCATAACTGCGCGGAGTTCGCGATCGGGTTCCTTGCCTGCCAGAAACTTGGAGCGGTGTCCTCCGGCCTGAATTATCGGCTGTCCGCGGGCCCGCTCGGCTACACGGTCCAGCAGGAGAAGCTGAAGATACTGCTCTTCAATTCCGAATTCTCCGGCAAGGTCGCCGAGATCATGGCGGGCGCCGATTTCTGCCGGTTCATTGGCGTCGGCGATCCGATCCCGCCCGGCGCGGTGCGCTTCGACGACCATGCCGGCTATGCGGCGACGGAGCCGCCATGGGTCGACATCCGGGAGACCGACCTGTGCAACGTCATCCACACCTCGGGCACCACCGGCCGGCCGAAGGGCGCCGCCTTCACCAATGAAACGCAGGTCATCACCGCCATCCAGTACTGCCTGGAAATGGGTCTGGACCGTGGCCATGTCGGCATGAGCCTGGCGCCGGTGGTGATCGGCGCGGCGACCAATTTCTTTGTCGCCTATCTGTTCGTCGGCGCCGCGCAGGTCATGATCGGCGAGTACGATGCGGCCAGGGCCCTGCGCCTGATCGCGCGGCACAAGGTCACCGAGTCGTTCGCGGTGCCGACGCAGATGTACCAGCTGGCCGAGGCCAGGCAGCAACTGGGCGACCTCGACATATCCTCGCTGCGGCTGTTGCGCAGCGGCGGCTCGCCGCTGCCGACGACGCTGCTGCGCCGCGTCCGCCGGGAGCTAGGTTGCGAGGTGATCAACACCTATGGCACCACGGAAAGCTGCACCGCGATCACCACCTGCCACACCGGCCTTGAGCCGGAAGAGAAATGGGAAAGCATCGGCAAGCCGAGCTACTTCCAGGAGGTGCGCGTCATCGCCGCGTCTGAAGGCATGGAGACGTCGCCCGACCAGCAGATCCAGATTCCCGGCGAGGGGCAGATCATCAACCGCGGCGCGCAGAGCGTTTCGGACTATTACTGCACGCCGCATGACAAGCTGCGGGCCCGCGACGGCTGGCAATACGCCCGCGACATCGTCCGGGTCGACAGCGACGGATACATCTTCCCCATCGACCGCATCGACAACCTGATCATCAGCGGCGGGGAGAACATCTATCCGCAGGAGGTGGAGTTCTTCCTGTCCAAGCACCCGTCGATCGCCGACGTCGCCGTTGTCGGCGTGCCGGACGAGAAGTGGGGGCAGGTGGTCAAGGCGCTGATCGTGCGGCGCGATGCCGGGCTTACCGCCGAGGATGTGGACCGATACTGCCTGGAGAGCGCCGAGCTGCCGCGCTACCGCAGGCCGAAGATCATCGAGTTCGTCGATGCGCTGCCGCGCAATGTTCTGGGCAAGATCGACCGCACCGCTCTGCGTTGATCGACTGGGGGATGGAAGACCACATGAGCAAAAAGGCCTTCGAACGGCTGTTCCGCAAGGGAACGCCACCGACCGAGCATCAGTATCCGGGCCTCGGATATCGGGTGACGAAAGAGCACGGCATGATCATCGAGCAGGATGTCGCCGTGCCGATGCGCGACGGCGTGAAAATCTACATCAACGTGACGCGCCCCGAAGGCAAGGAGAAGGTTCCGGCGCTGGTCGCCTGGAGCGCCTATGGCAAGCACCGGCCGTTCCAGTACGGCTATTTCTTCAAGGAGGGCGGCGTCAGGCGCGAGTGGTATTCGAAATACACCAATTTCGAGGCGCCCGATCCGCTGTACTGGGTGCCGCGCGGCTATGCGATCATCAACGTCGATCCGCGCGGCTCATGGCAATCGGAGGGAGACGCCACGTTCTGGGGCCATGAGGAAGCGCGGGACGGCCACGACCTGATCGAGTGGGCCGGCGTGCAGGACTGGTGCAACGGCAAGGTCGGGCTGGCGGGCGTCTCCTATCTCGCGATCATCCAGTGGCTGATCGCGGCGACGCAGCCGCCGCATCTCGCCGCCATCAATCCGTGGGAGGGTTTGAGCGACATGTACCGGGAGTTCGCCTTCCACGGCGGCATTCCCGAGACGTTCTTCTCGCCGGTCTGGCAGAAGTCCATCTCCTACTCGGCGAACAGGGTCGAAGATATTCTGGGGATGATGAAGGAGCATCCGCTGTTCGACGAGTACTGGGCCACCAAGGTCGCCGACTTCACCAGGATCGACGTGCCCGCCTTCGTCGTGGCGAGTTGGGCCGACCAGGGGCTGCATCTGCGCGGCACGCTGCAGGGCTTCAACCGCATTGCCTCGAAGGACAAGTGGCTGCTCGTGCATGGCCGCAAGAAATGGGAGAACTTTCACCAGCCCGACAGCGTGGAGAGGCAGCGGGCCTTCTTCGACCGGTTTCTCAAGGGCATCGACAACGACGTGCCGAAATGGCCCAGGGTCCGGCTCGAGGTGCGCGACCGCTATTATGTCGGCAAGTCGCGCAACGAAACGGAATGGCCGCTGGCGCGGACGAAATACAAGAAGCTGTTCCTGGACGCGCGCGGCGGCGCGCTGAAAGCGGCGCCGGTCAAGGTCAGGTCGCAGGCGCGCTATGATGCGCCCGGCGACCAATCCCGCAGCCCGGCGGCGTACCGCCAGGAGCGCGTGCAGTTCGATCATGTGTTTCGCGAAACAACGGAACTCACCGGGCACATGAAACTTCGACTCTGGGTCGAGGCCGATGGCGCCGACGACATGGACATCTTCGTCGCGGTCCAGAAGTTCGACCGCAACGGCAAATATGTGCCGTTCGCCGCCTTCAGCGCGCTGGAAGACGGACCCGTCGCGCTCGGCTGGCTGCGCGCCTCGCACCGGGAACTCGACGAGGAGCGCTCGACGCCGCATCAGCCATGGCTGCTGCACAAGCGCCAGCTCAAGCTCAAGCCGGGCGTCGCGGTGCCGGTCGAGATCGAGATCTGGCCGTCGAGCACCCGCTTCGCCGCGGGCGAGACGCTGCGCGTCGTCGTGCAAGGCAGCGACATCTACAAATACGCCCGCTGGATCGTGCTTGCCGGCCATCCCAGGACGATCAACGCCGGCGAGCATGTCATCCACACCGGCGGCAAATACGATTCCCACCTTCTTGTTCCGGTCATCGCGCCCGGGAAAACGAAGTGACCGCGAGAAAGTAATCCGCGAGACGTAAAAGGCGAGACATAAAAGGGAAGGCGCTCCTCGGTGTGAGGAACGCCTTCTCAGATGTCCTGGAGTTGCGAAGGGGCAGGTGAGCTATCAAACGTGAGGCGCCTGCAGGCTTGCACCACGCCTTCGTTCATCGCGGTCCCTTGCCTTTCCTCGCACCCAGGATCGTTTTATTCCCTGGCGACGTTTCGAAAAATGCGCGTCATGTTCAAACGCGGGCAATATGTTTTTAAATATGCGGGCCCTTACGTCATCGTCTTGAGCCACGAGTCGATCTGGCGTTCGGCCTCATTCTTGTTGATGCCGTAGCGCTCCTGGATGCGGCCCACGAGCTGGACACGCTTGCCTTCGATAACATCGAGATCATCGCCGGTGAGCTTGCCCCATTTCTGCTGAACCGATCCCTTGACCTGCTTCCAGTTTCCTTCAACGCGGTCCCAGTTCATTAATTTTTCTCCTTATGAACTTTTCTTCTCCTTATTGAATTTTCGTCCAACCCAACGCATGTGCCGCGCGCTTTGTTCCGCCGAACCGGATCGCATGACGCCATGCAGCGCTGGAGATGCTGGAACTTCTCCGTGTTTGTTCCCGTTACCTCAACGAAATTTCCGCGAGCTGCCCCTTGCGCGATCATGTTCCGGTTCACGCGAGTTCAAATCACGGGAAAATCGCGGAGCAATTCACGGAGGGAGAGGGAGCAATTCACAGGGAGAGAATGTCATGGTCCGAAAATATTCGCCCAGCGCGAGCAAGGACGTGAAACGCGCCATGCACAAGCGCAAGGCCGGAACACTGCGCAGCGGCCGCAGCGGCAAGAAGGTGACAAGCCGCAAGCAGGCCATCGCCATTGGTCTTTCCGAAGCCCGCAGCAAGGGCAAGAAAGTTCCGAAACGGAAATCCGGCTGACGCTGGCGAAAAAGGCCGTCATCGCGGACGGGACTTAACCACGCGAAAAAGGTGGGACAATGGGACGGTATCCGCTGCTCTGGCTGCTCGGTATCCCGATCCCGCTACTGATTCTGATCTGGCTGTTCGGCGGACTTAATTGATCCAGAGCAGGAACCTTCGCGTCCGGTCCACGTTTACCAGATATCCGGCTACGGCCACCCCCCGGCATCTTTCCCTCCGTAGCCGGAGAAACAGAGACGCTATCGGTTTCAAACCGGTGGCGTCTCTGCGTTTGGGGGTTCTGCGTTTGGGGACTCTGCGTTGGGGGACTTGCCCTTTTCCTTCGCTTCGTCGTCACTGGCCCCGTCCTTGACCAAAAATTCGATCAGGCAGTGGAATTCATTGGCCGAAAAATCCATCTTGATGGTGCCTTTAAGCTCGTACTGGACGATGCGCCGGATCATGACGGTGCCGAAGCCTTCATAGGGCGGCTGGGCCGGCTCCTGGGGGGCGGACTCGCCGCAGCCCCGTTCCCGCCAGTCGAGCGTCAGGCGACGATTGCTCCCGGCGCCATCCTTCTTCCAGACGATTTCGAGCATGCCGACCGGGCTGGCCAGGGCGCCGTATTTTGCGGCGTTGGTGGCCAGTTCATGGACGATCATGCTGAAGGACCAGGTTTGCCGAGGGGACAGCTCGATCGGCGGGCCCGCCAGGTGGACCTGGCTGGAAAGCGTGCCGGTGAAGGCGGCGAGTTCCAGCTCCAGCACCTCCCCGATCGGCGCGCCGGTCCAGCCGCCGTTGGTGAGCAGGTCGTGGGTGCGGGAGAGGCCCAGGATGCGCTGCTCGAAACTTTCAAGGAATTCCGGCAGGGAGGGCGCCGTGCGCGAGCTGAGCTTGGCGAGTGCATGGATGAGGGCGAGGATGTTCTTGACCCGATGGCTGAGCTCGCCGACCAGCAGCTTCTGCCTCCGGTCGTGATCCGCGAGGCTTTTGACGGCCACGTTGAAGGCATCGAGCGCGCGGTCGACCTCGCGCAGGCCGGTGGGGCCGACCGCGGGGGATTTGCCTTCGCCAAGCGCCAGCGCGGCATGTTCGAGCGAGCGCATGGGGCGGATGATGCCGGAACCCGCGAGCACCACCAGCATCAGCGTGATGGCCAGAATGCCGACCGTCACCATGCTGATTCCGAGAATGGCGCTCCGGATCGCAACCCACAGCTGGCGTTTCGCGACGCCGATGCCGGTGCTCCAGCCCGACAGCTTCGAGCTTATGAAATACATGCGCACCGGCTCGCCCTCGAACGTGACGGTGTCGATCAGGCCTTCCGGAGACGCCCTTGCGGCGTTGCGCCAGGCCGCGTTGGCCGGCTTGCCGAGCAGGCGATGGTGATCGATGTTGCGGGCAAGGTGATTGCCGTTGCGGTCGATGATGCCGCTGAACCAGCCCTCCGGCAGTGTCGCGGCGTACAGGCTGCGCATCAGATTGTCGGGATTGATGACCACGACAAGGTAGCCGCCGCCAGCGACCTCTTGCGGCATCGGAACGATGACGCCGGCCGCCGGAGCCTCATCGAGGAGGCCCGTCGCGATATTGGAAATCCAGAACTCCTTCGACGCGGGGCGCTGGTCCAGGATCGTCGCCATGTCGATATCGGGCAGCGGCGCGCCAAATGTCTGGCTGGTATTGAGGATCTGCCGCCCGGCGCCATCGACGAGAAGGAGGCGGGAGCCGGCGAGCTGGGTCAAATCCTGACGCGCCAGATCGTGGAAACTCTCCAGCCTGCCTTCCTTCAGTATGGTCGCGTGGGAAAGATTGACCGCCGTGATGACGTGTTTCTGGATTTCGGCGTCGACGGCGACGGCGAGCGCGTGCGCGTTGACGGTCAGCGTATCCTTCCGCGCTTCGAGCATGTCGTGCGCAAAACGCCAGATCATGAAGGCGAGCAGCGCGCTGATCGGCACGAAAACGAGAAGTACGAGAGCAATCAGGCGCCGGGGCACTGTGTTGAGCCGCACGTCGATGGAAATCCCTCTTGCCGCGACGTTATTGCTGGGAAAACAACGTTGCGTTCCGATCGGCGGGCTACCCCAGCCTTCATCCGTGAAGTCCGGCAAGGCGCATTGCCGGTCCGACTGGACGGAACCGAGGGCTTCCGGCAGGCGTTTCAGACAGAGTGTTGGGAAGACCATCCCTGAGGAAGACCATCCCCCGCGCAAAACGGAACCAGGCTTGGCTTCCGCGGTTTGCAAAACGGAACCAGGGACTGGCTTCCGCAGTTGATCTGATGCGAGTTGGCCGCAAATGGCGCCGTTAGGTCGACGAAAGCTCAGAGTAAGACGAAAGTTAAATATAGACGTGGAGAGCGCCGATGTTCAAACAAATTTTTCTCGCGGGAGCCGCTACGCTCGCGGCGAGCGCGGTTCTCGCCCAGACCTATCCGCCGGCTTCGCAAGGCCAGATGAATCCGCCGTCGACGACGCAGAGTACGCCCTCGACGACGTCTCCGGCCAGCCCCTCGGGCCAGACCGGCGACGCGGGTACGTTCGTCCGCGCCCAGAAGAGCAGCGAATGGCGCGCCGCCAGGCTGATCGGAACCGCTGTCACCGGGCCGGATGACGCCAAGATCGGCGATGTCAACGACGTGCTGCTCGACAAGGAGGGCAAGGTGCAGTCGGTCGTGCTCGGCGTCGGCGGCTTCCTCGGCGCGGGCGAGAAGGAGGTCGCGGTTCCGTACTCCGAGTTGAACATCACGTCGTCGCCCGCGGGCGACAAGATCGACAAGATCGCCGTCCGCTACACCAAGGATGAGCTGAAGAACGCGCCGACTTTCGAATGGGCCAAGGCGGCCCCGACGCCGGCGGCGCCACCGGCATCGCCGATGATGCCGCCGCCAAAGAACCGCTAGCCTGTTGGCCTGCGTTTCTGATGGCATGCGCGGGGTGAAAAGCGCCATGCGTGACCTGCCGGTCAATGGGGGCTGGGTTGATGAAGTGCTGGAATGAAATATCGCGGGGGCGCATGGTCGGATATAAATTTCAGGCGGTTTCCATGCATTTGCAAAGAGGCCGCCATGAATCTTGGTGACCACCCCCACACAGACGCCAATATGAATTATATGAAGATGCCGGACATCGACACACCGGGATGGCTCGCCGCCATCGTCGATTCGTCCGACGACGCCATTTTCAGCACGGACCTGGACGGGATCATCACCTCGTGGAATGCGTCCACGACGCGGATGTTCGGCTATCAGGCCGACGAAATGCTCAATCAGTCCATCCTCAAGCTGATCCCGCCCGAACGGCTGGGCGATGAAACCCATATCCTCGGTCTCATCCGCAAGGGCGAGCGCATCAGGCATTACAGCACCGTGCGCCGCTGCAAGGATGGGCGCCTGCTCAATGTGTCGCTCACACTCTCGCCGATCTTCGATGACCAGCGGCAGATTATCGGCGTCTCCCGGATCGCGCGCGACATCACGGAATGGAAGATCCTCCAGGAAACGCAGATGATGCTGCTGCGGGAGATCAACCATCGCTCGAAGAATCTGCTGGCTGTCGCCGATGCCATCGTTCGCCAGATCGCCAAGACCACGCCGGCCAAGTACCTGTCCAGCCGCATCACCAGCCGGTTCGTGGCCCTTGCCGTGAATCAGGATCTGCTGATCGAGCGCGGATGGCGGGGCGCGGAACTGATGCAGATCGTCCATGCGCAACTGGCGCCGATCGTCGAGGATTTCGGAGCGCGCGTTGCCATTGAAGGGCCTTCGATCCTCCTCAAGCCCGCCGTCGCCCAGGCGATGGCGCTGACGTTGTTCGAGCTTGGCACCAATGCCCTTAAATATGGCGCTTTGTCGGTTTCCGAAGGCAAGCTGGCGATTTCCTGGACCATCGCGGAAAACCTTGCCAATCCCGGCGCGCGGGATTTCAAGCTGACCTGGCGGGAGTCCGGGGGGCCCAAGGTGTCGCGGCCGCGCCGGAAAGGCTTCGGCCATACGATCATCGAGAACATGATCGCGCATTCGGTACAGGGCAAATCGACCATGACCTATCACCGCGCCGGTCTGGTCTGGGAACTGACGACCACCGAGGTCAATCTCCTGACCGATGCCGGCGGCGATGCGCCGTTGTTGCTTCGTTCGCAACCGCCGGTTTGAACAGGCAAGGCGTCCCGGACTCAGGCGCGAGAGACTCGGGCGCGAAAGACTCAGGCGCGGCGGATCAGGCCCGCCACCAGCGAGATCACGAGAAGGGCGATCGCGACCCAGAACAGGATGCGCGCGCCTTCAACGGCGAAGCCGGCGACGCCACCGAAGCCAAGAAAGGCGGCCACCAGCGCGATCACGAGAAATACAATGGCGTAATAGAACAGGTTTCCCAATTTTGCCTCCCATTACAGGCTGCACCTGAAAATAAACGATGCGGGAACCAGCGAGGTTCCGCGGTATCAGGTTTGTGACGGGTGCAGGAGGTTTTCGGGCGCCGATGAAATTCAGCGCGAGGCGGTTTTGGTCGGCGGCGCCGCAAGCACGCTCGAACTCAGCGGATCGGGGCCGATGTCGTTGACTTCCGTGAGGTGGAGGATCTCCGCCAGCTTTGCCCGGGCGCGATTGACGCGGCTCTTGATCGTCCCCACGGCGACGCCGCAAATATCGGCGGCCTGCTCGTAGGACAGTTCGTTGATGCCGATCATGATGAGCACCTCGCGATGATCGGGCGCGAGCTGATCGAGCACGGCGCGGAATTCCACCAACGCCAGATTGCCTTCCTGATTGCCGCGCGTGGCAACCTGGGCCGCGTACTGGCCCTCGCTGTCCTGCAACTCGCGGCCGTATTTGCGGTGCATGTCATAAAAACTGTTGCGCATGATGGTGATGAGCCAGGCGCGCAAATTGGTGCCCTGCTGGAAGCTGGTAAAATTGGTCCAGGCCTTCACAAGGGTCTCCTGGACAAGGTCGTCGGCGGTTGCCGTTGACCCAGCCAGGGCCCGCGCGAAAGCCCGCAAATGGGGAATTTCCGCCACGAGCTGCTCGGACGGGGTCTTTTCAGCCATCCCGCCGCTCCTTGGCATCCAGCTGAGCAAGCAGCTGGAGAAATTTTTCCGGGATCGGTTCGTGGATGATGTCGGCGGAATAGGCTCTGAAGGCGCGCCCGAGCACGTCCTGGATTTTCGCGTCGAGCATGGGCTGGTCGGCGTTGTCGGGACGCGGAGCCTGATGTTCGGCTTTCGACTTGGATCGGTCTTTCATTTCAGTTTCACCGGTGTCAGCATATAGCATGAATTGAAGTGGGGCGGCGCGTTTCATGATCGGGCCCAGCCTGTTGCAAATATCTCAAAAATATCTCCCGTGAATCCTGCTTAAACGTCACGGCCGGCCGATGGTTCCAATGCCATTCATAATATTGTAATATTGACCCCGCAGGCGAGGCTGACAATCTGTATCCTCCCTCACGACCTGTAGATGGAGTTCGTGATGTCACTGGCCAAGAGTATCACCCCAATTTTGCCATACCTGAGGCGTTTTGCGCGGGCGATCAGCGGGTCGCAGCACAGCGGCGACAGCTACGTGGCCTCGACCCTGGAGGCTCTGGTCGTCGATCCCTCGATCTTTCCCGTGAACCTGTCGCCGCGCGTCGGCGTCTACAAGCTGTTCACCGACATGTGGTCGTCGGTTTCGATCAACATGGCGGAAGACCTGCCGGACGATGAAGAGGAAAACATCAGCGCCGGTCAGCGCAACCTCAACCGCCTCACGCCGATGTCGCGCCAGGCGTTCCTGCTCAGCACCGTCGAGGGCTTTTCGACCGAGGATGTCGCGGCCATCCTTGGCGTCGGCCGCGGCGAGGTCGAGACGCTGATCAAGAAGGCGGGACGGGAAATCGCCACGCAGGTCGCGACCACCGTGCTCATCGTGGAAGACGAGCCGTTGATCGCCCTCGATATCGAAGCATTGGTGACCGAACTCGGGCATCGCATTGCCGGCATCGCGCGCACCCACAAGGAGGCGGTCAGGCTCGCCTTCGAGAATCCGCCCGGCCTGGTGCTGGCCGATATCCAGCTTGCCGATGGCAGCTCGGGCATGGAGGCGGTGGCCGAGATCCTCAAGCGGTTCTCGATGCCGGTGATCTTCATCACCGCCTATCCGGAGCGGCTTTTGACCGGCGAGCGGCCGGAGCCGGCTTTCCTGATCACCAAGCCGTTCGACAGCAACATGGTGCGGGCGACGATCAGCCAAGCGCTGTTCTTCGACCGCCGGGCCTCGCGCTCGGCGGCCTGATCCGGCAAGCGTCGGATGACAAACGGTGAAGGGCGCGCCGGGTGTTCGCCGACGCGCCTTCTGCAACCGGCACGATCCACGTCTCTTGCGGGATTTATGCCGTTCGCGCGATTTATGCCGCGTTCCGGTTGACCGCCGTTTCGGCGATGCTGGTCAGCTTCCTGTCGGCGGCCTTTTCCTCGTCGAGATTCTGCTGCAGCAATCCGGCGCAATCGTCGCGGCCGAGCCGCTTGGCCCATGCGACCAGCGTGCCGTAGCGGGAAATCTCGTAGTGCTCCACGGCCTGGCCGGACGCGATGATGGCGGCATCGAGCACCGCCTTGTCGCCGACCTCGCCGGTCACGTCATCGGTTTCGGACATGATGCCGTCGATGGCCGCGCAGTTGACGCCCTCGATTTCCACGCCGTGAAGCTGGAAAACACGCTTCAGGCGCTCGACCTGACCCTTCGTTTCCTCGAGGTGGGTCATGAGCGCCTGCTTGAGCAAGCTGTTCGTCGTCTTTTCGATCATGACGGGCAGCGATTTAAGGATGCTGTTCTCCGCATAGTAGATATCGCGCAGCGTATGCACGAAGAGGTCGTCCATCGTTTTGATCTCACTGGCGAAATATCCCATCTTGGTTGTCCTTGATTGGGCGCCCCCCAGCGTATGTCTGGAAACGGCCGGTGACGATTCCGGTTCCGGAGCCGAACGGTTAAATCCGGCCGGGCGTTTCAGGGGGCCGCTTCACGCGCGCAGCGGAACGAATCCGCCGCCGGAAACCGGGTCGCGCATGAGCAGGCTGAGGAACCGCTCGGCCCACAGCGAGATGTCGTTCTTGGCGATGGCGTCGTACAGCAGCTTATGCCGGCTCTTGCGCTCGTCGAGCGGCATGGCGAGCGCCTGCGCGATGGCGTTGCCGACATTGTCCTGATCGTAGGGATTGACGATCAGCGCCGCCTTGCACTCCTGTGCCGCGCCGGCGAACTGCGACAGGATGAGGACGCCGGGATCCTCGGGATCCTGCGCGGCGATGTATTCCTTGGCGACAAGGTTCATGCCGTCGCGCAGCGGCGTCACCAGCGCCACGCGCGCGGTGCGGAACAGGCCGGACAACGCCGCGCGGCTGTAGGGCCGGTTGACGTAGCGCACCGGGGTCCAGTCGACCTCGCCATAGGTGCCGTTGATGTGACCGACGGTGGCCCCGACATCGCGATCCATCACGGCGTATTCGGGGATGTCGGTGCGGCTTTTCGGCGTGATCTGAAGATAGGTCACGGCGGAGCGCCATTGCGGATTGTTGAGCAGGAATCGCTCGAAGGCTTGCAGGCGGTAGGTGATGCCCTTGGAATAGTCCAGGCGATCGACGCCGATGATCAGCTTGCGGTTGCCCAGGCTCTTCAGCATGTTCTTGACGAAATGGGCGTGTTGGGTGCGCTGCGCCATCCGGGCGAATTTCTCGGTTTCCACGCCGACCGGGAACGCCGCCACCATCACCGTGCGTTCATCGGTCCGGAACGTGAAGTCATGGATCGGCAGGCCGAGCTGGCGCGCCAGATAGCGCGAGAAATTGTAGGCGTCGTCGGCGGTCTGGAATCCGATCAGATCATAACCGAGCATGTCGCGCATGAGGCGTTCATGGTTGGGCAGGCCGATCAGGATTTCCTGCGGAGGGAACGGCGTGTGCAGGAAAAACCCGATGCGCTGCGTGCAGCCAAGGTTGCGCAGCGCCCACGCCAGCGGGATCAAGTGATAATCATGAACCCAGATGTAATCGTCGGGTTCGAGCACCTGACGCAGCTGCCGGGCGAAATGGGTGTTGACGCGCATGTAGCCGGAAAGATCGTGGCGCGAGAATTCGGCGAGATCGAGCCGGTAATGCAGGATCGGCCACAGCACGCGGTTGGCGAAGCCGTTGTAGTATTCGTTGAAGTCCTCCTCGGACAGATCGGTGACGCGGTAGAGAATGCCGTCATGCGCGAGCGTGCGCGCCTGCAGGGCCTGCGGCTGGACGGCGACCTTACCGCTCCAGCCGAACCACATTCCGGCCGGAGCCCGGCTGAGCGCGCTCTTGATCGCGATCTCGAGGCCGCCGGCGCGCAACACGCGGCCCTCGGGCAGCGTGACCCTGTTGGAGACGACGATCAGTTTTGCCATGGCCGTTCCTCCGTGTTCCTTGCCAGGTGGAAGGCGGTCAGGATCAGTCCAGCCATCGAATAGGTCTGCGGAAAATTGCCCCACAGCGCGCCGGTCGATGGATTGACGTCTTCGGCGAGCAGTCCATAGCTGTTGCGCAGACCCATCGAATCAACGAACCACGCGCGCGCCTCCTCCTGGCGCCCGATCAGGGCCAGCGCGTCGATCAGCCAGAAGCGGCAGATCAGGAAGGCGCTTTCCGGCGGGCCGAAATCGTCGGGCGTGACGTAGCGCATGACGTGGCGTTCGCGCGACAGCTCGCGCGAGATCAGCATGACGGTGCTGATGAAGCGCGGATCCTCCGGCGACACCAGTCCCATCCCGGCCAGCAGCAGCACGCTGGCGTCGAGGTCGTCCTCGCCGAACGCGCCGGTGAAGGCGTTGCGCTTGGCGCTCCAGGCTTCCTGCAGAATGGCTTCGCGGATGGTCTTGGCATGGCCGTGCCAGTAGGCCTCCCGCTCGGTCAGGTTGAGATGCTGGGCGATGGCGGCGAGCTTGCGGCACCCGGCCCAGCACATGGCGGCCGAATGGGTGTGGACGCGCTTGCGGCCGCGATATTCCCAGATGCCGGCGTCGGGCACGGTCGCCAGCGCGGCGGCCTGCTCGCCCAATGGTTCCAGGATGTGGAACAGCTCGGCCGTTCCCATGCGCGGCAGCCGATGGTCGAAGAACATCGGCGCGGCGGCGAGGATGATGCTGCCATAGGCGTCATGCTGGTCCTGGATGGCGGCGTCGTTGCCGATCCGCACCGGGCCGCTGCCGCGATAGCCGGCCAGATGGGGCGCCAGCCGCTCGACCAGCAGCTCGGACGGCACCACGCCGTAAACCGGCTTCATTTTTCCGACGCCAAGGACGGCGGTGAGGATGTAGGAGATGAAATTCTCCATGGTCCGCGTCGTCGCGGTCATGTTGAGGGCCTGCACGACGAAATAGGCGTCGCGCAGCCAGCAATAGCGGTAGTCCCAGTTGCGTCCCGAGCCCGGCGATTCCGGAATCGAGGTGGTGAGCGCGGCGACGACCGCGCCGGTTTCCTCATAGCTGCACAGCTTGAGGGTGATGGCGGCGCGGATGGTTTCGTCCTGCCATTCCGGCGGCACCGCGAGGCGCCGCACCCACTCGCGCCAGTACATCAGCGTGCGGTCCCGGAACTCGCGGCAGGTTTCCTCAAGACCGCGTTCGACCGGCATGTCCGATCCGATGACGATGTGGATCGGCTGGGTGAGGACGAAGGAGGCTTCGCGGTCGATGAAGGACAGCGGCATGTCGGTGGTCAGCCGCACCGTGACCGAACCGCCGGAGAAGCGCAGGTGGTTGCTGCCGGCGGCGCGCTCCATGATGCCTTCGCCGTAACCGTAAACGGGACGGACGCGCACCGTGATGCGCGGCAGGCCGCTGACCGGTTCGATGATGCGGACCAGATGCGGCGGGCGGAAGGTGCGGCCGAACTGGTAGAACCGCGGCGCGAAATCGGTAATGCGGATGGCGGCGCCGTTGCTGTCCGTCAGCGTGGTGGTGACGACCGCGCTGTTGCGCAGGTACTCGGACTGGAAGCTGACCTGCTGTTCGAGCACGACATCGGCGAATCCGTGCTCGACGTCGCCCGACACCAGACGGCAGAACACCGGCTCGGAATCGAAGCGCGGGAAGCACCACCACAGGATGCGGCCGCGCGGATTGACCAGCGCGGCGGTGGCGCCGTTGCCGATGACGGCGAGGTCGAGGCCATGATCGTGTATCTGCTGGTTCATCAGGTCGGCTCCGCCGTGGACATCAGGCTGCGCAGCCATTGGCGCATGGCGGCGGGGGAGGGGAAGGCCCCCGCCTGGCCAGGCAGGGTGCGGCCGACGGACAGCGAGATACCGTCGAATTCCGGCATGACGGCAAAGGCTGCTTCATCCGTCACGTCGTCGCCGACAAAGATCGGCCTGCGGCCATGGAACGGCGCGTACACCATCAGTTCGCGCACCCCGGTGCCCTTGTTGTAGGCCGGTCGCTTGATCTCGAACACGGCCTTGCCAGGCAAGAGCTCGATGGCGGTTTCCTTGAAGTCGGCGCAGATCATCGCAATGCGTTCGAGCAGTTCGGGGCGCCGCTCCGGCGCCAGGCGGTAGTGGACCGCGACCGAGTAGCCCTTGTCCTCGACCAGGACGCCGAACGCCACCTGCGCGAGATCGCACAGCGCGCGGCGCATCGCGGGATGCAGCGGGTCGGTCGAGTAGTTCATGGTGACGACGCCGGGAATGCGAATCTCGGCGCCATGGCCGCCGACCGCGGCGAGGATCAGCGGGAAGAACAACCGGTCGAGCTCGGCCACCGGCCGGCCACTGACAAAGGCGATCGCCGAGTCCGGCCGGCTGACCAGCCATCCCAACGTTTCCAGAAGTTCGGCGGGAACATGCACCGACGAAGGCGTGGCGCTGAGATCGAGCAGCGTTCCATCAACATCGAGAAGGATTGCATGCTTTCTAATGTTGATCGCAGGGATATTCATTGAGCATGAATTCCTAGCCCCGATACAGCGCATATTATAATGCAAACTATAACGAGCAAAGAAGCAATTTATAACGTGCGAAGACGCAGCTTGTTCCTGCCGCGATGCCGCATCTGGACGCGGCGCGTCTTGCACACAATCGAAAAAACGCGACTTTTCAGCGGGTCTCTTTGCAATGCCGGATGGCAAGGTTGCAAAATCGGGGAACCATGGCGCGGTCGCGTGCGAGCTTGTGGGAACTTCTGGAACTTCCGCTCCTGTCATCGCGTTACCTAAGATGCAGTGACAAAAGGGGAAACCCATGAAGCGCAAGGCAAAACGCAGCGAAGCGGTGAAGAATCCGGTCGAGAACTTCGATGCTCCGATCGACGTGGCGCGCGATGCCAATCTTAGCGAAGAGGAAAAGCGCGAAGCGTTGCGGCGATGGGAGTATGATGCCCGCCAGCTGTCGGTGGCGGCCGAGGAAGGCATGGCCGGCGGCGAGCCGTCGCGGCTCGACGAGGTGAAGGAGGCTCAGTCCATCGTGCCCAGCTCCGATGAGCCCAAGTCTGATGAAAAGAAGGATGATGAGAAGGAGCCAAAGCTCGGTCAGGCGCCGACCAAATCAGGTTGATCGCCTCGCATCGCGAGGGTGTGCAACTCAATCCGTATGTGAAGAGCAAGACGTCAAAGGCAGGTCCCGTGTCGCACGCGGGGCCTGCCTGATTTTTTTCAGGCCACGAAGCGGAACGGCAGGCCGGACATCAACGCGCGCACATAGCGCGGTTTTTGATAGAGTCCGTTGAGCGAGACGCGCGGCAGCGCGGTGAGGCGGTCGAGGTGGTCCGCATCGATTACCCCCGGCTGGGTGGTCACCGCGACCGAGATGCCCGCGTCCGCCGCGGCCTGCGCCTCGCGCGGACCGGCCGCGCCTTTCCAGCCGTAAGGATAGGCGAAGCTCCGCGGCCGGGTGCCGCTCCAGCCCGCGACCGCTTCCACCGAGTCCGCGATTTCACGCCGCAAGCGCTCGGGCGAAACCCGCGCCAGGTTGCAATGGGTGACGGTGTGGGCGCCGAGGCTGCACAGGGGATCGCACGCCAGAGCGGCAAGTTCGTCCGCCGCCATGATCCGCTCCGCGACGAGCGCGCGGGGATCGAGCCCATGCGCGCGTGCCGCCTCATCGATGCGCGCCACGGCCTCGTCCTCGTCGAACGTGCCGGCGAAGGCGGCGAGGCGGCGGTAGGCGGCAAGCTTGCTCCCCACTGTTGCGCAGGCGACCGTCTCGCGGCCGTTGCCAAAATCGAATGCAAACGAATCCGCCGCGCGGGTCAGCGCTTCCGCCGTTTCCCACCAGATGGTCCGGGTGCGCGCGGTTAGGCCCTTGGCGATGAAGATGGTGTAGGGCACGCCATGGCGCCGGAACACCGGCGCGGCGTGCTCGGCGTTGTTGCGGTAGCCGTCGTCGAGCGTGAAGGCGGCGAAGCGGCGGCAGTCGTTGCCGCCGGCAAGGCGCTGCGGAATGTCCTCAAGGCGAACCGGTTCATAACCGGCGCGCGTGACCTCGCGGATGGCCTGGTCGAGGAACTGCGGCGTCACCGACAGCAGCGCATTGGGGTGAAAGGCCTGATCCGCCGCCGGCCCCACCTGATGCAGGGTGAAGATGATGCCGCGTCCGCCGACGCTGGCGCCCAGGCTGTGAAACAGCGCTGTCGCCTCCAGTCCGCCGCGCACGATGGCATGCCTGATTGCAGGATTCATGAGGATGGATGATGCTCCGGACGCGCCCATCCCGCCATCGGCCGGGCGCGGGACTTTGCTGTCGGCATAGTGGCCTTGCGCCGGTAACAGAAGGTTAAGAGTCGCGCGCCGCCGGTCGGGGGCTCCTTGATGGTTTCTTAAAGCAAAAGATGCTTGGTTTAAGGATGTCCCGCGCCTTAAGGGCCGGGCGTGTTTGAAAATTGGTCGATACCTGCCGTGCACGTCAGATCGAATCCGGGAACGTCCGCTCATTCCAATCCGTCCGCGACTGCCACCGGCGCCATTGTGCTCGGCGGCGACTGCGGGGCGCTTGGCGTTGCGCGCAGCCTCGGCCGGCAGGGTATCGCGGTGCTGTTTCTCAGCAGCGGCAATCCGCTGGCCGCCTGGTCGCGCTATGCCCGTCATCTGCGCTGGCCCGGCGCCGATCATGCCGGGGCGACCGGCTGGCTCATCGATCTTGCCAGACGCCGCGGCCTCGACGGCTGGCTGCTCATTCCCTGCGGCGACGCCGAGGTCCGGCTGGTGGCGCAGCATCACGCGGAACTCGCCGCGGTGTTCCGGTTGTGCACGCCGTCATGGGACATCACGCGCTGGGCCGCCGACAAGAACCTGACCTACCAGAAGGCCGCCGAGATCGGCATCGATTTTCCGCGTACCTACGAAGTGACGCACGCCGATCAACTGGCCGCGCTGGGATGCCGGTTCCCGATCATCCTCAAGCCGGCGGTCAAGCAGGGGCGCAACGCGCTGACCAGCTCGAAGGCGTGGCAGGTGGACGACGAGGCAGGCTTGCGCCGCCGCTTCGACGAGGCTCTGACGCTCGCGGGCAGCGGCGGGCTGATCGTGCAGGAACTGATCCCCGGCGGCGGCGCGTCGCAGTTTTCCTATGCCGCGGTGTGCAAGGACGGCGAGCCGGTGCTCTCGATGGTGGCGCGGCGCGCCCGCCAGTATCCGTCCGATTTCGGCACCGGCTGCTATGTCGAGACGGTGGAGGACGCGACGCTTGAGGCGCTGGCGGAGCGGTTCATCAGGGCGATCGGCTACAGCGGCATGGTGGAGATGGAGTTCAAGCGCGACGACCGCGACGGCGCCTACAAGCTGCTCGACGTCAATCCGCGGGTCTGGACCTGGAACGCGCTCGGCCAGGTCGCCGGGGTGGATTTCCCGCTGACGATGTGGAACGTCGCCGGCGGCCGGGCGGTGCCGCGCCGCCGCGCGCCGGCCGGGGTGGCCTGGATGTACGTGTCGCGCGATCTGCCGGTTGTGCTGCGCGCCATGCTGGCCGGCGACTTGTCCGTGCGCGATTACCTGAGCGCGTTCCGGCGGCCGCTGGGCTTTGCGACGTTCGCCGCCGATGATCCGCTGCCGGCGCTGGCGGACCTGCCGCTGGTGTTGCTGCGCCGGCTGCGGCCGGAACGCTGAAAGCTCTTCGATCCCGCGGTTTCCGCTTAGCCGAAAGGCCGAGGCCTTGTGGCTTGAAATACCCGGCTTTCCGACCACAATGGCGCGCCATTCGGGGAGGACATGCGACATGACCGGGCAGAACAGCCGCTATCACAACGCCTATGCGGCCTGGCAGCGCGATCCGCAGGCATTCTGGGCCGAAGCCGCCAGGGAGATCGACTGGTACGAGCCGGCCAAAACCGTGTTCGATCCCAAGGCCGGGGTCTATGGCCACTGGTTCGTGGGCGCGAGCTGCAACACCTGCCACAACACGCTCGACCGCCACGTGGCGTCGGGGCGCGGCGCGCAGGCTGCGCTGATCTATGACTCGCCGGTCACCAAGGCCAAGGCCACTTTCAGCTATGCCCAGATGCTGGAGGAGGTGAAGACGCTCGCCGCGGTGCTGAGGGATTTCGGCGTCGGCAAGGGCGACCGTGTCGTCATCTACATGCCGCTGGTGCCCGAGGCGGTGTTCGCCATGCTGGCCTGCGCGCGGCTCGGCGCCGTGCACTCGGTGGTGTTCGGCGGCTTCGCCGCCAAGGAGCTGGCGACGCGCATCGACGACGCCGAGCCCAAGGTCATCCTGTCGGCGAGCTGCGGCATCGAGCCAGGCCGGGTCGTTGCCTACAAGCCGCTGCTCGACGAGGCGATCCGGCTGTCGTCGTCGAAGCCGTCGGCATGCCTGATCCTGCAGCGGCCGCAGGCCGAGGCCGCGCTCACCGCCGGCCGCGACCACGACTGGGCGCAAGCCGTCGCCGCCGCGCGCGCGGCCGGCAAGAGCGCCGACTGCGTGCCGGTCGCCGCGACCGATCCGCTCTACATCCTCTACACCTCCGGCTCGACCGGCAGGCCCAAGGGCGTGGTGCGCGACAACGGCGGCCATATGGTGGCGCTGAAATGGTCGATGAAGAACCTCTACGGTGTCGAGCCGGGCGAGGTGTTCTGGGCCGCCTCCGACGTCGGCTGGGTGGTCGGCCACAGCTACATCGTCTACGGCCCGCTGCTGCATGGCGCCACCACCATTCTCTACGAAGGCAAGCCTGTCGGCACGCCCGACGCCGGCGCGTTCTGGCGCGTCATCGCCGAATACAACTGCGTCACGCTGTTCACGGCGCCGACCGCGTTCCGCGCCATCCGCAAGGAAGATCCGCAGGCCAAACTGCTCGGCCAGTACGACCTGTCGAAGTTCCGCGCGCTGTTCCTGGCCGGCGAGCGCGCCGATCCCGACACGGTGAAATGGGCCGAGGACACGCTCAAGGTGCCGGTGATCGATCACTGGTGGCAGACCGAGACCGGCTGGGCCATCGCCGGCAATCCGCTCGGTCTCGGCGCCCTGCCGGTCAAGCACGGCTCGCCGACGGTGCCGATGCCCGGCTATGACGTGCAGATCGTCGATGAGGCCTGCCATCCGGTGGCCGCCAACAAGATGGGCTCGATCGTCGTCAGGATGCCACTGCCGCCGGGCTGCCTGCCAACGCTGTGGCGGCAGGACGAGCGCTTCGTCGAAAGCTACCTCGGCGAATTCCCCGGCTACTACAAGACCGCCGACGCCGGCTTCAAGGACGACGACGGCTACCTGTTCATCATGGGCCGCACCGACGACATCATCAATGTCGCCGGCCACCGGCTGTCCACCGGGGGCATGGAGGAGGTGCTGGCCTCGCATCCCGACGTCGCCGAATGCGCGGTGATCGGCATCAAGGACGCGATGAAGGGCGAGGTGCCGTGCGGCTTCGCGGTGCTCAAGTCCGGCGCCGACCGTTCTCCCGCCGAGATCGAGAAGGAACTGATCACGCTGGTGCGCGACAAGATCGGGCCGGTCGCGGCGTTCAAGATCGCCATCACGGTGGCTCGTCTGCCCAAGACGCGCTCGGGCAAGATCCTGCGCGGCACCATGAAGAAGATCGCCGACGGCGATGCCTGGACCATGCCCGCGACCATCGACGATCCGGCGATCCTCGACGAGATCGGCGGCGCGCTCAGGAGCCACGGGCTCTAGCTGCGCAACTTGCCGTCGCAGAAGAACAAAGGCCGCGGCTTCCGCCGCGGCCTTTTTCGCGTTGGTTGATCTCGCGCCAAGGGTCAGGCGGCGCGCGTCCGTTCCGGCGAACAGGTGAGTTCAGCGAGCAGGCGGTCGATCTCGGACTCCAGATGCGAGGCCTGATGCTCGATGTCCTGCATCAGGCCCGCGAGCGACTCGGACGAGGCTTCCATGGCCTGCGCCATGCCGGGGAGATCGGAGATCTTTCCGATCGCGCCTTCGGTTCCCGTCGCGGCGCGCGTCACGCTGGCGCTGATGCCGGCGGTGGTGACGTTCTGCTCCTCGACGGCGCTGGCGACCGAGGAAGAGATTTCGCTCATGCCCTCGATCGTGGTGGTGATCTGCGTCACGGCGGAAGCGACATTGGTCGAAGCCTCGCGCAGCGCACCGACCTGGCGGTCGATGTCGCCGATCGCCTTGGCGGTCTGGTCGGCGAGATTCTTGACCTCGGCGGCGACCACGGCAAAGCCGCGCCCCGCCTCGCCGGCGCGCGCCGCCTCGATGGTGGCGTTGAGCGCCAGGAGGTTGGTCTGCGAGGCGATCTCGTTGATCAGGCCGGAAATGTCGCCGATGCGCTGGCTGGCGCCGACCAGTTTCTCGACGGTTGCCGAGGTGCCTTGCGAGGCGGCCAGCGCCGACGCCGCGGCCTGATTGGAGCGCGCGCTCTGCGTCGAGATCTCGTTGATCGAGGAGGCGAGTTCGGTCACGGCGCCGGCGACCGATTGCACATCGTGCGAGGCGACTTTGAGGTCCTTCATCGAGGCGTCGATGCGTTCGCGGGTCTGCGATGTGGACGATGACATCCCGGATGTCGCGGCGCTGGCCGACCGGGACAGCTTCTGCATCGCCCCGACCACGCCGCCGACCGACGAGCGGATGCGGTCGGCGATCTTCGTCATGTCGTCCTTCCGCTGGCGGGCGGCGTACGACTCGCTCTGCTGCTTTTCCATCTCGATGGTTTCGATGTGCTGCAGGCTTTGCTTGAACGACAGCGCCGCGCGGGCGACTTCGCCGACCTCGTCGACGCGATCGGTAAAGGCGACCTCCGGCGTGGTGTCGCCGCCCGCGAGGCGGTGCATCGCGTCGGCGACGCTGCGGATCGGCCGGCTGATGTTACGAGCAACCGCGATGGAGACGGCGCCGCCGACAACGGTGAGCGCGCCGACGATCAGCAGCATGTCGCGGATGAAGGCGTACACCTGGGCCTTGAGATCGTCCATGTAGACGCCGGTGCTGATCATCCATCCCCATGGCTCGAACTTGTGGATATAGGCCACTTTCGTCTGCGGCGTGTCCATGCCGGGCTTCGGGAAGTTGTATTCGACGGTGCCGGCGCCGGTCTTGCTGACCGCGTCCAGCATGATGGTGGACATGTTGCGGCCGTCGGAATCGTTCATCTTGTTCATGTCGCGGCCGATCATGTCGGGACGCGGATGAAACACGAGCTTGCCGTCGAGGCCCTGGATCACGAAATAGTTGTTGTTGTCGTAGCGCATGGCGCCGACGTGCTGCACGGCGCGGGCGCGTGCCTGGTCCATCGACTGTTCGCCGCGATTTGCCGCGTCGTATTCGCGCTGGATCAGCGCGAGGCCGGTTTCGACGAGGTGCTTGAGTTCGATCTGTTTTTGCTGTTCGAGCGACTTGCGCAACTGCCAGACGCCGAGCGCCGAGATAAAAAAGCAGCCAGCAAAGCCGATGGTAACCAGCGCATAGATCTTGCGGCCAATCGTCATCCTCATGAACGTCATATTGCAGTAACCCCCCGTAAGCGTTTTCCCCGGGGCTCACGGTAAAGATGACAAATTAATGATGTCGTTAATTTTGAATCGACCTGCTCAAAGAATTATGTGCCCGAGAGCAATATTGCTCACGGTAAAACGCAGGCGGAGACTGGATTTAGGCTTTGCAATCCCTGATCGGTATGTTCGCCGGCAAGTTGTGTCCGGCGAACACAAGCAAGGCAACGGCAGCCTTTACTCCTCGGACTTGCCGCCGATTTTCTTCAGCTTGGCGAACACCGCCTCGACGCTGAGGTCGCCGGAGTCCTGCTTGGCTGCGTTCTCGGCCTCGGCCGCCTCGCGCCGAGCCGTGGTCTCGGCGGCGGGCAGCAGGGTGGCGCCGCCATAGACGCCTTGGTCGGTCGGCTTTTCCTTGGCCGCGCGCTGCACCTCGAAATCGAGGTCGATCTGCGAGCACAGCCCCAGCGTGACCGGGTCAAGCGGGCTGAGGGTCGAGGCGTTCCAGTGGGTGCGGTCGCGGATGCTCTGGATCGTCGACTTGGTGGTGCCGACGAGCCGCATGATCTGGCTGTCCTTGAGCTCGGGGTGGTTGCGCACCAGCCACATGATCGCATTGGGACGGTCGTGGCGGCGCGACACCGGGGTATAGCGCGGGCCTTTCTTGCGCTTGGTCTCGGGCAGCCGCGTCTTGGGGTCGGACACCTTGAGGCGGTAGCTCGAATCGGCTTCCGCCTTCTGAATCTCCTCGCGGGAGAGTTGTCCGGTGGCGATCGGGTCGAGCCCCTTGATGCCCTGGGCGGCGTCGCCGTCGGCGATGGCCTTGATCTCCAGCGGGTGCATCTTGCAGAATTCGGCGACCTGATCGAACGATAGCGCGGTATTATCGACGAGCCACACGGCGGTCGCCTTCGGCATCAGCGGTGCATTGCTCACGGCAAATCTCCTTTAATGCTTCGCCCGCCTCTCGGAGGCGAAGCCCTCGGTCATCGGTGATGACGGGAAATACTGCCGCCAATATAGTCGCTTGGGGCCTGCCGGCGCAATGGGTTCGGTATGGCCTTGACAGGGCGGGGCGGCGGCGGCAAGTCCAGTCAAGTTCCGTTGAAATCGCAAGGAATTGGCGCCAAGGCCCCCCGGTGCGGGGGATTTCGGCGCCTCAGGGCCGGACCTCCATGGCGGACAAGCCGAAGCTGACCATCCTGTTGTGCTCGCCGCGCGGGTTCTGTGCCGGCGTCGTGCGCGCCATCGACACCGTGGAGCAGGCGCTGGCGCAGTACGGGCCGCCGGTCTATGTGCGCCACGAAATCGTCCATAACCGCTACGTGGTCGAGCGGCTGCGCGCCATGGGCGCCGTGTTCGTCGACGAACTGGATGAGATTCCCGACACCACGGCCCCGGTGGTGTTCTCGGCCCATGGCGTGCCGAAGTTGGTGCCGGCCATTGCCGAGGCGCGCCGCCTGTTCGCGCTCGACGCCACCTGCCCGCTGGTGACCAAGGTGCATCGCGAGGCCGAACTGCATCACCGCCGCGGCCGCGACGTCATCCTGATCGGCCATGCCGGACATCCCGAGGTGGTCGGCACCATGGGACAATTGCCGCAAGGCGCCGTGGCGCTGGTCGAGACGCTGGCGGATGCCTTGCGGTTTGAGCCGCGCGATCCGGCCCAGCTTGCCTACGTCACCCAGACCACGCTCTCGGTCGACGATACCGCCGACATCGTGGCCTGTCTGAAACAGCGCTTTCCCGCCATCGTCGGACCGCACAAGGAAGACATCTGCTACGCCACCACCAACCGCCAGCACGCCGTCAAGCAGGTCGCCGCCGATGTTGACGCGCTGATCGTGGTCGGCTCGCCCAATTCGTCGAACTCGCAGCGGCTGCGCGAGGTGGCCGAACGCGCCGGCAACGCCCGCGCCATGCTGGTGTTGCGCGCCGACGACCTGGACTGGAGCCGGCTGTCGGACATCACCCGGCTCGGCATCACCGCGGGCGCCTCGGCTCCCGAGGTGCTGGTCGATGAGATCATCGCCGCGTTTGCCGCGCGCTACGACGTCACCGTGGAGCCGGTGCTGGCGGCGGACGAGGGTGTGTTCTTCCCGCTGCCGCGCCAGTTGCGGCGCGAGCCGGACGCTCCTTCCGACAACGCGGCGGAGTGAGCCGGATGGCTGTCTACACCGATGTCTCGGCCGAGGAGCTTGGGCAATTTCTCGCCGCCTACGATGTCGGCGAACTTCTGTCCTACAAGGGTATCGCCGAAGGCGTCGAGAACTCCAACTTCCTGGTCCACACCAGCCGCGGCTATTTCATCCTGACGCTGTATGAGAAGCGCGTCGCGGTGTCCGACCTGCCGTTCTTCCTGTCGCTGATGGCGCATCTGGCCGACCACGGCGTGACCTGTCCGCAGCCGGTCAAGCGCCACGACGGCGGCGCGCTCGGCGTGCTGGCGGGACGCCCGGCGGCCGTCATCAATTTCCTCGAAGGCATGTGGCCGCGCCGCCCCGGCGTCGCCCATTGCGCCGGCGTCGGCCAGGCGCTGGCGCGCATGCATGTGGCGGGTCGCGACTTCCCGATGCGCCGCGCCAACACGCTCTCGGTGACGGGCTGGCGTCCGCTGTTCGAGATGGCCCGTCCGCGCGCCGGCGAACTGCAGCCGCAGCTTGCCGCGTTCCTCGCCGCCGAACTCGACCATCTCGAAAGCCACTGGCCGGGCGATCTGGCCACCGGGATCATCCACGCCGACCTGTTCCCCGACAACGTGTTCTTCATCGGCGACAAGCTGTCGGGCCTGATCGATTTCTATTTCGCCTGCCACGACCTCCTGGCCTACGACGTTGCGATCTGCCTCAACGCCTGGTGCTTCGAGCCGGATCATTCCTTCAACGTCACCAAGGCGCGGGCGCTGCTCAACGCCTACCACCGCGAACGCCCGCTGGCCGCCGCCGAGCAGCGCGCGCTGCCGCTCCTGGCGCGCGGCGCGGCGATGCGCTTCCTGCTGACCCGGCTGGTCGACTGGCTCAACGTGCCGCCCGGCGCGCTGGTGAAACCAAAGGATCCCAACGAGTACATCCGCAAGTTGCGATTCCATCAAGGTGTGAGCAATATGAGCGACTATGGCATTGACGGCTGGGAAGGCGCCAGTGCCGGTGTGGCGGCGGATGCCGGCTGACTGAGTGGCGGGAATCGTGCTTTTTCCGACACCGCTGCCGTAGGAATGAGAATGGGGATGGGACCATGCTAAAACAGATCGGGCCGATGCTGGCGCTTGTTGCCGGAATGGCGCTGCCGGCGACCGTCATGGCGCAAACGGCGACGCAATCCTTGCAAACCCCGGCGACGCAATCCGCGCCGGCGGCGCAGGGCAACAAGCCGCAATACTGGGGTGCGATTGGCTTCACCTCCGACGGCTCCTACGCCACCGCCTGGAAGCAGCCGTCCAAGGCCGAGGCCGAGGCCGACGTCGCCAAGCGCTGCGCCAAGATGGGGCGCGGCGAGTGCGAGGTCATCGGCTTTCGCGGTGAACTGTGCGTGGGGCTCGCGACCTATATCGGCTCGCATTCCGGCCGGCGCTACAAGCTGTCGTTCAGCGGCGGCGGGCTGACCTCGCCCGACGCTCAGCAGACCGCCCTGAACCGCTGCAACGAGGACAAGCGCACCCGCGGCCGCTGCCAGCTCCGCACCGTGGCCTGCGGCGATGGCCGCTGAGGCACGGCTCGCACCGCGTGTCATCATCCACACCGATGGTGCCTGCTCGGGCAATCCCGGGCCCGGCGGCTGGGGCGCGATCCTGCAGTTCGGCACGGTGGAAAAGGAGATCAAGGGCGGCGAGCCGCATACCACCAACAACCGCATGGAGTTGATGGCCGCCATCGCCGCGCTGGAAATGCTCAGGCGGCCGTGCGAGGTCGATCTCTACACCGACAGCCAGTACCTGCGCGGCGGCATCACCGGCTGGATCCACGGCTGGAAGCGCAACGGCTGGCGCACCGCCGACCGCAAGCCGGTGAAGAACGTCGACCTGTGGCAGCGGCTGGAGATGGCGCTGGCGCAGCACACCGTGCGCTGGCACTGGGTGCGCGGCCATGCCGGCCACGATCTCAACGAGCGCGCCGACCAACTGGCGCGCGAGGGCCTCGCGGCGGCCCGCTAACGCCGACTCAAAGCTGCTTGAGGAGCGCGCCGCCGGCGGATTTCTCCACCGTGCCGGGATTGTCCTCGATGTTGAGCTCCTTGACCACGCCGTTGGACACCAGCATCGAATAGCGCTTCGAGCGCACGCCGAGGCCGCCCGCGGTCATGTCGATGTCGAGGCCGACGGCCTTGGTGAAATCGGCGTTGCCGTCGGCGAGAAACTCAACCTGGTTTTTCGGATCGATGTCGCGCTTCCAGGCATCCTGCACGAACACGTCGTTGACCGTCACCACCGCGATCGACTGCACGCCCTTGGCCTTGAGCGCGTCGGCGCTGCCGATGATGCTGGGCAGGTGCTGGCGATGGCACACGCCGGTATAGGCGCCGGGCGCCGCGAACAGCGCCACCAGCTTGCCCTTGAAGACATCGTCGGTGGTTTTCCAGGCCGGGCCGTCCGCGGTCATGACACGGAATTTCGCCTCGGGCAGCCGGTCGCCGACTTTGATGGTCATCATCGTCTCCATGTGTGAAATGGGATGAGTGAAATGGGGATGGTCGAATTATCCATTCCCGGTTCGTGTGATGGCAAGCGGAATTCGCCGTCACTGGCCCTTGTCGGCGAGCGGCAGCGCGGCAGCCAGCGGCACGGCGATTTCATAGGCGTTGTCGGCGCCAACCAATGTGAGGCGGAGCGTCGTCTCCCGTAGCGCGGCACCGGCCGGCGCGCCGCCAAGATCGAGAGTGAAGTGCTGCGTTCCGTCGGCGGCGCGCGCGACCAGGACGGGAGCAGGCAGCGTCCATTTATCGGTCGGTCCCTCGGCGAACAGTTCGACCGCCGTCCGCGGCGGCGCGGCAATATCGATCAGAAGCCGCGGCTTGCCGCCGGGCGCGGCTTGCCCGAGGCGGATGTCGCGCACGGCAAGCGGGCCGGCCTCGCCGATGCGGGCCGGCTGCGGCAGGCGTTCCAGCGCCGATTTCAGCATGCCGTCCTGGGTGCTGACGGCTTCGCTGAACTGGATTTTGGCCGAGGTCTCCAGCGGAATGCACAGCTTCTCGCACACCGCATACTGGATGGCGGCGCGCAGCGTCACCGGCTTGCCGGCGTCCTTGGCCACGATTCGCAGCGGCAGCACCACGCGCTCGTGATAGCCGAACGAGAAGCCGCCATTGCCGTCGGGAAATTTCTCCGGCGCCGGCCACAGCACGGTTACGGTCTCGATGTTGTCCGAGCCGGAAAAATCGAAGCGCGGTGGCACGCCGGAATCGCCGGGCGTGCGCCAGTAGGTCTTCCAGCCCGGCTGCAGCTCGATCTCGATGCCGCCGATCAACAGGGCGCCGCCGGCCGCCCGCGATCCGGCGAGCAGGCGGATCGCGGCGTGGCGGTCGCGGTTCCAGGCCGAGGCGTCCGCGAAGGCGGCCACGCCATGGATAAATAATCCAAACACAAGCGCGGCAAGTCCCCACTGCCTTGGCGCCGACATGATTGTCATCATTTCATCCTTGTATCTCATCCGGCACCGTCCGGACGACTGAAATGCTTGTGATCCGCCACGCCGCCACGCTCGATTGACAGCGCCGGAACCGGCGCTCAGGATGACGACAATCATGGCGAAGGAAAGGGAAATGAAACGCGCGGCCAAGAAATCCTCGGAACGGAAGCGTCCGGACGCTCCTGCGGACGACGCGGCCGGAGGGTTGCGGCGCGGTTATCTGGACGGCCAGATCCTCATCGCCATGCCGGTGATGCAGGACGAACGTTTCGCGCGCTCGGTGATCTACATCTGCGCGCATTCCTCGGAAGGGGCGATGGGGATCATCGTCAACCAGCCGGCCGGCAACCTCGATTTTCCCCAGCTCCTGGCCCAGCTCGACATCGTCGACGATGCCCGCAAGATCAAGCTGTCGCAGCAGGCGGCGATCCTCAAGGTGCTCAAGGGCGGGCCGGTGGAGCCGGGGCGCGGCTTCGTGCTGCATTCGAGCGATTTCTTCATCGAGGATTCGACGCTGCCGATCGATGACGGCATTTCGCTTACCGCCACCCTCGACATCCTCAAGGCGATCGCGCAGGGCACCGGGCCGCGTCGCGCCATCCTGGCGCTCGGTTATGCCGGCTGGGCGCCGGGGCAGCTCGAATCCGAGATTCAGGACAATGGCTGGCTGCACTGCCCGGCCGATCCGGAGCTGATCTTCGGCGCCGACATCGGCAAGAAATACGAGCAGGCGCTGAAGAAAATCGGCATCGACCTCGCGATGCTATCGAACGAGGCCGGCCACGCCTAGGGCGCCCTCGCGGGTCCATCCATCGCGGACCTTCTTGCGTCCGCGGATCTTTGCGTCCGCGGACCTTCCTTCGTCCGCGGACCTTCCTTCGTCATTGCCGGACTTGATCCGGCAATCCATCTTCCGCATCGGGGAAGCGCAGGGGATGTCCCGGGGTCAAGCCGGGGCATGACGAGGTGGTTCACCGCGTCGTTTCCATCCGCTCTTCGAGCAGGAGGCGCTGCGCGGCCTCCGCCGACATCGGCTCGCCGAAGGCGAAGCCTTGCGCGTATTCGCAGCCCATCTGGAACAATTCGACCGCGTCGGAATCCGTCTCGGTGCCCTCGGCGACGACGTCCATGCCGAGATCGTGCGCCAGGTTGATGATGGATTTGAGGATGACCGGACGGGTGCCGCGGCTGGTGGTGCGCACGAACGACTGGTCGATCTTGATGGTGTCGAACGGGAAGCGCTGCAGGTAGGACAGCGACGAGTGGCCGGTGCCGAAATCGTCGAGCGCGAGGCCGGCGCCAAGCTCGCGGATGCGCTTGAGCATCTGGGCGGCGTGCTCGGGGTTCTCCATCACCAGCGATTCGGTGAGCTCCAGCTTGAGCGTGCCGCGCGCCAGCGCCGAGCGCGACAGCACGGTGCGCAGGTCGTGGATCAGGTCGTGGCGCAAAAGCTGGCGCGACGACACGTTGACGCTGGCGAACACCGGCACGCGCGAGCGCCGCGCCCGCTGCCAGGCGCCGAGCTGGCGCGCGGTGCGGTCGAGCATGAACATGCCGAGATCGACGATGAGGCCGGTCTCCTCGGCGATCGAGATGAATTCGACCGGCGACAGGCGGCCGAGCCGCGGATGATCCCAACGCGCCAGCGCCTCGAAGCCGGCGATGCTGCGGTCCTCGAGCCGCACGATCGGCTGGTACAGGATGGTGATTTCCTCGCGCTCGAGCGCGCGGCGCAGATCCGATTCGATGGTCAGCCGGTCGGACTTGCGCGCGCGCATCGCCGGCTTGTAGACATCGATGCGGTCGCCGCCGATGCGCTTGGAGTGGTACATCGCGAGTTCCGCGTCCTTGATGATGTCCTCGGTCAGCACGCCTTCGGGGTCGCTGAGCGCCAGCCCGATGGATGCGGTGAGGAAGATCTCGCGGTCGTTGAAGGCGATCGGCGCGCGGATGGTCTTGCGGATCGTTTCGGCCAGCGCGGTGATGCGCGCCGGCTCGCGTTCCGACAGCAGGATCAGGCCGAACTGGTCGCCGGTCAGCCGCGCCAGCGTGTCCTGGGGCTTGAGGATGCGGGTCAGGCGGCGCGCCAGCGTCAGCAGGATGGAATCGCCGACCGCGATGCCGACGGAATCGTTGACCTGCTTGAAGCGATCGAGGTCGATCACCATTACCGTCGGGCGCAGGTTGGGCGTCGCCTTGGCGATGGCCGCGGTGGCGATCAGGCGGTCGATGAAGAGCTGGCGGTTGGGCAGGCCGGTCAGGTTGTCATGCACCGAGTCATGCAGCAGACGCTCCTCGGCGTTCTTGAACTCGGTGACGTCGGTCAGCGTGCCGACCACGCGAGCCACCTCGCCGTCGGAGCCGACCACGGGACGGGCGCGCAGCGAGAACCACATGAAATGGCCGTCGGGCGTGCGCAGGCGGAAGTCCTGCACCAGGCGCCCGCGGCGCTGGTCAAGCACGCTGTCGAGCGCGGCGCGGAAGCGGTCCTGGTCGAGCGGATGCAGGATTTCGAGCCACTTCGCCGCCGGGCCTTCGAGCGTGCCGCGCTTGAGGCCGAGCAGGCTTTCGGTTTCCGGGCTGGTGAACACCTTGTCGGCGGAGACATCCCAGTCCCAGATCAGGTCACCGGCGCCGGTGAGCGCCAGCGCGCGGCGCTCGACGTCGGAGACGATGCCCTGCGTGATGCCGCCGGCGAAGGCATGCTGCATGACGGTGAAGCCGATCAGCATCACGATCAGCACCAGGCCGCCGAGCAGCGCGGGGCCGACGATGTCGTTGGTCACGAAGCCGCCGATGGTCAGGCCCGCCGCGATCACCCAGACCAGCAGCAGGAACCAGGTCGGGATCAGAAGCACGGCGCGGTCGAAGCCGTGGGTCGAGAGATAGACGATGAGGCCGAAGCCGAACACGGCGATGGCGGTGAGCGAAGCGCGCGCGATGCCGGCGGCGACGGCGGGGTCGAACAGCGCCAGGCCCACCAGCGAGCCGAGGAATGCCAGCCAGCCGAAAGTGATGTGCGAATAGCGTACGTGCCAGCGGTTGAGGTTGAGATAGGCGAACAGGAACACCAAGAGCGTCGCCGACAGGATGGCCTCGCCCGCGGCGCGCCAGATGCGCTCGGCGCCCGACGACATGTCGAACACCTTGCCCCAGAAGCCGAAGTCGACGCCGATATAGATCAGCACCGACCACGCCAGCGCCGCGGCGGCGGGAAACATGATGCTGCCCTTGACCACGAACAGGATGGTCAGCACCAGCGCCAGCAGGCCGGCGATGCCGATCACGATGCCCTGGTACATGGTGAAGCTGTTGACCTTGTCCTTGTAGGCGTCGGGTTCCCACAAATAGAGCTGCGGCATGCGGTCGGTGCGCAGCTCGAGGACGAAGGTGATCACCGAGCCGGGATCGAGCGTGACGCGGAAGATGTCGGCCGAGGGGTTATCCTGCCGCTCCGGGCGGTCGCCGACGGAGGGCGTGATGGCGACGATGCGCGACAGGCCGAGGTCCGGCCACAGCAGTCCCGACGACACCATGCGGTAATGCGGGGCCACGATCAGGCGGTCGATCTGGTCGTCGGAATTGTTGGCGAGCGCGATCACGCCCCAGTTGGTGCTGCCCTCGCGGGCGCGCACCTCGATGCGGCGGATGATGCCGTCGGGGCCGGGCGCGGTGGAGACCTGGATGCGGTCGGTCTCGCTTTTCTGCAGCTCCAGCACGCCGGTCAGGTCGATGGCGGGCGCGTCGGTGCGCACGTTGACGGCTTCGACCGCGCGCGCGGACGAAGCGCCGATCAGCAGCGCAAGCCCCATCAGCGCGGGCGCGAGGCACCTGACAAGACCCAAACCTGCTCTCCCAGCATTGATGGCGTTCCCCCATGGGGCGCGCCTCACGGGGAAGCGCGATAGATGCCATGAAAGGAAAGCAAAACCAAGGATTTCCGGCTACGGTACGGACAGCACAATCTTGCCGATATGATGGCTGGTTTCCATCCGGGCGTGGGCGGCGGCGGCCTCGGCGAGGGTAAATGTGCTGTCGATGACCGGCCGGATGGCCCCGGCGCGCACCAGCGGCAGGATGGTGTCCTCGATGGCCCGGGCGATCGCGGCCTTGTCGGCAACGGACCGTGAACGCAGGGTCGAGCCGGTATGGGTCAGGCGCTTGAGCATCAGGCGCATGAAATCGACGGTCGCCTTCGCGCCCTGCTGGAACGCGATCTGGACGATGCGCCCGTCGGGGGCGGCGGCCTCGTAATTGCGCGCGATATAGTCGCCGCCGATCATGTCGAGGATGACATTGGCGCCGGCGCCGGTGGTCGCCGCCTTGGTGGCGGCGACGAAGTCGGTGGTGGCGTAGTTGATGGCGTGATCGGCGCCGAGCCTGATGCAGGCCGCGCATTTGGCCTCGGAGCCCGCGGTGACGATCACGCGCGCGCCCATTGCCTTGGCGAACTGGATCGCGGTGGTGCCGATGCCGGACGAGCCGCCATGCACCAGCAGCGTTTCGCCGGGGCGGAGCGCGCCGCGCTCGAACACGTTGTGCCACACCGTGAAGAAGGTCTCCGGCATCGCCGCCGCCTCGACCCACGACAGGCCTTCCGGCACCGGCAGCGCGTGGGAAGCGTGGGCGAGGCTGTATTCGGCATAGCCGCCGCCCGACACCAGCGCGGCGACGCGGTCGCCGGGTTGCCAGCGCGTCGCCTCGGCGCCGAGCGCGGCGACCTCGCCGGCGATCTCGAGCCCGGGAATGTCGCTGGCGCCCGGAGGCGGCGGATACAGTCCCTTGCGCTGCATCACGTCGGGCCGGTTGACGCCGCTTGCCCTGACCCTGACGAGGATCTCGCCCGGTCCCGGCGCCGGCATGCCGCGCCGTTCCGGCACCAGCACCTCCGGTCCGCCGGATGCGCGGATGGCGATGACGGTCATCTCCGTCGGCAGCTTGTTCATGGCGCATCCTTGCGGCACATTGCGGCCCGACCCGATGTAGCGGTCGCGGCGCGCGCTGGCAATCCGTCGCGTGACGCGGGCCGGCTTCACAACGTGATGGGATCGCACATGGCCATCGACACCGACGACGAGCGCCCGCGCAAGAAGGTTTCCCACGAGATCGGACAGGACCTGTCGCTGCTTTCCGTCGAGGAACTGGAGCAGCGTATCGCGCTGCTCACGGCGGAGATCGAACGGCTCGCGAGCGCGCTCACCATGAAGCGCGCCACGCGCGCAGCCGCTGACAGGTTCTTCAAGTCGTGACGGGCGGAGATGGCTGTTAGCCGGCCCTGACCAGCAATTCCCGATACTGCGAGCGGGCGAGCCACAACAGGGCCAGGGCGGTCGAGGTAACCCATGGCAGCAGGACAAGGTTCATCGTCTGCCAGCCGAAAGCCTGGTGCAGGGCTCCAGCCGCAAGCGACGAGGCCAGTCCCACCACGAAGATGACCAGATCGTTCAATGCCTGGGCGCGGCCCTGCTCGGCGACGCTATAGGTTCGCATCAGCAGCGTGGTGCCGCCAACATAGAGAAAATTCCAGCCGATCCCCAGCACCATCAACGCCAGGGCATAGGATGGAAAACCGGTGCCGCTGATGGCCAGCAGGATGTGGCCGGCAAACAGCGCCGTGCCGGCAAGCATGACGCGGCAAACCCCAAACCGACCGATCAGGGAGCCGGTCACGAATGACGGCAGGAACATGCCGAGCACATGGAGCTGGATGACGGATGCCGTGTCCGAAAGGTTATGGTGGTGGCCCGTCATGGCAAGGGGAGTCGCTGTCATGGCGAGGATCATGATGCCGTAACCCGTCGCGGCGCTGAAAAGAGCCACGAGATAGGGCGGCTGCATGAAAATCATCAGTAGCGGGCGGGCCGGCGTCGCGGCCTGGGCCGCGGGGGCCGGCGGGGCGATGCGCAACCCCTGCAGCAATCCGGCGGCGAGCAGGGACAGAACCGCCAGGATGAGGAAGGATCCGGTATAGGCGGGGTGCAGCAGCGGACCGCCGAGACGGGCAAGCCATGGTCCGAGGAAGGCCGCGACCACGCCCCCGGCCAGCACCAGTGATATGGCGCGCGAACGGAAGGCGGCGTCGGAGGCTTCCGCGGCGGCGAAGCGATAGAATTGCGCGAAGCTTTGATAGGTTCCGACCAGGAATGTTCCCATCGACAGGACCGTGAGGGACTCCAGGTAGATGCCGGAAGCTGCGGTAAGTCCGCCCAGAAAACCGAGCATCGCGCCGGCTGTGAAGCCGGTGCGGCGCCCGACCCGGCTCATCCACATCGATGCGGGAACCGTTGCGACGGCGGTGCCCATGAACATGGAGGCGATCGGGACCGTCGCCAGTTCCGGGATGGACGAGATGGCGCTCCCGGCGAGGCCTCCAATGGTCATGACCAGCACGGAAACCGCCTGAAACAAGGCCTGCGCGGTTGCCAGCAGAAAAACCTGCCGCTGCGGATGTCTCGTGCGGTCCACCATTAGAACACCAGTACCTTTTCGGCCTGGATGGCCAGTGTCGCCAGTTCATCCATGGTGCTGCGCCTTACGCCGTCGATCAGGTCGCCCATGACAAGACCGCGCGCATCGAGGCATGAGCCGCAAAGCAGCACGTGTCCGGACGCTGACAGGATGTGCCGGATCATCCGTTCGACGTTGTAGAAACCGTCTGGCGTTTTCTGCCCACGCTTGGCGGCGGTGACGGCGTCGGCCATCAGAAACACGGTCGGGATCGCGTCCGCGGAGGCCTTCTGGAGAGCGGCGGTCAGGCGCAAACCGTTGTAGACTCGCTCCGTGCCGTAAGGCGGATCATTGAGGATGGTGAGAATTTGCATGCGTCATTCTCCAAAAATGATATGCATATTTCAGAGAATATCGTTCAATTGCTAAATTGAATGATATAGTGATCGGATGTCAAGTATCTCGCCAAAGCGCCTGCTGAATATGCAATTTGCCGCCCTCGCGCGGACGCTGGGGCATGAACACCGGCTTGAACTGTTGGAGCATCTCGGCCAGGGCCCGCGTTCCGTGGAGGCGCTGGCCACTCTGACCGGACTGGCCTTCGCCAACGTCTCCCAGCATCTGCAGCAGTTGCGGCGCGGCGGACTGGTGACAGCCAGGCGCGAGGGCAAGAAGGTTCTCTACCGGCTGGCGGATGGCCCGATCATCGAGGCCATTGCGGTGTTAAGAAAACTTGCGGAGCACAACATCGCCGAGGTTAGGGAGGTCGTCGGAACCTATTTCGGCAATCTCGATGCGATGGAGCCGGTGAGTCAGCAGGAACTGCTCGCGCGATTGCGCGACGGCACCACCACGCTTCTCGATGTTCGTCCCGAGGACGAATTTTCTCTCGGTCATCTGCCGGGCGCAACGAACATCAGCCTTCAGCAACTGGAATCACGGCTGACGGAATTGCCGAAGGAGAGGCCAGTCATTGCATACTGCCGCGGGCCTTACTGTGTCTTGTCGTATCAGGCCGTCTCTTTCCTGCGCCAGCATGGCTATGACGCGCGCCGCCTTGAGGACGGTTATCCCGAGTGGAAGGCGAGTGGTCTTCCGGTCGAATGAAGTCAGCGCAAGCATGATTTGCGCGCGGCAATCGTCACCAGGATATTGCAAAACCCTTTCATTTACGCGCGATTAAGCTTTCTCGTTCATTACTGTGGATGTCCATCTCTGGACACCGAGTGGCTCCTGTCCACTCTGTTTGACGCCTCCCTGTTATCAACTTCGAGCCGCCGGAAACGGCGGCTCTTTTTTGGCGTCTTTTTTTGCGCGCGGCGCCCAGGCTTGTCCCGGATCGGGATTTCGCCGCTTGCCCGGAAACCATATCTCTTCATTCGCGCGGCCGGCGCTGGACTCCGCGCCGGCGCGGAGTCAATGTTTTGTTCATCATAAGTCGTGCGTCAGTTGCGTGAGGCGTTAACCATGTCCGACCATTCCATGCGCCAGCCCGGACTGATCTCGTTCAGCGAGCGGCTCGCGGGCTCCGCCATGTTCGCCACGCTGTTCCGCGAGGGCATGGATCTGGTCGAGGAGACCGCCGCCTATCTCGACGGACCGGGCCGCACCGACGCCAAGGTGCTCGACCGTTCCGCGAGTCTCGCCTACGCCACCGAAAGCATGCGGCTGACCACGCGTCTGATGCAGCTCGCCTCATGGCTGCTGCTGCACCGCGCGGTGAAGGAGGGCGAGATGTCGCTCGCCCAGGCCAATCGCGAAAAGACCAAGGTGAAGCTGTCCGCGCCGGAACCGGGGGCTGACGACGTCATGGCGAAGCTGCCGCAATCGCTGTGCGGTCTCATCGCGCGCTCGATGGCGCTGCAGGTCAGGGTGCGACGGCTCGACGCCACCATTCATGCTCCCGCGACGAAGGCCGCGCAGGCGCTCGACAATCCGGTGGTCCACCAGCTCGGCCAGCTCAAGGCGGCGTTCGAGCGGCGGCCGCCGTTCCTGACCAAGGTCGAGTAGACACGCCCAGGCTGCAACCCGGCCCGCAGCCCGCGATCACAACTCAAGCCGCAAACAAAAACCCCCGCCGCCGGCGGGGGTTTGTGATGGTCCTAACGCCGGGCGGGACGCCTTACTTCTTGGCGCCTTCCTTGATGAAGCCCGAGAACTTCTTCTGGAACCGCGACAGGCGGCCGCCGCGGTCGAGCAGCTGCTGCTGGCCGCCGGTCCAGGCCGGATGCGACTTGGAGTCGATATCCAGATGTATGGTATCGCCGTCCTTGCCCCAGGTGCTGCGGGTGACGAACTCGGAACCATCGGTCATCTGGACCTTGATGGTGTGGTAGTCGGGATGGGTCTCGGCTTTCATCGCAAAACCTTGGGGCGCATGGGCGCCCGGCTGTCATGCCTCGAAGGGTCGGGGCTTGAGGTGATCGGGTTCGCGCGGTCTATAACCCAGCGCCGATGGCGAAACAAGCCGCACCGCCATATTTGCCAGCAGGCCCGCGACCGGGCATATCAGGGGAACGCGCGGCTGGCTAGCGGCGGAATCTTCAAAGATGAATTTAGTTCATAAAAATCAGATAGATAACAAAAACGAGGCGACGTCCGCCAAGGCCGGAGACGTTGCGGTGGCCGCAGTTGACGCGGCGGTGTCGATCACGACGGCCGAGCCGGCCGGCGCAGCCGGCGAAAGCGCCCGCCGCATCCGGCTGCGGCCACTGATGCAGCTGATGCCCTATGTGCGCCGCTACCGTTGGCGCGCCGCCGCCGCCCTGGCCGCCCTGGTGATCGCGGCGGTGGCGACGCTGGCGGTGCCGATCGCGGTGCGCCGCATGATCGACAACGGCTTCTCGGCCGAGCGCATCGGCCTGATCGACCAGTATTTCGCGGTCATGATCGGCGTCGTGCTGGTTCTCGCCGCCGCCAGCGCGCTGCGCTTCTATCTGGTGATCTCGCTCGGCGAGCGCGTGGTGGCCGACCTGCGCGCGGCGGCCTTCGAGCATATCGCGCGGCTGCCGGCCTCGTTCTTCGATTTCGCCCGCTCCGGTGAATTGCTGTCGCGGCTCACCGCCGACACCACCCAGATCAAGTCCGCGGTCGGCGCCTCGGTGTCGATCGCGCTGCGCAATCTCGTGCTGTTCCTCGGCTCGGTGACGATGATGGTCGTGACCAGCGCGCGGCTGTCCGGCTTCGTGCTCGCGGCCATTCCCGTCATCGTGCTGCCGCTGGTCGCGTTCGGCCGCATGGTGCGGAAGCGCTCGCGCACCGCGCAGGACACGTTGGCCGACGCTTCCGCCTACGCCGCCGAACTGATCGGCGCGGTGCGCACGCTGCAAGCCTACACCAACGAGAAGCTCGCCGGGCAGCGGTTCGGCGCGGCGGTCGAGCGCGCCTATCTCGGCGCCATCCAGTCGACCCAGGCGCGTGCCTGGCTCACCGCCATCATCATCTTCCTCGCCGCCGGCAGCGTCGTCATCATCCTGTGGACCGGCGCGCAGGACGTGCTGGCCGGACGCCTGACCGCGGGCACGCTGAGCCAGTTCGTGCTGTTCGCGATTTTCGCCGCGAGCGGGCTCGGCCAGTTGAGCGAGGTGTGGGGTGAGATCTCGCAGGCCGCCGGCGCCGCCGAGCGGCTGACCGAGCTTCTGGCCACCCAATCCGACATCGTGGCGCCGGCGAACCCGGTGCTGCTGCCGGCCCCGTCGCGCGGCGCGGTGACGTTCGACGCGGTGCGGTTCACCTATCCGGCACGGCCCGACGTGCCCATTCTCGACGGCGTGTCGTTTTCGGTGCGGCCGGGCGAGCGCGTCGCCATCGTCGGCCCCTCGGGCGCCGGCAAGAGCACGATCTTCCATTTGCTGCTGCGGTTCTACGATCCGGCGAGCGGCGTCATCACGTTCGACGGCGTGCGGCTGGCCGAGGCCGATCCGGTCGAGCTGCGCCGGCACATCGCGCTGGTGCCGCAGGATGTTGCGGTGTTCGCCGCCAGCATCGCCGAGAACATCCGGTTCGGCCGGCCCGACGCCGGCGACGCCGAGGTCGAGCGCGCCGCGGATCTCGCGCAGGCGTCCAGCTTCATCCACCGTCTGCCGCAGGGCTTCGCCACCGAGGCGGGCGAGCGCGGCGTGACGCTGTCCGGCGGCCAGCGCCAGCGCATCGCCATCGCCCGCGCCATCCTGCGCAACGCGCCGCTGCTGCTGCTCGACGAGGCGACCTCGGCGCTCGATGCCGAGAGCGAGACGCTGGTGCAGGCGGCGCTCGAAATGCTGATGCGCGAGCGCACCACGCTGGTGATCGCGCACCGGCTCGCCACCGTGCTGTCGTGCGACCGCATCCTGGTGATGGAGCATGGCCGCATCGTCGAGGAGGGCACGCACACCGAGCTGGTGGCGGCCGACGGCCTCTATGCGCGGCTGGCGCGGCTGCAGTTCCAGAGCGAGTAATTCCTCAGCTGAATTCAGGCGTCACGGCGTCCAGCTCATGCGCAGCACCGGGCGGCCCGACAGTTGATTGACGCCGGTGCCGGCCTCGCGGAAGCCGTGCCGGGCGTAGAACGCGATGGCGCGGGCGTTGTCGGCATTGACCATCAGCGAGATGCCGCGCGGCGAGCGCTCCTTGGCCGCATCCATCAGCGCGGCGGCGGCGGGTGTGCCCCACGCCTCCGGCGCCACCACGAGCTGATCGAGATAGCCGGCGGCGTCGATGGTGACGAAGCCGACGAGGGCGTCGGTGCCCTCGGCGACGATGATGGCGGCCACCGGCACCAGCTCGTCGCGCCAGCGCGCGCGCCACCACGCCAGCCGCGCGGCGAAATCAATCGCGGGATAGGCGGCCTGCCAGGTCCGCAGCCACAGCGCCAGAACAGCTTCCTCGTCGCCGGCGCGATAGGCGCGCAGCGTGAAGAGCGCGCCTGTCATGAGTATTACCGTTCGGTCAGTTTCAGTTCGATGCGGCGGTTGCGGCGGAAGGCTTCTTCGGTGCGGTCGGTTTCGAGCGGCTGGAATTCGCCGAATCCGGCGGCGACGAGGCGCTGCGGCGACACGCCGCGCGACATCAGGTACTGAACCACCGAGATGGCGCGCGCCGCCGACAGCTCCCAGTTGGAGGGAAATTGCGGGCTGCGGATCGGCCGCACGTCGGTGTGGCCGTCGACGCGCAGCACCCAGGCGATCTCGGGTGGAATCTGTTTTTCCAGTTCGATCACGGCATCGCCGAGCTTGTCGAGTTCGACGCGGCCGTCCGGCAGCAGCACCGCCTGACCGGTATCGAAGAACACTTCCGACTGGAACACGAAACGGTCGCCGACGACGCGGATGTCGGGCCGGTTGCCGAGGATGGTGCGCAGCCGGCCGAAGAATTCCGAGCGGTAGCGCGACAGCTCCTGCACCCGCTGCGCCAGCGCGACGTTGAGGCGCTGGCCGAGATCGGTGATGCGGGCCTGCGATTCGCGGTCGCGCTTCTCCGAGGCTTCGAGGGCTTCCTCGATCGCGGCGAGTTGGCGGCGCAGCGCGGCGATCTGCTGATTGAGGATCTCGACCTGCGCCAGCGCGCGGCCCGACACCTGCTTTTCCGACTCCAGCGCCTTGGCGAGTTCGCCGGCGCGCCCGGCGGTGCCGGCGCTGGTGAGGCCGTCATAGAGGCCACGGACACGGTCGCGCTCGGCTTCGGCGGTGGCAAGGCCGGCGCGCAGCGAAGCAAGCTGCTCCTCGAGGTTGAGCTTGCCGGATTTTTCCAGCGACAGCAGTTCCGACAGTTGCGCAACCTGCGCGTTGAGGCGCTCCAGCGCCTTGTCCTTGCCGGAAACTTCCTGCGTCAGGAAGAACTGCACCACGACGAACACCGACAGCAGGAAGATGATGCCGAGGATCAGGGTCGAGAGCGCATCGACAAACCCCGGCCAGTAGTTGAAGCCGTGGTCGTTGCGGCGCGCGCGTGCGAGGGCCATGGCGTCAGGCCCCGCCCGGCGGATGGTTCAGCGCCTCGAGCAGGCGCTTGATGTCGCGGTTCTGCTCGCCCTGGGCGTCGGCCCATTCGCGGATCATCTGCTGCTCCGAGCGCATGTGATGCACGAGGCCCTGGATCGCTTCGGCGAGATTGGCCATGGCGGAGGTGGCGCCGCGGCTGGTGCCCATGTCCTCGACCGCGGCGCGCAGCCGCTCCACCACGGGATGAAGGTCGGCCGCCGTCAGCGCGCCCGCCGTTGCCGGCGTCGCGCCGTATTCGCGCACGGTGGTGGACAGCCAGTCCTCGAGGTCGGTGTAGAAGCGGTTCTGCGCGCCGCCCGACTGCAGATCGAGGAAGCCGAGCACCAGCGAGCCGGCGAGGCCGAACAGCGATGACGAGAACGAGATGCCCATGCCGCCGAGCGGCGCGGCGAGGCCCTCTTTGAGCGTGTCGAACACCGCGGTGGCGTCGCCGCTGACCTTGAGCCCCTCGATCACCTTGCCGACCGAGCCGACGGTCTCGATCAGGCCCCAGAAGGTGCCGAGCAGGCCGAGGAACACCAGGAGGCCGGTCATGTAGCGGGCGATGTCGCGCGACTCGTCGAGCCTGGTGGCGATGGAGTCGAGCAGGTGGCGCATGGTCTGCTGCGTGATCGCCATGCGGCCGATGCGTTCGCCGAGCAGGGTGGCCATCGGCGCCAGCAGAACCGGGCGGCGCTCGATCACGAGGCCCGGATCGGCGATGCGGAAGCTGTTGACCCACGCCACTTCCGGATACAGCCGCAGCACCTGGCGGAACGCCAAGACGATGCCGATGACGAGCACGGCGACGATCAGGCCGTTGAGGCCGGGGTTGGCGAGGAAGGCGGCCCAGATCTGCCTGTACAGCACCACGACGAGCAGACCGCACAGGATCAGGAACACCACCATGCGGACGAGGAAAATGCGCGGCGATGTCAGCTTCACCGGCTCGATGTCGGGAGGAGGCCGGCCGGCGCCGCGCCGGTCGGAAGCGGTCCTGTCGAAAACGTCGTCCTGCGCCATGTGCGGAGATCACCCGTGTGAGGCGTGAAACAGCTTTGTCCCGCATAATGGCATAGCGGTGGCGGGAGAAAAGCGGCGGGCGCGGGAAATCGCCGGGAATATTGATTCGCAACGCGGACTTGAAGCCGTGGGCGGGGATCAATCGTCGGGGCGCAGGTATTTTGACAGGCGCTCGATCAGCGAGGCCGGCAGCGGCGTCGATTTGTGCGTCGTATCGTCGGTGAGCACGATGACGGTCTGGCCGGTCGCGACGCACTGGCCGTTCTGGAACACCGACTGGTCGAGCCGCACCGTGCTGCGCCCGAACCCCATGATCCGCGTGCCGATCTCCACCGTGCCGGGCCAGTTGACCTCGGCGCGGTAGTCGAGTTCGAGCCGCACGATGACGAACGAGGTGCCCGGCGGCTTGATCGGATTGACCTGATCGAACAGGATCTCGACGCGGCCGGTTTCAAGGAAGGTGGCGAACACCGCGTTGTTGACGTGATCCTGCCGGTCGGTGTCGCCGTAGCGCAGCTTCTCGAACGTCCGGTGCGGATAGAAGTCGAGGCTGCGCGTGGTCATGGCGTCTTCTAGCGGTTGAGCGTGGTGAGGATTTTCAGAAGGTCGCGGTGGATGGCGGCGTTGGCGGCGAGGACGCTGCCCTTTTCCAGGATCTGGTCGCCGTCGTCGAGGTCGGTGACAAAGCCGCCGGCCTCGCGCACCAGCAAGAGGCCGGCCGCCATGTCCCACGGCGCCAGATCGCGCTCCCAATAGGCATCGAACCGTCCGGCCGCGACATAGGCGAGATCGAGCGCCGAGGCGCCGAACCGGCGCAGGCCGGACACGGTGGGCTGCACCGCCATCATCTCGGCGCGCGACAGTTCGAGATCGCCGCGCCCGAAATGGGGCAGGCCGCAGGCGACGACGCAATCCATGAGGTGCCGCCGCGCCGCCACGCGCAGGCGCTGATCGTTGCAGAACGCGCCCTTGCCGCGCTCGCCGAAATACAGTTCGTCGGTGACCGGATTGAACACCACCCCGGCGACGATGGTACCCTCGCGCTGCAGCCCGATCGAGATGGCAAAATACGGGATGCCGTGAAGGAAATTGGTGGTGCCGTCGAGCGGGTCGACGATCCATGTGTGGGACGGATCGCTGCCGGGACGGGAGCCGCCTTCCTCGCCGATGAAGCTGTAGCCGGGCCGGGCCTTGGTGAGTTCGTCGTAGATCAGCTCTTCGGCGCGCTTGTCGGCGGCGCTGACGAAATTGGCCGGACCCTTGACCGAGACCTGCAGTTTCTCGACCTCGTTGAAGTCGCGCACCAGGCTGCGTCCGGCGCGCCGCGCAGCCTTGATCATGACGTTGAGAAGGGCGGATTGGGGATGCATGGCTTCCGGCGGCGGCGAGAGAGGGGGTGAGCGGGCTGGCGATGGGGTGCCCCATGGGGCTCGCCGCGTCAAGGGTGCGGCGTCAGCGGCCGCCGAGCCAGCGCCTGGCGGCGGCCTCGGCCTTGGATTTCTGCTCCGGGGTGACCTGGGCCAGCATCTCGTCGAGATTGGGATCGCCGGCGCCGCCGGTCTTGGCGATGAGATGCCATTTCAGCGCCTCGGAACGGTCCATCGGCGCGCCCCGGCCATAGGCGAGCACGCGCGCCAGGCGGTTTTGCGCCACCGGACTGCCCTGCGTGGCGGCGCGGCGCAACAGGGTCACCGCGGCGGGTTCGTTCTTGACGATGCCGGTGCCGTTGAACAGCGCGATGGCGAGCTCGATCTGGGCATCGACATTATCGGCCAGCGCCGCTGCGCCGAGTAGCCGCGCGGCCTCGGCGGCATCCTGTTTTACGCCGCGGCCTTCCTTGTAGAAGGTGGCGAGCGCGTATTGCGCCTCGGGGAGCCCGGCATCGGCGGCCTGGCGGAACAGTTCGGCGGCGCGGGCAAGATCCTGAGGGAACTGGTTGCCGTCGAGATAAAGCAGGCCGAGATTGTAGGCGGCGGGACCGTGGCCGAGTTTGGCGGCGTCGGCCAGCAGCTTTGCGCCCTCGTCGCGGCTGGACAGTCCGCCGCGTCCGGCGATGTGAAACATGGCGACCGCGAAGATGGCGTTGCGGTCACCCTTCTCGGCGGCGCGGCGATACCACGCCACCGCCTTGGCGTCATCGCGCACCACGCCGCGGCCGTTGGCGTAGATTTCGCCGATCAGGGTCATCGCCTGGGTGCTGCCGGCGTTCTCGGCCTGCTCGGTGGCGATCTTCAGCGCGGTGAGATAGTAGCCGCGCTGATAGGCCCCGAAGGCGGCGTCGACCGCCGGATCGCTGGCGTCGGCCGGGGTGAAGGTCTGCGAGGCGCGGCTGAACGGGCCCTTGGCCGGTGAGGACGGCACCACGTCCGAACCGGCCTTGTCGCCGTCGTCCTTCTCCTTGACGGCCTTGGCCTTGCTGGGGGCCTTGGCCTTGGATTCGGCTTTGGGTTTGGCCTGCTTGGCGGCTGGCTTGTAGGTGGCTTGCGGGGCAGGGCTCGTTCCCTGGGCCTGTGCCGGCCAGGCCAGCGCGCAGGCCAGCGCGCAAGTCACCGCGCAGACCAGCAGCAGCGCGCTCGGCCGCCATGTCGTCGCCTGGCTCATGATGCGTGCGTCATACCTGCAATTATGCCGGATGCCTCGGCGAGCGCGGCGCGGGGGCCGCGCGGATCGTTCCACACCGCCTCGTCGAGCAGCAGAAAATCGGCGCCGGCTGCGGCAAAAGTGTGGAGCTCGGCGAGCGTGGCGGCATAGGCGACGCAGGGCGGCTCGAACAGTTCCGCCCACCAGCCGATGCGTTCGGCGATCGCATCCACCGCCGGACGCTGGCCGGTTTCGTCCGGTTCGCCGAACAGCACATAGTCGGCCCCCGATTCACTCGCCACCATGGCGTCGTGGCGGGTGTGCAGGCCGCCGGCGCCGGCGATGCGCTCCGGCCGCAGTTCCGGCAGCGCCGCGGTGAGCGCTGCAAGACCGATGAGATGCGCGCCGTCGGCCCCGCCACGCGCCACCAGCTCGGAGTGGCTGTCGAGGATGAAGGCGGCGCCGGCGTTCTGGATCGCCGGGGCGAGCGCCTTGATGCGGCTGATCAGGGTGCGGTCGTCGGCCGGCGCGAACCGCATCAGCACGGCGGCGACGTCGGCCGAAGGCAGCAGGCCGGCCAGCGTCTCGGCAAGGCTGGCGACTTCGGTGCCGGCATGCGCGGCGAGGTAAAGCCGCGGCACGGGCCGTGCGGAGCTCGATGGTGAGGCCATGCCGGAGGATCCTTAACAAAATGCGGCGCCGAGCATGCGACGCGGCTCCGCCGGGCGCAAGCGCGTCAACGGCCGCTGCGGGGGTTGCGCCCGCAACGGCCGTTCGCATCAAGGCTCAACGGCGCGCGGGCAGACCGCGCGCCTGGCGAAAGCTCATGCCGCCTTCTTTTCCAGATCGGCCTTCCACTGGCCGAGCGAGGCCAGGCCGTTCATTTCGGCGCGGTGCGAGAACGCGCGCTGGGCGGCGGCGACATTCTGGCTCTTGCCGCTCCACGCCTTCTGCGGCGCGGCCTGCAGCGCGCGGCCGTAGGAGAAGGTCAGCTTCCACGGCAGGCCGCCGATTTTGTTCATGGCGTCGAGATGGGCGGTGGCTTCCTCGTCCGACTGGCCGCCGGACAGGAACGCGATGCCGGGCACGGCGGCGGGCACGCAGTTCTTCAGCAGCCGCACGGTCTTTTCCGCGACCTCGGCGACCGGGGCCCTGGTGGCGCACTTCTTGCCGGAAACCGCCATGTTGGGCTTCAGCACCATGCCCTCGAGCGCGACGCGCTGGAAGTAGAGCTGCTGGAAGGTTTCCTTGAGCATCCACTCGGTGACGCGGCAGCACGTGTCGATGTCGTGGTCGCCGTCCATCAGCACTTCCGGCTCGACGATCGGCACGATCTGCGCCGCCTGGCACAGCGCCGCGTAGCGCGCCAGCGCGTGGGCGTTGGCGTAGATCGCGGTGTGGCTCGGGGTGCCGCGGCCGATATCGATCACCGCGCGCCATTTGGCGAAGCGCGCGCCCTGGTCGTAATACTTCTTGAGGCGCTCGGCGAGCTTGTCGAGGCCGACGGTGACCAGTTCGCCGGGGCAGCCGGGCAGGGCTTGCGTGCCCTCGTCGACCTTGATGCCCGGAATGGCGCCGGCATCCTGGATCAGCTTGACCAGCGGCGTGCCGTCCTTGGCCTTCTGCCAGATCGTTTCGTCGTACAGGATGACGCCGGAGATACGCCTGGCCATCGCGTCCCTGGAGCGGAACAGGAGCTCGCGGTAATCGCGGCGGTTGTCCTCGGTCGATTCCACGCCAATGGTGTCGAAGCGCTTCTTGATGGTGCCGGAGGATTCGTCGGCGGCGAGAATGCCCTTGCCGGGCGCGACCATGGCCTCGGCCACCTTGTTGAGATCAGCGAGGTTCATCGGGGTCTCCTTCTCGTGTTGGATGCGTTCGGTCTTGGTGTCTTGCCGCCCCTGAAAAAGGACGGCTAATGCCGGCCGCCGTTTTACGCCGTCCGGCCGGCGAAGGGGAGAGGGGGCTTACCTTGCCCGCAATACCTCAACGCCGGGCAGGGCTTTTCCTTCCGTCCATTCCAGGAAGGCCCCGCCTGCGGTCGAGACATAGCTGAAGTCGTCGGCGACATGGGCATGATTGAGGGCCGCCACGGTGTCGCCGCCGCCCGCGACCGACACCAGCTTGCCGGCCCTGGTGCGCGCCGCGGCATGCCTGGCGGCGGCCACGGTGCCGTGGTCGAACGGATGCAGCTCGAACGCACCGAGCGGGCCGTTCCACACCAGCGTGGCGGCGTCGTCGATGGCGGCCTTGACGCGCTCGACCGACAGCGGGCCGACGTCGAGGATCATGCCCTCGGGAGGGATGGCGTCGACGCCGTAGGTTTCCGTCGGCGCATTGGCGGCGAAGTGATAGGCGACCACGGCATCGACCGGCAGGATGATGGCACAATTGGAGGTCTCGGCCTTGTCGAGGATGCGCCGCGCGGTGTCGGCAAGGTCCTTCTCGGCCAGCGACTTGCCGATGCCGACCCCTTGCGCGTGCAGGAAGGTGTTGGCCATGCCGCCGCCGATCACCAGCGCGTTGACCTTGCCGACGAGGTTTTCCAGGAGGTCGATCTTGGTCGAGACCTTGGCGCCGCCGACGATGGCGATGACCGGGCGCCGCGGCGCGTCAAGCGCGCGGCCGAGCGCGGTGAGCTCGGCCTGCATGGTGCGGCCGGCATAGGCGGGCAGCTTGTGGCCGAGACCCTCGGTCGAGGCGTGGGCGCGGTGCGCGGCGGAGAATGCGTCATTGACCCAGATGTCGCCGAGCCTGGCCAGCGCCGCGACGAACGCCGGATCGTTCCTTTCCTCTTCCTTGTGGAAGCGGGTGTTCTCCAGGCACAGGATGTCGCCGTCCTTCATGGCGGCGATGGCGGTCTCGGCCGCTTGCCCGATGCAGTCGTCGGCGAAGCCGACATGGCGCTTGACGACATGGGACAGCGCCAGCGCCACGGGTTTCAGCGAGTCCTTCGGATCGCGTCCCTTGGGGCGGCCGAAATGAGCGAGCAGGATCACCTTGCCGCCCTTGCCGGCGATTTCGGTAATGGTCGGTGCCACGCGCTCGATGCGCGTCAGGTCGGTGACCTTGCCGTTGTCCATCGGCACGTTGAGGTCGACGCGCAGCAGCACGCGCTTGCCCTTCACGTCGACGTCATCGAGGGTGCGGAACGCAGTCGTCATGAACTTGAGTCCGAAACGCTTTTAGAAAGTGCGGCTCAAAGAAAAAATCCGGCGGGCTTTTCGCGCCGCCGGACCTTCAATCGGTCAGATGAGCTTGCCCATCGCCACCGCGGTGTCGGACATGCGGTTGGAGAAGCCCCATTCGTTGTCGTACCACGACAGCACCGACACCAGCGAGCCGTCCATCACCTTGGTCTGGTCCATGTGGAAGATCGAGGAATGCGGGTCGTGGTTGAAGTCGATCGAGACGTTCGGCGCGGTGGTGAAGCCGAGGATGCCCTTGAGCTCCTGCTGCGCGGCGCGGCGGATGGCGTCGTTGACCTCGTCCCTGCTGGTGGCGCGCTTGGCGATGAATTTGAGGTCGACCACCGACACGTTCGGGGTCGGCACGCGCATCGCGAAGCCGTCGAGCTTGCCGTTGAGCTCGGGCAGCACCAGCCCGACGGCCTTGGCGGCGCCGGTCGAGGTCGGGATCATCGAGAGCGCGGCGGCGCGGCCGCGGTAGAGATCCTTGTGCATGGTGTCGAGCGTCGGCTGGTCGCCGGTGTAGGCATGGATCGTCGTCATGATGCCCTTGTCGATGCCGATGGCGTCGTTGAGCGCCTTGGCCACCGGAGCGAGGCAGTTGGTGGTGCACGATGCGTTGGAGACGACGAGGTGATCCCTGGTCAGCTTGGTGTGATTGACGCCATAGACCACGGTGAGGTCGGCGTTCTCGCCCGGCGCCGAGATCAGCACGCGCTTGGCGCCGGCGGCCAGATGCGCCGCGGCCTTGTCGCGGGCGGTGAACAGGCCGGTGCACTCGAGCGCGATGTCAACGCCGAGCTCCTTCCACGGCAGCGTGGCCGGGTCGCGCACCGCGGTGACCTTGATCTTGCCGGCGCCGAGGTCGATGGCGTCGCCGTCGACCTTGACCTCGCCGGGGAAGCGGCCGTGCACCGAATCGAAGCGCAGGAGGTGGGCATTGGTCTCGACCGGGCCGAGATCGTTGATGGCGACGACCTCGATGTCCTTGCGGCCGGACTCGTAAATCGCGCGCAGCACGTTGCGGCCGATGCGGCCAAATCCATTAATTGCGACCCGGACAGCCATGCCCCACTCCTCTGACGTTCAAAAAGACCGGTGATGGGGCGGTGTAATGCCCCGGATCGGCCGTGCTTGCAATGCGCCGGAAGCAGCAGGCTGCCGGCAGTGGTTACTTTCCGGCCAGGCGCGCCTGGGCGGCGTCGGCGACCGCCTGCGCGGTGATGCCGAAATGCTGGTAAAGCTGCTTGTAGGGCGCACTGGCGCCGAACCCGCTCATGCCGACGAAAATGCCGTCGGCGCCGATGATGGCGTCCCAGCCCTGGCGCACCGCGGCCTCGACCGCGACCTTGACCGGGGCATTGCCGATGACGGCGGCGCGCGCGGTCGGGGGGGCTTCCAGGAACAGGTCCATGCACGGCACCGAGACGACGCGGGCGGCGACGCCCTTGGCGGCGAGCAGCTTCTGGGCCTCGACGGCAAGCGAAACCTCCGAGCCGGAGGCGAAGATCGACACTTGGGCCGCGCCCGTCGCCGGACTGATCTCGTAGGCGCCGGCGGCGCAGCGGTTGGCGGCGTCATTGGCCAGGCGGAGCTGCGGCAGGTTCTGGCGGGTCAGCGCCAGCACGCTGGGGCGGTCTTTCGCTTCCAGCGCCAACTGCCAGCACTCCAGCGTCTCCACCACGTCGCAGGGCCGGAACACGTTGAGGTTGGGAATGGCGCGCAGCGCCGCCAGATGCTCGACCGGCTGGTGCGTCGGGCCGTCCTCGCCCAGCCCGATGGAATCATGGGTCAGCACATGGATGGCGCGCTCGCCCATCAGCGCGGCAAGCCGCAGCGCCGGGCGCAGATAGTCGGAGAAGATCAGGAACGTGCCGGAATACGGGATGATGCCGCCATGTAGCGTCATGCCGTTCATGGCCGCGGCCATGCCGTGCTCGCGGATGCCGTAATGCACGAAGCGGCCGGCCGGGGTGGCCTCCGAGAACGCCGCCATGCCCTTGGGCCGGGTGTTGTTGGAGCCGGTGAGATCGGCCGAGCCGCCGACCATTTCCGGCACCGCGGCGGTGAGCACTTCCAGCATCTGCTCGGAGGCGGTGCGGGTGGCGAGTTCCTTGGGCGCGGCGGCGAGCTTGGCCTTGGTCTCGGTCACGGCCTTCGCCAGCGCGGCCTTCGGCAGTTCGCCGGCCATGCGGCGGGTGAACTCGTCGCGCACGGCCGGCTCCTTGGCGGCGAGGCGCCGGGTCCAGGCTTCGCGCGCCACGGCGCCGCGTGCTCCGGCGGCGCGCCAGGCGGCGAGGATGTCGGCCGGCACCTCGAACGGGGCCGCGTCCCAGCCGAGCTTCTTGCGCGCGCCGGCGATTTCCTCGGCGCCGAGCGGCGAGCCGTGCGACTTCTCCGAGCCCGCCTTGGTCGGGGCGCCGAACGCGATCGTGGTCTTGCAGGCGATCAGCGTCGGCCGGTCGCTTCCTCGCGCGCGGGCGATGGCGGCGGCGATCGCGTTCGCGTCATGGCCGTCGATGCGCTCGGCGGCCCAGCCGGCGGCTTCGAAGCGCTTCAGCTGGTCGACCGAATCGGACAGCGACAGCGGCCCGTCGATGGAGATGCCATTGTCGTCGAACAGCACGATCAGCTTGTTGAGTCGGAGATGGCCGGCGAGCGCGATGGCCTCCTGGCTGATGCCTTCCATCAGGTCGCCGTCGGAGGCCAGCACATAGGTGTGGTGATCGACCAGGTCGGCGCCGAACTGCGCGGCGAGATGGCGCTCGGCCATCGCCATGCCGACGGCGGTGGCGATGCCCTGGCCGAGCGGCCCGGTGGTGGTCTCGATGCCGGGGGTGAGGAAGTTCTCCGGATGCCCCGGCGTGCGCGAACCGAGCTGGCGGAAGTGCTTGATCTCGTCGATCGTCATCGTCGCGTTGCCGGTCAGGTACAGCAGCGCGTAGAGCAGCATCGAGCCGTGTCCGGCCGAGAGCACGAAGCGGTCGCGGTCCGCCCATTGCGGCGCGGTGGCGTCGAATTTCAGGAACTGCGTGAACAGCACGGTGGCGATGTCGGCGGTGCCCATCGGCATGCCGGGATGGCCGGACTTGGCCTGTTCGACCGCGTCCATTGCCAGGGCGCGGATGGCGTTGGCCATGCGGAAAGGATCGACGCGCTCGGTCATTGGCACCTTGCCTTGGAAACACTGAAAATGACGTGCCGCGATCGGGCGATCGGGCGCGTTTCCGGCGGGAAGGGCCGGAGAAAGCGGGGGAATAGCATCTGCACGGGGTGAATCAAAGCAAGGATGCAACGGCCGTGATCAGAATCGTGCATAGCTGGCTCCCGGCGTTGACGCTGGACCTTGAGGCAACGTAAGCTTCCCGTGCTAAATCCTTGCCGGGGCGGCTGTTTTGCCGTGGCCGGGAGGCCGTCATTCCGGTCGCTTTCACGCTGAATTTCCTTCCCTTTTTCCCTGTCAGGGTCGCGCATGAGTGAGTCCGTCAGTGCTGCCGCCCTCTCCAGCGAGGCTGCCGCCATCGAGCAGGCGACGCGCCGCCTGGCGGCCGCGCTCGACGGCCTCGAGGCCGCGGTCGACCAGCGCCGCAGCGCCGACCGCGACGAGGACCGGCTGGCGGCGCGCATCCAGGCGCTCGGCGCCGACCGTTCGCGGCTTGCCCATGAGCTCGACGGCATGATCTCGCGCTCGCGCTCGCTGGAGCGCACCAACACCGACATCGCGCAGAGACTGGATCAGGCCATCGCCACCATCCGCACCGTGCTCGAGTCCGAGGAGCAGTAGGCATGGGCCACGTCAATGTCAGCATCAACGGCCGGCAATACCGCATGGCGTGCGAGGAGGGGCAGGAGGAGCGCCTGATGCAGCTCGCCGAACACCTCGAACAGCGCATCGGCGCGCTGCGCGGCAAGTTCGGCGAGATCGGCGATTCGCGCCTGACCGTGATGGCGGCGCTGATCATCTCCGACGAACTGGTCGATACCGGCCAGCGCGTCCGCCGTCTCGAGGAGGAGCTGCAGGCGCTGCAGGACGCCCGCATCGCCGCCGCCGAGCGCAACCGGGTGACGCAGGCGGCGGTCGCCGCCGCGTTCAACTCCGCCGCCGAACGCATCGAGGCGATGACGCAGGCGCTCAACCGCACTCTCGGCGGTGGCCTCGCGATGGGCTGAGGCCGCTCCGCCATCTCCCGCGCCAAAGGGTGGCGTGGCGCCGGCCGGATCGCTACATTAGCCTCGCGAAGCTGCGGGGTGCGTCAGGAGACATAATCCCCGGGGCCTTATCGATTCTGAAGGGAGCTGTCCCTGCCGGACCCGTGGGTCCGGACACATGGCGCCCACCTACTTGCGTAGGGAACCCGGGATCGAGCGCTCCAACGGCCATCGTGGCTTCGCACTTCGACCCTTCGAGATCCTCCGACCCGCTTATCCAAGGCGCACGCCAGATTCCCGCCGGCCCCACCAAGGATGACCTCCGTCGCGCCGCGCTCATCCGCCGCGATGCCGTGAGCGGGGACGCGCGCGCCGCCGCCGCCGAAGCCGTCGCCGTGCGGCCGTTCCCGGTGTCCGTGACGGCCGGCCTGGTGGTCGCGGGCTACTATCCGATCCGCTCCGAATTCGATCCGCGGCCGCTGATGCGGCGTCTCGCGCGGCGCGGCGCGAAGCTGGCGCTGCCGCGCATGGAACGGCGCGGCGCGCCGCTGGTGTTCCACGCCTGGAACGAGCGCGCGGCTCTGGTCGCCGGTCCGTTCGGCATCCTGGAGCCGGCGGCCGACGCGCCGGTGTGCGGGCCCGACATCGTGCTGGTGCCGCTCGCCGCGTTCGACCGCGCCGGACACCGGCTCGGCTATGGCGCCGGCTTCTACGACCGCACGCTGCTCGATGCGCGCGCGCACAAGTCCGTGACGGCCATCGGGCTTGCCTTTGCCGCGCAGGAGGTCGAAACAGTTTTGGCCGGGCCGCATGACGAGCGGCTCGACGTCATCCTGACCGAGCGCGAGGTCATCGATTTGCGCACGGCGTGAAACCGGAAAGTCGAAAGGCGCGACCCCCGTGCGCATCCTGTTCATCGGCGACATCATCGGACGCAGCGGCCGCGCCATTGTCGGCGAACGGCTCCCCGGCCTGGTGCGTGACTGGCGGCTCGATCTGGTGGTGATCAACGGCGAGAACGCCGCCGGCGGCTTCGGCATCACCGAGGCGATCTATCAGGAACTGATCGACGCCGGCGCCGACGCCATCACGCTCGGCAATCACGCCTGGGACCAGCGCGAGGCGCTGGTGTTCATCGAGCGTGCTCCGCGCCTCATCCGTCCGCTCAATTATCCGGCCGGCACGCCCGGCCGCGGCGCCGCGCTCGTTGCCGCCAAGAACGGCGCGCAGGCGCTCATCGTCAACGCCATGGGCCGCATCTTCATGGACCCTCTCGACGATCCGTTCAGCGCGATCGAGCGCGAACTCGATGCCTGCCGCCTGCGCGAGCAGGCCGACGCGATCATCGTCGACATCCATGCCGAGGCTTCGAGCGAGAAGCAGGCGATGGCGCATTTCTGCGACGGCCGCGCCAGCCTGGTGGTCGGCACGCACACCCATGTGCCGACGGCGGACCACCAGATCCTGCCGCGCGGCACGGCGTTCCAGAGCGACGCCGGCATGACCGGCGACTATGATTCGGTGATCGGCATGGCCAAGGAGGAGCCGCTCGGGCGCTTCACGCGGCGCATTCCCTCGGCGCGGTTCGAGCCGGCGTCGGGGCCGGCGACGCTGTGCGGCGTGGTGGTGGAGACCGACGACGCCACCGGGCTTGCCGCGCGCGTGGCTCCGGTGCGGCTCGGCGGACGGCTGGCCGAAGCGCGGCCCACGTTCTGGGAAACGTGAGGAGCGGCGCCCCTTACAGCCTGTAGGCGGTGCGGAACGCACCCCAGTGCACGCCATTGACCCGGATCGGCACGTCGATCTCGCGCATCATCACGGTGACGCCGTTGCCCATGTCGCGCGGATAGCTCTGGATCAGATAGGTGCGGATGTTGCGCGCCGCGGCGAGCCCGGCGCGGTCGTCGAAGATGCGGCGGTTGCGCGCGTTCGCTGTGTTCCACGCCACGTCGCCGGGGCGTTGCGGGAACGAGAACTTTTTCCTGTGCACCGGCAGATAGCCGTTGCGGTCGACGATCGCCGAGAACGCCAGGCGTTCGTCGTCGGCGCCGAATTTCTCATTGAGATCGACCAGCGCCCGCTCGATCCAGTCGAGGAAACGCGTGCGGTACTGCACCGGATTGGTGCCCTCGACCGGCGCGTATTCGGTGTCGAACAGGTTGTCCTGCGAAATCTCGCCGCGCGCCAGCGCCTCGTTGAAGATGCGCGCGATGACGTTGCCGGCCTCCATGGCGCGGGTGACGAGTTCGGAGTTTTCCTCGCGGATCGACCAGATCTTCTCCTCGACGGCGGTCAGCAGTGTCTTGTCCTGCGCGACGAATTCGGTTTGCGCGCCGATCTGCGACTTCTCGATGACGCGGATGGTGCACGCGCCGATTTCCTCGACGCGGGCCTTCAGCGTCTCGCCGACGGGAAGGTCCTGCGTGCCGGGTCCGGTCAGCAGCATGCCGCCCAGCGAGATGTCGTAGGCTTCGGCGATGATGGTCCTGCCGCCCCGGTCGATCTCGACCCTGAGATGACAGGGCAGGCGCTCGCTCCTGCGGCGGTCGCCAAGCTCGTTCTGGCGCAGCAGCACCGAGCAGCGCGACTTCAGCTTCTCGGCGAATGTCGCGACCGCGTTGCCGGCCTCGGTCACCGCGCTGCCGTGGCGGGCGGCTTCCTCGGTGGCGGCGTCGATCTCGCTGGCGCCGTCGGCCACCGTCATCACGAATTCGGCGGTGGTGGTGGCGTTGCGGGTGACGTTGATGGTGGTGGCGTTCTGCTGCTCGACGGCGTCGTTGACGGTATCGAACACCGGCCGGATGGCATTGATGGACTCGGTGATGCGGTGCACGGCCTCGGTCGAGGACAGCGCGTCGGTCTGCAGGGTCTCGATCTTGCGCTTGATTTCGTCGGTGGCCTGCTGGGTCTGGATCGCCAGCGCCTTGACCTCCGAGGCCACCACGGCAAAGCCGCGCCCGGCGGTGCCGGCGCGGGCGGCCTCGATGGTGGAGTTGAGCGCCAGCAGCGCGGTCTGCCGGGCGATGGTGGAGATCAGGTTGATGACGTTGCCGATCGCCGCCGACGATTCACGCAGCCGGTTGACGTTGAGGCTGGCCTCGTCCGCCGCGGCGCTGGCCTGATTGGCAAGGTCGCCGGCGTTGCGCACCTGGGCCGCGATGTCCCGCGCTGAACGGGTGAACTCGTCGGTGGCGTGGGAGAAGCCCTCGGCGGTGCGCCGGGCGTCGCGGGTGTGATGGGTCAGCGCCTCGGTGCGCTGGCGGATGGCGGAGAGCGTGCCGGCGGTCGAGGCGGCGCCCTGCTGCACCGACACGGCGGCGCGCTCGACATGGCGCACCATGGCCATCAGGTCGAGTTCGAGCAGGTCGAGGATTTCCTTGGCCGCGCCGGAGTCCGTATCCACGGCGGCAGGCGGGGCGGCGGCGGCGGCCGGCTGGCTCGGCGCCGCGACAGGCTCGGCGGCGGCGGAACCACGCTTGAAGAAACCGAAATGCATTCTGCGCTCACGATGAAAGAATTAAGGAAAAAGCCTAAGACCGCCGGTTAAAGTGCCATTGGATGATGAACGGTCCCTTAAGTGATTATGCCGGCAGCACATTTTTATCGGCTCCGGTGGTATGAGAATGCCTGAAACAACCTGCCGGCTTTGATTTCGCGCCGGTTGCGCCGTATAAGGCCCGCGCCTTGAACCGATGAATCGGCGGCGAAAGCCATCCGGGTTCTCCGCCGCACCGCAGCAATCCGCTGATCCTTTTCTCCGCTGATCCTTCAGAGACCGCCATGGCCGGACATTCACAATTCAAGAACATCATGCACCGCAAGGGCCGGCAGGACGCGATGAAGTCCAAGCTGTTCGGCAAGCTGGCGCGCGAAATCACCGTGGCCGCCAAGCTCGGCACCCCCGATCCGGCGATGAACCCGCGCCTGCGCGCCGCCGTCATCGCCGCGCGGGCCGAGAACATGCCCAAGGACAACATCGAGCGCGCCATCAAGAAGGCGCTGGGCGGCGAGGGCGAGAACTACGACGAGATCCGCTACGAGGGCTACGGGCCGGGCGGCGTCGCCGTCATCGTCGAGGTGCTGACCGACAACCGCAACCGCACCGCCTCCGACGTGCGTTCCTACTTCACCAAGAGCGGCGGCAACCTCGCCGAGACCGGCGCGGTGTCGTTCATGTTCGATCGCCTCGGCGTGATCGAATACGACGCCGGCGTGGCCTCGCCCGACGCCATGCTGGAAGCGGCGATCGAGGCCGGCGCCGACGATGTCGCCTCGGGCGAGGGTGGCCACGAGATCTACGCCGCGCAGGAGTCGTTCCACGAGGTCGCCAAGGCGCTGGAGGCCAGGTTCGGCGAGCCGCGCAAGGCGGCGCTGACCTGGAAGCCGCAAAACACCATCGCCGTCGATGACGAGGCCGGTGAGAAGCTGCTCAGGCTGATGGATACCCTCAACGAGCATGACGATGTGCAGAACGTCTACGCGAATTTCGAGGTATCCGACGCGCTGATGGCGCGCATGGCGGGCTGACCGGGGGACTGCCTCGATTTCTCCGTCGTCATGCCGGGCAGCCGGGCTCGCCGCTCGCGAGACCCGGTTGCCCGGCATGACGATCGGGAGAACTCCCGGCAATGACGATGGTGCATCGCCGCGCTAGGCGGCTTCCCGGCGCGGGGTTATCACTAGCCCATGAGCGCGCCCCCGATTCGCCAGGCCGTCCGCATCCTCGGCATCGATCCCGGCCTCCGCCGCACCGGCTGGGGCGTGATCGACGTGACCGGCAACCGGCTCACGTTCGTCGCCTGCGGCTCGGTGGAGAGCGACGAGGCGCTGCCGCTCGCCGCGCGTCTTGTCACCATCCATGACGGCCTTGCCCGCGTTCTGGTCACGCATCGCCCGGACGAGGCGGCGGTGGAGCAGACGTTCGTCAACAAGGATGGCGCGGCGACGCTCAAGCTCGGGCAGGCGCGCGGCGTCGCCATGCTGGCGCCGGCGATGCTCGGCCTGCCGGTCGCCGAATACGCGCCCAACCAGGTCAAGAAAACCGTGGTCGGCGCCGGTCACGCCGACAAGGCGCAGATCGGCATGATGCTCGGCGTGCTGCTGCCCAAGGCCGATCCGCGGACCGCGGACGCCGCCGACGCGCTCGCCGTCGCCATCACCCACGCCCATCACCGCGATGCGCGCAGCCTCAGGGTGGCCGTGTCATGATCGGCAAGCTCAAGGGGCTGATCGATTCCTACGGCGAGGATTACGTCATCCTCGACGTGCAGGGCGTCGGCTATCAGGTGCATTGCTCGGCGCGCACGCTGGCCGCGCTGCCCGCGCCCGGCGAGGCCGCGGTGCTGTCGATCGAGACCCATGTGCGCGAGGACCAGATCCGCCTGTTCGGCTTTCGCACCGACGCCGAGCGCGAATGGTTCCGCCTGCTGCAGACCGTGCAGGGCGTCGGCGCCAAGGTGGCGCTGGCCGTGCTCGGCACGCTCGGCGTGGCCGACCTCGCCAACGCCATCGCGCTGCGCGACAAGGCGGCGGTGGCGCGCTCGCCCGGCGTCGGACCGAAAGTCGCCGAGCGCATCGTCACCGAGCTCAAGGACAGGGCGCCGGCGTTCGCTGGCATTGATCCGACGCTCGCGCATCTTGCCGCCGCGGTGGAGGAGAAGCGCGCGCCGCGTCCGGTGGCCGACGCCATCTCGGCGCTGGTCAATCTCGGCTATGGCCAGCCGCAGGCGGCGGCCGCCATCGCCGCCGCGTCGCGCGGCGCCGGCGAGGATGCCGAGACCGCGCAGCTCATCCGGCTCGGCCTGAAGGAACTGGCGAAGTAAAGGCAAGCACATGACCGCACCGCGCCTGATCACGCCCGAGCGCCGCGACGACGACACCGGCGACGCCTCGCTGCGGCCGTTGCAGCTTGCCGATTTCATCGGGCAGGAGCAGGCGCGCGCCAACCTGTCGGTGTTCATCGCGGCGGCGAAGAAGCGCGCCGAGGCGCTCGACCATGTGCTGTTCGTCGGTCCGCCGGGGCTGGGCAAGACCACGCTGGCGCAGATCATGGCGCGCGAGATGGGCGTCGGCTTCCGCGCCACCTCCGGTCCGGTGATCGCCAAGGCCGGCGACCTCGCCGCGCTTTTGACCAACCTCGAAGAGCGCGACGTGCTGTTCATCGACGAGATCCATCGCCTCAGCCCGGCGGTCGAGGAGGTACTCTATCCGGCGATGGAGGACTTCCAGCTCGACCTCATCATCGGCGAAGGCCCGGCGGCGCGCTCGGTGAAGATCGACCTTGCCAAGTTCACGCTGGTCGGCGCCACCACGCGGGCAGGCCTGCTGACCAATCCCTTGCGCGACCGCTTCGGCATTCCGGTGCGGCTCAATTTCTATACCGAGGCCGAGCTGGAGCAGATCGTCAAGCGCGGCGCGCGCGTGCTCGGCATCGGCATGGCCGCCGACGGCGCCAACGAGATCGCGCGGCGGGCGCGCGGCACGCCGCGCATCGCGGTGCGGCTGTTGCGCCGGGTGCGCGATTTTGCCTCCGTCGCCGACCGCGCCGCCATCGACCGCGCGCTGGCCGACAGCGCGCTGCGCGCGCTCGAGGTCGACGCGGCCGGCCTCGACGCCATGGACCGGCGCTATCTCTCGACCCTCGCGCTCAATTACGGCGGCGGGCCGGTCGGCGTCGAGACCATCGCCGCGGCGCTGTCGGAGCCGCGCGACGCCATCGAGGACATCATCGAGCCGTATCTGATCCAGAGCGGCCTGATCCAGCGCACGCCGCGCGGCCGGTTGCTGACGCCCCAGGCGTTCCGCCATCTCGGCCTCGCCGAGCCTTCGCGCGACCCGGCGCAGTTCGGGTTGTTTGCCGGCGGCGGGGACGAGGCATGAGCGAGGGGCCGTCCGAGCATCTCGTCCCCCTCGACGGCGTCATCCGCGACGGCCGCCACGTCATGCCGGTGCGGGTCTATTACGAGGACACCGATTTCTCCGGCGTGGTCTATCACGCCAGCTACCTGCGCTTCATGGAGCGCGGCCGCTCCAACTATCTGCGGCTCCTCGGCGCCGACCAGCGCGCGCTGTTCGACGAAGCGCGGAGCGAGGCGCCAGGCTTTGCCTTCGTGGTGCGCGCGATGCAGCTCGAGTTTCTCAAATCCGCGCGCATGGACGACGTGCTGGAAATCGTCACCGTGCCGATCGAGGTCGGGGGCGCCTCGGTGACCATGGCGCAGGAGGTGCGGCGCGGCGGCGACGTGCTGGTCGAGGCCCGGGTCAAGGTGGCGTTCGTCGCCGCCGGGCGGGCGCGGCCGATCCCCAAGCCGCTGCGTCTCGCCATGAAGACCGATGTCGCGCAGCCCTGAGCCCGAAGCCGGGCATCAGGCTCGACGCCGCCACGGCGCCGATGTAATAACCTTTCACATTGAAAGGTGACGCGATGGGATGGCGCAGGCACGGCCGCAGCGAGCGCGGCTATCACCACGGCAATCTCAAGCAGGCGCTGCTCGACGCGGCGCTGGCGCTGATTGCCGAGAAGGGGCCGGCCGGCTTCACCTTCGCCGAGGCCGCGCGCGCGGCCGGCGTCAGTCCGGCGGCGCCGTACCGCCATTTCCGCGACCGCGACGAACTGATGGCCAGCATCGCGCTGCGCGGCTTCGAGCGCTTCGAGGCCGCGCTCGCCGCCGCCTGGGACGATGGCCGGCCCGACACACTGGCCGCGCTCGACCGGCTGGGGCGCGCCTATCTCGCCTTCGCCCGCGCCGAGCCGGCGCTCTACGCGGCGATGTTCGAATCCGCCGTGCCGCAGGAGGTCGATCCGGCGCTGCAGAACGCCGGCGACCGCGCCTTCGCCATTATCCGCGCCGCCGCCGAACGGCTGGTCGGGTTGCTGCCGTCCGGCGCCGCGCGGCCGCCGGCGCTGATGATGGCGCTGCATATCTGGGCGCTGTCGCATGGCATCGCCTCGCTGTTCGGACGCGGCGACGCGGCCCGCCGCAAGCTGCCGATGGCGCCCGAGGATCTACTGGAGGCCGGCGTGCTGGTCTACTTGCGCGGACTGGGCATCCTTCCCGCGACCTCGTCCGGCACGCCCTGATCCGCCGCCCGGCGTTCTGTCCTGAAAGCCCTCTTGACGCCGCCGCCGCTTTACCCTATTTATGTAAATGTTATTTACATTCACACCTTAGTTGCGTCGGTTGGACGCGGACGAAGCAAGCGAGGAACCCATGGCGATCAATGCCGAAGCCGGTTACCGGGGCCCCGTCTGGAACGAAACACCACCGCAGTTCAGGCCGGGCTGGCATCCCGCGTGGATCGCCATTCTGGTGCTCGGATTCGTTTTCTGGTGGCCGGTCGGACTGGCCCTTCTGTTCTACACATTATGGAGCCGCAAGATGGGATGCTGGAGCAATCACGGACATGGACCCTGGCAGGGCAAGATGGAGCGCCTGCAGGACAAGATGGACCGCATGCGGTCGCGCTTCGAGGGGCAGGGCTTCGGCTTCGCGCCATCGAGCGGCAACCGCGCCTTTGACGAATACCGCGCCGAGACGCTGCGCCGCCTCGAGGACGAGCAGCGCGAGTTCCGCGACTTCCTGCAGCGCCTGCGCCACGCCAAGGACAAGGCCGAGTTCGACCAGTTCATGAGCGAGCGCCGCCCGCAACCGCCGGCGGACCAGCCTCACGGCTGACAGCGCCTCCCGCTTCTGAGACGCCCATGCCCCTGATCGAGACGCCGCCCGCCGCCCTGGCGGGCGGCTTGTTTTTGACAAGGCGGAAAGCCTGTCATGCGGGGAAAAGCCTGGTAACCACTCCTTAACCCTCCCGAGCGTTTGTTAGGATGGGGTCGCGGATGGGACAGTTCGTCATCCAAAAGCCCTGAAATGGCGTCAGGAAGGGTGCGGGAATCGGCCGCAAGCCCTAGTTTGGACACGTTTCGCGGGGACATCAGGCCGGCTTGCCAAGCGGCCTTGAAGGGTGTCCTTGCCGCGGGACGCCGGCCGGCGCGGGGTGATGGGGAAACGGGCCCGCATCGCCGATGGAATCGCGGCGAGACCGGCTTGTCGCGCCCGGCTCAACACCGGACACGGGGGCCGTAAGGGGACTAGCTCATGAATCCATCCGACGTGGCGCAGTCAGCCCTGCCGCTGGCCAATGCCGACGTATCGCTGCTGGCGCTGTTCTGGCAGGCGCACTGGATCGTCAAGGCGGTGATGCTCGGGCTCCTGGCCTGCTCGGTGTGGGTGTGGGCGATCGCGATCGACAAGCTGATCCTGTTCTCGCGCACGCGGCGCGCGATGGACCGCTTCGAGCAGGCATTCTGGTCCGGCCAGTCGATCGAGGAATTGTACCGCTCGCTGGCGGCGCGGCCGACCCATTCGATGGCGGCGCTGTTCGTCGCCGCCATGCGCGAATGGAAGCGCAGTTTCGAGAGCCAGGGCAAGTCGTTCGCCGGCCTGCAGATGCGCATCGAGAAGGTGATGAACGTCACCATCGCGCGCGAGGTCGAGCGCCTCGAGCGCCGCCTCCTGGTGCTGGCCACCGTCGGCTCGGCCGGCCCGTTCGTCGGCCTGTTCGGCACGGTGTGGGGCATCATGTCGAGCTTCCAGTCGATCGCCGCGTCCAAGAACACCTCGCTCGCGGTGGTGGCGCCGGGCATCGCGGAGGCGCTGTTCGCGACCGCCGTCGGCCTGATTGCCGCCATTCCGGCGACGATTTTCTACAACAAGTTCATTTCCGAGGTGAACCGCCAGAGCCAGCGTCTGGAAGGCTTTGCCGACGAGTTCGCGGCGATCCTGTCGCGGCAGATCGACGAACGCGCGTGATGGGGGCGATGCGATCATGGCGATGAACATGGGAGCGGCATCGGGAGGCGGCGGCCGTCGTCGCCGCCGCGCGCCGGTCATGGCCGAGATCAACGTCACGCCGATGGTCGACGTGATGCTGGTGCTCTTGATCATCTTCATGGTGTCGGCGCCGCTTCTCACCGTCGGCGTGCCGCTCGACCTGCCGCAGACCCAGGCTAAAAGCCTCGATCAGGACAAGGAGCCGCTCACGGTGTCGGTCAACACCAAGGGCGAGGTGTTCCTCAACAACACCGCCATCGGCGTCGAGGAACTGGTGCCCAAGCTCAAGGCCATCACCGACGCGCGCGGCGGCGCGGACGAGCGCGTCTATGTGCGCGGCGACCGCAAGGTCGATTACGGCACGGTCATGAAGGTGATGGGCCGCCTGTCATCGGCGGGGTTCCGGCGCGTCGCGCTGGTGACGGAAGTGGAGCAGGGGTCTTAAGTGACGCAATGAGGCGCGCGCTGATCATATCCACGGTGGCCCACGCGGTCGCGATCGGCTGGGGACTGGTCAGCTTCTCGACGCGGCTGCACGAGCCGGTGCCGGTCGAGTCGATGCCGATCGACATCATCTCCGCCGACCAGCTCTCCAAGATCACCGCCGGAGCCAAGACCGGCGACAAGGACAAGGCCAAGCCGCTGGTCGAGAAGATCGCGGAACCCAAGCCGGTCGACGATCCGATGGGCAAGATCTCCGAGAAGAAGGAGATCACCACCGCCTCGGCGCCCGAGCCGCCGCCCAAGCCCGTCGAGAAGCCGCCGGAGAAGAAGCCCGAGCCCAAGCCGGTCGAGAAGCAGCCCGAACCGAAGCCGAAGGACGAGGCCAAGCCTGTCGAGAAGAAGCCCGAGCCCAAGGTCGATCCGATCGCCGAGGCGCTGAAGAAGGACGAGGCCAAGAAGCCGAAGCCGAAAGCCGAGGCCAGGACGCCGCCGCCCCAGCCCCAGCAGCCGAAGCAGGAGCAGAAGTTCGACGCCACCCGCATCGCCGCGCTGCTCGACAAGCGCGACCCGCAGCGCCAGGCCGCGTCCGGCGCCGCGCTCAACATGGCGCCCAGCCTGGGCACCGCGCGCGGCAACGCGGCGCAACTGTCGCAGTCCGAGCTCGACGCCTTGCGCGCGCGCCTCATGCAGTTGTGGAATCCGCCGGTCGGCAACGAGAACCCGGAGGAGCTGATCGTGCGCGTGCGCATCCAGCTCACCCCCGACGGCAAGCTGTCCGGGCCGCCGATGGTGCTCACCAGCGGCCGCTCGGTGCGGTTCCAGACCGCGCGCGACAGCGCCATCCGCGCCGTGTTCCGGGCCCAGCCCTACAACATGCTGCGCAAGGAAACCTACGAGACCTGGAAAGACATTGAAGTTACCTTCGACCCGCGCGACATGTTCCGCGGCTAGCCCTGCCCACACGATTCCTTTTTTTCGCATTCCGGACCGCCGACCGATGACCGAACCCGTGATTCGCCTGCCGCTTGATCCCGCCGCCTTCGCGCTGTCGCGCCGGCGCGCGCTGCTTGTGGGAGCCGCGGGCGCCACAGCCGGCCTGATGCTGCCGCGCGCCGCGCGCGCCGTGGTCAAGCTCGACGTCACGCAGGGCAACGTGCAGCCGATGCCGATCGCGATCCCCAATTTCGTCGCCGGCACGCCGTCGGACGGCGAGGTCGCCGGCGGCATCACCCAGGTCATCACCAACAATCTCAAGCGCAGCGGCCTGTTCGCGCCGATCGACCCGGCGGCCTACATCCAGAAGATCGCCACCATCGACGCGCTGCCGGAATTCCAGAGCTGGCGCACCATCAACGCCCAGGCGCTGGTCACCGGCCGCCTCACCAAGCAGGGCGACGGCCGCCTCAAGTCCGAGTTCCGGCTGTGGGACGTGTTCGCCGGCCAGCAGCTCACCGGCCAGCAGTATTTCACCACGCCCGACAACTGGCGCCGCATCGCCCACATCATCTCCGACCAGATCTACGAGCGTCTCACCGGCGAGAAGGGCTATTTCGACAGCCGGGTGGTGTTCGTCGACGAGAGCGGGGCCAAGGAGCGCCGCGTCAAGCGGCTCGCCATCATGGACCAGGACGGCGCCAACGTGCGGTATCTCACGCGCGGCGACGAGCTGGTGCTCACCCCGCGCTTCTCGCCCTCGACGCAGGAAATCACCTACATGGCGTTCGGCCAGGGCGATCCGCGCGTGCTCCTGCTCAACATCGAGACCGGCCAGCGCGAGATCGTCGGCAATTTTCCCGGCATGACGTTCGCGCCGCGCTTCTCGCCCGATGGCCAGCGCGTCATCATGAGCCTGCAGCAGGCCGGCAACGCCAACCTGTTCGTCATGGACCTGCGCTCCAAGGCGACGACGCGGCTCACCGACACCGCCGCCATCGACACCTCGCCGTCCTATTCGCCGGACGGCGCGCGCATCTGCTTCGAGTCCGATCGCGGCGGCAAGCCGCAGATCTACGTGATGGGCGCCGCCGGCGGGGCGGCGCAGCGCATCAGCTTCGGCGAGGGCAGCTATTCGACGCCGGTGTGGTCGCCGCGCGGCGATTACATCGCCTTCACCAAGCAGGGCGGCGGCCAGTTCTCCATCGGCATCATGAAGCCGGACGGCTCGGGCGAGCGCATCCTCACCTCCGGCTTCCACAACGAGGGGCCGACGTTCGCGCCCAACGGCCGCGTGCTGATGTTCTTCCGCGATCCCGGCGGCAATGCCGGTCCGGCGCTCTTCACGGTCGATATTTCCGGGCGCAACGAGCAGCGCGTGCCGACGCCGGGCTTCGCGTCCGATCCGGCGTGGTCGCCGCTGCTGTCGTAACGTCGCCGCCGATTTAGGAATATTGTCGGCAAAACGCGTGGCGCAAAAGCCGCACCGGCCAGCTTTTGCGAAGGTGCGGGGGCCGATTTCAGGCCGCGCCTCATTTACACCGCATTAACCATTCCAATCGCTTTACGCCAATTCGGTGCATTTGAACGTCCTGAACAAGGTCTCGCTAAGGTTGACGGAACCTTCGCTTAACCATCGCCCTGTAGACCGGGTTCATGTCTGAAAAAACGTGAGCGCGGAGGCTCCGAATGAACACCACATCGCGTCTGTTTCAGGGATTGAAGCTGGCCGCGGCCGTCGCCGTGGCGCTGTCGCTGGCGGCTTGCGCCAGCAACACCGCGACCGACCCCAATGGCGCCTTGGCGAGCGCGGCAACGCCGGGCAGCCAGCAGGATTTCGTCGTCAATGTCGGCGACCGCGTGTTCTTCGAGACCGATTCCACCGAACTGACGCCGCAGGCGGTGGCGACCCTCGACAAGCAGTCGCAGTGGTTGCAGTCCTACAACCGCTATGCCTTCACCGTGGAAGGACACGCCGACGAGCGCGGCACCCGCGAATACAACATCGCGCTGTCCGCCCGCCGCGCCCAGGTGGTGCGCGACTATCTGGCCTCGCGCGGCATCGCCGCCAGCCGCATGCGCACCATCGCCTATGGCAAGGAGCGTCCGGTCGCGGTGTGCAACGACATCTCGTGCTGGTCGCAGAACCGCCGCGCGGTGACGGTGCTCAACGCCAGTTCGTGACGCGAATGGCGGGCACGCATTGATATTTCCGGCGCCCACGAGGCGCCGGTTTTGTTTGATGCCTTACCGAAAACTGCTGTCCGCGTTGCGGATCGTGCTAGTTTCACCCACGGTTTGTCACTCTCTCACGGGGCCGGCCGATGACAGCTTCCTTTTCGTTGCGGGTATGGGCGTGTCTTGCGGTGCTGGCGCTGCCCATGCCGGCGCTGGCGCAAGACGCCGATGGCGAGGCCATCCTGCGCGTCGAGCGGCTGGAGAACCAGCTGCGCCACATGACCGGGGCTATCGAGCAGCTGCAGTTCCGCAACCAGCAGCTTGAGCAGCAGCTCAAGCGGCTGCAGGAGGATATCGAGTTCCGCCTGCAGCAGGGCGGCCAGGCCACCGCAAGGCCGGGCCAGCCGGCCGCGCCGCATCCGGCATCGCCGCCGGCCGCTGCGGCTCCGGCGCCCGTCGCGCCCGCGCCCGCGATGCAGCCCGCGCCTGTGACACAGCCCGCGCCCGGCCGCCGCTCCGATGCGTTCGATCCCGCCGGCCATCCGGGCGCTCCCGGCGCCCCGCGCGGGCTCGGCACGGGAGGCCCTGTCGCCGAGCCCGATGTCGGCGCTCCCGGCGGCCGCGCCTCCGGCGACCCGCTCGATCTGGCCCATCTCACTCCGCAAAACGTGCCGCCGGCCGGCCAGCCGGCGCCGCAAGGTACGCCCGCGCTCGCCACCGCGCCGCCGGCGGGGAGCCCGCGCGACGAGTTCGACCTTGGCTACGGCTACGTGCTGCGCCGCGACTACGCGCTCGCCGAGCAGACGCTGCGCGGCTTCCTGCAGAAATATCCCGGCGATCCGCAGGTCGCCGACGCCCAGTACTGGCTCGGCGAAAGCCTGTTCCAGCGCCGGCAATATCGCGAGGCGGCGGAATCCTTCCTCGCTGTGACGACGAAATTCGCCCAGGCGCCCAAGGCGCCGGATTCGCTGTTGCGGCTTGGGCAGTCGCTCGCCGCGCTGAAGGAGAAGGAAGCCGCCTGCGCGACGCTTGGCGAGGTCGGGCGCAAATATCCGCGTGCCTCGGCGAACGTGAAGCAGGGGGTTGGGCGTGAGCAGAAGCGCCTCGGCTGCTGACGCGGCGCTGAGCGCGGCCGAGGCGCGGGCGCTGTTCGCGCGCTACCGGAAATGTCCCGCCCTCGTGCTCGCGGTGTCGGGCGGGCCGGATTCGATGGCGCTCATGTGGCTCGCCGCGCGCTGGCGGGCGGGGCTTAAGCGGGGTCCCAAGCTGGTCGCCGTCACCGTCGATCACGGCCTGCGCGCCGAGGCCGCTTGCGAGGCGCGGCTGGTGAAGCGCCAGGCCACCGCGCTCGGCATCAGCCACCGCACCGTGAAATGGACCGGGCCCAAGCCGGCGAGCGGCATCCAGGCCGCGGCGCGCGCGGCGCGCTATCGCCTGCTCGCCAGGGTCGCTCGCGCAAGTGGCGCCAGCCACGTCCTCACCGCTCACACAAGCGACGATCAGGCCGAGACCGTGTTGATGCGGATGGCGCGCGGCAGCGGCCTTGCCGGGCTCGCCGCGATGGCCGCGGACAGCCCGCGCGAGGGGCTTATGCTGGGCCGTCCGCTCATCGAAGTGTCCAAGGCGCGGCTCATGGCGACGCTGGAAAAGGCCGGCATCGCCTGCGCGCAGGACAGTTCCAACCGCGATCCGCGCTATGCGCGGGTGCGCTGGCGGGCCTTGATGCCGCAGCTTGCGGCCGAAGGGCTCGACGCGCGGACGCTGACGCGGCTCGCCTCTCGCCTTTCGCGCGCCGACGCCGCGCTCGAGGCGGCCACCGACGCCGCCTTCGACAGTTTGGTGCAGCGGCTGCCGCCGTCGCGCTGGCGCATCGCGCGCGACGGTTTCGCGCGGCTGCCGCAGGAGGTGCGGCTGCGGCTCGTCGGCCGGGCCGTCGATCGCCTCGGTCATGAGGGTCCGGTGGAACTGGCCAAGCTGGAGCGGCTGATGGCCGCGCTCGATGCCGCGCCGGGGGTAGGGCGGCTCAAGCGCACGCTTGCCGGGGCGGTGGTTTCGCTCGGCGCCGACCACCTGACCGTCGAACCGGCGCCGGCACGGAGAAAAATCCCTTAACCAGAAAATATCTTGGCGTCTTGGCCGCTCAAGCCGCTCCGGGCATCGTGTTTTCGCCACCAAATGGGGCTAGAACCCAACTTCCGCCCTGAGAATGCGCCAATCGGTCTCATGCCGCCGGCCTGTTTGGCGCGGCGCTTCCCTTGGCAGATGCCGGAGGGCCACCTAGATTGAGAACACCGGCGGGCCCCCCTTGATGCCCGGATGACAAGCGCGCCAAGCCGGAAAGGGCGGCCACGCGACAAACAAGGGACCGCGATCCGCGGGCCCGTTAAAGATAAAGCCGAGACCCGGGCCGCGCTGGCGCTGCCCTGAAGGACATTAGATGAATCCCAACCTGCGCAATTTCGCCCTCTGGGTCATTATCGTTCTCCTGCTGCTGGCGCTGTTCACGCTGTTCCAGAATCCGGGTCAGCGCAGTTCGGCGCAGGACATCGCATTTTCCCAGCTTCTGACCGAAGTCGACCAGGGCCGCGTCCGCGACGTGGTGATCCAGGGGCCGGAGATCCACGGCACCTTCACCAGCGGCGGCAGCTTCCAGACCTACGCGCCCAACGACCCCGGCCTGGTGCAGAAGCTGTACGGCAAGGGCGTGCAGATCACGGCCAAGCCGCAACAGGAAAACGTGCCGTGGTTCGTCTCGCTCCTGGTGTCGTGGCTGCCGTTCGTGGCGCTCATCGGCGTGTGGATTTTCCTGTCGCGGCAAATGCAGGGCGCCGGCGGCAAGGCCATGGGCTTCGGCAAGTCGCGCGCCAAGATGCTGACCGAGGCGCACGGCCGCGTCACCTTCGAGGATGTCGCGGGCGTCGACGAGGCCAAGCAGGACCTGCAGGAGATCGTCGAGTTCCTGCGCGATCCCGGCAAGTTCCAGCGCCTCGGCGGCCGCATTCCGCGCGGCGTTCTGCTGGTCGGTCCGCCCGGCACCGGCAAGACGCTGATCGCGCGCGCGGTCGCGGGCGAGGCCAACGTGCCGTTCTTCACCATTTCCGGCTCCGACTTCGTCGAGATGTTCGTCGGCGTCGGCGCATCGCGCGTGCGCGACATGTTCGAGCAGGCCAAGAAGAACGCGCCGTGCATCATCTTCATCGATGAAATCGACGCGGTCGGCCGTCATCGCGGCGCCGGTCTTGGCGGCGGCAACGATGAGCGCGAGCAGACGCTCAACCAGTTGCTGGTCGAGATGGACGGCTTCGAGGCCAACGAGGGCATCATCCTGATCGCCGCCACCAACCGGCCCGACGTGCTCGATCCGGCGCTGCTGCGCCCCGGCCGTTTCGACCGCCAGGTGATTGTGCCCAACCCCGACGTCATGGGCCGCGAGCAGATCCTGAAGGTCCATGTGCGCAAAGTGCCGCTGGCGCCAGACATCAACCTCAAGACCATCGCGCGCGGCACGCCGGGCTTTTCCGGCGCCGACCTGATGAACCTCGTCAACGAGGCGGCGTTGATGGCGGCGCGGCGCAACAAGCGCATGGTGACGCAGGCCGAGTTCGAGGACGCCAAGGACAAGGTGATGATGGGCGCCGAGCGCAAGTCCATGGTCATGACCGAGGAGGAGAAGGCGCTCACCGCCTACCACGAGGGCGGCCACGCCATCGTCGCGCTCAACGTCGTGGCCACCGATCCGGTGCACAAGGCCACCATCATTCCGCGCGGCCGCGCGCTCGGCATGGTCATGCAGCTGCCCGAGCGCGACAAGCATTCGATGAGCCTTGAGCAAATGACCTCGCGGCTCGCCATCATGATGGGCGGCCGCGTCGCCGAGGAGATGATCTTCGGCAAGGAGAAGGTTACTTCGGGCGCGGCGTCCGACATCGAGCAGGCCACCAAGCTGGCGCGCATGATGGTGACGCGCTGGGGCCTGTCGGATACACTCGGCACCGTGGCCTATGGCGAGAACCAGGACGAGGTGTTCCTCGGTTATCAGGTCGCGCGCCAGCAGAGCGTCTCGGAGGAGACCAGCCGCAAGATCGACGCCGAAGTGCGGCGTTTCGTCGAGGAGGGCTATCACGAGGCGCGGCGCATTCTCACCGAGAAGCTGACCGACCTGGAATTGCTGGCCCGCGGGCTGCTCGAGTTCGAGACGCTGTCGGGCGACGAGATCAAGGATTTGTTGCTGGGCAAGCGGCCGTTGCGTGAATCGGCGATCGATCCGGCGGCGCCGCCGCGCGCTACCGTCGTGCCCGCTGCCGGCAAAGGCCGTCCGCGGCCCGATGCCGGCGGCATGGAGCCGCAGCCGCTGGCCTGAGCTTTGGCTTTTGCCGACGCTATCGACGCCCGCCCTTCCGGCGGGCGTCGGTGCTTTTTGCGGGTCCGTTCCAGTCATGCTTTCCGACGACTGCGGCCATGCGTGATGCCGGCGGGAAATGACTTTCCTTCGTCGGGGCCTGCCGTAGGCTTGGTGCGACTCTTTTTGTTTTCGCGCGGCATGCGTTTCCGTCGAGAACACGAAATTCGCTTCGGCAAGCCCCGCCCGCATCGGAAATGACTGAGCCCACCACCGCATCGCACTGGACCTGGCACGGCATGCGCGCCGGCGCGCGCGCCATGACGCCGCTGTTGCCCGGCATCGTCGCCTTCAGCCTGGCCTTCGGCACCGTGGCCGCGCAGAAGGGCCTGAGTTTCGGCGAGTCGCTGGTGATGACGGCGACCGTCTATGCCGGGCTGTCGCAGTTCGTCGCCCTGCAGACGTGGCCCGACCATTTCACGCTCGGCGAAATCGCGGCGCTCGCGGCGGTGACCATGACGATCAACCTGCGCTTCGTGCTGATGGGCGCCTCGCTGCGGCCATGGCTCGGCGCCATCCCGCCGTGGCAATCCTATCCGTCGCTGGCGCTGATGACCGACGGCAGCTGGCTGCTGGCGCTGCGCTACCGCGCCGAGGGCGGTCACGACGCCGGGTTCTATTACGGCATGGCGCTGCTCAATTACGTGGTGTGGGTCATTGCCGTCATTCCCGGCTATTTCCTCGCCTCGTCGCTGTCCGATCCGAAAACCTTCGGCATCGACATGATCATGGTGGCGTTTTTCGCGGCGATGCTGGTGACGGTGTGGCGTGGATATCGCCGCGCGCTGGCGTGGCTGGTGGCGGGCTGCGTCGCGGTCGCGGTGAACTGGCTGTTTTCCGGCTGGTGGTTCATCGTCGCCGGCGCGGTTGCCGGCAGCGTGGCCGGAGGCTTCATCGATGACGCCGACTAGCTTCATGTCCGCGCACATGGCGACCGGGATCGCCGTCATGGTGGCGGTGACGGTGGCGTTGCGGCTCGGTGGGTTCTGGATCATGCGGTTCGTGCGGGTCACGCCGCGCGTGCAGCGCATGATCGACGCGCTGCCCGGTTCGGTGATCGTCGCCTCGGTGGTGCCGGTGGCGGTCAATGGCGGCGCGGTCGGCATCCTGGCCATCGTCGCGGCGGTGCTGGCGATGATCTGGCAGCGCAACGATTTCGTCGCGGTGGTGGCGGGCATGCTCGTGGCGGCGCTGGCGCGCGCGGCCGGCGTCAGCGGCTGAAGTCTTCATACTGGGTCGACGGCCCTGGTCACGTTCGCCAGCGTCTGGTCCGGCGTGCCGGCGGCGCTGACGCGGGTCCATCCGCAGGGGCCGAAATCGTAACTCTCCTGCTGCCGCGCGACCGCGGCGTCGGCGTCGGAGGCATCATGAACGCGGCCGCCGACGCGCTCAAGCCGCGTCGCGAGATCGGCTTCCAGCACGAGGCCGAGAAAGGCCGCGCCGGCCTCTCGCGCCGCGGCCTCGATGGCGGCGCGCTCGTCGGGCCGCGCGAACACCGCGTCGGCGATCGCGCTGTGTCCGGCCATGACGGCGCGGCGCGCCTTGGTGGCGACCCTGGCGTAGACCCGCGCCGTCATCTCCGGGGCGTAGGCCGCCGGCGGCAGGCGGCCGGTTTCGGCAATCCCGAACAGCGCCTTGCGTTCGACGTCGGAGCGGATCACCACCGCGCCAGGCAGCGGCGGCAACAGGCCTGCATACGCGCGCGCCAGCGCCGATTTCCCGGTGCCCGACAGGCCGCCGATGGCAACCAGGCGTGGGCGCGGCGGTGCGATCGCGCGGCGGGCAAAGGCGAAGTAATTCCGCGTATCGTCGCGCAGCGTGGGAGAGGCGGCAAACGCGGGACGCGCCATGGTCACCTTGGCGCGGATCGCGGCGCGCAGCGCCATGAACAGCGGCAGCGCCGCCAGCGCGTCGAGATCGCTATCGCGGCCTGTCTCGGCGAGATAGCGGTTGAACACGAGGCTGGCCGCGCGCGGCTGGCCGCGCTCACATAGGTCCATCAGCAGGAAGGCGAGGTCGTAAAGGAGATCGCCGGACGCCACCAGCGGATCGAATTCGAGCGCGTCGAAGGGGAGTGGGCGGCCGTCGATCAGCGCGATGTTGCCGAGATGCAGGTCGCCATGGCCGCGCCGGACGAGGCCGCCATCGGCGCGGCGCCGCAACAGCGGCGTCACGCGGGTAAGCGCGGCGCGGCACGCGGCGGTCAGGCTGTCGACTTCGGACGGCGCGAACAGGCCGGGCGTGGCGCGCAACGCGGCGTCGTTGTCGGCGATATAGCTTTCGAGCGCGGCGATCCATGCCGCGCCGTCGGCCGGCGGGGTGGCGGCATGGCCGTGAGCCACGACATGGCCGAGCGCTTCCGCCAATGTGTCATCGAGCGGTCCGGTCCCGGCCAGCCGGTCGAGCGTGCGTGTCTCGTCGAACCGCGCCATGTTGACGGCGTATTCGACCGCCGCTCCGTGGCCGCCGATGGCGAGGCTGCCGCCGGCCTCCCGCGTGATGGCGATGACGCCGCGATAGAGGCCGGGCGCGAAAGCCCGGTTGGCCTCGATCTCCGCCTCGCAGGCGGCCTTGCGCAGCGCCAGCGTGCTGAAGTCGAGAAATGGAAAGCGCACCGCGCGCTTGACCTTGAGCGCGCGCGAGCCTGCCAGGAACACGGCGGCGGCATGGGTATCGATACGGGTGACGGCGTCGCCCCCGGTCATGCCGTGGGCGGCGGGAGTGGCGAGAAACGCCAGCACCTCGGCATTGGTCGGATCGTCGATCAGCATGGGGACGTATCGGGCCGGACTGTGCCGGGAACGTTACGGCCTTGCCGCGACGCGCCACAAGGGCTGCTTGCAATAAAGCGTGAATTATTCTTCATTTCTTTCGCTGCCGCGGATTGGCTGCAAGGAGAGAAGCCATGGCGTATCGCCGCACCGATCAGGTCATCCGCCGCTTGACCGCGCGACGCAACGCCATCCTCGCCGCCGCGCGCACCGCCGCCGCCGAGGGCGGCATGGACGCGGTGCAGATCGCGCCGGTGGCGCGGCGCGCTCGCGTCGCCGCCGGCACGGTCTATCGCTATTTCCCCGCCAAGGCCGAGCTGATCGCCGAGCTGATCGCCGACGTGACGCGCACCGAACTGGCCGCCATCCGCCGCGCCGCCAATGCCGCGCCGGGGCCGCTGTCGGCGCTGGCGGTGGCGGTGACCACCGTCGCGCTGCGCATCATGAGCAACCGGCGCCTCGCCTGGGCGGTGATGGCCGAGCCGGTCGATGTCGATGTCAGCGCCGCGCGCGTCGCCAGCCGCCGCGACCTGGTCGCCGAAATCGCGTTCCGCATCGAGGCGGCGATGCGCGGCGGCCATCTGCCGGCGCAGGAGGCGATCCTGTCGGCGACCGCCGTGCTTGGCGCGCTCTATGAAGGGCTGATCGGGCCATTGTCGCCCGAGGATGCGCGCGACGCCGCCAAGACCCGCGACGCGGTGCAGACGCTGGCGCTGTTCGCGCTGCGCGCCGTCGGCGTGATGGATGCCCGGGCCCGTGGCCTGGTGGTGCAGATCACCATGCCGGCGTTCGCCTCGCCTCAGCCCGGCGCGTCCGCGGGCGATGTCGTCCCGCGGACGTGATGGCTTTCGTTCCGCGGTCAGTGCGACATCAGCGCCGGCAGGGTCAGTGACTTGAGGATGCCGCGGGTCACGCCGCCGAGCACGAATTCGCGCAGCCGCGAATGGCCGTAGCCGCCCATGACGATGAAGTCGGAGCCGGCGTCGGCGACGTAGGACAGGATGGTGTAGAACACGTCCATGTTGCCGGCGCTCAGGCGGTGCAGCTCGACCGGCAGGTTGTGGCGCGCGAGATGGGTGGCGAGGTCGGCGCCGGGCACGTCGTCGCTCTTGGCGCGTTCCTTGGTCACCATGACGATGTCGATCGCCTTGGCTTTCTTCAGCAGCGGCATGGCGTCCCCGATGGCGCGCGCGGCGGCCCGGCTGCCGTCCCAGCACACGGCGATGCGGTCGAGCTTGAGCGGTCCCCGGTGGATATAGGGCACCACGATCGTCGGCCGGCCGGAGCCGAACAGGGCGCCTTCCACGGCGACGTCGTCGAAATTCGGTTTTTCGGGATCGGGCTGGCCGACGATGGTGAGGTCGTAGCGCCGCGCCACCTCGCCGAAGATGTCTCCGGCGGTGCCGGGAACGGCCTGGAACGACTGGGTGCCGAACGACACGCCGGCGCTCTTGGCGGCGCGGGTGAATTCGTCGAACGCCGCGTTGGCCTGCCGCTCGCCTTCCTGGCGCTGCCAGGCGATGACGTCGGCTGGAATGGCGCCATAGGCCATCGAGGTGATGACCGGCTGGTAGACGAAGGCCATGCCCTCGACATGGCCATTGAATGTCTCGGCCATCGAGACGGCGTAATCGACGACGGATTTTGGATTGCCGAGGGGGATAAAGGCCGCAATGTCTTTCAGCATGTTGCACTTCCTCTCATGAAGACGGACGCAAATAAGCCGCCATCCTGGATGCGACCGTGTCGCCTGGCCGCTGTCCTGAAGGATCGCACGCCCTACTGCGGAAAATTCTGGAAAATCATACGCTGGTCCGATCAACCGGCGTTGAGGCAAGTCAATTTATACGCTGCATTGCATTACTTGAGTCAAGTAATCCGCCATCCGATGTGTGCGGCCGTGCTATCTGGCAACTGACCGGGCAGGCGTTACCGCAGCCCGCGGCTTTTGAAAGCGCGGGCTGCGGAAGGCTCGGGAAGGCGAAGGCTTACTTCTTTTTGCCGTCGGCCTGGAACTGGGCGACGTAGGCCCACAGGTCGTTAGCTTCCTTCTCGTTCTTGATGCCGGGGAACACCATCTTGGTGCCGGGGACCTTGGCCTTGGGGTCCTTGATATATTCCAGGAAGTTGGCCTTATCCCAGGTGATGCCGGAATTCTTGTTGGCGGCCGAATAGTTATAGCCGGGAGCCGAGCCCGACTTGCGGCCGTCGAGGCCGTTGAGCTCGGGGCCGACCTTGTTGGCGGCGCCCGCGCCGATGGCGTGGCAGGCCAGGCACTTCTTGAACGAGGTTTCGCCCGCGGCGACGTCCTGAGCGAATGCCGCGCCGGCCGAGGCCGCCAGGGCAATTGCAGTAACCACAAAAGTTTTCATTTTGGCTCTCCAGTAGAGGGGGGTAATGGCGCGGCCGAGGAGATCGGCGGATGCGCACCGAAGGGACATGAACATGGCATGGTCCGGTGTCAATCGTCTAATTTTGGCTTGGTCTGTGACGCGCTGTAAAGCCTTGGGTGGCCTCTATCTCAGCGGATGTTTTCGCCATGGTGAATTGACCTGGCCGGCGGCTTCCCCGATGCTTCTCCGTTTCAAGCAGCCGGAGCACCCCCCGCGATGTCGATCCTCATGCCTGAATTTGACAAGGCGGTGATGGCGCGCCGCGGCGACATCGTGACGGCGTTGCGCGCCATCGTGCCGGGCGAGGGCGTGATCTGCGAGAGCCGCGAACTCGTTCCCTACGAGACCGACGGTCTGACCGCCTACCGGCAGCCGCCACTGGTGGTGGTGCTTCCGGAGACCACCGCGCAGGTCGCCGCGGTGCTGCGCTATTGCCATGACAACGGCATCAAGGTGGTGCCGCGCGGCGCCGGCACCTCGCTTTCCGGCGGCGCGCTGCCGCTCGGCGACGGCGTGCTCTTGGGCCTGGGCAAGTTCAAGCGCATCCGCGACATCGACTTCGACAACCGCGTCGTGGTGACCGAGCCGGGCGTCACCAATCTGGCCATCAGCCAGGCGGTCGCCCATGCCGGCTTCTATTACGCGCCCGATCCGTCGTCGCAGATCGCCTGCACCATCGGCGGCAACGTGGCGGAGAACGCCGGCGGCGTGCATTGCCTGAAATACGGCGTCACCAGCAACAACGTGCTCGGCTGCGAGATTGTGCTGATGAACGGCGAGATCGTCCGCATCGGCGGCAAGGGCTGCGAGCAGCCCGGCTACGACCTGCTTGGCGTCGTCAACGGCTCGGAGGGGCTGCTTGGCGTCATCACCGAGATCACGGTGCGCATCCTGCAGAAGCCGGCGACGGCGCGCGCGCTGATGGTGGGGTTCGCCTCGGTCGAGGCGGCCGGCGCGTGCGTCGCCGAGGTGATCGGCGGCGGCATCATCCCCGGCGGCATGGAGATGATGGACCGGCTGGCGATCCACGCCGCCGAAGCCTTCGTCCATGCCGGCTATCCGCTCGACGTCGAGGCGCTGCTGCTCGTTGAGTTGGACGGCCCGGTGGCCGAGGTCGACGCGCTGATCGGCCGGGTCGAGGCGATCGCGCGCGGCTGCGGCGCCACCACGGTGCAGGTCTCGCATTCGGAGGAGGAGCGGCTCCTGTTCTGGGCCGGGCGCAAGGCGGCGTTCCCGGCGGTCGGACGCATCTCACCGGATTACCTGTGCATGGACGGCACCATTCCGCGCGGCAAGCTGCCGGAGGCGCTGGCGCGCATCCGCGAACTGTCGGTGAAATACGGACTGCAGGTCGCCAACGTGTTCCATGCCGGCGATGGCAATCTGCACCCGCTCATCCTCTACGACGCCAACGTGCCCGGCGAGATGGACCGCGCCGAGGCCTGCGGCGCCGACATCCTGCGCGCCTGCGTCGATCTCGGCGGGGTGCTGACCGGCGAGCACGGCGTCGGCATCGAGAAACGCGACTTGATGCCGACGATGTTCTCCGAGATCGACCTCAAGCAGCAGCAGCGGCTCAAATGCGCCTTCGATTCCGGCGGGCTGCTCAATCCGGGCAAGGTGTTCCCGACGCTGCATTGTTGCGCCGAACTCGGCTACATGCATGTCCATGGCGGCAAGCTTGCCTTTCCCGACCTGCCGCGGTTCTGATGACGGATGATGGACTTGGACATTCTCAAGGTACGCGATGCCAGCGATGTCGAGGATGCCGTGCGCGCGGCGCTTGCGGCCGGACGGCCGCTGGAGATCGTCGGCCATGGCAGCAAGCGCGTGCTTGGCCGTCCGGTTGACGCCGCGGCCGTGCTCGATCTTTCCGCGCTCGCTGCGGTGACGCTGTACGAGCCGCATGAGTTGGTGCTGACGGTGGCCGCCGGCGCCGCGCTGACCGATGTCGTGACGCTGCTCGCCGATCACGGCCAGCAACTGGCGTTCGAGCCGATGGACGTGCGGCCGCTTCTCGGCGGCGAGGATGCCGGCACCATCGGCGGCATGCTGGGGGCGGCGCTGTCGGGTCCGCGCCGCATCAAGGCCGGCGGCGCGCGCGATCATTTCCTCGGCTTTTCCGCGGTGTCCGGCTTCGGCGAAACCTTCAAGGCCGGCGGCCGCGTGGTCAAGAACGTTACCGGCTACGACCTGTGCAAGCTGATGGCCGGGTCGTGGGGGACGCTCGCGGTCATGACCGAGGTGACGCTCAAGGTGCTGCCGAAGGCCGAGGCCGAGACGACGCTGATGCTGCGCGGCCTCGATGCCGCCACGGCGAACCGCGCCATGACCGCGGCGCTCGGCTCGCCGCACGACGTGTCCGGCGCCGCGCACCTGCCGGCCTCGGGCCTGCGCGGTCCGTGCGCCGGCCTTGCCGCCGGCGCCGCGACGACACTGGTCCGCGTCGAAGGCATCGACGTCTCGGTCGCCGACCGCGTCGCCGCATTGCGCCGTGAGCTTGCCGGCTTCGGCGCCGTCGAGGCGATCGAAGGCGAACCCTCGAAGGCGGCCTGGCAGGCGATCCGCGACGTCGTGCCGTTCGCCGCGGGCGGCGCGCTGGGCGCCTGGCCGGTGTGGCGCATCGTCTGTCCGCCGGCCCGCGGCTGCGCGCTCGGCGAGGAACTGGCCCGCGAGAGCGGCGGTGAGGCGGTCTATGACTGCGGCGGCGGGCTGATCTGGCTGGCGCTGCCGCCGTTGCCCGATGCGGGAGCGGCGCTGGTGCACGCGCGCGCCGGCGCCGCCGGCGGCCACGCCATGCTGTTCCGCGCCGCGGCCCCCTTGCGCGCGTCCGTCGCGGTGTTCCCGCCGCTCGCCAGCGGCCTTGCCGCGCTCAACCGCCGCGTCAAGGTGGGCTTCGATCCGCATGACCTGTTCAACCGCGGACGCCTGCATGCCATGACGGAGGCGTCATGAAAACCGATTTCACGCCCTCGCAACTGGCCGATCCGGCGATCGCCGCGTCCGAGAAGATCCTGCGCGCCTGCGTCCATTGCGGCTTCTGCACCGCGACCTGTCCGACCTATGTGCTGCTGGGCGACGAACTCGACAGTCCGCGCGGCCGCATCTACCTGATCAAGGACATGCTGGAGAACGACCGCCCGGCGACCGCCGAGGTGGTCAAGCACATCGACCGCTGCCTGTCCTGCCTGGCCTGCATGACGACGTGTCCGTCGGGGGTGCACTACATGCACCTGGTCGATCATGCCCGGCTGCATATCGAGACCACCTACCGCCGCCCGCCAAGCGAGCGGCTGTTGCGCGCGGTGCTGGCGCTGGTGCTGCCCAGTCCGGCGTGGATGCGGCTGAGCTTTGCCCTGGCGCGGCTGGCGCGTCCGTTCGCCGCGCTGCTACCGGCCTCGCGGCAGGGCGCGACCTCGCCCAGCCTGGCCGACCGCCTGCGCGCCGTGCTGACGCTGGCGCCGGGGCGGCTGCCGCCGAAAGGAACGCCGGCGGGCCATGTGATCGCGGCCCAGGGACCGCGCCGCGGCCGTGTCCTGCTGATGCAGGGCTGTGTCCAGCAGGTGCTCGCCCCCGACATCAACGAGGCGACGATCCGGCTGCTGACGCGCCACGGCGTCGAGGTGGTGCTGGCCGCGGATGAGCAGTGCTGCGGCGCGCTGGTCCATCACATGGGCCGCGAATCCGAGGCGCTGGCCAACGCGCGCGCCAACATCGACGTCTGGCTTGATGCGGCGGATCAAGGGGAACTCGACGCCATCCTCATCACCGCGTCGGGCTGCGGCACCATGGTGAAGGACTATGGATTCCAGCTGCGCGGCGATTCGGTCTATGCCGAGCGGGCGGCCCGGGTGTCGGCGCTAGCCTGCGACGTCACCGAATACGTGGCGCGGCTCGATCCGCCCGCGACATCGCCGCCGCGACCTCTCACCGTCGCCTATCACGCCGCATGTTCGCTTCAGCACGGACAGAAAATCACGCGCCAACCGAAAGAATTGCTTTTCAAGTTTGGATTCGTGGTGAAAGATATACCCGAAGCACATTTGTGTTGCGGCTCCGCGGGTACTTACAACATCCTGCAGCCGGACATCGCGAGGAGGCTCCGCGAACGCAAGGTCGTCAACATCGCATCGGTCGAGCCGGATGTGATCGCCACGGGCAATATCGGTTGCATGGTTCAGATTGCCAGCGGCACGTCCACTCCCGTCGTCCACACGATCCAGCTTATCGATTGGGCGACAGGCGGGCCACCACCGGCGGCGCTCCCAGCGGGAGCCCTTCCAGTGGCGGCACTTTCCTCCGGCGGCAGCCGATGACCTCTGCGATGACAGCGATCGACGTGATGGGCCAACGATCCGGCGGGCTTCGATCGCCGGGCGTCGGGCCAAGCGCCGGGTTCGTGAATCTCCAAGCATGTGCTTCCGCCGCGTTGGATATGGAGCGGCGGCCGTGGCGTTGTCGCCATCCGCGCAGGTGCGTCGTTGGAACGCAAATGCGCGGGGGGTGATCGGGTGCGGTCGCGGTTGTCCAGAAACGGCGCGGCGCCTTGTCCGGCGTGAAGTTGACGATGAGCTTGTCGTCATGCCGGAGGTGCGGACACGCGTGCAGCGCTTCCGCCATGGCCGGGGTGGCTCCCGGTTTAAGACGTCCGGCTTATTTCGGGCGATGTGCGGTTTAACGGCGAGGTACGCGGTATCGATCGCCAATGCGTTTCATCCAGGATTTTCATCCGGATTGCGTGATCCGGCTCCAAGACAACAGGAGAACGATAATGGCTAAAGCGAAGAAAGCGAAGAAGAGCAAGAAGGCAAGCAAGAAAGCGAGCAAGAAGAAAATGTCGATGAAGGCGGCCAAGAAGTCCAAGACCGCCAAGAAGAAGACGGCGCGCAAGGGCGCCAGGAAGTCGGCCAAGAAGATGGCGCGCAAGGCGCCCAGGAAAGCCGCCAAGAAAGCCAAGAAGGCGGCCAAGAAGTCAGCCAAGAAAGGCCGGAAGGCAGCCAAGAAGGCCGCCAAGGCCGCGCCGGCCAAACGGAAGGTCCGCCGCGCGCCGCGCAAGAAGGCGGCCCCCGCTCCGGAACCGACGCCGTCTCCCGCGCCGTGGACCTCGTCCTGGGGCACCGGCGAAGGCAACAACTGATTCTCTTTCTGCCGCAGTTCGTCGAATGGCCGCGACGCCGCTGGTGTCGCGGCCATTCGCGTTTCCCACGCCCGTGTGGCGGGGATGTCAGGATCGTTGTCTGTGATCCGGGCGCAACACTTTTCAACAATCTGATTTCCACGCGACGCGGCGCCTAAAAAGGCGGCAATTGCCCGCCCTTTCGCCTTGTTAAAATCCCTCGGCCGCAGCGAATTAGACCTATCGCAAGGGATACCCGGCAGCGTCGGTTCCGGCGCCCGGGTTCGACGGGGCAGGCTTGAGAAAAATGGGATTTGCGACAATGGGGACTGCAATGCAGAAGATGGCTTTTTCGGTCGCCGCGCTCATCGCGCTCGGCGCCGGTTCGGCGCTTGCCGCCGACATGCCGGTCAAGGCGGTCGCGCCGGTGGTGGTGTCGCCGTGGGATATCGCGTTTGGCGCCGGCATCACCAACGACTACGTTTTCCGCGGCGTCACCCAGTCCAACCACAAGCCGTCGGTGAACGCCTATTTCGAGCCGCGCTACAACATCAACCCGAACCTGCAGCTCTATGCCGGTCTCGCCGGCTCCAGCATCTCCTTCACCAACCGCGCCTCGGCGGAGATCGACGGCTACTTCGGCATCCGCCCGACGCTCGGCGCGTTCGCCCTCGATTTCGGCTTCTGGTACTACGGCTATCCGGGCGGCCAGTGCATCGACACGGTGCAGGGCGGCGGGGTGTTGTGTCCGCTGGGGTCCGCGGCGCTGCCCAATGGCAACGTCATGAAGGCCGACGTCAGCTTCTACGAGGTCTACGCCAAGGCCTCCTACACCTTCAACGACATGTTCACCGTCGGCGGCAACGCCTACTATTCGCCGAACTTCCTCAACACCGGCGCCGATGGCACCTACGCCTCGGTGACCGCGAAGTTCACCGGCCCGGCTATGGCCAACGGCATCGGCTGGTATGTGTCGGGCGAGTTCGGCCGCCAGTGGCTCGGCACGTCCGACGCGTTCTACGGCAACATCAACTTCGCCGACTACAACACCTGGAACATCGGTGCCGGCCTGACCTACAAGGTGTTCACGCTCGACCTGCGCTACTCGGGAACCGACCTGTCGCAGGCCAACTGCAACGCCTTCACCAGCGACTTCCAGGCCACCTTCAACGGCTCGTTCTCGGCGATCAATCCGTCGGGCGTCGGTTCGAAATGGTGCGGCGACGCGTTCATCGCCAAGCTCTCGGTCGACTCCACGCTGGCGGCCCTCAAGTAACGTTCCTCCTTGAGGCCTTGGCCTCGAAGGGCGGCGGATCCGAAGCGATCCGCCGCCCTTTTTCTTTGTCCGCATCTCTTCGTTCCGCACAGGGGGCCGGCATGGCTGGTCTGGCGTCATGCCGTGTCATGCCGCGATGTTGATCGGGTTTTCCCATCCAATTTTTGGGGAATCCCTTGACATGCGGTGATGCAAGCAAACCAAATATCCACATTGCCGCGTAGTCCATCGCTCCATTCTTTGCATTGCACCATAGGGCTGGGAGGAACTGCCACATGTGGAATCAGGTCTACAACCCGCTTGCAAACGCTCCGCTGTCGACGATCGCAGCCGCGCTTCCCGTCGTTACCCTGCTGGTCCTGATCGCCTCGAACAAGGTCAAGGCGCACATCGCCGCCCTGATCGCGCTGATCGTCGCCAACCTCATCGCCATCTTCATCTTCACGATGCCGGCCAACATGTCGCTGCGCGCGACCGTGCTGGGCGCCGTGATCGGCTTCTTTCCGATCGGCTGGATCGTGCTCAATGTCATCTTCCTCTATCGGCTGACCGTGGAGAAGGGGGCGTTCGAGACCTTGCAGAAAACCATCGGCGGCGTGACCAAGGACCGCCGCCTGCAGCTGTTGCTGATCGCGTTCTCGTTCGGCGCGTTCTTTGAAGGCGCCTCCGGTTTCGGAACGCCGGTCGCGGTCACCGGAGCGATCCTGATCGGCCTTGGCTTCTCGCCGCTGGCGGCCTCCGGCCTGTCGCTGATCGCCAACACCGCGCCGGTCGCCTATGGTGCGCTGGGCACGCCGATCGCCGGCCTTGCCAGCGTCACCGGCCTCGATCCCTACATCCTGGGCGCCATGGTCGGACGGCAGTTGCCGTTCTTCTCGCTGATCGTGCCGTTCTGGCTGATCTGGGTGTTCGCCGGCTGGCGCGGCATGATGGCGATCTGGCCGGCCATCCTGATCACCGGCGTCTCCTTCGCGATCCCGCAGTTCCTGATCTCGAACTATATCAACCCGTGGATCGTCGACATCGGCGCGTCGCTGATCTCGATGGCCTGCCTGATCGGCTTCCTGCGGGTCTGGCAGCCCAAGGTGCTGTGGACCTCGCCGGCGCTGCGCGGCAAGGACGATTCCGCGGCGACGATGAAGCCGCCGGCCGTCAAGTCCGAATTCGCGCCGACGCGCGCGCAGATGTGGGCCTCGCTGATGCCCTGGATCATCGTCTGCGCCGTGCTGCTGATCTGGGGCACGGGCTGGTTCAAGGCGATGGTCAATCCGTTCGCGACCTGGAACTATCCGGTTCCCGAACTGCACAACCTGATCAACAAGGTGCCGCCGGTGGCGGTCAGGCCGACGCCCGAAGGCGCGGTGTTCAGCTTCACGTGGCTGTCCTACACCGGCACCGGCATGCTGATCGCGGCGATCATCTCGGGACTGGCGATGGGGTTCTCGCCGCTGCGGCTGGTGATGGCCTATGGCCGGACCATCAGGGTGTGCCTGTACTCGCTGATCACCATCTCGGCGATGCTGGCGATCGGCACGCTGACGCGGCTGTCGGGGATCGACGCCACGCTCGGCCTCGCTTTCGCGGTCACCGGCGTGTTCTATCCGTTCTTCGGAACCTTGCTGGGATGGCTGGGCGTGGCGCTGACGGGCTCCGACACCGCATCGAACGTGCTGTTCGGCAACCTGCAGAAGATCACCTCGGAGCAGCTCGGGCTGTCGCCGATCCTGATGAGCGCGGCGAACTCGTCCGGCGGCGTGATGGGCAAGATGATCGACGCGCAGTCGATCGTCGTGGCCTCGACTGCGACCAACTGGTTCGGGCACGAGGGCTCGATCCTGCGGTTCGTGTTCTGGCATTCGATCGCGCTGGCCTGCCTGGTCGGCGTGCTGGTGATGCTGCAGGCCTATGTGGCGCCGTTCTCGGCCATGGTGCTGAAATAGCCGCAATCGGCTGTTTGACAGGAGAAGCCCCCGCAAGGCAGCTTGCGGGGGCTTCGCTTTGGCCTCCCGCGGGGGTTCTTTGCGATCATTTCTTCAGGACAGGAAAGCTACGGAATGCGGCTGGTGACAGGATTTGTGACAGGGCTTGGAACAGGACTTGGCGGGCTGGCGCTCGTCGCGGTGGTCGCGTGCGGGCCGGTGCTGGCCGCGGACACGGAGTTTCCCTTCAACACCGAGCTCACGCTTGATGCCCGCCCGATGCAGGGCTCCAAACGGCTGCCGACGCTCGAGATCGGACCCAACGGCGAATCCCGCATCGGGTTGTGGTGCAAGACGATGCAGGCGCAATTCTCGGTCGCCAACGACACCGTCATCTTCATTCCCGGTCCGCTACAGGATCCCGGCTGCCCGGCGGGCCGCGCGGCCGCCGACGAGGCGCTCATCGGCGCGCTCACCGCGGCGACCGGCTGGAAGCGGCAGGGCGACATCCTGACCCTGAGCGGCGCCGCCTCGCTGCGGTTCCGCGTCAACACCAACTAGGACGAGCCTCTACCGGCGCGAATGAAAAAGGCGGCCCGCGAAGGCCGCCTTTTCTAACGTGAAGTGCTGGAATGGACTTTGGCGTCAGGGTGGGTTCTGACTGGCGTTAGAAACCCATTCCGCCCATGCCGCCCATCCCACCCATGCCGCCGGGCGGCATCGCGGGGGCCGGCTCCTTCGGCAGCTCGGCGACCATCGCCTCGGTGGTCACGAGCAGGCCGGCGACCGAGGCTGCATCCTGCAGCGCGGTGCGCACGACCTTGGCCGGATCGATGATGCCCTTCGCGACGACGTCGACATACTCCTCGTTCTGCGCGTCGAAGCCGAACGTCTCCGACTTTGATTCGAGGATCTTGCCGACCACGATCGAACCTTCGACGCCGGCGTTTTCCGCGATCTGGCGGATCGGGGCTTCCAGCGCCTTGAGCACGATGTTGATGCCGGCCTGCACGTCGGCATTGTCGTTGTTGATGCGGCCGACCGCCTTCTTGGCGCGCAGGAGCGCGACGCCGCCGCCGGGCACGATGCCTTCCTGCACCGCGGCGCGGGTGGCGTTGAGCGCGTCGTCAACGCGGTCCTTCTTCTCCTTGACCTCGATCTCGGTGGCGCCGCCGACGCGGATCACCGCGACGCCGCCGGCGAGCTTGGCGAGGCGCTCCTGCAGCTTCTCGCGGTCGTAGTCCGAGGAAGTCTCGTCGATCTGCGCCTTGATCTGGTTGACGCGCGCCTCGATCGCCGCCTTCTTGCCGGCGCCGTTGACGATGGTGGTCTTTTCCTTCTCGATCACCACCTTCTTGGTGCGGCCGAGCATCTGCACGGTGACGTTCTCGAGCTTGATGCCGAGGTCCTCGGAGATGAGCTGGCCGCCGGTCAGGACGGCGATGTCCTCCAGCATGGCCTTGCGGCGGTCGCCGAAGCCCGGCGCCTTGACCGCCGCGACCTTGAGGCCGCCGCGCAGGCGGTTCACCACCAGGGTCGCGAGCGCTTCGCCCTCGACGTCCTCGGCGATGATCAGCAGCGGACGGCCCGACTGCACCACCGCCTCGAGCACCGGCAGCATGGCCTGCAGGCCGGACAGCTTCTTCTCGTGCAGCAGCACATAGGCGTCCTCGAGCTCGGCGGTCATCTTCTCGGCGTTGGTGATGAAGTAGGGCGAGAGATAGCCGCGGTCGAACTGCATGCCCTCGACGATCTCGACCTCGGTGTCGAGCGACTTGGCTTCCTCGACGGTGATGACGCCTTCGTTGCCGACCTTCTGCATCGCCTGGGCGATCATCTTGCCGATGGCGGTGTCGCCGTTCGACGAAATGGTGCCGACCTGGGCGATCTCGGCGGTCGAGGCCACCGGCTTGGCGCGCTTCTCGATGTCGCGCGTCACGGCGGCGACGGCGAGGTCGATGCCGCGCTTGAGGTCCATCGGGTTCATGCCGGCGGCCACCGACTTGGCGCCCTCGCGCACGATGGCCTGAGCCAGCACGGTGGCGGTGGTGGTGCCGTCGCCGGCGAGGTCATTGGTCTTGGAGGCGACCTCGCGCACCATCTGCGCGCCCATGTTCTCGAACTTGTCCTCGAGCTCGATCTCCTTGGCGACGGTGACGCCGTCCTTGGTGATGCGCGGGGCGCCGAAGCTCTTCTCGATCACCACATTGCGGCCCTTGGGACCGAGCGTGACCTTGACTGCGTTGGCGAGGATGTCGACGCCGCGCAGCATGCGATCGCGCGCGTCACCGGAAAACTTCACGTCCTTGGCTGCCATGGAACTCTTCTCCTGGAATGGGGGTAGGATCGGCGCCCCTGCCGGTTGCCTGGGCCCGCTGGCCGCTGGCTTCGCGGGGCGAAGGGGAACGCCGGGTGGTTGATTTTGTCGCCTGTCAGGCGAGGACGCCCATGATGTCGGACTCCTTCATGATGAGGAGATCCTCGCCGTCGATCTTGACCTCGGTGCCCGACCACTTGCCGAACAGCACCTTGTCGCCGACCTTGAGGTCGATCGGGATCAGCTTGCCGGCCTCGTCGCGGCCGCCGGGGCCGACGCCCACGATCTGACCCTGCTGGGGCTTTTCCTTGACGGTGTCGGGGATGATGATGCCGCCGGCGGTCTTGGCCTCGGCGTCGATGCGCTTGACGACGACGCGATCGTGCAGCGGGCGGAATTTGGTCTTGGCCATGGGATCCTCTCTGGATGCGGGTTCGGGGATTTTGGAGACTTCGGCGGCGCCCGCGAGCCCCGGGGCGATCCGTCATTAGCAATCGATCGATGGGAGTGCTAGGAAATCGTCCCGGGACATATGGGCAAGCGGCGTTTCTGTCAAGCAAGCCGCAAATCCGGCATGAAAATAGGCATTGAAACGGTTTGGAAACCATCGCAAGGCCACAACATCGGGCAACGATGCGATGGGTTGAGGATTGCGCCTGCCGGGCTGGCGCGTCCATTGAATCGCGGGGTCGAGGAGGTCCAATGACGCAGGCTGGTCGGGCGAGGCGCGTGCTGGGATGGGCGGTGCCGCTGGCGCTCGCCGTCGTGCTGGCGGGATGCGAGACGTTCAGCTTGCCGAGCTTCGGCCCGAGCGCGCCGCCGCTGCCGGCCGAGCCGCCGCCGGAACCGGAACTGCCGGCCTCGATCCGCGCCGACGAAATCGTCGGCCGCTGGGGCTATGCCGCGTACCACAAGCCGGACGACCGCGCCCGCACCGAGGCGGCGGCCAAGAACCAGTGCCGGCAGCCCTACGTCATCAATCCCGGAACGTCGGGCGGCGTCATCATGCATCTGGCCGACGAAGCCCAGCCGCAGGAACTGCGGCTCAAGGGCAGCCGCGGCGGCAAGAACTACATCGGCCCGTCCGGCCCGCCCGGCGGCGAGAAGGACCGCGAGATCGTGTCGTTCGACGGCCGCGTCATCATCATGCGCTTCGTCGACAAGGACGCCGCCACGCGTTACGGTACCGGCGTCTATGTGCGCTGCGCGCCGCGGGCCTGATTTCCGCAGGCAGCGATATCGGCGGCCGAACGGACGAAGGGCGGCATCCGAGTGAAGGCGACGATCTGGCATAATCCCAACTGCTCGACCTCGCGCAAGGTGCTAGACTTGCTGCGCCAGCGCGGCATCGCGCCCGAGATCGTCGACTATCTCAAGACGCCGCCGGACGCCGCGGCGATCCGGACCGTGCTGGCCGAGGCCGGGCTTTCGGCGCGCGACCTCATGCGCCGGAAAGGCGAGACGTATGAGGCGCTGGGACTGGCCGATCCGAAATGGAGCGAGGCCGAGCTTGTCGCCGCCATGGCCGCGCACCCGGTGCTGATCGAGCGTCCCGTGGTGCGCACCGCCAAGGGCACGCGGCTGTGTCGCCCGGTCGAACGCGTGGAAGAGATTTTGTAATGCCGAACAGCCTGCCGCTACTCATCGCAACGCCGCTGGCCACATGGGAGCGCGACGGTCTTGCCGCCGCGCTGGCCGGAGCCGGGCTTCCCGCCGACGATGTGCGCGAGAAGGGGCCGCTGTTCTGGCGCTTCAGCGCGACCGACGACACGCCCGCCGGCTTCGGCGGTCTCGAGGTCCACGATGATCTGGCGCTGTTGCGTTCGGTGGTGGTTCTGCCTGTGGTGCGCCAGCACGGGTTCGGCGACGCCATCGTCGCCAGCCTCGAGAACGAGGCGCGCGCCCACAACTGCTCGCAGATGTGGCTGCTGACCACTTCGGCGCGGCGCTATTTCGAGCGCCTCGGCTATCAGGTTGATCTCGATGTGCCGGACGCGATCCGCGGCTCGCGGCAATTCGCGCTGCTATGTCCGCCGGTGGCCGACATCATGGTCAAGGCGCTGTGAGGGGCGGGTTGGTGCTCACGCAAGGGCGCGACGATGCGGTCGCCGCATAAGGGCATGGCCGATGCCCACGCTGCGTGACTTCACGACCGGGCCGTGGCGGGCGGTGCCCGTGCTCGGCGTCACCCAGATCATCTCGTGGGGCGCGATCTTCTACACGCCGGTGCTGACGGTGCCGCTGATCGCCGCCGATCGCGGCTGGTCGCTGTCGTTCACGATGGCCGGCTTCTCCCTGGCGCTCATGGTGGCGGGCCTGTCGTCGCCTTATGCCGGCAGGTCGGTCGACCGCTTCGGCGGCCATGTGGTGATGACGTTCGGCTCGCTGATCGCGGCCTGCGGGCTCGTGCTGCTGGTGACGCTGGCTGATCCGCTGGCCTATTTCGCCGCCTGGGCGGTGCTTGGGCTCGCCATCGCCTGCGCGCTGTATGATCCCGCCTTCGCCACGCTGGCGCGCCTGTTCGGCCCCGCGTCGCGTCAGCCGATCACCGCGCTGACGCTGATCGGCGGCTTCGCCTCGACGGTGAGCTGGCCGGTCACGCACCTGCTGCTGACGGCGCAGGGCTGGCGCGGCACCTACCTTGTCTATGCCGGACTGTTCATGCTGGTCGCCGCCCCGTTGCACGCGTTCCTGCTGCCGCGCGGCCGCGCCGCGGCACATCCGGTCGCCGCCATTCCCGACGCCACGGCGGCCCTGCCGCCGCGCGGCCTGCCGTTCGCGCTCGTTGCCGCAGGCTTTGCCTGCTACGCCTTCATCCCTTCGGCGTTGTCGGCGCATCTTCTGGCGCTGTTCCAGCGCCACGGCCTCGATGCCGCGACGGCGGTCATGGTCGGAGCGCTGTTCGGCCCGGCGCAGGTGACGGCGCGGCTGATCGAATTCATGTTCGGCGGCCAGACCCATCCGCTGCGGCTGACGCGCGCGGCGCTCGCCCTGCTGGTCGTCGGGTTCGCGGCACTGCAGGTCGTCGGCACTTCGGCGCCGATGGCGGCGGCGTTCATGGCGGTGTTCGGCGCGGTCAACGGGCTCATCACCATCATGCGTGGCGTGCTGCCGCTGCAGCTGTTCGGCTCGCAGGGCTACGGGCGGATGATGGGCCGCATCGCGACGCCGTTCCTGACGATGCAGGCCGGCGCGCCGCTGGTCATGGCGCTGGTGATCGAGCATGCCTCCGACGGCGCCGCGCTGGCGTTCGCCGCGGCTTGCGCGCTGGTGGCTCTGGCATGCTTTGTGATGCTGCGGCGGGGATAATCTTTCGCCGCCGGCTCAATTGAACAGCGCGTCGATGTCGTCCTGCGAGGCGTGGCCTTCGTCGTCGTGCCCCTTCGGGCCGTTGAGCAGGCGGGCATCGCCCTCGCGCTCGTCGAGCACCGCCGGGGCGTGAACCTTGATGGCGTCGACGCCGCCCCAGATTTCCATCATGACGTTGATGTGATGCTCGATGAACTTCATCGTCGTCATCACCTTGTTGATGCGCTGTCCGGTGAGGTCCTGGAAGTTGCAGGCCTCGAAGATCGAGATCACCCGCTCCTGGATGTCCTGGCTCAGCCGCGCCTGCTGGTCGGCCGAATTCGTCTTGGCGAGGGCGCTGGCGGCCTGATCGATTTCCTCGGCGGCTTCGAGGATTTGCTGCGTGGCCTGCTCGGTGCCGCCGACCACGGCGCCGAGTTCGCCGGTGACCTTGGCCATTTCCCTGCCGTCGAAGCTCTTGCCGTGCAGCGCGGCGATTTCCTGCTTGGTGCGTGCGATGGCCTCGTGGATGAGGTCGAGTTCGACCTTGAGCTTCTCGCACTGCTCGATCTGCGCGCGGTAGGAATCGAGCATGGCCAGCACGTCGGTCGGTGCCTTGTCGGAGGACTGGACCGGAATGTCCGCGTTCGCGGGGCGCGCCATCTGCTCGCGGATGGCGCGCAGCTCGGCCATGATGGCATGATGATGCGGAGCGGGGGCGGCATCGGCGATGACATCCGGCAGTTCCGGCATCGCGCCATGAATTTCCTCGATACGAAATCGCTTGCGTTGAATGGCCATGATTTCCCCCACCTCGAAACTCACGGGTTTTATGTCAGCGTGTTTTAACGTGAGGTTCACGCGAGAAAAAATTGCGCGTGGCCGACGGCGATGATGGTGACCGGCGATTAACCATGCGGTGTCCGTTTATCGAAAATAAACGCTAAGCGCAACAAAGCGGGCCTTCGCGCGGCGCGATGAACGCGCAACGCCTTGCCGTTTACCAAACCATTGGCCTTTGCCGGATTTACTCTTGGTCAGGCGATGCGTGGGTTGTGCGCCGCCGGACCGGCGAAACATACAAGAGTACGTCGATGACCAAGCAATTTGCCTCGGCGCTCATCGCGGGCGCGTGCCTCATCATTCCTTGCGCCGCATCCAGCAATCCGCTCGGCCTCGATCCCGCCGAGCGACTATCCGGCGAGCCGCAGGCGGCGGAGGCCGGCGCGCCGGTCCGCGTCGCCTATAACGAACGTCCCGGCATGGGCGGGGACGTGGGTGGAAACATGGGCGGCGGCTTCATCGAATTCATCTTCGGTGGCGGCGCCGCGCCGGCCATGGCGCCGCGCTACTCCGCCGAGCCGGCGACGAGCGCGCCCTACATCCGCGCGCTGCCGCCCGAGCAGGCGATGCGCGTTCCCGACGACGGCAGCGAGCCGTCGCGGCCGGCGCTCGATCCGCGCTACGACAGGCAGGTGATCGATTACAGCGGCGCGGAAAAGCCCGGCACCATCATCATCGACACGCCGCGCCGCTTCCTGTTCCTGGTGCAGGGCAACGGGCGGGCGATCCGCTATGGCATCGGCGTCGGTCGCCCCGGCTTCGCCTGGGCCGGCGTGAAACATATTTCCCAGAAGCGCGAATGGCCGGACTGGACGCCGCCGCCGGAGATGCTCAGGCGCCGTCCCGACCTGCCGCGCCACATGGAAGGCGGGCCGAACAATCCGCTCGGCGCGCGCGCCATGTATCTCGGCTCCTCGCTTTACCGCATCCACGGCTCGAACGAGCCATGGACCATCGGACACGCGGTGTCGTCCGGCTGCATCCGCATGCGCAACGAGGACGTCATCGATCTTTACGGACGGGTCAGCGTGGGAGCTCGCGTGGTCGTCATCTGAAACCCAAACAGGACACCACGGAACGGCAGGAGGCCGCCTCGGGGCGGCCTCTTCGCTTTTGCAGCGTCAGATGCTGTCGTCGCCGAAGTCGTCGCCGCCGAGATCATCTTCGCCGAAATCGTCGTCCCCGGAATCGTCATAGCCGGATTCATCCGCGGTATCTTCGTTGCGGTTGGACGCCGGCTGGGTGTCGCGTTTGGTCGACGAGCCGATGTCGTCGAGCCCGGCCTCGCGGGCGAGATCGCCACGCGCGCCTTCCGTCGCGCCCCATGGTTTCGATGACGATTCCCCGCCGCCGCGCGCGAGCGCGTCGGATGCGCCGAATGCCTGCGAGCCGCCCATCATCGAGCGGATGCCGCCCAGCAGCAGCGAGCCGCCGATCACGCCGGCCGCCGCGGCGGCCGCGGTGCCGAGGAACGATCCGCCACCGCCTCCGGTCATGCCGCCGGCAGGCATCGGCTGGCCTTGCGCCTGCTGGCCTTGCGCCGCGGCGGCGGCCTGGCCGGAGTTCCACACCGGCCGCGCGGGCTGTTCCGAGCCAACGCTCGGCACCGAGCCGCGGCTCTTGCCGAGCAGCGTCTCGCGCATCGAATCGAGAAAGCCGCCTGAAGGCGCCGCAGCGCTGGCTTCGAGTTCCTCGATGCGCGCATTGGCGCGGCGCAACGCCTCGTCCTGCACCAGCACGGTCTGCACCAGCGCATAGGGGGCGTTGGGCGCGCGCTCCAGTCCGCGCGCGATGGCGCGCTCGGCCTCGGCATCGCGTGGCGCGCGGTCGAGGCCGGCAAGGCGGTCGAACAGCTCGTCGATCAACTGACGTTCCTGCGGGGTCATCGGCTTCCTCCTGGCGGGGTCTGGCCCGGCTTTCCCCCATGTAGGCGCGGACGCGGCGGCGCAAAGCCGGTGCGGCAAAAATTCGCAACGCGGCATCGGCCGCCGCCGGTCAAATCAGGGTCACATTTTGCGCCGCCAGCAGGCGGGGGAAGTCGTCGCCGGCGAAATAGGCATATTCGTGCTCGCGCGCTGTCGTCACCGGATCGAGGCCGATCAGCGTGTCGTCGACGAAACCGGGGTGGCACATCATCAGCCCGCCGTCCGGCAGCGCCGCCAGGAAGCCGGCGGCGCGCGCGGCGAAGTCGGTGCCGATCGAGAAATCATAGGCGCCGGCGAACGCGCTGTTGGTGGCAAGGCCGGCGCGCGCGGCGCGACGGCGGAAACCGCGACTCAGCAGGTCGAGCAGCAGCGCCTTGGGATCGCCGAGCAGCTCGGGCCACGGCCTGGTGCTGCCGCCCTGACGCACCCAGGCGCGCGGCGCCGCCTCGCGTACCGCAGCGATGAAGCCGTCGCGGATCTGCGGAAACAGCTGCACATGCTGATGGCCGTCGACAAAATCCGGGACGCGGCCGAGCAGTTCGACAAAGCGCGCGATCTGAGCGGCAATTTCGGCGCGCACGATTTCGGCGTCGAGCCGGCGCAGCAGCGAAAGCCGCAGCAGCCGCCCCAGCGACGGCAGGGCATCGTCCGTCAGCGGCCGCATGTGCAGCGTCAGCGGACGAAACGGGGCGGTCAGCGTCACATGCAGTCCGATCGCGCAGCGTTCGCTCGCCGCCGCAACGTGCTGCAGCGCGCCGATCTCGGCGCGGTCGCAGGCTGGCGCCAGCACCATGATGGAGGTGGCGTTGAGGCGGCCGCGCCCGATCAGGTCGCGGATGGCGCGGTTGACGCCGGGGCTCAGCCCGTAGTCGTCGGCGCACAGCCACAGGCGCCGGGGCGGAGCGGTCGCGGTCATTCGGCGGCGGAGCGGGTGGAATCGGGCTTTGCGTCGGGCCTGGAGTCAGGCGCGGTCTTGCTGTGGTCGGCCGAAGTCCTCACGCTATGCTCGGCGATGAAGTAGATCGGCCGCGCCTTGATCTCGGACAGGATCTTGCCGATGTATTCGCCGACGATGCCGATGATCATGAGCTGGATGCCGCCGACCACCATCAGGCCGACCATGATCGATGGATAGCCGGGCACCGAGCGGCCATAGATCCAGGTCTCCCACAGGATCCACACGCCGTAGAGCAGCGCGACAAGCGCGAACATCAGGCCGAGCCAGCTCGCGAGCCGCAGCGGCGCCACCGAGAACGACGTCAGCCCTTCGATCGACAGCCCGATCAGCCCGCCGAGCGAGAACGTGGTGTTGCCGTGCGCGCGCGGCTCCGGCTCGTAGTCCACCCGCATCTGGCGGAATCCGATCCAGCTCGCCAGGCCCTTGAAGAAGCGGTTGCGCTCGGGCAGCTGGCGCAGCGCTGCCGCCGCGCGCGGCGACAGCAGGCGGAAATCGCCGGCGTCCTCGGGGATCTTCTGCCGCGCGCCCCAGTTGATCAGCGAATAGAAGCTGCGCACGGCGAAGCGGCGCAAGGCCGATTCGTGCTTGCGATGCGCCTTGGCGGTGTAGACGACGTCGTAGCCGCCGTCGATCCAGTGATGGACCAGCGTGTCGATCAGGTCGGGCGAATGCTGGCCATCGCCGTCCATGAACATCACGGCGCCGAGGCGGGCGTGATCGAGGCCGGCGATCAGGGCCGCCTCCTTGCCGAAATTGCGCGACAGCGACACGATCTGGATGTCGAGGTCGGCGGCGGGCAGCTGGCCAGCGATCTTGAGCGTGTCGTCGCGGCTGCCGTCGTCGACATAGACGACCTCGCAAACAAGGCCGCGCTCGGCCTTGAGCCGGCGCGCCACCGTGCTGATGCGCTCGTGCAGGCGGGCGAGGCCGCCGGCCTCGTTGAAGACCGGCACGACGACCGACAGGCCCTGCCGGCTGGCCGGCCGGAGGTCGGCGGACAATGGCGACAGATCGGCGCCCAGATTCATTTCACGCGTCCCGGATCGTGATTGGCCATTGCAATCATATGTGGTTCGACGGCCGCTGTCGCCACCCCGGCGACCCGCGGGGGCGGTGGTCACTGCCGCAGGAAGGCCTCGAGCTTGGCGAACAGCGGATTGGCGCGCGCGAACACGTAATCGAGCGCGGCGACGGAAACCGCCTCGGCGCCGTGCCCGCGCAGGAAGCTCGCCAGCGCGTACAGCTGGCCCGGCGGGCAGTGCAGCGTCAGCATGCCCGAGGACGTCGGGCCGCCGAACGGCGCCACCACGCCGAAGCGTTCGCGCGCCTCGCCCAGGAGCGCGGCGTCGCAGCCGGGAAAGCGGGTGCGCACCTCGCGGAACGCGGTGGCGCGGGCGCGGGCGGCGATGTGGTCGAGGATGACGCGGGCGGTCTCGCGCGCGCCCTCCGACCAGTCGGCCTCGCGCGCGGCCACGAGGTTCGCCTGCGAGCGCAGCATGACGCCGTCGTCGACCACCTTGAGGCCGTTGGCGGCGAGCGTCGCCCCCGTCGTGGTGATGTCGACGATCAACTCGGCGGTGCCGGCGGCCGGCGCGCCTTCGGTGGCGCCGGCGCTCTCGACGATGCGGTAGTCGACGATGCCGTGCCTGGCGAAGAACATCCGCGTCAGGTTGATGTATTTGGTGGCGACGCGCATGCGCCGGTTGTTGCGGGCGCGGAAGGCGCTCGCCACGTCGTCGATGTCGGCCATGGCGCGCACGTCGATCCAGGCCTGCGGCACGGCGACGACGACGTTGGCCTGGCCGAAGCCGAGGCCCTCGATCAGCGCGACGCGGCGGTCGGCGTCGGCGATGGTTTCGCGCACCAGGTCCTCGCCGGTAATGCCCATGTGGATGGTGCCGCGCGCGAGGTTGGCGGCGATCTCGGCGGCCGAAAGATAGGCGACCTCGACATTTTCAAGGCCGCAGATGGTGCCGCGATAGTCGCGCGCGCCGCCCGACTTGGCGAGCGCGAGGCCGGCGCGAGCGAAGAACGCGTCGGCGTTTTCCTGCAAGCGTCCCTTGGAGGGAACCGCGAGAACGAACGGCGCGGTCATGGCGCTTTCCCCATTTTCGCGAGTTCGTCGATCCAGACCGCGAAGCCGACGGCGGCGATCGGTTCGCGCGCGCCGAGCCGGGTCATCAGGCCGTCATAGCGGCCGCCGGCCACCAGCGGCTCGGCGCCGTTGCCGGCGGCGGCGATCTCGAACTCGAAGCCGGTGTAATAGTCGAGCCCGCGCCCGAACGCGGTGGCGAAGCGGATGGCGCCAACCTCGATGCCGTGCGCGGTCATCAGGCCGATGCGGTTCTCGAATTGGTCGAGCGCCGCGGCAAGGTCGAGCCGGGCATCGGCGGCGAGCCCGCGCAACTGCGCCAGCGTCTCGCCGGGATCGCCGGCGATGGCGAGGAAGCGTTCGATCAGCATGCGCGTCTCGGCCGGCAGCGTGCCGCCGCCGAGCGTCGACTGTTCGAGAAAGCGGTCGGCGATCTCGGCCACGGTGCGGCCGCCGACATTGCTGGCGCCGGCAATCGACATCAGGTCGGTGACCAGCGCCAGCGCCGCCTTGCGGTCGGACCCCGCCAGCGCCGCCAGCACGCCCTCGTATTCCGGCCGCTGCGCCGCGACCGTTAAGGTCATGCGGTCGAGATCCTGAGCCAGGCTGATCTTGCGGTTGAAATCCTTGGCGAGCCGCCGCTTCCACGCCGGCGACAATTTCAGCGCCTCGGTCAGCGCGGCAAACAGCGCGACGTCGCCGGCCCTGATCTCGGTGGCGCCGATGCCGAACGCGGCGGTGGCTTCCAGGCCGAGCGCCAGCATCTCGGCGTCCGCGGCGGTGCGGTCGGCGCGTCCGAACGATTCCACGCCGGCCTGCAGGAATTCGCAGCGCCCGGCCGCGCCGCGATAGCGGAACACCGGGCCGAGATAGCAGAAGCCGGCGTTCTGTCCGGCTCGGGCCGAGGCGAGATAGTCGCGGGCCACCGGGATGGTGAGATCCGGCCGCAGGCACAGTTCGGCGCCTGCCGCGTCGGTGGTCAGATAGAGGTTGTTGCGGATGTCCTCGCCGGAGAGGTCGAGAAACGGCTCGGCCGGCTGCAGGATGGCAGGCTCCGCGCGCGCATAGCCGGCCCGCCGGTAGGAGGCGAGCAGGGCCTCGGCGCGGCTGACGGGAAGGGTCGGTTCGGTGCGGGCGGCGGTCATCGTCATCGGCTTCAAGGGACAGAGAAAAGGCTTAAAAAGTTGCGTCGCGTCGGCGGCCTTTACCATGCCTGCCGCGTTGTTTCGACCTCGATCGCTGGATTCACTTAATGCCAGGCCGGGCTCATGGAGTGATTGCAATCACAGGTTGCAGATCAGCGCCAGTCTCCCCATGCCGCCTGCACCAGCGCCAGCGCCGCCACCGCGGCGGTATCGGCGCGCAGAATGCGCGGCCCCAGCGCCAGCCGCAGCGTGGCGGGCTGTCCTGCAAGGCTTTTACGCTCGTCGGCGGCAAAGCCGCCCTCGGGACCGATCAGCACATCGATGCCTGAAGTCCCACCACGCAGCGCCGCAAGCGCCGCCACCGGGTCCGTCACCTCGGCGTCCTCGTCGCAGAACACCAGCGCGCGGGAACGGTCGCGGTCGACGAGAAAAGTCTCAAGTGTGCACGGCTCGGCGACCTCGGCGAGGCTGAGAATGCCGCACTGCTCGGCGGCCTCGATGACATTGGCGCGCATCCGCGCGGTATTGACCCGGGCCACCTGGGTGTGGCGCGTGATGACCGGCAGCAGCGCCCGCGCGCCCAACTCGACCGCCTTCTGCACCATATAGTCGAGCCGGGCGTGCTTGAGCGGCGCGAACACATAGCGCAGGTCGGGCAGGCTGTCCTGCGGCCGGGTGCGCTCGCCGATGGTCAGGCTGACGCTGCGCTTGCTGCCGCCGATCGCCGCGCGCCATTCGCCGTCGCGGCCGTTGAACGCCAGCACCGCATCGCCCCCGGCCAGCCGCAGCACATGGGTGAGGTAATGGCCCTGGTCGTGGCCGAGCGGCACCACCGCGCCGGCGGCAAGCACGGCATCGACACAGATCCGGGGACTGCGGAAATCGTAACGGGGCATGGCCGGCCGCTTGGGATCGCTTGGGTTGTGAAGCCGTTCTAGCCTATCGTGGCGCGTTTACCAGAGCGGGGGCTGCCGCCGTGTTGCCGGATTCGCCGGGTTGTTAAGGGCCGGCAGGAATCGTAACAATGCCAGCCGAAATTCTCCGCCGGAGGGCAAGTCCCGTGGTCGTTCGCTTCAAGCTGTTGATGGTCTGCACGCTGGCGATGCTGGCGGCGGCCGAGGTGCAGGCACAGTCGCCGTTTCCGCCGGTGGGCGGCGCGCCGGCGGCAAGTCCGTTTCCGCTGGCCGGCGGCGCGGCTCCGGCCAGTCCGTTTCCGCCGGTGGGTGGAGGCGGCGCTTTCGGCCCGCCGCAGCCCCAGCGGGAACCGCCCTGCCTCAAGGACTTCGCGCCACTACGCGCCGAGGCCGAGCGCCGCGCCGGCCTGATCAAGGCCGCAAGCCAGCGCAAGGCGCCGCCGGCCGAGGCCTGCAAGCTGATCCGCGGCTTCGCCGAGCAAGAAAGCAAGATGCTCAAGTTCATGCAGGCGCGGGCCGCCTCGTGCGGGATCCCTCCGCAGGTGACCGAGCAGATCCGCTCCAGCCACGCCAACACCCTCCAGCTGCAGACCAAGGTCTGCGCGGTGGCCAACGCGCCGCAGGGCGCGGCGGGTCCGAGTCTTAGCGAGGCGCTCGGTTCGCCGGGCCTGCCCGAGGCCAGCCCCGGCAAGCGCAGCGGCGGCAGCACCTTCGATACCCTCTCCGGCAACGTGCTGACGAAATGAGCGAGGCGGGCCGCGTCGCCGACGCCACCGGCAACTGGGTCGACTGGCTCGCGCCGGTCTGGCTGCGTCCTTATCTGCGGCTGTCGCGGTTCGACCGTCCGATCGGCTCCTGGCTGCTGCTGCTGCCGTGCTGGTGGTCGGCGGCGCTGGCGTCGGGCGTTGCGCGCGACGTGCGCTCGCTGCCGTGGATCGTGGTGCTGTTCTTCATCGGCGCGTTCGCGATGCGCGGCGCCGGCTGCACCTGGAACGACATCACCGACCGCGACCTCGACAACCGCGTCGAGCGCACCCGCTCGCGGCCGCTGCCGTCGGGCCAGGTGAGCGTGCGTCAGGCGTTCGCCTTTCTCGTGCTGCAGGCGCTGGTCGGGCTTATCGTGCTGTTGCAGTTCAACCGCGCCGCGGTGATCGGCGGCATCGCCTCGCTCGCCATCGTCGCGGTGTATCCGTTCATGAAGCGCATCACCTACTGGCCGCAGGTGGTGCTGGGGCTGGCGTTCTCGTGGGGCGCGCTGATGGGCTGGCTGGTGGTGTTCGGCCGCCTCAACGCGTCGGCGTTCCTGCTCTATGCCGGCTCGATCTCATGGGTGATCGCCTACGACACCATCTACGCCCATCAGGATCGCGAGGACGACGCGCTGGTCGGCATCAAGTCGACCGCGCTCTTGTTCGGCCCGCGCACGCTGCGCGCGCTCATCATTTTCTATTCGCTCGCGGTCGTGCTGATCAGCGCGGCGCTGGCGCGCGCCGGGGCCGGCATCCTGTCGTTCGTCGGGCTGATCGCATTTGCCATGCATCTGGCCTGGCAGGTGCGCATGCTCGACATCACGCAACCGGAGTTGTGCCTGCGGCTGTTCCGCTCCAACCGCGATGCCGGATTGCTGCTGTTTGCCGGCCTGACACTCGATGCGATCGTGCGCTCGGTGTACTGATGGCCGCTCGCGTCAGTCGCGGGCGATGATCTCGCGCTCGCCGCGGTGAACCGGGCGGATCGCCGCGGCTTCACCCGGCCGCCGCCGCATCAGGATCGAGGGCCGGCGCTTCCTGATGGCGTTGCGCCGCCGCCGGCGCGGGGTCGGGGCCCCCGCCACTAGCGGGCCGCGCTCCGTATCGAGCGAGCACGTCAGGCACGGCAGCGCCAGCACCTCGCTCCAACCGCGCCACAGCGCGGCGACATCATGGCCCTCTGGCGCCACCATCAGCGGCACCGATAATGACGGATCGCGATGTTCGAGCACCAGCATCACCAGCGGTCCGCCGCCATCCTCGCCCGGCAACAGATGCAGGCCGATGCCGTGGAAGTCCGGCACGCGGATGTTGAGCGCCATCGGAATGCCGCGCAGCGAGCGGCGCAGCACGACGCGGTCGCGATTAAGTTCGATGTGCCGGATGCCGCCGTCGGCGCGCGGGTCGCGCGCGGCAAAGCGGATCGGCAGGGAGTGGGGGTCGAGCCGCACGAGGCGGCTCGACCCGGCGGGCAGCGCCCCGCCAGCCTCTGTTTGACGCCTCACGGCTTTTGTCTCCCGCGCCGGGATTATGTTCCCGGTCATGTGCGGATGAGCGTGCCATGGCGAGCCCCGGAATCGGCTTAAAAAGCCTGGTTAATCCCCGGTAGCTCGCCGACATGATTGACGGGACGTTGCCGTGCTTGGCAAAATTGTTATTGCCGCGATGTGCCGCAGTGCTTGAAATGCGCATGGAATCGGCACATCTGACTGTTTCGTCTTTCATTCATCTTCGTCGTTCATTCATCGCGAGGCTGCCAGGTGACCGGATCGTTGACGTCTTCTTCACCACGCGGCGCAACGCGGACGGCGGCCGCCGATCTGCTCGATCTCAACACCCTGACCGGCGTGGCCGAGCAACTGGTGACGGCGGCGCTGCGCGCCGGCGCCGATGCGGCCGATGCGGTGGCGGTGCGCTCGGTGTCACAAGGCATCGAGATCCGCGACGGCGGCGTCGAGGAATCCGAACGCTCCGAAGGCGACGATGTCGGCCTGCGCGTGCTGGTGGGCCGCCGTCAGGCGGTGGTGTCGTCGAACGACGTGAGCGCCGAAAGTCTCGCCGCCATGGTGAGCCGCGCCGTCGCCATGGCGCGGCTGGCGCCGGAGGATGCCTATGCCGGGCTTGCCGACGCGGCGCTGCTGGCGCGCGCCATTCCAGATCTCGATCTGCTCGATCCGGAGCTGCCGTCGGTCGAGCACCTGGAGGATCTGACGCGGCGCGCGGAAAGCGCCGCGCGCGCGGTAGCCGGCGTCACCAAATCCGACGGCGCGTCGGCCTCGAGCGGCATCGGTGGCCTGGTGCTGGTCACCAGCGGCGGCTTCCACGGCGCCTATCTCGGTTCGCGCCATGGCGTCTCGATGACGGCGATCGCCGGCGAGGGCACCGGCATGGAGCGCGACTACGACATGAGCTCGGCGCTGCATGCCGCCGACCTCGAATCGCCGGAAGCGATCGGCCGCAGCGCGGGAGAACGCGCGGTGGCGCGGCTCAATCCGCGGAAAGTGGCGACCTGCAAGGTGCCGGTGGTGTTCGCGCCGCGCGTCGCCGGCTCGCTGGTCGGGCATCTGGCGGGCGCGGTCAACGGCGCGGCGGTCGCGCGCAAGACCAGCTTCCTGAAGGACCGCATGGGCGAGAAGCTGTTCGCCTCCGGCATCCGCATCGTCGACGATCCGCTTCGGCGGCGCGGCCTGCGCTCGCAGCCGTTCGACGCCGAGGGCGTGGCGTGCGCCAAACTCGCCATCGTCGACGACGGCGTGCTGAGATCGTGGGTGCTCGACAGCGCCACCGCGCGCGAATTGTCGCTCGCCACCACCGGGCACGCGCAGCGCGGCGTGTCGTCGGCGCCGTCGCCCGCCATCACCAACCTCTATCTCGAAGCAGGGACCGCGAGCCCGGACGAGCTTGTCGCCGACATCCGCGACGGCTTCTATGTCACCGACCTGATCGGCATGGGCGTCAACGGCGTCACCGGCGACTACAGCCGCGGCGCGGCCGGATTCTGGATCGAGAACGGGCGCATCGGGCACCCAGTCAGCGAGGTTACCATCGCCGGCAACCTGATCGAGATGTTCAGGACCATGACGCCGGCCAGCGACCTGACCTTCCGCTATGGCGTCAACGCGCCGACGCTGCGCATTGAGGGCCTGACGGTTGCCGGGCGCTGACCTTCCGGCGTCCGACGCCGACGGCGCGTTGCTCGGCGAGGCGGTGCGCGCCGCCGGGAAGCTGGCGCTGTCCCTTTTCCGCACCGAGCTCAGGCAGTGGACCAAGGGTGTGTCGTCGCCGGTGTCGGAGGCCGACCTTGCCGTCGACGAACTGCTGCGGACCATGCTGCGGACGCCACGCCCCGGTTATGGCTGGCTGTCGGAGGAAAGCCCCGATCATCCGGAGCGGCTGCGGCTTGCTCGCGTCTGGGTGGTGGATCCGATCGACGGCACCCGCGCCTTTCTCGCCGGCCGTGATGACTGGTCGGTCAGTGTTGCGCTGGTGCAGGACGGACGGCCCCTGGTGGCGGCGGTTTACGCACCCGCGACCGGTGAATTCTTTTCCGCCACGAAAGGAACGGGAGCGCGTCTCAACGACGCGCCCATCCGCGCAACCCAAGGTGACGAGTTGCGCCAGGCGCGCGTCGCCGGTCCGCAGAAGATGCTGGAATGGCTGAATGATTCTGAACTGGCCATGGTGGCCGCGCCCAGGATCGGCTCGCTGGCGCTGCGGCTTGCGAGGGTGGCCGAAGGTCGACTTGACGTCGCCCTGGTCGGCGGCAATAGCCATGACTGGGACCTTGCGGCGGCGGACTTATTGGTGCACGAAGCGGGCGGTCGCATGACGACGCTGGCGGGTGAGGGGCTGGTCTATAACCGTCCCGAAATCGTGCATCAGAGGTTGGTGGCTGCTGGCGGGGACCGACATGCCCGGCTGGTCGGGCATATCCGGCGAACCGATCGGACCTGACGGTCCGCCGGCCATCCATCCTCGGGCACCCTTGCCTTCAACGACATGCGGAGATGACCGATGCCCCATGCGGCAGACAACCAATTGCTTCATTTCGTGTTCGGCGGTGAACTGACCAACTTCGACAAGATCGAATTCAAGGATCTGACCAAGCTCGACCTGGTCGGTGTGTATCCGACTTACAACGACGCCTATGCCGCCTGGAAATCCAAGGCGCAGCGCACCGTGGACAACGCCCAGATGCGCTATTTCATCGTGCACCTGCATCGCCTGCTCACTCCCGAGAACGATTAAACCCTTTAATGATTTCAATTCGCCGTCTGACGCGCACGCGCGCCTTTCAGTATCTTGCCGGCTTCCTTGCGGCGAAATATCTGCGTCTGGTCTGGCTCACCAACCGTTTCACGATTGATCCGCCGGACGCGGTTTCGCGTATCGATCCCGAGCTGCCGGTCATCGTCACGTTCTGGCATGGTCAGCACTTCGCCATTCCCTTCCTGCGCTACAAGCCGTATTGGCGCCGGCAGGACAAAAGCCGCCGCGATGACGGCGACAATGAGCCGCTCAAGGCCAAGGTGCTGGTGTCGCGCCATCGCGACGGCGAGATCAACGCCATCGCCGCCGAGCTGCTTGGCGTCGGCACCGTTCGCGGCTCTGGCGACCATGGCGGTCAGTTCCAGCGCAAGGGCGGCGTCACGGCGTTCAAGGTCATGGCCGACACCCTGGCGGACGGCTTCAACATGGCCCTGACCGCCGACGTTCCCAAGGTCTCGCGCAAGGCCGGCGCCGGCATCATCCTGCTCGGGCGCGTGACGGGCCGGCCCATCGTGCCGGTGGCGGTGGCCACCAGCCGCTGCATCCGTCTGGACAACTGGGACCGAACCACCATTAATCTGCCGTTCGGCCGCGGGATCGTGGTGATGGGGGAGACGGTGAGGGTGCCGGCGGAAGCGGACAGCGCGACCATGGAAAGCTTGCGTCAGCAGCTCGAGGAGCGCCTCGATGCCGTGAATCGCCGTGCCTATGCGCTGCTCGGCCGCGACGATGGGACCGGCAATGCCTGATGCGCTGCCCGCGACGTTGCAGCTCTACCGCACGCTTTCGCGCGGCCTGCCGCTGTTGGCGCCGATCCTGATCGCGCGCCGCGTCAAGCGCGGCAAGGAGGATCCGGCGCGGACCGGCGAGCGGCGCGGCATCGGCAGCGCGGCGCGGCCGCCGGGACAGTTGATCTGGGTGCATGGCGCGAGCGTCGGAGAGGTGCTGGCGATCGCCACGCTGGTCGAGCGCCTGCGGGCGATGAATTTCCGCGTGCTGCTCACCTCGGGCACCGTCACCTCGTCGCAGATCGTGGCCAAGCGCTTCCCGCCGGACGTGATCCACCAGTTCATCCCCTACGACTCGCCGCGCTTCATCGCGCGCTTCCTCGACCACTGGAAGCCGGATCTGGCGATCTTCGTCGAATCCGACCTGTGGCCGAACTTCATCATGGCGGGCGCCGCGCGCCGCATGCCGATGATGCTGGTCAATGGCCGCCTGTCGGAGCGGTCGTTCCAGCGCTGGCGCAAGGTGCCCCATACGATCGGGACGCTGCTCGGCTGTTTCGATCTGTGCCTGGCGCAGTCGCGCGGCGACGGTCAGCGCTACGAAGCGCTTGGCGCGCCGCGCGTGCAGGTATCGGGCAATCTCAAGCTCGACGTGCCGGCGCCGCCTGCGGACACCGACAGGCTGCAGCGTCTCGCCGGCCGGCTGCGCGGGCGTCCGGTGGTGGTCGCGGCCTCGACCCATCCCGGCGAGGACGAATCCTTCATCGAAATGCACCGGCGGCTGCGTCCGCATTTCCCCGGCCTGCTCACCGTCATCATTCCGCGCCACCCGAACCGCGGCGAAAGCATCGCGGCCCTGGTGAAGGCCACGGATCTCACCCTCGCGGTGCGTTCGCGCGAGGAACCGCCGACCGCGCGCACCGACATCTATCTCGCCGATACGCTGGGCGAACTCGGCCTGTTCTACCGCCTCGCGCCGGTGGTGTTCATGGGCGGCTCGCTGGTGACCCATGGCGGCCAGAATCCGATCGAGGCGCTGAAACTGGGCGCCGCCGTGCTGCACGGCGTCAATGTGTGGAATTTCGGCGAGCTCTATGCCGCGCTCGACCGCGCCGGCGGCGCGATCACCGTCGCCAATGCCGACGCGCTCACCGCCGCGGTCGGCCACTGGCTGTCCGATCCCGCCGCGCGGCAGAAATCGGCCGAGGCCGGCCGCGAGGTGGTGCAGACGCTGGGCGGGGCGCTGGAATGCACCATGGCGGCGCTGGAACCCTATCTCCTGCAACTGCGCCTGGAGGGCGGGACGCCTCATGCGTGAGCCCGTTTTCTGGTGGCGAACGGGGCTGCTGCCGGCGCGGCTGCTGGCGCCGCTGGGCATGCTCTACGGCACTGTCGCCGCGTGGCGGATGGCGCGCGAGGGCCGGCGCGCCGGCGTGCCGGTGGTCTGCGTCGGCAACTATCAGCTCGGCGGCGCCGGCAAGACGCCCACGGTGCTGGCGCTGCTGGCGATGCTGCACGACATCGGCGAGCACCCGGTGGTGCTCAGCCGCGGTTATGGCGGCCGCCTGGCGGGTCCGGTGAGGGTCGAGCCGGGGCTTCATCGCGCCGCCGATGTCGGCGACGAACCGCTGCTGCTGGCGCAGGCCGCGCCCGTCATCGTCGCCCGCGACCGGGTCGCCGGCGCGGGTCTTGCGCGCGAGCTTGGAGCCAGCCTCATCATCATGGACGACGGCCTGCAGAATCCGTCGCTGCACAAGGATGTCGTCATCGCGGTCATCGACGGCAGCCGTGGCGTCGGCAACGGCGCGGTGTTTCCGGCCGGCCCGCTGCGGGCGCCGCTGACGGCGCAGATCGCCCGCACCGACGCCATGGTGGTGGTCGGCGCCGGCGAGGGCGGCTTGCCGGTGGCCCGGCTGGCGCGCGCGCGCGACCTGCCGGTGTTTCACGCCTGGTTCGATCCCGATCCGCGCAGCGTGGCGGCTTTGCGCGGACGGCGCGTGCGCGCCTTCGCCGGCATCGGCGATCCGCAGCGCTTCTTCGCCACGCTGCTCGGCCACGGCATCGATGTGGTGGAGAGCCAGGCTTTTCCCGATCACCATGCCTATAGCGCGCGAGATCTTGAGGCCCAGCACAGGGCGGCGGCGTCGAGCGGGCTCACCCTTGTCACCACCGCCAAGGATCTGGTGCGGCTTTCGGGCGATCCGCGGCTCACGGAACTAGCCGAGGGCATCGTGCCGTTCGAGGTCAGAATGGCGTTCGCGGCCCCCAACGATGTCAAGGCGTTCCTGCGCGCGCGGTTGAGGCCGGTTACGGCTTGATGCGCAGCGCGGGATGATGCCGGCGCATCACCGCCTCGGGCGAGGCGTAGGCTTCCTGCAGATCGACGCTCCAGTATTTCAGTTCTTCCAGCTTGATCTGCGCGCCGGTGACGGCACACACGACGTAGCCGCCGGGCGAGACGACGCGGAAGTCGCCGTCAAGATACTGGAGATGCGCCTGGCCGCTATGCCGCGACGATGAGCCCGACTTGTGCAACATGCTTGCCTCGACTGGAAACGGGGGCGCATGCCCCTCGCACATGAATATTATTCCTGCCCCAATATAAGCGCGGGCCGGTCAATGAAAATCGTCGAAGCCGCCGCCGGATGAAATTTTTCTCATCATGGAGGGCATGGCGTGGCATCCAGCCGGCCTCGCGTGCCGCGCGAAAATCCGGAATCCCGCACCTGCGAGGGGATGCGCTGTCCGGCGACAAAATCGCCATGGCGGGAAATTATCCGCAAAGCATCTGCGCGTTTAACTTATTGACAATAGTCAAGGTAGATGATCGGCGAACGTCAATCACCATGGGGCGCCCGAATGCCCACAGTTATGCCCACCAACGTCGAGGTCACTTTCGACGCTGCCGACATCATCGTCTCCAAGACAGATCTCAAGGGCCGCATCACGTACGCCAATAAGGTATTTTGCGACGTTGCCGGTTACACGCGCGATGAACTCGTCGGACAGCCGCACAGCATCGTGCGCCATCCCGACATGCCGCGCAGCGTCTTCAAGCTGCTGTGGGACACCATCGCCAGCGGCCAGGAGGTCTTCGCTTATGTGAAGAACATGACCAGGCGCGGCGATTTCTACTGGGTGTTCGCCCACGTCACGCCCTCTTACGACGCCAACAAACAACTCATCGGCTATCACTCCAACCGGCGCGTCCCCGACCGGGGCGTGCTCGAACGCGCAATCGTTCCGCTTTACGCGCAGGTGCTGACCGAAGAGCGCCGCCATGCCAACGGCAAGGACGAGCTGGCTCACGGCTTCCGATTCCTGACCGATTTTGTCAGTTCCAAGGGGATGTCGTATGACGAATTGGTCTTCTCTCTCTAGGTCGCTGGCCTGCTCGGTCGCCGCCACCCTTGGCGCGGGGCTGGGACTTGCCGGCGCACTGTTCGACCAGCACGAACTGATCGCGGCCGGCCTCGGGATTGCCGCCATCGGTTCCCTGCTGACCGTGCTGGCGAACCTGCAGGCGCGCCGCGCGCTTGGCGAGATGGGCGCCGTCTGCCGCGCCATCGCGCGGGGCGACTTCGAGGCCCGCGTTCTCGGCAGGCTCGAGCGCGGCGACCTCGGCGTCATGCAGCTTGCGCTCAACGACATGATCGACCGCTGCGATGCGTTCGTGCGCGAGGCCGGCGCCTCGATGAAGGCGGTGTGCGACAACAAGTACCATCGCCGCATCCTGCTCGAAGGCCTGCACGGCGCGCTGCGCAACGCGGCGATCATCAGCAACGACGCCACCGAAGCGGTGCGCCAGCGTGTCGAGAGTTTCGACAACACGGCGACGCAGTTCGAGCACAACGTCGTCGCCATCATCGATTCGCTGTCCGATGCCTCGATGACAATGGACCGCACCGCCGATACGCTGACGGGGGGCGCCGGCACCACGCGCGAACTTGCCAGCGCGGTCGCGTCGGCCTCGGAGGAAGCCACGGTCAACATGCAGACGGTGGCCAGCGCGACCGCACAACTTACCAGCAGCGCGTCGGAGATCGCCGACGAGGTGCACCGCTCCACCGAGATCGCGCGCCAGGCGGTATCCAGGGTGGAGGACACCAACCGCACGGTGCAGGGCCTGCGCAAGGCCACCGACCATATCGGCGAGGTGGTGAAGCTCATCACCGCGGTGGCCGAGCAGACCAACCTCTTGGCGCTCAACGCCACCATCGAGGCGGCGCGCGCCGGCGACGCCGGCCGCGGTTTTGCCGTGGTGGCGCAGGAGGTCAAGGCGCTGGCGGGGCAGACCGCCAAGGCGACGCAGGAAATCTCCGAGCACATCGCCGAGGTGCAGAGCACCACGCGCAGCGCGGTCGAGGCCATCAACGGCATCGGCGCCATTGTCAGCGAGGTGGCGGAGATCACCGATCATGTCGCCCGGGCGGTCGGCTCGCAGACCGAGGCCACCACGGAAATCGCGCGCAACATCGAACAGGCGTTTTCCGGCATGCGCGACATCACCGGCAATGTCCATGGCGTGACCGACAACGCGAGCGGCACCGCCAATATCGCCAGCGAGACCAAGCAGGCCTCGCAGACCGTCTCGACCCAGACCGAATCGCTGGCGCACGAGATCCGCGGCTTCCTGAGCGCGATGCGCCAGGGCATGTTCGATCGCCGCCGGGGCCAGGATCCGCACTATCTCGGCCCGGAACGCCGGGTGGAGAGCAAGCCGGAGCCGAAGCGCCGGACGGGGTAAGGCGCCGCCGGCTCCGCAGCCGTTTTCAGAACAGGTCGTCTTTAGAACAAATCGCCCTGGGAATTATCGCGTCCCCGGCGCGGCGGCGCGGCGGACTTGGCCGTCTGCGGCGGCTTTTCCGCGTCGGTGGCGGTGGCGGAAACACGCCCATCGGCAAATTCCAGGCTGAGCCGCGCGCCCGGCGCGATCGCCGCCGCCGCGTGCAGCGGCTGGTCATGGGCGTCGCGCACCAGCGCGAAGCCGCGCGCCAGCACCGCGCGGTAGGACAGCGCTTCCAGCAGTTGCCCGGCATGACCGATGCGCGCGCCATAACGCTGGCACGTGATCCCGACCGCGCGATGGGCGCGCTCGAACAGCCGCGCCACGCGTTCGTGCTCGCGCGCGATGCGGGCGCGGTAGGCTTCGGCATTGGCGCGCAGCGAGGTGGCAAGCCGTGCGTCGAGCACGATGAAGCGATCGCGGCTGCGGGTGAGCTGCGTCAGGGTGCAATGACGCAGCCGGTCGCCGGCGATCATGCCGCGCTGCCGGGCATGATGAAGCTGGCCGCGCAACACGCCGAGCGTCAGCCGCGAACTGATGACGGCGTAGCGGCGGAAATGGCTGTGGGTGCTGGCGCGCAGCGCGCGCGGCAATGCGCCCGTCGCGCCGTCGAGCCGCTGGCGCGGCAGTGCCAGCAACTCGGCCGCGCCGGGCAGCGCCCGCGCCGCCGCGCGCAGTTCGACGCGGCGCTCCTCGAGGCAGCGCTGCCAGGCCGCGAATGTCCGCCGCGCCAGCCCGTCCACCCTGACCATCAGTTCGGCGCGCACCGGCACCGCCATCTCGGCGGCGGCGGTGGGAGTGGGAGCCCGCCGGTCGGCGGCGAAGTCGATCAGCGTCACATCGGTTTCGTGTCCGACCGCGGAGATCAGCGGGATCATGCTCTCGGCGGCCGCACGCACCACGATTTCCTCGTTGAACGCCCACAGGTCCTCGAGCGAGCCGCCGCCGCGCGCCACGATCAGGAGGTCGGGGCGGGGGATCGGCCCATGCGCGGAGAGCGCGTTGAAGCCGCGGATGGCGGCCGCGACCTGCTCGGCGGCGCCGTCGCCCTGCACCCGCACCGGCCACACCAGCACGCGGCGCGGGAAGCGGTCGGAGAGCCGGTGCAGGATGTCGCGGATCACCGCGCCGGTCGGCGAGGTCACCACGCCGATCACCTCGGGCAGCCACGGCAGGAGCTGCTTGCGTGAAGGGTCGAACAGGCCCTCGGCGGCGAGCTTCTTCTTGCGCTCCTCAAGGAGCGCCATCAGCGCGCCGACGCCGGCCGGTTCCAGCGCCTCGATCACGATCTGGTATTTCGACGAGCCCGGATAGGTGGTGAGCTTGCCGGTGGCGATGACCTCCAGCCCCTCCTGCGGCTTGAAGCGCAGGCGGCCGAACACGCCCTTCCAGATCACCGCCTCGAGCCGGGCGCCGTCGTCCTTGAGCGCGAAATAGCAATGGCCGGAGGAATGGGGGCCGCGAAAGCCGGAAATCTCGCCGCGCACCCGGACATGGCCGTAGATGTCCTCCACCGTGCGCTTGAGCGCGGCGGACAGTTCGGACACCGTCAGTTCCACGACATTGGCGCGCGGGGCTTCGGACATCGGGCAAATCTCTTGGGACGCGGAACCCCTGCCGGGACGCGAATCTGTTGCGGCAGGACGGGGCCATGCTACACGTTTTCCGGCACCGATAACCTCCGCCGGGCTTTACTGGCCTACCCACACGAAAATGCGGCGCTCCATGAATATCCTTCTGCTTGGCTCGGGCGGGCGCGAACACGCGCTGGCCTGGAAAATCGCCGCCTCCCCGCTGCTCACCCGGCTGTGGTGCGCGCCGGGCAACGCCGGCATCGCCAGCGAGGCCGAGTGCGTGGCGCTCGACGTCGCCGACCATGGCGCGGTGATCGCGTTCTGCAAGGCCAATGCCGTGGACCTCGTGGTGGTCGGCCCCGAGGCGCCGCTCGCCGCCGGCATCGTCGATGACCTTGCCGCAGCCGGCATCAAGGCGTTCGGGCCCTCCAGGCTGGCGGCCCGGCTTGAAGGCTCCAAGGGCTTCACCAAGGATCTGTGCAAGGCGAATGGTATTCCCACCGCCGCCTATGAGCGGTTTTCCGACGCGGCGATGGCGAAGGCCTATATCCGCGCGCGGGGCGCGCCGATCGTGGTCAAGGCCGACGGCCTCGCCGCCGGCAAGGGTGTGGTGGTGGCGATGACGCTCGCCGAGGCCGAGGCCGCCATCGACGCCATGCTCGGCGAGGGCAAAGGCGAAGCCGTGGTCGAGGAGTTCCTGACCGGCGAGGAGGCTTCGTTCTTCGTGCTGTGCGACGGCGTTACCGCGCTGCCGCTCGCCACCGCGCAGGACCACAAGCGCGCCTTCGACGGCGACAAGGGCCCCAACACCGGCGGCATGGGGGCCTATTCGCCGGCCCCGGTGATGTCGGAAGCGATGTGCGCGCGCGCCATGGACGAGATCGTGCGCCCGACGCTGAAAGCCATGGCGGCGATGGGCTGCCCTTATAAAGGCGTGCTCTACGCCGGGCTGATGATCACGGCCGACGGCCCCGAGCTGATCGAATACAATGTGCGGTTCGGCGATCCGGAATGCCAGGTGCTGATGCTGCGGCTGATGTCGGACCTCGTTCCGGCGCTGTTGGCCTCGTGCGACGGCCAGCTCGCGCATTTCGACCTGCGCTGGTTCGACGAGCCCGCGCTGACCGTGGTGATGGCGGCCAACGGCTATCCCGGCGATTACGCCAAGGGCACGCGCATCGAGGGGCTGGCCGAGGCCGGGCAGGTCGAGGGCGTGCAGATCTTCCATGCCGGCACCAGGGCGCAGGGCGATGCGATCCTCGCCAATGGCGGCCGCGTGCTCAACGTCACCGCGAGCGGCAAGACGGTCGGCGAGGCGCGGGCGCGCGCCTATGCGGCCATCGATCGCATCCGCTGGCCGGAGGGCTTCTGCCGCCGCGACATCGGCTGGCAGGCGATTGCGCGCGAGAAGGCGGACTGAAGCGCGTCGGCTTCAAGCGCATTCTCCAACGGAGGAACGCCATGCCTGATCTGGCCGATCTTTTTCCCGGTTTCGCCGCCGAATGGACCGCGACCCGGCTCGGCCGCGTCCACGCGCGTGTCGGCGGCAAGGGCCCGCCGCTTCTGTTGCTGCACGGCTATCCGCAAACGAACGTGATGTGGCACAAGGTGGCCCCGGCCCTGGCCGAGCGCTTCACCCTCGTCATTCCCGATCTTCCCGGCTACGGCTGGTCGGACGTGCCGCCGACCGACGAGGCGCACACGCCCTACACCAAGCGCGCGATGGCGCTGGCGATGATCGAGCTGATGGAGAAGCTCGGCCATGCCCGCTTCGCCATCGCCGGGCATGATCGCGGCGGCCGCGTCGCCTATCGCCTCGCGCTCGACCATCCGGGCCGGCTGACCAAGATCGCCGTGCTCGACATCCTGCCGACCTATGAATACTGGGCCAGGCTCGACCGCGCCTACGGCCTCAGGATCTATCACTGGACTTTTCTGGCGCAGCCGGCCCCGCTGCCGGAGAAGCTGATCGGCGGCCAGGCCGAGTTCTTCTTCCGCTACAAGCTCGCGAGCTGGACCAAGGCGAGGGACCTGTCGGCGTTCGATCCGCGCGCGCTCACCCATTACCTGACCGCGATGAGCGATCCGTTGCGCATCCACGCGAGTTGCGAGGATTATCGCGCCGGCGCCCACGCCGATGTCGAGCATGACACCGCCGACCTTGCCGCGGGCAACAGCATCGGCGCGCCGCTTCTCGCGCTGTGGGGCGGCGCCGGCATTGCCTCCTCGGCGGCGACGCCGCTCGTCACCTGGCGCAAATGGGCGAAGGAGGTGTCGGGCGAGGCGATCGATTCCGGCCACTTCATCCCGGAGGAGAATCCGCGCGAGACGGCGCGGGCGCTCCTGGGGTTTTTCTAGCGCCGCGCCTGGAAGAAGCCGCGCAGGAGGCTTGCCGCCTCACGTTCGCCGACCGCGCCGTAGACCTCGGGCCGATGATGGCAGGTGGCGGCGGCAAAGAAATGCACGCCGTGATCGACCGCGCCGCCCTTGGGATCGGCGGCGCCGTAATACAGCCGGCGGATGCGCGCGAACGACATCGCGCCCGCGCACATCACGCACGGCTCCAGCGTCACGTAAAGATCGCAGTCGATAAGCCGCTCGCTGCCGAGCGCGCGCGCCGCCTGGCGCAGCGCCAGCATTTCGGCGTGGGCGGTGGGGTCGCGGTCGGTCAGCGTCCGGTTGCCGGCCCGCCCGATCACCACGCCGTCCTTGACCACCACGCAGCCCACCGGGACCTCGCCGACGGCCCCGGCGGCGCGGGCCTCGGCCAGCGCCAAATCCATGAAAGAAATCGCCTTCATGCCTCGTCGCGCCCCGTAAACTCTGCTATCAGCATCCCTTCCCGGCACGATCTGCGCACGGCGGGCACCGGTTTTTGGCAAAAAGATTAGAACAAAGCATGATCCCGGACAGGGGGATCAGCTCTACCATGAAAAGAACACAGAATGGCGCGCGATCGCGACGACGGAAAAGATAACAACAAAAACGGACCCCGACGCGACTCCCGTGGCCCGCGCGGGCCCCGCCGTGAAGGCGGACGCGACGAGCGTCCCGCGCGCGGCGGCTTCCGCGACCGCAAGGAGGGCGGCGGCGAGCGTTCGTCCGCCAAGCGTTTCGGTGAGAAACGTGGCACTGGCGAAAAGCGCGGCACTGGCGAGAAGCGCGGTTTCGGTAGCGACCGGGCCGAGCGCGGCGACAGGCCGGGCTCTGGCGCCAAACGCTCGTTCGGCGAGAAGCGCGGCTTTGGCGAGAAGCGAAGCTATGGCGAAAAGAGCGGTGGCACTGGTGAGAAGCGCGGTTTCGGTGGCGACCGGGCCGAGCGCGGCGACAGGCCGGGCTCTGGCGCCAAGCGTTCGTTCGGCGAGAAGCGTGGCACTAGCGAGAAGCGCGGCTTTGGCGAGAAGCGAAGCTACGGCGAAAAGCGCGGCACTGGTGAGAAGCGCGGTTTCGGTGGCGACCGGGCCGAGCGCGGCGACAGGCCGGGCTTTGGCGCCAAGCGTTCGTTCGGCGAGAAGCGTGACACTGGCGAGAAGCGTTCGTTCGGACCCAAGCGCGCGTTTGGCGAGCGGCCGGCACGCAGTGGCGGCGACGAGCGCGGCGGCTGGCGCGATCGTCCGCGCAATGAGGCGAGGGCGGACGACCGTCCGCGCCGCGAGCACGACGAGACGCGGGAGAACGAGCGCCCGCGCCGCCATTATCGCAGCGAGGGACCGAGTCGCGAGTTTTCCCGTGCCGGCGACGAGAGCCGCGCGCCGCGCCGCCGCTTTAACGAGGACAGGGGGCCGGATGACCGGTCGCGTCCCCGGCCGCGCTTTGCCCGCGACGACGACCAGCGCGCGCCGCGCCCATCGCGCGCGCCGCGCCGGGACTTCGGCAATGATGACCGTCCGCCGCGCCGGTTCGGCGGCGAGCGCACCGAGGGCCGCGACGACCGCCGCGACAGCCGCCCGCCGTCGCGTGGCCGCGACTTCGCGGACCGGCGATCGTCCGACGACAGGCGGCCTCAGCGCGAGGATCGTCCGTTCCGGGAGAAGCGTCCCTTCGGTGAGAAACGTCCGTTCGGCGACAAGCCGCCGTTCCGGGCCAAGCGTTCGTTCGGCGATGACCGCAGCGAAGGCGGCCGTGAGAATTTCCGCGAGCGCAAATCCTCGTTCCACCAGCGCGCGACGCCGGACGAGCGCCGTTCCGAGCGGCCTGCTCCGTCGCGGGTGAAGAAAACCGGCGAGCGCATCGCCAAGATGGTGGCGCGCGCGGGGCTGTGCTCGCGCCGCGACGCCGAGGAGTGGATCGCGCAGGGACGCGTCGCGGTCAACGGCCGCGTCATCGCCTCGCCGGCGCTCGACATCACCGAGCGCGATGTCGTCACCATCGACGGCGAGCGGCTGCCGGAGCGCGAGCGCACAAGGCTGTTCCTCTATCACAAGCCGCGCGGACTGGTGACGACCCATGCCGACCCCGAACAGCGCCCCACCGTGTTCGAGGCGCTGCCGAAGGAATTGCCTCGCCTCATCAGCATTGGGCGGCTCGACTTCAACACCGAGGGCCTGCTGCTGCTCACCAATGACGGTGGGCTCGCGCGCGCGCTCGAACTGCCCGAAACCGGCTGGCTGCGGCGCTACCGCGTCCGCGCCCATGGCGCGATCGACCAGGCGCAGCTCGATGCGCTCGCCGGCGGCATCGAGATCGAGGGCGTGCGCTACGGCGCCATCGAGGCCAAGCTCGACCGCGATCAGGGCGCCAATGTCTGGATCACGTTCGCCATCCGCGAAGGCAAGAACCGCGAGGTGCGCAACGTGCTCGCCCACCTCGGGCTCGACGTCAACCGCCTGATCCGCGTGTCCTACGGGCCGTTCCAGCTCGGCGAACTCGCCGAGGGCGCGGTGGAGGAGGTCAAGACGCGCGTGCTGCGCGAGCAACTCGGCGACAAGGTGGCGAAAACCGCCGGCGTCGAATTCGACTTGCCGCTGCAGCCGACAGGCGACGAGAAACCCGGCAGGCCGCGCGCCGAGCGGCCCAAGACCACCCGCGCCGGCCTGATCGCCGACAGCAAGGGCCGCCGCGTGCTGGTCGAGCGCTCGCGCGCCGACGCGCCGCACGAAGGCGAGGACGAAGCGCCGAGCCATCGTCCGTCGCGCCATCCGCCGCGCCACTATCACGGCAAGGATGGGCACAAGGGCGGACGGGCGCCGCGGAAGCGCTGATGCGGATCGTCGGCGGCCGTCTCAAGGGGCGCACGCTGGCGGCTCCGTCCTCGCGCGCCATCCGGCCCACCGCCGACCGCTTGCGCGAGGCGCTGTTCAATATCCTGATCCATGCCTATGGCGATCCGGTCAGCGGCGCGCGGGTCATCGACCTGTTCGCCGGCACCGGCGCGCTCGGCTGCGAGGCGGTTTCGCGCGGCGCCGCGTTCGCGCTGTTCGTCGACAACGGCGCCGAGGCGCGCGCGCTGTTGCGCCAGAACGTCGAGACGCTCGGGCTCGGCGGCGTCACCAAGGTGTATCGCCGCGACGCCACCGCGCTCGGCCCCGCGCACCCGATGCCCCCGTTCACGCTGGCGCTGTGCGATCCGCCCTACGGCAAGGGGTTAGCCGAGCGCGCGCTGGTTTCGCTGCGCGCCGGCGGCTGGCTGGCCCCGGACGCGCTAGTGGTGGTCGAGGAAGCGGCCGCGGCCGGCTTTGCCGCGCCGGACGGCTTCGAGGAGCTGGAGCGCCGTACTTACGACGACACCGAGTTCGTCATCCTGCGCGCGATGCCTTGATCAGCGCCGCGCGAACAGCCTTTCGATGTCGGACAGCCGCAGCTCGACATAGGTCGGGCGGCCGTGGTTGCACTGGCCGGAATTGGGCGTGGCCTCCATCTCGCGCAACAGCGCGTTCATCTCGTCGGGCTTGAGGCGGCGGCCGGCGCGTACCGAGCCGTGGCAGGCCATGGTGGCCGCGACATGCATGAGCCGCCGCTCCAGCGGCAGCGCCTCGTCCCATTCGGCCATGTGCTCGGCAAGGTTGCGGATCAGCGCGGCGGCGTTGATCTCGCCAAGCAGCGCCGGCGTCTCGCGCACCATCACCGCGCCGGGTCCGAACGCCTCGACCACGACGCCGAATTGCGCCAGTTCGTCGGCGCGCGCCGCCATCCGCTCGACCAGCGCATCGTCCAGTTCGACGATCTCGGGGATGAGCAGGATCTGCCGCGCCACGCCGGTTTCCGCCAGCGCCGCCTTGATGCGCTCATAGACGATGCGCTCGTGCGCGGCGTGCTGGTCGACGATGACGAGGCCGTCGCGGGTCTGGCTCAGGATGTAGGTGTCGTGGATCTGCGCCCGCGCCGCGCCGAGCGGCCGCTCGATCAGTTCCTGCGCGGGCGGCTCCATGCGGATGTCGGCCGCAGGCGCGCCGACATCGAAGCGGTCCTGCACGGCCTCGGCAAAGCCCGCCGCGGCGGGCGCTGTGGCGAACGATGCGGCCTGCGGCGGCGCGGCCGGCGAGCGCCGCCAGTCCCATCCGCGCGCTCCCTGCGGGCGGAACGCCATGACGGCCGCGTCACCCGGCTCGGCCGCGCTGCGACGGCCCTCGCGGGCAAGGCCATCCTTGAGCGCATGCACGATCAGCGCGCGAATGAGGCCGGCGTTGCGGAACCGCACCTCGGTTTTCGCCGGATGCACGTTGACGTCGACCTCGTGCGGATCGAGCGTGACGAACAGCGCCACAACCGGATGGCGGTCGCGCGGCAGGTAATCGGCGTAAGCCCCGCGCACCGCGCCCAGCATCAGCCTGTCGCGCACCGGGCGGCCGTTGACGAACAGATACTGGCCGAGCGCGTTGGCGCGGGTCAACGCGGGTGCCGCGGCATAGCCTTCGACCACGGCGCCGTCGCGTTCGGCGCCGACCTCGATGGCGTGGGCGCGGAACTCAGGCCCGAGGATGTCGCCGAGACGGGTCAGCCGGCCCGCCGCGCCGGGCAGCACCGCCGGCCAGCTCAGCGGCGCGCGCTCCTCGCCGGCGAGCGTGAAGGCGATGTCGGGCCGCGCCATCGCGAGCCGCCGCACCGTCTCGCGGATGGCCTCGGCCTCGGTGCGGTCGGTCTTGAGGAATTTCAGCCGCGCCGGCGTGGCGTAGAACAGGTCGGCGGCCTCGACGGAGGTGCCGCGCGCGATCGCCGCCGGCGCGAGGGTGCCCTTGGCGCCGCCGGCGACGGTGAGCGTCCAGCCATGCGGTTCGCTCGCGTGGCGGGTGGTCAGGATGAGCCGCGCCACCGCGCCGATCGAGGGCAGCGCCTCGCCGCGAAAGCCCATGGTGTGGATGCCGAGCAGGTCTTCGTCGTCGAGCTTGGAGGTGGCGTGGCGCTCCACCGCCAGCGCGAGATCGGCCCGGCTCATGCCGGCGCCGTCGTCGGTCACCGTGATGCGGCGCTGGCCGCCGCCTTCGGTGAGGACGTCGATGCGATGCGCGCCGGCGTCGATGGCGTTCTCGACCAGCTCCTTGACCACGCTGGCGGGACGCTCGACCACCTCGCCGGCGGCGATGCGGTTGACGACGGCGGGCGGCAGTTGGCGGACGGGCATGCCCAGGGCGACTCGTTCGGGAGGAAAGGGGCAGTCTATCCGCTGGGCGAGGTTACGGAAACCGGCCGCGCCTACTCCTCGGGGCGGCCGCTGCGCATCGACTTGATCTCGCCGCGCCGCTTCTTGCCCTCCAGCCGCCGCTTCTTGGAAGCGAGCGTCGGCCGTGTCGCCCGGCGCGGCGTCGGGCGCACCGCCGCCGCCTTGAACAGCTCGACCAGCCGGTCGACGGCGTCCTGGCGGTTGCGTTCCTGGGTGCGGAAGCGCTGGGCGTGGATGACGATGACGCCGTCGCGCGTCATGCGCTGGCCGGCAAGACGCGTCAGCCGCGCCGCGACGTCGGGCGCGAGATGGGCGCGATGGCTGTCGTAGCGCAGTTGCGCCGCGGTCGAGAGCTTGTTGACGTTCTGGCCGCCCGGTCCCGAGGCGCGCACGAATCCGATCTCGATGTCGGATTCGTCGATCACGATGTCGCGGGCGATGCGCAGCATGAAAGAACCTCAGCCCGCCATGACGTATTTCTTGGCCAGCACCTTGCCTTCCTCCACCGCCGGCTGATCGAAGGCGTCGACGCCGATGAGGTTGGCGGCGATGATGGTTTCGAGCATGAAATGCATCATCAGTTCGCCGAGCGCGGCCTCGTCGAGCCGGTCGATGTGGAAGGTGCGCACCGGGCAGCCGTTTTTCGTCAGCGTCTCGGCGGTGGCGCGGCCCTGGGCCGCGACGAGATCGCCGATGGTTCGGTCCGACAGCGCATCCTCGCCGCACAGCCGCACCAGGTCGACCGGCATGCGCGGACCCTTGTGGGCGGTGTCGACGGTGATGACGGTGAACAGCTTGTCGCGCGGCCCGTCAATGAAGAGCTGGAGCTGGCTGTGCTGGTCGACCGGTCCGAGCGCGGCCACCGGCGTCGTGCCCTTGCCGTCCTTGCCGAGGCTTTCGGCCCACAACTGGACATACCAGCGGGTGAAGCGTTCGAGCCGGTCGGCATAGGCCATCATGACGCTGATCGCCTTGTCGTTGTGGCGGGCGAGCGCGACGGCGAGCGCGGCGCCGACGGCGGGCGCGACCTCGCGGGCCGGACTGCGCCCGAGCACGGGCGCGAGCGCGGCCGCGGCCCCGGCGCGCACCGCGACGATATCGAGGCCGGCGAGGGCTGCGGGCAGCAGGCCGACATTGGTGAGCACCGAGAAGCGGCCGCCGACCCCGGTGTCGTGATCGAGCATCGGCACCTTGAAGTGGGTCAGCAGGTCGCGTAGGGCATTCTTCCTGTCCGGCCTTGCCGGTTCCGACAGGCCGAGGAACAGCACCGGGATTTTTGCTTCCAGCCCGGCGTGGCGCGCGGCGTCGAGCGCCGCCATGGTCTGCATCAGCGTCTCCGCGGTGCCGCCGGATTTCGAGATCGCGACAAAGCGGGTGGTGGCGAGCGGCAGCCGCGCCAGCATGGCGTCGAAGGTCAGGGGATCGAGGTTGTCGAGGAAATGCAGACGCTGTCCGCCGCCGACCAGGCCGAGGCCGGACACGGTGCTGCCGGCGAGTTGCACCAGCGCCTGGGCGCCAAGGCTGGAGCCGCCGGTGCCGAGGATGACGATGTCGCTTGCGCCCTCGCGCAGCCGCGTCGCGGCGCTGCCGATGGCGGCCAGGTCGCCGCGCTCGGAGGCAAGCCGCAACAGCGGCAGCGAGCCGTCGGCGTGCTGCGCGCGCAGCCGCTCCAGCGCCGCCTCGGTTTCGTCCAGCGCCGCTTCAAGCGCGTGCGCGGCGACGCCATGCGCGCCGATATCCTCGAGGCGGGCATGGCTGATGGACTGGAGAATCGTCATGCGCGGATCCCTGGGCGCGGATGAAGCCGGCGAAGCGGCGAACCTATCCGGCGATCTGGCCGGATAGCCGCGAGGAAGGCAAGAGGCGGGGGATCAATTTCCTGTCGGCGCGGCAGATGGCGTGCGTCCGACCACGGTCATCAGCAGTCCGCCGCCGAACAGGCGCTGGGCGACGCGGCGGGCGTCGGCGATGGTGACGGCATCGATCAGGCCGTTGCGGCGGTCGATGTAGTCGATGCCGAGATCGTCGACCTGGTACTGCACGAGTTGCGAGGCGATCTTCGACGAGGTGTCGAGCGAGAGCATCTGCGAGCCCTTGAGATAGGACTTGGCCTCGGCGAGTTCCTGCTCGGTGGGGCCGTCATGGGCGATGCGGCGCAGTTCCTGCTCGATCAGCGCGATGGTCTCGGCGGCGCGGTCGGCACGGGTGGCGGTGCCGCCGTAGAACGCGGCGGCGTGTTTGAGCCACACCAGGTTGTCGTAGACGCTGTAGACCAGTCCGCGCTTTTCTCGCACCTCGCGGTAGAGCCGTGACGAGAACGCGCCGCCACCGGCGATGTGGTTGACCACATAGGCGGCCATGAAGTCGGGATCCTTGCGGGCAAAGCCGGGGCCACCGAAGGCGATCACGGTCTGCGGCACGTCGAGGCCGATCGTGACCTTCTCGCCCACGGCGTCGGGCTGCACCTGGGGTACCGGTATCAGCGTGGCCTTGGCCGGCAGCGCGCCGAATGTCGTGTCGAGCAGGGCACCGAGCGCCGCCGCGTCGATGTCACCCACCACCGCGATCTTGAGGCCGTCGCGCGCCAGTACGCGCCGGACATAGCCGCGCAAATCGTCGGCGCCGATGGTGGGCACCGAGTCCAGCGTGCCGTTGGCCGGGCGGCCATAGGGATGGTTCTTGAAGGCGGTCGCCCACCACTGTTTGCGGGCGATGTCGTTCGGGCTGGTGCTGTCTTTCTTGAGGGTGGAGAGAACCTGGGTGCGGATGCGTTCGAGCGGCTCGCGGTCGAAGCGGGGCGCGACCAAAGCCATGCGCAACAGCTCGAAGGCCTCGTTGCGGTTTTCCTTGAGAGTGCGCAGCGAGACGCGGAAACAGTCGCGCGTGACGCTGAAATTCAACTCGATGGCGCGGCGGTCGAGCCGCTCGCGGAAGGCCTGGGAATCGAGATCGCCCGCGCCTTCGTCGATCAGCGCCGCGGTCATCGAGGCGACGCCCGGCTTGCCGTCGGGATCCTGCGCCACCCCGCCGGCGAAGGCGAGGTCCATCGCCACCAGCGGCACGGTGGCGTCCTGCACCAGCCAGGCCTCGATGCCGCCCGGCGAGATGACGCGCTGGATGGTGGTGGCGCGCGCCGCCTGCGGGGCGACGAGCCAAGCCGAGCCGGCGACCGCGAGCGCGGTGGCGGCGATGCGCAGGATACCGGCATTCATCACGAGCGCTTCTCCTCGCTTTTGGGCGCGGCATCCTTGATGAGATAGCCGGTGACGGAACGGGTCTTGGTGAGCCAGGTGCGGGCGGCGGTGCGAACATCGTCCGCCGTGACGGCGCGGACGCGGTTGGGCCAGTCGGCGATGTCCCCGATCGTCTGCCCGGTGGCGAGCGCGGCGCCATACCAGCGCGTCATCGTCGACTGGTTGTCGCGCGCATAGGTCGCTTCGGCGACCAGCAAAGTCTTGGCGCGTTCGAGTTCATCCGGCTTGATGCCGTTGGCGGCAACGTCGGCGATCACCTCGTCGATAGCCTGTTCGATCTGCGCAAAGGTGATGCCGGCGCGCGGCGTGGCCGAGACGCCGAACTGCGTCGTATCGAGCGCCGTGTTGTGGTACCAGGCCTGGGCGCTGACGGCGATCGCCTTGTCGATGACCAGCGCGCGGTAGAGCAGCGAGTTCGTTCCGCTGCCCAGCAACTGGGCCAGCACGTCGAGCGCCGCGCTTTCGCCGGGCTTGGCGGTGGTCGCCGACGGCACCAGGTAATAGCGGCGCAGGCTGGGTTGCTCGACGCGCGGATCGGCCAGCGTCACGGTGCGCTGCGCGGCCGGCGTGGGCTCCTGCGGGCGCAGACGCGGCGCGATCGTGGGCAGCGCCGGGATGGGCCCATAGAACTTCTCGGCCAGCGTGCGCACCTGATCGGCCTCGACATCGCCGGCGATGACGAGGATGGCGTTGTTGGGCGCGTAGAAACGCTTGTAGAAAGCCAGCGCGTCGGCGCGGTTGAGCTTCTCGATTTCCTGATGCCAGCCGATCACCGGCCGGCCATAGGGGTGGTTGAGGTAGAGCGCGGCCAGGACCTGCTCGGTGAGCCGCGCGTCGGGGCTGTTGGCGACGCGCTGATTGAATTCCTCCAGCACCACATTGCGCTCGGGCAACACCACGTCGTCGGTGAGCACGAGGCCGGTCATGCGGTCGGCCTCCATTTCCATCATGGTGGGAAGCTGGTCGCGCGGCACGCGCTGGAAATAGGCGGTGTAGTCGGTCGAGGTGAAGGCGTTCTCACTGCCACCGATGCGGCTGACCGTCTTGGAAAAGGCGCCGGCCGGATGCTTGGCCGTGCCCTTGAACATCAGGTGCTCGAGAAAATGCGCCAGTCCAGAGACGCCGGGCGTCTCGTCGGCGGCGCCGACCCGGTACCACACCATCTGGGTGGCGACCGGCGTGCGATGATCGGGCAGGACCACGACCTGCAGGCCATTGGCGAGCGTGAAGGTGGAGGGCGCGCTGGCGTTCGGTTGCGGCGCGGCGGAGGCGGCAAACGCGAAGGCCGTGACGGCGGCGGCAACAGCCAGCGTGGCGGCACGGCGAGTGAGGGAGCGGCGTTGGGACATCGATCTCCTGATGCGTGGCATTTGCGTCTTTACGCCACGGCTGCCCCGTGGCCCGGCAACGGTCGGGTCGCCGGGGATGCCGGCGCGAAACCACGTCAGAATTTGCCTGGCGCGAGCGGCTTGCCCTCGAGATCCTTATTGGGCTCGGGCTCGGCCGTGGCATTCGACCCATAGGTTTGCTTCGACGAGGGGGTCTGGTAGCCCTCCGGAGGCTGCGTCAGGCTCTCGCGCACCGGCTCGCCGGTGAACACCGCGGATTCTTCTTTCTTGGTGTAGTTCCACAGCGTTCCGAACACGCCGCCCTTGTAGCCGAGTTCGTCCATCGAAAGCTTGTTGGGGCCATCGGGATTGGCGCCCGGCTGGATGGTGTCGCGCGATCGTCCGCGGCCGGCCTGCAGCTCGGCGTTGCTGAGCCGCGCACCTTCCTCTTCCATGGTCTTGCCGGGCTTGTTGCGCGCCGCGCGCGCCTCCTTGCGCTTCCTGACGTCGGGATCCTTGGGCCAGTTCGGCGCCGGCGCGGCGGCGGTGCTGCCGGGCGCGGGCAGGCCGGTGCTGGGCGGAATGACCAGCGGCGACCGCTCGCGGTAGTCGATGCCGGTGTTGCTGGTGCCGTTGGTGGCGCCAAGGCCGGTCATCAGGTTGTGAATCATGCGCTGCTCGATCGTCATGTCGGCGGTGCCGTCATCGTCGTCGGCGGCGCGCACCGGAGCGGCGGCGGTCAACAGGCCGATCGTCGCGAGGCTGCCGCCGAGAAGGAGGGCGCGCCAGCCCATGCCCTTGCAGCCCATACTCTTGCAGCTCATGTCCTTGCGCCCGTCCGTGCCGCCGCTGGTGTTGCCCATGGTCGTCATCCCGTTCCGGATCAATGCCATCACGCCGCAAGGGCGATCCCGCCGCCTGCCACCTGAACCCTTAAGAGAACAGCTATCCAATCCAATGAGATCACGGCGCTTTTGCGGCGCCATCCCCACAAAAGGAGTCATACAGGAGGGCCCCGACCCCGGCAACAATGGCCGCGTCCGCAAGGTTAAACACATACCAGTTGAAGGGCTTGCCACCGATCTGCAGGTGGAACAGGGCGAAATCGACCACCGCGCCATAGGCCAGCCGGTCGATGCCGTTGCCGATCGCCCCGCCGATGATGAGGCCGAGCCCCAGCGCCGCAAGCCGTGTTCCGGCGCGCAGGAGCCACAGCGCCAGCACCACCACCGCCGTGACCTTGACGGCGGTGAGCACCCACTGGCCGGCCACGCTGGCGGTCTGGAACCAGCCGTAGCTGATGCCGGTGTTCCAGGTCAGCACCAGGTCGAAGAACGGGGTCAGCGTCACCGCGCCGCGGCGGCCGAGGTCAAAGGCGAACAGGAGCCACAGCTTGAGGGCCTGGTCGGCGGCAAGGGTAGCCAGCGCGGCGGCAAGGCCGATCAGCCATGGCCGGGGCCGGACCGGGGCGGCGGACGCGCTCATTCCGCCGCGCGGCCCATGGCGGCCCATTCGCGCAACGCCGCGGCGTCGCGCGGCGACACGTCCGGATAGGCCGGATCGGACCCCACCGAGGGCAGGATCTTCCACGACCGCGCGCATTTGATGCCGGCGGCCAGATACACCTCGACGGCGACGCCGGGCACGTCGTCGAGCCGGAACGCCTCGCCATGCACCGGGGCGTTGGTCAGGGTGGCGCCGGAGGTGATGCAGATTTCCGCGAGGTCGCAATCGGCGAGCGCGGCGAAGGTGGCCTCGTCGGTGACATGGATGACGGGCGAGGCTTCCAGCGAGGAGCCGATCTGCTTCTGCGCGCGGGCGATTTCCAGCGCGCCCGTGACCACCCGGCGCACGTTGCGGATGGTGCGCCACTTCGCCGCCAGCGCCTCGTCGCTCCACTCGGCCGGCGTTTCGGGGAACGTTTCGAGGTGCACCGAGCCGTCCTCGCTCGGATAGCGTGCCTGCCAGGCTTCCTCGGCGGTGAAGCACAGCATCGGCGCCAGCCAGACCGTGGTGCAGCGGAACAGCTGCTCGATCACGGTCAGCGCCGCCTTGCGCGCCACCGACGAATAGGGATCGCAGTACAGCGTGTCCTTGCGGATGTCGAAATAGAACGCCGACAGGTCCGACGTCATGAAGCTGGTGATGGCGGCGAAGATGCGCTTGTAGTCGAAGTCGACATAGGCGCGACGCACCAGCGCGTCGAGTTCGGCGAGCCGGTGCAGCATCAGCCGTTCGAGCTCGGGCATGCGCGCGTAGGCGACCTCGTCCTCCTCGTTGAAATGCGCCAGCGAGCCCAGCATCCAGCGCAGCGTGTTGCGTAGCTTGCGGTAGGTCTCGACCGTGGTCTTGAGGATTTCCGGGCCGATGCGCAGGTCGTCGGCGTAGTCGGAGGCGCACACCCACATGCGCAGGATGTCGGCGCCGGAGTTCTTGATGACGTCCTGCGGCGCCACCACGTTACCGAACGACTTCGACATCTTGCGGCCGTGCTCGTCGAGCACGAAGCCGTGGGTCAGCACCACGTCGTAGGGCGCGATTCCGCGCGTGCCGCAGCTTTCCAAGAGTGAGGAGTGGAACCAGCCGCGATGCTGGTCCGAACCCTCGAGGTACATCACCGTGTCCGAGCCGTCGTTGAGGTGGCGGTGGATGCCGGCCAGGCCGGGGAACGCCATGGCGTCCTCCAGCACGAACGCATGCGTCGAGCCGGAATCGAACCAGACGTCGAGAATGTCGTCGACCTTCCGCCAGCCTTCGCCGGCGCGGGGGCCCAGGAAGCGCTCGCGCGCCCCCTCGGCGTACCAGGCGTCGGCGCCTTCCGTGGTGAAGGCGTCGGCGATGCGGGCGTTGACCGTCTCGTCCCTGAGGATCTCGACCGCGCCGTCGGCCTGCTCGCGCACGAACACGGTGATCGGCACGCCCCAGGCGCGCTGGCGCGAGATCACCCAGTCGGGACGGCTCTCGATCATGCCGGTGATGCGGTTCTCGCCCTGCGCTGGCACCCAGCGGGTGTTCCTGATTTCGCTGAGCGCGATGGCGCGCAGGGTCTTGCCGAACCCGGCGATGTCCTGGTCCATCGCGATGAACCATTGCGGCGTGTTGCGGAAGATCACCGGCTTCTTCGAGCGCCACGAATGCGGATACTGATGCTTCAGACGCCCACGCGCGATCAGCGCGCCGCGCTCAGTGAGCGCCTTGATGACGGCGTCGTTGGCGTCGCCCTTGTCGCCCTTGGCGGTGATGACGCGGTTGGGCTTGCCGGAGGTGTCGCGCGGGCCGAAGCCGGGCGCCTGGTCGGTGAAGAAGCCGTCGCCGTCGACGGTGTAGGGGATGGTGGTGGAAATGCCATGCGCGGTCAGTTCGCGCGCATGCGCGGTCCAGATGTCGAAGTCCTCGCGGCCATGGCTCGGCGCGGTGTGGACGAAGCCGGTGCCGGTGTCGGCGGTGACGTGCTCGCCGTCGAGCAGCGGCACGGCGAATTCATAGCCGCCGGCGAGGCCTTTGAGCGGATGGGCGCAGACCATGTGCCGGAGCACGCCGGTGGAGATCGCGGCGACCTTCTCGAACGCGGCGACGCGCGCCTGCTTGAACACGGCTTCGGCGAGCGCGTCGGCGAGGATCATGAGGTCGCCGGTTTTCGCCCAGTTGTCGGCCGGTGCGTCGGTGACCTTGTAGAGGCCGTAAGCGACGCGCGACGAGAAGCTGATGGCGCGGTTGCCGGGCAGCGTCCACGGCGTCGTGGTCCAGATCACGACGGAGGCCGAGGACACCGCGTCGAATGCGGCGGCGAGGCCGGGATCTTTTGCGCTGTCGAAGGCGGCTTCCACCACCGGAAACTTCACCCACACGGTGTCCGAGGTGTAGTCCTCGTACTCGACCTCGGCTTCCGCCAGCGCGGTCTTCTCGACCACCGACCACATCACCGGCTTGGAGCCGCGATAGAGCGTGCCGTTGGCGGCGAACTTCATCAGTTCGCGCGCGATCTGCGCCTCGGCGGCGAACGCCATGGTGGTGTAGGGGTTGGCCCAGTCGCCCTCGACGCCGAGCCGCTTGAACTCCTCGCGCTGCACGTCGATCCACTTCTGCGCGAAGGCGCGGCATTCGCGGCGGAACTCGTTGACCGGCACCGCGTCCTTGTTCTTGCCCCTGGCGCGGTACTCCTCCTCGATCTTCCATTCGATCGGCAGGCCGTGGCAGTCCCAGCCCGGCACGTAATTGGAGTCGAAGCCGAGCATCTGCTGGCTGCGCGTCACGACATCCTTGAGGACCTTGTTGAGCGCATGCCCGATGTGGATGTTGCCGTTGGCGTAGGGCGGGCCGTCATGCAGCACGAACTTGGTGCGGCCGCTCGCGGCCTCGCGCAGCCGGCCGTAGAGGCCGATCCGGGCCCAGCGCGCCAGAATGTCCGGCTCGCGCTGCGGCAGACCGGCGCGCATCGGGAACTCCGTCTGCGGCAGGAACAGGGTCTTGGAATAGTCGGCGGCGGCGGGTTTGGCGGCTTTTTCGGTCATGGCGGGTTGTTAGCAGGACCGCTTGAACCCAGCAACGCCCGGAACCGCTATCCGGGCAGCTCTCCCAGCAACGGAAAGGCGCCCTGCGACGCGGCCAGCGCGGTCCGCGCCCGGCCGCTGTCGGCGTCCATCTGCCGGATCAGGGCGTCGACGCCGGCGAAGCTCGCCTCCGCGCGCAGGAAGGCGATGAAGGCGACGTCGAGGGCGGCGCCGTAGAGGTCGCCGGCGAAATCGAACAGGTGGATTTCCAGGAGCGGCGGGCCGTTGTCGAACATCGGCCGGCGGCCGAAATTGGCGACGCCCTCGAAGCGTTCGGCCCCGCGTCCGACCCGCACCGCGTAAACGCCGTGGGCGAGGCCGCAGGCCGGATCGAGCGCGATGTTGGCGGTGGGGTAGCCGAGGTCGCGGCCGCGCTTGGCGCCGTGCACCACCTCGCCGCTGACGAACCATGGACCGCCGAGCAGCGTGGCGGCGAGACCGACATCGCCGGCGACCAGTGCGTCGCGCACCACGCCCGACGACACGGCGAGGCCGTCGGCCTGGCGGCGCGGCTCGATATGCACGGAAAAGCCGAGCCGCCTGCCTTCGGCCTCGAGGAAAGCCGGAGTGCCGGCGCGGCTTTTGCCGAAGTGGAAGTCGTAACCGGCGACGACGCCGGCGGCGCCGAGCCGTCCGATAAGATCCTGGTTAATGAAATCCTGCGCGGTTGTGGCGGCGCGGGTGGCGTCGAACGTCATGACCACGGCCCCGTCGAGGCCGGTTCCGGCCAGCAGCCGCAGTTTGTCGCGCTCGCCGGAGAGGCGGAACTGCCGGCTGTCGGGATTGAAATAGTCACGCGGATGCGGCTCGAAGGTAAGCGAATAAGCCGGCCGGCCAAGCCGCCGCGCCATCTCCCGGGCGGCTGCGATCACCGCGCGATGGCCGCGGTGGACGCCGTCGAAATTGCCGATCGCCAGCACCAGGCCGCGGCGGATCGCGGCGGCCGGCGTGGTGTCGCGGATGATGTCGAAGTCAGCGGGCATTCGAGGGGATGAAAGTTAGGATCGGCGGCGACGGTGACGGCCGGACGCGGCCAAAGTCAAGCAGGCTTTGCAACCGCAAGTCGCAACCGCCCGGCCGCAAGGCCCGCCGGGAGCCGTCCGCCCGGTACAAAACCGTCCGTCGTGCTGGCATGTGAGCCATGCGATTAACGGGCTGTTTAAGGGGCAATGCTAACGGTGGTCGCTGCCAGCACGTGAATAGCAGGGCCCGAGCTATCGTGGCCTGATCGCGCGTCGCGGTGACCAGAAGGGGCGCCCTGCCGCCGGACCCGCCGCCAGGCGGGGATGGGAGCGGCCTCGGTGCGTAAGGAGTAGGGGCAAAATGAACGTCAATCTGTCGATGCCGGTGCTGGTGGTGGACGATTACAACACCATGATCCGCATCATCCGCAATCTGCTCAAGCAGCTCGGCTTCGAGGACATCGACGACGCCACCGACGGTTCGGCCGCGCTGGAGAAGATGCGCTCGAAGAAATACGGCCTGGTGATCTCGGACTGGAACATGGAGCCGATGACCGGGTTCGACCTGCTCAAGGAAGTGCGCGCCGATCCCAACCTGGCCAAGATGCCGTTCATCATGGTCACCGCCGAGTCCAAGACCGAGAACGTCATCGCGGCGAAGAAGGCCGGCGTCAGCAACTACATCGTCAAGCCGTTCAACGCGGCCACCCTCAAGACCAAGATCGAGGCGGTGTTCGCCTGACACGGCGGCCGGCGACGTTCTGGGCCGCGCCGATATTTCACCAGCGCAGTTTGCGCGTTACGCCCAGCGGCGGCCGGCTCGCCTGCGAAAACAGCGTGCGCAGCGCCGCCGCGTCCGGATTGTCGCGGGCTCCCACCTCGCTGGCGTGGATGCCGGCGCTGACGAACAGGCAGGCCACGCCGAAATTGTTGGCGCCCGCCAGGTCGGTGCGCACCGAATCGCCGATCGCCAGCACGCGCTCGCGCGCAACCGGCGCGCCGCGCCGTTCGGCCGCCTGCGCCAGCGCCTGTTCGTAGATCGGCGCGTGCGGCTTGCCGCCGAAGGTGACGTCGCCGCCGAGCGTGCGGTAGAGCTCGGCCAGCGCGCCCGCGCAGTAGATCAGCTTGTGACCGCGCTCGACCACGAGGTCGGGATTGGCGCAGACCATGGCGAGGTTGCGCGCCCGCGCGTCTTCCAGCAGCGCGCGATAGGTCTCCGGAGTCTCGGTCTCGTCGTCGAACAGCCCGGTGCAGATGATGTAGTCGGCCTCCCCGGCTTCGGCGGCGAAGGCGACGTCGAGGTCGTCGAACAGCGGCTGGTCGCGCGGCGGTCCGAGATGGAACGCGGCCTTGCCGGCGTGGTCGGCGATGAAATGGCGCGTCACGTCGCCAGAAGTCGCGATGGCGTCATAGACGTCGCTGCCGATGTGAAGCCGCCTGAGCTGCTGTTCGACCGAGGCGGCGGGCCGCGGCGCGTTGGTGATCAGCACCACGGTGCCGCCGCCGGCGCGGAACCGCGCCAACGCCTCGCAGGGTTCCGGGAACGCGGCGACGCCGTTATGGATGACGCCCCACACGTCGCACAGCAGCACGTCGAAGGAGGCGCTGAGCTCGCGCAGGTGATCGAGAAAGCGGACCATGGGTTCAAGTCTATATGAGCGCGCGGCCGGGAGAAGCCGTCAGACGGGGCCGGTGGTGGCGGTGCGCCGGGCCAGCGCCGCGAGCGCGATGGCGCCGCGCGCGGCCGGTTCGGAAACGGGCGTAGCCGCCTCGCGCCGGGGCTCGGGCGGCGCGTCCGGGGGCGGCGCGGCGGTGGCGTTGTCCTGGCGCAGCGGGCGGGGCGGCGCGAACAGGAAGCCCTGGCCGTAGTGCACGTCGTAGTCGAGAAGGTCGACCACCGCGCGCTCGCCCTCGATCTTCTCCGCCACCAGGTCGATGCCGAACCGGCCGAGCAGGTCGGAGAGATCGGCGGGGTGGATGTTGGCCGCCTCGGCGCCGCGCTCGTCGAGCAGCAGCTTGGCCGGCACCTTGAGGAAGCGGACGCCGCGGTCGGCGAGCTCGCGCGGCTCGATCTGCAGATCGGCGACGTGATCGACGGAGAGCCGGTAGCCGCGCTGCACCAGGGCGGCGAGATGCTCGCTCTCGACCGGGTCGAGATGGCGCAGCGTGTCCTGCCTGAATTCGAGCACCAGGGCCGGCGCCAGCGCGCGGTTGGCGTCGAGGAACTCCAGGCACTGGGCGAAGATGACGGGATCGCTCAGGGTCGCGGCGGCGATGTTGCAGAACAGGCCGATGTCCTTGTTCTTGAGCATCAGGCGGCGCAGCACCTGGACACAGCGAAACAGCACGACATGATCGATGCGCGGCATCAGGCCGGCCTGGTCGGCGGCGTCGATGAAGTCGGCGGCGGCGATCACGGTGCCGGCCTCGTCGCGCACTCGCGCCACCGCCTCATAATAGCGCACCTTGCGCTGCGGCAGCGTGACCAGCGGCTGCACGTAAAGCTCGACGCGGTTGGCTTCGAGGGCCTGCGTCAGCGTGGCGGCCAGTCGGGCGGCGGATACGGCCGGTTGCGGCGCCGCGGCGGGCGCGGCCGGCGCAACGGAGATGGCGGGAACGGCGGCGCTGTCCGGCGCCGGGATCGCGGACGCGGCGGTCTCCCGCGCCTCGTCCTGCGCGGCCACGGCGACCGCGAGCTGTCTGACCAGCGCGCCCAGTTCGACGATCTCGGCCGCCAATGGCTCGACCCGCTTGCGGGCGTCGGCGTCGAGTCCGACCAGCCGGCTTTCGGCATAGGCGAGGCGGCGGCCGAATTCCGCGACCTGGCGGGCGAGGTCGGCGGTGCCGCGCGACAGGTCGGCGATCTGGCCGCCGACGTCGGTGCGGTCGCGCAGCCGCATCGAGACCGCGTTGTAAAGCACCAGGAATGTCAGCGCCGCCAGCGCGACGATGGCCGATTCGGCACCATTGAGGCCGATCAGGTAATGCGTGGCGACCCCCAGCGAGGCGGCGATCACAACCATGCTGATGGCGATGAAGATCGTCGAAATCCGAACCATGAAGCTCCACCCCGCGCCGGCGCACCCAGCACTCTAGCATCAATGCCGGTTCGAAATGGCAGCGTTATTTTTCGAAAAGCGGCGGGCGTGGTTTTTCAACATCAGGCCGGCCGTCGCGACCGGATCAGGCCGGCTCGGCGCGAAGATCGGAGGCGATGGCGCCGTCGACGATCTCGATGCGGCGGTCCATCCGGGCGGCAAGGTTGAGATCGTGGGTCACCGCCACCACGGTCTTGCCGTGCTGGTCGACGAGATCGCGCAGGATGGCGAACACCTGTGCGGTGGATTTGGAATCGAGGTTGCCGGTCGGTTCGTCGGCGAGGATCACCAGCGGGTCGTTGGCGAGCGCGCGCGCCACCGCCACGCGCTGGCGCTGGCCGCCGGACAGTCCGTCGGGGGTCTTGGCGCGATGGTCGGCCAGCCCGAGCGAGGCGAGGAGCTCTTCGGCGCGGGCGGTGATCTCCGCCTCCGTCAGGCGGCCGAGCGCGCGCATCGGCAGCGCCACGTTCTCGGTGATGGTGAATTCCGGCAGCAGGAAATGGAACTGGAACACGAAGCCGAGCCGGGCAAGGCGCACCGCGGCGCGCTCGTCGTCGTCCATGTGGGCGGTGGAGCGGCCCTCGATCAGCACCTCGCCCTCGCTCGGCAGGTCGAGCAGGCCGAGCAGATACAATAGCGAGGACTTGCCCGATCCCGACGGCCCGGTGATGGCGACGAATTCCCGCTCGCCGATGGCCAGCGTGATGTCGCGCACCAGCGTCACCGGCACGGTCTCGCGCAGCACGCGGCTGACATGGCGGGCCTCGATCAGCGGCGCGCGCATGCCGTCCCGGCCGCTCATGTCGCGCCCCGGATGATGTCGACCGGGTGCAGCCGCGCCGCCTTGCGTGCCGGCAGATAGCCGGCGACCAGGCTGGAGATGAGCGCGATGGCGGTGGCGAGGCCGTAATGCACCCACGAATAGGAGATCGCCATGCGGTTGGAATCGGAGAACGGCGTCTTGAATTCCAGCGAGCCCAGGCCGCGGCACAGCAGGTAGCCGAGCACCCAGCCGATCATCGCGCCGGCCAGCCCGATGATCAGCGCCTCGATGAGGAAAATGCGCCGCACCGTCTGCGACCGCAGGCCGAGCGACTTCATGATGGCGATGTCGCGGGTCTTCTCGTGGGTGATGGTCGAGATGATGTTGTAGGTGCCGAAGCTCGCCACCAGCAGGATGGCGCCGACGATGGTGTACATCAGGATGTTGCGGATCTGGATGGTGGACAGCAGGTCTTCCTGCGATTCCTGCCACGAGATCGACTTGTAGCCGGTCTCGGCGCCGATGCGCTCGGCGATCAGCCGCGCCGCCATCGGGTCGTTGGTGCGCACGCGGATCTCGTTGACGAGGCCGGTCTGGTTTTCCAGGATCTGCGCGGTCTTCAGGAGCACGTAGCCGCTGTTTTCGTCGGTCATGCGAAAGCCGGAATGGAACATTCCGACCACCGTGGCGGTGAGGTTGACGTCGCCGGTGGTCGCCAGCGTCACATTCGAGTTGATGCGGGCGCCGAGCTTCTCGGCCAGACGGTCGCCGAGGATGATGGCGTTGTTGGCGCGGTAGAGCGAGGCGAGCGTGCCCTGCCGCATCTTCACGGCCAGGTTCGAGACGGTGGCCTCGCTGCGCGGCTCGATGCCGATGATCGAGACCGAGCGGTTGCGGCCGGCGAAGCGGATGATGGCCTTGGACTGCACCGAGGGCGTGAGCGCGCCCGGCACCCAGCTTCGCAGCGCGTCGATGGTCGCCATCGGGTTCTTGATGCCGCGGCGGCGCACATTGGGAGTGAGGCCGTGGATTTCGGCGGCGGCGTAGGCGGTGTCGGCGGGTTGCAGGGTCGGTTCGCGCAGGTCGTCGGAAATCGCGATATGGGGCAACGCGTCGACCAGCGTCTTGATGAAGTCCTCCTGCGAGCCCTGCATCAGCGCCGCCATCATGATCGAGAAGCCGACGCCGGTGGCGACGCCGGCCATGGCCACCAGGGTCTGCCGGGCGCGGTTGCGCACATGGGTCAGTGCGATATGCAGCGTGAGGTTCACGGCTGCGCGGCCTCCGCCGGCGCGGCCTTGATGCGCGCGCCATCCTTGATGTTGGCGGTGGCGGGAGCCACCACCCATTCGCCTTCGGCCACCCCGCTGACGATCTCGACCAGGCGCGTGCCGCGCAGGCCGATCTCGACCTTGCGGCGGCGGGCGCGGCCATCTTCCGCCACCAGAACCTGATTATCGGCGATGGCATTGGCCGGCACCAGCACCACGGCGGATTTCTCGCGGCTGATGATGTTGGCCTCGACGCTCATGCCGACCCGTAGCGGCGTGTCATCGGGCAGCCCGATACGGACGCGGAAGGTCTTGGCCACCGGATCGCCGGCGGGAGTGATCTGCTTGACCGTGCCGGTCAGCGCCGTGCCGGCGAAGGCGTCGGTGCGCAGCAGCGCCTTCTGGCCGATCCGCACGCGCGGAATGTCTTCCTCGTTGACGTCGGCCACCACCCACAGCGGCTTGGGCAGTCCGACGCGGTACAGGATGGTGCCGGGCTCGACCATGTCGCCGACCTCGCCGTCCTCCTTGAGCACGATGCCGTCCATCGGCGCCAGCAGCTTGAAGTAGTCGAGCCGCTGCGTCTGCGCGGCGATCTGCGCCTGGGTGCGCATGAGGTCGCTCTGCGCCTTCTGGAACGCCTGCGCGGTGGTGACGCCGCGCGCCATCAAGGTGGTCTGGCGGTCGAATTCCTGGCGGTTGAACTCCTCCAGGGCGCGCAGGTCGTTGAGCGTGCCCAGTGCCTCCTTGTCGTCGAGTCGGGCCAGCAGGTCGCTCTGCTTCACCGCCTGGCCCTCGCAGCGGCAGCGCTCGACGATGCGGCCGCGCACCAGGGGCGTGACTCGGGTCCAGGTTTCCGGCTCGATCGCACCGGTGGCGTAGACGATCTCGGCGGCGTTGCCACGCCGGGCCTGGATCACGGTGACGCTGGTGCCGCGCCCAAACCACCACCATGCCGCGGCGGCGATGAGGATGGTGGCGAGCGCCAGCCGGACGGCGCGGCGGCGCCAGACGCTGGGCTTGGCGACAACGAAAGTGGTGGCCGGGGGTTCTGCGTTCATATCATCCATCAGGCGCCGGCGCCGCTCTGCCGCATTGACCTGCCGCAATGGCGACGATCATGGCGCATACAGTTCGCTTCAGGCCACCGCGCGGATGACTGTCGCCACCCTGCCGGCCAGGTCGTCGATCTCGGCCTCGCTGATGATCAGCGGCGGGGTGAGCGCCAGCGTGTCGCCGACCGCGCGGATCATGGTGTCGCGCTTGTGGAAGGCTTCATCGAGCGCCGCCATGCCGCGCTTGCCGACGCCGTCGGGCTTCGCGGCGAGGTCGATGCCGGCGGTCAGCCCCACGGTGCGGATGTCGAGCACGTTGGGCAGGCCCTTGAGGCTCATGATGGCGTCGGCCCACACCGGCTCCAGCTTGCGGGCGCGCGCGAACAGGTCCTCGTCGCGGTAGAGGTTGAGCGTGGCAAGGCCCGCGGCGCAGGCCAGGGGATGCGCCGAATAGGTGTAGCCGTGGAACAGCTCGATGGCGTGCTCCGGCCCGGTCATGAAGGCGTCATGGATGGGCTCGCGCACCAGCACGCCGCCCATCGGCACGGCGCCGTTGGTGACGCCCTTGGCGAAGGTGATCATGTCGGGGACGATGCCGTAGCGTTCCGCCGCGAAGGCGAAGCCGAGCCGGCCGAAGCCGGTGATGACCTCGTCGAGGATGAGCAGGATGCCATGCTTGTCGCAGATCGCGCGCAGGCGCTGCAGATAGCCCTTGGGGGTCGCCAGCACGCCGGTCGATCCCGCCATCGGCTCGACGATGACGGCCGCGATGGTGCCGGCGCCGTGCAGGCCGACGATGCGCTCCAGTTCGTCGGCGAGATGCGCGCCCCATTCCGGCTCGCCCTTGGTGAAGGCCTGGTGTTCGCGGTCATAAGTGGTCGGCAGGTGGTCGACGCCGGTCAGCATGGTGCCGAAGAAGCGGCGGTTGTTGACGATGCCGCCGACCGAGATGCCGCCGAAACCGACGCCGTGATAGCCGCGCTCGCGGCCGATCAGCCGGGTGCGGCCGGCCTCGCCCCTGACGTTGAAATAGGCCAGCGCGATTTTCAGCGCGGTATCGACCGCCTCCGAGCCGGAATTGGTGAAGAACACGTGGTTGAGGTCGGCGGGCGCGAGGTCGGCGATGCGGCTGGCCAGCTCGAAGGCGGGCGGGTGGCCGAACTGGAACGCGGGCGCGTAGTCGAGCCGGGCCGCCTGGGCCTGGATCGCGGCGACGATGGGGTCGCGGTTGTGGCCGGCGTTGGCGCACCACATGCCGGCGGCGCCGTCGAGCAGCTTGCGGCCGTCGGCGGTGAAGTAATGCATGTCCTTGGCGCCGACCACCAGCCGCGGGCTTTTCTTGAAGGCGCGGTTGGCCGTGAACGGCATCCAGTAGGCGGCGAGGTCGTTGGGCAGGGCGGTGGCTTTGGTCATGGGTGGTGTCCTCTCGCTCCTGTCATAACCGGGCTTGGCCCGGCACTCCATTGTCTTTAAGGCAAGGCTCCCCCCGCCTTGCCGCCTCGCACCCCGGCTGCTATCCCCGGCGGTCATCCCTCATCCCAGCCGCAGTCTGTTTTCCCCGATGGCCGAAAAACCGAAGAAGCCGCACAAGCTCAAGGCCCGCCTGCCGCGCGGGCTCGCCGACCGCGGCCCCGCCGACATCGCGGCGACGCGCACGATGCTGGAAAAGATCCAGCAGGTCTACGAGCTGTACGGTTTCGAGCCGGTCGAGACCCCGGCGATCGAATACACCGACGCGCTCGGCAAGTTCCTGCCCGACCAGGACCGCCCCAACGAGGGCGTGTTCTCGTTCCAGGACGACGACGAGCAGTGGCTCTCGCTGCGCTACGACCTGACCGCGCCGCTCGCGCGCTATGTCGCGGAAAACTACGACAGCCTGCCCAAGCCCTACCGCAGCTACCGCGCCGGCTACGTCTACCGCAACGAGAAGCCGGGGCCGGGCCGGTTCCGCCAGTTCATGCAGTTCGACGCCGACACTGTGGGATCGGCCTCGCCCGCCGCCGACGCCGAGATGTGCATGATGGCGGCCGACGCCATGGAGGCGCTCGGATTTGAGCGCGGGCAGTACGTGGTGAAGGTGAATAACCGCAAGGTGCTTGATGGGGTGCTGGAGGCGATCGGTGTTCGCGACGAGAAACAAAAGCTCGCAGTGCTGCGCGCGATCGACAAGTTGGATCGCCTAGGACTGGTTGGTGTGGTTCAGTTACTCGGCGGTGGCCGGACCGATGAGAGTGGCGATTTCACCAAGGGGGCTGGATTAGACGTTACACAAACGAACGCTATCAAGCAGTTACTCGGTATCCAACAGATTTCCTACACTTCGCTAGAGAATCTCGACCTAGCCGTCGAGACAATGAAGGTGCTCCTTCAGGATACCCCTAACGCGATTCCGGATGAAGAAATTAGGGACGGTCTTATCAAACTTAGAGAACAAGGCCGTGAGACTCTTTTTGAAGGCATGTTCGTCCTTTATGAGAAGAATGCTCTCGCTGTCACAGTGAACAAAAAATTTCGAGAAGGACTTGGTGAACTCAGGAGCATTGTGGAGTTGGTTCAGGCGGCTGGATACACTAGCAAGAGAATTCAGGCTGACTTCACTGTCGTCCGCGGCCTCGAATATTACACCGGCCCCGTCTTTGAAGTTGAGCTGCTGATCGAGACCAACGACGACAAGGGCCGCCCGGTACGGTTCGGGTCGGTCGGCGGCGGCGGGCGCTACGATGGGCTCGTCTCGCGCTTTCGCGGCGAGCCGGTGCCGGCGACCGGCTTTTCCATCGGCGTGTCGCGCTTGCAGGCCGCGCGCGACCTGATCCAGAAGGATTCACGGCCCGCGAGCTTCGGACCCGTCGTCGTCACCGTGTTCGACCGGGAGCGGCTCGCCGACTACCAGCGGATGGTCGCGACGCTGCGCGCGGCAAACATCCGCGCCGAACTCTATCTCGGCAATCCGAAGAACATGGGCAACCAGCTCAAATACGCCGACAAGCGCAACTCGCCTTGCGTCATCATTCAGGGCTCCGACGAAAAAGCGCGCGGCGAGGTGCAGATCAAGGATCTGATCGAAGGCGCGAAAGCCGCCGCCGCGATCGCCTCCAACCAGGAGTGGCGCGAAACGCGCCCGGCGCAGTTCTCATGCTCCGAGAGCGAGATCGTCGCCAGGGTGCGCGAGGTGCTGGCTCGCCACGGCGTGGCCTGGGGCTGAGGCACGCGCCTCGCCGCATATGTTTTCGTCATGCCCGGCTTGATCCTCTCCCACGTCATGCCCGGACTTGATCCGGGCATCCATCGTTTGGACGAAGAAAGATGGATCGCCGGGTCAAGCCCGGCGATGACGAGGGTGAGTGGTCAGGCCAGGCGATGACGGGCGTGTGGTCAAGCCCGGCGATGACGGGGTGTCCCCCGCGATGACGACAACGCCTTACTTCGGCATCAGGCCGCGCAGGGTCTGCATGTCCTTGATGTTCATCTTCATGTTCATGGCCGGCACCATGATGTCGCCCGGCTTCTGGTCGGCCTTGCAGGGGCCGAGCCATTTGGCCTCGACCGTCATGGTGCTGGGGCCGGGCATCGGGCCGCCCTCGACATTGGCCTTCACCGTCACGGTGTAGGCGGCGTTGAAGTCGCCGGTGATCTCGGCGTGCGAGGTCGATTTCATCGGCCCGAAGCTGCACACCGAATCGACCACGATGGCGCCGTTGGCGTTGCGGATGTCGCGTTGCGTGCACTGCTCCTGCATGGCGCCGAACATGGTCGCCATCTCCTTGTCGGTCGAGGCGTCGGTGCAGTGCTGCATCACCGGCATGGCGGCGGGGGCGCCCTCGCGGGCCATCTTCATTTCCCACAATCCCGCCTTGCGCGTCGGCAGTTCGGCGGCGCTTGCCGCGGCGGATGCAAGACAGGCGAGCACGATACCCATGGCAAGGCGCGGCATGGCGGCCTCCTTCGGTGCGGGGCAGGAATCAGTCGAGCACGGAGATGGCTTGCGGGCGCGGCGGCACCCAGAAGCAGGCGAAGCTGATGTAGCCGCCATATTCGGCCTGCACCGCGAGTAGCCTGGCGGCCTTGCCGTAAGACGCGCAATGCGCCGCCGCCATGTCACGGGCCTGCTCGGGCGGGAACACGCCGTAGGCGATGATGCCGCCGGTGTCGTTGCCCTTGAACGGCGGCACGGTGTCGGCGCGCATGGGGGTGATGGCCGCGGCCAGCAGGACAGCGGCGACAAGCGGCGTTGCGGACTTCGTGGGCGTTCGCATCGTCTGGTTCCTCCGATTCCATGCCAGTCTAGGACATGACCGCGAAAGGAGGGAGTTTGTTTTTGCCTGCAGGTGTGGCCGCGGCCGACTTGACCCCGGCCCGGCTTCGCGCCACCGTCGCGCCGAACGCATTCTCATGAATCGGCGGAGCGATGGCGATGGCATCCCGCGTCCTGGTTTTTCTGGCCCGTTTTCTCCTGCTGGCGCTGTTCGCGCTGGCGCCGGGCGCGCCGGCCAAGGCCGCCAGCCTGCTGGAACTCAATTTCTGGCTCAGCGGGCCGCGCTACGATGGCGACGTGCCGCCTTGCGAGGCGATGCTCGGCTCCATCAGCAGCCAGTTCGCCGACAAGGAGGCGACGTTCTGGAACTCCGGCCTCGCCATTGCCGGATTTAGCCATGTGCGCGAACTGGCGTTCCGCACCCGCGCCGAAAACGCCATGCCGCGCCGCTACTGCGCCGCCAGGGCCCTGATGAACGACGGCCGCGTCCGCAGCGTCAACTTCGCCATCATCGAGGACGGCGGGTTCGCCGGCTTCGGCCCCGGCGTTGAGTGGTGCGTCGCCGGCCTCGACCGCAACTGGGCCTATAATCCGCGCTGCCGCACGGCCAAGCCCTGAGGCTGCCGCGCTTTCAGGTGTGCCCGGATCCACTCTTCTAATTTTGTTCTTGAAACGTTCTTGTTGAGCCGCTACGCTTTGCGTTGGTTATCATCGGCCGGGCAAAGGGGGCGTTTCATGACGGGGTGGAAGCTGGACGGACCGCGCCGGTGGGCGCGGGGGTGGCGGGATGTTTGCGCGCTTGGACGGGGCAAGGCCCGCCGGGTGGGCCTGGCGGGGGCGGCCGCCGGCCTGCTGCTAGCGTTTCTTGGCGCGCTGGCGACGCCGGCCGCGGCCCAGGACCGGCGCCAGAACGCTCCCGGCGAATTCGATTTCTACGTGCTGGCGCTGTCATGGTCGCCGTCGTTTTGCGAATCGGCGAACGAGCGCGGCCGCACCGGACGCGGACAGCGGATGCAGTGCGGCGGCGGGCGGCCCTATGCCTTCGTGGTCCATGGGCTGTGGCCGCAATACGAGCGCGGCTTTCCCGACTACTGCCAGCGTCCGGCGCCGCGGCTCAACCGCGCCATCGTCTCCTCGATGCTCGACCTGATGCCGGCGCCGGGCCTCATCTTCAACGAATGGGACAAGCACGGCACCTGTTCGGGCCTGCCGGCACGGGCCTATTTCGAAACCATCCGCAAGGCGCGCGCGAGCGTGAAGATTCCGCCCGAATACATCGACCTCGCCGAACCCAAGACGGTGACGCCGGCCGAGATCGAGGACGCCTTCGTCCGCGTCAATCCGGGCCTGAGCAGCACCGCCATCGCGGTGAGCTGCGACAGCAAGCGGCTCAACGAGGTGCGTATCTGCATGACCAAGGACCTGCAGTTCCGGGCCTGCGAGGAGATCGACCGCCGTGCCTGCCGCCGCGACAAGCTGACCATGCCGCCGGTGCGCGGGGGGCTGGACCCCGCGACGCGAGGGCTTTAAGCAGGCCGTCTTACCAGAGGATGGTCGATGGATTTCACCTGCAATGTCTGCTCTGGCCAAGTTTCTACTCCCGAGGCAACGCTCGAGCGGGAAACCCGATCCTGTCCGCATTGCGGTTCGACGGTGCGGATGCGCAGCATTGTCCATCTGGTGAGCATGTCGGTGCTGGGCGATTCGCGGCCGCTGTCGCGATTTCAGGTGCGCAAGGACATCGTCGGGCTCGGCATGAGCGACTGGGATGGATACGCGAGGCCGCTTGCCGCGAAGTTCTCTTACGTGAACACGCTGTTTCACGCCGAGCCGTTTTTCGATGTTGCCCAGGGCGCCGGCACCCGCGCCGGAACCTGCGACTTCGTTATTTCCACCGAGGTGTTCGAGCATGTCGCACCGCCGGTGGAACGGGCGTTCGCCTGTGTGTTCGACCTGCTCAAGCCGGGTGGTAAATTCATCTTTACGGTGCCGTTCACACTGCAGGTCGAGACCCGGGAGCATTTTCCCGAGCTGTTCGATTACCGCATCGTGCAATTCGACGACGAGTATGTGCTAGTCAACCGCACCCGCGACGGACGGTTCCAATTGCACGACGGCCTGGTGTTCCATGGCGGTCCCGGCACGACCCTTGAGATGCGCCTGTTCTGCCAGTCGGATCTCCGCGACCATCTTGTGCGCGCCGGCTTCACCGACATCTGCTTCTATGACACCCAGGTACCCGAGTTCGGCATTTACCATAAATATCCGTGGAGCCTGCCGATCCTGGCAACCAAGCCGCGCGTGTAATGAGCGGACGCCTGTGAAGCCCGAGGGCGGCGGCGTAATGCCATGAACTACCGTCACGCCTTCCACGCCGGCAATTTCGCCGATGTCGTCAAGCACGCCGTGCTGGCGCGCGTGCTGACCTACCTGCACGACAAGCCGACGCCGTTCCGCGTCATCGACACCCATGCCGGCGCCGGCCTCTACGATCTCGCCGGCGAGGAGGCGCGTCGCGGCGGCGAATGGCAGGGCGGCATCGGGCGGCTGCTCGCGGACGCGGCGCCGGGCGCCACCGCCGTTTCGCCCATCCGCATCGGCGCCGAAGCGGACGCGCTGCTCGCGCCCTATCTCGACATCGTCCGCGCCTATAACGGCGGCGCGCTGACCGCCTATCCAGGTTCGCCGCTGATCGCGCGCGCCCTGCTGCGGCCGCAGGATCGTCTCGTCGCCTGCGAGGTCGAAGCGGGCGCCCGCGACGCGCTAATCGAATCGCTGCGGCGCGATCCGCAGGGCCGCGTGGTCGATCTCGACGGCTGGACCGCGCTTGCCGCGTTCGTCCCGCCCAGGGAGCGGCGCGGCGTGGTGCTGATCGATCCGCCTTATGAGCAGCGCGACGAATTCGAGCGGCTCGCGGAGGGCTTTACCGCGGCTTTCCGCAAATGGCCGACCGGCATCTATCTGATCTGGTATCCGCTCAAGGATCCTGCGGCGGCCGAGCGCCTGCGGCGCCGGATCGCGGCGCTTGCCGCCAAGACGCTGTGCGTCGAACTGTCGGTGGCCGCGCCGGATGCTCCGGGGCTGGGCGCGGCCGGATTGATGGTCGTTAATCCGCCATGGCAGCTGGCCCGCGAACTTGGCATCGTGATGCCGGCGCTGGCCGGCCGGCTGGGCCGCGACGGGGCGGGCGCGTTCCGGCTCGGCCCCTTGCCGCCAGCGTCCCGCACCCGGTGATTTTCCCAGGCGCTAAAAATTGACGACACGCCGGTAGTCAATTGATCCGGAACCGTATTATGCTTGGTTGCAGGGCTGGCTTTACGTACCGTCGCGCGCGAGCGAGGCGGGGGACTGACCGAGGCCTCGGGGCCGACGCTTTTCCGCACTGTGATGTCCGGTCGAGCTTGTCTGCCGGCCGCCAATAAGCCGGGTGTGGCGACGGCGAAGCGCAGCGGGAGGGAGTCCCCCGATGGCAATGACGGGAATTGTGAAATTCTTCAATGGCGAGCGCGGTTACGGGTTCATCAAACCCGATGACGGCGGCCGCGACGTATTCGTACACATCACGGCGGTTGAGCATGCCGGCCTCAAAAGCCTGGCCGAGGGGCAGAAGATCACCTTCGATGTCGAGCCCGACAAGAAGGGCAAGGGTCCCAAGGCGGTCAACCTGGTGGTTGCCTGAAGTCTTCGCCATGCGATGACGGCGAATGAATGCGCGCCGCGCGCCGGACGAAAGTTTGCGTGCCGCGATTCGACGCCTGTCACACGCCTGTCACGGATGTGAGATTCGACGCTTGTCGCGGATGTGACATTGCATTTCCTCTTGGCATTCCCTCTTTTCCAGACGGCGAAACAAAAACCCCGGACATCGGGATGTCCGGGGTTTCATGTCGTCAGGCCGGCGTCGCCCTCGGCTTATCGCCGAATGCTTAGAAGTGATAGTTCACGCCCAGCCGCAGCACATTGTACTCGTAGCCGTTTGACGCGCCGGTGATCGAGAAGTCGCGGTTGGACAGGTCGACGTACAGATATTCCGCCTTGGCCGACCAGTTCTGGGTGATGCCGTATTCGGCGCCGAGGCCGACGGTCCAGCCCGCCGATGTGTGCGACTCGGTCAGGCCGAAGGTTTCGGCGCGCAGCGTGCCGAAGGCGAGGCCCGCGGTGCCGTAGAACAGCACGTTGTTCATGGCATAGCCGATGCGCACGCGCGCCGTGCCGAACCACGGATTGGTGAACTTCCACGGCGCGAACACGTCCTCGGCGCCGGTGAGCTGGATGTCGGCCTCGCCGCCGAACACCAGCGCGCCGGACTGCCAGTTGTAGCCGCCCTGCACGCCGCCCATGATGCCCGAGGGACGGGTGGGATCGTTGGTGACCTGGCCCCACTGATAGCCGATGTTGGCGCCGAGATAGGGGCCGGCCCAGCTGAAGACGTTGAGCGGGGCGTTGACGGTGTAGGGCATCGGGCGGCGCATGTCGGCGGCCTGCGCGCCGGTGGCGGCGATCAGCGCGGCCAGACCGGCGCTGCGAAGAAATGCATAAGTCATCTTTCTCTCCATCCCGCCGGTCGTCGGTAGCCGTCCCCGGGCGCCGATCGCTTGCCGTATCCGGATGGCGCGATCAGGACCGGACGGTTACGAAATTCCGGCTTTTCATAGGAAAGATTTATCGAGAATTTTAAGTTAAACAGCGGTTAATTCGACTAACATCCTAACTATTATCGTTAAAAATTCATTATTTTCATTGCATGTACAAGTCCAATGCTAGCAAAAGCCAAGTATTTAGTTTCCAGCATCACGACCCGGCCAAGCATTGCTGAATCGCCGTCAAGCTTCGGCAGCCACTGCGCAATGAAAAATGGGCTGGGCGCCGCGCATTCAGGGTGGATAGATTTAAATTCCGCCACGGCGTGCCCGGGCGCGCGCTGGTTCTTTGCCGGCCGAATGCTTACCTTGGCGCCATGACCCGGTTGCCGCCCAGAATCCCCGATCGTGCCGACGAAACCGTCGCCGCCGCCGCCCCGGAACCGCCGGACGACACCGATCCGGCCACGCCGGATCTTGCCCGCGATTCCGCCGTCGTCGCCGAGGATGACGACGAGGCGCGGCTGCCCGATCCGGTCGATCTTGCCGCCGGAGACGAGCCCGCGCCCGGCGCGATGGCGTCGGGCCGCGAGGTCATCGTCGCGGCCTGCCGCACCGCGCCGGAAGCGCCCGGCGTCTATCGCATGCTCACCGCCGGCCACGACGTGCTCTATGTCGGCAAGGCCAAGAACGTGCGCAAGCGGCTGGCGAGCTACACCCGCGTCGCCGGCCATCCGGTGCGCATCCAGCGCATGATCGCGGCGACTTTCGCGCTCGAAATCATCACCACCGCCACCGAGACCGAGGCGCTGCTGCTCGAGGCCAACCTGATCCGGCAGTTGCGGCCGCGCTTCAACGTGCTCATGCGCGACGACAAGTCGTTCCCCTACATCCTGCTGACCGGCGATCACTGGGCGCCGCAGCTCGTCAAGCATCGCGGCGCGCAGAGCCGCAAGGGCAGCTATTTTGGGCCGTTCGCCTCTGCGCTTGCGGTCAACCGCACGCTCAATGCGCTGCAGCGCGCGTTCCTGCTGCGCTCGTGCACGGATTCGTTCTTCGACAGCCGCACCCGGCCGTGCCTCCTGTACCAGATCAAGCGCTGCGCGGCGCCGTGCACGCGCGAGGTCGATTTCGCCGGCTATGCCGAATTGGTGCGCGAGGCCAAGGATTTTCTCTCCGGCCGCAGCCACGCGGTCAAGGAGCGGTTGGCCGCGGAGATGGAGAAGGCGTCCGGCGAACTCGCCTTCGAGCGCGCCGCGCTCTACCGCGACCGGCTCGCCGCGCTGTCGGCGATCCAGAGCCAGCAGGGCATCAACCCGCGCACCGTGAGCGAGGCCGACGTGTTCGCCATCCATCAGGAGGGCGGTTATTTCTGCATCGAGGTGTTCTTCTTCCGCACCGGGCAGAACTGGGGCAACCGCGCCTATTTCCCGCGCGCCGACCGCGCGCTGCCGACCGCCGCGGTGCTCGGCGCCTTCCTCGCCCAGTTCTACAGCGACAAGCCGCCGCCGCGTTTGGTGCTGCTGTCGGAGGAGGCCGATGACTGCGAGCTGCTGGCGCGCGCGCTCAGCATCCGCGCCGGTTACAAGGTGGACATCGGCGTGCCCGCGCGCGGCGAGAAGCGCGAGCTGACCCGCCACGCGCTCGCCAACGCGCGCGAGGCGCTCGGGCGCAAGCTCGCCGAAACGGCGACGCAGGAGCGGCTGCTGCAGGCGCTTACCGAGACGTTGCGTCTGCCGCGGGTGCCGCGCCGCGTCGAGGTCTACGACAACAGCCACATCCAGGGCGCCAACGCCGTCGGCGCCATGATCGTCGCCGGCGCCGAGGGCTTCCAGAAGAACCAGTATCGCAAGTTCAACATCCGCTCGGCGAGTCTCACGCCGGGCGACGACTACGCCATGATGCGCGAAGTGCTGGAGCGGCGCTTCAAGCGGCTGGTTGCCGACGGCGCGACGCAGTCCGTCGCCGTGGCGGCCTCCGAGGACGATGCCGAGCCGCCGCGCTGGCCCGATCTCGTCATCATCGACGGCGGGCAGGGGCAGCTCACCGCCGCCCGCGAGACGCTGGCCGCGCTCGGCATCGCCGAGGTCGCGGTCATTGCGGTCGCCAAGGGGCCGGACCGCGACGCCGGGCGCGAAACCATCTACATGGACGGCCGGCCTCCACTCCGGCTGGAGCCGCGCGATCCGGTGCTCTACTTCATCCAGCGGCTGCGCGACGAGGCGCACCGTTTCGTCATCGGCTCGCACCGCACGCTACGCCGCAAGGACATCCGCGAGGCGGGCTTGCAGGAAATCCCCGGCATCGGCCCGACGCGCAAGCGCGCGCTGCTGATGCATTTCGGCACGCTCAAGGCGATCGAGAGCGCGGCGCTGGCGGACCTTGCCCAGGTGCCCGGCATCAGCGCCGAAAGCGCCCGCCGCATCTTCGAATTCTTCCATCCCGCCCCGGTATCGCCACGTTAGGGCCCAACGCCCTGCGGCTCCCGCAGACGAGGACAGCCCGGCCAGCAGGTTGACCATTGGGCATGGCAGGCTATTGCTATGGACATGAGCGACGTTTCCACCACCCGCCTGTCGTCCCGGCATTCGTTGGCGCTGCCCAACCTCCTGACCTATGCGCGCATCGCCGCCGTGCCGGTGGTGGTGGCCTGCATCTACTGGGAATCGATCCTGGAAGGGCCGCTGTGGTTGCGCTGGGTGGCGCTTGGCGTGTTCATCGTCGCCGGCGTGACCGATTTCTTCGACGGCTATCTTGCCCGCGCCTGGGCGCAGCAGTCGGATTTCGGCCAGATGCTCGATCCGATCGCCGACAAGCTCCTGGTGGCCTCGTGCCTCTTGATCCTGTCGGCGGACGACACCATCAAGGGCTGGTCGCTGTGGGCGGCGGTTGTCATTCTATGCCGCGAGATCCTGGTTTCGGGCTTGCGCGAATATCTCGCCGGGCTTCGCGTCAGCGTGCCGGTGACGCATCTGGCCAAATGGAAGACTGCGGTGCAACTTGTCGCCATCGGCTTCCTGCTCGCGGGCGACGCCGGCAATGCCGTGATGCCGTTCCGGATCGGTCCCGGGCTGGTGACGCTGGTGGGGCTGGTGCTGCTGTGGATCTCGGCGGTGCTCACGCTCTATACCGGATGGGATTATTTCCGGGCCGGCTTGCACCACCTGATGAAGGACTGACGATGAAGATCCTGTATTTTGCCTGGGTGCGCGAGCGCGTCGGCAAGGCCGAGGAGGTGGTCGAGCCGCCGTCATCGGTCGCCACCATCGGCGAACTCATGAGCTGGCTGGCCGGGCGCGGCGAGGAATATGCCTATGCGTTCGAGAACGCGCGCGTGATCCGCGCCGCCATCGACCAGACCCATGTGCGGCCGGATACGCCGATCGCGGGCGCGCGCGAGGTTGCGTTCTTTCCGCCGATGACCGGCGGGTGAGATCGGCTTGCGGCGACCACGATGACCATTCCCGTCACCATCCGGCTCCAGAGCGCCGACTTCGACGCGGCGGCGGAAGCGCGCCTGCTCACGCAAGGGCGCGCCGACATCGGCGCGGTGGTGAGCTTCACCGGCATCTGCCGCGGCGGCGCGGGCGCGGACGCCATCGCGGCGATGACGCTCGAACATTATCCCGGCATGGCGGAGGCCGAGATCGCCCGCCATGCCGAGGAAGCGCTGGCGCGCTGGCCGCTGATGGGGCTGACCATCATTCACCGTTACGGCCGCCTGGTGCCGGGCGACAACATCGTGCTGGTGGTGACCGCCTCGGCGCACCGCACGGCGGCGTTCGAGGCGGCCGAATTCCTCATGGATTATCTCAAGACCCAGGCGCCGTTCTGGAAGCGCGAGGAGCGCGCCGGCGGTCCGTCCTGGGTGGCGGCGCATGCGGATGACGACGCGGCGGCGGCGCGCTGGACGCCGGGCAAGACATCGTCATCCAGCTGACGGCGCGGGGACAGGGGGCAAGCGTGGCCAGAAAAGCAGCAGGCAAACCGGCGGCGGTGCCGCGCGAACTCGTCTCGATCCTCGATTTCGTCCGTTATGCGGTGAGCCGCATGCTCGAGGCCGGCGTCGTGTTCGCCCATGGCACCACCGATCCGGTCGCCGAGGCGGTGTTCCTCGTCGGCGAGGCGCTGCACCTGCCGCCGGAGAATTTCGAAACCTTCGCCACCGCGCGCGTCACGGCGACGGAGGCCAAGCGCCTGCACGGTCTGATCGAGACGCGGATTCGCACCCGCAAGCCGGCGGCCTATCTGGTCAACCGCATCTACATGCGCGGCCTGCCGTTCTATGTCGACGAGCGGGTGATCGTGCCGCGCTCCTATATCGGCGAACTGCTCGACGAGCATTTCTCCGGCGCGCCGGGATCGCTGTTCGAGGAGCCGGAGCAGGTGACTCGCGTGCTCGACCTGTGCACCGGCTCCGGCTGTCTCGCGGTGCTGGCGGCGCGCGCCTTTCCAAATGCCGAGATCGACGCGGTCGATCTGTCGAAGGCGGCGCTGGAAGTGGCTGGCCTTAACGTCGCGCTGCATGGCCTTGAGGATCGCATCACGCTTCTGAAGGGCGACCTGTTCAAGCCGGTGAAGGATGCACGCTACGACATCATCATCAGCAACCCGCCCTATGTCGACGCCGAGGGCATGGCCGGGCTGCCGCGCGAGTGCCGTCACGAGCCGAAGATGGCGTTCGACGGCGGCGCCGACGGCGTCGCGCTGGTAGCGCGCATACTGGAAGCCGCCGGCGATCACCTCAGGGACGACGGCGGCCTGCTATGCGAGGTCGGCCGCTGCCACGATGCGCTGGAAGAGGCCTATCCGCGCCTGCCGTTCCTGTGGCTCGACAGCGCGGAAAGCAGCGACGAGGTGTTCTGGCTGCCGGCCACGGCGTTGCGTTGACTTTTTGTCATCAGGATCGGGCGATGCCTCTCCCTTCGTCATGCCCGGGCAATGACTCTCCCTTCGTCATGCCCGGGCTTGACCCGGGCATCCAGACTGCCTCTCCGTATATGAAGTGTTGAAAGCTGGATTGTCTGGTCGCGTCCGGCAATGCCTCTCACTTCGTCATGCCCGGGCTTGACCCGGGCATCCAGACTGCCTCTCCAGCATATGAAGTGTTGAAAGCTGGATTGCCGGGTCAAGCCCGGCAATGACGGCGTGTGTTGTCACGCGGCGGCGGCGTTGCCCTTGGGCTGCACCGCGGCGGTGTAGTCGTCCATCAGCTGCTTGGAGATTGCGCCGGGCGTGAAGCGCCAGTCGGCGATCTCCGACACCGGTGTCACCTCGGCGGCGGTGCCGGTGATGAAGCATTCGGCAAAGCCGGTCAGCTCCTCGGGCAGGATGCGGCGCTCGATCACCTCGATGTTGCGGCGGCGCGCCAGCTCGATCACGGTGCGGCGGGTGATGCCGTCGAGGAAGCAGTCGGCGAGCGGCGTGTGGATCTTGCCGTCGACGACGAAGAAGATGTTGGCGCCGGTGCATTCGGCGACGCGGCCCTCCCAGTCCAGCATCATGGCGTCGGCATAGCCCTTGCGCTCGGCCTTGTGCTTGGAGACGGTGCAGATCATGTAGAGCCCGGCCGCCTTGGCCTTGGCCGGCGCGGTGCGCGGGTCGGGCCGGCGATACTCGGCGAGGTCGAGGCGGATGCCCTTGAGCCGCTCGGCGGGATCGAAATAGCTCGGCCACTGCCAGCAGGCGATGGCGAGATGGATGGTGTTGGTCTGCGCCGACACGCCCATCATCTCCGAGCCGCGCCACGCCACCGGGCGGACATAGGCGTCGGTCTGGCCGTTCTTCTCCAGCACCAGCGCCTTGGCGGCGTCGATCTCGGCGGCCGAATAGGGGATCTCGAAGTCGAGGATGCGGCCCGACTGGATCAGCCGCTCCGAATGCTCGGTGCCCTTGAAGATGCGGCCGCCATAGGCGCGCTCGCCCTCGAACACGCAGCTGCCGTAATGCAGGCCGTGCGACAGCACGTGCAGGTTGGCGTCGGCCCACGGCACCAGCTTGCCGTCGTACCAGATCACCCCGTCGATCTTGTCGAATGACACTCCCATGGCAGGTCTCCCGGAGATGGGGCGGAGCTGGCCCAGGCCGGCGCGCCGATCAGTTTTGCGTCAGGGTCGAAGTCCAGTATGTTTCGCCAAATCCCTGCCGACAATGGAGGAACCGGGATTTTCGCTTCAAGCTCAGGCACGCCCCGGTATTCCGGTCCTATGTCCGCAGCCGCGCGATGGCGTCGTGCACGATCATTTCGTCAATGTCATCGGTTTTGTAACAATCGACCGGAAATATGTCAATATAGTTGACATAAATACCAGGGGATCTTTGCTGATGGGCCAGTCTCCCGACCTGCCGGGCGAGCGTCCGCCGTTCAGCGCCGCGGCGCCGGCCGCGCCGCTGTGGGATCTGATCGAGCTGTTATTCTTCGCCTATCGCGATTTCGTCGGCGATCCCGACCATGTGCTGGAGAAGTTCGGCTTCGGCCGCGCCCACCACCGCGTGCTGCATTTCGTCTATCGCAATCCGGGTCTCAAGGTCGCCGACCTGCTGGCGGTGCTGCGCATCACCAAGCAGTCGCTCGGCCGCGTGCTCAAGCAGTTGGTCGACGAGGGCTACATCGTGCAGCGGGCGGGTCCGAGCGACCGCCGCCAGCGTCTTCTTTTCGCCACCTCCAAGGGCGAATCGCTGGTGCTGCGCCTCGCCGGCCTGCAGACCGACCGCATCCGCCGGGCGCTCGGTGCGGCCGGCGCCGGCGAGGGCGCGCAACTGCGCCGGTTCCTGCGCGGCATGATCGACCAGGACGAGGACGATCCGGTGCTCAAGACCATCCTTCAGGCTTCCGGTACGGCTGAGACCGAGGAGCGGTGAACACGCAGTCCGCCATGTCCAGTTCCAGCACGCCACATTCCGCGCCGCCGAATTCCGCCAGCCCAGCGGAGCCGAAGCCGGCATCCGAGCCGGCCGACGACGCGCCGCATCTCCTGCTGGTCGACGACGACCGCCGCATCCGTGACCTGCTGTCGCGCTTCCTCGCCAGCGAGGGCTACCGCGTCACCACGGCGCAGAGCGCGGCGGAGGCGCGCGCCAAGCTGTCGGCGCTGCATTTCGACCTCCTGATCCTCGACGTCATGATGCCGGGCGAATCCGGCTTCGATCTGGCGCGCTCGATCCGCGTCGATTCCACGGTGCCGATCATCATGCTGACGGCGCGCCACGAGGCCGAGAGCCGCATCGAGGGCCTGCAGATCGGCGCCGACGATTATGTCGCCAAGCCGTTCGAGCCGCGCGAATTGCTGCTGCGCATCGGCAACATCCTGCGCCGCGCCACGCCGGCGCCGGTGGCGCCGCCGCGCGAGTCCGTGCAATTCGGCCCCTATCAGTTCCATATCGAGCGCGGCGAGTTGCGCCACGGCGACGACATCGTCCATCTCACCGACCGCGAGCGCGAGATCATGCGCATCCTCGCCTTGGCGGCGGGCGACACGGTGTCGCGGCTGGCGTTGGCCGGCGGCAATTCGGCCAACGAGCGCGCCGTCGACGTGCAGGTCAACCGGCTGCGGCGCAAGATCGAACGCAACTCCGCCAATCCGCTGTACATCCAGGCGGCGCGCGGCATCGGCTACCGGCTGGTGACGTCGTCATGACCGCGCTGGAAACGGCTTCGCGCGCGATCCGCTCGGTGTCGCAACGGCTCTCCGACGCCAACGACTGTTTCAGCCGGACCATCAACAGCGTCATGCCGAAGGGCCTTTATGCCCGCGCCCTGCTCATCATCATCGTGCCGATGGTGGTGCTGCAGTCGGTGATCGCCTTCGTGTTCCTGGAGCGGCACTGGAACACGGTGACGCGGCGGCTGTCGGCGGCGGTGGTGCAGGACATCTCGGCGCTGATCGACGTCTACCAGACCTATCCACAGGACCGCGACCGCGCCCAGATCCGCCGCATCGCCCAGGAACGGCTCGGCCTCGTGGTCGATTTCCTGCCCGTAAGCGAGATGCCGGTGCCGGGACCCAGGCCGTTCTTCTCTTTGCTCGACCAGACCCTGTCCGTGCAGCTGCGCCAGCGCATCGGCCGGCCGTTCTGGATCGACACCGTGGGGCGCTCGTCGCTGGTCGAGATTCGTGTCCGGCTCGACGATGCCGTGCTGCGGGTGTTCGCCGAGCGCAGCGCCGCCTATGCCTCGAATTCGGAGATCTTCCTGTTCTGGATGCTCGGCACCTCCCTGGTGCTGATCACCGTGGCGGTGTTGTTCCTGCGCAACCAGATCCGGCCGATCCTGCGGCTCGCGGATGCCGCCGAGAATTTCGGCAAGGGCCGCGACGAGCCCAATTACCGGCCGCGCGGGGCGCGCGAGGTGCGCCGCGCCGCGCAGGCCTTCATCGAGATGAAGACCCGCATCGAGCGCAGCTTCGATCAGCGCACCGCGATGCTGGCCGGCGTGTCGCACGACCTGCGCACCATCCTGACCCGCTTCAAGCTGGAGATGGCGCTGATCGGCGACAGTCCCGAGATCGAGGCGATGAAGAAGGACGTCGACGAGATGGCGCGGATGCTGGAGGCCTATCTCGCCTTCGCGCGCGGCGACGGCGGCGAGCAGGCCGCGCCCACCGATATCGCCGCGCTGATCGACGAAGTGCGCGGCGCCGCCGAGCGCGACGGCCGCAACGCCACGGCAACCTTCACCGGCTCGCCGGTGGTCACCGTGAAGCCGGCGGCGTTCAAGCGCTGCCTCGGCAACCTGGTGTCGAACGCGGCGCGCTTCGCCAGGACGATCGCGCTGACCGGCCAGCGCGACCACCGCTGGCTCATCATCACGGTCGACGACGATGGCCCTGGCATTCCGCCGGCGATGCGCGAGGAGGTGTTCAAGCCGTTCCTGCGGCTCGACGACGCCCGCAACCAGGACGAGGGCGGCACAGGTCTCGGCCTGGCGATCGCCCGCGACATCGCGCGTTCGCATGGCGGCGACATCATGCTGGGCGACAGCCCGATGGGGGGCTTGCGCGCCATCGTGCGCATTCCGGTCTGAATTAGCTCGCCAGATCGCGCGAGCGCCGTGTCGCCTCGGCCACCGCGCGGGCCATCAATTCGCGCAGGCCCGGCTCGCCCATCAGCACCGCGAGCGCTGCCGCGGTGGTGCCGCCCGGCGAGGTCACGTTCTGGCGCAGCGTGGCGGCATCGAGCGGCGAGCGGTGCATCAACTCGCCGGCGCCGGCCATGGTCTCGCGCGCCAGCGTCATCGCCAGCGCCTCCGGCAGCCCGGCGGCGATCCCGGCGCGCGCCAGCTCTTCGGCCAGCAGGAACACGTAGGCCGGGCCCGAGCCGGACACCGCGGTGACCGCGTCCATCAGGGATTCGTCCTCGACCCATTCCACGCGCCCGGTGGCGGCGAGCAGCGCGGTCGCCAGCGCGCGTTGCGCCGGAGTCACCGTCGGCGCGCCGACCGCGACCGTCATGCCGCGCCCGATGGCGGCCGGCGTGTTGGGCATGGCGCGCACCACCGCGCCGCCGCAGGCCTTGGCAATGCCGCCGATCGTGCGTCCGGCCATGATGGAGAGCACCAGCGTCGAGGGTGCCACCAACGCGCGCAGCGCCGGGGCGGCTTCGCCGAAGGTCTGCGGCTTGACCGCCAGCACGACGATGTCGGCGACGCCGAGATTGTCCGCCACCGGATTGAGCTTGAGACCGCGCTGGGCGAGCGCGCGGATCTCGTCGGACGGCGACGGCTCGATCACCGCGACGCGCTCGGGCGCCAGCCCGCCGGCGAGCCAGCCGGCCAGCATCGCGCCGCCCATCTTGCCGGCGCCGGCAAGCGTCAGCGTGCCGGTGAATGAATCAAGGGAAGGAACGGCGGACGGATCGGTCATGGCGATTTCGCCTTGAGTGGGTGATGGCGGCCCATATCATCGCGGCGGCCGCGGTCTGTCCAGCCTCAGGCCTCGCCGGCGGTCTCGAACATCGCCGCGTGCATGGCCTCGGCGGCGCTTTTTCCGGCCCAGATCACGAACTGGAACGCCGGATAATAGCGTTCGCAGGATTCCAGCGCGATGGCGAGCAGGGTGGCGCATTGGTCCTGCGAGGCTTCGGCTCCGCCCGCCAAGAGCAGCGCGTGGCGGAACATGATCAGGCCGTTCTGGGTCCAGATATCGAAATGGCCGACCCATAGCTGCTCGTTGATGCTGGCGATGAGGTTCTTCACCTCGGCGCGGCGGGCCGCCGGAATCTTGATGTCGAAGGCGCAGGCGATGTGCAGCGCCTCGATGCCATGCATCCAGGTGAACGACACCTGGAAATCGGTGTGGCGGCCCTGCGTCAGGATGGTGATCTCGTCTTCGCCGGAGCGCTCGAACGACCAGTCGTTGGACGCCGCCACATGCTCGACCACGTCGAGCGGATCGATGCTGCGGGAATCGGAAGTGACGTCGAGCAGGGACATGCTGTCTCCCTTGGGGACTTGTTCTTGAAGCGGGGACGCACGCCGACTACCACAAGGCCGATCACCAACGCCGCCTTTGTGTGGTCGCAGTGTTCGGTGATTTGCGCGAGGGGTGCAACCGCAGCAGGAATCCCGTCCACAGCCTATGCTGCGACAAGTTGACTCGGACCACAGAAAAATGCGCGCGGCCTCATCGAGCATGTCGCCTTGCGAGTCTCGTGGCGTGGATTCGCGCTATGCGAGTCTTGTCGCGCGGAGGCGCGCTCAGTCGAACAGGCTCGACACCGATTCCTCGGCGGCGGTGCGGGCGATGGCGTCGCCGATCAGGGTGGCGATCGACAGCACGCGCACGTTGCGGGCGACGCGGATCGCCTCGGTGGGCTGGATCGAATCGGTGATCACCAGCTCCTTGAGCTTGGAGGCGGTGATGCGCGCCACCGCGCCGCCGGACAGCACGCCGTGGCTGATATAGGCGTAGACGTCCTTGGCGCCGTTGGCGAGCAGGGCGTCGGCGGCGTTGACCAGCGTGCCGCCGGAATCGACGATGTCGTCGATGAGCACGCAGGTGCGCCCCGTGACATCGCCGATCACGTTCATGACCTCGGATTCGCCGGGGCGCTCGCGGCGCTTGTCGATGATGGCGAGCGGTGCGTTGATGCGCTTGGCGAGGCCGCGCGCGCGCACCACGCCGCCGACGTCGGGCGACACCACCATGAGGGTGGAGAGGTCGAAGCGCTCGCGGATGTCGCGCACCATCACCGGCGAGGCGTAGAGATTATCGGTCGGAATGTCGAAGAAGCCCTGAATCTGCCCGGCATGCAGGTCCATGGTCATGACGCGGTCGGCGCCGGCCTGGGTGATGAGGTTGGCCACCAGCTTGGCCGAGATCGGCGTGCGCGGCCCGACCTTGCGGTCCTGGCGGGCGTAGCCGAAATACGGCACCACCGCGGTGATGCGGCGCGCCGAGGCGCGGCGCAGCGCGTCGATCAGGATCAGGAGTTCCATCAGGTGATCGTTGGCCGGATAGGAGGTCGACTGGATCGCGTACATGTCGCAGCCGCGCACGTTCTCCTGGACCTCGACGAACACCTCCATGTCGGCGAAGCGGCGCACCACGGCCTTGGTCAGCGGCTGTTGCAGCCAGGCCGCGATGGCTCCGGCGAGCGCGGGATTGGAGTTGCCGGCAACGAGCTTGATGGCTCCGTTCTTAGCCGACATGACCCCGTCTCCCTGAACCTTGCTGGCCTGGATTGGCCGCCCCTTCGATGGGCGTGGTGATAACAAGGAGCCGCCGCCACTGGCAATACGGCCGCCCGGTTTTCCGGCGTTAATTCAACGGTTCGGAGGTCGCGCGGACCGGCCCGGCGAAGGCCATCTGGGAACCGGGCAGGGAGGCGGCGGGGGCGGCGGCAAGCGTGGGACCCGTGCGCGGGGCCTGCGGCTCGGGGGCGGTCGCGGCGGGTGCGCCATCCGCCAGACCGGCGATGCCGGAAAGGGTGGCCTGGGCGATGCGGGAGAGAACCTGATCGCTGGCGCCGATCCAGGCGTCGCGGGCGGGTTTTCCGGCCGGCTCCTCGCCTGCGAGGCGCATGGCACGCTGGTCGCCGTCGTAGACATCCCACACCCAGGCGATGACGGCCTGGCCGCGCCGCACCTGCGCCGACAGATAGCCGCGCACGCGATAGCGGGCCGGTCCCTCGCGCGAGACGATGGCGAGGCTGCCGGTCCGGGCCTGGCTGTCGAGGCTTGTGACCAGCCGGTCGAACACCGCCTGCGGCGGTCCGTCGATGGATTCGAAGGCCAGCGTCGGGCCCGCGCCGGAAAGGCTGGCCGTCGGTCCCGGCTGGCTGGTGACGCAGCCGGCAAGGCTCATTGCGCCCAGTGCCGCCGCCAGCATCCGCAGGGTGCGGCCGGATCGGGCAACGGACATGAACCTGAACGACATGGGCGGCGCGTCCCTGATGGGCGGAAAGGAGAGCTTCCCGCGGCGGGCTGGGCCGGATCGATATCGTTAAAATCCGTTAAGGTCTAGGGCAGCGATCCCCGCGGCAGGACTAAGGTAAACGCCCGCGCTGGCGATTAGCCGTGGTTGCTCAAGGCGATGGCGGAAATGAGCCGGCCGTAATCGGGTTCCTGGCGATGCACCGAGCGGCGATAGCTGAAAAACCTCTCCTCGTCCGCGTAGGTGCACAGGCCGAGGTCATCGATATCGCCGACCCCGGCCGCCATGAGCCGCGCGCGGATGAACCCGGCGAGGTCGAACCGCGCGTGGCCGGGGCGCTCCGCCGGACCAAAGAAGCCGGCATAATCCGGATCGGCGGCGGTAAAGCGGGCGACGAATTCGGCGCCCACCTCGTAACGCGGCTGGCGGATCATGGGCCCCAGCGCGGCGGCGATGCGCTCGCGCCGCGCGCCGAGGCTCTCCATCGCGGCGAGCGTCGCCTCCAGCACGCCGCCGAGCGCGCCCTTCCAGCCGGCATGGGCGGCGCCGATCACCCCGGCCTCGGCGTCGGCAAACAGCACCGGCCCGCAATCGGCGGTCAGCACCGCGAGCGCGATGCGCGGCCGCGCCGTGACCATGGCGTCGACCCTGGGGCGGTCGTCGGGCGTCCAGGGCGTCTCCACCACCGCCACGTCGGCGGAATGCACCTGATAGGCCGTGATGAGATGCGCGGGCGGAACGCCGAGCACGAACGCCACGCGGGCGCGGTTTTCCATCACCGCCTCGGGGTCGTCGCCCGATCCCAGCCCGCCGTTGAGGGTGGCATAGAGGCCCGCCGACACGCCGCCCTCGCGCGTGAAGAAGCCGTGCCCCACGCCGGCGGTCCGCGCCAGCAACGGCGAATCCAGTTTCATGCCGCAGGTTCCTCGCCGCCGAAATCGGAAATACCCGGCAGTTGGCGCAGCGACGGATCGGAGACGCCGAGCACCTTGAACAGCGATCCCATGCCGCCGCGTCCCGATCCGGTCAGCCGCTGCAGCGCGCTGGCGATGTCGTCGGCGGTTTCCCGCGAGGCCTTGGCCATCAGGGAAGCGGCGCGGCTCTCGATGCCCATGCGCTGCAGGAAGCGGCCCTGTTCCACCGGCCCATGGACGCGCGCCCCGACATCGCCGGCGGCGCGCGCCAGCGCCTCGAAATCGACATGGGCGGTGAGGTCGGCCTCGCCGGGCGTTTGCAACGGATCGGCGAAAGCATGGTGAACAATGGCCTGGAAGGTGTCGCCGACATTGCCACGCGCATGGCCGTAATCGATGATGAGCGCCGCGCCGCCCTCGGTCCTGACCCGCCGCGCCAGCGCCATCATGGCGCCGTCCGGCCGCCACTCGAAGATCGAGCCGGTCGGCGCGGCCTGCGCCAGCCGCGGCACCAGCAGGTCGAAGCGCGGCAGCGGCAGGCGCGCCGTGCCGTAGGCGAACTGGTCCTTGTCGTCGATGGCGACGACGCGCTCGTACCAGCCGCTGCCCAGCCGCACCGCCTGGTGGATCGGCAGCGCGTCGAAGAATTCGTTGGCGAGCACGATCAGCGGCCCGTCCGGCACGGAATCGAGGCTGTCGTGCCAGCTCACCGGCACCTTGACGGGGGCAAGCGTCGCCTCCTGCGCCGCGCGCAGCGCCGGATTGATGTCGACGAGATGCACGTCGACCGCCTGATAGAAGTCCGGCACGATGCGGATGGCGCGCAGCGCATCCATCATCATGGTGCCCCGCCCGGGGCCGAGTTCGACCAGCCGCACGGTGCGCGGCGCGCCCATCTGCTGCCACACCGAGGCAGCCCACAGCCCGATCAGCTCGCCGAACATCTGGCTGATTTCCGGCGCGGTGGTGAAGTCGCCGGCGCGGCCGAGCGGATCGCGGGTGCGATAGTAGCCATGCTCGGGATGGGCCAGGCACAGTTCCATGTAGCGCGCCACCGGCAGCGGCCCGGCGACGGCGATGAGCCGGCGGATTTCCTGCTCCAGCGGCGACCTGAGAGGAAGCGACATGACGGCTACGGCCCGGCGATCATGAGCCCTGCGCCAGCGCAGGTCTCTTGCACGCCATCATAATGAAGCCGAGGCCGGCGGCAATCATCGGCACCGACAAGAGCATGCCCATGGTCAGGCCGCCCCACAGGAAGCCGAGTTGCGGATCGGGCTCGCGGAACAGTTCGCCGGTGATGCGGGCCAACCCGTAGATGATCGCGAAGGCGCCGATGACGAGGCCGGGCCGCTTCAACGCCCCGGCGCGGATCATCAGCGCCAGCGCGATGAACAGCACGATGCCTTCGAGCGTGGCCTCGTAGAGCTGGCTCGGGTGGCGCGGCAGCGGCCCGCCATGGGGGAACACGATCGCCCACGGCACGTCGGTGACGCGGCCCCACAATTCGCCGTTGATGAAGTTGGCGAGGCGGCCGAGGAAGAGGCCGATCGGCCCGACCGCGCAGGTCACGTCGCCGAGCGAGAGCACGCTGATGCCGCGCTTCCAGCTAAACAGCAGCACCGCCGTGACGCAGCCGAGAAAGCCGCCGTGAAACGACATGCCGCCCTTCCACATCTCGACGATGGCCACGGGGTTCTGCAGGAAATAGGCCGGGTTGTAGAACAGCACGTAGCCGAGGCGGCCGCCGAGGATGATGCCGAGCGTCACCCACAGCACGAAATCGTCGAACGCGGCGGTCGGGATCGGCGCCGGGCCGCCCCACAGCCGGTCGCGGCGCAGTAGCGCGCCGGCGTAGAACCAGCCGCCGACGATGCCGGCGATGTAGGCCAGCGCATACCAGCGGATGGCGAACGGCCCGAACGACACGGCGATGGGATCGAACGCGGGAAAAGGCAGGGCGAGCATCGGCATCCGGCGGTCCGCGAGTGGGGCGCTGTTCATGCGGCGGGCATCCGCCTCATGGCGGCAGAACGGCGGCGAAGTCAACCATGCCCTTTCGGTAAAAGCCGAAAAGGCCGGAGGCGGACCTTGCGCCATCGCGCCCGGATCGCCATTGTCTGCGTCAAGCGCGACGCGGAGAGGCTCCCGATGACCCAGACCACCAACCGTTTTCTCGACGAAATCGCCCGCCTCATGAACGATGCCGCGGGCGTCGCCCATGGGGTCAAGCGCGAGGCCGACTCGCTGTTCCGCAATCAGGCCGAGCGCATCCTCAACGACCTCGAGGTGGTCAAGCGCGAGGAGTTCGAGGCGGTCAAGGAGATGGCCCGGCTGGCCCGCGAGGACAACGAGGCGTTGAAGGCCCGCGTCGCGGCGCTGGAGGCCGAACTGCGCGCCAGGCCCCCGGCCTGAAGCTGGGCTTTCCCCGAATTCTGTCCTGAAACCAAAAAAACGGCCTGCGGCGCCTGTCCGGGCCGCCAAACCGGCCATTTGGCCCCCGGCTTCCTTGTCAGGATCGCCGGCAGGGGCTATAAGCCGCCGGTCCGTGGCCCCCGCACCCCTGGAGGCTTGCCGCGGCATGAAAATGGGCCGCCTGAGCGGCCCTTCTCCATTCAAGAGTGAGGATAGAGCTATGGCGACCGTCAGGGAATTGAAAGCGACCGCGCGTCCGCAGAGCGGCAAGGGGGCCGCCCGGGCAGAGCGTCGCGCCGGCCGCGTGCCGGGCGTGATCTATGGTGACAACCAGCCCCCGCTGACCGTTTCGATCGAGCAGGCGGAACTCAAGCAGCGTATCTACGCCGGTCACTTCCTGACCACGATCTACGACATCAACCTCGCCGGCAAGAAGCACCGCGTCATTCCGCGCGACTTCCACCTCGATGCGCTCACCGACGCGCCGATCCATGTCGACTTCCTGCGGCTCGGTGAAGGCGCCAAGGTGCGCGTCAGCGTTCCGCTGCATGTGCAGGGCACCGAGGTGTCGCCCGGCATCAAGCGTGGCGGCACCGTCAACATCGTCACACATGCCGTCGATCTGGAGTGTCCGGCCGAAAGCATCCCGCAGTTCATCGAGGTCGATGTCAGCAAGCTGGAAAT
>SCUB01000009.1 GCA_004297465.1 Xanthobacteraceae bacterium | reverse complement strand
GATCTCGCGCCATGAGTCGCCAGCCCCGCCCGCTGTTTGAGCCGCACTGATTTGCGGGGCGCACGCCACCAGCATGATCGCGATGCCCCACGCCTGTCCGATACGGGCAATTCCGAAGACGCCTTTATTATGAGCCACTTGATACCCCTAACCCCCAAAGCTGGTTATGCGATTTATTTGCATAAGCATCTGCCCACCTCCGCGGGGGTTGTCAATTTGAAGCCCTCCAAAGTGGAATGGTTCCAGACTTGGGGGCCCTGACCGAGGTCGAGTGGGCCGCCGCTGTCGAATAGGCCGCGAACAATGTCGCCGCGTCCTGACACCGGATGCGCTACCAACCCACTTTAGCCAAGAGATTCCGCGGCGACTGACAGGGGCGACGCCATGGACGGTAAGACGCTCGCCCGTCTCGGCGCCGTCGTTTTCGTCAGCGTCGCCGTCATAATCCCCGTCACCCAGACGCCGGAAGAACCGCAGCTCCGCACGCTTGCCCCCGAGCACCGCACCGCCGATGCGAACCGGCTTCGACCTCCGTGCCGGTTACGCCCCCGACGCCCACGCTCGGGCGGGTCAAAAACTCCCAAACGCTAAATAGGAAGGACCGTCGGGCAGCGTCAAACGTAGCCCATGGACGGATTTCTGTTCATGCGCCCGGTTTCGAACTGGGCGCAGTCGAACACTATTGCCTGAAGGAAACCCGATATGACCAATTCCAACTCTAATACCGCTAAAACTGCCTACACCCAGACTGCAATAAGTCCGCCAAGCCACAAGCTGCTTGCGGACGCAATGTTTGAAATGATTTCAGACAAGGCATCTTCCGACTGGGAAGCATCTACAATCACCGTCACGTTTCAGCCCATGGGACGATCGCCTTCGTCCGATCGCATCTCGCAGGATCTTCGCCTAATCTACAATGTCGTAGCCAAGGCTTGTCATTCCCACCCAAATCCTAAGAAACAGACCTCGCCTGTCATCTTTTTTTGGCCAGACCTTCCTGGTGTCTTGGAAAGACAGGGTACCTCATCAGCACGCACCAGCAGCATATCTCATATAGATCGTTTGGATCGGTTCGGTGTTCATTACCACGGCGTCATCTTGGTGCCGTCAACACGCAGCCAGAAGTTCAGACAATCGCTGCTTTCGCCACATGGGGTGGAATTTGAAGGACGCCTGCACAGTTTCGTTGGTAAGAAACTAAAGCAAGTAGTCCCCCTGCTGACCAATTTGCTGATTGAACCGCCGAGGAATCTCGGCGGTTGGCTCTCATATGCAGCGAAGTCCCAGAGGCGATCAGAGCTTGAGGAGAAGGACTTCCTGATTTTTTCGATGCTGGAGCCGCTCCCTTCGTCGATCCGACGCCGGGCGCAGGTAAGGCGTCGTCGAAGAAATCAGCGCCATTAGCGGCAGCAACTTATTTGGCGATGGCGACCTGGTTGAAGTCAGCGATCCATTTGCGGTTGGGAGCGGACGCCTCGAAGCTGCGGTCGAGCACATTGGGAGCGACGGCGGCGACCTTTCGTTGCCAACAGTGGTGCGGTCCGTGCGAGCGGCCGCGCCACCTGATCCCAGCCGCACCGCTTAACTGTGTCGCGCCATCGAAATCCTGTAACGACGATTTGCTTTGTCGATCGGCTGTCCCGTGAACCTGTGGCCGTTCCCAAGGTGCTTTTTGCAAAATCTCGTAACTGGAATCATTGGTCGGTTTGTTTCGGTGAGTCATCGAGACTGGCGTATTGACTTCTCTGCGAAATAATTTCCATTAAGACGGGCAAGGGATTGGCGCCTCGTGGTTGCTTCTTGGGCGCCGCTGATGCTGGGTTAGCTTAACTGGTAAAGCCGCCAGATGTTTCTGGCGAGTTGGAAGGTTCAAGTCCTTTCACCCAGCTCCACCCTTTCAGATCCCACAAAAACCCGCCCCGGCCAGGGGACCTCAGCGCATCGAAACTTTTGCGCTGGACACCGCCGTTGCGCGACCTTGCCGGTTGGGCTGCTGCTGCTGTTCGGGTTCCGCATGCCATCGCCGGGCGATCTCATTCTGTTTGCCGCCTGCGGCGTCGCCAACCTGATCGCGCAGATCTTCTGGACGCGGGCCCTGGTGCTCGCGCCTGCCACCGCGGTGTCGCCGTTCTTCTATTTCATGCTGATCTGGGCGGCTGCGATCGGCTTCGTGGTGTGGGGCGAGGTTCCGACGCTCGGCCTCCTGACCGGCTCGGGCATCGTGGTCGTCTCGGGCCTCTACCTGCTGCTGCATGAAGCACGCGCGCGTCGGCGCGGCACGTAACGCCCGGGCACGCTCTAGGCTGCCGTTTCCGTCAGCATCCGCTCGTTGATCAGCGCAGGAACCTCGGCAGCCGGCACCGGTTTGCTCAGCTTGAAGCCCTGGACCTCCTTGCAGCCCAGCACCTTGAGGAACTGCAGCTGCTGGTCGGTCTCGATGCCTTCGGCCACCGTGCTGATGCCCAGGCCGTCCGCGATCAGGATGACGGCCTGAACGATGACGTTGCTGGTGGTGCTGGCACCGAGATCGGAGATGAAGCAGCGGTCGATCTTGACCGCGTCGAACGGAAAGCTGCGCAGATACGACAGCGAGGAATAGCCGGTTCCGAAATCGTCGAGCACTATCTGTACGCCGAGGGTCTTCAGGGCGTGAAGCGCGGCCAGCGTCTCCTCGCTGTCGTCGAGGAACACCGTCTCAACGAACTCGAGTGCAAGCCGCAGCGGCTTGAGGCCGGTTTCGGCCAGAGCGCGCCGCACCGTCTCGAGCAGGTTGCCATCCTTGAGCTGGATCGGCGAGACGTTGACCGAGATCTTCAGGTCGCCCGGTCACTGCGCCGCCGTCCGGCAGGCCTGCATCAGCGCCCAGTTGCCGAGCTGGACGATCAGCCCGCAGTCTTCCGCGATAGGGATGAAGCGTGCTGGCGAAATCATCCCCTTGGTCGGATGCGGCCAGCGCGACAGCGCCTCGAAGCCGGCGATGGTGTTGTGCCGGAGATTGAAGATCGGCTGATAGTAGAGCTCCAGGCCGTCGTGATCGAGCGCATCGCGAAGGTCGATCTCGATCTCACGGCGGCGGCTGACCTCATCGGTCATGGTCTTTTCGTAGAACCGGTAGGCGCCCCGGACGGTGGACTTCACCGCATAAAGCGCAAGATCGGCGGCCATCAGCAGGTCGTCTTCGGTCTTTCCGTCGCCGGGACCGACCGCGATGCCGATGCTGACGCTGGTGGAGATGACGTGCTGCCCCAGCCTGAACGGCTGCGTCAGGGCCGCGATGACCTGCTGCGCCCTGCGTTCGATCGCTTCGTGCGAATCGGCCGTGGACATCAGCAGCGCAAACTCGTCGCCGCCGAGACGGAACAGCAACTCGGTCGCATCGGCGATGGCCTGCAGGCGCGCTGCGACCTCGGTGAGCAGAATGTCGCCAACATGGTGGCCGAGCGTGTCGTTGACGACCTTGAAGCGGTCCATGTCCATGAACAGGATCGCGAAGCGACCGTTGCCAGAGCGCTTGCTCAGCTCCTGCAGCCTGGCGCGGAACACGCGGCGGTTATAGAGCCGGGTCAGCGGGTCCTCGGACGCGAGCTTGGCGATGTTGGCCTCGGCCTCGCGCCGCGTCGTGATGTCGGTGAAGGTCTGGACGAACCCGCCGTCGGGGAGCTGCGTCTTGCGCACCTCGATGAAGGTTCCGTCCGGGCGCCTGAAATCCGTGATCGACGGCTTGCGCGGCTTGCGCGACGCGGCGCTGCCGGAGGGCATCAGGTCGGCTTCGCTCCACAGCGGAACGTGGCCGTTGCGGGTTTCGTACGGGGCAAGATCGTCGAGGTTCGGCGGCTCCTCGATCATCTCCTTCGGCAATTGCAGCAGATCGGCGCAGCGCTGGTTGATGATCGGGACATGCCGCTCCTTTGTCACCAGCATGATGCCCTGGCTGATGTGCTTGAGCGTGAGCTGCAGATGCCGCGATTTCTGCACCGCCCGCGCCTCGGCCCGCAGGATCTGCTCCAGGGCGATGAGGGTGAGCACGGTCATGAAGGCGGCGATAAGGACATTCTGCTTCAGACTGTCCCATGACGACCTGTAGATGTCGGAATCGCTGGCGCTCACCACCACCCACAGCGGATAGTTGCGCACCTTCCTCGCACTGGCGACGAAGTTGAGCCACGGCGACTCGGTGTCGTGGAAGATTGCGGTGGCCTTGCTCTGAATGCGGTTGAACAGGTCGGTACCGGTGAGATCCTGTCCAAGCGACAGGCGCGCGACGATACCGCCGCCGCTTGAGCGCACGATGCCGTCATCGCCGATCATCGCCACGGCGGTCGTGGTGCCGAGATCGATCTTGTCGTAGAGGCTGGTGAAGTGCGCCGGGTCCATCGAGGCGACGACGACGCCGGCGAACGAGCCGTCCTTGTTCGAGAAGCGCCGGGTGAACTGCACCGACCACTTTCCGCTCGCGCGCCCGATCACCGGCTTGCTGATGAACAGGTTGTCCTGCGTGCTATTGACGTGAACTTTGAAGTGCTCGCGATCGCTGATGTTGATGAGCTGCTTGGGAGCGGGAAGCGCGTTGGTACCGCGGCTGATGCCGTTGGCATCGATGACGGCGACCTGGACGATGATCTCGCTCAGCACGTCAGTGCTCGAGACAATCGTCTGATAGTCGGTGGTGTCCTTGGCGGCCTCGACGCTGCGGCGAATGTAAAGAAGCGCCTTGTCGATCTCGCCGATCGAACGCAGCACGTTTTCCTCGAACAGCAGCGCGTAGTTCTGGTTGCGCTGTTCGACGTCGCGATAATCCTGCTCGACGTCACCGCGATAGATGATGAAGACGCCGGCCCACAGCATCAGAACGATAATGACGCCGAGCACGGCCGACGCGCGCCTTTGCCAAACCAATCCGGGCAGGCCTGCGAGATGCAGCTTCATGACTTAATCCTCTTCGCGAGAGGATTGAGCCCGCACTCCTTTCGAACGCTTTATTTTCGCGAAGATTTCCCAGTCATCACTAATGGCGGCTTAAGGGAACGCCGAGCATTTTGCGGCCGAAATTCATGAAAAATGCGGTCACGATGGCCCCTAGACAGCCACTTCTTGCAAGGTTCCCGACTGGCCTTATCAGGCCTCCATAGACGAATCATGAGCGCCCAGCAGAGGCGCCAATCAAAATTGGCGGCAACACAATGGTAACCGTGCCATGGCCAGATGAGGCCGCGGCACAAGACGTCAACCCATCATATACCATTGATTTTTAGAGAGAATTATCTTGTCGATGCCACCATCGCACGAGGGCGTCGTGTTTGCGATCCCTTGTGCGCATCTATTTCGAAAGCAAGTCATGTTGAAAGAACGGCCATTCTGGCTGCCCCTCCAGATTGCACTGGTTTGCCTGCTGATGATCACGGCGCTCTGGGCCGCCCTCACGTTTGAATCTAATCGATGGGAGCGGACGGCAATCGAGCAGAGCCGCCGCGACGTGACGAATCTCGCGACCGGATTTCGCGAGCATATCCGGCGGATGATCGGAGCCATCGATCAATTGATGATCACGATCATCGAGGAGAACAAGGAAGCAAACGCCAACCGAATTCCCAAATGGATCGACGAATCTCCCCTCCTCAAGGACATGAGTCTCCAGGTCTCCATTACCGGACCAGACGGAATCATGCTGGCCTCAAGTCTCGGGCTGTCAGGTCGGATCGACCTCTCCGACCGCCCGCATTTTCGATACCATCTCGATCCCAACGCACCACAGCCGTATATCAGCGTCCCCGTGCTCGGTCGCCTCTCGGGAAAATGGTCGATCCAGGTTACCCGACGGATCACACGAAGCGACGGGAGTTTCGGCGGCATCCTGGTCGTCTCCGTCGATCCCCATTACTTCTCCAAATTCTTCGAGAGCATCGATCTCGGTCACGATGGCGTCATTGTCCTCGCGGGCCTTGATGGAATCGTCCGGGCGCGACGCTCGGCCGACAATCAAGCCATCGGCCAAGATCTTTCCGGAGCGCCCCTTCTGAAGCATGTTCAAAGTGCTGAAAGCGGCTCTTACATCGCCGTCAGCAAAGTCGACGACATTGAGCGCCTTTATGCGTTCAGCCGAGTCCCGGATTATCCGCTGGCCGTCAGCGTTGGTACTTCGACGGCGGAAATCTATGCTGCTGCACGACGCGATCGGTTGGGTGGAGTGATCGTCGGCGTCGTCGTCACGATCAGCGTCATCGGACTCGGATTACTCCTGATCCGGGAGGTAGACCGGCGACGCCGCCAGGCCGATAATTCGATTCGCGAACAGAAGGACCACCTCGATGCAGCGGTTAACAACATCAGGGTGGGAATGACGCTCTGGGACCAGGGGGAAAGGCTCATCTTCTGCAACGCTCGCTTCATCGAAATGTACGGTCTGCCGCCTGACCAGATCAAGCCAGGGATCAGTTTCGCGGACGTCCTCCTCCTTCGACAGCGGGCGGGAAGCTTCTCTGAAAATGCGCCGGAACACGCACACAAGTTGCGCTCCGTTATGCTTGTTGGGCAACAGCAATCATATGTCCTGGAGACCAAGGATGGACGGACCATCCAGATCACCAGCAATCCGATTCCTGGTCGCGGCTGGGTTACGATCCATGAGGACATCACCGAACGCCGCAAGGCTGACGACAAGATCGCCCATCTCGCCTTGCACGACATTCTAACGGGATTACCCAATCGGGCAGCATTCAACGATGCTCTGGCACGTACGATGGCCAAGGCTAGAACCCGTGGAGAGGTCTTCTCGCTGCTGTGCATCGATATCGACCGCTTCAAGGAGGTCAATGACCTGTTTGGCCACGCCATCGGAGATGAGCTCCTCCGCCAAGCCGCAGATCGATTTAGAGCCGCGGTGGCACCGAACTTTGTCAGCAGGCTCGGCGGCGACGAGTTTGTAGTGATCGCGACGGAAGCTACCGAGCCTGATGTCGCCCTTCGTTTGGCGAAACAATTGACCAGCGCCTTCGCCGCCGAATTCGAGATCAACGGGTTCAGGCTGCCCGTGCATCTCAGCATCGGCATTTCCATGTATCCCACTGATGCAGAAGACCCGGTGGCTCTGCTCGTCAATGCCGATACGGCGCTTTACCGGGCCAAGGCAGATGGCCGGGATACCACCCGCTTCTTCGAACCCGAAATGGATCGGCAGCTACGCGACCGCTGGGAACTCAAACGTGAGCTCGCGAATGCTCTCGGCACAGATGATCTCGTACTGCACTATCAGCCCATTGCAAAGACTGGCAGTGACATTGTGGGATTCGAGGCGTTGGCGCGATGGTCTCACCCGAGCCGTGGAGCAATCCCACCGGACACTTTCATTCCGATAGCCGAAGAAAGCGGCCTGATCCTGCAGTTCGGTGAATGGGCTCTCAACAACGCGGAGATCGCGCTCGAGCCGATGATCGGCTTCGACCAGCTCGCCAAGGTCTCGGCGGCGCGGTCCAATCCGCCGCTCGATGTCATGATGCTCGATCCGGGCCCATCGCTGACGGCGGCCGCGCAGGACCTCATCGTCCCGTTCCCTGCGGAAAAGAGCAAGCACTTCGCCGACATTCACCCCGCCGCCCGGTCGGAGCTCGGCGTTTCGCCGTGCTTCCAGGTCATCGGCCTGGCCTACAACCCGGAACGCATCAAGACGCCGCCGACCTCGTGGGCCGACATGTGGAAGCCGGAATACAAGGGCCGCGTCGGCATCACCAGCATGAACTCGACGTTGGGCACCGCGTTCATGGTCGAGGTCGCGCGCATGCGCGGCGGCTCGGAGGCCAACATCGACGAGGCGTTCAAGGCGCTCGCCGAACTGAAGCCGAACATCGGCGCGGTGGCCGCCAATCCGAGTCAGGCGGCGGCGCTGTTCCAGCAAGGCCAGATCGACATCGCGCCGGCGATCTTCAACGAGATCCAGCTCCTCAAGGCGCGCGACGTCGCGGTGGACATCGTGCTGCCCAAGGAACGCGGCGTCGGCTACACCAGCACCATGCACATCGTGAAGAACTCGCCGCATGCCGAGCTGGCGTTCAAATACATCGAAGCCTGCATGTCGCCGGAGGTGCAGTCGAAGCTGGTGAGTGCGCCGTACATGGTCGTTCCCACCAACAGCAAGGTGAAGATGACCGGTGAAGTCGCAAAGCTGCTCGGCAATTCCCCGGAGGAACTGAGCAAGAAGCTTGTGGTGCAGGACTGGAAGGTCATCAACCAGAACCGCACGGCCTGGATTGATCGCTTCAATCGCGACATCAAGGCCTGAGAAACCTCATGGGAAAGATCCCTCCCCGGCAACGGGGAGGGATCTTCAAACAGAACACTCTACTTGCCGCGTCCCGGCAGCATCTGGAACCGCTCATGACCGCGCCGGTCGCCCGCGCCAGTTACAACGTCGGCTACGACATCAAGCTGGCCCTGCCGCTGGCGCTGTTCTTTCTTGTCTTCTTCATTACGCCGCTGTTGCTGCTGTTCTTCGTCAGCCTGCATGCCGACCCCGGCATGGCCCGCATGGGGCTCGACCAGTTCCGCCGCTTCCTGACCGATCCCTTCTCGCTTCAAGTGCTCGGCTCGACGCTGGTGATCGGCGTCGAGGTCACGGCGCTGTGCCTGGTGCTGGGCTATCCGCTGGCCTGGCTGTTCGTGCGCAGCCCCGGCTGGCTGCGCACCATCCTGATCCTGATTATCCTGCTGCCGCTGCTGACCAGCGTCATCGTGCGCACCTTCGCCTGGATCGTGATCCTCGGCCGGCTGGGCATCGTCAATTCAACGCTGATGGCGCTCGGCCTGATCGATACGCCGTTGCGGCTGCTCTACAGCGAGAGCGGCCTGGTGTTCGCGCTCGCCCAGGTGCACATGCCGCTGATGGTGCTGCCGCTGATTACCGCGCTGTCGCGCATCGACCCCAGCCTTAGCGACGCTTCCGCCGCGCTCGGAGCCGGCGCGTGGCGGACCTTCCTGCGCATCACGGTGCCGTTGACGCTGGCGGGGATCTTCGCCGGGTGCTTGCTGACCTATTGCATGTCGCTCACCGCCTTCATCACCCAGAGCCTGATCGGCGGCGGCCAGATGACCCTGATGCCGGCCTACATCTACCAGCAGGCCGCCACGCTGCAGAACTGGCCATTCGGCGCCGCGATCTCGATCGTCTTCCTGGTCGCCGTGCTGGCCGCCGTTACCGTGTTCAACCTGCTGGGCCGCCTGGCGCCCGGCGTGGCGCGGACATGAGGAGAAGGTGATGCGCCGGCGCCCCGATTTCGGAACCATCTCGCTCAATGCGACGCTCGGCGTGCTGGCCGGCGCATGCCTCATCCTACTGACGATGCCGACCATCGTCGTTCTCATGGTTTCCTTCACCTCCGGCTTCTCGTTGAGGTTCCCGCCGCCGGGCTATTCGCTGCACTGGTATGCGGCGCTGACCGACGCCTGGCAACTGCAGTTTGCCGCCTACAACAGCTTCAAGGTCGCGGCCTGGACCACGCTGTTGTCGGTCGTCCTCGGCGTCGCCGCAGCGCTCGCCATCGCCCGCTCGAAGCGCCTTTCGGCGGCGATCCTCGATTCCATCTTCATGTCGCCGCTGATCCTGCCGGGCCTGGCGTTCGGCCTTGCCGCGCTGATCTTCTTCGCGCTGATCGGTCTGCCGGTGTCGCCGCTGACGCTGGTGATCGGACACACCATTGTCTGTGTCCCGTTCGTCATCCGCGTCACCATCGCCGCGCTCACGCAACTCGATCCTTCGCTGCTGGAGAGCTCCGCCTCGCTCGGCGCCTCGCGCTGGTACACGTTCCGCCGCGTGACGCTGCCGCTGATCGGCTCCAGCATCCTCGCCGGCGCCTTCCTCGCCTTCATGTCGTCGTTCGACAACATTCCGGTGTCGCTGTTCCTGCGCAACGCCGGCACCGACATGCTGCCGATCCGCATGTGGCAGGACCTCGAAAGCCTGCTCGACGTCAAGATCGCCGCCGTTTCCGGCGTGCTGATCGCGATTACGCTGGCGTTGATGCTGGTGATGGAGCGACTGGCCGGCCTGTCGAAGCGGCTGCGCTGAGCTAGCCCAGCTTGAGCATCGCGCGGGCTTCCGCGGCGGTGGCGACCTCATGGTCCATCGCGGTGACGATGGTGACGGCCTTCTCCACCAGCGCGACATTGCTCGGCGCCAACTGGCCGCGCGACAGATAAAGATTGTCCTCGAGTCCCACCCGCACATGCCCGCCGAGCAGCACCGCCTGCGCCACCATCGGGAACTGGTGCAGCCCGACGCCGAACGTGAACCAGATGCAGTCGGGCGGCAGTAGGTTGCGCATGTAGATCATCGTTTCGGTGGTGGCCGGCGCGCCGCCGCCCACGCCGAGGCAGATCTGCACCAGCGACGGATTGCGGACGTGGCCCGACTTGATCAGCTTGTGCGCCTGAATGATGTGGCTGGGGTCGAACACCTCCAGCTCCGGCAGCACGCCGGCGTCGCGGATCGCCGCGGCCATGTATTCGACATGGGGCACGGTGTTGACGAAGACGAAATTGCCCATGTTCATGCTGCCGAGATCGAGGCTGCAGATCTCGGGCTTCAGCTCGAGCACATGCCGGATGCGCGCTTGCGGATCGGTCAGGGTCGAGGCTTTGTCGCCGATCCGGGGATCGTCGGCGCCCGGCACGAACCGCGCGCCGGCGCCGGTGGTGAGATTGATCACGACATCGACGCCGCTGGAGCGGATGCGGTCCACCACCTCGCGATATTTCGCAAGCTCCATGGTGGGGCCGCCGGTCGCCGGATCGCGGACATGGATATGCACGATGGCCGCGCCCGCCTTCGCCGCCGCGATCCCGGACTCCGCGATCTGCTGCGGCGTCACCGGCACGGCCGGGTTGATGCGGGTCGTATCGGCGCCGCCGGTCAGCGCGCAGGCGATCATGATCTTACGGGACATTCAGCGGTTCTCACATCGAGGAAGGAAAGCGTCACTTCGCGGTCTTGTCAGGATACTGCATGATGACCAGCAGGGAAGCCGGCGCATTGCTGCGATTGATGATCTCGCGCCGCTCGCCGGGGCCGATATGGCAGGAGTCCATCGGACGCAGCGTTTCCTCGCCGGCATCGGTAATCAGCGTGACCTCGCCCTCGGTCACGACATAGACCCGCTCGACCGCCGCGCTCGAACTCTCCGCGCCGCCACCCGGCAGAAAATACGACAGCCCGACCCAGAAATTCTGCGTCGGCGAAGCTTCCATCCCCTGCAGCCGCAGGCCGGTCATGTTGAAATGCCTGGCGGCGCTATAGGCCTTGGCATCGCGGAGGCGCGTGATGTGCACGGGGTCTGTCCTTCCCTGAACGGCGGCTGGCGTCGCCTTAGCTGTTCTTCATTCCGGCGAGGAACGCGCGCAGCCGCTCGCGCACCGCCTCGGCGGTTTCCGGCGTCCATGTCCGAAATCCCTTGCCCGCCTTCATCCCGGTCTCGCCCTTCGTGATCAGCGCGTCGAGATAGGGATGGGCATGGGGCGTGACGTCGAGATCGGGCAGCAGCACGTCGTGAATGGCCTTGGTGAGATCGAGGCCGACCATGTCGGATTGCTCAAGCGGGCCAAGCACGGCCAGCCGCGCGCCGAAACCGAGCTTGACCACGTCGTCGACCGTCTCGGCATCGCACACCCCCGCCGCGACCAAAGCGATCGCCTCGCGCTTGAGCGCATGCTGCAGGCGGTTGCCGATGAACCCGGCGATGTCGCGATTGACGAACACCGGATGCCAACCAACCTCGTGCAACAGCGCAGCGATGCGCTCGGCGGCAGGGCGGTTGTCCGACCCCATCGACACGACCTCGACCAGCGGCACGAGATGCGGCGGATTCCAGAAATGCGTCCCTAGAATCCGGCTCTTGTCGGTCACCTTCGCGGCAATCTCGGAGATCGGGATGACGGAAGTGTTGGAGCAGAGAATGGTGCCGCGCAGGGCGCAGCGCTCCAGTTGTGTGAAAATTTCCTGCTTGATGGCCAGCCGTTCCGGCGCCGCCTCAATCACGACATCCGCGTCGGCAACGGCCGCCGCCAAATCCAGTGTGCCGGTGACGCGCGCGGCGATGGCGGCATCCCGCACAAGGAAGGCGCAGATTTCCTCAATCCGCCGCGGCAGGGCCTCGATCGCCGGTGCGTGCGGGTCCTGCACCGTGACCGCGTGCCCGGCGGCGGCAAACCGCCAGGCGATGCCGTGCCCCATCAGGCCCGCGCCGATGACGGCGATGCGCGGCTTGCCCATGATCGTCAGCCCGCCGTATAGCCGCCGTCCACATACATGATCTGCCCAGTGCAGAAATCAGATGCCGGCGACAACAGGTAGAGCGCCATCCCGATCAGGTCTTCCGGCTCGCCGAGGCGGCCCAGCGGAATGCGCGACAGCGAACGCTTGCGGGTGGCCTGACCAACCTCGTCGTCGCTCCACATCCACTCGGTGAGCTTGGAGCGGAATACGGTCGGCGCGATGGCGTTGACGGTGATGCCGTGCTGCGCCCACTCGGTGGCGAGAACGCGGGTCAGCGCATCGGTCGCGCCTTTCGAGGTGCAATAGGCGGTGTAGCCGGAATAGTTGCCGTGACGCCCGCGCACCGACGACATCAGCAGCATCTTGCCCCTGATCTTCTCCTTGATCCAGTAACTGCCGACCGCCTTGGCCATCAGCCAGGCGCCGCGCACGTTGGCGTCCATGACGGTCTGCCACACGTCGTAGTCCTGATCCTGGATAAAGCCGGCCTTGTTTAGTCCCGAGGCCACGACGAGCTGATCGACGCGGCCGAACGCATTGATGGCGGCCTTGAGAATGAACTCGGCATCCGCGAGCGTATCCGGCCGGCGGATCACGGTGCTCACTTCCGCCCCCAGCGAACGCACCTCGGCGGCCACTTCCTCGAGCTCCCCTTGCGAGCCCGAGACCAGCACCAGTTTCACGCCGCTCGATGCCAGCATCAGCGCGCAGGCACGGCCGAACGCACCCGACGCTCCGGTGATCAGCGCGACCTTGCCGTTCACGTCGAACAGCGACTTGGGATTGCGAAGAGCCTCGCTGATCATGCGCAGCGCCTCACTTTCCGGACGGGAAGCGGAAGGTCTGGTCAGGGTCGATCACCGCGACAAGCCGTACCGCGCAACCCTCGCCTTCCGGCCAGCGCCACGGGAACGCCATGAAGGTGCAGCGCTTGCCGGTTATGGCATTGAGGTCGCCGTTGACGTTCTCGATACCGGGAATGCCGCCCTTCACCATCATCGTCTTGTGCGCCGGCTCCCAGTACGGGAAATCCTTCATCACGTCGCGGCCGGTCTCGCGGAAGTATTCCTCCATCAGATGCGGATGCGACGGGCCGGGTCCGTGATCGACCAGCTTGGTGCCGAGCGGATGGTCGAGCGCCTGCACGTCGATACCGACCATCTTGACGCCCTTCTCCACCAGCCATTCCGCGGCCTCCTTGTAGAGGCCCGGCGAGTAGGCGAAATATTCGTCGCTGTCGGCGAAGTTGCGATGGCTGCCGGTGTTGATGATGACAATGTCGTTCTTGCGGATCGTCGGCGTTGCCTTCTCGAGATCCTCGGGCGTGATCACACCCCACTTGCCCTTGGGGATCGACACCGCAACGCCGGTACCGAAGAAGCGCCAGATCGGATAGCCGGTGATCGACGGCGCATTCTCCATGACGTGCAGCGGCGCATCCATGTGGGTGCCGCGATGCATGATGCCGTCGAAGTCATGGACGCTGAGGCCGTCCTTGGCGTGATACTGATGGGTGTAGATGTTGATGCTCGGCGACGACGGCCATTCGGGAATGCCGTGGCCCCAGCGCGCCGAGAGATTGTAGAATTTCAGACCGGAGGTCTTGCTTGCGAGCGTCATGATGGCGTTCCTGCGTGCTGGCGGTCAGGCGGCGTGGCCCGGCTCGATCCGATAGGAGCCGGCGGGATCGAGCATCGCGACGAAGCGGATCGGACAGGCATCGCCCTCGTGCCAGTTCCACGGAACGGCATGGAATACGGCGCGGCATCCGGTGAGCTCGGCAACGTCGCCGCCGGTATTCTCGACAGTCGGAATGCCGGCCGCCAGCAGCGTGCGGTGAGCGGGATTCCATTCCGGGAAATCAGTCTTGACCGAGCGTCCGGTCGCCGCCTCGTATTCGCCTGGGATGCGCTTCATCAGCGGGCCGTTGCGCTGGCGGCCCATCGAGGTGGCGAGCGGATGATCGACCTGCGGCGTATCGACCGCAACCAGTTTGACGCCCTTCTTCACCAGCCACTCCGCGGCTTCCCTGGAGAGGCCCGGCGAACGGCCGAAATACTCGATGCTGTCGCTGTATTTGGCGTGCCAGCCGGTAACGATGACGACGATGTCGCCGGCCTCGATCGCGGGCTTGGCGGCGGCAAGATCGGCGGCGGTGACGTATTCCCAGCGGCCTTTCGGGATCGACACCACGACACCGGGACCGAAACAGGTGTCCAGCGGAATCTGGCCGACGCCGGTAGCACGCTGGATCAGATGCACCGGCGCATTGAGGTGCGTGCCGGTATGCATGACGGTGCGGATGCGCTGCGCCATCACGCCGTTCTTGGCGTGCGTGCTGGGGCGGAAGATCCTGACGTCGTCATAGCCTGGCTGAGCGGGCGCACCGTGACCCCACACGTGGCTGATCTCGTAGAAAACCAGGCCGGATTCGGGATCGGTAATGCCAGACATGACGCTTCCCACTGATGAAAAGAATGGATGCTTGGTGACGGAAACCGGCGCAAACAGATATCGCAGCGGCCGGCCCAAGGTGCCGACCCCTCCTGCCGGTGACAAATCAAAAGCCAGCCCCCCGCAATGCCGGAATGTTATGGCAGCGGCGGGACGATCCAGATGATGACGGAATCAGGTCGACAGCGCCGCGCGCAGGATGGCCTTGAAGCTTTCCACCGACCGGATCGGATGGTTGGTGCGGCGGTAGGCGACGCCGGCCTCGGCTTCCCAGAACGTGCCTTCGTGGGAGACCTTGCGCAGCCCGTATTTCTTGGCGTCAGCGACCATACGGTCGGGGAAATGCGCCAGGAAATCGCCCTCGCAGAGAATCTTGTAGAGCCCCAGCGAGGTGGTCTCCACCGCAATGGTCGGCGGCTCGAGGCTGTTGGCGACGAAATAGGAACCGATGCGGCTGGTGCCGATCTGGTCGTTGGCCAGCACCAGCCAGGGATACTTCGAAAGATCCTTGGCGGTAACGACGCGACGCTTGAACAGCGGATGCCCCTCGCGCGCGACGACATCGTGACGGACCTTGATCAACGGCTCCTTGACGATCTCGGCCTGCGAGGGAAAGTCGAGCGTGGTGCAGATCATGTCGACCTCGCCCGCGATCAGCGCCGGCACCAGCGTGGTGATGACCCCGCCGGTCAGCCGCACGCTGACCTTCGGATACTGGCTGCAGAACTTGGCCACAACCGGCGCCAGAATCGTGGTGATCCATACCGGACCGGCGCCGATGCGCAGCTTGCCGGTCAGCCCCTGCTCGAAGGAGGCGATCTCGGCCAGCGCGTGACGGTATTCCAGTTCCATCAGCTTGACGCGGCGCGCCAGAATCTCACCTTGCCGCGTCAGCGCCACACCGGTCGGCAGGCGCTCGAACAGGGTCACGCCGATGATGGCCTCGAGCTGCTTGATGCTGCGGGTCAGCGCGGGCTGAGTGATGTTGAGGACGTCCGCCGCCGCGGTGATGTTCAGCCGTTCGGCCGCGGCAAGAAACTGCACCAGCAGGCGCGAATGCATCATGGCCCATGTCCCCCGGATGGATCTCACGCCGGACGCGGAAGCCACCATAAGTATAATTTATGGTACGGGGCGTCAGCCCGTCAAGCACGCCCAAGCCGGGGAACGCGGCGCGGTCAGCGGCTGGACCGGATGATGATGTTCTTGAGGTCGCAATACTTGTCGATGGCATGCAGCGAGCGGTCGCGGCCGAAGCCGGATTCCTTGAAGCCGCCGAACGGTAGCTCAACGACCGGCCCGGTGCCGCCGTTGACGTTGATGTTGCCGGCGACGAGTCGCTTCGCCGCATGGAACACGGTGTCGAGGTTGCTGGACCAGATCGACGCGCCGAGGCCATAGCGCGTGCCGTTGGCGATGCGGATCGCCTCGTCGATGTCGTCAAACTCCAGCACGGTGAGCACCGGTCCGAAAATTTCCTCCTGCGCCAGCGAGCAGCGCGGATTGTTGCTGACCGCGATGCTCGGTGCCATATAGAAGCCGGTCGATGGCAACGTCTTGGCGCGGCCGTCGAGCGCAAACCGGATGCCTTCCCGGTCGGCATCGGCGATCCGCCCCAAAATCATGTCGCGCTGGCTGCCATTCACTACAGGCCCGAGGTTGTTGGCAAGGTCGAGTGGATTGCCGATCCGCAGTGCGTCGGCGCGGGCGACCACTTCATCCACGAATCTGTCGCGCACCTTCCGCTGCACCAGCAGGCGGGTCGGCGCTTCGCACACCTGACCCTGATGCCCGAACATGAAATCGACCGACACCGCGGCCGCCATGCCGAGGTCCGGCGCGTCGGCCATGACGATGTTGGCGCTCTTGCCGCCGAGTTCGAGGCTGACGCGCTTCAAATTCGAGGCCGCCGCCGCCGTCATGATCTTGCGGCCGACCTCGGCCGATCCGGTGAAGGTAATGCAGTCGACGTCCATGTGCCCGGCGAGCGCCGCTCCCGCCTCGCCGCCACCGGTGACGGCCTGCAACACGCCTTCCGGCATGCCGGCCTTGAGCGCCAGTTCCGCCATGCGCAGGCACACCAGCGAGGCATCCTCGGCGGGTTTCAGCACCATCGAATTGCCGGCGATCAGCGCCGGCCCCAGCTTCCACGCCCCGATCATGGCCGGCGCGTTCCATGGCAGGATGGCGCCGATCACGCCGAGCGGCGCGCGCATGATCAACGCGCTGACCTGATCGTCGAGATTGGCAAGCTCGTCGTAGATCTTGTCGGCGGCCTCGCCGTACCAGCGCAGCGTCTCGACGGCGAAGCCGATATCGAGGTCCTCGGCCATGCGGATCGGCATGCCCATGTCGCGGCTTTCCAGCACCGCCAGCTCTAGCGCCTCGGCGGCGATCAGTTCGGCCCAGGCCAGCACCACGCGCTTGCGCATCTTCGGCGGCATGCCAGCCCAGCGGCGGGACTCGAAGGCCGCGCGCGCCCCGGTCACGGCGCGATCAACATCGGCGGCATCGCACTCGGGAAGCACGGCAATGGCCGCGCCGTCGATCGGCGAAATCACCGGGAAGGTTTTGCCGGATGCCGCGTTCATCAACCGACCGTCGATGATGGCTTGAACCGTCGGCGGCGCGACGGATGCGAGTCGGGAAATCTCGAGCTGCTTGGCCTGCATCATGACCTCCGGGAGAACTGGGAATGGCGCGCGCCGGCAAGGACGTTCGCGGTCACCTCGTCGATGCCGGCGGCGCCGAGAAACTGCAACGTGTGGCGAATGTCGTCGGCCATGAGCCGGATCATGTGGCCGGGCCCGGCGGCGCCGAGCGCGGCGGTCGCGAACATGAACGCCCGTCCGGCGAAGGCTGCCGCCGCGCCCAGCGCCCGCGCGCGCACGACATCGATGCCGCTGCGCACGCCGCCGTCCACCAGCACCGTCGCCGCTCCCCTCACCGCCGCCACGATATCCGGCAGTGCCGAAACGCTTGCCGGGGCGGGATCGAACACGCGGGCGCCGTGATTGGACACCCAGATGCCGTCCGCGCCCAGCGCAACCGCCCGCTCGGCATCGGCCGGATGCATCAGTCCCTTGACCACCAGCGCACGCGGCCACAGCGCGCGAATGCGCGCGACTTCGTCCCAGTCGAACGCGCCGGTCACCTCGCGCACCACAAAAGCGCCGGTGCGCCACGGGTTCGTCGGTCTCGCGAGATACGGCACCACGTTCTCGAACCGCGGCAGGCCGTGGCGGGCGAGCGCCAGCAGCCAGGCCGGCGCCAGCGCCGCCTGCAGCGCCATGCGCGGCGTCAGCCGGAACGGCGGCACCAACCCATTCTTGAGATCGCGCGGCCGCTTGGGCGGCGCGGCGCTGTCGAGCGTAAGCACCAGCACATGCGCGCCGGCATCGCGGGCACGGCGGACGAGGTCCAGTCCCAGCGCATGGTTGTCGCGCGGCATGCGGTAGAGTTGGAACCAGAACACGTCGGGCGCAATGTGCGCGGCACGCTCGATCGAGATCGTCGAGCCGGTGGCGAGCACATAGGGAATGCGGGCGTGCTGCGCAGCCTGCGCAAGATGCAGGTCGGCGCCGGGCCAGGCGAGGCCGGTCAGCCCCATCGGCGCCACGCCGACAGGCAGCGCATAACTTCGTCCGAACAGCTCGGCCGCCGTTAGCGGGTCCTGCGGCGTCGCGCCGAACCGTGGCATGAGCTCGATGGCGTCGAACGCCTCGGCATTGCGCCGCACGCCCAGTTCCAGCTCCGCGCCGGTATCGACAAAATCGTAGGCGAACTTCGGCATTCGCCGCGCCGCATAGCGACGCATCTGCCGGCAGGTCGGAAACCGCCGGTAGATGGCGTCGGGGCCGGCCGCGGCAGGCTGCTCACGCATGACGGATCGCCGGCTCGATGAACGGCCACGGGTTGGCTTCCTCGCCACGCTTCAGCGTGACCTCGATCAGATATGGCGCGCCGTGCGCGAACGCCTTTTCAAGCGCCGGCTTCAATTCGGCCGGCGACGACACGCGCCGCGCTTCCACCCCGAAGGCCTCCGCGAGCTTGACGAAATCCGGGTTGACCAGCTCGGCGCCGATGACATGCCCGTCGAAGCGCTGCTGCTGGTCGCGCCGCACATTGGCGAACGAGGCGTTGTTGAACACGATGACGACGAGGCCGATGTTGTATTGCACCGCCGTCGCCAGTTCCTGAACGGCGAACATGAAGCCGCCGTCGCCGCAGACCGACACCACGGCCTTGTCCGGCCGGGCGACCTTGGCGCCGAGCGCGGTGCCGAAACCGCTGCCGAGCGTGCCCTGATAGCCCGACGAAATGTAGCTGCGCGGGCGATAGACCGGAAAGCCGAACCACGACGCAAAGCCGACCTGCGACAGGTCGTCGACGAAAATGCCGTCCTCCGGCAGCACATCGCGGATCGCCTGCAGATAATCGACCTGCGGCTGCACGCTTACGATCTCCGCGGCCGTTCTTGTCTTGGCCGCACGGATAAGATCGCGCCGGCGTGACGACGCGACGCCGCGTTTGCGCGCCGCATCGATCAACGCGCGGGTCGCACTCACGGATTCGGCGACGATGCCGACATCGCTGGAGTAGCGGCGCAGTTCCGCAGGATCGATGTCGATGCGGATGCTTTTGAGGTTTGCCGGTGTCTGCTTCCAGCGCCAGCCGGCGATTTCCAGCCGCGTGCCGATGGCGATGACGAGGTCCGTCATCGGCCACAGGTGAAAGCCGGAGGCGATGTTGAGCGAAAGATCGTTGGCCTCGCTCACCACGCCGCGCCCATTGCGCAGCGCCACCACCGGCGCCTCCAGCATCTCGGCGAGTTCCAACACCTCGGCCCCGGCATCGACCGCGCCGCCGCCGACCATGATCATCGGCGCGCGCGCTTCCGCCATCAGGCGGGCCGCCTGATCGATCCGGTCGAAATCGAACGCCGGCTGCGGCAAAAGCGGCAGCGGATCGACCGGCTCGACCTCGACCTTCTCGGTGAACTGCTCCCAGAACATCTCCAGCGCCGCCGGTCCCAGCCGGCCCGACAGCATCTGCTGGAACGCCTGCGCGACAAGGCTCGGTGCCGCCGCCGCATGGTCGATGCGCTCGGCCCACTTCGCAAGCTGGCGCATGGTGGCGAGTTGATCGCGCATCTCGTGCAGATGGCCGCGCCCGCGCCCAAAAAAGCTGCTCGGCACCTGCCCGGTCAGGCACAGCACCGGGGCGTTGCAGCCATAGGCGGTCAGGAGCGCCGCCGAGGTATTCAGCATGCCCGGCCCCGGCACCACCGCATACACGCCGGGACGCCCGCTGGCGCGGGCATAGCCGAGCGCCATGTAGGCGCAGCCCTGCTCGTGGCGCGCCCCGATCACCCGCATGCGCTTCTCGTGCAGCGCATCGAACAGGCCGTAGATCTGCGCGCCGGGCAACCCGAACACCACGTCGACCTCATGGCGCATCAGTTCGGCGACGATGGCCTGTCCGCCGGTCATCTGTGACATCGACTACTGCTCCTGATCGAATGGGAGACGCCATCGGGCGCCCAGCGCCAAGTGTGCCCGGATTCGGCGAAGGAAAGCTGAAAGAAGATACAAAGCGCCGGGCATCCCGCCCCAATGAGTTCAGCGGCGATTGCCATAAACGACGGTTATTCGTGGGCCGTGCCGCGAGGCATTACCTGATTTCATGCCGCCGGCCAGGCAAGGCATTGGACCCTTCGCCGCGCCCTTTGCAGGATCGGCGCCTGATCCCCGAAAATACCGGCAGCTCATGACCCCGCCCCCATCCCGCTCTCCGAGAGTTTCCAGCCATGCCGTTGCCGCCGCGCTCGACGCCCTGCGGCCGCAATTCGGGGACCGCCTCACCGAGAACCCGACCATCCGCACCCAGCATGCCAACACGCTCTCGCGCGTGCCCAGCGAACCGCCCGATGCGGTGATTTTTCCGCTGACCACCGACGAGGTGGCGGCCATCGTCAGGACATGCGCCGCGCATAGCGTGCCGATGATCCCGTTCGGCACCGGCACGTCATTCGAGGGCCACGTCAACGCGCCGCGCGGCGGACTCTCGATCGATACCTTGCGGATGAAACGGATTGTCGCCGTCAATGCCGACGACCTCGATTGCGTGGTCGAGGCTGGCGTCACCCGCATGGAACTGAACGACCATGTGCGCCAGCAGGGCCTGTTCTTCCCGATCGATCCCGGCGCCGACGCCTCGCTCGGCGGCATGGCGGCGACGCGCGCCTCCGGCACCAATGCGGTGCGCTACGGCACCATGCGGGACAACGTACTGGCGCTGACCGTCGTGCTGCCGAACGGCGAGATCGTTAGAACCGCTGGCCGGGCGCGCAAGTCATCGGCGGGATACGACCTGACCCGCCTGCTGATCGGCGCCGAGGGCACGCTCGGCATCCTCACCGAGGTGACGCTGCGCCTGCACGGCCTGCCCGAACAGATCAGCGCCGGCCATTGTCCGTTTCCCGACATCCGCGCCGCTTGCGACACGGTGATCCGTACCATCCAGTGCGGCGTTTCGATCGCCCGCATCGAATTGCTCGACGAGGTTCAGATCAAGGCCTGCAACGCATATTCGCGGCTCGATCTGCCGGAAACGCCGACCCTGTTCGTCGAGTTTCACGGTGGTCCGGCCGCCGTCGCCGAGCAGGTTGAACGCTTTGGCGACATCGCGCGCGAATTCAGCAGCGGCGCCTTCGTCTGGGCCGACCGGCCCGAGGATCGCACCCGGCTGTGGACCGCGCGCCACAACAGCTATTGGGCGGCGTGCGGCCTGCGCCCCGGCGCCAAGGGCATTCCGACCGACGTGTGCGTGCCGATCTCGCAGCTGGCCGACTGCATCGGCGAGACCAAGGTGGATATCGTCGCGACCGGACTGGTAGCACCGATCATCGGCCATGTCGGGGATGGCAACTTTCACGTCCTGCCGCTGGTGGACGACAGCGATAAGGCCGAGCTCGAACGCGCGTTCGGCTTCGTCGACCGCATGGTGGCGCGCGCGATTGCCATGGAAGGCACCTGCACCGGCGAGCACGGCATCGGCCAATCCAACCGCAAATACATGGCGCTCGAGTTCGGCGATGCCGGACTGGCGCTGATGCGGACGATCAAGCGGGCCATCGACCCCCTCAACGTTATGAATCCTGGCAAGATCCTGTTCGATTGAGCGGCAGACCTGGCCTGCCCGCTAACTCTCCGCAAATGGGAGAGCTGGCGATCCGTTTAATTGCCGCCTGGTCTGCGGCAGCATCGTAAAAGACCACCTTGCCCAGATCGGCAGGTTGGTGAGGTGCCAGCCCTCGTCGTGATGCAACCCAAAGTATCGGGTGGACGCCTAACCGGTCAAAAGCACGGGGTTGGATTGCGTCGCGGCTAACGAGAACACGTAGGAACGGCTGAACTTCCGCTTTGTGCCACAAACTGCCATTCATTCTTGACTAGTAAGCGGACACTCAGATGCCCGGCACGCCAAAGCGCGTTCTTCTTGACCATCTAAGACAAGACCGATGCCGATCTGGCTGCTGCAGCTATCCCCCAATCTGCAGAGCTTGCTAGAACAACTTTGTGGAATGTTAACGAGCGACGACATTTCCGCTTGTCAGCGAACGCTAACATATGGTAATGTCAGCGAACGCTGACATTTGGATATGCCATGCTTATTCGTACACCCGCCGACCTCGGCGCTGTCCTTCGCGACCGGCGCAAGCAGCTCAAGCTTGATCAAGCGGCCCTCGCCAAGCGCATCGGCGTCAGCCGCCAATGGGTCATCGAGGTCGAGCGCGGCCACGCGCGCGCTGAACTCGGTCTCGTGCTGCGCGCGATCGACGTTCTCGACATCCATCTCGACGCCACCATCGATGAGAGGGATCACCGCCGCCGTTCCGGCGCCGTCGATATCGACTCCATCGTGGCTAAAGCAAAGAAGGTCAAGCCATGACCAGCGAGCTCGTCGCCCTTCTCGATGGAAAGGAGATCGGCCGCGTGAACCGCGAGGCGCGGGGACGCATCCGGTTCGTCTATGACGATGAATGGCGAAGGGCCGCCGACGCCTATCCTCTCTCGCTCTCCATGCCGCTCGGCGCGAAAGAGCACGGCCGCGCCGTAACCGAAGCGTTCCTCTGGGGCTTGTTGCCCGACAACGAGCGCGTGCTCGCGCGTTGGGCCACCAAATTCCAGGTGTCGGCGCGCAATGTCTTCGCACTCATGTCGCATGTCGGCGAAGATTGTGCCGGCGCCGTCCAGTTCGTGACGCCAGAACGATTGAAGGCCATCCGCGGCGGCAAAGAGGACAAGGTCGAATGGCTTGACGAGGACGATATCGCCAAGCGCCTCGAAACCCTGCGGGCGGATAACGCCGCTTGGCGGCTCCCGCGCGACACTGGCCAATTCAGCCTGGCCGGCGCCCAGCCGAAGACGGCATTGCTCTTCCAAAACGATCGCTGGGGCATTCCTTCGGGGCGACTGCCGACGACCCATATCCTGAAGCCGCCGACCGGACAGTTCGACGGCCATGCCGAGAACGAGCACATCTGCCTCATGCTGGCGCGAAGTCTCGGCTTGCCGGCGGCGCAATCGACAGTCATGCGTTTCAAAAAGGAAATCGCCATCGTCATCGAGCGCTACGACCGGCAGCGCAAAGGCAACGACATCATCCGCGTGCATCAGGAAGATATGGGTCAGGCGCTCGGCATCGCACCGACCAAGAAATATCAGAACGAGGGCGGACCGAGCGCCTACGACATCGTGCAGCTTTTACGGACCTATTCGACTGACCGCGAGACGGACCTCAACACCTTCATCAACGCGCTCGGCTTTAACTGGCTTATCGCCGGCACCGACGCGCACGCCAAGAATTATTCGCTACTTCTTGGTGGACACCGGATCCGGCTCGCGCCGCTCTATGACGTGGCGAGCATCCTGCCCTACGACGGGTTTGATTTTCCGAAGATCAAGCTCGCCATGAAGATCGGCGGCGAATACAAGCTCAGCCAGATCAATCTTCATCAATGGCAGAAATTTGCGCGCGAGGTGCACGTCGATGCTGACGAGCTGGTCGCGAGGTTGGCGGCGATGGCCAAGCGCCTCCCTGACGAAGTGAACGCCGCGCATCTCAGCGCGAACAAACAAGGGCTCGATGCGCCGATCATTGAGAAGCTGGCCAAGCAGTTGACCGAGCGGGCCGGCGCTTGCAGCAAATCGCTCGGCGCTGGGTGACCGACTTCAGCGTCAGTCACACCTGACGACCTTCCCCGACCGCACCCAAAAATGCGATTTGCACCCTTCCCGAAGCCAGACTGAAGGATGCAGAGAGACGCGGCCGCGGGAATCGACGGACACATCCCAGTGCGGTTTGACCTCTTAGTGCTCCCCTTCGGGACGATCCTTCGCTGATCAGCATCGGCTCCATTAGGCCGATGGGTTCACCCCGGTCTTTGGCCGGGTTTTTGGCGGGTTCTTTGGCTTGTTTATCTCCGGACATATAATATTGTACATCAAATCGTTACTGTTTTGCACGGGGTAATTTTGGCGGGATATTTGGCGAGTTTTTTGGTGAGTTTGAATGGGTATAAACCGCTTTTATTCAAGGCTTTTGCATCATCACTTAGCGGGGCCTGCGGTCCCCTGCCCGTCAAGGCCAAGCCCCAATGGGGTGCCGGGGATGTATCCTCGCTCTTCCTCCTGCTGGTCGTGCAGAGCGGGTGATTCCCCCTCATCCCGCAGACGGCCTGTGACAGCCGACCCCCCGCTTATTGGCGCGGGGCCTAGTCGGTTTGCCTGCGCAACCGTCTTTCGAGGAAGGGAAGAGGGCCGCGATCCGGGCGCGCCGCCTCCCGATCGTCCCAGCGCTTCCTGTCAGGCGTTCGGGAGGTCATCGCCTTGCCCGCTATTTCGGCGCGGGTTTCCATTCAGCGCCCCCTCGGGCGGGTCAAAAACTCCCAACGCTAAATAGAAGGACGCGGCGTCAAACGTAGCCTAAGGACGGACTTTTGTTCATGCCCCCGGTTTCGAACTGGGCGCAGTCGAACACTATTGCCCGGAGACAACCATGACCATCCCCACAAGACCCACAACAGGCACCCGGGCGCTGATGACGCTCCCGCAGGACAGAACCTGCGCTGGTCGCTCGACTTCGTGATGGATACGCTCTCCAGCGGCCGACGCTTCCGTATCCTGACCGTGGTCGACTCCACCCGGGAATGCCTGGGCCTTGTCGCCGACACCTCGTCACGGCCCTGCGCGTGGTGGGTGAACTTGACCGCATCATCGAAAGCCAAGGCTGTTCGCGCATGATCGTCAGCGACAACGGCACCGAGTTCACCGAGAACGCCATCTTGCCTGGCAGGAGGAGCTCGGGATCGAGTGGCACTAAATTGCGCCCCGCAAGCCGATGCAGAATGGCTTAGTCGAAAGCTTCAACGGCCGGCTGCGTGACGAATGCTTAAACGAGCACCTGTTCGCCAACCTCAACGAGGCTCGCCAGAATGGAGGAATGGAGGATCAACTACAACACCCGGCGGGCGCACATACGGTCTGTAGGCACTGCATGAAAAAACAAGCTAGCTCGTCGACTTTTCCGCGCCTACCGCGAATACCAGCGGTGCAGATAGATCCCGCCAAAGTCATGACAATCACGAGAACCATCAGAAACACTGTCATAGTCGTCGGGCTTCGATACAAAACATGCCTGCATTCGGCACGACCAATCTGAGCTGACCATCGGAACATGTGCCGTTTCCGGCGATCATGATGAGCATGAGGACCATGATGGCCGCCATCATAACGGTGAGAAAGTTGAGAAATTTTTGCATATGCTCACAGCCCCAGACGTTTCAGAACGCCCTTGTTGCTCATGCGATGGCACTGAGTCGCCGTTGCTCTCGTTGATGACCATTATTCGGCCTCGCCCGAATCATCGGTATCGGGACCGTTGTCGAACTCGTTAGAGCGGGCGTGAACCAGCACCCATTCACAGACGTGCTTGGACACGCGCAAATCATCGGCGCTGGGATGGAACCGTTCGAGGAGCTTGGCCCCAAGGTTCCACGCCGTCCGCTCGGTGGCCCCGATGTTGGTACGCCCCCGCTTCTGGAGCAGGCGTTCCAAATGGGCCTCCTTGGCGAACGTGGCTTTCTTGACGTCGACCATGTCCCGGTCCTTGATCAGCTTCAACTTGTGGCAGGCCTCCATGAACTGGTAGCCGCCATACACACTGATCAGGGCCACGTATGGCGTGGCTCTGGCCTCCTCGGCATATCGCCCGAACAGGCGATAGGCTTGGTTCTCGGCCCGGTCGATGCGGATTTCCTCGTCCGTGGGCGGCTTGACGGGACCGGCCGCAGCCGATCCCAGTCCGAGCACGAACAGCAGCAACAATCCGATGCGGATCACGACCCCTTCTCCCTTGATTTGCGCACCAAGGCGTTTAATGCGCCGGTCCTGATCAAACCCGCCGAGCAGAATCAGAGTTCGACGCTTTGGTTATTGGTTTGTAGATACAATAGGTGTCTTTTTAGTCCCAATCGTAGCCAGAACTCCGCCAACAAGCGCAAGAAGCATAAAAATTGCGACGAGAGTTCCACCCGTGACTGCTCCTATTATCGCGCATAAAATCAACAATACTCCATGGATCTTACTTTCTGCATTCATGACTACGGCACCAAAGACGATGCAAAGGAATGAAAATAACAACCCACCCCATCCCAATCCAACAATCATAGATGCTTGGTCTGCTTCTACTGCTTTACCGATGCCACCAACGAAAAGCGTTATGCCCGCAGCGAACACACCGAAAATGCCGGCGATCAATCCAATAATTCCACCTGCTTTTTGCATTTAGGTTCTCCCGATCCCGCCTACTTTGGTTGGCTACTTGGTCACGCTTGGCTGTCATGGTTTGTGCACCTCAACGAGGGGCGGGCACTTTCCACCTAGGCATATGTGCCTCATCTAAAATTTGATGCCGACGCCATTCGGTTCGTCATGGCGACATTTAAGGCCAAACGACACATTGCCCTGTCCATGGCCTCATTCTTGTTCATGATGCTGTCCACCGCGTCCTGAGCCATGGACTTGCCCAAGGCCTTGGCTTGTTCTTTGGTCAACATCTTCCCATCTGCCTGCATCTGGGGTGGCAGCTTGGCTGCGAGTGCATCTTCCTTGTCTTTGCTCAGGGCTGTGCTCCGCGCCAGTTCGATATCGGTAACGAGCGTGGCCATTCGCCCCCGATTGCCCAGCGCATGGCAGTACACCACGATCTGCTGTGTGAGGTACACGATGGCCAGCCGCTCGGGCGGGGGTATTCCCTCATCGGAGTAAGTCGCCAGCAGCGGTCCAAATTTGGCGTTGACCAACAACGTCGTCTGGGCGTCAATTTGAGGCTGGGCCTGCTGCAACATCATGCGCCCAAGCGTGTCGGCATCAATCTGTGCCTTGGCCGGTTCCATCGCCCCGAACAGGACCGCCACCATCATCCAAACGCGAAACATTTTAGTTCTCCAATCGAAACCCTTGGGGTTGAACTTGGTTGATGAACGCCAACTATTACTTCGTACATCGAGCGCTGATGGACTTGCTCCGCACCTTGATCCAGATGGCACACACGACCGACATCGCGATGATCGCACCTGGAGTCGTGAGCACTGCCGAGAGCGGGAACATGGCCGCCACACAGACGGCACCGACAATGATCTTTTCGAGGTCGCTCATAGGTAGATTCCTTAGGTCTGACGATGGATTACAGGCCGGGGGACTTCCTGATCGATGGTTGAATATAGCATGCAAAATGTGGTTTTAAAGCCGTCGGCTTATTGGCTTCAAATGTTTTCTGAGTCACTTTAGAAGTGGAAAATATGTAAATCTGCGCTAAGTAGCCCAGCCACAGGCTGTAAACGCTTTTCGGTCTTAAAGCCGTGGGTCTTTAAGCGTCATGACGCTTTGCTGGCGTTATGGATATTCGCCAGCTATTCGCTGCCAATTTGCGCCGGATACGGCATGAAAAGGGGCTGTCTCAGGAGGATTTAGCCTATGAATCTGACGTTGACCGCGCGCATGTTAGTAAAATCGAGCGCGGAATGACCTACGTCGGATTGGAAATCATTGGCAAGTTCGCGAACGTCTTAGGCATTCCACCTGATGAATTACTGCAACCGATATCGAAAAAACGTAAAATATCATAACCGGTTATGGTAGCTACAGTGGCAGCCGTGACCTGCTCCCCTGAAACGCCCCCGGTACCTGCGCGATGGTGAAGTCGCAGGCCATGACGATCTCCTGGCCGCCGCCGATGCGCATGCCGTTGTCGGGCAGATGACCGGCTTGTCGCAGGCCAGGATGCCCGACACCATGTCATTGAACAGCCGCATGTATCCGCGGTATTCCTGCGGGTTGCCGGCGTAGTATTCGGCGTATTCCTTGGTGTTGCCGCCGGTGCAGAACGCCTTGTCGCCGGCACCGGTGAACGCACTCGCGCGTTTGAAGGGCTCGATCCCGAGTCATTCATAAGAATGAATCAATGCCGCCGCCTTAAGTCAACGCCAATCCGTCCGACCTTGCAGTTTTCGCTCAACCAAGCGACTCTGGGCACACTCCAGGCGGAGCGATTTTTGCGCCGGAAAGTAGCTAGCAAATTGGGACGCGGCGATCTCGCTGTTTGCTGACGATTACAAAGTGCCACCGCCGCCTGGGCTGCTTGTCATCGGCCTGTTCACGCGCGCTACCACCTTTGTGCTCCTTGGCATGACCGTAGTCATCGAGATCTTCGTCTATCCGGCATGGCTGGACCACCTTGCTAACATGCCGTTTCCTCTAGAAATATCGCGGCGTAAATCTGTCGCGAAGCAGCACTTGGCTTAAGCACTCCGGAAGCTGGG
>SCUB01000008.1 GCA_004297465.1 Xanthobacteraceae bacterium | reverse complement strand
CCTCATGGACAGAAAGAGCTTTCATTTGGAGCTAGAGGCGCTCGGCGAAGAGGAGGTGCGACGCCGGGTCTCGACAGGCTTTTGGACCGTCGGTGGCGATTGGGCCGAAGAGTGGCTTCGGTTGAAAGATTGGGAGAAAAGTCGCTCGCAGCGAGCCTCCGAGCGACGACACCGAATTTCAACAATCACGCTAAGCGCCATTGCGATAATGCTGAGCGGGATAGCGATCAGTGACAAAATCGCTGAAATCACTTCCCAGTTCATCGTTTGGCTCCGAGGTATTTTCTGATCGCCTGGCGGCGTTGTTTCATCGCCTGCTCGTCGCGATCGAGCCGCCCCAGCTCGGCCAGCAGCGCCTCTTCGCCCTCCAGGATCCGGCTGCCGCGCTTGCGGCAGAGCAGCTCCTGCAGGCAGGTCGTTCCGCACGCGGCCTCGAATGCGGCTGCGTACTCGAACGGAAAACGCCAGCAGGTTTTCGATTCGGCGGTCCACGCATCGAGCGTTGCCTTGCCGATCTCATGGCCGACCAGTTCGCTCATGCGCGCGGCGATCTCATAGCGCGACCGGGGAGACTTCTTGAGTGCTTCGGAAAGGACGTGCGCAAGCTCGACGGAATAGTTGAGGCTGCCTCCAGTCGGAGCCGGTGCGCGCGGTATATCAAACAGGTCGATGGTGAGGGCGTCCGTCGGCCGCTTCATGTCTAGGCGGCCCTACGCTTGTGGACATTGACGGCATCGCCGCCGGTGATATGCTTTGCCTTGTATCGGCCGAGACCGCGTTCGCCGCGGCCGCTCTTGGGTGCACCATCGTCGTGATAACGCGAGGGCCAGATCGATTGCGGTGCGACCCCGATGGCGCCGGCGATGAGCCGCTCCATTTTTGGCCAGGGGAAATGCAATGCGGCTGCGGTCGATGTGCGCCCGTAGCCGTTGAGTCGCGCTAGGCGCGCGAGCGAAAGGCCGCGTTTCTCGAGTGCGGCCTTGATATCGGCGCGGTGCCAGTCCTGCGGGGCTGGTTTTTTTGAGGTGTCTAGATTGGACATATGCATAGACATTAATACCCGATTGGGTAAATGTCAACCCCTTTTGGGTTCGACGACACGGAAGCTCCTTTTCTAGTTCGCGCTTTCGGGACAGGCGAAAAATGTCAATCTATAGATATCAATCACTTAGGCGATCACACTGGTTCGCGCTTTGGTTCGCGCTTTCGCCATGAAAGCGCGAACTATCGGAACGCGACTTCGGGACCAGAGGACCCGTATGGGTTTGTCCGTCGACGCTATGTCCGCCAAGGCGAAAATTCCGCTCAGCACGTATAAGAAATACGAAGGCGACCTGCGGGCGCCAGGTGCCGAAGCACTGGCGAGTTTGATCCGGGCAGGGATTGATGCGATAGATCTTCTAGTCGGATGCGACGATAACGCTGGCCAGGCAATCCACCGCGTCGAGCAGCTCCGCGCCGGTTATGTGTATCTACCGCTCTTCGATGTGAGCGCCTCTGCCGGCGGCGGCTCGATCGTCGACAATGAGAATGTCGTCGACGTTCTCGCGTTCAAAGAAGAATGGATACGCCAGGAGCTGCACGCAGCGCCGGGAGATCTGCGGCTAATTTTCGTCGAGGGTGATAGCATGGTCCCAGACCTACACCCAGGCGATATCATCCTGATTGACCATACGGACACCACCGCACGGCGCGAGGGCGCCTACGTGATTCGCATGGACGGCGCGCTTCTGGTGAAGTCCCTGCAGCGGCTACCAGGTGGGGTGATCAAAGTGATCAGCAGGAACCCAGCCTAT
>SCUB01000007.1 GCA_004297465.1 Xanthobacteraceae bacterium | reverse complement strand
GTAATAAAAGCCGGCGCCGTACAGCGAGCAGACCTTCACGTACTCGACCGCTTTGGCCTTGACGGGAAGATCGGCCGCCTGGGCCCCAGCAATGGCGACGAGACCCGCCGCGGAGCCGAGCAGAAGGCTCTTGATCATTTTCATATGCAGTCTCCAGGTTTGCACGCGAGGAAGGGCACGCCCTGCGTCGATGGAAAAATTTGCACCCCCATCGCACTCATCGCACACGTTATGTCTATATGGATATATCGTGTTCGATGTGACCGCCAAACCTGGGGACTGGTCATTCCAGTGATTTCATCCGCCTGTGGCAAAAAGGCAACGCAGCGGTCCGCCGCCTGACGTGACGATTGTTGAGATAAAGTGGTCTGTTCTGCATCAACGCAAGGGCAGGGCAGGCGCGATCCGAAATCGGTGGCGCGGCTTTGCCGGCGGGTGACGATGCCTAAGATTATGGCGCGTGGACACGATCCGAAGTCCACGCTATATTTATTTATATCGAACGGAATGAATGCGTTCCCAGCTCAACATACCCGCAAGGAGGTCGCCATGAAACTTTCCGCACGCAATATCATCTCGGGCAAGGTGGTGGAAATCACCAAGGGAGCAACCACTTCCCATGTACGTATCGAGATCAATCCGAGCGTTGTGATTACGGCCGCCATCACCAATGAAGCGGTTGAGGAGCTTGGCATCGCGACCGGCAAGCAGGCCATGGCGATCATCAAGGCTTCCGACGTACTCGTCGGCATTCCCTGAGCCTCAAACGCAAGCGCGCGGCGCCATGCCGCGCCGGCTTCGAGTTTTATCTCCCGCCATGGGCGACGCCCATTCCCGGTGTTGCCCTAAATTTGACATGCGTTATATTCCGCTGAATCCAGTGGTTGCGTCCAGCTCATGTCACCCGCCATTTCAAGGAACATTCCAATGATGAGCATCGTCCGCCGCGGGCTGGTTGCCTTTCTGCTGCTCGGGTTTGCCGGTGTGCCGGTCCGCGCCGCCGGGGAACCGCGTCCGATCCTGTTCTTCGCCGCGGCGAGCCTGCAGACGGCGCTCAACGCCGTCGCCGCCGAATGGCAGCGCGAGACCGGCAAGAAGGTGGTGTTTTCCTACGCCGCCTCGTCGGTGCTGGCGCGGCAGATGGAGAGCGGGGCGCCGGCCGACCTGTTCGCGTCCGCGGATCTGCGCTGGGCCGACTGGTCGCAGGAACGCAAACTGATTCGGCCGGAGACCCGCCGCAACCTGCTCGAAAACAGGCTGGTGCTGATCGCGGCGGCCAACTCCGGCGATCAGATCAGGATCGCGCCGGGCTTCGCGCTGGCGGGGGCCATCGGCGACTCGCGGCTCGCCACCGGCGATCCGGCGTCGGTGCCGGCCGGCACCTATGCCAGGGAGGCGCTCACCAAGCTCGGGGTCTGGGACCAGGTTTCGCCGCGAATCGCCAGCACCGAGAACGTGCGCGCGGCGCTGGCGCTGGTGGCCAGGGGCGAGGCCAGATTCGGCATCGTCTATGCGACCGATGCCAAGGCCGAACCGCGGGTGCGGGTTGTCGATACCTTCCCGGCGGGAAGCCACGCGCCGATCGTCTATCCTTTCGCCGTGACCACCGCGTCGACAAATCCTGACGCGCAGGTTTTTTTGAATTATCTTGCCTCGCCGACGGCTGTCCGCATCTTCGAGGCGGAAGGCTTCACCCTGCAGCGCCGAGGAAGCTGATTTGGAATGGTTGCCCTTTTCCACCGCGGAGTGGGTCGCGATCCGGCTGAGCCTGCGGGTCGCCACCGTCGCCGCGCTCACAAGCCTGCCTCTCGGCATCCTGGTCGCGTTCGTCCTGGCGCGCAAACGCTTTCCCGGCAAGGCGCTGGTCGATGCCGTGGTGCATTTGCCGCTGGTGCTGCCGCCGGTGGTCACCGGCTACATCCTGCTGATGCTGTTCGGCCGGCGCGCTCCGATCGGGGCGTTTCTCGAACAGACCCTCGGCATCGTGTTCTCGTTCCGGTGGACCGGCGCGGCGCTGGCCTGCGCCGTCATGGGGTTCCCGCTGATGGTGCGCGCCATCCGGCTGACCATGGAGGCGATCGACCCGCGCCATGAGCAGGCGGCGCAGACGCTGGGCGCCTCGCCGCTGTGGGTGTTCATGACCGTCACCCTGCCGCTTGCATTTCCCGGCGTTCTCGCCGGCATCGTGCTGTGCTTTGCCAAGGCGCTCGGCGAGTTCGGCGCCACAATCACCTTTGTCGCCAACATTCCCGGCGAAACGCAGACGATTCCGTCCGCCATCTACACCTACACGCAGGTGCCGGGCGGCGACGAGGGAGCGTTGCGGCTGTCGGTCGTCGCGGCATTGATCTCGCTGTGCACGCTGGTGGTGTCCGAGCTCATCGCCCGGCGCACCGGGCGGCGCGGAGTGAATATCGAATGATCTCGTTCGCCTGCAAGCTTGCGCGGCCCGGCTTCGACTTCGACGTGACGTTCCAGTCGAACGCCGGCATCACCGCGCTGTTCGGCCCGTCCGGCGCGGGCAAGTCGACCGTTATCCGCCTGCTTGCGGGGCTGACGCGGCCGGACCGCGGCCACATCAGCATCGCCGACGAGGTGGTGCTCGACACCGACCGGCAATGCGACGTCGCCCCGCACAAGCGCCGGATCGGGATGGTGTTCCAGGACGCCCAGCTTCTTCCGCATCTGTCGGTACGCGCCAACCTTGGGTTTGGACGCTGGTTCACGCCGCGCGACTTGCGCAGGATAGGATTCGATCCTGTGGTCGAGGTGCTGGGTATCGGCCATCTGCTGTCCCGCCGGCCCGACAGCCTGTCGGGCGGCGAGCGTCAGCGCGTCGCCATCGGCCGCGCGCTGCTGACCTCGCCGCGGCTGTTGTTGCTGGACGAACCGCTGGCCTCGCTGGACGAGGATCGCAAGCTGGAGATCCTGCCGTTCATCGAGCACATGCGCGACGAGTTCGGTATTCCAACCGTCTATGTGTCGCATGCGGTCGAGGAAGTGGCGCGGCTGGCGAGCCGCGTGGTGAAGATCGAGAATGGCCACGTCATCGCCACCGGCACGCCGGCGGAAGTGCTGGCCCCGACCTCGCTCGCCAAGGCCGCCGGCCGCTTCGACGCGCTCTCGATCCTGTCCGGGCGGGTGAGCCGCTATGTCGAGGATTATGGCGTGACCATCGTCGATCATCCGGCCGGCGAGATCGTCGTGCCCGGCCGCATCGAACCATCCGCCAACGCGGTGCGGGTGGTGATCCGGGCCACCAATGTCACGCTCGCCATCGGGCGATCGGAGAATGTCAGCGTGCGCACGGTGCTGGCCGGCCGCATCGCCCATATCGAGACCGATGGCGGACCTTTCGCGCTTGCGACCATCGAACTCAAGGGCGGCGAACAGCTCAAGGCCTATGCGACGCGGCTTGCGGTCGATCGGCTCGGCCTCGATGCCGGCGACCACATTCAGGCGCTGGTCAAGGCGGTGGCGATCGACGAGCGTGGCATTTCCGGCCTGCACGTCGTGGATCAGGTCTGAACGGAGTCCACCAGGTCGGATTCGAACGGCGCCAGCTCTTCACGGATCGCGATGCGGGTGCGCTCCTCGATGCGCCGGTAGGCGGCGACGAGCGCGCGGCCGAAATCGGTCAGCTGCGCGCCGCCGCCATGAGCGCCGCCGGTGCTCGCCACCACGACCGGCCGCGCGAAAATGCTGTTGACCTCGTTCACCAGCAGCCAGGCGCGGCGATACGACATGCCAAGTTCCCGGCCGGCGGCCGAGATCGATCCGGTGCGGCCGATCGTCTCCAGCAGGTCGGCCTTGCCCGGACCGATGCGCATGGCCTCGCCGAACACGATGCGGACGCGGGGAACGGCGCGCGCAAGGCGCTTTCCGTGCGCGGAATGGGATCGCCCGCGCAACGAAACCACCGTGCCGCTCTTGCCCTTCATGAATATTCCGCCGCCTGTCGTTATTGATGACAAAACATAACGGTTGGAAGTATAGCGATGCGGGTCGCGACCGCCAGCGGAATTGACGCTTCTGTTCAAGGATCAGGCGGGGCTTTGGCCGTCGACGATCGTCTTGATCGGCGCAGCGCGGGACGCCTGACGCCGATCGGCCCCGTGGGCAATCCACGAGGCCGATGCACGGGGTTTTGCCGTTCGCCATCCGGTGGGCCGGGACTCTTTCGCGTATTACTTGAGTCCGGCTTCCTGCGCCTGTTCGTGCGCGATGACGGACCAGTCCTTGCCGCCGTAGCCGTGGGCGATGGCGCTGAGCAAATGATTGTACACGGTGTGCGTGGCCGGCAGCGGCACATGCTCGGCGCCCGCCGCCCCCAGGATCAGGCGGATGTCCTTGAGGCCGAGTTCGGCGGTGAAACCGACATTCGTATAGCCTTCATCGACGATGATCTTGCCATAGCCCTTGTAGGCGGGCGCCGCGAACAGGCCCTCGGTCATGACGTCGTAGAGCACGTCGGTTTTGACGCCGTACTTGCGCACCAGCGAGAACGCTTCGCCCATCGCCTCGATGGCGCAGCCAAGCACGAGGCCGTTGGCCAGCTTGACGATGGCGGCATGCTCGGGCTTGTCGCCGGCCTCGAACACGCGACGCGCAACCGCATCGATCAGCGGCCGGCATTTTTCGGCGGCCTCCCGCGGACCCGCGAGCACGACGCCCAGTTGTCCCGCCGCGGCGACGTCCGGGCGGCCCAGCACCGGCGCGCTGACGAGGATTTGTCCGGCCTGCGCGTGCCGCTCCTGCGCGGAACGGATCGCCGCCGTGCCGTGCGTGCCCATCACCATATGGATGGTGCCCTTGCGCGAGGATTCGCAGATGCCGCCGGGACCGAACGCGACCTGTTCGAGCGCGGCGTCGTCGGACAGCATGGTGACGACGATGCCGCTGTCGCCGCACGCCTCCTTGATGCTGGTTGCGACCGCGGCGCCGACGGCGGCCAGCTCCTTGGTCTTGTCGTGGGTGCGGTTGTAAACGATGAGGTCGTGACCGGCCGTTTTGATGCGCGTTGCAATCGCGCGGCCCATGCGACCCAGCCCGATGAAGCCGGTCTTCACAAGTAATCTCCCCTCTCTGATGATGATGCGTTAGTTGCCACCGCGAGTGTCGCCGGTGCGATTGACGACGGCCCAGATCGCGATGGCCGGCGCGTCGCCGATCGCCCATAGCCGGTGCGGCGATTGCGACTGGAACGAGACGGAATCGCCCGGACCCAGCTCGTAGCGCTCGAAACCGATCTGCACGCCGAGCCGGCCCTCCAGCACGTAGGCGTATTCCTTGCCGCCATGCCGGAACAGCGAATCCTCCGGGCAGGATTCGGCGCCCGCTTCGTACTTCACGTAGAGAAATTCGACATCGTCGTCCGGCTGCGCCGTCAGGCGCTCCCATTCGACACCGCCGGCCAGCCGCAGGCGTTTGCGGCTGTCCCTGCGCTGGACATGGCCGAGCGGGGCGGGGCCCGCCGGTTCGGAAGCCGCGGTCGTCTGTTCAGCAGTCCTAAACAGCTCGTCCATCACCAGGCCAAGCTCGGTCGCCATCGACCACAGCGTGCCGACCGACGGCGTGACCAGGCCGCGTTCGATCTGCGAAATCAGGCTGGGCGAAACGCCGACACGGCGCGCCATTTCGCGCAAGGCCATCCCGCGGCGTTCGCGTTCGGCGCGTATCTTAATGCCCAGGGTTTCCCAGTTTGTCGGCGCGGAGCGCGCGGCAGTGGCAATCCCGCGCGCGGCGACTTTCCGGGTTGCGGTTTTGTGAACAGCCGCCGCCTGAGATTTCATCCTGCCGGGCCGGTCTGGCTGTTGACGCGCCATGTGTGTTGTGACTAAACAGTTCAGTGAGAATGAACAAACAGTAACGGGTCCTGGAGGAGAAGACAAGGGTGCATCACGTTGTTCGCGCTGCCGACATCCAGGGTGTCATCGCGTATTCCGGGCACAGCTCAGGCTTCAAACGCCACTCCGCCATTGATCGTGCGGTGGGGGCGACCCACACCGGGCTGGGCCTGTGTGCGCTCGAGGCCAAGGGTCATGTCGACACCCATGTCCAGTCCTTCGAGGAATTCTTCTATGTCACCCAGGGTGAACCGACGCTGATCCTCGACGGGCGCAGCTACCCGCTGGTGCCCGGGTCGTGCGGCGTCGTGCCGGTCGGCACGCCGCATGCGTGGCTCGGGTCCGGGCGCGGGGATGCGCACTGGCTCGACATGCTGACGCCGATTCCGCGCGGGCCCACGGAGCCGGAGGACACGTTCTTCCTCGGTCCGCCGCGCGCCTACGAGACCGGACCGCTCGACATCCGCGACCCGCGTTCGCTGCACGTCTTCCGCATGACCGACGACGACATCTCGCTCGACAAGCTCAAGGTCGGCGCGCGCATCGACGCGCCCACCGTGTCCTCCAGCATGGCGACGGCGCTCCTCGCCTACAGCGGCATCGCCGTGAAGATGCTGGTGGATCATCGCCTCTCGGCGGCGCTCGGCACCATGTTCATGGTGGAATATCAGCCCGGCGGCGTGGCGCATTTCCACGATCATCCGCTCGAGGAGGCCTATTACATCCTGCAGGGCGAGGTCGAGGCGGTCGCCGATGGCCAGACCTATGTGCTTAAGGAGGGCGACGTGCTGTGGACCGGCGTGGGCTCGATCCATGCCTTCTTCAACCGCACCGACACGACCGTGCGCTGGGTCGAGACGCAGTCGCCGCAGCCGCCGGCCCGGCATTCGTATCGCTTCAATCGCGACTGGGATTACCTGAAGGAAAAGCTGGCGCGGCCGTGACGCGCCTTGACATGAAAACATGATCCAAACCTTGGAGGGGACAGCAAGATGAAGAATGGTGTCGTAATCGTCGGCGGAACGCAGGGTCTGGGCCTGACGCTCGCCGGCATGATGGCCGAGCGCGGCGACCGCGTGATCATCACCGGGCGTGACGAGAAGCGCACGCAGGAGATCGCCAAGGGCGTCAAGGGCGACGTCACCGGACGCGCTCTCGATCTCACCAGGCCCCATGACATCGCCAAGTCCCTGGCCGGCGTCGGGCCGGTGCGCCACGTGGTGCTCAGCGCCATCCAGCGCGACATGAACACGGTGCGCGACTACGACATCGACCGCGCCATCAACCTGGTGACGCTCAAGCTGATCGGCTATACCGAGGTCGTTCACGCCATGCTGCCGCAACTTGCGGAGGATGCCTCGATCGTGCTGTTCGGCGGCCTTGCCAAGGAACGCCCCTATCCGGGCTCGACGACCGTGAGCTCCATCAACGGCGCGGTCGCGACCATGGTGCACACCATGGCGATCGAGCTGGCGCCGATCCGCGTCAACGCCATCCATCCCGGCATCATCGGCGACAGCCCGGCGTGGTCCGGCAAGCAAGAGCATCTCGATCGCGTCATCGCGCGCACGCCGACCAGGCGTCTGGCGACGATGCGCGATGTCGCCGGCGCGACGCTGTTCCTGCTCGAGAACGGGTCCGTCAACGGCGTCAACCTCAACATCGATAACGGCTGGCTGCTTACTTAAGAAATTTTCAGACAAGGGAGGAAAACAAAAATGAAAATAACACGGCGAAACTTCACGCAGATTGGCCTTGGAACGATGGCGGGCATCGCGGCGCCCGCCGTCTGGAGCGGCGCGCATGCGCAAAGCCAGCCGATCCGGATCGGGGCCAGCGCCTCGCTGACCGGGCCGCTGTCGGGCACCAAGAACCTGGTGATCGGCTACGAGCTGTGGCGCGACGACATCAACGCCGCTGGCGGGCTGCTCGGCCGCAAGGTCGAACTCGTCATCTATGACGACCAGAGCGTGCCGGCCAACATCCCGGGCATCTATTCCAAGCTTGTCGACGTCGACAAGGTCGATTTCCTGTTCTCGCCCTACGGCGCGAACCTGACGGCGCCGGTGATGCCGTTCGCCAAGTCGCGCGACCGCTTCATCATCGGCATTCTCACGCTCGCCGCCAACGACACCATCAAGCACGACAAGTTCTTCCAGGCCGCCCCGTGGGGACCGAACGGCGCGGAAAACTGGGCGCGCGGCTTCTTCGATCTCGCCAACGGCAACGGCATCAAGAAGATGGCGATCCTTGCCGCCGACACCGAATTCTCCAAGACCGCGGCGGCCGGCGGCCGGCGTGTCTCCGAGCAGTTCGGCATGCAGGTGGTGGACTATCAGATCTATCCGCCGACCAACCGCGACTTCTCGGCCATCCTGCGCAACGTCCGCGCCTCGGCGGCCGAAGCGGTGTTCGTCTGCTCCTACCCGGCCGATTCGACCGGCATCGTGCGCGGCATCCAGGAAATCGGCATCGGCGATCAGGTCCGGCTGTTCGGCGGCGGCATGGTGGGCACGCAATACGCGTCGCTCCTTGAAAATCTCGGCCCGGCGCTGAACGGGATCACCAGCTTCCATCTCTACGTGCCGGAGCCGACCCTGAAGTTCACCGGCATCGACGACTTCCTGTCGCGTTACGCGCCGATCGCCAAGCAGCGGCAGGTCGATCCGCTCGGCTTCTACATCCCGCCATTCACTTACGCGGCGGGCCAGTTGATCTCGACGGCGGTCAAGGCCACCGGGACGATCGATCAGGCCAAGGTATCGCAGTGGCTGCATGCCAACGCGGTCGAGACCATCGTCGGCAAGATGTCGTTCAACGAACTGGGCGACTGGACCCAGCGCCGGGTGCTGATGTGCCAGTTCCGCAACATCCAGGGCAACGACATCGACCAGTTCCGCCAGGCGGGCAAGCAGGTTATCGTCGATCCGCCGGCCTACAAGAGCGGCGATCTCATGTCCCTCGCGCAGTCCCGCAAGGCCTGAGAGCCAACGACAGACAGTGTTCAGCCGGGCTCGCCCTTGGCGGGTCCGGCTGTCAAATGAGTGGGAATAGGATGCTCATTCTCGATCTCGGCCTGAATGCGCTCGTGACCGGCGTCGTGTTGGGCAGTATCTATGCGCTGGTCGCGCTCGGACTGGCGATCACCTTCGGCCTGCTGCATATCCCCAACGTCGCGCATCCGGCCATGGTGATCGGCGGCAGCTATGCGGTGGCGATCAGCAACAGCTACGGCATGGATCCGCTGGTTGCTGGCGTGCTGTGGGCCATTCCGTTCTATGCGCTTGGCGTCATCCTCTACGAATTCTATTCGCGCTCGTTCGAGTCGCGCGGCCGCGGCAACACGCTGCAGAGCCTGACGCTGTTCTTCGGCATCTCGCTGATCATCGAGGTCGGCCTCGTGGTCGCGTTCGGCACCGACCTGCGCTCGATCAGGGCCGGCTATATCGGACACAGCCTGACGGTGGGGTTCATCGTCATGCCGTATCGCTTCCTGATTCCGGCGGCGCTTGCCCCGGTCGTCATATTCCTGCTGTGGCTCTACATGACGCGGACCAACACGGGACTGGCCATCCGCGCCGTCGCCTATGAGGAGCGCGCGCTGCAGATCTGCGGGCTCGACCCGGCCGCGATCAAGCGCCATGCCTTCGGCATCGCCATGGCGATGGCCGCGCTGGCCGGAGCCGCGCTGGTGATAACCGGCCCGATCGACCCGTTCGCCGGACGCGCGCATATCGGCCGCGTGTTCGCCGTCGTCGTGCTGGCGGGAATGGGGACGATTCCCGGCACGCTGGTCGCCGCCATCCTGATCGGCGTCGCCGAGTCATTCGTCATGACGTTCCTCAGCCCGTCCTGGGCGCCCGGCGTCGCCTTCGCCATTCTGCTCGCCACGCTTGGGTTGCGGCCCAACGGATTGTTCGGGGCCTTGCGATGATGAGAATGCCGCTGTTCATCGCCGTGGCCGCGCTGGTGGCGGTGGGCGGGTTGTTCCTGCCGCTGGTGGTGCCCAACCCGTTCTATTTCTATGCGGGCTATGTGGTGCTGCAATACATGGTGATCGCCACCGGATGGAACATCCTCGGCGGTTACGCGGGCTACACCAATTTCGGCGCCTCGGCGTTCTTCGGCGCCGGCGCCTACATGGCCGCCTTCCTGCTCAAGGCGTTCGGCGCGCCGATGCTGGTGCAGCTCATCGGGGCCGGCTGCATCGGCGTCATTCTCGGCGTCGCCACCGGGTATCTGACGCTGCGCATCCAGGGCATCTATTTCGCCATCGCCACCGTGGCGCTGGTCGTGGTGCTGGAAACGCTGGTGCATAACACCGACTATCTCGGCGGCGCCGCCGGATTGCAGGTGCTGGCGCCGGCGCCGCCGGCCTGGTTCGGCGGCCAGCCGCAATACGTCTTCTTCATCATGCTGGTGCTGACGGTGAGCGCCGTCGTGGTCGCGCGCTGGATCGAAGTGTCGTGGATCGGCCGCAGCCTGCGCGCCATCCGCGCCAGCGAGCCGGCCGCGGAATGCTCGGGCGTGCCGACGCTGCGGCTCAAGCTGCTGGCCTGCGCGATCAGCGGCGGCATCATGTCGATGGCGGGCGCGCCCTATGCCACGTACTCCTCCTACGTCGATCCGGTCAGCGCGTTCAGCCTCACGGTCGGCCTCAATGCGCTGGCGATGCCGCTGATCGGCGGCACCCGGTCGTGGCCGGGTCCGGTGCTCGGCGCGCTGCTGCTGGCGAGCGTCCAGCAGGTCGCGACCGTCACCATCTCGTCGGAATTCAACATCCTGGCGGTCGGCGTGGTGCTGATCGCCTTCGTCGCGCTGGCGCCGGAAGGGCTGCTCGGGCTTCGTGCGTTCCGGAGGCGCGTGTCATGAACGTGCTGTTGTCGGTCCGCGCCGTGGAGAAGAGCTTCGGCGCCGTTCGCGCCCTGGGGCCGGTCGATGTCGACATCAGGCCGCGCGAGCGGCTCGGCCTGATCGGCCCGAACGGTTCCGGCAAGACCACGCTGATCAACTGCATCACCGGCCTGTTTCCTCCCGATGCCGGTGTCATCGTCTTCAAGGGCATCGACATCACCCATGAGCCGGCCTATCGCCGCGCCCGGCGCGGCCTGTCGCGCAGCTTCCAGATCCCGCGCCCGTTCGTCGGCATGACGGTGCTGGAAAACCTGCTGGTGCCGATGGACTATCTCGGTAAGGGCGGCGGTTCCGAGGAGATCGCGCGCGCCGACGAGGTGCTGGCGTCGGTCGGTCTGATCGCGCGGCGTAACGATCCGTCGGAGGCGCTGTCGCAGCTCGAACTGCGCAAGCTGGAGCTGGCGCGCGCGCTGGTCGCCGAGCCGGAAGTGCTGGTCGCCGACGAGGCCATGGCCGGTCTGTCGGAAGGAGAAATCGACGATATCCTCTCGCTGCTGTTCCGCCTCAACGAATCCGGCGTCGCCGTGGTGATGATCGAGCACATCATGCATGCGGTCATGCGCTTCTCCGAACGCATCATCTGCCTGGAGACGGGCAAGATCATTGCCGCGGGCACGCCCTCCGAGGTAGCCGACAATCCCCTCGTTCAAAAGGTCTATTTCGGTGAGCAGAATCATCGTTGATCGCCTCGTCGCCGGCTATGGCGCGGTGACCGTGCTTCGCGACATCAGTCTTGAAGTGGGCGCCGGCGAGCTGGTCGCTCTGCTCGGCGTCAACGGCAACGGCAAATCGACGCTGCTCAACTGCATCCTCGGCTTCATCAGGCCTCGCTCGGGCCGCATCGTGCTGGAGACGCAAGGCCGGACCGTCGATCTCCTGACCCGCAGCCCGCATGAAATCACCAATCTGGGCATCGCCTCCGTTCCCGAAGGACGCCGCCTGGTGCCGAACCTGACGGTGGAGGAGAACCTGCTGCTGGCGGGAGGAGGGCCGCGCGGCCGCAAGGACATCGCGGCCAATCTCGCGTTCTGCTTCGAGACGTTTCCCATTCTCGCGGAACGCCGGCGGCAATATTCCTCGACGCTGAGCGGCGGACAGCAGCAGCTCCTGGCGATCGCCCGCGCCCTGATGACGTCGCCCGAGGCCATCGTCATCGACGAACCGTCGGTCGGGCTCGCGCCGATCGTCGTCGGCCAGGTGATCGCGGCCATCCGCGCGCTGCAGGAGGCGCGCAACCTGACCATCCTGATGGCCGAGCAGAGCTTCTTCCAGGCCATCGAGGTGGCGTCGCGCGCCTATGTGCTCTCGCACGGCAAGATCATCCGCGAGTTCGACCAGACCAGCGCGGTTGGCGATGCCGAGATCCGCAACGCCATGATGGGCGTCGGGTGAGGCCGGTCATTTCATGCTTGCGGCGCCGGGGGCCGCTGACGATTCAAACTGGAACCACCGCTTTGCCTTCATGGACTTCATCAGGTCCGGGTCGATATACGGCATGATCAGCGCCTTGAAGGCGGTTTCGTTGGTTTGGTATTCGTAGCGGCAGTTTCGCGCCCGGCTTTGCGGCAGATAGCCCATCTCGACAACGTCGCCGAAAAGCTCCTTGTCGAATCCGTACGCCATGCACAGCCGGCTGTAGAAGCGTTGCGCCGGCAGTCCATGCGTGTCCGCCAGAATACGCATTTCGGGAGCCTTGCCCTGCTCGTCAGACGCTTCCTTGCCGCTCAGAAACGAAGCACCGAGAATGAGCCGGCGCGCGTCGTCCTTTGCGAATTGCAGCAGCACATAGCTGGCGAAATAGTCCGCGACATCCTCTTCGCGTCCGAAGAAGGGAATTTCCAGCACTTCCACCACCGCATGTCCGGCTTCATGGAGAAAGACATCCACGGTCGGCCCGATCAGCGCGTCCCGGGGGGTGAGGCCCAATTTTTCCGACTTGGGCGCCTGCTGCATCACCCAGTCGAGATATTCGTAGCAGACCTGGATGGCGTCTTCCCAGAAGTAGGCATTCACGACTCCGTCGCAGCCCTTCACCTTGAGCTTAATCCTGACCGGGAATCGCAACGGAGAGAAGAATTCCTGAAACTTCTCGAGGATTTGCATTTTCTTCAGCGCTTCATACAAAGGCCGATGCACCGGATTTGTCGGCTCGACATACTCGTAGTCGAACTGGTTGGTCTTCAGGGAGGCTGCCGGCAGCATCTCGTACGCCCCGGCAGAAGAGATGCCGCAAAAGCTCGCAACAGCCGCCATCAGCGTGGCGACTATGCCCCGCCTGATCCTGATGCTCGCGCCCGTCATCGCTTGGCCCGCCTCTGTTCGCTCACTCCAGTCGCGCCGTGGCCGATCGACCGCGGCGCAACCAATTCATCAGTGCTGTACTCCGTCCGGCCGACTGGACCGTCAACCGGACGCGCAATCACTTCGCCGGGGCAGGGGTATCCGGACGTGCCGGGGCAGGGGTATCCGAGCGCGCCGGGGCCGGGGTATCCGGACGTGCCGGAGCCGGGGTATCCGGACGTGCCTGGGCCGGAGTATCCGGACGTGCCGGGGCCGGGGTATCCGGACGTGCCGGGGCCGGGGTGTCCGGACGCGCCGGAGCCGGCGTGTCGGGACGTGTCTGGGCAGACACCGGAGCGATATTCAACACCGCGAGCAAGCCAAGCACGACTGTCAGACCAAAAAAGTTACGCATAATCATTTCTCCTCAGCACTCCCAAAAAGGGAAGCGGCTGACGTTATGAAGAAAACGACAGCCCCTCAATCGGCCACCCGTACACAATAAAGTGTTCCGGCTGCAAAGTGTTCCGGCTGCGACTGGCTCGCCGGCGGCATGGTCCGTCGGAGACCTACGGCGATGCTCCGGGGGATCGTCGCAGGCGGTCGATCAGCGTCCGCAGGCCCGGCACGGCGGGATTGAGCGCATACAGTTTCTCGGCATAACGAAGGGTGTCCGCCCCGCGGCCATTTTCGCGATTGATCGAAACGAGCGCCGACAGGGTTTCGGCGTGTTGCGGGTGGCGCGCGAGATTTGCCTCGAGCACGCGCAGCGCCTCGGCGCTTCGGCTGCCCGAATTCAGCGCGATGGCATAGACATAGGCATAGTGCGGCTGCGCGGGGTCGAGGTCGGCGGCTGTCTTCAGCGTCTCCATGGCGGCCTCCGATTTCTTGAGCCGCACCAGCGCAAGACCGAGCGCATGATAGATCGCGGCGTCCTGCGGCGCGAACGACGCCGACTGCCGCAGCACGGCTTCGCCTTCGCGGTCACGCCGCTGAAGGCGATACACGTCGGCCAGGCCGATGGCTGCGGCCGCGAACCGCGGATCAAGCCGGAGCGCTGCAAGATATTCGCGCTCGGCCTCCGCCGGCCGTCCGCGCTGGGCGTAGAAATTTCCAAGATTGCTTCTGGCTTCCGGCCGGTCGGCGTTGAATCGCTGGGCGGCCACATAGTCGTCCGCCGCGCGGTCGAACCGCCTGCGGTCGTCGGCCGACAGTTGCGACGGGGGGACCGGCGCAAGAAAGGCCGCGGCCTCGATCCGCACCCCGCGCACCTTATCGTCGAGTAGCGCCGAGGCCAGGTTCCAGCGCTGGCCGGCGGCAAGCGCGGCCAGCCCGCGCAATGCGCCGATGCGCACCAGCGGGTCGGGATCGGCCAGCCCGCCGCGGTAAACATTGATGGCGCCGGGTGAGAGGGACGGCCCCAGCTCGACAAGCGCGGTGGCGCGCGCGATCGCCGGTTCGTCCGGATTTCGTGCGAGCCGTTCCAGCCGCGCGGCCGCATCGGGTTGATGCGTGCGGGCGGCATGAAACGCTTCGGCAAAGCCGCGGGCGGTTTTGCGCACCGGCCCGTGGTGCTTTTCGACGGCCTCTGCCGCCCAGCCGAAGGACTTGTCGCGATGACAACCGTTGCAGGTATTCGGCGTGCCGAGCCTCACCGAGAGGTCGGGGCGCGGGATGCGGAAGCCGTGATCGTGGCGCGTGTCGACCGCCATGTAGGTCCGTGCCGGCATGTGGCACGAGATGCAGGTGACGGTGCTGCCTTCGCGCTCGTGAAAATGATGGGCTGGCGCCTGGTACTTGCCGGCATCGTGGCACTGGCCGCAGACGGCGCTGCCCTCGGCCCTCAGCTTCTGGCTGTGCGGATCGTGGCAGTCGCTGCAGGTGACGCCCGCCGCATACATCCGGCTTTGGCGGAAAGACTGGTAGTTATAGACCTCCTCGCGCATCTGGCCGTCGGCCTCGAACAGCCATTGCTCGAGAAGGGCGACAGCATGGGTGTCGGACAGGCTTTTTCCCGGCGTCCAGGCATCGGTGAGCGCACCGCGCCGGGCATGGCAGCGGCCGCACACCTCGACCTCGACCCGGCCGGTGGCCGGCGGCTTGCTGCGCCGGGCGTTTCCGGATGCGGGATCGATGCTCCAGCTCACACCGACGCGATCGTTGAAGCGGGCCGCTAACCCCTTCTGCGGATCGTCGGCGCGCCAGAACGGCCAGAAGCGCTTGCGGTCGGACGCCCATGCGACATGCCGTGAGCCGGGTCCATGACAGGCCTCGCAGCCGACGTTGAGGTCCGACCAGGTTGTCGAAAAGCGGTCGGTCGCGGCGTCGTAGTTCTTGCGCAAGTCGGTTGAATGGCACTCCGCGCACATGAAGTTCCAGTTCTGCTGCAGTCCGGTCCAGTGCAGCGGGTCGGCGGCCGTGATCTTCTCGTCGGGATAGAGATGGAACCAGCGCTGGCCGCCCAGCTCTCTGGCCCGGCTATCCCAGGCGATCGAGAGCGCCTGAAGCCGCCCGTCGGGAAATTCGATCAGGTATTGCTGGAGGGGATAGACGCCGAAGACGTATTTGATCCCGAACGTCTGCGGCGTGCCGTCGCGTCCGTCCGTCTCGACCAGGAACTTGCCGTCGCGCCGGAAGAAGCGCGACGTCAGGCCGTGATGATCGAAGGCCGCGTCATCGAAGTTTCCCAGCACCGTTCGGGCATCGGCGATCTGCATCGAAAGGTCGTGGTGAGACGCCTTCGCCGCTGTCGACTGGGAGGCGTGGCAGGTGCCGCAGGCCTGCGATCCGACGTGGGTTGCCGCCGGGGCGCGATTTTCACTAGCCACGACAGCGGTTGAAACGATCGCCAGAACGGCGAGCGCGCTCACCACGAAAGGCAGGCGGCGCGGCCATGATCGTCGCATGGCTCGATGGACTTCCGCCAAATCCGCTCCCCCGAGCACGGCACCCTATCACGCCGCATACTGGAGTATTTCCCGCGCTTCGCACAACTGCTCGGCCGGGCTACCGGATGGCATGTCGCCCATTGTGCGCTGCGCAAAACCGATCACACCTGCCACGCATGACATCACAGGTTTCGATCAGATGCGCGTGATATGAGGCCCGGAAAAGCCTTCCGGGTCAGAGGCGGCGTTGACTCCCCACATGGGTCATGTGTGGAATGATTGCCGATTGCTCATGGTCCGGTTTTTCGCCAGGGGGAGAACATGTTTTCAATCCGGGTGGCTATTTCCGTTCTTTTCGCATTTTTCATGGGGCTGGCGGTGGCGCCGCCCGCGCAGGCGCAGAACCCGCCGCGCCCGAACATCGTCTACATCATGTCCGACGACATGGGCTGGAAGGATGTCGGGTTCCACGGCTCCGACATCAAGACGCCGAACATCGACCAACTCGCCAGTACCGGGGCGAAGCTTGAACAGTTCTACGTCCAGTCGATGTGCACGCAGACCCGCGCGGCCATGGTCACGGGCCGCTATCCGTTGCGCTACGGCCTGCAGACCCTCGTCATTCCCGCCGGCATGACCTATGGCCTGCCGAGGGACGAGTGGCTGCTGTCGCAGGCCCTCAAGGAGGCCGGCTACACCACGGCGATCTTCGGCAAGTGGCATCTCGGCCATGCCAGCCGCGACTTCTGGCCGATGCAGCGCGGCTTCGATTATCAGTATGGCGCGCAGGTCGGCGAGATCGACTACTTCACCCACTCGACCGGCGGCAAGATGGACTGGTTCCGCAACAACAAGCCGCTTCGCGAGGAAGGCTATGTGACCACGCTGATCGGCAACGACGCGGTCCGTTACATCGGCAAGCACGATACCAGGAAGCCGCTCTTCATCTATCTCGCCTTCACCGCGCCGCACACGCCGTATCAGGCGCCCAAGGAATACATCGACCGTTACACGAACATCAGCGACGTCAACCGCCGCACCTACGCGGCAATGATCACCGCGATGGACGACCAGATCGGCCGGGTGCTGCAGGCGCTCGAGCAGCGGGGGATGCGGCAGAACACGCTGATCATCTTCCACAGCGACAACGGCGGCAACCACTCGGCGCATCTCACCGGTGAAAGCGAGGTCAAGGGATCGCTGCCGGCCGACAACGGACCGTACCGCGGCGGCAAGGGCGACCTTTACGAGGGCGGCACGCGGGTGATGTCGCTGATCAACTGGCCGGGCCGGATCAAGCCTGGCACCGTGGTCGATCAGATGATGCATGTCGTCGACTACTACCCGACGCTCGCGGGGCTCGCCGGCGCAAACCTGGCCAAGGCCAAGCCGCTCGACGGATTCGACATGTGGCCGACCATTGCCGAGGGCAAGCCGTCGCCCCGCGACGAGGTCGTCTACAACATCGAGCTGTTCCGCGGCGCGGTGCGCAAGGGAGACTGGAAGCTGGTCTGGCGGACCGTGCTGCCGGCCAAGATCGAGCTGTTCAATCTGGCGCAGGATCCGGGGGAAAAGACCAGTCTCGCCGATACCAATCCCGACAAGGTGCTAGTGTTGCAGAAGCGTATTATGGAATTAGGAGGCAAGATGGAGAAATCCATGCTGCTGTCCGAGGTCTTCAAGTCGGTCGCCAAGGGGCTCACCGGCAAGCCACCGGCCTTCCCCAACGAAGACGAATTCTACGAGAATGCCGATTGATTGATGCCGGCGCGCCAAGGGCTAGAGCCGCGCCGGGCGTATATGGGGGAACAGGGGATGTTGCGAGCGGCCCGACGAGGCCGTTCGTGGCGGAATGGGTGAGGGGGACAGTCCGTGCCATACAACGATCCTGAGCGGCACGCCGCCGTCGGCGAAGTTCGTGCTTGCGGCGCATCGTACCGCCATCGCATGTCCCGGCATCTTGCCGCCGCCTTGCTGGCGATGTCCGGCCTCCTGACGGCGAGCGGCCTGCAGGCGGCGGAAAACGGCGTCGGGGTCTATCTTCTCGGCATCCGCGGCCCGCTGGCCGGCCTCACGCCGCCGCCCGGCCTCTACTTCCAGAATGATTTCTACTACTACACCGGCAAGGCCAGCCCGTCGCTGGAACTGCCCTTCAACGGCAAGCTGCTCGCCGGCGTCTCCGCCACCCTTCCGGTCAATGCGCCGACGCTGCTGTGGTCGACGACGGTACAGGTTCTCGGCGGCAATCTGGCGTTTGCGGGCACGCTGCCGATCGGCGGCCCCAGCATTTCCGCCGACGCCAGCCTGTCCGTGCCGCCGCTCAATGCCGTGCTGTCCCGCAACCTGCGCGATTCCATCACCACCGTCGGCGACCCCTATCTGCAGGGCATGATCGGCTGGCACTCGGGGAATCTGCACTGGACCGCGGGCGTCGGCGTCAATGTGCCGGTGGGCGACTATCGCGAGGGCGCCATCGCTAACATCGCCTTCCACCGCTGGGCCACCGATGTCTTCGGCGCGGTGACCTACCTCAACATGCAGAACGGCATCGATCTGTCCGGCGCGATGGGGATCACCTTCAACGGCACCAATCCCGCGACCGACTACACGACGGGAACCGAATTCCATCTCGAGCTGGCCGCGACCCAGAATCTGCCGAACGGCCTGTCGTTCGGCGTCGTGAGCTATTTCTACGCTCAGCTCACCGACGACACCGGCAGCGGCGCCAAGCTGGGTCCGTTCCGGGGCAGGGTCGCCGCGGTCGGCGGATCGCTCGGCTACATGTTCAAGGTCGACGGACGCGACATCGCCACGCGCCTCAAGGTGTACCGCGAGTTTGATGTGGAGAACCGGCTGGAAGGCACCGCCGCCTTCCTCACTGTCGCATTGCCGCTTCACGTCTACGCGCCGCCGCCGGGCGTGGGCAAGCAGGCGAGCGTGCGATAGCCGTCGCGACCTGCCGGTCCTCGGAGCTTGGCGGAATTCGGAGGAATTCGGAGGACTGTGTGGTGGACCAACCGGGGTCAAACGGGGCACTGGGAGATCATCGTCCCGGGGGCCGGTCCTGAGGTCAGTACTCGTTCTTGAACGCGAAGTAGGAACCGCGAATGGTACCGGCCAGCTTCGACTTTTGCCTCGCGAACTTGAACCGGGAGGCGAGTTCAACGGGGACTTCCATCCCTTCGGAGAGCTTGAAGCCGACCGCCCGTCTGCTTGGGTCGTCGACGGTATACATCACGTTGATCGACAGACCGCTGTCATAGAAGACGTAAGCGATTCGGATGTTCTCGACTTGGAATGCCGTGGCCTCGAGCGGGTGAGACGAGATGACGATGTCGCGTTCTTCCTTGAGGATCCGGTGCACCCAGTCGATGGTCGTCTTGGCATTGCTCGCAGGCTCCACCATGAAGACGTGATCGTACTTGTTCTTGAAATAGCGAGCCTCGTGCGCTCGCAGACCAGCCAGCGCGGCCGCGACCGGAGACGACTCCAGACCGATGGTCGAAACAGTGTTGAAATCCACGGCATGGGGCATGGCACACATCATATCATAAACGCTGTTCGCAGGGGCGCCTGCGGCCAAGGATCTGTAGAGGCTCAATGCCATAGGATACGGGCCCGGAATTTGTAGTGTATAGCAATGGTGGGCCAACCAGGACAAATCCGGGCGCTGGGAAATCAAGATTCGGCAGCTCACGCATGAAGAGGTATCCGTCGAAATTCGATGTCTGATGGCGACAGCGTCGATGGATCAGCGATCTCGCAAACCAGGTATTAGTAGGACTTCACCGGATCCGAGGTCGGCGTTCTGCCACCAGCCCTTGCGAAGACAAGGGACATATTGTTCGAGGGCATCTCGATTGCGTTGCGCAGACGTAGCCCCGAGGATTCACCGAGGCGTTCAAGATCGGCAATATCACGCAGGCCCCAAGAGGGGTTGCGCGCCTTAAGAGACGCGTTGAACTCGGCGTTCGAGGGCGCGTTGTGTTTGCCATCGCGCATGAAGGGGCCGTAGAGAACCAGAAGCCCACCTGCGCATAGCAACCGGCCCGCGCCTGCGAACAACCCTAAACTCGCGGCCCATGGAGCGATATGAACCATATTGAGTGACACGATGGCGTCAAAGGGCGCTATTTGCTCTACGCCCCAAGCCTCTGCGCAAACATCAATATCAAGCGGTGCATGTACATTGCTCAATCCGGTAAACTTGATCCAGCTGGCGGCGCTAGCGCGGGCTTCGGAATCCGGATCGCTCGGGCACCAAGTGAGGTTGGGCATCGCCTCCGCAAAATGCACGGCGTGCTCGCCCGTCCCGCAACCAATCTCCAGCACCGTGCCATGCGTGGGAAGAATGCGTTTCAGGACTCCAAGGATTGGCACCAAATTTCGCGCAGCCGAAGGCGAGAACATTCGCTGGTCGGCGCTCACGCCGCGTTGTTCAAGCGCAACAGGCGGCCGGGTGTAACTCTCTTTGGTCATGAGCATGCCGTCCTATCGGCACGATATCGGGTATTTTCAGTCGCTTGATGTCGGCTAAGTTTATATAGATCGGGATCGTTGGTGAAAGCGGTTCGACCATGAACAAAGCTTACACTAGAGCGCCGGTTGCGGGCCGGCCTTTCCATGTCCACGCGGACAGGGACAGTGCCCACTTTTGTGAATGTGGATCAGCTAAGTTACTGAATTGAAAAACGATTGGTGATGGTGGGCCCGGCAGGACTCGAACCTGCAACCAGACCGTTATGAGCGGTCGGCTCTAACCATTGAGCTACAGGCCCGGCACGGGCACGATGCGCCGCCGCGCCCGGCGATACTTGCGGGCGCGCGTCCTCTTTACCGTGCGGGCCGTTAACCAGCAATGACCGAAGCGCGGGGCGGCGATCGGTTTGCCTGCCGTCGCTCAGCCTGTCGGCAGCGATTTCACCACGGTGAGGGGATGGTTGCGCTCGTCGACCAGCACCACGTGCGGCTTGAAGGCGTGCGCCGCCTTGGCCTCGAACTGGGCGTAGGCGACGATGATGACCTTGTCGCCGGTCATGGCGAGGCGGGCCGCGGCGCCGTTGAGCCCGATGGTGCCGGAGCCGGCCGGGGCCTCGATCACGTAGGTTGCGAAGCGCGCGCCGGTGTCGATGTTGTAGATTTCGACCCGCTCGTTGATCAGGAAGCCGGCCGCCTCGATCAGGTCGCGGTCGATCGAGATCGAGCCTTCGTAATGAAGGTCGGCCTCGGTGACGCGGGCGCGGTGGATCTTGCCTTTCATCAGCGTGACGAGCATGGCGGCGGTTCCTCGGAGTTAATGGCATCCCGTTAGGACGCCGCGCCCGGGGGGTCAAGTGGCGAACGGTTCGCGGAAGCGGTTGACCGGGGGCCGGCGGGGGCGCAAACACACAGGTGAAAAATCCCTCGGGGCCGCTTTCTCTCGCCGAAACGGGCCGGGGAACCTCGTCCTCGGCCGCCGCGTTTGCGAAAATGGGGCGTCCGGAGACCCCAAATCCTTCGGCGCAAGCCCGGGATGGCCAGGGTGGCCAGCATGCTAGACGGCGACCGCGACAACGACGATTATCTGCAGCGGCGCGACCCCGATCTGCGCAACCTCGCCCGCGAGATGCGGGCCTCGCCCCTGATCCGCCTGCTCGCGGTTAATCTCGCCGGCGGCCTGCTGCTCGCGGTGCTGGCGCTCGGCGGCCTGCTCCTGATCAACCCCTACGACATCCGCGGCCTGTTGTTCGCCGACCACGCCTCATGGCTCACCGTGTCGCTGCTGCTGTTCGGCTTCGTCGTCACGCTCGGCAGCTTCGTGATGGCCACCGCCATCATGTCGATCGGCCGGGACGAGTGAGGGGGCGGTCCCCACGGCGGGAACGATGATTTGCCGTGGCAATTGCATAAAGCGCCGCGCATCCCCATATACATACGTTCATCACATGGGAGATAGGCCGTTGACCGACAGCTCACGCACCGACCGGGCCAACGCCCAGTTCAGGAAACTGCAGCGTCTCGAGGACGGCAAGAAGGCGATGTCGGAACACGAGGCCCAGCAGGCCGCCGTTCGCGCCAAGACCGCGCGGTTGCGCGCGTTGCGGCTTGCGCATGAAGCCGCCAACCCGCCCGAGCCGGTCGCGCCGAAGCCCGTCAGGAAGAAGGCGGCGCCGAAGTCCACGAAGGGCGGGCCCGCCGCCACGCTGTCGTCCTGGCTCAAGGATCAGCAAAAGGGCGGCCACCGCACCTGAGCGGGGCGGAGTGGGACGCCGCCTGACCTTCGCCACGGCCGGACTTGGCCATGCTCGTCATGGTCGGACTTGGTCCGGCCTACGACTCCCTTTCGTCATCGCCGGCCCTGACCCGGCCATCGAACCCAGCCGTCATCGCCTGGCTTGACCCGGCCATCGAACCCAGCCGTCATGGCCGGGCTTGACCCGGCAATCCATCTTGTTGCGCGGAATGATGAATGCCCGGGCTTGACCGGTGATCCATGGGCGCGACGGCGGCCGATTGTCTTTAAGCCGGTCCGCGCTAGGCTCTGCCTTGGTTGATTCAAGCATCAAGTGACGGGGGAGAAGGCGCATGGCGTTTCAGGTCGGCAGCAACAGCTTCAAGGACGGCGATTATCTCGGCAAGGATCACATTCTGTCGGCGGATTTCGGTTTCGGCTGCGCCGGTGGCAACCGCTCGCCGCATCTGAAATGGTCCGGTGCGCCTGAAGGCACCAGGAGCTTTGCCGTCACCTGCTACGACCCCGACGCGCCGACCGGCTCTGGCTTCTGGCACTGGCTGGTGGTGAACATTCCGGCCAACGTCACCGAGCTTGAACTCGGTGCCGGCAGCGCCGGCGGCAAGCTGCCGGCGGGGGCCTTGCAAACGCGCACCGACCTCGGCGCGCCCGGCTATGGCGGCCCATGCCCGCCCGAGGGCGACCATCCGCACCGCTATCTGTTCACGGTGTTCGCGGTGGGCGTCGAGAAGCTCGGCGTGACGGCCGACACGTCGGCGGCGGTGGTCGGCTTCAACCTGCATTTCAACACGCTGACCAAGGCCGCGATCATGGGGCTGTTCAAGCGGTGAGGCGTAGATGAGACGGAACGTCTCGGCTCGCCTACCCCTTTCGTCATGGCCGGGCTTGACCCGGCCATCCATCTTGGTGCGCAGAAAACTGGATGCGCGGGTCGAGCCCGGGCATGACAGGGGAGATGCCATCATGCCGGCGGAGATGCGGGTCTCGTCCTTTCGTCATCACCGGGCTTGACCCGGTGATCCATCTTGGTGCGCAGAAAACTGGATGCCCGGATCAAGCCCGGGCATGACGAGGAGAGGGCCGCGAGCCCGCGCATGACGAGGGCGAGGGGAGCGCTAGCCGTATGACGGCGGAATGCGCGGGTGCGCTAGAGCGCCCGGTTGCTTTCCTTCACCGCTTCCTTCTCGACCACGCCGGCGTCGACATAGACCTCGCCGCCCATCTTCTTGAATTTCTCGCTCATCTGCGCCATGCCGTCGGCGATGGCGCCTTGCTCCGCCATGCCCACCGAGTTCGGGTCGTTGAGCTTGGCGGCGTAGTCGCGCACGTCCTGGGTGATCTTCATCGAGCAGAATTTCGGCCCGCACATCGAGCAGAAATGCGCCACCTTGTGCGCTTCCTTGGGCAGCGTCTCGTCGTGGAACTTGAGCGCGGTGTCGGGATCGAGCGCGAGGTGGAACTGGTCCAGCCAGCGGAAGTTGAAGCGCGCGCGCGACACCGCGTCGTCGCGCAGCTGCGCCGCCGGATGGCCCTTGGCGAGATCGGCGGCGTGCGCCGCGATCTTGTAGGTGACGACGCCGACCTTGACGTCGTCGCGGTCGGGCAGGCCGAGATGTTCCTTGGGCGTGACGTAGCACAGCATGGCGCAGCCGAACCAGCCGATCATCGCCGCGCCGATGCCCGATGTGATGTGGTCGTAGCCCGGCGCGATGTCGGTGGTGAGCGGCCCCAGCGTGTAGAACGGCGCCTCGCCGCATTCGGCGAGCTGCTTGTCCATGTTGATCTTGATCTTGTGCATCGGCACGTGGCCGGGGCCCTCGATCATCACCTGGCAGCCCTTGTCCCACGCGATTTTCGTGAGTTCGCCGAGCGTTTCCAGCTCCGCGAACTGGGCGCGGTCGTTGGCGTCGGCGATCGAGCCGGGCCGCAGGCCGTCGCCGAGCGAGAACGACACGTCGTAGCGCCGCATCAGGTCGCAGATCTCGTCGAAGCGCTCGTACAGGAAGCTCTCCTTATGGTGCGCGAGGCACCACTTGGCCATGATCGAGCCGCCGCGCGACACGATGCCGGTGACGCGGTTGGCGGTCAGCGGCACATAGGCGAGCCGCACGCCGGCGTGGATGGTGAAATAGTCGACGCCCTGCTCGCACTGCTCGATCAGCGTGTCCTTGTAGACCTCCCAGTCGAGCTTGACCGGATCGCCGGCGACCTTCTCCAACGCTTGGTAGATCGGCACGGTGCCGATCGGCACCGGCGCGTTGCGGATGATCCATTCGCGCGTGGTGTGGATGTTGCGGCCCGTCGAGAGGTCCATCACGGTGTCGGCGCCCCAGCGGATCGCCCACACCATCTTCTCGACCTCCTCCTCCACCGACGAGGTGACGGCGGAGTTGCCGATGTTGGCGTTGATCTTGGTGAGGAAGTTGCGGCCGATGATCATCGGCTCGAGTTCGCCGTGGTTGATGTTGGCGGGAATAATGGCGCGGCCGCGCGCGATCTCGTCGCGCACGAATTCCGGCGTGATGAAGGGCGGGATCGCGGCGCCGAAGGATTCGCCGTCGGCGAGCGCGGCCTCGGCGCGCGCCAGCGCGGCCTCGCGGCCGAGGTTCTCGCGCGCGGCGACGTAGATCATCTCCCGGGTGACGTGGCCCGCGCGGGCGAATTCATATTGCGTCAGCGGCTGGCCCGGCAGGCCGCGCAACGGACGGTGCCGCGCCTTGAACATCTGCGCCAGGCTTGCGCCGGAGACGCTGCCGTTGTCCTCGGGCTTGACCTCGCGGCCCTGATACTCCTCGACGCCGCCGCGCTGCTTCACCCACGCGGTGCGCGGGCGCGCAAGGCCGGCGCTGACGTCGATGGCGACGGCGGGATCGGTGTAGGGGCCGGTGGTGTCGTAGACCGGCAGCGGCGGCTCGCCGGATTCCGGCGACAACATGATCTCGCGCAACGGCACGGCGAGGTCCGGCGCGGCGTCGGGCTTGACATATATCTTGCGGGAGGCGGGCAGCGGCCCGGTGGTCACGGCCGGAGTGACGCCGTTGGCGGCGATATGCTTGTTCATCGGAACTCTCCCGTTGATTGAGATCGTCCGGACGATGCAAGCGGTGAGGCAGAAAAGTCCCTGTCCCTTCGCCGGCATGACCCGGATCAGGTTCAAAGGGTCACCACCATCGCCGCACCGCCTGCTGGCGGGCCTTTCTGGTGGAATCTCAGCTTCAGAGCTCCCCTCGGAACGAAGCTAATGTAGGCGCATCGCGGGTCCTGTCAACGCGCCGCCTACCATGGGTGGCAGCCATGCGGGAGTGCCCCCACTTGATCATTTCGATGGCTGCACCCGGCCGGGTGCGCTAGGGCATGATCCCAATGATCCGATGCAAAAGCCGGCCCCCCCTGGCACCAGATTAAAGGAGTGCTTGCATGGACGCCCTGCCGCGCCGTCGCGCCTATTCCGGCCCCGTTTTCCTGAGCGGCGGTTTCCGTCCGTTCTTCCTGTTCGCGGGGCTCTATGCCGCGGTGGTGATGGCGGCCTGGCTGCCGCTCTACACCGGTGCCATCAGCCTGCCGCTGCGCTTCGCGCCGCTCGACTGGCACGCCCACGAACTTCTGTTCGGCACCGTCGCCGCGACGGTCGCCGGCTTCCTGCTCACCGCGATCCCGAACTGGACCGGCCGGCTGCCGATCCAGGGCACGCCGCTCGCGGTCCTGGTGCTGACGTGGCTCGCGGGGCGCATCGTCATGTGGTTTTCCGGCGCGCTTCCGGCGGTGGTGGTGGCGGTGATCGACCTGGCGTTCCTCGTGCTGCTCGCCGCAGCCGCCGGGCGCGAGATCGTCGCCGGCAAGAACTGGCGTAACCTGCGCGTGCTGGGACCGCTCACGGTGCTGATCGCCGCCAATGTGTGCTGGCATGTCGAGGTGGCGCGCGCCGGCTCGGGCGAGTATTCGCGGCGGCTGGCGATCGCGGCGGTCATCATGCTCATCATGCTGATCGGTGGCCGCATCGTGCCGAGCTTCACGCGCAACGTGCTGGCGCGGACCAAGGGACGGCTGCCGGTGCCGTTCGATCGTTTCGACGGCGTCGCCATGGCCGCGGGCATCGTGGCGCTGCTGGCCTGGGTGGCGCTGCCGCTCCATGTGGCGACCGGCGCGCTGCTGGTTCTCGCCGCCGGCCTGCACATCGGGCGGCTGGCGCGCTGGGCCGGCGACCGCACCACGCACGACGCGCTGCTGCTCATTCTTCACGTCGCCTATGCATTCGTGCCGATCGGCTTCCTGCTCAACGGCCTGACCGCGTTCACGCCCATGGTGGCGGCGAGCGCCGGCATCCACGCCTGGACCGCGGGCGCGATGGGCGCGATGACGCTGGCGGTGATGAGCCGCGCCTCGCTCGGTCACACCGGGCAGGCGCTGCGGGCCGACGCCCGGCTGCAGGCGGTCTATGTCTGCGTCGTCGGCGCGGCGCTGGTGCGCATCGCCGCCGCGCTCATTCCGACGGCGGCGTTCCCGCTGTATGACGTGGCGGCGGCGGCATGGGTCCTGGCCTATCTCGGCTTCGCGGTGCTGTTCGCCCCGCTCCTGCTGGCGCGGCGCTGAGGCGGGTCTGAAAAAGCGAGGGATCAAGCCTGCCATGGCGAAATCTATCTTTCGTCATGCGCGGGCTCGACCCGCGCATCCATCTCTTGATCAGAAAAAGATGGATGGCCGGGTCAGGCCCGGCCATGACGAAGTGGGGCCCGGTGCACCTGAGAAAGCAAAACCCGCCGCCTGGGCTCGCAGGCGGCGGGCGTTTTCCCTCATGCTCTCTGACGGTTCGGTTCCTCAGATCGCGCCGAACACGATGGCGCCGACGAGGGCGAAAGCCACATAGAACATGACCACGTTGAAGCGCTTCGCGATGTCCATGGTCAGACCTCACTCTGTTCATTCAACGTTAACATTCAGGCTAGCCAATCCGGCGCCGAAAACAAGACAGGGATATTGATCCATCCCCAGCGGGAATGACGCCTCCTGCTTTTTTGCATCGCAGCAACAACGCCGCCGCGGCGTCAATCTGAACGGTCCATAAACCATTTCCCGGCACTCTCGCGGCCATGACGCGGGGAGCTCGTTTGTTTGTTGTCGGTTCCGTCGCCCTTGTCACGCTGGCGGGCTGCGGCCGCGGCTGGTTCGCGGAGCGCGAGCCGTGGCGTCGCGAGGCCGAAGAGGCGTGCCTGAAATCCGGCATGGTGCGCGAAGGCGTCAACATCGTGCGCGTCGAACCGATCTCCGGACCCGGCGTTTGTGGCGCGGATTATCCGCTCAAGGTCGCCGCGCTCGGCGCGAATTCAAGCCTGGGCTTTGCCGACAATCCGCGCCCGCCGGGAACCGTGCCGGGCGGCCCGCGCGGCCAGCCGGCGTGGCCGCTGGCCCCGGCGCAGGCTTCGCCGTTGCCGCCGCAGCCGGCCTACCCGCCGCCTGCCGGCGCGCCGGTGTCGCTGTCGGCACCCGGAATTGCGCCCCCGCCCGCCGACGATGCGATGATCGAGCCCGACGGGTTGCATCGCCTGCCTCAGCAGGCCCCGCCATCGCCGCCACGCCTCGGCCCGTCGCGTCCGGCCATGCCGACGGGGGCCGCGCCGGTCGCGGTCACGCCGGCGGCGACGCTTGCCTGTCCGATGGTCTCCGAACTCGACCGCTGGATCGCCGAGTCGGTGCAGCCGGCGGCGCTGCGCTGGTTCGGCGCGCCGGTCGGCGAGATCAAACAGATTTCGGCCTATTCGTGTCGCGGCATGAACGGCAGCCGCTCGGCGCATATTTCCGAGCATGCCTTCGGCAACGCGCTCGACATCGCCGCCTTCACGCTGGTCGACGGCCGCCGCATCTCGGTCAAGGACGGCTGGAACGGCCTGCCCGAGGAGCAGGGCTTCCTGCGTGACGTGCAGGGCGCGGCGTGCCAGCAGTTCAACACCGTGCTGGCGCCGGGCTCCAACATCTATCATTACGATCACATCCACGTGGACCTGATGCGGCGCGCCAGCGGCCGCGTCATCTGCCAGCCCGGCGCGGTGGCGGGCGAGGCGGTGGCGGCGCGCGCCAGCCAGCGCGGCCGCTACGCCAACCGCGATCCCGGCATCACCGGCGCGCTAGGCCGCAAGATCGCCGCGCCGTTTCGCCGTCCAGTCAAGGACCGGGATGACGACGACGACTGGATCGAGGACGAGTCGCGCATCCGCTGATGCTCGCCCGCCAGCGCGGCCCTGTTTCGCAGTCCTGTTTCTCCGTCGTCATGCCCGGGCTTGACCCGGGGCATCCATCCTGCCTCTCCAGCACATGAGATGTTGAAAGATGGATTGCCGGGTCAGGCCCGGCAACGACGGGGAAGATGGATTGCCGGGTCGAGCCCGGCAATGACGGAGTGTGAGGCCCGGCGATGACGGAGCGTCAGGCCCGGCGATGACGCTAGGGGCAGCGCGTATTCAAACGGGAGAGGGGCCCGGCGTGGTCGCGCCGAGCCCCTCGTCGTCTAGGTATCAGCCAGCCTGTAAGCCGGGTTCTGGAAGGCCCGGCGCCGCGCGAGGCGACGCCGGACGTGACGGCCATTCCTCTGGGACGCGGCTTGCGCCGCGCCTCAAGCAACCAACCCGGACGGCTGGGGCGGACATCCCCAGCGGGCGTTTCGCTTGCGCGACGGCCCCGCGCGCCGTCCCTATTCGGTTTTGCTCCCGGTGGGGTTTGCCATGCCGCTGCCATTGCTGGCAGCGCGGTGCGCTCTTACCGCACCTTTTCACCCTTGCCGCGGCATGCCGCGGCGGTTCGTTCTCTGTGGCACTGTCCCTGGGGTCGCCCCCGCCGGACGTTATCCGGCACCGTTTGTCCATGGAGCCCGGACTTTCCTCTCCGCCGTCTTTTGCAAGGTGGCGGAGCGGCCGTCCGGCCGACTGACGGGTGAAGCAATGGGGTGCCGGGGCGGCAAGGTCAAGCCTTGGCGCGGAAACTTACGCGCCGATGCTGCGCAGCAACCGGCCCAGCGTCGCCACCGTCGAGGTGTCGGCGATGCCGTCGATGCGGGCCGGGCGGAAGTGGCGCTGGAACGCCATCACCACGTCGCGCGTGGTGATGTCGTACTCGCCGGTGACCGGCAGCCCGTAGCCGATGCTCGCCAGCGCCTTTTGCAGCGCGTTCACCGCCGCGCCACGGGCGCCGAGATAGACCTGCTCTCCGCCCGCGAGGGCGGCCGGTTCGTTCCAGACCCCGACGCCGGACCGCGCCATGAGATCCCACGGCAGCTTCTCGCCGGGGTCCTGCTTGCGGGTCGGCGCCACGTCGGAATGGCCGACGACGCGGTGCGCGGGGATGTTGCGGCGGATCATGATGCCGCGACACAGCGCGATCAGCGCCGCGATCTGGCGGCGCGGGAATTCCGGATAGCCCCAGTCGTGGCCGGGATTGGCGATCTCGATACCGATCGAGCGCGAATTGACGTCGCTGTCGCCGCCCCACGAGGATTCGCCGGCGTGCCAGGCGCGGTCGGCTTCGCGCACGCACTGGACGACGCGGCCGTCCTCGCGCACGACGTAATGGGCCGAGACTTCGGTGCCGGCGACGCACAGCCGGCGCAGCGCCGCCTCGGTGTCCGGCATGCCGGTGTAATGCAGCACGATCAGGTCGGGCGCGATGCCGCCGCGCCGCTCGCCAAAATTGGCCGAGGGCAGCACTTCGGAGACCACCGAGGAATCCGGCACGAAAGCCGCCCCGGCGAACTGGTTCGGCGGCAATAGCCGGCCGGTGCCGGTGTCCGGCTTGTCCCCTTCCGCCATCATGAAGCCGTACCCCATGCGCACTCCTGCGTCAGGCCTTGCCGAGCCCCCGGAACGGTGCCTGCGATATTCCCGGTATGATTGTATTTTGTCAAAAACAACCCCTGATTGTTACATTCCGACGAGTGACGTTTTTATGCAATCGGGCCCGCGGAAGCTTCCACTGTTTTTGCAAGGGAGGATGTCGTGAGCGCAGGGTTCGCAACGCGTTGTGGCTTGCCGTCACTCTGGCAAATCTCAACGTTTTCTTAACGTTAAGAGTTGTTACTGAAGGTCTGGAAACAGGCTCGCGAGGGGCCTCAGGGCATTTCATACAGCGGCCGCGACGTGTCATGGCAATCCGCCAGATTTCTTTTGGAAGCCAAGGACTTGGCTTGCCTGGGAGGAACCGCGGGGAGCGCCGCCGGCGCGGGCCGCGGGGGGCCGATTTCAGGAGCCGGCGCACGATGATGGCGATCAATGGAACGCAAGGCCCAGACCCGGGTTCCGCGCGGCACGTTCCGGTGCTTGGCCGCGAGGCGGTGGAGTGGCTCGCGCCGCGCGACGGCGGCGTCTATGTCGACGCCACCTTCGGCGCCGGCGGCTACAGCCGCGCGCTCTTGGCCGCCGCGAACTGCCGCGTCATCGGCATCGACCGCGACCGCGGCGCGATTGCCGGCGGCTTTGCGCTGGTCGACGCGTCCGGCGGCCGCCTGACGCTGGTCGAGGACCGCTTCTCCAATCTCGAAGGGATCTGCGCCGCGCAGGGCGCCGCCGCCGTCGACGGCGTGGTGATGGATGTCGGCGTCTCCTCGATGCAGCTCGACGAAGCCGCGCGCGGATTTTCGTTCCGGCTCGACGGGCCGCTCGACATGCGCATGGGCAGCGATGGTCCGAGCGCGGCCGACGTGGTGGCGCATGCCTCGGAGCAGACGCTCGCCGACATCATCTATCGTCTCGGCGAGGAACGGCATTCCCGCGCCGTGGCCCGCGCCATCGTCGCCGCGCGGAGCGCGGAGCCGATCGCCACGACGCGGGCGCTCGCCGCCATCGTGGCTCGCGTGGTGCGCGCGCGGTTCGGCGACATCCATCCGGCGACGCGCACGTTCCAGGCCCTGCGCATCTTCGTCAACGACGAACTGGCCGAGCTTGCCGCCGCGCTCGCCGCCGCCGAGCGCGTGCTCAAGCCCGGCGGGCGTCTGGTGGTGGTGTCGTTCCATTCGCTCGAGGACCGCATCGTCAAGACGTTCCTCGCGGAGCGCGGCCGCGTCGGCGGCGGCTCGCGCCACGCGCCGGAGATCGTGCGCGCCGCGCCGAGCTTTGCCATTCTCACCAAGCGTCCGGTGGTCGCCGCCGAGGACGAGGTGCGCGGCAATCCGCGCGCCCGCTCGGCCCGGCTGCGCGCCGCCGAACGCACCGCCGTGCCCGCCCATGCGGCATCCGGCGATGCACGGATGGGTCTGCCGTCGCTGGCCGCCGCGGTGCGGGGAGGCTGAGCTGCCGATGCGTCTCATCCACCTCATCGTCATCGGCGCGCTGGTGTTCGCGGCGGCCTATGTCTATCGCATCAAGATGGAATCGACCGCGCGCACCGAGCGCGTGATGCGGCTGCGCGCCGAGGTCCGCGATCAGCGCGAGACCATCGCCGCGCTGCGCGCCGAATGGTCGAAGCTGGAAAGCCCGTCGCGCCTGCAGGGTCTGGTGGAGCGCCACCTCGCGCTCAAGCCCGTCGACCAGACCCAGTTCGACGCGCTCCGGAGCCTGCCGGAACGGCCGCCGAATTTCGCCGCGCCCGGCAATTCCGATCCGATCGGCGCCATGATCGACATCACCGATCCCGATCTTGCCACCGGCTCGGTGCCGGCCGACGGGGGCGAACAATGAGCACCGCCGCGTCCGGTCCGTCCGTCCAGCCGCTGCGGCGGCGCCTGATCCGCAGCCTGCTGTACGGCCGCGACACCGACCGTCCGGCCAAGGCACGCGCCCGCATCGGACTGGCGGTGATGGCGTTCGGCATCATCTTCGGCGTCATCGCGGTGCGGCTCGTCATGTTCGGCATGACCGGCGACCGTCCCGGCGCCAAGCCGGCCACGGTGCAGGATGCGGTCGCCACCGCGCGGCCCGACATCGTCGACCGCAATGGCGAGATCCTCGCCACCGACGTCAAGACCGCCTCGCTGTTCGGCGAGCCGCGCCGCATCGTCGACAAGGACGAAGCGGTGGAACTGCTCACCGCCGCGCTGCCCGATCTCGACGTCAACGAGGTGCGAGAGCGCCTGCGCGCGCGCAAGGGCTTCGTCTGGCTCAAGCGCGAGATCACGGCGCAGCAGCAGCAGAGCATCCACCGGCTCGGCCTGCCCGGCCTCGGCTTCCTGCGCGAGAACAAGCGCGTCTATCCCAACGGGCCGGAGGTCTCGCACCTCATCGGCCACGTCAACATCGACAACCAGGGCATCGCCGGCATCGAGAAATGGCTCGATGGCAACGGGCTGGCCGACCTGCACCGCGCGGGGTTCGCCTCCGACCGGCTGCAGAAGCCGGTCGAGCTGGCGCTCGATGTCCGCGTCCAGCACGCGCTGCGCGACGAGTTGATCAAGGCGCAGACCAAGTTCAAGGCCAAGGCGGCGGCGGGCCTTGTCTCCGACGTGCGCACCGGCGAGATCGTCGCCATGGTCTCGGTGCCGGACTACGACCCCAACAACCCGCGCGAGGCCAACGATCCCACCCGCATCAACCGGCTCACCACCGGCGTGTACGAGATGGGCTCGACCTTCAAGGCGCTGACGCTGGCGATGGCGCTCGATTCCGGCAAGGCCAACCTCAACACGCTGTTCGATGCGCGCGGATCGTTGCGATACGGCCGGCATCAGATCCATGACACGCACCCGCTGGGCCGCTCGATCACGCTGGCCGAGGTGTTCACCTTTTCATCGAACATCGGCGCGGCGCGTGTGGCGCTGTCGCAGGGTGTCGAGGCGCACAAGGCGTTTCTGAAAAAGCTCGGGCAGCTCGATCGCCTGCGCACCGAATTGCCGGAAAGCGCCGAGCCGATCGTGCCCAAGCGCTGGGGCGAACTGAACACCGTCACCATCGCGTTCGGTCACGGCCTGTCGGTCGCGCCATTGCAGGCGGTGATGGGCATCAACGCGCTGGTCAATGGCGGCTATCTCATTCCGCCGACCTTCCTCAAGCGCACCGAGAAGGACGCCATGGCGCTGGCCACGCGCGTCGTCAAGACCGACACCAGCGACAAGATGCGCTACCTGATGCGCATCAACGCCGAGAAGGGCACCGCCAGGCTCGCCGACGTTCCCGGCTACTATGTCGGCGGCAAGACCGGCACCTCGGAGAAGGTCGTCAACGGCCGCTATGTGAAGAAACAGGTGCTCAACAGCTTCACCGCCATCCTGCCCGCCGACAACCCGCGCTATCAGGTGCTGGTGATGCTCGACGAGCCGCAATCCCTGCCGGAGACCCACGGCTTCATCACTTCGGGCTGGAACGCGGTGCCGGCCGGCGGCAAGGTGATCGCGCGCATCGCGCCGCTGCTGGGAATCGAGCCCCGGTTCGACCTGCCGCCCGCCGAGCGCCTTATTCTTGCGACATCGAGGGAAAGCCGGTAAGCGCCGGACCCCTCTTAACGATCCAGAACTCACGAGCCATGACGCTGCGCGAACTGTTCTCAGGGATTGCCGAACTCGACTCCGCGACGGCCGGCATCGCCGCCGCCGGCGTCGCCGCCGACAGCCGCGCGGTCCGGCCGGGCGACGTGTTCGTCGCGCTCGCAGGCAGCAAAACGGACGGCGCGCGCTTCGTCGCCGAGGCGGTGGCGGCGGGTGCCGCCGCGGTGGTGAGCGACCACGCGCTGACCGAGACGCCCGCAGTGCCGTTCCTGCGCGTCGCCAATGCGCGCCGCGCGCTGGCGCTGCTCGCCGCGAAGATTTATCCGCGCCAGCCGGGCACCATCGCCGCGGTCACCGGCACCAGCGGCAAGACCTCGGTGGCGGCGTTCACGCGCCAGATCTGGGCCCGGCTCGGCCACGCCGCCGCCAGCGTCGGCACCGTCGGGCTGGTGACGCCGGCGCGCGCCGTCTACGGCTCGCTGACGACTCCCGATCCGGTGGCGCTGCACCGCATGCTCGACGAGGTGGCGGGCGAGGGCGTGACGCATCTCGTCATGGAGGCCTCCTCGCACGGCCTCGACCAGCACCGGCTCGATGGCGTGCGGGTCACGGCCGGCGCCTTCACTAATCTGTCCCGCGACCATCTCGACTATCACGCCACGGTGGTGGCCTATCTCGCCGCCAAGCTGCGGCTGTTCTCCGATCTCATCCTGCCCGGCGGCGCGGCGGTGATCTCCGCCGATCACGCCGAGTCGGAAGCCGTGCTCGCGGTGGCGCGGGCGCGCCATTTGCGCGTGATGACGGTCGGCCGGGGCGGCGACGGCATCCGGTTATGCGATGTCGCGCGCGACGGCTTCGCGCAGACGCTCACGCTCGAGCACGAGGGCAGGACTTACGTCGTGCGGCTGCCGCTGGCCGGCGCGTTCCAGATCGAGAACGCGCTGGTGGCGGCCGGGCTTGCGCTCGCCACCGGCGGCGCGCCGGATCGGGTTTTCGAAGCCCTCGGCCATCTCGAAGGCGCCAGCGGGCGGCTTGAACTCGCCGGCACGCGCCACGGCGCGCCGGTGTTCATCGACTACGCCCACAAGCCCGACGCGCTCGCCAAGGTGCTGGAGGCGCTGCGGCCGTTCGCCAGGGGCCGCCTCGTCGTGGTGTTCGGCGCCGGCGGCGACCGCGACGCCGGAAAAAGGCCGCTGATGGGCGAGATCGCCGCGCGCGGCGCCGACATCGTCATCGTCACCGACGACAATCCGCGCGGCGAGGACGCGGGCGCGATCCGCGCCGCCATCCTCAAGGCAGCGCCCGGCGCGCGCGAGATCGGCGACCGCGCCGCCGCGATCCGCGCCGGCGTCGCGCTGCTCGAACCGGGCGACGTGCTGCTGATCGCCGGCAAGGGTCATGAAACCGGCCAGATTGTCGGCGATCGGGTGCTGCCGTTTTCCGACCACGCGGCGGTGGCGGCGGCGCTGGCGGGCGAGGGACCATGATGCGACAGGGGCAGGCGCTGTGGACAACGGCGGCGATGATGGAGGCGATGGGCGCCTTCGCCGTGGGCGGGATGCCGGAAGAGGTCACCGGCCTTTCCATCGACAGCCGCACGCTGCGGCCGGGCGAAGCCTTCGTCGCCATCAAGGGCGAAACCCATGACGGCCACGATTTCGTCGCGGCGGCGCTGAAGGCGGGCGCGGCGCTGGCGGTGGTGGCGGAGGCGCAGCGCGCGCGCTTCGGCGACGACGCGCGGCTTCTCGTGGTGCCCGATCCGCTGACGGGCCTCACCGAGCTTGCCCGCGCCGCGCGCGCCCGCACGCGGGCGAAAATCATCGCCGTCACCGGCTCGGTCGGCAAGACCTCGACCAAGGAGGCGCTGCGGCTGGTGCTGGCGGGCGAGGGCGAGACCCACGCCTCGGTCGCCTCGTTCAACAATCACTGGGGCGTGCCGCTGTCGCTGGCGCGCTGTCCGCAAAGCGCCCGCTACGCGGTGTTCGAGATCGGCATGAACCATGCCGGCGAGATCGAGCCGCTAGTGAAGCTGGTGCGCCCGCATGTCGCCATCATCACCACGGTCGAGCCGGTGCATCTGGAGTTCTTCGCCTCGCTCGATGCCATCGCCGACGCCAAGGCGGAGATCTTCGCCGGCGTCGAACCGGGCGGCGCGGCGGTGCTCAACGGCGACAATGCGCAATTCGCGCGGCTGAAAGCGCGGGCGCAAGCGCTGGGCCTGCGCGTGGTGTCCTTCGGCAGCGACGCCCATGCCGATGCGCGGCTAGTCGACGCCGCGCTGCGGCCCGACTGCTCAACCGTGCGCGCCAGCATCCTTGGCCACGACATCGCCTACAAGCTCGGCATGCCCGGCCGCCACATGGTGATGAACTCACTCGCGGTGCTGGCGGCGGCGACGCTCGCCGGCGCCGACCTCGCGCTGTGCGCGCTGGCGCTGGCGCGGCTTACCCCCCCGCCGGGGCGCGGCGCGCGCCTCGCGCTGAACGTGGCCGGCGGCGCCGCGCTGCTCATCGACGAGAGCTACAACGCCAACCCGGCCTCGATGCGCGCCGCGCTCGCCGTGCTTGGGCAGGCGCCTATGGACAGGCGCGGACGCCGCATCGCCGTGCTCGGCGACATGCTCGAACTCGGACCCAAAGGCCCCGATCTGCATCGCGGGCTCGCCGAGGCGGTCGAGGCCAACGGCGTAGACCTGGTATTCTGTTGCGGTCCGCTGATGCGCAACCTGTGGGAAGCCCTTCCGTCGAGCCGCCGGGGCGGCTATGCCGAAGATTCCACGCGACTCGAACCCGATGTCGTCGCCGCCGTCCATGCCGGTGACGCGGTGATGGTCAAGGGCTCGCTCGGGTCGCGGATGAAACTGATCGTGAGCGCGCTGGAGCGGCGCTTCCCCGGCAAGGCCGCGCCCGACGACGCGGCGGAATGAGGCGGACCCGATGCTGTACTGGCTGATCGATCTTTCCGACAAGATCTCCCTGTTCAACGTGTTCCGCTACATCACGTTCCGCACCGGCGGCGCCATCGTCACCGCGGCGCTGTTCGTGTTCCTGTTCGGGCCGTGGATCATCGATCACCTGCGCATCCGGCAGGGCAAGGGCCAGCCGATCCGGCCCGACGGGCCGCAATCGCACCTCGTCACCAAGGCCGGCACGCCGACCATGGGCGGGCTGATGATCCTGTCCGGCCTCGTGGTGTCGACGCTGTTGTGGGCCAACCCGCGCAACCCCTATGTCTGGATCGTGCTCGGCGTCACGCTGGGCTTCGGCTTCGTCGGCTTCTACGACGACTATCTCAAGGTGACCAAGCAGACCCATGCCGGGTTTTCCGGCCGCACCCGGCTCGCCGTCGAGACGCTGATCGCCGCCGCCGCGTGCCTTGCCTTCGTCTGGCTCGGCCGCGCGCCGTTGTCGAGCACGGTGGTGTTCCCCTTCTTCAAGGATCTCGTGGTCGACGTCGGCTGGTTCTTCGTGGTGTTCGGCGCCTTCGTCGTGGTGGCGGCCGGCAACGCCGTCAATCTCACCGACGGCCTCGACGGCCTCGCCATCGTGCCGGTGATGATCGCGGCGGCGAGCTTCGGCATGATCGCGTACCTGGCCGGCAACGCGGTGTTCTCCGACTATCTGCAGATTCATTATGTCGCCGGCACCGGCGAACTGTCGGTCCTGTGCGGCGCGGTGCTCGGCGCCGGGCTCGGCTTCCTGTGGTTCAACGCGCCGCCGGCCTCGATCTTCATGGGCGATACCGGCTCGCTGGCGCTCGGCGGCATGCTCGGCGCCATCGCGGTGGCGACCAAGCACGAGATCGTGCTCGGCGTGATCGGCGGCCTGTTCGTGCTCGAGGCGGTGTCGGTGATCGTGCAGGTGGTGTCGTTCAAGATGACCGGCAAGCGCATCTTCAAAATGGCGCCGATCCACCACCACTTCGAGCAGCTCGGCTGGACCGAGCCGCAGATCGTGATCCGGTTCTGGATCATCTCGGTGGTGCTGGCGCTGGCCGGCCTGTCGACCCTGAAACTGAGGTAGGCCCGACGTGATCCCGGTCACCAGCTTCGCCGGCAAGACCGTTGCGGTGTTCGGCCTCGGCGGCTCGGGGCTGGCGAGCTGCCATGCCCTGAAGGCGGGCGGCGCCGAGGTCGTAGCCTGCGACGACAATGCCGCCAGGATGGCGGAAGCAGCGGGCGCCGGCTTTGCCACCGCCGACCTGCGCGCCGCCGACTGGAAGGCTTTCTCCGCGCTGCTGCTCACCCCCGGCGTGCCGCTGACCCATCCGTCGCCGCACTGGAGCGTTCTGGCCGCCAGTCAGGCCGGCGTCGAGGTGATCGGCGACATCGAACTGTTCTGCCGCGAGCGGCGGCGGTACGCGCCCGACGCGCCGTTCGTGGCGATTACCGGCACCAACGGCAAGTCCACCACCACGGCGCTGATCGCGCATCTGATGCGCGAGGCCGGCCACGACGTGCAGCTCGGCGGCAACATCGGCACCGCGATCCTGTCGCTGGAACCGCCGCGCGCCGGCCGCGTCCATGTCGTCGAGGTGTCGTCGTACCAGATCGATCTCGCCCCCTCGCTCGATCCCAGCGTCGGCGTGCTCATCAACGTCACCGAGGACCACATCGACCGCCACGGCACGCTGGCCCGCTACGCCGCGATCAAGGAGCGGCTGGTCGCCGGCGTGCAGGCGGGCGGCACCGCGGTGATCGGCGTCGACGACGGCTGGTGCCAGGCCGCGGCCGACCGCATCGAGCACGCCGGTACCCGCGTGGTGCGCGTCTCGGTGCGCCGGCCGCTCGCCGACGGCCTCTATGCCGAGGGCGAGCGCATCGTTCAGGCGTCGGGCGCGGCGCGCACCGAGATCGCCCGCATCGGCGGCATCGGATCCCTACGTGGTCTGCACAACGCCCAGAACGCGGCCTGCGCCGCCGCCGCCGCGCGGGCGCTCGGGCTGACGCCGCGGGCGATCCAGCAGGGCTTGCGCACGTTTCCCGGCCTTGCCCACCGCATGGAAGAGGTCGGGCGGCGCGGCAACGTGCTGTTCATCAACGACTCCAAGGGCACCAACGCCGATGCCACGGCGCGCGCGCTCGCCTCGTTCCGCGACATCTTCTGGATCGCCGGCGGCAAGCCGAAGTCCGGCGGCATCGTATCCTTAACGGAATATTTCCCCCGCATCGTCAAAGCTTACCTGATCGGCGAGGCGGCGGCGAAATTCGCCGTCACGCTCGGCGGGACGGTCGCGCACGAGATCTCCGGCACGCTCGATGTCGCGATTGCCCATGCCGCGCGCGATGCGGCGGCGTGCGGGCTCGCCGAACCGGTGGTGCTGCTGTCGCCGGCGTGCGCGTCGTTCGACCAGTTCCCGAATTTCGAGCAGCGCGGCGCGCGGTTTCGCGAACTGGTGCGGGCGCTGGGCGATGTCGAGGCGGTGAAGGAGGCATGAGATGATCGCGCGCGACAAACGCACGCCGCTCAACGAATGGTGGTGGACCATCGACCGCATCCTGCTGGTGGCGCTGGTGGGGCTGATGCTCGCCGGCTTCATCCTGTCGCTGGCGGCAAGCCCGCCGGTCGCGGCGCGCATCGGGCTCGATCCGTTCCATTTCTTCCACCGCCACGGCCTGTTCCTGATCCCCGCCTTCATCGTGCTGGTGGGCACCTCGTTCCTGTCGCCGCGCGCGATCCGCCGCTCGGCGCTGATCGTGTTCGCCGTCAGCCTGGTGCTGATCGTCGCCACCATCCTGTTCGGCGCCGAGGTCAAGGGCGCCAAGCGCTGGATCACCATCATCGGCGTCAGCATCCAGCCGTCCGAATTCGCCAAGCCGGCCTTCGTCGTGCTGGCGGCGTGGCTGTTCGCGGAGTCGGCGCGGCGGCCGGAGATGCCGGCCACCTCGATGGCGCTGTCGCTGCTCATCGTGCTGGTGACGCTTCTGGTGATGGAGCCGGATTTCGGCCAGACCCTGCTGATCCTGGCGGTGTGGGGCGCGCTGTTCTACATCGCCGGCATCCGTTTCATCTGGGTGCTGGCGCTCACCGGCATGGGCGCGGTGGGAACCTATGGCGCCTACACCATGGTCCCGCACGTCGCCGGCCGCATCAAACGCTTCATGGATCCGGCCTCGGGGGACACCTTCCAGGTCGACACCGCGATCGAGTCATTCGCGCGCGGCGGCTGGCTCGGCCAGGGGCCGGGCGAGGGCACCGTCAAGCGCATTTTGCCCGACAGCCACACCGACTTCGTGTTCGCGGTGGCGGCGGAGGAGTTCGGCATCGTGCTGTGCATGGTGCTGGTGGCGCTGTTCGCCTACATCGTGCTGCGCGCGCTGATGCATGCCCATCGCACCGAGGATCTGTTCGCGCGCTTCGCCAGCGCTGGGCTCGCCATCCTGTTCGGCACCCAGGCCGCCATCAACATGGCGGTCAATCTGCACCTCATCCCCGCCAAGGGCATGACGCTGCCGTTCATCTCCTATGGCGGTTCGTCGATGATCTCGCTGGCCTACGGCATGGGCATGCTGCTGGCGCTCACCCGGCTGCGCCCCTCGATCGAGGTGGAATCGTCCGGCGACAGCTACGCCGCGCCGAGCCCGGCGTGAAACGAACCGCGATGAGCGAGGCGCCCCTGATCGTCCTGGCCGCCGGCGGCACCGGCGGCCACCTGTTTCCCGCCGAGGCGCTGGGCGCCGAGCTGCAGCGGCGCGGAGCCCGCGTCCGCCTCGTCACCGACGCGCGCGCGCTGCGCTATGGCGGCCTGTTCACGCCCGACATGATCGACGTGGTGCCGAGCGAGACATTGCGCGGCCGCAATCCGCTGAGCCTTGCGAAAACCGCGCTGACGCTGGCGGGCGGAACGGCGCGCGCGCTGCTGCTGCTGCGCCGTTTGAAGCCGGCCGCGGTGGTCGGCTTCGGCGGCTATCCGACGCTGCCGCCGCTGTGGGCGGCGCGGCTCGCCGGCATTCCGTCGCTGATCCACGACGCCAACGCGGTGCTGGGCCGCGCCAACCGCCAGCTCAGCGGGCAGGTCGGCGCCATCGCCACCTCGTTTCCCGGCGTGCTGGCCTACGACGCGGGGCTTGCCGCCAAGGCGACGCTGACCGGCAACCCGGTGCGTCCGGCGATCCTCGCCGCCGCCGCCACGCCCTACGATCCGCCACGTTCCAGCGGCCCGCTGCGGCTCCTCGTGTTCGGCGGCAGCCAGGGCGCGCGCGTGATGGCCGACATCGTGCCGGGCGCGATCGAGCGGCTCGAACCGGCGCTGTGGGATCATCTCGAACTGACCCAGCAGGTGCGCGACGAGGACATGGCGCGGGTGCGCGCCGTCTACGACCGGCTCAGGATCCGGGCGGAGCTTGCGCCGTTCTTCACCGACCTGCCGGCGCGCATGGCCGCGAGCCACCTCGTCATCTCGCGCTCGGGCGCGGGCACGGTGGCGGAACTCGCCGCCATCGGCCGCCCGGCGATCCTGGTGCCGCTGCCCGGCGCGCTCGACCAGGACCAGTTCGCCAACGCCGGGGTGCTGGACGAGGCCGGCGGCGCCATCCGCATCGCGCAAGCCGATTTCACGCCGGACCGCCTCGCCGCCGAGATTTCCAGGCTGGCGGCCGAACCGGCGCAGCTTGCGGCCATGGCCGGGGCCGCCCGCGCCGCCGGGCGTCCCGATGCCGCCATACGCCTCGCCGATCTGGTGATGGCCGTCGCAAAGCTGGTATAAGCCGACGCCAGCCGGCCGGAAGGCCCTCCCGCGAATCAAGACGACCCCACTCGAAAGACAGTAGATGAAGCCGCCGCACCAGATTGGACCCATTCATTTCGTCGGTATCGGCGGTATCGGCATGAGCGGCATCGCCGAAGTTATGGCCAATCTTGGCTATACCGTGCGCGGCTCGGACGCCGCCGAGAACGCCAACGTCAAGCGCCTGCGCGAGAACGGCATTGCCGTTGCCGTCGGCCACGAGGCCGGCAACGTCGTCGGCGCCGAGGTGCTGGTGGTGTCGAGCGCGATCAGGCGCGACAACCCGGAACTGACGGCGGCGCGGGCGCGGCGCATTCCGGTGGTGCGACGCGCCGAGATGCTGGCCGAGCTGATGCGGCTGAAAAGGTGCGTCGCGGTCGCCGGCACCCACGGCAAGACCACCACGACCTCGATGGTGGCGACGCTGCTCGATGCCGCGAAGTTCGATCCCACCGTCATCAACGGCGGCATCATCAACGCCTACGGCACCAACGCGCGGCTGGGCGCCGGCGAGTGGATGGTGGTCGAGGCCGACGAGAGCGACGGCACTTTCCTCAAGCTGCCGACCGAGGTTGCCATCGTCACCAATGTCGATCCCGAGCACCTCGATCACTTCAAGACCTTCGATGCGGTGCAGGAGGCGTTCCGCGCCTTCGTCGAGAATCTGCCGTTCTACGGCTTCGCCGTGATGTGCATCGACCATCCGGTGGTGCAGGCGCTGGTCGGGCGCATCGAGGACCGCCGCATCATCACCTATGGCGAGAATCCGCAGGCCGACGTGCGGCTCACCGAACTGCATCACGCCAATGGCGGCTCGCGCTTCAAGGTGCTGTTTCGCGAGCGCGGCAATGGCGGCATCCACGAGATCGCCGACCTGGCGCTGCCGATGCCGGGCCGCCACAACGCGCTCAACGCCACGGCGGCGATCGCGGTGGCGCGCGAGCTCGGCGTCGAGGACACCACCATCCGCGCGGCATTGGCCGGCTTCGGCGGCGTCAAGCGGCGCTTCACCCGCACCGGTGCGTGGAACGGCATCACCGTGATCGACGATTACGGCCACCATCCGGTCGAGATCGCCGCCGTGCTCAGGGCCGCGCGCGAGTCGATCACCGGCAAGGTCATCGCCGTGATGCAGCCGCACCGCTACAGCCGGCTGCAGGCGCTGTTTGACGACTTCTGCACCTGCTTCAACGACGCCGACGCGGTGATCGTCGCCGATGTCTATGCCGCGGGCGAAGCGCCGATCGACGGCATCGACCGCGATTCCTTCGTGCTCGGTTTGCGCGCCCACGGCCACCGCCGGGTCATTCCGCTCAACGGCGCCGACGATCTTGCCAACGTGGTGCGCGGAATTGCGGGCGAGGGCGATTACGTCATCTGCCTCGGCGCCGGCTCGATCAGCCAGTGGGCCTATGCGCTGCCCGGCCAGCTCGCCGCCGCAAGCGGAGGAACACCATGACCGCCTGTCTCGCGCTCCGCCATGTCGCGTTCGAGGATGCCGGCATCCTCGCGCCGCTGCTCGCCCGGCGCGGCATCGATCTGGCTTACGTCGAGGCCGGCGGCGATGCGCCCGACAGCGGCGCATGGCTGGCGGCCGATCTCGTCGTCGTGCTCGGCGGCCCGATCGGCGTCTACGACACGACCGATTATCCGTTCCTGACCGACGAGATCGCGATGCTCAGGGCGCGGCTCGCCGCGCGTCGTCCCACGCTCGGCATTTGCCTTGGCGCGCAGCTGATCGCCGCCGCGCTCGATGCCCGCGTCGCGCCCGGTCCAGCCAAGGAAATCGGCTACGCGCCGCTCGACCTCACCGCCGAGGGCCGCGCCTCCGTGCTGGCGCCGCTCGACGGCGTTGCCGTGCTGCACTGGCACGGCGACAATCTCGATCTGCCGGGTGGCGCCACGCGTCTCGCCTCGACCAGCGTGTGCCCGACGCAGGCGTTCGCGGTCGGTCGCCATGCGCTCGGCCTGCAGTTCCATATCGAGACCGAGCCGCGCGCGCTGGAACGCTGGCTGATCGGCCATGCCGCGGAACTTTCGCAGGCGCGCATCGCGCCGGCCTCCTTGCGGGCGCAGGCCGCGACCCATGGCGCGGCGACCGCCGCGGCCGGCCGCCGCGTGCTCGACGCCTGGCTCGCGGACGCGCTGTCATGAGCTTTCCCGACCTCGCGCCGGCGCTCAAGGCGGCGATGCCGGAGTTGCGCGGGCGGCTCCTGGCCAACGAGCCGATGGCGCCATTGACCTGGTTCCGCGTCGGCGGCCCGGCGCAACTGCTGTTCACGCCGGCCGATGAGGATGATCTGGCCTATTTCCTCGCCCATCTTGCCGCCGACATGCCGGTGCTCACGGTCGGCGTCGGCTCCAACCTGATCGTGCGCGACGGCGGCGTGCCCGGCGTCGTCATCCGCCTCTCCCCGCGCGGCTTCGGCGAAGCCAGGGCCGAGGGCGACACGGTGCGCGCCGGCGCCGCCGCGCTCGACAAGCGCGTCGCCGAGGTGGCGGCGGCCGCCCATCTTGGCGGGCTGGAATTCTTCCACGGCATTCCCGGCACCATCGGCGGCGCGCTGCGCATGAATGCCGGCGCCAACGGCGGCGAGACCCGCGACGTGCTGGTCGAGGCCACCGGCGTCACCCGCGCCGGGAAAGTGCGCAGCTTCAGCAATGCCGACATGGGATTTTCCTACCGCCATTGCGGCATCGACAGCGCCGTGATCTTCACCGCCGCGCTGTTTCGCGGCCGCCTCGGGGAGGCCGGGGCGATCCGTGCCCGCATGGCGGACGTGCAGAACCACCGCGAAACGGCGCAGCCGGTCCGCGCCAAGACCGGCGGCTCGACCTTCAAGAACCCGGATGGCGCGAGCGCCTGGAAGCTGATCGATGCCGCCGGCTGCCGGGCCTTGCGCGTCGGCGGCGCGCAGGTCTCCGAGATGCACTGCAACTTCCTCATCAACACCGGCGAGGCCACCGCCGCCGACATCGAAAACCTCGGCGAGGAAGTGCGGCGGCGGGTCAAGGATCATTCCGGCGTCGAGCTGCAATGGGAAATCAAGCGGGTCGGGATTGCCCGCAGATGAAGGGTCATGCGCGGGGCCTGGCCACGCGCATCCATCTTTTTGCTGGATGGGTTGCCGGGTCGAGCCCGGCAATGACGAAAGGACCGGAGAGGGGACAATGACCAAACACGTCGCGGTGCTGATGGGGGGCTGGTCGTCGGAGCGCGAGATCAGCCTGCGCTCGGGCAAGGCCTGCGCCGACGCGCTGGAGCGGCGCGGCTATCGCGTCAGCCGCATCGATGTTGATCGCGACGTCGCCACCGTGCTGACCGGGCTCAGGCCCGACGCCGCGCTCAACGTGCTGCACGGCGCGCCCGGCGAGGACGGCACGCTGCAGGGGGTGCTGGAAATCCTCGGCATCCCCTACAGCCATTCCGGCGTCATGGCCTCGTCGGTCGCCATGCAGAAGGATGTCGCCAAGACGGTGATGGCGGCGGCCGGCGTGCCGGTGGCCGAAGGCATGACGGTGTCGCGCTTCGAGGCGGCGAAAGCCCATGTGCTGCCGCGCCCCTATGTGCTCAAACCCGTGGCCGAGGGCTCGAGCGTCGGCGTTTTCATCGTCACCGAGACCCACGAGCACCCGCCGCAGGAACTGACCCGCCACGACTGGCCCCATGGCGACCGGCTCTTGGCCGAGCGCTACATCGCCGGCAAGGAGCTGACCTGCGCCGTGATGGGCGATCGCGCGCTCGATGTCATCGAGATCGTGCCGACGGTAAAATTCTACGATTTCGAGGCAAAGTATTCTCCGGGCGGATCAAAACACATCCTGCCCGCATCTCTTTTACCCATTGTTTACCAGGAAGTCCGAAGACTAGCCCTGACGGCGCATCGTGCGCTTGGTTGCCGGGGCGTGAGCCGGGCGGATTTCCGCTACGACGACCGCATCGGGGGGACCGCGGGTCTGGTCTGCCTCGAAGTGAACACCCAGCCCGGCATGACCGAGACGTCACTTGTGCCTGAGCTCGCGGCTTACGCGGGCATAACATTTGACGAGCTCGTGCAATGGATGGTGGAGGACGCCTCGCTCGGTCGCTGAAAGAGCCGGGGCAGACAGCCGGAACGGGGGCTGGGCGCGCGGTCAACGCGCGGCCGCGCGGCCGTGTCCGCGACCATTCCGCCGAACTGCCCCAGCACGGCCTCATCCGTTCGCTTGCCCGCATCGAGCGCCGCCTGCCGCGCGGTTTCGGCGTCGCCGCCACGGCGGCGATGCTGCTGGTCAGCGCCGGCTACGGCGCGGTCAGGGGCGATCACCTCGGGGCCGTCACCGCGGTGCTGCGTGACGCGCGCGACGCCGCCGCCAACGCCGCCGGCTTCCGCATCGCAGATGTCGCGGTCGCCGGCCGCCGCCAGCTCACCCAGGACGAGGTGCTGGCCATCGGCGGGGTGACGGCGCGCCAATCGCTGTTGTTCCTCGATGCCGCCGCGGTGCGCGACCGCCTCAAGGCCAATCCGTGGATCGCCGACGCCACCGTGCTCAAGCTGTTCCCCAACCGGCTGCAGATCGACATCACCGAGCGCGCCGGCTTCGCGCTGTGGCAGGTCGACGGCCAGGTTTCGGTGATCGCCGAGGACGGCGCGGTACTGGAGACGCCGGTGCCGCGGCGCTTCACCGGCCTGCCGCTGGTGGTGGGCAAGGGCGCCAACCTCCAGGTGCGCGACTTCCTCGCCACGCTCGCCTATTTCCCCAAGGTCAAGGAGCAGGTGAAGGCGATGGTGCTGGTCGGCGAGCGGCGCTGGAACCTGCGTCTCGCCAACGGCCTCGACGTGCGGCTGCCGGAGATCAACGCCGCCGGGGCGCTCACCCGCCTCACCCGGCTCGATCAGGACGAGCGGTTGTTCACCCGCGACATCACCGCCATCGACCTGCGGCTGCCCGACCGCGTCACCGTGCGGCTGTCGGAAGACGCCGCCAAGGCGCGCGCCGACGTCCTCAAGGCGAAGTTTCCCAAGCGCAAGGCGGGCGACGCATGACAAGCCTTGACCACGGCATCGCCCCCAAGATGCGTCCGGTGACGTCCCATCGCCCCTCGGTGGTGGCGGCGCTCGACATCGGCACCAGCAAGATCGCCTGCATGATCGGACGGCTGAAACCCGCCCCGCCGCAGGACGTGCTGCCCGGCCGCAGCCATGCCATCGAGGTGCTGGGCCTGAGCCACGTGCAGTCGCGCGGCATGAAGGCCGGCGCGGTCGCCGACATGCGCGAGGCCGAACAGGCGGTGCGCAAGGCGGTGGCGCTGGCCGAACGCATGGCCGGGGTCCAGCTCGAGGCGGTGCTGCTGTCGGTGTCGGCCGGGCGCATCGGCAGCGCGCTGATCGAGGCCCAGGCCGAAACCCGCGGCAGCGCGGTGACGCAGCGCGACCTCGACCGCGCCATGACCGCGGGAATCTTCCACGCCACCGGCGAGAGCCGCACCGCGCTGCATGCGCTGCCGGTCGGCTACACCGTCGACGGCGTCAAGGGCGTGCGCAATCCGTGCGGCATGGTGGCGCGCCAGTTCGGCGTCGATCTCAACGTCGTGACCGCCGACGCCACGGTGGCCAAGAATCTCATGCTGGTGGTCGAGCGCTGCCATCTCGCCGTCGAGGCCATGGTCGCGGCGCCCTATGTCGCCGGGCTCGCGGTGCTCGCCGACGACGAAACCGATCTCGGCGCCGCGGTGATCGACATGGGCGCCGGCACCACCACGATCGCCACCTATTCCGGCGGACAGTTCGTGCACGCCAGCGGCTTCGCACTCGGCGGCCATCACATCACGATGGATATCGCGCGCGGATTGGGCGCGTGCATTGCGGATGCCGAGCGAATCAAGACGTTATATGGCACCGTACTGACAGGTGGATCCGACGCGCGCGAACTGCTCACCGTATCCGCGACGGGCGGCGGCGACCGCGATCCGCCGCAGGTCGTGTCGCGCGCCGCGATGGCCAACATCGTGCGGCAACGGGTCGAGGAGATATTCGAGATGGTGCGGGACCGGCTGGCGCAGTCCCCCTTCGCGGCGGAGCCGCAGGCGCGGGTCGTGCTGACCGGCGGCGCCTCGCAATTGACGGGGCTGCCCGAACTGGCCGGCCGCGTGCTCGGCCGTCCGGTGCGGGTCGGCCGTCCGTTCGGCCTCGCGCGGCTGCCCGAGGTCGCCAAGGGCGCGTCGTTCGCGGTGCCGGCGGGCCTGCTGGTCTATCCCCAATACGCTCACCTTGAACATATCGAACCGCGGACCACGCGGCAGCTCATGACAGGGACTGACGGCTATTTCGGAAAGGTCGGACGATGGCTGCGCGACAGCTTCTGACGATCCGGCATTCGGTCAACAACGCTTCCGGCGGCAGCCCGGAACACAGTACGGCGTATTGCGCGCGCGTAATCGAGAGGCAGACATGACCATCAATCTCAAGATCCCCGATATTCGCGAGCTCAAGCCGCGCATCACCGTGTTTGGTGTTGGCGGTGCCGGCGGCAACGCCGTCAACAACATGATCTCGGCCGGCCTGGAGGGCGTCGACTTCGTGGTCGCCAACACCGACGCCCAGGCGCTGTCGATGTCCAAGGCCGAGCGCGTGATCCAGATGGGCCTCCAGGTTACCCAGGGGCTCGGCGCCGGTTCGCAGCCCGAAGTCGGCCGCGCCGCCGCCGAGGAGGTGCTCGACGAGATCCGCGACCATCTGTCGGGCGCGCACATGGTGTTCGTCACCGCCGGCATGGGCGGGGGCACCGGCACGGGAGCGGCCCCCGTGATCGCCAAGACCGCGCGCGAACTCGGCATCCTCACCGTCGGCGTCGTCACCAAGCCGTTCCAGTTCGAGGGCGTGCGCCGCATGCGCATCGCCGAGGGCGGCATCGGCGAATTGCAGAAGGTCGTCGACACGCTGCTCATCATCCCCAATCAGAACCTGTTCCGGGTCGCCAACGAGAAGACCACCTTCGCCGACGCCTTCGCGATGGCCGACCAGGTGCTGTATTCGGGCGTCGCCTGCATCACCGACCTGATGGTCAAGGAAGGCCTCATCAACCTCGACTTCGCCGACGTGCGCGCCGTGATGCGCGAGATGGGCAAGGCGATGATGGGCACCGGCGAGGCCTCGGGCGACAGCCGGGCGCTGAAGGCGGCCGAGCAGGCCATCGCCAACCAGCTGATCGACGATAACTCGATGAAGGGCGCCAAGGGCCTTCTGATCTCCATCACCGGCGGCCGCGACCTGACGCTGTTCGAGGTCGACGAGGCCGCCTCGCGCATCCGCGGCGAGGTGGACCAGGACGCCAACATCATCGTCGGCGCCACCTTCGACGAATCGCTCGATGGCATCATCCGCGTCTCGGTGGTCGCCACCGGCATCGAGCAGCTGGCGGGGGTCCGCGCGGCCACGCCGGCCGCGGCGCCGGCCGCCACCGGCAGCGTGCAGGACAACCGGCTCGCGGAACTCACCGCGCGGCTGCGCGCCGACAATCAGCGCATGGCCGAGCGGGCCGCCGCGGCACGCACCCTGCCCGAAGGCGCACCGGCGGCGCCGGTCCAGGCCGACCCGGCCGCGCCGCGCATGTCGTCCGAGCATGTCGAGCGCGCCACGCTGGCGGCGATCGCCGCCGCCGTCGCGCCGGCCGCCGAAACCCGGGCCCCGAAGCCGCTCGCCGGCTTCGAGGATGTCACCATCCGTTCGATCCCACCCAAGCCGTCGCTGTTCCCCGAGCATGACCCGATGCCGATCGAGGAATACGACCCGGCCCCGGCCGCGTTCATTCCGCACTCGCCGGAGCGCATCCCGGTGCGCGCGCCGCGCATGCCGCAGTTCGACGAGCTGCCGCTGCCGGCGCAGAACGAAATCCGTCACGCCCGCGGCGAGATCGCCGACGAGCACCCTGAACGCAAGCGCATGTCGCTGCTGCAGCGCCTCGCCAATGTCGGCCTCGGCCGCCGTGACGAAGATCGCGAACCGCAGGTGACGACTCGTCCCGTCAACGCCGGCATGCCGGCGATGCCGGAACGGCCGCCGTCGCGCCCGGCTCCGGCCCGGTCCGCCGATCCGGTATCGGAATATGGTCGCCGGCCGGCCTCGCAGGGACTCGATCCGCATGGCCGCGCCGCCCCGGTGGCGCCGGCCCATCCGGACGACAACCTCGACATCCCGGCGTTCCTGCGCCGTCAGGCGCACTGAGCGCGCCCCACGCGGATTGCTGTTGATAGACGATGCGACCTGTCCCGGCCCCATGTGGCCGGGACAATTGTTTCCGGCCCGGCGACAGGTGGAACTTGTCCCGACAACTGACTGGAACTAAACATTAATATAAGATTGCCGGGCACCGCGCCGCTCGCGATCATGGCGGCGCTGCGGCGGCATTGCGGCGGTCCGTGGGTAACAATCGGTAAAAAAGCGTGAGTTGGCCGCACCCCCCATAAGGACTAAAATTTGCTGACTTTGGGGCGGGCTTTTGGAGTTTTGGGGCGGTCATGACCGCGGCGCGTGGCGCCGGCACCGTTTTCGGTCGTTCCCCGTTTCTTTAAAGCTGTGACGGAACTCAGGCGCAAGGACCGGCTGCATGCCGGAACGCGACCGCCGGAATTGGTTGTGGTGGGAATGAAAACGCGACGGGACGCCGTGAAAAGGGAAGCCGTGAAACGGAACACCGTGAAAAGGCCGCTGTCGAGCCGCAATGGTCCGGTCCGGCTGAATCCAGGCCGCCAGACCACGCTCGGCGGCCAGGTCACCCTGTCCGGCATCGGCGTCCATTCCGGCAAGCCAGTCAACCTGACGCTGGGGCCGGCCGATGCCGACACCGGCTATGTGTTCATCCGCACCGGCCTCGACGGCCGTGACCGCGAGGTGCGCGCCGAGGTCAACTCCGTCACCGCCACCGACTTCGCGACCGTGCTGGGCGACCGCGACGGTCCGCTGGTGTCCACCGCCGAGCACGTGCTGGCTTCGCTGCGCGGCCTCGGGGTCGACAACGCCCTCATCGAGGTCGACGGCACCGAGGTGCCGATCCTCGACGGCAGCGCCGCGCCGATCGTCGCCGCCATCGACCAGGCCGGCGTGGTCGCGCTGGCTGCGCCGCGCCGCTTCATCGAGATTCTCAAGCCGGTTCGCGTCGTGATCGGCGATTCGAGCGGCGAGCTGCATCCTCATGCCGGCGGCTTTCGCGCCGAGATCGAGATCGTGTTCGACCATCCGCTGATCGGCCGCCAGCAGTTGGCGTTCGATCTCGAACCCGCCGGCTTCCGCCGCGACATCGCGCGTGCCCGCACCTTCGGCAACATGAACGACGTGGCGCGACTGTGGAGCGCCGGTTATGCGCTCGGCGCCTCGTTCGAGAATTCGGTGGTGTTCGACGACACCCGCATCCTCAATACCGAGGGCCTGCGCTACGCCGACGAGTTCGTCCGCCACAAGGCGCTCGACGCGGTCGGCGACCTGGCGCTGGCCGGCCTGCCCATCCTCGGCCTCTACCGTTCGGTGCGCGGCGGCCACCGGCTCAATCACGCGGTGCTCTCCGCGCTGATGGCCGACGCCAGCGCCTGGCGCGTGGTGGAAGCCGAGGCGCCGCGCCGCCTGCGCGGCCATGCCGACGTCGCCGCCGGCCAGGTGGCGCCCGCCTACGGGCCCGACCGTTCGGCTTGAGCCCGGCCGAAACTTGCCGGATTTTCCGCGCCCCAGTTAACCTTCGCATGCATTCGCGGCTGGCGCCGCCGACCGGAAGCCGCCTTATTCCCGGCGGATTGTCTGCATATCCGGTTGGTTCACGGGCTGAATTCAGCTACAGCATGAGGCGGCGGCGACGGACACCGATCGGTCCGGCGGTCATGCGCCAGGATTGTGACATCCCGTGCATGATTTGTCGGGCGCGGCGGGGTTGCCGAGCCGCAGCATGCACTGGGTCATATGCAACCGGGTCATATGCACCGCGGGGTCATATGCCTTAATGCATCACCATGGCGCGGCCGTTTGGCCAGATCCGCCAGCAGGGGGACCGGGTTTCACCAATGACGGCATGGCAGCCAAGGGCGCTCTTTGTGCGTAAAACTCCGCTTCTCGGGTTCGGCCTGCGCCGTCTCGGGCTGGCCATGATGCTGCTCGGCGTCGCCGTCTCGACCGGCGCGTGCAGCAATCTCAATATCTTCGACAAGTTCTTCAGCAGCGAGGAAACCTTCGCCGATGAGCCGCCGGAGAAGCTCTATAACGAGGGGCTGTTCCTTCTTAACAACAAGAAGGACTTCAAGCTCGCCGCGAAGAAGTTCGAGGAAGTCGATCGCCAGCATCCGTATTCGGACTGGGCGCGCAAGTCGCTTCTGATGTCGGCCTATGCCCATTACGAGGCGCGCAATTACGACGACTGCATCGGCACCGCGACGCGCTACGTCACGCTGCACCCCGGCAGCCCGGACGCGGCCTACGCGCAGTACCTGATCGCCGCCTCGCACTTCGACCAGATCCCCGACATCAGCCGCGACCAGGGCCGTACCGAGAAGGCGGTCGCGGCACTCGAGGAGGTGGCGCGCAAATATCCCAATTCGGAATACGCCGGCCAGGCCAAGCGCAAGATCGAGGTGGCGCGCGACCAGCTCGCCGGGCGCGAGATGATGGTCGGCCGCTATTATATCGGCAAGCGCGACTACACCGGCGCCATCAACCGCTTCAAGGTGGTGGTGACGCAGTATCAGACCACGCGCCATGTCGAGGAGGCGCTGATGCGCCTGACCGAAGCCTACATGGCGCTCGGCATCGTCAACGAGGCGCAGACCGCGGCCGCCGTGCTTGGGCACAACTTCCCGGACAGCCGCTGGTACAAGGACGCCTATACCCTGGTGCGCGGCGGCGGGCTTGAACCGAACGAGAACAAGGATTCCTGGATCAGCCGCTCGTTCAAGAAGCTGGGTCTCGGCTAGGATCGCGATGCCATGCTGGCCCGGCTGTCGATCCGCGACATCGTCCTGATCGAGCGCCTCGACATTGATTTCGTGTCGGGCCTTGCGGTGCTCACCGGCGAAACCGGCGCCGGCAAATCCATCCTGCTTGATGCCTTCGCGCTGGCGCTCGGCGGGCGCGGCGATGCCGGCCTGGTGCGCCACGGCGCGGATCAGGGCCAGGTGACGGCGGTGTTCGACGTCGAGGCGCGCCATCCGGCCTATGCCCTGCTGGCCGCGAACGGCATTGAGAGCGACGGCGAGATGATCCTGCGCCGCATCCAGTATGCCGATGGCCGCACCCGCGCCTTCGTCAATGATCAGCCGATCAGCGTGCAGGCGATGAAGAACCTCGGCGCGGCGCTGGTCGAGATTCACGGCCAGCACGACGAGCGCGCGCTGGTCGATGCCGCCACCCATCGCCGCCTGCTCGACGCCTTCGCCGGCCTCGACAAGGACGTGGCCGCGCTCGAGGCGTTGTGGGAGGCGCGCCGCGCCACCCAGGTCGCGGTCGACGAGCATCGCGCCGGCATGGAGCGGGCGCTGCGCGAGGCCGATTACCTGCGCCATGCCAGCGAGGAACTGACGCGGCTTGCGCCGCAGGCCGGCGAGGAGACGGCGCTGGCCGAGCGCCGCGCCGCCATGATGCAGGTCGAGAAGATCGCCGGGGACCTGCGTGATGCTCATGCCGCGGTCGCCGGCACGCATTCGCCGGCGCCCCAGCTGGCCGCCGCCGCGCGCCGCCTGGAACGCCGCGCCGCGCAGGCGCCGCGCCTGGTCGAGCCCGCGGTCAGGGCGCTCGATGCCGCGCTCAACGCCATCGAGGAGGCGCGCCAGCATCTCGATGCCGCGCTCGCCGCCGCCGATCACGACCCCGCCGAGCTGGAGCAGATCGAGGAACGGCTGTTCGCCTTGCGCGCGGCGGCGCGCAAGTTCGCCACCCCGGTCGACGATCTCGCGGCGCTGGCGCGGCGCTTCGCCGGCGATCTGGCGCTGATCGACGCCGGGGCCGACAAGCTGGCGCGGCTGGAACGCGCGGCGGCGGAGGCCGAGACGTGCTACCGCGCGGCGGCCGAAAAACTGTCGGCGGCGCGCCGCAAGGCCAGCGACAAGCTGGCCAGGGCGGTCAACGGCGAGCTGGCGCCGCTCAAGCTCGATCGCGCCAAATTCTCCGTGCCGGTCGAAACCGATCCGGCCGCGCCCGGCCCGCAGGGCTTCGACCGCGTCGAGTTCTGGGTCCAGACCAACCCCGGCACGCGCCCCGGCCCGCTGATGAAGGTGGCCTCGGGCGGCGAGCTGTCGCGCTTCCTGCTGGCGCTGAAAGTGGTGCTGGCCGACCGCGGCTCGGCGCCCACCCTGGTGTTCGACGAGATCGACACCGGAGTCGGCGGCGCGGTGGCCGACGCCATCGGCGCGCGGCTGGCGCGGCTCGCGGAGAAGGCGCAGGTGATGGCGGTGACGCATGCGCCCCAGGTCGCCGCGCGCGCCGACCAGCACTACCTCATCAGCAAGGAAACGCTCGACAAGGGCAAGCGCGTCATGACCCGCGTCGCCTCGCTCGAGACCGAGCATCGCCGCGAGGAGATCGCGCGCATGCTGGCCGGCGCGGAAATCACCGCCGAAGCGCGCGCCGCCGCCGAACGGCTATTGCGCGCGGCGGCGGGTTGAGCGTTTTCGAGCGAAGTGGCACACCGGTTCGCGTGAAGAAAACGCGACAAAATAAGACAAAATAAAGAGAGAGTTTCGGTTCCGATTCCATCGGAACCGAAAAGGTTTTACACTTTGCCGCATGCCAGTGAAATCCGCAGATTCTGCCGCGTCCGTCGACGTTGACGCCCTGACTTCGGCCCAGGCCAGGGCCGAACTCAAGCGGCTCGCCGCGGAGATCGCCGCCCACGACCGGCGCTATTATCAGGACGACGCGCCGGCCGTGTCGGACGCCGAATACGACGGCTTGCGCCGCCGCAACGCGGCGGTCGAGGCGCGCTTTCCCGATCTGGTGCGCAAGGATTCGCCGTCGCGCCGCATCGGCGCGATGCCCGCCGGCCGTTTCGCCAAGGTGCGCCACGCGGTGCCGATGCTGTCGCTCGCCAACGCGTTTGGCGACGAGGATGTGAACGATTTTGTGGCGCGCATCCGCAGGTTTCTCAAGCTTGAGGCCGATGCAGAGCTTGCCATCGTCGCCGAGCCGAAGATCGACGGCCTGTCGCTGTCGTTGCGCTACATCGACGGCGAACTGGTGAGCGGCGCGACGCGCGGCGACGGCGCCGAGGGCGAGGATGTCACCGCCAACGTGCGCACGGTGAAGGACATTCCGCAGCGCCTTTCGGGCGCGCATGTGCCCGCCGTGTGCGAGGTGCGCGGCGAGGTCTATATGAGCCACGCCGATTTCCTGGCGCTCAACGCGCGGCAGGAGAAGGCGGGCAAGCCGACCTTCGCCAACCCGCGCAATTCGGCCGCCGGCTCCTTGCGCCAGATCGACGCCACGATCACCGCGTCGCGGCCATTGCGGTTCTTCGCCTATGGCTGGGGCGAGATCAGCGCGCTGCCGCGCGACACGCAATCCGGCATGGTCAAGTGGCTGCACGGCGCGGGCTTCGCCATCAATCCGCTGACGCGGCTATGCGCGGGCCTCGACGACGTGCTGGCGTTCTACCGCGAGGTCGAGGAAAAGCGGGCGAAGCTCGGCTACGACATCGACGGCGTGGTCTACAAGGTCGACCGGCTCGACTGGCAGGAGCGGCTCGGCTTCGTCTCGCGCAGCCCGCGCTGGGCGATCGCGCACAAGTTCGCCGCCGAACGCGCCACCACCGTGATCAACGCCATCGAGATTCAGGTCGGCCGCACCGGCGCGCTCACCCCGGTCGCCAAGCTCGCGCCGGTCACGGTGGGCGGCGTGGTGGTGCAGAACGCCACGCTGCACAACGAGGATGAAATCGCGCGCCTGGGTGTCCGCATTGGCGATACCGTGGTGGTGCAACGCGCCGGCGACGTCATTCCGCAGATCGTCAGCGTGGTCGAGGACAAGCCGCGCGGAAAGCATGCCTATCATTTCCCCAGGACCTGCCCGTGTTACTTGCGCACGCCGGTGGTGCGCGAGCAGACGGCGGCCGGCGAGGAGGGCGCGATTTCACGCTGCAGCGGCGAGTTCGCCTGCCCGTTCCAGAAAACCGAGCACCTCAATCATTTCGTGTCGCGCCGCGCCTTCGACATCGACGGCTTGGGCGAAAAGCAGATCGCGTTCTTTTTCGAGCAGGGCTGGCTGACCGAGCCGGCCGACATTTTCACGCTGAAGGCGCGCAACGCGGAAATCAGGCTGGAACAACACGAAGGCTACGGCGAAACGTCGGTGCGCAACCTGTTTTCCGCCATCGAGCAGCGTCGCGACATCGAGCTTGAACGCTTCATCTACGCGCTCGGCATCCGCCATGTCGGCGAGACTACGGCGCGGATGCTGGCGCGCGGCTATGGCTCGTGGCGGTCGTTCCACGACGCCTGCCTCAAACTGACGCAGGGCGACGACGAGACGCGGGCCGAAATGGACGCGCTCGACCAGATCGGCGACACCGTGATCGATGCGCTCGCCGCCTATTTCGGCGAGGCGCACAACCGCCGCATCGTCGAGCGGCTGACCGGGGAGGTACGCATCCGCGATGCCGAGGCGCCGCCGGCCGATACCGCGGTTGCCGGCAAGACCGTGGTGTTCACCGGCAGCCTCGAGAAGTTCACCCGCGATGAAGCCAAGGCGCAGGCCGACCGGCTCGGCGCCAAGATCGCGGGCTCGGTGTCGAAGAAGACCGACTACGTGGTGGCTGGCGCGAACGCCGGCTCCAAGCTCGCCAAGGCGCGCGAACTCGGCGTCACCGTGCTCACCGAGGACGAATGGCTGGCGCTGGCGGGCGGGCGATAGGCGCGGGCCTTTCTCGCTACCTCTCGGCGCCGCCTCTCCCTCGTCGCGCTGCCTCTCCCGCGTCATGCCTTGGGCTTGAGCCCGGGCCTCTTCTTCGTCATGCCTTGGGCTTGACTCGGGCCTCTCCTTCGTCATGCGTTGGGCTTGACCCGGGCATCCATGCGGTCGCGGCAGCGAAAGCTGGATTGCCGGGGCAGGCCCGGCCATGACGGGGGTGTGGGCGGCCTGCCGAAGCGCTCAGATCGCGCGCAAGGGTTCCGTCGCCGCATGCAGCCAGTCGCGCGTCTCGTCATCGACCAGCGCGGTCAGCGCCGCGCGCACATGGGCGTGGTAGGAATCGAGCCAGCCGGTTTCCTCCATCGACAGCAGCGCCCGGTCGATCAGCCGGGCGTCGATCGGCGCCAGCGTCAGCGTTTCGAATCCGTTCATCGGCCGCTCGACGCCGGCGATCGCCGCCTCGCGCACCAAGACCAGGTTCTCGATGCGGATGCCGTAGGCGCCGGCCTTGTAGTAGCCGGGCTCGTTGGAGAGGATCATGCCGCGCCTGAGCGGCGCGGTGCCGAGCCTGGCGATGCGCGCCGGCCCTTCATGCACCGAGAGGAAGCTGCCGACGCCATGGCCGGTGCCGTGGTCGTAGTCGAGCCCGACCTGCCACAGATACTGCCGCGCCAGCGCGTCGAGCTGCGCGCCCGCGGTGCCGTCTGGGAACACCGCGCGGGCGATGGCGATGTGGCCCTTGAGCACGCGGGTGAAGCGGTCGCGCATCTCCGCGCTCGGCGCGCCGACGGCAATGGTGCGGGTGACATCGGTGGTGCCGTCGTCGTACTGCGCGCCGGAATCGACCAGCAGCAGGTCGCCGGGCGCGATGCGCCGGTTGCTGATGCGGCTGACGCGGTAGTGCACGATGGCGCCGTGCGGGCCGGCGCCGGCGATGGTGGGAAACGAGATGTCGCGCAGCGCGCCGGTGTCGCGGCGGAAGGTTTCCAGCGCTTCCACCACGTCGATCTCGGTGAGGTGGCCGAGCGGCGCCTCGCGGTCGAGCCAGGCGAGGAAGCGCGCCAGCGCCGCGCCGTCGCGGCCGTGCGCCGCGCGCGTGCCGGCGATCTCGGTGGCGTTCTTGACCGCCTTGAACAGCGCCACCGGATCGGCGCCGCGCCGCGGCGTGCCGCCGGCCGCAAGGATGATGCGGGAAAGCGCGTCGGCCGCGGTCGAGGTGTCGAGGCCGATCGCCGGGTGGCTGCGCGTGAAGGAAGCGAGCGCGGCCGCGAAGTTGGCGGGCTGCTCCACCCCGGCGAACTGCTGCAGATAGGCATGCATGCCGGCGGTGAGCTTGCGGCGCTCGATGAAGATCACCGGACGGCCTTCGCGCGGCACCAGGGCATAGGCCAGCGGCAGCGGGGTGTGACTGACGTCGGCGCCGCGGATGTTGAAGGTCCACGCCACGCCGTGCGGATCCGACAGCACCACGGCGTCGAGATCGAGCCGGGTGATCTCGCCGCGCAGCCGGGCGAGCTTGTCGGCGGCGCTCTCGCCGGCAAAGCGCAAGGGGTGCTCGTTGACGGGCCCAAGCGGTGCGGGCGGGCGCTCGGCCCAGATGGCGTCGAGCGGGTTGTGGTCGACCGCGACGAGGCTCGCGCCGGCGCGCGCGCAGGCTTCCGCCAGCTTCTCGGCGACCGCCGACGTGTGCAGCCACGGGTCAAATCCGAGGCAGTCGCCCTTGGCCAGATGCGCGGCGATCCAGTCATACGGCGGCGGCTCGACCAGCGGCTCGATGGCGAACGCCGCCGCATCGACCTGCGCCCGCGCCTGCAGCGTGTAGCGGCCGTCGACGAACAGCGCCGCGTGCGTGCGCAGCACCACGGCAAGGCCCGCCGATCCGGTAAAGCCGGTGAGCCAGGCCAGACGCTCGTCGCAGGCCGGAACATATTCGTTCTGGTGCTGGTCGGCGCGCGGAATCACCAGCCCGGCAAGGCCGCGCCGCGCCAGCTCCGCGCGCAGCGCCGCCAGCCGCGTCGCCAGCACCGGAGTTTCCGACGGATCCTCGAACGATTGGAAAAGGGCTTCGAACATCGCTTCAATTTACGGAGTGCAGATCAGCCCTGCAATCCTCGCAAAAGAGGCCGGCGTGGTGGCACGGCTCCTGCATCACTTTCGTGTGTGAAAGCCCGCGCTCCGGCCATGGAGCGCTTTTCCGCCTCGCCAGAGTATGTCAGAAAATGCGCCGGGAGCGAATTGGTCAAGGAAGGTGTTTGTACCGAATTCGGGCGCTGCTTAGTCGAGGGCGCAATGAAGGGTCACGCCATGCCTGTTTTTACTTTTGAGAAATTGTCCGGTCCCATCCGTCGTGCTGGCGGCGCCATCGCCAGCGGCGAGCGGCGCGGGATGGTCGGGCGCCTGCTCGACCGCTTCGCGGAGTCGCGGTTGCGGCGCGCCGAGCGCGATATCAATCGCGCCAAGCGCATGATCGGAACGCGGTCCGGCAAGTAATCAAGTAATTGATGTCGGCTCGCGCCTCGCGATCAGGACGCGTGCGGCTGGCTGCGCGCGGGCGTGCCGCGCCGCATCATCAGGCTGGTCCAGCCGTCGCGCTCGATCCTGCGCATCAGCGACAATCCCTGCGCCCGATAGGCGGCGATGACTCCATTGGCGTGCGCGGGCAAAAGGCCCGACAGGATGACGACGGCGTTGGGCGCGAGATGGCGGGCCATCGGCGCCGCCAGCCGCTGCAACGGCAGCGCGAGAATGTTGGCCAGCACCAGGTCGAACGGAGCGCGCGCCCGCAGCGCCGGCGCGGTGAAGCCGGGCGCGCATACGCATTCCACAAGCGGGCCGACGCCGTTGAGGCGGGCGTTGTCGCGCGCGGTCAGGGTGGCGCGGCGGTCGATGTCGCTGGCCAGCACCTTGCGCCGCAGCGTCCTGGCGGCGGCCATCGCCAGCACGCCGGTGCCGGCGCCCAGATCGAGCACGCGGAACGGACGGTGCGCGCGCAAATGCCGGTCGAGCAGCACGAGGCAGCCCAGCGTGGTGCCATGATGGCCGGTGCCGAAGGCGAGCGCGGCCTCGATCTCGATACCGAGCTGGTTTGGCGCGACGCGGGCGCGGTCGTGCGCGCCATGCACCACGAAGCGGCCCGCGGTGACCGGCGGCAGGCCTTCGAGGCTGGTCCGGATCCAGTCCTGCTCGGCCACGGCGCTGAAGCGGACGGCGGCGGCGCTGGCTTCGCCTGCGGCGAGCGCGATCACGCCGCGCACGGCGTCCTCGTCCGGCGGTTGCGTGAAGTACACCGACAGGTCCCACCGTCCCGGCGCGGTCTCGAACACGGCGACGGCGGCGCTGTCGGCGTCGAAACTCTCCGCCAGCAGGTCGGCGATGCGCCGCGCGGCGCGTTCATCACCGAGCACGAGATTGGCGCAAGTGGCCGGCGGGGAAGGCGAAGTCATCATTGTCACCACAATTCACAGTCGGGAATGCACAAGGGGCATCAGGTTATCCACCGGCTGGCGGCGGCGTTATCCACAGCTTATCCAGAGGGTTGTCAACAGGACGGTCCGCATTACCGCCGTGCCGTTGCGCCAAGATCGCGGGCGATGACGCGCGCCGCGTTGTGGCCCGGCGCGCCGGTGACGCCGCCACCGGGGTGGGCCCCGGCGCCGCAATGGTAGAGGCCCTTGAGCGGGCCGCGGTAGTCGGCGTGTCCCAGCATCGGGCGCGCCGAGAACAGCTGGTTGAGCGTCAGCGCGCCGTGGAAGATGTCGCCCCCGATCAGGCCGAACTCGCGTTCGAGGTCGAGCGGGGTCATGACCTGCCGCGCGACGACGCTGGCGGCGAAACCGGGCGCGAACGCATCGACGGTGGCGATCATCAGATCGGCTACCGTGTCGCGGCGTGTGTCCCAGGAACTGCCGTCGGGCAGCTCGGGCGCGACGTGCTGGCAGAACAGGCTGGCGACGTGGCGGCCCGGCGGAGCAAGCGAATCGTCGAGCGTCGAGGGGATCAGCAGTTCGACGATCGGGTTGCGGCTCCAGCCATGGGCGCGCGCGTCGTGATGCGCGCGGTCCATGTAGGCGAGGCTCGGCGCCAGGATGATGCCGGCGGTGAGGTGATCGCCGACGCCGGGCAGCGCGGCGAACGACGGCAACTCGCTGAGCGCCACGTTCATGCGCAGCGTGCCCGAGCCGCAACGCCAGCGCGTCATGCGGGCGCGGAAGTCGGCCGGCAGCGCATCGGCCGGCAGGAATTGCGTATACAGCAGCTTCGGATTGACGCCGGCGGCCACCGCGCGGGCGCGTAAAGCTCGGCCGTCGGCCAGCTTGACGCCCACGGCGCGGCCGTTCTCGACGATGACCTCGCTGACCGATGCCGCGGTTTCGATCTCGGCGCCATGCGCGCGCGCCGCGCGCGCCATCGCTAGCGTGATCGCGCCCATGCCGCCGAGCGCGTGGCCCCATACGCCTTTCCTGCCGTTCACTTCGCCGAAGGCGTGATGCAGCATCACGTAGGCGGTGCCCGGCGTGTAGGGACTGGCGTAGTTGCCGACCACGGCGTCGAAACCGAACAGCGCCTTGACGAGGTCGGCCTCGAACCATTCGTCCAGCATCTCGCCGGCCGGACGGGTGAAGAGGTCGAGCAGCAGGCGCTGGCGCTCCAGCGACAGCTTGCGCAAGAGGTTGAAACTGCCGGCGGCGTTGAGGCTCTCGCGCAGCGTCGCCAGCGTCAGGCCTGCGGTGACATTGGGCGGCGCGCGCAACACCAGCGCGCGCAGCACGTCGGCGATCGCCTGCAACTCGCCGCCGAAGGCGTCGAAGGCTTCCGCGTCGCGCGCGCTCAGCCGCGCCACCGAGTCCCGGGTGCGGCCGGGGCCGGTGATGAGATGGCGGCCGTCGGGCGCGGGCAGGAAATTCTGCGCGCGGCGCTCGACGATGGTGAGCCCGTGCGCGGCCAGTTGCAGATCGGCGATGATCTTCGGATTGAGCAGGCTCACCGTGTAGGCGGCGACCGAATTGCGAAAGCCTGGGTGAAACTCCTCGGTCACCGCCGCACCGCCGACCACCGCGCGACGCTCGACCACCTTCACGCGCAATCCCGCCATGGCGAGATAGGCGGCGCAGGTCAGGCCATTGTGCCCGGCGCCGATGATGAGGACGTCATGGGGATCGCTGCTCGCCATGGCTGTCCATAGCCGGGATTGCCGCGCCGCGCGAGGCCCGGACGCAGGCAAAATCGGTGCCCCGCTTTGCGTTTGTGCGGTCCGGCGGGCTGTGGTCCAATCGGTCCTCCGGCGGCCTGCCGGGACTTTTCTCCGGAGCCTGCATGAGCCTGCCCGCCGCCGATCGGCGCACCTCGCGGATGCCCCGTCCCGCGCTCATCTTCACGCTCTACACGGCGGCGATTTTCACCAGCGCGCTGCTCTTGTTCTCGGTGCAGCCGCTGTTCACGCGCATGGTGCTGCCGCGGCTCGGCGGTTTGCCCGCGGTGTGGTCGGTGGCGATGGTGTTCTTCCAGTCGCTGCTGCTGGCCGGCTATGCCTATGCGCATTACCTGATGACGCTGCGTTCGCGCCTGGCGCCGGTCGTCGTCCACCTCGTCGTGCTCGGCGCGGCGCTCGCGACGCTGCCGCTCGCCATCGCGCCGGGCTGGGGCGCGCCGCCGGCCGGCGAGGGCGCGGCGCTGTGGCTGATCGGCCTGTTCGTGGCCTCGATCGGACTGCCGTTCTTCGCGCTCGCCGCCAACAACCCGCTGCTGCAGGCGTGGTTCGTACGCACCGGCCACCCCGACGGCGCCGATCCCTATTTCCTCTACGCCGCGTCCAATGTCGGCAGTTTCCTCGCGCTGATGAGCTATCCGTTCGTGCTCGAGCCGCTGCTCACCCTGCGCGCGCAGAATCTCGCATGGAGCGCCGGCTATGGCGTGCTGATCGTGCTGATCGCGCTGTGCGGGGCGCTGCTGGCGGCTTCGCCCGTGGCGGAGCACGCCTCGAACGGGGTCGCGCCGTCGCCTGCGCCGGCTCCGTCATGGACGGCGCGGGCGCGCTGGATTTTCCTCGCCGCGGTGCCGTCGGGCCTGCTGGTGGCTGTGACGGCGCATATCTCGACCGATGTCGCCGCCGCGCCGCTGCTATGGGTGCTGCCGCTGTCGCTGTATCTCCTGACCTGGGTGCTGGTGTTCCAGGGCAGGCCGCTGGTGTCGCACCAATGGGTGCTGCGCGCGCAACCGCTGGCGATTGCCGCCGTCGTCGCGCTCTTGAGCGCGGGCAGCGAGCTGCCGCTGCTCGTCATGCTGGGCGGGCACCTCGCCGCGTTCTTCGTCATCGCCATGGCCTGCCACGGCGAACTCGCGCGCACCCGGCCGGCCGCGGCGTATCTCACCGGCTTCTATGTGGCGCTCTCGTTCGGCGGCATGATCGGCGGCCTGTTCGCCGGGCTGATCGCGCCCTACACGTTCTCGTGGATCGCCGAATATCCGATCCTCTTGGTGCTGGCGGCGCTCGGCCGCCCGGCGCCGGAGGCCCGCGCGCGCTGGCAGGGCGGGCTGTGGATCGCGATCGCCGTCGCGGCGGCTGGCCTGCTGGCGCCGCTGGTGACGGCATCGGCGAAGCTATCCATCATCGACGATCATCGCGTGGTGGTCATCGCGCTGGTTGCCGCGCTGGCGGTGCTGGTGATGTCCGATCGCTGGAAGGTCGCCGCGGTGATCGCCGTGGCGCTGGCGCTGATGCGGCTCTATCCGGCCGACGACGGCCGCGTCGAAACCGTGCGCAGCTTCTTTGGCGTGCACAAGATCGTGGAGACGGCGGACGGCCGCTTCAACGTGCTGATGCACGGCACCACCATCCACGGCGCGCAGCAGATCCGCAACGCCGATGGCACGCCGGTCACCGGACGGCCCGAGCCGATCACCTACTACCACACCGACGGCGGCATCGGCCGCGCCATCGCGGCGATCCGGGCGCGCGCCGAGGCGCCGCTGCGCGTTGCCGTGATCGGGCTCGGCGCCGGCACGCTGGCCTGCCAGATGAAGCCGGGCGAGCACTGGCGCTTCTTCGAGATCGACCGCAGCATCGTGGAGCTGGCGCGCGATCCGAGGAAATTCTCCTATCTCGCCCGCTGCGCGCCGGACCTCGAGCCGGTGATGGGCGACGCCCGCCTGACCTTCGCCCGCGAGCCGGCCGGCGCCTACGACCTCATCATCGTCGACGCCTATTCATCGGACGCCATCCCGGTGCATCTTGCCACCGAGGAGGCGATGGCGATCTACAAGGCCAGGCTCGCCCCGCACGGCGCGGTGCTGATGCACGTCTCCAACCGGCACCTCGAACTCGCCAGCGTTGTCGTCGGCATCGCCGACGCCAACGATCTCAGGAGCTGGGTTTACGATGGGGGTTTCAGCCGCGACGACGAATACATCTTCACAACCGAAGTGGTGGTGTCGGCGCGCGAGGAAGCCGACGTCGGCGCGCTGGCTACCGACGAGAACTGGACCTTGACCGAGCCCGAGGAGGACCAGCGCGTCTGGACCGACGACTATTGCAACATCATCGGCGCGGTGTGGCGGCGGCTGCGCTGACGGTGCGCGTTGGTAAGGCCTGTTTCGAATCGGGCCGCCTCGACAACCCATGCGCCCAACACATGCGCGATTATGTTATGAAGTATTAAAGTCATGCATAATAAAGGCTGAAGCATTGTTTTATTGATTGTTTTTCAGTCATGAGCTCCGTCATGGCATTGCGTATAGTGCATGGCAGGCGCGCTCTTGATTACAATCAAAGAGGGCGCTGCGCCTCTGTGAGAGAAGCAGCCATCGTCATTCATCGAAGCCGCGAATGGCTGCGGTGAATCCGCGAGATTTCTCCCGAGACTTGGGCACGCATCGCAAATGATGCGTGCCTTTTTATTTGCGGGATCAGTGACCGCGGTGCTTGAAACCCTGGATCTCGCGCTCGTGGCGTTCGGCGGCGGCGCGACTCTTGAAGGTGCCGAGATTGCGCCGCTTGCCGGTGCGCGGGTCCTTGCCGCGCGAATAGATGCGGTAGAGTCCGCTGGAGAGTTTGCGGATCATGGCAGTCCTCCTTTTCGTGAGGCCCGCCGCCCGCGTATCCGTAGCGGGTCAGGCCTTCTGCACGAACGAATCCACCACGCGCTTGTCGCCGGCCTTGTCGAAGGCGATGCTCAGCTTGTTGCCGTCGACCAGCGTGACCCGGCCGTAGCCGAATTTCTGGTGGAACACGCGGTCGCCCGCCGCAAACGCCGACGGCGTGCCGTTGCTCGCGGCGGTCACCTCGCCCTCGATGACGGGCGGGGTTCGCCCGAACCGTGCGCCGGCCTCGCCGAAGCCGCCGCGGCCCGAGGCCGGACCGCCGCCGCGTGTGCGCGCGCGCTGCCAGCCCGGCGTGGCGTAGGGCGAGGCGAAGCTTTCCATCGCGTCGAACCGCGAGGCGCCGTAGCCGCCGCCCCAGCCGCCGCCGCCCTTGCTCTCGGCCACCTCGACATGGGCCGCGGGCAACTCGTCGAGAAAGCGCGACGGCACCGTGGTCGACCACAGGCCATGAATGCGGCGATTCGTGGCGAAGAAGATTTTCGCGCGGCGGCGCGCCCGGGTAATGCCGACATGGGCGAGGCGGCGTTCCTCCTCAAGCCCGGCGCGGCCCTGCTCGTCGAGCGCGCGCTGGTGCGGGAACAGGCCTTCCTCCCAGCCGGGCAGGAACACGGTGTCGAATTCGAGGCCCTTGGCCGAATGCAGCGTCATCAGCGACACCGCCTCGGCGTCCGCGCCGTTGTCGCGGTCCATCACCAGCGCGATATGTTCGAGGAAGCCCTGCAGGTTCTCGAACTCCTCCATCGAGCGCACCAGCTCCTTGAGGTTCTCGAGCCGGCCGGCGGCGTCGGCGGAGCGGTCCTTCTGCCACATCTCGGTGTAGCCGGACTCGTCGAGCACGATCTCGGCCAGTTCGGCGTGCGGCAGCGCGTCCTTCTGCGCCCGCCAGCGGTCGAAGCCGGCCACCACCTCGCGCAAGGATCCGCGCGGCTTGGGCTTGAGTTCGTCGGTTTCAACGAGCGTGCGCGCGGCCTCCAGCATCGGGATGCGGCGCTTGCGGGCGCAGTCGTGAATGAGCTGCACGGTGGCGTCGCCCAGGCCGCGCTTGGGAACGTTGACGATGCGCTCGAAGGCGAGGTCGTCGGCCGGCGACTGCACCACGCGCAAATACGCCAGCGCGTCGCGGATTTCGGCGCGCTCGTAGAAGCGCGGGCCGCCGATCACGCGGTAGGGAAGGCCGAGCGTGACGAAGCGGTCCTCGAACTCGCGCATCTGGAACGAGGCGCGCACCAGGATGGCGATCTCGTCGAGGGCGTGGCCGGCGCGCTGCAGCGTCTCGATGTCCTCGCCGATGGCGCGCGCCTCCTCCTCGGAATCCCACGCCCCGGTGACGGTGACCTTCTCGCCGTCCTCGTCCTCGGTGCGCAGCGTCTTGCCGAGCCGGCCCTCGTTGTGGGCGATCAGGTGCGAGGCGGCGGCGAGGATGTGGCCGGTCGAGCGGTAGTTGCGTTCGAGGCGGATGATTTTCGCGCCGGGGAAGTCGTGGTCGAAGCGCAGGATGTTGTCGACCTCGGCGCCGCGCCAGCCGTAGATCGACTGGTCGTCGTCGCCGACGCAGCAGATGTTCTTCGGCGCGGGCGGCGTGGCGCTCGGCAGATCGTCATCACCGCGCCGGCGCGCAGCGTCGAGACCCGGTGATCCCTCTTCGGAGGGTTCGCTGGATTGCCGGGTCAAGCCCGGCAATGACGCTTGGGAAGGCGTCTGCGCCAGGAGCCGCAGCCACAGATACTGCGCCACGTTGGTGTCCTGATATTCGTCGACCAGGATGAACTTGAAGCGGGCCTGATACTGCCTGAGCACGTCGGCGTGCTCGCGGAACAGCCGGATGTTCTCCAGCAAGAGGTCGCCGAAGTCGGCGGCGTTGAGCGTCTTCAGCCGTTCCTGGTAAGCGGCGTACAGCTTGCCGCCCTTGCCGCCGGCGAAACTCGCGGCTTCGCCGGGCGGCACCTGCGAAGGCGTCAGCCCGCGGTTCTTCCAGCCGTCGATCAGCGTGGCGAGCACGCGCGCCGGCCAGCGCTTCTCGTCGAGATTGGCGGCGGCGAGCAATTGCTTGAGGAGGCGGATCTGGTCGTCGACGTCGAGGATGGTGAAATCGGGCTTGAGGCCGACCAGTTCGGCATGGCGGCGCAGGATCTTGACGCCGATCGAATGGAAGGTGCCGAGCCACGGCATGCCTTCCACCGCCTGGCCGACCATGATGCTGATGCGCTCCTTCATCTCGCGCGCCGCCTTGTTGGTGAAGGTGACGGCGAGGATCTCCGAGGGCCACGCCCGGCCCAGGCTGAGAATGTGGGCGATGCGCGAGGTCAGCACGCGGGTCTTGCCGGTGCCGGCGCCGGCCAGCACCAGAACCGGGCCGTCGAGCGTCTCCACCGCCTCGCGCTGCTCGGGATTGAGCGCGGCCAGATAAGGCGGGGCGGCGGCCATGCGCGCCCGCGCGGCAATGCCGCCGGCGGCGGGCGCGGGCGGTGCGGGAAACGGCAGGCGGCGTGGATCGGTCAAGGGCGTATCCGGCAAAAGGTTCATGGCGCGGCCGGCGTTGCCGCGAGGGTGATTCTGTCCCGCCTAAAATGGCACCGCCGGGCCGGGAACGGGAGCCTTGACCTCCGCTGAGAAGCGCCAAATCCGCCGTTTTAAGGGCCGGAGCCGGCGCCAGGCCAAAATCTCTCCTTCGTCATGCGCGGGCTCGACCCGCGCATCCATTCCTTGATCCGAGAAAATGGATGGCCGGGTCAAGCCCGGCCATGACGAAGCGGAAGGTCAGTCGCGCTGGATGCGGTGGCGTTGCGAGCGCTGATCGACGCCGCGTTTCTTGCCGGAATCACGCCGGGCGGATGATGCCGATGCGCCGCCCGATCACCCGGGTCGCCGGCAGCCGCGCGTCCCCGGCGCGCAGCGCCTGCAGTTTGGCCGCGAGGGCGGGCGGGAAAGCCGTCACCTTGCGCGCGGCCATGTCGATATGCAGCGCCATCGACTCCGAGGTCGCCGACAGCCAGCCCTCGGCCGCATGATGCAGCTCGGCGAACAGATGCAGCCGCTTGGCGTCGGCGTCGACGACATAATAGGTCGCGCGCACCGGGTGGCCGGCGTTGAGTTCGCGCAGGTAGCGCACATGGGCCTCGGCGGTGAAGATGGAATGGCCGGCGCTGGCGAGATAGTCCTGGCCGAGACCGATGCCGTCCAGCATCTCGTCCAGCGCGCGGTCGAACAGCACGTTGTAATAGGCCATGTTGAGATGGCCGTTGTAGTCGATCCAGTCGGGCTGCACGGTGAGGACGGAGGAGGTGAAGGGCATGGTGGCGCTGTTTTTACGGGAGTGGCGAGGAGCGGGGACCGCCTTCTTGACCGCACTTGCGCCGTTTGTCACGCTCCCAGTGAATTCGGGCCTGCTTCGTAAGGGCCCCTTGCTGCGGCTTGCGGCGTCAAGAGAGCCGCTTTCCGAACGCCGGAAGGGATAAGTCCATGGGATATTCCGATGAGCTGCCGCCGGTGCCGCGGCCGGCGCCGGAGGCGCTCGCCGCCGCGCTCGCCGCGCTTGCCGGCCGGTTCGGCAACCGCTGCGCCGCCTCGCAGGCGATGCGCGACCAGCATGCGCAGTCGACGTCGTGGCTGCCGCGCCAGCCGCCCGACGCCGTGGTGTTTCCCGAGAACGCCGCCGACGTGCAGGACATCGTGCGCATCTGCGCCGAGCGCCGCGTGCCGGTGATCGCCTACGGCACCGGCACCTCGCTCGAAGGCCAGGTCAACGCTCCGGCCGGCGGCGTGTGCATCGACATGCGCGACATGAACCGCATCCTCGCCGTGCATGCCGAGGATCTCGACTGCGTGATCGAGCCGGGCGTGACGCGCAAGACGCTCAACGAAACGCTGCGCGATCAGGGCCTGTTCTTTCCGATCGATCCCGGCGCCGACGCTTCCATCGGCGGCATGGCCGCGACGCGCGCCTCCGGCACCAACGCGGTACGCTATGGCACCATGCGCGACAACGTGCTGGCGCTTAAAGTGGTGCGCGCCGACGGCGAGATGGTCACCACCTCGACGCGGGCCAAGAAGTCGGCCGCCGGCTACGATCTGACGCGGCTGTTCATCGGCTCGGAGGGTACGCTCGGCATCATCACCGAGCTGACCATGCGCCTGCACGGCATTCCGGAATCGATCGCCGCCGCGTCGTGCTCGTTCCCCAGCGTCAAGGACGCCTGCAACGCCGTGATCCTGACCATCCAGGCCGGCATTCCGGTGGCGCGCATCGAGCTGCTCGACGACGTCATGGTCAAGGCGATCAACGCCTATTCCAGGCAGGACCTGCCGGAAATGCCGCTGCTGCTGTTGGAATTCCACGGCAGCGCGCCCGAGGTCGAGCAGCAGTCGCGGCGCTTCGGCGAACTGGCGCACGAGTGCGGCGGCGGCGCGTTTTCCTGGACCACGCGGCCCGAGGACCGCACCAGGCTGTGGCAGGCGCGTCATGACGCCTACTGGGCGGCGCGCGCGCTGCGGCCCGGCACCGAGCAGGTCACCACCGACGTCTGCGTGCCGATCTCGCGGCTGGCCGATTGCGTCGAGGAGACGCAGCGCGACCTGCGCGAGAACAATCTCGTCTCGCCGATCGTCGGCCATGTCGGCGACGGCAATTTCCACACCGTGCTGTTGTGCGACATGAACGACGCCGACGAGATCGCGCGTGCCGAGGGCTATGTGCACCGCATGGTCGAGCGCGCGCTGGCCATGGGCGGCACCTGCACCGGCGAGCACGGCATCGGCCAGGGCAAGCAGAAATATCTGCGCCGCGAGCTTGGCGAGAGCGCGATCGACACCATGCGCATGGTCAAGCGGGCGCTCGATCCGCACAACATTCTCAATCCCGGCAAGCTGTTCGCGTTCCATTAAATTGCCGCTAAGGCGGCGCCGGCTGGGCCGGCGCGGCGGCATGCCGTATGATTGCAAAAGACCGGCGTGGGCGCCGGGCAAACGGGCGGCGCCGGCTTTTTCCCCGGCGCGGGGACGGATGGAGAAGCCGTGCAAACGACGCTGCTGGGCCTGGCGATAGCGGTCATCCTGGCGCTGGTCGCGGCGCTGGTCGGACCGCATTTCCTTGACTGGACCCGCTTCCGTCCCGTGTTCGAGGCGGAGGCCTCGCGCGTCGTCGGCCTGCCGGTGCGGGTCGACGGGGCGATCGACGCGCGCCTGCTGCCGACGCCCTCGCTGCGGCTGCGGCGGATCTCGGCGGGCTTTGCCGATGCGCCGGCGCGGCTCGCCGCCGCCGAGCTCGATGTCGAATTCAGTCTCGGCGCGCTGATGCGCGGCGAGTGGCGCGCCACCGAGATGTCGCTCTCCGGCGTGATGCTGACGCTCGGCCTCGACGCGTCGGGCCGGCTCGACTGGCCGGCGCAGGCCGGGCCGTTCAATGCCGGCGGGGTCACCATCGACCGTCTCAGCCTGACCGGGCGGCTGGCGCTGCGCGATGCCTCCAGCGGCGCGGCGCTGACGCTGGACGATTTCGGCTTCGTCGGCGACGTGCGGCCGCAGGCCGGCGCGCTGCGCGGCGAGGGCGGCTTTTCGGCGCGCGGGCAGCGCGTGCCGTTCCGCGTCAGCACCGCGCGCACCGCCGACAATTCCGGCGCGCGGCTGCGCCTCATGCTCGATCCCGACCAGGGCCGCTGGTCCGCCGAGGCCGACGGGGTGTTGGCGTTCGCATCCGGCGCGCCGCGCTTCGACGGGCAACTGACGCTGGCGCAGGCCGCGGTGACACGCGCGGGCCATGACGGCGCGATGCGGCCGCCATGGCGCGTCGGCGCCAGGGTCGCGCTGGATGCCGCCGCGGCGCGGTTCGAGGCGGTTGAGGGCAATATCGGCGCGGACGAGGGCGGCGCGCGGTTTTCCGGGCAGGGCGAGTTGCGGTTCGGGCCTCGGCCGTTCCTGCAGGCGCGGCTGACGGCGAAGCCGTTCGACGCCGAGCGCCTTATCGCCGCGTTCGGCGGCGCGCCGGGTGCGCCGCTGCAGGCGCTGACCGGACTCGGCGACCTGATCGGCGCGGTGCCGCGCCCCTTCCTGCCGGCCCGGCTGGAGATCGGCGCGGAGTCGGTCGCCTGGGGCGGGCGCACACTGCAGAATGTGATGCTGGATGCGCGGGCGGAGGCGGGCATCTGGCGTCTCGAGGCGTTCGAGGCCCGCGCGCCCGGGGCCGCGCGCGTCACCCTCGCCGGACGGCTCGATCCCGCCGCGACGCCACCGGCATTCGACGGCACGGCCACGGTCGAGGCCGCCGATCCGGCGCTGACCTGGGCCTGGCTCAGCGGCCGGCAGGAGACGGCATGGACCACGGCGCGGCCACTGCGCGCGGCCGCCATGCTCGGCCTCGGTCCCGGCAAGCTCATCTGGCGCGGGTTGAAGGCGGAAGCCGCCGGCCTGACGCTGGAGGGCGACGGCGCGTTCGGGGGTGCGGGCCAGCGCCGCGCCGTGCTGAAAGCCTCCGCCCCTTCGCTCGAACCGTTCGGCGCGTTGCTGTCTCCCCACGCCCCGGAACTGGCGGACCTGATGCGCGCGCTCGCGCGCGACGGTGCGGCGCACGCCGAGCTTGTCTTCAATGCCGAGACGCCGCGCGACGAGGCGACGCCTGCCGCCACGCTGGCGCTGCGCGCGCCCTCGCTGGCCGTCGAGGCCAGTATTGCCGTGCCGGCGGAGGCCTTGGCGCGCGCCGAACTCCCGGCGCTCGCGCAGGCGCCGCTCACTCTGCGGATGAAACTTGCCGCCGATCGCGCCGCGCCGCTCATGGCCGCGCTCGGGCTTGCGGATGCGATTGCCGCCTCGGGCAAGGCCGAATTGACGCTCGAAGCGACCGCGACCGCGCTCGATGCGCTGCGCGCGCCGCTGCCGTTGCGCGCCACATTGCAGGCCGGCGGTGCGGACCTGACGCTGGCCGGCGCGGCGGACTGGCGCACCGGATGGGGCCTGTCGCTCGCCGGCGAACTTGACTTGCGCGGCGCCGATGTCGCGCCGCTGTTCGGCCGCGCCAGGGCGCTGCCGCTGACCTTGCGCGCGCACCTGACCCGCACGCCCGAGGCGATCGCGCTGGAGAAGATCGACGCCGCGCTACTTGGGACGCGCGTGCGGGGACGGTTGAACGCCACGCGCGGCGATGTGCCGGCGATCGACGGCGATCTGGCCGCCGACAGTCTGGCCGCCGGTCCGCTGCTCGCGCTCGTGCTTGGCGTGCCCGAAGCGGCGGCGGACGAGCCGCTCGGGCGCGGGCTGGCCGGCCGCTGGCGCGGCCGCGTCGGCCTTGCCGCGGCGCGGGCCGAACTGGTCGAGGGCATGGAAGCCCGGTCGCTCACCCTGACGCTGCGCGCCGATGGCGACGCCGTCACGCTCGAGCCCATCGCGGCGGAGATCGGCGGCGGCCGGCTCGGCGGCCGCGTCGCCGTGCGCGCCTCGGCGGAGGGTGTCGCGCTCGATGCGGCGCTTGATGCGAGCGCGGTCGAGGGCGCGGCGCTGCGCTATCACGCGCTGGCGATGCCGGCGGGCCGGGTCGACGCCGCCATGACGCTGGCCGGCAAGGGCCGCAGCCTTGCCGCGCTGATCGGGTCGCTGTCCGGCGCCGGCCGCATCACGCTCGACCGCGCCAAATTCGCCGGGCTCGATCCCGTGGCCTTCGCGATCGCCGAGCACGCCGCGGCCGGCGGTCCGGCGCCCGATCCGGCCCGGCTGCGCGACAGTCTCGACCGCGCGTTGTCGGCCGGCGCGCTCGATGTCGCCGCCGCCGAATTCGCCGTCACCGTCCGCGACGGGCGGCTACGGGTCGAGCGCACGATGCTGGAGGGGACCGGCGCGGCGCTGGCCGTGTCCGGCGGCTACGATCTCGCGGCGCGGCTGATCGAGGCGCGCGGCGTCCTCACCGCCACGAAGGAGAGCGCGGAGGCGCGCCGTCCCGAGCTGCGGCTGTCATGGCGCGGCCCGGCCGAGGCGCCGCTGCGCACGCTCGACGTTTCGCCGCTGATGGGCTGGATCGCGCTCCAGCGTGTCGAGGGGGAAACGCGGCGGCTCGATGCGCTGGAACGCGAAGGCCGCGCGGCGCCGGAGACGGCACGCGCCGTGCCGCCGGAGCCGGCGCGGGACACGGCCGCGCCGATCGCGCCGCTGCCGCCGGCGGTCGAGGTGCGTCCGCCGCCGGGGGCCAGGAAACGCGTGCCCGCGCCGCTGCGTCCGCCGCTGGTGCTGACGCCGAACTGAGAGCGAAATGGTCTCACACCTTGAAGTTCAGCCGCGCGCCCGGCGCGGCGACGCTCTGGCGCGGCGGCGGCAGGGGTGTGACGCGCTGGCCGATCAATACCGCGAGCGAGCGGGCGCGGAAGTAGTCGAGCACGAACAGGCGCAGCGCCGAGGGCAGGTTGGTGCCGCGCCGATGGACGTCGATCGCCGCGACCAGCCGTGTGAGCGTCAGGCCGCGGTCGCAGGCGATGTCCCGCAGCGCGCTCCAGAACGCATCCTCGAGACTGATGCTGGCCTTGCGCGGGCCGACGGCGATCACGCGCCGCGTCGCCGCCGATGGCGTCACCGCGAACGGATGCGATTGCGGTTCGACGCGGGACTGGGTGAGGGGACGGCTGCCGTCGTATCCGTCGGGCATGGGGCGTTTCCCGTGGCATCCTGCGCGAATCGCGCGACACGAAAACGTACCGCGCCGCGCCGCGGCCTGGGCAGTCGGGAAACACCTATGCGGATAAACCCGTAAGGCTTCGCCGTCAGGTCACGAGATCGGCGCTGTCCACGATCATGGCCGGTTCGCCGCCATTGGCCTTGCGGCGGAAGTAGTCGAGCACGTAGAGGCGGATCGCCGACGATAGGTTGCCCTGGTTGCGGCCGGAATCGATTTCACCAACCATCTCCGACAATGTCATGCCCCGCAGCGCGGAGATTTCCTTCATGCCGGTCCAGAAGGCTTCTTCGAGGCTGACGCTGGTCTTGTGGCCGGCGACGACGATGGAGCGCTTGATGACAGGTGATTTCATGATTGTTCCTTGTCATCAATCCGATGTTGATCGAGGACGGTCTGCATTTTCTGGCTGTTCATGGCGTCAAATTGTTTTTCGGCCTTGGTGCGGCCGAACCGGGTGCGATTTTCGGAAGCTTGCTGCCGCGCGTGGTCACGGCTGCGCAGCTTGCGAACCTTGCCAAGATTGACGACGTTTCCCACCTGCGACCCCCCTTCATTGGCGCTATTCATCGGCCCCATTCATCGTCCGCATGCAATCCGATACCGCGCGTATGCGTCGGATTCGAGGCTGGCGCTCTGGCCGGGCATGATCTCTTCGAAACCGGATGCCTGGGACCATGCCCTGGAACAAATTTCAAATACCGCAGCGTGCCTGCCATGCCTGGCGATTGGACGATCATCTGTCGATTTCAATCCGTACACTTCGCTAGTGTTTATTTTATTATTTCGTCGCGATACGGCGCGACAAAATCAAATTCTTTCAAGGCCGGAACACCCCTTCCATAGCATGCTCATGTCGGTTCTGAATAGAACGGAGGCTTAAGTCTTTTGTCTGATCAAGCATGAGTAAGGTGCTCAACCAGTACCGGTCGCTCATGACGTCTGAATGTGCAGTCAGTCGAGAAGGGATTGCATATCAACTGCTGCTTATCGCGGCGCGCGGCGTCAGCCCGGGCGGGTCATTTTCATCGGCTGCACCAGCCGGTCGAACTCCGAAGCCGTCACCGCGCCGGAGCGCACGGCTTCTTCCTTGAGCGTGGTGCCGCGCGCGTGCGCGGCCTTGGCGATCGCCGCCGCCTTGTCGTAGCCGATGCGCGGGGCGAGCGCGGTGACCAGCATCAGCGAGCGCCGCATCAGCTCGTCGATGCGTGCCTCGTTGGCCCGGATGCCGGCGACGCAATTGTCGGTGAACGAGCGCACGGCGTCGGCCAGAAGGCGGACCGACTGCAGCAGCGCGTCGGCGATCACCGGCTTGTAGACGTTGAGCTCGAAGTGGCCCTGGCTCGCCGCCACCGTCACGGTGGTGTGGTTGCCGAACACCCGGCAGCACACCATGGTCAGCGCCTCGCATTGCGTCGGGTTGACCTTGCCCGGCATGATCGAGGAGCCGGGTTCGTTCTCGGGCAGGATCAGTTCGCCGAGGCCGGAACGCGGGCCGGAGCCGAGCAGGCGGATGTCGTTGGCGATCTTGAACAGGCCGGCCGCGAGCGCGTCGAGCGCGCCGTGGACGAACACTTCGGCGTCATGCGCGGCCAGCGCCTCGAACTTGTTGGGCGCGGTGACGAACGGCAGGCCGGTGAGGGCGGCGATGCGCCGCGCGATCAGTTTGGCGAAGCGCGGGGGGGAATTGAGGCCGGTGCCGACCGCGGTGCCGCCCTGCGCCAGCGGGGAGAGTTCCTTTGCAGCAAGTTGCAGCCGCGCCATGCCGTTGCGCACCTGCGCGGCGTAGCCGGAAAATTCCTGTCCCAGCGTGAGCGGCGTGGCGTCCTGGGTGTGGGTGCGGCCGATCTTGACGATACGGGCGAAGGCCCGCTCCCTGGCCTCCAGCGCCTTCAGAAGGCGCGCGAGCGCGGGCATGAGCGCGCGCGCGATCTCGCCGGCCGCCGCGATGCGCAGCGCGGTGGGAAAGCTGTCGTTGGACGACTGGCTCATGTTGACGTGATCGTTGGGATGCACCGGGCTTTTGCCGCCGCGCGCGCCGCCGAGGAGTTCGTTGGCGCGCGCGGCGATGACCTCGTTGAGGTTCATGTTGGTCTGGGTGCCGGAGCCGGTCTGCCACACCATCAGCGGAAATTCGTCGTCACGTTCGCCGTCCGCCACCTCGCGCGCGGCGCGGGCGATGGCGCGCGCGCGCCGGGCGTCGATCAGGCCGAGTTCGCGATTGACGTGCACCGCCGCCAGCTTGATGAGGCCGAGCGCGCGGATCAGCGGCAGCGGCATGCGTTCATGGCCGATGCGGAAATTCTGTCGCGAGCGCTGGGTCTGCGCGCCCCAGTAGTGCGCCGCCGGCACCTCGATGGCGCCGAAGCTGTCGGTTTCGGTGCGGGTGGCGGCGTCGCGCGGGCGGCGCCGGGGGGAGCGGGCGGTGCGGGAGGATTTTGCCATTCGCGAGCGCCCCTGCCGGCCCTACAGGATTATTTCTTGCGGAAGCGGTCGAGGCGCACGACCTCGGCGCCCTGACCGGAACCTGGCGGCTTGTCGCCGCCGGTCGGCGGTTCGTCGCCGTCGCCGCTCTTGGCCGGCTCGGCCGTCTTGGCCGCATCCTCCCTGGCCGGCGCCGCGAGCTTGCCCGGTGGCGGCGCGGCGGCGCCGGTTTCCTCGTCGGCAGGGCGCGCCTCGGCGGTCTCGAACTGCAGGCCGAACTGCACCGAGGGATCGAAGAAGCTGCGGATGGCGGCGAACGGCACCACCAGTCGCTCCGGGATGCCGTTGAACGACAGGCCGACCTCGAAATGATCGTCGCTCACCCGCAGGTCCCAGAACTGGTGCTGCAGGATGATGGTCATTTCCTCGGGATACTGCGCGATGAGGCGCGGCGACAGCTTCACGCCCTCGGTCTGGGTGTGGAACGTGATGTAGAAATGATGCTCGCCCGGCAGGCCGCGCGCGGCGGTGTCGGTCAGAACCTGACGCAGCACGCCACGCAGCGCGTCGCGCGCCAGAATGTCGTAACGGATCTGATCCGTGCTCATGTGCAGTCCTTGGGGCAGTCCCTTGGCGATCGCAGTCCTTGGGCGATCCCTATGGATTCCAACGTTGGCCGTGGGCCGATGGGTCGCAAGATGTCTTGCGATATTTCCTGTCGATTCGTAGTCCGCCGCGCCAGTTTCCCGCAGGATCGCCGCGCGCGCAACGGGCGCCGCGACAGGAGCCTTGCGGCAGCTACGCAACCGATGACAACAGGGTTTCGAGGCGGAAGATCAAGTGGGGGCTTCTGTTGCCAGGTGCCCCCGAACCCCGCCTGAAGCTGCTAAGACCTCAGGGCTTTAGATCGGCATTTCAAACCGCGTTACGCGGCCTGAGCAACCGGAGCAAAGTTGTCGTTGGCAACTATTGCAATGGCCCGATAACGGCGGAACCATACCGAGCAAAAACACGCCCTTTACGCCCTCGTCGATCCTATCTCGCCCCCGCCGAAACCCGTTTTTTTCCACGGGCTTGGGTGGAGGCGCCGGGTACTGCCCCCGGGTCCGAATGGTTTATTGCGACGGTCATTTATTGCCGTAGCCGCCCTGACGGACGGTATAACCAATATAGGACGCGGGCGCGGCCAATGAAAGACCCGGGGGTCAAGGGGCAGCTTTCCCATGCGAAAAAGCGGCTGGCGGGGCGCGGCGTTCCGGTCTAGCTCTCGGCCCATGCACGGCAAATCGCATCTTGACGAGTCGCAGGCGGCCGGTGCGCCGCCCAGTCTGTCCCAGCTGTTCCTGGTGTTCTGCGGCATCACCCTGTCCGGCTTCGGCGGCGTGCTGCCGTTCGCCCGCCGCACCCTGGTCGAGCAGCGCCGCTGGATGACGCCGGAGGAGTTCAACGACGCCTTCGCGCTGTGCCAGATGCTGCCAGGCCCCAACATCGTCAACATGGCGGTGGTGTTCGGTTCGCGGCTGCATGGCCTGACCGGCGGGCTGGTGGCGTTCCTCGGCTTTCTCGGGCCGCCCTTCGTCATCGTCATCGCGGTCGCCAGCCTCTATGCCAATGTCAACGACAACGCCGCCCTGCAGCGGGTCATGACCGGCATTTCCGCCGCCGGCGTCGGCCTGTTCGCCGCCACGGTCATGAAGATGGCGGCGCCGCTGGTGCGGCAGCGCTCGGCGCTGGCGTTGAGCGTGGTCGCGGGCGTGTTCGTGGCGGTCGGGCTGCTGCGGCTGCCGATGCCTCTGGTGCTGGCGGTGATGATCCCGCTCAACATTTTCCTGGTGTGGAAGTGGCGATGACCGACGGCAACGCCTCGCTGTTCTCGCTCGCGGCCTATTTCGCGCTGCTGTCGCTGCTCGCGGTTGGTGGCGCCAACGCCACCATCCCGGAAATGCACCGCATCGCGGTCGACGCGCAGCGCTGGATGACTGACCGCCAGTTCGTCGAGCTGTTCGCCATCTCGCAGATCGCGCCGGGCCCCAACATTCTCATCGTTTCGCTGATCGGGTTCCAGACCGCGGGTCTTCCCGGCGCGCTGGTGGCGACGTTGGCGATGTGTGGCCCGTCCTCGCTGCTGTGCTACTATGTCAGCCGTTACTGGGACCGCGCCCGCCAGGCATCATGGCGGGTGGTGGTGATGACGGCCCTGGTGCCGATCTCGATCGGGCTGGTCGGCGCCAGCGCCTATCTGCTGGCGGTCACCATCGACCGCACCTGGCAGACCGGGCTGATCACCGCCGCCACCGCCGTGATCGGCTTCCGCGCCCGCTTCAATCCGCTGTGGATGCTGCTCGGCGGGGCGGTATTGGGACTGGCCGGGCTGGTCTAACATGCCCGGGCCGACATGGGGCCGCAGAACGAAAAACAATGCGCCAGTATCACGACCTTCTCGAACGCATTCTCGCCGACGGCGCGGAAAAGCACGACCGTACCGGCACCGGCACGCTGTCGGTATTCGGCCATCAGATGCGGTTCGACCTGGCGCAGGGCTTTCCGCTTCTGACCACCAAGAAGCTGCATCTCAAGTCGATCATCCACGAGCTGTTATGGTTCCTGGCCGGCGACACCAACATCGGCTATCTCAACGCCAACGGCGTGCGCATCTGGGACGAGTGGGCCGACGACAGCGGCGAGCTCGGTCCGGTCTATGGCCGGCAATGGCGCTCATGGGTGACGCCCGACGGCCGCGCCATCGACCAGATCGCGTTGGTGGTCGAGGCGATCCGCCGCAATCCGGATTCGCGCCGCCTGATCGTCAGCGCCTGGAACCCGGCCGATGTGGACAAGATGGCGCTGCCGCCGTGCCACTGCCTGTTCCAGTTCTATGTCGCGGGCGGGCGGCTGTCGTGCCAGCTCTACCAGCGCTCGGCCGACGTGTTCCTCGGCGTGCCGTTCAACATCGCTTCCTATGCGCTCCTGACGCTGATGATGGCGCAGGTGACCGGCTGCGGGCCGGGCGAGTTCGTGCACACCTTCGGCGACGCCCATCTCTATCTCAACCACATCGAGCAGGCGCGGCTGCAACTGACCCGCGCGCCGCGCGCGCTGCCGGTGATGACGCTCAATCCGGCGGTGACCGACCTGTTCGCGTTCCGCTACGAGGATTTCACGCTGACCGGTTACGATCCCCATCCGCACATCAGGGCCGAGGTGGCGGTGTGAGCGAACCGGCTTTCAGCGCCGCGCCGGCCGAACCCGAACTGGTGTTCCTCGTCGCCGTCGCCGACAACGGCGTGATCGGCGCCGGCAACACCATGCCGTGGCATCTGCGCTCCGATCTGCAGCGCTTCAAGCGGATGACGATGGGCAAGCCGGTGGTGATGGGGCGCAAGACGTTCCAGTCGATCGGCCGGCCGCTGCCGGGGCGCACCAACATCGTGCTGACCCGCGACGTCGCCTTCCGCGCCCCCGGCGTGGTGGCGGCAACCAGCCCGGTGCTCGCGCTGGAACTGGCGCGCGCCGACGCGCTGCGACGTTTTGCCGCCGAGATCGTGGTTATCGGCGGCGCCGAGATTTTTGCTCAATGGATGGACCGGGCGAGCCGGCTGGAGATCACCGAGGTCCACGCCTGGCCTGCGGGCGATACCTTCTTTCCGCCGTTCAGCGCCGCCGAATGGCGCCAGAGCGCGCGCGAGCGCCACGCCGCTGGCACCGGCGACAGCGCCAACTTCTCCTACGTCACCTACCGGCGCGCGTCCGCGGCCTGAGCGGACACATGCCATTGCTAACCGTTTCTGAACCCTTAGGTGGAAGGGGTGGCAGGCCCCGCGTTGTAAGGGGTCATGGCCTCCCCTATAAAGCCGGACGACTGTTCAAAAGCCGCCCCATGCGCCCAAGGCGCGAGGGCATCTCAAGGAGACCGCTCGAATGCCGTGGACCAATCAGGGTGGCGGACCATGGGGGGCCGGTCCCAAGGGGCCGAAAAGCCCGTGGGGACAGGGACCGCAATCGTCGGGGCCGACGCCGCCCGATCTTGAGGATCTGTTGCGGCGCGGCCAGGACCGGCTCAAGACCATCCTGCCCGGCGGGCATTTCAGCAACTTCGGCCTGCTCCTGGTGATCGTGGCGGTGGTGGTGATCTGGGGACTGTCGGGGTTCTTCCGCGTGCAGTCCGAGGAACTCGGCGTGGTGATGCGGTTCGGCAAGCATGTGCGCACGGTGCAGCCGGGCCTCAACTATCACCTGCCTTATCCGATCGAGGCCGTGCTGCTGCCCAAGGCGCTGCGCGTCAACTCGATCAGCGTCGGCATGCGCGTGGTCGACGATCCGCGCCGCGGCGGCACCACCATGCGCGACGTGCCCGAGGAAAGCCTGATGCTGACCGGCGACGAGAACATCGTCGATGTCGATTTCACCGTCTTGTGGCGCATCAAGCCGGACGGCGTCGGCAATTACCTGTTCAACATCCAGAATCCCGAGGGCACCGTGAAGGCGGTGGCCGAAAGCGCGATGCGCGAGGTGGTCGGCCGCTCCAACATCCAGCCGATCCTGACCGGCGCGCGCACCAATATCGAGAACGCGGTGCACGAGCTGATGCAGAAGACGCTCGACGACTACGGCTCCGGCGTCGCCATCCAGCAGGTGCAGATGCAGAAGGTCGATCCGCCCTCGCAGGTGATCGACGCCTTCCGCGACGTCCAGGCCGCGCGCGCCGACCTCGAACGGCTGCAGAACGAGGCCCAGACCTACGCCAACCGCGTGCTGCCCGACGCGCGCGGCCGCTCGACGCAGATCCTGCAGAACGCCGAGGCCTATCGCGAGCAGACCGTGGCCGAGGCCAAGGGCCAGACCGCGCGGTTCCTCAAGATCTACGACGAATACAAGAAGGCGCCTGACGTGACGCGCCAGCGCATGTATCTCGAAACCATGGAGCGCGTGTTCGGCGGCGCCGACAAGGTGATCCTCGATCCCGGCGCCGGCGGCCAGGGCGTGGTGCCCTACCTGCCGCTCAACGAATTGTCGCGCCGGCCGCAGCCGCAAGCGCAGCCGCAGACGGGAGGCAACCGATGAAGCTGGGTGTCACGGGCGCCGTTGCGCTGATTCTGCTGGCGGCTGCCGCCCTCCTGGGCATCAGTTCGCTGTTCGTCGTGCGCCAGACCGAGCAGGCGCTGGTCGTGCGCCTCGGCGAGCCGGTGCGGGTCATCACCGAGCCGGGTCTCAATTTCAAGGTGCCGTTCATCGACAGCGTGATCAGCATCGACAAACGCATCCTCGATCTCGAAAACCCGGCCCAGGAGGTCATCGCCTCCGACCAGAAACGGCTGGTGGTGGACGCGTTCGCGCGCTACCGCATCAAGGATCCGCTGCGCTTCTACCAGACGCTGGGATCGATCGCCGCCGGCAACAACCAGCTCGCGACGCTGCTCAACGCCGCGCTGCGCCGCGTGCTCGGCGAAACCACGTTCACCCATGTGGTGCGCGACGAGCGCGCCAACCTGATGGCGCGCGCCCGCGACCAGCTTGACCGCGAGGCCAATGTCTATGGCATCGCGGTGGTCGACGTGCGTATCCGCCGCGCCGACCTGCCGGAGCAGAACAGCCAGGCGGTGTACCAGCGCATGCAGACCGAGCGCCAGCGCGAGGCGGCCGAGTTCCGCGCCCAGGGCGGCCAGCGCGCGCTGGAGATCCGCTCGCGCGCCGACCGCGAGGTGACCGTCACCGTCGCGGAGGCCAATTCGCAGGCCGAGCAGATCCGCGGTCAGGGCGACGGCGAGCGCAACCGCATCTTCGCCGAGGCGTTCGGCAGGGATCCGGACTTCTTCGCCTTCTACCGCTCGATGTCGGCCTACGAGACGGGCTTGCGCAGCAACGATACGCGCTTCCTGCTCAAGCCGGATTCCGACTTCTTCCGCTACTTCTCCGACCCGTCGGGCAAGGCGGGCGCGGGCAAGACACCGGCGCGCTGATGTAATAATAATAAAGTCGGCAAGGGGTCGCCAAGAACCCCGCCGTCGTCACCAGAAATCGGGGGAGCGCAGGGATGTCAAAGGGCGGCGGCGGGGCCGGGGTGGGGTAATGGCGGATTTTCTCGTCGGCATTGGCGTCCTGTTCGTGATCGAGGGACTGATCTTCGCGGGATTTCCCAACTGGGCCCGCGTCGGCATGGTGCGGGCCATCAACACGCCGACGACGTGGCTGCGCACCATCGGCGTCTTGTCGGCGGTCGGCGGCCTGATCCTGATCTGGCTGATCCGGCATTAGCCGCGTATTTTACGCGGCCCCGATCGGCGGCAATTTCGCCTCAATTCCTGCGTTGAAGTCACGCGTTGGTGGCTTGCGTGCGCCATGACCCCGGCGCACTCTCGGCCCGAATCCATTGAACCCGAAGGAAGCTTTCGCCCCATGCCGGCCCTGACCCCTCGTCTAGTTCCGACTGCATCCCTGATGCGCGCCGCCCTGTCCGCGCTCGTTGCCGCGCTGTGGCTGGTGCTGTCGCCGCCGGCGCTTGCGCGCGGCCCCGAGGCCATCGCCGACGTCGCCGAGAGGGTGATCGACGCCGTCGTCAACATCTCGACCTCGCAGACCGTCGACACGCGCAGCGGCGCCGGCCCGCAGGTGCCGCCCGGCTCGCCGTACGAGGATTTCTTCGACGACTTTTTCAAGAACCGCCGCAGCCCCGGCGACAGTCCCAAGGGCGGCGGCCCGCGCAAGGTCAACTCGCTCGGCTCCGGCTTCATCATCGACGCCAGCGGCATCGTGGTGACCAACAACCACGTCATCGCCGACGCCGACGAGATCAACGTCATTCTCAACGACGGCACCAAGCTGCGCGCCGAGATCATGGGCCGCGACAAGAAGACCGACCTGGCGCTGCTGCGGGTCAAGCCTTCCAAGCCGCTGACCGCGGTGAAGTTCGGCGATTCCGACGCGCTCAGGCTCGGCGAATGGGTGATTGCCATCGGCAACCCGTTCAGCCTCGGCGGCACGGTGACCGCCGGCATCGTGTCGGCGCGCAATCGCGACATTCAGTCCGGTCCCTACGACAACTACATTCAGACCGACGCCGCTATCAACCGCGGCAATTCCGGCGGCCCGCTGTTCAACCTCAACGGCGAGGTCATCGGCATCAACACCGCCATCATCTCGCCCTCGGGCGGCTCGATCGGCATCGGCTTCGCGGTGCCATCGAAGACCGCGACGGCGGTGATCGACCAGTTGCGCCAGTTCGGCGAAACGCGGCGCGGCTGGCTCGGCGTGCGCATCCAGCAGGTCACCGACGAGATCGCCGAGAGCCTCAACATCAAGCCGCCGCGCGGCGCGCTGATCGCCGGCATTGACGACAAGGGACCGGCCAAGCCGGCCGGCATCGAGCCAGGCGACGTGGTGATCAAATTCGACGGCAAGGACATCCGCGAAATGCGCGACCTGCCGCGTGCCGTGGCCGACGCGCCGGTCGGCAAGGACGTCGCGGTCGTGGTGATCCGCCAGGGCAAGGAGGAAACCCGCAACGTCAAGCTCGGCCGTCTCGAGGACGGCGAGAAGCTGGCCAAGGCCTCGGTCACCGCGCCGTCGCCGCAGGACGGCGGCGACAAATCGGTGACGCAGAAGACGCTCGGCCTCAATCTCGCCGGCCTGACGCGCGAGACACGGACGCGCTTCAAGATCAAGGACTCCGTCAAGGGCGTGGTCATCACAGCGGTCGACGCCGATTCCGACGCGGCGGAGAAGCGGCTTGCCGCCGGCGACGTCATCGTCGAGGTGGCGCAGGAGGCGGTGGCCAACGCCGCCGACGTGCACAAGCGCATCGAACAGCTCAAGAAGGAAGGCAAGAAGTCGGTGCTGCTGTTCGTTGCCAACGCCGAGGGCGACCTGCGCTTTGTCGCGCTGTCGCTGCAGTAGCCAGGCTTCAGGCTACGGCGTGACGAATTCGTCGCGCCGGTAGCCTTGCGCGAACAGGAGCGCGGTGAGGTCGCCGTGGTCGATGCGCGCCGCCGCCGCCGCCGCCACCGCCGGCTTGGCGTGATAGGCCACGCCCAGGCCGGCATCCTCGATCATCCCCAGATCGTTGGCGCCATCGCCGATCACCAGCGTGTCGGCGTGCGCCAGCCCGCGCGCGGCGCGCAGCGCGGTCAGCGTTTCCAGCTTGGCCTCGCGGCCGAGGATCGGTTCGCGGACGCGGCCGGCGAAGCGGCCATCCTCGATGATCAGGGTATTGGCGCGGTCCTCGTCGAAGCCGGCCATGCGCGCCACCGCATGGGTGAACAGCGTAAAGCCGCCGGAGACGAGGCAGGTATAGGCGCCATGCCTGCGCATGGTGCGCACCAGCGTGGCGGCGCCGGGATTGAGGGTGATGCGGCTGGCCAGCACCTCGTCGGCCACCTCGATCGGCAGGCCCTCGAGCAGCGCGACGCGCTCGCGCAGCGCCGGGGCGAATTCGATCTCGCCGCGCATGGCGCGCTCGGTGATCGCCGCGACATGGTCCTTGAGGCCGGCGTAATCGGCCAGTTCGTCGATGCATTCCTGGCCGATGATGGTGGAATCCATGTCGGCGAGCAAAAGCTTCTTGCGCCGCGTCCGCACCGGCTGCACCACGACGTCGGCGTGGATGTCGCCGAGCGCGGCCTGCGCCCGGGCGGCGATCGCGCGCTTGTCGTCGAGCACATGGCCTGCGAAAGGAATGTCGGCGGCGACGCCGGCCTGCAGCCAGGCGGGCGCGCCGGCCGCGCCGATGGCGACGCCGGCACGGGTCAGCGCGGCCGCGTCGAGGCGCGGGCCGACCGGACTGGCGATCAGGGTGGCGACGAAATCCATGGACTCAGCGATGAACCGGGCAAGCGGGACAGACAGGGCGGTGCTTATCGCAGGCCCGACCGCCAGCGGCAAGTCGGCGCTGGCGCTCGATCTCGCCGAACGGCTCGGCGGGGTCGTCATCAACGCCGATTCCATGCAGGTCTACCGCGATCTGGCCATCATCACCGCGCGCCCGACCCCGGCCGAGGAGGCCCGCGTGCCGCACCGGCTGTACGGCCATCGCGATGCCGCGACCAATTGCTCGGTGGGCATGTGGCTGGCGGACGCCGAAGCCGCGCTCGCCGAGGCGCGAGCGCGGGGTCTGCTGCCGATCGTGGTCGGCGGCACCGGGCTTTATTTCAAGGCGCTGACGCGCGGGCTGGCGGCGGTGCCGCCGGTGCCTGCGGCGGTGCGCGAGGCGGTGCGGGCGCGGCTTGCGCGCGAGGGCGTCGCGGCGCTGCACGCCGAGCTTGGCCGTCGCGATCCGGGTCTCGCCGCGCGGCTGAGCCCCAACGACACCACCCGCGTTGCCCGCGCCCTCGAGGTGCTGGAGGCGACCGGGCGCTCGCTCATCGACTGGCAGGGGACGGGCGCCACGCCGCTCATCGCTCCCGAACGGGCCTTGCCGGTGTTCCTCGCCCCCGAGCGCGACTGGCTCTATGCCCGCATCGACACCCGTTTCGAGGCCATGCTCGCCGCCGGCGCGCTCGACGAGGTGGCGCGACTTGCCGCCCGCCGGCTCGATCCGCTGTTGCCGGCCATGAAGGCCCACGGCGTGCCGTGGCTGATGCGGCACCTTTGCGGCGGGATCGGTCTGGCCGAGGCCGCCGAACAGTCGCGCCAGGACACCCGGCGCTACGCCAAGCGGCAGTTCACCTGGTTCCGCCATCAGCTGCCGGAATTCCGCTGGATCGCGCCCGGGGCGGCGGCGGAATATTTCGCCGAGGCGCTCCCGCTTGCTTGACAATCAGCCGACGACCGCTATGGTCCGCGCAACCTTTGGGAAGTTCGAGGCAGCAATGCGCAATAAAATTACCCAAACCGGGATGCTTGTCGTACCCGGCTGCACCGCCGGGGGTGGCTGACCGCCATCCGCTACCCGCGCGGTGCATGGGAGGGCTCACGGGGCCCTTTTTTTATTTTATTGCCAGGAAATATGGCGCTGCCTGTTTTCCCAGACAACGACGATCGGCGGCCCCGAGAGGCCAGAGCTGGAGAGTAGCTGATGAGCAAGGATCCTGAGAGCGGGAATGGCGAGCAGATGACCGGCGCGGCCATGGTGGTGCGCGCGCTGGTCGATCATGGCGTCAAGCATCTGTTCGGCTATCCCGGCGGCGCCGTGCTGCCGATCTATGACGAACTCTACCAGCAGAGCGATGTCGAGCACATCCTGGTCCGCCACGAGCAGGGCGCCGGCCATGCCGCCGAAGGCTATGCGCGCTCCACCGGCAAGCCCGGCGTGGCGCTGGTCACCTCCGGCCCCGGCGCCACCAACATGGTGACGCCGCTCACCGACGCGCTGATGGATTCGATTCCCGTGGTGTGCATCACCGGCCAGGTGCCGACCCACCTGATCGGCAACGACGCGTTCCAGGAATGCGACACCGTCGGCATCACCCGGCCCTGCACCAAGCACAACTGGCTGGTCAAGCGCATCGAGGATCTGCCGCGCGTGCTGCACGAGGCGTTCTACGTCGCCAGCTCCGGCCGCCCCGGCCCGGTGGTGGTCGACATCCCCAAGGACGTGCAGTTCGCCACCGGCACCTACACGCCGCCGCGCCCGAGCGACAAGCACGTTTCCTACAATCCCCGCGTCAAGGGCGACGCGGCCTCGATCCGCAAGGCGGTCGAGTTGATGGCGAACGCCAAGCGGCCGGTGATCTATTCCGGCGGCGGCGTCGTCAATTCGGGCCGCGAGGCTTGCCAGCTTCTGCGCGATCTGGTCGAGCTGACCGGCTTTCCCATCACCTCGACGCTGATGGGGCTCGGCGCCTATCCGGCCTCGGGCGCCAACTGGCTCGGCATGCTTGGCATGCACGGCACCTATGAAGCCAACATGGCGATGCACGACTGCGACGTCATGCTGTGCATCGGCGCGCGCTTCGACGACCGCATCACCGGCCGCACCGATGCGTTCTCGCCCGGCTCCAAGAAGATCCACATCGACATCGACCCGTCGTCGATCAACAAGAACATCCGCGTCGACGTGCCGATCGTCGGCGATGTCGGCAACGTGCTCGCCGACCTCATCGCGGCGTTCAAGGCGCAACAGGCCAGGCCCGCCATCAAGTCGTGGTGGAGCCAGATCGCGCAATGGCGGGCGCGCAACTCGCTGGCCTACAGGCAGAACAAAGATGTCATCATGCCGCAATACGCCATCCAGCGGCTTTACGAGCTGACGCGCGGCCGCGACACCTACATCACCACCGAGGTCGGCCAGCACCAGATGTGGGCGGCGCAGTTCTACGGCTTCGACGAGCCCAACCGCTGGATGACCTCCGGCGGCCTCGGCACCATGGGCTACGGCCTGCCGGCGGCGATCGGCGTGCAGGTGGCGCACCGCGACAGCCTGGTCGTCGACATCGCGGGCGATGCCTCGGTGCTGATGACGATCCAGGAGATCTCGACCGCCGTGCAGCACGAACTGCCGATCAAGATCTTCATCCTCAACAACCAGTACATGGGCATGGTGCGGCAGTGGCAGCAGCTGCTGCACGGCAACCGGCTGGCGCATTCCTACACCGAGGCGCTGCCGGACTTCGTCAAGCTCGCCGAGGCTTATGGCGGCGCCGGCATCCGCGCGAGCAAGCCCGCCGAACTCGATGGCGCCATCGAGGAAATGATCCGGGTGAAGAAGCCGGTGATCTTCGATTGCCGCGTCGCCAACCTCGAGAACTGCTTCCCGATGATCCCGTCGGGCAAGGCGCATAACGAGATGCTGCTGCCGGCCGAGGCCAATGACGAGGCCACCGCGGCGGCGTTCGCCGGCGGCAAGGCGCTGGTGTGATGGGCGAGAAGGAGAAAGACATGGAACAGCCGGCTTCCGCCTATTTCATCGAGGATCGCCACGATCCCATCGAACGGCACACGCTTTCCGTGCTGGTCGACAACGAGCCGGGCGTGCTGGCGCGCGTCATCGGCCTGTTCGCGGGACGCGGCTACAATATCGAAAGCCTGACGGTGTCGGAGACAGAGCACGCCAAGCACCTGTCGCGCATCACCATCGTCACCACCGGCACGCCGATGGTGATCCAGCAGATCAAGAACCAGCTCGACCGCCTGGTGCCGGTGCATCGCGTCGTCGACATGACGCTGGTGGGGCGCTCGATCGAGCGCGAACTGGCGATGGTCAAGGTGCGCGGCACCGGCGATCACCGCGTCGAGGCGCTGCGGCTGGCCGACGCCTTCCGGGCGCGCGTCATCGACGCCACCGTCGAGAGCTTCGTGTTCGAGCTGACCGGCGACAGCGACAAGATCGACCAGTTCGTCGAGCTGATGCTGCCGCTTGGCCTCGTCGAGGTGTCGTGCACCGGCGTCGCCGCCATCTCGCGCGGACCCGAAGGCATGTGACGCCGGCCCGATGCAGCAGCAGCTTTTCGTCGCCTTCATGATGTTCGCCGTGGCGGCGCTGTTCACGCCGGGGCCGAACAACGCCATGCTGATGACCTCGGGGGTCAATTTCGGCCTGCGCCGCACCATGCCGCACATCCTCGGCGTCGCGATCGGCTTCGCCTTCCTGCAAGGGCTGGTCGGACTGGGGCTGGGCGTGGTGTTCAAGGCCTATCCATGGCTCTACACGCTGCTCAAATACGCCGGCGCCGCCTATCTGGCGTGGCTGGCCTGGCAGATCGCGCACGCGGAGCCGGACAGCGGCGGCGGCGGCGAGACGGCCGGGCGGCCGATGACGTTCTTCGGCGCCGCGCTGTTCCAGTGGGTCAACGTCAAGGGCTGGATCGTCGCCATCGGCGCCACCACGGCCTATGCGGCGATCGCGATCTATCCGTGGAACATCGCGCTGCAGGTTTCGCTGCTGGCGGTGGTCGGGATGTGCTCGGCCACCACCTGGGTGCTGTTCGGCACGGTGCTGCGGCCGTGGCTCGCCTCGGCGCGGGCGGTGCGGATTTTCAACTGGGGCATGGCGCTGGCGCTGGTCGCCTCGCTCTACCCGGTGCTGACGGAGGGCTAGGCGGCGCCGATCGGCATTTTCTTGCCGCCAGCCGGTTTCCACTTGGCCGGAAAATGCTCTAGAAGCACGGCGGACAATTTCAAGCGACCCCGCGGGCCCACCCGGATGAGCGGGTGGGCGGGGCCGGGATCAACGGGGGCAGGCGGCAGCCGATGCCGCACAACGGGGACAGACCATGCGTGTTTATTACGATCGTGACGCCGACATCAATCTGATCAAGGGCAAGAAGGTTGCCATCGTCGGCTACGGCAGCCAGGGCCACGCCCATGCGCAGAACCTGCGCGACTCCGGCGTCAAGGATGTGGCGATCGCGCTCAAGGCCGGTTCGTCCACCCGCGCCAAGGCGGAAGGCGCCGGCTTCAAGTGCATGACCCCGACCGAGGCCGCCAAGTGGGCCGACGTGGTGATGATGCTCACCCCCGACGAGCTGCAGGCCGACATCTACCGCGACGAACTCGCCGCCAACATGAAGCAGGGCGCGGCGCTCCTGTTCGCGCACGGCCTCAACGTCCACTTCAACCTGATCGAGCCGCGCAAGGACCTCGACGTGCTGATGGTGGCGCCCAAGGGCCCCGGCCATACCGTGCGCTCGGAATACCAGCGCGGCGGCGGCGTGCCGACGCTGATCGCGGTGCATCAGGACGCCACCGGCAACGCGCTCGACCTCGGCCTGTCCTACGCCTCGGCCAACGGCGGCGGCCGCGCCGGCATCATCGAGACGACGTTCAAGGAAGAGTGCGAGACCGACCTGTTCGGCGAGCAGGTGGTGCTGTGCGGCGGCCTCGTCGAGCTGATCAAGGGCGGCTTCGAGACGCTGGTGGAAGCCGGCTACGCGCCGGAGATGGCCTATTTCGAGTGCCTGCACGAGGTGAAGCTGATCGTCGACCTCATTTATGAGGGCGGCATCGCCAACATGAACTACTCGATCTCCAACACCGCCGAATACGGCGAGTACGTCACCGGACCGCGCATCATCACTCCCGACACCAAGGCCGAGATGAAGCGCGTGCTCAACGACATCCAGTCGGGCAAGTTCACTCGCGACTGGATGCTGGAGAACAAGGTCAACCAGACCTCGTTCAAGGCCACCCGCGCGCGGCTCGCCCAGCACCCGATCGAGGAGGTCGGCGCCAAGTTGCGCGACATGATGCCGTGGATCAAGGCCAAGGCGCTGGTGGACAAGTCGAAGAACTGAACGGGCCTTTCCCGTCGTCATGGCCGGGCTTGACCCGCGCATCCATCTTTTTCAGTTCAAGCTGGATGCGCGGGTCAAGCCCGCGCATGACGGATGGAGGGTCTGCGCGGATCAAGTTTACAGCCGGCTCGCCGCGGGCGAGACCCGGTTGCCCGCGCATGACGGGGAGAGGTTGGCGCCGTCCGTTCGTCGCCTGCTCTCGCGCCAGAAAATTCCCGCGCCGCTGCCATAGCCACATTGCAGCCGTTAGACGCTTCCATTACATCTATGTGACACCCGCATGCGGCCTCCGGACGCATGGGTGTCGGAGGCCTCTCGCTTTTCGCCCGAGGCCTTGGGAGCAAGCGCCGGTTTTTTAAAGTTGCGTCAAGGCCATGGCGCCTTCGCCCCAATCCCTCCGCTCCCCCACTGCCGTTACCGGCGGTATCGGCGTCCTTGGCGCGCTGCGCATCGCCGCGGTGGCGCTGCCCCATCTTGCCGCGCTGGGGCTGATGTGGACGACCGAGGCCGACGCCGTTTCGCGCGCCGGCTTCCTGCTCACCTGGGCGGTGCTCAATTTCTTCTGGCTCGCGTGGCTACGCCGCCCGGCGCTGTCCGGCGCGCTGACGCTGGCGCTGGTGGTGCTGCTGGTGCTGCTGTCGCGGCTCAAGCACGACATCGTGCAGATGACCGCCAACTTCGTCGACCTGATGGTGATCGACCAGGATACCGTCGCGTTCCTGTTCACGATCTTCCCGGGGCTGAAGGGCGTGGCGCTGGCGGTGGTGCTGGCCGGGGTGCCGCTCGCCATGCTGCTATGGCGCATCGACCCGTTCCGCTTCCGCCGCGCCGTCGCGGCCGGGTTCGGCGCGGCATCGTTCGCCGCCCTGATCGGCTACGCCGTGGTCTGGCCGAACGAGCCGTGGCAGGGCTTCTACCGCGACGGCTTCGTTTCGAAGTTCGCCCGTTCCGGCGTCAACGCGGTGTCGGACTACATGCATTACGGCTTCATGGAATCCGACGCCGTGGTGTCGAGCCAGCTCAAGACGCCGCTTGAGGATTCCTGCCAGGTCGCCGGTCGCCGGCCGCACATCATCCTGGTCCATGACGAATCGAGCTACGACATCCGCTCGGCGCCGGGCATCAAGGTGCCGCCGGGCTATGGCAGCCATTTCCTGTCGTTCGACGGCAAGGCGCGCACCTTCATCGTCGAGGGCAATGGCGGGCCGAGCTGGCTGACCGAATACAATGTGCTCGCCGGGCTGTCGTCGCGCTCGTTCGGGCGCTTCGCCTATTTCGTTACCCGCATCGCGGCCGGGCGCGTCGAGCGTGGCCTGCCTCATGCGCTGCGACGCTGCGGCTACCACACGCTGTCGCTCTATCCGGCCTACGGCGCGTTCATGAGCGCGCGCAGCTTCCAGCACTCCACCGGCATCGAGAAGTTCTTCGACGCCCGCGCGCTCGGCGCCAAGGTGCTTGAGCCGGATCGCTTCTACTACGACGCCGCGCTCAGGCTGTTCGATCAGGAGCGGGGGCAGGCAACGGCGGCCGGCCAGCCGATGTTCGTGTTTGTCTATCTCGCCGCCAACCATTTCCCGTGGAACACCCGGCTGCGGCCCGACCTGACGCCGGGCTGGCGCGATCCCGGCAACCTGCCCAAGATCGATGAATATCTGCGCCGCCAGGCCATGAGCGCGCGCGACTATCGCGATTTTCTCGGCCGCCTCAAAAAGCAGTATCCCGGCGAGCCGTTCCTGATCGTGCGCTTCGGCGACCACCAGCCGGAGTTCTCGCCCACCATCATCGAGCCGGGCCTGAGCGAGGAGGGCGTCTCGCAGCGGCTGATGGCGTTCGACCCGCGCTATTACAGCACCTATTACGCCATCGACGCGGTGAACTATAAGCCGGCCGCGACGCCGACCGCGATGGCCACCATCGAGGCGGCCTATCTGCCGCTGATCGTGCAGGAGCTGGCCGGGCTGCCGCTCGATCCCTCGTTCGCCGAGCAGAAGAATATCATGCTCCGCTGCAACGGGCTGTTCTATGCCTGCAACGGCGGCGCCGAGGCGCGGCGCTTCAACCGGCTGCTGATCGACGCCGGCCTGATCAAGGGGTTGTGAGCCATGACGGTGCCGGGTGCGCCATCGCCGTCATCGTCGCCGGCGCGGTGGCCCGCCTCGTCCGGGCGCCGCGACGGTTTCATGCTGATCGCCGGCCTGCATCTTGCCGCGCTGACCGTGCTGCTGGCGCCGGAATACGGGCCGTTCGCCATCACCCTGACGCTGCTGGTGTGGGCGTTCGTCAACTGCGCGCTGCTCGTCGTGCTGCGGCGGCCGGGCATCGCGGCGCTGATCGCGTTCGCCTTGCTGTTCGTGCTGGTGTCGCTGTCGCAGTTCAAGTTCGGCATCCTGCAACTGACGCTGACCTTCCTCGACTTCCTCATCATCGACCGCGACACGCTGTCGTTCCTGTTCTCCGTGGTGCCCAGCCTGCGCGGGACCTTTGCCGTCGCGGTTGCCGCCGCGGTCCCGCTGGCGTGGCTGATGTGGCGGTACGATCCGTTCCGCGTCCGCCGCCGCAACGCGCTCGCCGGGCTGGCGGCAAGCCTGATGGTGATCGCCGGGCTGTCGTTCGCCGTGCCGGAGCAGCCGTGGGAGCCGTTCCAGGGCGTCAACCACATCTCCAACCTGGCGCGCTCGGGCGCGCTGTCGGTGTCGCACCTGATGGCGGCGGGCTGGATCGAGGCGGATACCGCGCCGGGCGGGGCGAAGGCGGCCGGCGCTCCCAATGCGGCGGAACCGTGCCGCGCCGAGAAGCCGCCGCACATCGTCATGGTGCTCGACGAATCGAGCTTCGACATCACCGCCGCGCCCGGCGTCAGGGTGCCGCCGGGCTATCGCGACTATTTCAGGTCGGCCGACGGCCGGCAGCGCGGCTTTATCGCCGAGGCCACCGGCGGGCCGACCTGGTACACCGAGTTCAACGTGCTGACGGGGCTGTCGGCGCGCTCGTTCGGCAAGCTGCGGTTCTACGTGACGCGGATCGCGGCCGGCAACATCACGCGCGGGCTGCCGCAGGCGCTGCGGCGCTGCGGCTACAAGACCTTCTCGCTCTATCCGACCTATGGCAATTTCCTCTCGGCGCGCAGCTTCCAGCATGGCGCCGGCGTCGACGGCTTCATCGACATGGCGGACATGGGCGTCGCCCAGGACATGCAGCCCGACAGCTTCTACTTCGACCAGGCGCTGAAACTGATCGCGCGCGAGCGCGAGGCGGCGCGGCCGCTGTTCGTGTTCGTCTATCTCACCGCCAATCATTTCCCGTGGACCAGCGTTTACCGCCCGGACCTGACGCCGGGCTGGCAGCCACCCGGCAACGGCGGCGAGGTCGACGAATACATCCGCCGCCAGACCATGACGGCGCGGGACTATCGCGCCTTCCTCGCGCGGCTCAAGGAATCCTACCCGGACGACCGCTTCCTCCTGGTGCGGTTTGGCGACCACCAGCCGGCGATCTCGCACAGGATCATCGAGCCGAAGCTCGCGCCGGGCATGCTGGCGCGGCGCGTCATGACTTACGATCCGCGCTATTACACGACCTATTACGCCATCGACGGCATCAATTACTGGCCGGAAAATCTCGCCTCGGCGCTGCCGGCGCTGGACGCGCCCTATCTGCCGCTCGTCGTGCAGGAGGCCGCCGGCCTGCCGCTCGATGCCTCGTTCGCCGAGCAGAAGAAGATCATGCTCCGCTGCAATGGCCTGTTCTATGCCTGCAGGGCCGGCACCGAAGCCCGCCGCTTCAACCGGCTGTTGATGGATTGGGGCCTGATCAGGAACCTGTGAGCGCGCTCCCTGCTGGCGTGGCGCCGGCTGGGCGTGTAGCTTTTTTACGTGACAGCAGGCATGGCAGGTCTGGCGATGAGCACCGGCAAGCACGGCAGCGGCGAGCGCGACAAGCAGTTCAGGGCATTCGTGGCGCCGTTCCGGATCGACGATCCCGAGCATTTCCGGCTCAAGCATCACGCCACCGACCAGACCGGCGGCCTCGACAAGGACACCGCAAAGGAGCTGATCGAGGCCAACCGTCTTCGCATTAGCCAGTTGCAGGAGAAGCTGTATGCTCAGGACCGCTGGTCGCTGCTGCTGATCTTTCAGGCGATGGACGCGGCCGGCAAGGACAGCGCCATCGCCCACGTCATGTCCGGCGTCAATCCGCAAGGCTGCCAGGTGTTCTCGTTCAAGGCGCCGACCGCACAGGAACTCGACCACGATTTCATGTGGCGTCATGCCATATGCCTGCCCGAGCGCGGCCGTATCGGCATCTTCAACCGTTCGCACTACGAGGAAGTGCTGGTGGTGCGCGTGCATTCCGAATATCTCGACCGCCAGCGCCTGCCGCCGAAACTCGTCACCAGGGACATCTGGCGCGAGCGCTTCGAGGACATCCGCGCGTTCGAGCGCTATCTCGCCCGCAACGGCACGGTGATCCTCAAGTTCTTCCTCAACGTGTCGAGGGAGGAGCAGCGCCAGCGCTTTCTCGACCGGCTGGAGGAGCCGGGCAAGCGCTGGAAGTTCTCGATGGGCGACGTCGCCGAGCGCAGGCTGTGGGACAAATACATGGCGGCCTATCAGGACATGGTGCGCCACACCACGCAGCCCGACGCGCCATGGTTCGTGGTGCCGGCCGACCGCAAATGGTTCGCCCGCGTGGTGATCGGCACCGCCATCGTCGAGGCCATGGAAAAGCTCCAGCTGGCCTATCCGCGCGTCGACAAGGTGTCGCTCAAGGAATTCGCCGATGTGCGCCGCGCGCTGGAGGCGGAAGGCAAGGAGCAGGGCAAGATGACGCGAGGCAAGAGCACGCGAGGCAAGCGCGGCGGGGCTTGAGGTATTGGGGCAGGGCTACTGCCCTTTTTTGCCGGAGCCCCACCCTTGCCGGGCCGGGTCAAAGTCGGCTAGAACGCGGACCAGTGCTCGCCCTCGGCAACGAACCGTCAACGGTTTTTGTCGAGGATGTGGGTTAACTTGAGGGATGTGCACGATGATTCGCAGCGTTGAGCGCGCGATCAGGGGACCGGCCGCCACGGCCGCGATCCCGGCTGCCCTCATTCTGGACGGGCTTCTGCTTCTTAGCAGCCCCTGAGGGCCGGCTGGGCGGTTCGCGCCTGGGCGCTCAGGGGACTGGCTGGAACCCATGACCCGACACGCCCGCCGAACCTCACTCACAGGCCGGGGCGATCCAGAGCAAAGGAAGCTTTCATGACCACCGTTCGATCCGACAATGCCCGCGCCAATGATGCCCGCGCCAATGATGTCCGCGCCGACAAGGACCGCGTCATCATCTTCGACACCACCTTGCGCGACGGCGAGCAGTCGCCGGGCGCCACCATGACCCATGACGAGAAGCTGGAGGTCGCGGAACTGCTCGACGACATGGGCGTCGATGTCATCGAGGCCGGCTTCCCGATCGCCTCGGAAGGCGACTTCGCCGCCGTCCACGAGATCGCCACCCGCGCCAAGAATTCGGTGATCTGCGGGCTCGCCCGCGCCGGGCAGAAGGACATCGACCGCTGCGGCGAGGCCATCAAGCCGGCCCGGCGCGGCCGCATCCACACCTTCATCTCGACCTCTCCGGTCCACATGAAGTGGAAGCTGCAGATGGAGCCGGCCAAGGTCTACGAGATGGTGATCGCGCAGGTGACGCGCGCGCGCAACTACACCGACGACGTCGAGTGGTCGTCGGAGGACGGCACGCGCACCGAGATGGATTTCCTGTGCCGCTGCGTCGAGGCCGCGATCAAGGCCGGCGCCACCACCATCAACATCCCCGACACCGTGGGCTACTCCGTGCCGGAGGAATATTTCGAGTTGTTCAGGACCGTGCGCGAGCGCGTGCCCAACTCGGACAAGGCGCGGTTCTCCGTGCACTGCCATGACGACCTCGGCATGGCGGTGGCCAACTCACTGGCCGGCGTGCGCGCCGGCGCGCGGCAGATCGAATGCACCATCAACGGCATCGGCGAGCGCGCCGGCAACACCGCGCTCGAGGAGGTGGTGATGGCGATGCGCGTGCGCAACGACAAGCTGCCGTTCTGGAACGGCGTCGACGCCACCATGCTGACGCGCGCCTCCAAGCTGGTGTCGGCGGCGACCTCGTTTCCGGTGCAGTACAACAAGGCGATCGTCGGCCGCAACGCGTTCGCGCACGAGAGCGGCATCCACCAGGACGGCATGCTCAAGAACGCGCAGACCTACGAGATCATGACGCCGGAGAGCGTCGGCGTGAAGCAGACCTCGCTGGTGATGGGCAAGCATTCCGGGCGCCACGCCTTCATCCACAAGCTGGAGGATCTGGGCTACAAGCTGGCCGGCAACCAGCTCGAGGACGCCTTCACGCGCTTCAAGGCGCTGGCCGACCGCAAGAAGCACGTCTACGACGAGGACATCGAGGCGCTGGTCGACGAGGAGATCGCCACCGCCCAGGACCGCATGAAACTGGTGTCGCTCACCGTGATCGCCGGCACGCACGGGCCGCAGCGCGCGACCATGAAGCTCGCCGTCGACGGCGCGGTGATGATCGAGGAGTGCGAGGGCAACGGCCCGGTCGATGCCACCTTCAACTGCATCAAGGCCATGATTCCGCATGAGGCGACGCTGGAATTGTATCAGGTTCATGCCGTCACCGAGGGCACCGATGCCCAGGCCGAGGTTTCGGTGCGATTGTCGGAGAACGGCAAGGCGGTGACCGCGCGCGGTGCCGACCCCGATACGCTGGTGGCGTCGGCCAAGGCCTATCTCGGGGCCCTCAACAAGCTGATGGTCAAGCGCCAGCGCGGCAAGCCGGAGGCGATGGTCGCGCCGTGACGGCGGCCGGAAGGCCGGAATCGAAGAGGCGGTCTTCCCATCCGCGGAGGCCCGCCTCTTTTTTTGCGGCGCATCAATTGGGGCGCCCTAAGCCAATGAAAATAAAAAAGTAAAGCCCTTGAACGCTCCAGGGCTGCAGAGCAGTATCGCGACCAACGTCGTAATTACGCCTCGCCTGGAGCGGTATATCAATGCCTGCTGTGCTCGCGACAAATCGGGCATGGAGGAGTGCAGCCAACACGTAACGTTTCCCTGGAGGAATTCCATGCAGAAGACTGTTTTTGCTCTCGCCTTCGCGGCGACCCTGGCCATGGCCGGGCAGGCTCTGGCGCAGCAGCCCATTGTCATCAAGTTCAGCCACGTCGTCGCGCCTGACACGCCCAAGGGCAAGGGCGCCGAGCGGTTCAGGGAACTCGGCGAGAAATACACCGCAGGCAAGGTCAAGATCGAGGTCTATCCCAACTCGCAGCTCTACAAGGACAAGGAAGAGGTCGAGGCGCTGCAGCTCGGCGCGGTACAGATGCTGGCGCCCTCGCTGGCCAAGTTCGGTCCGCTCGGGGCCAAGGAATTCGAAGTGTTCGACCTGCCGTTCATCTTCCCGGACAAGGCGGCGCTGCACAAGATCACCCAGGGCCAGATCGGCAAGGATCTGCTCGCCAAGCTCCAACCCAAGGGCATCACCGGCCTGGCCTATTGGGACAACGGCTTCAAGATCATGTCGGCCAACAGGCCGCTGAAGACCCCCGACGACATGCTCGGCCTCAAGATGCGCATCCAGTCGTCCAAGGTGCTGGAGGCACAGATGAAGGCGTTCGGCGCCGTGCCGCAGGTGATGGCGTTCTCGGAGGTCTATCAGGCGCTGCAGACCGGCGTGGTCGACGGCACTGAAAATCCGCCCTCGAACATGTTCACGCAGAAGATGCACGAGGTGCAGAAAAACGCGACGCTCACCAATCACGGCTATCTCGGCTACGCGGTGATCGTGAACAAGAAATTCTGGGACGGCCTGCCGGCCGATGTGCGCACCGGTCTCGAAAAGGCCATGGCCGAGGCCACCGTGTACGCCAACGATATCGCGCAGAAGGAAAACGACGACGCGTTGGCGGCGATGAAGAAATCCGGCAAGACCGACTTCTACACCCCGACCGCCGCCGAGCGGAAAGCCTGGCTCGATGCCGCCAAGTCGGTGCACAAGGAAATGGCGAGCCGCGTCGGCAAGGAGCTGATCGACACCATCTACAAAGCGACCGCCGTCACCAACTGAGCGGCGGCACTCATGGCGAGCGGCCCCTTCAAGGGGCCGCTCGTTTATCTGACGTCGTAGACTGCCGGATCAAGACGTCCTGTGCGCGGGGAGGTGAGCCATGTTTGACCGGATCCTCGGCCGACTGGAGGAAATCCTGATCGGATTTCTGATGGGAGCGGCCACGCTGATCATTTTCGTGGCGGTGACGCATCGCTACAGCATGAGCGGAGCGATTGCGCTGGCGCAATGGGGCAGGGAGATGGGGCAGGATTGGCTGTTCCATGCCGGCCGTTCGGTGTTCGGATTTCTGCGCAACATCAACCTGACCTGGGCGCAGGAACTGTGCATCTACATGTTCGTGTGGATGGCGAAATTCGGCGCCGCCTACGGCGTGCGCACCGGCATCCATGTCGGCGTCGATGTCGCGATCACCCGCCTCAACAGCTCTTCCAAGCATTACGTGGTGCTGTTCGGCCTCCTGGCCGGCGCGCTGTTCACGGCGATCGTCGGTACGCTGGGCGCGAGCTTCGTGTGGCACATCGGCCATACCGAACAGGTCTCGGCCGACCTCGAGATGCCGATGTGGATCGTTTATCTGGCGGTGCCGTGCGGCTCCTATCTGATGTGCTTCCGCTTCCTGCAGGTGGCGTGGAGTTTCGCGCAGACCGGAAATCTGCCCCATCACGATCATGGTCATGTCGAAGGTCTGGAGGATGAGACTCCGCTCATTCCTGGGGCCGTCGCCGCCGATGCACGCAACACGGGAGCCGTCCGATGACCACCGCCGCGACCGTCGATTCCAAGCATCCGCACGGTACTTCGGCCCGCTACGGTCTGCTGATCATCGCGGTGCCTATCGTGCTGCTGCTGATCTGCCTTGGCGGCAAATACGGTCTGCTGCCGATGCCGGGCGGCCTGCGCGTGGCGCTGATCTTCGCGCTGCTGATCGCGCTGATGCTCACCGGCATGCCGATCTCGATCGCGCTCGGCCTGACCGTGCTGACCTTCCTGTTCACGCTCACCACCGTGCCGCTGGATTCGGTGGCGCTGAAACTGTTCACCGGCATCGAGAAGTTCGAGATCATGGCGATCCCGTTCTTCATCCTGGCCGGGAACTTCCTGACCCATGGCGGCGTCGCGCGGCGCATGATCAACTTCGCCACCTCGATGGTCGGGCACTGGCACGGCGGCCTCGGGCTCGCCGGCGTCATGGCCTGCGCGCTGTTTGCCGCTGTGTCCGGCTCGTCGCCAGCCACCGTGGTCGCGATCGGCTCGATCATCATGCCGGCCATGGTGAGACAGGGCTTCCCCAACCGTTTCGGCGCCGGCGTCGTCACCACCTCGGGCGCGCTCGGCATCCTGATCCCGCCATCGATCGTCATGGTGATGTACGCGGTGGCGACCAGCGGCATGTCGGTGGAAGGCCCGACCGGCGAGCGCGTATTCTCCGCCTCGGTCGGCCAGCTGTTCATGGCCGGCGTCATTCCCGGCCTGATGCTCGCCAGCATGCTCGGCCTGACCACCTGGTACCGGGCCTGGAAGAACGACTATCCGCGCATGCCCAGGGCGAGCTGGAGCCAGCGCTTCTACGCCATGCGCAAGAGTTTCTGGGGGCTGCTGCTGATCGTGATCGTCATCGGCGGCATCTATACCGGCGCTTTCACGCCGACCGAAGCCGCCGCCATGAGCGCGGTCTACGCCTTCTTCATTGCCGTGTACGTCTACAAGGACATGAAGCTCGCCGACGTGCCGCGCGTGCTGCTGTCGTCGGCCAACATGAGCGCGATGCTGCTCTACATCATCACCAACGCGGTGCTGTTCTCGTTCCTGATGACGCATGAGAACATTCCGCAGGCGATGGCGGGCTGGATCACCGGCACCGGCGTGAGCTGGATCGTGTTCCTGCTGTTCGTCAACGTGCTGCTGCTCTTGGCAGGCAACGTGATGGAGCCGTCGTCGATCGTGCTGATCATGGCGCCGATCCTGTTTCCGGTCGCGGTCAAGCTCGGCATCGATCCGGTGCATTTCGGCATCCTGATCGTGGTGAACATGGAAGTCGGCATGTGCCATCCGCCGGTCGGACTCAATCTCTACGTCGCCTCCGGCATCGCCAAGATGGGCATCACCGAACTCACCGTCGCGGTGTGGCCGTGGCTGCTGACGATGCTGGTGTTCCTGGTCCTCGTCACCTACTTGCCGGAACTGTCGCTATGGCTGCCGCGTGTGATGGGGATGTTGTAGGCAGGCTTCCTGCAAAGGCTTCGCGCGGCCAACCTTACGGCCGCGTAATCCTGTCCAACAATTAACTTGAAGAAACCGCGCGCGCGGAGGCTTCATGGCGGCATCATCCATCCGCCAGGGAGCTTCCAATGTTGAAATCCGTTATTGCTGGCGCCGCCGCCCTGACCCTTCTCGGCTCGGCCGCCGTCTATGCTCAACCGTGGCTGCAGCGCGTCGATTATATGGACCGCGGCGATCACATGCGCATGGGACCGGGCATGGGGCGGGGCATGGGCTCCGGCCGCATGAGCGCCGAGGACTTCGCGGCCTTCACCGATGCGCGGCTCGCCGCGGTCAAGGCAGGTCTCAAGCTCAATGCCGAGCAGGACAAGCTGTGGCCGCCGATCGAGGCCGCGGTGCGCGACTTCGCCAAGCAGCGCGCGCTGCGCGCCAACGCCATGCGCGAGCAGACCGGCACCGACGATCCGATCGCGCGGCTGCGGTTGCGCGCCGAGGCCATGACCGAGACCGCGACCGGCCTCAAGCGCATCGCCGATGCCGCCGATCCGCTCTACAAGACCCTCGACGACGGCCAGAAGCGCCGCCTCACCGCGCTCACGCGCATGGGACATGACGGACGCTGGGGCCATGGCCGCATGCACTGGCGGGACCGTGACCGCGACCGTGATGACGACCGCGGCGGTCCGCGCCCGGGCTCGGACCGGCTCTGAGAGCCCGCCAGGCCGCTCCAAGGCCGGCTTTTCGGCCTGGCCTTGCGTCGATGTCCGCTGAAACGGCCGCCGGACCCCTCCGGCGGCCGTTTTTTTGCAGGCCCCGCCGGAATATCCGGAAAATCGTGGCTTCGCGGCTATCGCTTCGCTGGACAGTCCATCCTCGCTTTGCTAAACGAGCCCGGCCTTGTTGGATTTTTCCGGACGAAGGCGCCGGGCGCATAGCTCAGTTGGTAGAGCAGCTGACTCTTAATCAGCGGGTCCAAGGTTCGAGCCCTTGTGCGCCCACCATCTCCAGTCTCCTCCGTAACGCATTGCAGCTGCCTGAAATTTTCAGGCGTTCGGGCCGCGCAGGCCCCGAGCGTTCGGGCTGGGCTGTTCCCGCTCCCTCCGAGTGGATGAGCTGCCAGCCAGCAGCTGGATTGCCGGGTCAGGCCCGGCAATGACGGCGTGTTTGGGACGCCGGCCAACGCGCCGTGATGCGGTGCGTCATGGCATGCCTGGTGCGCACGGCAGGATAGTGCAGGACAAATTCGTCAGTCCGCTGATTGACAGTATACTTCATATCAGCTTACGCTGCCTCCAACTCGCAAATCAAAAAAAGCGTTACCCGGGAGAAGCGCATGGGCAAGGCCCGCCAGAAGATTGTCATCGCCGGCGGCGGCATCGGCGGCCTGTCGGCGGCGATGGGGCTCGCCGGCAAGGGCTTCCAGGTCACGGTGCTGGAGCAGTCCGAGCAGTTCGGCGAAGTCGGCGCCGGCATCCAGATCGGCCCCAACGCGTTTCATGCCATGGACTATCTCGGCGTCGGCGACAGCTGCCGCGCCAAGGCCGTGTACATCGACAAACTGATCATGATGGACGGCCTGACCGGCGACGAGGTCGCGCACATCGACGTCAACGAGCCGTTCCGCGCCCGCTTCGGCAACCCTTACGCGGTGATCCATCGCGCCGACCTGCACGGCGTGTTCCTCGATGCCTGCCGCGCCAACGCCGACGTCACCCTGATCACGCGCCAGCGCGCGGTCCGCTACGAGACCAGCGCCAGTGGCGCCAGGGTGATCACCGAGAAGGGCGACGTGTTCGAGGGCGATGCCGTGATCGGCGCCGACGGCGTGCGCTCGAAGATCCGCGAGCAGCTCACCGGGGGCGACGAACTGAAGCTGTCCGGCCATGTCGCCTATCGCGCCGTGCTCGGTATCGACGAGATGCCGGAGGACCTGCGTTGGAACGCGGCGACGCTGTGGGCCGGCCCGAAGTGCCACATGGTGCATTATCCGCTGCAGGGCTGGAAGACGTTCAACTTGGTCGCCACCTTCGTCACCGACATCTCCAATGTCGGCACCAACGAGCCGGGCACGCGCGAGGAGGTGCTGGAGCGTTTCGGCCATATCGTGCCGCGGGCGCGCAAGCTGCTCGAGGTGCCGAAAAGCTGGCGGCGCTGGGTGCTCGGCGACCGCGAGCCGATCGAAAACTGGATCGACGGCCGCGTCGTGCTGCTTGGCGATGCCGCGCATCCGACCCATCAGTATTTCGCGCAAGGGGCCTGCATGGCGATGGAGGATTCGGTCATGCTCGCCCACCAGCTCGAGGTGCATGGCGGCGATTTCGCGAAAGCTTTCGCTGCCTATCAGAAGGCCCGCATCGTACGAGCCTATCGCGTCGTGCTGTCGTCGCGCATGATCGGCAGGCATCTCTATCATGCCGAGGGCGTCGAGCGGCTGATCCGCAACTCGATCATGGGTGCCAAGACGCAGCAGCAGTTCTACGATGGCCTGGCCTGGCTTTACGGCGGCAACGGCCTGACCGAGGTTGCCGCCTGATGGCCCGCGGGAAAGCCGTTTTCACGCCGCGCGCTTGACCGGAGAAGATCATGAGCGAACTGGGAAGACTGGAAGACCTGCCGCTGTCCTATCGCCAGGGACTGACCGCTCACAACCTCGTGCCGCTGTGGCCGAGCCTGCGCGCGGCGCTGCCCCACGACATTCCGACGCGCCGCACCCGTCCGGTGCTGTGGCGCTATGCCGACGTGCGGCCGCGCCTCCTGGAAGCGGGCGAACTGACGCCGATCGAGAAGGCCGAACGCCGCGTGCTGGTGCTGGCTAATCCCGGCCTCGGCCTCGAGAACATGCAGGCGACGCCCTCGATCTACATCGGCCTGCAGCTGATCCTGCCGCGCGAGACCGCGCCCAATCACAAGCACACCCCGAGCGCGGTGCGTTTCGTGGTCGAGGGCGCCGGCGGCTTCACCGTGGTCGAAGGCGAGAAGATGCCGATGGAGCCGGGCGACCTGATCCTGACGCCCTCGCGGCTGTGGCACGAGCATGGCCATGAAGGCACCGGACCGGTGATCTGGCTCGACGCGCTCGACCTGCCGACGGTGTTCGCGCTGGAGGCGTCGTATTGCGTCGACGGCCGGGCGCAGGTCGCGCGCAACCAGCCGGACGCTTCGCAGACGCTGTACCGCCGCTCCGGGCTCATGCCCTACCGCTCGCTGGGCGCCAGCCGCGGCATCTATCCGCTCAAGCGCTTTCCGTGGAAGGAGGTGCGCGCGGCGCTGGAATCCTTCGCCGCCGTCACCAATACCGGCGAGGCGGTGCAACTGGCCTACATCAATCCGGAAACCGGCGACGAATGCCTGCCGGTGCTCGGCTTCTCGGCGCTGATGCTGCGGCCCGGCGAGACGCTCAGGCCGGCGCGGCGCTCGGCCTCGGCGGTGCTGCACGTCGTGGAAGGCGACGGCCAGGCCGTGATCGATGGTACCGAACTGACCTGGACCGCGAGCGACACCCTGGCGGTGCCGACCCACGCGCGGGTCGAGATCGTCAACACCTCGAGCCGGAAGCCGGCCTTCCTGTTCCAGGTCGATGACGCGCCGATGCAACGCAAGCTCGGCTTCTACGAGGTGTTCGACTGAAAGGTCCACCCACGCGGACCTGCGCTTCATCCCGCGTCGTGTTCCCGACGATGACCCATCCCGCGTCATGCCCGGGCTTGACCCGGGCATCCATGGCCTCTCCGGAATGAACCACTCCAAGGCAAGCTGGATTGCCGGATCAAGTCCAGCAATGACGGTGGGGAGAGCATGTTCGGCAATGACGGTGGGAGGGGCACGCCCGGGCATCCATGGCCCCTCCGGGATGAACCTGTCCAAGGCAAGCTGGATTGCCGGATCAAGTCCGGCAATGACGGTGGGGAGGGGCACGCCCGGCGATGACAGTGGGTGAGGTCATTGCCTGACCCGTTCTGCGTCATGGCGGAGAAGTGGGGCGCGAAGGCTGCGTTGGCGCCTCACGCCGCGCTGTCGCTGCTGCGTTCGCCCATCGGCGCGCGCGAGACCTGGTTGTTCATCTCGACCAGCTTGTCCATGAGCCGCATGAACACCACCCGCTCGGCCGGCGACAGCGGGGCGAGGATGCGTTTTTGCGTGCGCACCACGCCGGGCTGCACGTCGGCGAGCAGCTTCTTGCCGACGGCGGTGATGGACAGCAGCTTGGTGCGGCGGTCGGTGGGGCTTTCGGTGCGGGCGATCCAGCCCTTCTTCTCCATGCGTTCGAGCGCGGTGCCGAGCGTCGAGCGGTCGAAGGCGATCAGCGAAGCCAGGCGCGTGGCGTCGAGCCCCGGAGTGCTGGCGATCTCCGACAGGCTGGCGAACTGCACCGGAGTGACATTCTGCCTGGCGCACTCATCCATGAAGATGGCCACGGAAATCTGCTGCGCCCGCCGGATCAGATGCCCCGGCATGGTGTGGTAGTTTCTGCAGTCGAACGATTGCTTGGCGCTCATCGCAGGATCCTGGATTTTACGGGCGATGCTCTGGCCCTTCCCCCGTGCCGAAGCACCACGCGCGAGGGTCAGACACTCAGATAGGTATGTTGCACGGTTTCGCTGGACATCAGTTCGTCGCTGCTGCCCGACCACACCACCTCGCCTTTCTCGACGATATAGTGCCGGTCGGCGAGGCGGCAAAGCGAATCGATTTCCTTGTCGATGACCAGCATTGAAAGTCCGGTGGCCTTGAGCAAGCCGAGGGTCTGCCAGATCTGCTGGCGGATCAGCGGCGACAGGCCCTCGGTGGCTTCGTCGAGAATGAGCAGGTCCGGGTTGGTCATCAGCGCGCGCGAGATCGCCAGCATCTGCTGCTCGCCGCCGGACAGCTGGGCGCCGCCGTTGGTGAGGCGCTCGCCCAGTCGCGGAAAGAATTCCAGCACCCGCTTCAGGTTCCACGGCGCTTCGCGGCCGGCGCGCGTGATCGCCGACATCATCAGGTTTTCGCGCACCGTGAGATTGGGGAAGATGTGGCGGCCCTCGGGCACCAGCCCGATGCCGAGATGGCAGATGCGGTGCGGTTCGCGGCCATCGATGCGTTCGCCGCGGAAGCGGATGGCGCCGCCCATGACGGTGTTGAGCCCGGTGATGCATTTCACCGTGGTCGATTTGCCCATGCCGTTGCGGCCGAGCAGGGTGACGATCTCGCCCGGCTTCATGGCGATGGAAAGCCCGAACAGCACCTGGCTGACGCCGTAGCCGGCTTCGAGTTGGTCAACCTCAAGCAGCAAGGGCTTTCTCCGTTAGTGGCCGAGATAGGCGGCGCGGACGTCGGCGTCGTTGCGGATCTGCTCGGGCGTTCCGGTCTTGATGACATGACCGGCGACCAGCACGCTGATGCGGTCGGCCAGCGTGAACACGGCATCCATGTCGTGCTCGATGAGAATGATCGAATATTGGCCCTTGAGGCCGGCGATCAGCGAGATCATGCGCGAGGTGTCCTGCCGTCCCATGCCGGCCATCGGCTCGTCGAGCAGCAGCAGGCGCGGCTTCTGCGCCAGCGCGATCGCCAGCTCAAGCTGGCGGCGTTCGCCGTGCGACAGGTCGCGCACCAGCGAGCCGGCGCGCCGGTCGAGGCCGACCAGCCGCAAGGCTTCCAGCGCCGGCTCCAGCAGTTCCAGGTCGCTGCCGGCCTGCTTCCAGAACCGGAAGCTGTGGCCGAGCCGCGCCTGCACGCCGAGCGCGGCGTTGGTGATGACGGGGAATTCGGAAATCAGCGAGGTGATCTGGAACGAACGGGCGATGCCGCGCCGCGCGCGCTTGTGGGCGGGCTCATAGGTGATGTCCTCGCCGTCGAGCTTGATGTAGCCGTCGTCGGGCCGCAGCAGGCCCTGGATCTGCGATAGCAGCGTCGTCTTGCCGGCGCCGTTGGGGCCGATGATGGCGTGGATCTCGCCCTCGCGGACCGAGAGCATGATGTCGTTGGTGGCGCGCAGGCCGCCGAACCATTTGTTCAGGCCGGCAATGTCGAGGACATCATGGGTCATGTTGTTTTCCCCGCCGGCTTCGGCATGATCAGCCGCAGGAGATCAACGAGGCCGCCGCGCAGGCCGACCACGATCGCCAGGATGATGAGGCCGAACACCAGCTGCCAGTGCTGGGTCCATGACGACAGCATCAGTTCGAGCGCGATGAAGGTGGCCGCGCCAAGGATCGGTCCCCAGAACGTGGCGATGCCGCCGAGCACCGCCATCACCACGAGGTCGCCGGAGCGATCCCAGGCCATGTCGACGGGGCTGATGAACTGCTGGCTGGCCGCGAGCAGCGCGCCGGCAAGCCCGGTCAGCACGCCCGAGGCGGTGAAGGCCACCAGCCGATAGGCCCACGGCTGCACGCCGACGACGACCACGCGGGTTTCGTTCTCGGCCGCGGCGCGCAGGATCAGGCCGAAGCGGCTGCCGATGGCGCGGCCGAGCAGCAGCGTCGCCAGCGCCAGCACCGCGAGCGCGACATAGTAGAAGCGGTAGCGGTTGCCGACGTCGACGCCGAACAGGGTGATGGTGCTGAGAATCTGCAGGCCGTCTTCGCCGCCGTATTTTTGCAGCGCGATCGCGGCGTAATAGAACATCTGGTTGAACGCCAGCGTGATCATGATGAAGTAGGGGCCGCTGGTGCGCAGGCTGATGGCGCCGACCGCCATCGCCATCAGGCCCGAAACGAGCATCGCCAGCGGCAGCGTGATCGCGAGATCGGACGAGCCGCCGAGCACCAGAGGGCCGAGATGGATCGGCTCCGAGACATGGAACGCGGCGATGCCGACGACGTAGCCGCCGATGCCGAACAGGCCGGCGTGGCACAGACTGACCAGTCCGCCATAACCGAGCACCAGGTTGATGGCGATCGCCGCCAGCGAGAAGATGACGATACGCGTCGCCACCTTCACCAGGAAGGGGTCGTGCAGCAGCCACGCCGCCGGCGGCACCAGCGCCAGCATGGCGATCAGCGCCACGGCGGCGAGAGCGTCCTTGCGGGATGTCGAGAAGGCGGTGATGTCAGCCATGGACGGGGAACAATCCTTTGGGGCGGAACGTCAGGATGGCGGCCATCAGGATGAAGATCGCCATGCTGCCGAGCGCGGGTGTCAGCAGCACGCGGCCGAAGGTGTCGACCACGCCGACCATGACCGCGGCGATGAACGCGCCGCGGATCGAGCCGATGCCGCCGATCACCGTCACCACCAGCGCCAGGATGAGAATGGGTTCGCCCATGCCGACCTGCACCGACAGGATCGGGCCGGCCATGATGCCGGCAAGGCCGGCGAGCGCCGCGCCGACCGCGAACAGCAGCGAGAAGATCACCGGCACGTTGACGCCCATCGCGGACGCCATCGGGCGGTTGCTGGCGCCGGCGCGCACCCACATGCCGAGCCGCGTCTTCATGATGATGAGATAGAGCAGCCCGGCCACCAGAAGTCCGGCCAGCAGGATGGTGAGGCGGAATATCGGATAGCCGACGCCCGGCAGGATCTCGACCGAGCCCGACAGCATCGCGGGCAATCCGATGAGCAGCGGCGCCGGGCCGAAGATCATGCGCGTGCCCTCGTTCATGATGAGGATGAGCGCGAAGGTGACGAGCACCTGGTCGAGATGGCCCCGACCATAGAAGCGGCGCAGCACCAGGCGCTCCATCACGACGCCGATCGCCGCCGCCGCCGGAACGGCGACCAGCACGGCGAGCGCGAAGCTGCCGGTGTAGCGGTAGACAATGGCGGCGACGAAGCCGCCGGCCATGTACAGCGAGCCGTGCGCGAGGTTGATGAAGTTCATGATGCCGAACACCAGCGTCAGTCCCGACGCGATGAGGAACAGCATCACGCCGAGCTGGATGCCGTTGAGCAGTTGTTCGGCGAAAAGGGCGGCGGTCATGGAGTGCCTGTAGCGTAAAGATCAGGGAAAAGTGACGGCCGGAGGACCGGCCGTCACCCGTATCGGATGCGGCTCAGTTGGCCGCCATCTTGCAGTCTTTCACGTAGATATCCTCGTGGTTCGCCGAGATCTTTTCGCGAACCGTCATCATCATGCGGCCCTTGGCGTTCTTGGTGATCTCGGTGAGATAGAAGTCCTGCACCGGATAATGGTTTTTATTGAACTTGAAGTTGCCGCGCAGGCTGGTGAACTTGACGTTCTCCATGGCCTTGCGGAACGCCGCCTTGTCCTCGATCTTGCCGCCGATCGAGGTCAGCGCCGCGTCGAGCAACAGCACGCCGTCGAACGCGTTGGCGGCGGCCGGCGACGGCAGGCGGCCATACTTGGCCTCGAAGTCGGCGACGAACTTCTTGCTCTGCGGATTGTCCAGCGTCTCGGCCCAGAACGCCGAGGCGAAGGAACCGAGCGCGGCTTCGCCCAGCGCGGGCAGCATCGTCTGGTCGAACGAGAACGACGTGCCATACAGCGGCACGGTCTTGTTCAGGCCGGCCTGGTAGTACTGCTTGGTGAAGTTGATGCCCATGCCGGCCGGCAGGAAGATGAACACGCCCTGCGGATTGGCGGCGCGCAGCTGGGCGATCTCGGCGGCGTAATCGAGCTGGCCGAACGTGGTGTAGACCTCGCCGACGATCTCGCCCTTGTAGTAGCGCTTGAAGCCGGCGAGGAAGTCCTTGCCCGCCGGATAGTTCGGCGCCATCAGGTACATCTTCTTGATGCCCTTGTTCTGCAGGTGGACCGCCATCGCCTCCGACGACGTGTCGTTTTGGAACGAGATGTTGTAGTACGCCGGATTGCACTGGCTGCCGGCGTACTGCGAGGGGCCGGCATTGATGCTGTAGACGATGGCGCCGGCATCGATGGCGGGCTTGGCCACCGCCAGCATCACGTTCGAGAAGTTGATGCCGGTCAGGATGTGGATCTTGTCGCGTTCGAGCATCTTGTCGGTGTGCTGGCGCCCGACGTCGGGCTTGGCCTGGTCGTCGGCCTGGATCAGCTCGACCGGACGGCCGCCAAGTTTGTTGCCTTTCTGCTCAAGGCCGAGCTTGAAGCCTTCGAGCAGTTCCTGGCCGACGATGGCCGAGGGGCCCGAGAAGGTCGACAGGAATCCGATCTTGATCGGCTCCTGCGCCATCGCGGCGCCGGCGAGCATCAAGGTGGCGGCGGCCGTCAAGAGACAATGGTGCGCGGACTTTTTCATGCGGTTCCTCCGAGAAGATGTTCTTGTTTAGGCTTTGTTGCGAGGGCATTCCGCGCGCATGCGTGCGATGACGTAAAAAACGCGTCGGTGCCGGTTTGCGATTACGTTTTGACGGAAAGAGGCGGCCGGTGGCGGCCGGGGCATGCCCTGCCGTCACCCGCGATCGAATGCGGCTCAGTTGGCCGCCATCTTGCAGTCCTTGACGTAGGCGTCCTCGTGGTTCGAGTCGATCTTCTCGCGCACCGTCATGATCGGACGGCCCTTGGCGTCCTTGGTGATCTCGGTGAGGTAGAAGTCCTGCACCGGATAATGGTTTTTGTTGAACTTGAAGTTGCCGCGCAGGCTGGTGAACTTGACGTTCTCCAGGGCCTTGCGGAACGCCGCCTTGTCCTCGATCTTGCCGCCGATCGAGGTCAGCGCCGCGTCGAGCAGGCGCACGCCGTCGAACGCGTTGGCGGCGTTGGGGGAGGGCAGGCGGCCGTACTTGGCCTCGAAGTCGGCGACGAACTTCTTGCTTTGCGGGTTGTCCGTGGTCTCGGTCCAGAACGCCGAGGCGAACGAGCCGAGCGCGGCATCGCCGATCGCCGGCAGCACGGTCTGGTCGAGCGAGAATGAAGGCCCGTACAGCGGCACGGTCTTGCTCAGCCCGGCCTGGTTGTACTGCTTGACGAAGTTGATGCCCATGCCGCCGGGATAGAAGAAGAACACGCCCTGCGGATTGGCGGCGCGCAGCTGGGCGATGTCGGCGGCGTAATCGAGCTGGCCGAACGTGGTGTAGACCTCGCCGACGATCTCGCCCTTGTAGAAGCGCTTGAACCCGGCGAGGAAGTCCTTGCCCGCCGGATAGTTCGGCGCCATCAGGTACATTCTCTTGATGCCCTTGTTCTGCAGATAGAGCCCCATCGCCTCGGGCGCGGTGTCATTCTGGAACGAGACGTTGAAATAGTACGGATGGCACTGGCTGCCGGCGTACTGCGAGGGGCCGGCATTGATGCTGTAGACAAAGGTGCCGGCATCGAGCGCGGGCTTGGCCACCGCCAGCATCACGTTCGAGAAGTTGATGCCGGTCAGGATGTGGATCTTGTCGCGTTCGAGCATCTTGTCGGTGTGCTGGCGCGCGACGTCGGGCTTGGCCTGGTCGTCGGCCTGGATCAGTTCGACCGGACGGCCGCCGAGCTTGTTGCCGTTCTGCTCAAGGCCGAGCTTGAACCCGTCGAGCAGTTCCTGGCCGAGTTGGGCGGACGGGCCCGAAAAGGTCGACAGGAATCCGATCTTGATCGGCTCCTGGGCCATCGCGGCGCCGGTGAGCATCAGAGTGGCGGCGGCAGTCAGAACATGACGCTTCATGTGTTTCTCCCTCGAAACTGTCTTTGAGATTTTTATTGTGACCGGCCCTTGGCTGGACCGTTGGCAGTCAGGATCGCGCGCCTTTATGGGCGCGATCAGGTCTTTTCCGGTTCACCGATGGTGATCTCGATGGTGCCGATGCCATCGATGCCGCCCTCGACGTGGTCGCCGGGCGTCATGGCGCCGACGCCCGCCGGCGTGCCGGTCATGATGATGTCGCCGGCCTTGAGCCGGATCGATTGCGAGGCGATGGTGACGATCTCCGGCACGCTCCAGATCAGGTCGGCGATGTCGGCGTCCTGGCGGATCGCGCCGTTGATGCTGAGCCAGATGCGGCCCTTCTTGGGGTGACCGATGCGGCTGACCGGCTCGATCGGCGCGATCGGCGCCGACTGGTCGAACGCCTTGCCCCAGTCCCACGGGCGGCCCTGCTCGCGGGCCTGCAATTGCAGGTCGCGGCGCGTCAGGTCGATGCCGACGGAATAGCCGTAGATGTAGTCGCAGGCGCGCGCCAGCGCGATGTTGAAGCCATCGCGGCCGATCGCCACCACCAGCTCGATCTCGTGATGGAAATTCTTGGTATCGGGCGGATAGGGCACCGTCGCCTTGTTCTCGACCACGGTATCCGCGGGCTTGGTGAAGAAGAACGGCGCCTCGCGGGTCGGGTCGCGGCCCATCTCGCGGGCGTGCGCCTCGTAATTGCGGCCGACGCAGATGATGCGGCGCACGGGAAAACGTTCCGTGCTGCCGGCGACGGCGATCGAAGAGATCAGCGGAGGAGCTATCACGAAGCGCATCGTTTCTCCCTAGTCTTTTCTTGTCGCAGCTTTTGCCGCTTTGTTTTCGCGGCTTCCGCCGCCTTCAGACATTTATTGGTTCATTTATTGGTTTGGCAGGCGCATGTAACAAGCGGTATTTTTGCAAGCGCAAATCAATGTGCGCGCGCGTTTCAGGATAAGGCATGCCGCCCGTGCCCAGCCGCAACAGCCCCGGCCCCCTCGCATCCGGTCACCGCGAAAAGTGAAATCCGGCAGCCTTGATCGGGAAGCGGTTCTGTCTAACTTTGCTGGACTTTGTGCGCGTGCCCTTTAATTGTTCATCATACTGACTATCAGCAGTCTGTCAAACAAGCGATAATGCGGGTTGTGGGTGCAGTGCGGCATCCCTTCGCGCCGGATGCGGACGGAACACGATCGGATCGGGAGTCGCAAACCATGATGGTGCTGCATGGCTATTACGCCTCGTCGGCGAGCTACCGCGTGCGCATCGCGCTCAATCTCAAGGGATTGAAGGTCACGCAGGTCAGCCATCATCTGCGCCGCGGCGAGCAGCGCGCGCCGGATTACCTCGCGCTCAATCCGCAAGGCTTCGTGCCGGCGCTGGTGACCGAGGACGGCCAGGTGCTCACCCAGTCGCTCGCCATCATCGAATGGCTTGAGGAAACCCATCCCCAGCCGCCGCTGCTGCCACGGGATGCGCTGGCGCGCGCGCGGGTGCGCGCGTTCGCCTACGCCGTCGCCTGCGACATTCATCCGGTGCAGAATCTCAAGGTGCTCAACAAGGTGCGCAAGCTGACCGGCGATGACTCCGCTGGACCGGCATGGGCCCGCGACATCATCGAGGACGGGCTGGATGCCAGCGAGCAGATATTGCGCGGCTCGGATTCGCCGTTTGCGTTCGGCGAAGCGCCGACGCTGGCCGACATCTGCCTGGTGCCGCAGCTCGTCAATGCGCGCCGCTTCAAGGCCGCGATTGACCGCTGGCCGCGTATCCTGGAGATCGAGCGCAACTGCATGGCGCTCTCGGCGTTCGCCGACGCCGCGCCCGCCAGACAGCCGGATTTCGAGCAGGCCTGACTGGAAAAAACGCTTGCGATCAGGGTGGAGCAGCGCGGCCGCTCTCGTGAGCCGCATGGGCGCGGCGATAGGCCGCCGGCGACAGGCCCACCCGCTTGGCGAAGAAGCGCGAGAAATAGCCCTGATCGCGGAAGCCGAGATCGAAGGCGATGTCGGCGATCGACAGCGCGGTGTAACGCAGGTCGCGCTTGGCTTCGAGGATGAGGCGCTCGTGCAGCAGCGCGCGCGGCGACATGCCGGCCGCCTCGTGGCAGATGGCGTGCAGGCGGTCGGTGCTGATGCCGATCTCGCGCGCCAGCCGCGTGATCGGCCGCTGCTCGCGGAAGGTGCGGTCGACCAGTCGCTTGAAGCGGCGGAAGATCGCCGAGCGGGCCGAGGCATGGGTGTCGGGTCCGCCAGTGAGGGCCGTCATCCGCATCAGTCCGATCAGCATCAGCTTGAGCGCGGCGGCGACGGCGCTTTCCGAGCAGGCCAGGCCGCCGGTGGTTTCCATTTCGATGGTGGCGGCGAGCTGGCGGAAGTCGATGCCGATATCGTCGAAGTCGGGCAGCGGACCGTGCAGCACGCGGTCGGCGACGGCGCGCAGCCGCGCCTCGTTCGGCGAACCGGTCAGCGTGCCGGCGAGAAAGTCCACCGACATCGTTACCACCGAGCCTTCCGAGAACGGGTCGAACAGGAGCGAATGCACCGTGCCGGCCGGAATCCAGATCAGCCACGGCGCGGCAAACGGTGCCGTGAATTCGTCGAGCGCGACCTGGCCGCCGCCGTTCTCGATCAGCAGGGCTTGCGCCAGATGGCTGTGACGGTGGCTGCCGATGGTCCAGTCATGGAGTTGGGCGCGCATGCTGATCGGCTCGACATGGACGAAGCCGGGTGTCGCGCCCCGGCCGGCCTCGCCGTAGAGCGAGAACACCGGTATGTGGGCCTTGGGGATCGTGGCCACGGAAATCACCTTGATCGGAGGGCCGCCCTGCGGCTGGGTGCGGAAGAGAGGCGGCCTTGCCCAACTCAGTCGAATTCTAGGACTGAAGGCGTCCAAACGTCTACCACCACCACGGGCACCTCTATTGGGGCCTGGCCGGCCCTGAAATGATTGATTTCATGGCTTAAAATGCGGCTTCCAGCTGCTGGCGCCAGTCGGCCTCCGGTTGTTTTGCGAACATTTTTCATGTAGCCGCCAGCCAGTTTTGTCCAAATTAATTCGCGCATTCGTCCATTTCATCCGCGGGCGTGAATTGATACTCTTTCACAAATCCAAGAATCCTCGATCCCCGGATGCTGCTGGAACTGAGCGGCAGGGATTGTCGAACCTATACCTCAGGGAGGGGTGAGTATGTCCAAGGCGCCTCCGCCTTCTCGGAAACGGTTGCTTAATATCCAGATCAACGGCCAGTGGCGCGAGGATGCGGTGGCGCCCAACATGCTGCTGATCGACTACCTGCGTGATGTCGCCGGTCTGACCGGCACCAAGCAGGGCTGCGACGGCGGCGAATGCGGTGCCTGCACCGTACTGATCGACGACCAGCCGCGGCTGGCCTGCTCGACGCTGGCGGCACAGATGGAAGGCCGTCATGTCGAGACGGTCGAGGGCCTCGCCAAGGGCAGCCGCATGAGCCGGCTGCAGCAGGCGTTCCATGAAAAGCTCGGCACCCAGTGCGGGTTCTGCACCCCCGGCATGATCATGGCCGCCGAAGGACTGTTGCGCCGCAATCACGATCCGGATCGCGAGGAGATCAAGGCCGCGCTGTCCGGCAACCTGTGCCGCTGTACCGGCTATGTGAAGATCATCGAATCGGTCGAGGCCGCCACCGCCTCGCGGGAGGTGGCGCAATGAGCATCCGTCAGCTCCGCAAGACCCATGTCGGCCAGGTTGGCGTGCGCACGCCGCTGATCGATGGCGTCGAGAAGGTCACCGGCCGGGCCAAGTACACCGCCGACCTGCCGGCCACCGGCGCGCTGGCCGGCCGCATTCTGCGCTCGCCGCACCCGCATGCCCGCATCGTGTCGATCGACACCTCGGCGGCCGCGGCGCTGGAAGGCGTGGTGGCGGTGTGCACCGGCGACGACTGCAAGGTGCCGTTCGGCGTGCTGCCGATCGCCGAGAACGAGTACCCGCTGGCGCGCGAGAAGGTGCGCTATCGCGGCGATCCGGTGGCGGCGGTGGCGGCGGTCGACGAGGCCACCGCGGCCAGGGCGCTGAAATTGATTCGCGTCGAATACGAGAAGCTGCCGGCCTACTTCACCGCGCAGAAGGCGATGGCGCCGGGCGCCACGACAATTCATGCCGAGAAGCCCAACAACGTGCTGCGCGAGGTCCACGCCGAGTTCGGGGATTCCGAGGCCGGCTTCAAGGCCGCCGATCTGGTGCGCGAAAAGACCTACAGCTTCGCCGAGGTCAACCACGCCCATCTCGAACCCAATGCGACGCTGGCCGAATACGATCCCGAGCGCGGCCACCTGACCATCAACACCACGACCCAGGTGCCCTATTACGTGCAGCTCAAGGTGGCGCAGTGCCTGGAGATCGAGGAAGCGGACATCCGGGTGGTCAAGCCGTTCGTCGGCGGCGGCTTCGGCGCGCGCACCGAGTGCCTGCACTTCGAGATCATCGCCGCGCTGCTGGCGCGCAAGGCCGGCGCCACGGTTCGGCTGTTGCAGACCCGCGAGGAAACCTTCCTCGCCCATCGCGGCCGGCCCGACACCACGGTCACCGTCAAGCTCGGCATGACCAGGGAAGGCAAGCTGACCGCCTGCCATCTGCAGGCCACCCAGGCCGGCGGCGCCTATGCCAGCTACGGCATCATCACCATCCTCTACACCGGCGCGCTGCTGCACGGGATTTATGAAATCCCGGCGATCAAGCACGACGGCTGGCGCGTCTACACCAACACCCCGCCGTGCGGCGCCCAGCGCGGCCACGGCACCGTCGACGCGCGCGCCGCCTTCGAGGCGCTGATGAACGACATGGCGGCCGAGCTTGGCCTCGATGCCTTCGAGGTTCGCCGCGTCAACCTCTTGCCGTCGATTCCCTACACCACGGCTTACGCCCAGCGGGTGATGAGCTACGGCCTGCCGGAATGCCTCGACAAGGTCATGAAGGCCTCTCGTTGGGCCGAGCGGCGCGGCAAGATGCCGAAGGGCCGTGGCCTCGGGCTTGCCTGCTCGCACTTCGTGTCCGGCACCACGACGCCCAAGCACTGGACCGGCGAGCCGCATGCCGCCGTCAATCTCCGGCTCGACTTCGACGGCGGCCTCACGGTGCTGACCGGCGCCGCCGACATCGGCCAGGGCTCCAACACCATGGCGGCGCAGATGGTCGCCGAGGTGCTTGGCGTCAACTGGAAGCGCATCCGCGTGATCTCCGCCGACAGCGCGCTCACGCCCAAGGACAACGGCAGCTATTCGTCGCGCGTCACCTTCATGGTCGGCAACGCCGCCATCGACGCCGCCAATCAGCTCAAGACGATGCTGGTCGAGGCGGCGGCCAGGAAGCTCGACGCCAAGCCCGAGGACATCGAGGTCGACGGCGAGATCTATCGCGTCGTCGGCCAGGATCCCGGCCTGCCGTTCCACGAAGTGGTCAAGGCGGCGCTGGTCGACACCGGCCCGATCACCGTCAAGGGCACCTTCACCAGCCCGACGGAATTCATGGGCGACAAGAAGGTCAGGGGCAGCGCCATCGGCGCCACCATGGGCTTCTGCTATGCCGCCCAGGTGGTGGAATGCTCGATCGACGAGGTCACCGGCAAGGTCACGGCCCACAAGGTCTGGGCGGCGGTGGACGTCGGCCGCGCGCTCAATCCACTGTCGGTGGAAGGTCAGATCCAGGGCGGCATATGGATGGGCATGGGTCAGGCGATGTCGGAGGAGACGCGCTTCGACGATGGCCGCATGATGCACGGTAATCTGCTCGATTACCGCGTGCCGACCATGATCGAAAGCCCGGACATCGAGGTGTTCATCGTCGAGAGCATCGATCCCAACGGGCCGTTCGGCGCCAAGGAGGCGAGCGAAGGCATGCTGGCTGGCTTCCTGCCCGCGGTCATGGATGCGGTTCACGAGGCAGCGGGCATTCGTCCCGACGCGCTGCCGCTGACGCCTGAACGCATTACCGAAATGCTGGACATCAGGGATGGGGTGCAGTGATGAACTTGTTGCCTGATTTCCGTTTTCATCGTCCCGAAACGCTCGAAGCCGCGGTGCAGATCAAGGCTGCCACGCCGGACGCGCGCTTCGTCGCCGGCGGCACCGACCTTCTGGTCAACCTGCGGCGCGGCCTCGGCGAGCCGAGCGACCTGATCGACCTCACCGCGGTTGCCGATCTCGCCGCCATCCGGCGCGATGGCGACGCGCTGTGGCTGGGCGCGGGCGTGACGCTGGCTGATCTCGCGCGCCATCCCGACGTTGTCGCCGGCTATCCGGCGGTGGCCGAGGCGGCGCTGGCGGTGGCCGGTCCCACCCACCGCGCGGCGGCGACGCTGGGCGGCAATCTGTGCCAGGACACCCGCTGCGTCTTCTACAACCAGAGCGACTGGTGGCGCGATGGCAACGGCTGGTGCCTGAAGTACAAGGGCGACAAGTGTCATGTCGTGGTCAAGAGCGACCGCTGCTACGCCACCTATCACGGCGACGTCGCGCCGACGCTGATGGTGCTCGACGCCGAGGCGGTGGTGGCGGGGCCGGACCGGGTCCGCCGCGTCAAGATCGCCGACCTCTATCGCGAGAGCGGGGCCGAGCACCTGACGCTCGCGGCCGGCGAGATGCTGGCGGCGGTGGTGCTGCCACCGCCGGGCGGACGCCGCGCCGCCTATGCCAAGGCGCGTGTCCGCGATTCCGTCGACTTCCCGCTGGCCGGCGTCGCGGTATCGCTCAAGCGCGACGGCGACGTCATCGCCGACCTCAGGATCGCGATCACCGGCACCAATTCGGCGCCGCTCCTGATCGACACCGCCGACCTGATCGGGCGGAGCTGGGATGACAGTGCGGCCGGCGATCTTGCGCTGGCGCTGCGCCGCAAGGCCAACGTGCTGCGCACCACCATCACCGGGGCGAAATACCGCCGCCGCGTGATGCAGGCCATGGCCCGGCAACTGGTCGGGACGCTGTGGGACAAGGGGTAACACATCCCCTGTCGTTGCCGGGCAACCGGGTCTCGCCAGCGGCGAGTCCGGCTGTAAACTTGATCCGGCAATCCATCACGGGACAAGCAGTTGGATGCCCGGGGTCAGGCCCGGGCATGACGAAGGAGAGGGGATAGGGGGTAATCACCTTGCCCAATCTCCTTTTCCTCAATCCGGCGCGACGAGCTTGTCGCGCAGCGTCACCACGGTGCCGAGGATGATGATGGCGGGGCCCTTGATGGCCGCCGCCGCCGCCTGATCGGCGATCGTGCCCAGCGTGCCGGTCAGCACACGCTGGTTGGCGCGCGTGCCGTTCTCGATCAGCGCCGCCGGCAGCGCCGGATCGGCGCCGTGGGCGAGGAATTCGCGCGTGAGTTCCGCGAGCCGCCCCAGCCCCATGTAGATCACCACGGTCTGGCGCGGCTGTAGCAACAGCTTCCAGTCGACGTCGACCTGATCCTTCTGGCCGTGTCCGGTGACGAACACGCAGGCCTGCGCGTGGTCGCGATGGGTGAGCGGGATGCCGGCGTAAGCCGCGCAGCCATTGGCGGCGGTGATGCCGGGGACGATCTGGAAAGCGATGCCGGCGGCGGCCAGATGCTCGATCTCCTCGCCGCCACGCCCGAACATGAACGGATCGCCGCCCTTGAGGCGCAGCACGCGCCTGCCCTCGCGCGCCAGCCGGATCATCAGCGCCGTGATCTCGTCCTGCGACAGCGTGTGTTCCTTGCTGCGCTTGCCGACATAGATGCGCTCGGCGTCGCGCCGCACCAGGTTCATGATGGCGTCGCCGAGCAGCCGGTCGTACAGCACCACGTCGGCGCGCTGCATCAGCCTGAGCGCGCGGAAGGTGAGGAGGTCGGGATCGCCGGGTCCGGCGCCGACCAGATAGACCTCGCCGGACGGCGCGGACGCGGTGACGTCCGGCGCGGCCAGATGCCGTTCCATCTCGGCGGTGGCTTCCGCCTCGCGACCTTCCAGCACGCGGTCGGCCACCGGGCCTTCGAGCAGCCATTCCCAGAACCGCCGCCGCGCCGTGGCATCGCGGATGCGCTTGCCGACAGGCTCGCGCTGGCGCGAGGCGAAGGCGACGAGGCGGCCGTAACTCGCCGGGATCAGGCTTTCAAGCTTTGCCCTGAGCAGGCGCGCGAACACCGGCGAGGCGCCGCCGGTTCCGATCGCGATCGTCAGCGGCGCGCGGTCGACGATCGCCGGCATGATGAAGTCGCACAGCCCGGGCGCGTCGGCGACGTTGACCGGCACGCCGGCCCGCCGGGCGAGCGCCTGCAGGCGGCGGTCGGCGGCGGCGTCGCCGCTGGCGCAGAACACCAGCGCGGCGCCCGCGACATCGGCGGCGGCGGGTTCGCGCGCCAGCACGGTGAGGTGGGCGTGATCGCGGATGTCGCGAAAGTCCTCGCCGGCCTTCGGCGCGAACACGCGCACATGGCCGCCGGCGCGCAAGGCGAGTTCGGCCCGGCGCGCGGCTTGCGCGCCGCCGCCCAGCACCACGACCGGGCGGCCCGCCACGTTGAGAAAGATCGGAAGCTGATCCACGCCAAATTTCCGCCCTTGCCTGACTTACGGCAAGTTATCCGGGAACGGCGGGGCGGAAAATAGCCGATCGGCCGCTAGGTTAAGAAGCGGGGATAAGAGGCCGGATCAACGCGGTGCCGTGCCGCGCAGCCGCTCGACGCCCATCACCTTCATGATGTATTTCTCGAAGCCAGGTTCGCTCGAACCGGCGCGCACCTTGCGCAGGAAATATTTCTCGAACGCCACCTTGGCGAGGTGCACCCAGTAGCCTTGGCCCGACCAGTTGACGTTGCGCGGCGGAATCTGCGGCAGCGCCATGAAGGCGACGCCGCTATCGCCGAAGTCGGCCAGGCAGACCGCGTTCCAGGTCGGCTGATGGCGGGCCTCCTTGCCGGCGATGAGGTCGCGGATGTTGTTGGCCGTCGCCGTGACCATGGATTCGATCATGTAGCCGGTTTTCGGCACGCCGACCGGAACCGGGGTCTGCTCGACCGGCGGGATCGCGGTGCAGACGCCGACCGCGAACACGTTGCGGTATTTCGGATTGCGCTGGGTGCTGTCGATCAGCACGAAGCCGCGCGGGTTGACGAGGCCCTCGATCCACTTGCCGGCTTCGTCCTTCAGGCAGTCGACGCCGCGGAACGCGGGGATGAACATCGTAAATGACGACGGCAGCTTGTGGGTGCGTTTCACCGAGCCGTCGTCGTTGAGTTCCGTCACCTCGACCGCCTCGGCGGTGACGCGATCGACCTTGGCGTTGGTGATCCACTTGATGTCGCGGTCGCGCATGATCGATTCCAGCAGGCCCTTGGTGTCGCCGACGCCGCCCAGGCCGAGATGGCCGATATAGGGCTCCGAGGTGACGAAGGTCATCGGCACGCGGTCGCGGATCTTGCGGTTGCGCAGGTCGGTGACGGCGAGCAGCGCGAATTCGTAGGCCGGTCCGAAGCACGAGGCGCCCTGCACGGCGCCGACCACCATCGGGCCGGGATTGTTGCAGAATTCGGTCCAGCGCTGCGATGCCCCGGCGGCATGATCGACGTGGCAGATCGACTGCGTGGCGGCCTGCGGTCCGAGCCCCTCGATCTCGTCGAAGGCGAGCTTGGGACCGGTGGCGATGACGAGATAATCGTAACTCTCGGTGCTGCCGTCATTGAGCTCCAGCGCGTTGCGGTCCGGATCGACGCGTTTGACGCCAGCCGTGGAGAAGCGGATGCCGAGCTTGGGAAACACCTCGCGCAGGTCGACCTTGATGTCTTCCGGCTTGCGCCATTGCACCGCGACCCAGGGATTGGAGGGGACAAACTGGAACCATGGCGACTCGGCGATCACCAGGATCTCCGAATCCCGGCCCAGCGCGTGACGCAGTTCGAAAGCCATCGGTACGCCGCCGATGCCGGCGCCAATGATCACGATTTTGGCCATGGTTCTCTCTCCCCTGTTCGGCTTTGATTATGGTTGAGTGTCGCTTCTTGCCGGCGGCTTGCTCATCGAGGCGGTTTGGTGGTGTCGTCGCGAGGCAGATGACGTGGAGCCGGCGTCAGTTGAACGCCGCGCCCGGACGCAAGCCCATCTTCTTCAGCACCATCGCGACCGGGCAGAAGCCGGTGAACGCGGCCTGCAGCATGTTGGCGCCGACGAACGCGTTCAGCCACAGCCACTGCATGCTGTGCAGTTGCGCCAGCGCGAGGCTGACGAGAGTGACGATGCCGGCGAAGGCGAAAACGGCGCGGTCGATGCTCATCGGACAACTTTCCTTCTGGCTGCTGCGCGCGGCTTCTGCGGCGCGCAATAGATGTTGTAGAGCACGGAGATCACGTCGGTGACCGCCGATTGCGAGATCGAATAATAGATCGTCTGCGCGTCGCGCCTGGTGTCGACCAGGTTGTCGGCGCGCAGGCGGGCAAGATGCTGCGACAGGGCCGACTGGCTCAGCCTGACCGACTTCTGCAGCGCGCTCACCGAGCGTTCGCCCTTGTGCAACTCACACAGGATCATCAGCCGATGGCGGTTGGCGAGCGCCTTCAATAGTGCCTCGGCGTCGCAGGCGCTGGCGGCGAAGGTCTCGATGTCGGCATGCTCTAAATTCATGCTTGCTAAATTAGATTAAGCTAATATAGAAGTCAAGCAGGAGTTGGGGCGGCAACGCTCCGGGTCGCAATCTTTCAAGGAGCCGAAGCAATGAAGACGGACTGGCCGGCAATGACCAAGGACCTTGGCGCCATGCTGCGCGAAATGCGCGGCGGCGCGCCCGACGTGATGAAGGCGTTCTCGGCGATCGCCCAGGCCGCGCTGCAGCCCAGGGTGCTCGACACCAAGACCAAGGAACTGATCGCGCTCGCCATCAGCGTCGCCGTGCGCTGCGATGACTGCATTGCCTTCCATGCCAAGGCGGCGGTCGATCAGGGCGCCAGCCGCGACGAGGTGATGGAAACGCTCGGCATGGCGATCTACATGGGCGCCGGCCCTTCGGCGATGTATGCCACCCACGCGCTCGACGCCTACACGCAGTTTGCAAACGCTAAAACCGGAACCAAGGCGGATGCCGCGGCGGGCGCCAACGGCAGCGCCAATGTCAGCGCCCAGAACGTCTGACATCAGCGCCTGACGCCGGCCACCGGCGGCCGGCGGCGCGGGATGCTCACTGCGCCGCCGGTTTGTCCCAGCTCAGCGTCCTGGCGTCGGTGCCGGCGACGGAATACAGCGCGCCCGGCGCGTTGCGAGTCTTCTGGAACTCCTCCAGCGTCTGGCCGCGCATCGCCGCGTAGATGTGCAGGTTGGAGACGCCGACCACGGCGCCGAGCTTCTCCAGCATGAAGAAGCTGGCGCCATAGCGGATCAGAGCGCGCCAGTCGAGCCGCCGGATCATGTCGCGCTCCTCCTCGCTCAGGTTGAATTCGGCGAACAGCGGCTCCGGCTCGCGGCGGAAGCGCTCGCGGTGCGCCGGGTCGATCATGCGGTGCAGGAACTTGTTGAGGCGATAGCCCTTGACGCTGCGCGCCAGCGTGAACGGGTAGGTGCCTTCGAGCTTGTCGGCGCCGGCAAGCTGGCGGTTGATGTGCGCGTTGCGCGCGGCGACGGCCGCAGCCGACGGCGGCTCGGCGTCGTTCTCGTAGATCGCGGTGGCGATGCCGGTCATCGACGGCAGGTAGTAGCTCTGGTGCAATTTACGGATGTTGCCCGACATCGCGCCGCGCATCACCAGCCACATGATGACCTCGGCGCCCTCCATGCCGCCCAGCGTGGCGAATTCGGCCAGCGTCATCTCGGTCAGCCGCACCGGATCCTTCTCGATCAGCGACAGGAACTCGTCGTCCCAGGCGGGGTTGTTGAAGCCGGCGCGCTCGCCGTGGACCTGATGCGACAGTCCGCCGGTGGCGATGATGGCGACCGAGAGGTCTTCCGGATAGCTTTCGATGGCGCGGCGCAGCGACTGGCCGAGCTTGTAGCAGCGCGCCGCCGACGGGATCGGGAACTGCAGCACGCCGACCTGGAGCGGGATCACCTTGACCGGCCAGTCCGGCTTGTGCGGCACCAGGATCGAGAGCGGCGACAGGCAGCCATGGTCGAGCGGCCTGTCCTGGAAGAACGCCATGTCGAATTCGTCGGCGACCAGGGAGGCGCCGATGTGATGGGCAAGGCCGGCGTGATTTTTCACCGGCGGCAGGTCGCGCTTGCCGCCGCCCTCGTCGGCGATCTCGTATTGGTCGGCGATGCCGAGCGCGAACGCCGAGTAATGATCGAAGAAGAACGAGGTGACGTGATCGTTGTAGATCAGGAAGAACACGTCGGGCTTCTTATCGTCGAGCCAGCGCTGGATCGGCTTGTAGGCCTCGAAGATCGGCGCCCAGACCGGATCGTCCTGCTTGTTGCGGTCGTAGGCAAAACCGATGGTCGGGGTGTGCGAGGTGGCGATTGCACCGATGATTCTGGCCATGGGGTCCTCCGGGCGCGCTTTGTCTCGCGCGCGAAAAGTTGTCAGCTCTGTTCGGGATGATCGAGATAGACGAGGCCGGCCTTGGCCAGCGCCTCGCGCATGGAATAGATGTCGAGGCCGAGTTCGCCGGCGGCGAGCCGCTTGCGTTTCTTGATCTCGTTGGCATGGCGCGCCTGCGCCGCCTTGAGCGCGCTCTCGGCCTCGGCGCGCGGGCACACCACGACGCCGTCGTCGTCGGCGACGATGACGTCGCCGGGATTGACCAGCGCGCCGGCGCACACCACCGGGATATTGACCGAGCCCAATGTCGCCTTGACGGTGCCCTTGGCGGAGATCGCGCGCGACCACACCGGAAAGCCCATCTCCTGCAATTCGCGCACGTCGCGGCAGCCGGCGTCGATGACGAGGCCGCGCACGCCGCGCGCCTGCAGCGAGGTGGCGAGCAGGTCGCCGAACATGCCGTCGGTGCTGTCGGCGGTGCAGGCCACCACCAGCACGTCGCCGGACCGGCACTGCTCGACCGCGACATGCAGCATCCAGTTGTCGCCCGGCTGCGCCAGCACGGTCACCGCGCTGCCGGAAACCTGCGCGCCGGGCCAGGCCGGGCGCATGTAGGGCTTCATCAGGCCGACGCGCCCCATCGCCTCATGCACGGTGGCGACGCCGTAGGCGGCGAACGCCGTCACGATGTCGTGCGGCGCGCGCGGGATGTTGCGGATGCAGACCGGTTTCATGCCAGTTCCTCCACCACCATCGGGAACAGCCGCTGATAGGCCTCGCCATAGGTCATGGCGCGGCCCGAGTTGCGGCCGCCCTGCATGCCGCGGTTGAGCGCGACGCGCGTATAATAGTCCCACAAATGCTTCTGCGCGCTCAGGATCTCGAACGCCTTGCGCTTTTGTTCCCACACGTCGTCGATGTTGAGGATGACGTTGGGCTTGAAGTTGCACTGCTCGGGCTGGTGCGGCTCGAACAGGAACACCGGCGGCGCGGTGTAGGCATGACCCGGGTTCGGCTTGTGGCCGGCGGCCTGGGCGATGATGCGCGCCTCCTGGGCAAAACGCGCGGCTTCCGGATGATCGACGTTGTAGGGGTCTTCCAGCGCATGGGTCAGCACGAAGGCAGGCTTGGTCTCGCGGTAGATGTCGACCACCCGCTCCAGCATCGCCTCGGTCACGCGCAAGGGATAATCGCCAGCGTCGAAGAACTCGATCTCGGCGCCGAGCAGGCCGGCGGCGGCCATCGCCTCGTCGCGGCGCTGCGCCTTGACCGCCTCGAGCGTGGTGCCCGGCACCTTCCACGCCCACTGGCTCTCGCCGCGCTCGCCATAGGCGAGGCAGACGATCCTGACGCGATAGCCCTTCCGCGCGTGCAGGGCGATGGCGCCGCCGGCGCGCCAGACAAAATCACCGGGATGGGCGGTGATGACGAGGGCGGATTTCGACATAAGCAACTCCTGTTCAGTCTCTCAAAATCTATTCGGCCAAATCTATTCGGCGGCGACGGCGGCATCGGGCGCCAATGCGGCGCGCGGCACGTAGACCTGGCCGTCGAACAACAGGCGCGCGGTGCGCACCAGCGCGGCGCGCCGCACCGTTGTGCCGGACGGGTCGAGTTCGAGGCGCACCTCGAACGCGCCGGTGGGATGTTCGATCGCGAGCATCTTGACCGCGTCGCCGGGCAATCGCGCTAGCGCGTGCGCGGGCGAACCTGGCAGCACGCAGGCGGTGCCGACGGTCACCGCGGCGAACACGCCGATGGCGTTGTGGCATTCGTGCGGAATGAAGCTGCGGGTGGCGATGGCTCCGCCGGCGGCCGGCGGCGCCACCAGGATCATCTTCGGCACCACCTTGGAACCGACGTCGCCGAGGTTCATCAAAGGGCCGGCGGCCAGCCGGATTTCCTCCAGCCGGGCCTTGAGCGCGGTGTCCTTGTCGAGCACGTCGCGCGGCTCGTGGCCGCTGCGGCCGACCGCCGATGCCGCCAGCACCACGCATGGCATGCCGTTGTCGATCAGGGTGGCGTCGACGCCGGCGACGCGGTCGATGGCGCGGCCGGTCGGCAACAGCGCGCCGCATACCGAGCCGGCGGCGTCGAGAAAGCCGATGGCGATCGGCGCGGCGGTGCCCGGCACGCCGTCGATGCGGGTGCCGCCGTCGTAAGCGACCTCGCCGTCGGGGGTCTGGATCAGGAGATCGGCCACCGTGCCGGTGTTGAGCGTGCGCACGCGCACCCGCGTCTCGCCGCGCGCGGCCTTGACCAGTCCGCGCTCGATCGCGAACGGGCCGACGCCGGACAGGATGTTGCCGCAGTTGGGCGTGGTGTCGACCACGGGCTTGTCGACGTTGACCTGCGCGAACAGGAAGTCGATGTCGCAGGTTGGCGCCGACGAGCGCGAGACGATGGCGACCTTGCTGGTGAGCGGATGGGCGCCGCCGATGCCGTCGATCTGGCGCGGGTCGGGCGAGCCGAGCGCGGCGAGCAGGATGCGGTCGCGCGCGGCCGGGTCGGGGGGCAGGTCGTCGGCGAGGAAATAGGCACCCTTCGAGGTGCCGCCCCGCATCATCATGCAGCGGATCGCCTGTTGCATCGTTCAGGCCTCCTGCGGTTGATGCGCCGGCCTTGCCGCCGCGCCACGCTGCTGGGCGTCGGCGACGGCGCGGGCCAGCGAATTGTCGAGCCCGAGATCGGCCAGCATCTCGGCCGCCTCGCGCATCTCGGCGGCGCGGCGCAGCCCGTGCTCGCGGACACGGGCCGCCATGGCCTCGGCGAGCGCGGCGAAATCGATCGAGGGGAACGACTGCGTGAGACTCGCGAACACCTCGTTCTCGACGTCCCAGGCGCGCGCCGCGCTGGCGCAGTCGATCAGCAGCGCCTCCAGACCCTTGATGATGATGCTGCGCGACAGCTTCATGGCCGAGGCGCGGCCGTAATCGGTGGCAACCGCGCGCATGTTCATGCCGCAGCCGTTGAGCAGAGCGCAGGCGCGAGCGGCATCGGGCCCGCCGGCCAGGATCGGCACGCCAAGGCCGGGGCCGGGCACCGGCGCCATCACCGCGCATTCGATATAGGAGGCGCCGGTCGCCGTGACGAGGCTGGCGGCCTGCCGCTTGGTGGCGGGCGAGGCGGAATTGATGTCGAGGAACATCTGGCCGGGCACGAGGTAGCCGGCGGCCTCGCGCGCCACGTCGAGCACGGCGCTGGCGGTGACGGCGGAAACCACCACGTCCGCGCCGCGCGTGGCCTCGGCAGGCGTGGCGGCCGCTTTGACGCCCGCGTCCCGCGCATGCGCGATCATCGCCGCGCCGGCGGTGCCATCCTCGAACAGGATGTCGTAGGCGGCGACGCCGCGGGCGCCATGGGCGAGAAAGTCGCGCGCGAAAATCTTGCCGACCTCGCCATAGCCGATCAGCGCGACGGCTGGTGCGATGGGGGAACTGGCGGCGCTCATGGCGGCATCCTCTGGCCTAGGGAACCCCCATAGCCAAGACCCGCCACTCTCATGAATCAAATGATATGAATGCCAGAATTAATGAATCGGAATCAGGTGGTCAGGCCTTGCGCCTGCGCGCCGCGCCGAGCCGGACACGGATCAGCCCGAGCAGCGTCTCGGCGGCGGGCGACAGCGGCAGCCCGCGCCGGCTGATGACGCCGAGCGTGCGGGTGATGCCGGGATTGCGCAGCCCCGTCACCGCGAGCTGTTCGGCGCCGGGCAGGTCGGCGGCGAGGCGGGGCATGATGGTCAGCCCGACGCCGGCCTGCACCAGGCTGATCGCCGACTGGATGTGCTGGACCTCGTAATGCCAGTTCAGAAGCTCGCGGCGGTTGCCGAGCGCGTCGTCGATCAGCGCGCGGTTGCCGGCCTGCGGGCTGATGCGGATCATCGGCTCGCCGGCCAGTTGGCTCCAGTCGATCGACTTCATCCGGGCGAAGCGGTGGCCGGGCGGACTGAGCAGCACGAAGGCCTCCTTGACCAGCGGCTTGATCTCCAGGTCGCTGACGTTGGTCGCGGTGATGGTGAGGCCGAATTCCACCATGCCGGCTTCCACCAGATGGGCGATCTCGGTCACCGAGTTGTCGTAGACCTTGACGCCGACGCCCGGATGCAGCTCGCCGAACTGGCGCAGCACCTCGGGCAGATGGCACACCGCCAGCGTCGGCAGGCAGCCGATGGCGACGCGCTCCTGCTGCCGCCTGGCCTGCTCGCGGATGCGTTCGCACTGCTCGGTCAGTTCGTCCATGGCGCGGCGCAGGCGCGGCAACAGCTCAAGCCCCGCCGGCGTCAGCGCCACCTGCCGCGTAGTGCGCGACAGGAGCTTGATGCCGAGGTCGTTCTCCAGCTTGCGCATGCGATGGCTGAGCGCGGTCTGCGACAGGTTCAGATAGGCGGCGGCCTTGAGGAACGAGCCGCGGTCAGCAATGCTGACGAAGGCCTGGAGGCCAAGGAAATCCACCCGCATGATGCTTCTCCGACGGGTCCCTGCGGACGCTGGAGGATCAGGCCCTGCGGGAGGTTTTATTTTAATGAGAATTATTCATTAGTTATCCCATCAGCTTATTTATTGCATGGTTGCCCGGCTAAGGGAAGCATGGCCGGACCCGGCCAGGTTGCTATAGTGGCGAGCGGATGGCGCGCAGGCGAGCCGTTTTGCTGCTTCACGACGCCGCTGACGGATCCATGATGGTGCGGGATAACGAGATGGCCGATGCTTCCAAACTTGCCGACGATGCCGCCGGAACCGCGGCGGCCTGTCCGTATCATGGCGAGAACGGCAAGCCCGTAGCCGACAAGCCCACCCGCACCAGGAACATGGTGCTGACCGGCGCCTCGCGCGGCATCGGGCACGCCACGGTGCGGCTGTTCTCCGACGCCGGCTGGCGGGTCATCACCTGCTCACGCCATCCGTTCAACCGCGAACGCTGTCCGTGGAGCGCGGGCCCCGACGATCACGTGCAGGTCGATCTCTCCAGTGCGCAGGCGCTGCCGGCCGCGATCGCCGACATCAAGGCGCGGCTCGGCGGCGCGCCGCTCGACGCGCTGGTCAACAACGCCGGCATTTCGCCCAAAGGGCCGCATGGCGAGCGTCTGACCTCGCTGACCACGCCGCCCGGCCTGTGGATGACGGTGTTCCACGTCAACTTCATGGCGCCGGTGCTGATGGCGCGCGGCCTGTTCGAGGAACTGAAGGCGGCGCAGGGCGCCGTCGTCAACGTCACCTCGATCGTCGGTTCGCGGGTGCATCCGTTCGCCGGCACGGCCTATGCGACCTCCAAGGCGGCGCTGGCGTGCCTGACCCGCGAGATGGCCTATGATTTCGCGCCCCACAACATCCGCGTCAACGCCATCGCGCCAGGCGAGATCAAGACCGATATCCTCTCGCCCGAGACCGAGGCGCGGCTGGCGCCGGTCATTCCGCTGCGCCGGGTCGGCACGCCGGATGAGGTCGCGAAAGTAATCTTCTTCCTGTGCTCGAGCGCGGCGAGCTATGTCACCGGCGAAGAGATCCAGATCAACGGTGGCCAGCACGTCTGAGCGCCGCCCGCGACTCCGCCCCGCATTCCCGAGTTCACGACAGGACCTCTCCATGATCGATCTGCACTACTGGACCACGCCCAACGGCCACAAGGTCACGATTTTCCTCGAGGAAGCGAAAATCCCCTACCGCATCCACCTGGTCAACATCGGCAAGGGCGATCAGTTCAAGCCGGAGTTCCTGGCGATCGCGCCCAACAACCGCATGCCGGCCATCGTCGACAACGAACCCGAGGGCGGCGGCGCGCCGATCTCGGTGTTCGAGTCCGGCGCCATCCTGATGTATCTCGCCGAAAAAACCGGACAGTTCATGCCCGCCGACACGCGCGGCCGCTACGACGTCATCCAGTGGCTGTTCTGGCAGATGGCGGGGCTGGGACCGATGGCCGGGCAGAACCATCATTTCGCCATCTACGCGCCCGAGCCGCTGCCCTACGCCATCGACCGCTATGTGCGCGAGACCAACCGGCTCTACGGCGTGCTCAACAAACAGCTCGCCCACCGCGACTACATCGCCGGCGCCTACTCGATCGCCGACATGGCCTGCTATCCGTGGATCGTGCCTCACAAGCGGCAGGGCCAGAACATCGACGACTTCCCGCACCTCAAGCGCTGGTTCGAGGCCATGCATGCGCGCAAGGCGGTGATCCGTGCCTACGAGATTTCCAAGGAACTCAACCCGAACCAGACCACCACGCGCTCCGAGGAGGAACGCAAGATCCTGTTCGGGCAGACCGCGGCGGTGGTCAAGGGCAACTGAACGGAGAACACGGATTTGCGCAGGATGTTCGATCTCGCCGGCGCCGATCCGGCGCGGCGCTTTAGTCCCTATTGCTGGCGCATCAAGATGGCGCTCGCGCACAAGGGGCTCGAGGTCGAAACCATTCCATGGCGCTTCACCGACAAGGACGTGATCGGATTTAGCCATCAGGGCCGCGTGCCGGTGCTGCTGGATGGCGAGCGCGTGGTGTGGGATTCCTGGACCATCGCCAACTATCTCGAGGATACGTACCCGGAGCGGCCCTCGCTGTTCGGCGGGGCGGGCGGGCGCGCGGCGATCCGCTTCATCAACGGCTGGGGCGATGCCGGCCTGCATCGCGCCATGTTCCGGCTGGTGCTGATCGACATCCTCCATCACGTGCATGAGAAGGACCGCGCCTATTTCCGCGAAAGTCGCGAGAAGCAGGTCGGCATGACGCTTGAAGAGGCGAGCGCCGATCGCGATGCCCGCGTCCACGTCTTCCGCGCCAGCCTCGATCCGATCCGCATCATGCTGCGCACGCAGCCGTTCTACGGCGGCGCGGCGCCGAACTATGGCGACTACATCGCCTTCGGCGCGTTCCAGTGGGCGCGCTGCGTCAGCCCGTTCCGGCTGCTCGAGGAAAATGATCCGGTCCATGCCTGGCGCGAGCGGCTGCTCGACCTGCATGACGGACTGGCGCGCCGCGCGCTCGGCTATCCGGTGTGATCGGTCGCGGCGCGCGCGTTGCGCAACGCGCGCAGGCAGGCCGGGCACAGGCAGTCGCTGGCGGTGTCCTGCGGCAGCGGCAGGCCCGCCGGCTCGGCCGCGCACCAGCAGGCGCCGGACAGGCCGCAGCCGAATTCCGTGCCGCACTGTTCGCAGGTGACGCGGCGCATCTCGGTCCAGTCCATGTTCATCTCGGCAGGGCTCATCGCGCGCAAAGGTCCGTCATGAGGGGCGGGGGCGCACTGTGCCGCGCGGGCGGGTGCGGCACAACCGGCTTTCGCAAGCGGTGGAATTTTGCCACAAGGCCGATACAAGTTCTTTGCGTGTCCGTGCGCGAAAGGAAGCCGATGCCTTCGATTTCCACACCCGCCGTTCTGCCGATCGTCTTGCTGCTGGCTTCCAACGTGTTCATGACGGTCGCGTGGTACGGTCATCTCAAATTCAAGTCGGTGCCGCTCGTCGTCGTGCTGCTGGTGAGCTGGGGCATTGCGTTTGTCGAATACTGTCTCGCGGTGCCGGCCAATCGCTGGGGCAGCGCGGTCTACTCGGCGGCCCAGCTCAAGACCATCCAGGAAGTGTCGACGCTGCTGGTGTTCGCGGGATTTTCGGCGGTCTATCTCAAGGAGCCGATTGCCTGGAACCATGGCGTCGGCTTCGCGCTGATCGCGGCCGGCGCGTTTTTCATTTTCCACAAATGGTAGACCGCATGCGGGCCTATCGGCCGGCGGGCGAGAGCCGCAGGATGCGGCCGGGGGCGTTGTCGGTCAGCAGCCAGAGCGCGCCGTCGGGGCCTTCGCGCACGTCGCGGATGCGTTCGTTGAGCGACTGCAGCAGGCGTTCTTCGCCGCTGACCTTGTCGCCGTCGAGCGAAAGGCGCACCAGCATGCGCCCGGCAAGCGCCCCGGTGAACAGGCTGCCGCGCCATCCGCGAAAGCGATCCTGCCGCAGAAAGGCCATGCCCGAGGGGGCGATCGAGGGCACCCAGTATTTGATCGGCTGCTCCATCCCCTCCTTGTGCGTGCTGGCGTGGATTTTAGCGCCGTTGTAATCGATGCCGTAGCCGATCACAGGCCAGCCGTAGTTCCTGCCCGGCGCGATGATATTGACCTCGTCGCCGCCTCTTGGCCCATGTTCGATCTCCCACAACTGGCCGCTGGCGGGATTGATCGCGAGACTCTGCGGATTGCGGTGGCCGTAGCTCCAGATTTCGCCGCGCGCGCCGGCGCGCCCGGCAAAGGGGTTGTCTTTCGGTACCGCGCCGTCGGGAGCGATGCGCACGATCTTGCCCAGGTGGTTGCCGAGATTCTGCGCCTCGTCGCGATGCGTGAAATGCTCGCCGAGCGCGATGAACAGGTTGCGGTCGGGCGCCTGCGCGATACGGCAGCCGTGGTGGTTGGCCGAGGAGAGCGGGCCGTCCTGACGGAAGATGACCGTGGTTGCGTCGAGATGCGGCTGGGGGGCGTCGATCAGGCGGGCGCGGGCAACCGCGGTGCGGCCGCCGCCCGCCACAGGCTCGGCGTAGCAGAAATAGATGGTGCCGTTCCGCGCAAAGTCGCGGTCGGCGGCGATGTCGAGCAGGCCGCCCTGGCCGACGGCCCAGACCTGCGGTACGCCGGACAATGGCGCCGACACTTCGCCCTTCGCCGAAACCAGCCGGATGCGGCCGGGGCGCTCGGTCACCAGCATTTGCCCGTCGGTCAGGAAGGTCAAACCCCAGGGGTGCGCAAGACCGCCCGCGATCGTCTCCAGCCGCAGGTCGCCCGCGGACGAGCTCACGATCGAACCGTCCTCGCCGGCGGCGGGCAGGACGGTGGCGGCCAGCATGGCGGCCAGCGCGACCAGGCCGGACAGTGCATGGGGGGCGCGTATCGTCATGCCGGTCGCCTGGGTCCTCTTTGCCGTCCATCAGGCCGGCGCGCCAGCCATGGCGTCAGGCGCGGACCGTCGCGTCGTGCTGCGGGACAGGCTGCTCCGGCCGCCAGTCCACCGTCACGAAGCCGGGCTGCCGTTCCACACGCTTGAGCCAGGCGCGCACGTTGGTGAACGGGCTCAAATCAAACTCGCACTCGCCGGCGAGATGGGCCGTGGCGTAGAGCGCGATATCGGCGATGTTGAAACAGTCGATGCCGAAATAGGCATGGTGCTTGAGGTGATTGTCCATCACCTGCAGCGCGCGGTAGCCCTTTTCCGTCCAGTCTTCCAGCGAATAGGCGTGCAGCTCGCGCCCGCCCTTGACCAGCACCATCCAGAAATAGGCGCTGCCGATGTTCGGCTCCAGGCTGTGCTGCTCGAAGAACATCCATTGCAGGGTTTGCGCGCGACTGACCGGGTCGGTGGGAACGAGCGGGCCGCCGTCGGCGAGGAACCACAGGATGGCGTTGGACTCGGCGATGTAATGCTGCGGCCCGACCTCGAGCAGCGGCACCTGTCCGCTGGGGTTCAAGGCGAGGAATGTCGGCGTGCGGCTCTCGCCGCGCAGGATGTCGATGTTCACCAGGTGGTATGGAATATCCAGCATGGCCAGGGCGAGCCTGGCCTTGTAGCTGTTCCCGCCGCGGTGCATCGAATAGAGCGTGTACATGGATTCATCCGGGAAAAGCGCGCCCGAGTCGCAGGAAAGCGCGCGGTTGGCATCCTGACGCTTCAACAAGGCTTAACAGTGGCATGGCCGCCGGGGAATTCAATCGTGGGCGCAAAAATGAGAAGCGGGTTTTCCGATACGATGAAAAGTCGCAAAAACAGGCTGTTCAAATGCGCCGGGTCGAAACGGGCGCCGCCGCCCGGAGTGTGCAAATTATCCGTATTTTTGCTTGCCGCAACGCAGCATCGGCTTTAGGAAAAACCGGTCCGCATCTTGCCAATAGTTCTGACCAATAGTTCTGCCCAATCGTTCTACCCCGATAGTTCCGCATCCGGAGACCCCCATGGCCTTCCTCGCCGACTCGCTCAAGCGCATCAAGCCCTCCGCGACCATCGCCGTCAGCGACAAGGCGCGCGCGCTGAAAGCCGCCGGGCGCAACGTCATCGGGCTGGGCGCCGGCGAGCCCGACTTCGACACCCCCGACAACATCAAGCAGGCGGCGGTCGCGGCGATCGCGGCCGGCAAGACCAAGTACACCGCGGTCGACGGCATTCCCGAGCTCAAGGACGCCATCGTCGCCAAGTTCAAGCGCGAGAACGGCCTAACCTACAAGCCGTCGCAGATCTCGGTCGGCACCGGCGGCAAGCAGGTGCTCTACAACGCGCTGATGGCGACCATCAATCCGGGCGACGAGGTGATCGTGCCGGCGCCGTACTGGGTCAGCTATCCGGAAATGGTGGCGCTCGCAGGCGGCGAGCCGGTGCCGGTGGTATGCACCGCGCAACATGGCTTCAAGCTGCAGCCGGACGCGCTGGAAAAGGCGATCACCCCGAAGACCAAGTGGCTGATCCTCAACTCGCCGTCGAACCCGACCGGCGCCGCCTATACGCGCGCCGAGCTCAAGGCGCTGACCGACGTGCTCGTCAGGCACCCGCATGTCTGGGTGATGACCGACGATATGTACGAGCATCTCGTCTACGACGCCTTCGAGTTCACCACTCCGGCGCAGGTCGAGCCGCGCCTGTTCGAGCGCACGCTCACCGTCAACGGCGTCTCCAAGGCCTACTGCATGACCGGCTGGCGCATCGGCTATGCCGGCGGTCCGGAACCGCTGATCAAGGCGATGGCGACCATCCAGTCGCAGTCGACCTCCAATCCGTCGTCGATCTCGCAATGGGCGTCGGTCGAGGCGCTCAACGGCCCGCAGGACTTCATCGCCGCCAACAACGCCGTGTTCCGGGAGCGCCGCGACCTGGTGGTGGCGATGCTCAACCAGGCCAAAGGCATCGACTGCCCGCGTCCCGAGGGGGCGTTCTACGTCTATCCATCGTGCGCCGGAACCATGGGCAGGACCACCCCGTCCGGCAAGACGCTCGCCACCGACGAGGATTTCGTCACCGAGCTTCTGGAAGCGGAGGGCGTCGCGGTGGTGCACGGTTCGGCGTTCGGCCTCGGTCCGGCGTTCCGCATCTCCTACGCCACCAAGACGTCCGACCTGGAAGACGCCTGCACGCGCATCCAGCGGTTCTGCGCCGGCCTGAAGTAGGGCGGCCCTCGCATCCAGCGCGGGATGCGCTATCATGCGGCGCGCCGCGACTCCATGACGCGCGTCACATCGATCGCGCGCAGGGGCCGGTCCAGTGGAGGTCATGTCGATGCGCCGTCTCATTGCTGTCACCATCCTGATTCTCACCAGTTTCGGCCTGTTCGCGCCCGATGCCCGCGCGCAAAGCTATGTCCAGGCCGGCATCCTTGAATGCCGTGGCGGCCCCTCGGTGGGCATGGTGTTGGGCTCCGTCGTCACCCTGGGCTGCTCGCTGCGCAACATGCGGGGCGTCACGATCGATCATTACGTCGCGGTGGCGCGACGCATCGGTCTCGACATCGGCATCACCAACGACACCTCGCTGCTCTGGGCGGTCTATGCGCCGGTGCGCCGCATCGGGCGCGGCGATCTCTCCGGGGAATATGCCGGCGCCTCCGGCAGCATCACCATCGGTGTCGGCGGCGGTGCCAACGCCCTGGTCGGCGGCTCGGCCAACTCCTTCGCGCTGCAGCCGCTGAGCGTGCAGGGCCAGACCGGCATCAATCTGGCGGTCGGCGTGGCCTCGCTGGAGTTGCGGCCCGGCCGTCCGGTGCGCTGACCGTCTAAGCTGTTGAGAGCATGGAGTTCCCTTGTGCCGGCGGCCGTGATGTCACGCGCCGGCACAAGGGACGATGGCTGATTTTAATCATGGCTGATTTTAATCAATGAGCGTGGCGCGGGCCTTTTGATGTCGCGGGGGGCCATGAGCCGCTTGCGCTGCTGCCCTGCAAGACGCGATTGCGGATGCTTTTTGGCTGCGTTCCTGTTGCCAACGTCTCTTGCCAAGTATCGAAAGCCTTGAAACGATACGACGCCGACCCAATCACGGGCCGAGCTCCCAGTAGGAGACGGCAGCATGGCACAAGACTCGACAAATCAAGGCAGAAGTCCCCATGGGCCCCGGTGCATCGCGCTGGTTGGCCCGTTCCAGAGCGGAAAAACCTCGCTTCTCGAAGCCATCCTCGCGCGCAGCGGAACCATCCCCCGCATGGGCTCGGTCGAAGCCGGCAACACGGTCGGCGACAGCGGCCCCGAAGCGCGCCAGCACCGCATGAGCATCGACATCACGGCGGCGACGCTCAACTTCATGGATGATAATTATACCTTCCTCGACTGTCCGGGATCGGTGGAATTCATCCACGACATGCGCGCGGCCTTGCCGGCGATCGACGCCGCGGTCGTGGTGTGCGAGGCCGACGAGCGCAAGATGCCGCAACTGCAGCTCATCATGCGCGAGCTCGAAGACCTCGCGATTCCCCGCTTCCTGTTTCTCAACAAGATCGACAAGGCCGACAGGCGCGTGCGCGACACGCTGAGGATCCTGCAGCCGGCCTCGCGGATGCCGCTGGTGCTGCGCCAGATCCCGATATGGAACGGCGACATCATCAGCGGATTCGTCGACCTCGCGCTCGAACGCGCCTTCGTCTACCGCGAGCATATGCCGTCGGAGATCATCGAGCTCAATGGCGGCGACCTCGATCGCGAGAAGGAAGCCCGCTTCACCATGCTGGAGAAGCTCGCCGATCACGACGACAAGCTGATGGAGCAATTGCTCGAGGACGTGCCGCCGCCGCGCGACCTGGTGTTCGATGACCTCGCCCGCGAACTGCGCGAGGGACTGATCTGCCCGGTGTTCATCGGCTCGGCGACCCGCGAGAACGGCGTGATGCGGCTGTTGAAGGCGCTGCGGCACGAGGCGCCGACGGTGGCGGAAACCGCGCAGCGGCTCGGCGTCCGCCCCGCCGGCGGCGCGGTCGCCTACGCGGTCAAGACCACGCACACCCAGCACGGCGGCAAGCTGTCGCTGACGCGGGTGTTGTGCGGACAGATCGGCGACGGCACCACGCTGTTGTCGCCTGCCGGCGAAGCGGGCCGCATCTCCGGCGTGTTCACGCTGATGGGCGCCCAGCAGACCAAGCGTGCCTCGGCCGGCGCCGGCGAAACCGTGGCGCTCGGCAAGCTCGAGCACGCCACGACCGGCGACACGCTGACCGCCGGCAAGGCCGCGCATCCGGCGCTGGTCAACGTCGTTCCCTCGCCGCCGGTGCTGGCGACGGCGGTCGCGGCCAAGGACCGCAAGGACGACGTCAAGCTCGGCCAGGCGCTGTTGCGGCTCAATGAGGAAGATCCGTCGCTGACCGTGATCCACCATCCCGAGACCCATGAGGTCGTGCTGTGGGGCCAGGGCGAGATGCACTTGCGCGTCGCGGTGGAGCGGTTGCGTGACCGCTTCGGCGTGGTGCTGGAGCAGCATCAGCCGACGGTCGGCTATCGCGAGACCATCCGCAAGCCGATCACGCAGCGCGGCCGCCACAAGAAGCAGTCCGGCGGTCATGGCCAGTTCGGCGACGTGGTGCTGGAGCTCAAGCCGCTGCCGCGCGGCGCGGGCTTTAGCTTCGACGAGCGCATCACCGGCGGCGTCGTGCCGCGCAACTACATTCCGGCGGTGGAGGAGGGCGTCATCGACGGCCTCAAATTCGGACCGCTGGGCTTTCCGGTGATCGACGTCGCGGTGTCGCTGATCGACGGCTCCTTCCATACGGTGGATTCGTCCGATCTGGCGTTCCGCACCGCCGGCCGCATCGGTGTCAGCGAAGGCCTGCCGCATTGCCAGCCGGTGCTCCTCGAACCGATCCACACCGTGGAGATCGTCTGCACCAGCGACGCCACCGCCAAGATCAACGCCATCCTGTCGGGACGGCGTGGCCAGATCCTCAGCTTCGACACCCGCGAGAGCTGGCCGGGCTGGGACATCGTGCGCGCCATGCTGCCGGAAGCGGAGATCGGCAATCTGATCGTGGAAGTCCGTTCCGCGACCGCGGGCGCCGGCACCTTCACCTGCACCTTCGACCACATGGCGGAGGTCACCGGGCGCGCCGCCGAGCAGATCATCGCCGCGCGCCGTTCCGCGGCGGCATGAGGTCAGAGGATGGATGCGGCCGGCGATCGTGCCGGCCGCATGCTGTTATGTGTTGATTTGAACGGGCGTGTTCGATCGCGCCGGCTTCCCAGGATGGCAATGACCCTTTCCCTTGTAACGGCTTCCACCATCGTCGACGCGGCGCTCGCCAGGGCGCGCGCGCTCAAGCTCAACCCGCTCGGCGTCGCCGTGCTCGACGCGCGCGGCGTTCTGGTCGCGTTCAAGGGCGAGGATGGCGGCGGCCTGCTGCGCGCCGATATTGCCCGCGGCAAGGCGGCGGGCTGTCTCGGCCTCAATCGCGGCGGGCGCCAGCTGACCGCGCTGGCGCTTGAACGGCCGCATTTTTCCGCCGCGCTCGCGGCCGTCAGCGGCGGCGAGTTCATGCCGGTGCCGGGCGGCGTGCTGGTGCGCGACGGGGCAGGGCGGATCGTCGGCGCGGTCGGCGCCTCGGGCGACAGCGCGGACAACGACGAAATCTGCGCGGTGGCGGGAATCGAAGCGGCGGGACTTGTCGCTGACACTGGAGCGTGACAGACCATGACGATGACAGCATCCACCACCACCATCACCACCACCGCTCCCGCCGCCTGCCTGATCGGCTGGCCGGCTACGCATTCTCGCTCCCCGATCATCCATCGCTACTGGCTGCGTGAATTCGGCATCAACGGCGACTATCGCACCGAAGCGGTCCATCCCGACGACTTCGCCGCGTTCATCGCCGCGCTTTCCGCCAACGGTTATGTCGGCGCCAACGTCACCATCCCGCACAAGGAGCAGGCGCTGGCGCTGTCGAATCCGGATTCGCGGGCGCGCGCGGTCGGCGCCGCCAACACGTTGTGGTTCGACAACGGCGTGCTGTGTTCGACCAACACCGATGTCGAAGGCTTCATCGACAATCTCGATGACTGCGCGCCGGGCTGGGATTCCGCTGGCGATGCGGTGGTGCTCGGCGCTGGCGGCGCGGCGCGCGCGGTGGTCTACGCGTTGATCGAGTGCGGCTTCCGGCGCATCCATCTCGTCAACCGCACGCCGATGCGTGCGGTCTCCCTGCGCGAGGCGTTCGGCAAGGCGGTCAATCCGGTGGAATGGCATGAGTTGCCGGAACTGCTGCCGCGGGCGAATCTCTTCGTCAACACCACCTCGCTCGGCATGAAAGGCCAGGAGCCGCTGCCGGTCGATGTTGCCCGCCTGCCCGATCAGGCGGTGGTGGCCGATCTCGTCTATGTGCCGCTGGAGACGGAACTGGTGCAGGCGGCGCGCGCGCGCGGCCTGCGTGTTGCCGACGGCCTCGGCATGCTGCTGCATCAGGCCGTGCGCGGCTTCGAATTGTGGTTCGGCCGACGCCCCACCGTCACCGCGGAGCTGCGCCGGCTGGTCGAGGTCGATCTCGTCTCGCACTGATCTTGCGGGTGCCCCCGCCTGGATCAACCCGCGTTGAGCGCATCGCGCGAGATGTCGGCGACGCGGTTGACGCCGCACAGTCCCATCGTGGTCGACAGTTCCTTGCCGATGATGTCGATAGCCTTGGCGACGCCGGCCTCGCCGTAGGCGCCGAGCCCGTGGATGTAGGCGCGGCCGATCATGCAGGAGCGCGCGCCGAGCGCCAGCGCGCGCATCACGTCCTGGCCCGAACGCACACCGCCGTCGAACATCACCTCGATCTTGCCGCCGACCGCGTCGGCGATCTTCGGCAGCATCGAGATGGAGGACGGCGCGCCGTCGAGCTGGCGGCCGCCGTGGTTCGACACCACCAGCGCCTCGGCGCCGGTCCGGGCCGCCTCGCGGGCGTCCTCGACATCGAGGATGCCCTTGAGGATCAGCTTGCCCGGCCAGATGCTGCGGATCCACTCGACATCCTTCCAGCTCAGCGACGGATCGAACTGGCTCGCGGTCCACTGCGCCAGCGAGGCGATGCCCTCGATGCCCTTGAGGTGGCCGGCGAGGTTGCCGAACACCTTGCGCTTGCCGCGCAGCACGCCCAGCGCCCAGCCCGGCCGGATCGCGATATCGAACAGGTTCTTCAGGCGGACCTCGGGCGGCACCGTCATGCCGTTCTTGATGTCGGCGTGGCGCTGGCCGATCACCTGCAGGTCCACCGTGAGCACCAGCGCGTTGCAGCGGGCGGTGATGGCGCGCTCGATCAGCGCGCGGACGAAGCCGCGATCCTTCATCACGTAGAGCTGGAACCAGAACGGCTTGTCCACCGCCCGCGCGACATCCTCGATCGAGCAGATCGACATGGTGCTGAGCGTGAACGGGATGCCGGCGGCCTGCGCCGCGCGGCAGGCCAGAATTTCGCCGTCGCCATGCTGCATGCCGGTGAGCCCGACCGGCGCGAGGATCAGCGGCAGCCGGGCCGGCTCGCCTAGGATAGTGGTGGCGGTGTCGCGCGCCGACACGTCGACCAGAATGCGCTGGCGGAAGGTGATGCGGGCGAGATCGTCGCGGTTGGCGCGCAGCGTTTCCTCGGCGTAGGAGCCACGGTCGGCATAGTCGAAGAAGGCGCGCGGCACCTTGCGGCGGTGAACGCGGCGCAGGTCCTCGATGCAGGTGATGGTTTTCATGGGATCTCCCCTTGCCCCACGTGAAGCGGCGCGAGGGTAGCATGGGCGCATGCGAGACGGAAAAAAAGTCCGCGCGTGTTATCCCGTCTCCGGTTAACTATCTGGAAAACGGAGGCAAATTGCATGCAGACGGACTTTTTTGCCTGCAATCTTCCCTCATATTTTGTGAACACCGTCCGGATAGGGTAGCTTTATAAGCCTTGATCATAAGCTTGATCGTTTTCGGGGGTTGGCTCCATGGCCGCCACGGAGCCCGCCGGCATGGCCGGTGGCCGGCAGGCTGCAACGGAGCTGAGAAGTTTCATGGTTCGCAAATATTTTGGGACGGATGGCATCCGCGGCCGCGCCAACGGCGTGATTACGCCGGAGCTGGCGCTCAAGGTCGGGCAGGCCGCCGGCCTGGTGTTCCAGCGCGGCGAGCATCGTCATCGTGTCGTCATCGGCAAGGACACCCGGTTGTCCGGCTACATGATCGAGACCGCGCTGGTCGCGGGTTTCACGTCGGTCGGCATGGACGTGCTGCTGCTCGGCCCGATGCCGACGCCCGCGGTGGCGATGCTGACGCGTTCGATGCGCGCCGACCTCGGCGTCATGATCTCGGCTTCGCACAACCTGTTCGACGACAACGGCATCAAGCTGTTCGGGCCCGACGGCTTCAAGCTCTCGGACGAGGTCGAGCTGCAGATCGAGAAGCTGATGGATACCAGCCTCGTCAAGCGGCTGGCCAAGAGCACCGATCTCGGCCGCGCCCGCCGCATCGACGGCGTGCATGACCGCTACATCGAGTTCGCCAAGCGCACGCTGCCGCGCGCGCTCAGCCTCGACGGCCTGCGCGTCGTGGTCGATTGCGCCCACGGCGCCGCCTACAAGGTGGTGCCGGAAGCGCTGTGGGAGCTGGGCGCCGACGTGATCTCGATCGGCGTCGAGCCGGACGGCTTCAACATCAACAAGGATTGCGGGTCCACCTCGCCGGAGGCGCTCGGCCGCAAGGTGCGCGAGCTGCGCGCCGACATCGGTATCGCGCTCGACGGCGATGCCGACCGCGTGGCGATCGTCGACGAGCATGGTCACGTTGTCGACGGCGACCAGCTCCTGGCGGTGATCGCCGAGAGCTGGAAGCAGGATGGCCGCCTGACCCAGCCGTGCATCGTCTCCACGGTGATGTCCAACCTCGGCCTTGAGCGCTTCCTGGCCGGCATCGGCCTCAAGCTCATCCGCACGCCGGTCGGCGACCGCTACGTGCTGGAGCAGATGCTGGCCAACGACTGCAACGTCGGCGGCGAGCCGTCGGGTCACATCATTCTGTCGGATTTCACCACCACCGGCGACGGCTTCGTCGCGGCGCTGCAATTGCTCGCCGTGGTGCGCAAGCTCGGCAAGCCGGTGTCGGAGGTCTGCCACCGCTACGATCCGCTGCCGCAGATTCTCAGAAACGTGCGCTACCGCAGCGGCATGCCGCTCGACGATCCCTCGGTGCAGTCCGCCATCAGCGATGCCCAGAAGCGCCTCAACGGCCAGGGGCGGCTGCTGATCCGGCCCTCCGGCACCGAGCCGGTGATCCGGGTCATGGGCGAGGGCGACGACCGCAACCTGATCGAGGAGGTGGTGGATCAGGTGGTGGCGGCGCTCGGTCAGGCGGCGGTCTGACACCAGCCGCCGCGCCCGGCCGCCGGTTTGCGGCCAAGTGTTTATTCTACCTTATGAATCCGCTGCCATCCGGGGGCCTTGACGCACGGTCCCGGGGGTGGCTGGCCGCAGTTTGGAACATACCCAAATTCCATGCTTTGCAATTGCAAATGACTATCATTGATGTATGTTCGGCCATCGCAACGAGGCCGACCCATGATCGTCTGCTCCTGCAACGTGATGAGCGATCACGACATCCACAACGCCGTCGCCACGGCGGAGGTGCCGCCGCGCCGGCTGGTGGATGTCTACAACTGCGCCGGCGCCGAGCCGCGCTGCGGACGTTGCGCTCCGACCGTCAACAAGGTTGCGAACGTTGCGAGACAGTGCCGGCAAGGTGGCGGATAAGCCCCGACGGCTTTTTCGCCACGCATTTCCCGCAGATGTGAACTGGATAGCGCATGGGTATTCTGTTAGACAGAAAGCCCGTGTGACACGTCACATTTGCTTTCAGCCATTTGCGAGAATGCACCATGAAAGGCGAACCGAAGGTCATCGAGTTGCTCAATCGGGCGCTGCGTTCCGAACTGACCGCCATCAACCAATACTGGCTGCATTACCGGTTGTTCGACAATTGGGGTTTCAAGGGACTGGCGAAGATCTGGCGCAAGGAATCGATCGAGGAGATGGAGCACGCCGACAAGCTGGTCGACCGCATCCTGTTCCTCGAAGGCTTCCCCAACTTGCAGGTGCTCGATCCGCTGCATATCGGCCAGAACGTCAAGGAAATCCTGGAATGCGATCTGCGCGCCGAATTGTCCGCGCGCACCATGTACCAGGAGTCGGCGGACTATGCCTTTTCCGTCAAGGACTATGTGACGCGCGAGTTGTTCGTCAAAATCATGACCGATGAGGAGCATCACATCGATTTCCTCGAGACCCAGCTCGATCTCGTCAACCGTATCGGCCTGGAACTCTACTCGCAGCATCATGTGGGTGAGTCGGATTGATGGACGTGCGCGGCCGGTTCGATACAGGTCGAAGCGATCCGCTCGTCATCGTCATGCGGGCAGGATCTGAACGCGCCCTCGCGGCGAAAGAGAGAGCGGCGTGAACAAACCCTTGCGGGGCGAGGCATTAGGCGCGCCGTCGTCGACAGCTACTGCGGCGCAGGCCGGACCGGCTTATCTGGTGCTTGCCGGAATCAGCGTCTCGCACTTTCTCAACGACCTGATGCAGTCGCTGATCCCGGCGATCTATCCGGTGCTCAAGAGCGTCTATCATCTCGACTTCGCCCAGATCGGCCTCATCACCCTGGTCAATCAGGTGACGGCCTCGCTGTTGCAGCCGGTGGTGGGCACCGCCACCGACCGCCGGCCGCTGCCCTATTCGCTCGCGTTCGGCATGGCCTTCACGCTCTGCGGCATCGTGGCGCTGTCGCAGGCGCAGGCGTACGGGTTGATTCTCGTCGCCGTGGCGCTGGTGGGGGTCGGTTCCTCGATATTCCATCCGGAATCCTCGCGCGTGGCGCGGCTCGCCTCGGGCGGCAGGCCGGGCTTTGCGCAAGCCGTGTTCCAGGTCGGCGGCAATTTCGGCTCCGCCACTGGGCCACTTCTGGCAGCGCTCATCGTGGTGCCGTACGGACAGGGCAGCATCGGCCTGTTCTCGCTCGCGGCGATCACCGCCATCATCGTGCTGTGGAACGTCGGCCGCTGGTACAAGCCGCGCATTGTCACCGCCGCCGCGCGCCCCGCGCGGCGCGCGGCGCAGGGCGATGATGGCCTGTCGCGGCGCCAGGTCGCGATCGGGATCGGCGTTCTCGTGCTGCTGGTGCTGTCGAAGCAGGTCTATCTCGCCAGCCTGTCGAGCTATTACACGTTCTACCTGATCCACAAGTTCGGCGTCACCACGCAGAGCGCGCAACTGCTCCTGTTCCTGTTCCTCGGCTCGGTGGCGGCGGGCACGCTGATCGGCGGTCCGATCGGTGACCGCATCGGCCGCAAATACGTGATCTGGTTTTCCATTCTCGGCGTGCTGCCGTTCACGCTGGCGCTGCCGCATGCCGACCTGATGTGGACCGCGATCCTCACCGTCGTCATCGGGCTGATCATCGCCTCGGCGATGCCCGCTATCATCGTTTTCGGACAGGAGTTGGTGCCGCGCAAGGTGGGCATGATCTCCGGCTTCTTCTTCGGCTTCGCCTTCGGCATGGGCGGGCTTGGGGCCGCCGCGCTTGGTCAGCTCGCCGACATCAAGGGCATCGAGTTCGTCTACGGCGTGTGCGCGTTGCTGCCGGCGCTCGGCCTGTTCGCCGTGTTCCTGCCCGATCCGCACCGGCTGCGCGCCGCCGTCTGAAGCGCGCGCCGACAGCGTTTCCCTCGGCTCTTTCTTTAACGGGTTGTTAAAGCCTGTGGCGTCGCCACGCGGCTGACGTGACGTCACGTCTTAAGAATCGCAGTTAAAAAGTAAGGTTAAATGCTGTTTAAGCATTTGCTGGCATCGTCTGCCCCGGGTTTCAGATGTGAGCCGCCGGGTCGTCTGGCCTCACCAGATAAAAGGACGAAGCCATGCGTAGCGTAAAATCCATCCTTCTCGCCGGAACGGCGTCGCTTCTGTCGTCGGCGGTGTTCGCCGCCGATCTTCCCATGATGATGCCGCCTCCGATGCGGGTGCCGGTGGAATTCAGCGGCTGGTATCTGCGCGGCGATATCGGCATGAGCAACCAGAAGCTCAGCGACATCCACAACGTCACGATGGATACGGCGACTTCGTTCCAGTGGCTCGATGGCGGCGGGTTTGACAGCGCGCCGATCTTCGGTGTCGGCGCCGGCTACAAGTTCAACAGCTGGCTGCGCGCGGACATCACGGGTGAGTATCGCGGCAAGGCGAGTTTCCACGCTCTCGACAGCTTCGACAACGGCGGCACCATCAACACCAACACCTACACCGCCAGCAAATCGGAACTGCTGTTCCTCGCCAACCTCTATGCCGATCTCGGCACCTGGTACAACGTCACGCCGTTTGTCGGCGTCGGCGTCGGCACCTCGCGCGTGACCATCGACCACTATCGCGATCTCAACCTGATCGCGGGCGGCGGTGGCTGGGCGCCGAGTGAATCGAAGTGGAACTTCGCCTGGGCGCTGCATGCCGGCTTCGGCTATCAGGTCACCCCCAGCACGGTGATCGAACTGGCCTACCGCTATGTCGATCTCGGCAGCGGAGTGACCGCCGACACGCTCAACTTCGACGGCACCAACCCGGTGATCGGCAACGGCACCTCGTTCAACCACATCACCTCGCATGATCTGAAACTCGGCGTCCGCTTCACGCTGGAGCCGCCGGCCATGTTCCTGCCGCCGCCGCTGGTGCGCAAGGGCTGACGCGAGGTTGAAGACCGTTACGGCGAAAAGGCGGCGCGGGATCATTTCCCGCGCCGCTTTTTCTTGGCCGACAAGGATTGGTTAAGGTTAACGCGCGATAATCCGGACCGAGCAGTAATGGTGGTGAGGAGTTGGTCATGCGCCGGTTCGTGATGGCGATGGTGTTGGCTGGGATCGCGCAAGGGGCGGAAGCCGGGTCGTGGCTCGACGTGCCGATCCTGCGCGGCGACATCGCCGATGTGCCGGTGGCGCGCCAGGTGATCTGGCAGGGCCCTTATGTCGGCGGGCAGGCTAGCTACGGCTCGGCCAACATGGATTCCGCCAGCGGCACCAGCGATCTTGTCGCCTTTCTGTTGCGCAACACTACCATCGAGAACGAATTCGCCGTCTCGCAGTGGCAACTGATGGGACAGAAGGCCACCAGCAATTCCGGCTTCGGCGGTTTCGCCGGCTACAACTGGCAGTGGGGCGAGGCGGTGCTCGGCCTCGAGGCCAACTATCTGCACAGCGAGTTCGCGGCTGGCATTTCGGATTCGATGACCCGCATGTTCACGACCTCCGACGGTTATCTGAACACGGTGACCGTCGACAGCACCGCCGCCATGACCGTCAAGGACATCCTGAGCTTCCGCGCCCGCGCGGCGTGGGCGACGGGCGACTATCTGCCGTATGCGTTCGGCGGCGTCGCCATCGGCCGCGCCGATCTCATTCGTTCCGCCACGGTGACGGCGGACGGCACCTATGTCGGCAGCGCCTCGCCGCCGCCGCCGCCCTACAGCTACGCCATCACGGCGTCGGACTCGCAGATCAACCGCATCATCTATGGCTATGCCGCGGGCTTGGGACTGGACTTCATGCTGTTCGGCGGCGTGTTCGCCCGCGTCGAGTGGGAGCACACGCGGTTCGCCTCGCCGGTCGATGTGCAGATCAACACGGTGCGCGGCGCCCTCGGCATGAGGTTCTAGCTAGCGGCTTCGGCGGCTTTGCCCGCCAGCCTCTTTGCCGTCACGGCAGCGACGTCTCGAATCTTTCGATGTTCCTCGCGAAGATCTCATAAAGATTGAGCATGCTCGCCTCCGCCGCATATTGCGATCGCGGGAGCGGCGCCAGCCCGAGCGCGTCGATTTTACGCCGCAACGGGTCTGGCAGGGCCATCCTCGGGTCGCCGCTCGTTCCGTCGCGGTGGATGACGCGGTAGGCGTTTCCCTTCAGGTATAGATGCAGGTGTTCCTGCGAGGGCTGGCGCGGCGCGTGCCCGCCGTCCCAGCGCACCGACCACTTGTTGTCGAAATCGATGGCGCGTCCAGTGCTCCCGTGACTAATATCAACTCTGATTTGTGTGATTCCACTAAAGGTTGGCCTTGACGGTAAACTGACCACCTTGCGATGCTGACACAACAAATGCTCGCTAATTCTTTCTTATAAATAGCAATTTCCATTTAGCAGCCGATAAAAAGACAAAAAAGGAGAAGGCTCGAAGGGATGCCCCTCCATGGATCGCGCTGCTTATTCTTTTTCATACATTGAAAAATTAGACAGGGCAGAAACAGTAGAGGTGGTGGGCGAATTACTTTCCACTGCGGGAAAGAACTTCGGCCTTGAGCATGTGATAGTCGCCGGGTTTCCGGCTACAAAGAAACAGCTAGACCCGTATGTTTTGCTCCATAGCTGGCCTAAAGGCTGGTATGATCGCTACATTAGCAGAAATTATTTGCAGGTTGATCCTGTAATCCGCGAGCTGCGCTCGACCACAATGCCTGTAGCTTGGCATGAAGTGCCTTACTGCCCAAAGAATGATAAATGCGCGCATGCTGTGATGATGGAGTCGCGTGAGTTCAGACTCCAGGGTGGCTTGTCAGTTCCCATTTACACGCAATCCGGCGACCAGGCGGGAGTTTCGTTTGGTGGCTCAAGGTATGAACTCGGCGCGGAGGACCGCGCGGCGTTGCATCTGATTGCGATCTATGGTCATGCCCGTGCTCTGGCACTCAAGCAAACCAAACAGAACGCATCACAGGCAGATGGGAGAAAAGCACCACGTCTGACGGCACGCGAGGTTGAAGTCTTGAAATGGGTCGCCGCAGGCAAAACGTCTGATGTTATCTCAGACATCCTTTTAATTTCTTCGACCACGGTAGAAGCTCACGTCATCCATGCTTGCCGCAAACTCGATGTTGTGAACCGGACTCAGGCCGTCGCGGAGGCTATCCGCGCCAAACTCATCGCCTAGTCAACTTCTGGAATTCCAGAATACCTAGCCGCGCGCCTTCCGGCCAGATTTTCCCCACTGAAACATTTTCAGAGGGGAAAATTCATGATCGAGCTTATCGAAGGTGTGCGACCCGGCGAAAGCAAGCTGCTTGATGAAGCTTTCAGGCATCGCCACCAGATATTCGTCGAGGAAAAGGGCTGGAACGATCTTCGGCGCGAGGATGGGCGCGAGATCGACCAATTCGACACGCCGGCAACGGTTCATTTTATTGCGCGTGTCGACAATAAAGTGGCCGGCTATGTTCGCATCAACCCCACCACAGGACCGCACCTCTTAGGCGACGTGCATTATCATCTGTGCGCCAAGGATTATCGCAAAGGGCCGGATGTGTGGGAATGGTCAAGATACTCTGTGGCTCCCACATATCGCGAAAAGCGGGGTGACCTGGACGTTTCTTCCGCCCTGCTTCTTGCCTCGTTGGAATGGGCTGATGACTGGAATATCAGCAGCATCGTGCTCGAATTCCATCCGCTTTGGATTACTCGGTTTCTTCAACACAGGTTTGAGGTGAAGCCCCTTGGTCTTCCCGTCATGTTCGAGGGGGAATCGACTGTCGCCGTGCAACTCGGCTTTAACAAAAGCACCATCGACGGGATGCGGGCGGCGCGCGGGTTCCGGCAACCAGTGCTCCCGCTGCGCTATCGGCGCCAGAAGAGTGTCGCATAGGGCAAGCGGTTTCAGCTTCAGTCTTTGTCTGTAAGCCCACAAATAATGCGGGCGGGGAGATGTCATGCCAAAGAATGAATTGACTACTCTCATTTGCGAACTTGACCGGGCGATTAAGCGTACAGTTCGGTTGAATTACAGGCTCTCAGCACACCTGTTGCGGATCGCCCGGCTCGATTTAACGATGCGTCAGCATGGCGTGAGTACGGATGAGGTAAATCAACTCGCAGACTCGATCCGGGAAGCGCAAAACCAGAAGCGTCTAGCGGATGCGTCGGAAAGACTCTAAAGGCCGCTGTGAGCGTTACCGCTGTGCGGAGTAAGTCGCGGGCATAGGGTGTCGAGCGTATGCGCTGCGCGTGCACGCTCGACACATCGCCTCATTCTAAGATCGCTAATCGTCTCAAAATTACGATGCGAAATGCGATTGCCGCGATGGCGGCCCAGCCGATGTGTTGCCATTTGTAACAAAACCCCATCCAAAGGGGTGGGTGGTATTTTTTCAAAAGATCATTGTACCCCTTGCCTGCCGGCGGGCATTTGTGTATCTCCGCCGGCGGGAAACCTCTCCCCACCGAGAGGCGGCTATCTGGAAGGATAGACTATCATGGCGAATGCAACGCCCGGCGTGCGTCCGGTCACCCCGCACTTTTCTTCCGGCCCCTGCGCCAAGCGCCCCGGCTGGTCCCCCGAAAACCTGAAATCCGCGCCGCTCGGCCGCTCGCATCGCGCCAAGGTCGGCAAGGCCAAGCTCAAGCAGGCCATCGAGCTCACCCGCGAGGTGCTCGAGGTGCCGGCCGGCTACAAGATCGGCATCGTGCCGGCCTCCGACACCGGCGCCGTCGAGATGGCGCTGTGGTCGCTGTTGGGCCCGCGCCCGGTCACCGCCATCGCCTGGGAATCGTTCGGCGAAGGCTGGGTTTCCGACATCGTCAAGGAACTCAAGCTCAAGGACGTCACCACGCTGAAAGCGCCGTATGGCGAATTGCCCGACCTCTCCAGGGTCGATCCGGCCAGCGACGTGGTGTTCACCTGGAACGGCACCACCTCCGGCGTGCGCGTGCCCAACGCCGACTGGATCAGCACCACCCGCGAGGGGCTGGCGATCTGCGACGCCACTTCGGCGGCGTTCGCGCAGGCGCTCGACTGGGCCAAGCTCGATGTCGTCACCTTCTCGTGGCAGAAGGCGCTCGGCGGCGAGGCCGCGCACGGCATGCTGATCCTTTCCCCGCGCGCCGTGGCCCGGCTCGAAAGCTACAAGCCGGCCTGGCCGCTGCCGAAGATCTTCCGCATGACCAAGGGCGGCAAGCTCAACGAGGGCATCTTCGAGGGCGAGACCATCAACACGCCGTCGATGCTGTGCGTCGAGGACTACCTCGACGCGCTCGGCTGGGCCAAGTCGATCGGCGGCCTCAAGGCGCTGATCGCGCGCGCCGACGCCAACACCAGGGTGGTCGCCGACTGGGTGGCGAAGACGCCGTGGGTGGATTTCCTCGCCACCGATCCCGCCATCCGCTCCAACACCTCGGTGTGTCTCAAGGTGGTCGATCCGGCGATCACGGCGCTGCCCGCCGACGCGCAGGCCGCGTTCGCCAAGGCGCTGGTCGGAGCCATCGAGAAGGAAGGCGCCGGCTACGATCTCGGTCACTACCGCGATGCGCCGCCCGGTCTGCGCATCTGGTGCGGCGCCACGGTGGAGGCGAGCGACGTTGCCGCGCTCACGCAATGGCTCGACTGGGCTTTCGCCGAGACCAAGTCCGCGTCGTCAAAGGCAGCGTAGTTTCTCGCTACGCTCAATCGTCACGTTCAATCGTCATGGCCGGGCCTGACCCGGCCATCCATCAAGACAGATGGACCCGCGGGTCGAGCCCGCGGGTGACGCCCAGGCAAATGCATTCAGCCTCAACGGATCATCTCATGACCAAGCCCAAAGTTCTCATTTCCGACGCCCTGTCGCCCGCCGCCGTGCAGATCTTCAAGGATCGCGGCATCGAGGTCGATTTCCAGCCGGCGCTCGGCAAGGACAAGGACAAGCTCGCCGCCATCATCGGCAATTACGACGGCCTTGCCATCCGCTCGGCCACCAAGGTGACGGCCAAGATCCTCGAGAACGCCAAGAACCTCAAGGTCATCGGCCGCGCCGGCATCGGCGTCGACAACGTCGAGATTCCCGCCGCCACGGCCAAGGGCATCATCGTGATGAACACGCCGTTCGGCAATTCCATCACCACCGCCGAACACGCCATCACCATGATGCTGGCGCTGGCGCGCGAGATTCCGCAGGCCGACTCCTCGACGCAGGCCGGCAAATGGGAGAAGAACCGCTTCATGGGCGTCGAGATCACCGGCAAGGTGCTCGGCGTCATCGGCTGCGGCAACATCGGCTCGATCGTCGCCGACCGCGCGCAAGGGTTGAAGATGAAGGTGATCGCCTTCGATCCGTTCCTGTCGCCGGAGCGCGCCCGCGACCTCGGCGTCGACAAGGTCGAGCTCGACGACCTGTTCCGGCGCGCCGATTTCATCACCCTGCACACGCCGCTCACCGAGAAGACCGCTCACATCATCGGCGCCGCGGCGCTCGCCAAGTGCAAGAAGGGCGTGCGCATCATCAATTGCGCGCGCGGCGGGCTGGTGGACGAGGCGGCGCTGCGCGCGGCGCTCGATTCCAAGCACGTCGCGGGCGCGGCGTTCGACGTGTTCTCCGAGGAGCCGGCGACGACCAACGTGCTGTTCGGCCATCCCAACGTGATCTGCACGCCGCATCTGGGCGCCGCCACCGCCGAGGCGCAGGAGAACGTCGCGCTGCAGGTCGCCGAGCAGATGGCGGATTATCTTCTGTCGGGCGCCATCTCCAACGCGGTCAACTTTCCCTCGATCAGCGCCGAGGAGGCGCCGAAGCTCAAGCCGTTCGTGGCGCTCGCCGAGAAGCTCGGCTCGTTCGCCGGCCAGCTCACCGAGACCGGCATCGTCAAGCTGCAGATCACCTATCAGGGCGATGTCGCGCAGATGAAGATCAAGGCGCTCACCTCGGCGATGCTGTCGGGCCTGTTGCGGCCGATGCTCGGCGACATCAACGTGGTGTCGGCGCCGGTGATCGCCAAGGAGCGCGGCATGGTGGTGGAAGAGACCACGCGCGAGGCCGAGGGCGATTACGAAAGCCTCATCACGCTCACCGTGGCCACCGAGCGGCAGACGCGCTCGGTGTCGGGCACGGTCTATGCCGACGGCCGCCCGCGCCTCGTCGACATCAAGGGCTTCCGCGTCGACGCCGAGTTCGGCCCGTCGATGATCTACGTTACCAACGAGGACAAGCCGGGCTTCATCGGCCGGTTCGCCAGCCTGCTCGGCGACGCCAGCATCAACATCGCCACCTTCCACCTCGGCCGCAACAAGCCCGGCGGCGACGCCATTGCGCTGGTCGAGGTCGACGGCGTGGTGCCCCCCGAGGTGCTCGCCAAGGTGGTGGCGCTGCCGCATGTGAAACAGGCCAAGGCGCTCAAGTTCTAGGCTCAACTGACATCCGGCGCGGGAGAGCGGGTTCTCCCGCGCCGGTGTCTTTGGCGGGAGGGTCAGTGCGCCCTGCTGCGCGCGGCGATCGCGATGCCGGCGAGCACCAGCACATAGCCGATCAGATGGAACAGCTGCAGCGTCTCGTTCAGGAAGATCATGGCGAGCACCGAGCCGAACACCGGCTGCAGATGAAAGAACGGCGCGGCGCGGTTGGGGCCGATCAGTTCGACGCCGCGGTTGAAGAACAGGTAGGCCAGCGCCGAGGGCATGGTCGCGACGTAGACCAGGGTCGCGACGGTGGACAGGTCGGCATGCAGCCGCGCGCCGTTGGCGATGTCCCAGATGAACAGCGGCAGCAGCATGAGCGCGCCGAGCGCCGCCGTGACGGTGAGCACCGACATCAGGTGTAACGGCGGGCGTCGCAGCGCCGAATAGAACCCGAACACGATCATCCCGATCAGGAACCAGACATCGCCCGGATTGAGGGTGAGGGTGCGGACGGTGGCGAGGTCGCCGCGCAGCACGATGACCAGCACGCCGGTGAGCGACAGCGCGATGCCGAACGCCTGCGCCAGCGTCAATCGGGCGCCGAACAGCACCAGCGCCCACAGCGCGATGAACAGCGGTCCCGACGACTGGATCAGCAGGCCGTTGATCGCCTGGGTGTAGGCGAGCGCGCCGTAGGAAATGACCTGATAGACGGCGATGCCGCTCGCCGACAGCAGGATGAGCGTGCCGAGATGCTGGCGGATCAGGGCCCGTTCGCGCACCAGATGCGGCCAGGCGAACGGCAGCAGGATCCCGATCGCGCCGGCCCAGCGCAGGAAGGCCAGCGCGATCGGCGGCACATGCCCGGCGGCATGGCGTCCGACCACGATGTTGCCGGCCCAGAACAGCGCCGTCAGGCTGAGCAGCAGATAGGGCTGGCGGTTGAGCCAGGCCAGCGGACCGCGCGCGTTGGGGGGCGCTGGCTGGGACGGCGACGGCGGCATCCGGCGAACCTCGTGAGCCTCGTGGACAATGGAAGATCCGAAAAAAACGGATCGCGGGCGGCTTTACTGCGCCTGGCTGCCTATTGCAACCTGAGGTGGACCAGCCTCTAGGGAGATTTGCCGGATAAATCAATCGTTTGTCCGATGTTTTAGGCTTATTCCGCTCCACCATGGCTTGCGTCGGAAGGCGTCATCCATTATCGGGAGGAAGCCTTTTTGCGCCTCGTGGGCGGCTCTGCCTCGGAGCCGGGCACCCAGGAAAAGCGAAATCACCCTATCCGGGCTTCAGGCTGCGGGGCGCGGGTTGCAGGGGAATATCCGGAATGGCCAATGTCGTTGTGGTCGGCGCCCAGTGGGGCGACGAGGGAAAAGGCAAGATTGTCGACTGGTTGTCGGAGCAGGCGGATATCGTCGCCCGCTTCCAGGGCGGCCATAACGCCGGACACACGCTGGTCATCAACGGGGCCACCTACAAGCTGTCGCTGCTGCCCTCGGGCGTGCTGCGGTCCGGCAAGCTGTCGGTGATCGGCAACGGCGTGGTGCTCGATCCGCAGGCGCTGCTCGACGAGATCAGCCGGCTCGCCGGCCAGGGCGTCGCGGTGACGCCGGCCTCGCTGCGCATCGCCGAGAACGTCACGCTGATCCTGCCGCTGCACCGCGAACTCGACGGCATCCGCGAGTCGGCCAGCGCAGCCACCGCCATCGGCACGACGCGGCGCGGCATCGGCCCGGCCTATGAGGACAAGGTCGGCCGCCGCGCCATCCGCCTGATGGATCTCGCCGATTTGCCTGCCCTCGGCCACAAGATTGACCGCTTGCTGTCCCATCATAATGCGCTACGGCGGGGGCTTGGCATCGCGGAGGTCGATGGCAAGGCATTGCACGACGAACTGACAGCACTGGCGCCGCGGCTTCTGCCCTATGCCGACACGGTGTGGGATTTGCTCGACCACCGCCGCCGCGAGGGCAAGCGCATCCTGTTCGAGGGCGCGCAGGGCGCGCTGCTCGATATCGATCACGGCACCTATCCCTACGTCACCTCGTCCAATACCGTGGCGGCGCAGGCGGCCACCGGCACCGGGCTCGGTCCCGGCGCGGTCGGCTATGTGCTGGGCATCTGCAAGGCCTACACCACGCGGGTCGGGCAGGGCCCGTTTCCCACCGAGCAGGACAACGACATCGGCCGCCTGATCGGCGACCGCGGCCGCGAGTTCGGCACCGTGACCGGGCGGCGGCGTCGCTGCGGCTGGTTCGACGCCGTACTGGTGCGTCAGACGGTGCGCACCAGCGGCATCAACGGTCTGGCGCTGACCAAGCTCGACATCCTCGACGGCTTCGACACCATCCAAGTGTGCGTCGGTTACCGCCTCGACGGCAAGGAGATCGACCACCTGCCGGCCGGCGAGGGCGCGCAGGCGCGCGTCGAGCCGATCTATGAGACCATCGAGGGCTGGCAGGCGCCGACCGCCAATGCCCGGTCGTGGGCGCAGTTGCCGGCGCAGGCGATCAAATATGTCCGCCGCATCGAGGAACTGGTGGGCTGCCCGATTGCCTTGCTGTCGACCAGCCCCGAGCGCGAGGATACCATCCTGGTGCAAAATCCATTCGAGACCTGAGAGATTACCGCTCGCGAATCATTCAGATTGGACGCCGATGGCTGATTATTACCCGCTCATAGCTCGCGCCGTTGCCGGATTGGAGATCAATTCGGGCGAGAATCGGCGCGCGCTGTACGAACGGGCGCGCACGGCGCTGATCGGGCAGTTGCGCAGCGTCGCACCGGCGCTGAGCGAATCCGACATCACGCGCGAGCGCCTGGCGCTCGAAGAGGTGATCCGCAGGGTCGAATCGGAAGCCGCGCAGCGAGCGCGGCGCCCCGCCGCCGCGGAGCCGCCGGTGCGGCCCCGCCCGCCGGAATCGGCCCGTCCGCCCGTGGCCACGCCGCGTCCCGGCCCGGAGCACGGGGCGGGTCCCGGAGACAATGGCGGGCGCGACGTGCGCCCATCGCCGCGCCCGAATTCGCAGCGGCCCGTGCCGCCGCGCCAGGACGCCGGCCCGGCGCCGCGTCATCCGCCGGGCGAACGTCCCTCGCTCGCCGAGCAGAGCCGGCGCGGGTTCCGCGACGTCGTCGCCGATGCCGAACATCTCGGCCGCGCCGCCGCGCAGGCCAACCGTTCCGCGCGCAAGACCTATTCCGAGGTGCCGTCGCCGACGCCGGAATTCGACCGCCTAGAACCCAGCATGGAAGAGCGCGGCGCCGCGCCGAACCACGACCTTCCCTACAGCTACGATGAATCCATCGAGGAAGCGGAGCGGCCGCGCCGGCCGGCGCAGAGCGTGGCCGAGGCGCATGCGCGCGCCCGCATTTTCAATCCGCGCGTCATCCGGCTCGCCATTGGGGCTGCCGTCGTGGTGCTATTGGGCGTGGCGGCGGTGCTGGCATGGCCACGCATGTCGGCCTGGATGAAAGGCTTTGGCGGGCCGGCCACCGTGGAAGCGCCCAAGGATGCCGCGCCCGCCACCCAGCCGAAGATCTCCGACCGCGTTGGCCAGCCTGCCTCGTCGCAGCAGGTGGCGCCGGTGGCGCAACGCGTGGTGCTGTACGAGGAGGATCCCGGCGAGCCGCAGGGCAAGCAGTATGTCGGCTCCGTGATCTGGCGCACCGAGCCGGTGACGACGCCGGCCGGCCAGCCGCAGGACTACGCGATCCGCGCCGACGTCGAAATTCCCGACCGCAAGATCAAGCTGACGCTGTCGATCCGGCGCAACACCGATCAGACGCTGCCGGCGAGCCACACCGTCGAACTGGCGTTCGTGATGCCAGATGGCGGCAGCGTCGGCAACGTGCCCGGCGTGCTGATGAAACAGAACGAGCAGACCCGCGGCACGCCGCTCGCCGGGCTTGCCGTCAAGGTCACCGACGGCTTTTTCCTGATCGGCCTGTCCAATGTCGAGGCCGACCGCCAGCGCAACATCATGCTGCTCAAGGAACGGCCGTGGTTCGACGTGCCGATCGTTTACACCAACCAGCGCCGCGCCATCCTCGCCATCGAGAAGGGTTCGCCCGGCGAACGCGCCTTCGCCGACGCCTTCATGATCTGGAAGCAGTAGGGCGAACAATTCCGGCGAGCGGCCCGAAAATGAAAAAAGCCGGCGGTTCGCGCCGGCTTTTTGTTTTGAAGTCGTCAAATGATTATGGCGATGCCGTCAGTGCGGCGCTCTGGTCGTGCGCGATGCGCGACTTCACCGCGGCCTGCACCTTTTCGAAGGCGCGCACCTCGATCTGGCGTACGCGCTCGCGCGAAACGCCGAATTCGGAGGCGAGGTCTTCAAGCGTCATCGGCTCGTCGGCGAGCCGGCGCGCCTCGAAGATGCGCCGTTCGCGTGCATTGAGGACGCCGAGCGCATCGACCAGCGCCTTGCGGCGGCTGTCGTACTCCTCGTGCTCTGCCAGCATGGTTTCCTGGCTGGCGCTGTCGTCGACCAGCCAGTCCTGCCATTCGCCGGATTCGCCGTCATCGCGGATCGGGGCATTGAGCGAGGCGTCGCCACTGAGCCGGCGGTTCATGTCGATGACGTCGGTCTCGGTGACGCCGAGCCGCTTGGCGATCAGCTTGACCTGATCGGGCCGCAGATCGCCGTCCTCGAGCGCGGAAATCTTGCTCTTGGCCTTGCGCAGGTTGAAGAACAGCTTCTTCTGGTTGGCGGTGGTGCCCATCTTCACCAGCGACCACGAGCGCAGGATGTATTCCTGAATGGCGGCCTTGATCCACCACATCGCGTAGGTGGCGAGCCGGAAACCCTTCTCGGGCTCGAAGCGTTTGACGGCCTGCATCAGGCCGACATTGCCTTCCGACACCACTTCGCCGATCGGCAGGCCGTAGCCGCGATAGCCCATGGCGATCTTGGCCACGAGACGCAGGTGGCTGGTGACGAGCTTGTGCGCCGCATCACGATCACCATGCTCGCGCCAGCTTTTGGCGAGCATGTATTCCTCCTGCGGCTCCAGCATCGGAAACCGGCGGATTTCGGCGAGGTAACGCGACAGGCCATCTTCATTGACGAGAACGGGCAGTGCAGCAGCGCGGGCCATTCGAGCCCTCCATGAGTTCAGGCTCCCGACGATCGGCAAGCCTTGCGCCTGGCCGCCTCTCTTGAGGCCGGGGGCGCGGACCCCTATTTCGCAACGGGCCAACCCCGACGCGAGGTCCAAGCATACAGGATCGAGTGGGGCGAAATGAAGGGACGATGCGCCATGCAAGGATGTCATGGCGGGTTAAATATTCGTAACAAAAGGACTTTTCAGGATTTCCGCGTCATCGCGCCGCAGCTAGCGCGGCTTTCAGGTGGGCCAGGTCGGCTGGCCAGCCGGACTGCCATTCCATGACTTCGCCGGTAATTGGATGCTCCAGCGTCAGCAGGTAGGCGTGCAGCGCCTGTCGGTGCAGCCCCGCCAGCGCCTGCCGCGCCTCCGGGCCGAGCTGGCTCGCCTTGGTCTTGAAGCCGGCGCCATACACTTTGTCGCCGAGAAGCGGATGGCCGATATGGGCGAGATGGACGCGGATCTGGTGGGTGCGGCCGGTTTCCAGGTGGCAGGCGAGCGCCGTGGCGAGCGGGCGGCCGTCGGCCCCCGGGAAGGTTTCCAAGAGCTCCCAGTGGGTGATGGCCTCGCGGCCCGAGGCGCGCACCGCCATCTTGTCGCGGGCATGGGGGTGGCGGTCGATCGCGGCGACGATGGTGCCGTGGTGCCGCTCCGGCGCGCCCCATGCCAGCGCCAGATAACCGCGCCGGAGCGCGCCGGTGCGGCCGTGGTCGGCGAACTGCTTGGTCAGCGAGCGATGGGCGCGGTCGGTTTTGGCGGCCACCATCAGCCCGGTGGTGTCCTTGTCGAGCCGGTGCACGATGCCCGGCCGCCTGACCCCGCCGATGCCGGAGAGACTCTCGCCGCAATGGGCGATCAGGGCGTTGACCAGCGTGCCGCTGTCATGGCCGGCGGCCGGATGCACCACGAGGCCCGCCGGCTTGTCGATGACGATGATGGCGTCGTCCTCGTAGACGATGTTGAGCGGGATGGCCTCGGCGGCCGGCTCGGCGGGGACGGCCGGCGGCACGCGGATTGTGATCGTCTCGCCCGCCGCGACATGATAAGCGGGATCGCGGATCGTGCGCTCGCCGACCGTGATCTGGCCGTCGACGATCAGCGCCTTGAGGCGCGAGCGCGACAGGCCCCCGGCGCGGAGGGCGAGCACCCGGTCCAGGCGGCGCGAGCCTTCGTCGCCGCTGACCGTGATTTCGTGGACGCCTTCCTGGAGCTGATGATCTGTCATGAATGCCGTGACGCCGCCTGAGCCGACCTCTGAGGAAACCGCGCAGTTCGCCGCGCGCGCGCGCCGCATGATGCTGATCTCTGGCCTTACCACGGCGGTGGCCGTGGCCGCCGTGCTGATCGCCATCGGCTACCGCCTTTTCCGCGCCGAGGGAAGCGGCGCGATGGCGGATCTGACCGCGACGCTGCCCAAGGGGGCGCGCATCGTCTCCACGGCGGTCGCCGGCGAGCGCCTGGTGGTGACGGTGGAGAGCGCCGGCACGCTGGAAATCCGCACCTTCGACGCCCGCACGCTCAAGCCGGCCGGGCGGCTGAAATTCGCCCAGGAGCCGTGAGGCAGGGCGGGTCAAAGGGTAAGGTCAGGGCCAAGCAGGAGGCGCCGCGGCTGGCCGGGTCCCGGTGAGGTTCATCACGATCCGAAAACTGCCAACGACCGCTTGCGGCGGCGGCGGATCGCGGCTATTCCCCTGTGGCGCTGCTCCCTTCGTCTAGCGGTCTAGGACGTCGCCCTCTCACGGCGAAAACAGGGGTTCGAGTCCCCTAGGGAGCGCCATCTTCAAAATTTCCAACTGAAAACAAACGATTTTTCCGGCTTATTGTCCCACCGGTGTTTGATCGTCGAATTAGCGCTATCCGGCACCTTGAAGTGGCCGGCGATCAGGCTGCATATTGAAGAGTTCAGGCGTTGCACGTATGCGCGGCCGCTCATGAATCAGGATCTCTCGTCACTCATTGCCCATGGCGCGACGACACTGCCTCTCGTCGAGGTGCGCAGCTACAATGTCGAGATCGAGGACGAGGACGGTTTTGTCGGAGACCGTGCGAGCAAAAGTGCTTTTCGGAATTTAATCGACGATTGGCGCAAGGTCGTGCGCAAGGCAGGAGAAGATCCGCTTGGCGACAAGGACATCGACGAGATCTCAAACAAGAAACTGGATCTGCTGCTGAGCGAAGGCGATCCGGAGGCGGCGGGCATTATTCATGGCGCGATCGAAGATTTCGCGCAGCAATTTGCTGCTGTCATTCGACGTTTCCTCAAGCTGAAATACTGGCGTGAAACCCAGCGGATCGTGGTCGGTGGCGGGCTGCGGGCCAGTCGGGTGGGCGAATTGATCATTGGCCGCGCCACCGTTCTGCTCAAGGCCGAGCAGGCAACTGTCGATCTCGTTCCCATACACAACCATCCTGACGATGCCGCTCTGATCGGCGCGGTTCACCTTATGCCGCGCTGGATGTTCAAGGGACACGACGCCATTCTGGCCGTCGACATAGGCGGCAGCAAAATTCGCGCTGGCGTTGTCATGCTCAACCTCAAGAAAAATGTCGAAGTTCCGGCCCCATCGGTCTGGCGCGCCGATTTCTGGAAATACAGTGAGGAAAAGAAGATAAGCCGTGATGACGCGGTTCAAGGGCTGGTCGACATGGTGAAAGCCCTGATCGATCAGGCGGAAAAAGAAAAGTTGATGCTTGCGCCGTTTATTGGAATTGGGTGTCCGGGTCGTATTGCCGCGGACGGTACGATTGAAAGTGGCGCGCAAAATCTGCCCGGAAACTGGGAAAGCCAGAAATTTAACCTGGCGCGCAGCATACGTGATCTCATACCTGCCATTGGCGAGCATGAAACCGCGGTTGTCATGCATAACGACGCCGTTATCCAGGGCTTGAGCGAAGTGTCATTCATGAGCGACGTCGAGTATTGGTCGATCCTGACTATTGGTACTGGATTGGGCAATGCTCAATTCGTTAATCGTCAGGAAAAGCCCGCTTAAGAAATTTCAAGCCATCTGCAATCGCCCGATTGCGCCGTGGAGTGGCTTTCAAACAGTGTGATCCACGAGACAACAACACACCTTCAGCTTTCAGTCGGAACGCCGCCGTTGGGGTGCAGCACCTGGCCGGTCATGTAGGAGGCGTCGTCGCTGGCCAGGAAGACAAAGGCGGGCGCCGATCCATGCCGGGAGTTCGTGAAAGGTACGAACGGCAGAGTTAAGCGCGAAAATTCCCAGTAGCGCCGTAGATGCCCCGATGTTCCCCGCGTATCGCGTGTTTTGGGAACAAACGAACGGCAGGATCCGTTACCACTTGGCTACTCGCATTTGCCCCTTTCTGCGGAGGAGCGGGATGTTCGGCGAGCAGATTGAGGAGTTTAAGCGTGGAGTAAGATTATCGCTGGACATCACGCTATTGCAGCTGGCGGCGGCTGTTGCCGTGGCGCTGGCCGTGGTGCTGTTCGCGACGGCTCTGTTCATCTGGCTGATGAACCAGTACGGCGCAATCATCGCCAGCGTGACGATCGGTTGCGGATTTCTTGCGATAGCCGGAATCGTCATGCTGCAGGTTGCGTTCTTGCGGCGCAAGCAGCAGCTCAGGCAACAGATGAAGCACGCCAGAACGGTCAGAGCCGACCTTGCTTGGCTCAATCCCGCGACCATCACCCTCGGACTGAACGCAGCGCAGCTGATTGGAAAGCGCCGCGGCGCATCGGTCGTGGCCGGTGCGCTGCTGGCGGTCTGGTACCTGCTCGGCAGAGGGGCTAAGCCCGCGCACGGCGAGGATGCGCGCGACGAGAAAGAGAGCGGCGAACCGTAGCCTTCAGAAGGAGCATAAAGCCATGCCACGCGCCCGTTCGGAAGATCCATCATTGAAGACGCTCCGCAGGCAATTGAACACCTTGCGTAGCGATTTCCGGCAGTTGGCCGTGCAGGTGGAGGGCCTTGCCGGTAACGCCAGCGGTCAGGCGATCGACGACGTCAAGGCGCGCCTCGATCATTTCGGAACGACGGTCGACAAGATTGTTGCGAATGCCAGCGAAGCCGGGCGCGACGCCATGGATGCGGTCGGCGAGATGGGCGGCAATGCCGTCGAGAATGTCGAAAACGCCATTCGGGAGCGGCCTCTGACGCTGCTTGCGATAGCCGTGGGCGTGGGATTCATCCTCTCGTCAGCAATGCGCCGGTAAGACCCCGGCTCCCGCCATGGCAACGGCTCCCGACGGATCGGAGTGGGAAATCGCCGAACGCGTTGCGATCATCGGCATCTTTGTCCTGATGCTGGCAGGTTTTCTGTATATCGCGCGCGCCCTGGTCGCGCCAATTGTCGCCGCCGCGGTTATCAGCTTCCTGTTGGGACCCCTGGCCGCGCGCGCGGCCAGCTACCGGATACCGAATATCCTGTTCGCAACCGGGGGTGTCATCCTGGTGCTGATCGTCATCAACGCGGGGATCATGCTGGTCGCCGGCGCCGTTTCCGAGTGGGCTGGCAGGGGGCCGGAAATTGCAGAAGCGCTGAAAACCAAGGCCCATGTGCTGGAGCGGCCGCTTGCGATGTGGCGGGAATTCAATGCATCGCTCGCAACGATGCTCGGCGCGTCCAGCGAACCGCCGAAATTCGAGCTTCCGACAGGCAACATGATTGCCGGCGCGATGAACTATCTGACTCCGGCGCTGGGCGAACTGCTGTTGTTCGCGGGCAGCCTGTTCTTCTTTCTGCTGTCGCGAAACCGCCAGCGCCGCATTGTCCTGATGTTCGCCAGGCACGACCAGCGATTGCGGGCGCTGCGCATCCTCAACGATATTGAAGGCGACCTCACGCGCTATGTGTCCATCATTACCCCTATCAATATTGTGCTCGGCCTGATCACCGCGCTGATGATGTATCTGCTCGGACTGCCGGGATCGATATTGTGGGGGACGACGGCGGCGATCCTCAATTACATTCCTTACATCGGCCCCGCCATCATGGCCGTGAACCTGCTGGTGCTCGGGCTGATTTTTCAGCCCACCCTGGGCGCGGCCTTCATCGCGCCCGTGCTGTTCGTCGGCCTCACCTCGGTTGAAGGGCATGTGCTGACCCCGAAGATCATCGGGCATCGCCTGAGGGTGAGCCCGCAGGGTCTGTTTCTCTCGCTGGCATTCTGGACCTGGCTGTGGGGTCCCATCGGAACGTTCCTGGCGATGCCTTTTGCTATCGCCTTCGAGGTGTTCTACGAGCACGCGTTTCCGAAAGACGTGAGCCTGCCGTAATGCCCATGACGCCGAAATTCTTGGCCAAGGCACATGCGAAAAAATCAACCTTTGCAGCGATTGTGGAGCGCGCTCGGCCCTGGCTTGATCACAGGAGCGGCGGACGACGATCCAAGCGGCATTGCAACCTACTCACAGGCCGGTGCGCAGTTCGGATACGCGCTGACCTGGACCAGGCTGCTGACCTTTCCGTTCATGGTGGCAATCCAGATCATCAGCGCCTGCATTGGCTGGCAGACACGAAAAGGACTTGCCGGCAATATCGCACAACACCTGCCGCCCTTCGGTAACGGGCTTGGCACTGATGTTCTGCCTCAGTTCCGCGGATTAGTCCGTGGCAGGATCTTGCGGCGCAACAAAGACCAGGTGAGGAAATGCTCCAGGAACATTGCCATTGCGTGCGCGTTTATCAGCTGGATTGATTCCCTAAATCAAAACCACAAAAACTCAAAATGAGTAACACACGAAATAATTCTCAAAATAACACTCTTGCGCATTTGTCCCGTCGTTCCCTGTTGAAGGACGGGACGGCGGCCTTGGGCGTCGGTGCCATCCTCGGAGCGACCGTCCAGGCCAAACGCGCCGAAGCCGCGAAGGTTTCGCAGCAAATGGCGACGTACCAGAACTCGCCAAAAGGCGAGGGGCGCTGCGAGGTTTGCAGCCATTTCCAGCCACCGTCGTCATGCCAAATCGTTGATGGCACGATTAGTCCGAACGGATGGTGCAAGTACTTCCTGAAAAAGAGCTGAAACGCGCGGCGCGCTCGATGACTCCGTTTTCGATGACGCGAGTGAGGCGCTTCTTGATGCGTGAGGACTCCAGCGCCGTCTAATGCCGCACCGCATAGAGCGGCGTTCTGAGCGTCATCTGGAACGTCGGGTCTGGCGTCCAGGCCACCTCGGCCGTGAGTCCGAACAAGCGATTGTCGTTGTCGTCCATGCGATCCAGATCGAGCCGCAGGATCGGCAGCGTGAAGGGTTTGAACTGCACCAGCCCCGCCAGCTGGGCGCCGCCAAAGGATTGAATGCCGGCGCGGCCGGTCAGCTTCCAGTTGTTGGGCCACTGGTGGTAGCCGCCCACGAAGCCGATGATCGCCGGCTCGATTTTGATGAGGCTGGAATCGACGGAAACGGTTGTGTATTTGACGCCGGCGAGGATGCCCCTGGTTTCGTCCTTATCCATCGCGTAATCCAGTTCCACGATGTTCGCCGAACTGGTCGTCGTGATCGTGCTCCCGATCGATTGCGTCAATGTTGTTTGCACGGTGACAGTCGGTATAAGCCCGCCGTTTTGCTGGATGACATCGGCCTGGAATCCGACATTCCAGCTGTCGACGGCCAACGGCGTCCACGTCGACCCGCTGACAAGCGTCGTGCTGGCATTTATCCCGCCGTAGACCGTCAACCGGTCGGTGACATCGACCGTCAGCGGCAGATTGAGCGCCAGACTCTGCATCGACAGGGATGACGTGGGCAGCAGCGCCAGGGAACTCCGGAACCCGACCGTGAACGAACCGGCGGGCACGGAAGTGTAGATGGTGCTCCAGTCGAGATAGATATTCGGCAGTTGCGAGGTCTGCTTCGCGTCGTCATCATCGTCATCGCTGCTGCTCTTGCCCAGGCCGGCAGCGGGCGCGCAGACGATGGCAAGAAGGATCACGGCCAGCAAACGGGCCGTTCGCGCCAGACCGCCGTTGAGAACTCCCCGGCTCTCGATCACCATGCCCCCAGGATGTGCTCAGCTATCCCTCATTAAAGCGCAGCCGCGCGCCCAGGCAAACACATATTGAGGGTCGCCGCTCAACCGCGAATCGAAAGCAGGCCGGGCTTAAGCGCCGTGATCCGCTTTCTTGACCGGATTCATCAGCAGCGGCAGGAAGCCGGCGAGCCATACCGCGAACGCGCCCGACCACAGCAGGGTGCTGATCAGGTAATGCGGGCCGAGCAGGAATGAGCCGATCGACAATTCGGGCAGCACGCGGACCAGCCCGGCGCCGATCATCAGGATCACCGCGACGTGGGCCTGCCAGGGCAGATCGAGCGGCCGTCCGGTATGGCGCAGCCCGGCGATGATGAACACGCTGAGCACGGCAAGCCCGAGGCTTGCGACCGACAACAGATGCAACCCGGTCACCGCCGTGACCGGCGCGCCGAGGCCGGCCAGTCCAATCACAAGAAAGCCGGCGCCGGCGAACGCATTGGCCGCCGCGAGCGAAAGCACATGGGTGCGCATCACCGCGCGGCCGATGAACCATTCGGCGAGGCGGTCGAAGAACGCCGCGGCGGCGGCGAGCGCCAGATAGGCCGCGACGCCCGAATGCGGGAACGCCAGCGCCGCGACGGCATAGAGCGACACCAGCGCGGCGGTCAGGTTCTGTCGGCCCGGATGGGGACGGTAGGGCGTGCTCTCGCCGCTCGGATCGAGCGCGAGGTTGATCACCACGATGTTGATGCGGGCGATCGACAGCGAGAAGAAGATCAGGAACACCATCAGCGCGGTATGCAGCAGCCGCGCCGCGAGGTCCGTCATGCCGGCCAGCCACGCCAGCCGCACCGCCAGTTCCATGAGCCAGAACAGGCCTAGCCAGACCGCGAACGAGGTGTGCCGCGCGCGGCCGCGCTCGATCAGCGCCTTGAGCACATACCAGAACAACAGGCCGAAGAAGGCGAGATCGGTCACCGTCGCCACGGCGTTGAGCGCGTCGAAGCCGACGAGCCCGATCGCCCGTCCCGGTAGCCATAACAGCAGCAGCAGGAACAGCGCGCCGCCGCGCCGCCGTTGCGTATCGGTCCACTCGGGAACCGCGGCGGTGAGGAAACCGGCGAGCGCCGCGCCATAGACGCCGAAGATCATCTCGTGCGCGTGCCATTGGCTCAGGGGAATGACGCGCGCGAACGGCAGTGTGAAATCGAACAGCGCGACCCACGCCAGCGGCATTGCGATGGCGTAAAGCGCCGCTACCGGAAAGAACAGGCGCAGGCCTTCGACCAGCAGGGGGTGGCCGAAGCGGGCGCGGCTTGGCGTGGTGGTCTGAATTGCTGTCACGTGTCCCGTCCGCCATCAAACAGTTCGGTGAAGGCAGGATCGCGCGACCATGCCTCGACGATCTCGAAAATGTCGCGGTCGCTGCGCTGGCCCGGCTGGCCGGCGATGACGCGGTCGGCGACGATGCCTTGCTGATGGCCCGACAGCACCACGAGGCGGTGCGCGACGCGCACCGCTTCCGACAGGTCGTGGGTCACGAACAGCGCCGAGAAATGCTCGCGCGCCGCCGCCTCGATCACGAGATCCTGCAGGATGCGCTTGAGGCCGACATCGACGGCGGTGAACGGCTCGTCGAAGAACACCACGTCGGGGTCGATGGCGAGCGCGCGCGCCACCGCCGCGCGCTGGCGCATGCCGCCGGACAATTCGATCGGAAACTTGTCGAGGTCGTTGGGATGAAGGCCAACCTCGCGCGCGCGCCGTTCCGCGATCCCGAGGCGCGGCTTCTTGCGCGCGCCGGCGACGCGAAGCCCGTAGGCGATGTTGTCGCGCGCGGTCATCCACGGCAACAGCCGCGCTTCCTGGAACACCACGGCATGACGCTGGTAGGCGCGGCGCACGCGGCCGCGCAAGGGGTCGATCAGGCCGGCTGCGATCTGCAGCACGGTGGTCTTGCCGCAGCCGGATGGGCCGATCAGGGCGACCACTTCGCCGGGATCGAGCGAGAGGTCGAGCCCCTCGAACACGGTGCGGCCGAGAAAGGCGTGGCCGATGCCTTCGAGCCGCAGCTTCATCGCTTGACGCCCCATGGCAGGCCGGCGCTGCGCCAGCGTTCAAGCTGGTCGCGCAGCGGATGCAGCAGCGCATATTCGGTGAACAGCGCGAACGCGACGACGACGACGATCAGCGCCATCACGCGCGGAATGTCGAACAGCGCCCGCGCGGTCGCGAGATCGCCGCCGATGCCGCCCGAGTTCGACAACAGTTCGGCCATTACCGTGACCTTCCAGGCCGTGCCGGCGGTGGTGGTCCAGGCCGGAAACAGATAGGAGACGAGATGGGGCGCGGTCACGGTGCGAAAGCGCGTCCACATGCCGGCGCCGAACGAGCGCGCCATGGCGTCGAGCGCGCGGTCGCGTGTCGCCACGCCTTCGAGGCCGCCGGCGAACGAGATCGGCAGCGCGGCGACGACGACGGTGAGCACGGCGGAGCCGCCGGTCGAGCCGAACCAGATCAGCGCCAGCACGATCCAGGCGATCGGCGGCACGCCGAGGATGACGGTGACGATCGGCCGCATCAGCCGCATCGCGGCGAAGGAATAGCCGGCGATGGCGCCCGCCGTGGTGCCGATGCCGGTCGCCAGCGCAAAGCCGGCCAGCGAGCGCAGCGCCGTGGCCTTGGCGGCCTCGGCGAATTGCGGCTCGCGCATGAGGGCGGCGACGGCGTCGAGCGTCTCCAGCGGCGAGGGCAGCACGAAGGAGCCGTAGAACTCGTGGCCGGCCTGCCAGGCGGCGGCGAAACAGAACAGCCCCGCCGCGCCGGCCCAGCCCGACCACAGATAGCGGCCGGCCCAGCCGGCGAGGGCAAGGCTGTGGGCGACCGGTTTCACAACGTATAGAACCGGTCGTCGGGCAGCTTGCCGCCGATGATGCGCGGGTCTTCCTTGGCCAGCACCTCGAACAGCGTGGTGAGGTCGGACCGCGCCGCGCTGGCGCGCTGGACGACGAGGTTGCTGAAGGGAATCGAGCGCTCGATGATCGGCGACGGCAGGTTGAAGGCGGAGGCAGCGATGGAGGCGGCCTTCGACGGGTTCTTGGCGATGCTGTCTACCGCGGTTTCGAGCGCCTGCTGTAGCGCCGCCACGCCGTCGGCGCCGATTTGGGTCGCGAGCTTATCGGTGACCGCGAGGCCCGCCTGTGGAATGGTCGGTGCGCCCGTCACCTTCGCCCATACCTTTTGGCAATCGATTGCACGCTCGAGCGACATCATGGATAACTTGGCGCGCATGATTGCGCCGCTACTCGCCGGTTCGCTGAGCAGCGCGGCATCGACACGACCGGACACCAGGAGCTGCAGCGCCTCGGGCGGCGTCGCCGGATACTCGATGGTAATGTCGGCGAGTTGCAGGCCGGCGGCCGCGACCAGGCGGCGGAAAATGAAGTCCGGCATGTCGTTGCGGAACGGGACGGCGACACGCTTGCCCTTGAGGCTCGTGATATCCGTCACCGTGCCGGTGGGCGCCACCACGTAGAGCAGGCCCTTGGTCAGCACGTTGGCGAGCCGCACGCCGAGACCGCGGTTGTAGAGATTGGCCGCGACATAGGTCGGCACCACCACCGCCGTCATGGTGCCAGAGGAGAGGCCGGCACGCATTTCATCCGGCGTCTTCCAGACCTTGAAGGTCGCATCCGGCGCGAATGGCTTTAACAGCCCGTCGGCGACCGCCTGCGCCAGGATGATCGAGGGCGCGGCGGGAGGTCCCCACAATGTCAGCGGTTCGGCCGCATGTCCGAGCCGCGACCCGGCGAGCAGCGCCGCCGGGATGCCCGCGAGAAATGTGCGACGGTCAAGCATGGCAACCTCCTGCTTCCTGAACATGGGGACGTGATTGCGGACCCCTGGTCCGCCCTTATTAGCCCGTTTCTCAGAATGTCGCCTTGACACCTGCATAGTAGCCGCGCCCGTCGCCGGGCAGGAAAGCAGCCTGATCGGGCCTTGCCTGGTCGATGACGAGGGTCGAGGACGCATAGGTGGCGTCAAGCAGGTTGGTGATCTCGGCAAACACCGAGAAGGTCTTGTTGATCTTGTATTCGGTGCGCAGGTCGACCACGACATAGGGGTCGGCGAACAGCGTGTTCATGTTGTCGACCGGGGTCTGTTCCGGGTTCCAGCGCGTGGCGCCCTGCAGCCGCCAATTCTCGGTGGCCTGGTATTGCAGCATGGCCGAGACCAGATGGCGCGGCGCGCCGGCCAGCCGGTTGTTGCCACGCAGCGGATCGTTGAAGAAGCGGAAGTCCTGGTAGGTATAGGCGAGCCGGGCGGTGACCTGATCGGTGAGGCGCGCGCCAAGCCCGAGTTCGATGCCGAAATGCCGGGTCTGGTCGGCGTTGATGGCGCCGAGCGGCGCCCCCGTCGCGTCGCGCAGGCTCAGCAGCTCGTTGCTGACCCATGAATAGTAGACGACGGCATCCCATGAGTGTCCGCCGTTGCGGCCGCGCCAGCCGGCCTCGACCGTGGTCGCGGTCTGCGCCTTGAGGTCCGGGGTGGTGAACGCGTCGGCGGCCAGTCCCGGATTGCCGGGAGCCGGGCGGCCCGGGCTGCTGTTGGGCGTGCCGTTGATGGTGGCGATGAGGTCGTCATGGGTCGGCGGCTCGAAGCTGTGGCTGAGCGCCGCGAAGAAGGTCTGGACCGCGTTGGGCCGCGCGGTCAGCGCCAGGCTTGGGCTCCAGCCGTCATAGCTGCGCGCGTAGCTGGTGCTCCTGGTCGGCACCGCGCCGTTCGGCAGCAGCACCGTGGGGTTCATCGGGTTGTAGGCGATGGTCGGCCGCGTCGGCAGCTTGTAGGTGTCGTCGTTGTCGCGCGTCGCGTGGGCATAGGAGATCGCCGGCGACAGCGTGATCCGGTCCCATACCGGAACGTTGAAGCCGGAATAGAGCGACAGCGTGGTGGCGTCGAGCTGGTTCTCGCCGAACTTGGCGCCGGTCTGGCCCGCCTGGTTGATGAAGTATTCGCGGCCGGCGGAACCGACGGTGTACTGCGCCGTGGTCTCGAACAGCGGCAGCAGGCTGGCCTGGTCCGGCTTGTAGGCGTAGCGCACGAGGCCGGTCAGGTCGCCGCCCCTGGTGGTGCGGATGCCCGACGAGATCGGGAAGCGGAAAGTGTCGTCGGTGTAGGTGTAGCCGAACGCGAAATCGAGAATGTGCGCGTCGAAGGTGGCGGTCGTGCGCGATCCGGCGGCGAACTGGGTGGCGTCGCGTCGCGGTCGGTCGCGCACCACGTTGGGGCCGGGATTGATGGCGACGCCGCCGATCACGGTGGGGCCGGTATGAACCTGCGTCGGATCGGCGTAGAGGGCGCTCTTGGTCAAGGGCCCCGCGACTTCGAAGCCGAGATCGGTATAGCCGATGAAGAGGCGCGTGCTGACATTGTCCGAATGCCTGATGCCGACATTGACGTTGACGCTCTCGCGGTCGGAGCGGTTGTAGACGCGGAAGCCGTCGCGGCGGCTGAGGTCGAACTGCACCAGCCCGTCGAAGCTGTCCTTGTTGAAGCCGACCTGGCCGGTGAGATTGGCCTGGCCGAAGCCGCCGCCGCTGGCGACGAGTTGGGTGCCCGGCTGGCTCGATCCGGTGGGCGAGATGAAATTGATGGCGCCGCCGAGCACGGTGGCGCCGAGCCGGTTGGCCATGTAGCCGCGATAGATCTCGATCAGTTCCGCCTGACGCGGATTGGCGAAGCCGACGATGTAGGAGCCGTCGGCGCGGTTGAGCGGCAGGCCGTTCTGCAGCATCAGGATGCCGCGCTCGACCGGGTTCTGCTGCAGGCCGGAGCCGCGGATCTGGATGCGCGGCTGGTCGTTGCCGCCGAAGAAGTCCTGCACCACAACGCCGGGAACGCTGCTCAGCGCCTTGGACACGGTGAGGTTGCCGGTGGTGGCGAATTGATCCTGCGGCACCAGCGCGACACCGCCGGGCAGCGCATCGAACCGGCGCTGCAGGGCCGATGCCTGATCCTGAGGCGGTGCGGCGGGCTGCTGCGCGGGCTGCGTGGAGGCGGGCGCCTGGCGGGATGCGGCCTGCGCGGGCCGTTCCACGACGATCGGATCGAGCGCGATCGTCGATCCGGGCGAGGCCGACTGCGCGAAGCAGATCTGGCTGGTCGTGGACATGAACAGCGCCGTCGCCGTGCACCCCATCAGCGCGGTCCTGATCCGCGCGTTGCCACCCGTGGTCATGGCGGCCGTGCCGCCGTTACGCCTTGCACCCATTGCCAACACCCCGTTGCCCCGGAAGGCCCTTAGACCTTCATTTTATTTAGAAAAATTCCAAAGAAGCATTTTAAATACATCTTTTGAGGCAACATCTATTGACCGAGAGTGATTGTCAATAGCGGCTTCTGTGGAAGACTACGCCCCAGCGGGCAGGCGCGATGATGATGAGGGGGCGGCTCGCCTGCCTTCAGCGCGTGAACCGGATCGGCACCGTAAGCGTAAGCGAAGCTCCGCCGAGCTGTGCGGGCGGGGCAGGCACCGGGCTGGCGCGGCGCGGCAGCGCAACCGCTTCGGCATCAAGCGCCGCATCGCCGGATGAATGCATCAGGCGCGATGACAGCACGGTGCCGGAGCGATCAATCGTGAACGCAACCTGGACCACGCCGGTGCTGGCGGCGGCGCCGGGGAACCGCTTGTAGCGGTTGAGGTGCGCCATCAGCGCGCCGCGCCACGATGCCGCCGCCGCCGCCGATGGCGTCTCGGAGGCGCTGGCGAACGGAGCCGCGGCCCGATCGGCCCGTTGCGCCTGCGAGGCCGGCGGCGCCGTCGTCTGCGGCGCCTTCGGCCGCTTCGGCTTAAGCGGCTTCTTGCGTTCGGCCTCTTGCGGCTTCGGCTTCCTGGCCTCTTCCTGCCGCGGCGGCGGCAGCGTGACCGCGGCATTGTCCTTCACGACAGGGTCGGGCTCGTCGTTGCGCTTCTCGACCGGCTTGTCGGGAGTATCGGGCGCCGGTTCGGGTTGCGACTCGGTCATCTGCGGTCCGGGCGCGAGATCCTGGCGGGGCGCGTCGGGCGCAACCGCGAGCGGCGCCAGATCGATCATGACGGCGGCCGGTGCTTCGCCAGCGGTTGAGGGTCTCCAGTTCAGCGCGATCCAGACCGCCGCGCCATGCGAGGCCAGCACGGCCAGCGCCGCCGCGCTCCAGCGCAGCAGCGTCCGCGACGTAACCGCACGCTCGGAACGGCCGTCGGGATCGCGCCAGTCGATCACGGCCGCGCCGCGCCTGCCGCAGGCACGGCCTGCCCGGTGTCCTCGAGCCCGACCAGCGCGATCTTGAGATAGCCGGCCTGCCGCAGCAGGTTCATCACATTCATCAGGTCGCGATAGGCCACCACGCCGTCGGCGCGCAGGAAGATGCGCTGCTCGCGGTCGGAGTTGGTCTGGCGGTCGAGCGTTGCCTGCAGCGCCTCGCGCGGGATGCCGTCATTGCCGAGCGCGAGCGTCAGGTCCGGCTTGACGGTAAGGAACACCGGCTTGTCGGGCCGCGGCTGCGGCTGCGCGTTGGAGACCGGGAGATCCACCGCGATGTCGACCGTCGAGAGCGGCGCCGCCACCATGAAGATGATCAACAGCACCAGCATCACGTCGATGAACGGCGTGACGTTGATGTCCGAGACTTCGGTCAGGTCGCCATCGTGGGGATCCTTGAGCGTGACGGCCATGCGTTACTCCGCAGGCCGCAACGCCGGGGTCACGACGCGAGGCAGCGGCCGCTCAACCGCCACGCCGCGTTCGAGATCGCGCGACAGATGCTGCAGGATCTCGCCGGAGGCGTCGGAGAGCAGCGCGCGGTAGCCGGTGATGGCGCGCGCGAACACATTGTAAATGATGACCGCCGGGATGGCGGCGACGAGGCCGATGGCGGTCGCCAGCAGGGCCTCGGCGATGCCGGGCGCGACCACGGCGAGGTTGGTGGTCTTCGATTGCGAGATGCCGATGAAGGAATTCATGATGCCCCACACCGTGCCGAACAGGCCGACGAATGGCGCGGTGGCGCCGATCGTGGCGAGCAGGCCGGTGCCGCGCGTCATGGCGCGTCCGGCGCGCGCTTCGATCCGCGACATCGCGATGGCCAGGCGTTCCTTGATGCCGTCGGGCGAAAGACCGGAGGAGCGTTGCAGTTCGCGCTGGGCGAGGCGGACGAGGTCGGCGACGGGGCCCACCCGCGTCCAGTTCGCCTCGATGGCCTGGGTGGCCTCAATCAGGGTGCCGGCGCGTTCGAGCTTGCGGATCGCGCTGCGTGCCCTTCGCTTGGCGCCGGCAAGCTCAAGGCCCTTGCCGAGCCACACCGTCCAGGTGACGAGCGAGGCGAACGCCAGCCCGATCATCACCATCTTCACGATGATGTCGGCCTGCTTGAACATGGTCCAGGGCGACAGATCGCGCGGCAGCGCGGCGACGGCGGCAGTGGCCGGCATCGCCGCCGGAGCAACAGCCTGCGCCGGCAGATCCGGTGCGGCAATGCTGGAGGCTATCGGCGTGGGCGCGGCGGGCTGCTGGGCGCGCACCGGATTTGCGGTGCATGCGAGCGTCAACAGGGCCGCCATCAGGACGCGCGCAACCGGGCTTCCGGGCCGTCGTGCGGGGGATGTCGTCACATCACGCATGAGCCTTGTCTCTCTCTATGGTCGGGACCTGAGCCGGCATCGCGAGCCTGATGTCCATATGCCGGGTCTTCCCACGGTCATGCGACAGGCCGTTGAGGAAATGGAGCGTGTCCCCATCGATCCGGACAAGATTGCATAGCATTTACAAGACAGAAACTTGATCGCGCAATATCTGCAACCTGGAGGGGTTCCAATGTAGGATTTCGTAAATCCGGTCAACCCGCTAAATCCGGCCTTGATTGGCCGCCCGGGCGCGAGGCACATAGGCTCCGCCTGAGCCTATGGCCAGCCGCTCGTTCCAATATTTCCGATAGGCATCTCTTGAAGATGATCGTCACGCGCTTGATCGGTGGCCTCGGCAACCAGATGTTCCAGTATGCCGCGGCCCGGGCGCTTGGCTTGCGCACCGGCGGCGCGGTGTACATCGATCGCCGCGACTTCGCGAGCTACGCGGTGCATGCCTATGCGCTCGACGTGTTTACGCTCGACGCGCGCGACGCCGCGCCCGAGCATCTGCCTGCCGCCGGTTTCGGCGCCCGATTAGGCCGCCTGCTGCGCGGCCGGCGCTCGCCGCGCCATGTCCGCGAACGTGGCCTGCGTTTCGATCCCCAAATCTGCGCGCTCGGCGGCGCGGTCTATCTCGACGGCTACTGGCAGTGCGAGCGCTATTTCGCCGATCGCGCCGCCGAGATCCGGCGGGATTTCGCGTTCCGGCAAGCGCCGTCGCCGGCCAACGCCGCGTTCCTGGACAGGATCGCGGGCGAGACCTCGGTGTCGCTGCATATCCGGCGCGGCGATTATGTCTCCAATCCGCAGGCGCTGGCCGTGCACGGCACCTGTCCGCCCGATTATTATGTCCGCGCCGTCGAACTCCTGATGCGGCGCGCCGGGTGCGATCTCACCGCGTTCGTGTTCTCGGACGATCACGACTGGGTGGCCGATCATCTGCGGCTGCCGGTGCCGATGGTTCAGGTCGCCGGCAACGATGCCGCCCACGCCTACGAGGATCTGCGGCTGATGGCGGCCTGCCGCCATCACGTCATCGCCAACAGCAGCTTCAGCTGGTGGGGCGCCTGGCTCGATCCGCGCCCCGACGCGATGGTCGTGGCTCCGGCGCGGTGGTTTGCCGATCCGGCGCGCGATGCCACCGACATCCTGCCGGAGCGTTGGATCAGGATGTAGGCCAGCCGCCGTTTCGCGTGCTTGCAACGGGTGCGGGAATTTGCCTATCTGGCGTCCGTGAGAAGAAAGAGATCGTCCGATAGCCATGCGCATACTGCTGACCGGAGGAAACGGCCTGCTCGGGCGCGCGTTGAAGCGCGTTCTGGCCGAGGAGCGTCCGCCGCTGCAACTCGATGCACCTGGCCGCGCGGCGCTCGACCTCACCGACCAGCGCGCCGTGCGGCGCCATTTCGCCACCGAGCGCTACGACGCGGTGATCCACGCCGCCGCCACCGTCGGCGGCATCCGCGCCAATATCGAGCGGCCAACCGCGTTCCTCGCCGAAAACATCCTGATGAACACGCTTGTCATCGAGGCGGCGCGCGAGGCCGGCATCGGAAGCCTGCTGTTTCTCGGCAGCTCCTGCATGTATCCCAAGGATCTCGGCAAGGATCTGGCTGAAACCGACCTTCTCACCGCGCCGCTTGAGCCGACCAACGAGGGCTACGCGCTGGCCAAGATCGCCGGCGCGCGGCATTGCGAGGCGGTGTCGCGCCAGTATGGCCTCGCCTACCGCACGGTGGTGCCGTGCAATCTCTACGGTCCCGACGATCATTTCGATTTCGAGCGCGGCCATCTGGTGGCGGCGGCGCTGCGCAAGGTCCACGAGGCCAAGCGCGACGGCGCACGCGCGGTGACGATCTGGGGCGACGGCGAGGCGCGGCGCGAGTTCATGTATGTCGACGATCTGGCGCGCTTCATCCTGCGCTGGGCGGGCCGGCTCGGCGAATTGCCGCCGCTGATCAATGTCGGCGTCGGCGACGACCACTCTGTCAACGACTATTACCGCGTGGCGGCGGATGTGGTCGGCTATGGCGGGGACTTCACGCATGACCTTGCCGCGCCGGTCGGCATGCGGCGCAAGCTGATGGATGTGTCGCAGGCGCATCGGCTGGGCTGGCGCGCCGCCACGCCGCTTGCCGAGGGCATGCGGCTGGCCTATCAGGGCCTGTTGCGGTCGAAATCGTGAAGCCGGAGCCTGACATGGCGCTTTCCTATCCGCTCGCCGTCAATAGCTGGGACGAGGCGGAGGAGGCCGCGCTCAAGCGCGTGATCGCCAGCGGGCGCTTCACCATGGGCGCGGAGGTGAAGGCGTTCGAGCAGCAGTTCGCCGCTCACGTCGGCAGCCGCTTCGCGGTGATGGTCAACTCCGGTTCCTCGGCCAATCTCCTGGGTGTCGCGGCGGCGTTCTATCATCCCGATCTGGCGTTGAAGCCGGGCGATGAGGTCATCGTGCCGGCGGTGTCGTGGAGCACGACGTTCTTTCCGGTGCACCAGTGCCGGCTGGCGCTGCGCTTCGTCGATGTCGCGCGCGACACGCTCAACCTCGATCCCGATCTCGTCGAGGCCGCGATCACGCCGGCCACGCGGGCGATCTTCGCGGTCAACCTGCTCGGCAATCCCTGCGACTACGCCCGCCTGCGCGACATCGCGGCGCGTCATTCGCTCCTGCTGTTCGAGGACAATTGCGAGTCGATGGGGGCGAGCTTCGCCGGGCGTCAGGCCGGCACCTTCGGACTGTTTGGCACCTACTCGACGTTCTTCTCGCATCACATCTGCACCATGGAGGGCGGCGTCGTCGTCACCGACGACGAGACGCTCTACCACACCATGCTGAGCCTGCGCGCTCATGGCTGGATGCGCGAACAGCCCCCGCACAGCCACCTCAGCGCGGACGTCGACGATTTCACCAGGCTGTTCCGCTTCGTGCTGCCCGGCTTCAATCTGCGGCCGCTGGAGATGGAAGGCGCGCTCGGCCAGTCGCAGTTGCGCAAGCTGCCGGAGCTGGTGCGCCAGCGCCGCGCCAACGCCGCGATCTTCACGCGTGAGTTCGGCGATGTCGCCGGCGTGCGCATTCAGCGCGAGCTGGGCGAGAGTTCATGGTTCGGCTTTGCGCTCATCCTCACCGGCGCGCTGGCCTCCCGCCGCGCCGAGCTGGTGGCGCTGTTGCAGGGAAAGGGCGTGGAATGCCGGCCGATCGTCGCCGGCAATTTCCTTGCCAATCCGGTGATGGCGCATCTCGACCATTCGGTGGCCGGTCCGGTGCCGGTCGCGGAGGAGATCGACCGCGCCGGTTTCTTCATCGGCAACCATCATTACCCGGTCGGCGATGGTTTGCGCGCCATCGCCGCGACCATCCGTGAGGTTGCGCGCCAAATTTAAGATGCGGCGCGCACTGGTTCCGGCGTCAGCGTGGCGATCGCGGTGTCCAGCGCCGCTCCCGACTCGTCGGCATTGGCGGCCTCGATCAGCCGGTCGATCTCTGCGCCAGAATGACGCCGCCAGCCGTTCTCGCGCATGGCGGCGAGGATGGTGGCGTATTTGGCCAGGCCCCGTTCATGGGTCTCGCCATAGCCCTTGACCACGTTGCGCAAGCCGGCGACGCGCAACGCCAGTCCGGCATCGACATGCGCCGCCTCCAGCACGGTCGCGAGCCAGGTATCGAGGAACGTGGTTTCATTGTGGAAGCGCAGCGTGCCGCGGCGCCAGCGCTTGAGCGAGGCGACCGCGTAAAGCTGGAGAAAGCCGGGCAGCGACGTCGTGGTGACGACGCGGCCGCGCGCGGTGAGGCGGCGCACGAGCGCGTTGACCCAGTGCGGGCGCATGAGCCAGCGGCCGAGCGCGGCCGGCAGCGTGTCGGCGATCTCCTCGATGCGCGGGTGCATGAACTCGGCGATCTTGAGGATCTGGTCGGGACGGACCCGCACCTCGCGGCGCACGCGCTCAAAGCGCGAGCCGCGGATCTTCAATTCGGCGACGCGGATGGTGTCCTCGTAGGTCATGCCGAGCGCGAGCTGGCGCGCGACCTCGGCGAGAAGCTCGCCGCTATCGTTGCCGGCGAGGCCGATGAACGGGGTCAGCCGCTGGAAGTAATCCTCCGCATAGGCCGCATCCTGGTAATCCCAGGCGCGATCGAGACCGGCGAGCACGATGGCGCGCGCGTCCTCGCCCGGCAGCTCCCTGACCCGCGCGCGCAACGCGGCGAGCGCCGCCGATTCCCGCTGTTGCCGCGCCGACGGCCGGCTCTCGACCGAGGTGCCCTGCGCGGCGGCAAAACTTTCGGCGAACGCGGCAAGGCTCGTCTCGACGCTGACGTCACTGGCGCGGATGGCATCCTCGAAATCGGCGCGCGCGAACGGCAGCGCATTGGCGCCGGCGATCGCGCCCAACAGCACGGCGCTGATGACGCTGTGGTTCTTCTCGGCCAGCGCGATCATGTCGAAGCCGATGAAGCGGCGCGCGGCGAGGCGACAGCCCTGCAAGAGCGCTTCGGCGTCGACGCGGCCGTCGGCCAGCGCGGTCTTCTCCTGCATCGAATAGACGCGGTGGGTCGAGGCGACCAGCGTGGTGCGGCCGGGCGTGACCAGCCCGCGCTGGATGGCACGGCCGGCTTCCATCAACTCGGAGGCGATGACGAGGTCGGTGTCGCCCGGCACCGGCATCAGCGCCAGCACCGGGGCCTTGCCGGCGCGCCGCGCCGCTTCGCGCGGAAACAGCTCGAGATAATAGATGGTGGCGCCGGTGCGCTGCGCCACGCCGGGCACCGAGGTGGTCTGCGCCACATAATCGGCGTGCTCGCCGGCGTGCACCAGCCAGTCGGCGAGTACGCCGCCGCCTTCGCCGCCCATGGCCAGGATGGCGACGGTGATGGGCCGAACTTCAGTCATGACGGGCTCCGGCCGCGCTCGCGGGCTCAAGGCGCTGTTGCAGGAAGGCGATGACGGCGCCGCGCAGGCGATCGCGGAAACGTTCCCAGCGCGACGGGTTGTGCACGATCGAGGCGCGGTAGAACGAGGGGCACAGCACCGCGGCGTGCGCGACCTCGCCGCACAGGCCGCAGCCGACGCAGGAATCGATCACCTTGGTCACCGGCTCGCGGCGCAGCGGATCGGGATTGGGCGCGACGGTGAGCGAGGGGCAGCCGGACAGCCGGATGCAGGAATGGTCGCCGGTGCAGGTGTCGTGATCGACGCCGAAGCGGTCGCGCACCATGCGGCGGCCCTCGCGCACCGATTTGGCGAACAGCGGCTTTTCCCGGCGCTGGCGGTTGAGCATGCATTCGGAGCGCGCCACGATCACCTTCGGCCCGCGCACCCTGGTGGTGAGCGCTTCTTTCAGCGCGTCGCGCATGCGGGCGAGGTCGTAGGTGCGGTTGATGGTGCGCACCCAGTCGACGCCGAGGCCGCGCACGGCGCGCTCGATCGGATGGCGCGTCGAGCGCGACGGGTTGTCGGCATTCGACGACAGCACATCCTGCCCGCCGGTGGCGGCGGCATAGCCGTTGTCGATGATGATGTGGACGTTGTCGCTCTTGTTGAACACCGAGTTGCCGATCGAGGACACCAGGCCGTTGTGCCAGAAGCCGCCGTCGCCGATGACGGCGATGGCGCGCTTGCCGTCCTTGACATTGAGCGCGGCGGCGCCCGCGCCGCCAAGGCCGTAGCCCATGGTGGTGCTGCCGATGTTGAACGGCGGCAGGATCGAAAACAGGTGGCAGCCGATGTCGCAACTGACGTGATGGGTGCCAAGCTCGCGCTCGACCAGTTTCATGGCGGCGAAGATCGGGCGCTCGGGACAGCCGGTGCAGAACGAGGGCGGCCGGCCGTGGATATTGGGCGCGACCAGCGCCACGGCCTTGGCGAGGTTGTCGTTGACCGCGGCCGCGGCCGGAGCCGGGGCGAGATCCGGGCGATGGACGGCAAGGAACTTCGACAGGCCCTCGACCATCACCGCGCCGGTGTATTCGCCGGCCATCGGCAGCATGCCCTTGCCCTCGCAGCGCGCCGCGACATTGGCGCGCCGCAGGATGGTGTTGATGGCCTGCTCGATGAACTCCGGCTGACCTTCCTCGACGATCAGCACGGCCTTCTTGTCGGCGCAGAAGCGCACCACCTCGGAATCGATCAGCGGATAGGTGACGTTGAGGCAGTAGATCGGAACGCGGCTCTCGCCGAATGCGTCGGCCAGGCCGCGCAGCTGCAGCGCGCGCAGCACGGTATTGTACAGGCCGCCCTGGACGATCAGGCCGATGTCGGCGATATCGCCGGCGAAGAATTCGTTGAGCTTGTTGTCCTCGATGAAACGGATCGCGGCGGGCCAGCGCTGCTCGATCTTGTGGCGCTCCTGCGCGTAGGTCGCCGGCGGCAGCGCGATGCGGCCGACGTCGCGGCGCGGCGCGTCGACCGCCTCGCGCAGCGAGAATGACGGGCGGCGGTTGTCCTTGACGGTGAAGCTGCCATAGACGTGGCAGGCGCGGATGCGCAGCTCCAGCATCACCGGCGTGTTGGAGGCTTCCGACAGCTCGAAACCCTTTTCCACCGCGGCGACGATGGAGGGCAGGTTGGGGCGCGGATCGAGCAGCCAGATCTGCGATTTCATGGCGAACGGATGGGTGCGCTCCTGCATGATCGAGGAGCCTTCGCCATAATCCTCGCCGACGATGATCAGCGCGCCGCCGGTCACGCCGGCCGAGGACAGGTTGGCGAGCGCGTCGGAGGCGACGTTGGCGCCGACCGGGGTCTTGAAGGTCACCGCGCCGCGCAGCGGATAATTGACGGAAGCCGCGAGCGTCGCCGCGGCGGTCGCCTCGTTGGCGCTCATCTCGAAGCGGATGCCGAGCTCGTCGAGGATGTCGCTGGCGTCGGAGAGCACGTCGATAAGGTGCGAGATCGGCGCGCCCTGATAGCCGGCGACATAGTTGACGCCCGACTGCAAGAGCGCCTTGGTGACGGCGAGAATGGCTTCGCCGCGGAATTCGTCTCCCGCCTTGAGCCGGAGCGACTCGACTTCCTTCTTGAACGACCTCTCAGCCATGGCGTGGTCCTGTCATGCGAAGGAGCGGATAAAGAGCAGCGGCCCGCGCGGCTTAGGCAACCTGCCGCATCGGGGCCTTTTTTCGCGGACGCGTCCCGAGGACCATCCGACCGGGCAATCGTAGGAGTGCAGTCAGAATCCGTCAAATAGATGTGGAGAATAAGTTCTATAAGGCAAGGTTATATTGCACCGCAGCGTGCGCCAGATGCCGTCAATGGCGACTGAGCAGCGAGGTGATGATCTCGCGCATCCAGCGGTGGCCCTCGTTGGTCTCGTGCTGCTCGCTCCAGTGGATGCGCACCTCGAAATGCGGGATGCGCACCGGCAGCGGCAGGTGCCGCAGCTTGTAGGCGCGCCCGAAGTGCTCGGCCACGCGCTGCGGCACGATGGCCACCAGGTCGGTTTCGGCGACGACATTGGCGATGCTGGCGAAGTGCGGCACGCGCAGGCCCGGCTTGCGGCGGATTCCGCGTTCCAGCAGCGCGCTCTCGATCATGTAGTGGCCGGTGTACGAGGAGCCGCTGAAGACATGGCTGATCTCCTCGAAGATCTTGCGGGTCAGCTTGTCGCCGATCATGCCGTGATTGACGCGGAACATGCAGACGTAATGCTCGCGAAACAGGGTGGTGTAGGAGGTCTGCGAGCAGATTTCCGGCAGGTTGCCGATGGCGAAATCGATCTCGCCGAGATTGAGCGCGCGCGGCATGTCGTTGAGGGAGACCTGCAGCACGTCGATGTTGACGCGCGGGGCGTGCTGCTGGAGGTAGTGCAGGATCGGCGACAGGAACATCATCTCGCCGATGTCGGACATCGTCAGGCGGAACACGCGGTCCGACTGGCGCGGCTCGAATCCGGTGGGATCGAGCGCGGAGGCCAGAAGGTCGATGCCGCGCCGCACATCGCGGTAGATCTGCACCGCGCGCGGCGTCGGCGACATGCCGTCGGGGGTGCGCACGAACAGCGGATCGTCGATCAGGCTGCGCAGCCGCGCCAGCGAGTAGCTCACCGCCGGCTGGCTGATATGCAGGCTCTCGGCGGCGCGGGACACGCTGCGCGCCTCGAGCACCGCGCACAGCACGCGGAACAGCTGCAGGTCGACCGTGGTGTTCTTGATCATGCGGAAAATCCGGTCTGAAGCGGGAGGCGGAAAGCGCGGCCGGCGGGCGGGCGAGTGGGGTTCGGTACCCCGGTTGGTATAAGTGCCACTTATTCAGTCTATATTTTATCATCTATTTGACGAATGTCGACGGGGCTCCTACCATGGCGATCAAACAGATGGCCTTCGTAGGGGCCGCGGGCTTTCGGGCCGTTGGAGAGAAACGTCGACAACTGGGGAGGGGTTGCCTCGCGCCATCGAGCGCAAGGTGCGCGGGACATGCGGGCCCGTGCGCAAATATCCGGCTTATAAGCCCTCATCATGGGCCTGCTGCGCGCGCCTGACGGATCCGTTCCGGCGCTGCCGCATCGAATACGAAATCTGAAAAACACCTGACGAGATTATGGTAAAGAGGAGAACAGCATCATGAAGGCCAGCCTTGTCGCGGGGGTGACCAATGTTCATCGCGTCACTATCGATCGCGGCCGCACCATCGGCTTCATGGGTGACGAAGGGCGCGTTTATGGCACGCCGTTTCTCGTGCTCGACATGGAAGACGCCTCGCGCAACCTGGCGCTGGCCCATTCCGACGCGGGCGAGGATTCGGTCGGCATGGACATCGCGGTCAAGCACATCGCCGCCACGCCGCTCGGCTGGAACGTCGAGATCACCGCCAAGGTGATCGCGGTGGAAGGTCGCAAGGTGACGTTCGAACTGACCGCGAAGGACGATCTCGAGGTCATCGGCACCGCCGTCCACAACCGGTTCATCGTCGATGTCGCCAAGACCACCGAACGCGTCAAGGCGAAGATGGCCAAGCGGCCCGCCTGAGCGGGGCGCGCGCGGCGCCGCCAACCGATTTCCGGCGGCCCATGCGGGGCCGCCGGCCACAGCACCAGAGACGACACAACGCAAAGCGGCCAATGAGCCGCAACGATAGCGGGGAGAGGTCAATGAGCAGCACACAACCTGCGCGGCGCGAGGCCGGCGTTTTCATGTTCGAGCCGGCGGCCGAGACGATGTCCCGCCACGATCTCAACGCCCTGCAGCTGGTCCGGCTGAAGGAGACGCTGGAGCGCGCCTACAACAAGGTGCCGCACTTCAAGCGCAAGTTCGACGAGGCCGGCGTCAAGCCCGACGACCTCAAGTCGCTGGCCGATCTCGCCCGCTTCCCGTTCACGATCAAGACCGACCTGCGCGACAATTATCCGTTCGGCATGTTCGCCGTGCCGCGCGAGGAGATCCTGCGCCTGCATGCCTCATCGGGCACCACCGGGCGGCCGACCGTGGTCGGCTACACGTCGAACGATCTGCGCACCTGGAGCGGCGTCATGGCGCGCACCTTGGCCTGCGCCGGCGCGCTGCCGGGCGACATCCTGCACAACGCCTATGGCTATGGCCTGTTCACCGGCGGGATCGGCTTCCACTATGGCGCCGAGCGTCTGGGCTGCACCGTGGTGCCGATTTCCGGCGGCATGACCGAGCGGCAGATCACCCTGATGGCCGATTTCGGGGCGCAGGTGCTGTGCTGCACGCCATCCTACGCGCTCAACATCGCGGAAGTCGCGGAAAAGCAGGGCGTCGACATGCGCAAGCTGCCGCTGCGCATCGGCATGTTCGGCGCCGAGCCATGGAGCGACGCCATGCGCGTTGACCTCGAGAAGCGGCTCGGCCTCAAGGCGGTCGACAATTACGGCCTCTCCGAGATCATGGGGCCGGGCGTCGCCGGCGAATGCTATGTCGAGCAGAACGGTTTGCACGGCTGGGAAGATCATTACCTGTTCGAATGCATCGATCCGAATACGCTGCAGCCGGTGCCACGCGGCGAGCTCGGCGAACTCGTCATCACCACGCTGACCAAGGAAGCGCTGCCGATGGTGCGCTATCGCACCCGCGACATGACGCGCCTGTCCGAGGAGCCATGCGCCTGCGGCCGCACCCATGTCCGCATCATGCGCGTGACCGGGCGCGACGACGACATGATCATCCTGCGCGGCGTCAACGTCTATCCGTCGCAGGTGGAATCCGTGCTGGTCGGGTTCCCAGGGCTTGCCCCGTACTACCAGATCATCATGTCGCGCGAAGGCTCGATGGATCACATGACCATCGAGGTCGAGGTCGCGCCCGACACGCCGCCGACCGATGAGTTCCGCAAGCAGAAGGCCGGCGAGGTGCGTCATCACATCAAGTCGACGATCGGCGTCACCTGCGGCATCACCGTCAAGCCGGTCGGCGGCATTCCGCGCTCGGAAGGCAAGGCGGTGCGGGTCGTCGATCTGCGCAAGAAATGAGCAAGGGCGTGACCTCCGCCAAGGGCCGGGAATGACGGGATGGAACGCTCGTTCAAGGAAGAGGTGCGCTCGCTGAAGCTCGGCGCCGGGGAAAAGTTCCGCGGCGAAGGCATTCTCGCGGTCACCAAGGCGCTGTTGCAGTCGGGCGTCAGCTATGTCGGCGGCTATCAGGGCGCACCGGTGTCGCATCTGCTCGACGTCATGGTCGATGCCGGGGATCTCCTGGCCGAGCTCGGCGTGCATGTGGAGACCTGTACCAACGAGGCCTCCGCCGCGGCGATGCTGGGCGCCTCGATCAATTATCCGCTGCGCGGCGCGGTGACGTGGAAGTCGATCGTCGGCACCAATGTCGCCGCCGACGCGCTGTCCAATCTCGCCTCGCCCGGCGTGATCGGCGGCGCGATGATCGTGCTCGGCGAGGATTACGGCGAGGGCGCCAGCGTCATCCAGGAGCGCTCCTACGCCTATGCGATGAAATCCGGCATCTGGCTGATCGACCCGCGCCCGCATCTGCCGTCGATCGTGCGCGCGGTCGAGCAGGGTTTCGAGCTGTCGGAGGCTTCCCACGCGCCGGTGATGCTGGAACTGCGCATCCGCGGCTGCCATGTCACCGGCGAATTCATCGCCAAGGACAACCGCCGCGGCACATGGTCGGGCATCGACAAGCTGGGGGCGCCGGCGCCGTTCAACTACGACCGTCTCGCCCATCCGCCGGTGACCTTCGCGCAGGAACGCCTCAAGGTCGAGGAGCGGCTGCCGGCGGCGCGCGACTACATCCGCAGCCATGGCATGAACGAGATGTTCGACGGCGACCTCGCCGGCATCGGCATCGTCACGCTCGGCGGCCTGTATAATTCGGTGTTGCGGGCCCTTGAGCGCCTCGGGCTCGCCGACGTGTTCGGCGAAAGCCGGGTTCCGATCTATTGCCTCAATGTCGCCTATCCGCTGCTGCCGGACGAACTGACGCGGTTCTGCGCCGGCAAGGACGCCATCCTGGTGGTCGAGGAGGGCAGCCCGGCCTACATCGAGCAGCAGATCGCCACCGAGTTGCGCCGCGCCGACATCCAGACCCGCATCCACGGCAAGGGCCTGTTGCCGGAAACCGGCGAATACGGCAGCGACGCGCTCATCAGGGGGCTGGCCGGCTTCGTGACGCAGGCCGCGCCCTCCGGCGTCGATGGCGAAGCGCTGCGCGCCAGGGCGGACGCGCTGCTCGCCCACAGGGCGAACGCCGCCAAGGCCATCGAGGCGTTGCCGCCGCGGCCGCCGACCTTCTGCACCGGATGTCCGGAACGGCCGGTGTTTGCCGCGCTCAAGATCGCGCAGCGCGACATCGGCCCCGCGCATATCGCCGCCGACATCGGCTGCCATGCGTTCGCGACCTTCGCGCCGTTCAGCATGGGCAACTCGATTCTCGGTTACGGCATGAGCCTCGCCAGTGCCTCGGCGGTGGCGCCGAACATGGAACGGCGGCCGGTGGCGGTGATGGGCGACGGCGGCTTCTGGCACAACGGCATCATCACCGGCGTCACCTCGACGCTGTTCAACAACGGCGACGCCGTGCTGGTCGTCATGCAGAACGGCTACACCTCGGCGACCGGCCTGCAATACATGCCTTCGAGCAAGCAGAGTCGCACCGCCGGCCTGCCGCCGATCAGCATCGAGGGCACCCTGCGCGCGCTCGGCGTCAAGTGGCTGCGCAAGGTGCGCACCTACAGCGTCGGCACCATGGTGCGCACGCTCAAGGACGCGCTGCAGAGCGGCCAGCACGGGCTCAAGGTCATCGTCGCCGACGGCGAATGCCAGTTGGCGCGGCAGCGCCGCGTGCGCGCCGAGGATGCCGCGAGGCTCAAGAGCGGCCAGCGCGTGCAGCGCGTGCGCTACGGCGTCGACGATGAGGTCTGCACCGGCGACCACGCCTGCATGAGGCTGTCGGGCTGTCCGTCGCTGACGCTCAAGCCGTCGTCGGATCCCTTGCGCAGCGATCCGGTGGCGAGCGTCATCGATACCTGCGTCGGCTGCGGCCTGTGCGGCGAGGTCGCCCACGCCGCGGTGCTGTGCCCCTCGTTCTACCGCACCGAGGTCACCGCCAACGCGGGATGGCTGGAGCAGACCCGGCAGCGACTGCGCCGGAGGGTGATCGCGTGGCTGGGCGGGGCCATGCCGGAGGCACGGGCATGAGTGGAGTTGCGCGTCCCATCACGCTGCTGATCGCCGCGCTGGGCGGCGAGGGCGGCGGCGTATTGACCAACTGGATCGTGCGCGCCGCCGAGCGGCAGGGTCTGCCGGTGCAGAGCACGTCGATTCCCGGCGTGGCGCAGCGCACCGGCGCCACCACCTATTATGTCGAGATCTATCCGGTGCCGGCCGCCGAACTCAACGGGCGGATGCCGGTGCTGTCGCTGTCGCCGAACGCCGGCGATATCGACGTGCTGGTCGCGAGCGAACTGCTTGAGGCGGCGCGCGCGGTCGCGGCGGGTTTCGTCACCAAGGATCGCACGCGGGTGATGGCCTCGACGGCGCGCCAGTTGCTCATGCCGGAGAAGATGGCGATGGGCGACGGCCGGCTCGACGGCGAGCGGCTTGCCAAGGTGGTGTCGGATCATGCGCGCGCCTGCTGGCTGTTCGACATGAACAGCGTCGCGCAGGCGCAGGGCGCGATGGCCAATGCGGTGATGCTGGGCACGCTGGCCGCGCTCGGCGACCTGCCGATCCCGGTCGAGACCTTCGAGGCCGCCATCCGCGATGACGGCAAGGGCGTCGAAGCCAATCTGCGCGGCTTTCAGGCCGGCCTTGCGGCGGGCCGTACGCCGCCGGCTGACGCGAAGGGCGAGGTCAAGCGGCCGCAGGCCGCGCTTGCCGCCACGCAGCAGCTTGAAAACGAGATCGCCGTCGCGGTGCCGGAAGCCGCGCGCGCGTTCGCCATCGAAGGCGTGCGGCGGCTGGCGCGCTATCAGGATGCGGCCTATGCGCGCCGCTATCTCGACCGGCTCGGCCCCGTCTGCCACGCCGATGCCGAGGCTGGCGCGCAGGGGCAGCTTGCGCGCGAATGCGCCCGTCACCTTGCGCTGCGCATGGCCTACGACGACGTGATCCGCGTCGCGGCCGCCAAGCTCGATCCCGAACGCTTCGCCCGCATCGCGGCCTCGACGCGGCTCAAGCCCAACGAAACCGTGGCGGTGTACGAGGTGCTCGCGCCGGGCATCGAGGAAATCTGCGCGCTGTTGCCGCCCTGGCTGGGGCGGCCCCTGATGCGCGCGGCACAGCGCCATGGCTGGCTCGGGCGCGTCCACTGGGCGATGAACCTCAACAGCACCAGCATCACCGGCTATGCGCGGCTCGCGCTGCTGGCCAAGCTCAAGCGGCTGCGGCCCTACGGCTACCGCTTCGCCGAGGAGCAGCGCGCCATCGACGGCTGGCTTGCCGATGTGGTCGCCGCGGCGTCGCGCTCGGCCGCGCTGGCACTCGAGGTCGTCGAATGCGCGCGGCTGATCAAGGGCTATGGCGACACGCATCATCGCGGCAGCGACAGCTTCGCCGCGATCAAGGATCGCCTGATCGCGCCGGCGCTGACGGGCCGGCTTGCCCCGGCGTTTGCCACCGAGGCCATCCTCAACGCCCGCGTCGCGGCGCTCGCCGATCCCGACGGCAACCGGCTGGCGATCTGCCTGCAGGCGATCGACGAACGCCGTCAGGCCGCCTGAGCGGCGATCTTACATCGCCGGCACGGTGAGGCCGCGCAGTATGCAGGCGGCCTCGACCGTGTTGCGCAGCAGGCAGGCCACCGTCATCAGCCCGACGCCGCCCGGCACCGGCGTGATCGCCCCGGCCACGGCCTTGGCGCTGTCGAAGTCGACGTCGCCGACCAGTCGGGTCTTGCCGTCGCCCTTGGGAATGCGGTTGATGCCGACGTCGATAACGATGGCGCCCGGCTTGATCCAGTCGCCCTTGACCATCTGCGGCTGGCCGACGGCGGCGATCACCAGATCGGCGCGGCGCACCACGCCCGGCAGATCGCGGGTGCGCGAATGGGCGATGGTGACGGTGCAGTTCTCGCGCAGCAGCAATTGCGTGACCGGCTTGCCGACAATGTTCGAGCGTCCCACCACCACGGCTTCGAGGCCGTTGAGGTCGGGGCGCACGGTCTTGGCCAGGATGATGCTGCCGAGCGGGGTGCAGGGCACCAGCGCGCGTTCGCCGGTGGCGAGCCGTCCGACGTTGATGGGATGAAAGCCGTCGACATCCTTGGCCGGGTTGATCGCCTCGATGACCTTGTTGGAGTCGATGTGCTTGGGCAGCGGCAGCTGCACCAGGATGCCGTCGATGTCGGGATCGTCGTTAAGGTGTGCGATCAGCGCCAGGAGCTGGGCTTCGCTGGTGTCGGCCGGCAGGCGATGCTCGATCGAGCGCATGCCGGCTTCCATGGTGTGCTTGGCCTTCGATGCCACGTAAACATGGCTCGCCGGGTCCTCACCCACAAGCACGACGGCAAGGCCGGGCTGCAACTTATGAATTTTGTTCAACTCGGTAACGGCGGCGGCAACGCGACCGCGCAATTCGGCGGCGATTGTCTTTCCATCGATGATGCGCGCTTCGGCCATTGCCTCTGATTCCCCCTGATTTCATTGAAAAAACGCGTGCCCGCCGATTGCGAATGAGCGCGGGGCAAGCGCGAATGACAGGGCGGCGTTTTGAGAGAAAAAAACAGGCCGGTCAAGCCGTGCCGGCAACATGGTTCACGTGCAACTATTTGATCCAGACCCGCATCAGCACCCGCAGCTTGTCCTTCCAGCGCACCTTGCTGTCGGCAAGCGCGTCGAGGAACTCGGCAAGCCGCCGCGACTTCATGACCGTATAGAAGGTCAGCAGCGTCGTGGGGATGAATACGGCGAGGAAGATCAGGACGCGGTCGAAGGCAGGCAGGTCGGCATGGGCGAACACGTTCATGCCGAGGAAGCCGGTGGTCACCGTGCCGATCAAGCTGAGCAGCGTGGTCACGGTCAGCTGCAGGATGGTCTTGGCCTGCCGCCGCAACAGGTCGGTTTCGAGATAGGACGACATGTCGCTGATCTCCTCACGCAGCTCGGTGTAGAGCCGCTCGGTGCCCAGATGCCGCATCCACATCCGGAAGATGTCGCGGACCGGCGCCTGGTCGGAGATTTCCGAGAAATAATAGCGATGGGTGAAGCGCAGGAAGGTTTCGAGGGTCTGGCGGATGTCGTGACGGAACCGGCTCACCGATTCGTTGCTGCCGATCTGCAGCCGGCTCACCGTCACCACCAGCCGGTCGGACATCATGAGCAGCGCGGCGCGGTGGAAATGAGCGATCAGCCCGACCAGGAAATACTGGTGGCGGAATTGCGAGAGAAAGCCGCGCTCGGGATCCGTGAACGGCGTCTTGCCGGCATCGCCGATGGCGACGAAGGTCTGGCCGCTGCACAGCAGGCGGGTGTTGCTCCAGCCGTTGCCGCGCGCCGGATCGTAGAAGCGGTCATAGCAATAGCGCTCTTCGAAATCATCGAGGAAGTGCTCGGAATAGGGCGTGGCCAGCGGCGCGCCGGGCGCGCTGCCGAAGGCGAGCCGCATGTAGTCGGCGCGCGTTATCGCGGCGGGATTGCCGAGCGCGAGGTAGGCCATCACCGGCATGCGGTGAAATTCGAGTTGCCGGTAGCGCACTGGGCAGGCCTGCGGGCTCTGGTTGATGATCATCGGCGCCAGCAGGAATTCCCAGTGCGAGGAGATCGTCGTGGTCTGGGTGCGGCAGACGGACGTGAAATACTTGTCGCGCGCCTGATAGTCGGACGATGACAGCGCCGCGCCCGCGGCGTCGAGCCATTGCACCCGTTCGAGACAGTTGGTGGCGGCGCCGTCCTCGGTCCAGCCGGCGGGATAGGCGCGGCCGAAGCGGTAGAGGATGTCCTGCGCGCGTCCGAGCGGCACATCGGTGGCCACGATCTCGACCACCGGGATGACGACATCGACATCGAAGAAGAAATAGAGATCGGCGTGGACCACCTCGACGTCGAGCGGGTCGTCCTCGCCGCGGAAGAACAGCCGGGCCGCCTTGATGTCGGTGCGGCGGAAGATGCGGATCGGCGATTCCCCGTAGGTCGCGCGGCCGGAGCGCGAGGCCCGCTCGCCGTAGAGGAAGCGCTGCACATGGGGCAGGAAGGCGGCGAATTCCCGGTAATGGCGTTCCTGGTAGAGCGAGGGGTCGCCGGGGAAGTCGTCTTCCAGCTCCTCCCAGTGCCCGGCGCCCGCCGCGCCGGTGAGATAATCCCAGTGATTGTCGATGCCGCTGTCCTTCTTCAGCGGCATGAGCTGAAGCGGCCAGACCAGGATCTGGCGGAACTGGCGCACCTGGACGTCGGACGTCGCGGCGATGTCCGACGTCACCGTCGGATTGATCGACTCCATGGCGTGCTCCCCCGCAAGCCGTTGTTCGCACTATGCCATAATGCGAAGCCGTGGCTACAGGGAAGCGATGACGGCCGGGTGACCGTCATCGGGCTATTTTTGAAGATGGCGCCGGGCGGAGGCGGCGCGCCGCCCCCCGTGCCGGTTTACAGCAGCCCTTCCTTGCCGCTCGACCAGCGCGCGAACTCGGTCTCGAGCGTCGCGACGTGGTCGGCTTCCTCGGCGCCCAGCTCGCGATAGAGCTGCCATTCGACCGAACCCTCGGCGGCGGCCTTGACGCGGCTGGCGAAGAATTCCACCGCGCGCTTCTCGAACGCGATGGCGGCGCGGAACAGCGTCGCCGGATCGTCGACCTTGCCGTCGACGCCGGCCTGCACCGCGGCGAGGTCGATGCGGAACCCGTCGGACGGCGCCGGGATCGCCACATGGTAGCGGCGCGACAGTGTCGCCATGTGCTCGTGCTCCATGTCGGCGAACTTGCCGAACAGCACCTTGAGCGCCGGATCGTTGGTCTGCCGCGAGGCGCGGGAATAGAACGCCTGGCCGCCCAGCTCGATCTCGAAGGCGATGCGGATCGCGTTGAGGCCGGCTTCGTCGCTGATGCCGGAGCGCTCGAGCGCGTGCAGCTTGCCGCCGCAATGCGGGCACATGCCGTAGGGGAAGGCGAAACCTTCGCTGACCTTGGCGCAGTCGTCGCAGCGCCATTGCAGCTGGGCATCGGCGCAGCAGATATAGGCCTCGTTGCCTTCCACCGGCTGGTGGCATTTCGGGCAGACGGCGTTGCCGATCTCGTCAGAACTGGCGACCGGCTTGCCGGGAACGAACGCCTCGGCGTCTTCGCGGGTCATGGGCCATTTCACCTTTCCGGACTGCAGCCAGGCGGCGATGGATTTGGCGGCGCGGCGGCCCGCGCTCATGGCGAGAATGACGGTGGCGCCACCGGTGACGATGTCGCCGCCGGCGAACACGCCCGGCAGGTTGGTCGACTGGGTGTCGTCATCGGCGACGATATTGCCCCACTTGTTGAGGCCGAGGCCGGGGGTCGACTGGCCGATGATCGGGTTGGCCTTGGTGCCGAGCGCGTAGATCACCGTGTCGCACTCGAGTTCAACGATCTCGTCGAGCGCCACCGGCTTGCGGCGGCCGCGCTCGTCGGGCTCGCCCAGTTCCATTTTCTGCACCCGCATGCCGCGGACGTCGCCTTCGTCGTTGATCAGGATTTCAACCGGCGAATGCAGGAAGAAGAAATCGATGCCTTCCTCCTTGGCATGGCGCAGTTCCTCGATACGGGCCGGGGCCTCGGCCTCGGAGCGGCGATAGACGCAACGCACGACGGGCGCGCCGATGCGCTTGGCGACGCGCAGGCAGTCCATCGCGGTGTTGCCGGCGCCGATGACGACGACGCTCTTGCCCATGCTGACGGGCGTGTCGAGGTAGGGGAAGCGGTCGCCGCCCATCAGGTTGATGCGGGTGAGGAACTCGTTGGCGGAATACACCTGGCCGGCGAACTCGCCGGGGATGCCGAGGAACGCCGGGGCGCCGGCGCCGGCGGCCACGAACACGGAATCGAAGCCGCGCTCTCTCATGAGCTGCTCGACGGTGAAGGTCTTGCCGATCACCTTGTTGGTTTCGAACTTGACGCCGATGTCCTTGAGACGCTGGATCTCGCGGTCGATGATGTCGCGCGGCAGACGGAACGACGGGATGCCGTACTGCAGCACGCCGCCGAGCACGTGCAGCGCCTCGAACACCGTCACCTCGGCGCCGTAGCGCACCAGGTCGGCGGCGGCGGCAAGTCCGGCCGGGCCGGAACCGACGATGCCGACCTTGCCGAGCTTGTACTGGATGACGGGCGGGGTGGCCTTGCGCGGCCGGGCGGTGTCGCCGACGAAGCGTTCGAGGCGGCCGATCGCCACCGCCTCATGCTTGCGGTACTTGGCGACGATGCACTGGGCTTCGCACTGGCTTTCCTGCGGGCAGACGCGGCCGCAGATCGAGGGAAAGATGCTCGATTCGTAGATCGTCTCCAGCGCCTTGTCGACGTCGCGCAGGAGGATGTGGCGGATGAAGGTCGGGATGTCGATGTTCACCGGGCAGCCGGCGATGCAGGTCGGATTGATGCACTGGATGCAGCGTTCGGCTTCCTGCAGGGCTTCCTGCATCGAGTAGCCGAGGTTGACTTCCTTGAAATTATGCGCGCGCTCGTCGGCGTCGCGCTCGGGCATCGGCACCTGGTGCGGGTCCAGCGAGGCGAGCTTCTTGTAATTGCGCTTGCCCTCGATCACGAGCTGCTTTTCGATGTTGCAGGTGTGGGCAAACTGGTCGTTGGCCGTCGCCTCCTCGCGCTTGAAGCGCTTCTGGCGCGCGTGCAGCTCCTTGAAGTCGACCTTGTGGCCGTCGAAATCGGGGCCGTCGACGCAGGCGAATTTCACCTCGCCGCCGACGGTGACGCGACACGAGCCGCACATGCCGGTGCCGTCCACCATGATGGTGTTGAGCGACACCATGGTCTTGACGCCGAACGGGCGCGAGGTCTCGGTGCAGGCGTGCATCATCGGCATCGGGCCGATGGCGACCACCAGGTCGGGCTTTTCGCGTTCGAGGATTTTCTGCAGCGCGGCGGTGACGAAGCCCGGCTCGCCGTAGCTGCCGTCGTCGGTGCAGATGATCAGATCGTCGGCCCACTGGCGGAACTTGTCCTCCCAGAACACTAGGTCCTTGGTGCGGAAGCCCATGATCGCGGTGGTGCGGTTGCCGGCTTCCTTGAAGGCGCGCAATTGCGGAAAGATCGGCGCGACGCCAAGGCCGCCGCCGATGAACACGACGTGGCCGACCTTGTCGATGTGCTGGGGCAGGCCGAGCGGCCCGACGAAATCCTCGAACGCGTCGCCCTGCATGAATTTGTCGCGCATCTCGCGCGTGGTCTTGCCGAGCGCCTGCACGACGACGGTGACGGTGCCGCGCTCGCGGTCATAGTCGGCGACAGTCAGCGGAATGCGTTCGGCGCCGTCATAGAGGCGCAGCATGACGAAGTGGCCCGGCTGCGCCGACTTGGCGACGTCAGGCGCTTCGATGTCCCACAGGAAGGTGGTGTCGGAAAAGTCCTCACGATTGACGATGGAATACATGTCCCCTCCTTCATTGACCGCTGGCGGCGCAACGCGCGGTTCCGTGCCGATCCGCAAAACAGACAAGGCTGGTGGCACGAGGTGTCATTGATCTCGCGCGGGCAGCCTGGCCGTGGTGTCGTTTCCTGCCCCCCGGATCTATCCGGAGTTCTGATGCTCCGTGACAAAATCCGTATGGCATGTGAATTAACGCAATTTAGTACCGATATACCATAAATACACCTAAAGTCGAACCGGCATGGTGTCAACAGCCGTAGCTGCGAGCAAGTCTCAGGTGCGCTTGCGTGCAACGCAAAAGTGCCGCTCCGAATGGATGGAGCGGCACCTTATCAGGTGAAGCGATCAGATGTGCTGCCAAGTTTTCATGAAGCGATCGTCTGAGGCGATCGCCAGGTCATAAACCCGGCCGGAGGAGAGAGGCTAGACCGCCTCCAGCAGCATCGCGATGCCCTGGCCGACGCCGATGCACATGGTGCACACCGCGCGCTTGAGGCCCTTCTCGCGCATCTCGATGGCCGCGGTCAGTGCCAGGCGCGCGCCCGACATGCCGAGCGGGTGGCCGAGCGCGATGGCGCCGCCGTTCGGGTTGACGTGCTCGGCATCGTCCTTGAGCCCGAGTTGGCGCATGCAGGCGAGCGCCTGCGCCGCGAACGCCTCGTTGAGCTCGATCAGGTCGATGTCCTTGATGGCGAGCCCATAGCGTTCCAGGAGCTTGCGCGTGGCCGGCACCGGGCCGATGCCCATGACGCGCGGCTCGACGCCGGCGGTGGCCATGCCGACGATGCGCGCCAGCGGCGCGAGGCCATGACGTTCGCACGCCGCATTCGAGGCGATCAGCAGCGCCGCGGCGCCGTCATTGACTCCCGACGCATTGCCCGCGGTGATCGAACCGCCCTTGCGGAACGGGGCCGGCAGCGCGGCGAGCTTGTCGAGCGAGGTGAGGCGCGGATGCTCGTCCTTGTCGACGAGGATCGGATCGCCCTTGCGCTGCGGGATCTTCACCGCCACGATCTCCTTGGCGTAGCGGCCCGAGGCCTGCGCCGCCGCGGCGCGCGACTGGCTGCGGAAGGCGAAGGCATCCTGGTCGGCGCGCGCGATGGCGAAGTCCGCCGCGACATTTTCCGCCGTCTCCGGCATGGAATCGATGCCGTGCTGCGCCTTCATCAGCGGATTGACGAAGCGCCAGCCGATTGTGGTGTCGTGGATCTCGGCCCGACGCGAGAACGCCTCCGTGGCCTTGTTCATCACGAACGGCGCGCGGGTCATCGACTCGACGCCGCCGCCGATGCCGATGTCGGCCTGGCCGGACTGGATCGCGCGCGCGATGTAGCCGACCGCGTCCAACCCCGAGCCGCACAGCCGGTTGATGGTGGTGCCGGGAACGCTGGCGGGCAGGCCGGCCAGCAGCGCGGCCATGCGCGCGACGTTGCGGTTGTCCTCACCGGCCTGGTTGGCGTTACCGAGCGCGACCTCCTCGATGGCGTCCGCCGGCAGCGCGGCGTGCCGCGCCATCAGTTCGCGGATCACGTGCCCCGCCATGTCGTCCGGGCGCACGCTGGCGAGCGCGCCACCATGACGGCCAATCGGCGTTCGCACGCCTGCGACGATGAATGCATCAGCCATATGGCTACTCCTTCAAATCAGTTTTTCTTTCCGGTGAATCGCGGTTGCCGCTTTTCCGCGAACGCGGCGACGGCTTCGGCATAGTCCGGCGTGTAGCCGGCGATGCGGTTGAGGTCGCGTTCGAGGTCGAGTTGGGCATCCAGGCTGTTCGCGGCCGAGGCAAGGAAGGCCTGCTTGGCGAGCGCGAGCGCAACGGGCGCCGCGGCGGCAAGCCTTGCGGCGAGCGCGCCGGCCTCGGCGGAGAGCGCGTCGTCATCGACCACCTTCCAGATCAGGCCCCAGTCGGCGGCCTGTTCGGCGGTGACGGTTTCCGCGAGCAGGGCGATGGCGCGGGCGCGGGCATCGCCGATCAGGCGCGGCAGCGTCCAGGTGGCGGCGGAATCGGGAATGATGCCGACTTTGGTGAAACTCTGCGCGAACCGCGCAGCGCGTCCGGCGATCACGATGTCGCACGCCAGCGCCAGGCTCGATCCGGCGCCCGCGGCGATGCCGTGCACCACCGCCACCACCGGCTTTTCCAGCGTGCGGATGCGGCGGATCAGCGGATTGTAATAGGTGTCGAGCGAGGCGCCGAGGTCGGGACGCGGCGCGCCCGGCGCAACGCGGCGGTCGGAAAGATCCTGGCCCGAGCAGAATGCGCGTCCGGCGCCCTTGAGCACCACCACGCGGCACGCCGTGTCGCGCCCGGCTGTCTCCAGCGCGGCGGCGAGTTCCCGATGCATCGCCACGTTGAAGGCGTTGAGCCGGTCGGGCCGGTTCAGCGTGATGGTCGTGATGCCGTCGGCGGTGGCGCACAGGACGCTCGGCGCGAACGCGGATGACTGCGGCATCTCCTGCGGACCTTTCATCGGACGCGCGGGATCCCCCCGCGTTTTTCTAGAGATCGGCGAACCGCTTGTTCTCGGCCGCGAGGCGTTCGAGCAGCGCGGCCGGCTTGAAGTCGGCCCCGAACCGCGCCTCGAAATCCTTCATGGCGGCGAGCACGTTGGCCGCTCCCACGGTGTCGCCATAGAACATCGGCCCGCCGGTATAGACCGGCCAGCCATAGCCGTTGATCCACACGGTGTCGATGTCGCCGGCGCGCAGCGCCTTGCCTTCCTCGAGGATTTTCGCGCCCTCGTTGATCATCGGATACAGGCAGCGCTTGAGGATCTCGTCGTCGGTGATCGCGCGGCGGGTGATGCCCTGTTTGGCGGCGAAGTCGAGGATGGCTTTCTCGACCACCGGCGAGGGCTTGGCGGCGCGGTTCTCGTCGTAGTCGTAGAAGCCGGCGCCGGTCTTCTGGCCGCGGCGGTCCATCTCGCACAGGATTTCCTTGAGCGTCGAGCTTTTCGAGGTCTCGCGCGACCAGCCGAGGTCGAGGCCGGCGAGATCGCTCATGGCGAACGGTCCCATCGGCAGGCCGAAATCATGCAGCACGCGGTCGACGTCCCACGGCATGGCGCCTTCGAGCACCAGCTTGGTGGCCTCGCGCTGGCGCTGCGCCAGCATGCGGTTGCCGACGAAACCGTAGCAGACGCCGACCAGCACGCCGACCTTGCCGATGCGGCGGGCGAGCTGCATCGCGGTCGCGATCACCGGCTTGGAGGTCTTTTCGCCGCGCACGATTTCCAGGAGCTTCATCACATTGGCCGGCGAGAAGAAATGCAGGCCGACCACTTGCTGCGGCCGCCTGGTGATGGCGGCGATCTCGTCGATGTTGAGATAGGAGGTGTTGCTGGCGAGGATCGCGCCCGGCTTGACGATGGCGTCGAGCTTGCCGAACACGTCCTTCTTGACCTCCATGGTCTCGAACACCGCCTCGATGATGAGGTCGCAGTTGGCGAGCGCGTTGAAATCGAGCGCGCCGGTCAGCAGCCCCATGCGCTTCTCGACGTCGGCGGCCGTCATGCGGCCCTTCCTGGCCGTGCTCTCGTAGTTGCGGCGGATGACGCCAAGGCCGCGGTCGAGCGCCTCCTGCTTCATCTCCACGATGGTCACCGGGATGCCGGCATTGAGGAAGTTCATGGCGATGCCGCCGCCCATGGTGCCGGCGCCGATCACGCCCACCGAATTGACGACGATGGACGGCGTATCGGCCGGCACGTCGGGAATCTTGGCCACTTCGCGCTCGGCGAAGAACACATGGCGCTGCGCCTTGGCCTGCGTGCTGTCGCGCAAGGCGAGGAACATCTCGCGCTCGCGCGCCATGCCTTCGTCGAACGGCAGGTTGACGGCGTTCTCGACCGCTTGCACCGCCTTGAGCCAGGCCTCGAAGCCGCGATACTTTTTCGCGTTGGCCTTGCGGAACGCCTCGAACAAGGCGGAGTTGCCACGCGCGGGCAAAATCCTGTCGTCGCGGTCGCGCACCTTGGCGAGCGGGCGTTTCTCCGCCACGACGCGGCGGGCGAAGGCGATGGCGTGGCCGCGCAGGCTATGCTCCGGCGCCAGTTCGTCGATGACGCCGGCTTCCAGCGCCGCCTTGGCGCCGATCGGCACGCCGGTGACGATCATGTCGAGCGCCTTTTCCGCGCCGACCAGGCGGGGCAGGCGCTGCGTGCCGCCGGCGCCGGGAATGAGGCCGAGCTTGACCTCGGGCAGGCCGACCTTGGCCGACGGCACCGCGACGCGATAGTGGCACACCAGCGCGGTTTCCAGTCCGCCGCCGAGCGCGGTGCCATGGATGGCGGCGATCACCGGCTTGGTGGCATTCTCGATGGCGGCGTGCACCTCGGGCAGCGTGATGCCGGCCGGCGGCTTGCCAAATTCAGAGATGTCGGCGCCGGCGATGAAGGTGCGTCCGGCGCAGATCAGCACGATGGCGCTGACCGCGGGATTGGCGAGCGCCTGCGCGATGCCCTGATGGATGCCGTCTCGAACCGCCTGCGACAGCGCGTTGACCGGCGGATGGTTCAGCGTCACGACGGCGACGTCGCCATCGATGGTCAGGTCGGTCACGGCATTGATCGCGGTCATGGCAAACTCGGCATTGGGTGGAACGGGAGGGGTTCGGAAGGGGGCCAAAGTGTCCGCGCGGTCCGGCAATGTCAACCACGATCGGCCGGTGGTTCCGGCCGCGGCCTGTCTGCTGTCCGTCATGATGCAAGCCGCATGTGGACAATGGCGCCGGCGTCTTTAACCTGACGACGGCGCGTGGGCGGCGGACGGAGGCGCGGGGGATGAGCGCGGACAATCCCGAGATCGGCAGGCGGATCGAGGCGGCGGGCATCGCCACCAACTATCATGACGCCGGGACGGGTTTTCCCATTCTCTTCATTCATGGTTCGGGACCCGGCGTCAGCGCCTGGGCCAATTGGCGGCTGACCATGCCGGAGCTGGCCCGGCGCTTCCGGGTGATCGCGCCCGACATGGTGGGATTCGGATTTTCCGACCGTCCGCCCGACGTTGCCTACACGATCGAGTCCTGGGTGGCGCAGGCCGTCGGCGTCCTGGATGCGCTCGGCATCAAACAGGCGCACGTGGTCGGCAATTCGTTCGGCGGCGCGATCGCGCTGGCGCTGGCGATCCGTCACCCCGAACGCGTCAATCGGCTGGTGCTGATGGGCAGTCTCGGCATCTCGTTTCCGATCACGCCCGGCCTCGACGCGGTGTGGGCCTACAAGCCGTCGATCGATGCCATGCGGCGGCTGCTCGACATCTTCGCCTACAGCCGCGAACTGGTGAACGACGAGCTTGCCGAACTGCGCTATCGCGCCAGCATCCGCCCGGGCTTTCAGGAATCCTTTTCCAGCATGTTTCCGCCGCCGCGCCAGCGCGCCGTCGATGCGCTGGCAAGCCGCGAGAGCGACATCCACGCCATCACCCATGAGACTCTCGTCATCCATGGCCGCGACGATCAGGTCATTCCGCTGTCGAATTCGATCACGCTGATGCAATGGATCGTGCGCGCGCAACTCCACGTGTTCGGTCGCAGCGGCCACTGGGTGCAGATCGAACAGGCGGCGCGCTTCAACCGCCTGCTCGCGGATTTTTTCGGCGAGGCCGGGTAGCGCCTGGCGCCTTTGCGTGCCGCTCAGATCTTTTCGACGGCGTGTTTTCCGGCGGGCGTCCTTTCACGGATGGAGCGGCCGGGTTTGGGTTCGTGCACTGCGGCGTCGCGCGTCAGCACCTGGCGCACCACGCTCAGCGTGTTGTCGATGTGTTCGCCGGTCAGGCGGCAGACCCGCTCGACGTCGCGCACCAGCGCCGCCTCGTAAATGGCCTGATGCTCGGCGTGCACGTCGCGCGGCACGTCGCGGTTGACCAGCGAGATTCGGCGATAGCGCTCCGACTGCTGGTACAGCATGGCGTTGAGGCGATGCAGCCAGGGCGAGGCGCAGGCCGAGATCAGCGCCTGATGGAAATCGCGGTTGCGCTGTTCGAAATCGTTCGAGATCGCCTGCGCGCTCTCCGCCAGCCGCTCCTCGACCTTGGACAGCCGATAGAACGCGGCAACGACGCGGCCTTCCCAGGCTTCATCGCCCGCCAGCACCGACTGGCGTAGCGCCTCGGTCTCGATCATCTTGCGGACGTTGGTGAGGTCGCTGAAGTCGCTGAGCGAGATTGGCGCGACGCGGAACCCGCGCTGACCTTCCGCCGTCACCAGCGCTTCGCCGAGAAGCCGTGTCAGCGCCTCGCGCAGCGTGCTGGCGCCGATCTTGTACCGCAGCCGCAGTTCCTCGGTCCGCAGCTTGGCGCCGGGCTTGAGATGGCCGGACAGGATCTCATGGCGGAGCGACGAATAGGCCGATTCCACAAGGGTCCGGCTGCGCTCGCCGTCGGCGGGGGTGTCTTGGGATCGCTCCGTCAAAAGGGCCTCGTCGTCATGCTGGGTGTTAAGGAGAGCGGTATTTCCGTCCGCTGCCCGGTTTTCGCATGTATTGCCTCGAAACGCGGTGGCAGCAATTGAATTCCAACCATCATACCTCAAATTCTCAAAATCTCGAAATTTTATTTGACTATCGACATATTGTGACGTACTTCGAAACGGACCTCCGGCACCCGAATCCGTCAAGGCAACGGCATTTTCGGGGTAAGATGACAGCCGTTCGCGGGCGACGCCCGGTTGACCTCGGCGCTGGGCCGGGGATCCCAGCCGGACCGACAGCGAACGGGGCCGGGTGGCGTGTTTCGGATGATGCCGTCACAGGAGATTTGAGATGTCGGTCCAGGCTCTTCACCCCCGCGCGCCCGGCGGAGTCGCAAATGCGCGCCGCGATGCCGCTCACTTCATCAACGGCGAATTCACTCAGGGAACGAGCGGCAAGAACTGGATCAACCGCAGCCCGCTCGACAACAGCGTCATCGGCAAGGTGCCGGAAGGCGGCAAGGCCGAGATCGACGTGGCGGTGCGCGCGGCTCACGCGGCGCTTGAGGGCCCATGGGGTAAGCTTTCGGTCGCCGAGCGCACCGACCTCCTGGGCGCCGTCGCCGACGAGATCAACGCCCGTTTCGACGATTTCCTCGAGGCCGAATGCCTCGACACCGGCAAGCCGTACGGGCTCGCCTCGCACATCGACATTCCGCGCGGCGCGGCGAACTTCAAGATGTTCGCCGACACCATCAAGACCATCTCGACCGAGGCCTTCACCATGCCGACGCCCGACGGCAGGGGCGCGCTCAACTACGCGCTGCGCCGGCCCAAGGGCGTGATCGCCGTGATCAGCCCGTGGAACCTGCCGCTGCTGCTGATGACCTGGAAGGTCGGCCCGGCGCTGGCCTGCGGCAACACCGTGGTGGTCAAGCCGTCGGAGGAAACGCCGCTCACCGCGACGCTGCTCGGCGAGGTGATGAACAAGGTCGGCGTGCCGAAGGGTGTTTATAATGTCGTGCACGGGCTGGGGCCGGATTCGGCCGGCGAATACCTCACCCAGCACCCGCTGGTGAACGGCATCACCTTCACCGGCGAGACCCGCACCGGCGAAGCCATCATGAAGCAGGCCGCGCTCGGCATCCGTCAGGTGTCGTTCGAGCTCGGCGGCAAGAATCCGGCGCTGGTGTTCGCCGACTGCGATCTCGACAAGGCGATCGAGGGCACGCTGCGCTCGGTGTTCGCCAATTGCGGCCAGGTCTGCCTCGGCACCGAGCGCGTCTATGTCGAACGGCCGATCTTCGATGCGTTCGTGGCGCGCCTCAAGGCCGGCGCCGAGGCGCTCAAGCTCGGCCGTCCGGAGGAGCCGGGCGTCAATCTCGGCCCGTTGATCAGCCTTGAGCACCGCGACAAGGTGCTGTCGTACTATCGCAAGGCGGTGGATGAGGGCGCCACCGTGGTGACCGGCGGCGGCGTGCCGCAGATGCCGGCCGATCTCGCCAACGGCGCCTGGGTGCAGCCGACGATATGGACCGGCCTTGCCGACGACGCGGCCTGCGTGCAGGAGGAAATCTTCGGGCCGTGCTGCCACATCCGTCCGTTCGACAGCGAGGACGAAGCGGTCACGCTCGCCAACGCCACGCCCTATGGCCTGGCCGCGTCGGTGTGGACCGAGAACCTGTCGCGCGCGCACCGCGTGGCGGCGAAGCTCGATGTCGGCATCGCCTGGGTCAATTCGTGGTTCCTGCGCGACCTGCGTACCGCGTTCGGCGGCTCCAAGGCGTCCGGCATCGGACGCGAGGGCGGCGTGCATTCGCTTGAATTCTACACCGAGATCACCAACGTCTGCATCAAGCTGTAAGACGTTTTCATTCTGCTGCTTTTCTGCGAGGACGGCATGGACAAGATTTCCTGCGCGATTATCGGCTCGGGCAACATCGGCACCGACCTGATGATCAAGGTGATGCGGATGTCGAAGCATCTCAAGATGGGCGCGATGGTCGGCATCGACCCCGCCTCGGACGGCCTGGCGCGCGCCGCGCGGCTCGGCATTCCGGTTACCCATGAGGGCATCGACGGGCTGATGAAGCTGCCCAACTACAAGGACATCCAGGTGGTGTTCGACGCCACCTCGGCCAAGGCGCACCTGCATAACGACGCGCTGTTGCGCAGGGACGGCAAGAAGGTCATCGATCTCACGCCGGCGGCGATCGGTCCGTTCACCATTCCGGTCATCAACGGCGACGCCAACTTAAGCGAGCCCAACGTCAACATGGTGACCTGCGGCGGCCAGGCGACGATCCCGATCGTCTACGCGGTCAAGCGCGCCACCAAGCGGCTGGTCTATGGCGAGATCGTCGCCTCGATCGCCTCGAAGTCGGCCGGTCCCGGTACGCGCGCCAACATCGACGAATTCACCGAGACGACCTCGAAGGCCATCGAGGTGCTGGGCGGCGCCGAGCGCGGCAAGGCCATCATCATCCTCAACCCGGCCGAGCCGCCGCTGATCATGCGCGACACCGTGTTCACGCTCTCGCAAGGGGGCAGCCAGGAGGAGATCGAGGCCTCGATCCTCGCCATGGTCGCCGAGGTGCAGAAATACGTGCCCGGCTATCGCCTGAAGCAGAAGGTGCAGTTCGAGCACATCGGCGACAACCTGCCGGTGCGCATCCCCGGCGTCGGCCAGGCGTCGGGCCTCAAGACCACGGTGTTCCTCGAAGTCGAGGGCGCCGCGCATTACCTGCCGGCCTATGCCGGCAACCTCGACATCATGACCTCGGCGGCGCTGACCACGGCGGATCGCTGGGCCGGCAAGATGCTCGCAAAGGAGGCCGCGTGATGGCCCGCAAGAATCCGAACAAGCTCTACGTCCAGGACGTCACGCTGCGCGACGGCATGCACGCCATCCGGCACCAGTACCACCTCGGCACGGTGCGCGACATCGCCCGCGCGCTTGACCGCGCCCATGTCGACTCCATCGAGATCACCCACGGCGACGGCATGAACGGCGCCTCGTTCAATTACGGCTTCGGCCTGCATGACGACGCCGAATGGGTCGCGGCGGTGGCGGAGGAGTGCGAATACGCCAACATCGCCGTGCTGCTACTGCCGGGCATCGGCACGGTGCACGACCTCAAGCAGCTCTACCAGGCCGGCGCGCGCAGCGTGCGCATCGCCACCCACTGCACCGAGGCCGACGTGTCGCGTCAGCACATCGAGGCCGCCCGCGCGCTCGGCATGGACACGGTGGGCTTCCTGATGATGGCGCACATGGCCCCGGTCGAGAAGCTGGTCGAGCAGGCCAAACTCATGGAGAGCTACGGCGCCGAATGCGTCTACGTCACCGACTCCGCCGGCGCCCTGCTGCCCTCGCAGTATTCCGATCGGGTCAGGGCGATCCGCGGCGCGCTTAAACCCGAAACCGAGGTCGGCGTGCATACCCACCACAACCTCACGCTCGGCGTCGCCAACGCGGTGGCCGGCATTGAGGCCGGCGCCGTGCGCGTCGACGCCTCGCTCGCCGGCATGGGCGCGGGCGCCGGCAACGCGCCGCTCGAGGCGCTGATCGCCGTGCTCGACCGCATGGGCATCGAAACCGGCTGCGACCTGCACATGCTGATGGACGCCGCCGACGATCTGGTGCGTCCGCTGCAGGACCGCCCGGTGCGGGTCGACCGCGAGAGCCTGTCGCTCGGCTACGCCGGGGTCTATTCGAGCTTCCTGCGTCACGCCGAGAACGCCGCGAAGGCCTATGGTGTTGACACCCGCGACATCCTCACAGAGCTTGGCAGGCGCCGCATGGTCGGCGGCCAGGAAGACATGATCGTCGATGTCGCGCTCGACATCCTCAAGACCCGTGAAGCCGGAGCTCCAGCCGAATGAGCAGCCTTGTCAAGCTGGCGGAGGTGGTCGACGAGGCCGCGCGCACCGCCAGCGCCATCCCGCAACTGACCGACAGCGAAAAGCTCGACGTCAATCAGGCCTATGAGATCCAGGCGCTGTCGCTGGAGCGGCGCTACAAGCGCGGCGAGCAGCTGATCGGCGTCAAGATGGGCCTGACCAGCCGCGCCAAGATGGCGCAGGTCGGCGTCCACGAGGTGATCTGGGGCCGGCTCACCGATGCCATGCGGCTGGAGGAAGGCGCGAGCCTGTCGCGCCAGCGCTATGTGCATCCGCGCATCGAGCCGGAGCTGGCGTTCCTCCTCAAGGCGCCGCTGTCGGGTGAGGTGTCGGCGCTCGAGGCGATGGCCGCGGTCGAGGGCATCGCCCCGGCGATGGAGATCATCGACTCGCGGTTCCGCGACTTCAAGTTCGCGCTGCCCGACGTGGTGGCCGACAACTCCTCGTCGTCCGGCTTCGTGGTCGGTCCGTGGTCGCGCCCCGATCAGGACTTCCGCAACCTCGGCGTGGTGATGGAGGTCGACGGCCGCCCGGTGCAGATCGGCTCGACCGCCGGCATCCTCGGCGATCCGATGCGCTCGCTGCTCGCGGCGGCGCGCCTTGCCGGCAAGGCGCTCGGCGGGCTCAAGGCCGGCTGGATCATCATGGCCGGCGGCATCACCGCCGCCCACCCGCTGGCGCCCGGCCAGCACGTGCGCACCGTGATCCAGAATCTGGGCGCGGTGTCGCTTGGCGTGAAGGACTGACGCCCATGCCCATCGTCGACATCACGATGATCGAAGGCCGCACGGCGGAAGCCAAGGCGAAACTCATCGCCAAGGTCACCGACGCGGTGGTCGAGGCCATCGGCGCGCCGCCCGAGGCGGTGCGCGTCATCCTGCGCGAATTGCCGGGTTCGCATTTCGGCGTCGCCGGCGTCGCCAAGGGGCCGCTCAAGCCGCCGGGCGGCTGAGCCTAACCCGGCCGCCGCTCGTTCATTTCTAACCCAGGAGTGCTCCCTCGTGTCGCTACCTCCCCGCATCGATGTCAAGGCCGTGCAGGAACGCATCGGCGCTTACGCCGACACCAAGCAGACGGCGGCGGCGCGCGGCGCCATCTACAAGGATCTGCTCGGCTTCGTGCCGCCGCGCATCGAGGCGCGCATCAACGTCACCGGCGCGCTCGATCCCGAGATGCTCGACATCCAGGAGCGGATGCGCGAGCACGGCATGTATCCCAAGTGCTTCGACGTCAAGACAGCGCAGATGATGATCTTCGGCATGATGCTGATGGATCTGAGCGACGCCGCCCAGCTTCACGCCATCGCCGCGCGCCGCGCCGGCGCGACCTGGGAGGAACTGCAGGCGGTGGTCAACCTGTGCTTCCTGTTCCGCGGCCTGTCGGCGGCCAATCGCGGCGCCGAAATCCTCGCCAACGTCGCCAAGCGCGAGGCCGAGGCCGGGGCGTAACGCCTTCACTGCATTCGCAAAGGACTGCCGAACGCCGGGCTCACAGCCCGGCGTTGTTGCTTTTCAGGCCCGGCGCCTTGCGGCGCGGCTTCGGCGGCCGTTCCGGCAGGAACAGCCCGGCATTGGCTTCGACCTGCTCGACAATGAAATCCGAGGTGACGCGGATGCGGCTCAGGTGCCGGTCGTCCTCGTGGATCAGCATGTAGAACGTGCGCGTCAGCGCCACGCGGTCGGCCAGCACCGGCGTCAGGCCGGGCGTCGCCGCGGCCATGAAGCTCGGCAGCACGGCCAGGCCATGGCCGGCCAGCACCGCCTGGAACTGCGCGATCAGGTTGGCGCTGCGGAACTTCGGCCGCAGGAACTTGGCGACCAGCGGCAGGTAGTTGAGTTCCGGCGCGTAGATCAGGTCCTCGATGTAGCCGATGATGGCGTGCGGCCTGAGATCCTCGATCGCGCGGATCGGGTCGTGCCGAGCCAGATAGCCGGGGGATGCGAAAAACCCGAGATGGTAGTCGGTGAGCTTGCGGCCGATGACGCGGCCGCGCGGCGGCAGCGCCAGGCTGATGGCGATGTCGGTCTCGCGCTTGGACAGGCTGAACAGCCGCGACGTGGCGATGAGATCGATCTCGAGGTCGGGGTGGCGGGCGTTCAGCACGCCGAAGCGTGGTGCCAGGAACATGGTGCCGAAGCCGTCCGGCGCGCCGATCCGCACCATGCCGGACAGGCTGAGGTCGCCGCCCTCGATCACGCCGCGTCCGGAATTGACCGTCGATTCCACCATCTCCGCCGCGCGCAGGAGGTGCTCGGCGGCCGGCGTCGGCTGGTAGCCCTTGAGCGAGCGCTGGAACAGCTTGGCGTTGAGGCCGCGTTCGAGCCGCGCGATGCGCCGGCCGACGGTGGCATGATCGACATTGAGCTGCCCCGCCGCCGCCGACAGGGTGCGGGTGCGGGCCACGGCAAGGAAGATGCGCAGATCGTCCCAGTTCATCGGCAGGTTGGGCGGCAGGCTTGGCGGGCGGGTCATTGGGGCGGTCGCGCTGATCCGATTGTGCGGAAATGCACAACGGGATCGCATGATAGGGTATTTTCCACGCAAAAATACAGAGGTATGACAACAGGAAGGATTTCCTGAGGAGGATCGGCCATGCGTAGCATCGGGCATTTCATTGGTGGCAAGGCCGTGCGCGGCGCAAGCGGCCGTCAAGGCGACGTGTTCATGCCGATGACCGGCGAGGTGCAGGCCCGGGTCGACCTCGCCTCCAAGGCCGAGGTGCGCGCCGCGGTCGAGAACGCGCTGGCCGCGCAGCCGGGCTGGGCCGCCACCAATCCGCAGCGCCGCGCCCGCGTGCTGATGGAGTTCCTGCGTCTGGTCGCGCGCGACAACGACGCGCTCGCCGATCTGCTGGCCCGCGAGCACGGCAAGACCGTCGCCGACGCCAGGGGCGACATCCAGCGCGGCGTCGAGGTGGTGGAGTTCGCGCTGGGCATCGCCCACCTGATGAAGGGCGAGTTCACCGACAGCGCCGGGCCGGGCATCGACCTCTATTCGATGCGCCAGCCGCTCGGCGTGGTCGCCGGCATCACGCCGTTCAACTTCCCGGCCATGATCCCGATGTGGAAGTTCGCGCCGGCGATCGCCTGCGGCAACGCCTTCATCCTCAAGCCGTCGGAGCGCGACCCCGGCGTGCCGGTCAGGCTCGCCGAGCTGATGATCGAGGCCGGCCTGCCGCCCGGCATCCTCAACGTCGTCAACGGCGACAAGGAAGCGGTCGACGCCATCCTCGACGATCCCGACATCAAGGCCATCGGCTTTGTCGGCTCGACGCCGATCGCGGAATACATCTACACGCGCGGCACCGCGCACGGAAAGCGCGTGCAGTGCTTCGGCGGCGCCAAGAACCACATGATCGTGATGCCCGACGCCGACATGGACCAGGCGGTCGACGCGCTGATCGGGGCCGGCTACGGCTCGGCCGGCGAACGCTGCATGGCGATCTCGGTGGCGGTGCCGGTCGGCAAGGCCACCGCCGACGAACTGGTCCGGCGGCTCGTTCCACGCGTCGAGTCGCTCAAGATCGGGCCGTCCACCGACGCTTCCGCCGATCTCGGCCCGCTGGTGACGCGCGAGGCGCTCAATCGCGTGCGCGGCTATGTCGACCAGGGGGTCAAGGAAGGCGCGCAACTCGTGGTCGACGGCCGCGGCTTCAAAATGCAGGGCTACGAGAACGGCTTCTATCTCGGCGGCTGCCTGTTCGACCATGTTACGCCGGACATGAGCGTCTACAAGGACGAGATCTTCGGCCCGGTGCTCTCCGTGGTGCGCGCCGAACGCTACGAGGACGCGCTGCGGCTGGCCAACGACCACCCGTATGGCAACGGCGTCGCCATCTTCACCCGCGACGGCGACGCGGCGCGCGATTTTGCCTCGCGCGTGCAGGTCGGCATGGTCGGGGTCAACGTACCGATCCCGGTGCCGCTGGCCTACTACACGTTCGGCGGCTGGAAGCGTTCGGTGTTCGGCGACCTCAACCAGCACGGCCCCGACGCCATACGCTTCTACACCAAGACCAAGACGGTGACAGCGCGCTGGCCGAGCGGCGTCAAGGACGGCGCCAGCTTCGTCATCCCCACCATGCAGTAGCGGAAAATCCGACCGGTCCGCGAGAAGGCCGGCGGCGGAAACGATCAAGGCGAACGGGACCAGAAATGTATTCCTTTCCGGGCATCAGCGAGGACCGGCTGGCGATCCGCGACATGGCGCTGAAATTCGCGCTGGAGAAGATGGCGCCGCACGCGATCAGGTGGGATCAGGACAAGCACTTCCCGGTCGACGTGCTGCGCGAGGCGGCTTCGCTCGGCATGGGCGCGATCTATGTGCGCGAGGAGAATGGCGGCGCCGGACTGTCGCGGCTCGACGCGGCGATGATCTTCGAGGCGCTCGCCATGGGCTGCCCGAGCGTGGCGGCCTATCTCTCGATCCACAACATGTGCGGCTGGATGATCGACCGCTTCGGCGGCGCGGAGTTGCGCGCCCGCCACCTGCCGGCGCTGGCGTCGATGCAGAAGCTTGCGAGCTACTGCCTGACCGAGCCCGGCGCCGGATCGGACGCCGCGGCGCTTGCCACCCGCGCGGTGCGCGACGGCGACCATTACGTCATCAACGGCCAGAAGCAGTTCATCTCGGGTGCCGGCAACGACGACGACTTCTACGTGGTGATGACGCGCACCGGCGGCGCCGGCCCCAGGGGCATCACCGCCATCGTGGTCGAGGGCGGCGCGCCCGGCCTGTCGTTCGGCGCCAACGAGCGCAAGATGGGCTGGAACGCGCAGCCGACCCGCGCGGTGATGTTCGAGAACTGCCGCGTGCCGGTGGCGAACCGGATCGGCGAGGAAGGCGAGGGTTTTGCCATCGCCGCCGCCGGGCTCGACGGCGGAAGGCTCAGCGTCGCGGCCTGTTCGCTCGGCGGCGCGCAGGCCGCGCTCGACAAGGCGGTGGCCTACATGGCCGAACGGAAAGCGTTCGGCCGGCGCATCCAGGAATTCCAGGCGCTGCAGTTCCGCATGGCCGACATGGCGACCGAGCTCGAGGCCGCGCGCGGCCTGCTGTGGCGCGCGGCGCAGGCGCTCGACGACAAGACGCCCGATTGCATCCAGCTCTGCGCCATGGCCAAGCGCTTCGTCACCGACACCGGCTTCGAGGTCGCCAACCAGGCGATGCAGATGCTCGGCGGCTACGGATATCTTTCCGAATACGGCATGGAGAAGATCGTGCGCGACCTGCGCGCGCACCAGATTCTCGAAGGCACCAACGACATCATGCGCCTGATCGTCGCCCGCCACATCTTCAAGGATGCGCCGCGTGTCTGAGCCCGAGATCCTGTTCGAAGTTCGCGGCCGGCTCGGCCTTGTCACGCTCAACCGGCCGCAGGCGCTCAACGCGCTGACCTTCGCCATGGTGCGCGAACTCGATGCCGGGTTGCGGCGCTGGGCGTCCGATCCCGCCATCGCCGCGGTGGCGATCCGCGGGCAGGGCGGCCGCGCGTTCTGCGCCGGCGGCGACATCCGCGCCATCTACGATCTGGCGCGGGAAGGGCGGGCGCACGAGGCGGTGGCGTTCTGGCGCACCGAATACGGGCTCAACGCGCTGATCCACGACTACCCCAAGCCTTATGTCGCGCTGATCGAGGGCATCGTCATGGGCGGCGGCGTCGGGGTGTCGATCCTCGGCAGCCATCGCGTGGTCGCCGGGAAGGTGACCTTCGCCATGCCGGAAGTCGGCATCGGATTCTACCCGGATGTCGGCGCGACCTATTTCCTGCCGCGTCTGCCGCGCCGCGCCGGGCTGTGGCTGGCGCTGACCGGCGCGCGCATCGGCGCCGCCGATTGCCTGGCGCTCGGGCTTGCCACCCATCACGTGCCGGCGGCGGAGTTCGACACCGTGATCGCGGCGCTAGCCGACGGCGCGGCGGTGGACCGGGTGCTGGCCGGACTTACGGCGGATGCGGGGCCGGCGCCGGTTGCTGTCCATCTTGCCGCCATCGAGCGGCTGTTTGCCGGTGACAGCGTCGAGGCCATCCTTGCCGCGCTCGATGCCGAAGCCAAGGGCGGCGCGGCGGCCGAGTTCGCCGCCACGGCCGCGGCCGCCATCCGCACCAAGTCGCCGACCAGCCTCAAGATCGCCTTCGCGCAGATGCGGCGCGGGGCCGATCTCGATTTCCGCGCCGCGATGCGCACCGAGTTCCGTCTCGCCTCGCGCATCCTCGATCGTCCCGACATGATCGAGGGCGTGCGCGCCGTGGTGGTCGACAAGGACAATGCGCCGCGCTGGCGGCCGGACACGCTCGCCGCGGTCGACGACGCGACGGTGACGGCGATGTTCGCGCCGCTCGGCGAGCGCGAGCTGACATTTGCATGACGTTGCTGAAGGACGGGAGGGTCCGATGACAACCATCGCGTTTATCGGTCTGGGCAACATGGGCAGCCCGATGGCCGCCAACCTGGTCAAGGCCGGCCATGCCGTGCGCGGTTACGACGTCAGCGTGCCGGCGCAGGAGAACGCGCGCGCCGGCCATGTGCCGATTGTCGCGAGCTTCGCCGAGGCGGTCGCCGGCGCCGAGGTCGTCATCACCATGCTGCCGGCGGGCCGTCATGTGCTGGCGGTGTGGAGCGAACTGGTGCCGCTGGCCAAGGCCGGCATGCTCTTGATCGACTGCTCGACCATCGACGTCGAAAGCGCGCGCAAGGTCCACGTGATGGCGGCGGACAGGAAATGCCTCGTCCTCGACGCGCCGGTGTCGGGCGGCGTCGCCGGTGCCAAGGCGGCGACGCTCACCATCATGACCGGGGGCAGCGACGAGGCGTTCGCCGCCGCCGAGCCGGTGCTCGCCCACATGGCGAAGAAGGTCGTGCATTGCGGCGGCGCCGGGGCCGGGCAGGCCGCCAAGATCTGCAACAACATGATGCTCGGCATCTCCATGATCGGCGTCGCCGAAGCCTTCGTGCTGGCCGAAAAACTCGGGCTATCGCATCAGGCGCTGTTCGATGTTGCTTCCGCCTCGTCGGGCCAGTGCTGGTCGCTCACCAGCTACTGCCCGGTGCCGGGCCTCGTGCCGACATCGCCCGCCAACAACGGCTACAAGCCGGGATTTGCCGCGAGCCTGATGCTCAAGGATCTGCGGCTGGCGCAGGAAGCCGCGCAAGGGGCCGGCGCCGTCACGCCGCTCGGCGCGGAAGCGGCCCAGCTCTATGCGCTGTTTGCGGCCTCGGGTGGCGACCAGTCCGACTTCTCCGGCATCATCCGGTTCCTGCGCGGCCGCGGCGCCGAATAGGTTCGGCGTCGTCATGGCCGGGCGCGACCCGGCCATCCATCTTTTTTCAGCAGCCGGGGACATCCGGCGTTTCTTGCCGGCGCGCCACGTCGCCTTCGGGCTCCCGACCTGATAACACTTGGGGTCCATGACGGACACGGTGCGCAACAACCACATCGCTCAGGCGCCGTTCTGGCGGCAGACCGTCGAGGCGCTGTTTGCGGCGACCGGCGCCGCCGCCACTGGCTTGAGCACGGCGGAGGCCCGCGCGCGGCTCGCGCAGTATGGCCGCAACCTGGTCGAGGAGCGTCGTCGCTCCGGCATCGCCGCGAAGATCGCCCGCCGCCTGTTCGAACCGCTGGTGGCCATCCTTCTGGTGGCGGCGGCGGTTTCGGGGCTGAGCGGCGATCTCGGCAGCTTCCTGATCATCGCCAGCGTGGTGATCCTCTCGATCCTGCTCGACGTGGTGCAGGAGCATCGCGCCGAGGATGCCGCCGACGCCCTCAAGAAATCGGTCGCCATCCATGCCGATGTCCGCCGCGACGGCGAGGTTCGGGCGGTGGCGGTGGAGATGGTGGTGCCTGGTGACATCGTGCTCTTGCGCGCCGGCGACCTCGTTCCCGCCGACGGCGTGGTGCTGGAGAGCCGCGGCCTGCATGTCAACGAGGCGCTGCTCACCGGCGAGCCCTATCCGGTCGAAAAGCAGGCCGGCATCGCCGCCAGCGATGACGCGGCTGAGGCGTCCAACGCGCTGTTTGCCGGCACTTCCATGGTCAGCGGCGAAGCGACGATGCTGGTGGTGGCGACCGGGCGCGGCACCCGGCTCGGCGGCATCGCCAGGGCGCTCGGCGACGCCGAGCCGCCCAGCGCCTTCGAGCACGGCATGCACCGGCTTGGCCTCATGATCCTGCGGCTGACCGTGTTTCTGGTGCTGTTCGTGCTGATGGTGCGGCTCGGCTTCGGCCGCCCGGTATTCGAATCGTTCCTTTTCGCCGTGGCGCTGGCGGTGGGGCTGACGCCCGAACTGATGCCGATGATCACCACGGTGACGCTGTCGCGCGGCGCGCTGCGCATGGCCAGGCGCAAGGTCATCGTCAAGCGGCTGGCGGCGATCCATGACCTGGGGGCCATGGACGTGCTGTGCACCGACAAGACCGGCACCCTGACCGAGGCGCGTATCGAGCTGGTCGGCCATCCCGGTCCCGATGGCGCCGACAGCGACCGCGTGCTGATGCTGGCGCAGCTCAACAGCCGCTTCGAGACCGGCATCCGCAGCCCGCTCGACGAGGCCATCCTCGCTCATTCGCCGCCGCCGGCCGCCGACGACTGGCGCAAGATCGACGAGGTGCCGTTCGACTTCGAGCGGCGCTGCGTCTCGGTGCTCGCGGAGCAGGATGGCCGGCGCCTGCTCGTCATCAAGGGCGCCCCCGAGGCCATGCTCGACAAGGCCGGCGCGGTCGAAACCGGCGACGGGCAAAGCCGGCCGCTCGATGCCGCCACCCGGCAGCGCCTTGCCGCGCTGGCGCAGGACCGCTCGACGCAGGGCTTTCGCCTGCTCGGCGTGGCCTGGAAGGAGATGCCGGCGCAATGCGGCGACATCCGCGCCGAGGATGAGTCAAATCTTGTCTTTGCCGGCTATTGCGTGTTCCTCGATCCGCCCAAGGCGAGCGCGGCGGCCGCGGTGGCGCGCCTTGCCGCCGCCGGCGTCCGCGTCAAGGTCATTTCCGGCGATCACGACGCGGTGGTGCGGCATCTGGTCGGAGAATTGAAAATTCCCGCCCATGGCATGCTCACCGGCGTTGAGATCGCGCGCCTGACCGATGCGGCGCTGGCGGTGCAGGTGCAGACCACCGATCTGTTCGCGCGCGTCGCGCCCGACCAGAAATCGCGCATCATCCGCGCCTTGCAGGCGCGCGGGCACACGGTGGGTTTCATCGGTGATGGCGTCAACGACGCCCCGGCCATCCATGCCGCCGAAGTCGGCATTTCGGTCGACGGCGCCACCGATGTGGCGCGCAGCGCCGCCGATCTCATCCTGCTCGCGCCCGATCTCGGCGTCGTGGCCGACGGCATTGCCGAGGGCCGGCGCACCTTCGCCAACATTCTCAAATACGTGCGGATGGGAACCAGCTCGAACTTCGGCAATATGCTGTCGATGGCGCTGGCCTCGCTGATCCTGCCGTTCCTGCCGCTGTTGCCGGTGCAGATCCTGCTCAACAATCTGCTCTATGACATTTCCGAGATCGGCATCCCGTTCGACAATGTCGAGGCCGGCGATCTCGCCCATCCGCGGATGTGGGACATGGCCTCGATCCTGCGCTTCACGCTGGTGATGGGCGCGCTGTCGTCGCTGTTCGACATCGCCACCTTCGCGCTGCTGCTCGGCCTGTTCAAGGCGGGCGCCGACATGTTCCGCACCGCGTGGTTTGTCGAGTCCATGGCGACGCAGATCCTGGTGATCTTCCTCATCCGCACCGCGGCCGGCGCGTGGACCAGCCGCCCGCACTGGCGCCTCGTCGTCAGTTCCATGGGAGCGCTGGCGGCGGCGCTCGCCATCGGGCTGACGCCGCTCGGCCGCGCGTTCGGCTTCGTCGATCTGCCGCCGCCTATACTGGCGGCGGTCGTCGCCATCGTCGCCGCCTATCTCGGCGCCATCGAACTGGTCAAGCGCCTCGCCAATGGTCTGTGGCGGCTGAAGACGGGATGAACCGACAAAGGAAAGTGTCATGCGCGCGATGGTGTCGCGACGGCCCAGCGAACCGCTGATCCTTGAAGAGCGGCCCGATCTGCAACCCGGGCCCGGCGAGGTGCGCGTCAGGGTGTCGGCGTGCGGCGTGTGCCGCACCGATCTTCATGTCGTCGACGGTGATCTGGCGCGCGACCGTGCGGTGGTGCCAGGCCACGAGATCGTCGGCGTCGTTGATGCGATCGGCGCCGGCGTGGCCGGCTTTACGCCCGGCCAGCGCGTCGGGGTGCCGTGGCTCGGTCATACCTGCGGCCATTGCGCCTATTGCCGAAGCGGCCGCGAGAACCTGTGCGATGCGCCGCTGTTTACCGGCTACACCCGCGACGGCGGCTTTGCCAGCCATGTCGTGGCCGATGCCGCCTATTGCTTTGCGCTCGGCGAGGCCGGTGACGATGCCCATCTCGCGCCGCTGCTGTGCGCCGGGCTGATCGGCTGGCGCGCGCTGCGCATGGCGGGCGAGGGGCGCGATCTCGGCCTCTACGGCTTCGGCGCGGCGGCGCACATCGTGGCGCAGGTCGCGCGCTGGCAGGGTCGCCGGGTGTTTGCCTTCACCCGTGTCGGCGATGAGGCGGCGCAGGCGTTCGCGCGCTCGCTCGGCGCGGCATGGGCCGGCGATTCCACCATGGCGCCGCCGGAGCCGCTCGATGCCGCCATCATCTTTGCCCCCAGTGGCGCGCTGGTGCCGCTGGCGCTGCGGGCGGTGAAGAAAGGCGGGCGCGTGGTGTGCGGTGGCATCCACATGAGCGACATTCCGTCGTTTCCCTATTTGCTGTTGTGGGAGGAGCGGCAGCTTATCTCGGTCGCCAACCTGACCCGTCGCGATGCGGTGGAGTTTCTCGCCGTGGCGCCGCGGGCCGGCGTGACCACAGAGATCACCCGCTACCCGCTCGATCAGGCCAACGCCGCGCTCGACGACCTGCGCGCGGGGCGGTTCACCGGAGCCGCCGTGCTGGTGCCGTGATCCCGGTATATTTCCGTTGCCGGTGCCGCGGCTCCGCGCCATGCTCGAACGAGCGGAATCAGGGCCGCGGAGCTTGCGCCGCAACGCACGGGGAAGAGGCTGGCATCATGAAGCGGATCGGAACCGGAGCGCGCGCGTTCGCCGTCAGCCTCGCTGCCACTAGCCTTGCCGCCACTAACCTTGCCGCCGCCAGCCTAGCCGCCGCGACTTTTGCAATCCTTGTCTCCAGCGCGCCCGGATTCGCCGCCGCCAAGAAAGGCGACCTGCAGCGCGGCGAGACGCTGCTCGCCGCCAATTGCGGACGCTGCCATGCCATCGGGAAAAGCGGCGACAGCGCCCATCATCTGGCGCCGCCGTTCCGCATCCTCGGCCAGCGCTACACCATCGAGTCGCTCGAGGAGGCGCTCGGCGAAGGACTGATCTCGGGCCACCCCGACATGCCGGAATTCAAGTTTCCGCCCGGCGATGTCGGCGCCATCATCGATTACCTGAAATCGATCCAGGTGCCGAAGTAAGCGCGGCGCCCGCCCGTCCGGGCCATCATGCCCTAAGCCGCGGTGAGATGCCTCTCGATCTCGTAGACCGGCTCGTGCGTGAAGTCCTTGCCGATTTCGGCGATGATGCGTTTCTTCACATCATCATGAAAGGCCTGGCGCAACTCGGCGAGCGTGCGCGGCGGCGCGGCGATGACCAGCGCCTTGACATTGCGTTCGCGCACCAGTTTTTCCAGCGCGGCCGCGACATCGCGCGTGAAGTGCTGCTCTTCGAGGTCATGCCAGTCGGTCTGCTCCATGGCACTGCGGCGCTGGTCGATGCCGGAAAATCCACGGCCGGGCTTGTCGGCGCCCAGCTCATGAGTGGCGGGGGTGTCATGGATGAAGACCTGCTCGGTCTTCAGGTTGGGGAACTTGGCGTCTCCGTCGTTGCGCAGGAACAAAGCCTTGCGGCCATCCCCGACAAACACGATGGCATCATGGGGAATCTTGATTGTGGGCATGGGGAATCTCGACTGCTATCTGCGAAACCAAAATGTCGGCAGCAAAGGTAAGACACGGGTTGTCGTTACTGTGCTGCAGCAGCGAAGGCGGCGCAAGGCCCGCGCGGCGCTCAGGCGAAATTAGATATGTAATATAAGTACATATAGTTCATATGTTCGGTGAATTCTTTTCATTCTTTTATGCGTCGCCACATGGCCATACTCTCGCTATGAGTGGCCCGGCGCCCAAGGCGAGATCGGGGATGATTGGGTGTGGGCTTTAAAATTTAATCCGCAATCCTTGAATCCGATGCTATTTAAGTCGCCCCGTGGGCCATTGGCTCGCAGGGTGTTGAAGGGGGAGTTTGAAAACCAGGTCGGCTGCGCCAGCTTTCGGGACCCAAGCCCGTTGGATGCTGAATGAGCGGTCGATCAACGCGCCAGGCGAATTAGCGGGATCGAAAAATACCTGCGATTTGTTTGATCGACGCCAAATAATCGGATTTTTCTGTTTTCCCGACATTTTATAAAAATGCTAGGAAAACATTGATGAGAAATGGCCATCTCAAGGCCAGCAGAGTTTAACACAGGGAGGAGTTGTGTCATGGTGACACGGATAAGTGCTTCTAAGGCAAGCGGAATATTCAATCGAGGGGGTCTTGCGGCCGCCGCCTTCGCTGCGTTGGGACTTTCGGTCTCCGCGGCGCAGGCCCAGGAAACCGTCAAGATCGGCCTGATCGTGCCGATGACCGGGCAGCAAGCCTCGACCGGCAAGCAGATCGTTTCCGCGGTCAAGCTCTACATGCTGCAGAAGGGCGAGACGGTCGCCGGTAAGAAGATCGAACTGATCGTCAAGGACGACGGCGCGATTCCCGACAACACCAAGCGCATCGCGCAGGAACTGATCGTCAACGACAAGGTCAACGTGATCGCCGGCTTCGGCATTACCCCGACCGCGCTCGCCGCCGCGCCGCTCGCCACCCAGGCCAAGGTGCCGGAAGTCGTGATGGCGGCGGGTACCTCGATCATCACCGAGCGTTCGCCCTATATCGTGCGCACCAGCTTCACGCTGCCGCAGTCGTCCACCATCATCGCCGACTGGGCGCTCAAGAACGGCATCAAGAAGGTTGTCGCCCTGGTGTCGGACTATGCGCCGGGCCATGACGCGCTCAATTCCTTCAAGGCCACCCTCACCGCCGGCGGCGGCCAGCTCGTCGAAGAAATCAAGGTGCCGCTCGCCAACCCGGACTTCGCGCCGTTCCTGCAGCGCGCCAAGGACGCCGCGCCCGACGCGTTGTTCATCTTCGTGCCGTCGGGCCAGGGCGGAACGCTGATGAAGCAGTTCGCCGAACGCGGCCTCGACAAGTCCAACATCAAGGTGATCGGCCCCGGCGACCTGACCGACGACGACCTGCTGCCCAACATGGGCGACGCGGCGCTCGGCATCGTCACCGCTCACCTCTATTCGGCCAATCATCCGTCCGCCATGAACAAGGCCTATGTGGCCGCGTTCCAGAAGGCCTATGACTTCCGCCCGAACTTCATGTCGGTCGGCGGTTATGACGGCATGCACCTGATCTACGAGGCGCTCAAGAAGACCGGCGGCAAGGCCGATGGCGACAGCCTGATCGCGGCCATGAAGGGCCTCAAGTGGGAAAGCCCGCGTGGCCCCATCTCGATCGATCCGGAAACGCGCGACATCGTGCAGAACATCTACATCCGTAAGGTCGAGAAGGTGAACGGCCAGCTTTTCAACGTCGAGTTCGCGACGTTTGAAGCCGTCAAGGATCCGGGCAAGGCCAAGAAGTAAACCCGGCGGCCGCGCGGCCGGTAATCCGCCGCGCGGCCCCTTCTTTCGTTCCTAAACACTGCCGCCGCGCGCGGACGGGAGTTCTCGCCGATCATGACTATATTGACTGTTCTGTTTGACGGCATCGCCGCTGGCATGCTGCTTTTCGTGCTGGCGTCGGGACTTGCCGTGACGCTGGGTCTGATGAATTTCGTCAACCTGGCCCATGGCGCCTTCGCCATGGCGGGCGGTTACATCTGCGTCGTCGTGGTCAACCGCTGGGGCATGCCGTTCCTTGCCGCGCTGCCGGTCGCGTTCCTGTTCAGCGCCATGATCGGCGCGCTGATGGAGCGCACGCTGTATTGCCATCTCTATGGCCGCAGCCATCTCGATCAGGTGCTGTTCACCGTCGGCCTGGTGTTCATGTCGATAACCGGCGTCGATTACGTGATGGGATCGTCGCAGGTCTTCATCGACATCCCGAAATATCTGCAGGGCCAGATCGAGGTGTTCGGCCTCGGCATGAGCCGCTATCGGCTGCTCATCATCCTGCTGTGCAGCCTGATCACGGTGGCGGTGCAGCTGATTCTGACCAAGACCCGCTTCGGCAGCCGGCTGCGCGCCTCGGTCGATGACACACGCGTGGCGAGCGGATTGGGCATCAACGTCAACACCGTGTTCGCGCTCACCTTCGCGTTCGGGTCGGGACTGGCGGGGCTGGGTGGCGCGCTGGGCGCGGAGATCCTCGGCCTCGATCCCACGTTCCCGCTCAAGTTCCTCATCTACATCATGATCGTGGTCACGGTTGGCGGCACCTCGTCGATCACCGGACCATTCCTCGCTTCGCTACTGCTCGGCATCGGCGACGTCGCAGGCAAGTACTATGTGCCGAAGTTCGGCGCTTTCGCCATCTATGCCATGATGATCGTCATCCTGATCTGGCGTCCTCATGGCCTGTTCTCGCGGGCGGTGTCCAAATGAGTGAGCTGGTTAATGAATCCGTCAAGGAGATACGTCGCGACCTGACGTATCTCGCCCATTGGCGGACCTGGGAATACGTGTTCTGGATTGTTGCGTTTGCCAGCATTTTCGTGCTGCCGGGCCATTACCTGATCCTGACCGAGATCGCGTGGCTGGCGCTGTTTGCGCTCTCGCTCGACCTGCTGCTGGGCTATGCCGGCGTGATTTCGCTCGGTCATGCCGCCTATTTCGGCTTCGGCGCCTATGCCGCGGGCCTCCTGGCCAAGCACGGCATCATCGCCGAACCGGTGCTGGCGCTGCTGGCGGCCGGGTTCGCGGCCATGCTGCTGGGCTTTGCCACCTCGTTCCTGGTAATGCGCGGCTCGGATCTCACGCGCCTCATGGTGACGCTCGGCATCTCGCTGGTCCTGAGGGAACTGGCCAACCGCTATTCCAACATCACCGGCGGCTTCGATGGCCTGCAGGGTGTCATCATCAATCCGCTGCTGGGCCGGTTTGAGTTCGATATCTATGGCAAGGTCAGCTACATCTACTGTCTGGTCGTGCTGTTCGTGATGTTCCTGATCGCCCGGCGCATCGTGCATTCGCCGTTCGGCCTGTCGCTGCGCGCCATCCGCAACAATCCGCTGCGGGCCTCGGCCGTCGGCATCCCGGTCAATCTTCGGCTGATCGCCATCTACACCATCGCGGCGTTCTATGCCGGCGTCGCCGGCGCGCTATCGACGCAGACCACGGCGTTCACCTCGCTCGACGTGTTCTCGTTCGACCGTTCCGCCGATCTCCTGCTGGTGCTGATCATCGGCGGCACCGGCTATCTTTACGGCGGCATCATCGGCGCGGTGCTGTTCAAGGTGCTCCAGGACGTGATCTCGAGCTTCACCCCGCAATACTGGCAATTCTGGATTGGCCTCATCCTCGTGCTTATCGTGCTGGCCGGTCGCGAACGCATGTCGCGCTGGTTCGACATGACGCGACGGACCGCGCTGGTTACGCTGGGACTGCAGCGCATCCTGCAGAGGGGAGGCAAGCTATGACCGTCGCGCTCGAGATCAAATCGGTCGAGAAGCGGTTCGGTGGCCTGATCGCCACCAACAACGTGACCATGAACCTGCAGCGCGGCGCGCGCCACGCGCTGATCGGCCCCAACGGCGCCGGCAAGACCACGCTGGTCAACCTGCTGACCGGCGTGCTGCAGCCGAGCGGGGGGCAGATCATCCTCAACGGCGAGGACATCACGCGGCTTCCGGTGCACACCCGCGTGCTGCGTGGCCTGTCGCGCACCTTCCAGATCAACCAGCTCTATGCCGACCTGTCGCCGCTGGAGACCATCGGCCTCGCCGTGTCGGAGCGCATGCGCCATGGCCGTGACGCCTGGCGCGTGCTCGGCAGCCGCACCGAGATCAACGGCGAAATCTATGCCACGCTCGAGCAGTTCAAGCTGACCGACGTGATGCACGAGCGCACCGCGACGCTGCCTTACGGACGCCAGCGCATGCTGGAGATCGCGGTGGCCATCGCCACCAAGCCGAGCGTGCTTCTGCTCGACGAGCCCGCCGCCGGCGTGCCGGAGAGCGAGCGCCACGACATTCTCGCCGCCGTCGCCAGCCTGCCTGACGACGTCTCGGTGCTGCTGATCGAGCACGACATGGACCTGGTCTTCACCTTCGCCAAATACATCTCCGTGCTGGTCAACGGCACGCTGTTCGCCGAGGGCACGCCCGACGAGGTGGCGAACGACCCGCGCGTCAAGGCGGTCTATCTTGGAGGCCTCGATCATGACTGAGCTTCTGAAGATCGAATCCCTGCGCGCCGGCTATGGCGAGGCGGTGGTGCTGCCGGCGCTGTCGCTGCGTCTCGAACAGGGCAAGGCGCTGGCGCTGCTGGGCCGCAACGGCGTCGGCAAGACCACGCTGATCAATTCCATCGCCGGGGTGACGCGCCGTTTCAGCGGCAGCATCACGCTCGATGGCCGCGACATCACCCGGATGCGGGCCGACCAGCGCGCCCATTGCGGCATCGGCTGGGTGCCGCAGGAGCGCAACATCTTCCGTTCGCTCACCGTCGAGGAGAACATGACCGCGGTGGCCCGTCCGGGCCCATGGTCGCCGGTTACCGTCTACGAGATGTTCCCCCGCCTCGCCGAGCGCAAGCGCAATCTGGGCAGCCAGCTGTCCGGCGGCGAGCAGCAGATGCTGGCGATCGGCCGGGCGCTGACGCTCAATCCGCGCCTGCTGCTGCTCGACGAGCCGACCGAAGGCCTCGCGCCGATCATCGTCGAGGAGCTGCTGAAGGCGCTGCGCCGCATCATCCGCGAATCGGGCATCTCGGCGATCATCGTCGAGCAGCATGCCCGCAAGATCCTCGGCCTGACCGACCAGGCGGCGATCATCGAGCGCGGCTCGGTCGTGTTCGAATCGAGCAGCGAGGCGCTGGCGAACGACAACGAAACGCTTGACCGCTATCTCGGGGTTTCGGATTCTGGCAACGGACGGATGCCTCACTGACCGCCGCTGGAAGGTGAGGTCCGCCCGCGTCATGCCAGTCGTGGGAGCAAGCGATGCAACGGACCAGGGCCCCCTTTCGAGCCGATCATGTTGGAAGCCTCTTGCGCAGCGCGCGCATCAAGGAGGCGCGCGCCAGGCGCGAGGGCGGCAAGATCAGCGCCGCGCAACTGCGTGAGATCGAAGACTCCGAGATCAGGAAGATCGTCCACAAGCAGGAGGAGGTTGGCCTGCGCATGGCCACCGACGGCGAATATCGCCGCTCCTGGTGGCATTTCGACTTCCTCGGCCAGCTCACCGGCTGCGAACTGTACGCAACCGAAGGCATCCAGTTCGCCGGCGTCACCTCGCGCGGCGAAAGCGTGCGCATCGTGGACAAGGTCGATTTTCCAGCCGACCATCCGATGCTCGGCCATTTCCGCTTCCTCAAGGAGAACACCCGCGTCACGCCGAAAATGACGGTGCCGTCGCCGTCGGTGCTGCACTTCCGCGGCGGCCGCAAGGGCATCAGCAAGGAGGTTTATCCCGACCTCGACGGCTTCTTCGAGGATCTGGGCAAGACCTACCGCAAGATCGTGAAAGCCTTCTACGACGCCGGCTGCCGATACCTGCAGTTCGACGACACGGTGTGGGCCTACCTGTGCTCGCAGGCCGAGCTCGACAAGGCCAAGGCGCGTGGCGAGGACATCAGCCACCTGCCGGAGATCTACGCCCGCGTCATCAACTACGCGATCGCCGAACGGCCCGCCGACATGGTCATCACCACCCATGTCTGCCGCGGCAATTTCCGCTCGACCTGGATCTCGTCGGGCGGCTACGAGCCGGTGGCCGAGACGCTGCTCGGTCGGATCAACTACGACGGCTATTTCCTCGAATACGATTCCGATCGCGCCGGCGGCTTCGAACCGCTGCGCTTCCTGCCCAAGGGCAACAAGGTCGTCGTGGTCGGCGTCGTCACTTCCAAGACCGGCACGCTGGAGAGCAAGGACCACGTCAAGCGGCGCATCGAGGAGGCGTCGAAATTCGTCGCCCTCGACCAGCTCGCGCTGTCGCCGCAATGCGGTTTCGCGTCCACCGAGGAAGGCAACATCCTGGCCGAGGAGGAACAGTGGGCCAAGCTCCGCCTGGTGGTCGAGGTGGCCAACGAGGTGTGGGGCAAGACCTGACGGGGCAAGACCTGAGGGGACAAGACCTGAGGGACCCCGGCCGGATTGTTTCCAGACCCGCTGACCAGAGGGTCAGTTAGGTTAATCGGGAGCTTTCCGGGTCGGCTTGGCTCCTCCGGGCCTTGCGATTTTATTTGATTGCGTTGGGCCGCCGGGCACCCTATGCACAGGCCCCGAGTGCCCCTTTGAGTGCCGCCGAGGTGCTTTTCGCGCGGTCTGGGGCGCCCTCTCGCCCGGAGATGGGACGCAACCCGTCTACTGCTAGGGCACGGAGGCGGCGTGTTCTCCCCGGTCGGGAGTAATCGGCCAAGAGACGGATTTGCAACCGGCGCCGGCAGGCCTGGGCGCCGACGACAGAGGATGGATTGATGCGCGGAGCATATTTGTTCACGAGTGAATCGGTCTCCGAGGGGCACCCGGACAAGGTGTGCGACCGGATCTCCGACGAGGTGGTGGACGCCTTCTTTCGGGTTGGCGCCGAAACCGGGTTCGATCCGTGGCAGATCCGCGTCGCCTGCGAGACGCTCGCCACCACCAACCGCGTGGTGATCGCCGGCGAGACCCGCGGCCCCAGGGAGATCACCCCGGACGTGGTGATCGAGCGGGCCCGCGCCGCGATCAAGGACATCGGCTACGAGCAGGAGGGCTTCCACTGGAAGACCGCCAATGTCGAGGTGCTGCTGCATGCGCAGTCGGCCGACATCGCCCAGGGCGTCGATTCGCTCGGCAACAAGGACGAAGGCGCGGGCGATCAGGGCATCATGTTCGGCTATGCCTGCCGCGAGACGCCGGAACTGATGCCGGCGCCGCTCTATTACGCCCACCGCATTCTCAAGCTGATGGCGGAGGCCCGCCACAGCGGCAAGGAAAAGACGCTCGGCCCCGACGCCAAGAGCCAGGTCACCGTGCGCTACGAGAACGGCAAGCCGGTCGAGGCCACCCAGATCGTGGTGTCGACCCAGCATACCGACGAGAAGCAGACCTCGGACGACATCCGCGTCATCGTCGAGCCGTATGTGCGCCAGGCGCTGCCGCAGGGCTGGATCTCGGCCAAGACGGTGTGGCACATCAATCCGACCGGCAAGTTCGTCATCGGCGGTCCGGACGGCGACTGCGGCCTGACCGGCCGCAAGATCATCGTCGACACCTATGGCGGCGCGGCGCCCCACGGCGGCGGCGCGTTCTCGGGCAAGGATCCCACCAAGGTCGACCGTTCGGCGGCCTATGCGGCGCGCTATCTCGCCAAGAACGTGGTGGCGGCCAATCTCGCCGATCGCGCCACCATCCAGCTGTCCTATGCCATCGGCGTCAGCCAGCCGCTGTCGATCTATGTCGACCTGCACGGCACCGGCAAGGTCGATGAAGGCAAGCTCGAGGGCGTGCTGGCCCAGGTGATGGACCTGTCGCCGCGCGGCATCCGCACCCATCTCAACCTCAACCGCCCGATCTATGCCCGCACCGCCGCCTATGGCCATTTCGGCCGCGCGCCGGAGGCCGATGGCGGCTTCTCCTGGGAGAAGACCGACCTCGTCGACGCGCTCAAGGGCGCGTTCTAGGGCCTACTCGAGTTCAAGGAATCCGCAAATGACCGCCGCCAAGAAGCAACACGCCCCGGCCCATGATTGCGCCATCAAGGACCTGAGCCTTGCGGCGTGGGGGCGCAAGGAAATCGCCATCGCCGAAACCGAGATGCCGGGCCTGATGGCGACGCGCGAGGAATACGGCCCGTTGCAGCCGCTGCGCGGCGCCCGCATCGCCGGCTCGCTGCACATGACGATCCAGACCGCGGTGCTGATCGAGACGCTGCAGGCGCTCGGTGCGGACATCCGCTGGGCCTCGTGCAACATCTATTCGACCCAGGATCACGCCGCGGCGGCGCTGGCCGAGCGCGGCACCCCGATCTTCGCCATCAAGGGCGAAACGCTCAAGGATTACTGGGACTATCAGCACCGCATCTTCGACTGGGCCGACGGCGGCACGCCGAACATGATCCTCGACGATGGCGGCGACGCCACCATTCTGGTCCATCTCGGCCTGCGCGCCGAGAACGGCGATACCGGCTTCCTCAACCATCCTTCCAACGAGGAGGAGGAGATCCTGTTCGCCGCGATCCAGAAGCAGCTCAAGGCCAAGCCCGGCTGGTATCGCAGGAACGCCGAGACCATCCGTGGCGTCAGCGAGGAAACCACCACCGGCGTGCACCGGCTCTACGAGATGCAGAAGAAGGGCACGCTGCTGTGGCCGGCGATCAACGTCAACGACAGCGTCACCAAGTCGAAGTTCGACAACCTCTATGGCTGCCGCGAGTCGCTGGTCGACGGCATCCGCCGCGGCACCGACGTCATGATGGCCGGCAAGGTCGCCATGGTCGCCGGCTTCGGCGATGTCGGCAAGGGTTCTGCCGCCAGCCTTCGCCAGGCCGGCTGCCGCGTCATGGTGTCCGAGATCGATCCGATCTGCGCGCTGCAGGCGGCGATGGAGGGCTATGAGGTCGTCACCATGGAGGACGCCGCGCCGCGCGCCGACATCTTCGTCACCGCGACCGGCAATGTCGATGTCATCACCCTCGACCACATGCGGGCGATGAAGGACCGCGCCGTGGTCTGCAACATCGGCCACTTCGACTCCGAGATCCAGGTCGCGAGCCTGCGCAACTTCAAGTGGGACAACATCAAGCCGCAGGTCGACGAGATCGCGTTCCCCGACGGCAAGCGCATCATCCTGTTGTCGGAGGGCCGTCTGGTTAATCTCGGCAATGCCATGGGGCATCCGAGCTTCGTGATGTCGGCGTCGTTCACCAACCAGACGCTGGCGCAGATCGAGTTGTTCACCAATCCGGAGAAGTACGAGAAGAAGGTCTATACGCTGCCCAAGCTTCTCGACGAGAAGGTGGCGCGCCTGCATCTCGACAAGATCGGCGCCCGGCTCACCAGGATGTCCAACAAGCAGTCGACCTATATCGGCGTCGCGCCGGACGGTCCGTTCAAGCCGGATCACTACCGCTACTGATCCGGCTCTTAATTTCCGCAACTACAAAACAGCCCCGGCGCGAACCGGGGCTGTTTTTCTGTCGGCGTGCTGAAAGTCTCAGGCGGCCGCTGTCACGGTGGCGAGGAAGCTCTCGACCTCGCCGCGCAGCTTCTCCGCGGTCTGCGCCAGATCCTTGGCCGAGCTGAGCACCTGCTCCGAGGCCACGCCGGTTTCGGTGGCGCCCTGATTGACCTCGGCGATGGTGCCGGCGACCTGCGTGGTGCCGTTCGCCGCGCGCTGGATGTTGGCGGCGATCTCCTGCGTGGCCGTGCCCTGTTCCTCGATGGCCGACGAGATCGAGACGGTGATCTCGGAAATACGGCCGATGGTGGTGCTGATCGCCTTGATCGAGCCCACCGCTTCCTGGGTCGCGGTCTGCATGCCGGCGATCTGGCTGCCGATCTCGTTGGTGGCCCTGGCGGTCTGGGCGGCCAGCGCCTTGACCTCCTGCGCCACCACCGCAAAGCCGCGGCCGGCTTCGCCCGCGCGCGCCGCCTCGATGGTCGCGTTGAGCGCCAGAAGGTTGGTCTGCTCGGCGATGTCGGTGATCAGCTTGACGACGTCGCCGATGCGGCTCGCCGCCTGCGACAGCGCATTGATGCGCTCGTCGGTCTGGTTGGCCTGCTCGACGGCGCTGCTGGCGATATTGCTCGACTCCAGGACCTGACGGGAAATCTCGGCCACCGATGTCGCGAGTTCCTCGGTCGCCGAGGCCACCGACTGCACATTGCCGGAGGCGTCTTCCGAAGCGGTCGCCACCACCGAGGTCAGCCGCGTGCTGTTCGCGGCATTGCCGCTGAGCGCCTGCGCCGTGTTCTCGAGTTCGGTCGAGGCGCTGGAAACGGTCTCGATGATGGCTCGGAACGAATGGCCGACGCGGTCGATGGTCTCTTTCTTGGCCTGCACGGACGCCTCGAGATAGATCGAGATGGCCAGATCCATGTCGAGCAAGGCCGCCTTGGTGAGCGCGGCCAGCATGCCGGCCTTCTTCTCGCGCGCGGCGGCCGCGGCCCCGCCGAAGCGTGGCACCTCGACGGTGCGCTCGATGATCCGCAGCAGGCTGCTCAGCACCATGCTGTAGGCGCCGATGTACCAGCGCGGCTCCAGGCCGACGCGCTGATGCGCGTGGCCGATGCGGGTCGCCGAGGAAAAATAGGCGCTGTCGAACGCGGCCTGAGCGATCATGTCCCAGTGGCGAAGCTGCGCGTTCTTGGCGGCGCGCATGTGGGTCTCGTCGCGGAACAGCCGGCGCGTCGGCTCGTGCTGGGTGGCGGTCCGGTAGAATTCGTCGAGGACGCCGGGTAGGTGCGCGGCGATCAGGGGGCGCATGTCCCGCAGCAGCGCCCGCGATTCATCATCCATGCGAATGAATTGGAGGCGGACGTTCAGGTCATTGCTCATGCAAACTCCGGACAAAAAAGCGGGGAGCGGTCCAGTCCAGCTCCAAATAACCATTGGAGTGCTTAACGGATTACAAATTCGCGGATGATAGGGGGAAACTACAGACTAAGGTGTGCAGTCACAGCGAGCTGCCTGGATTTGTGAATTAATTCAATTAAGCCTCTGATTTCATTTTAGTTTAAACACTGCCGCGCTGCAGGCCGACGGGGGGAAGAGGCCATGACCCGATCGCGCGACCGTCTCGAACAGGCGCTGGAACGCATCGCCGATCCGCAAGGTGAAGGCGCGCGGGCCTGCCTGACGCTCCATGCGCTGGCGGCGCGCGCCGATGCCGACGCCGCCGACCGCCGCGCCGCCGACGGCGGCACGCTGGGGCCGCTCGACGGCGTCATTGTCACCATCAAGGATCTGTTCGACGTTGCCGGCGAGGTGACGCGGGCGGGATCGAAGCTGTTGGCGCGCGAGGGCGAGCCGGCGCGCGCCGATGCGCTCGCGGTCAAGCGGCTGCGCGCGGCCGGCGCCGTCATCGTCGCCAAGACCAACATGACCGAGTTCGCGTTTTCCGGCGTCGGCACCAATCCGCATTTCGGCACGCCGGGCAATCCCGCCGATCGCGCGCGCGTGCCGGGCGGCTCCACGTCAGGCGGCGCGGTGGCGGTGGCCGACGGCATGTGCGAGATCGCCATCGGCACCGATACCGGCGGCTCGACGCGGGTGCCGGCGGCGCTGTGCGGCATCGTCGGTTTCAAGCCGAGCAAGCTGCGGGTGCCGGTCGATGGCGCGTTCCCGCTGTCCTACTCGCTCGACTCGGTCGGGCCGATGGCGCGCACGGTGGCCGAATGCATCGCCGCCGACGCGGTGCTGGCCGATGAGGTGCCTTTGCCCAACGCCGCTCCCGCGCTGGCCGGCCAGCGTCTGGGGCTGGTGCGGGACCTGCCGCTGCGGGATATGGTCGGCGCCGTGGCCGGCGCCTTCGAGGCGGCGCTGACGACGCTTGCCGCCGCCGGTGCGCGGCTCGTCGAAACGGCGCCCGCCGCGCTCGACGTCGCGGCCCGCGTCAACGCCCGCGGCGGCATCGTGCCTGCGGAAGCCTTCGCCATCCACCGCGAGCGGCTGACGCGCGCCGCCGACGCGTTCGATCCCAACGTGCGCGCCCGCATCCTGCGCGCCGAGACCATGAGCGCGGCCGACTACATCGCCAATTGCCGCGAGCGCATCGCCGGCGTCGCGCAGATGGACGAGGCGATCGCCGATTTCGACGCGCTGGTGATGCCGACGACGCCGATCGTGGCGCCGACGATCGCCGAGGTCGCCGAGCCTGCGGCGTTCGCCGACCGCAACATGCTGCTCTTGCGCAACACGGCGCTGGTGAATTTCTTCGATCTGTGCGCGGTGTCGCTGCCGTTGCCGGTCAGCGGGTTGCCGTGCGGCCTGATGCTGGTCGGCCGCAACGGGCATGACCACGCGCTGATGCGCCTGGCCCTCGCGGTCGAGCGCGTGCTCGCGCGCTAGGCTGGTTCCGACAGCGGGGAGAGCAGGGTGTCGCCGCGATGCTGCTGGCGGAAGAACGAGGCATAGCGCCCGTTCAGTCGCAGCAAATCGTCGTGACGCCCCGATTCGACGATCCGTCCGCCCTCGACCACATGGATGGCGTCGGCATGCATGATGGTGTGCAGCCGGTGCGCGACCACGATGGTGGTGCGGCCATGGCACAGATGGTCGATGGCTTCCTGCACATGGCGTTCCGATTCCGAGTCGAGCGAGGCGGTGGCCTCGTCGAGCAGGATGATCGGCGCGTTCTTGATCAGCGCGCGGGCGATGGCGACGCGCTGGCGCTGGCCGCCGGACAGTTGCGCGCCGTGCTCGCCGACCGGCGTGTCGTATCCTTTTGGGAACGCCATGATGAAATCATGCGCGCAGGCCGCGCGCGCGGCGGCGAAGATCTCGTCGTCGCTGGCGTCGGACTTGCCGAACGCGATGTTCTCGCGGATGGTGCCGCGGAACAGGTAGACGTCCTGCCCGACATAGGCGGTCTGGCGCCGCAGCGAGGCGCGCGACACCGCGGCGATGTCCTGTCCGTCGATCAGGATGGCGCCGCGCTGTATGTCATAGAGCCGCAGCAGCAGGGCGAGGATGGTCGATTTGCCGCCGCCCGAGGGGCCGACCAGCGCCGTCACCAGCCCCGGCTGCGCCGTGAAGCTCATGCGGTCGATCACCGTCTCGCCGGGGCGGTAGCAGAACTCCACGTCGCGCAGCTCGACGCGGGCATCCTTGAGCTGAAGCGCCGGCTTGCCGCTGTCGTCGGGTTCCGAGGCCGGGCTGTCGATGATCTCGAACAGCATGCGCGCGCCGACCACGGCGCCGTTGAGTTCGAGGTTGAGGCGGGCCAGCCGCTTGGCCGGTTCGTAGGCGAGCAGGAACGCGGCGATGAAGGAGAAGAACTGCCCCGGCGTCGCGCCGGTGTCGAGCACGCGCCAGCCGCCGTAGATCAGCGTCATGCCGATGGCGATGCCGCCGAGCGACTCCATCATCGGACTGGAGCGGTGCGACACCCGCGCCATCTTGTTGGAGGACTGTTCGACCGCGGCGATGTTGCCGTCGATCCGCGCCTGCATGATGGTTTCGAGCGAGAACGCCTTGACGGTGCGAATGCCCTGCAGCGATTCCTGCAGCGTCTCGATGATACGCGTGGAGTTGTGGAACTGGGTGGTGGCGATCGAACGGATGCGGCGGATCAGCTTGCGCAGCATCAGGACCGCCGGCGGCGCCACCAACGCGCCGAACAGCGACATCATCGGATCCTGGTAGATCATCACCGCGACCAGGCCAAGGAGCGAAAGCAGGTCGCGCCCGACCGAGGTGATGAGCAGGTTGAGGATCTGGCTTACCGATGCCGCGCCTGCCGACATGCGCGACAGGAACTCCGAGGAATGGCGGTTGGCGAAGAATCCGATGCTCTCGCGCATCAGCTTGGCGACCACCGCGCGCTGGTTGGCGGCGATGATGGCGTTGCCGATCCGCGACAGGATCACCTGCTGGCCGTAGGTCGAGGCGCCCTTGACGATGAACATCACGATAATCGCCAGCGACAGCCAGAGAATCTTCTGGAAGTCCTTCTGGACGTAGGAGGCGTTGATGACGTCGCCGAGCACGTAAGTGGAGAGCGCGGTCATCGTCGCTGCCGTGCCCATCAGCAGGAACGCCAGCGCGTAGCGGCGCCAGTACAGCACGCCCTGTTCGGCGACGAGGCGGCGCACCAGCGTGGTGGTCTCGTAGCGCTGCTCGTCGCTATGGGAAGGTGAAGCGGGAAGTCCGGCCATCCGCTGGGTCCATCGACGGCGCAAAGGCGCTGCGACGCCATCGCGGTCCTAGTGCGTTCGGGGTGAGAAAACGCCGATTCCATGCCCGCAATGGCCGGCTTTTTCAAGTCAAAACAGCACTTTCAGCCGGCGCGGAGGGCAGCCGATTCCTCTCCTCAGGCCGATACCGCCTGCGGTTGCAGGCGCTGCTCGCGCTCGATCAGGTGCCGTTCCCACGCCAGCGCGTGGGCGGCGATGGTGTCGAGATCGTCGAATTCCGGCGCCCAGTCGAGCGCCGCGCGCATCCGCGTCACGTCGGCGACGACGGCGGTCGGATCGCCGGGCCGGCGCGGACCATGCCGGACCACGAAATCGGTGCCGGCCGCGCGCTTGACCGCCGCGATCACCTCGAGCACCGAATAGCCGCGGCCATAGCCGCAGTTGAGCGTCGCCGACGCGCCGCCGCCGCGCAGATGCGCAAGCGCGGCGCGATGCGCTTCGGCGAGATCGCTGACGTGGATGAAATCGCGGATGCAGGTGCCATCGGGCGTCGGATAGTCGCTGCCGAACACCTCGATGCTGGCGCGCTGCCCGGTCGCGGCCTCGACCGCCACCTTGATGAGATGAGTGGCACCGGGAGAGGCGAGGCCGGTGCGGCCGGCCGGATCGGCGCCGGCGACGTTGAAGTAGCGCAGCGCGACGAAGCGCATGCCGTGGGCGGCGGCGACATCGTGCAGCATGATCTCGCTCATCAGCTTCGACGTGCCGTAGGGCGACAGCGGCCGCGTCGGCGCGTCCTCGGCAACCGGCGAATGCTCGGGGTTGCCGTAGACCGCCGCGGTCGACGAGAAGATGAAGCGTCCGACATTGCACTTGACCGCGGTGGCGAGCAGGTTGCGCGTCACCATGGTGTTGTTGCGATAGTAGCCGAGCGGATCGCGCACCGATTCCGGCACCACGATCGAACCGGCGAAATGGATGATGGCGTCGACGCCGTGGGCGGCGATCACGCCTTCGACCAGGTTCTCGTCCGCCGCATCGCCGATGAACAGCGGCACCGACGGCGGCAGGTGCGCGGAGTGGCCGGTGCTCAGGTTGTCGATGACGACGGCGGAGATGCCGGCGTCGGCGAGCGCGTGAACCAGATGGCTTCCGATATAGCCGGCGCCGCCGGTGACCAAAACTGTCATGACTGCGAGATGCTCCCGGTGGATGTCGCTTTGCCGGCAACTGTTGTCGGCAAATGATGGAATTGCGGTTATAAGACCCCATGGGAGCCGCGGCCGGCGCGGGTAAACGGCCGCGATGGTTAGCAAAGCGTTGACGCCGGACGACGAAGGCGGCAACGAGGGGCGTGAAGCGACTGGGCTTGCGACTGGGCTTGCGACTGGGCTTGCGGCGGGGCGAATGCGCGATATCCTGTTCATCAAGACGTCATCCATGGGCGATGTCGTGCACCACATGCCGGCGTTGACCGACGCGCGCGCTGCGTTGCCGCAGGCGCGCTTTTCATGGGTGGTGGAGGAGGCGTTCGCGCCGCTGGCGCGGCTGCATCCGGCGGTCGACGAGGTGATCCCGGTTTCGACGCGGCGCTGGCGCTCGCAGCCGTTGACGCCCGCCACGTGGAGCGAGATCGGCGCGTTCAGGGCGCGGCTGCGCGCGCGCCGTTACGATCGCATCGTCGATACCCAGGGCCTGATCCGCTCGGCGCTGATCGCGCGCCTCGCCGACGGCGAACGTCACGGCTATGACGCCGCCAGCATCCGCGAGCCGCTGGCCGCACGCTTCTACGATGTCACCCACGCGGTGTCGCGCGCGGCCCATGCGGTGACGCGCAATCGCGCGCTCGCTGGCCTGGCGCTCGGCTACACGCCGGACGGTGCTCTCGACTACGGCCTGACGCGGCCCGCGCCGGATGGCGGCGCGCCGCCTTACGCGGTGCTGCTGCACGGCACCTCGCGCCCCGCCAAGGAGTGGCGCGAGGTCAACTGGATCGGCCTCGGGCAGGGCTTGCGGGCGCGCGGTCTCGATGTGGTGCTGCCATGGGGCAATGAACGCGAGCGCGCGCGTGCCCTGCGGCTGGCCAACGCCATCAAGGGCAGCCGCGTGCTCGAACGCCAGCCGCTCGACGCCACCGCGCGGATCATCGCCAACGCCGCGCTGGTGGTCGGCGTCGACACCGGCCTGCTGCATCTGGCGGCGGCCTATCGCGTGCCGCTGGTCGCGGTGTTCCTCGCCACCGAGCCGGGACTGACCGGACCGCTCGGCGCGGGCCCGATCACCATCGTCGGCGGCAAGGACGCCGATCCGGGCTTTGCCTCGGTGATTGCCGCGGCGGAGGCGTTGCTAGCCTGACCGCGCCGGCGCACCGGCGAGGATGCGCGTCACGAAGCCGTCGAGATCGCCGCCGTCGAATTGATGTCCGGCGATGCCGGCGGCCCGCGCGGCTTCGAGATCGATCGCCTTGTCGCCGATCAGGAAGCTTTGCGCGCGCGAAACCGGCCAGGCCGCCATCAGGTCGAGGAGCATGCCGGGTTGCGGCTTGCGGCAGTCGCAGGCGCGCCGATAGGCCGCCACGGTTGCTTCGGGATGATGCGGGCAATAGCGGATGTCGTCGATGCGGGCGCCTTTCGCGGCAAGCTCGGCGCGCATCCAGTCGTGCAGGCTCCGCACGTCGTCCTCGCCGAACAGGCCGCGCGCCACGCCGGACTGGTTGGTGACGACGAACACCCAGTAGCCGGCGTCGTTGAGGCGGCGGATCGCGCTGGCTACGCCCGGCATCCAGCGGATGCGCTCCTTGGTGGCGATGTAGTTGTCGTCGTGATTGATCACGCCGTCGCGGTCGAGGAAGGCGGCGGGCCGCGCCGGGCCTGCGGCGGCCATCGCGTCAGGCGCCTTCGGCGCCCATCAGCGCCAGTTCCACCGCGTCGCAGATCGCGTGCGCCGCCACCATGTGAATCTGCTGGATTACCGCCGTCTCGCCCCCCGGCGCGCCCAGCCAGTGGCGGCACAGCGCGCGCATGTCGCCGCCGCCTCCGCCGGTGAAGCCGATCACGGCGATGTCCATCTCGCGCGCGGCGGCGATGGCGGCGAGGATGTTGGGCGAGCGGCCCGAGGTCGAGATCGCCAGCAGCACGTCGCCGGGCCGGCCGAGCGCCCGCAGCTGGCGCGCGAACACCTCATCGAAGCCGTAGTCGTTGCCGATCGCGGTCAGCGCCGAGGTGTCGGTGGTGAGCGCAATCGCCGGCAGCGCGGCGCGCTCGCGCTTGTAGCGGCCGACCAGTTCGGCGGCGATGTGCTGGGCGTCGGCGGCGCTGCCGCCGTTGCCGGCGATCAGGAGCTTGCCGCCGTTGCGCAACGCCGCCGTGATCGTGGCGGCGCAGGCGCCGATCGTTTCGAGCAGCGCCCGATCCGAGGCAACAGTATCGAGTGCGGCGCGCGAGCGCTCGAAATGGGCCGCGATGCTGTCGTTGGCCACGGGTGTCAGGCTCCGGGGTGATGGCCGCCATTGGCGCCGGTCTGTGGTACCGGCCCCGCCGCGGCGTGACAAGCCGGGGACCGGGCGGCGCGCGACTAAATTAAGGAGCCGCGGCTCCGGTTTGCGCCAGCGCCTGCCGGGTCGCGGCCACCACGTCGTCGATGGCGATGTCACGCATGCAGCGGTGGTGCTCAACGCGGCACACCGGCTTGTGGCAGGGCCGGCACGCCACCTCGGTGCGGGTCTCGATGATGGCGGCGAGCGGATTGAGCGGGGCCCAGTGGTAGGGGCTGGTCGGCCCGAAAATGCCGATCGACGGCGTGCCGAGGGCGGCCGCGACATGCAGCAGCCCGGAATCGTTCGACACCGCGACATTGGCGGCCGCCATCGCCACGATGGCCTGCCTGAGATCGGTGCCGGTCATGTCGCGCACCCGCGCCCCGCCCATGGCCACGATGGCGGTGGCGGCGTCCTTCTCGCCGGGGCCGCCGACCACCCAGACATCGATGCCGGCGGTTGCCAGCGTGCGCGCGGCCTCGGCGAAATACGACCAGCGCTTCGACGGGCCGACCGCGCCGGGCGCCATCACCACGGCGGGGGCGTCGGACACTTTATTGGCGCGCCGCCACGCCGCGACCTCGTCGGGGCCGACAACGAGTTGCGGTTCCGGCCAGCGTGCCGGCAGGGTGGCGCCGGGCGGCAGCGCCAGCATGGCGCAGCGGTCGACCATGCGCGGCAGCGCCTTTTCGCCGCGCCGCCAGTCGTTGATGAGGCCGAACCGCGCCTCGCCGATGAAGCCGGTGCGCTCGGGAATGCCGGCGAGCGAGGGGGCCAGCGCCGATTTCCAGGTGCGCGGCATGATCAGCGCCGAACCGTAACCTTCCGCCTCGATGAGCCGGGCGAGGCCGAGATGCCGGGCAAAGGCGATGCGCTTGCGCGGCAGGTCCCAGATGATGGCCTTGCGGACCCCGGGCATGTAATCGACCAGCGGGGCGCACAGCGTGGTGGACAACAGGTCGACCGGGCGGTGTGGCCAGCGTTCCTTGAGCACGCGGACCACGGTGTGGCAGCGCACGAAATCGCCAATCCACATATAGGGCACGATCAGGATCGGCCGGGTTTCGACCCGTGCCTCGGCCGGCATGGCCGGTCCCGCCTGCGGTGGCTGAACCGGTTCCAGATGTAAGGATGAATGTGAATTCATTTATTTTCTTGTGATTTTTGCGATTGGCCGGGATTTCCTGCCCGTACTCCGCCCATCCCTCGCTGTCCAGCGCACGGCCTGGAACCGGCGGGAAAGCAATTTGCCAGTCGCAGATTGCCTGCCGGCGCGGACTGAGGCAATGGTGGCGTCGCGGGGGCAATCTCGGGCAAGGGGTATCATGCTGCTGGTCACCGGCGGAGCCGGCTTCATCGGATCGAACATGGTGGCGGCGCTCAACGATGGCGGCCGCGCCGACGTCGTGGTCAGCGACCTGCTGGGTGACGACGGCAAGTGGCGCAACCTCGCCAAGCGCCAGCTTGCCGATTTCGTGCCGCCGACCGAGTTGGCGCGCTGGCTGGAGGGCCGCCGGCTCGACGCCGTCATCCACATGGGCGCGATTTCCGCCACCACCGCGACCGACGGCGACCTGGTGATGGAAAACAATTTCAAGCTGTCGCTGCGGCTGCTCGACTGGTGCACGGCGACCGCGACGCCGTTTCTCTACGCCTCCTCGGCGGCGACTTACGGCGACGGCACGCAGGGTTTTTGCGACGCCTGGTCGGTGGCGGAACTGAAGAAGCTGCGGCCGATGAACCTCTACGGCTGGAGCAAGCACCTGTTCGATCTCGTGGTCGCCGAGCGCGCGGCGCGCGGCGACAAGCTGCCGCCGCACTGGGCGGGCCTCAAGTTCTTCAACGTGTTCGGGCCCAACGAGTATCACAAGGGCTCGATGATGAGCGTGCTCGCCCGCGTGTTCGCCGACGTCAAGGCGGGCAACACCGTGCGCCTGTTCAAGTCGCACCGCGACGGCATCGCCGACGGCGACCAGCGCCGCGACTTTATTTATGTCGACGATGTCATTCGGGTGATGCAGTGGCTCATCGCGGCACCGGAGGTCAACGGCATCTTCAATGTCGGCACCGGCACCGCGCGCAGCTTCCGCGACCTGATCCTTTCCGCCTATGCCGCGCTCGGCGCCGCGCCGAACATCGAATACGTCGACATGCCGGTCGAGATCCGCGATGCCTACCAGTATTTCACCGCCGCCGATCTCGGCAATCTGCAGCGCGCCGGCTATAACGGCGGCTTCACCGCGCTCGAGGACGCCGTCCGCCACTACGTGACCGGCTATCTCGACGCCGCCGACCGCTACCGCTAGACACTCAGGATCATCGCCCGCCATGCAGGAATTCGACACGCTGTCAGCTGGTATCGCGGACTGCACGGTGCTGTGCATCGGCGACCTGATGCTCGATGATTTCGTCTACGGCGAGGTGTCGCGCATCTCGCCGGAGGCGCCGGCGCCGGTGATCGCGGTGAACCGCAGCGAGATCGTCATCGGCGGCGCCGGCAACGTCGCGCGCAACGTCGCGGCGCTTGGCGCGCGCTGCCTGTTCGTCGGCATGATCGGCGCCGACGAGGCGGCGCACACCATGACCGCAGCCTTCGTCCGCGAGCCGCGCATCGAGGCGATGCTGGTGGCCGATGCGACGCGGCCGACCACGCGCAAGGTGCGGTTCGTCTCCGAGCACTTCTCCACCCACATGCTGCGCGCCGACTGGGAGTTCGCCCAGCCCGCCGCGGTCGACGTCGAGCAGAAGCTGATCGATGCCGCGCTCTCGGCGCTGCCGCGCGCCGACGTCGTCGTGCTGTCCGATTACGCCAAGGGCGTGCTGACGCCGCGCTTCATCGCCGAGGTGATCGAGGCGGCGCGCGATCTCGGCAAGCCGGTGATCGTCGATCCCAAGAACCTCGATTTCTCGCTCTATCGCGGCGCCACGCTGCTCACGCCCAACCGCAAGGAACTGGGCGAGGCGACGCGGCGCCATGCCGTGACCGACATGGAGATCGTCGAGGCCGCCGAGGAGGCGATGGTGATGGCGGCGAGCGAGGCCGTCCTCGTCACCCGCAGCGAGAACGGCATGAGCCTGGTGTGCCGCGACAGCGAGGCGCTGCACGTGCCGGCCTATGCCGTCAAGGTGCGCGATGTGTCGGGCGCCGGCGATACTGTGGTTGCGGTGTTCGCGGTGATGCTGGCGGCGGGCGCCGACTGGGCGCTGGCGCTGCGCGCGGCCAATGCCGCCGCCGCCGTGGTGGTCGGCAAGCGCGGCACCGCGACGGCAAGTCTGGCCGAATTGCGCGCGCGCATCCTGCCGCACGCCTCGCTCGCGGCCGAGGAGAAGATCGTGCTGAGCGCCCAGGACCTGCACGAGCGCCTCGTGGTGTGGCGTCGCCAGGGCCTGCGCATCGGCTTCACCAACGGCTGCTTCGACCTGCTGCACCCCGGCCATGTCAAGGTGCTGACGCGCGCGCGCGCCGCCTGCGACCGGCTGGTGGTCGGATTGAATTCGGATGCCTCGGTGCGGCGTCTCAAGGGCGACGGCCGCCCGGTGCAGGACGAGCGCGCCCGCGCCCAGGTGCTGGCGGCGCTGGAGGCGGTCGATCTCATCACGCTGTTCGACGAGGACACGCCGCTGCGCCTGATCGAGGAGGTGCGGCCGCAGGTGCTGGTCAAGGGCGGCGACTATGGCCGCGATCAGGTGGTCGGGCGCGAGGTCGTCGAAGCCGCGGGCGGCGAGGTGCTGCTGATCGATCTGGTGCCCGGACACAGCACCACCGCGATCATCGCGCGCGGAGGGGCCGGATCGTGACATCGCCGGCGGAGGTCGCCGGGGGCGGATCGCGGGAACGGACGTGGCCATCGATCTGGCCATGGACCTGGGAGCGCGCCGCCTGGCTCAAGCTCTCCGATCTCCTCGCCGTGGCCGCCGCCGCCGCGCTGCCGTGGTCGACCTCGGCGCTCGCCATCCTCGCCGTGCTGTGGGCGCTGTCGCTGATCCCGAGCTTCGAGCGCGCTGCGTTCCTGCGCGTGTTCAAACATCCGGCCAGCGTGCTGCCGGTGCTGCTGTTCGCGCTCGGCGTGGCCGCCATGCTGTGGGCCGAGGTGCCATGGTCCGACCGGATCCGCGCCGTCCATTCGGTCGCCAAGCTCCTCTTCATTCCGTTGCTGTTCTTTCATTTTGCCCGCTCGCAGCGCGCCTGGTGGCCGCTGGTGGCGTTTCTTGCGTCCTGCGCGGTGCTGATGATCTATTCGTGGTTCATCTATCTTGCGCCGCATCTCGCGCTGGCGCCGCCGCGCTCGCCCGGCGTGCCGATCAAGGACTACATCAACCAGAGCCAGGAGTTCGTGCTGTGCGCGTTCGCGGGCCTGGGCGCGGCGTGGCGGCTGCACCGGGCGGAGTTGCGCTGGCAGGCGGTGCTGCTGGCGCTTCTCGCCGCCGGCTTTCTCGCCAACGTGTTTTTTGTCGCGCTGGCGCGCACCGCGCTGATCTACATTCCCGCGCTGCTGCTGCTGTTCGCGGTCCGTCATTTCAAAGGGCGGCTGATAGCGTTGACGCTGGCCGGCGCGGCGGTCGCGGGCGCGCTGGTCTGGAGCGCTTCGCCGATGTTGCGGGGGCGCGCGCTCAACGTGATGTCCGAATACGAGAAGTACCGCAGCACCAATGCCGCCACCTCGACCGGGCAGCGCCTGGAATATTGGCGTAAATCACTGCGCTTCGTCGCCGAGGCGCCGCTGATCGGCCACGGCACCGGGTCGATCAAGGCGCTGTATGAAGTCGCCGCGCGCGGTCAGAGCGGTGTGTCCGCCGAAGTCGTCTCCAATCCGCACAATCAGACGCTGCGTGTCGCCGTCCAGTTCGGCCTGGTCGGCGTTGCGGTGCTCTACGCCATGTGGTTCAGCCATGCCTGGATGTTTCGCGGGCACCGGCTGGCGGCATGGATCGGGCTGGTCGTTGTCGTGCAAAATTTTATCAGTTCAATTTTTAATTCGCATTTGTTCGATTTTCACGAGGGCTGGATTTACGTTCTGGGAGCGGGGATTGCAGGCGGCATGATGAATCGCGCCGGCTACGCTGAAAAAGCATCGCTCTTGAGGTTGCGCGATCTGCCACGGACCGATTAAGGTTCGCGCGCGATGTCGTCGCCGGTATGAGGGAAAATACAGAGGTGACGGCTGCCGCAGGGGGCGTATGACCAGGGCGGACAGAATTCGCTTTGCGTATCGCTCATGAAAATTGAAGTCCGGGGCAATGAGTTCAGCAATTAGTGCCCGCTTCCTGGGTCGCGCTCCGATCGGGCGAGTTCCTTGAGACTGCGGATACAGCATCTGACGTGGCGCAATCTCGTGATCGCGGCGCATGACGCCGCGATGACGGTGGTTGCGTTGCTGGGCGCATTTTTCCTGCGCTTCAGCGAAGGCGGTTTCGCGGTGCGCTGGCCACTGCTCGCGATGATCCTGCCATATTTCGTCCTTCACACAGTCGTGGTCTGCTACGCGTTCCAGCTCACCGTCACCAAGTGGCGGTTCTATTCGCTGCCCGATCTGTTCAGGATCGTGCGCGCGGCCACGGTGCTGGCGGCTTCCCTGCTGGTGCTCGATTACATCCTGCTGGCGCCGAACATGCTCGCCACGTTCTTCTTCGGCAAGCAGGTCATCTTCATCTTCTGGCTGCTGGAAATGTTCCTGCTCAGCGGCCCGCGGCTCATCTACCGCTATTTCCGCTACACCCGCACCCGCAACCGTGCCAACGCCGGCGACGCGAACTTCTGTCTTCTCGTCGGCCGCGCCGCCGACGCCGAAATCCTGCTGCGCGGCATCGAGAGCGGCGCGGTCAAGAACATCTGGCCGGTCGGCGTGCTGTCGCCCTCGCGCGCCGACCGCGGGCACATGATCCGCGGCCTGCCGGTGCTCGGCGGCATCGACGACGTCAGCGATGTCGTCGCCGACTTCGGGCGGCGGCAGAAGCTGGTGCGCCGCATCATCATGACGCCATCGGCGTTCGAGGAGGAGGCCCAGCCGGAAGTCGTCATCAACAAGGCGCGGCAACTCGGCCTCGTCGTCAGCCGCCTGCCGTCGCTGGCCGAAAGCGGCGATGCGCCGCAACTGACCGCGATCGCGGTGGAGGATCTGCTGTTGCGGCCCGGCGCGACAATCGACTATTCGCGCATCGAGTCGTTCGTGCGCGGCAAGGCGGTGATCGTCACCGGCGGCGGCGGCTCGATCGGCGCCGAAATTTGCGAGCGCCTGGTGACGTTCGGCGCGGCGCGCCTGCTCATCATCGAGAATTCGGAACCGGTGCTGCACGCCGTGCTGGAGAAGATCACGGCCAAGCCGCAGGATGCCGTGATCGAGGGCCATCTTGCCGACGTGCGCGACCGTGCCCGCATGTTCGCGCTGATGCGCGGTTTTGCGCCCGACATGGTGTTCCATGCCGCGGCGCTCAAGCATGTGCCGATCCTCGAACGCGACTGGAGCGAGGCGATCAAGACCAACATTGTCGGCTCGATCAACGTCGCCGACGCCGCGGATGCCGCCGGCGCGGCCGCGATGGTGATGATCTCCACCGACAAGGCGATCGAGCCGGTGTCGATGCTGGGCCTGACCAAGCGTTTCGCCGAGATGTATTGCCAGGCGCTCGATCGTCTGCGGCGCGGCGGCGGCGACGGCCGGGCGCCGTTGCGGCTGATTTCGGTGCGCTTCGGCAACGTGCTGGCCTCGACCGGCTCGGTGGTGCCGAAGTTCCGCGCCCAGATCGAGGCCGGCGGGCCGGTGACCGTGACCCATCCGGACATGGTGCGTTACTTCATGACGATCCAGGAGGCGTGCGATCTGGTGATCACGGCGGCGAGCCATGCGCTGTCGCCGCCGGTTCCGGACCTTTCGGTCTATGTGCTCAACATGGGCCAGCCGGTGAAGATCCTCGATCTTGCCGAGCGCATGATCCGGCTGTCGGGGCTGGAGCCGGGTCGCGACATCGAGATCGTGTTCACCGGCATCCGCCCCGGCGAGCGGCTCAACGAGAAGCTGTTCGCGCACGAGGAGCCGACGGTTGCGACCGGCATCGCCGGCATCGTCGCCGCCACCCCCAACGAACTGTCGATGGCGACGCTCAAGGCCGCGCTGGCGCTGATCGAGGAGGCGCTGGCGGGCTCCGACCGCGAACGCGTCGAGCGCGTGCTGCGCGACACCGTGCCCGAATTCAGGCCGGCCCCGGCCGAGACAGACGCCGAGGTCGCGCAAACAGCGTCAGCAGGGCAGTAACCGCGCCGCCGCCCGCCGCCAGCGCGGCCGCTGCCGTCACCGGGCCGGGCAGCCAGATGGTGAGCGCGGCCAGCGCGGCCAGCACGCCGTTGAGCGCGAACACCATGATGGCGATCTGCATCACGGCAAAACCGTTGTCGGTGGCGCGCTGGTAGAAATGCGCGCGGTGGGCCCGCCACGGCGCCTCGCCGCGCGTCATCCGGCGCAGCAAAGTCAGCGTGGCATCGGCGAGATAATAGAGCGGCAGCAGCAGTGCCGCGGCGAGATGGCCGTGGCGGGCGAGGTCGAGCAGGCACCAGCCGACCAGAAGACCGATCGGCAGGCTGCCGACGTCGCCGAGAAACAGCTTCGCCACCGGACGGTTGAACGGCGCAAAGCCGAGCATCGCGCCGCACAGCGCCGCGGCGACCAGCGCAGGCTCGGGGCCGATCATGCCGAACGCGCCGAGCATGGCGAGCGCCGCCGTCACCGGCACCATCTCGGCGACCGTCATCCAGTCGAGCCCGTCCATGAAATTGACCAGGTTGACGAACCACAGGCCGGCCAGCACCAGGAGCGTGCGTTCGAGCCACCATGGCGCGAACGGCAGCAGCGCGTGATCCGCCGGCAGCGCGCCCACCGCCGCCGTCACGGCCACCGCCTGCAGCACGAGGCGCGGCGGCACCGCCAGGGCATGGCGATCGTCGGCGGCGCCGACCACCGCAAGCAGCACGGCTGCGCCCAGCGCGGCTGCTGTGGCCATGCCGACGGGCTGGAACGCCGCGGCCAGCGCCACGGTCGCCAGCATCGCGGCGATGACCGCGATGCCGCCGCCCTGCGGCGTTGGAAGATCGTGCGAGGAGCGGGCGTTGGGCTCGGCCAGCGCGTGGCGCCGCAGCCAGGGAATGAGCGCGGCGCTCAAGGCCGCGGCGAGCAGGGCGGCCAGGCACGGCGCCAGTCCCAGCCACAGGCCGGCGTGCCCGGTCACGGCGCCTCGTCCAGCGCCGGCGGCGGCTCGCGCGGCAGCGTCAGGGACGAGCTGAGCACCCACACCAGGCCGCCGATGGCGCCGGCGGCGAAATTGGCGATGCCGAACAGCAGCGACACCAGCAGGCCGTCGGCGGGCGCGAGCCCGGCGTAGCCGAACGCCACCATCATCGAGGCCTCGCGCACGCCCCAGCCGGCGATCGAGATCGGCAGCATGGTGATGAGCATGATCGGCGGGATCAGCAGGAACGTCTGCGCGAAGGTTACCGGCGCGTCGAACGAGCGCACCACGCACCACGCGATCAGCACGGCGAAGACGTGGATCGACAGCGAGAGCGCCGTCATCACCGGTCCTGTTCGGGTGTTGAAGATGACCTTGTTGGCGATCACCGCGCAGCCGTGGACATGGCGGGTCGCCCACCATTGCTGCAGCCATCGCCACGACAGCGTTCCCATCAGCAGGAACGCGATGCCGCCGGAGATCGCCACCACGTCGATCAGGATCAGCGCCATGCGGCCGCTTTCGTCGTTGATCAGGTGGTAGCTCCACGGCAGGCTCGCCACCACGATCACGGCGATGGCGATCAGGCCGATGGCGCGGTCCACCAGTACCGAATAGCTGGCCTTGAGCCAGCCGGCGCCGCTGCGGCTCAAGAGCCACAGCCGCACCGCGTCGCCGCCGATCGACGACGGCAGGGTCTGGTTGAAGAACACGCCGATGAAATTATAGCGCAGCACCTCGCGGAACGTCAGCGGCACGCCGCATTGGCGGGTGATGATCTGCCAGCGCGCCGCGCCGAGCACGACCTGCACCAGCGTCACCACCACCGCCGCGCCGATCCATACCGGGCTGATCTGCGCGATGCGCTGCGTCAGCGCGGCGACGTTGACCCCGCGCAGCGCCACGAACAGCAGGCCGGCGGAGATCAGGATCTTGGCGGTGAGAAGGAAAAACCGGCGCATTCCGGTCCGTTCGGAAACAGGGGTTGAGGATCGGGCAGATCCGGCCCCCGGGAGTATGGGTTTATGGCCGGCCTGGCAAGACCCCGGGGGTATCCGGGGATTTTGGAAAATCCGGGGCCGCGATCCTGGCCCGCCCCGCCGGGCCCCGTGGAACCCTTGCGGCAGGGCAGCCATGCGCGTAAGGGATGAGATATTCCCCATCCGGAGTCTGTTCGCCATGGCACCAACGCTGTCTTCCCTGCGGGTGAAACTGTTCACCGACGGCGCCGACAAGGCACAGATCGTCGACATGGCGCGCAACGCCTGGATTTCCGGCTTCACCACCAATCCGTCGCTGCTCAAGAAAGCCGGGGTCACCGATTATGTCGCCTACGCGCGCGACCTGGTGGCGGCGGTGCCGGACCGCCACATCTCATTCGAGGTGATCTCCGACGACATCCCCGAGATGATCGCGCAGGCGCGGCTGATCTCGTCATGGGGCGCCAACGTTTACGCCAAGCTGCCGGTGATGACGACGCGCGGCGAGCCGCTGTTCGATGCCGTTCACGCGCTGTCGCGCGACGGCATCAAGGTCAACATGACCGCGATCTTCGCCGCCGAGCAGGTCGAGAAGGCCGTCGCCGCGCTCGAGGGCGGGGCTCCGGCCTGCGTGTCGGTGTTCGCCGGCCGGCTCGGCGATCTCGGCATCGACTACCGCCCGATCGTCGCCGATGCGGTGGCGCGCGCGCGAAAGACCACGAACATCGAGATCATCTGGGCCTCGACGCGCGAGGTGTTCAACGTGATCGAGGCCGATCAGATGGGCTGCCACATCATCACCGCGCCGGCCGTCGTGCTGAAAAAGCTGCCGGCGATCGGCACCCAGACCGGGGCGGAGCTGGCGCTCGGCGCGGTGAAGGCCTTCCGCGACGACGCGCTTGCCGCGGCGATCACGCTGCCGGCGGCCGCCGCGCGGGCCGCCGAATAGGCCAGCCCAGGGCTTCACCGGAAGTCTGTAATTCTTTGAATTAAAACGTGTGTTGGCGGAGCGGCGGCCGCTCTTCGCTTCGCCCGTGGCGCCATGCTAGAGCAGGCACCGGAAGTGGCCGGATCGAGGGGACATGAAGTGACAGCGATCAATAAATCCGCGGGCGCCGCGCTGCGTGTCGGCGTCATCGGCGCCGGCGTGATGGGCAGCAATCACGCCCGCGTGCTCACCGACATGCCGGGTGTCACGCTGGCTGGCATCGCCGATCCCGACGCCGCCAACCGCGCCCGCGCCGCCAAGCTGATCGGCTGCCCGGTGTTCGAGTCCGTCGAGGCGATGCTGGTGGCCGGCGTCGACGCCGTGACCATCGCCGCGCCGACCCACCTGCATCGCGACATCGCGCTCGCCTGCATCGCGCGCCGCATCCATGTGCTGGTGGAGAAACCGATCGCCTCCACCGTGGACGAGGGCCACGCCATCGTCGAGGCGGCGCGCAAGGCGGGCGTCGTGCTGATGGTCGGCCATGTCGAGCGTTTCAACCCGGCGGTCGCGGCGATCAAGCGGGCGATCCAGGGCGAGGACATCCTCTCCATCGCGATCACCCGGGTCGGGCCGTTCCCGCCGCGCATGTCGAATGTCGGCGTCGTCATCGATCTTGCCGTGCACGATATCGACCTCATCCGCTGGTTCACCGAGTCGGACATCGTCGAGGTGCAACCGCAGCTTTCCAGCGCGGTCGCCGAGCGCGAGGACATCGCGCTGCTGCAGTTCCGCACCGCCAGCGGCGTGCTGGCGCACATCAACACCAACTGGCTCACGCCGTTCAAGGCGCGCAGCGTGACGGTGGCGACGCGCGGCAAGTACATCATGGGCGACCTCTTGACCCGCCAGGTCACGGAATGCTTCGGCTTCCAGCCCGACGGCAGCTATTCCATGCGTCATCTGTCAGTCGGTCACGCCGAGCCGCTGCGTGTCGAATTGCAGTCCTTCTTCGAGGCGATCCGCAGCGGCGTCGCGCCCGCGGTCACCGGCGAGGAGGGCGTCGCCAGCCTCAGGATCGCGATCGAGTGCCTCGACGCGTCGTCGACGCACAACGCCAAGCCGGCGCCTCGCGCCTCGCGCCGCGCCGTCGGCTGACCGTCTCCATTTCGGATTATCTCTGCCATGAACCAGCCCCTGGCTGCGAAGCCTGTTCCATTCATCGACATCGCGGCCCAGCGCCAGCGGCTCGGATCCCGGATCGATGCCGCGGTGGCGCGCGTGCTCGCCCATTGCCAGTTCATCAACGGCCCCGAGGTCACGGCGCTGGAAGCCGGTCTTGCGGCCTATACCGGCGCCAGGCACGTGGTGGCCTGCGCCAGCGGCACCGATGCGCTGCTGATGGTGCTGATGGCCAGGGGCATCGGCCCCGGCGACGCCGTGCTGTGCCCGTCGTTCACATTCTGCGCCACGGCGGAAGTGGTGGCGCTGCTCGGCGCCACGCCGGTGTTCGTCGATGTCGAGCCGGACACCTTCAACATCGACATGGCCTCGCTGGCGCGCGGGCTCGTCAAGGCGCGGGCGCTCGGCCGCGCGCCCAAGGCCATCATCCCGGTCGACCTGTTCGGCCAGTCCGCCGACCATGACGCCATCGCCGAACTCGCCGCGCGCGAGGGCCTGTTCGTGCTCGACGACGCCTGCCAGGGTTTCGGCGCCACTTACAACGGCCGCCGCCTCGGCACCTTCGGGCTGGCCACCGCGACCAGCTTCTTCCCGGCCAAGCCGCTCGGCTGCTACGGCGATGGCGGCGCCATCTTCACCGACGACGATGCGCTGGCCGAGACGCTGCGCAGCATCCGCGTGCACGGGCAGGGCGGCGACAAGTACGACAATGTGCGGCTCGGCCTCACCGCCCGGCTCGATACCGTGCAGGCGGCGGTGCTGATCGAGAAGCTGGCGATCTTCGACGACGAGATCGTGGCGCGCGAGCGCGCGGCGCGGCGCTACGCCGAGGGTCTTGCCGACGCGGTGACGGTGCCGCGCGTGGCGGAGGGGCGCACCTCGGTGTGGGCGCAATACACCATCCGCCTGCCGGCGGGCCGGCGCGATGCGTTCGCCGCCGCGCTCAGGGCCGACGGCATTCCCACGGCGATCTATTACCCGACGCCGCTGCATCGCCAGACCGCCTACCGGCACTATCCCGTCGCCGACGGCGGTTTGCCGGTCAGCGAGCAGCTTTCCGCCGAGGTCATCAGCCTGCCGATGCACGCCTATCTCGACGAAACCACCCAGGCGCGCGTCATCAAGGCTGTGCGCGGCGCGGTGGGAAAGTAACTTTCGCCATTTTGCCGCCCTGCACCTTGGGTTAAAACCGGCCAATGCTGGCCCGAATCTTCACCGTTGGCGGATTCACGCTGCTGTCGCGCATCACCGGATTCGCGCGCGACGTGATGCTGGCCGCGATCCTCGGCGCCGGCCCGATGGCGGACGCCTTCTTCGTCGCCTTCCGCATCCCCAACCATTTCCGCGCCATCTTCGCCGAGGGCGCGTTCAACGCCGCGTTCGTGCCGGCCTATGCCGACGTGCGCAACCGCGGCGGCGAAGCCGGTGCAAGGCTGTTCGCCAACCGCATCTTCACGCTGCTGCTGACGGTGCAGGTGGCGCTGCTGCTCGTGGCCTGGCTGTTCATGCCGTATCTGGTGGCGCTGCTGGCGCCGGGTTTCTCCGACCATCCCGACCGCGCCGCGCTGGCCGTCGAACTGACGCGCATCACCTTTCCCTATCTCCTGCTGGTGACGCTGGTGACGCTGTACGGCGGCATGCTCAACGTGCTGCACCGCTTCGCCACCGCGGCGGCGGCGCCGATCTTCCTCAACCTGTCGATGATGGCGACGCTGGCGCTGGCGGTGTTCTTTCCCAGCGTCGGGCATGCGGCGGCGTGGGGCGTGCTGATCGCCGGCGTGCTGGAGTGCCTGCTGCTGGCGGCCGATGCCGGGCGCCATGGCATCCTGCCCGGATTTGCCCGGCTCAGGCTCGACGCCGAGGTGCGCGCCTTCTTCCGTGCGCTGGGGCCGGCGACGCTCGGCTCGATGGGCACGCAGGTGGCGCTGTTCGCCGACACCATCATCGCCAGCTTCCTCGCCGCCGGCGCGCTGTCGGCGCTCTATTACGCCGACCGCCTCAACCAGTTGCCGGTCGGCGTCATCGGCATCGCGGTCGGCACCGTGCTCTTGCCGGAGATGTCGCGGCGGATCGCGGCGGGCGACGCCAGCGGCGCCATGGATTCGCAACATCGCGCCTTCGCGCTGACCCTGCTGATGTCGGTGCCGTTCGTGGCGGCGTTCCTGACCGTGCCGGACACCATCATGCGCGCGATGTTCGTGCGCGGCGCATTCACCGCCGCCAATGCCGGTGCGGCCGGCGCGACGCTGGCGGCCTATGCGCTGGGGCTGATCCCGTTCGTGCTGATCCGCAGCGCGGTGGCCCCGTTCTACGCCCGCCACGACACCGCGACGCCCGTGAAGGCGGCGCTGATCGGGGTTGCGGTCAATGTCGCGCTGAAATTCATGCTGGTCGGTTCGCTGGCGCAGATCGGCCTTGCGCTCGCCACCGCCGCCGGGGCCTGGGTCAATCTGCTGCTGGTGATGGGCTTTGCCGTGCGCGCCGGCCATCTCGTGATCGACGCGGAGCTCAGGGCCGTGTTCGTCAGGTTCCTCGCCGCCGGGGCCGTGCTGGGGCTTGCGTTGTGGCTGGCGGCGAAAGGCGCAGGCCTCTGGCTCGGCCACCTGACGACGCTGCGCGACGAGGCCATGCTGGCGCTGCTGATCGCGGTCGGTGCGCTGGTCTATGGCGCGAGCATCGTCATGCTGTTCGGCCGGCGCTGGCTCCTGCGCCTGGCGCATTGACGAAGCCGCCATTCGCGCCACAATGGTCGCGGACATTTCGCGGAGCGGACGATGACGGCTAGCGCATTCGGCGTCGGGCAAAGCGTGAAGCGCACGGAGGACGACGCGCTTCTGCGCGGCCGCGGACGCTACACCAGCGACGACACCCGCGAAAGCCTGCTGCATGCGCTGGTGCTGCGTTCGCCGCACGCCCATGCGCGGTTCCGCGTCGACGCCGGCGCGGCGCGCGCGATGCCCGGTGTTATGGCCGTGCTGACCGGCGAGGATGTCGCCGATCTCGGCGCGCTGCCGTGCCTGTTTACGCTCGATGGCGCCATCAAGGCGCCGCCCTATGCGATCCTCGCGCAGGGCGAGGTGCGCCATGTCGGCGACGCCGTCGCCTTCGTGGTGGCGCGGGAACTGTCGCAGGCGCGCGACGCGCTGGAGGCGATCGAGGTGGAGTGGCAGCCGCTGCCCGCCGCCATCGGCGCCGAGGCGGCGCTTGGCCCCGGCGCGCCGCAGGTGTGGGCGAGCCACCCCGGCAACCTCGTGTTCGAAACCCGGCTCGGCGACAGGGCGGCGACCGATCTCGCCTTCGCCCATGCCGAGGAGACCGTCGAGGTCCGGCTCGTCAACCAGCGCCTCGTCACCAACTTCCTGGAGACCCGCGCGGTGGTCGCCGAATACGATGCCGCGCGCGACCACTTCACGCTCACTCTCGGCAGTCAGGGCAGTCACCGGCTGCGCGACATCCTGTGCCGGCAGGTGCTGAAGATTCCGCCCGAGAGCATGCGCGTGGTGACGCCCGACGTCGGCGGCGGCTTCGGCACCAAGCTGTTTCCCTATCGCGAATATGCGCTCGCCGCGGTGGCGGCGCGCAAACTCGGCCGCCCGGTGAAATGGGTGGCGGACCGCGCCGATCATTTCCTCGGCGACAGCCAGGGCCGCGACAACATCATGGTCGCGTCGCTGGCGCTGACCGGGGATGGCCGCTTCCGCGCGCTGCGCGGCGATCTCATCGCCGACATGGGAGCCTATCTCTCGGCATTCGCTCCGTTCATCCCCTATGGCGGGGCCGCGATGTGGCCCGGCGTCTATGACATTCCGGTGTGCGACATCCGCGTGCGCGGCGTCTTCACCAACACCGTGCCGGTCGATGCCTATCGCGGCGCCGGGCGGCCCGAGGCGGCGTATCTCATCGAGCGGCTGGTGGACGCGGCGGCGCGCAAGCTCGACATCGCCCCCGACGTGATCCGCCGCCGCAATTTCATCTCGTCCAACGCGATGCCGTACCGTACCGCCACCGGCAAGGTGTACGATTCCGGCGCGTTCGCCGCGCACCTTGCGCGCGCGCAGGAAATGATCGGCTGGAAGGAATTTCCCAAGCGCGCGAGGGCGGCGAAGAAGGCCGGGCTCATCCGCGGCATCGGGCTGTCGTGCTATGTCGAGGTGTGCGGCGCCATGGGGCCGGAAACCGCGACGCTGCGGCTCGACCCCGACGGCGGCCTCACGGTGCTGATCGGCTCGCAGTCGACCGGGCAGGGCCATCGCACGGCTTACGCGCAGCTCGTGTCCGAGCAGTTCGGCGTCGCGCCCGAGCGCGTGCGCGTGATCCAGGGCGACACCGCCCTGATCGCCAGCGGCATGGGCACCGGCGGGTCGAGTTCGATCCCGATCGGCGGCGTGTCGGTGGCGCGCGCCACCCACACGCTCGGCGAGCGCCTCAAGGAACTGGCCGTCGACGCGCTCGAGGCCGGCATAGCCGATATCGAGATCGCCGCCGGCGCGCTGCGCGTGGCCGGCACCGACCGCGCCATCAGCTTCACCGATCTGGCGCGCCGGCCCGGCACCGACGCCAGCCGGCTTCAGGCCAGTGAACGCTTCATGCCCGACGCCGGCACCTATCCCAACGGCACGCACATCGCCGAGGTCGAGATCGATCCCGCCACCGGCGCGACGCGCATCGTCGATTACGCGGTGGTCGACGATGTCGGCGTGACGCTCAATCCGCTGCTGCTGACGGGCCAGATCCACGGCGGCGCGGTGCAGAGCCTCGGCCAGGCGCTGATGGAGCAGACCGTGTACGACCGCGACGGCCAGCTCGTCACCGGCTCGCTGATGGACTACGCGCTGCCGCGCGCCTCGGACGCGCCATCGTTCGCGTTCGAGACCCGCAACGTGCCGTGCGTCAACAATCCGCTCGGCGTCAAGGGCGTCGGCGAGGCCGGCACCATCGGCGCCACGCCGGCCATCGTCAACGCGGTGATCGACGCGCTGTGGCGCGAATACCGCATCGGCCACGTCGACATGCCGGCAACCCCGCAGCGCATCTGGACGACGATCCGCGATCACCAGCTCCGGCACCGGTTGTGACGCCGGTATCCGTTCGTTCGTTGCATGCGGCCATGCGGGCCGTGCCCTGTTCGCGCGCCGCGTGAATGGCTAACAATGGAACGGCTGGCCGTCGCCCGGCCGCAAGCTTCCGTCAATCGCAAGCCGCGAATCCCACCGCTCCATGAACATCCTCAAGGCCACCGCCTTCAAGGTCGCAGCGACCGTGCTGTTCGCGCTGATGTCGCTGCAGGTGCGTATGCTGGGGATGGAGTTCCCGGTCGGCCAGACCGTGTTCGTGCGCGGCCTCATCACGCTGACCCTGATCGCCGTCGTGCTCGGATGGCGCGGCGAGCTTGCCGGCGCGGCGCGCACCGAGCGGCTGCGCGCCCATTTCTGGCGCGGCATCACCACCGTCACCAGCATCTTCCTGCTGTTCGCGGCGGCGGCGCGCATTCCGGTCGCCGACGTCACCGCGATCGCCTTCGTCATTCCGCTGGCGACGGTGCCGCTTGCCGTCATCTTCCTCAAGGAGCGCGTGCGCGTCTACCGCTGGTCGGCGGTGCTGGCGGGCCTCGTTGGCGTGACGATCATGATCGCGCCGCATCTCTCGGTGCCGCGGGCGGCGCTGTCGTCGGTGGCGCTGACGGGCATGCTGTTCGCGCTTGCGCACGCGCTGTGCGCTGCCGGCGCGCTGATCCAGATCCGCGGCCTGACCGCGACCGAAACCACCTCGTCGATCCTGATCTACATGTCGCTGTTCTCGATGCTGGTGGCGCTGGCGACGGCGCCGCTGGGCTGGCGCCTGCCGACAGGCGGCGAGCTGGCGCTGCTCATCGGCATCGGCATGAGCGGCGGGGTGGCGCAGATCTTCCTCACCGAGGGCATGCGCTACGCGCCGGCGTCGTATCTGGCGCCGTTCGACTACGCCACCATGATCTGGGCGGTGATGTTCGGCTATGTCTTCCTCGGCGAGGCGCCGACGGTCAATGTCGTGATCGGCGCGGCCATCGTCGCGACGGCGGGCCTGTTCGTGCTGTGGCGCGAGCGCCGGCTCGGGTTGCGCCGCGCCCGCCAGTCGCCGCCGGCAACCTGATTTCTCAGAATGCCTTGAAGGTGATGATGGTCAGGGTGTCCTGGATGCCGGGAATCGTCTGCACCTGCTCGGTGACGAAGTGGCCGATGTCGGTGCCGGTTTCGACGTAGAACTTCACCAGCAGGTCGTAATGGCCGGCCGTGGAATAGATTTCCGAGGCGATCTCGGCTTCGGCGAGCGCGTTGGCCACGGCATAGGATTTGCCAAGCTGGCATTTGATCTGGACGAAAAACGGAACCATGGCATTCTCCCGGGCCTCATGGCGACGCCGGCAATCCAGCAAAAACCGGCGCGGCTGGCAAGCTGTCCGGCGATAATCGCCGGCGGCGGACCGAGGCTCTTGCCGCGCCGCCGCCGGCGCGCTAGATGGAGAACGATCTCATTGGGGTGCCCGTACCGGGCTGAGAGGCGAAAGCCAACCCATAGAACCTGATCCGGGTCATGCCGGCGGAGGGAGCTTGAGATGCAGGTGACGCCTGTTTCATCCACTATAGCGGTCCTCGATGCGGACGCGCGCGCGGCCGCCGCCCGTCTTGTCGAGCGTCTGCGCGCCCGTGTGCCGCGGGTCCATTGCATCACCAACAGCGTGGCGCAGGCCTTCACCGCCAACGTGCTGCTGGCGGCCGGCGTGGTGCCGTCGATGACCATCGCGGCGGCGGAGGTCGGCGCCATGGTCGGCAGCGCCGACGCGCTGCTGATCAATCTCGGCACGCTGGACGCCGAACGCCGCGCCGCGGCCGAGGTGGCGCCGGCGGCGGCGAAAGCGCTGGCGCGGCCCTGGGCGCTCGATCCGGTCAAGGTCGACCGCTCGCCGCCGCGCCTTGCCTTCGCGCAAGGCCTTTTGGAACGCGGCCCCGCTTTGGTGCGGCTCAACGCCGGCGAGTTCGCGGCGCTGGCCGGCGCGGCGGCATCCCGGGTCGAAGTGGCCGCGGCGGCGCGGCGCTGGCGATGCGTGGTGGCGCTCACCGGCGAAGCCGACATCGTGAGCGACGGCACCCGCACGCTGACGCTGCACAACGGCGATGCGCTGATGACCAGGGTCACGGCGATGGGCTGCGCCGAGACGGCGCTCGCGGCGGCGGCGCTGGCGGTGGAGCCCGACCCGTGGCTGGCCGCCACCGCCGCGCTGATCGTATTCGGCGTGGCGGGCGAGCGCGCGGCGCGCAGCAGTCATGGCCCCGGCAGTTTCGCCGTCACCTTTCTCGACGAACTGCACAATCTCACGCCCGAACTCATCGGCGCCGAAGCGCGGGTGACGCCATGAATCCCGTCATGCGGCGTAACAGGGTCGATCACCGGCTCTATGTCCTGATCGATCCGGCGGCCCGCGGCGGCCACGACCTCGCGGCGCTGACGGATCAGGTCATCGCCGGCGGCGCCACCCTGATCCAGCTGCGCGACAAGCTCGGTGGGGTGCGTGACATGATCGCGCGGGCGCGCGTGGTTCACGCCGCCGCGGCGGGCCGCGTGCCGGTGCTGGTCAACGACCGCGTCGACGTGGCGCTGGCGGCGGGCGCCGACGGCGTGCATCTCGGCCAGGACGACATGCCGGTCGCCGACGCCTGCCGGGTGATGGGCCAGCGCGCCATCATCGGCCTCACCGTCAAGTCGATGGCGCAGGCCGAGGCCGCGTCGCTCGACCTTCTCGATTACGTCTGCGTCGGCGGCGTGTTCGCCACCACCTCCAAGGACAATCCCGACGCGCCGGTCGGGCTTGCCGGCCTTGCCGGGATCGCCCGGACGCTGCGCGCGCGCGATGCCGCCATTCCGGTCGGCGCCATCGCCGGCATCGATGCCGGCAACGCCGCCGATGTGATCGCCGCCGGCGCCGACGGCATCGCGGTGATCTCGGCGGTGTCGGGGGCGGCCGATCCGTTGCAGGCGGCGCGGACGCTGCGCGCCATCGTCGACGGCGCGCTGGCGCAAAGGAAGCGGCCATGAGCAAGCCCGTCGCGCTCACCATTGCCGGATCGGATTCGGGCGGCGGCGCGGGCGTCCAGGCCGATCTCAAGACCTACGCGGCGCTCGACGTCTACGGCACCTCGGCGATCACCGCGCTCACCGCGCAGAACACGCGCGGCGTCACCGCCGTGCACAATGTGCCGGCGCGCTTCGTCACGGCGCAGATCGACGCGGTGTTCTCGGACTTCGCGGTCCGGGCGGTGAAGACCGGCATGGTGTCGCAGACCGACATCATCGAGGCCATCGCCCATGCGCTCGACCACTGGAACCCGGCGCATCGTGTCGTCGATCCGGTCATGGTGGCGACCTCCGGCGACGTGCTGCTGGCGCCGCAGGCGATCGAGGCGGTGCGCAAGCTCTTGCTGCCGCGTGCCACCATCCTGACGCCGAACCTGCAGGAGGCGGCCACGCTGCTCGACGCGCCGCTCGCCGCCACCGAGCAGCAGATGGAACAGCAGGGCAGGCAGCTGCTCGCGTTCGGTCCGCGGGCGGTGCTGATCAAGGGCGGCCACGGCCAGAGCGCCGAGAGCGTCGACATCCTGGTGATGCCCAACGCGGTGGCGCGCCTCGCCGCCATGCGCGTCGACACCCGCAATACCCACGGCACCGGCTGCACGCTGTCGGCCGCGATCGCGGCCGAGCTGGCCAAGGGCGGCGATCTCGAAACCGCGGTGCGCGCCGCCAAGTCCTATGTCACCGCGGCGATCGCCGCCGCCGACAGCCTCGGCGTCGGTGGCGGCCGCGGGCCGCTGCATCATTTCCATGCCTTCGAGCGCGGTCACGGGACCGCGCGCTAAATCGTTCACGGGAGTTGCCATGTCTGACATTTCACGACGCAAGCTCATCGCCGGCGCCTCGCTCGCCACCACGGCGTTCGCCACCCCCGCCACCCCCGCCATCGCCGCCAACGCCGTCAAGCGCTGGCGCATGGTGACGTCGTGGCCGAGGCGTCTGCCGGGTCCCGGCATGTCGGCGGAGCGGGTCGCCGAACGCATCGGCGCGCTGTCCGGCGGCGATATCCAGGTCACCGTGCACGCGGCCGGCGAGGTGGTGCCCGCGCTCGAAGTGCTCGATACGGTCGGCGCCGGGGTCGCCGATATGGGCCACACCGCGGCGCTCTACTGGCAGGGCAAGCAGCCGGCGGCGGCCTTCTTCACCACCGTGCCGTTCGGTCTGACGCCCTCGGAGCATACCGCGTGGGTCGATGCCGGCGGCGGCCAGGCGCTGTGGGACGAGCTTTACGCCCCGTTCGGCGTCAAGCCGTTCATGGGCGGCAACACCGGCACCTGCATGGGCGGCTGGTTCCGCGCCGAACTGACCGGCCTCGACAGCCTCAGGGGCCTGAAGATCCGTTCGCTCGGCCTCGGCGGCGAGGTCTACCGGCGGCTCGGGGCGACCCCGCTCACCACCGCGCCCGGCGAGATCATCACCAGCCTGCAAAGCGGCCTCGTCGATGGCGCCGAGTTCGTCGGCCCCGGCTCCGACATCGCGCTTGGCCTCTACCGCGTCGCCTCGTTCTATTACGCGCCCGGCTTCAACAAGCCCAACGGCACCGGCGAGTGCATCGTCAACCGCGCGCTGTGGGAGAGCCTCGACTCGCGCGCCAAGGCCATCGTTTCCCATGCCTGCGCCGCCGAGGCGGCCTATGCGCTCAACGAAATGGAACGGCTCAACGTCGAGGCGCTGGCGGCGCTGACCGGGAAGCATGGCGTCAAGCTGCGCCAGTTCCCGCAGGCGGTGGTGGCGGCGGCGCACGGGCAGGCCCGCGACATCCTCGGCGAGATCGCCGGGCGCAGCGAGATCGCCCGCCGCGTGGCGGAGTCCTACGGCGCGTTCCGCGAGCGCGCCGGAGCCTGGGCCAACATCTCGCTCAAGGCGGTGCTGGATTCGCGCTCGGTGGGGTAGGGCGAGGACGGATTCAACGGGTGCCTTCTCCCATGCCTTGGGCCTGACCCGGGCAGGGGAGCGGTATTTTATTCCGGTTTAAGCGCGCTCAGCCCGTCAGGGGCCGAAGTGTTGCATGTTTGCATCGCGCCCGGAGATAAGACATCCGTGGAACGAATTATGGCAATTTCCAGTGGTCCGAAATTGCCGGACAAGGGAAGATGACGCCAGCACCCCGCGTTCAAGCAGAAGGATTCGGAGTGCGAGGCCTTTTGGGGTGGCCGCGCAAGGCTTTTTGGGGGGAGACGTTTAATTATGACGACCGACATTCGCCGGCCGCTGTGGACGACCGCAGCCGTTATCGGGGCTCTTCTTTCCAGCGCGGCCGTGGCCAATGCCGGGGGCTTTGCCATCCGCGAGCAGTCGACCCAGTTCCTCGGCACCTCGTTTGCCGGTGACGCGGCGGGCGACGGCCTCAGTTCGATGTTCTGGAACCCGGCGGCGCTCGGCCAGACCACCGGCCTGCAGAGCGAAAGCAATGTCGCGGTGATCCTGCCCAATACGACCATCCACGCGCTGCCGGGCTCGACCCTGCTGGGTATCGGTAGCCCGGCCGACAGCGGCAACATCGGCATCAACGCCGCGGTGCCGTCCAGCTACTATGGCTATGAAATCTCCAGGCAGGTCGTGGTCGGTCTCTCCATCAACGCGCCGTTCGGCCTCGGCACGCAACCGAGCACCGGCTTCTGGGCCGGCCAGACCCATACCCGCAACAACGACATCCGCACCTACAACTTCACCCCGACCATCGCCTACCGTGTGACGCCGAACTTCATGATCGGCGCCGGCGTGCAGATCGAGCACATGTGGGGCCTGTTGGAATCCGCCTCCGGCGCGCTGCCGAACTCGCCGAACGTCAGCATCGAGGGCAAGGATACCGCATTGGGCTTCACGCTCGGCGCGCTGTGGATGCCGACGCAGGCGATGTCGGTCGGCCTCGGCTACCGGTCTTCCGTCAGCCATACCCTCGACGGCACGATGTCGATCAACGCGCTGGGGTTCAGCAACAACATCAAGGCGGGCCTCAGCACGCCTGAAACGGTGACCGCGAGCTTCCGCCACCGCTTCAACCCGCAGTTCACCCTGCTCGGCACCGTCGAGTGGGCGCACTGGAGCCGTCTCGACAAGCTCGACATCGTCTGCAACGCGGCCGGCGCGCCGTTCTGCGCCGGCGGCGCGGGCTCGCTGGCGAACTCGCTGCCGCTTAACTGGCATGACGGCTGGTTCTTCGCGCTCGGCGGCGAATACAGCTGGAGCCCGGCGCTGACGCTGCGCGCCGGCGCGGCCTACGAGATCTCGCCGATCCAGAATCCCGACGAGCGCACGCCGCGCTTGCCTGATGCCGACCGCGTCTGGGCCAGCATCGGCGCCGCCTACAATTACAGCGAGAAGCTGTCGTTCGACTTCGCCTATGCGCATCTGTTCGTCAAGGATTCGCAGATCGACCGTACCCAAAGCGGCGTGCGGCTGTTCGGCGACGTCGACAGCCACGTCGACATCCTCTCGGTCGGCATGAAGTACAGGTGGTACACGCCGCCGAAGGCGATCATCACCAAGGGCTGAGACGCAACGTCTCTCCTGAAAAACGATTTCGGAAAGGCCGGCCTCGCGCCGGCCTTTCTGCTTTTCTGCCCGAGGCCGTGCCGGCCGCGAAAAGCGGCTTTCATTGTCGTTCGATTGTCGCATGGCGCTGCTATCCGCCCTCATGACCTCGTGATGAGCCATTCATCACGCGAGCGACAGGGGAAGGGCAGCGATGGCGGGTGATCTCGACAGCAATCTCGTGCAAACCGCGTATGCGCGCTGGGCGCCGATCTATGATGCGGTGTGCGGGCCGGTGATGCTGCAGGGCCGGCGGGCGGCCGCCTCGGCGGCGCGCGCGATCGGCGGCCGCATCCTTGAAGTCGGCGTCGGCACCGGGCTGTCGTTCGACGATTACGACGCCACCACCGAGATCACCGGTATCGATCTGAGCGCGCCGATGCTCGCCAAGGCGCGGGCGAAAATGGCGAGCGGCCGCTATCCGTTCGTCCACGACGTACTGCGGATGGACGCCCATGACCTTGCCTTCGCCGATGCCAGCTTCGACTGCGTGGTGGCGCAGTTCGTCATCACGCTGGTGGAAAATCCCGAGCGGGTGCTGTCGGAATGCCACCGCGTGGTGAAACCGGGCGGCCGCATCGTCCTCGTCAATCACCTGTATTCCGAACGCGGCATGGCGGCGGCGTTCGAGCGCTGGGTGGCGCGAGCCGCGCGTCCGCTCGGGCTGCGCCCGGAATTTCCGTTCGCGCGGCTTCAAGCCTGGGCCAACGCCAATGCGCAGGCCACGCTGGTCGAGCGCCGCAGGCTTCTGCCGTTCGGCGTGTACACGCTGGTGTGCTTCGAGCGCGCCGCCGAAACCCGGCAGGTCGCGGCATGACGCGTCATCCGCCTGTCACGGCATTCTGCTAGCCCTTCCGTCCAACGATGCTGGAACACGATGGCATGAGCGGTGCGGCCGAGGCGCGGCGCTTCCGCGCCCTGTTTATCTCCGATGTCCATCTCGGAACGCGCGGCTGCCGGGCCGACGCGCTCTTGGATTTCCTTCGCCATCACGACGCCGAGACCATTTATCTCGTCGGCGATATCGTCGATGGCTGGGCGCTGCGCTCGACCTGGCACTGGCCGCAGGCGCACAACGACGTGGTGCAGAAGATCCTGCGCAAGGCGCGCAAGGGCACTCGCGTCGTCTATGTGCCCGGCAACCATGACGAGTTCCTGCGCAGCTATGTCGGCACTCACTTCGGCGGCATCGAGGTGACCGAGCAGGCGATGCACGAAGCCGCCGACGGCCGCAGCTACCTGATCATCCACGGCGACATGTTCGATCTGGTGGTGCAGAACGCGCGCTGGCTCGCGCATCTGGGCGACAAGGCCTACGACCTCGCCATCCTGCTCAACCGCTGGATCAACTCGCTGCGGCGAGTGTTCGGCGTGCCGTACTGGTCGCTGTCGCAATGGGCCAAGATGAAGGTGAAGAACGCGGTGAGCTATATCGGCGCCTTCGAGCAGACGCTGGCCGCCGAGGCGCGGCGTCTCGGCGCCGATGGCGTGGTCTGCGGCCATATCCACTACGCCACCATCCGCGACGAGCATGGTGTTCGCTACGTCAATTGCGGTGACTGGGTGGAAAGCTGCACGGCGATCGCCGAGCATCGCGACGGCCGCCTCGAGATCCTCACCTGGACGCAGCCGGCGATGCGCGCGCTACCGCCCCCGACATCGCGGGCGGCGTGATGCGTATCCTCATCGTCACCGACGCCTGGCATCCGCAGGTCAACGGCGTGGTGCAGACGCTGATCATGCTCGCAAGAGCCGTGCCGGCGCTGGGGGCCGAGATCACGTTCATGACGCCCGAACCGTTCCGCACCGTCGCGCTGCCGACCTATCCCGATGTGCGGATCGCGCTGGCCACGCCGGCGGCGCTGGCGCGCTCCATCGCGGCGGCGCGGCCCGATGCCATTCACATCGCCACCGAAGGGCCGCTCGGACTCATGGCGCGGCGCTATTGCCGCGCGCGCAAGATCGCCTTCACCACCAGCTTCCACACCCGCTTTCCCGATTATGTCGCGGCGCGCGCGCCGATCCCGCCGCGCTGGATATGGTCGGGGCTGCGCTGGTTCCATGGCGCCGCGCGGGCGACCATGGCGGCGACGCCGGCGCTCGCCGCCGAACTGCGTGGCCGCGGCTTCCGCAATGTCGTGCTGTGGCCGCTTGGCGTCGATGCCGCCCTGTTCCGTCCGCGTGATGACGCCGATCTCGGCCTGCCGCGTCCGGTGTATCTTTCGGTCGGCCGCGTCGCGGTGGAGAAGAACCTCGAGGCGTTTCTGACGCTCGATCTGCCCGGCACCAAGGTCGTGGTCGGCGACGGGCCGGCGCGCGTCGATCTCGAACGGCGCTATCCGGATGCGGTGTTTCTTGGCGCGCGCCATGGCGATGCACTGGCGCAAATCTACGCGGCGGCCGACGTGTTCGTGTTTCCGAGCCGGACCGACACCTATGGCCTGGTGCTGCTGGAGGCGCTCGCGAGCGGCGTGCCGGTGGCGGCCTATCCGGTCGCCGGACCGCTCGACGTGATCGGCGCGGCGCCGGTCGGCGTGCTCGATGACGATCTGCGCATGGCCTGCCTTGCCGCGCTCACGGTGCCGCGGCAGGCCGCCCGCGACTTCGCGCTGGCGCGCGGTTGGGAGGCCTCGGCGCGTGCCTTCCTCGATCACGCGGTCGAGGCCGCCGCAGCGCAGCCGCCGGGACATGCCGCGATGAGCGCCTAGCGCCTGCGACAATCAGGTTCGCCGTTAATATTTACCTGCGCATGATCTTTTCGGAAAACCGGTTTCCACTTTCCCGGATCATGCTCTAGATTCACGCGATGAATGAACCCAACCTGTCCGTGCTTCCGACCGCGCGCGATGTCGACGCCGCCGCCGCCGTGCTGGCGAAGGTGGCGGTCCGCACGCCGCTCCTGCATTCGCCCGCGCTCGATGCCATGACCGGCGCGCGCCTGCTGTTCAAGCCGGAGATGCTCCAGCGCACTGGATCGTTCAAGTTCCGCGGCGCCTACAACAAGATCGCGGCGATCCCGGAGGCCGCGCGCGGGTCCGGCGTGGTGGCGTTCTCGTCCGGCAATCACGCGCAAGGGGTGGCCGCGGCGGCGCAGCTGTTCGGCATGCCGGCGACCATCGTGATGCCGTCGGACGCGCCGCTGTCCAAGCGCACGCGCACGCAAAGGTATGGCGCCGAGCTGGTGCTGTATGACCGCGACCGCGAGGACCGCGAGGCGATCGCGCGCCGTATCGCGCACGAGCGGGGCGCGGTGCTGGTGCCGCCGTTCGACGACGCGCTGATCATCGCCGGCCAGGGCACGGTCGGCCGCGAGATCGCCGAGGACATGGCCGCGCGCGGCGAGGTGCCTGATGTCGTCATCGCGCCGGCGTCCGGCGGCGGGCTGATGGCGGGTGTCGCGCTCGCGGTCAAGGCGCGCTTTCCCGACGCGCGGCTGGTCACCGCCGAGCCGGCCGGCTTCGACGATCACGCGCGTTCGCTGAAAAGCCGCCGCCGCGAGCCGCACCGCGCCGAGGGCCGCACCATCTGCGATGCGCTGATGGCCTCGATCCCCGGTGAATTGACCTTCGCCATCAATCGCGAACTGGTGTCGCAAGGCGTCACCGCCACCGATGCCGAGGTCGCAGCCGCGATGACCGCCGCGTTCAATGAGCTCAAGCTGGTGGTCGAGCCAGGCGGCGCGGTGGCGTTGGCGGCGGTGCTGGCCGGCGCGGTGGCGGCGCGCGGCAAGACCGTGGTGGTGGTGCTGTCGGGCGGCAATGTCGACGCCGACCTCTATGCGCGGCTGATCGACGGCACGCGGAAAACCTAGAACATCGCGCGATCTTGCGCCGAACCGGTACCCACTTCGGCGGATCGCGCTCTAGCTGAACAGCGCGATCTTTTCCGCCTGCGACAGCTTGCGCAACGGCGCCAGCGGATCGCGGCGCGCGGGCGGCGCCGCGATGACGCCGCTGTTGAGTAGCGCGGCGCCAAGCGACCGCGGCGCGGGGCTCGCGACCTCCTCCGTCGCGGGGCGAGCGGCATCGGCAACCGCCACGGGTTCGGCCGCTTGCATCACCGGTTCCGGCGCGCGGTCCGCAAGAACATCAGCGGCCGCATCGGCAACAATTTCCACCGCGTTGATGCCGGCGTCCGCCGGCGCGGCGGTGGGCTTGGACATGCCGGCGTACACATCCGCGTCGGCCTCGGGAACGCCGGCGGATAACGGGTCGGCATGCGGCGTCAGCGCGGGCGGCGGCTCAGGGGTGGGGGCCGCCGCCGCCTCCGCCGCCGGTTCGCCGCGCACCAGCGCCTGCAGCTTCGCCGCCAGTTCGTCGAACACGGCGATCATTGAATCGTGCCGCAGCAGCGGTGTGCCGTGGCGGTCGCAGCCGCCGTCGATGGCGGCGACCTGGGCGTCGAGCAGGTTGCAGACGCGCGCGTCGGCGCCGCATTCGCGCAGCGTCCACGACATGTCGCGGATCATCTGGGCGGCGTTGCGGATGGCGCGCTGGGCCTGTTCGGCGTCGTCGGTGGCGAGCGCCGCCATGGCGCGGCGCCTGGCCTCCATCACCGTGGCGGCGATGGCGTCGGCGCGGTCGGGGGCGGGCGCCCGCTTCTGCCGCGCCAGGGTTTCCTCGATGCGCGCCACCGCGTCGAGCACCATGCGGGTGTCGGCGTTGCGGTTGCGCCGGGCGTATTCGCCGAGAAACCAGCGGCCGCGCGCGGTCTCCATGAACGCCTCGCAGATCGCGGCATAGTCGGCCTCGCCCGGCTCGGTGGCGCGGGCCGCGATCGGCGACAGGGCGAAGGCGTCATGGGACATGGGAAAAGCGTCTGCGGTCAGGCGGAAAGCCGGAGAACGGGTCGAATCATCCCGACGATCATTGCGCAAATTGCCGCGCAAATCACCGCCGCGTGGTGTAACGGTCGGCGATGATCCTGTTGCCGACCCCGCCCGATGCCGCCATTGCGCGGAGCTTTTCGCGTCGTCTTGCGCTGTTCTACGGGGCGGTGTTCGCCTGCTTCGGCGCGCATCTGCCGTTTTTTCCGCTGTGGCTGTCGGCCTCCGGCCTCGATGCGCAAGGGATCGGCCTGGCGCTGGCGCTTCCGGTGGCGGCGCGTCTGGCCGCGGTGCCGCTCGTCACCCGGCTGGCCGACCGCCGCCACGCGCTGCGCGGCTTCATCCGCGCCCTGGTGGTGCTGACGCTGGTGGGCATGGTGCTGACCGGGCTGGCGCCGGGGCCGGTCGCCATCGTCGCGGTGTTCACCGTCACCGCCGCGGCGTGGGGACCGGTGCTGCCGCTCACCGATGCCTATGCGCTGCGCGGCGTGCGCCGGCATCGCATCGATTACGGCCCGATCCGGCTGTGGGGCTCGGCGGCGTTCGTGGCCGGCGCGGTGGGCGCGGGGTTCCTGAGCGACGCCATCGCCGGCCGCCACCTGATCTGGGTCATCGTCGCCGCGGCGCTGGTCGGCGCGGGGACGAGCTTCCTGCTCGAACCGGTCGACGACGGCAGCCTCGCCACCGTCCCGGCGCCGCCCGCAAAGCTTTTGTGGCGGCTGCCGGCGCTGTGGCTGGTGGCGGCCGCCGCGGCGCTCGTGCAGGGCAGCCATGCCGGTTATTATTCGTTCTCCGCGGTGATGTGGCGCGCCGAGGGCTGGTCCGGCACCACCATCTCGGCGCTGTGGTCGGCCGGTGTGCTCGCCGAGATCGTGCTGTTCGCGCTGTCGCCCCGGCTCGACCTGACGCCCCGAGTCTGGCTCGCGCTCGGCGCGGCCGGGGCGCTGGCGCGCTGGCTGGTGATGACGACGCAGCCGCCGCTCTCCGTCATCGGCGTCGCGCAGCTTCTCCATGCGCTGTCGTTCGGCGCCACCCATCTCGGCACCATGGGCCTGATGGCGCGGCTGGTGCCGAGCGGGCTGACCGCCACCGCGCAAGGGTTTCTGGCGCTGCTGAGCGGCAGCGCGATGGCGCTGGCGAGCGTTTTCGCCGGCCTGCTGTACGCCCCCGACGGGCGGTGGGTCTACGCGCTGATGCTGGCGATGGCGGCGGCCGCGCTCACCGTGCTGGCGCTGGGCTGGCGGCGGCTCGCGCTGGCGCCGGACTAGATTTCAGCCCCACAACGCCGGGTCGGGCGGATGCACCGTGCTGGTGTCATAGCGCAGGCCGTGGTCGCGGTCGCGCGCCAGGAGCAGCGGCCCGTCGAGATCGACGACGCGGGCCCGCTGCGCCACCAGCAGCGCCGGGGCCATCGCCAGCGAGGTGCCGACCATGCAGCCGACCATGAGCCCGAAGCCGAGCCGCTCGGCCTCGCCGGCCATCGCCAGCGCCTCGGTCAGGCCGCCGGTCTTGTCGAGCTTGATGTTGACGGCATCGTAGCGGCCGCGCAACGCGGCGAGCGAGGCGCGGTCATGAACGCTCTCGTCGGCGCAGATGGCGATGGGGTGGGGGATCGCCGCCAGCGCGGCGTCACGGTTGGCCGGCAGCGGCTGTTCGATCAGGGTGACGCCGGCCTGCCGGCAGGCTTCAAGATTGCCGGCGAGGTTGGCGTCCGACCACGATTCGTTGGCGTCGGCGATCAGCTCGGCCCGTGGCGCGGCGGCGCGCACGGAGGCGATGCGGGTGGCGTCGCCGTCGCCGCCGAGCTTGACCTTGAGCAGCGGACGGCTGGAGGCGGTCGCGGCGGCGCTTGCCATGGCCTCGGGGCTGCCCAGCGAGATCGTATAGGCGGTGGTGAGCGGGCGGGGTGGGGCGAGCCCGGCCAGCCGCCACGCCGGCCGGCCGGCCGCCTTGGCGGCCAGATCCCATAGCGCGCAGTCGAGCGCGTTGCGCGCCGCGCCGGGCGGCATTACCTGTTGCAAAGTGGTGCGGTCGAGCCCGTCGCGCACGGCCCCGGCCATGGCCATGAGGGCATCGCGCGCCGCCTCGGGTGTCTCGCCATAGCGCGCATAGGGTACGCATTCGCCGCGTCCGGCGTGAGGCCCCTGGCGCAGCTCCGCCACCACCACCACGGCTTCCGTCTTGGCGCCGCGGCTGATGGTGAACGCCCCGGCGATCGGCCAGCGTTCGATCCGGGCCGTCAATGTCCGATCGGATGTCACATTCATGCGGAAAAATTGGGCGGCCGTGCCGATGGGGTTGCGAGGGTGCGGCAAGTATGGCTGTTAATGCGGGTTCGGCACAAGACCGGAGCCGAATCAGGAGTTTGACGGTGGACGGTGCTCCGACACTCGAACGGCTGGCAGGGCAGGACGGCCCGGCGCTGCGCGCGGCCGGCGCCTGGACCGCGCAGCACGCCGGCGCGATCGAGCGGCTGGTGCGCGACGCCGAGCGGCGCGCGCGAAAAGAGGCCGCGGTCGAGATCGACGTATCCCATATCGCGCGGCTCGACACCTTCGGCGCCTGGCTGATCGAACGGCTGCGGCGCGCGTTGACGCGCGAGAACAACGCGCCACGCCTGACCGGACTGGCCGAGGATTATCGCGGGCTGGTCGAGGCCGTGCGCAACGCCGGCAACGACGCCGAGCCGCGTCAAAAGGAACCGGGCGCGATCGTCCTGATGCTTGCGGCGATCGGCCATGCCATGTCCGAGGTCGCCGATACCCTGATCCAGCTTGCCAACATGACCGGCGCGATCATCCTGGCCGGCCTGCGCATTGCCGTGCGGCCGCAGACCTTCCGCTTCACCTCGCTGATCCATCACATGGAGCAGGTCGGCTGGCGCGCGGTGCCTATCATGGTGCTGATCACCTTCCTGATCGGCTGCATCATCGCCCAGCAGGGCATCTTTCATTTCCGCAAGTTCGGCGCCGACGTCTATGTGGTCGACATGGTTGGCGTGCTGGTCCTGCGCGAGATCGGCGTGCTGATCGTCGCCATCATGGTGGCGGGCCGCTCGGGCAGCGCCTACACCGCCGAGCTCGGCTCGATGAAGATGCGCGAGGAGATCGACGCCCTGCGCACCATGGGGTTCGATCCGGTCGAGGTGCTGATCGTGCCGCGCGTGCTGGCGCTGATTATCGCGATGCCGATCCTGGCCTTCATCGGCTCGATGGCGGCGCTGTATGGCGGCGGGCTGGTGGCGTGGCTCTATGGCGGCCTGCAGCCGGACATCTTCCTGTCCCGCCTGCGCGAGGCGATCTCGCTCGACCATTTCAAGGTGGGGATGATCAAGGCGCCGTTCATGGCCGCGGTGATCGGCGTCATCGCCTGTCTCGAAGGCTTCAACGTGCGTGGCAGCGCCGAGTCGCTCGGCAGTCACACCACGTCGTCGGTGGTCAAATCGATCTTCTTCGTCATCGTGCTCGATGGCGTGTTCGCCATCTTCTTCGCCTCGATCGGAATGTAGATGATGGCCGCTTCCGACGACAACGTGATCCGGGTCCGCGAGCTGACGGTCGCGTTCGGCCGCCATGTCGTGCTCGACCGCCTCGACCTCGAGGTGAAGCGCGGCGAGATCCTCGGCTTCGTCGGCGCCTCGGGAGCCGGCAAGTCGGTGCTGATGCGCACCATCATCGGGCTGGTGCCCAAGGTCAGCGGTCATATCGAGGTGTTCGGCGTCGATCTGGATCAGGCCGACGACGCCGCCCGCCGCGTCATCGAGCGGCGCTGGGGCGTGCTGTTCCAGCATGGCGCGCTGTTTTCCTCGCTCTCGGTGCGCCAGAACATCCAGTTTCCGATCCGCGAGAATCTCGACCTGTCGCAAACCCTGATGGACGAGATCACCGTCGCCAAGCTGGCCATGGTCGGCCTCAAGCCGGAGGTCGCCGACCGCTTCCCCTCGGAGCTGTCGGGCGGCATGATCAAGCGCGTGGCGCTGGCCCGCGCCCTGGCGCTCGATCCCGAGATCGTGTTCCTCGACGAGCCGACCTCGGGGCTCGACCCGATCGGGGCCGGCGCGTTCGACGAGCTGGTGCGGACGCTGCAGCGAACTTTGGGCCTGACGGTATTCATGGTAACGCATGATTTAGACAGCCTTCACACTGCCTGCGATAGAATCGCCGTCCTTGGAGACGGCAAAGTCATCGCGGTCGGCGGCATGGACGTCATGCTGGCCTCGGAGCACCCCTGGGTCAGGGCGTACTTCCGCGGCAAGCGGGCCCGGGTGATGACTGGCGAACCAGCCTTGGAGCAGGGTTGATGGAGACGCGGGCGAATTTCGTCCTGATCGGGTTCTTCACGCTGGCGGCGATTCTCGGCGCCTTCGGATTTATCTATTGGTTCCAACACGTTGGATCGATCAGCGACCGCGTTCAGTACCGCGCCGAGTTCGCGGGGCCGGTGTCCGGCCTGCGCACCGGCGCGGCCGTGACCTTCAACGGCATACGCGTCGGCGAGGTGTCGTCGATCGGCCTGAGCGATCCGCAGCGCGTGGTGGCCATCCTCTCCGTCGAGCGCAGCACGCCGGTGCGTCAGGACACCCAGCTCGGCCTTGAGTTCCAGGGTCTCACCGGCATCGCCTCGGTCTCGCTGCATGGCGGGGCGCTCGACAGCCCGCCGATCGAGGCCAAGCCCGGCGAGCTGCCAGTTATTCGCGCCGCCGAGGGCTTCAGCGACATCACCGAGACCGCGCGCGCCACCCTGCAGCGGGTTGACCGGGTGATCGCCGAAAACCAGGAACAGCTGCGCAACACCATGCGCAGCATCGAAGCCTTCACGGCGATGCTGGCGCGTAACTCGGGGCGCATGGACAGCATCCTCGCCGGGGTTGAACAGCTGGCCAACAAGGACGGCAAGGGCGACCTGCAGGAGGCCACGCGCTCCATCAAGCGTCTTGCCGACAACCTCGACAAACGTTCGGGAGGCCTGATCAGCGAAGGTCGCCGCACCATCGGCGACATCGACCGCGCGGTGCGCAATTTCGACCGCAACCCGACGCGCCTGCTGTTCGGCGGTCCCAGCGTGTTCGACACCCCGGCCCAGCAGCAGCCGCAGACCCAGCAGAGCCAGCAACCCCAGGGCCAGCAACCTCAGAGCCAGCCTCAGAGACAGGCGCCGCGGGCCAGGAAGCCCAGGCTCCAGCAGGCGCGTTAGGCGGCTCCCGGTCCCGATCGGATAACAGCGAAATGAAAAGGGGCGGAGGAATGACCTCCGCCCCCGATCCGCGGCCCTATTGTTGTTTGACGCCCTGTTGTTGTTATCCCAGCCGGCCCGAGGCGTGGGCGAGCAGGGTGTAGACCAGTCCCGATTCCGAGGTCAGGTAGCTGCGCAGCGTCGTCGCGCCGCGCTCGTCGCGCGACACGTCGTCGAGCAGGCGCTCAAACTCGGCGATGTAGCGGTCGACGGTCTGCCGGAAGGTGCGGTCGGCGCGATACTTGCGGCTCACCTCGTCGAACGTCTTCTGCCCGGCGGCGGTGTAAAGGCGCTTGCTGAAGGCCTTGCGCTCGCCGCGCTGATAGCGCGCCCACATGTCGGCGGCCATGTCGCGGTCGACCAGGCGGGCGATATCGAGCGACAGCGTGTCGAGCGAACTGTCGTCGGCGCGGCCGCCGCGCGCGTCGGGACGCTCGGCGATGCCCGGCTCGGCGCGGTTGAGCAGGTCCGACAGCCAACCGTCGCGGCCGGAGTCGCTGCCATGGGCGGCGCTGGCCGGCGGCGTCTCGGTCCGGCGCGGCGGCGCGGCGACGCCGAGGTCGGGCGGCGGCAGCGCGGTGGCGCTGCCGGCCTCGCGGCCGCGCGCGGCCGGGCGAATGGCCTGCGCCGCGACGGTGGCGAGCACCGGTTCGGCCGCGGTGTCGGCCACCGCCGGACGCTGCGCGGCGGAATCGGCGCGGCCGTGGCGGGCGACGATGCGGTTGAGCTCGGCCAGCGCCTCGATCTGGTCGACGATGACCTTGCGCATCTGCGCCGTGCTCTCGGCGGCCTCCTGCGGCATCTCAAGCACGCCACGGCGCAACTCGGCGCGCGTGGCTTCGAGCTCGCGCTGCATCTCGGCGGCCATCTGCTTCATGCCGCGCATGGTGGAGGCGAAGCCGTCCGCCGCGCGCTTGAACATGGTCTCGGCTTCCTGCGTGCCCTGGTCGTAGACCTCGCGCATCGCCTCGACGGTGAGGCGGCGCTCTTCTTCGGCCGAGGAGCGCACCGCCTCGAACTGGCGGCCTATCGTGGTGGTGCTGGCGTTGGCGGATTCGGCGACCACGCGCGCGATGTCGCGGGCGCGCGCCTCGGCGGCCTCCATCGAATCGTCGAGCAGGCTGGTGAACCGCGTCAGCCGCTGGTCGAGGTCGTTGGTGCGCATGTCCAGCGTGGCAATGAGTTGGTCGAGCGTCGATTTGCGCTCGGCCACCGAATGGCTGGCGCGCTGGTTGCTCTGCTCGATGAGCGCGGCGGCCTCGATGATGCCCTGGCCGTGGGCGTCGAACTGCTGCGACAGCGCCGACAGTTCGTCGAGCACGTGACGCGTCTTGTTGTTGAACAGCGCGAGCTGGGTCTCGACCCTATCGCTGGCGGTGTCGTTCTTCGCCGTCATGTCATTGACGGTGGAGACGAAGGTGGCGACCCGCGTGACCAGGGTGTTCTCCAGCGCGCCGAGATTCTCGTGAGCGCCGGTGAGCACTTCCTGCAGCAGGATGTTGCCCTCGCGCAGCCGCTCGAACATCGCCAGCGTGTCGGTGCGCAGCATCTTGCCGGTTTCCTGCATCTCGGTGACCGAGCTGGAGGCGACCTGGCGCGACTGTTCGATGGCGGCGCGGGTGGTGTCCTGGATTTCCCTGAGCGAGCGGTTGACGGCGCTGGTGGCGACCTCGCTCGCGGCGTTGATGAGGCGCGCGATCTCGCCGCTGTTATTCTTCATGTTGTCGGCGAACACCAGCCCGGTGCTGGTAATCGATTTGATCGCGTCGTCTGTGGCGCGGGTGATGTGGCCGGCGATCTCCTGGCCCTTGCTGTCGAGCGACATCACCAGCGCGCCGCGCTTGTCGTCGATCAGTTGCGTGAGTTCATCGGCGCGCTGGCGCATGGCGCCGACCGCCTCGCTGGCCTTGCCGGTCACGCTGGTGCTCAGATTGCTGGTGGCGGCGGCGAGCGCGCGTTCGACGTCGGACGCGTCGTGCCGGAGCGTGCTCGCCACCTTGTCGGAGGCGGCGACGAACTGCGCCGTGATTTCACCGGAAACCGACTTGAGCCGGCTTTCCATGTCGGCCGTTGCCGCAAGCAGGTTGTGTTCGGCGTCGATGACCTCATGGCGCAGCGTGGCCGCCAGCTTCTCCGAGGCCGACACGAACTGCGTGCTGAGTTCCGCCGTGGTGGCGCGCAGCCGCGTATCGGCCGTGCTGGAAGCGGTGATGAGCGTCGATTCGACCTCGCGGGCGCGGGCCTGGAGCATGTCCGACGTGGAGGCGGTCAGGCCGGCGAGCGAGGCTTCGATCTCGCGCGTCTTGGCCTGCACGGTTTCCGCGGTCGAGGTGGTCACGTTCAGCAGTGAGGACTCCACGGCGCGCATGCGGTCCTGCAGCGCATCGGTGCTGGCGGCGGTCACGCTCATGAGCGCGCGCTCGGCGTCGTCGGCGCGGCTCTTGATGGTCTGGGCAAGCTCGTCGCTGCGCGCGCTCAGCATCTCGCTGATCTGGCGGCTGGCGACTTCGAGGCGGCTGCTGGTGGCCTCGACGCGGGTGCCGAGCAGGTCCTCGATCTGGCCGACGCGATGGCCGATCTCGCCGACGATCGCGGAAGCATGCACTTCGAGGTTCTGATGGACGTCCTGGAATCGCGCCGTCACCGTCTCGGCGAGATGCGAGCTGCGCGTTTCGATGGTCTCGGCGACCTCGGCGATGCGCTTGTCGAGCGCGGTGATCGCCTGCGTGCTGCCGTCGGCCAGCGCCGAGGTCACGCTGGCAAGATGGGATTCGATCGAGTGATCGAGCGCCCGGATGCGGGTGTCGAGCGTGACGTCGAGAGAGGTCGCGCGGGCATCGATCGCCTCCTGGAACCGCGTCAGCCGCGCGTCGAGCGCGCCGGTGACCTGTTCGCCCTTGGCGCTGACCTTGGAGTCGAAGGTGTCGACATAGGTGCGCAGCGTCTCGGACATCTCCTGGGTGTGCTGGCCCATGCGTTCGACAATCTCGCCGCCATAGGTCTTCACGGTGCGGTCGAACTCGGCGATATGGCGGGTAATCAGCGTGCCCAGCATGCCGCTGTCGCGCGCGAAACGTTCGGCAAGTTCGGTGCCGTGCTCGCGCAACAGATCGTCGAAGCCCTGGATGCGGCCGGCGAGCGCGGCTTGCGTCGTCTCGGCCTGATCGACGACCTTGGCGACGAGACTGGTGACGGTGGTGTCGAGCGCCTCGTTGGATTTCTCGCCGCTAGCGAGCACGCGCTCGGACAGGCGGCTGCCAGCCTCCTCGATCTTGCTGACCAGATCGGTGCTGCGCAGGTCGAGTTCGACCAGGAGCGAGTCGCCGGAATTCTTGAGCGCGTCGTGGACCTGCTCGGTGCGGCCGGCGATGTCGTCGACCATGGTGATGGCCTTGTCGGCGAACGCCGAGCTGACGCGGTCGAGCCGCTCCGCGATCATGTCGTGGATGCGCTCGGCGAGTTCGCCGAATTCCGCCTGGACGTGATCGGTCTTGAAGTTGAGGCTGGCGTTGATCTGGTCGCTGGCTTCCAGCACCGCGCGCGCGGTTTCGGAGCTGGCCTGTTCGAGGCGGTCGAGCAGGTCGCCGCCGCGTTCGCTGAGCGCGACGATCATGCTGTCGCCGGCATTGCCGAGCGCCTGGGTGATGTGCGCGCCGTGCTCTTCGAGCGTCTGGGTGATGTGCGCGCCGCGCTCGTCGAGCGCCTGGGTGATCTGCTGGGCCACGTCGTCGACGCGCGCGGCGATGGCGTCGCTGATCACGGCGATGTCCTGGCGCAGGTCGATCTGGACGCCGGAAATGGCGTTGCGTACCTGCTCGGCCTGGCCGACCAGATTGTCGCGCTGGTGCGCGATGTCGTCGAGCAGGGCGCGGATGCGCACTTCATTGTCGCCATAGGCGCGTTCCAGCGCGGCGACCTCGTTGGCGACCAGCGATTCCAGTTCGCCGGCGCGCGCCACCGCGCGCTCCACGCCGTCGCCCATGGCCGCGACCTCGCGGCGGATCGCCTGGCCGACGCTGACGATGGCGTCGCTGGCGACATGCTCCGGCTCGGACAGGCGGACCGCGAGCTGCGCCATCGACTGGGCGATCATGCGCAGTTCCTGGCTGCGCCAGGCCAGTCCGGCCAGATAGTAGAACAGCACGATCGGCATGAAGAAGGTCGCGGCGAGACCAGCCAGCGCCAGCGTGCCGGCGCCGCCGCCGCTCACCAGCGCCTGCAGCGCCGGCAGGAAGGCGACCGTCAGCACGGCGGCGCAGGCCACCCACAGCGTGGCAACCAGCGTGGCGATGGTATAGGCGCGGCGGGTCGGGCGGCCCTGCTGGATCGCCTGCAGGATCTGGCCGATGGTGGCGCGGTCGTCATTGGCCGGGCGCTGCGAGGACGGCAACTCGTCGGTGTGCACGGCGGCGAAATCATCGGCCGCAACGGAGGCGGCTGTCCACTGTCCGGGAGCGCCATCGGCGGCGGCCATGGTCGGCATCGTCTCGCCGACATTAAGCGCTTCCTGGATTGCGGACAGGGCTGCTTCCGTGGGGTCTTTGACCTTCTTGGGGGTATTCGCCATTTCCGTGAACGCCTTGTTGTTTACGAGACTTGGTGTGATTGCTCGGGAAGCGTGATTGCTCTGGAATGAACTACGAATTGCCGCAGCCGGGCCGTTGCTGGCGGCGCGAGAGGCCACAAACCCCCATTCCCTTCTGCGCCCGCGGCGGACGCAAAAAGGGCTTTTGCCGTATTTCTGGCAACATTCTATTGGTTTGACCGCGCGAATGAAACCATCGCTGTTAAGAACATTTTAATCATCGTTAATTTCGCATGCAAATCGTGTGTTTTTGGATTGTGGAAATCTGCGCCTTGGCGGTGCCCTCGGGCAACAATCCGTTAACCGCGGCATGATTGGCTGGGATGATTGCTGCGCCCTCCCGATACATGGATGCACCCGCAGCCAGGAGGCCGCCGATGTCCGCGCTGCGCAAACGGATCGACTGGATGCCTTCGCCACCGCTTGCCCCCCATAATCCCGCATACCCGGACGGTCCGCTCGATGGCGAGCACCTCTCGCGCATGACGCTGGGCCAGCGCGATCTGGAACATGAAGTGTTGGGGCTGTTCCTGAACCAGATGGACCGGGTGATGGACCTGCTGTCGGGACTGGGCGCCGATTCCGCGGTGCTGGCCCATACCCTCAAGGGAGCCGCGCTTAGCATCGGCGCGTTCGGCGTCGCGGAGGCCGCGCGCGGCTTCGAGGCGGCGGTGCGGCAGGGCGGCGCCACGGTCAAGGCCAGCGCGCTGACCGCGCTGCGTGAGAGCGTCGGCGCGGCCCGCGCGGCGATCGAGGCACGGCTGCGCCAGCCTTGAGCCGGCGCCTCGCGCGAGCCGTCCTGCTGGCATCGCCGATCCGGAACCGTTATAGACGGGCCCTCGATAGCAGCAGGTTTTAAGCGCTTCATGGTCAGGATCACGTTCATCGATCACACCGGCAAGTCCCGCACGGTCGACGCCGAACCCGGCTCGACGGTGATGGAAAATGCCATCCGCAACGGCGTTGCCGGCATCGAGGCCGAATGCGGCGGCGCTTGCGCCTGCGCCACCTGCCATGTCCACGTCGACGAGGCCTGGGTCGAGAAGACCGGCAAGCCGTCGCCGATGGAGGAGGACATGCTCGACTTCGCCTATGACGTGCAGCCGAACTCGCGTCTGTCGTGCCAGATCAAGGTCCGCGAGGAACTCGACGGGCTGATCGTGCGCACCCCGGAGCGCCAGAGCTAGACGCCACGTCCTCCCGCGTGGATTTCGACGCGGGGGAATGAGGTTGCACCGCGCCGGCCACCGGCAGCAGGTTTTCCTCGCGCGCGCGCTTGCGGCGCGGCATTTCGGCCATCGCTTGCATCGGCTGCGATGAATTGGCAAATGAGATGGAGGGCCGGCGGAGGCGCGGGCATTTTGCACCATCATGCCGCCGGACTTCTCACGGGAGCGGGACGGATATCATGAGCGAACCGATCAGGACTGATGCTCTCATCATCGGCGCGGGGCCGTGCGGTCTGTTCGCCGTTTTCGAAATGGGCCTGCTCGACATCAAGGCCCATGTCGTCGACATCCTCGACAAGGTCGGCGGCCAGTGCGCTGAGCTCTATCCGGAAAAACCGATCTACGACATTCCCGGCATTCCGATGATCACCGGACAGGGGCTGACCGAGGGACTGCGGGCGCAGGTCCAGCCGTTCCATCCGGTGTTCCATCTCAACGAGATGATCGAGACGGTCGAGAAGATCGGCGATCCCCTGTTCCGCGTCACCACCGACAGCGGCAAGGTGTTCGAGGTCAAGGTCGTGGTGATCGCGGCCGGCGGCGGCTCGTTCCAGCCCAAGCGGCCGCCGGTGCCCGGCATCGAGGCCTATGAAGGCACCTCGGTATTCTACGCCGTGCGCCGGATGGAGGACTTCCGCGACCGCACGGTGCTGATCGTCGGCGGCGGCGATTCCGCGCTCGACTGGACGCTCAATCTCCAGCCGATCGCCAAGCGCATGATCCTGCTGCATCGGCGCGACGAGTTCCGCGGCGCGCCCCACAGCGTCGACCAGATGCGTGAACTGGTGAGCACCGGCAAGATGGACCTGATCATCGGCCAGGTCACCGGCCTGGAAGGCGCCAACGGCAGGCTCTCCGGCGCCATGGTGAAGGGCAACGACGGCAAGATCTCGACGGTCGCCTGCGACACCATGCTGCCGTTCTTCGGGTTGACCATGAAACTCGGTCCGGTCGCCAACTGGGGCGTGACGCTCAAGGACAACCTGATCCCGGTCGACACCGAGGCATACGAGACCAACGTGCCCGGCATCTTCGCCATCGGCGACATCAACACCTATCCCGGCAAGCTCAAGCTGATCCTCTCCGGCTTCCACGAGGGCGCGCTGATGGCGCAGAAGGCGAGCCGCTACGTGTTCCCGGACAAGCGCGTGGTGTTCCAGTACACGACGTCGTCGACCAGCCTGCAGAAGAAGCTCGGCGTCGGCTAGTCGCAGGAGACTTGCGGAGATGGAATGACGGCGACGGTGTCAGCCTTGCGCCGTGAGTGACCAATGCGTTTGCACGATCCACCATTCTTCGCCCGTGCGGCGATAGACCTCGGTGCAGTTCCAGCGCATTTGCGCCCCTTCGCTGCCGCTGTAGGAGTTGAAGCGGAAGGTGAGGACGGCGGCATCGCCGATTTCTTGCACGCAAGGTTCGATCATTTCGTGCTTCGGTGCGAAAATCTTGCCGCGTATGCTTTCGTAATAGGCCGTGAGCTTGTCGAGGCCATTCAGGCGCTCGCTTAGAAACGGATCGAAATACACGACGTCCGGAGCGCTGATCTCTAGAAAACCAGATGGGTCGCCGTTGCACCAATGCCTAAGCGCCTCCCGTTCGAGATGAATGACGGGATGGGTTTCCATGATCAAATCCTTAGCGGGTACTTCGCGGCGAAAATGTTCGGTGCTTTCAGGTTGAATTGCAAGTACGCACAAAAGATAGAATAGGGTGCCTAGTTCTGCGCGCCGCCCGGCGCGGGCGGCGTCGCGCCCACCCCCAGCACCGCCTCGACGGCGGTGACGGCGGCGTCCGCCATGGCGGCGTGGCCCTCGGCGGTGGGGTGGATCGCTCCGCCATAGACCGCCGACAGCACGCCCCAGGTGGCGTCGTGAATATCGGCGGGCTGCATCGCCGATGGCAGGCCCTGTGGATAGCTCATCGCCGCGAAATAACTGTCGTTGGCCGAGCGCACCCAGCGCGCGCGCGGCGCGTAGGCGCGGAATTCGCGAGGCGAGCGGCCGCACAGCATCGGCTTGGCGGCGCCCGCCACCGGATCGGACTGGAAGCTCTCGCCCTCCGGCGAGAAGCAGTCCTGGTCGAAATCGGGATCGGAATCGGCACGCACGCACACGCCGTGGCTGGCGAAGGCGAGTTGGTGGGCGTCGACGAAGGTCATGCGGTCGGCGGCGGGATCGCGGCACAGGACGCCGCCCTCGCACAGCGCCAGCGATTTCAAGCGTGGCAGGAAGTCATCCTGCACGAAATGGCTGACGGCGGCGAGCCGCCCCGGATCGGCGCGGAACGAGGGATGGATGTCGAAACCGTCGCGGCCGGCGGCGCACGGCGCGCCGCCCTCGGTCAGCGCCGGATTGCCGTAGGAGACATAGACGACACGCGACAGGTCGCCGCCGACGAACGGTTTCAGCGCCTCGCGCAAGGCCGCGAAGCCGCGCGGCAGTTCGCGGGTGAGCGCGGCGTGCGATTCCTCGACCGAGCCGATCACCCCCATGCGGCGGAACAGGGCGCGCTCGGTTGAGCCGTCGACGATGACGTCGGCGACAAGATTGGAAAAGCCGATGTCGTTGGCGCCGACCGACAGCAGGATAAGGTCGAGCCGGCGCTCTGGCTGGCGGCGTCTGGCGGCGGTGAGGGCCTCGTTCAGTTCCGCGATCTGGCCGTTGACCGCGCCGCCGCAGCGGATGCCGCTCCGCGAGATCAGGCATTCGCGCGCCTGCTGCGAGCCAAGCAGGCCCTCGTCGATGGTGGCGCCGGTGCAGGCCAGCGGCAGGTAGGTGACCGCGAGATGCGGGTTGTTGACGGCGAGCGCGATCGCGGTGCGCGCCTGATAGCTGTAGAGCGAGCGGTGGCAGGCGGTGTTGAGCCATTGCGCGGCGCGGCGCTGCCAGGCCTGAAGCGGGTTGACGCTGGTGTCGGCCTTGGTCTCGCATGCCTTGTCGCCCTGGAAGCCGGCGCGGGCCGGCCGGAAGTACTGCCGCGCCGCGGTGCTCAGATACGAGCGGAAGCAGAAGCCTTCGTCGGCCAGCGCCACCGGCCGGTCGGGGTTGCCTTCGCCGGCGGCGATGGAGTCGCCCAGGCCCGCGATGAACAGGTCGCGCACGGCGATCTCGGTGCTGACGCGGCGCGCCGGCAATTCGCCCACGGCAATGTCGACGTTCAGTGTCGTGACGCGGCCATAGGGCGCGCGAAAATTCACGGTCTCGGCGCAGGAGGCCGCGGCGGGAAGCGAAGCGTCGCCGCTCTCGCTGGCGTCGATGCTCCAGGTGCAGGTCGCGCCCGGCGGCGCCGCGCCAGTGAGCCGCGCCGTCACCGCGTGGTCGGTCGGGGTGAGATAGCTCTCCTTGACGCCGTCGCGCGTGCATGGTTCGGCGACGCGCCCGCCGGCGTCGATGCACAGCCGGCCGACGGTGTTGCGGGCCCAGCCGCGGCCGTCGCTGCCGCGCGCCAGCACCTGTTCGGATTGCAGGATGGTGCGGCCGCGCAGGGCCTCGGCGTGGAGCTGGAAATCCCGCTCCTCGCGGAACAGCCGGAAGCGGTTGCGCACCTCCCAGACGATCTCGGGACCGGGCGCGGCCGCCTGCGGTTGCACGGGCGGCTGTATTTGCGCGCGCGCCGGCGCAGGGGAAAGCCCGGCGGCAAGGCTGAGGATTGCCGGCAGCAGAAGCATCGTTGGACGGAAAGCGGTCAACGCGGTCATCGCATGGCGGTCAGACATTGGAAAAAGACATGAGGCGTAAAGGTCCGGCGCAGGGGGGAGGGCCGGTGCTTCGATCTGAACGCCGCCGATGCGGCAAAAAATGGGCGGCGCGGGGCGGAGCGCCTATTTGTCCTGCGGCGTATTGACCGGTTGCGAGACCGCGGCGGAATCGAGCAGCGCCCTGCGCCGTTCCTGCCACGGCCGGATCACGCTGAGCCAGATTTCGCGCGTGCCCATGACGGTCAGCGCCAGGACGAAGGGAATGACGAAATACAACAGCCGGAACAGCAGCAATGTCGCCAGCAACTGCTCCTTGCCGAACTGCGGCAGCGCCATGAACATCGCGGCGTCGAACACGCCGAGACTGCCCGGCGCGTGGCTGGCGAAACCCAACAGCGTGGCGAGGATGAAGGCCACCGCGAGCGAGATGAAATCGATGCCCGGATCGCCGGGCATCAGGATGTACATGGCCATCGAGCAGAAGCCGAGATCGACCACGCCGATCAGGATCTGCACTCCCGTCAGCCCCGCCGATGGCAGCGTCACCTTCCAGCCGTTCTGGCCGAGTTCGCGCGGCTTGAACGACAGCCAGGCGAGATAGAGCACGATCGCCGCCAGCCCGGCGGCGCCGATGGCGCGGTTGATCGCGTTCGGCAGCAGGTTGATGGTGGCGGCGGCCTCCGGATGATAGGCCAGGCCGACGCCGAGCACGAAGGTGTTGCCGAGCCAGAAGGTGAGGCCGGAGATGAAGCAGATCTTGGCGACGTCAAGGGCGTTGAGGCCCCAGTCCGAATAGATGCGGAAGCGGATGGCGCCGCCGGTGAACACGGTGGCGCCGATGTTGTGGCCGATGACGTAGCTGGTGAAGCTGGACAGCGAGGCGATGCGGTAGGGGATGTGGAGATGCCCGATCGTGCGCAGCGCGAACAGGTCGTAGAAGGTCAGGGTGAAGAACGCGCCGACCACGCAAGCCGTCGCGGCGCCGATCTGCCACCACGATTTCTCGCGCAGCGCCGACACCACGAGTCCGGGATCGACGCTGGCGAGCGTGCGCGCCAGCGAAACGACGGCGATGCAGATGACGGTGATACTGGCGATGATGCCGAGGCGTTTCCAGCCGATCCATCTATGGAAGCCGCGCCCGAGCGCGGACAGCAAACGCTTCATCGGCCCTCCCGGCCACCCGAACCTGATGCGAGGCTCATATACGCGAATGGCGGGCTCTGTGCACCAGACAATAAGGGTTTTTTACGGACCGGAAGGCAACCGTCACACGGCCAGCGAGTGGCGCGACTTGTTCTGCGGCAGGTAGCTGTCGAACGCCGCCGCCGCGAGACGCACGAAGGGCCGGCCGCGCGCCGTCATGGCGATGCGGTGGCCATCGATGGTCAGAAGTCCCGCCGCCCGCAGTTCCTGCAGCCTGCTGATCTCGTCGCCGAAGCGCTGGCCGGTCTTGGTGGCGCAGCTGAACTCGTCGAGGTCGACGGCAAGGTCGCACATCAGGCGCTCGATGATCTGGGCGCGCAGGCGGTCGTCCTTGCCGAGCGCGAGGCCCTTGACGGTCGGCAGCTTGCGCGCGCTCACCGCGCGGGCATAGCTGCCCATGTCGACGGCGTTCTGGATATAGCCCTGCGGCAGGTGGCCGATCGATGAGGCGCCCAGCCCGATCAGCGCATCGGCGGTGTCGGTGGTGTAGCCCTGGAAATTGCGATGCAGCCTGCCGTCACGCTGGGCGATGGCGAGTTCGTCGTCGGGCAGCGCGAAATGATCGAGGCCGATGGCGACATAGCCGGCCGCCTGGAGCGTCTCGGCGGCGGCCTCGGCCTGCGCCAGCCGCTCGCTCACGCCCGGCAGCGTCGCCTCGTCGATGACCTTCTGGTGGGTCTTGAACCACGGCACGTGGGCATAGCCGAACAGCGCCAGCCGCGAGGGCTGAAGCGAGGCGGCAAGGCGCGCGCTGTTCTTCACGTCGGCCAGCGTCTGCTGCGGCAGGCCGTACATCAGGTCGATGTTGATGCGGGTGATGCCGGCATCGCGCAGCCACTTGGCCGATTGCGCGACCTGATCGAACGGCTGGATGCGGCCGATCGCCTGCTGCACGTGCGGCGAGAAGTCCTGCGCGCCGAGGCTGGCGCGGTTGAAGCCGATCGCCGCCAGCGCGTGCGTGAACGAGGCCGATATCCGGCGCGGATCGAGCTCGATGGCGTGCTCGATGATATGCGAGAAGTCGAAGCGGGCGGCGAGCGCCGCGGTTACTTCGCGCAGCCGCTTGTCGCCGAGGATCGAGGGCGTGCCGCCGCCCCAGTGGATGTGGGTGACGCGGCGGTTCGGCACGAGGTCGCCGATCAGCGCGATCTCCTCAAGCAAATGATCGGTATAGATCTCGACAGGTTCGCGCCGCTTCACCGCCTTGGTGTGGCAGCCGCAATAGAGGCACATGCTGGTGCAGTAGGGCACGTGCAGGTAGAGCGACACGGTGGCGCTGGCCGGCAGCGCCTTGAGCCATTCGGCATAGGTCGCGGCGTTGACCGCCGGCGTGAAATACGGCGCCGTCGGATATGACGTGTAGCGGGGCACGCTGCGCTCGGCGAGCGCGAGGGGAACGGTCGGGGGGGTGGACATGGGAAGCATTCTTGCCCTGCCGGTGCGTTGGTTGCCTTGATTAACGTCAAATAACACAGCCGGCAACCGGAGTGACGCGAATCGCGTCAGGTCCGGTGCAGGGCGAAATAAACGCCGCAGAAGGCCATGACCGCGCCGAGCAGCAGCGCCGCAAGGCCGGCGAGCAGTCCGGCGAGGCTGGGCGCCCCGCTTGGCGCCGCGGCGGCCTGTCCGGCGGCCGCCAGCACGACGACGACCACCACCACCAGCAACTGGCGCATGCCTCGTGACGTCTTGCCCGAGACGGGGCTGTTCATCAGCCGCGCCGCCATGTAGCTGCCGGCCAGCGCCACGGTGGCGATCAGCCACCATGCCACCGCGGCGGTCGCGGGAATGCCGCCGTTGCCGTGCCACAGGCCGCCGAGATCGAGTCCGAACCGCAGCCCCAGCATGTGCACGGCCAGCGCCAGCAGCATGCCGCAGACCGGCGCGCCGGCGAGGATCAGATGACGGGGAAAATACTTGTGGGCGGTGGCCATCGGCGCGCGGGCGTCCTGTTGTGACGAGCCAGCCAGCAGTAGAGCATTTTGCGGCCCGGTGGAATTCGCTTCCGCGCGAAAATCAAACGACTCTTCCTTTTGCCCGAGACGCGCTAGGACAGCTCCATGGATAACGAGGAAACCGATACGTCCGCGCCGCTGCGCTATGCCTACAAGCCATCCTTGATGGGCGGCATGTGGGAGTTTGAACTCGGTCCGCAGGCCCTGGTCTGGCGCGCCGGCCGCCGGCACGGCCGTTGGCCCTATGGGACGATCGCCAAGATACGTCTGAGCTACCGGCCGCAGTCGATCCAGAACCATGCGTTCCGCGCCGACATCACGAATGCCGGCGGCGAACGCATCGCGCTGATGTCCACCACCTGGCAGGGCATCGCGGTGCTGGCGCCGCAGAATGAAACCTACCGCGCATTCCTGACGAGCCTGCACGGCCATCTCGCGCAAGAAAGCCGCGCGCGCTTCATCACCGGCATGGCGCGTCCGCTCTATGTCGCCGGCATGGCGATGCTGGGAGCGCTGGCGCTGGCGATGGCCGGGCTGCTGGCGCGCGCGTTGATGAGCGGCGTCTATATTGGCGCGCTGTTTCTGGTCGGCTTCGCGGCGCTGTTCATGTGGCAGTCCGGTACCTACATGCGGCGCAACCGGCCGGGCGAATATTCGCCCCGCGCGTTGCCGCCGTATCTGCTGCCCTGAGGCGTGGATCGCATTTCCCGAGCCGATTTAATGTCGCACCACCAGCACCGAGCAGGTGGCATAGCGCACCACATGGCCGGCATTGGAGCCGAGGAAATAGGTGCGCATCGCCGGCCGGTGCGAGGTCATGACGATCAGGTCGGTATTGAGGCGCGCCGCCTCTTCGAGGATCTCGTGATAGATCGGGCCCTGCCGCACCATGGCCGAGATGTGGTCGGCGGCGAGCCCGGATTCGCGGGCGACGATGTCGAGCGCTTCCTGCGCGGTCTGGCGCTGCTGGGTGTCGAAATCCGCCGGCACGTATTCAGCCAGCATGGCCGGCATCATTGGCAGGATGTTGAGCAGCCGCACCGTGCCGTTGGAGATTCTGGCCAGGGTGACCGCAGTCTCGATCGCGGGTCTGGCGAGATCGGTGTCGCCGAGATCGATGGGAACCAGGATAGATGTGAACATGTGGTCTTCCCCCCGGATGGGCTCAACTGGTGGACTCGCGCAACAGACGCGGACTGACGAAACGTTCCAGATGCCCGGACCTGAACGCCACCTGGGCCCATTCATCGACGGCGAAATCGATCACCACGAGGCCGCAGGTCGGCAAGTTGTAGGCCAGTGCCGCGCAGGCCGTGGCGTTGCCCGAGCGCGCCAGCGCCAGCGCGAATTCGTGCAGACCGGGATTGTGGGCGATCATGAGCAGGATGGCGGGCTGTTCGCCATGCGCCGTGCGGGTGATCCGCAGGAGCTGCGTGGAGTCTGCGGTGTAGAGCTCGGGCACCACCTCGGCGCGCGGCGTGGCCGGCGTCAGCGCCGAGGCAAGCAGTTGCCAGGTCTCGCGGGTGCGCGCCGCCGGGGAAACCAGCGCGAGCTCGGGCACGAGCCGGTGGCGGGCCATGTAGCTGCCGATGTCGGAGACGTCGCCGCGGCCGCGCGCGTCGAGGCGGCGATCGCGGTCGAGGCCGCTGGCGCTTTCCCTTTCGGTCTTGGCGTGTCGCAGCAGCAGCAAGCGGCGCATGGCATTCCGTTCCAGACTGTTCCCTGCGGATTACATGACGGGCGGGCGACGGACAAGATGACAAGCATCGTCGGCTTCACGTAAGTAGGGCGCATGAGTGGACAAGACACAAGCGGCAATCCGGCCGGCCGGCCCGACTGGGATCGGGCGACGGCGGTTCCCGGCCTTGCGCGCCCGCGCCTGACGTTCGATCTGGATGTCGATGTCTGCGTGGTCGGCGGCGGGCTTGCTGGCCTGGCGGTGGCACGGGAGGCGGCCCGGCGCGACGTCAGTGTGGCCGTGCTCGAGGCAGGCAGCATCGGCGAGCAGGCATCGGGGCGCAATTTCGGCCTGGTCGCGCCCGGCTATCCGGTTGACGTGCGCGAGTTGATTGAACGCGTCGGCCTTGCCGACGCCAGGGCGCTGTGGACGCTGGCGCAGGAGGGCGTGGACCGGGTGCGCGCCAGCGCGGCCCAAATGCCGGGCCTCGGCCTCACGCAGGGCTGGCTGCAGGCCTCGACGGTCGATGCCGGCGACGAGATGATCGAGCGCCTGCAGGTGCTGGGCGGCGATTTCGGGTTCGAGGTCGAGGGCTGGCAGGTCGAGCAGGTGCGCGCCGTCCTGCGCAGCGAGCGTTATTTCCATGCCGTGCATTATCCGCGCGCGTTCAGCCTGCATGCGCACAACTACGTGCTGGGCCTGGCCGCCGACGCCGCGGCGCGCGGCGTGCATATCTTTGAGAACACCCCCGTCACCGCAATTGACGTCGCCGGCATCCGCAAGCGCGTGGAGACGCCGGGGGCGCGCCTGCGCGCCTCGCATATCGTGCTGGCCGGCAACGTCCATCTCGGCGCCGCCTCGCCGCGCCTCGCCGCGACGCTCATGCCGGTGTGGCGCGCGGTCGGGGTGACCGCGCCGCTCGGCGACAAGCTGGCGGAGGCCTTGACCTACACGGGGGCGGTAAGCGACAGCGCCGACGTCGACCGCTATCGCATCGTTAGCGGCAACCGGCTGATGTGGTCGAGCTGCCAGGCCACGTTCGCCATCGATCCGAAGAGCGCCGCGCGCACCATCCGCAAGCGCATCGCCGCCGCGTTCCCGCAGCTTGGCCGTCCCGCGCTCGAGCATGTCTGGTGCGGCGTCTACGGCCGCACCGTCCATGGCATGCCGCAGATCGGCGAGTTGCGTCCCGGCCTGTGGGTGGCGAGCGGCTTCGGCCGCCACGGGCTCAACACCACGGCGATCGCCGGCGAACTGGTGGCCGCGGGCATGCTGGACAAGGACGACCGCTGGCGGCTGTTTGCGCCGTTCGAACTGGTGTGGGCCGGCGGCACCGCGGGCCGCGTGGTCGGCCAGGCGGTTATCGGGTGGGGCCGCGGCCGCCTCGTGCTGGCCGGCGCGCTGGCGCGCTACCGGGAACGCGCGGACCGGCGCGGGCAAGAGCGCGAGCAGCGTCTGGCGGCGGCCAGCCGCGGGGCACGATCCGACCGCTGACCCCGTTGATCGCGCGAATGTGAGCCGCGTGGCCCGCGCCGGGATGTAACCCCAGGGAGCGCCGTTCGTAGCTTGGCCAGGACAATTGCTGCGACAATTCCTGCAGAACGGAATCCTGGGAGCCTGAGAGATGATCAATCGTCGTTGGATGCTGTCGCTGTTGAGCGCCTTTGGCGCGGCCGCCGCCGCCCGCGCCGGATTTACGGAAAATGCGCGAACCGCGCGCTTCGAGATCGAGAAGGGCGCCGAAGAATGGCGCCGGCAGCTCACCCCGGCGCAGTTCAATATCCTGCGCGAGCACGGCACCGAGCGCGCCGGAACCAGTCCGCTCGACCATGAGAAGCGCAAGGGCGTGTTCGGCTGCGCCGGCTGCGATCTGCCGCTGTTCTCCTCGGACACCAAATTCGACAGCGGCACCGGCTGGCCGAGCTTCTATGCGCCGCTGCCGAACGCGATCGGCACCTCGGAGGACAATTCCTACCTGATGCGCCGCACCGAGGTGCACTGCCGCCGCTGTGGCGGCCATCTCGGCCATGTGTTCAATGACGGCCCGAAACCGACCGGCCTGCGCTATTGCATCAACGGCCTGGCGCTGATCTTCCATTCCGCCGACGTATCCTGACGTCGAAAAAGGTCCCGGGCCGGCGGCAAGATTTGCCCGGCCCGGCAAAAGCGCGCCGGTGCTCGTTCCGACCCTTCTCTCCTAATGGACTGATTTTCCAGAATTAAATTTCTGGCACGCGGCTTGCCAGCCAAGTCGTTGGAGCGACCCGTGGGCATTCGGCCCAAGGGCCGCGTGGGAATCGAGCTGGAGACAACGGTTATGGGTATTTTCGGCGCCCTCACCACTTCCGTCGCGGGCATGCGCGCGCAGTCATTCGCGCTGGAAAACATCTCCGGCAACATCGCCAACTCGCAGACCACGGCGTTCAAGCGCATCGACACGAGCTTCCTCGACCTCATCCCCGACACCTCGCCGGGCCATCAGATCGCCGGCAGCGTCACCTCCAACTCGCGCTCCACCAACACCGTGCAGGGCGACGTGCAGGCGGCCTCGATCAGTACCTTCATGGCCATCAACGGCGAAGGCTTCTTCTCTGTGCAGAAACCCGGCGGCTTCACCGACAACCTGCCGGTGTTCGACGGCGTCGACCGCTACACAAGGCGCGGCGACTTCCAACTCGACAAGAGCGGCTACCTGGTCAACGGCGCGGGTTATTACCTGATGGGTATCCCGGTCGACGCCAAGACCGGCAACCTCGCCGGCAGCGTGCCGCAGGTGCTCAAGTTCCAGAACGACTTCCTGCCCGCGCAGCAGACCACGAAGATCGAATACCGCGCCAATCTCGCGAGCTACCCGCTCACCACCAAGCACGACACCTCGGTGCCGGGATCGGAGCTTCTCAAGGCGGCCGATTTCAACGCCAGTTATCAGCCGACCAACGCGCCGGCCACGCCGGCGACGGGCGTGACCTATGGCGTCGTGACCGGTGACGATACCCAGGCCTTCCTTGACGAGACGATCAGCGGCGGCGCGGTGACGGCCTATGACGTGTCGGGCTCTCCGGTGAACCTGCAGTTCCGCTGGGCCAAGACCGACAGCGCCACGCTGGGCACCGGACATTCGGATACCTGGAACCTGTTCTATCAGACCAATCCGAACGCGACCGGCACGCAGACGGCCTGGGTCAACGCCGGCACGGATTACACGTTCGGCGCCAACGGCCAGCTCACGCCGGACATTCCCTCGATCACGCTGTCCAACGTCAGCGTCAACGGCATTTCGATCGGCAACATCACGCTCAATCATGGGTCCGGCGGCCTGACCCAGTTCGCCGACGCCAACGGCAACGTGCAGGTCAACCAGATCCAGCAGGACGGCTATCCCGCCGGTCAGCTGCAGTCGGTTTCGGTCAGCGACCGCGGCCGCGTCGTCGGCAACTATTCCAACGGCCGCAACCTCGATCTCGCCGAAATCACCCTAGCGAATTTCAGCGGCGCCAACTTCCTCAAGCGCGTCGACGGTGGCGCCTTCGAGGTGACCGATCAGTCGGGGCCGGCGCTTTCCGGCGCCTCGGGCCGCATCGTCGGCTCCTCGCTGGAAGGTTCCAACACCGATATCGCCGACGAGTTCACCAAGCTGATCGTGACGCAGCAGGCCTATTCGGCCAATACCCGCGTCATCACCAGCTCGAACCAGATGGTCCAGGATCTTCTGAATATGTTGCGCTAGACGGGCGGCGGTCGTTTCCGGCGTGTCCCGAGGCAGGATTGGTAAGTCATGAGTCTGAGCCAGGCTCTCACCACGGCGCTGTCCGGCTTGCGCGCCAATCAGGTTGGCCTGTCGCTGGTGTCGGCCAACGTCGCCAACGCCGAGACACCCGGCTATATCCGCAAGACCGTCAACCAGGTCACCACGACGTCCGGCGACATCGGCGCCAGCGTGCGCATTGCCGGCGTCAACCGCGAGCTCGACCAGTATGTGCAGCGGCAATTGCGCACCGAAACGTCAGGCTCCGGATATGCCGGCCTGCGCGCGACGTTCCTCGACCGCCTGCAGGCGATCTACGGCACGCCCGGCGCGCAGGGCACGCTGGAATCCGCGCTCGGCAGCTTCACAAGCGCGCTGCAGGCGCTCTCAACCAGCTCGGACTCGTCGGCCGCGCGTTCCAATGTGATCTATTCGGCGCAGGCGCTGGCCCAGCAGCTCAACACCACCACCGAGGGCATCCAGTCGTTGCGCAACGACGCGGAGATGTCTATCAGCGACGCCGTCAACGTCGCCAACAACGCGATGCGCCAGATCGCCATCATCAACAACCAGCTGCGCAGCAGCACCAAGTCCGACGCGCCGATGGCGGCGCTGCTCGACCAGCGCGATTCCTATATCGATCAGCTGTCGCAACTGATGGACGTCCGCGTCGTCAACAACGAGGCCAATCAGGTCACCGTGTTCACCAGCTCCGGCGTCGAGCTGGTGGGCGCCGAGGCATCCCGGCTCGATTTCGATGCCCACGGCACGCTGACGCCCAACACGGTCTGGAGCAGCAACCCGGCGGATCGCAACGTCGGCGCCCTCACGCTGACATTCGCCCATGGCGGCACGCTCGATCTGATCGGAACCAAGGCGCTGCGCTCGGGACAGATGGCGGCGCTGCTCGAACTGCGCGACACCACGCTGGTGCAGGCGCAGGCGCAGGTCGACCAGCTCGCCGCCGCCATGGCGAGCGCGCTGTCCGACAAGACCACCGACGGCGTGGCCGCCAGCTCCGGCGCGCAGACCGGCTTCGACCTTGATCTGAGCGGGTTGCAGGCCGGCAACGTTGTTCACCTGACCTATACCGACAACGCGGGGCCGACCACGCACACCGTTTCGATCGTGCGCGTCGACGATCCGTCGGTGCTGCCGCTGCCCAATTCGGCGACCAACGATCCCAACGACCAGGTCATTGGCGTCGATTTCTCCGGCGGCATGGCCTCGGTCGTCAGCCAGCTCAATGCCGCGCTGGGCGCGGCCAACATCCAGTTCTCGAATCCGGCCGGCTCGACGCTGCGCGTGCTTGACGACGGCGCGGGTGGACTGTCGGATGTCACGGCGGCCTCGACGACGACCACGGCGACCTCGCTCACCAGCGGCGACGCCGAGCTGCCGCTGTTCACCGACGGCGGCAATCTCTATACCGGCGCGTTCACCGCCACCGGCGCGCAGCAGACCGGCTTTGCTGGCCGCATCACCGTCAATGCCGCTCTGGTCGGCGATCCGTCGAAGCTCGTCAACTACGGCGCGTCGACCGCTTCCGGCGATACCACGCGGCCGGACTTCCTGTACCAGCAGCTTACCACCGGCTCGTTCCTGTTCTCGTCGCAGACCGGCGTCGGCACCGCGTCTTCCCCGTTCAAGGGCACGCTGGCGGCGTTCACCCAGCAGTTCATCAGCGCCCAGGGCGAGGCCGCGTCCTCCGCCGACCAGCTCAAGCAGGGTCAGGACGTGGTGATGAATACGCTGAAGGAAAAATTCAACGCGACATCCGGCGTCAACATCGACGAGGAGATGGCGCATCTTCTGGCTTTGCAGAACGCCTACGCGGCCAATGCCCGCGTCATGAGCGTAATCAAGGACATGTTCCAGGCGTTGCTGCAGACATGAGGCTGTTATGGCGCTGAACGGTATCGGAACCCGATCGACATTTCTCTCGCAGTCGCTGGTGGACACGCGCCAGCAGCTTGAGATGCTGCAGACGCAGCTTTCCACCGGCAGGAAGGCCGACACCTATTCCGGCATGGGCGTCTCGCGCGGCTTTGGCATCAGCCTGCGCACGCAGATGACGGCGCTCGACGGCTACGCCGACACCATCACCAACGTCGATACCCGTCTCAATATCACCAATGCCGCGCTCAGCCGCATGGTGAGCATCGGCAAGGAGGTGCGCACCGGCGCCACCACCTCGTCGCTGTCGTTCGACCAGAGCGGCCAGACCACCAGCCAGAAGGGCGCGTTGTCGTCGCTTGGCGAGATGCTGCAGCTTCTCAACACCCAGTCCGGCGACCGCTACCTTTTCTCGGGGCGTGCCACCGATACGCCGGCGGTGGCGGGCCTCGGCGATATTCTCGACGGCAGCGGCGCCAAGGCCGGCCTCAAGCAGCTCATCGCCGAACGCAAGCTGGCCGATGTCGGCGCCAGCGGGCTTGGCCGCCTGACGGTTTCGGCGCCGACCGCGACCTCGGTGGCGCTCGCCGAGGATGCCGCGGGATCGCCGTTCGGCCTCAAGCTCAACGCGATCACGTCGTCGCTGTCCGGCGCCACCGTGACCGGGCCGGCCGGTTCGCCGCCGGCGATCTCGGTCGATCTTGGCGCGACCAATCCCAGCGACGGGGACAAGGTCAAATTCACCTTCGACCTGCCCGACGGTACGACCGAGACCATCGAACTAGCCGCCTCGAACGCCAGCCCGCTGCCGGCCAACAGCTTCGCGATCGGCGCGACGCCCGCCGCGACCGCCGCCAATCTGCAGAGCGCGCTGACCAGCGCGGTCGCCAAGCTGGCCGATACCTCGCTGGTGGCGGCCTCGGCGCTGGCGGCATCGGACAATTTCTTCAATTCCCAGCCGCCGCTGCGGGTGGCGGGGCCGCCCTTCGACAGCGCCACCAGCCTGGTGGCCGGCACGGCCGCCGACACCGTGATGTGGTACACCGGAGAGGCCGGCGGCGACCCGGCGCGCGGCACGGCGGTCGCGCGCATCGATCAGTCGATGGCCGTGCAGTACGGCGTGCGCGCCGACGAGCAGGCGTTCCGCTGGCAACTGCAGAACATCGCGACGTTCGCGGTGCTGACGACGAACCCGGCCAGTCCCAACGCCGCCGGCCAGATCACCGCGCTCAACGAGCGCATCGCGCACAACATGTCGACGCAGGTCGGCCAGCAGCATCTCGAGGACATCCAGGCGGACCTGGCCGGCGCGCAGAACGCGATGAAGGCGGCCAAGGACCGGCAGACCCAGACCAAATCAATGTTGCAGACGATGCTGGACTCGATCGAGGGCGTCTCCAACGATGAGGTCGGAACCCAGATCCTGGCGCTGCAGACAAGCCTGCAGGCGTCCTACCAGACCACCGCGATGCTCTATCAGACCAGTCTCGTGAAATTCCTCTGACCTGACCCAGAACCAGGTGCCAGCGGCGTGAAATGCAAAAGGCCTCCCGACGTCGGGAGGCCTTTTGTTTTCGGCGAGAGATGAGAGGCGCGCGCCTCAGGCCGCTCCGCGCAGGCCCGCGGCCACCTCACGGTTGATGGTGATGAGCGATTTGAGGCTGTCCGGATTCGGGCTGCTCTGGACGTTGAGGGTGTGCTTGAGCACGAAGATGCCGAGATTGGCGATGTTCTGACGCACGCCGGGCGGCAACTGATGGCCGTCCTCGGTCACCGAGGTCATGAAGATCGTCCACAGCTTGCGGTTATACAGCAGAGCACCGTCCAGCTCGCCGGGCGCGCGGTTCCAGTTGTCCCGTATCGCCTGAAGCTGCGCGGCTGCCTTGAGCAGGAGGCTCGATTCCAGATCGCGCGGATTGGCGGTTTCCTTGGCGATCTTGCCGTATGCCCTGGCCGCATTGTGCATCATCCAGCAACTCCCGTTCATAGCCGATCAAGTTTCGGCATTCCCTCAAAGCTTTATACAGATCGTCCTTTAAAATATGATTATTGATGCTCTCGATAATCGGCCAGGTGCTTGGCGCGGCATTGAGAATGTCGCGGATCAAGCTGAAATAGACTTCGTGATGCGCCTGCGGCTCGGCCGACGTGTACATCAGTTGCACGGCGAGATAGATGCGCTTGCAGGGCGTGTCGGCGGTGGTCGCGGTGAGGATGTCCTTTTCGCGCAGGATCGGCGTGCGCTCGCCCTCGATCAGCAGGCGGGCGCGCTGGTCGGTATTGGTGATGACGCAGTTGCCGATGATGATGCGCTCATGCGGCTTGAGTTCGACTTTCAGCGCCATGGCCAGTCCTCGCCGGGATCGGGTGAAGGGGGATCGCCCGCCGATCCTTGCCCAACGTGCTTAACGAAGAGTAAACGACGGGCTTTGCGGGGCCCGGCGCGCGCCGTCGCCGGCAGTAAAAAAGTTGGAGCGCGATCCGGCTTTTCGGATCGCGCTCCTGGTCGTTGTGCGAAATCGTTGGCCGGCCGATTAGCCGAACAGCTTGAGCACCGCCTGGTTGGCCTGGTTGGCCAGCGACAGCGCCGTGGTCGAAAGCTGCTGGCGGGTCTGCAACGCCAGCATGTTGGCGCCTTCCTCGTTGGTGTCGGCCAGCACGAGCTGGTCCGAACCGGTCTGCAGCGTGTTGATCAGGTTCTTGGTGAAGTCCTGGCGGGTCTGGATCACGGTCAGGGTCGATCCGTAGGTCGCGCCCTGCGTGCGCAGCGTGTTGAGCGCGGTGTTGAGACGCGCGATCTGGGCGTCGACCTTGGTGTTGACCTGGAAGTCGTTGGTCGAAGCCGCCGTCAGGCCGAGGCCGGCCGAATCCAGCGTCGCGCCCGCGATGGTCAGCGAACTGGTGCCGCTCTCGTTGAACATCACCTTGAGGGTGTCGCCGTTGAGCAGATTGACGCCGTTGTAGGACGAGTCCTTCGCGAGCTGGTCGATCTGGGTCAGAATGTTGTTGAAGTCCGACTCGAGGCTGGTGCGGGTGGCATTGGCGGTGTTCACGGTCGCGGTGGCCGACTGCGTGCCGGCGGTGAGGCCGAACGCGGTCAGAACGCCCGAGCTGCCGGCGACGGTGAGATCGGCGCCCGAGGTCGAGGTGATCGTCAGCTTGCCGCCGGTGACCGCCGCGCTCCAG
>SCUB01000006.1 GCA_004297465.1 Xanthobacteraceae bacterium | reverse complement strand
GTAATAAAAGCCGGCGCCGTACAGCGAGCAGACCTTCACGTACTCGACCGCTTTGGCCTTGACGGGAAGATCGGCCGCCTGGGCCCCAGCAATGGCGACGAGACCCGCCGCGGAGCCGAGGAGAAGGCTCTTAACCATCTTCATTTGTAACCTCCAAGTGTTGCTCTAGTGGGAGGGTTCCGGCTTCGCCGGGTGCGGTCGCACCCAAGGAAAGGTTCCCTAGTCCCGGAAACCACCCGCCTGCGAAAATCGGTCCAATACCGGCTTCATCAAACGTGTGGGACGACCTCGGGATGCCCCCCTCCGTCGCACGCCGAACATGACCGATACCTCCCGCACAGGCAATCAAAGAGCGGCCGTTCAAGAGCGCGTCGAGGCCGTTTCTCGCCGACTGTTGCAAAAAAAACACGCAGTGAAATGCCGAATTTAAGGGGGCAAGTGGTTGGATTCGTTTGTGTATTTTATATCCGCCGGATGAAATGGTAAATATCGGGCGGGCGCGGCGGGGATCGTGGGAGGCGCGGGGGATTGCGGGCGAAGGGCGGTGATAGGCCATGCGGGGGGCGAATCGGACCTGACGCGGGTGGGCAGGAAGATGGATTGCCGGGTCACGCCCGGCAATGACGAGGGGGAGAGGAAGCAAGATGGATTGCCGGGTCAAGCCCGGCAATGACGGGTGGGAGGGGTCAGGGCCGGTAATGCCTCTCTCCCGTCATGCCCGGACTTGATCCGGGCATCCAGCTGACGCTTCCAGAGGCAAGATGGATTGCCGGGTCACGCCCGGCAATGACGAGTGGGAGGGATCATGGCCGGCAATGACGGGCGGATAGGTCAAGCCCGGCAATGACGCGTGGGAAGGGTCAAGCCCGGCAAGGGGCACCCCTCCTCGCCATTAAAAAACCCCGCTCACGCGGGGTTAATGGCGGAGACGGAGGGATTCGAACCCTCGATACGCCTTGAGAGCGTATAACGGTTTAGCAAACCGCCGCCTTCAGCCACTCGGCCACGTCTCCGGTAGCGCCGGTATGCCTGACCCGAAAGCCCGCCGCAAGCCGATGCGCAGCGAAAACCTGCGGCGTGGTGCCGTCCGGCGGCCCTTCCCCGGTCAGTGCGCGGTGAGCCAGGCGCGCGCCTCGCGTTGCGCCAGCGCAATTTCCACATCCGACATCAGCGTGGCGATGTCGCGGCGCTGCGCCACGGCCTCGCGATGGCCGCGCATGGCCGCGAGGTTGAACCACTTGTGCGCGGCGATGAGGTCGATGCCGCCGGCGCGCCCGGCCGCGGACATCAGCCCCAGGTCGAACAGCACGTCGGCGCTGGCGCTCGCTTCCGCGGCGGCCGCGCCGGTCTTGTCGATCGTTGCCAGCATCGTCATCGTCGAGAACTCCTCTTTAAATCCACCGAGCGCGGCTCCTGTCCGGATATTCCCCGCGCGACGCTTTCCCCGTGCCGGCTGTTTTTTTCGCCGGTGTTGTGAAGCCATGATGACGCGCCAGATTTGAACAGCAGTTTAAGCATCGCGATGAATCGAAGGTGAACGGGCGCGCGACAACGAACCCACAACGATTGAAGAAACGCCCACGCCGCAGCGGTTTTATTAACTCGTTGCAGGAACGTTTACCGAAGCCCTTGCCGAACCGATAACCATCACGGAAAAAGCGGCCTCTCCCTGTCATGCCCGGCTCGACCCGGGCATCCAGCTGACTTGCCTCCGGAAGCAAGATGGATTGCCGGGTCAGGCCCGGCAATGACGGCGTGGGATGGTCAAGCGCGACAATGACGAGCGAGAGGACAAGCGCGGCAATGACGGTGTGGGAGAGGTCAGGGGCCGGCAATGCCTCTCCCTTCGTCATGCCCGGGCTCGACCCGGGCATCCAACTGATGCGCCGGAAGGAAGATGGATTGCCGGGTCAAGATGAATCCCGCCAAGCCATGACGGGAGCGGAAACCGGTTTCCACATTTCAGGATCGTGCTTAGGATGGCGCGCCGCCGGTCGACGCGTGGCCCGCGGCGTCGCATTCAAATCTGTCCCGCGATGGAGACCGACCGATGTCCAGGATATCCGCCAAGACCATGCTGGCCGCCCTGCTGGCCGGCGCGCTGATGGTGGCGCAGGCCGCCCCGCCGGCTTTCGCCCAGGCGACCGAGAAGGCCAAATCCGAGAAGCCGGACAAGAAATCGACCAAGGCCGGCGACGAAAAGGCCGAGACCAAGGCCAAGACGCTCACGCCGCAGCAGCAGAAGATGAAGGATTGCGGCGCCAAGTGGCAGGCGGAGAAGAAGGCCAAGGGCGTTTCCGGCAAGGAAGCCTACCAGAAATTCCTCCGCACCTGCCTCAAGACCTGAGCCGGATCGGCTCGGCCTTATCGCTCCATCCGGTCACGCGCGCTGGAAAAATCCAGCCGGCGAAGCAACGGCCTTCGCCGGTTTCGCGCGCCATTGCGGCCGGTCGGACAAAACTCGAAACCGTGAATTGGAAAAACGTAAAACCGAAAACGAGGGTGTCGGCGACCACTTCAGGATCAAACCCACCGCGGCTGCTGGCAGCCTTGCGGGAAAGTGCGGAGACGATCAGCCGCAGAGATCGCTGCAGCGCCGATCCGCCGATGGCGAGGATTTAAAGAGCCTCGCCCCTCTTCGCCGGCTTTCGGCCCACGCAAGCGGCACCCGATGAAGATGCCGCCTGTACAGTGAACGAACCGGCGCTGGCCTGAAGTCTCGCCGACACCCTCTTACATCGACCTGCGCCGCGGGTTGTTCCCTTTGTGTGGCAATCAACCACGCGGCTCAAGTGACGGCGCCGGTGCCTGCTTCGCCGGCATCGAGATGCCGGCGGGCGCACCGACGTTTTGCAACCTTACTTCTTCTTCGCGGCCTTGCGGGTTTTCTTCGCGGCCTTCTTCGCGGTCTTCTTCACCGCCTTCTTCGCCTTCTTTGCCTTCTTCGCCATGTTGCCCTCCTGAGTAAGTGAGATGGCGCAATCGCTTCAGTGCCCTCGCGAATCGAGATGCACTTCAATTCGATTACTACAACACCACGAAAAAAACACTGCCCTGCTTAAAGAAGTGTTGACACGCGCTTTCGCGCTTCGGCGCGCGATGCGTCGGCACGGCACGCTCAAACGCCGGCGCGGCAGCATGCGCGTTGCGCGCGCGAATGCGCGCCTGATGTGCCGGACATCAAAGTTAGCGCTGGCGTGCAATGATTATTCGAATCGCATCGGCGACGGAGCGTTCGCATCGCCGGCGCGCGGCCGTCGCGTGTCCGGCAGAAAAATCGCTTGCGCGACCCCTGAGTCGTAAACTTTGGCAACAAAAAAATTTTCAGCTGCGCGGCCTGAGAGCGGCGATCCATGCACGAACAGGTGTTGTCAGCGGCACCTTTGCGCTGCCCGATTCGCAAGCCGCGGCGTCATCGCGATGCCGGCATCGGCCGCCCGCGAGACAACTCGCGGCGGAATTTTCACGCGCGACCGAAGCAATTTTTCGCGCCGCAGCACGCGCGCGAAGCGCGTCGTCGTCAAAGACCGAGCTTGGCCTTGAGCAGATCGTTGACGGCCTGCGGGTTGGCCTTGCCGCCCGACGACTTCATCACCTGGCCAACGAACCAGCCGATCATGGTCGGCTTGGCCTTGGCCTGCGCCACCTTGTCGGGATTGGCGGCAACGATGTCGTCCACCACCTTCTCGATGGCGGAGAGGTCTGTGACCTGCTTCATGCCGCGGCTTTCAACGATGGCGCGCGGATCGCCGCCCTCCGACCACACGATCTCGAACAGATCCTTGGCGATCTTGCCGGAGATCACGCCCTCGCCGATCAGGTCGACGATGGCGCCGAGCTGGCCGGCCGACACCGGCGAGGCGGCGATGTCCCTGCCTTCCTTGTTGAGGCGGCCGAACAGCTCGTTGATGACCCAGTTGGCGGCGAGCTTGCCGTCGCGGCGGCCGCCGCCGTCCATGGCCAGCACCTGCTCGAAGAAATCGGCGCTCTCGCGCTCGCTCACCAGCACGCTGGCGTCATAGGCGGTCAGGCCGAGCTCCTTGATGAAGCGCGCCTTCTTCTCGTCGGGCAATTCCGGCAGGTGGCCCTTGAGGCCGTCGACGAAGGCCTGGTCGAATTCCAGCGGCAACAGGTCGGGATCGGGGAAGTAGCGGTAGTCGTGCGCCTCTTCCTTGGAGCGCATCGAGCGCGTCTCGCCCTTGACCGGGTCGAACAGCCGCGTCTCCTGGTCGATGCGGCCGCCGTCCTCGAGGATGCCGATCTGGCGCCGCGCCTCGGTCTCGATGGCCTGGCCGATGAAGCGGATCGAGTTGACGTTCTTGATCTCGCAGCGGGTACCGAGCGGCTGGCCGGGCTTGCGCACCGACACGTTGACGTCGGCGCGCAGGTTGCCCTTCTCCATGTCGCCGTCGCAGGTGCCGAGGTAGCGCAGGATGGTGCGCAGCTTGGTGACGTAGGCGCGCGCCTCGTCGGCCGAGCGCAGGTCGGGCTTGGAGACGATCTCCATCAGCGCCACGCCGGAGCGGTTGAGGTCGACGAACGACATCGAGGGGTGCTGGTCGTGCAGCGACTTGCCGGCATCCTGTTCGAGATGCAGGCGCTCGATGCCGACCGTGAAGCTGGTGCCGTCCGCGAGGTCGACGATGACCTCGCCCTCGCCCACGATCGGGCTCTTGTACTGGCTGATCTGATAGCCCTGCGGCAGGTCGGGATAGAAATAGTTCTTGCGGTCGAACACCGAGCGCAGGTTGATCTGCGCCTTGAGGCCGAGCCCGGTGCGCACCGCCTGCCGCACGCATTCCTCGTTGATGACCGGCAGCATGCCGGGCATGGCGGCGTCGACCAGCGAGACGTGGGCGTTGGGCTCGCCGCCGAACACGGTCGAGGCGCCGGAGAACAGCTTGGCGTTCGACGTCACCTGGGCGTGGACCTCGATGCCGACGACGACTTCCCAGTCGCCGGTGGCGCCCTTGATGAGTTTGGCGGATCTGACGGGTGCGTTCATGGGGTTCGGACCGAAAACAGGTTTGAATTTCACTTCATGCAAGTCGCGCTCGCGGGATGACGGCGCCGCCGTCACCACCAGCGTTGCGGCGTAAAGCGCCCAGCCGTCTGTTCGATGACGCCGCCGAGCGTAAACAGCGTCTCCTCGTCGAACGGACGGCCGATCAGCTGCAGGCCGAGCGGCAGTCCCTGGCTGTCGCGCCCCGCGGGCACGGCAAGGCCCGGCAGCCCGGCCATGTTCACCGTCACCGTGAACACGTCGTTGAGATACATCTCGACCGGATCCTCGGAGGTCTTCTCGCCGATGCCGAACGCCGCCGACGGCGTCGCCGGCGTCAGGATCGCACTGACGCCGTTGGCGAAGCAATCCTCGAAGTCCTTCCTGATCAGGGTGCGCACCTGCTGGGCGCGCAGATAATAGGCATCGTAATAGCCGGCCGAGAGCACGTAGGTGCCGATCATGATGCGGCGGCGCACCTCGGGGCCGAAGCCCTCGGCGCGGGTCTTCTCGTACATCTCCACGATGTCGCGGCCCGGCACGCGCACGCCGTAGCGCACGCCGTCGTAGCGGGCGAGATTGGAGGAGGCCTCGGCCGGCGCGACGATGTAATAGGCCGGCAGCGCGTATTTGGTGTGCGGCAGCGACACCTCGACCAGTTCGGCGCCCGCCGCCTTGAGCATTGCCGCCCCCTCGCCCCACAACTTCTCGATTTCCGCCGACATGCCGTCGACGCGGTATTCCTTCGGAATGCCGATCTTCATGCCCTTGACGGACTTGCCGACCGCCGCCGCATAGTCCGGCACCGCGCGATCGACCGAGGTGGTGTCCTTGGGGTCGTGTCCGGCCATCGAACGCAAGAGGATCGCGGCGTCCTCGACCGTGCGCGCGAACGGTCCGGCCTGATCGAGCGAGGACGCGAACGCGACGATGCCCCAGCGCGAGCAGCGCCCATAGGTCGGCTTGATGCCGACGGTGCCGGTGAACGCCGCCGGCTGGCGGATCGAGCCGCCGGTATCGGTGCCGGTCGCGCCCAGGCACAGATTCGCCGCCACCGCCGCCGCCGAGCCGCCCGACGAGCCGCCGGGAACGAGCTTGGCGGTATCGTAAATTTCTTCCTCTGAAGTTTTCATGCCTTTCCAGACCAAATCAGGTCCGGCAACGTCCTTAGAGGGGCCCCTGCTCTCGCTAAGAATTTTCTTTTCGATCCTTCTGCGCCACGGCGACACCACCGGGCCGAACGCCGAGGTCTCGTTCGACGAGCCCATGGCGAACTCGTCGTTGTTGAGCTTGCCGAGCATCACCGCGCCGTCGCGCCAGAGCTGCGAGGTCACCGTCGATTCATAGGGCGGCACGAAGTTGGACAGGATCCTCGCGCAGGCCGTGGTGCGCACGCCCCTGGTCGCGAACATGTCCTTGACGCCGAGCGGAATGCCTTCGAGCGGACCGCCCGCGCCCTTGGCGAGCCTTTCGTCGGCCGCCCGCGCCATGGCGCGGGCCTGATCGGGCGTCTCCAGCACATAGGCGTTGAGCGCGCGCGCGGCCTCGATGGCGGCCAGATGCGCGTCCGTCAGTTCAAGCGCGCTGAAGGACTTCTTCGCAAGGCCGTCACGGGCCTCGGTGAGGGTCAGTTTCGTCAGGTCAGTCATTCGTCAACCGGGTCACAGATAAACGGATTGTGCGGATTCTTCCTGGTCAGGTCGGCCTGCGCCTTTTCCTGCTCGGTCTCGACCATCTTGAGCGCCATGATCATCGCCTGCTCGGGATCGGCTTGCTCGCCCCCGCGCTCCATTTCGTCGAGATAGAGCATGTAGGCGCGGTAGACCGCCTCGTCGGAGCAGAGCAGGCACATGGCAGCCCTCCCTGTTATTCAACGACCTTGGGCACCAGGAAGAAATGATCTTCGATGGCCGGCGCGTTGGCCACCACGGCGTCGGCGATCTCGCCGTCATTGACGACATCGGCGCGCTTCTTCATCGCCATCGGCGTCACCGAGGTCATCGGCTCGACGCCGGCGACATCGACTTCCGACAGGTGCTCGACGAAGGCGAGAATGGCGTTGAGTTCGCCCTGCAGGTGGGCGACCTCGTCATCCTTGACCGCGATGCGGGCGAGATGGGCGATCTTGCGAACGGTGGCGGTATCGACCGACATGACGGGATCCTTTCGGCTGCCTGCCGGCGGGGCGGCGGGGGATCGAGGCAGCGCGGGGGTCTTATTATAGTGTCGCGCCGTATAGCAGACCGGGCTTTTGCGCCGCAACCCGCGACCGGGCTTGCCTTATTTCCCGGCCAATTGGGTCAGCCGCTCGGCCGCGGCGGCGGCAAGGTGCCGGGTGAGGTCCGCCGCCGGCATGATGCGCGACAGCGCCGCCGCCTGTCCTGCCCACAGCGGAGTGAAGTCGTCGCGGCCACGGGCCTCGGCGGCGGCGCGCAGCGGTATCAGGGCCGTGACCGCATGGGGAAACGCCGGTGCCTCCGGCGCGATCGGCCCGACCTCGCGGATTACCCGGTTGGCGATGCCGCGCGCCGGCCGCCCGGTTATGACATTGGTGATGACGGTGGCCTGATCGTCGGCTTTCGCCAGCGCCTCAAGATAAAGAGGCGATAGCCTGGCCTCGGGGCATGAAAGATACGCGGTGCCGACCACCGCTCCGGCCGCGCCCAGCGCCAGCGCCGCCGCGATGCCGCGGCCGTCGGCGATGCCGCCCGCCGCCACCACCGGCACGCCGACCGCGTCCACCACCTGCGGCACCAGCGCGAAGGTGCCGGCCTGGGTGGCGAGATTCTGCGTCAGGAACATCCCGCGATGGCCGCCGGCCTCGGACCCTTGCGCGATCACCACGTCGGCGCCGTGCTGCTCCAGCCAGACCGCTTCCTGCACCGTGGTGGCGCACGCCATCACGGTGCTGCCGACCGCCTTCACCCGTTCCAGCAGCGCCGGCTGCGGCAGGCCGAAATGGAAGCTGACGACCTCCGGCTTCACCTCCTCGACCACCGCGCACATCGCGGCATCGAACGGCGCGCGGTTGGCCGCCGGCACCGTCGCCTCGAGATCGAGGCCAAGGTCGCGGTAATAGGGCGCGAGCCGCATCCGCCACGCCGCCTCGCGGTCCGCGTCGGGCGCGGCCGGCTCGTGGCAGAAGAAATTCATGTTGACCGGCGCACTGGTGCGCTGGCGGATGACGAGCATCTGCTCGCGCGCCTTCTCGGGCGAGAGCATGGCGCAGGCCAGCGAACCCAGCGCGCCGCCCTCGCACGCGCCGATCACCAGATCCGCATACGGCACGTTGGCCATCGGCGCCTGCACGATAGGTGTTTCGATGCCGATGAGGTCGAGCAGTCGTCGATCCGGCCACATGATGCTTTATCCTTCCGATGACGCGCCATATTGCCGATCCGTGGCCATCTGACAACCGTGTCGGGCCGAAAGCTCGCCTCGCGCCGCGCATATCCTCCCGCTTTGCATGAATTGCAGCGCGCGTGGTAAGGCAATTGCGATGCGGACACACATTCTTCCCCTGATCGAGGCCGCCGCCCACTGGCCGGCGCGCGGCGCCCTGCTCGGTCTCGATCTCGGCACCAAGACCATCGGCGTCGCGGTGTCCGATCCCGACCGCCGGCTTGCCACCGGCGTCGAAACCGTCTGGCGCAAGGCCTTCACCGCCGACGCCAACCGGCTGATGCGGCTTGCGGCCGAGCGGGACGTGGTCGGCTTCGTGCTCGGCCTGCCGGTCAACATGGACGGCTCGGAAGGCCCGAGCGCCCAGTCGGCCCGTGCTTTCGCCCGCAATTTCGCCAAGCTGACCGACCGTGCCATCGGGTTGTGGGACGAACGCCTGTCCACCGCCGCGGTCGAGCGCGAGCTGATCGCCGCCGATGTCAGCCGCGCCAACCGCGCCCGCGTCATCGACGAGCATGCCGCGATCTTCATTCTGCAGGGCGCGCTCGACCGCCTGCGCAATCTCGCCGGCGCCTGACCTAGAACGACGGCAGCGCCCGCGTCAGCAGCAGTTCCACGCCCGCGGCCTCCACGTCCTGCGCGCCGAAGCTGGCGCCGCGCGGCCCGGCCAGCCGGGTGCGGGCGAACAGCTCGGCCGAGGCCGGCGAAATCCCGTTGAGCGCGGCGGCCACCGCGATCAGCGCCAGGTGTTCGACCGCGAGCCGGCTCACGGCCTCGGCGTCGGGCCGGCGCAAGAGGCCCGCGAGCCGCGCCGCCGCCGCCTCGACGCCGGGAAGTCCGTGCGCCTCGCCGGTGAGTTCGCGCAGCAAAGCCTGAGCGGCGTCGGCATCCTTCATCATCGCCCGCAGCACGTCGAGGCACATCACGTTGCCCGAGCCCTCCCAGATGGCGTTGACCGGCGCCTCGCGGTACAGCCGCGCCATGAGGCTGTCCTCGACGTAGCCGTTGCCGCCCATGCACTCCATCGCCTCGTAGGCGAACGCCGGCGCGCCCTTGCACACCCAGCACTTGATCGCCGGCGTCAGGAGCCGCATGCGCGCCGCCTCGCCGCGATCGGCGGCGGCATGATCGAACGCGCGCGCCAGCCGCATCACCACCGCGACCGCGCCCTCGGCGGTGAGCGCGAGATCGGCCAGCACCGCGCGCATCAGGGGATGATCGGAAAGGCGCTTCTGGAACACGCTGCGGTGGCGCGCGTGATGGAGCGCCTGCGCCAACGCCATCCGCATCAGCCCGGCGGAGGCGATGGCGCAATCGAGCCGCGTGAGCTGCACCATCTCGATGATGGTGCGCACGCCGCGCCCCTCCTCGCCGACGCGCAGCGCGTAGGCCTCGGCGAATTCGACCTCGGCGGAGGCGTTGGAACGGTTGCCGAGCTTGTCCTTGAGGCGTTGGAACCGCAGCCCGTTGACGCTGCCGTCGGGTGCGAAACGCGGCATCAGGAAGCACGTCAGCCCTGCCCCGGCCTGCGCCAGCACCAGGAAGGCGTCGCACATCGGCGCCGACATGAACCATTTGTGCCCGGTAATGCGGTAGGCCGCGCCGTCGCGACGCGCGGCCGTGGTGTTGGCGCGCACGTCGGTGCCGCCCTGCTTCTCGGTCATGCCCATGCCGAGCGTGATGGAGCGCTTCGCGCCGATCGGCCAGAACGCCGGATCGTAAGTCGTCGAGGAAAGTTTCGGCATCAGCGCGCCGAGCACGGCGGGTTCGGCGCCAAGCGCCGCGACCGCCGCCCGCGTCATGGTGATCGGACACAGATGGCCGGTTTCGACCTGCGCCGCCATGTAGAATTTGGCGGCCCGCACGACCTCGGCCGGAGCCGGCGCGCGCGCCCCCTCTTTCGTCCATGTCGCGTTGTGCAGGGAGGCGGCCATGCTGGCGGTCATCAGGTCGTGATACGCCGGATGGAATTCCACGGTGTCGCGGCGAAACCCGCGCGCATCGAACGTCGCAAGCTCGGGGGCATGGCGGTTGGCGAGCCGCCCGCGCTCGAACATCGCCGCCGTGCCCCATGAGCGGCCGAAGGCGGCGAGTTCCGCCGCCGCCGCGCCCGCGCCGTTGGCCTTGACCGTCTCGCCAAGCGGCGCATCGAGCGCAAACAGGTCGACGTCCTCGAACGGCGGCGGCTGGTTGAACACCTCGTGGGTGGAAAGCGGCTCGGGACCGGCGCTGGCCTCGCGGGCGTCCAATCCGGACGGCATGGCGTGGATCTCCTGATCTTGCGGGATTAACCTTGCCAGCCATGATCCTAACACAGTGGGGGAAAGTTTCCGCGGTCCTGATTTCAATGCTTGCCGGGGGTTGTCCAACCGCCTATAGAACCGACTTTAATGACCCCTGAACCGAAATCGTCGTTCGTCCTCGCCCACCGGCACCTGTTGGGCATCGAAGGACTATCCAAGAGCGACATCACCGGCCTGCTCGATCTTGCCGAGGAATTCGTCGACCTCAACCGCCAGGTCGAGAAGAAGCGCACCACGCTGCGCGGCCGCACCCAGATCAACCTGTTCTTCGAAGCCTCGACCCGCACGCAATCCTCGTTCGAGATCGCCGGCAAGCGGCTCGGCGCCGACGTCATGAACATGTCGGTGGCCTCGTCCTCGATGCGCAAGGGCGAGACGCTGATCGACACCGCGGTCACCCTCAACGCCATGCATCCCGACATCCTGGTGATGCGCCATCACGCTTCCGGCGCGGTGGAACTGCTGGCGCGAAAAGTCGACGGCTCGGTCATCAACGCCGGCGACGGCGCCCACGAGCATCCGACCCAGGCGCTGCTCGACGCGCTCACCATCCGCCGCAACAAGAACCGGCTCGAAGGGCTGACCATCGCCATCTGCGGCGACGTGCTGCACTCGCGCGTGGCACGCTCCAACATCATCCTGCTCACCACCATGGGCGCGCGGGTGCGCGTGGTGGCGCCCTCGACCCTGTTGCCGCCCGGCATCGAGCACATGGGCGTGGGGGTCACCCGCGACATGCGCGAGGGACTGAACGGCGCCGACATCGTGATGATGCTCAGATTGCAGCGCGAGCGCATGAACGGCTCGTTCGTGCCGTCGAGCCAGGAATACTTCTATTATTACGGACTCGACCAGAAGAAGCTCGCCTACGCCAAGCCCGACGCGCTGGTGATGCATCCGGGGCCGATGAACCGCGGCGTCGAGATCGACTCCTCAGTCGCCGACGGCGCGCAATCGCTGATCCGCGAACAGGTCGAGATGGGCGTCGCCGTACGCATGGCGGTGCTCGAGGCGCTGGCCCGCAACCTGCCCAACGCGTGAGATCATGCTGACCGAACGCCGCCCCCTGCTGCTCGCCAACGCCCGCCTGATCGATCCCTCGCGCGATCTCGACGGCCCCGGCGACGTGCTGATCGCCGACGGCGTGATCCGCGAGGCGCGGCGCGGCATCGGCGCCGCCGGCGTTCCCGAGGGCACCGAGATCATCAACTGCAACGGCATGGTGGTGGCGCCCGGCCTGGTCGACATGCGAGCCTTCATCGGCGAGCCCGGCGCGAGCCATCGCGAGAGCCTGGCCTCGGCCAGCCAGGCGGCGGCGGCCGGCGGCATCACCACCGTGATCTGCCAGCCCGACACCAATCCGGCCATCGACAATTCGGCCACCGTCGATTTCCTGCTGCGGCGCGCGCGCGACACCGCGATCGTCAACATCCATCCCATGGCGGCGCTCACCAAGGGACTGGCCGGCGAGGAGATGACCGAGATCGGGCTTCTGAAGGCCGCCGGCGCCGTCGCCTTCACCGACGCCGACAAAAGCGTGATGAACGCCCAGGTGATGCGCCGCGCGCTGACCTACGCGCGCGATTTCGATGCGCTGATCGTGCACTACACCGAGGACGTCAACCTGGTCGGCGAAGGCGTCATGAACGAGGGCGAATTCGCCGCGCGGCTCGGCCTGCACGGCGTGCCGACCGCGGCGGAAGCCGTCATGCTGGAGCGCGACATGCGCCTGGTCGCGCTGACCGGCGGACGCTACCACGCGGCGGCGCTGTCGTGCGCCCAGTCGCTCGACATCCTGCGCAAGGCGCGCGAGGCCGGTCACGCCGTCACCGCGTCGGCCTCGATCAACCACATTACCCTCAACGAAACCGACGTCGGCCCCTACCGCACTTACCTCAAGCTCGCGCCGCCGCTGCGCACCGAGGGCGACCGCATGGCGGTGATCGCGGCCGTGGCCTCCGGGCTGATCGACGTGGTGGTGTCCGACCACAATCCGCAGGACGTCGAAACCAAGCGTCTGCCGTTCGCCGAGGCCGCGCCCGGTGCCGTCGGCCTCGAAACCATGCTGGCGGCGGGCCTTCGCCTCGTCCACGGCAACGAGATCGGCCTGCCGGCGCTGATCCGCGCCATGTCGACACGGCCGGCCGAACTGCTCGGCCTGCCCGGCGGAACCTTGCGCGCCGGCGCGCCCGCCGACATCGTGGTCATCGACATGGACACGCCGTGGGTGCTCGATCCCATCGACCTCAGGTCGAAGTGCAAGAACACGCCGTTCGACGAGGCGCGCTTCACGGGGCGCGCCGCGCGCACCATCGTCGGCGGCCGCACCGTGTTCGAGCACGCGGCGCAGCCGGCCGCGTGAGGGGCGCAAAAATGTCATCCATCATCGTCCCGGTCTCGTTCGTGTTCGGCTACCTGCTCGGCGCCATCCCGTTCGGGCTGATCTTCACCCGGCTCGCCGGCACCGCCGACCTGCGCTCGATCGGCTCGGGCAACATCGGCGCCACCAACGTGCTGCGCACCGGGCGCAAGGGACTGGCGGCGGCAACGCTCGTCAGCGACATGCTCAAGGGCACCATCGCCGTGCTGATCACCGGCCTGCTGTATGGCCGCGAACCGGCGCTGGCGGCGGGCCTGGGCGCGTTCCTCGGCCACATGTTCCCGCTGTGGCTGCAGTTCAAGGGCGGCAAGGGCGTCGCCACCTATATCGGCGTCGCGCTCGGTCTGGCATGGCCCGCGGCGTTGGCGTTCTGCGCGGTGTGGCTCGTGGTCGCGGCGCTGACGCGCTATTCCTCGCTCTCCGCGCTGGTGGCGAGCCTGCTCACTCCGTTGTTCGTGTGGTGGCGGGGCGATGCCACGCTGGCGCTGGCGCTGGCCGGCATGACGGTGCTGCTGTGGATCAAGCACCGCGACAACATCGCCCGCCTCATGAGCGGCAGCGAGGGCCGCATCGGCGCCAAGAAGTAAGTCCTGGACGGATTCACCCTTGATCTGATCGACGCGAGCCTGCTGCCAGCGCGCCGCATCCGCATTTTAATCCATCGGTATTCCCGCGAGGGTTGTGGCGCCGCCGAAGTTGGGCGATGCTGCCCCAGCCCGACGGAAAACTCGCGTTGAACCAATCCGGCACCGACACACCGCGTCTGAGCGACGAGCAGCGCATCGACTGGCTGCGCCTGATCCGCAGCGAGCGCGTCGGTCCGCGCACCTTCCGCACCTTGATCAATCATCTCGGCGGCGCCCGCGCCGCGCTCGATGCGCTGCCGGAACTGGCGCGGCGCGGCGGCGCGATGCGGCCGGGACGCATCATGAGCCGCGACGAGGCGATGCGCGAGATCGCGCTGTCGCAGCGTCTGGGCGTCAGTTTCGTCACGTCCGGCGAGCCCGGCTATCCGCCGCGGCTGGCCATGATCGATGACGCCCCGCCGCTGCTTGCGGTGCGCGGCGGCGCGGCGACGCTGATGAACAGCGCCATCGCCGTGGTGGGATCGCGCAACGCCTCCGGCGCCGGCCTGAAATTCGCCGAGCAGATCAGCCGCGAACTCGGCGAGGCCGGCTTCGTCATCATCTCGGGACTGGCGCGCGGCATCGACGCCGCCGCGCACAGGGCAAGCCTTGCCGCCGGCACCATCGCCGTGCTGGCCGGCGGCCACGCCCGCCTCTACCCGCCCGAGCACGAGCCGCTGATGCGCGCCATTCTGGACGCCGGCGGCGCGGCGATCTCGGAAATGCCGCTGGAGCACAGCCCGCGCGGCCGCGACTTCCCCCGCCGCAACCGGCTCATTTCCGGCGCCGCGCTCGGCGTCGTGGTGGTCGAGGCCGCCTATCGTTCGGGATCGCTGATCACGGCGCGCATGGCCGGCGAACAGGGCCGCGAGGTGTTCGCCGTGCCCGGCTCGCCGATCGATCCGCGCGCCGCCGGCACCAACAGCCTGATCAAGCAGGGCGCCATCCTGGTCACCGAGGCCGCCGACATCATCAACGCGGTCAATCCCATCCTCGGCCAGCCGGTCGAGCTGCCGATGGCCGAGCCGGAAAATGTCGCGCCCCTCGTGCGCGATCCCGAGGACAGTCATCGCGCCCGCATTGTCACGCTGCTCGGACCGGCGCCGCTCGGCATCGACGACCTGATCCGGCTGTCGGAGATTTCCCCGGCCATCGTGCGCACGGTGCTGCTCGAACTCGAACTCGCCGGGCGCCTCGAACACCACGGCGCCAACCTGATCTCGCTGCGGTGAGGTCAGCGCAGCAGGCGGTCGCGCGCCACCTGCTCGGCCTCGAGCTGGACCATGTCGAGCAGGTAGCTCACGGTTGCAAGCCCGTCGCGGCGCGCGAGCTGCGACAGCTCGCCCGCCATCGCGCCGATATAGCTGGCCGTTTCCAGCGAAACCTGCCGCCGCAAGGCGAACGGCGACGCCGCGGAGGCCTGATCCGGCTCGCCGCCGCTTCGCTCCCCCGGGATACCGCGCACGCTCTTCATGACAGGAGGCCGCCGCTGATCTCTTAAGTTGTATTATATATAATTATCATCTTATGCGAGTGCAACCTGAAGTAAACGCTTTGGTATTTTCACCACTATTTAGCATGGTCATATTGACCGGGCATGGTGGGGCGGATTTGACAGGCCGGGCTTCTTTACCCATGTTCGGCCCTGATGCGGTGCCGCAAAGAGGCCCGTCGCCACTTCCCTATTTACCGCTAAGCCATTGGGTTTGCATGAATATCGTCATTGTCGAATCGCCCGCAAAGGCCAAGACGATCAATAAGTATCTGGGCCCCTCCTATGAGGTGCTGGCCTCATTCGGCCATATCCGCGACCTGCCCGCCAAGAACGGATCGGTCGATCCGGACGCCGATTTCCACATGATCTGGGAGGTGGATCCCAAGGCCGCGAAACGACTCAGCGACATCGCCAGGGCGGTCAAGGGCGCCGACAAGCTGATCCTCGCCACCGACCCCGACCGCGAGGGCGAGGCGATCTCCTGGCACGTGCTCGAAGTGCTCAGGGAAAAGCGCGCGCTTAAAGATCAGACCATCGAGCGCGTGGTGTTCAACGCCATCACCAAGCAGGCGGTGACGGAAGCGATGAACCATCCGCGCCAGATCGACGGCGCGCTGGTCGACGCCTACATGGCGCGCCGCGCGCTCGACTATCTGGTCGGCTTCACGCTCTCCCCCGTGCTGTGGCGCAAACTGCCGGGCGCGCGCTCGGCGGGGCGCGTGCAGTCGGTGGCGCTGCGGCTGGTGTGCGACCGCGAGCTGGAGATCGAGAAGTTCGTCCCGCGCGAATACTGGTCGATCGTGGCGCAGCTTGCGACGCCGCGCGGCGACACCTTCGAGGCGCGTCTGGTCGGCGCCGACGGCAAGAAGATCCAGCGTCTCGACATCGGCACCGGGGCGGAAGCCGAGGCCTTCAAGGCCGCCCTGCTCGCAGCCGCCTACAGCGTCACCTCGGTCGAGGCCAAGCCGGCGCGGCGGCACCCTTACGCGCCGTTCACCACCTCGACGCTGCAGCAGGAAGCCAGCCGCAAGTTCGGCTTCGCGCCGGCCCACACCATGCGTCTCGCGCAGCGGCTCTACGAGGGCACCGACATCGGCGGCGAAACCGTCGGCCTCATCACCTATATGCGTACCGACGGCGTGCAGATCGCCCCCGAAGCCATCACGAGCGCGCGCAACGTCATCGCGAAGGACTACGGCAAGGACTACGTGCCTTCTTCGCCGCGCATGTACCAGACCAAGGCCAAGAACGCGCAGGAAGCTCACGAGGCGATCCGCCCCACCGACCTGACGCGCCGCCCCAAGGACGTGCGCCGCTATCTCGATGCCGAGCAGGCCAAGCTCTACGAACTGATCTGGCTGCGCACCATCGCCAGCCAGATGGAATCGGCCGAGCTCGAACGCACCACCGTCGATATCGCCGCCCGCGCCGGCGGCCGCACCATCGACCTGCGCGCCACCGGCACGGTGGTCAAGTTCGACGGCTTCCTCACGCTCTATCAGGAAAGCCGCGACGAGGATTCCGATGACGAGGACACCCGCCGCCTGCCCGCGATAAGCGAAGGCGAGGCGCTGGAACGCCGCGACCTCACGGTCACGCAGCATTTCACCGAGCCGCCGCCGCGCTTCTCCGAAGCGTCCCTGGTCAAGCGCATGGAGGAACTGGGCATCGGCCGCCCCTCCACCTACGCCTCGATCCTGCAGGTGCTCAAGGACCGCAGTTATGTGCGGCTCGACAAGAAGCGCCTCGTTCCCGAGGACAAGGGCCGCGTCGTGGTGGCGTTCCTCGAGAACTTCTTCGCCCATTACGTCGAATACGACTTCACCGCCTCGCTCGAGGAGCAGCTCGACCGCATCTCCAACAACGAGATCGCCTGGCGCGAGGTGCTGCGCGACTTCTGGCGCGACTTCATCGCCGCGGTCGAGGACATCAAGGACCTGCGCGTCACCCATGTGCTCGACGCGCTCGACGAAATGCTGGCGCCGCACATCTTTCCGCCGCGCGAGGACGGCAGCGATCCGCGGCTGTGCCCGACCTGCGGCACCGGACGGCTCAACCTGAAGATCGGCCGCTTCGGCGCCTTCGTCGGCTGCACGAACTATCCCGAGTGCCGACACACCCGGCCGCTTGCTTCCGGCGGCGAGGGCGAAAGCGCCACCCGCAGCCTCGGCGTCGATCCCGAAACAGGCCTCGACGTCACCGTGCGCGCCGGCCGCTTCGGCCCCTACATCCAGCTCGGCGAGGCCAAGGACGGCGAGAAACCGAAACGCGCCAGCCTCCCCAAGGGCATGACGCCCGGCGACATCGAGCTCGATGTCGCGCTGGGGCTGCTGTCGCTGCCGCGCGAGGTCGGCCACCATCCCGAAACCGGCGAGATCATCAAGGCCGGCATCGGACGGTTCGGTCCCTACGTGCAGCACGAGAAGACCTACGCCAGCCTGGAAGCCGGCGACGACGTGCTCACCGTCGGCATCAACCGCGCCGTCACCCTGATCGCCGAGAAGCAGGCCAAGGGCCCGGGCCGCCGCCGCTTCGGCGCCGATCCCGGCAAATCGCTCGGCGAGCATCCGACGCAGGGCGGCGTCATCACCGTCAAGAACGGCCGCTATGGCGCCTATGTCAGCCACAACGGCGTCAACGCCACGTTGCCCGCCGACAAGACGCCGGAGACGATCACGCTCGAGGAGGCCGTCGGCCTGATCGAGGCCCGCGCCGCCAAGGGCGGCGGCAAGAAAGTCAAAGCCAAGGCGCCGGCCAAGCCCGCCAAGAAGGCGACGGCCACATCCAAGGCGGCGAAGAAACCCACAGGCGACGCGGCTCAGGCTCCGGCGCCGAAGAAAGCCGCCGCGCGCAAGGCGCCGGCCGCCAAGGTATCCACAAGCACGGCCAAGAAGCCCGCCAAAGCCAAATCCACCAAGAAGGCCGCCGGCAAAGCATCGTGACCCGACACAGACGCGACACCCGGCCCTTTCCCACGCGGGACGAGATCGTCACGTTCATCCGCGCCCAGCCCGGCAAGGTCGGCACCCGCGAGATCGCGCGCGCCTTCGGCCTCAGGAACGCCGACCGCGTCGAGCTCAAGCGCATGCTGCGCGAACTTTCCGACGAGGGCGTGGTGGCGCGGCGCCGCCACACACTGCATCATGCCGGCGGGCTGCCTTCCGTGGTGATGGCCGACATCACCGGGCGCGACCGCGACGGCGAACTGATCGCCGTCCCCACCGAGTGGGACGAGGACGAACACGGCCCGGCGCCGAAAATCCGCGTCATGGTCTCGCGCCGCGCCCATCCCGGCGCGGTAGGCGGCGTCGGCGACCGCGCGCTCCTGCGGGTCGAGGAGATCGCCGAAGAAGGCGAAGCGATCCGCCATCAGGGCCGCATCATCAAGGTCATCGAGCACGCCCGCCACCGCGTGCTCGGCGTGTTCCGCGCGCTGCCCAATGGCGGCGGCCGGCTGGTGCCGGTCGACAGGAAGCAGATGGGGCGCGAGATCGCCATCGCCGCCTCCGATGCCGCCGAGGCGCGCGACGGCGACCTGATCGCGGTCGATCTGTTGCGCGGACGCGGCGTCGGCCTGCCATCGGGGCGCGTGCGCGAGCGGCTCGGCTCGCTCAAGAGCGAGCGCGCGGTCAGCCTGATCGCCATCCACGCCCACGAAATCCCCAATGTGTTTTCCGCCGCCGCGCTCGCCGAGGCCGACGCCGCCAGGCCGGCGACGCTGGCGGGCCGGGAAGACTGGCGCGACATCCCGCTCGTGACCATCGATCCGCCCGACGCCAAGGACCATGACGACGCGGTGCACGCCGAAGCCGACCGCGATCCCGCCAACCGCGGCGGCTTCATCGTCAATGTCGCCATCGCGGATGTGGCGTTCTACGTGCGCTCCGGCTCGGCGCTCGACCGCGAGGCGGTGACGCGCGGCAATTCGGTCTACTTCCCCGACCGCGTGGTGCCGATGCTGCCCGAGCGCATCTCCAACGACCTGTGCTCGCTCAAGGCCGGCGAGCCGCGCGGCGCGCTCGCGGTGCGCATGGTGATCGGCGCCGACGGCCGCAAGCGCGGCCACAGCTTCCACCGCGTGCTGATGCGCTCGGCGGCGAAACTCGCCTACGCGCAGGCGCAAGGAGCCATCGACGGCCGGCCCGACGACACCACCGGCCCACTGCTCGAACCCGTGCTGCGGCCGCTTTACGCGGCCTACGCCGCGCTCAAGCGCGCGCGCGATGCCCGCGAGCCGCTCGACCTCGACCTGCCCGAGCGCAAGATCATGCTCAAAGCCGACGGCACGGTGGATCGCGTCGTCACCCCGGAACGGCTGGATGCCCACCGGCTGATCGAGGAATTCATGATCCTCGCCAACGTCGCGGCAGCCGAGACGCTGGAGCTGCATCGCTCACCGCTGATCTACCGCGTCCACGACGAGCCGACGATGGAGAAGATCGCCTCGCTGCGCGAGTTCTTGCAGACGCTCGACATCCCGCTGGCGAAAAGCGGCGCGCTGCGCCCGGCGCTGTTCAACAGCATCCTCGCCGAGGTCAAGGGCCGCGACGCCGAGCCGCTGGTCAACGAGGTGGTGCTGCGGGCGCAGGCGCAGGCCGAATACGCGTCCGAGAATTTCGGCCATTTCGGCCTCAACCTGCGGCGCTACGCCCATTTCACCTCGCCGATCCGCCGCTATGCCGACCTGATCGTGCACCGCGCGCTGATCCGGGCGCTGCACCTGGGCGACGGCGCCCTGCCCGACGACCAGAGCATCGCCACGCTGGGCGAGATCGCCGCCAACATCTCGGCCACCGAGCGCCGCGCCATGCGCGCCGAGCGCGAAACCGTGGACCGGTTGATCGCGCATTTCCTCGCCGACCGCATCGGCGCGACGTTCGCGGGGCGCATCGCCGGCGTCACGCGCTCCGGCCTGTTCGTCAAGCTCAACGAGACCGGCGCAGACGGCTTCATTCCGGCGCGCACGCTGGGCGCCGAGTATTTCCACTACGACGAGGCGCGCCACGCCATGATCGGCGATCGCAGCGGCGAGATGCACCGGCTCGGCGATGCCGTCGAGGTCCGCCTGGTCGAGGCCGCCCCGGTGGCCGGCGCGCTGCGCTTCGAGATGCTGTCGCAGGGTACGCCGGTGCGGCTTCAGGCCGGCGCCAGCAAGGGCCAGAACAAGGGCAAGCGTGGCCGCGTCACGGAGAAGTTCAAGGGCAGGAGCCGCCGTCCCGCTTCGACACGGAAACAGAAGCGATGACGCCTAGCCTTGACACGCGCCGGCGCGCCCGGGAATAAAACGCCATGACCGCGCCGCCGATCACGCTTGTCGACTTCAGCCGCGAGCAGAAGCATCCCAACATCACGCCGAGGGACGCGGCGACTCTGATCCTGATCGACCGCACCGCGCGGCCCTGGAAGGTGCTGTTCGGACGCCGCCATCCGCACAGCGTGTTCATGCCGAACGCGCTGGTGTTTCCCGGCGGGCGCGTCGATGCCGGCGACCGCCGCGTGGCGCTCGCCGACGGTTTCAATCCGCTGGTGGAGCGGAAGCTCTTGATCGGCCCCGGCCGCATCACGCCGTCCCGCGCCCGCGCTTTCGGCGTCGCCGCCATCCGCGAGGCCTACGAGGAAACCGGGCTGTGCATCGGCCGCTTCAACGGCGCAAGCACGACGCACCACGCGACGTTCGCCGATGCCGGCCTCCTGCCCGACCTGTCGCGCCTCAATCTCGTGGCGCGGGCGATCACGCCACCCAAGGTGGTGCGCCGCTTCGACGCCCGCTTCTTCGCCATCGACGCCGACGCCATCACCCACCGCATCGCCGACGTCATCGGCCCCGACACCGAGCTGGTGGAACTGGTCTGGCTGCCGATCGAGGAGGCGCTGGCCGGCAAGCTGCCGCCGATCACCCGGCAGGTGCTGCACGACCTCAACGACCGGATCGAGGATGGCATGCGGCCCGACGCGCCGGTACCATTCTACAGGTTCCGGGGAGCCCGGTTCGGGCGGGACTGGCTGTAGCGGCAGGTCGCGATTGGCGGCCTCGCGGCCCTCCGAAATCCCTCCAGAAATCTTGACTTTGGCGGGTGACTGGCTAGGTTGCCGGCCAACCGGCGGGCCAAGCAAGCTTGGGCCGCCTTTCGTTATTGCCCTTCCCGCGAGGATGCCATGGCCAAGGCCGTCACCATCAAGATCAAGCTCGTGTCGAGCGCCGACACCGGCTTCTATTATGTCGCCAAGAAGAACTCGCGCACCATGACCGAGAAGCTGGTCAAGAAGAAGTACGACCCGGTGGCCAAGAAGCACGTCGAGTTCCGCGAAGCCAAGATCAAGTAAGCAACTGGATTAACTGTTTTTTCCAGCCAAGAGGATGTGGGTGAGCGGCGCTCCGATCCCGGCCCATGTCGTCAATCTGGACCGCAGCCCCGACCGTCTGGCGCTGATGCGCGAGACTTTCGAACGGCTCGGCCTCGGCTTTTCCCGGCTCGCGGCGGTTGACGGCGCGGGCCTTTCCCCCGACCAGACCGCGGCGTTTCTCGCCCAGCATCCCGGCCATCGCTGGCTCACCGGCGAAATCGGCTGCCTGCTCAGCCATTACGCCTTCTGGCAGGCGGTGGCGGCAGGACCGGCCGCCCATGGCGCGGTGTTCGAGGACGACGTCCGGCTGTCTCCCCGCCTTGCGGCGCTGCTTGCCGATTCGGCCTGGATCCCGGCCGACGCCGACCTCGTGAAGCTGGAGACCAGCGGCCAGAAGGTCGCGCTCGCCACCACGGCCGAGCCCGCCCGCGACACCTTCGCGCTGCACCGCCTGCATTCCCAGCACCTGCGCACCGCCGGCTACATCGTGTCGCGCGCCGCCGCGCGCCGGCTGGTCGACCTGTTCCCGTCGATGGACGGCCCGGTCGACCTGATGCTGTTCGATCCGGCGCACCGCATCTTTCCGCAGTTTGCCGTCTATCAGCTGGTACCGGCGGTCTGCATCCAGATCGCCCATCATGAGGGCGATGCCGACCGCGCGCGCATCGGTTCCGTCATCCAGAAGGACGCAACCTTCCTCGCCAACCGGGAACCGCGAAAGTCGAAGCTGCCGCTCCATCGCAAGATCGTGCGCGAAGCGGCGCGGCCGTTCCGCAGGCTGCACGCCCGCATCACAACCGCGCTGGCCTACCGGGGAACGGATACGGCGTTCGTGCGCGTGCCGTTCGCGCGCGAATAGGTCAAACAGGGAAGCTGGATCGGCTCAGGCCGCCGCCGCCACGACGCGATTGCGGCCGTCGCGCTTGGCCTGATAGAGCGCCTGATCGGCGCGCTTGAGCAGGTCGTGGGCATTGGCGCTTCCCAGCGCGGCAAGCCCGATCGAGATCGTCACGTCGATCTTCTTCTCGCCATTCCCGATCAGGAATGGCGTGCCGGCGATGCAGCGGCGCAGCCGTTCGGCAACCGTCGCGGCGATGCCCATGTCGGTCTCCGGCATCACCACGACGAACTCCTCGCCGCCGAGCCGGCAGGCCAGATCGATGCCGCGGATCGACTTGCGGATGCGGGTGGCGAACTCGCGCAGCACGTCGTCGCCGGCGTCATGGCCATAGCTGTCGTTGACCGACTTGAAGTAGTCGATGTCGAGCATCATCAGCGTCAGCGGCTTGCGCCGCGCCGCGGCCTGCTCGGTCAGCGTGGCGAGGTGACTTTCCATGTAGCGGCGGTTGTGCAGGCCGGTGAGCGAATCGGTGATCGCCATCTCGACCGAAAGCTGCATGGTGTCGCGCAGATGGTCGGTGTAGCGGCGGCGACGGACCTGGGTGCGTGCGCGCGCCAGCAGTTCGTTGGCGTCGACCGGGCGCAGCAGGTAGTCGTTGACGCCGATTTCCAGGCCGCGCAGCAGCCGGACCCTCTCGTCGGGGTCGGCGATGGCAAGGATCGGCACGCTGCGGGTGCGTTCAAGCGAGCGGACCTGGCTGCACAGCCGCAGGCCGTCGAAGCCCTCAAGCCCCAGCGAGACGATGACGAGGTCGTAGTTGCCCTCGGCGGCGTGGAACAGCGCCTCGGCCGGATTGGGCTCGACATCCACGGCATGCTCGGCGCTGAGCACGCGGGCGAACCGCTCGTAGGACGAAGCGCGGTCGTCGACGATGAGAACCCGCCCGCCGGTGCCGTTGTCGGCGATGGCTTCGCGTTCCGGCCCCTGGATGCCGATCTCGTGCGAGGTCACCGCCCGCATGCGCAGTTCGTCGGTCATCATCTTGAGCCGGGTCAGCGAGCGCACGCGCGCGATCAGCACCGTGTCCGAGACCGGCTTGGTGAGGAAGTCGTCGGCGCCGGCATCGAGCCCGCGCACGCGGTCGGCCGGCTGGTCGAGCGCGGTCACCATCACCACCGGGATGAAATGGGTCGCGGGATTGGTCTTGAGCCGCCGGCACACCTCGAAGCCGTCCATGTCCGGCATCATGACGTCGAGCAGGACGATGTCGCAGTCGGCGCGCTCGCAGATCTCAAGCGCCTGCGCGCCGTTGCTGGCCGTCACCACGTCGAAATATTCCGCCGACAGCCGTGCTTCCAGAAGCCGCACATTGGCCGGGACGTCATCGACGATCAGAACGCGCGCGGACATGCCCTCAACTCCTAACCGATGAAACGCCGAACGGTTTCGATGAACTTGCCGACCGAGATCGGTTTGGAGAGATAGGCTTCGCAGCCGCCCTGACGGATGCGTTCCTCGTCGCCCTTCATGGCGAAGGCGGTGACCGCGATCACCGGGATCGTGGTCAGTTCGGGGTCTTCCTTGATCCACCGCGTGACGTCGAGGCCAGACACCTCGGGAAGCTGGATGTCCATCAGGATCAGGTCGGGCCGGTGCTGGCGCGCCAGTCCCAGCGCATCCATGCCGCTTCGGGTGCCGATGGTCTGGTAGCCGTGCGCCTCCAACAGGTCGTGGAAGAGCTTCATGTTGAGCTCGTTATCCTCCACGATCATGACCGTTTTGGTCATCGCCGGCACCTCCAACTTCCAATCCAACTTCCAAGTCCGCCCTTGCAAAACCCTTCGCCACGCCGGAATGACTCGGGCATGATGATTTAAAATAGAGTGGATAAGTTACGGAAAGGCAAATATTCGCGATGATCAAGTCCCGTCCGGACGCGCGGCAAGCTGCTGAAATTGTAGCCATAAAAGCACTCGGCTTCATCGCCGGCGAACCCGCCCGGCTGGGCGCCTTCCTGGCCGAAAGCGGGATCGGGCCCGAGACGCTGCGCGCCGCGGCGGGGGACCCGCAATTCCTCATCGGCGTGATGGACTTTGTGCTGCGCGACGACGCGCTGGTGACGGCCTTCGCGGAAATCGAGGAACTGCGGCCCGATCAGGTGCGCGTCGTGCGCGACCTGCTGGCCGGCCCGCGATGGGAGCGCGAGGTGCCGTGAGCGACGGCTTCTGCCGCGACTGCCTGGACGAGGCGCCCCGCGAGGCGCGCCGCTGCCCGCGCTGCGGCTCGCCCCGCCTGGTGCGCCACCCCGCGCTGGCGACGCTCGCCATCGCCCATGTCGACTGCGACGCGTTCTACGCCACCATCGAGAAGCGCGACCGGCCGGAACTCGCCGACCGGCCGGTGATCGTCGGCGGCGGCCGCCGCGGCGTGGTGGCGGCGGCCTGCTACATCGCGCGCACCTACGGCATCCGCTCGGCCATGCCGATGTTCAAGGCGCGCGCGCTGTGCCCCGAGGCGGTGGTGGTGCGGCCCGACATCGCCAAATACGCCCGCGTCGGCCGCGAGGTGCGTCACGCCATGCGCACGTTGACGCCGCTGGTCGAGCCGCTCTCGATCGATGAAGCCTTCCTCGATCTCTCCGGCACCACGCGCATGCACGGCATGATCCCGGCCAAGGTGCTGGCGCGGTTCGCCGCCGCAATCGAGCGCGACATCGGCATCACGGTGTCGGTCGGGCTGTCGAATAACAAGTTCCTCGCCAAGATCGCCTCCGACCTCGACAAGCCGCGCGGCTTCGCCGTGCTCGGGCGGGATGACGCCCGCGCGTTTCTCGCCGACAAGCCGGTCGGCTTCATCTACGGCGTCGGCCCGGCCACCGTGGGGCGGCTGGCGCGGCATGGCTACCGCACCATCGCCGACCTGCAGCGCGCCGATCAGACCGACCTGATGCGCGCCTTCGGCGCCGACGGCCAGAGGCTGTGGCGGCTGGCGCGCGGCATCGACGAGCGGCGCGTCATCGCCGAACGCGGCGCCAAATCCATTTCCAACGAAACCACCTTCGAGCATGACATCGCCGACGCCGCCGCGCTGGAAAAACTGCTGTGGCGGCTGAGCGAGAACGTCTCGTCGCGGCTCAAGGCCGGGGACCTGAGCGGGGCCACCGTCACGCTCAAGCTCAAGACCGCCGATTTCCGGCAGCGCACCCGCGCCCAGACACTCACCGCGCCGACCCAGATGGCAGGGCGGATCTTCGCGGTGGCGCGCGACCTCCTGCATCATGAAACCGACGGCACCGCGTTCCGCCTCATCGGCGTCGGCGTCAGCGCGCTTACCCCGGCCGCCGACGCGAGCGACGGTGACCTCATCGACCAGCGCGCCGTGCATGCCGAACGCGCCATCGACACGCTCAAGCGCAAGTTCGGCGACGACGCCGTCATCCGCGGACTGGTCTATGACGGCTCGCGCCGATCAGGAAAGGATTAGGCTTCGCCTACTTGCAGGGCTTGGCGGCCTGCGGGTCGTACCTGGTCATGACGCCGCCGACGACGAAGTCGTTGTAATCGAAGGTCAGCGCGCGCGACACGCCGTTCTCGTACAGCTCGAACGACATGGCATAGACCGGGGTTTGCTCGCCCTTGCCGGATTCCTCGGAGCGATCGTAATAGCTCACGGTGACCGGCCAGCGCGTCAGCTTGTGCAGACGGCTGTCGGCGCCGGTGATGTCGGGCTTGCCGGTGGCGCGGTCGCCGGGAACGGCCGGCCCGATCACGGCGAGCGTGTTGTAGAGCTTCTCGCCATTGTCGGAACCATCATAGACGACGAGTTCGAGCAGCGACTTGCCGGCGCGGGCGGCGGCGAGGATGCGCCTGACCTGTTCGGTGGGAAACACCGTGCTGGCGTCGAGCGTCACCGTCTTCTTGTTCGGCTGCTTGAGCCGCACCACGACGCCCTTGGCGCCCTGCTCGGCCTCGCCGTCGACAACCTTGGCGATGGCGTTGTCCATGCGCGTCTCGATGTGGAAGCGGTAGCTCTTGCCGGCGCCATCCTCCCAGCTGATCGAGCGCAGGTCGCTGAGCTTGGGTTCGCCCTCGCCCGCCTCGATGCGCGAGACCTGACGGAATTCCGTGGTGTAGCCCTCGCAGGCGCTGCCGGCGAAGGTGTAGGCGATGCGCCCCTGCACCGCGTCGACGGACGGGCTGCGGCGCGACTTCACGAGGCTGAGATCATAAAGCGCCTGATGCGGCAGGAACGGCATGGCGGCCTCGGTCTGCGCCGCGGAACCCGGCGTGGCGCCAAGCGCCGTCGCCAGCGTGGCACCGACAATGCCACAGGCAACCCCGCGCACCAGTCCCGAACCTTCCCGTCCGCGCATCCGTTACCTCCATTTCAAGCCATCCGCACCTGCCGGATTCGACCTTGCATGCCAAGGCATCATGGGCGAAAGATGGCGCGCGCGATATTGGAACAGGAAAATTCGTATGGTCAGCACGGTGGAAAAGAAGCTCGCGGACCTCGGCGTGACGCTGCATACGCCGGCCGGTCCGGTGGCCAATTACGTCGGCTCGGTGCTCACCGGCAACCTGCTCATCGTTTCCGGTCAATTGTGCTTCGATGCCGACAGCAAGCTGATCGCCAAGGGCAAGCTCGGCGCCGGGGTCACGGTCGACGAGGGCAACTTCGCCGCCCGCGTCTGCGCCATCAACCTTTTGTCCCAGGTCAAGGCCGCCATCGGCAATCTCGACAAGGTGGCGCGCGTGGTCCGGCTCGGCGGCTTCATCAATTCGGCCCCGGATTTCATCGACGGACCCAAGGTGCTCAACGGCGCGTCCGACCTGATGGTCGCCGCGTTCGGCGAGCGCGGCCGCCATGCCCGCACCACCATCGGCGTCGCCGCCCTGCCGCTCGACGCCGCCGTCGAAGTCGAGGCCATATTCGAGGTGACGTGAGGAAGCCGCCCGCATGCGCGCGCCGGACTGGCTGACCGCCCGCCCCATCGCCCATCGCGGACTGCACGATCGCGCCCGCGGCATCATCGAGAACACGCCCTCCTCGGCCGCCGCCGCCGCCGCAGCCGATTTCGCCATCGAGGTCGATCTGCAGTTGACCGCCGACGGCGACGCCGTGGTCCATCATGACGACGAACTGGGCCGCCTCACCGACGGTCACGGCGACCTGCGCGCGCTCACGGTGGCCGAACTCAAGCAGGTGCCGTTCCGCGACACCGCCGACCGCATCATCACGCTGGACGAATTGTGCGATCTCGTCGCGGGACGCGTCACGATGGTGCTCGAACTCAAGAGCCGGTTCGACGGCGACCGCAAGCTGGTCGCGCGCACGGTCGAGGTGCTGCGCTCGTACAAGGGCCCCGCCGCCGCGATGTCGTTCGATCCGGCCATGGTGTGCGAGTTGCGCGCGCGGGCGCCGGAACTGCCGCGCGGCATCGTGGCGCAGAGCCGCTATGACGATGGCGAATGGCGCGCGCTGTCGTCGGACCAGCGCCGGCGGCTGACCTACCTGCGCCACGCCTTCCGGAGCCGGCCGCATTTCGTCGCCTACTGGGTGAAGGATCTGCCGGCGCCGGCGCCGTGGCTGGCGCGCAACCTGTTCGGCTGCCCGCTGCTGACATGGACGGTGCGCACCGCCGAGGACCGCGCCCGCGCCGCGCGCTGGGCCGACCAGATGATCTTCGAGGGCTTCCGGCCGGAGGAGCAAGGCGCCCGCCCGGCGGAGTTGATTGAACAGGAGCCGCCCGCCGTGGTTTGATGCCAAATCGAGCCCTCGCGCATTCGGCGTCGAATGACCACATCCGCGTTAATGACCACATCCGCGTTGCAGATTGATGTGCTGTCGTCGGTCGATGACCTGGCGGCAGTAGACTGGGACGGCTGCGCCGCTCCCGCAGGGGCGCCGTTCAATCCGTTCGTGTCGCACGCCTTCTTTCACTGCCTGGAACAATCCGGCTCGGCCGCGCCGCGCACCGGCTGGACGCCACGGCATGTGGTGGCGCGCGAGGCCGGCCGCGTCATCGGACTTGCGCCGTGCTACCTGAAATCGCACTCGCGCGGCGAGTATGTGTTTGATTACGGCTGGGCCGAGGCCTATGAGCGCGCTGGCGGCCGCTACTATCCGAAGCTCCAGGTCTCGGTGCCGTTCACGCCGGCGACCGGGCCGCGACTGTGCGTACGGCCTGACGCGGCCGACGCCGGGGGCGTGCGCGCGGCGCTGGCGCAAGGGCTGATCACGCTCTGCCGCACCCATCACGCCTCGTCGGTGCACGCCACCTTCCTGCCGCGCCACGAATGGCAGGCGCTGAGCGGCCTCGGCTTCCTGCCGCGCACCGACCAGCAGTTCCACTGGGACAACGCCGGCTACGGCTCGTTCGACGACTTCCTCGCCGCGCTCGCCGCGCGCCATCGCAAGGCGATCCGCCGCGAGCGGCGCGAGGCGCTGCAACACGGCGTGACCATCCACCAGCTGACCGGCGACGACATCACCGAGGACGCGCTCGACGCGTTCTTCGCGTTCTACATGGAGACCGGCTCGCGCAAATGGGGCCGGCCGTACCTGACGCGCGCGTTCTACACGCTGGTCGGCGAGCACCTGCGCAAGCACGTCCTGCTGGTGATGGCCCGGCGCGACGGCCGCTGGATCGCCGGGGCCATCAACTTCATCGGCTCCGACACGCTGTTCGGCCGCCATTGGGGCGCGCTCGAGCATCATCCGTTCCTGCATTTCGAGGTCTGCTACTATCAGGCCATCGACTTCGCCATCCGCCATGGCCTCGCCCATGTCGAGGCCGGCGCGCAGGGCGAGCACAAGATCGCGCGCGGCTATCGCCCGCGCCTGACCTATTCGGCCCACTACATCGCCGATCCGGCGCTGCGCCGGGCGGTCGCCGATTATCTCGCCCGCGAGCGCGCCTATGTGGCGTTGGCGGCGCGCGAACTCACCGAAACCGGGCCGTTCCGCCGCGATGGGGACAAACCGGCCGGGCCGTCTTGACGTTGAAGGCCGCGCTCGGCGAAAGTGCGGACGCATCAACAGGGATGGACCAGATCATGGCGGCGGCCTACGACAGCGGCAATATCTTCGCGAAAATCCTGCGCGGCGAGCTGCCGTGCAACAAGGTGTACGAGGACGACCGCAGCTTCGCCTTCCTCGACATCATGCCGCGCACGCCGGGCCACACCCTGGTCATCCCGAAGGCGCCGGCGCGCAACATCCTCGATGTCGCGCCCGACGATTTCGCCTATGCGATGCGAATCGCGCAGAAGATCGCCATCGCCGCCAAGGGCGCGTTCAGCGCCGACGGCATCACGCTGCAGCAGTTCAGCGAAGCCGCCGGCGGCCAGGTGGTGTTCCACCTCCATGTCCACGTGATGCCGCGCTTCGCCGGCGTCGCGCTGCTGCCGCCGGCCAGCCGCAAGGAAGAGCCGGAGGTGCTGGCCGAGCACACCCGCCGGCTCATCGCGGCGCTGGCCTGATCATCCCAGCGCGAGCTTGCCGATGATCAGCGCCACCTCGGCGCTGAGCACGCCGGCGAGCGTCGAGCGCCGAGTGGCGAAGAACACGGCCAGGCCCACCGCCACCGCGCCATAGCGCACCAGCGCCGGAACCGTGGCCAGCGCGCCCGGCGGCACGATCAGAAGCTGAGCGATGACGCCGGCGAGAATGGCGGTGGCGACATAGCGCACCCACACCAGCGCTTCCGAACTCTCGTCGATGCCGCCGCCGACGAAAAAGCCGAGCAGCCGCCAGACCTCGTTGGGCAGGAAGCCCACCACGATCAGCAGCAGAAAAGCGTTCCAGTCGCCGACGAAGCTCATCAGACCCCTCTCCGGACGCGCTGCACCGCGTAGGCAATGGTGCCGGCGGCAACGCCGCCGATCAGAAGATCGACGCCGGTGTTGAGCCGCGCCGCCAGCGGCGCGAACACAAGGCCGAGCACAATCGCCAGCCATTCCGTGAAGCGCTGGCTGTTGCGCGAGATCGTCAGCAGGAACGTGATCGGGGCGAGAAACAGCACGCCGGACGCCAGCAGCGCCGGCAGGTGCACCGCCAGCAGGTAGCCGATGCCGGTCGCCAGCGACGCGCCGAGGCACAGGCCGGTTCCCAGCCCGTTGGCGAAGGCGATGCGCCGCGCCCTGGGCAGGCTGGGCAATATCCGCTGCGATTCGACCCAGAACGTCACCGCGGTGAAATGCGCCGGCAGCACCAGTTCGCGCAGCCGGGTGTCGCGCTGGCGCATGACCGGCAGCACCGACACCACCATTGGCAGCAGCCGCACGCCGCTCAGCGATACCGCGATCGCCGCCTGCAAGGGCGAGGCGCCCGCCCCCAGCGTGGAGAGCAGCACCACCTGCGCGGGCGAAGCCCAGATGATCAGGGTGGAGGCGACCGCCCAGCCCAGGCTGAAGTTGAGATCGTGCGCCATCGCGCCGATGCCGATGTAGGTGGCGAACAGCACCCAGGAAAGGATCAGTCCGGGCACATGGCGGAGCGCGCACCAGTACGCGACACGGTTGCTCGGCAGCTCTGTCTCGGTGAATCGGGGGGTCACGCCGATACCCTTGCGGAAAACAAGGAATCTATCACGCGGCCAGAATCCGCCGCGCGTCAAGCCGCCCGCCGCGATGACCGCGGCAAGTCATGGCAGCAAGTCATGGCAGCATGCGGCCAGCTTATGCCTTGACCAGCGGAACCTTGGGCACCGACCCCTTGGGCCCGCCATCGCCCGGCTTGTTGTCGCCGGGCCTGATGGCCTTCGGCGCCGCCGGCTTGCGCTGCCGATTTACGGCTCGCTTGCGCGCGCCCGCCGGCAGCTTCTCCGGTTTCGGCGTCACCGGCCCGTCGACGAACTCGAAGCCGATCTTCTCGGCACCCATGGCATCCGTTTCCAGCACGACGCGGACATGGCCACCGCCCTTGAGCCGGCCGAACAGCACCTCGTCGGCGAGCGGCTTCTTGATGTGCTCCTGGATGGTGCGCGCCATCGGCCGCGCGCCCATCTGCTCGTCGTAGCCGTGCAGCACCAGCCACTTCGAGGCCGGCTCCGACAGCTCGATGGTGACGTCGCGGTCGGCGAGCTGGGCCTCGAGCTGGAGCACGAACTTCTCGACCACCTTGGCGATCACCTCGGTGTTGAGGTGAGCGAACGCGATGATGGCGTCGAGGCGGTTGCGGAACTCCGGCGCGAAGGTGCGGTTGATGGCCTCGGCGTCGTCGCCCTCGCGCTTGGTGCGGGTGAAGCCGAAGGCGTGGCGCGCCAGATCGGCGGCGCCGGCGTTGGTGGTCATGATCAGGATGACGTTGCGGAAGTTGACCTGCTTGCCGTTGTGATCGGTGAGCCGGCCGTGATCCATGATCTGCAGCAGCACGTTGAAGAGGTCGGGATGCGCCTTCTCGATCTCGTCGAGCAGCACCACGCAGTGCGGATGCTGGTCGACGCCGTCGGTCAGGAGGCCGCCCTGATCGAAGCCGACATAGCCGGGCGGCGCGCCGATCAGCCGCGACACGGTGTGGCGCTCCATGTATTCCGACATGTCGAAGCGCAACAATTCGACGCCGAGCGTCTGCGCAAGCTGCTTGGCGACCTCGGTCTTGCCGACGCCGGTCGGGCCCGAGAACAGGTAGCAGCCGATCGGCTTTTCCGGCTCGCGCAGGCCCGCGCGCGCCAGCTTGATCGCGGCCGAGAGCGCCTCGATGGCCTTGTCCTGCCCGAACACGGTGCGCTTGAGCGCCTGTTCGAGATGCTTGAGCACTTCGGCGTCGTCCTTCGACACCGACTTGGGCGGAATGCGCGCCATGGTGGCGATGGTCGCCTCGATCTCCTTGAGGCCGATGGTCTTCTTGCGGCGGCTCTCCGGCAGCAGCATCTGCGCCGCGCCGGATTCGTCGATGACGTCGATCGCCTTGTCCGGCAGCTTGCGGTCGTGGATGTAGCGCGCCGAAAGTTCCACCGCGGCGTCGATGGCGTCATTGGTGTATTTGAGCTTGTGGTATTCCTCGAAATACGGCTTCAGGCCCTTGAGGATGCTCTTGGCGTCCTCGATGGTCGGCTCGTTGATGTCGATCTTCTGGAACCGCCGCACCAGCGCGCGGTCCTTCTCGAAATACTGGCGGTATTCCTTGTAGGTGGTCGAGCCGATGCAGCGGATGGTGCCCGACGCCAGCGCCGGCTTGAGCAGGTTGGAAGCATCCATCGCGCCGCCCGAGGTGGCGCCGGCGCCGATCACGGTATGGATCTCGTCGATGAACAGGATGGCGTTGGGGTGCGCTTCCAGTTCCTTGATGACCTGCTTGAGCCGCTCCTCGAAATCGCCGCGATAGCGCGTGCCGGCCAAGAGCGTGCCCATGTCGAGCGAGAACACGGTCGCCGCGGCCAGCACGTCGGGCACGTCGTGATCGACGATGCGGCGCGCCAGTCCCTCGGCGATCGCCGTCTTGCCGACGCCGGCGTCGCCGACCAGCAGCGGATTGTTCTTCTGGCGGCGGCACAGCACCTGGATGGTGCGGCTGATCTCGGCGGAACGCCCGATCAGCGGATCGATCTTGCCCTCGCGCGCCTTCTTGTTGAGGTTGACGCAGTAGGCGTCGAGCGCGTCGCCCTTCTTCTTGGTGTCCTCGGAGGTTTTCGATTCGGTTTCCTCGTCGACGCCGCGCACCGGGCGCGACTCCGAGGAACCGGCGCGCTTGGCGATGCCGTGGCTGATGTAGTTGACGGCGTCGTAGCGCGTCATGTCCTGCTCCTGCAGGAAGAACGCGGCGTGGCTCTCGCGCTCGGCGAAGATCGCCACCAGCACGTTGGCGCCGGTCACTTCCTCGCGGCCCGATGACTGCACGTGGATGACGGCGCGCTGGATCACGCGCTGGAATCCGGCGGTCGGCTTGGAATCCTCGCCGCCGTCGGTCACCAGGTTGTCGAACTCGGTATCGAGATAGTTGACGAGGCTGCCGCGCAGCTTGTCGAGATCGACGCTGCAGGCGCGCATCACCGCGGCGGCGTCCTGATCGTCGACCAGCGACAGCAACAGATGTTCGAGCGTCGCATACTGATGGTGGCGCTCGTTGGCGAGCGAGAGCGCACGGTGCAGCGATTGTTCGAGGCTGTGAGAGAAAGTGGGCATGCGCATCCTTCGTGGTATTCCCAGCCGCTGTCAGTCTACTTCTTTTCCATCACGCATTGCAAAGGATGTTGGTGCTTGCGCGCGAAATCCATAACTTGCGTCACTTTGGTTTCAGCCACCTCGTAGGTAAAAATGCCGCATTCGCCGATACCGTGATGATGAACGTGCAGCATGATCTTGGTCGCGGCTTCGACATCCTTGTTGAAGAAGCGTTCGAGCACGTGCACGACGAATTCCATCGGCGTGTAATCGTCGTTGAGCAGCAACACACGGTAGAGATTGGGCCGCTTGGTCTGCGGCTTGACCTTGGTGATCACCGAGGTGCCGGGACCGGCCGGACCGACGGATTTTTTGTCCGCCATCGCCGTCGTCACCACGGCGCTGGCGGCGCGCAGGCCATCGCGTGCCGCATCGAATCGGATTGGGTAGGATCGGTCGGTCATTTCACGGTTCAGGCTTGGCCTTGGCATGCGGCGTCCATCGGGCGGACAAATCTCCTTTACGCCATTAACATGATAAAGCCGCTCCGCGGCCTTGACCAGATCGACCGACCTCACCCTGCGGGTCTGCCCACACCTGTCAGCTTTTGCAAAAAATATATGGGACGGGCCAGGCACCCCCGCAAGCCTGAGGCCGGCAACGCGCGCGCCGCTCCGACCAGCGCCACCCAGGGCCCCGCGAGGAAGCGCGATGGTTAAGCGGCGGTTTGCCGCCTCATCGACATTTTATCCAACCGCCTGACGCGGCGCTGACCATGGCGGCGGAAACTGCCTCGCCTGCGGCGGATTCCGCGGCATTAACCGCTTTTCCCCGATTTGCTTTACCCGCCTTTCATGTCGGAGGCGCAATCCGTGCGAGGTGAAGGCCTGTCATGGGGCTCGCTCATGGTTACCGGAACGCGGCGAATTGATCTCTCCCGGCTGGCGGCGGCGTTGCTGCGCGCCGAGCGCGGCAACGTCGCCACGACCTTCGCCATCGCGTTCCTTCCCATCATCGGCTTCATCGGCGCCGCGGTCGACTACAGCCGCGCCAACAACGCCCGCTCGGCGATGCAGGTGGCGCTCGATTCCACCGCCCTGATGCTGTCCAAGGACGCCGCCACGCTGACCCCGGCGCAGCTCACGCAGAAGGCCACCGCCTACTTCTCCGCGATGTACAGCCACCCGGAGGCGCAGAACGTCACCATCGCCGCCGCCTACACCGCCAGCGGCTCGAACGGCGCCACCGTCAAGCTCGACGGCGCGGGCTTCATCGGCACCGATTTCATGAAGGTGGTCGGCTTCCCGCAGTTGCCCTTCAACTCGAGCTCGACCGCGGCATGGGGCAATACGCGGCTGCGCGTGGCGCTCGCCCTCGACAACACCGGGTCGATGGCGGCCAACGGCAAGATGACCGCGCTCAAGACCGCGGCCAAGAACCTGATCGACCAGCTCAAGGGCTCGGCCCGGACCCCCGGCGACGTCTACATCTCGGTCATTCCGTTCGCCAAGGACGTCAACGTCGACCCGGCCAACAGGAACCAGGGCTGGCTGCGCTGGGACCAGTGGGACAACCAGAACGGCGCCTGCAGCTTCGGCGGCTATTCCAGCCGGAATTCCTGCCAGTCGCACGGCGGCAGCTGGACGCCGGGCAATCACGCGAGCTGGACCGGCTGCGTCACCGACCGCGACCAGAACTACGACACCAATGCCGCGCCGCCCATCGGCGGCACGCTCGCCAGCCAGTTCGTCACCGAGCAGTATGCCGACTGCCCGACCGCGCTGATGCCGCTGAGCTACGACTGGAGCGGCCTCAAGGCCAGGATCGATGCCATGAGCCCGGACGGCAACACCAACCAGGGCATCGGCATGGCGTGGGCATGGCTGTCGCTCGCCCCGGCGGCGCCGCTCAACGCCCCGGCGGAGGACGCCAACTACGCCTACAAGAAGGTCATCATCCTCTTGTCCGACGGACTCAACACCCAGAACCGCTGGTATTCCAATGCGGCCCAGATCGACGCCCGCCAGGCCCTGCTGTGCGCCAACGCCAAGGCCGCCGGCATCACGGTCTATGCGATCCAGGTCAACACCACCGGCGATCCCACCCAGGCGGTGATGCAGAACTGCGCCAGCGGCCCGGACAAGTTCTTCCTGCTCACCAACGCCAGCCAGGTGATCTCGACCTTCGATTCCATCGGCGCCTCGCTCTCCAAGCTGCGTCTTGCCCGATGAAAATTCCTGATTTTACTCAACGTTCACCGGTCGCATCCTACAGTTGCGGCTTCAACCCGAACGAGATCGGACGGCCCGACGATGCTGCAATCGACATGGCGTAATCTGCGCACCCGCGCCAAGCTGTTCCGCGGCGACGAGCGTGGCAACTTTGTCATGATTTTCGCGCTCGCGCTGCTGCCGATCATCGGCTTCATCGGCGCCGCGGTCGACTACACGCGCGCCAACAGCGCCCGCTCGGCGATGCAGGCCGCGCTCGATTCCGCGGTGCTGATGCTCGCCAAGGACGCCGCGACGCTGACCCCGGCACAGCTCTCCTCCAAGGCCACCGCGTATTTCAACGCGATGTACAGCCACGCCGAGGCCAAGAACGTCACCATCACCGCGACCTATTCCGCCAGCGGACCGAACGGCTCCACCGTCAAGCTCGACGGCGCGGGCAGCATCGACACCGACTTCATGAAGGTGGTCGGCTTCCCGCAACTGCCCTTCACCACCAGCGCAACGTCGGCGTGGGGCAATACGCGGCTGCGCGTGGCGCTCGCTCTCGACAACACCGGATCGATGGCGAGCAACAACAAGATGACCGCGCTCAAATCCGCGGCCAAGAACCTGATCGACCAGCTCAAGGCCACGGCGCAGAACACCGGCGACGTCTATATCTCGATCGTTCCGTTCGCGAAGTGGGTGAACGTCGGCTCCAGCAACTACAATCAGAACTGGCTGCGCTGGGACCAGTGGGACGACCAGAACGGCTCGTGCAGCAACTGGCGATACAGCACCAAGAGCTCCTGCACGTCGCGCGGCTATTCCTGGACACCGGGCAACCATTCGAGCTGGAGCGGCTGCGTCACCGACCGCGACCAGAATTACGACGTCAACAGCACCGCGCCGGTCGGTAGCAATCTTTCCACCCAGTTCATCACCGTCGATCCGGACAGCAGCGACCCCTGCCCGGTCTCGCTGATGCCGCTGTCCTATGACTGGACCGGCCTCAAGAACAAGATCGACGACATGCAGCCGACCGGCGGCACCAACCAGCCGATCGGGCTGGTGTGGGCGTGGCATTCGCTGTTGCAGACCGCGCCGCTCAACGCGCCTTCCGAGGACGCCAACTACGCCTACAAGAAGGTCATCATCCACCTGTCCGACGGACTCAACACCGAGGACCGCTGGTACGGCAACGGCTACGACCCCTCGCCACAGGTCGACTCCCGTCAGTCGCTGCTGTGCAGCAACATCAAGAACACCGGCGTCACCATCTACACGATCCAGGTGAATACCACCGGCGATCCGACCCAGGCGGTGATGAAGAACTGCGCCAGCGGCGACGACAAGTTCTTCATGCTCACCAGCTCGACGCAGATCCTGACGGCGTTCAACAGCATCGCGACCTCGATCTCCAAGCTGCGGCTGGCCAAGTAGCGCACGATGCGTCAAAGCCGAAAACAAAAAGCCCGGCCGCGAGGCCGGGCTTTCCGCATCCTGGAGGCGGGATGAAATCTTACGAACGTGCCGACGGAATGTTCAGCTTCGAGAAGTACCCCTCGAACGGCTTGTAGGCTTCCTTGGCGAGGTCGGCATACAGCTCGCCGAGCTTGGTGGCTTCGGCGACGAAGGTCTCGTAGGAGGACTTGGCGAATTCGGTCTGCACCTCGACGGCCTTGTCGAACGACTTGGTGGCCGCGAGCTTCTCGAACAGCTTGCTGGTGTCCTCGAACGACTTCTTGGCATAGTCGGTGACGGCAAGCGCGATCGCCTGGGTCCCCTTCGAGAACACGGCCGCCGACTGGGTCGCCGCCTCGATCTGCTCCTTGCCAAACTGCTGGAACTCTTCAACCTTGACCATAGTGTTTCCCTTCCCGGGTGCTGGCGCCGGATAAAGTCTCATCACAGGAGGCGCATCCAGAGAACATCCCCAGACCTGCCGAATGAATATTTTTGCATTACGCGCATCAATATGCCGCACCGCACAAAAAAGTCAATAGTTTTTTTTGCAATGCACAAATTTGATTAAAGTCCGGGCAATCATCCAGAAATCGGCATGCAAAAGTCGCAATCCACCGTCATGTCCATGCCCCGGCAAGAACTGCTTAACCCTTTAGCAACCGCACGGCCATACCGTGATTGACTGTGTCGTTCCGGCGACGAGCTACCACCGAATACGCGGCAAATCAGCCTCTTGGCCGCGTCGGACAGGAAGCCACCCGGCAGCGACGGCATGCACTGTGACCGAGAGCGGGCAGCTCCCGTCACAGTTCCTTGGGAAACGGGATTGGGACGGGGAAGCCAATGCTGCGCGTATCCGCCGAAGCCGGTCGGAAGCTTCGTTATTGCGTTTTCGGGCTGGCCACCTTTGCCGCCACGCTTGCCATCAGCATGGATTCCGCCGACGCGCGGCGCTACCGCCGCCAGCGCTCGAGCTATAGCCCGCCGTTTGCATCCATCATTGTCGACGCCAATTCCGGCAATGTGCTGCAGGCCACCAACGCCGACGGCCCGCGCCACCCCGCCTCGCTGACCAAGATCATGACGCTGTACCTGCTGTTCGAGCGGCTCGAAAGCGGCCGCATGAAGCTCGACGGCGAGATGAAAGTCTCCGAACATGCCAGCGACCAGGCCCCGACCAAGCTTGGCTTGCGTCCGGGCTCGACCCTGCAAGTCGAGGACGCCATCAAGGGCCTGGTGACCAGGTCGGCCAACGACGCCGCCGTGGTGATCGCCGAGGCGATCTCCGGCGATGAGGACGAATTCGCCAGGCTGATGACGCGCAAGGCGCGCGCGCTCGGCATGAGCAAGACCGTCTATCGCAACGCCTCCGGCCTGCCCGACGAGGATCAGGTCACCACCGCGCGCGACCAGGCGCTGCTCGGCCGCGCCATTCAGGACCGCTTTCCGAAATACTACCGCTATTTCTCGACCGCCGCGTTCCACTACCGCGGCCGAGTCATCCGCAACCACAACAAGCTTCTCGGCAGCTTCGAAGGCGTCGACGGCATCAAGACCGGCTATACGCGCTCATCGGGGTTCAACCTGGTGTCGTCGGTGCGCCGCGGCAACCGGCACATCGTCGGCGTCGTGCTCGGCGGCCGCAGCGGCGGCGCGCGCGATGCCACGATGCGCCAGCTCCTGGCCCAGCATATCGGCGAGGGCGCCGCCCGCCGCACAGCGCCGCTGGTGGCCGAACGGGACGGCGGCGAGATGAAGGTCGCCTCGGCCGAGACCAGGGAAGCGCCGCGTCCGGCCGCCGCGCCGGCGCAAACCGCACCCCCCATTCCGGCGGCACGGCCGGCGGAACTCTCCAGCGGCGTCATCGCCGCCCAGCCGGCGATCATGCCCGGCTCGGCCGAGCCGATGGTCCCGCTTCGGGTCAAGACCGTGCATGTGAAATCCGGCCATGGCCGCGCCGCGACGGAACAGGCTCAGGCCGCCGCGCCGACGGCGACCGCTTCGGTCTCGCCCGCCGCGCAGCCGACGCTGGCATCCAGGGTCGAACCCGCCGTGCTGCGCGACGAGCCGGCGCGCGCCAATCCGCCGCTGCAGCCCAACCACGGCATCGGCACCGGCATCCTCGGCACCCTGCCCGTCAGCCAGAACAACGCCATGGCGATGGCGGCCGAGCCGTGGCAGAGCCCGGCGCCGAGCCAGCCGGCCGCCTTCCCGGCCCCGATCCCGGCCTCGTCGGCGCCTGCCGCCGCGACGCCCGCCGCCGCCGCCGCAAAGCCCGTGGTGCGCTCCGGCTGGATCGTCCAGGTCGGCGCTTTCCCCGACGAATCCGAGGCGCGCCATCGGCTTGATACCGTACGCGGCCAGGCCAAGAACCTGCTCGGCAAGGCCGATCCGTTCACCGAATCCGTCGCCAAGGGCGACAAGACGCTGTACCGCGCGCGCTTTGCCGGCCTCGACCGCGACCAGGCCGAAGCCGTCTGCCGCACGCTCAAGCGCAGCGACATCTCATGCATCACAATCAAAAACTAAATCCGCCGCAAAGGCGGACAGGCAACAGGCGTCAGCAGAGAGGAGAACGAGTCCGCACGTTGTAAGCGTTGCTTGGAGTTAGTTGCGATGCCGTCGAAGAAGAACGTCCTTGGCCTCGTTCACGCGAGCCGCGAGATACGTCGACCCCCCCTGATCGGGATGGAGTTTCTTCATCAGGTTCCGGTGCGCGCGCGTGATGTCGGCGCGGCCCGCACCCGTTTGCAGGCCAAGGATCTGATAGGCCTCCTCCTCGGTCATTTTGCCGCCCGGCGGCGGCCGGCCGCGCCCGCCTGCCGCATCACCCTGAGCGTGCTCGCGCCATCCGGCAAAGCGGCGGTCCAGATAACCGGCCAGTAGCGCGCGGCTGTCGTCGTCGATCTCGCCGAGCGCCGTAAGCAGCGCCGGCAGGTCGAACTCGTCGAGCGAGCGGCCGGCATGACGGCCGGCAATGAACCGGCCCGACAGCTGTCCGCTGTCGTGGTCGAGCGTCATCTCGACAAAGTTGGCGCGCACCCGCGAGGCCTGTCCGCTCGACCGGGCGGCGCGGGAAAAGAAATCGCCTGCCGAAAACGGCACCCAGCCCAAAAGCCCCAGCCCGAACAATCCGATCGGCAGCGCCACCGCGATCTGGCCGCGCACGCCGAGGAAGGTTGCCGTGGCCAGCGAGATGATTCCTCCCGCGATCTTGATGGCGCGCGCCAGCACATGCGGATTGGCGGCGCGGAACGCGTTCAAGGCCAGAGACAACAGCAGCAGCGCGATGATTCCGGCAATCAGCGTCAGCATCAGCGGCCCATCTGCTCGATCAGGCGCGTCGCGCTTCCGCCGCCACGCGCCAGCCGCGCCAGCGCCTCGCGCCCGCCGGCGGCATAGGCCGCCGCCGCCCGCAACAGGTCGCGCAACTGTCCGGCCGCGCCCGGATCGAACCGGCACCATGCGCCGCCACTCAACCGGGCAATCTCGCGGAACGCCCGTTCGGCCTCCGGGTCATGACCTTCCTGGAACATGAAAGCCGGCACCTTGAGCAGCCCGAGTTCGCCGGCTAGCGCGCACAGCCGGTCGATCGGCTCCTCCATGGCATCGCCGACGAACACCAGCGCGCGAATCCCGGCGGAAGCCGCCTGCCTGCGGACATCGGCGAGCACCTTGGCGATCTGGGTCTGGCCGCCCCGGCAGTCGATACGCGTCATCAGTCCGGCAAGCCGCGACGGCTCGGCGATCCATCCGGTGGCGCGGCACTCGCCGAGGCCGCGGTAATACATCAGGCGAATGGCGAGGCCGCCGATCGCGGCCGCCTCCTTGAACATGTCGGCCTGCAGCGCGCAGGCCATGTCCCAGGTCGGCTGGCGGCTCATGGTGGCGTCGAGCGCGAACACCAGGCGTCCGGCGCCGGCGCCCGCATGCGGCGCCACCGCCTTCATCCTGGCAATGAAGTCGGCCACCTCGGCCGCCGAGGAGCGGGCCGGCGTGACGTCGCCGGGGGGGTGTCCGGAAGTCGGTTCGCGCGCCATCACCGTCAATCCATTCCGGTTGCCGAACCGGGGCCATTTTACGGAATAAGCGCTATGTGGCGATTTTCGCGGCGGGGCGCAATCCGGCAGTCGGACTTTTGCCTCGCTTTTACGCCCTGTTTCACGGGCTGATAAGGTCGAAATCCTCCAGCGGCTTGTCGACATGGGCAAACCATTCCTGCCGCGCGGCGGCGCGCCGGCGGCCGCGCTCGTCGAGCGGCAGCTTGAGCTGGCGCAACAGGGCCGAGACTTCCTCGCGCGCCGAGATATGGGCAAGGCTTGGCCGCGTGCCCAGCGTCGCCTGGTCGAGATCGTCGAGCGCGGTCAGGCCGCGCGGGAAGAACTCGCGATAGATCACCCGCTCCGAGAAACCGTCGATGGCGCGGAAGCCGAGGCGCAGCGACAGTTCCTTCAGGCACTCGGCGACCTGCCGCTTGTTGCGCGACACCAGCGAGGACAGCCGGTTGCGGATCACGATCCAGTCGGTGGTGGCGCCGTCGATCTGACGGCGATGGCGGCGCGCCTCGCGCACCATGGCGGCGTACTGGCTCTCGCCGATCACCGCGTAATTGGCCGGATCGACGGTGCCGAGCACGTCGAAATCAAGAAAGCTGTCGTTGATGGGCGTCACCAGGGTGTCGGCCATCGAGTGGGCCAGCCGCATCAGGTAGCTGTCGGTGCCCGGCGTATCGATGATGATGAAGTCGTGGCTGTGCTCGACCCGGCTCACGGCGGCGGAAAACATCGAAACCTCGGCGGCCTCGTTGTCGGCAACCTGCATGCTGGTGCCGCGCGCGATGCAGAAATGCTCCGGCAGTTCCAGCGGCAGGCCGGTGCGGCGCGCCCAGGCGCGGCGGTATTCGATGTAATGGGTGAAGCTCTGCTGGCGGGGGTCGAGATCGATGGTGGCGACACGCTGCCCGGCCTTCAGCAACGCAACCGCAATATGGATCGCGTTGGTGGATTTTCCCGATCCACCCTTCTCGTTACCCAACACGACAACGTGCGCGGAGCCTGACGGCCCCCGGCTGGCCTGCAACAGCATGGCTTGTTTCCCCCATGCATTGTTGATTTGCCCGGGTTGCACGGTCAAGAAAAATGCGGAAGCGCGCGCGCACATCAGCGTGTTCCAGTTAACACGTTCGTGCTGCCCCGTCCGATGCATGGTTTCATGACGCGGTGATGAAGCCATCTCGCGCGGACGCGACAAACCGGCTAGATTGCCAATTCCGTCAGCACATCCACCCAATTTGGCAGTTTCCATCTCCTCATGACCCGCCGTCCTCCCGTCGCGCGTTCCCTCGCCGCCCTGCGCCGCTCCCTCGACACACTCCGTAGCCGCCGCGCCACAGTCGCGCTGGTGCCGACCATGGGCGCGTTGCACGCCGGCCACATCTCGCTGGTGCGCCTCGCCCGCCGCCGCGCCAGCCGGGTGATTGTCTCGATCTTCGTCAACCCGAAGCAGTTCGCGCCGCACGAGGACTTCGGCTCCTATCCGCGCACCATGGATGCCGACCTCGCGAAGCTCGCGGCGGAAAAGGTCGATCTGGTGTGGGCGCCGACAGCGGAGGCGATGTACCCGGACGGCTTCTCCACCGCGATTGCGCCCGGAGGCCCGGCCCTCGCCGGACTCGAGGACCGCTTCCGCCCGCATTTCTTCGGCGGCGTCGCCACGGTGGTCGGCAAGCTGTTGCTGCAATGCCGGCCGGATGTCGCCGTGTTCGGCGAGAAGGACTACCAGCAGCTCAAGGTGGTGACGCGCATGGCGCGCGACCTCGATCTCGGCGTCAAGGTGATCGGCGCGCCGGTCCGGCGCGAGCGCGACGGCCTCGCCATGTCGTCGCGCAACGTCTACCTGTCGGCGGACGAACGCCGCTCCGCCCCGGTGCTCTACCGCACCCTCAAGGATTGCGCGGCCCGGCTGCGCGGCGGCGAGGCCGTTGCGGCCACGCTTGAAGACGGCCGCCGCGCCGTCGTCGAGGCCGGCTTCGCGCTCGACTATCTCGAGGCGCGGCACGCCGAGAGCCTCGCGCCGCTCGCCTCGCTCGGGGACGGCCCGGCGCGCCTCCTGGTGGCCGCCAAGATCGGCCACACCCGCCTCATCGACAATCTGAAGGTTTGACGCTGCGCCAAGAGCGCGTGAGGCTCACAACAGCCCGAGTTCGCGCAGTTCGCGCCGCAGCGGCTCCGGCAGGGTGGCAACTCCAGCGCCCTTGCTGCCGAGATCCGGCGGCGCGTCGCTGGCGGCAAGATAGCGCCAGCCCTGGAAGGCGCGCTGCGGGCGCGGCGCGACGGGGATGACTTTCGGCGCCAGCACAAGGCGGCAACGGCCCACGCCGTCGCGGTCGCGGAACGGCTCGATGGCTATGAGCTTTTCGCGGCAGGCGATCTCGCCCCGGATCACCCAGTAGAGCGAGCCGCCATCGAGCAGCTCGTCGACGCGCTTGGGACTCATGCGGGTGACATGGACATGGCGGCGCGGCTCGCCTTTCGCCTTCGCCTGCTTGAGCCGCGTTGCGATCCACCCCGTCAGATCGGCGATGGAATCGCAGCCGACGCACAGCTTGACGAGATGCAGTGGCATGAGAAGACCTTGTTGAAGTGCGCGTATATACGATCGGAAAAACCGGATGACGCTAATTTTCCTCGGCCACGGCCGGCGGCGCAACCGGCGTTGGCGCAAGGGAGACCGGCGCGCCGGCGCGAGGCCTGGCCGCCGTTTTGGGCTTGACCGTTGCGGCCGGGCGCGGTGCCGCGGCAGGCTCGGTCTGCTCCGGAGTCATGATGCTGACCGGAGGGATCGATGCCGCCGTGGGAAAATCGATGGTTGTCGGCTTGCCGGTCGGCGCCGATTGTGCGGGCGTGGGTATCGTCGCGGAGGTAAATGGCGGCGGAGCGGCCCCGCCGGTCCATGCCAACGCGGCGCGCCCAACCAGAAGGTCATAGGTGCGGGCATTCATGTTGGCGATGATCCGCCCCGGATCGGACAGCACGCGGAATGCGGCGCAGGCGTTGGGAGCGCAGTTCTCGCGCGCGGCCAGCACATGGGCGACGAACCCGAAGCGGTCGCGCTCCAGCACCCGGCGCAGCACCACCGTTTCCGGCGTGCCGCTGACGCCGGCGGCATTGAGCCGCGTGAGCTGCCGGGCGGTGTAGGAGACGGCGGCCGCGATCATCTCCGGCGAGCCGAACAGCGCGCGCTCGCAGGCGGCCTCGACGGTTTCGCCGGCAAGCCCGTCGAGACAGGCGAGCGCGGGCGCGGGCGCGGCGATCCGCGCTTCGGTGGAAGGCTGCCGAGTTGGGGTCATCGCGCGCGGGCTGACGTTGAACCATGGCAGCGCAACGGCGGAGAAAACTCCGGCCAGCGCCAGCACCGCGAGCACCGCGTTGGCGACGTTCTTCTGGGCGCGCGCCGCCGTCACCAGCAGCATGGCGACGAATATCGCCAGCGTGACCGCGCCGGCCCACAGCGGAAATTCCGGCGCATTGAAAAGCTCGTTGATGGAACCGGCCCAGGCCCAATTCATCGTCACGACTCCGCACCAGCCCCCTCACGCCACAGGCGATATACCTCTGGCGCGGCCGCGGCGCATCCTTCCATGGATGGCCTCCGCGAGGCAAATACGCAAAGTCCCCGAACTGACGCTCGGGATCAGCAGCCGTTCTGAAGCTGGCTCTCGCGGGCGACGCGCTCGAACGCTTCCGTCGCGCTCTTGATGCGGTACTGGCAGTCATCGCCGTCGGTCGGCAGCAGCCTGATGACTTCATAGACGCCGCTGGCCGCCGGACGCGACATATTGCTGGCCGTGAAGAAAACGGACTCGCCAACGTGGAATTTGTGTCTCAACACAGTTCTCCTTTGCCCGCGCATCCAGGCAATGAAGCCACGCCATATTCCCGGCAGCGGCTTGTCGGATCGATTTTCATAATAATTATAGCAGGTTGGCGCAATTTTGACCAGTATGGGACAGTTATGCTGACGCGTTATTTAATTCAAGCATTTCAATGATATAGGAAAATGAAGAGCAGATCCGCAAAATCCGGCGGGCCCTTGCGTTGTGCGTTGCCGCAAATTCCGCTGCGGTCGCTCAGGCGCTCTCGAAACGCTCGATCACCCATTGCTCGGCCAGCGCGGCATCCCTCCACTCCTGCCAGGCCGGCACGCCCTGCATGGCCTCCATATAGGCGCGCGCCACCGGCGTCACCTCGACGGCATAGGTGATGAAGCGCCACACCACCGGCGCGTACATGGCATCCACCGCGCCGATGGCGCCGAACAGGAACGGGCCGAGATGGCCGTAGCGCGTCCGGCATTCGCCCCACAGCTCCTGAACGCGCGCGACGTTCGCCCGCGCCTCCTCCGACAGCGGCTGCGGCCGCGCCGGGCGGTGGATGTTCATGCCACACTCGCCGCGCAGCGCCGCAAAGCCTGAATGCATCTCGGCCGCCACCGCCCGCGCCAGCGCGCGGCTGGCGCGATCCTGCGGCCACAATCCCGCCTCGGGGTGCAGTTCGGCGACATATTCGATGATGGCGAGCGAATCCCACACCGTCACGTCGCCGTCGATCAGGACCGGCACCTTGCCCGAGGGCGAGAAGCCGAGCAGCCTGGCCTTGCTTTCGGGCCGATAGATCGGAACCATGATCTCGCTGAACGCGATGCCGGTCGCCTTCATGGCGAACCATGGCCGCATCGACCACGAGGAATAATTCTTGTTGCCGATCACCAGCGTCAGGGACATGGGGGCGCTTCTCCGTTGGCTCGCGCCGCGCACTTTCCGTTGCCGGCGCGCCGGATGCAAGCTCATCCTTTTTGCTCAAGTTTGCCGCATGCGGCGAACCATGGCACATTTCCGCCACCCGACGAGGAGCATCCCTGTTGACCTACAGCGCCATGAACTGGCCCGACATCCTGGCGTTCGGGTTCTTCGCCGTGGCGTGGTCGATCTACGCCGTCACGCTTGAGCGCGCGCCGGCGAGCCGCGGCGGGCTCAACGCGCAGATGGACCGTTACCGCGAGGAATGGATCGACCGCATGCTGACGCGCGAGATGCGCATGGTGGACATGCAGATCATGGCCGCGCTGCAAAACGGCACCGCGTTCTTCGCCACCACCACCATCTTCGCCATTGGCGGCGCGCTGACGCTGCTGCGTTCGACCAGCGAGGCGCATGGGCTGATCTCCGCCCTGCCGTTCGGCGTGCCGGGCACGCCGGTGCTGTGGGAGATCAAGACGATCGGGCTGACGCTGATCTTCGTCTACGCGTTCTTCAAATTTGCATGGTCGTACCGGCTGTTCAACTACGTCGCCATCCTGTTCGGCGCCATGCCGTTCGCCGAGGACAAGGACACCGTGGAGGCCAAGATCCATGTACGGCGTACGGTGCTGCTGTTCCAGGCGGCGGGCCGGCATTTCAACCGCGGCCAGCGCGCGTTCTTCTTCGCGCTCGGCTATCTCGGCTGGTTCGTCAGCCCGTGGTTCTTCCTGATCACCACCGCGGCCGTGGTGGTGGTGATGCGGCGGCGGCAGTTCTCCTCGGACGCCGCGCTCGCCATGGTGGCGTGAGCCGGTTTCGGCCGCCCTGCCCGGCATGATAGGACGGCGGTCATGATGGTGACCGATTCGACCTCCCGCGCCACGGCCTCGCCGCTGGCCGAAGCCCTGCTCGCGGCGCTGGCCCGTCACGGCGCCGACAAAACGCTGAGCGCGCCGGAACTAGCGCAGGAAATCGCGCCGCAGGTTACGCCCGGCGGCGACTGGCATGCCCTCATCGTGCCGATCCGCCACGCCGCGGTGGCGCTGGCTTTGGCCGGACAGATGGTGATCTACCGCAAGGGCAAGCCGGTCGATCCTTCCGACTTCAAGGGCGTGTATCGCCTCGGCCTGCCGCGTCACGACTAGCGCATGATCCCGCAAAGTGGGAACCGGTTTGCGGCAAAGATCATGCGCAAAACAAATAGATGAACGATGGGGCGTGGGTTTTCTGTCTAATCCGGCCCCGGCACCAGTTCTCGGGTGCGGCCGCTGAGCCGATACATCAACAGCCCGACCCATTCGTGCACCGCGGCATCGGAACGCGCGAGCCCGGTGCTGACGCGATGGAACGGGATCAGCGCGTCGTCCCAGCCGCGCGTGCGCCAGTCGACCGGATAGGCCTCGACCGTAAAGCCCGCGCCCTGGAACGCCGCCATCGCGCGCGGCATGTGATGGGCCGACGTCACCAGCAGCCAGCGTTCGCCTTCCCCGGGCGCCGCCGCCTTGAGCGCGAACACCGCGTTCTCGGCGGTGGTGCGCGAGCGGTCCTCCAGCGTGATGCGCTCGGGCGCGATGCCGGCGCTTACCCACAGCGCGCGGGCAAATTCGGCCTCGGTGGTGCTGTTGTCGACGAGGTTGGCGTTGCCGCCAGAAAACACGATACGCGCGCGCGGGAACTGCCGCGCCAGCGTGATCGCCGCCGTCATCCGCTCCGCCGCCGCATTAAGCTCGACCGCGCCGCGCGCCGCCGAGATTTCCGGGCTGATGGCCCCGCCCAGCACGACAATGCCGTCGGGTTCGCGCCCGCCTTCCCGCCACGGCGGGTAGCGCTCGGACAGTCCGAGCATCAGGACATCGCCGAGCGGCGACAGGCCGAACAGCACGATCAGCGCCACCGAGGCGGCCATGAGGCCCGTGGCCCAGCGCCGCCACGGCGTCAGCAGCAGAACCAACCCGGCAAAACCGAGACAGGCCGCGACATTCGACAGCGCGATGAAGAAGCCCAGAATCTTCGACAGGAAAAAGAACATGCGCGAGCGTTAGCGTATTTTCCGTTTCGGTGGAACGCGCTAATCCCAGGCCGGCGAGAAATCGAAGTCGCAGATGCGCCCGCGCGCGTCGGCCAGCGCGAAGATCTGCTTCATCTCGTCATCGGTCAGGGTGAAATCGAACACGTCGAGATTTTCGCTCAGCCGCTCGAGCCGCGAGGTGCGCGGGATCGCCGCCACGCCCTGCTGGATCAGCCAGCGCAGGCTGACCTGCGCGGCGCTCTTGCCATGAGCCGCGCCGATGCCGGTGAGAACCTCGTCGCCCTTCACGCGCCCGCGCGCGATCGGGCAATACGCCACCACCGCCATGCCGTGGCGGCGGCAGGCTTCGAGCACCAGATGCTGGTCGAGATAGGCGTGGTATTCGATCTGGTTGCATACCAGCGGCTCGGAACACAGCGTCACCGCCTCCGCGATCAGCGGCACGGTGAAATTCGACAGGCCGATATTGCGCGTCAGGCCCATGGTCTTGACCCTGGCCAAGGCCCCGAGCGTTTCCGCCAGCGGCACGCGCGGATTGGGCCAGTGCAGCAGAAGAAGATCAAGCTCGGTCAAGCGCATCCTGACCAGGCTGTCCTTCACCGAACGTTCGAGATCGTTGGGCGTGTAATGCGCGGTATGCACCTTGGTGGTGATGAACACCACGTCGCGGCGTATGCCCGAGGCGCGCAGGCCATCGCCGACCTGCTTTTCGTTGTCGTAGATCTGCGCGGTGTCGATATGGCGGTAACCGAGCCGCAACGCCTGTTCGATGATGCGCGCCCCCTCGCGTCCGCGCAGCTCCCAGGTACCCAGACCGATCGCCGGAATTCCGACGCCATGCGCGTCGATGGTGATCACGTCGCATCACTCCCCAACGCGGCGAACGCCATGCCGGGCGCCCGCTCGATCAGGCAGAGTAACGCACGCGCCGGACCGCGCGGCAATCTTTTGCCCTGCTCCCAATTGCGGATGGTTTCGACTGGCAGATTCAGCCGCGCCGCGAATTGCGTCTGGCTGAGACCGGCGCGCGCGCGCAGCGACCTGATGCGCGAGGCGGCATCCCGCGCCGTCATCGGCGCGGGCACGGGCTCGGCGGCAAGCGGCGCTTCCGTTCCCTGCGCGGTGAGTTCGACGATTCGTCCGTCCGCCTTCAGCCGCAGCCGTCGCATGGCGACCTTGTCCTCCTCGGTCATTGGCCGAGGATCGCGGCGTTTCGGTTAAAGGGCGGTTAACCGGCGGGGCTCGGCCATTGGCCGAGCCTCAACTTCCGCGGCATCACTTCAATCCGAACCACAAGGTGGCGATGCCGAGGAATGAGAAGAATCCGACCACATCGGTGATCGTGGTGGTGAAGGCGCCCGAGGCCACCGCCGGATCGGCGCGCAGCTTGTTGACCGCCAGCGGAAGCAGAATGCCGCCAAGCGCGCCCGCCACCAGGTTGCAGACCATGGCCAAGCCAATCACCACGCCCAGTCCGGGCACGCGGAACCATGCATAGGCGGCCACGCCGGTGATGACCGCGAACGCGAGGCCGTTGACGAGGCCGACCAGCAGCTCGCGCCAGATCACGCGCCAGGCGTTGTGGGCGCCGAGATCGCGCGTCGCCAGCGCCCGCACCGCAACCGTCATGGTCTGGGTCGTCGCCACGCCGCCCTGCCCGGCGACGATCGGCGCCAGCACCGCGAGCGCCACCATCTGCTGAATCTGGCCCTCGAACAGGCCGAGCACGGAGGACGCGAGGAACGCGGTGGCGAGATTGACCAGCAGCCAGTTGAAGCGGCCCTTGGCGATGGTCCAGAACGAGTCGGACAGTTCTTCGTCGTGGGTGACGCCGCCGAGCGCCTTGAGGTCTTCCTCGGCCTCTTCCTCGATGACGTCGACGACATCGTCGATGGTGATGACGCCGACCAGCCGCTCGTTGTCGTCGACGACGGGCGCGGCGACGAGATTGTACTTGCCGAACAGACGCGCCACCTCCTCCTGATCGTCGGTGGCGTGAACGCGGCGGCGCTCCTCGTCCATCAGTTCGGCGATCGGCACCGGACGGCGCGCGCGCAGCAGCCGGTCGAGCGCCACGGCGCCCTGGAAATGGCCGCGCTCCTCGATGGCATAGATCTCGAAGAAGCGCTCGGGCAGGTCCGGCGATTCGCGCATGTAGTCGATGGTCTGGCCGACCGTCCAGCCCAGCGGCACGGCGATGAAATCGGTCTGCATCCGCCGGCCGGCGGAGTTCTCCGGATAATCGAGGCTGCGCTCCAGCGCGTCGCGCTCGGACGGCGGCAGCTTTTCGAGAATCTCCTCCTGCTCATCCTCGGGCAGGCCCTGCAGCAGCGCGACCGCGTCGTCGGATTCGAGTTCGCGCACACCCTCGGCCACCGTTTCCGGCAGCAATTCGTCGAGGATGTCCTCGCGGACGGCGTCATCGACCTCGATCAGCGCCGAGAAGTCGAAATCCGCGCCGGTCAGCTCAACCAGGCGCGGACGCAGTTTCTGGTCGAGCGCCTCGATGAGGTCGCCGAGATCGGCCACGTGCAGATCGGCAACCAGGCCGCGCAGCAGCACGGCATCGCCGGCCTCGATGCGATCCGCGATTTCGGCGACGAAATCCGGCCGCAGCAGCCCCTCGTCGTCGCGCATCGGCTCGCGCTGCAACAGCAGTTCGTGCGCCTGAACCTCGGCGTCAATAGGCGCGGCCGCTGGCGGCGTCGGGGTTTCGGTCATGACACGCGCTGCCGGAAATGTGGGGGTCGGAATCGCCGCGGAACGGCGTGTTCCAAACAGGCATTAGCCAAACACCGAGCCCCGAGGCAAGCCAAAACCCCTCGGGACTTCACCGGCCTCCTCAGTGTGACAGCAAAACAGCAGCGCTCAGGTCATGATGATGCGGGCCAGGCACAGCAGCGCGACCAGGCTGAGAAACAGGAGGTCGATATAGGCCTTCAGTTCGCCGTGGTGGCGCGACAGCGCCACATCGGACACCAGTTGCCGGCGCCCCACCGTGTCGGTGGTCGCGATCGCGCTCATGAAGCGGTGTAACTCGTGCTCAAGCCGCTCGACCCGGTGCATGAAGCTGAACGAGCGCAGCACCGAAACCGTCCGCAACAGCGCATAGATCAGAATCATGATGGCCAGCATCGCCCTCTGGTCGTATTGGCCGAGCAGGCTCAGGCCGAAATAGGCCGTCGCCAGCAGCATGAAGTTCACGAAGAAATGGTAGATGTAGCTAAACAATGCCATCAGCCAGACCCGCAATTTACATATTATTACAGTGATTTGATGGATAATCTCTATCCAGCCAAATACTAGCGGATGAACCTTAAAGAATAGATTTTACCGCCAGCGGTTGCGCGCGCCAGCATGGGCTTCCAGTCGGCACGGAAACCGCAAGTTCAAGAAAATCCGGGTGATTTTAGAGAATTGGTGCGGTCGAGAGGACTCGAACCTCCACGAGTTGCCCCACTAGCACCTCAAGCTAGCGCGTCTACCAATTCCGCCACGACCGCATTTTTCCCGCATGAAGCGGGGCAATCGCCAGGGGGGAAAACCCGCCCGGCGCGGAGCAACGGCGCCCATGTAACAAATCGACGCTGGGGGGACAAGGGCCGGTTTGGCGCTACCTGTGGTCGGGGGTGCGCGACAACATCTGCTTGACTTCAACCGCGATCCGGTTGCCGTTGACCAGCACGACGCCATTGGCGATGGGCAGGTTGTTGGCCATGATCCTGACCTCGTCCTGCTCGGTGGCGTCGAGCTCGATGATGGCGCCGCGCCCCAGGCGCAGCACCTGATGGACGGGCATGGAGGTGGTGCCGAGCACCACCGTCAGGTCGACCGAAACTTTATCGAGAGTGGCCACGGGCGGATTTCCAGACTCATGCTGATGCGTTGGGATCAGGTCAACACGGGTTGGTTAGCCAATGATTAACGCGCGCGAAAACATCGCTCCGATGACGGCCGCCGGAGCGCCCGCGCGCGCGCCTGAATGGCTGGTCAGCCCCGCCCCGGTCGCCTACCCGGAGGCCGTTTCCATCATGGAGGCCCGCGCCGCCGCCATCGCCGCCGGCGAGGCCGTGGAACTGGTGTGGCTCATCGAGCACCCGCCGCTTTATACGGCGGGCACCAGCGCCCGAATGGACGACCTCAGGGACGCCCGTTTCCCGGTGTTCCAGACCGGCCGCGGCGGGCAACTGACCTATCACGGGCCGGGCCAGCGCGTGGCCTACGTCATGCTCGATCTCAAGCGCCGCCGGCCCGACGTGCGGGCTTATGTGGCCAGCCTCGAGGAATGGATCATCCGCACGCTGGCCGCCTTCGGCATCCGCGGCGAGCGCCGCGAGGACCGCGTCGGGGTCTGGGTGCGCCGCCCGGACAAGGGCGCCGGCCATGAGGACAAGATCGCGGCCATCGGGGTGAGAATCAGGCGCTGGGTGACGCTGCACGGCATCGCCATCAATGTTGAGCCGGCGCTGGCCGATTTCGGCGGCATCGTGCCGTGCGGCGTGGCCGACCCGCGCTATGGCGTCACCAGCCTGGTCGATCTCGGCCATCCGGTGACCATGGACGACCTCGACGCGGCGCTCAAAGCCACCTTCGCCGAGGTGTTCGGACCGCTCGCGCCAGTCAGGTCTTAAGCCCCAGCCAGTCGGCGGCGCGCGCCGCGTGGGCCGCCTCCTCCGACACCTCGCCCATCAGCGCGCCGGAGGCCACGACCTTGAGCGCCTTGGGCGGGGTGCCCTCGCGCAAGGCCTTCATGGTGTCGTAGATCGCCTGCACCGCGGCCTGGAATGGCGCATGGCCCTGGTTGGCGATGCGCACGCGCTGGCTGGCCAGAAAGGCGGCATCGTCCAGTTCGCCGGTGGTGTTGCCGAGGATGAGCGGCAGCCGGGTGGCGGCGGCGACCGTCTGCAGGTCCTGCCGCGTCTTGAGCCCGGTGAAGAACAGCGCATCGACGCCGACCGCCTCGTAGGCCCTGCCGCGCGCGATGGCCTCGTCCACGCCCGCCACCACCGCCGCGCCGGTGCGCCCGATGATGACGAGATTGCGCTCGCCGCGGCCGTCGAGCGCCGCCTTCATCTTGCCGACGCCCTCGGCGACCGAAACAAGCTGGGTCTTGGCCTCGCCATAGGCCTGCGGCAGCAGCGTGTCCTCGATGGTGAGCCCGGCGGCGCCGGCGGCTTCCAGTTCCTGCACGGTGCGGCGGACATTGAGCGCGTTGCCGTAGCCGTGATCGGCATCGACCAGCACCGGCAGGCTGGCGGCGCGCGACATGCGGCGGACCTGCTCGGCGAGTTCCGTCAGGGTGATCAGGACGAGATCGGGGTCGCCCAGCACCGCGAGCGCCGCGGTGGAGCCGCCCAGCATGCCGAGTTCATAGCCGAGCCGGGCCGCGATCCGCATCGAGACGGCGTCATGCACCGAGGCCGGCCGCACGCACGCCGCGCCCGCGAGAACCGTCCGGAGTTTGTCGCGCCGCGCGCCTGCCGTCATCGCCCTGTCCTCCATTAGCGCCCCCTGTGCCCGGCGTTTTTGGGAAAACGGCCGCAAAAGTCAATGCTGGCGGGCAAAAGACGCCTGGCAAGCAAAAGGGCGGCAGACCGGCTGCCGCCCTCGCCGTTTCCCAGTGCGAAAAAAGCTTCACATGCTGAAGTCGATCATGCTCGACATCGCCTGCGCGAACGGGATCGTCGCGGCACCGATCAGGGTCGCCACCACCGCGTGCAACGTGACGCTGCCGCGGCGCTGGGCGCGCATCTGGCCGGAAATCCATTCCAGCACTTCGGTATCGACCCCGACGGCCCGCGTCGGCGCCCAGCTCTCGATCGCCACGTCCGGCGACAGCGCCACCGCGCGCGGCGGCACCGGCAGGCCGGAGGCGGCCGCCGCGTGATGCACGATGGCGCGGGCGAACAGGCCGTCGAACCGGCCCTCGTCGGACCGCTCGGTGGCGGCCTCGTCGATGGCGATCAGCGCCTCGGCCTCGGCGCGCGTCACGGCAAGCCCGTCCATGGTCGGGGCGGCGAGGATGCGCGCGCACCAGTCGACGTCGACCGCATCGAGGGCGCGGGAGAAATGGATGCGGCCGGCGGCGGTCGGGCCTTCGCCGGTGATGACGCCATCGCGCACAACTTCGAGCGCCCGGGCGGCGGCTTGGCTGGTGGCGGCTGGCGAAGTCTCGATGATGCGGATCAGTTCGGCGAAAACCTGGGGGTCGCGGCGTTCGACGGGGGTAAGCATGTCAGTCCATTTCCTTGAATGTCTCGGACGGCGGGTATGGCCGGACGAGGTTAAGCGTTTCTTAAACCGGCGCAGGTCTCGCCATCGGCCAGCCGATGGTTGGTCGCGGGCGGATACCGCGTCGGTTCGATGCTGATCGCAACGCGGCCTGACAGCCGTTTGACAGGGCCGTGGCAAAATCTGGGCGCGGTGCGAAAAACGCTGTTTTGCGCCCAACATGGACAAGATTTCATGTGGCCGCGCGAAAAACGCGGAAATGGCATTCCAAATCCACCCTCGCGCGCGCAATGTTTATCGCTTCTTGCGGAGGACCTGCTTCCCTACGCGCGGCAGAGGATTATAGTCAGGGCGAGGTGCCGTTCATCACGGAGGTCTTCATGACGCTGCAAATCAATGATGTAGCACCCGATTTCGAAGCCGAAACCACCGAAGGCAAAATCCGTTTCCACGACTGGATCGGCGACAAGTGGGCGCTGCTGTTTTCGCACCCGAAGGATTTCACACCGGTCTGCACCACCGAACTCGGCGCGCTGGCCCGGCTCAAGCCGGAATTTGATCGCCGCAACGTCAAGCTGATCGGGCTGAGCGTCGACCCGGTGACCAATCACTCCAAGTGGGCCGAGGACATCCGCGAGACGCAAGGCCATGCGCCGAACTATCCGCTGGTCGGCGATCCCGAACTGAAGGTGGCCAAGCTCTACAACATGCTGCCAGCGGCGGCATCGGGCGATGCCTCGAAACGCACCGCCGCCGATAACCAGACCGTGCGCACCGTGTTCGTGATCGGCCCGGACAAGAAGATCAAGCTGATGCTGATCTATCCGATGACGACGGGCCGCAACTTCGGCGAAATCCTGCGGGTGATCGATTCGATCCAGCTCACCGCCAAGCATCGCGTGGCGACGCCCGCCGACTGGTTGCAGGGCGGCGATGTCATCATTGCCGGATCGGTGACCGACGACGAGGCCAAGACGCTGTACCCGAAGGGATGGAAGGCGCCGAAGCCCTATCTGCGCATCGTGCCGCAGCCCAAATAGGCCGCAGGAAGGCCTCGAACTTAATTCCTCCGCGCGCTTACGCGCCGCGTTATCTCATTTGCTCGGAACGGCTTGCGAGGATTTTTTCATTCTCGCCCCGTCGTATCGCGCACCTGCCGCAGGACGGGACGTCAGGCGTCGCGCTTGAGGTTGACCAGCACGACGCCGGTGGCGCACCCCACCATGCCGGCGATCGACAGCAGGTCGAGCTTCTCGTCGAACAGCAGGAACGCCAGCACCGCCGTGGTCGCCGGCACGAGATAGAAGAAGCTCGCCACCTTGGTGGCAGCGGAATGGCGGATCAGCCAGTACAAGAGCGTGATCGCGCCCAGCGACAGAGCCAGCGTCAGCCAGCCGAGCGCGAAGATGAACGGCGGCGTCCACTGCACCGCGCGCGTCTCGAACAGCATCGCGCCGATGGCGAACATCACGCCCGCCGACGAATACTGGAAGATGTTGCCGATGCGCCAGTCGATCCGGCCGCCGAATCGTTTCTGGTACAGCGCGCCGATGGTGATGGCGAACAGCGCCACGAACGAGGCGAGCCACCCCCAGCCCGCCTGCCCGGTCATCGGCCGGTTATGCAGCACCAGCGCGACGCCAACGAGGCCGAGCGCAAGCCCGATCCACTGCACGCCGCTGACGCGCTCGCCGAGCCAGCGGTTGGCGATCGTCGCGGTCAGGATCGGCTGCATGCCGGTGATCAGCGCCGACAGCCCGGCCGGAATGCCAAGGCCGATCGAGACGAACACGCCACCGAGATAAAGCCCGTGCACCAGCGCGCCGACCACGGCGCTGTGGCCGATCTCGCGCGGACTGATCAACGCCACCCCGCTCACGAGCGCGATGACGATGAGCAGCGGCACGATCAGCAGCATGCGGATGGTGAGGAAGGTCATCGGCTCGGCATACGGAAGGCCGAACTTGGCGCCGAGGAATCCGGTGCTCCACAGGAACACAAACAAAAAAGGAGCGGCATTCGCCGCCAACGTCTCGACATTCCTGTTCATGGCAATCCCGGCTTGCGTCGGACTTACCGTCTCTGGCATCGTTGCGTTTGTCAACGAGCCTGGCCGGTATGGGAGATATTCCATGGACGTACGCGCCGCGGTGGCTTTTCAGTCCGGCAAGCCTCTCGAACTCGCCAGCGTGCGGCTCGACGGTCCCAGGGCCGGCGAGGTGCTGGTCGAGGTCAAGGCGACCGGCATCTGCCACACCGACGAATTCACCCTGTCCGGCGCCGATCCCGAAGGCCTGTTTCCCGCCATCCTCGGCCATGAAGGCGCGGGCGTCGTGGTCGACACCGGCCCCGGCGTCACCTCGGTCGCCAAAGGCGATCACGTCATTCCGCTGTACACGCCGGAATGCCGCCAGTGTCCGTCGTGCCTGTCGCGCAAGACCAACCTGTGCACCGCGATTCGCGCCACGCAAGGCGCCGGCGTGATGCCGGACGGCACCTCGCGGTTCTCGCTCGACGGCAGGACGATCCATCACTACATGGGCTGCTCGACCTTCGCCAACTTCACCGTGCTGCCGGAGATCGCGGTGGCGAAGATCCGCAAGGACGCGCCGTTCGACAAGGTCTGCTACATCGGCTGCGGCGTCACCACCGGGATCGGCGCCGTGCTCAACACCGCGCGCGTCGAGCCCGGCGCTAAGGCCATCGTGTTCGGCCTCGGTGGCATCGGGCTCAACGTCATCCAGGGGCTCAGGCTCGCCAGCGCCGACATGATCATCGGCGTCGACCGCAACAACGACAAGAAGGCGTGGGGCGAGCGCTTCGGCATGACGCATTTCGTCAACCCCACCGAGGTCGGGCCGGACCTCGTCGCCCATCTCGTCAATATGACGAAGACGCCAACCGACCAGATCGGCGGCGCCGACTACACGTTCGACTGCACCGGCAACGTCACCGTGATGCGCCAGGCGCTGGAGGCCTGCCACCGCGGCTGGGGCCAGTCGATCGTCATCGGCGTGGCGGCGGCGGGCGCCGAGATCGCCACCAGGCCGTTCCAGCTCGTCACCGGGCGGGTGTGGAAGGGCACCGCGTTCGGCGGCGCGCGCAGCCGCACCGACGTGCCGAAAATCGTCGACTGGTACATGGAGGGCAAGATCGAGATCGATCCGATGATCACCCACGTCATGCCGCTCGCCGACATCAACCAGGCGTTCGACCTCATGCGCTCCGGCCAGTCGATCCGCTCCGTGGTGACGTTCTGATCGCGCGCCGTCGCTGTCACGCTTAGGAGGCGCGCAAGATGCTCGACCGCATGAAATAGATCAAGAAAAGGTTCAGAACTCGTCGGGACAGGGATCGACGATCTTCCACAGGTCGGAGCCGTTCCTGACCTTCTTCATCTCGGTGGTCAGCCCGCCGTTGCTGCGGATCCATTCCTTCACCGGCTGCGGGTAATAGGACATCAGGTCGGACGTGCCCTCGCTGCTGGTGATCTTGATGCCGAAGGTGAAGGCCTTGTCGTAATAGGCCTGATGGAAGCCGAGACTTGCGCGCGGCGTCGCGCACACCTTGTTCGGCGGCACGATGCCCAGCACCAGCGTGCAGGCCGAATTGCAGATGCCGTCGATGATGACCCGCTCGCCACGGGCGCGGATGCGTTCATAGCGGGTCTTGTATTCCTCGACATAGCCGCCGTGGTCGCGGGTGATGCGGTAGTCGGCGCGCGCGGGTACGGGCGCCGCGCCCAGCACGGCCGCCGTCATGCCCCAAATGAGAACCGGTCCCGCCTTGCGCATCGCTGCCGCAAATCCCCCACCTGACGGCTGGACGATTTCCCTACCCTCGCCCCGGCGCCGTTTGCCACACGACTCTGGCGGGACTGTGTTGGAAATTCGTTAAGGATGATTTCCCCCACGGCCCAAGCCGTGCCATAGGATGCCGGCGCGGCGCTCGTAGCTCAGCTGGATAGAGCATCGGATTTCGATTCCGAGGGTCGGGAGTTCGAATCTCTCCGAGCGCGCCATTTCACCACCATTCCAGAACAAACCGGGCACCGGGGTCCGCCACTGACGAGAGGCGGACCTTGGCTTGGTGCGCGGCGAAGGTTGGGATCGGGGGAATTGCAGACGTCCCGCTGTAGACGGACGCGGACCACCAAGCGTCTGTCAATGGCATGACCCAGCGGTACGACTCTGCGATAATCCAAAAAATGAATACTGGAAGGAATGAGCCGTGCCTGTGCGGGAGCGGCAAGAAGTTCAAGAAATGCTGTTTGAATACCACCGAACCGGGTGTGCGGCGCGCGCCCATGCCTGAACGCGACCCCGCCTTCTTGGCGCAGGCGCAAGCCATGCTGCGCCAACATCAGGCCGCCGAGAGCGTGCGCCAGCAGCAGCAAGGCCATGGCAACCCCATCGTGTCGTGGATGGATGAGGCGAACGGCTTCCGGTTCGTGGCGGTGAAGTTGACGGTCCACTGGGGCAAGAACTGGCTCATCTTCCCCAACTTTCTCGACTACTTCATGAAGAAGACGCTCGGCCATAAATGGGGCGAGCGCGAGCGCAGCAAGGGCCAGCATCCACTCTTCGGCTGGCTGCAAAAGACTCAAGCATACAGCAGCCACAAGCCCGGCGAGCCGAAGGTGAAGACAATTGTGATGATGGGCTTCATCGCATGCTGGCTGCATCTGGCCTATGCTCTCTACCTGATCGCCCACCACGACGAGATTCCGAAGCCGTTGCTCAAGCGGCTGCGCGATCCCGTCAGCTTCATGCCCGCCTATCACGAGGCTATCGTGGGTGCGGCCTTGGCCGTCGCGGGCATGGAGATTTCCTGCGCGGAGACGAAGGCCGGATCGACGCCGACGCCGGAGTTCAGAGCGAAGTCTAAGGCCTCGGGAAAGACCTATGAGGTCGAAGCCAAGCGCAAGAACGGCTGGAAGGCGCCCACGGGCGATGTGAGGAACGCGGAGTTTCAGCGCGAGTTGGAAGTCTATGTGCGCGACCAGATTTACAACGCGTCGAAGAAGAAGCTCACGAATCCGGTCTATTGGTTTGAGCTGAGTATCCCCACCATGATGGCCGAGGCCGACTGGCGCGCCGTCGCCGAAAAAGCCGAAGCTACGATCCGCGACGCGGAGAACAGCATGACGGTGGACGGCCAGCCGATTGCGCCCGCCTATGTTGTCATCACAAACCACACATTCCTCGCCGACGAGGACGTGACGGGCCACCCGTGCTTCGGCTTCCTGCAAACCATCAAGATCGACGATTACCCCTTCGGGCGGACAATGGAGATCGAAACCATGCTTGAGGGCTACGATAAGCACCGCGACATTTTCTGGCTCATGGAAGCGTGGAAGACGGCCAGCACCGTGCCGACCACCTTCGACGGGTCGCCGCCTGAATTGCTCGACAGCGCCGGCAAACCGCAGCGCACGGTCAAGATCGGCGACATGATCGAAGTGCCCGACATGGACGGCAAAACCCTCCGCGCAACGGTGGAAGAAATCAGTTCACGGGGCGACGACAAGGCCTTGCTCGCAGTCGGCGCAAATGGTCGCCACTGGCTCGTGGAAATGCCGCTGACAGCAGGCGAAGCGCAGGCCGCGCGCCGCTACACGGATGCCGTGTTCGGCAAAGACAACGCCTCGCGCGGGCTGCGCGATGACGATCCCTTCGATCTCTACGACTGGCTGCTGAAAGCGCACGCCAACATGACGCAAGAGCAGGTGGACAAGTTCTTCGAGCAAAATCCCACGGTCGCCCACTACAAGGGCCTGCCGCTGAAAGAAGCGCGCGTTCGCGTCGCCCGCGAATACACGAAGTGGACATGGATGCGCAGCCAGCAGAATAAGGCTACCACGGTGCAGCAGGCCACCGCCGCAAATGAAACGGTGTCGTAAATAGGGCAACGAGAAGCCGAAGCCGAACCAGCCAAAGATCTGCTCTGGGTAAGGAGCGGCACTTCCTATGGCCAAGGGGAGTTCCCGCTCCTGGCGTGAAGCGGACGCTGCTAAAATTATAGAGGCACTACAATCACATAGGAGTTCCCAGTTTCATCCTGCCGAGCGCGCCAGTTCCGTCAAAATGGCCGCCAAAGTTTCAATATGGTTCGAACCTTGTTCGAACGGCGTGCCAGCCATGCCAGCCATTTACGCCATGCATCCAATGGCTTGGCGGCCCCTTCTGAGGCTCTTCAAAAGCTTTACGGAAAAAGCCCTTATTCCGCCGCCAGCGCCGGCTGCAGCGGCGCGCCGGCCTCGTCCATGCGCGCCAGAAGCTCGCGCCGCGCGGCGGCCGCCTTGGCGATCGCCTCGGCCTTGACCGGGCCGTAGCCGCGGATCTGGTCAGGCAGCGCAAGAAGCGCCAGCGCGGTGGCCGCGGTGGCCGGGCCGAGCTTCGCCAGCACACGGACGACATCGGCCTCGTAGTCGGCGATCAACTGGCGCTCGTGCCGGCGCTCGGCGGTATGGCCGAACACGTCGAAGGCGGTGCCACGCAGGATGCGCAGCCGCGCCAGCACCCCGAACAGCCGCATCATCCACGGCCCGAACGCGCGCTTGCGCGGCCGGCCGCGCGCGTCCTTGCCAGGCAGGAGCGGCGGCGCGAGGTGGAACTTCACCGTGTACGGCCCCTCGAACTGCTCGGCGAGGTCGCGCCTGAAAGCCGGATCGGCGAACAGCCGCGCCACCTCGTACTCGTCCTTGACGGCGAGCAGCTTGGCGTAGTTGACCGCGACCGCGCGGGCGAGCGCCTCGCCCTTCTCCTGCCCCAGCGTGCCCACCGCCGCCATGCGCACGTCGTCGACGAGATGCGCGTAGCGCGCCGCGAGCTTGCGCGACTGGTAGCCGGTGAGGAACCCGATGCGATGGGCGATGATGTCGTCAAGCGACATGTCCTCGAGCGTCGGCGCGGCCGGGGCTTCGTCCTTCATCATCGCGGCCAGGCGCGCCGGATCTGCCACCGCCATGCGGCCGAGCGCGAAGGCGCGCTTGTTCATGTCGACCGACACCGCGTTAAGCTCGATGGCCTGCTCGATCGCCGCCGGCGACACCGGCAGGTGGCCCTGCTGGCTCGCCATTCCCAGCATCATGATGTTGGTGGCGATGGTGTCGCCGAGCAGCGCCTCGGCGATATGGGTGAGATCGAGGAAGGTCGATTCCTGCTTCACCGCCGCCTGCAGCGTGCGCGTCACCTTGCGGCGCTGGAAATCGAGGTCGCGGTGGCGCACGAAGTCCGAGATCGGAATGAGATGGCTGTTGATCACGCCATGGGTGCGGTCGGGCCGGCACAGCGCGATGGTCTCGTGATCGACCGCCACCACCTCGTCGGCGGCGATCAGCAGGTCGGCCTCGCCGGCGACGATGCGCGAGCAGGTGACGTCCTGCGGCGCGCGGCCGATGCGCACGTGACTGAGCACCGCGCCGCCCTTCTGCGCCAGCCCCGACACGTCGAGGATGAGGCTGGCCTTGCCCTCGATATGCGCCGCCATGCCGATCAGCGCGCCGATGGTCAGAACGCCGGTGCCGCCGACGCCCGCCACCGCGATGTTGTAGGGCTCGGTCAGGTCGCGCGCCGCGGCGGGCTCGGGCAGCCATGCGAGGTCCGGCAACGCCGCCGGCGCGCGCTGGCGCACCCGCCCGCCCTCGATCGTGACGAACGACGGGCAGAATCCCTTGAGGCAGGAATAATCCTTGTTGCAGCTCGACTGGTTGATGCGACGCTTGCGGCCGAACTCGGTTTCCAGCGGCTCGACCGAGATGCAGTTCGACTGCACCGAGCAGTCGCCGCAGCCCTCGCAGACCTGCGGATTGATGTACACGCGCAGCGCCGGGTCTTCCAGCACGCCGCGCTTGCGGCGGCGGCGCTTCTCGGCGGCGCAGGTCTGCACGTAGACGATGGCGGTGCAGCCCGGCGTCTCGCGCAAGGTCAGCATCACCTCGTCGAGCTGGTCGCGATGGCGGATCATCGTGCCGGGCGCGAGATCGCCGGCCTGATAATTCTCCGGATGGTCGGACAGGAAGTAGATCACCTTGACGCCTTCCTGGTGCAGCTGATGGGTGATCTGCTGCGGCGACAATTGGCCGTCGACGTGCTGCCCGCCGGTCATGGCGACGGCGTCGTTGTAGAGGATCTTGTAGGTGATGTTGGCGTTGGAGGAGACGGCCTGGCGGATCGCCAGCAGGCCGGAATGGAAATAGGTGCCGTCGCCGAGATTGGCGAACATGTGCGGCTCGTTGGTGAACGGCGCCATGCCCATCCACGGCACGCCCTCGCCGCCCATCTGGGTGAAGGTCACGGTGCGGCGGTCCATCCACGCCGCCATGATGTGGCAGCCGATGCCGGCCAGCGCCCGGCTGCCTTCCGGCACGCGTGTCGAGGTGTTGTGCGGACAGCCCGAGCAGAAATAGGGGCTGCGGTGGATCGGCACCACGGTCTGCCGCCGCCGCTCCTCGCGGGCGCGGAACCAGTCGGCGCGCTCGCGCAGGTGCGCCGCGATCTGCGGGTCCATCTCGAAGCGCAGCAGGCGCTCGACGATGGAGCACACCAGCGACGGCACCGTCAGTTCATCGCTCAGCGACAGGAACGGATGGTCGTGCTCGTCCATCTTGCCGACCACGCGCGGCCGCACGTCGTCGCGCCAGTTGAACAGCTCCTGCTTGATCTGGTTCTCGACGATCTCGCGGCGTTCCTCGACGATCAGGATCTCCTCGAGCCCAACCGCGAAGTTGCGGATGCCGGTCGGCTCCAGCGGCCACGGCATGCCGATCTTGTAGAGCCTGAGGCCGATGCGCGCCGCCACCGCGTCGTCGATGCCCAACTCGCGCAGCGCCTGACGCACGTCCTCGTAAGCCTTGCCCGAGGCCACCAGGCCGAACCGCGCGCCCGGCGAATCCATGATGAGGCGATTGACGCCGTTGGCGCGCGCGAAGGCGAGCGCGGCGAGCGGCTTGTGATTCTGCAGCCGGGCATCCTGGCTCCAGCGGTCGTCGGGCCAGCGCAGGTTGAGGCCGCCCGGCGGCATCTCGAAGTCGGACGGGATCACGAACTGGCGCGTCTCAGCGGCGAGATCGACCTCGCCGGAGGTCTCGACCGTCTCGGCGATCGCCTTGAAGCCGACCCAGCAGCCGGAAAAGCGCGACATCGCGATGCCCAGCAAGCCCATCTCGATGATTTCATGGATGCTGGAGGGGTGCAGCACCGGAATCAGCGCCGAGATGAAGGCGTGATCCGACTGGTGCGGCATGCTCGAGGACTTGGCGCCATGGTCGTCGCCGGCGATGCACAGCACGCCGCCATGGGCAGAGGAACCGGCGGCGTTGGCATGCTTGAAGACGTCGCCGCTGCGGTCGACGCCCGGTCCCTTGCCGTACCACATGCCGATGACGCCGTCGTGGCGCGCGCCGGGCGACAGGTGCAATTGCTGCGAGCCCCACACCGCGGTGGCGGCCAGTTCCTCGTTGACGCCAGGCTGGAAGACGATGTCGTAGCGGTCGAGATACTTGCGCGCGGCCATGAACTGGGTGTCGAGCCCGGCCAGCGGCGAGCCGCGGTAGCCCGAGACGAGGCCGGCGGTATGCAGGCCGTTGGCGCGGTCGCGCCGGATCTGCACCATCGGCAGTCGCACCAGCGCCTGCATCCCGCTTAAGAATATCCGCCCGCTCGTGCGCGTATATTTATGGTCGAGACCGATCCGCGGGCTGGCGCCCGGCTCGATCTCCGTCTTCGGCTCTGTTTCGCTTGCCGTCTCCGTGTCGATCATGGCCATGGGGCCACCTCGCTCGCACGTGCCGCACTGAATCGATGTAGAGCATAACGCGGAAAATTCCAGTGCTGCAAAGGTTTCCACGGCGTAAAACGCCGAGTCATGTTGTTGCGAATTCGGAGCGTTTTCTTGCGGTTTGCTTCAAAACGCCGCACGCGCGCGCAACGCCCTTGCCGACGCTAGTCCTGCTTGCGGTCGCGATGCCATCCCACGACCGCCTCGGGCACCGCGTCGCTCGAGGCGAAATACGGCTTGATGTCGATAAGCGGCGTACCGTCGATGCAGTCGAGGCCGACCACGGTGAGCCGGCAGCTATCGACCTTCACGAGCCGCACCACGCTGGCCGCTATCGGGTTGGGGCGCACTGGCGAACGCAGCGAGAACGTGCCGCGCCGCTCGCCGTAATGGCGCGGGATTTGTATCACGAGATCGCGCCGCGCCCGGTCCATCCAGTACAGCACCAGGAGATGCGTGCAGGTGGCAACCGATTCCAGCCCCGCCTCCCAGCGCGGATCAAGCTCGATGGTGCACACCGCGTCGGACTCGGCGGCGTTCTTCGGACACTCGCCCCGCGTGGTCCATGGCGTGCGGATGCGGCCGATGAAATAAACCCCGGCGTCGAACGTCTCCGGCAAGGCCACGGCAACCTCGCCATCGCGCACGGTGTCTTCGGGCTGCTGCCGTGAAGTGATGGGGATCATCATGACCGTCCTTTTGCAGGAATGAAGGCAGGATTGATCCGGCAAAACCAGCCGCCGGCCGGCATCATCCGCCGCCGGCCAGCCTTAGCACGGCTGCGGCGGCTTCAAGTTCGGCGAATTTTACGGCGCGTCGGGCAAGCACGGTATCGTCCTTGCCCCACAGATCGAAGTTCCAGTCCTCGTCGACATGGGCCGCCGTCCACGCCTCCTGCGCACCGAGCCGGCCGTGGGCCAGCGCCAGCGCCAGCAGCGCCGAGCCCATCAGCGTGGTCGCGGAATGCAGCGCTCCCAGCGCCCACGGGTCCGCCGGCAGCGCGTTGCGCGCGGCGGCCAGCGCCGCCTCGGGCTGGGCCACGTGCATGACGCCCTCGACCAGCACGAACCGCACGCCGAACCGCTCGGCCATCCAGGCCAGCACCGGATCCCATCGCGCGGCCTGCCGCTCCACCAGCTCATGCGGATGGCTGGCGCGATAGAACAGGAGATCCGAGTTGAAATAGCGGCCGATATCCCCGGCGACCGCGGCGGCCGTGTCGGCGACGCCGTCGATGATGCTATTGGCGAGCCGGGTCAGCGGCATGCACGAGGGATCGATGTGCTCGCGCTGCGCGCCCCATTCGGCCGCCAGCGCCTCGGCGATCCCTTGTTGCGGCGCAACCAGAAGTCGCCGCGCCGGAGTGCGCATCGGCTTGCCGTCGAGCAGCACGGCAAAGCCCGAGGCGCGCCGTTCCACAGTAACCGCCTTGTAGAACCGCCGCCGCAGTGGCACGCGCAGGCTGGCCCGCGCCGCCTCGTGAGGGTCGAGCAGCGAGGATCCCGTACCTTCCTCGAACAGTTCGCGCATCGCTCCTCCACATTTTTCGCACTGCAACAATACCTAACTAAAAGATTAAGTGCAGAAAGACTTTCCTCGATGCAAGGGCTCGATTTGAATAGCATTGAGATCACATAGGAATCATACGCCTGACCAGCCGGGGGGAAAGGTCGGCAGCCATGCATCGCGGGATATGCCCGCGAGCCGAGGTCGGCATGAAGGCAACGGATATTTCCGCACCCGACTACTTCCACAAGGTGGTCGACTGCCAATGGGCCTGTCCCGCGCACACACCGGTGCCGGAATATATCCGGTTGATCGCCGCCGGACGCTATTCCGACGCTTACATGATCAACTGGAACTCCAACGTGTTCCCCGGAATTCTGGGGCGCACCTGCGACCGCCCGTGCGAACCGGCGTGCCGGCGCGGCCGCGTCGAGAAGGATCCGGTCGCGATCTGCCGGCTCAAGCGTGTCGCCGCCGACTTCAAGGATGACATCCGCGCGCGCCTGCCGCAGCCGCCGGCGGTGAAGAACGGCAAGCGCGTCGCGCTGGTCGGCGCCGGCCCCGCCTCGCTCACCGTGGCGCGCGATCTTGCTCCGCTCGGTTACGACGTCGTGCTGTTCGACGGCGATGCCGCCGCCGGCGGCATGATGCGCACCCAGATTCCAAAATTCCGCCTGCCCGATTCCGTGATCGACGAGGAGACCGGCTACATCCTCGGCCTCGGCGTCGATTTCCGCCCCGGGCAGCGCATCGACAGCCTCAAGGCGCTCATCGCCGACAATTATGACGCGGTGTTCGTCGGCACCGGCGCGCCGCGCGGCCGCGACCTCGACATCCCCGGCCGCAGGGAAGCCGCCGCCAACATCCATGTCGGCATCGACTGGCTTGCCAACGTCTCGTTCGGCCATGTCGCGCATATCGGGCGCCGCGTCATCGTGCTCGGCGGCGGCAACACCGCGATGGACTGCTGCCGCACCGCACGAAGGCTTGGCGGCACCGACGTCAGGGTGATTGTGCGCTCTGGCTTTGCCGAGATGAAGGCTTCGCCCTGGGAGAAGGAGGACGCGCTGCACGAGGGCATCCCGATCCATGACTATCTGGTGCCGAAGGCCTTCACGCATCAGCGCGGCCGATTGACCGGCATGACGTTCGAAAAGGTCCACGCCGAATACGACGCCGGCGGAAAGCGCCGCCTGGTGCCGTCCGGCGAACCCGACCAGCTATTTGCCTGCGACGACGTGCTGGTCGCCGTCGGCCAGGAAAACGCGTTTCCCTGGATCGAGCGCGACATCGGCATCGCCTTCGACGATCACGGCATGCCGGTGCTCGACGCCCGCACCATGCGCTCGACCCATCCAAAGGTGTTCTTCGGCGGCGATGCCGCGTTCGGTCCCAAGAACATCATCTGGGCGGTCGCCCACGGCCACGAAGCCGCGGTGTCGATCGACAAGTTCGTCCATGGCGAGGACATCACCGAGCGTCCGCTGCCGGCGAGCGAACTGATCAGCCAGAAAATGGGCCTGCACGACTGGAGCTACAAGAACGAGGTGATGCCGGACACGCGCTACAAGGTGCCGCAGCGCGAGGCCGCGGTCGCGCTCGCCAACATCCGGTCCGAGGTCGAGCTTGGCTTCGACGCCCGCCTCGCGCTGGCCGAGGCCGGCCGCTGCCTCAATTGCGACGTCCAGACCATCTTCGCCGCGCCGCTGTGCATCGAATGCGACGCCTGCGTCGACATCTGCCCGATGGACTGCATCACCTTCCTCGCCGTCAACGGCGGCGGCGAGCAGGAATTGCGCGGGCGGCTGCGGGTGCCGGCGCTCAATCCGACGCAGGACCTCTACATCGCCGACGGCCTCAAGACCGGGCGCACCATGGTCAAGGACGAGGACGTCTGCCTGCATTGCGGCCTGTGCGCCGAGCGCTGCCCGACCGGCGCATGGGACATGCGCAAGTTCTTCCTCGAACCGACACAGGCGGGGCCGGCATGCCGATCACGAGCGTAAACGATTTCGTCATCCGTTTCGCCAACATCAACGGCTCCGGCTCGGCGAGCGCCAATGAGATGTTCGCGCGCGCCATCCTGCGCATGGGCGTTCCGGTGGCGCCGCGCAACATCTTCCCGTCCAACATCCAGGGCCTGCCGACCTGGTACGACGTGCGCGTGACCGAGGACGGCCACCTCGGCGCGCGCGGCGGCTACGACTTCGTCGTCGCCATGAATCCGCAGACCTTCCGGCAGGATGTCGCCGGCCTCGAGCCCGGCGGCTATCTGCTCCACGACTCCACCCGCCCGCTGTTTCCCGGCCAGTTGCGCAGCGACATCGAGGCGATCGGCATTCCGCTCACCGCCATCTGCAACAGCGAATACAGCGACGCGCGCCAGCGCCAGCTGTTCAAGAACATCCTCTATATCGGCGCGCTCTCCGCCCTGCTCGATATCGACATGGCGGAATTCGAGCGTCTGGTCGGCGAGCAGTACAAAGGCAAGGACAAGCTGACCGCACCCAACATCCATGCGCTGCACCTGGGACGCGATTACGCGCGCGCGCATTTCGCCTGCCCGCTGCCGTTGCGCGTTGCCCGCAGCGACAAGGTCGGCGACCGCATCATCATCGACGGCAACTCGGCCGCCGGCCTCGGCGCGGTCTATGGCGGCGCGACGGTGTGCGCGTGGTATCCGCTCACGCCCTCGACTTCTCTCGCCGAGGCGTTCACACGCTATTGCGCGCGCTACCGCACCGATCCGGCGACCGGCAAGGCGCGCTACGCCATCGTGCAGGCCGAGGACGAGCTTGCCGCCATCGGCATGGTGGCCGGCGCGACATGGAACGGCGCGCGCGCCTTCACCGCCACCTCCGGCCCCGGCATCTCGCTGATGCAGGAAATCCTCGGCTTCGCCTATTTCGCCGAAATTCCCGCCGTCATCTTCAATGTGCAGCGCGGCGGCCCCTCGACCGGGCTGCCGACGCGCACCCAGCAGGCCGACCTCATCGCCTGCGCCTATGCCTCGCACGGCGACACCCGGCATGTGATGCTGTTTCCTGAGAATGCCGGCGAGGTGTTCGAGTTCGCGGCCAGTGCCTTCGACCATGCCGACCGGCTGCAGACGCCGGTGTTCGTCATGCTCGACCTCGACATCGGCATGAACAAGCAATTGTGCGCGCCGTTGTCCTGGGACGACGCGCGGCGCTACGACCGCGGCAAGGTGCTCGACGCCGACGCGCTCGATGCCGCCAAGGATTTCGGCCGCTATCTCGACGTCGACGGCGACGGCATCCCCTACCGCACCTATCCCGGCGCGCACCCGAGCAAGGGCAGCTATTTCACGCGCGGCGCCTCGCACGACCGCTATTCGCGCTACACGGAGGATGGCGCCGCCTATGTCGACAAGATGCAACGACTCCTGCGCAAGAGCGAGACCGCGAAGTCCATGCTGCCGGGGCCGGTGATCCGGCTCGCGGCGCAGCCGACGCGGTTTGGCGCGCTCTATTTCGGCTCGACCAGCGCCGCGCTGCACGAGGCCGCGGAACTGTTGGCCGGCCACGGCCACGCGCTCGACCTCATGCGGGTGCGCGCGTTTCCGTTCAGCGAAGAGATCCGCCGCTTCATCGCCGATCATGACATGGTGTTTGTCGTGGAGCAGAACCGCGATGGCCAGATGCGTTCGATGCTGATCACCGAATGCGGCGTCGATCCGACGCGGCTGATTGCGATCCTGCATTATGACGGCACGCCGATCACGGCGCGCCGGATTTGCGAGATGATCCGGCGGCACTGCGAGGCCGCGCGGATCACCCCGATCCGACGGGTGGGATCATGAGCGCCGTGCCTCACCCACCCGCCGGAATTGTTGTCTTACGGCGCGCGCTCCCACGCCGGATTGGCGTCGAGCACGGCGTTGGTGATGATCGGACCGACCACCGGGAGGAAACAGAAGCCGGCGGTTTCCCACGCCTCGCGGCGGGTCAGCTCGCGATTTTCGTTCTGGCTGACATACAGCGCGCGAAGCCACAACGCACCGGCGGCGCAGAATGTGGCGCCGAACACGTAGGCCTCGCCGCCCGACATGCCGTTACTTCCGGCGCCATGATGATGATGGTGGTGAAAATGATGCCATTTGAACGCGTTCGCTTCCTGCGGAATGGCAGAGACGGCCAGAAGAGTGATCGCCAGACTGGCAAACAACTTTTTCATCGCAACAACTCCCTTACACAACAGGAGCCTGCAGAATATTCTCAGTTTGATGCGGTTTCTACGAAGTCCGTTTGTTAATTGTTAATGCGCACGCTTAATTGCAGAGGCTGTAACACATGCGCGCCAGTGTAGTTATTGCAAACGAAGTCAATAGCTTGCCGCAAGGCAAGAAGCCGCTGACGGCTGCGTCGCACCGGCATGCCAGGTGTCACATTCATGTGAAGGACAGCGGCGGGAATAGGAGCAGATGACATGACCTACCTTCCCAAGCCGAAGTTTCATCACCCGTCCCTGCCGCGCAACGCGCGCGGCTACACGCGCCGCGATTACGAGGGATCAATCTCCACGCTATGCGCCGGTTGCGGGCACGACTCCATTTCCGCCGCGATCATCGAGGCCTGCTTTCTGTCCGCCATCGAGCCGCATCGCGTCGCCAAGCTGTCGGGCATTGGCTGCTCGTCGAAGACCCCGGCGTATTTTCTGGGCAATTCGCACGGCTTCAATTCGGTGCACGGACGCATGCCCTCGGTGCTGACCGGCGCCGAGCTCGCCAACCGCGATCTGATCTATCTCGGTGTCTCCGGCGACGGCGATTCCGCCTCCATCGGGCTCGGCCAATTCGCCCATGCGCTGCGGCGTGGCGTCAACATGGTCTACATCGTCGAGAACAACGGCGTGTATGGCCTGACCAAGGGTCAGTTCTCGGCCACCGCCGACCGCGGCTCGCAATCGAAGAAAGGCGTCGTCAACACCGACAACCCGATTGATCTCGTCTCGCTGGCGCTCCAACTCGGCGCCAGCTTCGTGGCGCGCAGCTTCTCCGGCGACAAGGCCCAGCTGGTGCCGCTGATCCAGGCCGCGATCGAGCATCGCGGCGCGGCGCTGCTCGACGTCATCTCGCCCTGCATCGCCTTCAACAATCACGCCGGATCGACCAGGAGCTTCGATTACGTGCGCGCCCACAACGAGGCGGTGAACAGCCTCGACATCCTTGGCCCCCGCGAGCCGATCACGGTGGATTACGCGCCGGGCACCGTCGAGATAGTGGAGCAGCCCGACGGATCCACGCTGGCGCTACGCAAGCTCAACGACGACTACGACGTGCACAACCGCGTCGAGGCGATGAACTTCCTGCACCATCACGCGGCACGCGGCCAGATCGTCACCGGGTTGCTGTATGTCGATCCGGGCGCGGCCGACCTCCATGCCAGCCTGAACACGGTGGACACGCCGCTCAACCGGCTCGGCGAGGCCGAGCTGTGCCCGGGCGCGGCGGCGCTAGAGGCGCTCAACGCGGGCTTGCGCTGAACCCTGTGTCCGCGCATGACCAGGGAGAGGTTCGGGTTCGGCCCATCCACTCGTCATTGCCGGGCTCTCCTTTGTCATTGCCGGGCTGACCCGGCAATCCATCGGCTTTGCGAGAAAGATGGATGCGCGGGTCAAGCCCGCGCATGACGAATGGGGGGTCTGCGCGGGTCAGGTTTACAGTCGGGCTCGCGGCGGGCGAGACCCGGTTGCCCGCGCATGACGAATGAAGGGTCGGAAGTCGCTGCCGCTATTCCTCCGGCGCGTGCTCGATGGGATCGAAGCGCGCGGCGTCGAGCCCGAGCAGGTTCCATGACTGCAGCATGTGCGGGGGCAGCGGAGCGGTGGCGTCGATCACGCCATGGCGCGGATGCGGGATGACGATGCGGCGCGCCAGCAGATGCAGCCGCTGCTGGATGCCGCCCGGCAGTTGCCAGTTCTCCTTGTTGAAGTATTTGGGATCGCCGACGATCGGATGCTCGATGTGCGCCATGTGCGCGCGCAGCTGGTGCGTCCGCCCCGTCACCGGCTTGAGCGACACCCACGCAAGGCGCGGGCCGGAATTCTCCACCACCGCGTAATAAGTCACGGCGTGACTCGCGCCCTCGTCGCCATGGGCGGCGATGCGCATGATGGAATCGTCCTCGCGTTCCTCCTTGGCGAGGAAGGTCGAGATGCGGCCCTGCTTGGGCTTGGGCACGCCGGCGACCAGCGCCCAGTAGATCTTGCGCGCCTCGCGCGAGCGGAACGATCTGGCGAGCGCGGAAGCCGCAAAGCGCGTCTTGGCCACCAGCAGGCAGCCGGAGGTTTCCTTGTCGAGCCGGTGCACCAGGCGCGGTCGCTGGCCCCTGGCGTCGCGCAACACCTCCAGCATGCCGTCGACATGACGCGTGGTGCCGGAGCCGCCCTGCACCGCAAGGCCGGCCGGCTTGTTGAGCACCAGAACGTCGGCGTCCTCGAACAGCGTGATGTCCCTGAGAAAATCGCGCGTCTTTTCCTCCGCCTCGGAAAGCCCGGAAGATTTCTTCGGCGCATCGAGCCGCAACGGCGGCACGCGCACCGCCTGGCCCGGTTCGAGCCGATCCTTGCTGTCGGCGCGCTTGCCGTTCACGCGCAACTCGCCTTTGCGGATGATGCGCTGGATATGGGAGAACGACAGCCCCGGAAAATGCGCTTCGAGGAAGCGGTCGACGCGCATGCCGTCCTCGTCCGCGGTGACGGCGAGGGTCTGCACCTTGGACGGCAGCAGCACGCTCTGGTCCTCGCGCGGAGCCGCGGCTTCGTCACGCACGGGCGGCGCCGGCGCGATGCGCGGACGCAAATGATCGCGCGCCGGCGCGACATGCTGCGCCGCCGATCGTTTCGTCGCCTTGTGCGGCGATGCGCCGCGCTTGGCGCCCGAAGACTTGGCGCCCGAAAACTTGGCGCCCAAAGACTTGGCGCTCGACGGCCTTCCGCTCGAAGGCTTTCCGCTGGAAGGCTTGGCCCGTCCGGCGCGGCCCATGCCCTGCCCCTTGCCCCTGCCCGGCCTGTTGCTTTTCATGATTTCCGTTCCAGGCGCAGCTTGGCCCAGTATTCGAGCCGCTTGCGAATCTCGCGCTCGAATCCGCGCTCGGGCGGATTGTAGAAGGTCTGGCGCCCCAGCGTCTCTGGAAAGTAGTCCTGACCAGAGAACGCTTCCTCCGCGTCGTGATCGTATTCGTAGCCCTTGCTGTAGCCTTCGGAGCGCATCAGGTCGGTCGGCGCGTTGAGGATATGCTTGGGCGGCAGCAGCGATCCGGCCTCCCTAGCGACCCGCCGCGCGGCGCCGAACGCCTTGTAGGCGGCGTTCGATTTCGGCGCGGTGGCGACATAGATGACGGCCTGCGCGATCGCCAGTTCGCCTTCGGGCGAGCCGAGGAAGTCGTAGGCGTCCTTGGCTGCATTGGCGATGACCAGCGCCTGCGGATCGGCCAGGCCGATGTCCTCCACCGCCATGCGCACGACGCGGCGGGCGAGATACAAGGGATCCTCGCCGGCATCGAGCATGCGCGCCAGATAATACAGCGCGGCATCTGGATCGGAGCCGCGCACCGACTTGTGCAGCGCCGAGATCAGGTTGTAGTGGCCCTCGCGGTCCTTGTCGTAGATCGGCGCGCGGCGCTGCAGCACCTCCTGCAGCCGCGCGGCGGAAAAGATTTCGCCTTCGCGCGCTGCGCGCCAGGCTTCCTCGGCAAGGGTGAGCGCGGCGCGGCCGTCGCCATCGGCCATGCGCACCAGCGAGGCGCGTGCTTCCGCGTCCAGCGGCAACGGCTTGCCCTCGGCGCTTTCGGCGCGCGTGAGCAGCTTCTCGATGGCCTCGGCATCGAGCGGCCTGAACACCAGCACGCGGGCGCGCGACAACAGCGCGGCGTTGAGCTCGAACGACGGATTCTCGGTGGTGGCGCCGACCAGCACCACGGTGCCGTCCTCCATCACCGGCAGGAACGAATCCTGCTGCGCGCGGTTGAAGCGGTGCACCTCGTCGACGAACAGCAGCGTGCCCTGCCCGGTCTCGCGCCGCGCGCGGGCCGCGTCGAACGCCTTCTTGAGATCGGCAACGCCGGAGAACACCGCCGAGAGCTGTTCGAAATGCAGGTCGGTGGCGTGCGCCAGAAGCCGCGCCACCGTGGTCTTGCCGGTGCCGGGCGGTCCCCAGAACACCAGCGAGCCCAGCGTACGCGTTTCCAGCATGCGGGTGAGCGCGCCGTCCGGCCCGAGGATATGATCCTGCCCGACCACTTCGGCGAGCGAGGCCGGCCGCAGCCGGTCGGCGAGCGGATGCGGCGCGTCATGATCGAGGCCCGCCGCGGCAAACAGCGAAGGCGTGCCTTGCGGTCGCTTGGCGCTCATCCGCCGAACACGACAGAGAGTTGCTGCCCGCCGCGCTGCACGGTGATGCGCCACAGCCGCGCCGCCTCGCTGGTGGCGCGCTTCAGTTCGGCCGTGGAGGCGATCGACTGGCCGTTGACGGAAAGGATGACGTCGCCCTTGCGGAAACCGAGCCCATTGGCCGGCGCGCCGTCGGCGATCGCGGTGATCACCACGCCCTGCATCGCGGCGTCGAGGTGCAACTCGTCGGCGAGTGCCGGCGAGATGTTGGCAACCTTGGCGCCCTGGAACGGCGAGCGCGACACGAGCTCGATCTCGTCGCGGCCGGTGTCCGGCGCCGTCTCCAGCGCGATGGTCAGCTTCATCGCCTTGCCGCCACGCAGCACATCGACCTGCGCGGTGCCGCCGAGCGGACGGGTGGCGAAGCGGTAGTCGAACGCGTTGGCGTCCTCGACCGGCTGGCCGTCGATGGCGGTCACCAGATCGCTGAGCTTCAGCCCGCCGCGCGCCGCCGGACTGTTGGGCGCGACATTAGCCACCAGCGCGCCGGTCGGGCGCGGCAGACCGAGCGTTTCGGCGATTTCCGGCGTCACCGCCTGCAGCCGCGCGCCGAGCCAGGGCCGGCGCACCGCGCTGCCGCCGCTCTTGGCCGAGGCCACCACCACCCGCACCATGTTGGCGGGAATGGCGAAGCCGATGCCCTGCGAGCCGCCGGTGCGCGAGAAGATCGCCGTGTTGATGCCGGCCAGCTTGCCGGTCATGTCGACCAGCGCGCCGCCGGAATTGCCGGGATTGATGGCGGCGTCGGTCTGGATGAAGAACTGATAGTCGGTGATGCCGACCTGGGTACGCGCCAGCGCCGAAACGATGCCGTGGGTGACGGTCTGGCCGACGCCGAACGGGTTGCCGATCGCCAGCACCACGTCACCGACCATGAGGTCGTCCGAATTTGCGAAATCGAGGGTCGGGAATTTCTCCCTCGCCGCCTTGAGCCGCAGCACCGCGAGGTCGGTGCGGCTGTCCTTGAGCACGATCTCGGCCTCGAACTCGCGCTTGTCGGCGAGCGAAACCTTGACCTGATCAGCGCCCTCGATGACGTGGTTGTTGGTCACCACCAGCCCGGACGGATCGACCATCACGCCGGAGCCGAGCGAGCGCTGCATCTGGTCGGGCGACTGGCCCGGCACGCCGAAGAAGCGGCGGAAGATCGGATCGTCGAGCAGCGGATTGCGCGGCATCTGCTTGGCCGCGTAGACGTTGACCACTGCGGGCACCGCGCGCGCCACGACGGGGGCGTAGGACAGCCGCAGTTCGGCGCCGGAGGCCGGCGCGCGGCGCTCCTGCGCCTGGCCGGGTCCAGCGAGCATCATGAGCGCGGCAGTCGTCGCGGCGGCGACGGCGATCAGCTTGGCAAGAACGGTCATGCGGGCGGTCCTTACGCGAGGTCGCTGGCAATATAGGGGGAGCCGCGGCCGTTTTGAAGGCGTGCCCCGCTGCCCCGCGTCCGATAAACCCAGCCCTCGCGCGATCTTGTCCGAAAGCGTAAAGGCTCGGCCAGCAAAAAGGGCGGCCCCCGGGCCGCCCTTGAAACGAATGCCTTTTGCGCGGCGAAAAGCGTTACGCCGCGGCTTCGGCCTCGGCCTTTTCCTGCACCGGGCCGGAGTCGAGGCCCTTGGCGTCGACGTCGCGGTCGACGAACTCGATCACCGCCTGCGCCGCGTTGTCGCCATAGCGGAAGCCGGCCTTGATGATGCGGGTGTAGCCGCCGTGACGCTCCTTGTAGCGCGGCGCCAGCACATCAAACAGCTTCTTGGCCTGCGCCACGTCGCGCAGCTCCGAGATCGCCTGACGGCGGGCGTGAAGACTGCCCTTCTTGCCGAGCGTCACGAGCTTTTCGACGATCGGACGCAGTTCCTTGGCCTTCGGCAGCGTGGTGACGATCTGCTCGTGCTTGATCAGCGCCGCAGCCATGTTGGCGAACATCGCGCGGCGGTGCTCGGCCGTGCGGTTGAGCTTACGATATACCTTGCCGTGACGCATGATCTGATCCTCAATTCCGTTTGTCGCGACCGATCGTCGGACATGTTTCCCAGGTGGGCTTCCTGCGTTCGCCCTAAGCGTGGCGGCCGGATGCACACCCGGCCGCGATAGACTGTTCGATCAGTAATGATCCTCGAAGCGCTTGGCCAACTCGTCGATGTTCTCCGGCGGCCAACCGGGCACTTCCATGCCGAGATGCAGGCCCATCTGGGCCAGCACTTCCTTGATCTCGTTGAGCGACTTGCGGCCGAAGTTCGGGGTGCGCAGCATCTCCGCTTCCGACTTCTGCACCAGGTCGCCGATGTAGACGATGTTGTCGTTCTTCAGGCAGTTCGCCGAACGCACCGACAGCTCCAGTTCGTCGACCTTCTTGAGGAACGCCGGATTGAAGGCGAGATCGGGGATGATCTCGGCCGCCACTTCCTTGCGCGGCTCCTCGAAGTTGACGAACACGTTGAGCTGGTCCTGCAGGATGCGCGCGGCATAGGCCAGCGAATCCTCCGGCGTGAGCGCGCCGTTGGTCTCGATGGTCATGGTCAGCTTGTCGTAGTCGAGGATCTGGCCCTCGCGGGTGTTCTCGACCTTGTACGACACCTTCTTGACCGGCGAGAACAGGCTGTCGACCGGGATGAGGCCGATCGGCGCGTCCTCGGGACGGTTGCGCTCGGCGGCGACATAGCCCTTGCCGGTGTTGACCGTGAACTCCATGCGAATCTCGGCGCCCTCGTCGAGGGTGCAGAGCTGCAGATCGGGGTTGAGCACGGTGATGTCGCCGACGGTCTGGATGTCGCCGGCGGTGACCGCGCCCGGTCCCTGCTTCTTCACGACCATGCGCTTGGGGCCTTCGCCCTGCATCTTGATCGCGATGTCCTTGATGTTGAGGATGATGTCGGTCACATCCTCGCGCACGCCGGCAATCGAGGAGAACTCGTGCAGCACGCCGTCGATGTGCACCGACTGCACCGCCGCGCCCTGCAGCGACGACAGGAGGATGCGGCGCAGCGCGTTGCCGAGCGTCTGGCCGAAGCCGCGCTCAAGCGGTTCGGCGATCACGACGGCGACGCGCGAGGCATCGGTGCCCGCGGTGACCTGAAGCTTGTTCGGACGGATCAGTTCTTGCCAGTTCTTCTGGATCGTCACGTTGCCACCCGTAGGTTGGATGTTTGTGCTGCCTGTCGCGCGATGACTTCGCGTGAAAGGCCGGCGAAACTGCGCGTGGAGGACGGCCCTCCGCGCGCGCTCCTAGGAAAATTACACGCGGCGACGCTTGCGCGGCCGGCAGCCGTTGTGCGGGATCGGCGTCACGTCGCGGATCGAGGTGATGGTGAAGCCCGCCGCCTGCAGCGCGCGCAGCGCCGATTCGCGGCCCGAGCCGGGACCCGCGACCTCGACCTCGAGGGTACGCATGCCGTGCTCCTGCGCCTTCTTGGCGACGTCCTCGCCGGCGATCTGCGCGGCATACGGCGTCGACTTGCGCGAGCCCTTGAAGCCCATCGTGCCGGCCGACGACCAGGCGATGGTGTTGCCCTGCGCGTCGGTGATGGTGATGGTGGTGTTGTTGAACGACGAGTTCACATGCGCGATGCCGGAGGCGATGTTCTTGCGCTCACGACGGCGGACGCGGGTGGCTTCCTTACCCATTTTCTCTTCCTTCAAGCGCGTCCGTAATGCCAGACGCTGGGGAACACAGTGACGATGACCCGGCCAGCCGGGAGCAGCGCCGGATCGAACTTCCTTTCGCCGCCGCCGGCCAGGCCGGACGGCGACGCGACTTACTTCTTCTTGCCGGCGATGGCCTTGGCCGGACCCTTGCGGGTGCGGGCATTGGTGTGGGTGCGCTGGCCGCGCACCGGCAGGCCGCGACGATGACGCAGACCGCGATAGCAGCCGAGGTCCATCAGCCGCTTGATGTTCATGCCGACTTCGCGGCGCAGGTCGCCCTCGACCAGATAGTCGCGGTCGATGACTTCGCGGATCTGCAGCACTTCCTGATCGGACAGCTGCGACACGCGGCGATCATGCGGGATGTTGACTTTCTCCATGATCTCGGCGGCCTTCTGCTGGCCAATGCCATGGATGTACTGCAGCGCGATGACGACGCGCTTGTTGGTCGGGATATTGACGCCGGCGATACGGGCCACGTTGCTCACTCCTGTTACCCGGTGCGCTCGCAGCGGGCGATCCATCCGCCAACCCTATGGGCAGGCGCAAAATTTCAACCCAGCGGCGTATTCGCAAACGCAAACACGACGCCCTTCCCCTGATCCTCCGGGGCCCGGCATCGTTGGAAAATCTCCGACTGGATGCGGGCTTCATAAGGATTTACCGGCGTTTCGTCAACCTCCGGGCCCGCCCGGCGGGCTTTTTTGCAGCCCCGCGGACGGTCTTTTTTACGCCCTTGCGGGCGGCCTTGCTGACGCCCTTGCGGGCGGTCGTCTTGCCCTTGCGGGCGGTCTTGGCGCCGGTTCGCGCCTTGGCCCCTGTCTTGGTCCCGGTTTTGGCCTTCTTGGCCACGCTCGCCTTGGCGGCGGCCCTGGACGTGCCAGCGGCCTTGCCTGCGGTTTTGCGGGACGCCTTCCTGGCCGACTTTTTAGCCGATTTGGCGGCTTTCTTGGCGGATTTTTCAGTCTTTTTGGCCGATTTGGTCCGGTTCCGCCGCGGTGTCCTGGGTGCCTGCGGAGCCGGCTTTTCAGCCGCCAGTTCCCGAGTCGCGGCCAGCACCTGGTCGATCTGCGCCGTCACCTCGTCGATCGAGCGCATGCCGTCGACGGTGACCAGCGAATTCTGGCTGCCGTAATAATCGACCAGCGGCGCGGTCTGGGCGCGGTAGGCGTCGAGCCGCTTGGCCAGCGATTCGGCGTTGTCGTCGGCCCGCACCGGCTCGCCGCGCGCCTGCATTTCGGCGATTCGCGTCTCGACGCGCTGCAACAGGATGCCCTCGTTGACGCGCAGCTCGATCACCGCGTCGAGCCGCAGCCCGCGCTCGGCGAGCAGGGCATCGAGCGCGCGCGCCTGCGGCACGGTGCGCGGGAAACCGTCGAGGATGAAGCCCTTCCGCGCGTCCGGCTCGCCGATGCGGTCGGCGATGATGGCGATCACCACCTCGTCAGGCACCAGCTCGCCGCGCGCCATGATGTCCTTGGCGCGCAGGCCGACCGGCGTTCCGGCGGCCACCGCGGCGCGTAGCATGTCGCCGGTCGAAAGCTGCACGATGTCGTGCCTGGCCACCAGACGCTGGGCCTGGGTGCCCTTGCCCGCTCCCGGCGGGCCGAGCAGAATCAAACGCATGGCTTAATCCCCCCTCACTTCTTGCGACCCCTCAGTCTCGAACGCTTGATCAGGCCTTCGTATTGATGGGCCAGCAGATAGCCCTGGACCTGTGCGACGGTATCCATCGTCACGCTGACGACGATGAGCAGCGAGGTGCCGCCGAAATAGAACGGCACCGAGGCGTAGGAGATGAGGATTTCCGGAATCAGGCACACGATGGCGAGATAGCCGGCGCCGACCACGGTGATGCGGCTCAGCACGTAGTCGATGTATTCCGCGGTGCGCTCGCCGGGACGGATGCCCGGAATGAAGCCGCCATGCTTCTTGAGGTTGTCCGCGGTCTCGGTCGGGTTGAACACGATCGCGGTGTAGAAGAACGCGAAGAACACGATCATCGCGATATAGAGCGCCAGGAACAGCGGCCGGCCATGGCCGAGCTGGGTGATCAGCCACTGGAACCACTCCGGCCCCTTGCCGGCGTTGAAGTTGGCGACCGTGGTCGGCAGCAGCAGCAGCGACGAGGCGAAGATCGGCGGGATCACGCCCGAGGTGTTGAGCTTGAGCGGCAGATGCGAGGTCTGGCCCTCGAACATCTTGTTGCCGACCTGGCGCTTCGGATACTGGATCAGGAGCCGGCGCTGCGCGCGCTCCATGTAGACGATGAACGCGATCACCGCGACCGCCATCACCAGGATGACGAGGATGAGCCCGGTGGACAGCGCGCCCTGGCGGCCAAGTTCGAGCGTGCCGGCGATGGCCGAGGGCAGTTCGGCGACGATACCGGCGAGGATGATCAGCGAGATGCCGTTGCCGATGCCGCGCGAGGTGACCTGCTCGCCCAGCCACATCAGGAACATGGTGCCGCCGGTCAGCGTGATCACGGTCGAAATGCGGAAGAAGTAGCCGGGATCGGCGACCACGTTGCCGGCGCCCTCGAGGCCGATGGAAATGCCATAGGCCTGGAACAGCGACAGCAGCACGGTGAGATAGCGGGTGTACTGGTTGAGCGTCTTGCGACCCGCCTCGCCCTCTTTCTTGAGGGCTTCGAGCGTCGGCGACACCGTGGTCAGAAGCTGCACGATGATCGATGCCGAGATATACGGCATGATGTTGAGCGCGAAGATCGCCATGCGGTGGATGCCGCCGCCGGCGAACATGTTGAACATGCCGAGAATGCCGCCGGCCTGCGAACGGAACACCTGGTCCCAGACGTTGGGGTCGATGCCGGGAAGCGGAATGTAGGTGCCGAGCCGGTAGACCAGCAGCGCGCCGAGCGTGAACCAGATTCGCTTCTTGAGTTCATCGGCCTTGGCGAGCGCCGAGAAGTTGAGATTTGCCGCCAGTTGTTCCGCTGCAGAGACCATTGCCGGCTCCGGCTCCCTATCCCGTCGGGGCCGGACCCGCTCCGGCCGCCCGCCTCTTCGTTAAGCGCCTGCCAGAAGTATGTCGCGGATGCCCGATCTCAAGTGCGGCCGGCCGTCGGACCGGCCGGCTCCGGACATCGCATATTTCAGGCCGCTTCGCCTTCATCCTTTGGTGGAGCCAGCACCTTGACCGAACCGCCGGCCTTCTCGACCGCGGCGATGGCCGACTTCGAGGCGCCATGGACCTCGAACGCGACCTTGGCCTTGATCTCGCCCGAGCCGAGGAGCCGCACGCCGTCCTTGACGCGGCGCAGCACGCCGGCCTTGACCAGCGCCTCTGCGTCGATCACGGCCTTGGCGTCGAGCTTGCCGGCGTCGATCGCGGTCTGGACCCGACCGAGATTGACCTCGTTGAAGTCGAGCCGGAAGATGTTGTTGAAGCCGCGCTTGGGCAGGCGGCGATGCAACGGCATCTGGCCGCCTTCAAACCCCTTGATGCGCACGCCGGTACGCGCGGTCTGGCCCTTGCCGCCACGGCCGCCGGTTTTGCCCTTGCCGGAGCCGATGCCCCGTCCGATGCGCATGCGCTTCTTGCGTGCGCCCGGATTGTCGGCGAGATCGCTGAGCTTCATCGCCCTTCTCCTTACTTGTCCTCGACGACGCGGACGAGGTGCTGAACCTTGGCGATCATGCCGCGCACTTCCGGGGTGTCCGGGAGGGCGGATGTGCGGCCAATACGGTTGAGGCGCAGACCGATCAGGGTCTCACGCTGCGAATGGTGCCGGCGGATCGGGCTGCCGATCTGCTCGACGGTGATGGTTTTTGCGGCCTTGGCCATCATTCAATCTCCTACCTGCCGTCGCCGTCAGTCGGCCACGACTTCGGCGTCGCCACCCTGGCGGCGCGACTGCAAGGTGGACACCTTGAGGCTGCGGCGCGAGGCGACCGAACGCGGCGAATCCTGGCGCTTGAGCGCATCGAAAGTAGCGCGCACCATGTTATAGGGGTTGGACGAGCCGATCGACTTGGCGACCACGTCCTGCATGCCCAGCGTCTCGAACACGGCGCGCATCGGGCCGCCCGCGATGATGCCGGTGCCGGGAGGCGCCGCGCGCAGGAAGACCTTGCCGGCGCCGTGGCGCCCGGCGACGTCGTGGTGCAGCGTGCGGCCTTCGCGCAGCGGCACGCGCGTGAGATTGCGCTTGGCCGACTCGGTCGCCTTGCGGATTGCTTCCGGCACCTCGCGGGCCTTGCCGTGGCCGAAGCCGACGCGGCCCTTCTGGTCGCCGATCACCACCAGCGCCGCGAAACCGAAGCGCTTGCCGCCCTTGACGACCTTCGCCACACGATTGATGTGGACGAGCTTGTCGACGAATTCGCTGTCGCGCTCTTCCCGTTCCCGCCGCTCGCGGCCACCGCGTTCGCGTTCACCTGCCATGGTATCTATCCGTTTCCGTTCGAGCCAAGCGGCTCTCTTCTCAATCCGTTAAAAGCTCAAGCCGCCTTCGCGCGCCGCATCGGCGAGCGCCTTGACGCGGCCGTGGTAGAGATAGCCGCCGCGGTCGAACACGACTTCCTTGACGCCGTTCTGAAGCGCGCGCTCGGCGACCAGCTTGCCGACCGCCTTGGCGGCGTCGACATCGGCGCCGGACTTGGCGCCCTCGCGCAACGTCTTCTCCAGCGACGACGCCGAGGCGAGCGTCTCACCCTTCACGTCGTCAATGACCTGCGCATAGATGTGCTTGGACGAGCGGAACACCGACAGGCGCGGACGGCCGTTGGCGGCGCGGCGCAACGCCAGACGCACGCGCGTCTTGCGCCGGGCATTGGTGACACTGAGCTTCGACATGACCGGCTCCCGTTACTTCTTCTTGCCTTCCTTGCGGAAGATGAACTCGTTGGCATACTTGACGCCCTTGCCCTTGTAGGGCTCCGGCGGACGGAAGTCGCGGATCTCCGCGGCCACCTGCCCGACGCGCTGGCGGTCGTTGCCGGTGATGACGATTTCGGTCGGCTTCGGCGTGACGATCGCGATGCCTTCCGGGATCGGATAGACCACGTCGTGGCTGTAGCCGAGCGCGAGCTGCAGGTTCTTGCCCTGGACCGCGGCGCGATAGCCGACGCCGGTGATTTCCAGCTTCTTCTCGAACCCCTGGCTGACGCCGGTGGCGAGATTGGCGATCTGGGCACGCGCGGTGCCCCACAGCGCGCGGGCGCGATTGGTTTCAAAGCGCGGATCGACCGAGATCGCGCCCTGCTCGAGCTTGACCGTCACGTCGTCATGGACGACGAACTGAAGCTGGCCCTTCGGCCCCTTCATCTTGACGGTCTGGCCCTCGATGGTCGCAGTGACCCCCGAAGGGACGACGACCGGCTTTTTGCCAACACGGGACATGACGAAAGGTTCCTTCTTAGAACACCGTGAAGAGAACCTCGCCGCCCACGTTCGCTTCACGCGCTTCGTGGTCGGCCATGATTCCCTTGGGCGTCGACAAAATCGCCACGCCGAGTCCATTGTTGACGCGCGGCAGGTTCCTCACCGAGGCATAGACGCGGCGGCCCGGCTTGGACACGCGGGAGATTTCGCGGATCACCGGCTCGCCGTCGAAATACTTCAGCTCGATCTCAAGCTCGCTACGCCCCCCGGTGTGCTCCACCGAGGCGTAACCGCGGATATAGCCCTCGCTCTTGAGCACGTCGAGCACGCGCGCGCGCACCTTCGAGCCCGGCGACGACACCTTGGATTTGCTGCGCATCTGCGCGTTGCGGATGCGGGTGATCAGGTCACTGATCGGATCGTTCACAGCCATCGTCCGACCTCCCTTACCAGCTCGACTTCACCAGGCCCGGAATCAGGCCCTTGGAACCCAGTTCGCGCAGCGCGATACGGCTGAGCTTGTGCTTGCGGTAGACGCCGCGCGGACGGCCCGTCAACTCGCAACGGTTGCGGATGCGGGTTTTCGACGAATTGCGCGGCAGCTCGGCGAGCTTCAGGGCCGCGGCAAAACGCTCGTCCATCGGCAACTCCTTATCGCCGATGATGGCCTTGAGCTTCATGCGCCGGTCGGTGAACTGCTTCACCATGCGGCGGCGCCGGTTGTTCTTCTCAATCGAACTCTTCTTCGCCATTAGGCTCTCCTGAGTATCCGCGTTTGAGGTCCCTGTCGGGGCTCACTGCCGGAACGGGAAATTGAAAGCGGCCAGCAGGGCGCGGGCCTCGTCGTCGGTCTTCGCCGTGGTGCAGACCGTGATGTCCATGCCCCAGACTTCCCCGGTCTTGTCGTAGTCGATTTCCGGGAAGATGATGTGTTCCTTGATGCCGAGCGAATAGTTGCCCATGCCGTCAAAGCTCTTCGGGTTCAGGCCGCGGAAGTCGCGCACGCGCGGCAGCGCGATATTCACCAGGCGGTCGATGAACTCGTACATGCGCGCCTTGCGCAGCGTCACCTTGGCGCCGATGGCCTGTCCCTCGCGCAGCTTGAAGGTCGAGATCGCCTTGCGCGAATGGGTGATGATCGGCTTCTGGCCCGAGATCAGCGCCAAGTCGTTGGCCGCCAACTCGACCTTCTTGCGGTCGTTGACGGCCTCGCCGACGCCCATGTTGAGCACGACCTTGTCGAGGGTCGGCACCTGCATGACGTTGTCATAGCCGAACTGCTCGGTCAGCTTGGCGCGGATGACCGTGTCGAATTGCGTCTTGAGACGCGGAACGTAAGCGGTCTCAGCCATTGATCTCTGCTCCCGAACGCTTGGCGACCCGCACCTTCTTGCCGTCGGCGAGAACCTTGAAGCCAACGCGGGTCGGCTTGCCGTCCTTGGGGTCGGCCAGCGCGATATTGGACAAATCGATCGGCGACTCCTTAGAGATGATGCCGCCTTCCTGGTTCTGGGTCTGCTTCTGGTGACGCTTGACGATGTTGACGCCGCGCACCAGCGCGCGATGCTCGCCCGGACGCACCTCGATCACCTCGCCGGTGCGGCCCTTGTCGCGGCCGTTGAGCACGACCACCTTGTCGCCCTTGCGGATTTTGGCAGCCATCACAGCACCTCCGGCGCAAGCGAAATGATCTTCATGTGGTTCTTGGCGCGCAGCTCGCGCGGCACCGGCCCGAAGATGCGGGTGCCGACCGGCTCCGACTGATTGTTGATCAGCACGGCGGCGTTGCGGTCGAACCGGATCACCGAGCCGTCGGGACGGCGGATGTCCTTGGCCACGCGCACGACGACCGCCTTCATGACGTCGCCCTTCTTCACGCGGCCGCGCGGAATGGCTTCCTTGACCGACACGACGATGATGTCGCCGACGGTCGCGTACTTGCGCTTGGAGCCACCAAGCACCTTGATACACATCACACGGCGCGCGCCGGAATTATCGGCCACGTCGAGGTTGGTCTGCATCTGGATCATGATGCACCTCGTCCTCTTTCAAATGCGCTCGGGGCGCTTATGCGGTTTTCTTCTTCTCGCCTTGGACCACGGTCCAACGCTTCAGCTTGGAGATCGGCTTGCTTTCCTCGATCCACACAATGTCGCCGATCGAGAAAGCGTTGCTCTCGTCATGCGCGTGGTAGTTCTTGGAACGGCGGATCGTCTTCTTGTAGATCGGGTGGGTGAAACGGCGCTCGACCTTCACCACCACGGTCTTGTTCTGCTTGTCGCTGACGACGACGCCCTGAAGTGTCCGTTTCGGCATCGCGGCCCCCTTACTTGTTCTTGCTCTGACCATCGCGCTTCTGCTTGGCGATGGTCTTGATGCGCGCGATGTCGCGGCGCGTTTCGCGCAGACGCGCGGTGTTTTCGAGCTGTCCGGTGGCGCGCTGGAAGCGCAGATTGAAGCGCTCCTTCTTCAGCTTGACGACCTCGTCGTCGAGCTGGTCCAGCGACATCGCACGGATGTCAGCGACCTTGATCTCGGCCATAATCCGTCTCCTATTCGGCAATGCGCGCGACAAAGCGCGTCTTGACCGGAAGCTTGGCGGCGGCAAGGGTCAGCGCCTCGCGGGCGATATCCACCGGCACGCCATCGATTTCGAAAATGATGCGACCCGGCTTGACGCGGGCCACCCACAGTTCGGGGGCGCCCTTGCCCGAGCCCATGCGCACTTCGGCGGGCTTCTTGGACACCGGCACATCCGGGAAGATGCGGATCCAGACGCGGCCGGCGCGCTTCATGTGACGGGTCAAGGCGCGGCGGGCGGCCTCGATCTGGCGCGCGGTGATGCGCTCGGGCGCCATCACCTTGAGGCCAAATTGGCCGAACGCCAGCGTGACGCCGCACGAAGCGACGCCGTGGATACGGCCCTTGTGCGCCTTGCGGAACTTGGTGCGCGACGGTTGCAGCATGGTTCTATTCCTGGCTTACGCCGTTTCTATTCAGTCTGTGCTCAGGCGGCATCGCGGCGCGGCCGGGCGTCGCCGCCCTCGCTCATCCGCTTGTCCTGCGCCATCGGGTCGTGCTCGAGGATTTCGCCCTTGAAGATCCAGACCTTGACGCCGCAGGTGCCGTAAGTGGTGAACGCCGTCGCCACGCCGTAATCGACGTCGGCGCGCAGCGTGTGCAGCGGCACGCGGCCTTCGCGATACCACTCCATGCGGGCGATTTCGGCGCCACCGAGACGGCCCGAACAGTTGATGCGGATGCCCTCGGCGCCCAGACGCATCGCCGACTGCACGGCGCGCTTCATGGCGCGGCGGAACGCGACGCGCCGCTCGAGCTGCTGGGCGATCGATTCGGCGACCAGCGTGGCGTCGAGCTCCGGCTTGCGGATTTCGACGATGTTGAGCACCACGTCGGAAGACGTGATGTCGGCGACCTTCTTGCGCAGCTTGTCGATGTCGGCGCCCTTCTTGCCGATCACGACACCGGGACGCGCCGAATGAATGGTGACGCGGCACTTCTTGTGCGGACGCTCGATGACGATGCGCGCCACCGCGGCCTGCTTGAGCTCCTTGTGCAGGATCTCGCGGATCTGCATGTCCTCGTGCAGCAGCTTGCCGTATTCGCCCTTGCCGGCGAACCAGCGCGAATCCCAGGTCCGGTTGATGCCGAGGCGCAGCCCGATCGGATTGACTTTCTGACCCATCGTAATCTCCCGCGCGTTACGCTGACGCGCTCGCCTCGACCTGACGAACAACAATCGTCAGGTGCGAGAAAGGCTTAAAAATGCGGCCCGAGCGGCCACGGCCGCGCGGGGTGAAACGCTTCATCACAAGACCCTTGCCGACATGGGCTTCGGCGACGATCAGATCGTCGACCTCGAGGTCGTGGTTGTTCTCGGCGTTGGCGATCGCGGACTCCAGGCACTTCTTCACGTCAACCGCGATGCGCTTGCGCGAGAATTGCAGGTCGGCGAGCGCGGTCGATGCCTTCTTGCCGCGGATCAGCGCCGCGACCAGGTTGAGCTTCTGCGGGCTCACCCGGAGCATCCGGGCGACCGCCTTGGCCTCGTTATCGGCGAGGCGCCGTTCGCGCTTGGGCTTGCTCATGGTCTGATCCTCACGCCTTCTTGGCTTTCTTGTCGCCCGAATGGCCATGGAACGTGCGCGTGGGCGAGAACTCGCCGAACTTGTGGCCGACCATTTCCTCGGTGACCATCACCGGGACATGCTTCTGACCGTTGTAGACGCCGAACGTCAGGCCGACGAACTGCGGCAGGATCGTCGAGCGGCGGCTCCAGGTCTTGATGACATCGTGACGACCCGACGCGCGCGAGGTCTCTGCCTTCTTGAGCAGAGAGCCCTCGACGAAGGGGCCTTTCCAAACCGAACGAACCATGGCGCCGGGTCCTTACTTCTTTTTCCGCGCGTGGCGGCTCGAAACGATGAACTTGGTGGTCGACTTGTTCTTGCGGGTCTTCTTGCCCTTGGTCGGGAAGCCCCACGGCGTGACCGGATGACGGCCGCCCGAGGTGCGGCCTTCGCCGCCGCCGTGCGGGTGGTCGATCGGGTTCATGGCGACGCCGCGGTTGTGCGGGCGCTGGCCCATCCACCGCTTGCGGCCGGCCTTGCCGATCGAGACGTTCATGTTGTCCGGGTTCGACACCGCGCCGATCGAGGCGATGCAGCGACCGTTGACCAGGCGCTGCTCGCCCGAGTTGAGGCGGACGATGACGTATTCCTGGTCGCGGCCGACGATCTGGGCATAAGTGCCGGCCGAACGCGCGATCTGCCCGCCCTTGCCGATCTTGAGCTCCAGATTATGGACGATGGTGCCGATCGGCATGTTGCCGAGCGGCATGGCGTTGCCCGGCTTGACGTCGACATAGCTGCCCGCGATCACGGTGTCGCCCACGGCGAGGCGCTGCGGCGCGAGGATGTAGGCGAGTTGGCCGTCCTCGTACTTGATCAGCGCGATGAACGCGGTGCGGTTCGGATCGTATTCGAGACGCTCGACCTTGGCCGGCATGTCGACCTTGGTGCGCTTGAAGTCGATGATGCGATAGGCCTGCTTGTGGCCGCCGCCGCGGAAACGCACGGTGATGCGGCCGTTCGAGTTGCGTCCACCGCTCGAATTCTTGCCTTCGGTCAGCGTCTTGACCGGCTTGCCCTTGTAGAGCGCCGAGCGGTCAACGAGGACGAGCTGGCGCTGTCCTGGCGTTGTGGGATTGTAATTCTTCAATGCCATCGTCGTATCCCGCCCTTACAGTCCGGTGGTGACGTCGATGCGGTGGCCCTCTTCGAGGGTCACGATCGCTTTTTTAAAGTTCGACTGCCGGCCGAACGTGCCCTTGAACGCCTTGACCTTGCCCTTGCGGACCAGCGTGTTGACGCTCTTGACCTTGACGTCGAACAGCTTCTCCACCGCCTGCTTGATCTGCGGCTTGGTGGCCTTGATCGCGACCTTGAACACCACCTGGTTGTGCTCGGACGAGATGGTGGCCTTTTCGGTGATCACCGGCGACAGGATGATGTCGTAGTGGCGCGGATCGGTGGTGCTCATTTGAACCGCGCCTCCAGCGCATCAACCGCCGCCTTGGTCAGCACCAGGGTCTTGCGGCGCAGGATGTCATAGACATTGATGCCCTGCACCGGCAGCACATCAATGTTCCGGATGTTGCGCGCGGCCGCCCGGAAACCATCGTTGGGCTCGGCGCCGTCGATGATCAGCGCGTTGCTGAAGCCGAGACCGGCGAGCTGCGCGGCCAGCGTCTTGGTCTTGGCCTCTTTCACGGTCGCGCTATCGATCACCATCAGCCCGCCGTCCTTGGCCTTGGCCGAAAGCGCATGCTTGAGCGCGAGCGCGCGCACCTTCTTCGGCAGGTCGATGGCATGGCTGCGCACGACCGGGCCGAAGGCGCGTCCGCCGCCGCGGAACTGCGGCACGCGGGCCGAGCCGTGACGGGCGCCGCCGGTGCCCTTCTGCTTGTACATCTTCTTGCCGGTACGCGCGATTTCGGCGCGGCCCTTGGCCTTGTGGGTGCCCGCCTGGCGCTTGGCGAGCTGCCAGATGACGCAGCGCTGGATGATGTCGGTGCGCGGCTCAAGGCCGAAGATCGCATCGGACACGTTGACCGATCCGGCGGCCTTGCCTTCGAGCGTGGTGATTTTCAGTTCCATCTCACGCGCCCTCCTGCTGGGCCGGCGCTTCCGCCGCTTCGCCGCCGTTCGGCAGGCGGAACTTGCCCGGCTGCGGCGCATCCTTCGGCAGCGCCTTCTTCACCGCGTCGCGCACCGTGATCCAGCCGCCCTTGGAGCCGGGAACGGCGCCCTCGACCAGGATCAGGCCGCGCTCCACGTCGGTCTGCACGACGCGCAGATTGAGCGTGGTGACGCGCTCGACACCCATGTGGCCGGGCATCTTCTTGTTCTTGAACGTCTTGCCGGGATCCTGACGGCCGCCGGTCGAACCGATCGAACGGTGCGACACCGACACGCCGTGGGTGGCGCGCAGACCGCCGAAGTTCCAGCGCTTCATGCCGCCGGCGAAGCCCTTGCCGACCGAGGTGCCGGTGACGTCGACGAACTGGCCGACGACGAAATGATCGGCCTGGATCTCGGCGCCAACCGGGATCAGCGCGTCCTCGCTGACGCGGAACTCGGTGACCTTGCGCTTGGGCTCGACCTTGGCGACGGCGAACTGGCCGCGCTCGGCCTTCGGCGTGTTGGCGGCCTTGCGGACGCCCGAGCCGAGCTGCAGCGCGACATAGCCGTTCTTGTCCCTGGTGCGGTGAGCCAGCACCTGGCAGTTGTTCAACTTCAGCACGGTCACGGGGATATGCTCGCCGGCGTCTGTGAAGACCCGGGTCATCCCGACCTTTTGTGCGACCACTCCGGAACGCATCGTGGTGTTCCTGTTCTCTCTAGTTGACCGGTTACAGCTTGATTTCGACGTCGACGCCGGCGGCGAGGTCGAGCTTCATCAGCGCATCCACGGTTTGCGGCGTCGGATCGACGATATCGAGCAGGCGCTTGTGCGTACGCATTTCGAACTGCTCACGGCTCTTCTTGTCGACGTGGGGCGAGCGGTTCACGGTGAACTTCTCGATCCTGGTCGGCAGCGGAATCGGACCGCGCACCTGCGCGCCAGTCCGTTTCGCCGTGTTGACGATCTCGCGCGTCGACGTATCAAGGATACGATGGTCGAACGCCTTGAGCCGAATGCGAATATTTTGGCCGTTCATCTGATTTCTCTCGTCCGTCATGGCCGGCGCCCGGCCATCCACGACATTCCTGATTTTCAGTCGTGACGTGGATGCGCCGGATGTCTCCGGCGCATGAACGCCTGATAGTCTTACTCGATGATCGAAGCGACGACGCCGGCTCCAACCGTGCGGCCGCCCTCGCGGATGGCGAAGCGCAGCTTCTCCTCCATGGCGATCGGCACGATCAGGTGCACTTCCATGGTGATGTTGT
>SCUB01000005.1 GCA_004297465.1 Xanthobacteraceae bacterium | reverse complement strand
AGCCGCTCCACCGCCCCGCGCGGCGCCGCAAGCCCGGGGGTGAGCGCCAGCGCATTGGCCTCGGTGCCGCCCGACGTGAACACGACGTTGCGCGGCACCGTTCCCAGCGCCGCCGCCACCAGCGCGCGCGCGTCCTCGAGGACGCGGCGGGCGGCGCGGCCCTCGGCATGCACCGACGATGGATTGCCGGCGACATCCCAGGCCGCCGCCATGGCCTCGCGCGCCTCCGGCCGTAGCGGCGCGGTGGCGTTCCAGTCGAGGTAGGTTCGCTCGCTCATTTCAGGTACCTTGGTACCATAGTTGAGTACCGTACAAATTATTCCGCCGTTTCAAGCTGCTGGCGTGACAATCGCTTGGGCACGCGCGCGCAATTGCTTGCTTTTTGCCCTGCGGATCATGTTAGAACGCCGCCGGGTTCCCGAGGTTGAACAAATGCCTGAAGTGATCTTTACCGGCCCGGCCGGTCGTATTGAAGGCCGCTATCATCCGGCCAAGCAGAAGAATGCTCCGATCGCGATGGTGCTGCATCCGCACCCGCAGTTCGGCGGCACCATGAATCACCAGATCATCTATCAGGTCTATTACGCCTTCGTACATCGTGGTTTCTCGGTGCTGCGCTTCAACTTCCGGGGCGTCGGCCGCAGCCAGGGCTCGTTCGATCACGGCACCGGCGAACTGTCCGATGCCGCCGCCGCGCTCGACTGGGCCCAGACCATCAATCCGGAAGCGCGCGCCTGCTGGGTGGCCGGCTTCTCGTTCGGCGCCTGGATCGGCATGCAGCTCCTGATGCGCCGCCCGGAGATCGAGGGCTTCATCTCGATCGCGCCGCCCGCCAACCTCTACGACTTCTCGTTCCTCGCGCCGTGCCCATCGTCGGGCCTGATCGTCCATGGCGAGAAGGACGCGGTGGTGCCGCAAAAGGACGTCAACACCCTGGTCGAGAAGCTCAAGACCCAGAAGGGCATCGTCATCGACCAGAAGATCATCCCCAGCGCCAACCATTTCTTCGACGGCAAGCTGGAGCCGCTGATGGAATCGGTCACCGAATATCTCGACATGCGGCTCGCCAACGTGCGCTAGGCCTTTTGGCCGCCCCCGCCTTGCCTGCACCTCATCACCGGGCCGGCGCCTAGCGCCGTAACCCGGTGATCCATTCGCCATTGCCGGGCTTGACCCGGCAATCCACCTTCCGGACCTTTCCTTTCGTGGAAACGCCGCATGGATGCCCGGGTCGAGCCCGGGCATGACGAGCGGAAGGGGTCGCGCGTGCCCTTACGGCCGCGCCAGCACGCCACCGCAAAGCGGCGCTGGAACGCCGGTCGTTGCAGGATAAGTCAGTGGCAGGCCCCTGAGACTGCGCACGGCAAGAAACGCGAACGCCTGCGCCTCGATGGCGTCGCCGTTCCAGCCGAGCGACGCGCCCGTAACAACCGGCGCGGGCGCCAGGGCCTCGGCCAGCAGCTCCATCAGCACCGGATTATGCGCTCCGCCGCCGACCACGATCCAGCGCACAGGCGCGCGCGGCAACAGCGGCACGACGCGCGCGACGCCTCGCGCGGTGAAGGCGGCAAGCGTCGCCGCGCCGTCCTCGGTCGTCATCGCCTCCACCGACAGCGCGGCGAAATCGTCGCGGTCGAGCGACTTCGGCGGCGCGCCCTCGAAGAACGGCTGCGCCAGCGCGCGCGCGAGCCAGTCCTTGTCGGCGCGCCCGCGCGCGGCGCAGGCACCATCGCGGTCGAGCGGCTTGCCGGTGCGGCGCGCCATGAAATCATCGAGCAGCGCGTTGCCCGGGCCGGTGTCGCAGGCGATCAGCGTCTCGCCGTCGATGTAGCTGATATTGGCGACGCCGCCGATATTGAGCACCGCGACCGGCCCCGTCCCGCCGAGCGCGCGCACCAGCGCGCGATGGAACACCGGCACCAGCGGCGCGCCCTGCCCGCCCGCGGCGACGTCGGCGGCGCGGAAATCATGGACCACCGGAATTGCAAGCGCGCGCGCCAGCCGCGCGCCATCGCCGAGCTGGATGGTGAGGCGCCGCTCCGGCCGGTGCAGCACGGTCTGACCGTGGAAGCCGACGACATCGATGCGATCGAGCGCATAGCCGTGCGCGGCGCAGAAATCCCGCACCGCCGCCTCATGGCGCGCGGTGAGCATCGCCTCGGCCTCGGCCAAAAGACCGGGCCGCGCCGCACGGTCGGCGAGCGTGCGCGCCGCGTCCAGCGCCCGGACGAGCAGCGCCCGTTCCGCCTCGGCATACGGATAGGTAGCGGCCGGCCCCGGCGCCGCCGTTTCGCCGTCGGTCTCGACCAGCGCCACGTCGATGCCATCCAGCGACGTTCCGCTCATCAGACCGATCGCACGCATGCCCCGCGCCCCGCTTCCTCGGTTGAATCCGTGCCCCAAGACCTGTTACACCCAAGGCCCTGTTATCACAGCCTTTGCGGCCGGACCTGACATGAGCGCCTTTAAATCCGACTTCCTCAACGTGCTGCAGGCCCGTGGCTTCATCCACCAGGTGTCGGAGCCGGAGGCCCTCGACGCGCTCGCCGCCAAGGGGCCGGTCACGGCTTATATCGGATTCGACTGCACCGCGTCCTCCCTGCATGTCGGCTCGCTCTTGCCGATCATGCTGCTGTACTGGCTGCAGCGGACCGGCCACAAGCCGATCGCGCTGATGGGCGGCGGCACCACCCGCGTCGGCGACCCCTCCGGCAAGGACGAGAGCCGCAAGCTTTTGACCGACGCCGACATCGAGGCCAACCTCGCCGGCATCCGTACCGTGTTCGACAAGTTCCTCACCTTCGGCGACGGGGCCACCGATGCGCTGATGGCCAACAATGCCGCGTGGCTCAACGGCCTCAACTACATCGACTTCCTGCGCGACGTCGGCCGCCACTTCTCGGTCAACCGCATGCTGGCGTTCGATTCGGTTAAGTTGCGGCTGGAGCGCCAGCACGAGCTGTCGTTCCTCGAATTCAACTACATGATCCTGCAGGCCTACGACTTCGTCGAGCTCTACAAGCGCCATGGCTGCGTGCTGCAGATGGGCGGCTCCGACCAGTGGGGCAACATCGTCAACGGCATCGACCTCGGCCGCCGCATGGCCAACGCGCAGCTGTTCGCGCTGACCACGCCGCTGCTCACCACCGCCTCCGGCGCCAAGATGGGCAAGACCGCGGCCGGCGCGGTGTGGCTCAACGCCGACCGCGTGAGCCCCTACGATTACTGGCAGTTCTGGCGCAACACCGAGGACGGCGACGTAGTGCGCTTCCTCAAACTGTTCACCGTGTTGCCGCTCGACGAGATCGCGCGTCTCGCGGCCTTGCAGGGCGCCGAGATCAACGAGGCCAAGAAGGTGCTGGCGACCGAGGCAACCGCGCTGATGCACGGCGGCAAGGCGGCCGAGGAGGCCGAGGCTACCGCCCGCAAGACCTTCGAGGAAGGCCAGCTTGCGCAATCGCTGCCGACCGTCGAAATTCCGCGCGCCGAGCTGGACGCCGGCTTCGGCGTGCTTAATGCCTTTGTCAAAGCCGGGCTTGTCGCCTCCAATGGCGAGGCGCGGCGCCAGATCAAGGCCGGCGGCATCCGCGTCAACGATCAGGCGGTGACCGACGAGAAGGCGGCGCTGAGCGCCGCCAGCCTCACGCCCGAGGGCGTCGTCAAGCTGTCGCTCGGCAAGAAGCGCCACGTGCTGCTCAGGCCGGTGTGACGCGCGCGACGCGTAATGTACCCTCGTCATGCCCGGGGCTCGACCCGGGCATCCATCTGATGAAGAATCTTCCCTTGATGGATTGCCGGGTCGAGCCCGGCAATGACGAATGGAAAGGTCTGCGCCCGGCAATGACGCGCCGGTTCCTGCCCGCCCGCAACTCTTCAGTCTTAGCCCGTCACGCCGGCGCGGCCGATGACCGTCATGATGGTCGCCGACATGGTGGCGATCAGCTTTTCCGCGCCGCCGTCATTCGCGAACGCCTGCCCTTCGGTGACGGTGATGGTGCGCCCCGGCTTGATGACGCGGCCAGTGATGCGGAACGTCTCGCCCTTGGCCGGCGCCAGGAGGTTGACCTTGAACTCGATGGTCAGCACCGCGGCTTCCGCCGGCATCAGCGAGAACGCGGCATAGCCGCAGGCGCTGTCCAGCGCCGCCGTCACCATGCCGGCATGCAGGAAGCCGTGCTGCTGGGTGAGCGCTGGCGAATGCGGCAGTGTCAGCTCGACCTCGCCGGGGACAACGCGCGCGATGCTGGCGCCGATGGTGCGCATCGCGCCCTGGCGCGCGAAGCTGTCGCGCACGCGCGCGGCGAACTGCGGGTCTTGCGGCTGGAACGTCGTCATGGAGCCGGCAGGTGAGATCTTCGGAGGGGTTAATTGGTCGGAGCGGCGAGATTTGAACTCGCGACCCCCAGTCCCCCAGACTGGTGCGCTAACCGGGCTGCGCTACGCTCCGCCGGCCCTTGCTCTAGCGGGCAAAGGAGCGCGGCGCAAGGACCCCGCATTCCGGTTCCTGGCCACGGCTTTTTGGCCGTGGCGCTCAGGCGTCAAATCGGCGCGTCAGCAGCGCCGCGTTGAGGCCGCCGAACGCGAACGAGTTGTTCAGCGCCACCTTGATCGGCTTGCGGCGCGCCTCGTTGGGCACGTAGTCGAGATCGCAGGCCGGATCGGGTTCAAGATAGTTCATGGTCGGCGGCACGATGCCGTCACGCAGCGCCATGACGGCCGCGACCTGCTCAAGCGCGCCGGCCGCCCCCAGCGCGTGGCCGACCATCGACTTGGTCGAGGAGATCGCCAGCTTGCGGGCGTATGGCCCGAACACCTGGTGCAACGCCGTCGTCTCCGAGGCGTCGTTGGCGGTGGTGCCGGTGCCGTGGGCGTTGACGTAATCGACGGCGTCGGGCGAAAGGCCCGCATCCGCCAGCGCGCCCGCGATGGCGCGGGTCATGCCGCCGACGTCGGGCGAGGTCAGGTCGTGGGCGTCCGAACTCATGCCGAAGCCGGCCACCTCGGCGAGGATGTCGGCGCCGCGCGCGCGGGCGTGATCGAGCGTCTCGAAGATAAGCGCCGCCGCGCCCTCGGCGAGCACCAGGCCCTTGCGATCCCTGGAAAACGGCCGGCAGGTATCGGGCGCCAGGATGCGCATCGCCTCCCAGCCCTTGACCGAGCCGGTGGAGACGCACGATTCGGTGCCGCCCGTGAGCGCGCAGGACACCACGCCGCTGCGCACCATGTTGAAGGCGACGCCCATAGCGTGGGTGGACGAGGCACAGGCGCTGGCGATGACGAAGGCCGGCCCCTTGATGCCGCAGGCCATCGAGACCTGGCTGGCGGGAGCATTGACCATCACCTTGGGAATGGTGAGCGGATGCAGCCGCGCATTGTCGACGTAAAGCTTGCGCAGCGACTCGTCGATCGTCGTCAGGCCGCCGGCCCCGGTTCCGATGATGGCGGCGGTGCGTTCAGCCACGCCGTTGTTCATGGCCAGCCCGGCGTGGGCCACCGCCTGCTTGGCCGCGGCAACCATGATCTGCGACACGCGGTCCATCATCCCGGCCTGGGACGACGTCAGGTGCGCGGACGCATCGAAATTCTTCAGTTCGCCGATGACCCGGGTGTTGACGCGACTGGACTCGGCGAAGGTCGGCGCGGCGAAGCCGACCGTTCCGGCCACCAGCGCGTTCCAGTAATCGGCGACAGTCTGACCGATGGGCGCCAGCACGCCCATGCCGGTGATGACAACCCTGTTCACGCCGAGGCCAGTTTCTTCTTGTCCGCCACCAGCTGTTCGACAGCCTGGATCAGATCGTTCACGGTCTCGAATTTCTCGGCGCTGTTGGCGTTGTAGGGCACCTCGATATCGAAGGCTTCCTCGATGGCGAACGTCAGCTCGATCACGCTGAAAGAGTCGAGGCCGAGATCGGTAATGTGATCGCCCGGCTTGATCTCGCCCGGATCCTTCTTCACCTCCTTGGCGATGAACCCGATGATCATTTCAGCAACTTCAGCCATCTAGAACCCCTCGTCGATGCCAACACGTCCCGCTTCCGGCGCCTGCCTCGGGCGCCGGTCAGCAACCCCACCGTGCCTATCCTTTAGCAAATATCGGATCGGCTTGGCCACACTCCATTGCGGCCAGGAGACTGGAAAGTAAGACCGGATTCCCGGAAAAGATCGTGCCCCTACAAAAAGATAACAGGAAGCGTGGGCCGCTCAGGCCGGATCGATCCCGACTTCAATCAGGCGCCGGCACTCGGTCAGTTCGTGCAGGGTCGCCTCAAGCTTGCGGATATCCTCGCGGCGCAGCCGGCCACGGGACGTTGCCGCCGGCGGTTCGGCCATCACGGGCGGCCGCTGCGGCGGCGGCGGCTCGATGACGCTTGGTTCCACCAGAGCGGGCGCCGCGGCGGCCTCGCCGGCCTGGATCTCGCCGTGATCATCCTCGCCGGCCTCGCCAGGCCCTCCCGCGGGCAGCGGACCGCCATGGGCGATGGCCTGCACCGCGCGCGCGCCCTGCTCGCGCAGGATGCGCTGCACGCCGCGAATGGTGTAGCCCTGGCCGTACAGAAGGTGGCGGATGCCGCGCAGCAGATCGACATCCTCGGGACGGTAATAACGCCGTCCGCCGCTACGCTTCATCGGCTTGATCTGGGCAAAACGAGTTTCCCAGAACCGCAGCACATGCTGCGGCACGTCGAGTTCCTCGGCGGCCTCGCTGATGGTGCGGAATGCATCCGGCGCCTTGTCCAAATGCATGCTCCCCTAAATGGGCGCTCAGTCCTGGCTGCCGGAATTCCCGGCGCCGTTGATGCGCTGCTTGAGGATCGCGGACGGCTTGAACACCATGACCCGGCGCGGTGAGATCGGCACCTCGGTTCCGGTCTTGGGGTTGCGGCCAATGCGCTCGCCCTTGCTGCGCACGATGAACGATCCGAACGACGATAGTTTGACGGTTTCGCCGCGCTCGAGGCAGTCGGTGATTTCCTTGAGCACAAGCTCAACGAAGGCCGCGGATTCGGTCCGCGACAATCCAACCTTCTGGTAGACCGCCTCGCAGAGGTCCACGCGCGTTACAGTTTTTCCTGCTGCAGTCATTACCCGCCCCGCTTGCCGCAAACTTATTGGACCGTACTAAAAAAGCAATGATATTAATAAGCTACCCGGCTTTTCTTGTCGCGACCCGTTTTCCTTAGCACGCGTCGTATCCCGATCAAGAGGGTTGCGCCGGCCGGGGTTGAGGAATTCTTTCAGGCCGGCCGCGAAAGATCTACATTCCAGACCGGTAATTTCGGCCGACCGCTCACCACCTGAGCAGCGCCGAACCCCAGGTGAAGCCCCCGCCCATGGCTTCGAGCAGGATGAGATCGCCGCGCTTGATGCGGCCGTCCGCGACCGCCGCCGTCAGCGCCAGCGGAATCGACGCCGCCGAGGTGTTGCCGTGACGGTCGACGGTGATGACGACCTTTTCAGGCGGGATGCCGAGCTTGTTCGCCGAGGCGTCGATGATGCGCTTGTTGGCCTGATGCGGCACGAACCAGGTGATGTCGGAGGCCGAAGTGCCGGTCGCGGCGAAAGCATCCTCAATGACGTCGGTGATCATCGCCACGGCGTGCTTGAACACTTCGCGGCCTTCCATGCGCAGATGCCCGACCGTCTGGGTCGAGGACGGGCCGCCGTCGACATAGAGCTTGCTCTTGTGGCGGCCGTCGGAACGCAGGTGCGAGGTGAGAATGCCGCGGTCCGCCGTGGTGCCGGGCTGCTCCTGCGCTTCCAGCACCACCGCGCCGGCGCCGTCGCCGAACAGCACGCAGGTGGTGCGGTCGTTCCAGTCGAGAATGCGCGAGAAGGTCTCGGCGCCGATCACCAGCGCGCGCTTGAAGGCGCCGCCGCGCAGAAAATTGTCGGCGCTGGCCAGCCCGAACACGAAGCCCGAGCAGACCGCATGCAGATCGAAGGCGGCGCCGCCAGTGATGCCGAGCCCCGCCTGCACCATCACCGAGGTGGCTGGAAAGGTGTTGTCGGGGGTGGCGGTGGCAAGCACGATGAGGTCGATCGAGCCGGCCTCGACGCCGGCGTGGTCGAGCGCGGCCTGGGCGGCCTTGATCGCGAGATGCGAGGTGAATTCGCCCTCGGCGGCGATATGGCGCTCGTGGATGCCGGTGCGCTGCACGATCCACTCGTCGCTGGTGTCGATCCGGCGGGCGAGTTCGGCATTGGTCACAACTTGTCCGGGCAGATAGGATCCGCAGCCCAGAACGACTGAACGCATGACACTCACGATTTACGCCTCCTGCGCGCCCGGCGACAGGGGAAGCGCGATACCGTCTCGATGGAAAGCCTGATTGATCTTGGTGATCAGGTCGTAGCGGATCATGTCATAGCCAACCTCGACCGCGGCCGCAAATCCCTCGGCGTCGGTGCCGCCATGGCTCTTGATGACCACGCCCTTGAGCCCGAGGAACACCCCGCCGTTGACCTTGCGCGGATCCATCTTGTCCTTGAGCGCCCGGAACGCCTTGCGCGCGAACAGGTAGCCGAGCCGCGAACTCAGACTGCGGCCAAGCTCCATGCGCAGGTATTCGCCGATCTGGCGCGCCGTGCCCTCGGCGGTCTTGAGCGCGATGTTGCCGGCGAAGCCCTCGGTGACGATGACGTCGGCGGCGCCCTTGCCGATGCCGTCGCCTTCGACGAAGCCGATGAAATTAAGATGGGGAATGTCGAGCGTGCGCAACAGGTCCGCCGCCTCGCGGACCTCCTCGACACCCTTGACCTCCTCGACGCCGATGTTGAGCAGCCCGACCGTCGGGCGGTCGAGGTCGAACAGCACGCGCGCCATCGCGCTGCCCATCACCGCGAGCGCGGCGAGGTGCTTGGCGTCGGCCCCGATCGAGGCGCCGACATCGAGCACCACCGATTCGCCGCGCAGCGTCGGCCACACCGCGGCCAGCGCCGGACGATCGACGCCTTCCAGCATGCGCAGGCACAGCCGCGCCATCGCCATCAGCGCGCCGGTATTGCCGGCCGAGACGGCGACATCCGCCTCGTCCTTCTTGACCGCCTCCAGCGCCATCCACATCGACGAGCGGCCGCGGCCGCGGCGCAGCGCCTGGCTCGGCTTGTCGTCCATGCGTATGGAGACGTCGCTGTGGATGACCCGCGCCACCTTTTGAAGCGCCGGCAGCGCCGCCAGTTCGGCCTCGATCATGGCCTGATCGCCGACAAACAGGAATTCGGTATCGGGGTGGCGCTCCAGCGCCCGGGCCGCACCGGGAATCACCACGGACGGGCCGTGATCGCCACCCATGGCGTCAAGCGCAATGCGAACCTTGTTCGACATGGAAAGCTGTTCAGTCCCCTCAAATGCCCGGCCAACCCTCTTGGGTCCGACGGACAAGGCCTCTACCCCCGATCAGGCCGGCGACAATAGCGCCTCCGCCCGGCGACACAACCGGAAGCGGTCGGACTGGCAGGCAATTCTGCAGGAAAGTGGGCCTGAAGCGGGCCCTCTAGGTTGAACCGTCCCGGGGCGGCTTGGCCTTCTTGAGCGCGGCCAGGGCGGCAAAGGGATGTCCCGAGGCGTCGGCGTCGGCCGCTGGTGGCTCGAACACGGCATCGGACTTGCGCGGATAGGTATTAATTCCCAGCACCAGAAATTCCGTAGCGATGGCGCCAAGATCCAGCCGGCCATGCTCAAAAGTTTCCGGGGCGTCCGGCGACATTTCCTCGCCGGCCTCCTCGTCGCCACCCTCGGCGCGCGCGCGGCGGTGGCCTGCATCCTCGGGCGTGGCGGGGGCAAATATGAGGTCGACGGCCTCGTCGACCGGTGATTCCATCGGTTCGAGGCTCACCACGCAGGTCTGGCCGGCCGCGCCGGTCACCCGTCCGCTCACCGCCACCCGGCCCCCCGAGAGCCGCGTCAGCGTGAAGTCGGCGGCAAGCGCGGGCACCGCGCGTACCCCGGCAAGCCGCGCCAGCGCCGCCCGCACCGCCTCGTCGGGGGTGAGCCGAAGCTTCAGCCCGGCTTCGGGAATGTCGTCCACGGCGACCGGAACGCTCCACGGCGTATCGGGGATGGGGTGTCGGGTCATGGCCTTGGCTCCCTATGATTCAAGGGCGCGCGACGGCGGCACCGGCTCGGGAAAGCGCCATTGCGCGGCCATCACGGCCTCACCGTCAAGGCCGCCGAGCATGGCGAGCGCCGCGCGCGCATAATCGGCGAGCGCGCGCGCCGGAATCGGCGCGACCGCCTGCTGCGCCGGCTCCAGCGCGAGGATATTGCGCGCCAGCGCCCCCGCCAAGGCCAGCGGAGCCGGATCGGCCAGCGCCGCGTCATAGGCCGCGGCGCGCCCGTAGAATGCTTCGCCGAAGCCGCGCATGCGGCGCGGCACGGCGAGGTCGCCGACCCCCATTTCGCGCAGGTTGGCGTCCATGTCGGCGCAGAAATGATCGAACAGGCCCTGGGCCAGTTCCTGCTGCCCGCCCTCGCCGAGCCGGCGCAGCACCAGCCACAGATGCAGCACCACCATGTCGAAACGGCCGTTAACCGTGTCCGGCACCGCCATGCGGCGGTAGAACACCGGCAATCGCGCCTGCGCCACGATCATGCCATAGATGGCATGAATGGTCGCCGCGTGCGGACTGGGACGGCTGAAGGGCCAGATCATCGATTTTCCGCCACGTTTCGCAATCGGGGCATGTGGTTGCAAATTAGGGTCCCGCCGGGTACGTCAACGCAACCTGCAATGCAAGAGGACGCAAGGTCCAGGGCCTGGCGATGATAGGGTTTGGCGATGCCGATGTCCGCTGAAGCTTCCCGTCTCATGCCCGCGGCCGCACGGCCGTCGCGGCGCGGAGTGTCCCTGAAATCCTGGGTTGCCGTCGCGGCGCTGTGCCTGGCGCTGGGCGGCTGCTTCAGCGAGACGTTCCAGAAGGGCTACATCCTGCCCGAGCATGCGCTGGAGCAGATTCCGATCGGCGCCAGCCAGGATCAGGTGCTGATCGTGCTCGGCACGCCCTCGACCGTGGCGACCCTCAACGGCGAGGTATTTTACTACATTTCGCAGCGCGCCGAACGGAAGGTTGCGTTCATGCAACAGCAGGTGACCGACCAGCGCGTCGTCGCCGTCTATTTCGACAAGAACCGGCAGGTCCGCCGCGTCGCCAATTACGGCATGCAGGATGGCAAGATCTTCGATTTCGTCAGCCGCACCACCGCCTCGGGCGGCCAGGAGCTGAGCTACCTCACCTACGTGTTCAAGATCATCTCCTGGAAGTAATCGTCCGGGCCTCCTGACGGGCGGCCCGGCTTTCTCAGCAATCGGCAATGAAAAACCCCGCGGCTTTCACCGCGGGGTTTTCGTTTTCGGCAAATGGCCCGGTTTAGTGGGCGAGGATCGCCAGCAAGAGCAGCGCCACGATGTTGGTGATCTTGATCATCGGGTTCACGGCGGGGCCCGCCGTGTCCTTGTAGGGGTCGCCGACGGTGTCGCCGGTCACCGCCGCCTTGTGGGCGTCGGACCCCTTGCCGCCGAAGTGGCCGTCCTCGATGTACTTCTTGGCGTTGTCCCAGGCGCCACCGCCCGAGGTCATCGAGATGGCGACGAACAGGCCGGTCACGATGACGCCGAGCAGCATCGCGCCCACCGCCGAGAACGCCGCCGACTTGCCGGCCGCGCCGCCACCGGCGATGAAGTAGATCAGGAAGTAGACGACGATCGGCGACAGCACCGGCAGCAGCGACGGGATGATCATTTCCTTGATCGCGGCGCGGGTCAGCAGGTCGACGGCCTTGCCGTAGTCCGGCTTGTCCTTGCCCTGCATGATGCCGGGCTTTTCGCGGAACTGGCGCCGCACCTCCTCGACGATCGAGCCGGCCGCGCGGCCGACCGCCGTCATGCCCATCGCGCCGAACAGGTACGGCAAGAGGCCGCCGAACAGCAGGCCGACCACGACGTAGGGGTTGTTCAGCGAGAAGTCGAGCGTCACGCCCTGGAAGTAGGGATGCTTGGCGGAGTTGGCGATGAAGAACTTGAGGTCTTCATTGTAGGCCGCAAACAGCACCAGCGCGCCGAGACCGGCCGAACCGATGGCATAGCCCTTGGTGACCGCCTTGGTGGTGTTGCCGACGGCGTCGAGCGCGTCGGTCGACTTGCGCACTTCCTTCGGCAGGCCGGCCATTTCCGCGATGCCGCCGGCATTGTCGGTAACCGGGCCGAAGGCGTCGAGCGCCACGATCATGCCGGCCAGCGCCAGCATGGTTGTGACCGCGATGGCGATGCCGAACAGGCCGGCGAGGCTGTAGGTGATGAGGATGCCGGCGATGATGACGATGGCCGGCAGCGCGGTGGCTTCCAGCGACACCGCGAGGCCCTGGATCACGTTGGTGCCGTGGCCGGTCACCGAGGCCTGCGCGATCGACTTCACCGGGCGGAAGTCGGTGCCGGTGTAGTACTCGGTGATCCAGATGATCAGGCCGGTCACCGCCAGGCCGACGATGCCGCAGAGGAACAGCGATGTGCCGGTGAACTTCATGCCGTCGATCGGGCCGAAGCCGACCAGCGAGTAGATCACCAGCGCGAGACCGCCGAGCGAGAGCACGCCGGTGGCGATCAGGCCCTTGTACAGCGCGCCCATGATCGACTGGCTGGCGCCGAGCTTCACGAAGAACGTGCCGATGATCGAGGTGATGATGCAGACGCCGCCGATGGCGAGCGGCAGGGTCATCATGTTGAACAAGAGCGGCGAGGTAGCGAAGAAGATCGCCGCGAGAACCATGGTGGCGACGGTGGTCACCGCGTAGGTCTCGAACAGGTCGGCGGCCATGCCGGCGCAGTCGCCGACGTTGTCGCCCACGTTGTCGGCGATGGTCGCCGGGTTGCGCGGATCGTCCTCCGGAATGCCGGCCTCGACCTTGCCGACGAGGTCGCCGCCGACGTCGGCGCCCTTGGTGAAGATGCCGCCGCCGAGACGGGCGAAGATCGAGATCAGCGAGGCGCCGAAGCCGAGCGCCACCATGGCGTCGATCACGGTGCGGCTGTTGGGCGCGAGCTTCGCGGTGCCGGTGAGATAGCCGAAATAGAGCGTGACGCCGAGCAGCGCCAGGCCCGCGACCAGGAGGCCGGTGATGGCGCCCGCCTTGAAGGCGAGTTCAAGGCCGCCGGCCAGCGACTTGGTGGCCGCCTGCGCCGTGCGCACGTTGGCGCGCACCGAGACGTTCATGCCGATGAAGCCGGCCGCGCCCGAGAGCACCGCGCCGACCAGGAAGCCGATGCCGACCAGCCAGCCGAGGAAGTAGCCGACGATGAGGAAGATGGCGATGCCGACGGCGCCGATGGTCAGATACTGGCGCCTCAGATAGGCCTGCGCGCCCTCGCGGACCGCGCCGGCGATTTCCTGCATGCGCTCGTTGCCCGCATCCGCGCGCAGGACGGACGACGTCGCCCAGATCGCGTAAACGATCGCGAGCGCCCCGGCCAATACGATAAGCCATAAAGTTGTCATGGAAGTTGCCCCTTAGCCCCCGACATTATCGTCTTCGGCCACGAACGCGGCCTGGACACGAAAAAAGAAGGCCTGGCCCGCGTCGGTGCCGGGCGGCCTCAAATCGGCGCGGACATTGCCAAACTTGGAACCGCTGCGCAACGCCGCCGAACGTCGAATCTTACCGGAAAAACGTCTATCGGCGGGGCCGGACGGGCCAAAATCGCGCCCCCGCTACCTTCAGGTCCCGGCCGTGGGGCGGCGGACGGGCCGAATCGCCTGCATCAGCAGCAGCCCCGCCACGACAAGGATGATCGGGAAAACCACCGCGTTGATCACCGCCCAGCCGGCATTGGCGATCATCATTCCCGAGGACAGCGATCCCACAACCATGGCGCCGAACACCAGGAAGTCGTTGAGCGGCTGCACCACCGTGCGCTCCTGCGGCGTATGGCACTCGGTGACCATGGTGGTGGCGCCGATGAAGGCGAAGTTCCAGCCGAGGCCGAGCAGCACCAGCGCGGTCCAGAAATGCCAGACCGTGACGCCGGCGATACCGACGGCGGCGCTCGCCCCGATCAGGGCCAGGCCGGTGATGATGACGCGCGTCAGCCCCCAGCGCACGATCATCGAGCCGGCAAAGAAGCTCGGCAGGTACATGGCGATCACGTGCCATTGCAGGCCCAGCGCGGCATCGCCCACCGAGAGGCTGCAATCGAGCATGGCGAGCGGAGCCGAGGTCATCAGCAGGTTCATGGTGCCGTAGCTGGCGATGCCGCAGGCTACCGCGACGATGAAGCGCGGCTGGGCCGCGATCTCGCGCAACGGCCGCACCGCACCGGCCGGCGTCTCGATGGCGGGAGGCGGCGCCCGCAAGAAGACCAGCATCAGGCCGGCCAGCACCGCGAGCCCGCTCTGGGCCAGGAAGGTCGCCGCGAACAGGAACGGCGGCCACAGATCCTTGGTCAGGATGATGAGCTGCGGCCCCACCACGCCCGAGGCGACGCCTCCCACCAGCACCCACGCAATCGCCTTGGGACGGAACGCGGCGCTGGCCGAATCGGCGGCCGCGAAACGGTAGCCCTGCATGGCGGCGGCATAGAGCCCGCCGACGAACGTGCCGAGGTTGAACAGCAGGAACGATCCGGACACCACCGCCGCGGAGCACAACAACCCGGTCAGGATGCCGAACACGGTACCGCACTGGAACGCGGCGCGGCGGCCGTAGCGCCGCGTCAGCGCCCCCACCGGCAGCGTGCCGAGCCACAGCCCGACCACGAAGGCGGTCACCGGCAGCGTGGCGAGGCTTCTGACCGGCGCGAGCATGGCGCCGACGATGCCGCCGGTGGCGATCAGCACCGCGTTGTTGCCGCCGCCCAGCGCCTGGGTGAGCGCGAGCACGACGGCGTTGCGGCGCGCCAGGCGGTCGTCATGGAGGATGTCGGGATCGCGCATGGGGTTTCAGAAATGGCTGTAGGAGGCGCGCGCGAACACCATGTCGCGGCCCTCGCCATCGACAAAGCGCGGCGGCGCCATGCCTTCCTCGATGCGGCCGATCGCGGTCAGCGTCACGCCGGCGGCCCGCGCCTTCGTCCGCAAGGACTCGAACGCGGCGGGCCCCGCCGTGCACAGGATCTCGTAATCGTCGCCGCCGGTGATGAGCGCCGCGCGCGTCAGCGACGGATCGGCGGCGAGCAGCGCGGCCGCGGCGGGCGAGACCGGCACCCGCGCGGCCTCGATCCGCGCCGTCACGCCGGATGTCGCGCACAGCTTGGCGAGATCGCCAACCAGACCGTCGGAGACGTCCATCGCCGCCGTGGCGTGGTCGAGCAACGCACCGGCCAGCGCCACGCGCGGCTCGGGCACCCGATAGCGCGCCACCAGCGGCGCATAAGCCGGCGCGGCGGCACCGGTCTTGAGCACATGCAGCCCCGCCACGGCGTCACCGATCGTACCGCTGACGGCGACGATGTCGCCGGCCCGCGCCCCGGCGCGGCGCACCATGCGGCCCGGCGGCACGCGGCCGAACGCGGTGATCGAGAGCGTGAGCGGCCCGTCCGTATGCACCGTGTCGCCGCCCATGAGCGGACAGGCGAACGCCGCCGCATCCTCCCCAAGGGCGCGCGCGAAGGCGGACAGCCACGTATCGTCGGCCTCGCGCAACGCCAGCGTCAGCACGAAGCCGGCGGGAACCGCGCCCTTGGCGGCGAGATCGGAAAGATTCACGCGCAGCGCCTTGCGCGCCAGCGTCTCGGGCGGATCGTCGGGCAGGAAATGCACGCCGGCCACCAGCGCATCCGTCGTCACCACGAGGTCGCCGGCACCGGCCGGCAGCACGGCGGCATCGTCGGTCAGGCCGAACGCGCCGGGACTTCTGGCGAGCGGCCGGAAGTAACGCGCGATCAGTTCGTCCTCGCCGGAACCGCCCGTTCCGCGCCCGCTCATGGCTCAGCCGTTTCCGCGCTGGAATTCGTCGGCGCGATGAGCCCGCGCGATCTGGTCGAGCACGGCGTTGACCATCCCGGTCTCGTCGCGGTCGACGAAGGCGTGCGCGACGTCGACATATTCCGAGACCACGACGCGCGCCGGAACATCCTTGCGGCTTTCCAGCTCGTAGGCGCCGGCGCGCAGCACGGCGCGCACGATGGCGTCGATGCGCTTGAGCGGCCAGCCCGCGGCCAGCACGGCGTCGATGCGCGGATCGAGCCGGGCCTGGTCGCGCACCACGCCCGACACCACGTCGCGGAAGAACGCGGCCTCGGCGGGACGATATTGCTCGCCCTCGACCTCGCTGCCGAGCCAGTGGCTCTCGAATTCGGCAAAGATGTCGTTGAGGCCTGTGCCGGCGAGATCCATCTGGTACAGCGCCTGCACGGCGGCAAGCCGCGCCGCGCCGCGCCGGTTGGCCTTGCGTGCCTCGCCCTGCTCCATGCCTGCCATCGTCATGCCTTCGAAAGATCGCGCTTGAGCCGCAGCACGGCGAGCGCCGCGCGCGCGGCATCGCCGCCCTTGTCGCCCTCGGCGCGGCGCGCGCGCGCCCACGCCTGCTGCTCGTTCTCCACGGTGAGGATGCCGTTGCCGAGCGGCACCTGGCTGCGCACCGCGAGATCCATCAGCGCGCGCGCCGATTCCATGCTCACGATCTCGAAGTGGAAAGTCTCGCCGCGGATGACGCAGCCGAGCGCGACCGCCGCATCATAAGGCTTGCCGCGGCGCTCCGCCGCCTCGATGGCGATGGCGATGGCGGAGGGCACCTCCAGCGCGCCGGGCACGGTGACGATGTCGTGCTCCGCGCCGGCTTCCTTGAGCGCGGTAACCGCACCCTCGCGCAGCGCATCGACAATGCCGTCGTAGAAGCGCGCCTCCACCACGAGCACGCGGCTGCCGGCGAGATCGCCCTTCGAATTGGTCTGCTGACGGCTCGGTTGGGCCATGATCGGGTCCGAAAGGTTGAAGGCTCGTTGTAGTCGCCCCGGTGCGCCAAGCCAAGCGCGCGGAACGCGATGAAAGCGCCCTATTTCATTTCCGTCAGCCGCGCCGCGTAGCGCGCCATCAGGTCGATTTCGAGGTTGATGGCGCTGCCCACCCGCCAGCTATTGAGCGTGGTGACCGCAAGCGTGTGCGGGATGATCAGCACCGAGAACACGTCGTCCTCGGCGGTATTGACGGTCAGCGACACGCCGTCGAGCGCCACCGAGCCCTTGGCGGCGATGAAGCGCGAAAGCGCGCGCGGCGCGCGCAGCTCGAACCGCGCCATGTCCGGCAGGTCGGTGCGCGCGATCACCTCGGCGACGCCGTCGACATGGCCGGTGACGATGTGGCCGCCCAGTTCGTCGCCGATTTTCAACGCGCGCTCAAGGTTGAGCCTGGTGCCGGCGCACCAGTCGCGCGCCGTGGTGAGCCGCATGGTCTCGGCGGCGGCATCGACCGCGTACCAGGTGCGCCCCTCATCGACGCCGGTCTCGACCACGGTGAGGCACACGCCGTTGTGGGCGATCGAGGCGCCGTCGGCGATGCCGGCCCGCTCATAGCGGCAGCGGACGCGCAGGCGATGCAGCTGGCCCTCGACGCGCGGCGTGACGGCGACGATCTCGCCGACATCGGTGATGATTCCGGTAAACATTCAGGTCCGCTCGTAAATGGTGAGGGCGTTGTCGCCGACGGTTTCGCGCGCATGAATGCGGAAATCGGCCGAGCCCGTCAATGCCGTCAGCGGCAGATCGGCCAGCGCCGGCACGCCGCCCGGCCCGATCGTCATGGCGGACCGGAACAACCAGGCTTCATCCACGAGCCCGGCGGCGATGAAGGCCGCCGCCACGCGGGCGCCGCCCTCGACCAGCAGGCGGGTGATGCCGCGCCGCGACAGTTCCGCGAGCACGGCCGGCAGCGCCAGCCCGCCATCCATCTCGCGCACGCGGATGACGCGCGCGCCGAGCGTCTCAAGCGCGGTTGCCTTGGCCGCGCTCGCCGCATCCGAACTGAAAATCCAGAGCGGGACCGTGCGCGCCCCTTGCACGAGGCGGCTTGCCGGCGGCAGCCGCAATTCGCGATCGAGCACGACGCGCAGCGGCGAACGGCTCTCCATGCCCGGCAGGCGGCAGGTCAAAAGCGGGTCGTCGGCCAGTGCGGTGCCGATGCCGACGAGGATGGCATCGCTCTGCGCGCGCATGAGATGCACGCGCGCGCGTGCCGCCTCCCCGGTGATCATCACCCGCGCATTGCCGGCGCCGCCGATGCGTCCGTCCGCCGAGAGCGCCAGCTTGAGGATCACATGCGGCCGGCCTTGCGTGACGCGGCGGATGTGCCCGGCGTGATCGCGCGCCGCCTCGTCCGCGCCCGGCCCGACATCGACGGCTAGCCCAGCCGCGCGCAAGCGCGCGTGCCCCTGCCCCGCCACCTCCGGATTGGGGTCTTCAATAGCGCTCACCACGCGGGCGATGCCGGCGGCGATCACCGCGTCGGCGCAGGGCGGCGACTTGCCGTGATGCGAGCACGGCTCCAGCGTCACGTAGAGCGTGGCGCCGCGCGCCGCTTCGCCCGCGCGCGCCAGCGCCTCGACCTCGGCGTGCGGCCGCCCGCCGGCTTGCGTCCAGCCGCGCCCGACGATGATTCCATCCCTGACGACCACCGCGCCGACCGCCGGATTGGGCCAGGTGCGGCCGAGCCCGCGCCGGCCCAGCGCCAGCGCCAGGTCCATGAAACGTCGATCCGGCAAAGGCTGCGCGATGGCGGCCGTGGTCATTTCCGCGCGGCCGAGGGGCGCGTGTCGTCGTCTGACGACAGTTCGCCCAGCACCGCCTCGAAATCCTTGGCCTCACGGAAATTGCGATAGACCGAGGCGAACCGCACATAGGCGACGTCGTCGAGCTGGCGCAGGTGTTCCATCACCATCTCGCCGATGGTCTCCGACGAGATCTCGGCCTCGCCCAGGCTTTCCAGCTCGCGCACGATGGTCGAGACCATCTTCTCGACGCGCTCCGGCTCCACCGGGCGCTTGCGCAGCGAAATCTGCACCGAACGCATCAGCTTGTCGCGATCGAACGGCACGCGGCGGCCATTGCGCTTGATCACCGTGAGCTCGCGCAGTTGCACGCGCTCGAAGGTGGTGAAGCGGAAGCCGCAAGCCATGCAGACGCGGCGGCGGCGGATGACGGCGGAATCCTCGGTCGGCCGCGAGTCCTTGACCTGGGTATCGAGGCTCGAACAACTCGGACAGCGCATGGCCCCCGCCTTTTGTTGCTTGGCTCAGTCCTGATAGATCGGGAAGCGGCCGGTCAGTTCGCGCACGCGCTCACGGATGCCGGCTTCCACCAGCGGCGCGGCGCCGTCGCTCGACTGCGCCACCGCGTTGAGCGTCTCGGCGATCAACTGGCCGACCTGGCGGAATTCGGCGACGCCGAAACCGCGCGTGGTGCAGGCCGGCGTGCCGAGCCGGATGCCGGAGGTGACGAACGGCTTTTCCGGATCGAACGGGATGCCGTTCTTGTTGCAGGTGATGCCGGCGCGCACCAGCGCCTTTTCCGACACGTTGCCCTTGAGGCCCTTGGGCCGCAGGTCGACCAGCATGAGGTGGGTGTCGGTGCCGCCGGAGACGATGTCGAAGCCGGCCGCGCGCAAGGTCTCGGCCAGCGCCTTGGCGTTCTCCACCACGTTACGGGCGTAGGTCTTGAACTCGGGGCGCAGCGCCTCGCCGAACGCCACCGCCTTGGCGGCGATGACGTGCATCAGCGGGCCGCCCTGCAGGCCGGGGAAGATCGCCGAATCGAACTTCTTGGCCAGCGCCTCGTCGTTGGAGAGGATCAGGCCGCCGCGCGGGCCGCGCAGCGACTTGTGCGTCGTCGTGGTCGTGACATGGGCGTGCGGGATCGGCGACGGATGCACACCGCCGGCGACGAGGCCGGCGAAATGCGCCATGTCGACCATCAGATAGGCGCCGACGCTGTCGGCGATCTCGCGGAACCGCTTGAAGTCCCAGAACCGCGAATAGGCCGAGCCGCCGGCCACGATCAGCTTCGGCCGCACTTCCTCGGCCTGGCGGGCGATGGCGTCCATGTCGAGCACCTGGTCGTCGCGTCGCACCGTGTAGTGCACGGCCTTGAACCACTTGCCGGACATGTTGACCGGCGAGCCGTGGGTGAGATGCCCGCCGGCGGCAAGATCGAGCCCCATGAAGGTGTCGCCGGGCTGCAAGAGCGCCAGGAACACCGCCTGGTTCATCTGGCTGCCGGAATTGGGCTGCACATTGGCGAAATTGGCGCCGAACAGCTTCCTGGCGCGCTCGATGGCGAGGTTTTCGGCGATATCGACGAACTCGCAGCCGCCGTAATAGCGCTTGCCCGGATATCCCTCGGCGTACTTGTTGGTCATCACCGAGCCCTGCGCCTCAAGCACGGCGCGGCTGACGATGTTCTCCGAGGCGATCAGCTCGATCTCGTGGCGCTGGCGCCCAAGCTCCTTGGCGATGGCCTCGGCGATGGCCGGGTCGGCCTTGGCGAGCGGCGTCGTGAAAAACGATTCGACCGGCGAAGCGGCGGCGGAAACGGATGCGGTCATGGGGCTCGAAATCTCCACCGTGGCGGCACCATGGGGGCCAGCCGCGGGCAAGGATGGCAGAGGAAGCAGGTTCCGCTCCGATAGCATATCGGCCCGTGCGGGCCAAGCGGACGCGCTCAAGAACTGGCGGGAGAATGGCCGGGCGGATGCCAGATATAGCAAAGCCGGCCTCCATTTCGGGGGCCGGCTGATCGGATCGCGCCGCAAACGGCGAAAGCCGGCGCCGGCCCGGATCGGGCCAGCACCGGACAGGGGATTTGCCTTCAACCGCCGGCCGCGAAGGCCGGCGGCGCGGGACCTCAGAGCCGGTAGAGGATCTGGTCGGTCCAGAACCGTTCGAGACGGTGCAGCGACTTGTTGAGGGTGGCGAACTCGTCGGTGGTGATGCCGCCGACCTGCTCGACCGTCTTGACGTGCTTTTCGTACAGGCTCTCGACGATGCGGCGCACCTCCTGCCCCTTCAGGGTCAGGCTGATGCGCACCGAGCGGCGGTCGACGCGCGAGCGCTGGTGATCGAGGAAGCCCATCTCGACCAGCTTCTTGAGATTGTAGGAGACGTTGGAGCCCAGATAATAGCCGCGCGTGCGCAATTCGCCCGCGGTCAGTTCCTTGTCGCCGATGTTGTAGAGCAAGAGCGCCTGCACCGAGTTGATGTCGGAGCGGCCGCGGCGATCGAATTCGTCCTTGATGACGTCAAGCAGACGGCGATGCAGCCGCTCGACCAGCGTGAGGGCTTCCAGATAAAGCGGCTGGACGCGCGGAGCCTGCACTTCGCGCATAACGGGTTCAACCGTCGAAACAACGGCTTTGACCATGACACTTCCCCTGTATCGTTCTTTTTTGACGAGACTTTTTGTCCCGCCTGATGAGGGGAAATTACCGATGGCGGTCTAAGATCAGCTTAAATAACAGCATAAAGAGAAGGTTTATTTTATGCGGTAAACGATTGATTGCGCGCGTGTTTCCAAGGTTTTCGCAAGGTTTTGTTGACGACTTTGGCGCTCCGTTCACGCTTCGTCGCATGGGTCCTGTCGCGTTCCGGAACATATGCCAGCAAACACGGATCCCCGCGGCAAGGTTTGGTCAACCGTCACGGCGGCCGTTCGCGCGCCGACATCCAGGCAAGGGCGAGATAACACGCCAGCAGCGCAAGCTCGAACAACACGATGAGAAAACCACCGCCGAAAATCTGCGGAAACATCATCTCGATCACCGCGCGCGAGATGACCGTGGTGAGCCACACCACCGCGCCCCAGGGCGTCGCCAGCCACAGCCCCACCGCCGCCACCAGTTCGATCACGGCGAAATACACCGTCGCGGTCTGCCACGACAGCGACTGGTTCTCGAACACATAGCGCTCGCCAAGAAAGCCGCACACCGCGGCCCAGTGATAAAGTCCCTTGATGAGCGCGATCACGGCCATGGCGCGCAGGAACAGCACCAGCCGCTCGGTCCACCGGTTGGCCTCGCCGCCCGGCGCGCCGGAGGCGATCGGGGCGACGGTGGCGTTATCGTGAAAGCCGGGATCGGAAGCGTGACGGAACCTGTCCATGGGGCGACGTTACAGATCATCGGGGCCAATTCAAGGACATCCCGCGCCAGTGACGCGCGTCGGATTTGGTGATAGGTGTGCGAACTCCACATCCGGAGACTGATTTGCCATGGCCATCAAGTACGGCCGCCCCATCGAGACGCGCGACGACCCGCCGCGTCTGTCGCCATCCCACGCCCCCGCCCCGCTCGACCTGCGCATCCGCCCGCGCCGCAACCGCAAGAGCGATTGGGCCCGGCGCATGGTGCGCGAGAATGTGCTCACGCCCGCCGACCTGATCTGGCCGCTGTTCGTCATGGACGGTAGCAACGCGCGCACGCCGGTGCCCTCGATGCCGGGCATCGAGCGGCTGAGCATCGACCAGGCGGTGCGCGCCGCCGAGCAGGCGGCGCGGATGGCGATTCCCTGCATCGCGCTGTTCCCCTACACCAATCCGTCGCTGCGCAACGAGAGCGGCAGCGAAGCCTTCAATCCCGACAACCTGGTCGGCCGCGCGGTGCGCGCCATCAAGAAAGAGGTGCCGGACATCGGTATCCTGTGCGACGTCGCGCTCGATCCCTACACCAGCCACGGCCATGACGGGCTGATGCGCGAAGGCGTGATCGTCAACGACGAGACGGTGGCGGCGCTGGTGCGCCAGGCGCTGGTGGAAGCTGAAGCCGGCTGCGATATCGTCGCGCCCTCCGACATGATGGATGGCCGCATCGGCGCCATCCGCACCGCGCTCGACGCCGCGGGTTTCACCGACGTGCAGATCATGGCCTACGCCGCCAAGTATGCCTCCGCCTTCTACGGACCGTTCCGCGACGCGGTCGGCTCGTCGGCGACACTCTCCGGCGACAAGCGCACCTACCAGATGGACCCGGCCAATTCCGACGAGGCCCTGCGCGAGGTCGAGCTCGATCTCGCCGAGGGCGCCGACATGGTGATGGTCAAGCCGGGCATGCCCTATCTCGACATCATCCGCCGCGTGAAGGACACCTTCGCCGCGCCGACCTTCGCCTACCAGGTGTCGGGCGAATACGCCATGATCGCGGCGGCGGCCGCCAACGGCTGGATCGACGGCGACCGGGCGATGATGGAAAGCCTGATCGCCTTCAAGCGCGCCGGCGCGGATGGCGTGCTGACCTATTTCGCGCCGCGCGCGGTCGAAAAGCTCAAGGCCGGAGGCTGAACGAAAACGACGCGGCCGTCGGTTTTTCCGGAACGGTCCGCCTCTTGCACTTGCGTCGTTCCGCCGCCATGTCCAACGACAAGCGCTTTTGGAGAAGGCCCAAGCGCTTTTTGGAGAAGGTCCAGGTGCTTTTTGGAGAAGGTCCATGTCCGACGACAGCACGAGCCAGGGCGGCTGGCGCGCCGGCTCGGTGGAATTCAGGCCCCATGCCTATGATCCGGCGACGCAGCCGGAATTGTTCGAGGGCGTGCTGGGACGCCGCCTCATCGCCTTCCTGATCGACCTGTTCGTCCTGGCCGTTCCGGTCGTGGCGGCGGTGATCTTCATCGCCGTGTTCGGGCTGGTGACGTTCGGCCTCGGCTGGCTGCTGTTCTGGCTCTTGTCGCCGGCGACCGTGATCTGGGCGCTGATCTATTACGGCGCCACCATGGGCGGCCCCAACTCCGCCACCATCGGCATGCGGGTGATGGATCTTGAAATCCGCACCTGGTACGGCTCGCCATGCTATTTCCTGCTCGGCGCCGTGCATGCCATCGTGTTCTGGATCACGATCTCGGTGCTGACCCCCTTCATCCTGCTGGTCGGCCTGTTCAACGGCCGCCGCCGCCTGCTGCACGATATGCTGGTGGGAACCGTGGTGATCAACAGCCCCGCGCGCGCCCTCGTGCTGCGCGCTAACTGGGGCGCCTGACGTCGGCGCGCGGCGGATTGACCGCGGCCGGTCCCGGCGCGATGCTGGAGCGGTCGGCGGCGCTTAAGGGACGCCACCGGCCCGGAGGACGCGCAACGGCCATGACCCAGCATTCGCGCGATACGCCGCAGTTCTATCTCACGGCGCCCTCGCCGTGCCCGTACCTGCCCAACCGCAGCGAACGCAAGGTGTTCACCCATCTGGTTGGTGAGCGCGCAGCCGAACTCAACGACCTGCTCACCCATGGCGGCTTCCGCCGCAGCCAGTCGATCGCCTACCGCCCGGCCTGCGACACCTGCCGCGCCTGCACCTCGGTGCGCGTCATCGCCAGCGAGTTCAGGCCGTCGCGCACGTTCCGGCGCATTCTCCTGCGCAACGCCGACCTCGTCAGCGAGCAGCGTTCCGCGGTGCCGACCTCCGAACAGTACTCGGTGTTCCGCGCCTATCTCGACGCCCGCCACCACGACGGCGGCATGGCCGACATGACCGTGCTCGACTACGCCATGATGGTCGAGGACAGCCACGTCGAGACCCGCGTCATCGAGTATCGCCGGCGCGGCGGCGCAGAAGCTCCCGCGCGCGGCGGCGAACTGATGGCGGTGGCGCTCACCGACATCCTCAGCGATGGGCTGTCGATGGTCTATTCGTTCTTCGAGCCGACCGAACATCGCCGCTCGCTCGGCACCTTCATGGTGCTCGACCATATCGCGCGCGCGCGCCGCATGGGCCTCGCCTATGTCTATCTCGGCTACTGGATCGATGGCTCGCGCAAGATGGACTACAAGAGCCGCTTCCTGCCGCAGCAGCACCTGGCTCCCAACGGATGGACGCGGGTCGACGGCGGGCGCGCCAGCGAGCCGCAGGACTGAACGCGAGGCGCGAGGCCGACAGGCATCGAATGGCAAGTTCCGGATCATCGCGCGCGATGATCCGGAAAATGACGCATTGCTCTCTCGCCGCCCGGCTCACGCGGCCGTCAGGACTTACGCGGCCGTCAAGGCGTCGGCCGCCCGCAACGCGCCGGCCAGGGCTTTCTGACGCTGTTCGGAACTGATCTGAACGCCCTCGGCGATGATGATCTCGGGATTCGCGATGCCGATGAAGCCGAAGACCCAGCGCAGATAGGTTTCGAGATGCTCGCCGGCTGCCGCGGGCGTACCGGCGCCGTAGAACCCGCCGCGCGAGACGGTCACGATGACGCGCTTGCCGCCGGTAAGCCCCTCGACGCCTTTCTCCGAATACTTGAAGGTCTTGCCAGCCACGAGGATGCGGTCGATCCAGGCTTTGAGCTGGCTCGGAATGGTGAAGTTGTACATCGGCGCGCCGATGACGATGATGTCGGCGGCCAGGAACTCGTCGAGCGCGGCGGCGCTCGCGGCAATATCGTCGCGCAGCGCCGTTGCTTCGGGCGTTACGCCTTGCGCGGCGGCCAGATGCGCCCCGGTCAGGTGTTGCAACGGCGCGGCACTGATATCCCGATATGTCACATCGAGATCGGGCGTGGTCTTGCGCAGGCGGTCCACCGCCGCCGCCGACAGTTGCCGGGAAACGGAATTGTCGCCAAGGATGCTGGCATCGATATGGAGCAGTTTCATTGGGTTCACCTTTAGCTTTAGTATCAGATTGATACCTGGACACTATTGGTGACTACTAATAGAATGCGCAAGAAGGCACATTTCCTGAACCCAAGCACAGCCATGAAACCCGAGCACATCGATGTGACTGCACCATCCGGCGGGCATTTGCCGGGAAACTGCCAGGCCGTAAGCTCGATCCTGGCGCGCATCGGCGACAAGTGGAGCGTCCTCATCATCATGGCGCTGGGCGACGGTTCCCGGCGCTTCAACGAGATCAAGCGCATGGTCGGCGGCATCTCGCAGCGGATGCTGACATTGACCTTGAGGGGCCTGGAGCGCGACGGCCTCGTGACGCGGACCGTCTTCCCGACCATTCCGCCACGAGTCGATTACGAACTGACCGATCTTGGGCGCTCGCTCAGAAAGCCGGTGGAAACTCTGGGCGCGTGGGCGTTCGAGCACTTGCCGGAAATTCAGAGCGCGCGCGAACAATTCGACAGGAACGCCACGGGCGTTTAACGCCCTGCTCAGCCCATCACGAAGTCGAACACCAGCTTCACGTTGAGCGCGACGATGACCGCGGCGATCAGGCTTGCCGCCGCGGTGAGCCAGCGCGGCGCCACGAACACGCCCATCTTGGCCCGGCTTGCCGTGAACATCACCAGCGGGATCACCGCGAACGGCAGTTGCAGGCTCAGGATCACCTGACTGAGGATCAGCAGTTGCGCCGTCCCCCTGGAGCCGAACCAGATCGTCACCAGCGCCGCCGGGATGATGGCGATGGCGCGCGTCACCAGCCGGCGCAGCCACGGCGCCAGCCGGATGTCGATGAAGCCCTCCATCACGATCTGGCCCGACAGCGTCGCGGTGATGGTGGAATTGAGCCCGCAGCATAATAGCGAGATCGCGAACAGCGTCGGCGCCATCGTCGAGCCCAGGAGCGGGGCAAGGAACCCGTGCACCTGTTCAAGCTCGGTGACGTCGGTGCGGCCGACGCGGTTGAACGTCGCCGCCGCGAGAATGAGGATCGAGGCGTTGATGATCAGCGCGAAGCTGAGCGCGAGCGTCGAGTCGATGGTGGCGAGCCGGATCGCCTCGTGCTTCTCCTCGACGCTGTCGCCATAGGCGCGGGTCTGCACCAGCCCGGAATGCAGATAGAGATTGTGCGGCATCACCGTGGCGCCGAGAATGCCGAGCGCGAGATAGAGCATGTCGCGTTTGGCGATGATGTCGGTGGTCGGCGCGAAGCCCCGGATGACCGCGCCCCAGTCGGGATCGGCAAGCGCGATCTGAACCGCGAAGCAGGCCGCGATCACCGCCAGCATCGCCACCACGAAGGCCTCGATCCAGCGGAAGCCGAGCGCCTGCATCGCCAGCACCAGGAACACGTCGGCGGCGGTAATGATGACGCCGAGTTCGAGCGGAATGCCGAACAGCAGATTGAGGCCGATGGCGGTGCCGATCACCTCGGCGAGGTCGGTCGCGGCGATGGCGATTTCCGCGAGCAACCACAGCGGCCCCACCATGATCCTGGGAAACGCGTCGCGGCAGGCCTGCGCCAGGTCGCGCCCGGCGCCGACGCCAAGCCGGCTGCACAGCGCCTGCAGGATGACCGCCATGACGTTGGAGAGCAGCGCCACCGACAGCAGCGCGTAGCCGAACCGCGCGCCGCCGGCGAGCGAGGTGGCCCAGTTGCCGGGGTCCATGTAGCCGACCGCGACCAGATAGCCGGGACCGAGGAAGGCGATCAGCTTGCGCCACATCGGACCCCGGCCATGGGTCCGGATCGAACCGGCGATGTTGGCCAGCGACGGCTCGCGGCGGAACCGACGCCAGCCGGGCATGTCCGCCGTCATCGGAATTGCCGCGGGGCGGCGCCGGGCGTTGTCGGATTTGCTGTCCATCGCCACACAATGACCGGTCGCGAGCCGCCCGACAACTCACCATCACGCGTGAGGGCCTACTCCGGTGCGCGGCCGAACCGGTTGGATTTGGGGAAGCCCTTGGGCGCCAGCCGGCCGGCGTCGCTGCGGGTGCCGCGCCACTCGCTCAGCTCCTTCAAACTCGCGGAGAACTCGCGGCCGGCGGAATCGCGCCAGGCAAGTCCCTCCCTGGCGGCGAAGGTCGTGACATCGCACAAGCCGCCATCCTTGTAGCGCTGCAGCCGCACGCCGCGGCCGCGCGCCATCTCCGGCACCTGATCGAGCGGGAACAGCAGCATCTTGCGGTTGTCGCCGATCACCGCCACCTGGTCGCCGGCGACCACGGCGAGCGCGCGCGCCTCGTTGGGCGGCGTCACGTTGAGCACCTGCTTGCCCTTGCGAGTGTTGGCGATGCAGTCCTCCTCGCTGACGATGAAGCCCTGCCCGTCGCGGCTCGCCACCAGGAACTTGCGCCCGCCCCTGTTGACGAACAGCGCCACGATGTCGGCGTCCTGCTCCATGTCGATCAGCATGCGGATCGGCTCGCCATGGCCGCGCCCGCCCGGCAGCTTGGCGGCGTCGAGCGTGTAGAAGCGCCCGTTGGTGGCGAACAAGAGCAGCTTCGACGTGGTCTCGGCATGGAACGCATAGCCGAGCCGGTCGTCGGTCTTGAAGGCGAGGTTGGAGAGATCCTCGACCTGCCCCTTGAGCGTGCGCACCCAGCCCTTTTCCGACACCACCACGGTGATCGGCTCGCGCTCGACCAGCGCCTCCTCGATGGCGGCGAGGTCATGCTCGGGAGCCAGCGCGAAACTGGTGCGGCGGCGGCCGAGCGCGGTCTTGGCGCCGAACGTGGCGCGCACCTCGCGGATCTGGTCGGCGACCTTCTTCCACTGCTCGCCTTCCGAGCCGAGCAGCGACTTGATGCCCTTCAGTTCGGCGCGCAACGCCTTGTCCTCGCCGCGGATCTCCATCTCCTCAAGCTTGCGCAAGTTGCGCAGCCGCATGTTGAGGATGGCGTCGGCCTGCACCTCGGTCAGCTTGAAGGCGCGGATCAGCACCGGCTTGGGCTCATCCTCGCTGCGGATGATCTTGATGACCTTGTCGAGATTGAGATAGGCGACGAGGAATCCGCCGAGCACTTCGAGCCGGTGCTCGATCTGCTGCTGACGGTAGCGCGAGCGCCGGATCAGCACCTCGCGGCGATGGTCGAGCCATTCGCGCAAGGCTTCGGCGAGGCCGATCACCTTGGGAATGCGGCCCTTGATCAGCACGTTCATGTTGAGCGGAATGCGGCTTTCCAGCTCGGTGAGCTTGAACAGCGACTCCATCAGGAGTTCGGGATCGACCGTGCGCGACTTCGGCTCGATGACGACGCGGATGTCCTCGGCCGACTCGTCGCGGATATCGGCGACCAGCGGCAATTTACGCTCGTTGAGCAGTTCGGCGATCTTCTCGATCAGCCGCGACTTCTGCACCAGCCACGGAATCTCGCTCACCACCACGACCCAGGTGCCGCGGCTGCCCTCCTCCCTGTGCCACTTGGCGCGGACGCGGAAGCCGCCCTTTCCGGTGGCGTAGGCCTCGGCGATCGCCTGCGGCGGATCGACGATGATGCCGCCGGTGGGAAAGTCCGGGCCCTTGACGTATTTCATCAGCCCGGAGGACTTGGTGGCCGGACGCTCGATGAGATGGAGAGCCGCATCGCACAGTTCGGCGGCGTTGTGGGGCGGGATCGAGGTCGCCATGCCGACCGCGATGCCCTGCGCGCCGTTGGCGAGCAGATTCGGGAACGCCGCCGGCAGCACCGCCGGCTCTTCGCTCTGGCCGTCGTAGTTGGGACGGAAATCGACCGCGTCCTCGTCGATGCCCTCGATGATGAGACGCGCGACGTCGGTCATGCGCGCTTCGGTGTAGCGGTAGGCGGCCGCAGTGTCGCCGTCGATGTTGCCGAAATTGCCCTGGCCGTCGACCAGCGGATAGCGCGAGGAGAAATCCTGCGCCAGCCGCACCAGCGCGTCGTAGATCGCCTGATCGCCATGCGGATGGAACGAGCCCATCACGTCGCCGACGATCTTGGCCGATTTCTTGAACGCGGTGCCGGGATCGAGACGCAACAGCCGCATGCCGTAAAGGATTCGCCGGTGCACCGGCTTGAGGCCGTCGCGCGCGTCGGGCAGCGCGCGGTGCATGATGGTGGACAGCGCATAGGCGAGATAGCGCTCTTCCAGCGCGTCGCGCAGCGCGACATCCTGGATGTCGGCCGACTCGGGGGGAATCAATCGCTTGCCCATAACGTCCGGTTAACTGGTGCAGCCAAAATGAACAAGCCATGAATGGCCCGGCCATCAACTGTTCTCAATTGCCGTGGCATACTGCGTTCGCAAGCTATTCTGGTACGCTTGCCGTAATTCCCGCGTCAGAAAGTGATCATCGGTTCGCGGCCCGAAATGGATGCAAGAGGCCGGACCTGCTGCGTTTTTGCAGCGAACGTCCACGAAGGAGGAACGAATGCGTCGAATGATATTGGCCGCGGCGGCTGCCGTGGTGGTGCTTGGAGCCGGTTCGCTGATGGCGTCACGCGCCGAGGCCATGACGCTGCCGGGGATCGCCCCGGTCGCCGGCGCCGTGTCGGAGAACGGCATGGTGCAGGACGTGCGCCTGGTGTGCCGCCGGGTCTGGAACGGCTATCGCTGGGTGCGCCAGTGCTGGCGTGCCGGTCCGCCCGGTCCGTGGCGGCCGCGCCCCTACCGCTATTACTGATCCGCTCCGCGCGGAAAATCCTGCAACGGGCCGGAGCCCTGCTCCGGCCCGTTTTGCATCGGCGGGCCGGAATGTCCACGGCGATGCGTCACCACCGTCATGAAGGCGCGGCGCGCATCGTCATGGGCAAGCCCGCGCGGCTCCAGCACATGGCGCGACAGGAACAGGCCGGTCAGCGCGAAGCCGTCGATGAGATCGTCATCGCTGACGTCGCCGGCCTTAACCGGCGCGCGCAGGAACGGCGGCAGCCGCAGCAGCCGCTCGCGCCACGGCGCGCCGGCCTCGCGCGATACCGCGCAACCCGATTTCGGTGAAACGTAGATCAGGTCGTCGGTCGCGCCGCTGGCCGCGCAGCGCGATAGGTCGAGGCCGAAGCCGAGTTCGCCGAGCATCGCCAGTTCGAAGCGCACCATCCGCACGGCGGCCTCGCGCGCATCGTCGAGGCGGCTGAGCATGGCGGCGAGCGTGTCGTAAAGCGCGGCATGCGGATCGCGCTCGGGCAACAGCCGCGTCAGGCCGGCCAGATGACCGAGGCCGTACAGCGCGTGCGGCAGCGCCATCAGGTGCGCGGCGCGCAATTCCAGCCCTTCCACCGCATAGACGCCGAGATGCTCGTCAAGCCGGGCGCGCCACACCGCGCTCACCGTGTTGCCCGGCTGCAGCACCGGACGCAGACGGCTGCCGGCGCCGCCGCGCACCATGCCGAGATGGCGGCCGTGGCCATGCGTCATCAGTTCGATGATGGCGCTGGTCTCGCCATGGCGCCGCACGCCGAGCACGATGCCCTCGTCGCTCCACTCCATTGCGAAAACCTGTCGGAGGTTGATCGGAACGCATTGTCCCGCATCGTCGCGACGCGGGCAAGCCTGCCCGAAAACCGGTTCCCACTTTTCGCAGATCATGCTTACTCGCGCGGAAAGTCGAGCCCCATCTCGCGATAGCGTTCGGGATCGTCGCCCCAGCCTTCGCGCACCTTGACGAACAGGAACAGATGCACCGGCGCGCCGACGATCTCGCCAAGCTCCTTGCGCGCCGCGGCTCCGATCGCCTTGATGGTCTGCCCGCCCTTGCCGAGCACGATCTTGCGCTGGCTGTCGCGCTCGACAAAGATGGTCTGCTCGATGCGCACGCTGCCGTCCTTCATGTCCTTCCACTGATCGGTCTCGACCGTGGACTGGTAGGGCAGTTCCTGATGCAGCTTGTGGTAGAGCTTTTCGCGGGTGATCTCGGCCGCCAGATGCCGCATCGGCGCATCCGACATGTGATCGGGCGGATAGAGGAACGGCCCTTCCGGCAGGCACTCCGCCAGCGTCCGGCGCAGGTCGGCGACGCCGTCGCCGCTGAGCGCCGACACCATGAAGGTCTCGGCGAACGCCACCCGCTCGTTGGCGGCCTTGGCGAGCGCCAGCAGGCTGTCGCGCGGCACCAGGTCGATCTTGTTGAGGATGAGGAATTTCTTGTGCGGCAGGCCGGCCAGCCGCGACATGATGGCGTCGGCCTCCTCGTCGATGCCCTTGCGGGCGTCGATCAGCACGCCGACGAGGTCGGCGTCATGCGCCCCGCTCCACGCCGTCGTCACCATGGCGCGGTCAAGCCTTCGGCGCGGCGCGAAGATGCCTGGCGTGTCGACCAGGATGATCTGGGCGTCGTTCTCGATGACGATGCCGCGAATGAGCGCGCGCGTGGTCTGCACCTTGCGCGAAACGATGGTGACCTTGGCGCCGACCAGCGCGTTGACCAGCGTCGACTTGCCGGCGTTCGGGGCGCCGATCAGCGCCACGAAACCGCAGCGTGTCGGGGGAGACGCCGGAGCGGCGGCTGGATCAGTCATGGTCGGCGGCGCCGGTGACGCCCTCCCGTTCGAGCATGGTCGAGGCCGCGGCCTTTTCCGCAGCGCGCTTGCTGGCGCCGGTGCCTTCGGCGGGCGCAAGACCCGGCAGTTCCACCGCGACGCGGAATTGCGGACTGTGGTGCGGGCCGGTGCGCTCGACCTCGCGGTAGGTCGGCGTCGGCAGGCCGCGCGCCTGGGCCCATTCCTGCAGCACCGTCTTGGCGTCGCGCAGCGCCCGCATCGGCTTGCGCATGCGCTCACTCCACAACCGTGTCACCAGCTCGGCCGCCGCGCCATAGCCGCCGTCGAGGAACACCGCGCCGATCACCGCTTCGCAGACGTCGCCCAGCACCGATTTGCGCAGCCGCTCGCCCGCGCCCGCGCCGACGCTGCCGACCCGAACCAGCTCGGCCAGGTCAAGGCCACGGGCGATGTCGGCGCAGGTTTCCTTGCGCACCAGATCGGCGAGCCGCTTCGACATCTCGCCCTCGTCGGCCTCCGGAAAGGCGCGGAACAGCATGTCGGACACCACCAGGCCGAGCACATGGTCGCCGAGAAATTCGAGCCGCTGGTAGCTGCCGGTGCGGCTCAACGGCGATTTCAGCGCCGAGGCCTTGAGCGACGACACATGGGTGAGCGCGGTCGCCAGCAGGACCGCATCGGTGAAGCCGTAGCCGAGGCGCTCCTCAAGGGCCTTGAGGCCGGCCTTGACGCCACGCCGGGCACCGCCGGTCGATGGAGTTTTGGCGCGCGGGCTCATCGCACGATGGAAAACAGCCGGTTCCACCGCACCGCGAACGGCCAGCGCCAGATCTGCCAGGCGGGCGTGCCCTCGGCAATGGAGAAGAAGATCATCTGGGCACGGCCGACCAGATTCTGGAACGGCACATAGCCCACCGCCGACAGCACCCGGCTGTCGGTGGAGTTGTCGCGGTTGTCACCCATCATGAACAGGTGGCCAGCCGGCACGGTGTAGACCGGCGTATTGTCGTAGAAGCCATTATCGACGCAGTCGAGTGACTCGTAACTCACGCCGTTGGGCAGCGTCTCGCGCCAGCGCTTGACTCGCGCCATGGCGTCGTTGCCACACGGATCCTCGCCGACGAAATCGGTCAGCCGCTCGCGCTTGACCGGCTCGCCGTTGATGTGGAGCAGTCCCTCCTTCATCTGGATGCGGTCGCCGGGTAGCCCGATCACGCGCTTGATGTAGTCGGTGGTATCGTCCTTGGGCAGGCGGAACACCGCGATGTCGCCGCGCGCGGGCACCGAGCCGAAGACGCGGCCGGAGAACAGCGGCGGCGAGAACGGGAATGAGTATTTGCTGTAGCCGTAAGAGTATTTCGAGACGAACAGGTAGTCGCCGACCAGGAGCGTCGCCTTCATCGATCCCGAGGGAATGTTGAACGGCTGGAACAGGAAGGTGCGAATCACCAGCGCGATGATCAGGGCATGGACCACGACGCGGACGGTTTCGCCGAAGCTGCTCTCGTTTTTGGCCTTCGTGGTCACGCTCATGACTCTTCCGATTCGGGGAAAACGGCGGGGCGGCTGGCCCCGGCGCGTTGTAGACGCTCCGGCAGGCCCGCGCAAATGAAGGAAAGCGGAGGCACGACAAGCCGGGCCATTAAGGCCATTTCGGGGCTGGCGGGGCGGCGGAATGCCGCGTCAGGTAGCGGCGGGGACCGCCGAAATAACCACGAAAGCCTGCGCCAGCGGCCAGTCGTCGGTCATCGAGAGGTCGATGCGGGCGGTACAGCCGGGGGGCGCCATCGCCTCCAGCCGCGCCAGCGCCCCGCCGGTGAGCTGCAGGGTGGGCCGCCCGCCGGGCAGGTTGACCACCCCGATGTCACGCCACCACACCCCGCGCCGGATGCCGGTGCCGAGCGCCTTGGCGCAGGCCTCCTTGGCGGCGAATCGCTTGGCATAGGTGGAAGCCCGGACCGCCGCCACGCCGGCCCGGCGCTCGGCCTTGGCCCGTTCGGTTACGGTGAATACCCGCGCCAGGAAACGCTCGCCATGGCGCTCCAGCACCTTCTCGACGCGGCGGATGTCGATGAGATCGGAGCCGATGCCCAGGATCATGACGCCGCGCGGCCCCTCGTCCGTCCGCGCGCCATCGCCGCCCGCATCATGCGCACGGTCTCGCCGACGCCCACGAACAGCGCCTCGCCCATCATGTAATGGCCGATGTTCAGTTCGGCGATCTCCGGCAGGGCCGAGATGCGCTCGGCGGTGACGTAATCGAGTCCGTGGCCGGCATGCACCTCGAGGCCGCATGAGGCGGCCAGCGCCACGCCGGTGACGATGCGCCGCCATTCCGCCTCGGCGCGCACGTCCGGGCCTTCCGTCTCGGCATCGCACCACGCCCCGGTATGGATCTCGACCACCGGCGCCTTGAGGCGCGCCGCCGCCTCGATCTGGCGCGGATCGGCGGCGATGAACAGCGACACCCGGATGCCGGCGTCCCCGAGCCGCGCCACCGCGGTCCCGAGCGCCGCCTCGTGGCCGGCGACATCGAGCCCGCCCTCGGTGGTGAGTTCGGCGCGGCGCTCGGGCACCAGGCAGGCCGCGTGTGGCGCGGTCGCAAGCGCGATCGCCACCATCTCGTCGGTCGCCGCCATCTCGAAATTGAGCGGGACCGCGATTTCGGCCTTCAGCCGCGCCATGTCGTCGTCGCGGATGTGGCGGCGGTCCTCGCGCAGATGCGCCGTGATGCCGTCGGCGCCGGCGGCGACGGCGGCGAGCGCGGCGCGCACCGGATCGGGATGACGGCCGCCGCGCGCGTTGCGCAGCGTTGCGACATGATCGACGTTGATGCCGAGGCGCGGCGGGGACAGCTTGGACATGCGGGACGGTCTTTTCGGAATTTCCTCAGGGCTTAGCCGTTGACGCGCTCGACGCGCGCGACGATGGCCTTGGCGCGCAGCTGCGCGATGATGGCAGTGAGGTGCTTGAGATCGTAGACGCCGACGTCGACCGTAAGTTCGGTGAAGTCCGGCGACTTGCGGCTCATCTGGATATTGTCGATGTTGCCGTCATGCTCGGCGATCACGCCGGCGACCTGGGCGAGGCTGCCCGGCTCGTTGACCTGCTGGATCGACAGCCGCGCCGGGAAGCGCTGCTGCGTATTCTCGTCGACATCCCAGCGCACGTCGAGCCAGCGCTGCGGCTCGTCCTCGAAATCCTTGAGCGCCGGCGACTGGATCGGATAGATCGTCACCCCCTCGCCCGGCGTGACGATGCCGACGATGCGGTCGCCCGGCACGGCGCCGCCGTTGGGCGCGAACCGCACCGGCAGATCGCTGTTGATGCCGCGGATCGGGATCGCCGCGTCGCTGGAAGCGGCCGGCATGCGGAACTTGACCGCGCGGCTTTTCTTGAGGCCGAACCAGCCACTCTCCCCGGTCTTGGCCACCGGCTGCGCGGCGCGCTCCTCCTTGTAGTCGGGATACATGGCGCGCGCGACGTCGGAGGCCTTGATCTCGCCGCGCCCGACCGCCGCCAGCACGTCCTCGACCGAGGCGCGGGCAAGACGCGGCAGCGCGCCCTTGAGGCTGTCGTCGTCGTAATCCATCCGCGCGCGCTGGAACAGGCGCTCGACGATGCGCCGGCCGAGCCCGGCATACTGGTCGCGAATCGCGGTGCGGGTGGCGCGGCGGATCGCGGCGCGCGCCTTGCCGGTAACGGCGAGCGATTCCCACGCCGCCGGCGGCGCCGTCTGGGCGCGCGAGGTCATGATCTCGACCTGGTCGCCGTTCTGCAGCTCGGACACCAGCGGCGCGAACTTGCCGTTGATCTTGCACCCCACCGCGCTGTTGCCGATGTCGGTATGCACCGCATAGGCGAAATCGATGACGTTGGCGCGGCGCGGCAGCGCGATCAGCTTGCCCTTCGGGGTAAAGCAGAACACCTGGTCGTGGAACAGCTCGAGCTTGGTGTGTTCGAGAAACTCTTCCGGGTTGGAGCCCTCGGCCAGCACCTCGATGGTGTGGCGCAGCCACGCATAGGCGCTGGATTCGCGCTTGAGCAGTTCGGTCGGCGATACCACGCGGTCCTTGTACAGCGAATGCGCGGCAATGCCGTATTCAGCGATCTGGTGCATCTCCTCGGTGCGGATCTGCAGTTCGACGCGCTGGTTGCCGGGGCCGATCACGGTGGTATGCAGCGAGCGGTATTCGTTCTGCTTCGGCGTCGAGATGTAGTCCTTGAAGCGGCCCGGCACCACCGGCCAGGTGGTGTGCACGACGCCGAGCGCGCGGTAGCACTCTTCCACCGTGCCGACGATGACGCGGAAGCCGAAGATGTCGGAAAGCTGCTCGAAGCCGATCGACTTGCGCTCCATCTTGTTCCAGATCGAATAGGAGCGCTTGCGGCGGCCGCTGACCCTGGCCGCGATGCCGTGCGCGGCAAGGCTGGCCAGCAGCTGGCTTTCGATCTGGCTGATGAGATTCCTGTTGCGATCGGCGATCGACACCAGGCGGTTGTAGATGACCTTGAACGCATCCGGGTTGAGCTCGCGGAACGCCAGGTTCTCAAGCTCCTCGCGCATCTCGTGCATGCCCATGCGGCCGGCGAGCGGCGCATAGATGTCGAGCGTCTCCTCGGAGATACGGCGTCGCGAGGCCGGCGGCACGAATTCGAGGGTGCGCATGTTGTGCAGCCGGTCGGCCAGCTTGATCAGCAGCACGCGCACGTCGTCGGCGATCGCCAGCAGGAGCTTGCGCAGGTTTTCCGCCTGCTTGGCCTCGCGCGAGACCAGGTCGAGCTTGGCAAGCTTGGTCAGGCCCTCGACCAGCGCGCCGATATCCTCGCCGAACAGCCGGTCGATATCCTCGCGGGTGGCGACGGTATCCTCGATGGTGTCGTGGAGGAGCGCGGCGGCGATGCTGGCGTCGTCGAGCTTGAGGTCGGTGAGGATACCGGCGACCTCAAGCGGATGCGAGAAATAGGGATCGCCGGAGGCCCGCGTCTGCTCGCCGTGGACCATCATGGCATAGACATAGGCGCGGTTGAGCAGCGCCTCGTCGGCCTCGGGATTGTAGGCGCGCACCCGTTCGACGAGGTCGTACTGGCGCATCATCTTGGTGCGCGGATGCCTGGGCGGCGTCTCGGCGGCCGCAAGCGGCGGCGCGTCGGCAACCATGTCGGACGCCGCGGTTTCCACCGGCCCTGATTTGCGCTGCCAATAGGCCATCGCTCAACCTTCTCCGCATTTGCGGATGGTTCGACCTTACATTTGCATCATAACACGGCCATTGCCGAATACGCCAAGCCGACGGCAAAATAGTCAACAAAAGCAAAGGCCCGGCGCGAGGGCCGGGCCTGTCCGCCGGTGAGGCCGGAAACGGATTACTCGTCCTCTTCCGGCTGTTCCTCGGGCGGGGTCAGGCCCTCGAGCCCCTTGAGCAGCTCTTCCTCGGTCATGCGCTCGGGCGCCACCTCGGTATCGTCGGCATCGACGCTGCCACCGGCCGAACCGATCAGCGGCACCGACTCCGGCTCCGGCTCGTCGACCTCGACGTATTTCTGCAGCGAATGCACCAGTTCCTCGTGCAGGTCGCCGGGCGAGACGGTCTCGTCGGCGATCTCGCGCAGCGACACCACCGGGTTCTTGTCATTGTCGCGGTCGATGGTGAGCGGCGAACCGGACGAAATCATGCGCGCGCGATGCGCCGCGAGCAGCACCAGTTCGAAGCGGTTGTCGACCTTGTCAATGCAGTCTTCTACGGTGACGCGAGCCATCGGCTGTCACTCCCATACCGTGCAGAAAAAGGATTATGCATGCTAGGTATAGTGGCAATGAGAATTTCGCAAGTAGCAATTTTCGTCATAATCATTATCACCTAGGCTAGTGCTCGGTATCAGGCAGGCGTCGAGCCGGCGCCCCCTCCGCACAGCTTGGAGATAGCGGATTTTCTTATGTTTTTTTGATATGCGCACCATCTGCTGATTGCATGTCGATTTCGTAGGTTTCGATACCGAAATCCTTCGCTTCGCCCCGACTTCACGGATTTTCAAGGGCGAGTCCTTTACTGGGTGGTCCGGCCCCACTGACGGTAAACAAAACAAAAACGGATGATTATATGTCCACACCAAACAACAAAATCGCCCTGTTCATCGATGGCGCCAACCTTTACGCCACCGCAAAGACGTTGGGTTTCGACATCGACTACAAGCGCCTGCTGCGCGAATTCCAGGGCCGCGGAACGCTGCTGCGCGCGTTCTATTACACCGCCGTCATCGAGGATCAGGAATATTCCTCGATCCGACCGCTGATCGACTGGCTCGATTACAACGGCTACACGGTTGTCACCAAGGCGACCAAGGAGTTCATCGACCAGGCCGGCCGCCGCAAGGTGAAGGGCAACATGGACATCGAGCTCGCGGTTCACGCCATGGAGCTCGCCCCCCATGTCGACCAGATCGTGCTGTTTTCCGGCGACGGCGATTTCCGCTCGCTGGTGGAAGCGGTGCAGCGGCGCGGCGTGCGCGTGACCGTGGTTTCGACCATCGCCACGCAGCCGCCGATGGTGGCCGACGAACTGCGCCGCCAGGCCGATGTTTTCCTTGACCTCGTTGAATTGCAGCCGAAAATCGGACGCGACCCTACGGAGCGGCCGGAACGGTCCGATCGGACCGGCCATGGCCCGCGCCACACGCCGCAGTTCCTGCAGCGCAGCCCGGCGACCGCGCGGACCAATGACGAATTCGGCGACGACTAGACGCAAGGCATCGAACCCATCGCACCCGTCGCATGCGGCGCTCCCGGCCGGGGGCGCCGCGCGCGCGGATGCTGATGGCTCCGCCACCGAGCCCGGTCGCGACTGCCCGCGCTGTCCGCGACTGGGCGAGTTCCGCGAAGCCGCGCGCGCGCGCGCGCCCGGCTGGTTCAACGCGCCCGTGCCCTCGTTCGGCCCCGACACGGCGATGCTGCTGATCGTCGGCCTCGCGCCCGGTCTGCAGGGCGCCAACCGCACCGGACGGCCGTTCACCGGCGACTATGCCGGCGAACTCCTGTACGGCACCCTGCTCGGCCATGGTTTCGCCGACGGCACCTATCAGGCGCGGCCCGACGACGGCCTGCAACTGGTCGACTGCCGCATCACCAACGCGGTGCGCTGCGTGCCGCCGCAGAACAAGCCGCTGCCGGTCGAGATCGCCACCTGCCGCACGTTCCTCGCCGCGACGCTCGCGGACATGCCGAACCTGCGCGCCATCGTCGCGCTCGGGCGCGTCGCCCATGATTCGACGGTCAAGGCGTTGGGCCTGCGCGCCGCCGAGGCCCCGTTCGGCCATGGCGCGGAACACAGCGCCGGCGCGCTCAAGCTTTTCGACAGCTATCACTGCTCGCGCTACAACACCAATACCGGCGTGCTGACGCCCGCGATGTTCCGCAAGGTATTCGCCGAGGTCCGGCGCTATCTCGACGCGGCCCCCGTGAAGCCTTAGCCGCGCGCGCGCAACAGCCGGCCCTTCTCGCGATTCCAGTCGCGCTTCTTTTCGGTCTCGCGCTTGTCGTGCAGCTTCTTGCCCTTGGCCAGCGCCAGTTCCACCTTGGCCCGTCCGCGCGCGTTGAAATACAGTTTCAGCGGAATGAGCGTCATGCCCTCGCGCTCGATCGCGCCGATCAGCTTGTTGATCTGGCGCTTGTGCAGCAGGAGCTTGCGCGGCCGCTTCGGCGCATGGTTGAAGCGGTTGGCCTGCAGATATTCGGGGATGTTGGCGTTGACGAGCCAGATCTCGCCGTCGCGGGCGTCGGCGTAGGATTCGGCGATGGTGGCCTTGCCGGTGCGCAGCGATTTGACCTCGGTGCCCGACAGCGCGATGCCGGCCTCGACGGTATCCTCGATGGCGTAATTGAAGCGCGCCTTGCGGTTGTCGGCGACAACCTTGAACGCCTTCTCATCTTTGTCCGCCATTGTTCCCTGACCCATCAGAAACGCGCCGCAAGGAATTGCCCCACGGCACGCGCCGCCCCATTGTGATTACTTCTGCTTCAGGAGATCGCGGATTTCCACCAGCAGCGCCTGATCGCGCGTCAGCGACGCCGGCGCAGGTTCCTGACGCTTGAGTCTGTTCATCGCGCGCACCACCAGGAACAGCACCGCTGCAACGATGATGAAGTTCAGCGTAATGGTGAGAAAATTACCCCAAGCCAATACGGCGCCTTGCTTTTTTGCGTCAACCAGATTGATGGCGGTAACCTTCGCGGATAGGCCGGTGAAGTAATTGGAGAAATCCAGTCCCCCGGTGATCGCGCCAACGATCGGCATGATGATGTCGCCAACCATCGACTGCACGATGGCGCCGAACGCGGCACCGATAATGACGCCGACCGCAAGGTCGACGACATTGCCCTTCATGGCGAATTCCTTGAATTCCCGAAGCATGTCGGCCTCCAGATAACGAAAGCGGGACCGTCCCCGTCCCGCTCCCGAAGTATCCACGAAGATGAAGCCGGTGTCGCGGGCCTAGTTGAGCAGGCCGGCATGCACCATGGCGGCGCGCACCACCGTCTTGCTCGGCTCCGACAGCGGCACCATCGGCAGCCGGACCGTGTCGGCGCACTTGCCGAGCACCGACAGCGCATACTTGGTCGGCGACGGATTGGTCTCGATGAACAGGTTGGTGTGCAGCGGCATCAGCTTGTCCTGCAGCGCAAGCGCCGCGGCATAGTCGCCGCGCAGGCACGCCGACTGGAATTCCGAGCACAGCCGCGGCGCCACGTTCGACGTCACCGAGATGCAGCCATGGCCGCCATGGGCCATGAAGCCGAGCGCGGTGGCGTCCTCGCCGGACAACTGGTTGAACTCCGGCCCCAGCACGGCGCGCTGCTGCGAGGCGCGCGCCACGTTGGCGGTGGCGTCCTTGACCCCCGTGATGTTCTTCAGCTCATACAGCCGCGCCATGGTCTCGACCGACATGTCGATCACCGAACGGCCCGGGATGTTGTAGATAATGATCGGAATCCCAATGGCATCGTTGACCGCCTTGAAGTGCTGGTAGAGCCCTTCCTGGGTCGGCTTGTTGTAATAGGGCGTGACCACGAGCACGCCGCTGGCGCCCGCCTTCTCGGCATGGCGCGACAGCTCGACCGCTTCCTGCGTCGAGTTGGAGCCGGCCCCGGCGATCACCGGAACGCGGCCCTTGGCCTCGGCGATGCACCATTCGACCACCTTGCGGTGTTCGTCATGGCTCAGCGTCGGGCTCTCGCCGGTGGTGCCGACAGGCACGAGACCGTGGGTACCCTCGGCGATCTGCCAATTCACCAGTGCGCGGAACGCAGCCTCGTCGAGCGCGCCGTTCTTGAACGGCGTCGCCAGGGCTGTGATGGATCCGCGAAAATTCGACTTGGCCGCCATGGCACCTTCTCCGAACGCTCGCCGCCATTCCCTTCGGATGGCGGCGGCAAAATTGAATCGCCATTGATACCGGCTTGTGCGGCGGTGCGAAAGACCTCGCGGGCAACACCTTTCGCCTCGATTTCGCCGCCTCGCCGGCGCAAGCTGTGAAGGGTTGAGGAAATATGGTAATTTTCAAGTAGAATCAATACAGTAGGAAGGCGGAGGGGATGCGATTCGCCCGGAGGGAAACGGCGATGACGACACCGGATGCAACGTCCCGGCGCGGAATGAAGGCGCGCGCGCTCGCCACGATTGCGGTGATGTTTGCCTTTCTGGCTCCCCAGAGCCACGCCACTCCGCTGCCCAAGCCCCGCCCGCTGCCTCGCGGTGAGGCCAAGACCAACGCCAAGACCGGTCCCAAGACTGATCCCAAGACCAACGCCAAGAACGATACCAGGACTGGCGCCAAGGCTGCTGCGGCGACCGCGGGCACGCCCCCCGCCCCGGCCAAGCAGGTTCGCGCGCGCGCGCCATTCGCGCTCGCCGCCACCGCCGCGACGCCGCAGCAGGATGTCGACGCGCTCGAGAAGGTGATCGAGCAGGTGCGCGCCCGCAATTCCACCCAGGCCGCGCAGACCGTGGCCGCGATCGGCGATCCGGTCGCGCGCAAGCTGGCCGAATGGATTTTTCTTCGCAGCGACAACAACAATGTCAGCGCCGAGCGCTACCGCGCCTTCATCAGCGCCAATCCGAGTTGGCCGGGCCTGAACTTCCTGCGCCGGCGCGGCGAGGCCGCGCTGTGGGACGACCGCCGCGACGATGCCGCCGTGCTTAGCTGGTTCGCCGGCGAGGCGCCGCTGTCCGGCAAGGGCAAGTTCGTGCTGGCGCGCGCGCGGCTTGCGCGCGGCGACCGCGCCGGCGCCGAACGGCTGGTGCGCGACGCCTGGCGCGGCGATGAGTTCTCCAAGGACGTCGAGAGCACCGCGCTGGAACAGTTCGGCGCGCTGCTCAATGCCGGCGACCACAAGGCGCGGCTGGAATTCCTGCTGTTCAAGGAGAACAGCGAGGCCGCGCTGCGCGCCGCCCATCGCCTCGGCGCCGGAGCGGTGGCGATGGCGCGCGCGCGCCTCGCGGTCATCAACAAGGCCGGCAACGCCAAGGCGCTGCTCGACGCCGTGCCCGCGGAAGCGCGCGGCGAACCCGGCTATGTCTTCGCCCGCGCGCAATGGCTGCGCCGCAACGACAAGATCGCGGAAGCCGCCCAGGTGATGGCGCATGCGCCGCGCGAGCCCGCCCGCCTCGGCAATCTCGACGAGTGGTGGGTGGAGCGCCGGGTGCTGGCGCGCAAGCTGCTTGACGACAACAACCCCCAGCTCGCCTATGCGATCGCCCGCGACGCGGCCACCCCGGCGCGCGCCATCTACAAGACCGAGCATGAATTCACCGCCGGCTGGATCGCTCTGCGCTTCCTCAACGATCCGGCCACCGCCGCGCAGCACTTTTCGCGACTCGGCGTCGGCACCGTGAACCCGACGGCGCTGGCGCGCGCCGGCTACTGGCAGGGCCGCGCCGCCGAGGCGCTCGGCCGCGGCCATGAGGCGCGCGCGGCCTACGAGGCGGCCTCTCGCCAGTCGACCAGCTATTACGGCCAGCTCGCCCGCGCCCGGCTCGGCCTGCCGCAGCTCGCGCTCAACCCCGCCCCGGTGCCGCGCAACGCCACCGCCGCGCGGCTGGAGATCGTGCGCGCGGTGGAACTCCTGTACGCGCTGGAGGAAAGCGATCTGGCGGTGCCGATGCTGGCCGAACTCGGCGAACAGGCCGGCGACGGCGACGCGCTGGCCGCGATCGCCGAACTCGCCACCCGCGCCCGCGACGCGCGCGGGCTGCTGCTTGTGGGCAAAGGCGCGCTCAACCACGGCCTGCCGTTCGATCATCACGCCTATCCGGTGATCGGCATCCCGGCCTTCGCCAGCATCGGCCCCGAGGTGGAGAAGAGCATCGTCTACGCCATCGCGCGGCAGGAAAGCGCGTTCAACCAGAAGGTGGTGTCGCCCGCCAACGCCATGGGCCTGATGCAGGTGACGCCAGCCGCCGGCCGCCAGGTCGCCAAGAAATTCGGCGTCGGCTTCGACGTCAAGCGCCTGATGTCCGATCCGGCCTACAACGCCAGCTTCGGCGCCGCGGAGCTTGCCGAGCTCTTGGAGAACTATCGCGGCTCCTACATCCTCACCTTCGCCGCCTACAATGCCGGACGCGGGCGCATCCGCGACTGGCTGGCCAAGTATGGCGATCCGCGCGACCCCGGCGTCGACGCCGTCGACTGGGTCGAGCGCATCCCGTTCTCGGAGACGCGCAACTACGTGCAGCGCATCCTCGAGAATTTGCAGGTGTACCGCGCCCGCTTCGGCGGCGGCAGCAAGCTGATGATCGAGGCTGACCTGCGCCGCGGCGCCAGCGTTGAGTGATGGCGGCGGCGCTCAGCGTCATTGCCGGGCTTGACCACCCCACGCGTCATTGCCGGGCTTGACCCGGCAATCCAGCTTTCTCATCCGAGGCAAGAAAGTAAGATGGATGCCCGGTTCAAGGACACCCCGCGCCCCATGCCCCCATCCCATCGCGATCATTTCATCGCCGCCCCAGACGGGCTCAAGCTGCACGTGCGCGACGATGGCCCGCGCGAGGCGGGCCGGCTGCCGGTGATCTGCCTCGCGGGGCTGACCCGCACGGTCGAGGATTTCGACGCGCTGACGCCGGTGCTGGCCCATGACGCGGGCGCGCCGCGCCGCGTGGTGGCGATCGACTCGCGCGGACGCGGCCTGTCCGAACGCGACCCCGAGCCGGCCAACTACACGATCGCGGTGGAAGCCGCCGACGTACTGGCGGTCGCCGCCACGCTCGGCATCGGCCGCGCCATCATCGTCGGCACCTCGCGCGGCGGACTGATCGCGCTGACACTGGCGGCGATGATGCCGGCGCTGCTGGCCGGCGTCGTCTTCAACGACGTTGGCCCGGTGCTCGGCATGGCCGGGCTCCTGCGCATCAAGGGCTACGCCGGCCGCATCACCCGGCCGACCTCGTGGGCGGAGGCCGCGCGCGCGCACAAGGCGCTGTTCGGCCGCGACTTCCCCAATGTCACCGACGAGGGCTGGATGCGATGGGCGCGGCGCTCGTGGCGCGAGGTGGACGGCCGCTTCAAGGGCACCTGCGATCCGCACGTCGCCGACGGCTTCGCCGCCATCGACCCCGCCAATCCGCCGCCGCCGCTGTGGCCGCTCTACGACGCGCTGCCCGACATCCCGCTGATGGTGATCCGCGGCGCGCTGTCGGATCTGCTTGACCCGGAGACCGTCGCCGGGATGGCGGCGCGGCGCCCCCGCCTCGAGGTGTGGGAAGTGCCGGGCGAAGGCCACGCGCCGCTACTGGAGGACGCGCCGACGATTTCACGCATCGCGGCGTTCGTGCGCCGCTGCGACGGGAAGGCGCCCGTGGCCTGAGTGGCTTTTTTTTCAGAGCACTGAAATGCTATAGAAACAAAATGGGAACCGTTGAAGACATCGAGAAAGCAGTCGAACAGCTACCGGCATCGGATCTGGCGCGCTTCCGCGCATGGTTCGAGGTGTTCGAGTCCGACCGGTTCGACGAGCGCATCGCGCGTGACGCCGCAGCAGGCAAGCTGGATCGGCTTGCCGATGAAGCACTGGCGGCACTCCGGTCCGGGACCGTGCGGAAATTGTGAAGCATCTGGCAAGCCCCTCGTTCTGAAATTGCTACCAGCAGCTTCCAGAAGCCACACGCCTGCTTGCCGATGATAATTTCGCGCTCCTAAAAACGAATCCTCGCCATCCTTCGCTTCAGCTCAAAAAGGTCGGACGCTTCTGGTCAGTTCGGGTCGGGCTGCGTTACAGGGCTTTAGCGGTGGATTGCGAGCAGGGATTGCTATGGTTCTGGATCGGCTCACATGCCGACTATGACCGGCTGACGCGCTGATCCCGCCCGGGATTCAAATCCAAATCCTGCAGTGCAATCGAAGGGCTGAAACCGTTTCGTATGAAACGCGCTTAAGCTCTTCGAGTTTGCCAAAAACCAAAACCCCCGGGGATCGCGCCCCGGGGGTTTCGTAGCTTTTGACCTACTTCAGGTCGTTCACGCCATCAGGCGATCACGGCCAGAAGTTGCGCTGGAAGCGAACCAGGCCCGACCAGATGCCCTGGTCCTCGACCACGCCAGCGACG
>SCUB01000004.1 GCA_004297465.1 Xanthobacteraceae bacterium | reverse complement strand
CGTCTCCGCCAGAACCTTGGTGATCGCCGCCGTCAGCGACGTCTTGCCATGGTCAACGTGACCAATCGTTCCAATGTTGCAATGCGGCTTCGTGCGTGCAAATTTCTCTTTGGCCATGACGTTATGTCCTCATCAGTCGTCTGATCGGGCATCGCGGCGCGTGGCCCGTGGGTTTGCGTGGGCGGATTCCCCCGCAATTCCGGCGGCTGGTACTGCGGAAAAAGTTGCCTTTCAAGGGGGTAATCGCCGCCAGCGGCCCCATTTTCCAGCGCGGCAGATGTCCGCCGGCCGGAAAGACCTGGAGCGATGATAGGGAATCGAACCCATCGGGTTCGCGCCAAGCAAAACCCGCTGCTCAAAACGAGGGTTCGGAATATCCGGGGTAATTTGGAGCGGGTGAAGGGAATCGAACCCTCGTATTCAGCTTGGAAGGCTGCTGCTCTACCATTGAGCTACACCCGCGCCGGCCGGCCCTTGGCGTCGGAGACGCGGGGGCCCGCTGGCAAACAGAGTTCATGCGGATAACAAAAAAACGCGTGCGCGAAAAGGGTTTTGGCTAATTTGCGCCTCGGGAGCTATACGGCGATCGAGAAAACATCAATTCATGAATATCCTACCGCGTACGTTCGACATGGAAACGCGAATTTCGATGCTGGTTAAACCATCGGGCGCTACGGATAAGGCACATTCGCGTGATCTCAACGCAGCAACCATTTCAAATGAAAATGGGACTCTATTTCGACGACGGCGCACTTTCGGGCAAGTCATCAGAATTCATCCGCCCCTCAGCCATAGCAAGATTTTTCATTTTGCCATCCCAACGTTTGGAAAATGGTGCGGAGATATTGAACTGATCAAGTGCACGAGAAACGACATGATTGACAATATCATCGATCGTCTTCGGGTGATTGTAGAAAGCTGGCATCGGCGGAACGATAGCGACTCCCATGCGAGCAAGCCGCAGCATGTTTTCAAGATGAACTTCGGAAAGTGGCGATTCACGCGCCACCAAGACCAATTTCCGGCGCTCCTTAAGCACCACATCCGCAGCCCGGTGAACGAGGTGCTCGCCATAGCCATGCGCAATGCCGCCCAATGTGCGCATCGAACAGGGAATCACAATCATGCCTTCGGTAAGGAACGATCCCGAAGAAATCGATGCACCCATGTTGGCTGAATTGTGAAAGACCGCGGCCAGATCGCACACCTGCTTAAATGAATAGGTGGTTTCATGCTCGATCGTTCGTTGCGCCCATTTGCTGATAATAAGATGCGACTCGATGTCACAATCCCTGAGGGCCTCAAGTAGCCGTATGCCGAGAATGGCACCCGTCGCCCCTGTCATTCCCACGATCAGACGTCGCATTTTCTATTCCTTCCATCGGCCGGTCCGGCGCAGCCATCAACCTGAAAATTAGATCGATTCCCTATGCCAGAATCCCCCGCTTGTTATCGATGGTGCGTTGGCGAACTACCAGAGGAAGGGGTATCGCGCTTCGAACGCGTCTGATCCCAACATCATCATGCACGAGACATCACACTGGCTTTAGTCAAGAAACTATCTTGATAAAACAAGCACTAAAGCGGACTGCGTGGATATTGCCCCCCTTGTGGTCGAAACAATTCACCGTTCGCCGCGCTCCATGAGCGCCCCCAGGACGCGTTCGGACGTCAACGGCAATTTTCTCAGCTGTACACCCGTTGCAGCGTTCACGGCGTTTGTGATGGCTGCGGCAACGCTGTTGATTCCGATCTCGCCGACGCTCTTGGCGCCAAATGGACCCGCCGGATCTGGCGACTCGACAATAATCGGTTGCAGCAACTTTGGCGCTTCTTGGAATGTCGGTATCTTGTAATCCATCAGCGTCGGATTGGCGAGCCGCGCTCCGTCCCAGATCATTTCCTCCACCAGCGCGAAACCAAGTCCCTGAACAAAGCCGCCCTCGATTTGCCCTTCGACCATTCGCGGGTTAATGGCGCGCCCGACGTCGCAGGCCGACCAAGCACGATTCACGGAACATTTTCCGGTTGTTTCGTCGACCTCAACATCAACGACCAGCGCATTGAAACTGAAAATTCCAATTTGCGGAAAGGGCAGCCCGATCACGATGGCGCGCTTGGGATCAACCGTCTTCTGGTCGAATACCCAACTGTGAGTTCCTACGATCGGCCCACCGGCCGCCCAGTGCGCCCGCGCAGAAATCGCCGCAAAACTCACAGCGCGATCCGGAACTCCTTTCAATCCGACCAAGCCGCCCGGCAGGAGTTCGAGATCGTCAACGGAACATTCAAGCATCTCCGAGGCATGTTCCTTGAGCTTCGTTTCAACTTCCCCGGCCGCGCCCATCACAGATTTTCCGGTCATGAATGTCACCCGACTCGCCGTAGTCCCCCAATTATAGGGCGAGCCGTCGGTATCAGGACTTGCGATACCTATGCGATCAACGGGAACGCGCAACGCGTCGGCACAAATCTGGGTCAACACCGTGTTGCTTCCCTGACCAATATCGACCGCACCCGTATTGAGCACGATTGTTCCGTCTTCGAGCACGCGAACAATTGCGCCGGTCGAAAGCAGACCGCTGATATGCGCGGCACAAGCAACTCCAAGGGCACGGCTCGTATGAGGCGTTGCTTCACGCTTTTGCGCTTTCGTCCAGCCAGACGCTGATTGCACCTTGTCAAGACATTCGCTCAAGCCGTTCGAATGAATCGTCTGACCGCCAAACCAGACATCGCCGTCCTGTTTAAGATTCTTCCGGCGCAGTTCGATCGGATCCATGTCGAGCGCATGAGCGATTTCATCGAGTTGCGTTTCCGTCGCGAACGTCATTTGCGGCACGCCAAAACCACGAAATGCCCCGAAGCGCATCTTGTTAGTGTAGACGAGCCTTCCATGGCAGCGAGCATGCGGAATACGATATGGTCCGCAACTCATGAGCAAAGAATAGCCGAGCACGCCGGGGCTATCGTCGGCAAACGATCCACCATCAAGCAGCACATCGACTTCGCGCGCAACTAGTGTTCCGTCGTTCTTGACGCCGGTTTTGACTTTGATCTTGAAAGGATGGCGCGCACGCACCATCTCAAAATCCTGTTCGCGCGAAAGGATAAGCTTGACCGGACGCTTCGCCTTCATTGCGAGAAGGACAACGATGGGCTGAACATGCGGCTCCATCTTATTGCCGAAACCGGCGCCAACGCGCGGCGTAAGGCAACGTAGCCGCGACATCGGCAGTCCAAGCGATTCGCAGACATTGGCCTGAACCCGGAAAACCGATTGGTTGGCAGACCACAACGTGATGCGGCCCGACGGATCGATATCCGCCAGTGCACCGCAGGGTTCGATCGATAGATGCGCCTGTGGCTGGGTCTCGTACGACGCTTCGAATATCCTGTCGCTGTCACGCCAGCCCTGTTCGATATTGCCTTCGCGGAATTCTGTTCGCGAGCAGAGATTACCCACAGTTCCCGTGTCGAAAACCTTGAAATATGAGGCCGCATCCTCGTGAATGACGGATGCGCGGGGTGCAAGCGCCTCCTCTGGCGTCAACACGGCAGGAAGCGCCTCGTATTGAACGTCAATGAGCTGCGTAGCCTTGCGGGCGATCGCTTCGGTATCGGCGGCGACGGCGGCGACCGGTTCGCCAATATAACGAACCTTGCCCTTCGCGATTGCGTGTTCGTCCTTAATGAACGCGCCCATTCGGTTGGCGTCGCTGACATCGTCCCCCGTCACGATCGCTCGCACGCCAGGCAACGTCAGTGCAGCAGCGAGATCGTAACCGATGATCCGCGCATGAGCATAGGGACTTTGCAGCAATGCACCGTGCAACATCCGCGGAACTTGCATATCCGCAATGTACCGCGCCGCACCGGTAACCTTCTCCTGGGACTCCAGTTGCGCGATCGACGCACCAACCGCCGTTCGCTCTCGATCGTTTCCGCTCATCGTACGCCCCCGGCTCGCCAGTCGCGCGCGGCGACTTGCACCGCTTCGATAATCTTCATGTAACCGGTACATCGGCAAAGGTTACCGGACATCGCGGACCGCACGTCAGCATCATCCACCGGACCACCGCCTTGGATCAGGGCATATGCAGAAATCAGCATGCCGGGCGTGCAGAATGCACATTGAAACGCGCCTCGCTCAATGAAGGCTCGATGCAGGACCTGCATCAACGGATCGTCGGACAGCCCTTCGATCGTCTGAATTCGCCGTCCCTCACTATTGAGCGCCAGCGACAGGCAGGCGCGCACGGGCACGCCGTCGACGAGAATCGTACAAGCGCCGCAAACGCCCTGATTGCACCCTCTTTTTGCTCCAGTAAGCTCAATCTGATCACGTAGCGCCGTAAGCAAAGTATCGTATAGCGAAGCCTTCACGTCGTGAGGCGTGCCGTTGACTTCAATCGTGACTGCGGCTTTCTCACTCATGCGTCACCCCTGGCCGACGCCTCAAACAATGCTCGGTGCAACATTCGTGGAATGAGTTTTCTTCGGTAGTCCGCGGATCCCCTTACATCATCGATTGGATCTGAAAGGGCGACCAGCAATTCACCAGCCTGAGCGACAGCTGCTTCCCCATGACTCGATGACAGGATCGTATCGACCTCCAGTGACGATAGCGGCGTCGGTCCGCAGCCGCCGACAGCTACATGCGTTTCGCCATCACGCGCCGATGAAAGCGCAATTGATACGATCGCGAAGTCGCCAGCGACGCGTGCGTGCTTCAGGTAAATGCCGGCGCCCGGCTTTGGCTTCGGGAGATGCACAGCGACGATAATCTCCCGTGGATCGAGGCGGGTCGTGTACCAATCAACAAAAAACTCGCGCGCGGGTATTCGTCCACTCCCCGTACTGGACGCGATTTCGACCGTCGCCTGCGCAGCAATAATTGCTGGCGGAAAATCCAGACCTGGATCGGCATGCGCGATTGCTCCACCGATCGTTCCCATATTGCGCACGGTCGCATTGGCAATTTGCTTTGCGGCATCCGCAATGACCGAGAGCGTTCCCGTAAAAGCGGCCGCATTTGCGATCTCACAATGTCGTGTCATCACGCCGATAGCAATTTCCCCTGTTGGCGATTGAACGATGCCGGTCAGTTCGCCTATTCGCGCGAGGTCGACAAGGGCAGCAGGTTCGACAATTCGTGCGTTCATCATCGCAACCAACGATGCCCCGCCCGCAATCAGTTTCGCATCCGGCAACGTCGCAAGTAGCTCAAGCGCCTCGGCCAACGTAGTGGGCCGAAAGAGACCGGCTTTCCCTTTCATGACAATTTCCATTTCGACTCGGCGTCAATGAAGTGGTATTGGTCCGCCCGCATGACCATCACATCGCCTCGTTCAATGCATTCATTACTCACTTTTATCCTCTCCAGGCCCTTCAAGGACTCCAGATTCTTTCACAATTAGCCATTCAATTGGCCGCACCATCGTGCATTGAACTGCTGACTTTGATCTTCAGGTTATCAACGAACTCATGCGCCAAAACCTGCGCCTTCTTTTTCATCATGCCGAGCGCGAATTTGCCTAACCGGCCCGTCACGGACAAATCCGATACGTATTGCAGGCGGGCTCGCCCTTCGCCGAGATCAATAAGCACGACCTCGTTCGTTGCAGTGAGCTGGCTTGCCCGCCCACCTTCCTCGCCCCGCGTAATCGAGGCGATGGACTCAGGCGGCGTCTCGCGGGTGACCTCAATAACGAGATTGAAACGCGCCTTGATGAAACTAATCGCAACTGTCACGATCGCGCGATAGGTGGTCGCGTCAATTCGCTCTATGCTTTCACAACCGGGAACGCAGGACGCCATCAGCGCGGGATCGGTGATGACCTTAAAAAGTCGCTCCCGCGGCATGTCGATCTCAAAGGCTCCATCGACGATCATGATGTCGCTTCCCTGCCCCTCCAATGACATGCGCGACCAAATGTCCGCGCGCGCCTCAAGCCTTCTCTCACACCAATCGGCGGTCTTTTACCCGAGGCAATACCCTGAATGCATCCCAGCCTTTAGCGAATCTTATTCGCTATTATGGTCGAGTCAATGCTATCCTTTTCTCGCTAACCTTCCTTGGGGGGCGACCTTCCGATCGCTTCCCATGGGCAAATCAGACTGCGGAGCCATCTCGTGGCACAAATAAAAAAACTTGAAGTCCGACAGGCGATTCTCAACGCGGCATTGCAACTGTTTTCCGAGCGCGGCTATACCAACGCTAATATTTCGCACATCGCGAAGCTCGCCAATGTTTCGCCAGCCAATGTCTATGTCTATTTTCATTCGAAGCTTGACGTCCTTTTCGCGGTCTACGAACCGTGGCTGACCGAACAGTTTGACCAGCTCGAGCGCGCGCTCCGCCGCATCAAGGATCCCTCGCGCCGTCTGAAGAAAATACTCTCGACTTTGTGGCGCGACATTCCCTCCGTGCAGAACGGCTTCGCCAACAACATGATGCAGGCGCTATCCAGCACTACGGTCCGAGAAGGATATAAACCAACGCTGCGTTTCGCTGCTGAAAAACGTCTGACAGTGATGCTCGAAAGCTGTCTGCCCGGCCTGCGGCGCGAGCAGGTGCAGGAACTTGCGAAGATATTGTTCATGGCGTTCGACGGATATATTGTGAACTATCATCTTTTTGAACGCGCCACCGGCCCTGCAAAGCAGCTCGAACTGCTCACAGATATGTTGCTCTCTTACGGTGGCCTGGAATCGCGCGATCGTTAGGCCTGCACCTTCTCTATAGCGATCAACAGAAGGCGTGCGCCCGCGATCCGCGGGCGCACGCCTTTCGCCGTCTTACCTCGAACTTCCGCCGCCCTTGCGCCAACTTAACTTGTTTCCCCACTTCGCCAGTACCTTCTGGACGATTTCTGGGTCATCGACGGTCCGCGGTGCTTTTTCGCCCCAGAACTCATATTCTTCATTGCACATAGTCGCATCGACACCGAAGCCGGTCTGCCAGCCTTTCTCGCGCAGCGAGACTGCGGGGTCGAGCCACTGACCCGCGCGACGCGGCAGAATGTTGACGTCCCGATCCGCGCGAACTCGCGTCGAAAGCGCCCAATGAACACTGTCGTAGTTCCAGATATCGATATCCTTATCGACCACGATGACATGCTTGTAGCGAGCGTAGGTAGCGCCCCATACTGCGTCCATGACCTGCTGCGGATGGCCCGGAAATAGCTTGTCGATCTTGACGATGCACTCGTAAGAGACGTCGCAGCGCATGTCGAGCACGCCGGGCACAAGCTTGCGAACGGTATCGAATGCGACGGCCTGCGATGACTTGCCAACAACAAGGGCGCTCTCGGACGGATACCATTGCTCACGCGCGCCGAGATACATCGGATTCTTGCGCATCGTGATTCGCCGCACTTCGAAAACCGGATTCGATCGCGCCTCACCGTAATAGCCCGTGTATTCGCCGAATCCGCCCTCGATCTTACGATCGCCGGGCCGTACGATTCCTTCGAACACGAATTCGCACGTCGCTGGGACATGAATATCGTTGGTCTGACACTTGACCATTTCGAGCGCTTCACCGCGAAGCGCGCCGGCCATTTGAAACTCATCTATGTTGGGCGGCGTTCGCGTACTCGAAGCAATGAAGACAGTCGGATCGTAGCCGGTGATCACGGTCATCGGCATGACCTGCTCACGCCGCTCATATTTTATGTAGTGCTGTCGGCCGTGCGTATATTCCGGCGCTCCCCAACCGAGCAAGTTCGGCGCGAGCGTATGCATACGATAAATGCCGGCGTTGAGAACCCCGCTGTCTGGATCCTTAGTAACGGAAACCGAAAGCGTGCCGGGAAACCGGCCGCCATCATATTGATGCCAGATGATGTTGCATATCTTATTAAGGTCGATGTCCTTGCCTTCGATCACGACCTCCTGGCAGGGCGCCTTTGTCACTTCTCGCCACGGAATGTGCCTTTCGGTACGACGACACCATTCCTCGTTGAAGTCACTCCACTTCTCGATTCCAAGCGCCCACAGGAAGCGGCGGTCGGTTCCTATGAGATTGGTGACAAGCGGATAATTTGCCCCCTTCACGTTCTCGAACACGATTGCCGGCGCATGTTCCTGTAAGCCAATGCGCGTGATGCCGTTCACTTCCCAGTCTGGATCGACCTCATCCTTGATATACTCGATGTCCTTCTTGTCAGCGAGGTAATCAAGGAACTCGCGCATGTCGTACCATTTCCGTTTCAGCATCAATTCTCTCCTGTGACCGGAATTTCAATCAAATGACAGACTTAGATATTTGCGTGAGAGCGCTCTGGCATATAGTGCAAGACATAACGTTCCAGCCCGAGAACGCAGAGGTATGCGATGAGGCCAATCAGCGTGAGCAAGACAATGCTGACAAAAACCATCGACGTGCGGCCTTGCCCTTCACCGACAATGAGGAGATAGCCAAGCCCCCGATTGCCTCCGATGAATTCGCCGACGACGATTCCAATCACGGCAAGGGTTGATCCGATGCGCAACCCGGCGAACAGCGCTGGCATCGAGGCAGGGAATTCGATCTTCCAGAAAATTTGTGCGCGCGTCGCGGAGAACGTACGCGCCAGATTGACAAGCGCCGGATCCACGGCATGCATCGCCTTGAGAACGTTGATGGCGATCGGAAAGAACACGATCAGGATGGCGACAAGAATTTTCGGAAATGCGTTATAACCAAACCAAATGATGAAGAGCGGCGCGAAGGCGACCTTCGGGGCAATCTGCAGCATGAGAATGTAGGGAGACAGGATGATCTCTGCCGTGCGCGAACGCCCGAGAACATAGCCAGTAATCATGCCCAGAAGGCTTCCAAAAATAAACCCAACAATAGTCTCGGCGAAAGTTACGCCGGTATGAAGCCATAAGTTCTCCCGCGCATACAGACGAACAAATTCATGCGCGATGTCCGAAATTGGCGGCAGAATAAAAGCCGGAATGCCGAAGGTGGCTGGCAGCCACTCCCAAGCTGCCAGAATGGCGATCAGGAAAGCGATGCTGAGCCACAATTCGCGCGACCGCGACAAGGTCGCCAGATCTGTGATCGACCGCATCACCCTGTCGCTGAATTCATGGAATGAAGTCATTTGTGTACAGATCCTTCACGTCGCTTTTCTTGTCGATGATCTTCTCGGCGAGATAATAGTCCTGCAGTTTCGCGAAACGTTCATCGTCCATCTCGCCGATGCGTTTTTGTCCGGCATAGACAAGGGTGGTATACAGTCGCAGCGTCCGCTTCATTTCTTGCAGGCGCTCGGCATTGGCCGGAACAGCCTTGACATATTCCTCGGCGGCAACTTCCGGATTATCGATAATGTCTTTCATGCCCTTGAGCGTGGCACGCACGAATTTGCGAATGATGTCTGGCTTAGTGGCGATCATCTTGTCGGATGCTATGATTGCCTGCGGCATGTTTGGGAAGAAATCGTGCGCGGGGAACATTTTCATCTTCGCGCCGGCTGCTTCGGCTGAAGCCAGCCAGTCCGGAACTGCGCCCATTGCGTCAGCTTGACGGGCCACGAACAGCTTCCAGACATTGACCGGTCCGACGGACTGGATATTGACGTCATCCTTGGTCATCCCGACCGCCGCAAGCGTGCCAAGCAAGGAATAATATGTTGTGTCCTGCAACGACCAGACAACGATGGTCTTACCCTTCAATCCCTTCAGATCCTGAATGCCGCTGTCTTCATGAACAGCGATGGTCAGCAATGAACGCCCGCCGAGAACGGCGACCGCCTTGACGGGAATACCGTTTGGTCGAACGAGGATCGAGGTATCGCCGACGCCGCCGCCGAGATCGCCGTTGCCCGCACCCAATTGCTTGGCAACGTCCGTTCCGCCCTTGCCGGTCTGAAATTCAACCTCAAGACCTTCGTTTTTGTAGTAGCCTTTATACTGCGCCAGCATGAACGGGGCGAAAGCAGGCAATGTCGCGAGCGATGGCAGAAGATAAAGCACCTTTTCGGATGCAGGAGCGGGCGTCTGCGCGTGACTTCCGCCGGTCAAGACCACCACAAGACCCATGACGCGAGCAACCATCTGAAAAATGCGGGTAATCATTGGGCGCCTCCAATCTCTTCGAGTGGCACTTCCGGCATATCCTTGCCGTCACCATGTGTGAGTCCAAGCAGGTTAAGAATTTCAACAACATAGGCGTTCATGCGTGGATTGCTGCGCCGTCGAAACGGGTGATCCCGATCAGGCATGTCGACGATAATTTCTCGGATAATGGTGCCTGGACGTCGCGACATCACCAGCACGCGATCCGATAGAGCTATGCCTTCGCTAATATCGTGGGTGATAAAAAGCGCCGTCTTGCGCTCCTCGGCGAGCACGCGCGCAAGATCGTTCTGCAGAATCATTTTTGTTTGCGCATCGAGCGCTGAAAACGGTTCATCGAGCAGAAGAACATCCGGGTCCATCACTATGGTGCGCGCGAGAGCGGCGCGCTGGCGCATACCGCCCGAAAGCTGGTGCGGATAGTGGTGCGCAAATTCAGCCAGGTGATAACGCGCGAGAAGCTCGTTGCTGCGCCGTGTGCGAACGTCGCGCTTTGTATGTTGGATTTCCTGTCCGAAATTCACGTTCTCGAGAATCGTTCGCCATGGCAGAAGGAGATCATTCTGCAACATAAAGGCGACGTGAAAATTAGGGCCTGTGACCGGCTTGTTGTCAACGAGGACCATGCCCGCATTGGGTCTGTCCAGTCCTGCCGCCAGATTCAGTAGCGTGCTCTTTCCGCATCCCGAGGGGCCAATAAGAGAAACAACCTCGCCCCGTGCTACTTTCAAAGACACATCGCGTACGGCAACGACGGGAGTAATGCGCCGATTACGCGCCGGGAACAGCTTATCGACGTGACGAAACTCAAGACGAGTTGCGTCGTCCATGCGCTCCACCCCTCGGTTCGGGCGACAGCCCGCTGCTTCCCCCGCGCCTTCTGCTTCTTGTTGAATGATCGAAGCAGATTATGACGCACTAACGTATTCTCATTTTTCTTATTTAGCGAATTGTATTCGGTATTGCTGACAAGTCAACGAGGAACTGCAACACGTGCAATGAAAGCAACTGCTGCGATGCGAGCGGGCACGCCAAATGGCGCATTGACGCCTGCTATCATCAACACCTGACAATAGCTGCCCCCCGCGATGCAATGCACAAATTTTACGATCCGCATTAGTCTCCAGCGTTGCTGTTGGGCTCATGCCTCCCGGGAAAGCCTTGCGCGCAATTCATTCTTGTCGATCTTGCCGATTGTCGTCCGCGGCAATTCGTTGACGAGAATGAGTCGCGAGGGAACCTTGTAGCGCGTGAGATTTGCTTTGCAGAATTCGACAAGTTCGTCGACGGTGACATTGGCGCCTTCCTTCGTAACGACATAGGCACTCAACGTTTCGCCATAATAGGAATCAGGAACGCCGGCTGCGGCTGCCTCTTTCACGGCCGGATGCGTGTAAAGAACCTCTTCGACCTCGCGTGGATAGACGTTGTAACCACCAACGATCGCCATATCCTTCTTGCGATCGCGAATATAGAGATAGCCGTCATCGTCGAGCTCGCCGATGTCGCCAGTGTGAAGCCAGCCATCGCGCAAGGCCTCAGCAGTCTCGGAGGGGCGATTGCGATAGCTCGACATGATTTGCGGCCCTCGAGCGCTCACCTCACCCTTAGCGCCAATCGGCAATACCAACGTCCCGGTTTCAACATCGACGATGCGGATTTCGGTTAACGGCAGGGCCGGCCCGACCGATCCCGGCTTATAGGGTCCGCGGTCACGTATGTATGTGAGCACCGGTCCCGCCTCGGTCTGACCGAACCCTTCCAGAATCGGCGAGCCAACGCGTCTCTCCCATTCGCGAAGCGTTTCTTCCGGCAAGGGCGCAGACCCGGAATATGAACAACGCACGCTGGAGAAATCTGTTCTCTCGAAATCGTCATGGTTGAGCAATCCGATAAAGACAGTGGGGCCGGCAGGAAAACGCGTGATCCGCTCGCGCGCAACGAGATCAAGGACGACTTCAGGCTTGTAACGGGCTACAATCACCAGTTTGCCGCGGCAATAGACCGCCAAATGCAAACCCATCGCCACGGCAAACACATGAAATAGCGGCATCATGCACAGGATGCTCTCATCATCGGCACGCGTCGGCAAAGCGGCTTCGCGCTGGCTGATGTTCACGGACATCTGCCCGTGGGTGATATTCACGCCCTTGGGCAAACCTGTCGTACCACCTGTATATTGCAACGTCGCAAGATCGGATGCGGCCGGCAGCGGCTCCGGCAGGCGGCGCGTCGGTTCGCTAAATGAATCCCAAAGCCGACGGCCTTTCGTGCCGCCGACCTTGATGGAATGACGGATTCCGCACTCTCGGACCAACGGCTCAACGACGGATGCGACTTCCTCGTCGTAGATGCATACCACCGGTGCCGCGTCGGTAAGAATGTGGCCCAGTTCGCGCGCGGTATAAGATGGATTGATCGGCACGGCCTGCGCACCCGCAGCGTGAATCCCAAATATCGCGATTGGAATATCAAGCGAGTTGGCGCAGACCAGCGCGACCCTTTCGCCACGCGCACCGAGATCGACCAGTTCAGCGGCGAGTGCAGCCACACGATCCAGATATTGAGCATAGGTCAGACGACGTTCGCCAAGAACGAGCGCCGTGGCCGAGGGGCTGGTTGCTGCCGCCTCGGCCAACATATGTACCACCGTCGCGTGAACCTTCGGCAGCGCGCCGAAGTCCTGGTCCTTCATCACGCATTACTCCCGAATTGCCCTCACCATCCTGGCGGTCGTGAGATTGTGATATGCGGCGCCACTTCTTCCTCCGTCGGAGTCCAGCCCACAGTGATCTTTTTGCCAAGAGGATGAATTTGATGAGGCCCATAGCCTTCCGGCACACGGCTCTGGTTCATGCTTGCTCGCAGCGCCTTGGTCGCCTTCTCGTCGAGGCGATAGTCCAGTGCCTCGGCGTCGGTCACTTTAATGATGACACCGTAATACTCCTTGGCGGCATCGAGCGTGAGCCATTCGTCCATGACATCGTCAAGCACAAGTTGTGGATCACGTTCGAGCGGCTCGCCAAAGCCGCCGCCTCCCGACGACGAATAATATATCTTGTCGCCCTTCTTAAGTTCGACGCCGGTCGCATACATGCCCGCGTTAAACTCCTTCGGCGTCCCCTTGTTGATGATGAGCATGCTGCCGCCGGCGTTGGTGCCTCCTGACAAGCCAAACGGTGCGAATTTTTCGCGGTCGCCATGAATGGTCATGGTGACATCGGTTTGAACGGTGAGCTCGCGCACCAATGCAAAACCACCGCGATGCTTGCCGTGGCCGCAGGAATCCACACGCGCCTCATAGGCCGTGTAAACCACCGGGAACCATCGCTCCTCGAGCTCTTGTGGAATCGTGCGCGCGTTGCAGAACCGCATGAAGATGAGCGACTTGCCATCCTTGTAGGTTCGCGCGTTTTCTCCACCGACCGCGTAGGTATATTGAACGAATGACTTCTTGGTGCGTGGATTGTAGCCGCCCATGCATAGATTGGTGAGACTCACGGCCGCCGGATAGACGCGCCACGGCTGAACCTTGCCCAGCGGACCGGCAAGACATGCGATCGTAATTGCTTCCACCTTATCGAAGGCGCCGGAGCAATAGCCGGTTGTCGGCGCAGGCTCTAGAACATCCACACACGTCCCTTTCTTGGAGATCACGTCCAGATTGCGGATGATGCCTTCATTCAGGGGAAACAGCTGCGGGAAGCAGATCATGAAGCCGAGATAATTGCCGCCGGTGAGCGTTGCATAGCTGCATCCCCATGAGGCGCGCGGCTGCTTGTCGGAGTCCGACCAGTCAAAGGTTAGCTTGGTGCCCTTCTTTGTCAGCTTGCAATGAACCCGGATCGGTGGCTTGCCTGGTGACATCACGTCCTGATCGCCGAAATCTTCAAACTCCCATGTTCCATCTGGTAGCGTCGCGAGTTCAGCCAGCATCAGCCGCTCGGTATAGTTGAACTGCTCCTCGAAAGCTTGATGCAACGTCGCGACGCCGTAGCGCTTGCACAGATCCTTGACCCGTGAGTCGATCAGCTTGGCTGCTTCATATTGTGCCTGAAGGTCGGCCCGGCGTTCCACTGCACCGCGAATGTTGATGGCGATCAGGCTGAACAGCTCTTCGTCGAGGACGTCTTCCTTGAACAGCCGAATGGGCGGAATACGAATGCCCTCGGCATAGCAGGTCGTCGCTTCAGGGTTGAACGTTCCCGGCATCGGTCCGCCCATATCCGCCCAGTGAATCACTGTGCATGAAAATGCGACGATGGCACCATCGTAGAAGATCGGCCGGATCAGGCGCGTGTCGTTGACGTGTGAGCCTGTGCGATAGGGATCGCTGAACAGAAAAGTATCGCCCTGCTTCATGGTCGAAGCGGGAATCGATTTGAGGAGTTCCTTCACCGAAGGGCCGAACGAGGCGTAATGCGCTGCGGCGTCGGTGTGGCCGTGCGCAACCAAGCGTCCGTCCGGTGTCAGCAGGGCATTGGATCGGTCGCGACCCATGCCGATGACCGGGTGGTATGCGACGCGCTCAATGATGTTGGAGGCTTCGTAGCAGGCAGCGACGAAGGCGTTGCGCATCACCTCGAAGGTTATGAGATCCATACCGATGCCATGACCTTCGACCTTTTCCTTTAGTCCGCCCTCCGCCGAGATCTTCGCGCCGGAGATCGACTGTCCGTTGGTCTTGCCGCTATTCGGGCTACCCATGTCCACATCTCCCATGTTTTAGCGATCAACTTTGATAATGAGATTGCCGTACTCATCAACGCGGCAGTGAGTTCCAGGCGGCAACACGCTCGTCGTATCAGGCTGCTCGACGATTGCCGGACCATCAAATGTTCCACCAACTGGCAAGCGATCGCGCTCATAAATCGCAGCCTCGACGAAGCCCCCGTCCTTGTACCACACACGCCGGTGGCCCTTGAGCGCCTTTTCGACAGTGCCGCCCGCTGGTTTTGTCGGCAGGCTCGGTTTGGGAATTTGACCGGTGGCCACCACGCGCAGGTTTACAAGTTCCACCGGCGCATAACCCGGTGGCAGCGTGTAGCCATATGCAATCTGCATCGCCGACAAGAAATTCTTGGTGACGATCGACAGATCCTTCAGATCGCCTTCGGGCGCGGTGACGGTGAAGAAGCGACTTTGGCTGAAGTACTTGATGTCGACGAAGCGCTGGATGCGAATTTCCTCGGCTTTCATGCCTTCGCTCTTGAGAACACTTTCCGCCTTCAGCTGAAGGCCGCTGAACTCCTTGTTCAGTTCGGAGAAGTTGAGCTCTTCTTCCGTCTTGTGGATGGCCTTCGTGAATTCGTGTTTCACATCGACGCGAATTGCGCCGAAAGCCGACGCGTAGCCTGGGAGTGGCGGAATGACCACGGTCGATGAGCCAATCTCACGCGCCAGGTCGCATGCATACATCGCACCGCCGCCGCCATAGGGAACGATCGCGAAGTCGCGCGGGTCCCACCCGCGGCTGACAGTCTGGATGCGCATTGCCATCATCAGATTAGTCAGCGCGACCATGTACATGTTGGCGGCCGAGATCTCCGCATCCCAACCATAATGAACGCCGACCTTCTCAGCGAGCGCCTTCTCCGAGAGATTGCCATCGACCTTGAGTTCACCGCCGAGATAGTAGTCTGGGTCGATGCGACCGAGCACGATCTGGCAATCGGTGTTGGTGGGCTGGTCGCCACCCATTCCGTAGCAAGCCGGCCCCGGCACGGCGCCCATGCTTTGCGGTCCGACGTTCAGAATCTTGCCCTTGTCGACGGAACCAATCGATCCACCACCAGCGCCGATATAGACCGTGTCGACGGAAGGAAGGCAGCACGGCACATTCCAGAGAATTTTCCATTCATGCGTGATCGCAGGCGTACCCTTGTAAATCATCGACACGTTGTTTGTCGTTCCGCCGGTCTCGAAGGCGATGACGTTGTCGAATCCGGCTAGCCCGCCGATATAGCCGGCCATGCCGACAGCGCCCGACACCGGTGAGGAGTGGAAGGTTCGCGCCGGGAATTTCACCGCTTCATCCATGCCAATGACGCCGCCCCCCGAGGTCGTCACCAGGATAGGACCGGAATAGTTCCAGTCGGTCTTGAGACGGCGCGAGAGTCCGCCCAGATAGTTCTTGAGGATCGGTGAAATATAGGCGTTGAGCACCGTCGTACAGGTGCGCTCGAATTCGAGCATCTGCGGTAGCACTTCGTGCGACACCGTAATGTCGATGTCCGGCAGTTCCCTGCGCAGCATTTCGCGCGTCTGGATTTCATGAATCGGATTCATGAACGAGTCGATGAACACGATCGCCACCGACTCGATACCCCGCTTCTTGATCTTGCGCGTCGCGGCCTTGATATCGTCTTCGTTCAAAGGCACGAGGATTTCGCCATACGGGCTTACCCGCTCACGGATGCCGAGAACGTTGCGACGCGGAATGATAATATCGGGTGGATCCCAGTCCAGTTCGAAGGCACTGATTCGCTCAGCCCTCCCGCCGCCGAGCACATCGCGAAAGCCTTCCGTAGTGATCAGCGCTGTCTTGACGCCTTTGCGTTCGAGAATGGCGTTGGTGGACACCGTCGCGCCATGGCGGAAGCTCAACACTTCCTCGCCTTTGATGCCGGCGCGAATCAAGCCATTGATCACGCCATCGAAATAGGTCGGAGGGGTTGAAGGAACCTTTCCGATCTTCTGTTCACCTGTTTCCATGTTGACGCCGATAATATCGGTGAAAGTGCCGCCGATATCCGTTCCAACCACCCATTTTGCCTTCGTCATGGCACGTCACCCTCCAAACGGGCGGCCTTGCTTACCGCCTCGCACAACAAATGAATTCTGTTTTTTCTTAGAACTGCGCCTGCGCAAACAGGCGCAGCGCCGTGATTAATTCTTCGCCGGCGGCGGCGGCATTAGCGCGGCGACATTCGACTTGTCGACGAGCGTATGCTTGTAGAACACACGCCCTACCGGCTTCTTGCCCTTGAGCCACAGGTCCATCGTATCGACACCCAGCCGGCCCCATGCCACAGGATTGAGCTGAATGGTAAGGTCAATTGCACCACTCGCGACCGCCTTCATCGCCGGTGGGATCCCGTTCATTCCGGCGATAATTACATTCGCCTTCTTCCCAGCGGTCGCCACCGCCTGCGCCGCGCCAAGTGCGATTTCATCGTTGCCGCAATAGATCACGCGAATATCAGGATGCGCGACGAGAACGTCCTCCGCCTGATTGAGCCCCTGCTCGCGCGTCAACGCCAGATTCCGGGAATAGACGATCGGCATTCCGGAATTTTTCTTGATCTCCTCTTCGAAGCCCTGCTGCAAGTTCTTGAACGTTGCAGCCCCCGCCGGCCCTGCGAGAACAGCCACCTTGCCTTTGCCGTCGGCCGCTTTCGCAATCCATGCCGCAATTTCTCGCCCGATAGAAACCTCGTCCATAATTACGTGGAGCGATTCAAACGGCGATCGAGAATGCCGCCCGATCGAGATGATCGGAATTCCTGCCTTGCTCGCAGCTTCATAGGCAGCGCTGGTCGCCACCTCGTCGATCGGCGAAATGATGATGCCGTTAACTTTCTGAGCGACAAGATCCTGCACGCCATTTACCTGTGCAGTGACCTGTTCGTTCGCCGTGACAAATCTCACTTCCCAACCGAGATCGGCGACACGAGCCTCAATCCCCTTTCGCATCGCGATATAGAAGGGATTTGTGTCTGACGATAACGAAACGCCAAGTACAACCTTGTTCTGCGCCATTGCATACGGCACTGCTAGAAATGTCGTAGCAAACAACAACAAGACCGATAGCAAGAATTTCCTCATGAGCCCCCCCCATCGTCGATAGTGTTTCAACTAGCGTCTGCGCGTCCTGATCTGATCTGCGGCAGCAGCAGCGATGATCACCACGCCGACTGCAATACGTTGCCAATAGGAATGTACGTTCAAGAGATTCAGCGCATTGGCCAGCACCACCATGATAAAAACACCGATCACGCTTTTGACGAGGCTGCCCTCACCGCCGGAGAGCGACGCGCCCCCAAGCACGACCGCAGCAATCGCTGTAAGCTCATAAAATTCGCCCGCTGTCGGCTGCCCCGACTGCAACCGCGACGCAAGCATGAAGCCTGCGACTCCTGCCAGCAGTCCGCACCAAACGTAGGCGGACATCGTAATCCGGTCGACCTTGATGCCGGCGAGAAAGGACGCTTCGCTTCCTCCGCCTGATGCAAAGACGCGCCGGCCATAGGCGGTCATATGCAGCAACCAGTAAAGTGCGAAGAACAGAACGATCGGCACCAAGATAAGTATCTGCACGCCGAACAGCTTGTCGCGCCCTAGCGCAAGGAACAAGTTCGGAAATCCATCGTCGTCGCCGACGATGGGACGGCCATCGGTCATCAATAATGCGAATCCGCGCATGACCACCATCGTCCCTAACGTCGTGATAAATGGACTGATGCGCAGTTTTGCCACGCAGAATCCGTTGATCAGGCCAACACCGGCGCCAACCGCCATGCCCGCAGCTAATCCGAGCGTTACACCGGCCTTCGTGATGACCCAGGTAGCAACGCAACCTGCCAGCGCGACCGTCGAGCCGACGGAGAGATCAAAGCCTCCTGAAACAACGACAAAAGTCATACCCATGGCCACAATTGCCATGACCGATGCCTGCAGGAGAATGTTGGTGAGATTGATGGGAGAGAGAAAACGCTCTGTGAGCAGGCCCGCGATCAGACACATCACAACCAAAATAGCGATCGGCATTTGATCGACTAGGAATGTAGTGGGCGACTTCATTGTTTTGTGCAGCCTCCCGTGTTTCGGTCCCGTTTCACGCAACGCAAGATGGTTCATCAGAAATAGCCTCTACGCTCCTAGAGCCTGGTGGAGGGTTTTCTCGCTGTATATGTCCGCATCACGTGACAGTTTTTGGATTACCTTGCCCTGGCGAAGAACAAGCAAATTATCGCTCATCGAAAGAGCCTCAATCGCCTCCGATGAAGCGAGCACTACTCCGCCGCCGTCGTTGACGAACTCCCGCATCAATCGATGAATGCGCGCCTTCGCCGCGACGTCGATGCCATTGGTTGGCTCGTCAAGCAGAAGAACGCCAGCCTTTGCCACAAGCCAACGCGCGAAAATCACCTTTTGCTGATTGCCGCCTGATAATTCACGCACCAGACGACGCGGATCACGCGGTCTAATATCGAGAAGATCGATCATATCCATGGCGATCCGGTCCATAGCCGCACCGTCAAGCTTCCAGCGGCCACCGCTCCGATCGAGGCTGGGCAGGAGGATGTTGTCGCGAACGGAAAGCGCCATAACGAGTCCCAACGCGCGTTCGCCTGGCACAAATCCAATTCCGGCGTCGATCGCATCTGTCGGCCCGTTCAACTCGCGCTCGACACCTGAGACCGCGATCCGCCGAGACGGCTCGGCGGCCCCAAAAAGCGAACGCAGAAAATGCGTTGAGCCATTGCCGAGCAATCCCGTAAGTCCAACGATCTCTCCGCGATGAACCACGAAACGATCGTCGGTCTCTGCGCCGTGAGCATAGTCGGCTTCAAGAATCGGGGCGCCAATTTTCGAATCATGCTTGTGATGCAACTCGTCCAGATCGCGACCGGTCATTAGTCGCACAAGCTGCTCACGTTCGATTTCGCCTCTCAAACAGTCTGCAACAATGCGCCCATCACGAAACACCGAACACTGGTCGGACAAACGCACGATTTCATCGAGTCGATGCGAGACATAGACGATCGCAACCCCTGCCTCTTTAAGCTTTCCGATGACATCGAAGAGCTGTTCAACTTCCCGCGCTTTGAGTGACGCAGTTGGCTCATCAAGAATGAGTACACGCGCCGAATGAAGCAATGCGCGCGCGATCACCACCATCTGACGCTCGGCGAATGCGAGCGTGTCGATGCGAGCGTCAAGATCGAAGTTGGTATTAAGGCGTTCAAGAATGCCTTCGGCATGCTGCCTTATCCGTCGATGGTCAAGTCGCGGCAGAATTCCGAATTCTCGTCTAACTGGCCAATTGCCCAAGGTGATGTTTTCAGCAACCGTCAGTGTCGGAACGACCCGCAGTTCCTGAGGAATAACCGCAATGCCATGCGCCCGCGCGTCGACTGGGGAAGCGAGAACCACACGCTGGCCATCAAACAGGACGTCACCTGAATCGGGCTGGCAAACACCGGACAAAATCTTGATGAGCGTCGACTTGCCGGCACCATTCTCGCCGACGAGCGTATGAATCGAGCCGCGCGCAATTTCAATATCGACATCGTCGAGAGCGACCGTAGCGTGAAATTGCTTCGATATCCGTCGCGCGGACAGAATCGTGCTGTTGGCTCGCCCTTCCGACATACGTCCACCCCACCATTGGACAACTTCAGTGTCCGCGGCCTTTTCGTTTGGGCATTGCCCAACCCATGGCTCTAAACATGAATGCTATTCGTTTTTGCCCTGCTGTCAAGGACGTCGACCGTTGATGTCGCGATGCAACAAGTCAGGCTGATATCCGACGTCTGGATGAATCGCTCCGAGAATTGTCGACGTTATCCTTCCTAAATTGAGGCAAGGAAGCCGTGACGGGCAAATCCAATTTCAGCGACGACTTCAAGCGCGGCGCGGTGATCAGATCACCGAGCGGGGCTATCCGGTAACGGGGTTCGCATCGTTTGGGCATCAGTCAGCATTCGCTCTGCGAGAGGAGAAAAGATTTTCGAAGCCGTCCAACTCGGGCGAGGATGAACAAACTGCCGAGGTCCGCCGTTTAAAGCGCGATCTTGCGCGAGGCACAGAGGAGCGTGACATCTTGAAAAACGGCCATGTACTTCGCCAAGGATGCAAAGTGGGTACGCGTTTGTTGCCGAGCATCGAGAACTGTTTTCGGCACGAGCGAAAAGTCGCTGCCTGCGTATCAACCCAGCGGCTTTTATGCCTGGCTCAGGAGCCCGTTGAGCAAGCGGGCTCGGGAGATACGCGCCAGACAGCACTCATCCGGAATGGCATGGAACGAGAGCGGCAAGGTCTATGGCTACAGTAACCTCCACGACGACCTGTTGGATCAGGGCGAGGCATGAACGGCGCCGTGTCGAGAAAGTTCAGGCGTGGCGGGCGACCAAATTGCGCAGCCGGCATTCGTTGGACCGGGCAGCGGCCCGTGGCGCCTCGGGAAACTTCGAAATGCAGACGCGCGGCGTGGTGTGGCGGGCCGCCGGGTCGTCGGTGCGGCTCGAACACGTCGAGCGGCAGATCAGCGGCAACGCCTCCCAGGCCGAGCGGATCATCCGGCTCGAGGCCAAGCTGGACGCCATCGCCGACACGCTGGCGGACTTCAAATTGATGTTCCGCCGCGCGCCGGAAAGGCCGTAGGCGGAAAAAGTCTCACGTGAGACTTTCTGAAAAGTCTCACGTTCCCGCCTCGTTCTATTCTGTTCTTTCGGAGAACACGCTAAGCGATTGAAATCAAATGGTGGGGGAGGCAGGACTCGAACCTGCGAAGCCATAAGGCGGCTGATTTACAGTCAGCTCCCTTTGCCGCTCGGGACACTCCCCCGTTCGCCGCGGCATCCGGCGCCGGCGCGAACCGGCGAGCGCGATGCGCGCTTCCCGCTGACAGGATGAGAAACCCCGCGGGCATGACAGATAACTCCCGGCTGACCGGACTGTCATTCGGCGGCGTTTATGGGTATGGCATCCGGCGAAGTCAATCAAAATCCAATCGAAACCCGCGCCAGCGGCGTTGTGCCCGCGCTTCAAGGCGGCGCCGTCAGGCCGGTCGAGGGCTCGATTATTACGCGGCGGTCATTCGGCCATCGTCTTCAAGCCGCTTCCGTGACATTTTCCCATACAGCATGACCCCGAAACCCGCAGCGTTCCCTCCGCACCGGCCCATCCTGATCGCCGTCATCGCGGCCTCGGCCTTCTTCATGGAAATCCTCGACGCCACGGTGATCGCCCCCGCGGTGCCGCAGATCGCCGAAAGCTTCAATACCAGCGCCACCGCGATCAGCGCCGGCATCTCGTCCTACCTCATCACGGTGGGCGTATTCATTCCGGCGAGCGCCTGGATGTCGGAGCGCTTTGGCGCGCGCGCGGTGTTCGCGGTGGCGATCGCGGTGTTCACGCTGGCCTCGGTGCTGTGCGGGATGAGCCAGACGCTCGGCCAGTTCACGCTGGCGCGCGTGCTGCAGGGCATGGGCGGGGCGATGATGTCCCCGGTCGGCCGCCTCGAGGTGTTGCGCCGCACCGAGAAGTCCGACCTCTTGATGGCCATCGCCTATCTCACCTGGCCCGGCCTGACCGCTTTCGCGGTCGGTCCGCTGCTCGGCGGCTTCCTGACCACGTATCTGTCCTGGCGCTGGATCTTCTATGTCAACGTGCCGATCGGCCTGTTCGGCATCGCCATGGTGCTGACTTTCTTCGAGCGCAATACCGGCGGCACGCACAAGCCGTTCGACCTGCGCGGCTTCCTGCTCAACGGCAGCGCCCTCGGCCTGCTGATCCTGGGCGTGGAGACGGCCGGTCACGGCGGCCGCATCGTGCTCGGCAGCATCGTGGCCGCCGCCGGACTGCTGCTTGGCTTCCTGGCGCTGCGCCACGGCACGCGTCACCCGGCTCCGCTGCTGTCGCTGGTGCCGTTCCGGATGCTGACGTTTTCGATCGGCACCTTTTCCGGCGGCGGCCTGTTCCGCATCTCCGTCGGGGCCACCGGCTTTCTCCTGCCGGTGATGTTCCAGCTCGCCTTCGGCCTGACCGCGTTCGAGGCCGGCGTGCTGGTGTTCTACTTCCTGATGGGCGACCTCGCGGCCAAGGCGTTCGCCAACACCCTGCTGCGCGTGTTCGGCTTCCGCCCGGTCATGGTCATCGACGGCGCCATCGTCGTCGCCTCGGGGTTTGCGCTGATCCTGCTGACGCCGGCGATGCCGTACTGGCTGATGGTGGCTATTCTGGTGGCCTCGGGCATGGTGCGCTCGATCCAGTTCTCCGCGCTCAATTCGCTCAGCTTCGCCGACATCCCGCCCGAATTGATGAGCAGCGCCTCGACGCTGGGCAGCATGCTGCACCAGATCAACATGGGGTTCGGGGTGACGCTGGCCGCGCTGCTGCTCAATGCCTCGGCGGGCTTGCGCGCGGGCACCGGCGCGGCGCTGACCCATGCCGACTTCCGCATCGCGCTCGGCGCGATGGCGGTGCTGGCGCTGATCGCCACGCTCAATTACCTGCGGCTGCCGCCCGATGCCGCGGCCGACCTGCGCGGCGACCAGTAGCCCTCTCCCCGAACTTGCGACGGACCACCGCCTCGCCCATCATTGTCCTCTCCTCGTAGCCGATCGGATTTTGCGTCCATGTCCAGCCCCCCGCCGCCGCGCGCCAAGCGCTTCGTCAAGACCAGAACCGGCGAGGCCCGGCGGTTCGGTCCGCGCCGCCGTGAGGGCGGCGAGCGGCGCCGGCCGCGCGAGGACGACACCGTGGTGCTGTACGGCTGGCATTCGGTGGCGGCCGCGCTTGCCAATCCGCGCCGGCATGTCCGCAAGCTGATGCTGACCGAGAACGCGGCGCGGCGGCTGGCCGAGGAGAACATCGCCCTGCCGTTCGATCCCGAGATCGTGCGGCCCCACGACATCGACCGGCTGCTCACCCCCGATGCCGTGCATCAGGGGCTTTATCTGGAAGCCGATCCGCTGCCCTCCCCGGCCATCGAGACCATCGCGCCGGAAGGCATCGTGCTGGTGCTCGACCAGATCACCGATCCGCACAATGTCGGCGCCATCCTGCGCTCGGCCTGCGCGTTCGCGGTCAAGGCCATCGTCACCACCGCGCGCCACAGCCCCGAGGCCACCGGCGTGCTGGCGAAATCCGCCTCCGGCGCGCTCGAGCATGTGCCGTTCGTCACGGTGCAGAACCTGGCGCGGGCGCTGACCGCGCTCAAGGAGCGCGGCTTCCTCACCGTCGGCCTCGACAGCGAAGGCAGCGGCGACCTGGCGCAGATTGAACTCACGGAACCGGTGGCGCTGGTGCTCGGCGCCGAGGGCAAGGGGCTGCGCCAGCTCACGCGCGAAACCTGCGACGTGGTGGCGCGGCTCGACATGCCCGGCGAGATCAAGAGCCTCAACGTCTCGAACGCCGCGGCGCTGGCGCTCTATATCGCCGCCAGCCGGCTGTCGCTACGCGGCATCGTCTCCTGAACTAGCGGACGCGGGCCTGGATCATCTTGCCCTTCCTGATCGGGCGATGCGGCCTCATGTCATAGACGCCGCGGCGCGGCGCCAGCTTGATGATGGCCGGTGGCAGCATGAGCGCGCCATCGTAGGTGTGGCGCATCGGATGGGCGTAGGGACCGCCGTCGTAGCCGTAGTAATAGCCGTCACGCAGCGCCGGCGCCCAGCCCGACACGGCGGCGTCCTGATAGTCGTAGACCTCGCGGTAGACCACATAGGGGGGCGGATCGAAGCCCGGCCCGCCCAGCACCGGCCCCTGGTTGACGATGTAGCGCGGCGTCGGCACCACCAGATAGTCCGGCTCGATAGAGGGCGAGCCATATACATACGAGGGACCGCCGAACACGATGCCGCCGCCGTGATGATGGCCGTGCTGCATGCCGTGCTGCCCACCGCCTTGATGCTGCATTGCGCCGCGCGGGGGCGCCGTTGGCCCGGAGCGGAAACTCGCCTGATGCAGGCAGCGCTCGACGCCGGGACCCTCCACCTGCCGTATCTGACAGGTCTGGGCCTGAGCCGACACCGCAGCCGCCGTGAGAAACGCCGCCGCGGCAATTCCCGTCATCCATGCTGTCATCGGTCCGCTCCATTCAATCCCGCGGCGCCTGCCGCGGCGGCCATCCTATCATGCATATTTTCTTTGGGAGATCATGCCTTCTTGAAAAGGCTTCATCCTCTTTCAAGGCCGAGCCGGCCAAGACTGGATCGGCCAAGACTGGATCGTCCAAGACTGGATCGTCCTAGTAGTTGCCGTCATGGCCGTGCTCGGGCCGCCCGGATGGGCGATGCGGCGGCTTGAGGTAATCCGGCGCCACCACCACCTGCGGCGGATCGTAGGGCGGATGGTCGGTCACGGCGCCGTTCTGCGATTCGATCCCCCAGAAGCGCTGGTAGCTTTGCGCCGGCGGCGGCAGCGCCCGACGGGCCGGCGGCTCGATCTCGTGGCGGCCATAGCCGGGAACGCGCCCGGTGCTGGGGAAATAATGCGACGGTGGCGCCCCCGGCGCGGCGATCCAGCCGTAGCTGACGACCGGCTGGTAATGGACCGATTTGCCCAGCCCCCAGTCGCCCTCCACCATCGCGAACGAAGCGTCGCGGCCGTTGATCATCACCGGCACGCCGCGACGGCCCGGAATGACGATCACCGGCCCCTCGTCGGCCATCGCCGGCCCGACCGCCACCGGCAAGCCCAGGCCCAGCAACAGGACAGCACCCAGAATTGCGCGCATCTGACATTTCTCCGCAATCCGCCGACTTTACGCCCGGCCGCCCCGCCGGGGATTAACGGAGCGGCGCATTTCCGTCGGTAAGGCTAACAGCCTCTCTCCGGGGCCGATCCGGGGCCGGGGCGGCAACCTTGTCGCCATGCAACGGCGCTGCTAACTCTTGGCCCGCGTCCTGGCAGACACGCCAGACACCGCCGGCCGTCGCCGGGGCCAGCATGTGAGGCCGGATTAGCTCAGCGGTAGAGCAGCGGTTTTGTAAACCGAAGGTCGGGGGTTCAATCCCCTCATCCGGCACCAGCACCCCGCCAGCAGCCGCCGGGTCACCGGCGTGCCGTCGCGGTAGAACGCGATCATCAGCATCGTCATCACCGGCATGAATTGCTCGCCGAGCCTGAACAGCATGGAGACAAGCATCACGACGAAGGCGATCGGCGCGATCAGGTGGACATACCGCCAGTTCCCCAGCGCGTCCGCGACGCGCCATCTGTAGGCCAGCATCCCGATCAGGAAGAAAGCGCCATACTTGATTGGAAACCAGTCGGCGACAAAACGCCCATCGTCGCCCGTGGCGCGCACCAGCGCCCAGCGCAGCACTGAAGCCATGACCAGCACCAGCAGCGCGCCCGCGATCAGTTGCCAGCCCTTGTAGAAACGCAGCCATCACTGGAATGATGAAATACCAGACGATCTCGACCGGGATCGACCATTCAATGCCGCGGATGAGCCTCAGCGCCTGAACTTCTCCAGCTCCGGGAATGGCACGTAAGCGGCACCGGAGCAATATTCGCGCGCAGTCTCCACCAGACGGTCGAATCGGCCGTCGAGATAGGTCGCCATGCGGTCGGAGGCGCCGGTGTAGCCGCCCGACAGGTTGCGCGCGTTGTAGCGCAAACAGACAATGTAGCGCTCGTACCCTCCAAACAGCCGCGTCACCGGCCCGGCGATCATGGCCTCGCGCACCCCGGTCGGATCGTTGAGATAGCTGCGCAGGAAAATCAGCAGCTCGGCGCGGTAGTTGGCGGGAAATGGCTGCGGCCCGCCGCGCGGCACGGAAAACGCCACTTCCGCGGGCTCCGGCGTCGCGCAGGCGGCAAGCCCCGCCAGGCCGGCGATGAGCATGGCCGCCGCCAGTATGCGGGCGATGTCGCGCAATTCGAGCTCCCGTCTTGCCAAAAAACGCCCGAGCGTTTCCCGGCCGCCACACTCCGGCACGCAATTTCGGCGTCCCGCGCTGCGGCGTCAATCCGTCATTGACAAGGCTCTTTCGAGCCGTTTGATTGTTCCATACGGCACAGGTCCGGCCGCAAGGCCGGCTATGAGGGAATTCGGTGTCGCTTCCGTTTTCGTACATGACGGAAGCCAAACCGAGGCTGCCCCCGCAACTGTAAGCGGTGAGTTGTCGTCCATCAGGCCACTGCATGCCCGGCAACGGTGCATGTGGGAAGGCGGACGAGAGCCACGACCCGCAAGCCAGGAAACCTGCCTGTTCCGGTCATCCTTCCGTCGCGCGGGGCGTGCGATCGGGGCGGTTTTCCGCAGCGGTGACTTTGGAAGCAACCGTTGCGGAGGGCTGGCCGGTGGCCCGTTCCCGGGTCAAAGCTGATGGAAATGGTGTCCCTCGGCAGCGAACCCTCCGTACTTCACCGTCGGAGAGCGTCATGCCTGCCTTCATCCCCTGCCCCCAGTCTCCCCTCGCGTCGCGAACGGCCATCGGGCTCATCCTGCTGACCGGCGCCTGCGCCGTAACGCCAGCCCGGGCGGAGCCGATCGAGCTTCCGCCGGTCACCATCTCGGCGAACTCCACCCGGCTCGATGAGGGCATCGTCGGCGCTTCGACGACCATCATCAATTCGGAAGAAATCGAGAAGGCGCCGGGCCAGACCATCCAGGATGTCCTGGCGACCAAGGCCGGCGTGCAGACGACGAACCTGTTCGGCGGCGTCAACGGCGCGATGAGCGCGGTCGACGTGCGCGGCTTCGGCGCCTTCGCCACTGCCAATACGCTGATCCTGATCAACGGCCGCCGCCTCAACGACCTCGACCTCGCCGGCGTCGATCTGAGCACGCTGCCGCGCAACGCCATCGAGCGCATCGAGATCACGCGCGGCAACAGCGGCGCCGTGCTGTACGGCGACAATGCCGTCGGCGGCGTCATCAACATCGTCACCAAGAGCGGCGCCAACCTGCCGCCCTCGCTGCGCATCGAGGCCGGCGCCGGCTCCTATGGCCAGCGCGAAGGCAACATCTCGGCCAGCACCTCGTCGGGCCCCTACTCGGCCGCGGCGTTCGGCAACGCGGTCAATTCGGACGGCTATCGCGACAACAACGCGTTGCGCCAGCGCAACGGCACCGGCGAGGTGCGCTACACCACGGGCGATTTCAGCGCGTTCCTCAACCTGTCCGGCGACGACCAGCATCTCGGCCTGCCCGGCGGCCGCTCGACTTCGTACTACCTCAATGGCGTCAACCAGCTCGCCACCGACCGGCGCGGCACCTCGTCGCCGTTCGATTACGGCGACAAGCAGGGCTTCAACATCACCACCGGCATCACGCAGAAGCTGTGGGCCGGCGCCGAGTTTCTGGTTGACGGCGGCGTGCGCAACAAGAAGCAGCAGGCCGGCTATTTCGGCGACCCCGCCGATCCGTTCGGTGGAGCAAGCTACGTCGACACCACGCTCACCACGTGGTCGATCACGCCGCGCCTGAGCCTCAAGGGCGAGATGTTCGGCATGCGCTCGAACGTCCTGACCGGGTTCGACTACTACGACGCCATCTACAATTCGGACCGCAGCCAGTTCAAGGGCCAGGCGCCGATCCATGCCTTCGATCTCAACCAGCAGTCGGCGGCCGTTTACTGGCAGCAGACGCTCGGCGTGCTGCCCAGCACCGACGTCTCCTATGGCGGACGGCTGCAATGGATCGGCCTTTCCGCGCGCGACCGCTACGATGCGACGGCGCCGGCGCCGCTGTTCTATTCCAGCGCGCAGGCCACGCCGCTCAATACCGACGAATGGCAGCATGCCCTGCATGTCGGCGTCGAGCACCGCCTCAACGCCAGCGTCGCGCTGTTCGGACGCGCGGCGCGCGCCTTCCGCACGCCCAATGTCGACGAGCGCATCTTCACCGGCCCGGCCTACGATCCCAACAATTTCTGGGCGCCGATTCCGCAGAACTTCGCGCTCAAGACGCAGACCTCGCACGACTTCGAAGCCGGCATCCGATTCTCGCGCGGCCCGCTGGAAATCCAGTCCAGCCTGTTCGACATGTGGCTGGAGAACGAGATCCACTACAACCCGGTGGACATGTACAACTACAACCTCGATCCCACCCGGCGCTACGGCAGCGAGACCAACGCGAGCTACCGGGTGAGCGATTCGGTGCGGCTGCGCGGCAGCTTCACCTACATGCGGGCGTTCTTCCGCGAAGGCCCGTTCGCCGGCAACGACATTCCGCTGGTCTCGCGCGTGACCGCCAACGCCGGCGTCTCCTGGGATGTCTGGCAGAAGTATTTCGTGGTCGACGCCAATGTCCGCTACTGGGGCGAGCGCCGCCTCGATAACGACCAGCGCAACGTCCAGCCGCTCATCCCGGCCAACGCCACGCTAGATCTCAAGGTGAGCGGCGAATACGACAAGATGTTCTGGTCGTTCGCGGTCAACAACGTGTTCGACGTGCTGTACTACGATTACGGCATCGCCAGCGCGTTCACGCCCGGCGTCTACAACGCCTACCCGCTGCCCGGCCGCACCTTCATGGCCAAGGCCGGCGTCAAGTTCTGATTCCAAAAAAGAACGGCCCGCGGTCGATGCAGCGACCGCGGGCCGTTTGATTCGGATCATGCCCTAGCCAACAGGCTTGGAAGGCATCTTGTGATGCTTCATCGTCTTGTGGGCGCGGACATGCCGTACCTTCTTCTTCGTGACCTTGGCCTTGGCCGTCGTCTTGGCCATCGCATTGGTGGCGCTCTTCGACGGCGCGGTCTGGGTTGCGGGAGGCGTGGCCGAATACGTGTCGCTGGCCGCCAGCACAGGCGAGGTCATGAATGCGGCCGCAATCATGACAGCGGAGAGTTTCTTCAACATCACGGGAATCCTTTCTGTGCGGAACTGCGGCGAGCCCGTCATCCGGGCTTGTCCGCCTGATCACCCGCAAATCCTGGACCCGACCTGCTGAATACAGCCTGAAACGCAATGACAACCCCAATTCATCAACGTGAACAGGCTGTCAGGTTGCAGGCTCCCCCCGCTCCGTCGCCGCCATCAGCCATGCGAGCGTGTCGCCATCCATGCTCGCGAGCGGGATCACCGCGATCATCGGCGTGGCGTAGGAATGCAGGGCGCGGATCGCGGCGCGCACGTCCTCGCCCAACTCGGCGCGGGTCTTGACCAGCATCACGGCCTCCTCCGCACGCGCGATCTCGCCCTCCCAGCGGTAATGCGAAATCATGCCCGGCAGGATGTTAACGCAAGCCGCAAGTCGCGCCTCCACCAGCGCCTCGCCCACCCGTTCCGCCTCGACAACGGTGGAAAACGTCGTATAGACGAGGATGGCGCGCTGCATGGTATCCGTTCCTGTCGCGCGTGAGCTTCGGGAACCCCCGCGTTTTTCAAATGACCACCCCCAAAGCATATGAGCGAATCGCCTTCGTTGCGAGCCCCAGCCCGGAGGCGCGCGAGGCCCAGGAGGCGCTGATCCGGCGCTATGGCAATGCCGCGCCGGAAAATGCCGACGTCATTGTCGCGCTCGGTGGCGACGGCCTGATGCTGCAGACGCTGCACCGCCGGCTGAATTCGAACACGCCGATCTATGGCATGCACCGCGGCACGGTCGGCTTCCTCATGAACGAATATTCCGAGGACGACCTGCTTGCCCGGCTGGCCGCCGCCAAGGTCACGATCATCCATCCGCTGCTGATGCGCGCCACCGACATCCACGGCATCGAGCACCGCCACCACGCCATCAACGAGGTCGCCCTGTTCCGCCAGACCCACCAGGCGGCGCGGCTGCGCATCCTGGTCGACGGCCGCGAACGCATGGCCGAGCTTGTGGCCGACGGCGTCATGGTGGCGACGCCCGCCGGCTCCACCGCCTACAACCTGTCGGCGCAGGGACCAATCCTGCCGATCCACGCCCAGCTTCTGGCGCTCACCCCGATCAGCCCGTTCCGGCCGCGGCGCTGGCGCGGCGCGCTGTTGCCCAACAGCGCCCAGGTGGTCATCGAGGTGCTGGAAGGCGACAAGCGGCCGGTGGCCGCGGTCGCCGACCATGACGAGGCCCGCGACGTCAGCCGGGTCACGGTGACTTCCGACCGTTCGCTCTCCCTGAAAATGCTGTTCGACCCCGGCCACAGCCTGGAAGAGCGCATCCTGAGCGAGCAGTTCGGCTATTAACCCGAGCCCCGCCCGGCAACGGTTTGTTAACACGCCGCCGCTATGGTTAACGCGAGGTATATTGCCCCTGGCCCCTCGCGAGCCGCTCCATGTTCCGAATCGACTTCAACAAGCTGCGGTTTCTCGTCAGCGACGACAACGCCCACATGCGGCGCATCCTGCGCACGCTGCTGCACAGCTTCGGCGCGCGCGAGGTTTACGAGGCCGATGACGGCGCCAACGCGCTTGAGATGTTCAGCCATTACGTTCCGGACATCGTCATCACCGACTGGGCGATGCCGATCTTCGACGGGCTGGAACTCGCGCAGATGATCCGCCAGCCCGGCGCCAACGCCAATCCCTACGTGCCGATCATCATGCTGACCGGGCATTCGGAGAAGCGCCGGGTGATGATGGCGCGCGATGCCGGCGTCACCGAATTCCTCGCCAAGCCGATCTCGGCCAAGGGTCTCTATCAGCGCATCCTCAACGTGGTTGCCAATCCACGCCCGTTCATCAAGACCAAGACCTATTTCGGCCCCGACCGCCGCCGCAGCGTCGGCAATGCCTATGTCGGGCCCGAACGCCGCGTCGGCGGCAAGGCCGAAGTCATCCAGCAGCCAGCCCTGCTCGAAAAGGCGCGGGTCGCTGGCTAGCAAGATCCGGAGAATTTCCGGCACGCGATAAAGGAAGCGGACCATGACCGCGAAGAAATCCAGCAGCAAGGCGGAACAGCCCCAGGTCGCCACCTTCGCCGACCATCAGGTCATCACGCCGCCCAACCGGCTAGGCGCCTATGTGCGCCGCGCCGCCCAGGGCGACCGCGACGATCCGGTGGCGCGCGCCGAACACGCGCTGCAGAAACTCTCGGTGCAGTTCGACGACTGGATGAATGTCGAATGCGACCGCCTCGCCGCCGCCCATGAAACCGTGCTGCGTGCCGGCTTCACCCCCGAGCACAGCGGCGCGCTTTATCGCGCCGCCCATGACATCAAGGGCGCCGGTGGCACCTACGGCTATCCGGCCGCGGCGATCGCCGCCGAAAGCCTGTGCCGCATCATCGATCACGCGCCGGTGCTGCAGGACGTGCCGACCGACCTCATCGCCAACCACATCCAGGCGATCCTCGCCATCGTGCGCGAGCATGACCGCATCAACGCCGTCAACGTCGCCGAGACGCTGAGCCGCCGCCTGCGCGGCATCGCCGACGAATACCTCGCCCACATCAACCGCGATCGCCCCGAGCATCTCGAAGCCATCCTGGCGCCGAGCCTCGCGCCGGCCGGGTGAACGCTTTATCTGCCCTGAAAAATTACAGCGCCTGAAGCCCTGCGCTCACGCCGCGAGCTGGCCGCAGGCTTCCGGCACGGGATTTTCCTCGGCCACCAGCTCGTCGCAATAGAGCCGGGCCTCCTCGCGCGCGGCCTCGGTGGCAAACCGCCGCAGCAGGATCAAGAGCGGCTCGGCGTCCGCGGCCGGCGCATCCTCGCAAGCCGTCAGCACGCGCTCGACCATCGTGCGCCGCAGCCGCGTTACACCGCCAACCGTTCCGGCAAAGCCGATCTCGTGCAGCGCGGAAAGCGCCGCGCGGAACGCCAGGATGGTCCCTTCGGGAAATCCGGCGCGCGTCATCAGCGCCTTCAGGCTGGTGCCGCCGCGCTCCATCACCATGGCGCCGACACGCTCCGGCGGCAGTCCCGTCAGTTCGATCAACGCCTGCTCGAACATCGCCATGTTGCCCGACAAGAGCGCCCGCAGCACCAGCGCCGGCGTGAGCTGTCCGGCTTCATGCAGGTGATGGACCAGGCCTGCGATGTCGGTCCCGCGCACGGCGACAGCGGCGATGGTCATGAGCGAACGCGACCGCGCATCGGCGGCGGCACGCTCGGCACGCTCGCTGGAGAGCCAGTTGCACGCCACCACGAAGCGCGTCAGCACGTCCGCCGTCCGTTCCATCAGCACCAGACGAACCGGCGCCGGCAGATCGTCGCGCACGATCAGCGCCTCGCGGATGGCGGCCAGGTGGCCATGGCGCTCGACGATGCGGCGCAGCGAGAATTCGGCAAGCTCCGCGCCGGGATTTTCCAGAAGTTCAAGGCAGGCCTCCGGGCCCGCCACCTCAGCAACCGCCGCGGCGACCGCCACCGGCAGCAGATGCCGGCGCGCCACGGCGCATTGCAGGTCGGTTGCCGCCGTGGCGACCAGATCGACCAGATCGGTGTCGATCAGCAATGGCGAGAATTCGATCACAGGCAGCGCCACCGAGGGCTGATCGGCGGCCAGCGCGTGCACGATGGCGGGAGGTGCGTCGGCGCTCGCGGCAAACACCTCGGCCATGGCCTGGCGCACCAGCGGCGAGGCATCGTCAAGCAGCATCAGGAGCGCGCCTTCGGCGGCGGCGCGGTCGTCGTCCGACAGGTCGGAGATCAGCCAGGCGCGCGCCAGCGCATGCGTGGCTTCCGCCCGTTCGCCGGCGGAGGCGGTCCGAACCCAACTGAGGAAGTGCCGAACGATCATTGGTTCTGCCGGCGAAACGCTACCCTGGAACGAGATCGGCCTGTCTTGCATCCGCAAGGCTTGCCGGTTGTTCCCATGCTAAGCGCCGAGGCTTAACAAAGCGTTCACCATAAACGTTTGGATTGATTGCCGTTTCGTTAACGGCGGAATCAGCCGCTGAAGCGGCCGCTGGGGTCGCTGAAGAGATCGAAGCCGCGCGCCACGCGGCTGTCCGGGCTTCCCGCCGCCGCCGGTTGCCATAGCTGCCGGACGGCGGGCGAGACCGGCTGCGTCCGGTCGCCGCCCTGAAACAGCGTGCGGAACATCGGCGCCTCGGTCGTGGAACTGGCGAGCGTCGTCGGCACCAGGGCAAGCGGCGCCGATCCCGTGGCGGGATTTGCCGCGTTGGCGCCCGCCGGCGGAAATGCCGCGAGGAAGACGGCATTGACGCTCACCTCGGCAGCCGCGGCCGTTTGCGATTTCATCGCGGCCAGCGCGGTTTGCGTGGCCAGCGAATTGGCGGCGCTGGCATAGCGTCCGGTGAGCACGCCGTAGACCTCGCCGGCGCCGCGCGCGCGTCCCGAACGGTCGTAGAAGATCGAGCGGTTGGCGGAGGCCGCTCCCGGAAACAACGCCGCGGCACTGGTCCACGGCGTGCTTTCGGCGCGCTCGATCAGCCGCGCGGCGCCGCCGACGCCGAGGAAATGCGCGATATAGAGTTCGCCATTGGTCGGCTCGCGTCCCAGCGAGGCGGCAAGCTTGGTGCCGTTGGAGCGCGTCAGCACGCCGGCCATGGCGGCGCTGGCCACCGGATCGTCGCGCAGCTTGAGGATCTCCTGGCGCATCGCCGGATCGCTCACCGAGTAGCGGCCGGAGGCCGATCGGGTGATGGCGGAGGCATACTGGCCATAACCGAGCGCGGCCCCGGCTTCCTTGACCGTGCCGAGCCAGGTCTGCTCGATGAACTGATAGAGCCCGCGCGCCGACGAGGTCGAGGCCGACGCCGCCGGATTGAGGTTCGATTCGATCTTGGCCGCGGCCAGCAGGTACTCGAAGCTGATGCCGGTCGAACTCGACGCCTGCCGGATCGCGCCGGTGATCTGCAGGCGGGCGGGCGTCAGACCCGTTGCGGTACCGGCTGTATCGACCGCCATGTTGCTGGCCTCAATCGTCCTGGGCTTGTTCGAGAGCCTGGGTTTCAAAAACGCCCCACTCCCGAGAGAGCCCTTGGCCGCCCCCTGGGTATTCCGGACACTGCCGAGTGTTAACGTTTATGGTAAACGGAAGGTTAAGACGCAGTCCCTCCAGGCCCGCATCACGCGCTGATGAACGCCGCCAACCAGCCCGCCGCCCCGCAGCGCCATCCACGCGGCGGGCTCTATTTCGAGGATTTCGTGCCCGGCGAGGTGTTCCGCCATCGGCTCACGCGCACCGTGACGCAGATGGACAACATGCTGTTTTCCAACATGACGCTCAACCCGCAGCCGCTGCACATCGACCGGCAGTTCTGTCAGGATGAAACCGAGTGGGGCCAGCCGCTGATGAACTCGCTGTTCACGCTCGGCCTGATGATCGGCATCTCGATCACCGACATCACCACCGGCACCACCATCGCCAATCTCGGCATGACAAACGTGAAGTTCCCGCATCCGCTGTTCGAGAACGACACCATCCACTGCACCACCGAGATCGTGGCCAAACGGCCCTCGCGGTCGCGGCCGGACGCCGGCATCGTCGACCTCCATCACCGCGCCTTCAATCAGCACGACGCGCTGGTGGCCGAATGCGTCCGCCAGGTATTCATCCGCATGCGGCCGGCGTGAGCTTTTTCTGATTACTTGCGGTAGACGGACGCGGGATCGAACGCCCTGTCGCCGTCGACGAACGAGAGCCGCGCGCCGGTCCCGTCCGCCTCCACCTTGCGGTAGAAGCACGAGCGCCGCCCGGTGTGGCAGGCGCCCGCGCCGGCCTGCTCGACCCGCAGCACCACCGCGTCCTGATCGCAGTCGGTGCGCATCTCGATCACGCGCTGGACATGGCCCGAGCTTTCGCCCTTGCGCCACAGGGCTTTCCGCGAGCGGCTGAAATACCACGCCTCTCCGGTCGCCAGCGTGCGGCGCAGCGCCTCGTCGTTCATGTGCGCCAGCATCAGCACCTCGCCGCTGCCGGCGTCGATGGTGACGCAGGTGAGAAGTCCCGCGGCGTCGAACTTGGGACGGAACGTCAGGCCTTCCTCGATGTCACGAACATCGGAAGGCGAGGAAGCATCGGTGGTGGCCATGGTCATTCCCCCGCGGCGGCGTGCAAGCGCCACCGGGGCGCCGGCTCTGGTCAGCGCGCTCCCGCGCGCACCAGGTCGAGGAACCGCGCCTGGGTTTCGCGGTCGTCCCGGAACAGGCCGGTGAAGCGCGTCGTCACGGTGAGCGCCCCCTGCTTGGCGACGCCGCGCACCGACATGCAGGTATGCTCGGCCTCGACCAGCACGGCGACGCCGCGCGGCCTGAGCGTGGCCTCGATGGCGGCCGCGATCTGTCCGGTGAGGTGCTCCTGGGTCTGCAGCCGCAGCGCGAACACATCGACCAACCGCGCCAGCTTCGACAATCCCACGACGCGATCAACCGGCGCATAGGCGACGTGCGCCTTGCCATAGAACGGCATCATGTGATGTTCGCAGTGCGAGTTGAAGGCGATGTCGCGGATCAGCACGAAATCGTCATAGCCGGCGGTTTCGCCGAAGGTGCGGTCGAGCAACTCGACGGGATCTTCGTTATAGCCGCGGAACAGCTCGTCATAGGCTTCGACCACGCGGCGCGGCGTGTCGATGAGGCCTTCGCGGTCGGGGCTCTCGCCGATGTAGCCGAGCAGCGTGCGCACCGCCGCCTCGGCCTCGGCGCGCGTCGGGCGCGGCAGCCCGGGCAGCAGGCGGTCGGCTGCGCCGTGGGGATCGAGGGAAAGCTGCGCCCGCAAGGGCTTGATTACTGCGTCCATTTCCGACTCTCCGTTCGACCGGCCGATCATTGCGGCCGGATGTGTCACCGGGCAGCCGTGCCGACCCTTTGGCCGGGGACGCCGCCAATCATCGGGGTCAGCCCATAACAGGCTGGCGGGATTGAAGTTTTCCTTCCGCTTGAGCATCGCCGACAGGCGGCTTTCGCGAGAGCGTTCAGGCATTATATAGTGTAACGGTGTCAACCGGCAAATCCGGGATCACTCTTTTTTCCGGGGTGCCGCTCGCCAGGCGCCACGAGCCAGGCCAAGACAAACCTAAAGACAAACCGAGATAAATCCCAAGACAAACCCATGCTCAATGACGTCTACAACAAGCGCATTCTGGAACTCGCCGGCAACATCCCCCGGCTGGGACGCCTCGCCTCGCCCGACGCCAGCGCCACCGCGCTCTCCAAGCTGTGCGGCTCGACGGTAACCGTCGACCTCAAGATGGACGGGCCCGTGGTGTCGGACTTCGCCCACGAGGTGAAGGCCTGCGCGCTCGGCCAGGCCTCGTCGTCGATCATGGCGAATCACATCGTCGGCTCGGAGGCCGCCGAACTGCGGACCTTGCGCGACACCGTGCGGCGCATGCTCAAGGAAAACGGACCGCCGCCGCAGGGCAAATGGGCCGACATCGCGGTGCTCGAGCCGGTGCGCGACTACAAGGCGCGGCACGCCTCGACCCTGCTGACCTTCGACGCCGTGGTCGACGCCATCGACAAGATCGAGGCCAGGCGGGCGGCGCTGTCGTCACAGCCGGCGTGACGCCCATTGGCCCAGGACGCGGGGCCCCAGGGACCCGGAAAAGCCGATGATAGGTGATTTCCTTGTCATGCTGCCGCGCAACGCCGGCCGGGCGCTGATCTGGCTTTACCGCCACAGCCTGTCGCCGTTGATCGGCTTTCATTGCCGCCACCTGCCGACCTGCTCGCATTACTCCGACGAGGCACTGGTCCGCCACGGCCTATGGGCCGGCGGCTGGATGACGCTGGCGCGGCTGTTGCGCTGCCATCCCTGGGGCACGTCCGGCATCGACAACGTGCCCGCCGCGCTATCGTCGCGCGCGCGCTGGTATCTGCCGTGGCGCTACGGCCGCTGGCGCGGCGTCAACGCCGATCCGGCCTGAATCCCCTTCCCGCGATCAGCGGCTTTCCTGGGCCAGGATGTCGAGTCGGCGCGAGGCTTCCGTCGAGCCGTATTCGACCGCGCGCGCATACCATTGCCGCGCCCGCGCCGGATCGGCCACCGTGCCGACGACGCCGAGCCTCTTGAGCACCACCGGATCGTAGGTCGCGCCCAGGGCCAGCGCCGCGCCGGCGTGGCGCATCTCGGCGGCGCGCTGCAAGAGCAGCCGCGCCGAGGCGAAATCGCCCTGGTGGACGAACTCCTCGCCGCGCTTGATGAGGCTTTCCATCTCGTCGTCGGTCGCCTTGTCGGCGGGAGGAACCGCCGCGAAGGCCTCGCGTGGCGCAGGCGCAGGCGCGGCGGCGGGAGCTTTCTCGGCCGGCGGCGTCAGCGCCGCGGACGGAGCCTGCGGCTGCGCCACCGCCGCCGCGCGCCATTCGAGTTGCACGCCGCGGCGGTCGACGACGGCTTCATCGGCCCTGCGCAGATCGACCATCAGCTCGACGGCACCGGCGAAATCGCGCGGCGGGATGATCCGGACATCGGCAAGATCCTGCACCGGCAGACGCCAGCCCAGCGTGCCGGACGGCTGGCCGGCCGTGATCTGCGATCCGCCTGGCAGGCCGACGATGACGACGCTCATCCCCGGCGTCATCGGCTCGACGGCGACCCCGAGACCGATGCGCTCATTGACCGCCGCGACCTGATTGCGCACGGCAAGGCGCGGCGCGGACGCCACCGCGGCCGGCGTGGCGCGATTGCCGCGCAGCATGTCCAGCAAGCTGTCGAAGTCGGTGCGCATCAGCACCAGCCCACCCGCGCCAATGGCGCCGGCTCCCACGGCGACGACGACCAGGCGCATCACGATGCCCAGCAGCCGTCCCCGTCCGGTCAGATCGAGCGGCGGCAACGGCGGAACCGGCATCGGATCGAGCGCGCGCCATTGCGGAGGCTTGGCGCCATCGCCCGCGCGCCTGTCGGCGGGCGACTCCCAATCGGCCCGGCGCGACGGCAGCGGCGGCGGATCGTCTTCCTCGACAACGCGCGGCCTGCTGTTTCTGACGTGGCCGGCCGGGACGGCATCGTCCGGTCGCTTGGGAAAACTCATGGCGTCCTACCCCCTCACATTGGCTGCTTCATGCCCGATTGTTGTTATGGTTTCAGCTTGACGGCTTGAACGCGGCCGTCACCGGTTGGTGGCGCGCAACTGGTTCCACTTCTCGAATTCCTCGAACAGCCGCGTGCGTTCGGCGGCCGACATCGCCGTCGCGTCACTCGGCTTCTGCCGCGTCTCGAGAAACTTCTGGAAGTTCTCGCGGCCGCTCGAGGCTTGCGCGCGCGTCCTCTGCAGCCAATCCTCGGCGGCCGGAAAGCGATTCCACCCCGGCACCACCGCCGTGAGGTTGATCTCGCGCCACTTGGGGTGGCGCGGCGCCTTGCTGAAATCGCCGGCCTGCACGCGCGGGAAGAACGCGTTGATGAACTTGGCGATGCGCTGGTAGCGATCGGTATCCTTCGGCCAGTTGTAGGCGACGAGAATGGCGCTGACCGCGATCGAGGGAACCTTCTGGCCCGGCTCGATCAGGCCGGGATATTCCTCGGCGGCGAACTCGGACGGCAGGTAGGATTGCTGCAATGCCTTGGCGTAAGGCACCGGCAGCAGGCGGAAGCCATCGGTCAGCTTCAGCTTGGCCATCGCCCCTGCCGGCTTGCCGGCGATCAGCACCGTCGCCGCCACCTCGCCGCGCTTCATCGCCTCGAACGCGTCGGCCTGGCCGAGATTGACCTCCTCCACCTTCAACCCGAGCAGCGCGAAGATGTTGCGCGTCGAGAGCTGCGTGCCGCTGCCGACGTCGCTGAAATTGACCTTCTTGCCCTGCAGCTGTTCGATCGAGGTGATGTCCGAGCGGACGACGAGGTGCATCTCCTCGTTGAACAGCTTGGCGATGTAGGCGATCTTCTCGTGGATGTCGCCGAGGCCGCCGGCGCGCCGCAACTGCTCGAGCAGCGGCGCCTGCGTGATGCCGAGATCGATGCCTTTAAGATAGCGCACGTCGACGACGTTCTGCCCGCCGCCCTTGCCGATCACCGGCAGGATGCGCAGGTTGTCGCCGTCGTCGAGCACGGCGGAAAGATCGTAGGCGATCGAGAGATACGTGCCGTTGACGTTGCCGGAGATGACCGTCAGCGTGTTGGCGTTGATGCGGTCGGCGGTGCGCACCTGCTGCTGCTGGGCCAGGGCCGGAGCAAGCGTCGCGATCACGGCCAGCACTCCGGCTGCAATTCTGGTCGCTGAATTGAAAAGGTGACGCAAGCTTGGCAGCGGCGCACGCATCATTGTTTCCCCCGCGGTGATTAGAAACCTTCCCTTGGGTCTTTAAAGCGTAATCAGGCCGAAATAAGACGAGGCCGCGCTTTGTCATTCATGATCGTCGCTGCCACGGCAACGCATCACGCAGACAGCGTCAGCGGAATATGCAGACGACAGGTTGCATCCGTTGCCGGCCGGCAACAAACGTTGCCCATTCGACACCGACAGGAGCGACCGGCGCCGCTCACGAAGTTGATGATCGCATGCGATGCGTCCGATCGCGTGTGGCGGCGCTCAATTCATGCGGGCGCTTGTGATGCATCGGCAACGCTTCGGGCGCTTGGCAATCCGTTTACCAACATGAGAGAGGCACGAAAAAATATTTGGCTACCGCCGTGCTATCAGCAGACCGAGCGCGGCCAATGCCAGCATCCCCACCGCGATGACACCCATCGCGGAGAACCAGCCGAGGGCGTAGAGCGCGCCGCCGGTCGCCGATCCCACGCCCTGTCCGATATAGATGCACGAGGTGTTGAGCGCGATCGCGGCGCCCGCCATCGCCGGCGCAGCAAGCGCCAGCCGCGCCTGCTGCATCGAATTGACCGCGGCGAAGCCCAGCCCCCACAGCGCGTTGCCGAGCATCATCGGCACCAGCGCCCCGGCACCGAGCGTCCACAGCACGGCGCCGGCCAGCATCGTGACGATAAAGAACAGCGCCGTGCGCGATGGACCCCAGCCGCCGACCAGATGCGCCGCCACCACGTTGCCGATCAGGCCCATCACGCCAAACACGGCGAAGAACAGCGCCACCATGGTGCTGTCGGCGCCGATGAAGTGCGTGAGCAGCGGACCAAGAAAGGGGAACACGACGAACTGCCCGCCCAGTTGCAGCCCCGTCACCGCGAGCAGCACCAGCACCAGCCGGTTGCGCAACAGTCCGGTCCACGTCGAGAACACGACTGCCTCGCCGCGCAATCCGCGCGGCAGCGCGACGGCCAGCATCACGAAGCACAGCGCGCCGAGCATCCCGATCGCCGCGTAGGTCGCCTGCCAGCCGGCATGTCCGGCGAGAAAGGCGACGGCCATCAGCCCCACCGCGATCGCGGCCGACCAACCGATGAAGACGAAGGCGATGGCGCGCGGACGCTCGCGCTCCGCGACCAGCCCCGCCGCGGTGCCCGCCGCCTGCGGCGTGAACACGGCGACCACCGGCAGCATCGCCAGCCGCAGGATGAGCAGCGTGTCGTAGTCGGACGCCAGCGCCGAGGCGAGGTGCCCCACCGTTATGACGAGGGCCGTCCCCGCCAGCAGCAGCCGGCGGTCGAGCCTGCTGGTCGCCCACGCCATCAGCGGCGAGCCGACGCACAGCACCACCGCGCCATAGGTGACGAGCAGCCCGGCGCGCGGCACCGAGACCGCGAGGCCGCGCGCCAGTTCGGCGAGCATGCCGGCGGGCGCCAGCACGGTGACGCCGACGAGGAAGTTTCCCAGCAGAAGGGCGATAAGCGCGGCACGGTGGGTCATTGCCCTCCGTGCATAGCCGATTTCCGGGCCTTGCATACATGCCTGGAGCGCGTGAGGCCTTGCCAACAATGCATGGTGGTGTATGAAATTGCCGCGCTTACCTGCGTTCGTAGGCAGCGAGTGAGCAACAGGAGCATCCGATGGTCGCAGTGACCTTCCCTGACGGCGCGCGCCGTGAATTCCCCGACAACATCACCGGCCTTGAGATCGCCAGGGGCATTTCGCCCTCGCTGGCCAAGCGCACCGTGGCCATGGTGGTCGACGGCGCGCTCGCCGATCTCGACGCCTCCATCGAGCGCGACGCCAGGATCGAGTTCATCAACCGCGACGACCCGCGCGCGCTGGAGCTGATTCGGCACGACTGCGCCCACGTGCTGGCCGAGGCGGTGCAGGCACTGTGGCCCGGCACCCAGGTCACCATCGGCCCGGTCATCGACAACGGTTTCTATTACGACTTCTATCGCGAGCAGCCGTTCACGCTGGAAGACCTGCCGGTGATCGAGAAGAAGATGCGCGAGATCATCGCCCGCGACCGCCCCCTGACCAGGGAGGTGTGGTCGCGCGAGGAGACCAAGCGCGTGTTCAACGGCATGGGCGAGACTTTCAAGGTCGAGCTGGTCGAGGCCATCCCCGGCACCGAGCCGATCAAGATCTACAAGCAGGGCGACTGGTTCGACCTCTGCCGCGGCCCGCATATGACCTCGGTCGGCAAGGTCGGCACCGCCTTCAAGCTGATGAAGGTGGCGGGCGCCTACTGGCGCGGCAATTCCAGCAATCCGATGCTGACCCGCATCTACGGCACCGCCTTCGCCAAGCAGGAGGAGCTCGACGCCTACCTCAAGCAGATCGAGGAGGCCGAGAAGCGCGACCACCGCAAGCTGGGCCGCGAGCTGGACCTGTTCCACTTTCAGGAAGAAGGCCCCGGCGTGGTGTTCTGGCATCCCAAGGGCTGGACGCTGTTCCAGAACCTGATCGCCTACATGCGCCGCCGCCAGAACGCCGCCGGCTACATGGAGGTCAACGCGCCGCAACTGCTCGACAAGTCGCTGTGGGAGACCTCGGGCCACTGGGAGTGGTACCGCGAGAACATGTTCGGCGCGCAATCGGCCGGCGACGAGGCGGAGGACAAGCGCTGGTTCGCGGTGAAACCGATGAACTGCCCCGGCCATGTGCAGATCTACAAGCACGGCCTGCGCTCGTATCGCGAGCTGCCCTACCGCATCGCCGAGTTCGGCACCGTGCACCGCTACGAACCGTCCGGCGCGCTGCACGGGCTGTTGCGCGTGCGCGCGTTCACGCAGGACGACGCCCATGTGTTTTGTACCGAGGAGCAGATCGCCGACGAGTGCCTCAAGATCAACGATCTCATCCTGTCGATCTACAAGGACTTCGGTTTCGAGGAAATCGTGGTCAAGCTGTCGACGCGCCCCGACAAGCGCGTCGGCGCCGACGAACTGTGGGACCGCGCCGAGACCGCGATGGCGGGCGTGCTGGAGCAGATCGCGGCCTCGTCGAACCGGATCAAGACCGGCATCAACCCCGGCGAGGGCGCGTTCTACGGACCGAAATTCGAGTACGTGCTGCGCGACGCCATCGGCCGCGACTGGCAATGCGGCACCACGCAGGTCGACTTCAACCTGCCGGGCCGGTTCGGCGCGTTCTACATCGACGCCGACGGCGCCAAGAAAACGCCGGTGATGATCCACCGCGCCATCTTCGGCTCGCTCGAGCGCTTCCTCGGCATCCTGATCGAGAACCACGCCGGCCACTTCCCGCTGTGGCTGGCGCCGGTGCAGGCGGTGGTCGCCACCATCACCTCGGATGCCGACGATTACGCGCGCGAGGTAACCGAGCTGGCGCGGCGCGCCGGCCTGCGCGTCGATCTCGACCTGCGCAACGAGAAGATCAACTACAAGGTGCGTGAGCATTCGCTGGCCAAGGTCCCGGCCCTGCTGGTGGTCGGCAAGAAGGAAGCCGAAACCCGCGCCGTTTCGGTGCGCCGCCTCGGTAAGGAAGGCCAGAGCGTGATGGCGATCGAAGCCGCGCTCGATGCGCTGGCGGGCGAGGCCATCGCGCCGGACCTCAGGCGTCCCTGATCCCCCGCGAAAGGGCCATTGAGATGGAATCCGAGACCATCGCGCTGCTCAAGACCCGCCGTTCCGTCAAGCCGGCGGACATGACCGGCCCCGGCCCTTCCACCGCCGAGGTGGAGACGCTGCTGACCATCGCCTCGCGCGTGCCCGACCATGGCAAGCTGGCGCCGTGGCGCTTCATCGTGTTCGAGGGCGAGGCGCGCGCGCGGGCCGCCGCCGTCATCGCGCACGGCTACATGACGAAATATCCCGACGCCACGCCCGAACAGGCCAACGAAGCCGGGCAACGATTCCTGCTGGCGCCGCTGGTGATCGCGGTGGTGAGCCGCGCCGCGCCCCATGTGAAGATCCCCGAGTGGGAACAGGTGATGTCAGCCGGCGCCAGCGTCATGAATCTCCTGACCGCCGCCCACGCGCTCGGCTACGCGGCGTGCTGGCTGTCGGAATGGTTCGCCTACGACCGCACGGTGCTCGACGCGCTGGGGCTGACGCCGCATGAGAAGATCGCCGGCTTCGTGCATATCGGCCGCGCCAAGGAGCCGCCGGAAGACCGCCCACGTCCCGCGCTCGCGGAGATCGTCCGCTCGTTCTAGCGGACCCATGGCGGCAACGGCTATGCCGCGACGTCGAGTGTCTCAAGCAGATGATGCAGCAGACCGGCGATTTCCGACGCCGGGCGGGGCGGGCTGAACAGGAATCCCTGTACTTCCGTGCATCCTTCCTTGCGCAGACATGCGAGCTGTTCCGGCGTTTCGACACCTTCGGCCGTGGTGACGACTCCCAGGCAACGGCCAAGTTCCGAGACCGCGCGGACAATGGCGCCGCAGTCGGCGCGCTCGACAATCTCGTTGACGAAAGAACGGTCGATCTTGATCTTGTCGAATGAGAAGCTGCGCAGATAGCTCAGGCTCGAATAGCCGGTGCCGAAATCATCGAGCGAGATGCTGGCACCGAGTTCGCGCAAGCTGCGCAGCATCGCCAGGTTGGCCTCGCTCTCGGCCAGGAGCACCGATTCGGTAATCTCCAGTTCGAGACGGCCGGGCTGCAGCCCGCTGCATGCCAGCGCGCTGATCACCGATCGCACCAGGCCGCTGCCGCGAAACTGCACCGGCGACAGATTGACCGCCACCTTGATCGATGGCGGCCATTGGACCGCCTGCGTGCAGGCCTGACGCAGCACCCACTCGCCGATCGGAACGATAAGTCCGGTTTCCTCGGCAACCGGGATGAAGGTCGCGGGGGAGATCATGCCCTTCTCGGGATGCTTCCAGCGCAGCAGCGCCTCGAAGCAGGTCACTTTCGACCGGGAAACATCGATCAGCGGCTGGTAATAGAGTTCGAGTTCGCCATTGGCGAGAGCCTTGCGCAGATCCCGCTCGATTTCGCGCCGCTGACGCATCGCGCTATCCATCGCCTTCTCGAAGAACCGGTATGTTCCCCGGCCTTCGTTCTTGGCCCGATAGAGCGCCATGTCGGCATTGCGGAGCAGCTCTTCAGTCGTATGGCCGTCGACTGGCGCCAGCGCGATGCCGACGCTGGCGCAGATATTCAGCTCGATGCCGTCGATCTCGAACGGAGCGCTCAACACCCTGATGATGTCGTCCGCGATCCCCGCGACGCCTTTCGGCGCCCCTACCCGTTCCACGATGGCGGCAAATTCATCGCCCCCGAAGCGGGCTGCCAGATGCGTCCTGCCAAGAACCGAACGCAGCCGTTCCGCCACCACCTCGAGCACGCGGTCGCCGACAGAATGCCCGAACGTATCGTTCACAACCTTGAACTGGTCAAGATCGATACACAGCACCGCGATGCTGCCGGCGTCGCGGTCCAGCGCCTCATCCAGACGCTGCCGGAAAAGTATCCGGTTGGGAAGACCCGTGAGCGCATCGTGATGGGCGAGATGCGCGATGCGCGCTTCCGTCTTTTTCTGCTCGGTGACATCGAGAGCGGCCACAAGATAAGCCGGGCTGCCGTCAAACAAAATGCGACGGCCAAACGCCAGCACCTCTATTGTCTCGCCGTCACGCCGAACCTGCTGGCGATTGAAGCAATATGAATCGCCAAGACTTTCAATCTCCGACGCATAGCATTCACGCATTTCCTTCGGCCACAGATCGCTCAGATGCATGCCGAGGAATTCATCTCGGCTGTAGCCGTAATGCGCGACAGTCGCGTCGTTTACGCTGAGGAATCCAAGCGTTGCGGTATCAAACACCCACATCGGCATCGGATTGTTGTCGAACAGCAGGCGGAACGACTCCTCCCGTCGCTTGATGTCGGTAACATCGGTGATCGTCACGGCAAGCAGATCGCCCACTCCCGCATTGCTCATCCGAAGATAGCGGCCATCCGCCGTCGAAATCTCGAATGGCTCCCACGTTCCACTGCGCATGACCTGGCGCAGATGCTCCATCGCGGTTGCGCCGCAGAGCGCGTGATCCTCCTCCGAAAGCCGGCTCCAGCGCAGATGCTCGGCGTTACGGTCAAGCAGTTGCGTCGTCGACACATTGAAATCCATGACCTGGAAATCGACAACATCGCCGGCGGTATCGCGCAGGGCGGCCAGTGCGACGATGCCATCGCCTGTCGCGCCGAAGATCGAATTGACGAGATTGTAACGCGCGCCCCGCTCTCGAACATAGACGGCGACGACATGCCTGCTCCAGCGGCTCCTGAGCGGCAGGGAAAAAAGATCATAGGTTTCCACCATGCCGTCCCGCACCTGAAAGGAGGTCGTGAGGTAGGGGGCGCGGCCGCGGATGGCGGCATCCCAGGATTCGAGAAGCGCACGCCTGCTGTCGGGAATGATGTCATGACCCGAGGCGATGTCTGCTCCCTTCATCCACTGACCGGCCAGCGTTCCCGCGCGCATGACCGACGGCGAGCCGTCCTCCTTTGACTGCAGCAGGATAATGCGGTCCGCAAGACGGCCAAGGCTGCCGAGCATGACCTCCTCATAGGGCGGAAGGTCGCTGTCCGTGAGGCGCGCCGCCAGCCACCTCTTGCGAAGATTGGCGATGTCCATGGCCGGATCATCACGCAACAATCCAGACGACTGAAGGCAAACGGCAGTCATGACAATCCCCCATGCCAGCTTGGAAACTGCGGGGGAAGGTGTCCGCAACTTGTTAAGAGGAATTGAATGCTGTCCGCGCGGACGCGCCGCGAATGCGAATATGACAGATTTAGAACATCCGATGGTTACCAATCGCCACGACCGGCAGACGCACCACGCGTTCGCGTGCTTCGTATCAGCGGCGCTGCGCGGCGATGTAGGCCGCGAGATCGGCGGCCTCGGCGCGCGACAGGTTCATGTCGGGCATGCGCGGATGCGGCGTCAGCAGGAACAGCGCGACTTCCGCCGCCGTGAAACCCGAGCGCGATGCGATCGCCGAAAACGGCGGCGTATCGGCGCTGGCCGCGCGCTGGCCCGGGCCCACCACGTGACATGACACACACCAGCGCTGGGCGAGCTTTTCGCCGTTCTGCGCATCGGCGGCCTGCGCCGGCGGCGCCAAGGCGGCGACCACGGCCAAACCGATCATGGCCAAACCGAGCACGACCGCCGTCGTCATGATGCGCTGTGTCATGATACGTTGTGTCATCGTGCCGTGTGCCATTTCCGCGAATCCCCTGCCTCGACGTGTTCAGGGCAGAATGCGCGATGGCGAAGTAGGCGGCAAGCAAAACCGCTAGCGCGCCATCACCTCGATCTCGCCGTCGACGCCGTTCACCACCTTGAAAGTGCGCTCGAAGGTCTTGCCTTCGTTGCGCGCGATGGCGCGGTATTCGCCTTCCGCCAGCACGACGCGCGGGAACGCGCCGGTCGATTCCTTGATCACGTCGCCGCCCGTGGTGATCACCGACCATGCGGTGTTGGCGAGCGCCTCGCCGCCCTTGTCGCTGACCAGCTTGAGCGTGATCGCGGCGGCGCGGTGGCTCACGGTGATGTCGGTGAGCTTGCCGACCTGCACGCGAATGTCGGAGCGCACCACCGAATTGGCGTCGCCATAGTTGGAGATGATGTAATAGGTGCCTTCCGGCAGCACCGCGACGTCGCCGGCCGGAACCGCCTGCGCCACCGGCGCGCGCTCGGTGGCGTCGAACTGGCTGCCCTTGTAGACATCGAAGGTGATCTGGCCCGGCGGAATGCGGCTGGTGCCGACGCGGCCCTCGATGCGCAGGCCGCCCGCCGGCAGGTCGAAGATCTCGCGCACGGTATCCTGCTTGAGCGTCACCGGACGCACCGCGCTGGAAAGCCCGAAACTGGCGTGCACGACATAGTTGCCAGGCGCCAGCACGATGTTGGGCGTGGCGGTGCGGTCCTCCCGCACCAGCTTGAAGGCGCCGTTGCCGTCCGGCTTGTCGCCGTAGACGCGCCAGACGAGGCCGTTGGCGATGGTGGGCTGGTCCTTGCCGTAGCGCGCGCTGAGCGCGAGCACGACCTGTCCGACCGGGATGACGGGCGCGAGCGGCGCGCTCATGCCGGGACTGCCGGGCATGAGCGGCGACGGAAAATCCGGCCCGATTCCCGGCCCCGATGGCGGCGCCAGGCTGACGGCCGGGCCGGTCGGCACGTTGGGCACGGCGGCGGGCGGCACCGGCGGCGGCTGTTCGCCGAACAGCTGGGCGCTCGCCGGCGACAACGCCATGTTCGACGCCGCCACAATTGCCACGACCAGCGCGACGCCCCGCATCGCGCTCTTTTGAAAAACTTCGATCATGCTGCCGGTTTTGACTGAAAAGACGGCAAATTCAAGCCTCAACTGGCCACACAAGGGAACCGCCGCAACATTTCGCCGGTTTCTCAACCGAAGAGCCGTCTTGACGGGATCACAATTGACACGGAAGATTCCGTCCCCTGCCACCCGCGGCATCGGATCGACTACCAAACCGGCTGATGTCCCGATCAACGCAACCGGGTCTATGATCGACTGAAAAGAAGCCACGCGAGGAATCCGAAGGTGCTGGACCTGTTGAAGGGCCGCGGATCATCCCGGGAATCGATCGACCACCGGCCGCCGGTTGTCGGTCTTGTGCTTGGCGGCGGCGCGGCGCGGGGCTTTGCCCATGTCGGCATCATTCGCGGACTGTGCGCGCGCGGCATCGTCCCCGACATCATCGTCGGCACCTCGATCGGAGCCGTGGTCGGAGGCTGCTACGCGGCCGGCCAACTCGACACCTTCGAGGCCTGGTCGCGCGGCCTGCAGCCGCGCAATATTTTTGGCTATCTCGATTTCAATTTCAACGGTTCCGGCCTGATCGGTGGTGGTCGCCTCGCCGCCCAGCTCGAAACCACGCTGGGCCGGACGCGGATCGACGACCTGTCGATGAAATTCGCCGCCATCGCCACCGAGGTGCGGACCGGCCATGAAATCTGGCTCACCCACGGCCGGCTCAGCGACGCCATCCGCGCGTCCTACGCATTGCCGGGGATATTCGCGCCCGTCGATGTCGGCGGCCGCTGGCTGGTCGATGGCGCCCTCGTCAATCCGGTGCCGGTGTCGGCGGCGCGCGCGCTCGGCGCGGAAATCGTCATCGCCGTCAATGTGAGCACGGAAACCTTCGGCCATGGCGCCATCATCGCCGCCCATGGCGCCGCGGCGCCCGAACTCGCCATGCCGGAGCCGCCCCCGCCGGCCAAACGGCGCGGCTTCCACCTGCTGTCCCCGGAACGCTCATTGAGGCGCCGGCTGTTCGGCGATAGTTCGCGACCCGGCATCTCCACGGTGATGGCCGAGGCCTTCAATATCATGCAGGACCGCATCACGCGGGCGCGGCTCGCCGGCGATCCGCCCGACGTGCTGATCTCGCCGCGCATCGGCGGCATCGGCTGGTTCGAGTTTCACCGCGCCGCGGAAGCCATCGCGCTTGGCAAGCGCGCCGTCGAGCGCAACATGGATTCGATTGAGGAAGCCATCGCCATCGTCGCGCCGACAACGAACGAACCGCCCGGCACGGCAACGCCCTCGCCTTCCAGCGAAAGCGCGGCCTGATGGCCGGGGCGGTCAGGCCGACTTGATGTAGTCGCGCAGCGCCGCCTGTTCGCGCTCATATTCGGTGACGCGGTATTTCACGACGTCGCCGATCGACACCAGGCCGACCACGCGGCCATTGTCGATGACCGGCAGGTGGCGGAACTTGCCCGAGGTCATCATCTCCATCACAGCGGCGACCGTGTCGGAGCGGGTGCAGGTCACGACCTTTCGCGTCATCACGGCCTTGACCGCTTCGTCGAGCACGCCGGCGCCGCGCTCGGCCAGCACCCGCACCACGTCGCGTTCCGAAATGATGCCTTCGATCTGCCCGTCGCCCATGACCAGCAGCGCACCGATCCGCCGTTCCGCCAGCGCCTTCACCGCTGTCGCCATCTTGGTATCGGGATCGATGCTGGCCACGTGATGGCCCTTGGAATCCAGAATGGATCGCACTGTCATCATTTCCCCCATGTGGTTGTTGCGTCGATGCGCAATCTTCGTCCGAAGCAAAAGGATGTGACAAATTCACTTTTGCCGCAAGGTGATTGCGCATCATCGCAAGATGCCGGCCAATTCGCCACCATCTTGCCGGTCAGGAATTAACCTTGACCATCAATCTATTGTGACGAATGCGGGATCGGATCGAACAGTGAAAACAGCAGCAATCCGCTGACAAATCCGCCGATATGAGCCTGCCAGGCAATGCTCTGCACCGCGCCGGCAAAAGTAATCGAGCCAATTCCGAAGATAAGATTGATCCCGAACCAGACCGCAAGAAAGATGACCACGCGCGGATTGCGCAGCGATTCCATCAGGGGTAGCGCGGGCACATAAGCCGCCAGTTCCGCGTCGCCGCGGCGGAGGCCGAGGAAGCCGCCGCGCACGAAGGCAAAGCGGATCGCCGCGGCCATGGCCCCCGACACCGCCGCCGAGATTCCCACCATCGGCGCCAGCTCATGAAGATGGCTGACAAGATGGGCGGCCGCGCCCGCCGCCGCGGTCACCACCATGAAGACGTAGAACCTCACCGCCCCGAAACGGCGTGCCACCGCGCTGCCGAACGGCAGCAGCCACAGCGCGTTGAAGGCCAGGTGACTGAGGTCGGCATGGAGCAGCGCATAGGTGACGAAGCTCCACGCCTTGGCGCCGGCGCCGCCGGGAAACCGCGCGCCCATCAATAGCGAGGCATCGAAGCGCGCCGGCACGAAGCCAAACGCCCATATGACCCATTCGTCCAGATCCGGGGAGATGAGCTGGCGCAGACCGTGAATGACGGCCAGCACCACCAGGAGCGCCGTGAGCGCTCCGGGAAGGTTGAACAGGGGTTCGCGAGGCGGGGAATTCAACGGCCGGTCCGAACTGGGGTGGGAACAACAAGCCCAGTTAGGCGGCTTGGCTCAGGCGATGCAAGCGGCAGGACCATCGGCTGGAGAGAAAAAGGCAAAGAAAAAAGCAAAGAAAAAAGGGAGGACTTTTATGTCCTCCCTGAAATTCCTGCCGCCGGGGTGTCCGCCGGCTTACCCGGCATCCCCACCCCTCCCCGCGACCCGGAAAAAGTCTGGCGCCGTCCGGTGGAGATCGGAGCAGCGCTCACGTGTGGTGAGCGGAACCTATCCATCGGCGGCGGCGGCAAGGCAATGCCATCATTGATTCAGCCTTAACGCGCGCAAACCCTGGTCGAGGATTGCTGGCCCGATCCCTGCACCGATCTGTTCAGGCGTTTCCACGGCAAGGGACAGTGCCCTGAAACGTGACAGAATTGTCCCGTCGCGCGGTTGGACCAATCCCGAAATGAACCGATGAAACATCCGGCAAGCCAGGCTTTCTTCCGCTACTGGGACGCCGCGCGCGGCCTCGCCGACGCGCCGTCGCGCCGCGATTTCGATCCCGGGCCGGTCCGTGGCCTGCTCGGCGACAGTTTCGTCCTTGCCTGTGACGGCCGGCGCGGCCATCCGATCCGCATGGCGGGAACGCGGGTGTGCGCGCTGTTCGGCCGCGACCTCAAGGGCGAGGGCTTCGCCAGCCTGTGGGACGGCGCCGGCCGCGGCCGGATCGAAGAACTGATAACGATCGTCGCCAATGAAAGCCAGCCGCTGGTCGCCGGCGTGACCGCCTGCCCGGAGGGCGCTCAATCAGGCCGGCTGGCGCTGGAACTGCTGCTGCTGCCGCTGCAAGGCGAATCCGCCGGCATGGCCTCCGTCGCCGGGCTGCTGGCGCCGCTGACCGCCATCGATCCCACGGAAAAACTCCGCCGCCTCGGCCTGACCGGCTGGCGTTACCTGAACCGTCAACCGGCGCCCCGGCCCGGACGGCAGGCGCGGCACTGGCGCGTGGCGCACGGCATCACCCTGTTTCAGGCCGACGGCGGGTCCGCCGGGCATCCGAAATGATTGCCGGGCAAGTATTTTCAGGTACCGGGCTCCTAACATCCCATTAACCATATCCGCCTAGGGTTGCGGTGGGGCGGTCGCTTCCGCCTCCTACGGTGCATGGGTATGGCTTTGGCGCAACGACAACCGATCTTATTGCCGGCCAGCCAGGAGCGCCGGCGGTTTCAACGCGTCAAGGTCGACCTGCTCGGCCGCTATATGCTGATGGACCGCCGCGAATACCCGTGCCAGGTCGTCAACATGTCACCGGGCGGCATCGCCCTGCTGGCCCCGGAAATCGGAACGCTCGGGGAACGGGTCGTGGCCTACATCGACCACATCGGCCGCGTTGAGGGTGTCATCACCCGCATCATCCCCAACGGCTTCGCCATGACCATCGCCGCCACCTCGCGCAAGCGCGACAAGCTGGCGGCGCAGCTCACCTGGCTGGCCAACCGCGGCATCCTCGGCCTGCTTGAGGATCGCCGCCATGAGCGCCAGGTGCCGCGCAACCCGGTCAGCCGCCTGGTGCTGCCCAACGGCCTCAACCTGACCTGTCGGATCATCGACATGTCGCTGTCGGGCGCCGCCATCGGCACCGACCAGCGCCCGGATGTCGGCACCGTGGTGACGATCGGAAAGGTCGCCGCCCGCGTCATGCGCCACCTCGAGGACGGCTTCGCCGTGGAGTTCACCCGGCTGCAGCATCCGGACTCTCTCGAAGATAACCTCACCGTCCGGTAAACGCCGGCAGCGGCCGCGGCCGCTCCAATCCGCCATTTCAGGCCGGTCCGGAGCGCTTACAGCGCGGCACGGGCGGCTCCGTTCTGCTTGCACCAGCGTTAACGGGCTCTCCTCCGGTCCCACAAATATCCGCTGGCGCAGGCCCTTCCCGGTTAACGTGTAAAATTTTATTCAAATCGTTTTACTTCAAATTCTATTCAAACTCGATTCAACGTCGACGATAATTCAACTCAAGTATTACTTTGATTTGCTTCAATTGTACTTTGCCAACTTAGCGGCGGCGCAAAAGCTCCGTGCGCAACATGGCCCCATCGAGACAGGGGGCCACAATGTTGCGTATCCGTGGAACGGGAATGGGACTGGCGCTCGGCGTCCTCGTCCTCATCGCGCCCAGCGCCGCGATGTCGGCGGAGGCGATGCGCGAACCACCCCGGCAATATGCCTATGCCGCCATCGGCGAGGACGTGCGCGCGCCGATCGGCTGGATCCAGTTCTGCCAGGACTACAGGAGCGAGTGCAAAGGCGCCCGCCAGGAAGCGCGCGACGTCGTCTTGTCGCAGACCGCCTGGAACGACCTCGTGCGGGTCAACCGCTGGGTCAACGAACACATCAAGCCGATGACCGACATGGAGCACTGGGGCGTGGTCGAGAAATGGGACCTGCCCACCGACGGCTACGGCGATTGCGAGGACTACGTCCTTCTCAAGCGCAAGAAGCTGATCGACGCCGGCTGGCCGCGCTCGGCGCTGCTCATCACCGTGGTGCGCGACAAGAAGGGCGACGGCCACGCCGTGCTCACGGTCAAGACCGACAAGGGCGAATACGTGCTCGATAATCAGGCCGAAGAGGTCCTGCCGTGGACCGAGACCGGCTACCGCTTCGTCAAGCGCCAGTCGCAGTCCGATGAAATGGCCTGGGTCTCGCTCGGCGATCACCGGCCCGCGGTTGCCACCGCAAGCTCGCGCCGCCCGTAAGCCGATCCCCACGTAACCGTCAGGAACCCCCGCGCTCCGGTCGCATCCCCACCCCTCCCCGTCCCAGACCGGATCGCGCGCGGCCAGCCCTCCCCAAGGGCTGGCCGCACCCCTTTTGGCGGGACACTGAATTCAGCCGATGCGGCGCACGCCTTTGGCGTAGCGGCGGCCGTTGTCGATGTAGACCTGCGCCGACACCGGCAGAAAATTCACCGCCTTGTCGTCGAGGCTGCGCACCAGCTTAGCCGGCGCGCCGATGATGAGCGAGCGGTCGGGAAATTCCTTGCCCTCGGTGACGATGGCGCCGGCGCCGACGATGCAGTCGCGGCCGATCCTGACGCCGTTCATCAGCACCGCGCCCATGCCGATCAGGCTGCGTTCGCCGATGCTGCAGCCATGCAGGATGACGTTGTGGCCGATGGTGCAGCGCGCGCCCACGCTAAGCGGAAAACCCGGATCGGTATGCATGACGCAATTGTCCTGCACGTTGGCGCCCTCGCCGATCTCGATCCATTCGTTGTCGCCGCGCGCCACCACGCCGAACCAGATGCTGGCGTCGCGATGCAGCCGGACGCGGCCGACCAGCGCGGCGCTGTCGGCGACAAAACATTGATCGGGAAGTTCGGGCGATTGCCCGTCAAGCTCGTAAAGGGCCATGCATGCTCTCCTTTCGGGAGCGCGCACCATGCCACAGGCGCGAGAGGAAAATCGAGCCCGCTCAGACCAGTCCGGCGACGCGCAGCATCGACACCACGAAGGTGCCCGACATCAGGCTCCAGAAGCCGGCGAGGATCGTCGCCATCATGACGAACTCGGCGCGGCGCTGCTGCACCTGCCGTGCGCGCAAGGTGTTGCGCATGATGATGAAGGGCGCGGCGAACACCAGGAACGGCACCGCCGCGAACGCCGAGGGCACCGGCCCGCGCTGCAACAGCCTGAAGCTGGCCGGCCGATGCACCAGCGCCTGATAACCGCTCGCCAGCGCGCCCGCCACGGCAAAACCGACGCCGAGAGCAAGGAACGACTGCAGCGATTCGGGCGAAATCAGCGACGACATTAGAGGCCTTGATTGTCAGGTCCGTCCGAGATGTCGCAAATACCGCCAGCCGCCGCCACTTCATCCTTAATTAACGGTTAACGCGCGACATGCCGGCAAGGCATGATCCCGCCAGTTGATTCCCCTGTTCCGCCGACCTGACACGCCAATGGCTTCCACCCGTCCGCCCCGCCCCATGTCGCGGCGCCCGCATGCCGCGCCGCTGGTGGCATCGGCGCTCATCGCCGTCACGGCGCTGGCGCTGATCGCCTACATCCTGTGGCCGACCTGGCAGGGCGGACCGGGCGGCGATCCCGACCGCCTGCCGGTCACCGTCGGCAGCACGCTGTTCAACGTTCCGCCGCGGGCCATCCGGGTCCGGGTGCAGCGTCATACCGGCCCGCAGGAGCGCGTCGACCTCGTCTTCCTCTATCCGGGGCTTGGCGAGACGGAACGCCCCGCGCGCGCGAGCGCCGCCACGCTCGACGAACAGCCAACTGCCATCGACCGCATCTTCGTGACGCTTGCCGCCCACAACGGCGCGCTGTCGCCCGAGGACCGGCTGGCGACGATCTATCCGCGCTATCTGGAGGCACAGGGAACGCGCGCGCCCGACGGCCTAACCGCGACCGCGTTCCGCGACGGCACGCCCTACCGCAATGAGGATCTGTTCAGCGCCGCAGCACCGTCATTCGCGGCGCGCTGCTCGCGCGACGCCGCAACGCCCGGCATGTGCCTGAGCGAGCGGCGCATCGCCGGCGCCGACGTGACGTTCCGATTTCCGCGTGCGTGGCTTGCGGACTGGCGCGACCTTGCCGCCAACCTGGAGCGACTGGTCGGCCTGATCGGGCCACGCGGCCAATGAGACGAAGTCAGATCTCGTCGAGATCGGTTTCCAGGATCGCCATCTGGAAGTTGTAGGAACGGTCGTCGTCCTCGTCATCGACGAACAGCACGCCGATGAATTCCTCGCCGATGTAGACTTCCGCGGAGTCGTCCTTCTTCGGGCGCGGCACCACGCGGATGCGCGTGTTGCCGAACACTTTCTTGAGATAGGCGTCGAGCTTCCTGACTTCCTGAACGTCCACGGGTGAACTCCTGCTCCGTTGCCCGCGCCATCATCCCGATACGGATGGAATGAAGACCGCAACCCAATTCGTCCGCCGACTTTTGCCGGGACGCGCGCTCATTGTCCAGTGGCGTTGAGCATCTGATCCATGGTGCGCGACGGCTCGGCGCAACCGGCCTCGCCGATCACATGAGCCGGCACGCCGGCCACCGTGACGTTGTGGGGCACCGCACGCAGCACCACCGAGCCCGCGGCGACGCGCGCGCAGTGGCCGATCTCGATGTTGCCGAGGATTTTTGCGCCGGCGCCGATCATCACGCCGCGACGGATCTTGGGATGACGGTCCTCGTGCTGCTTGCCGGTGCCGCCCAGCGTCACGCTGTGCAGCAGCGACACGTCATCCTCGATCACCGCGGTTTCGCCGACGACGAGGCCTGTGGCGTGGTCGAGGAAGATGCCGCGGCCGATGCGCGCGGCGGGATGGATGTCGGTCTGGAACACCGACGACGAGCGGCTTTGCAGGTAATAGGCGAAGTCCTTGCGCCCCTGTCCCCACAGCCAGTGCGCGAGGCGATGGGTCTGGATGGCGTGGAAGCCCTTGAAATAAAGCAGCGGGTCGATGAAGCGCGTGGTCGCCGGATCGCGGTCGTACACCGCCACCAGGTCGGCGCGGAACGCGTTGCCGATGTCGGGCTGGTCGCGCAGCGCATCCTGGTAGGCCTGCCGGATCAGATCGCCCGACAGCGCCGCATGGTCGAGACGGTCGGCGATGCGGTGGGCGACGGCGGCTTCCAGCGTGTGATGGTGCAGCACCGACGCATAGATGAAGGTCGCGAGTTCAGGCTCGCGACGGACGATGTCCTCGGCTTCATCGCGCACCCGTCCCCAGACCGGATCGAGCTTGCGGACGGAGGTTCGCACCTCGGTTTGCGCATTGTCCATAAAAGTCATCCAGCAATTGGCTCCTGCTTTCCCTATAGCACAGAAAATCTTTCGCAATGCAGCACCAGTCCAGCCATTTTCAAGCGGCGCAACTCCTTGGCAACCCTGCGGAATAAGGCTACAGCAGCCGACGGCCGGGGGAAAATGCAATGTCCGACACGCTGTCCAGCGCTCAAGCGAAGGATACTTCATGGGCGCGGCAGGATGCCATGGTGCTGGCCGCCGCCGCACTGATCCTGTTCCTGATTCTGGCCGGGCCGGCGCTGTGGAACGGCTATCCCCTGCTGCAATACGACACCGGCGGTTACCTCGCGCGCTGGCATGAAGGCTATCTGGTGCCCAGCCGTTCCACCGTTTATGGGGTGTTTCTCCATCTCGGCGAGAACTCGGACTTCTGGATCAACGTCGCGCTGCAATCGGCCGCCGCTACCTATGTGCTGCTGCTCACGCAGCGCCTGCTTGGCATCCACTCCGTTCCGCTGCGCCTCGCGAGCGGGCTGGCCGTCTGCCTGACCTCCGCGTTGCCCTGGCTGGCAAGCCAACTGCTGACGGACATCTTCGTCGGCCTCGCCGTACTGTCGGTTTTCCTGCTGGCGGTCCGGCACCACCACCTGACCTGGCCCGAACGGCTAACGCTGAGCGCCATCACCATGTTCGCGGCGGCCTCGCATAGCGCGACCTTCGGGCTTCTGGTCGGCCTTTGCGTGTCGGGCTGGCTGGTGAGGCCGCTCATCCGTCCACACCTGTCGGCTTCCGGGCTGGCCGCGGCCAGCATGGCGGCGCTGGCCGGCGCGGCGCTCCTGCTGGCCACCAACTTCGCGCTGTCGGGAAAGCTTGCATGGACGCCGGGCGGCTACGGCATTTTGTTCGGCCGCCTGCTCGAGAACGGCACCGTCAAGCCCTATCTCGACAAGACCTGTCCCCGCACGGCCTACGCGCTCTGCCCGTACCGGGCGACGCTTCCCGACACCGCCGACGATTTCCTCTGGGGCCACAGCGTGTTCGACAAGCTCGGACGGTTCGCCGGGCTCGGCGATGAAATGCGCGCCATCGTGCTCGACGCGGCGGCGAAAGATCCGCTGAAGCAGGCCACCGAAGCCTTGCGCGCGTCCGCCCGCCAGCTGACGCTGGTGGCCACCGGCGAAGGTATGCACAACCGGCTCTGGCATACCTACGGCACCATCGAGCGGTTCGTTCCGGCGCAGGTCAAGCCGATGCGGAGCGCGCGCCAGCAGCAAGGCGGCCTGCATCTGGAAACGGTGAACGCGCTGCATGTTCCCGTGGCCTATCTGTCGATGGCGGGAATTCTGGCGATGATCGCGGGAGCATTCTGGAAACGCCGCGTCGACACGACGACGTTGCTTGCCGGCACGGCGGCGCTGGCCTTGCTCGGCAACGCCGTGCTGTGCGGAGCCCTGTCGGGCCCGCATCCGCGTTATGGCGCGCGGCTGGTCTGGTTGAGCACCTTCGTGCTCGCCATTGCGCTCGCGCAATGGCTGGTGCGGCGATGGTCGCAATCGGACCCTGACTTCACGGCCGTTGCGCCAGAAACGCCATGACGCCCGCCTTGTAGACCTTGTCGCCGACCGCGCGCATGTGATCGCGCCCGGGGATGTCAAGCACTTGCGCACCCACGATGTGGCTGGCGATATCGCGCGCCGGGCCGGCGATGTCGTCAATGGTGCCGACCGCGACCAGCACCGGCACATGGATGCGCAAGAGTTCCTCGGGCGAGAACAGCCGGCGCGAGCCGCGCATGCAGGCGGCGAGCGCGTGGCGGTCGGATCGGGTCTGGTCGGCGAAGATGCGGAACGTGCGTCCCACGCGGTCGGTCACATCGGCGAGCGTCGGCGCCTCCAGCGCCCGCGCGACGTTCTCGCCGGGGCCGCCGCCGGCAATCAGCGAGCGCCCGAGGCCGGCGATGATCGCGGCGCGCACGCGCGCCGGATAGCGCAGCGCCAGCGACGTCGTGATGCGCCCGCCCATCGAATACCCCATGACGTCGGCGCGCGGCAGCGCCAGGTGATCCATCAGCGCGATGACGTCGTCGGCCATCGTTTCGATGGCGTAATCGGCCGGGTCATACAATTTCTCCGAGTGGCCATGGCCGCGGTTGTCGAGCGCGATGACACGGCGCCCGTCGGCGGTCAGCGCGCGGACCCAGCCGGGCTGCACCCAATTGATTTCCTTGGACGAGGCAAAGCCATGGATGAGGATGACCGGATCGCCCTCGCCTTCGTCGAGATAGGCGATCTCGACCGGCCCGGATGAGAATGTCGGCATGAAAGGATTGCTGCACGCGTTGCGGGAGGCGCCAATCTACCGGGCGGCACGGGCGGCAAACAAGGCCCGCGTCAGCCGCTCGGTCATCGCCTTGATCGAGGCCACGAAGCCGAACAGCGTCAGAATCGCGCCGGCCAGCCATCCCATCAGGCTGAACGCGCCGCTGCCCAGCACCAGCGCGCCGCGTCCCAGCACCTTGAGAATGGCGCGGGTCTGGCCGCCACGGGCTTCAGCCAGCCGCGCCGCGCGCGCGACATCCCGCGGGCCGTCCGCGACCTTGAGCGCATCGAAGGCCGCGCGCGTTCCGGCGCTTGAGCGGATACGGCCGACATCCTTGACGAACCGCACCAGCGCACCTGCCTGCCCGGTCTGAACCGCCGCCTTGATCGCGCCGCCGGCTTTCTCTGTTTCGACGAGGCCGCGCCCCGACTGCCGCATCCAGCGCCCGAGTCCTGCGCCGACATGGCCCGCCTTGTAGGCCGACTTGACGACGCTGACGCCAAGCCGCGCCGGCACCCCGACGCCACCGGACGCATAGACGCCGGCCGTCACCACGATACCGGCGGCGGCAAGCCCGAGGATCACATGATCGGCGTCTTCTCCGGCAGCCCACCGGCCGCCCTCGCGCACCGCATCGCGGATGTCGCCGAATACGAACAGGTCGCCGGTCACCGTGCCGGCCAGCCCGGCGATGTCCTCGCTCTCGCCGGTGATGAAGCCGCGCACGAATCGTCCCCCGACCCGCGCCGGCGCGCGCGCCTCCTGCTCAGCCCGCGTGACCTCGGCCGCGACCGTCTCGGGCAGGCGAACGTCATGGGCGGCGGCGAGATCGAGCACACTGCGGGCGAGATCGGCGTCACCGGCCGCCAGCGCGGCAGAGGCTTCCTCATGCAGGCGCGAGACGGGATCGGGCGCGAGGTGCTGGCTTAGCCTGATGTCGCTCAGACTTGCCGGATCGTCGGCGGCGGCCAGCAGCAGGCCGGCGCGCCACCCTTCCGGGGCCAGCGTCAACGCGGCGGCGGCAAATGCCGCAGCCGTCCATCCCGGCCATCGCAAGCCTTTCCATGCGCTCATCGCGCGGGGTCCCCGCCTTGATCCCTCAAACCTTCGGAAAACCGATCCGACCCTCAAATTGTGTCCGATTTGGCCAACCGCCAGAGGCTTGAGGCGCCCCTTGTGTCCAGGCACGGCGTTCCCCCAAAGGTGGTCCCCACTTTTCCCCCGCATGCTCTGGAAATCGGTGGCGCGGCCAAGTATGGTCGCCCGCGTTCGCACCCCGGCAGCCCGGAATTTCACGAACGGCGACCGAGAATTTGACGGCAATCGAGGACTGACCAATGGCCGATCATGCTGTGCCCCACTTTTGCAATGACGCCGGCGTGTCCGTCATCGAGATCGGCGCGCGCGAATTCATGTGCGTGGGCGCCAATCCGCCATTCGACCATCCCCATGTGTTCCTCGACATGGGCGCCGACAACGAGATTGTCTGTCCGTACTGCTCGACGCTGTACCGCCACGCGCGCGACCTCAAGCCGGGTCAGTCGCGGCCGCCCGAATGCGTCATGACCGGGCAGGCCGCCTGAAGTCACTTCAGCGCATGGCGCTGTCCCGTACGATCGTCGTCGCCGGTGCCGGCATCGGCGGGTTGACGGCGGCGCTGGCGCTGGCGGGCAAGGGCTTTCGCGTCATCATTCTGGAAAAGGCGGCGCGGCTCGAAGAGGTCGGCGCGGGCCTGCAGCTTTCGCCCAACGCCACGCGCATCCTGATCGACCTCGGGCTCGAACCCGTGCTCGCCCCGCATGTGGTGGTGCCCGACACCATCACCGTGATGTCGGAACGGACCGGGCGCGCCGTTGTCGACATCCCCATCGGCAGGACGGCGGCGTTCCGTTACGGCTCGCCCTATTGGGTGATCCACCGCGGCGATCTGCAGGCCGGGCTGCTACGCAAGGCGCTCGATCATCCCGACATCGAGCTGCGGCTCGACGTGCGCTGCGAAGGCGCGGCGAGCCATGCCCGAGGGGTGACGGTCGCCTACCGCAAGGGCATGACGCATGGCGAGGAGCCGGCGCTGTTGCTGGTCGGCGCCGACGGCGTGTGGTCGTCGATTCGCCATCACCTGTTCCCGCACATCCACCCGCAGTTTTCCGGACGAGTCGCCTGGCGCGGCACCATCGATCCGGAGCGGCTGCCGCGCGATTTCAGCCGCACGCGGGTGCAGCTCTGGATGGGACCGAACGCCCATCTCGTCGTCTATCCCATCAGCGGCGGCCGCCGCATCAATATCGTCGCCATCGTGGCCGGCACCTGGAACCGGCCGGGCTGGAGCGAACATGGCGACGCCAGCGAGATCAAGACGCAGTTCGGATTCCCGACCTGGCCGATCGCGGCGCGCATGCTGATCGGCGCGGTCGACGAGTGGAAGCGCTGGGCGCTGTTCGGCCTGCGCGACGGCGGCGTGTGGAACAGCGGCTCGGTGGCGTTCCTCGGCGATGCGGCGCATGCGATGCTGCCGTTCCTGGCGCAGGGCGCCGGCATGGCGATCGAGGATGCCGCCGTGCTGGCGCGATGCCTCGGCCAGGAGAGCGGCAACGTACCGGTCGCACTGGAGACTTACGCCGCGCAGCGGCGCGGCCGCGTCGCCCGCGTGCAGCGCACCGCGCGGCAGAACGGCCAGATCTATCACCTCACCGGCCCGATGGCGCTGGCGCGCAACATCGCCATGCGCGCGCTTGGCGGCGCGCGCCTGCTGGCGCGTAACGACTGGGTCTATGACTGGCGGCTGGGCTGAGCGGACCCTGCCAGCGTCAGCGCGATCGCGCGGGCTCGGCCGACGGCGCGCCCTCGCAACGCTTCTCCCGCCATGCAGCTTCCGCGACCTGGAGCTGGCCGCGCGTGGCGGCATAGTCCGAACCGTAGCCCAGTTCGGCGAGCAGGAGCCCGGCGCTGTTGTCCTGGGCGTGGTTCATGAGACGGCGCAACTCGTCCTCGCGGGCGGCGACCGTCTTGCGTTCACGCGCAAGCTGCTCGCACGAGTAAAGCTCGTAGCGGCCCGGATCGGTCAGCAGCGTTCCCGACAGGCCGGAGCATCCCGAAAGCACTGCGGCGCACGCAAGCGCCAGCGCCAGGATCACGGCCCTGCCTGCGATACGCGGCCGCTCACCGCAATCCTGATCCCCGGCGCCCGTCATCATCGGCCATCAATTCCCAGTCTGGTGCGGACGGCGGGACTCGAACCCGCACGACGTTGCCATCGAGGGATTTTAAGTCCCTTGCGTCTACCAGTTTCGCCACGTCCGCGCCGGTGCCGTTCTAGAGCCTTTTCGGTGCAGATGGAATCGGAACCGGGGATCCATGGTTTATTTTGCCTTGGGCCGAGTATCCGCGTCTGCTCTCCACGACGTTTACCTCCGGCGGCGGACATGGCACCATGGGGCCACATCGAGCGGCCCACGAACGCGCCAGCAGGAATGTCCATGCTGCTTCCGAGGACGCTGTTTCCCGCCACGATCGCCGGCTCGCTGCCCAAGCCGGCGTGGCTTGCCGAGCCCGACAGGCTGTGGGCGCCGTGGCGGCTGTCCGGCGCGGAACTGGCGGCGGCCCAGCGCGACGCCACGCTGCTCGCGCTCAAGCTGCAGGAGGACTGCGGCATCGACATCCTCACCGACGGCGAACAGTCGCGCCAGCATTTCGTCCACGGCTTTCTCGCCGCCATCGATGGCATCGACTTCGGCCAGCGCGTCGAAATGAGCATCCGCAAGGGCCGTTACAAGGCCATGGTGCCTTCGGTGACAGGACCGCTGCGGCTGCGCGGCCGCGCCCACGCCGTCGAGGCGCGGATCGCCCGCACCCATACCGCGCGGTGGCTGAAATTCACCCTGCCCGGCCCGATGACCATCGTCGACACCATCGCCGACCGCCATTACGGCGACCGCGCGGAAATGGCGCTCGCCTTCGCCGCCGTGCTCAACGAGGAAGCGCTGGCGTTGCAGGCCGACGGCATCGACATCATCCAGTTCGACGAGCCCGCCTTCAACGTCTATCCCGACGAGGTGAAGGAATGGGGCATCGCGGCGCTGGAGCGGGCGGCGCATGGCCTCGCCTGCACCACCGCGGTGCACATCTGCTATGGCTACGGCATCGAGGCCAACATCGCCTGGAAACAGACGCTCGGCGGCGAATGGCGCCAGTACGAGGACATTTTCCCGGCGCTGGCGGCGAGCCGCATCGACCAGGTCGCCATCGAATGCCGCAACTCCCGTGTGCCGCTCGAACTGCTCGGGCTATTGAAGGGCAAGGAGGTGCAGGCCGGTGTCATCGACGTCGCCAGCGAGACGGTCGAGACCGCGGAGGACGTTGCCAACCTGATCGGCGAGATCATGCGCTACGTGCCGCGCGAACGCATCCTGCCCACCACCAATTGCGGCATGGCGCCGATGCGCCGCGAGACCGCCGAGGCCAAGCTGATGGCGCTTGGAGCCGGCGCGCGGCTTGCGCGCGAACGGTTCGGCCCGCACGGCGCCTGACCTCTGGCCTTACGCCGCGCCGTCGCGGATCGGCGGCTGGAACGCCAGCCCCGTGTCCCACGGGAAATAAATCCAGGTATCCTGCGACACCTCGGTGATGAAGGTGTCGACCAGCGGACGGCCCAGCGGCTTGGCATAGACGGTGGCGAAATGCGCGCCCGGCAGCAAATCGCGCACGATGCGCGCGGTCGCCCCGGTATCGACGAGATCGTCGACGATCAGCAGCCTGCCGTCTCGCGCCGTGAGGCGCGCGACATCCTCGGCCACGCCCTTGAGCAGGTGCGCCTCGCCCTGCTCGGTATGGCTGTAGCTCATGATGCACACGGTATCGACGACGCGGATGCCGAGTTCGCGCGCCACGATCGCCGCCGGCACCAGGCCGCCGCGCGTCACCGCCACCACCGCCGCGAACGGTCCGGCGTCGTTGAGCCGCCACGCCAGCGCGCGGGCGTCGCGGTGGAACATGTCCCACGAGACCGGAAAGGCCTTGGCGGGTCTGGTCGTATCGGACGGCATCGCTAAATCAGCTTCAGTTGCGCCAGCATGGCTTCGATGTCGCGCCGGACGGCGGCGATCTTGTCGGGATCGCGCGCGCGCACGACGAGGTTGGTGTTGGGTCGGCCGCCCTCGTCAAGGAACGGATAGCTGCCGATCATGGCGTCGGGATGCGCCCTGGCGATGGCGCCGAGCTGGGTGCCGATGTCGCCCTCGCGGCAGTTGGCCCGCACCGTCTCCGACAGCATGCGGGAGCCGGTGGCAAGGCGAGGCGCGACGATGTCGAGCATCGCCTGCATCACCGATGGAATGCCGGCCATGACGATGACGTTGCCGATCTGGAATCCCGGCGCCAGCACCGTCTCGCTCTCGATCAGGGTGGCGCCGGCCGGAATGCGCGTCATGCGCAGCCGCGACTCGTTAAGTTCGGCATCGGAGAAGCGCTTGCGGAAGCGCGCGACAACGCCGGGATGGCAGTCGATCGGAACGCCGAACGCCTTGGCCACGCTGTCGGCGGTGATGTCGTCGTGGGTCGGCCCGATGCCGCCGGTGGTGAACACGTAAGTGTAGCGGGTCCGCAGCGCATCGAGCGCGGCGATGATGTCGGCCTCGTCGTCGGCGACAACGCGCACCTCCTTGAGGTCGATGCCGATGCGCGTGAGATATTCGGCGATGTAGCCGATGTTTCTGTCCTTGGTGCGACCGGAAAGAATCTCATCGCCGATAATCAGGATGGCGGCCGTGACGATCTCGCTCATGCTTCTCCCGATCCGCCGCAAAAACGCAAGGGGCGTGCCTCCATGCATACCGCGCCGGCCCGTCCCTTGCTAGCCTGGTTGTGATGGCCCCGCGCTGCCCCCAAGCTTCCCCTCGGCCTTTCCCGGCGTTACAACGGCACCGGGAGCGCAGGGAAGAGCCGATGACCTACTGCTGCGGAATCCTGGTTCGCGACGGCATGGTGATGGTCGCCGACACCCGCACCAATGCCGGCCTCGACAACATCTCCACCTTCCGCAAGCTCAAGGTCTTCGCCCAGCCGGGCGAGCGCATCATGGCGCTGGCCTCATCGGGCAATCTCGGCATCACCCAGTCGGTGGTCACGATCCTGACCGAAGGCTACGAAAACCCCGAAACCGGCGAGATCGAGACCCTCATCAACGCGCCGAGCATGTTCAAGGCGGCGCAGCGGATCGGCAAGGTCATCCGCATGGTGTTCGCCACCGAAGGCAAGGCGCTCGAAGCCAGCGACGTCAGGTTCGACATCGCGTTCCTGTTCGGCGGCCAGATCAAGGGCTCGCGGCTGCGCCTGTTCATGATCTACGCCGCCGGCAATTTCATCGAATGCACGGTGGACACGCCCTACCTGCAGATCGGCGAGCACAAATACGGCAAGCCGGTGCTCGACCGCGCCATCAGCTACGATGTGGAATTGTACGACGCGCTCAAGATCGGGCTGGTGTCGATGGACTCGACCATGCGCTCCAACCTGGGCGTCGGCATGCCGATCGACCTGCTGGTGGTGCGTCCCGACGTATGCACCGCGGATCTCAGTTACCGCATCGAGGCCGGGGAACCGTATTTCCAGGATCTGCGCGAGCGCTGGTCGGCGGCGCTGCGCGCCGCGCATCAGGCCATTCCGCGGCCGCCCTACAGGAACAGCACCTGACGGGAGCCGCCCGTCTCAGTGCAGCTGGAACATGTTGCCGACGGCGCGAAATTCCGCCGGGCGGATCAGGCGCGAATGCGCCACCGTCACCGCGAACAGCGGGCCCTCCAGCTTCTCCTGCCAAAATGCCAGAAACTTCTGCAGCGACGGAAAGTCCGGGAACAGATCGTAATCCTGCCAGATGTAGCTCTGCAGCAGCCAGCGGCGGTCGGGGCAACGATAGAGGATTTCGGCGGTGGTGAGGCCATAGCCCTCGACCTGCTTTACGAAATCGCTCGAAACCGTTCCTACAGCGTTCGAAACCATTCCAACCTCCTTGGTGTTGGAATTGCGATGCGTGGCTCCTTCAGTCTCAGATTAAACGATTAAAGAAAGAGTTTAGTTGCAAAAGAGTGGCAGCGTATCGGCACCTCTGCTGCCAGCGCGGAGTAGCTTTTTTGCCGGAACTGCTTCCACTCCGGGTTAACGCTGGACCGTGAAAGCTGGCACTTTGCCCCTCAAAGTGCCAAAAAGTCAGACCCGCCCCCTTGCACATCGCCTGCCGTCGGCCTATGTGGCGGCAAGCATCCTCCTGGCACTCCTTTGCCGGGACTGCTAATCATAAATTTCCCTCGCTTGTACAATACCTTAGGAGCACAGCAATGAAGTTTCGTCCGCTTCACGATCGCGTCGTGGTCAAGCGCATTGAAGCCGAGGAAAAAACCGCCGGGGGCATCATCATCCCCGACTCAGCCAAGGAAAAGCCGCAGCAGGGCGAAGTGATCGCGGTCGGTCCGGGCGGCCGTGACGAGACCGGCAAGCTGATCCCGATCGACCTCAAGGTCGGCGACAAGGTGCTGTTCGGCAAGTGGTCGGGCACCGAGGTCAAGATCGACGGCGTCGAAGTCCTCATCATGAAGGAAAGCGACATCATGGGCGTCCTCGAGGAGGAAGCCAGCAAGAAGAAGGCCGCCTGATTTCTCCAGGCCCTTTCATCAACATCGATTTTACTCGAGGAGCTAACGCAACATGGCTGCCAAAGACGTCAAGTTTTCCATTGAAGCCCGCGACAAGATGCTGCGCGGCGTCGACATCCTCGCCAACGCGGTGAGGGTCACGCTCGGCCCCAAGGGCCGCAACGTCGTGCTCGACAAGAGCTTCGGCGCGCCGCGCATCACCAAGGACGGCGTCACCGTCGCCAAGGAGATCGAGCTTGAGGACAAGTTCGAGAACATGGGCGCCCAGATGGTGCGCGAAGTGGCCTCGAAGTCGGCCGATCTGGCCGGCGACGGCACCACCACCGCCACCGTGCTGGCCCAGGCCATCGTCAAGGAAGGCACCAAGGCGGTCGCCGCCGGCATGAACCCGATGGACCTCAAGCGCGGCATCGATCTCGCCGTCGAGGCCATCGTCACGCACCTCGCCACCAACTCGAAGAAGGTCACCTCCAACGAGGAGATCGCCCAGGTCGGCACCATCTCGGCCAACGGCGACGCCGAGATCGGCAAGTTCCTCGCCGACGCCATGAAGAAGGTCGGCAACGAGGGCGTCATCACCGTCGAGGAAGCAAAGTCCCTTGAGACCGAGCTCGACGTGGTCGAGGGCATGCAGTTCGACCGCGGCTACATCTCGCCCTACTTCGTCACCAACGCCGACAAGATGCGCGTTGAATTCGACGATGCCTACATCCTCATCAACGAGAAGAAGCTGTCGGGCCTGCAGGAACTGCTGCCGCTGCTCGAGGCCGTGGTGCAGACCGGCAAGCCGCTGGTCATCGTCGCCGAGGACGTCGAGGGCGAGGCGCTCGCCACCCTCGTGGTCAACAAGCTGCGCGGCGGCCTCAAGGTCGCGGCGGTCAAGGCGCCGGGCTTCGGCGACCGCCGCAAGGCCATGCTGCAGGACATCGCCATCCTGACCGGCGGCCAGGCGATCAGCGAAGACCTCGGCATCAAGCTCGAGAACGTCACGCTCGCCATGCTCGGTCGCGCCAAGAAGGTGATGATCGACAAGGAGAACACCACGATCGTCAACGGCGCCGGCAAGAAGACCGACATCGAGGCGCGCGTGGCGCAGATCAAGGCGCAGATCGAGGAGACCACCTCGGACTACGACCGCGAGAAGCTGCAGGAGCGTCTCGCCAAGCTCGCCGGCGGCGTCGCGGTGATCCGCGTCGGCGGCGCCACCGAGATCGAGGTCAAGGAGAAGAAGGATCGCGTGGATGACGCCATGCACGCGACCCGCGCCGCGGTCGAGGAAGGCATCGTTCCGGGCGGCGGCGTTGCACTCCTGCGCGCCACCGAGGCGCTCAAGAAGGTCAAGGTGCAGAACGAGGACCAGAAGCACGGCATCGAGATCGTCCGCAAGGCGATCAGCGCGCCGGCGCGTCAGATCGCCATCAACGCTGGCGAGGACGGTTCGGTGATCGTCGGCAAGATCCTCGAAAAGGAGCAGTACGCCTACGGCTTCGACGCCCAGAACGGCGAATACGGCAATCTGGTCGCCAAGGGCATCATCGACCCGACCAAGGTCGTGCGCGCCGCGGTGCAGAACGCCGCGTCGGTCGCCGGCCTGCTCATCACCACCGAGGCGATGGTCGCCGAACTGCCGAAGAAGTCCGCGCCGGCGATGATGCCGCCCGGCGGCGGCATGGGCGGCATGGACTTCTAAGAAGTCCACGCGCCCATCGTTTCAAATGCTGAAACCGGCCAAGGCCGGTTTCAGTGGCGGCATGGACTTCTAGGAAGTCCACGCGCCATGGACTTCTGACGTCGATCGGAAGCCAGTCCAGCAAAACGAAAAGCCCGGCAGCGATGCCGGGCTTTTTTCTTGGCGGATTTTCCTGGCCAGATTTTCCTGGCCAGAATTTCTTGGCAACTTTGCCTGAGCAAAGTGCAAAACAAAAAATACGACCACGACCGGAACGCGAGCGCGTACCTCCGGCGCTCAGCGAATTCCGTCGTGGCCGCTTGCCGCATGATGCGGTGAAATGGAAACCCACTCCACCGATTACACTCATGCGCGCAATCCAAAAGCTCGAATGCAACCCAGACTCACGTTCGCATCAGGACATGACATGGGAATGACCGCGCCCCGTCGCAAGAGGCGCCGCCGGGACTGAAATACCCGGCACCACCCCGCCCTGTGATTAAATTTCCCGGATTCACCAAACGTTCCCGTAATGCCCTGCTGGACGGCGGATTTCATCGCCGCTTAGATAATGGCCCGTGACGGCTGAGGGACGTGGCGTGGCGTGGGGGCGCACCGTAACGCGTGGCGTGGTGGCGTTTGTCGTCGGCATGGCGAGCTTTTCCGCCCTGCCCGGCAGTTCGCCCGCGCACGCCGATGGCACGCCCACGACGCCTGCTTCGCCCGCGCGCATGCTCTATTTCAGCGGCTTCGATCTGTGGCAGAGCGGCGGGGCCGTTTATCTTGGCGCGCAATGGTCGCCGGGCGGCGTCGAGCAGACCGGCTTCACGCTGAAACTGCTGCTCGCCGAAGGCAGCTACCGCTATCGCGCCGGCGCCGCCGAGATCCGCGACACCAATCTGGTCGCCGCGATCCTGCCCGGCTGGAAATTCAAGCGCGGCAACGCGGAATTGACGCTGTTCGCCGGCCTCGACGCCCAGCAGCACTGGCTGTCGCCCGACGATCCGGCGGCCACGCTGAGCGGCGGCCGTCTCGGCCTGCGCGGCGGCGCCGATCTGTGGTGGGAGCCGAATGCGAACATGATGGTCGCTGCGTCAGCCTCGGCATCCACCTTCGAAGGCACCTCGTGGATACGCTGGGGCGCCGGCTGGCGTGTTGCCGGACAATTCTGGGCCGGACCGGAACTCCAGGCCACCGGCGACCGCCTTTATCAGCAGTACCGCGCCGGGCTGCACATCACCGGATTCCGCACCGGCACGCTGGAATGGACGGCGGGCGGCGGCTTCATTACCGATTCAGCGCAAGGCTCCGGCCTCTACGGCCGCTTCGGACTGCTGACGCGGCGCTAGCGCATGATCGCGCAAAGTGAAATCCGCCAACGAAGGATCAGTCAAGCGTGCGGCGGAACCGCCGGACCGCGATGGTCATGGCGACCAGCATCAGCAATGCCAGCATCGCGGCGTCGTACTGAAGGTCCCCGAGCGTCGATCCCTTGAGCATGATGGCGCGCACGATGCGGATGAAGTGCGTCAGCGGCAGCGCCTCGCCGATATACTGCGCCCAGTCCGGCATGCCGTTGAACGGGAACATGAAGCCGGACAAAAGGATGTTCGGCAGGAAGAACATCATCGTCATCTGCATGGCCTGCAGCTGGTTCTGCGCCACGGTCGAGAACGAGTAGCCGATCGACAGGTTGGTGGTGATGAACAGCGTGATCAGCAGCGCCAGCAGCGCCAGGCTGCCAAGCACCGGCACGCCGAACAGCAGAACGCCGATCGACACGATAAGAAACGCCTGGATGAATCCGACCATGACATAGGGCACGATCTTGCCGAGCATGATCTCGACCGGCGTGATCGGCATCGACAGCAGGTTCTCCATGGTGCCGCGCTCGATTTCGCGCGTCACCGACAGCGCGGTGAATACCAGCATGGTCATGGTCAGGATGGTGCCGACGAGCCCGGGCACGATGTTGAGCCGCGACGACCCGGCCGGGTTGTAGCGCGCGTGACTGCGGATTTCGAAGGCCGGGGGCGAGTTGGCAGGGATAGCCTGGTCGTGAATGAGCGCGCTCAGCACCACCTGGTTGAGCGAGGACAGCGCCGAGCCGGACGCCACCGGATCGGTGGCGTCGGCCGCCACCAGCAAGGCCGGACGGTCGCCGCGCCGCACCGCGCGCTCGAAGCCGATCGGCACCTCGACGCCGAACGACACCGCGCCCGACTGCAGCAGCCGGTCGAACTCGGCCTCGTCGTGAACACGATGGGTGAAGCGGAAATAGGTGGTGTTCTCCAGCGCCTTGACGACCGAACGGGCGAGATCGCTGTCCTCCTGCATCAAGAGCGCGGTCGGCATGTTGCGCGGCGTGGTGTTGATGGCGTAGCCGAACAGAATGAGCTGCACGATCGGAATCATGACGATCATGGCGAACGAGACACGATCGCGGCGAAGCTGGATGAACTCCTTGACCAGCATGGCCTGGGTGCGCCGCCAGAAGCCGGCGTTTTCGGCATGACGCGGCGATGTCATTTGCGCACTCATTGGAAGTTGTCCCTGGAGCGGTTCATCAGCTCGATGAACACGTCTTCGAGCGAAGGCTCGGATTTCTGCCACTCCATGTCCGCGCGCTCCCGCCACGGCGCGATCGCCGCGTCGAGCTTTTCGGCGTCGCGGCCCGATACATGCAGGCTGGCGCCGAACGGCGCCACCATGTCGATGCCCGGCCGGTCGGCAAGCTCGGTGGCAAGGGGCGTCAGCCCGTCGCCGGTCACGGTGTAGGTGGTGAGCGCCGATTGCGCGATGACCTCCTCGACGGTGCCCTTGGTGAGCAGGTGGCCGTAGGCGATGTAGGCGATCTCGTGGCAGCGCTCGGCCTCGTCCATGTAATGGGTCGAAACCAGCACCGTCAGCCCCTCGCCGGCCAGGCTGTGGATCTCGTTCCAGAACTCGCGCCGCGCCTTGGGATCGACTCCGGCGGTCGGTTCGTCGAGCAGCAGCAGGCTGGGATTGGGCAGCGTGCAGGCGCCGAGCGCGAGGCGCTGCTTCCAGCCGCCGGACAATTGTCCGGCGAGTTGCTCCTCGCGCCCGCCGAGGCCGAGACGCTGCACCATGTCGCGCGCGGCGGCGCGCGCATCGGCCATGCCATAGAGCCGGGCGACGAACTCCAGGTTCTCGCGCACCGAGAGATCCTGGTAGAGGGAGAACTTCTGCGTCATGTAGCCGACATGGCGCTTGATCGCGTCGGACTCCGTGAGGATGTCGTAGCCGAGACATCTGCCGGTGCCCTTGTCCGGCGTCAGCAATCCGCACAGCATGCGGATGGTGGTGGTCTTGCCCGAGCCGTTGGGACCGAGAAAGCCGTAGATGGTGCCGCGCTTGACCTGCATCGAGAGGTCATGCACGACCTCGCGGCCGTCAAACGACTTGCTCAGTCCCCTGACGTCGATGGCGATGTCGCCAGCCGCGGTTTCGGCAACGGATGTCATTGTCGGAACCTCCGTTCGGGTCACGACGCCCCGCCGCGCAGCGCGACGCTCACCGGCTGGCCGACCCGCAGCAGATCCGGCTTGTCGGGCCGCGCCTGGATCATGAACACCAGCTTCGAGCGTTCATCGAGGCTGTAGATCACCGGCGGAGTGTATTCGGCGGTGGTGGAGATGAAGCTCACCTTCGCCGTCTGGCCTTCGGCGCAACCGTCGCAGCTCACGGCTATGCTGTTGCCGATGGCGAATTTGGTCAAATCCTTTTCCGGCACGAAGAAGCGCACCTTCATGTTGCCGGGCGGCAGGATGGCGAGCACCGGGCGCTGCGCCGGCACCATCTCGCCCTCGCGGAAATAGACCTGCTGGATGGTGCCCGCCACCGGCGCCACCGCGCCACGGCGCGCCAGCCGGGTCTGGGCGGTGTTGACGCGCGCTTCCGCGACACGGAGCGTCGCCACCGCCGAATCGAGGGAGGCTTGCGTGCCGGAGCCGGTGCGGCTCAGGGTTTGCGCGCGGTCGTAGCTCTGCTTGGCGTTGCCGAGGGTGGCGTTGGCCTGGGTGAGATCGGCCTGTTGCAGGTCGTCGTCGAGCGCGAAGAGCGGCATCCCGGCCTGGACCTGGTCGCCCTCGCGCACGTTGAGCCTGGTGACGCGGCCAAACTCGTCGGGGCTGACGAAGATGAGATCGGCCTCGACCCAACCCTGATAGGTGCGCTCCTGCGAATTGCCGCAGCCTGCCGCCAGCAGGGCGAGCCCGAGGGCGAGAACCGCGCGCGGTCCGATCATTCCGTCTTCCTTTCAGCAAATATGAGATCGAGCTGGGTGGCAATCATGGCCCGCGCGTCGAGTTCCGTGTGCGCGCCAAAGAGCCCGTTCCAGATGATGGCGATGATCGCCGGCGCGATCGCCAGTTGCGGAAAGCGCGCCAGCCCGGGATAGGGAATTTCCTCGCGGTCGATACCGCGCTGCAGCAGCGCGCGCAGCGCCGCGATGCCACGCTCGACCACCTCGCGGTAATAGAACTCGACGAGATCGGGGAACGCGCGTCCCTCGGCGATGACCATGCGCAGGATATTGATGCGCGGCGTCTCGTAGATTTCGCGGATGAAGGTATCCGTGAAGGCTTCCATCAGCGCGCGGGTCGGCGTCTCGACCGGAGGCCTAACGTCGAAGCTGTTGAGCATCGGCACCAGCGCGCTCTGCACCAGGGCACGGAACAGCGCGTCCTTGTCCTTGAAATGCAGATAGATCGTCCCCTTGGCAATGCCGGCGCGCCGGGCCACGTCCTCGAGCCTTGCCGCGGCGAAGCCTCGCGCCGAGAACTCGTCGAGCGCGGCGGCGAGAATGGCCGCGCGCCGCTCGGAAGCACGCCCGGCGCGCTGGGCCGCGGCAGCCTGCTGACGCGCGCTGACGCGGGACTTGTCCGGCTGTGGCAGAGCGCTCATGGAACGGCACCAGGGGAATCGAACCGGACACGCCGCCGTCACCGGCGGCACCCGATGTTGCTATTTATATGACTGACGCGTCAGTCATAATCAAGACCCGACGGGAAAAATTGAAAATCAAGAAAGCAAGCTCCATCAACGTGTTGACAGATCGGCCTTCAATCTTCGAGGACTTGGGCGCTCGCCCCGTCAGCCCTTGGCGTCGCAGGCCCAGGTGCGGATGACGCATTCCTTGCCGCCGTGACGGAAGCACTGGCGCATCGCCGTATTCTGCGCGCTGCTGATTTTGGGCGCGACGGCATAGCCATAGGCGCCGCATGGATTTTTCATGTCGACCGCCAGCGCCCCGCAGGCGCGCTGGATCGGCACCAGGGTGCAATTGCTGCCGCACTTGCGGCGCGCCGCCGCACTGGCCAAGTGCAGGTACTGGTAGTCATAGGCATAGCCATAGGCCCCGCACTTGCCGATCGCGAGCGCGCCGGCGGCGCGGCTCTCGCCGAACCCGCCCAATCCCACGACAGCCGCCAGCAGCGCCAGCGCCAGCCCGATCTTTCGAAACATCACCCCATCCCCCGCGCCGCCCCCGGCGCGAGTCCCCCAAATCACCGTCTCAAGTCACCGTCGCAAAGCGGCGCATTATGTCCAGGCGGGCTTTCCACCTAG
>SCUB01000024.1 GCA_004297465.1 Xanthobacteraceae bacterium | reverse complement strand
GCCTTCCACGCCCGCGCCGCCTCGAAGTTCAGATCCCCAAACAGCGCCTCGCACCGCTCGACGATCTTCCCAGTCGCACTCCCGCTCACATCCAGCATCGCTCTATACCCTCCAGGCGAACGCGTCGCCAGTTCATCATGGTCGCGCGATCGTGCGCTCATGACCCGAATGAAATTGCCTGAATTTCGGATAGCCGGCCCAAGGCCGGTCTTCGGCATGGCCACGCCTGCCGCGCCTCACTAGCGGCGCCGGAATCTCCGGCCCCGAGCACCACCCTTGTTACCTCCCTCTTTCACCCCGCCTCTTGAATGGGCGTCTTGCTGACCGGGTGAAAACCACAAGCGTCTTAACGCCACGCTAATTATCGCAATTAGGTACCTTAATGCGTATTTAAAGTCAACAGGTCAGTCGCCGCTTTTCTCAAGAAAGAACCAATACATCAGATAGTTAAGAACGATTCGCACTTACCGCACCGCAATAATCAGAGTTCCTGAATTTCTCCCCGCACACGCCAACGACGTTCCGCTCCGGGGTTCTTTTTCCGCAGCATGGGGCAAACCAGTTGAGTCCATTGAGAGTTTCCATGCGGCTCATTCCCGGCAACTCGCGAATTTCCGATCCCGGCCTGCAACGAAGGCTCCCCCGAAAGTCGCATCCGACGAAAGTCTTATTCCCGCCGGTAATGGCAATTTCATGTTTTGAAAAAAATACCGCGTTCGCGAAAATCCGGAGGGCCTGGTCCGCAAAATAGACAGACAGGCGTTCCCGAAACCGGGAATGGCCGGATCAAACGCGTTCTAAACTCTTGTCCTGATGCATGATCGTCCGGCCAAGGGATTCCCCTTCCCTCCGTCATGCCCTAGGGTCTGATCCTGCCTGGCTGGATCGGCCCCCGCATCCGGCTGACGCGCGCATCGGACGCCGCCACCGTAGCCCCGCACCTTATCCGGATTGCTCCCCCCATGACAATTCGCTCTCTCGAACGATTGTTCGCCCCCCGCTCCATCGCGGTGATCGGCGCGTCGAACACGCCGAAAAAGGCCGGCAACGTCATCATGCGCAATCTACTCGAGGGCGGGTTCTCGGGGCCGATCATGCCGGTCAATCCGCGCCACCGCGCGGTAGCCGGCGTGCTGAGCTATCCGACCATCGCCAGCCTGCCGGAAACGCCCGATCTCGCCATCCTGGCCTCGCCCGCGGAAACCGTGCCGCAGGCCGTCGCCGAACTCGGCGCGCGCGGCACCCGTGCCGCCATCGTGTTGGCACCCAATCCCGACCAGAGCAACAAGGCGGGCGCGGCATCGGTGCGCGAGATCGCGGCGAAGGCCGGCGTTCGCCTGCTTGGCGCCGGCAGCGTCGGATTGCTGGTTCCCGGCGCCGGACTGAACGCCAGTCTGTCGCCGGTCACCGCCCGCGCCGGCCGCATCGCCTTCGTCTCGCAGTCGGGCGCGCTGTGCACCGCGGTGCTCGACTGGGCGCGTCCGAAAGGCATCGGCTTTTCCCACTTCATTTCACTGGGAGACTGCATCGACATCGATTTCGGGGACGTGCTCGACTATCTGGGCAGCGATTCCAGCGTGCGCGCCATTCTTCTGTATATCGAGACGCTGCGCGAGCGGCGCAATTTCATGGCCGCGGCGCGTCACGCCGCCCGCAACAAGCCGGTGCTGGTGGTCAAGACCCACGAGCCCGAGGCCGCCGCAACCCGAGGCCGGCCGTCGACCCTGACCGAGATCATGATCGGCAAGGACGATATCTATGAAGCGGTGATCCGCCGCGCCGGCATGCTGCAGGTCTACGACATCGACGAACTGTTCTCGGCGGTGGAAACACTGGCGCGCGTGCGCCGCATCACCGGCGACCGTCTCGCGGTGCTGGCCAATGGCGGCGGGCTTGGCGTCATGGCGGTCGACGCCCTGCGCGGCAGCGACGCCCAGCTCGCGCGGCTGGGCGATGACACCATGAAGCGTCTCGACAAGACGCTGGCCGGCGACTGGTCGCGCGGCAATCCGATCGACATGGACATTACCGCGCCGCCGAAAGCTTACGCCGACGCGCTCGAGATCCTGATCAACGACACTGGCGTCGACGCCATCCTGGCCATGCACGCACCGAACGCGCTGTCGTTCGCCGAATTGTCGGCCGACGCGGTGATCGAGACGACGCGGCAACACGGCGGCCTCGTGCTCACCTCGTGGGTCGGTGGCGAGAACGTCGCCCTGGCGCGGCGCAAGTTCGCCGAGGCGGGCCTGCCCACCTATGACACCCCCGGCCAGGCGGTGCGCGCCTTCCTGCATATGGTGCGCTACAACCAGAACCAGGAAATCCTGATGCAGACGCCACCGTCGAACGCGCTGGATTTCTCGCCGCGCACCGACGAGGCACGCGCGGAAGTAAGCCGCGCACTGGCGGAAACCGACGGCATCCTGTCCGGGCCGGCCGCCAAACGCGTGTTCGCGGCCTATGACATTCCGGTGGTCGACAGCCGTTTCGTGCGCACGCCGGAGGAAGCCGGCGCCGCCGCCGCCGAGATCGGCTTTCCCTGCGGCCTGAGCGTGATTTCGCCCCACATCCTGCACAAATGGGAGGTCGGCGGCGTCATCCTGCAACTGGGCAACCGCGACGCGGTGGTGCGGGCCGCGCGCCAGATGCTCGAACAGGTCGGTCAGGCCGTTCCCGGCGCGCGCATCGACGGCTTCTCGCTGCAGCGCATGACCACGCTGCCCCATGCGCGCCAGCTCATCATCGGGGTCGCCACCGACCCGCTGTTCGGCCCGGTGATGGTGTTCGGCCATGGCGGCCGGTCGGCCGAGGTACTGCGCGATCACGCGGTCGGGCTGCTGCCGCTCAACGTGCCGCTGGCCGCCGACCTGATCTCGCGCACCCGCGTCATGCGGCTGCTTGAGGCCCATTACGACCGCCCCGCCGTCGACATCGACGCCTTGTGCCGCACGCTGGTCAAGATCTCCCAGCTTGTCGTCGACATTCCGCAGATCGTCGCGCTCGACATCAATCCAATGCTGATCGCCGAGAATGCGATGCTGGTGATCGATGCCGAGATTCGCGCCAACGCCGCGGCGCGGACCGACAGCCAGCGCCTCTCCATCCTGCCCTACCCGAAGCGGCTCGAAGAGAACGCCACGCTGCGCGACGGCCGCCCCATCGTGCTGCGTCCGATCCGGCCCGAGGACGAGGACCTGATCGGCGCCATGATGGTGAAGATGTCGCCGGAAGACATCCGCCTGCGCTACTTCCGCTACATCTCAAGCTTCGAGCATGCCGAGCTCGCCCGCATGACGCAGATCGACTACGACCGCGAGATGGCGTTCATCGCGACGCTGACCCGGCCGGACGGCCAAGCCGAGTTGCTCGGCGTCGTCCGCACGATCACCGACGCCGACAATGACCGCGCCGAATTTTCCGTGCTGGTGCGCTCCGATCTCAAGGGCCAGGGGCTCGGCCGCATCCTGATGGCAAAGATGATCGGCTATGCCCGCGACCGCGGCACCCGTGCCATGATCGGTCATGTGCTCGCCGAAAACAGCGACATGCTGGGGCTGGCGCGGCGGCTGGGATTTTCCACTCATGCCGGCGAGGACGAGGACCTGGTCGAGGTCCGCCTGCCGCTCAACCAGCCGGAAGTCGTCCCGGTCTGACCCGCGGTCATCCCGGCGGCCGCCCTGACAAGACACATGAATGGATATGTGATATCGAATGAAGCTCGTGCATGATTTCAAGAAAGCCCTGTCATTGGCTGGTTTCTTGGATTTTCAAGCCGGACGGCGACGCGCGCCGCACGAATTTTGACCATCATCAAGTCGACGTTTCGGGCATTTGCTTATAGAACAGCCGCCGCTGGCCGCTCTCGTCGAGGCACCGGCCAGCCGGAGACAACAAAAATTCCAAGGGGGAACACGATGCATCAGGCGCAGCTGCGCATGGGCGCGAATGGGCCGGAACCTGTCTTTCCGTCCGTCTATAATGTCGCCAGCGACACCGTCGACCGTCACCTCGCCGAGGGGCGCGGCGCGAAGACGGCGATCCAGACCCTCGACGAAACCATCACCTACGAAACGCTGGTCGCCAACATCGCGCGCTATGGCCATGCGCTGCTCGGTCTCGGGCTCGTGCCCGGCGACCGCGTGCTGATGATCATCAAGGACTCGCCGGAGTTCATTTATACGTTCTGGGCTTGCGTCAAGACGGGACTTATTCCCATCGCCCTCAACACCATGCTGACGCCGGACGACTACAAGTTTATCATCGCCGATTCCGAAGCCAAGCTGCTGGTGTATTCCGAGGATTACGCCGACCGCGTGCTCGAAGCCGCCTCGCACAGCACCGCGCTCAAGCACATCCTGCTGGCGCGCCACAGCGCCGGCAGCCTCGATGAACTGGCGCGCGACAAGCCCACGACGCTCGCCACCGTGCCGGCCACCCCGGATGCCGAATGCCTCTGGCTCTACTCGTCGGGCACGACCGGCCGTCCCAAGGGCGTCGTCCACATCCACCGCGACGTCGCCGCAACCGCCATGCTGTTCGCCGTGAATTTTCTCGGCGTGAAGGAGCAGGATGTCTTCTACTCGATTCCGCGGCTGTTCTTCGCGCTGGGATTGGGCCTGGCGATGAACTTCCCGCTGTGGATCGGCGGCACCACGGTGCTTGATTCGCGCCGCCCGCTGCCGGAAATCGCCTCGACCATCATCAAGCGGTTCCGGCCGACCATCTTCACGGCGGTGCCGACCTTCATCTCCGCGCTGCTCGCGGCCTCCGCTCTCGAACCGGGCGACGTGACATCGCTGCGCTGCTGCATTTCGAGCGGCGAGGCGCTTCCGGAAGAGTTGCAACGGCGCTGGCGCAAGATCGCGCCGATCCCGATCACCGACGCGATCGGCTCGACCGAGGCCCTTCATACCTATATTTCCAACAAGGTCGACGACGTGCATGCCAACGCCAGCGGCAAGCTGGTGCCCGGCTATCAGGCGCGCATCCTCGACAACACCGGCGAGGAAGTCGCCGACGGCGATCCGGGACGGCTGTGGATCAAGGGACCTTCAATCACCAGGAAATACTGGAACAACCCCGAGAAGACCGCCTCCTCCCTCGTCAACGGCTGGCTCGATACCGGCGACACCTACCGCCGCGAGAATGGCGTGTTCTATTACTGCGGCCGCAACGACGACATGCTCAAGGTCGGCGGCATCTGGGTCTCGCCGTTCGAGATCGAGGGCGCGCTGATCGAGCATCCCGACATTCTCGAAGCGGCCGTGGTCGGGCGCGCCGATGAGGCCAATCTGGTGAAGCCGGAAGCCTGGGTGGTGCTGCGCAACGCCAACCGCGCCAGTGAGAAGCTGGCCGAGGATATCCGCGCCTACTGCAAATCGACGCTGGCGCCCTACAAGTATCCGCGCTGGATTCATTTCGTCGAGACGCTGCCCAAGACCGCGACCGGAAAGATCCAGCGATTCAAGCTGCGGCATACCGCGTAGGGAAAAGGCCGCCGAGAAAGCTGGCTTGAGGCTCAGGGGCCTGGTCCGTGGTCGGATCAGGCCCCTGCTTTTGGAGGGCCGCGATCAAGAAAACCGGACTCCACTTTTCCGGATCATGCTCTAATCTTCCGCGTTGTCCCGGTTTTTGCGAGCACGCGAGGAGAAGCACGGATCATGAGCACCGATCCTGTCGTGATCGTCGGCGCCGCCCGGACGCCGATGGGCGGGTTCCAGGGCGATTTCGCCACGCTGCCCGCCGCCCGGCTTGGCGAGGTCGCCATCAAGGCCGCGGTCGAACGCGCCGGCATCGCCGCCGATCAGATCGACGAGGTCATCATGGGCTGCGTGCTGCCTGCCGGCCAGGGCCAGGCTCCGGCGCGACAGGCCAGCCGCGGCGCCGGCCTTCCCGACGCCGTGGGCTGCACCACCATCAACAAGATGTGCGGCTCGGGCATGAAGGCGGCGATGCTCGCCAACGATCTTCTCATGGCCGGCAGCAATCGCGTCATGGTGGCCGGCGGCATGGAGAGCATGAGCAACTCGCCGTATCTGCTCGACAAGGCCCGCGGCGGCTACCGCATGGGCCACGGCCGCGTGCTCGACCACATGTTTCTTGATGGCCTCGAGGATGCCTACGAGCGCGGCCGCCTGATGGGCACCTTCGCCGAGGACACCGCGCAAACCTACCAGTTCACCCGCGACCAGCAGGATGGGTTCGCCATCACCAGCCTGAAGCGCGCGCAGGCGGCCATCGACGACGGCTCGTTCGCCGCCGAGATCGCGCCGGTGACGATCCGTAGCGCCAGGGGCGCCGCAACCATCGCCATCGACGAACAGCCGAAGAAGGCCAACATCGAGAAGATTCCGACGCTCAAGCCGGCGTTCCGCGACGGCGGCACGGTGACCGCCGCCAACTCCTCGTCGATTTCCGACGGCGCGGCGGCTCTGGTGCTGATGCGGCGCTCGGAGGCCGAACGGCGCAAGCTCGCGCCGCTGGCAACCCTGCTCGGCCACGCCACGCATGCGCAGGCGCCGGCCCTGTTCACGACCGCGCCGGTCGGCGCCATCCAGAAACTGCTCGACAGGGTCAAGTGGCGCCAGCGCGACGTCGACCTTTACGAAATCAACGAAGCGTTCGCCGTGGTGTCCCTGGTGGCCATGCGCGATCTCGATCTGCCCCATGACATCGTCAACGTCCATGGCGGCGCCTGCGCGCTGGGCCATCCGATCGGCGCCTCGGGAGCACGCATCATGGTCACGCTCATGGCGGCGCTGAAGCAGCGCGGCTTGAGGCGCGGCATCGCCTCGCTGTGCATCGGCGGCGGCGAAGCCACCGCCGTCGCCGTGGAACTGGTGCCATGACGTCATGAAAAAAACGCCCGATCCGGCGGATCGGGCGTTTTGTCATCGAACTTGCGGCGCGCGTCAGTTATTGGTCCAGCGCGGCGCCCGCTTTTCCTGGAATGCCGTCAGACCCTCGAGGCAATCGTGGGTCTTGACCAGATCGACGCCGCACTGCTTTTCGACCTCGTCGAGCCGCGCCTCGACCCGCCGCACCATCGCGGTGCGCGCCGCCTTGACCGCGTAGCGCAGGGCGCACACGCTGTGCGCCGCCAGGTGCTCGTCGTAATAGGCCAGCGCCGCCGCCGACGGATCGTCCGTCACCCGGTCGACGACGCCGAGCTGCAGGGCCTCGTCGGCCGCGATCGTGCGGCCGGAGAACAGGAGATCGTCGGCCACCGCTTGGCGAGTGCGTTCCGGCAGCAGGCAGCTCGCGGCCGGAGCGAACACGCCGAGCTTGATTTCCGGCTGGCCGAGCTTGGCGTCCTTCGACGCAAAAATCAGGCTGCCGGCCAGCGCGACTTCCAGTCCGCCGCCTAGGCACTGGCCCTGCACCGCCACCAGGATCGGGCAGGGATAGTTCAGCATCCGCTTCAGGAGGCCATGCAGCGAAGCGAGCATCTTCGCCATCTGATCGGGGAAATGCTCCTCGACGCTGGCGCCGAAGCTGAAATGCGGTCCGGCTGCATCGAGCACGACCGCGGCGAGATCGCTTTTGCCGGCGTGCGCCGCCAGGGCTGCGTCGAGCGCCGCGATCATGGCGGCATCGACGATGTTCGCCTTCGGCCGGTTGAGCCGCAGCCGCAGCACCTTGCCGTCGCGGTCGAGCCAGGACTCCAGTGGTGATGTCGTCATGGCCTTGTCGTTACGCTGCTTTGGGTGCGTTGTTAAGCTGGGCGAGTTTTTCGTGGCGGAAGGCGCCCCACAGGGCGGCGCCGATGGCGCCGGCGTAGATGGCGTCGGCATGGCTGTCGATCGGCACGGT
>SCUB01000023.1 GCA_004297465.1 Xanthobacteraceae bacterium | reverse complement strand
GCGCAGGCCGCGGTCCATCGAGTTGACGGGCGGATTGTCGATCCTGACCACCGCGATGCGGTCGACCACCGAATAATTGACGACTTCTCCCATCTTGGATTCCCCTCCATTTGCCGCTCGGGCTTTTTTTGCGTGTTGCGCGCCGGCTGAAAAAATCACCCGGAACAATGATCTGGCCGGACTTGCATCAACCTGCCGCGCGAATGATCGGCGACGTTACGCGATGAGACGGGCTGGCGCTGCTGTCTCCCGCGCCGGGCGGCGTGGCCCCCCTCCTTGAGCAATGTCTGGTCGCCACCCATGATTTTATCAGATTGTGATACTGCATAACAATTATTGCAAGCCCTCGCAAGGGCGCGCCGGCGCATGTGCCGCATGCATCGGCGGCGGGTCGCGCGCGAGCACATGGGCCCGCCTTCCGGTCGCGGAAGCGCGCCGTCCGCCTAGGCGGACGGCCATGCCCCAGCGTCATTGCCCAGCCTGACCCGGCAATCCAGCTTTCTTCCGACCTCTCGTTTTGAACAGGCGTCATGGATGCCCGGGTCAAGCCCGGTCATGACGGCGGAGAAACAGAACCGTCCTGGTCAAGGCAGCCTTGCAAAAAATGATACTGGTAATATCAATATCCATCTATTAAAGATGATTATTCGTTGTTTTGATGTGACAATCTTACAATGCTGACGTCTTCGCAGCTGCGCGCCGCGCGTGCCCTGCTCGGCATCGACCAGCGCAGGCTGGCCGAACTGGCCGGCCTGTCGGTGCCGACCATCCAGCGCATGGAGGCCGGCGACGGCGTCATCCGCGGCAATGTCGGCTCGCTGATGAAGCTGATCACCGCGCTCGAAACCAACGGCATCGAGGTGATCGCCGAAGGCGCCGCCAGCAGCGGCGGCGGACGCGGCGTGCGACTGAAGCCCGCCGACAACGGCGCCGCGCACGATTCCGGTCAAAATCCTCCCAAGGGCGCGGCATGATGTCGGCGCTGGCGGCCCTTCTGTTCTGCGTGGCGGCCTTGCTGGCGCTGGCCGTGCTGGCGGTGGCGCTGAGCCGCACGAAGCTGGCGACGCCTCTCGTCTACGGCGCCACGCTGCTGATCGCCACGACGATCGCCATCATCGCAGCGATGGCGCTGACGGGCGGCGCGACCGCGCCCACCGGCCTGACGCTGCCGCTGGGGCTGCCGTGGATCGGCGCCCGCTTCCGGCTCGACGCGCTGGCGGCATTCTTCCTTGTCGTCATCGGCCTGGGCGCCGCCATCACCAGCCTCTACGCGCTCGGCTACGGCCGGCATGAGACGTCGCCGCATCGCGTGCTGCCGTTCCTGCCCGCCTTCATCGCCGGCATGAGCCTCGTCGTGCTGGCCGACGACGCCTTCAGCTTCCTGATCTCCTGGGAGTTCATGTCGCTGGCGTCGTGGGCGCTGGTGATGGCGCACCATCACGACGCCGACAACACCCGCGCCGGCTATATCTATCTGGTGATGGCGAGCTTCGGCACGCTGGCCTTGCTGCTGGCGTTCGGTTTGATCTCGGGCCCCGAGGGCAACTACACCTTCGACGCGATCCGCGCCGCCCCCCACAGCCCCACCAGCATGGCGCTGACACTGGCCCTGATGCTCATCGGAGCCGGCTCGAAAGCAGGCCTGGCGCCGCTGCATGTCTGGCTGCCGCTCGCCCATCCGGCCGCGCCGAGCCATGTCTCGGCGCTGATGAGCGGCATCATGACCAAGGTCGCGGTCTACGGCTTCGTGCGCGTCGTGTTCGATCTCCTCGGCCCGGCGCAATGGTGGATGAGCGCGCCGGTGCTTCTGCTCGGCGGCCTGACCGCGGTGCTCGGCATTCTTCACGCGCTGATGGAAACGGATCTCAAGCGCGTGCTGGCCTACAGCACCATCGAGAATATCGGCGTGGTGTTCGTCAGCCTTGGCCTGGCACTGGCGTTCCAGGCCAACGGCATCGGCTGGGCGGCGGCGCTGGCGTTCACGGCGGCGCTGTTTCACGTGCTCAACCATTCGCTGTTCAAGAGCCTGCTGTTCTTCGGCGCCGGCGCGGTGCTCACGGCGACCGGCGAGCGCGACATGGAGCGGCTCGGCGGGCTTATTCACGCCATGCCGCGCACCAGCCTGACGTTCCTGGTCGGCTGCGTGGCGATTTCGGCGCTGCCGCCGTTCAACGGCTTCGTGTCCGAATGGCTGATGTTCCAGACCATCCTGCAGAGTCCGAACCTGCCGCAATGGGGGCTGAAGATTCTCGTTCCGGCGATCGGCGGCCTGCTGGCGCTGGCGGCGGCGCTGGCGGCGGCATGCTTCGTGCGGGCGTTCGGCATCACCTTTCTCGGCCGGCCGCGCTCGGTGGCGGCACAAACCGCGCGCGAGGTCGACCGCTTCATGATCGCCGCGATGGTCGTGCTGGCGCTGCTGTGCCTAGGCGCCGGCATCGTGCCGGGGCTGGTGATCGACGCCATCTCGCCGGCGGCGCGCATGGTGCTGCATGCGGTCATGCCGGAGCAGGCCAGCGTGCCGTGGTTGTCGATCATTCCGATCAGCGAGGGCCGCAGCTCCTATAACGGCCTGCTGGTGTTCGCCTTCATCGCCCTGTCGGCATCGCTGTCGGCCTATGTCATTCACCGCGTGGCGTCGCGCGCGCTGCGGCGCGGCCCGGCCTGGGGCTGCGGCTTCGCCGCCACCGGCGCCGCCACCCAGTACAGCGCCAGCGGGTTCGCCCAGCCGATCCGCCGCGTGTTCGGCCCGATGGTGCTCCGCGCACGCATCCGGGTGAAGATGCCGCCGCCGGGCGACACCGCGCCGGCGCGCTTTGACCTCGAACTGCATGACCGGGTGTGGAACGCGCTCTACGAGCCGATCGCCGGCGCCATCGGCGCCGCGACCGAGAGCCTCAACCAGCTGCAGTTCCTCACCATCCGGCGCTACCTCAGCCTCGTCTTCATGTCGCTGATCGCCCTGCTCCTGGTGCTCGCGCTATGGTCATGATCGCCGATCTCCTGATCCAGGGCGTGCAGATGGCGCTGGTGCTGCTGCTGGCGCCGCTGCTCACCGGCTTCACCCGCAAGGCCAAGGCGCGGCTGCTGATGCGGCGCGGCCCGCCCCTGCTGCAGCCCTACCGCGACCTGTGGCGGCTTTTGCGCAAGGAAGCGGTGCTGGCCGACAACGCCTCATGGCTGTTCCGCGTCATCCCCTATCTGGTGTTCGCGGCGACTTGGGTCGCGGCCGCGCTGATACCTACCTTCGCCACCGGCCTGACCTTCAGCTGGACCGCCGACCTCATCGCCATCGTCGCGCTGTTGGGCAGCGCCCGCTTCTTCCTGGCGCTCGCCGCCATGGACATCGGCACCAGCTTCGGCGGCATCGGCGCCAGCCGCGAGATGATGATCGCGACGCTGGCCGAGCCGGCGATGCTGCTGACCGTGTTCACGCTGGCGCTGGTGGCCGGCTCGACGCAGCTTTCGACGGTGGCCGCGTTCATGAGCTCGGGCACGGTGGGCCTGCGCGTCTCGCTCGGCATGGCGATGGTGGCGCTGATCATGGTGGCGATCGCCGAGAATGCCCGCATCCCGGTCGACAACCCGGCGACGCACCTCGAACTCACCATGGTGCACGAGGCCATGGTGCTGGAATATTCCGGCCGCCACCTGGCGATGATCGAGCTCGCCGCCATGCTCAAGCTCCTGCTGTACATGTCGCTGATCGCCTGCGTGTTCACGCCGTGGAGCCTGGCGCCGACCGGAAGCGGCGTGCGCGCCTATCTCGCCGGCGGCGTCCTGTATGTCGGCAAGCTCGCCGTCGGCGGCTTCCTGCTGGTGCTGTTCGAGACCAGCATCGCCAAGATGCGGGTGTTCCGGGTGCCGGATTTTCTCGGCGCGGCGCTGATGCTGTCGTTGCTCGGCGCCCTGCTGCTGTTCGTGTCGCGGAGCCTTTGAGATGCGCGGCCTCGTCTTCGACATCGCCCATTTGCTGGCCGGCAGCCTGGTGCTGATCAGCTTTGTCATGCTGTACCAGGACCGGCTCTATGCGCTGCTCAACGTGTTCGCGGTGCACGCCCTGGTGCTGGCGATGTCCGTCACCTGGCAGGCCTATGTGCAGAACGCGCCGCATCTCTACGTCACCGCGGCGATCGCGCTCATTTTCAAGGCGCTCATCATCCCGGTCGGGCTGCACCGCATCATCCGGCAGCTCGGCATCCACCGCGACATCGAGACCGCGGTAGGCATCGGCCCCACCATGCTGGCCGGCATGGGGCTGGTGGCGCTGTCGCTGATGCTGATGCTGCGCGTCACCGCCGAGGCCGATCCGCTGGCGCGCGAGGACATCGCCTTCGCGCTGTCGATCGTGCTCCTGGGCCTCCTGATGATGGTGACGCGGCGCAACGCGGTGAGCCAGGTGGTCGGCTTCATGTCGCTGGAAAACGGCCTGATCCTCGCCGCCACCGCCGCCAAGGGCATGCCGCTGGTGGTCGAGATCAGCGTCGCGTTCTCGGTGCTGATCGCCTTCATCGTGATCGGCGTGTTCCTGTTCCGCATCCGCGAGCGATTCGATTCGGTCGACGACAGCGCGCTCGACGATTATCGCGGAGAGCGGCAATGACCGCGTCCTTCATCAATCCCGTCGCCGCCGTGCTCATCATTCCGGCCACCGCCGCGGTGCTGCTGGTGCTCATGCCGGGCTATCGGCTGACGGCGCGGCTCAATGTGCTGGCGAGCCTGATGACCTTCGCCGCGGCGCTGACGCTGTTCGTCACCGAACGCCCGACGCCGGGCACCTATGTGCTGATCGACGACCTCAACATCGTGTTCATCGCGCTCAACACCTTCGTCGGATTCACCGCCAGCCTGTTCAGCGCTAGCTACATCGGCCATGAGCTGGAGAGCGGCCGCCTGACGCCGGTCTACCTGCGCTTCTACCACGCCATGTACCAGATCATGATGTTCGGCATGAACCTCGCGTTCGTCTCGAACAACATCGGCCTGATGTGGGTGGCGGTGGAAGTGGCGACGCTGACCACGGTGCTGATGGTCGGCATCTACCGCACCCACGAGGCGCTGGAAGCGGCGTGGAAGTATTTCATTCTCGGCAGCGTCGGCATCGCGCTGGCGCTGTTCGGCACCATCCTGGTCTACATGACGGCGCGGCCGGTGATCGGCGAGGGCTCCGACGCCATGGTGTGGACGGTGCTGGTGACGCGCGCCGTCGCGTTCGACCCGGCGCTTTTGAACGTCGCGTTCGTTTTCCTGCTGCTCGGCTACGGCACCAAGGTCGGTTTGGCGCCGCTGCACGCCTGGCTGCCCGACGCTCACGCCGAGGGCCCGACGCCGATCTCGGCGGTGCTGTCGGGGCTGCTGCTCAACGTCGCGCTCTATGTGCTGTTGCGCTTCAAGATCCTGATGACCGCCAATCCGGCGGCGCTGGCGCCGGGCCCCCTGATGGTGCTGATGGGGCTGGCATCGCTGATCTTCGCCGCGTTCATGCTGTACCGCCGCCGCGACATCAAGCGCCTGTTCGCCTATTCCTCGATCGAGCACATGGGCATCATCGTGTTCGCGTTCGGCATGGGCGGCCCGCTCGCCAATTTCGCCGGGCTCCTGCACATGGTGATGCACAGCCTGACCAAGTCGGCGATCTTCTACGCCGTCGGCCACGTGGCGCAGATCAAGGGCACGCAGCGCATCGCCGACATCCGCGGCCTGACCGAGAGCCATCCCGCGCTCGGCTGGGGGCTGGTGATCGGCGTCGCCGCCATCGCCGGGCTGCCGCCGTTCGGCATCTTCATGAGCGAGTTCCTGGTGGTGAGTTCGACCTTCGCGCGCGAGCCGCTCCTGGCCGTGCCGCTGGCATTCGGGCTGCTGATCGCGTTCGGCGCGCTGCTGTTGCGCCTGACCGGGGTCGCCTTCGGCAAGCCGCTTGGCAGCACCGCGCCGGTCGCGGCCTCCTATGTGCCGCTCTACGCGCATCTGGCGCTGGTGCTGATGGCCGGAATCTACCTGCCGCCGCCGCTGGTGGCGTGGTTCCGCCATATCGCAATCCTGCTGGGATGAAGGGAGGATCCGGCGATGTCCACGCTTGACGATCTTCTTCGCGGCGGCCGGCCGGCAAGCCATCACGCGCCGTGGCCGCGCGTGACCGTCGACCGGGCGGCCTGGGACGCCGCCATCGAACAGCTCGCCGGCGGCCATCTCACCCTGCTCGGCCTGTGGCCCGATGCCGCCACCGTGCACATGGCGCTGCTCGACGAGCCGGCGCAGGCCGTCGGCGTCATCAGCCTTGCCTGCGACGGCGGCCGCTATCCGTCGGTGGCGCGGCTGCATCCACCGGCACTGCGGCTCGAACGCGCGCTGCGCGACCTTTCCGGCCTCATCCCGGACGGCCTGCCGGACACGCGGCCGTGGCTCGATCACGGCCAATGGGGTCCGAACCCGGAGCCGCCGGACTATGCGTTCCTGCCGTGCGAGGGCGAGGGCCTGCATCAGGTCGCGGTCGGCCCGGTGCATGCCGGCATCATCGAACCGGGCCATTTCCGCTTCACCGTCAATGGCGAGACCGTGGTGCGGCTCGAACAGCGGCTCGGCTATACGCACAAGGGCACCGAGGCGCTGATGGCGGGGGCCGATCTGGCGACCGGGGCACGACTGGCCGGCCGCGTTTCAGGCGACAGCACGGTGGCCTACGCGCTGGCCTTCGCGCGCGCCGTCGAAGCCGCGCTCGGCGTCATCGCGCCGCCGCGCGCGGTGTTCCTGCGCGCGCTGATGGCCGAGTGGGAGCGGCTGGCCAATCATCTCGGCGATATCGGCGCCGTCTGTAACGACGCCTCGTTCGTGCTGATGCAGGCGCATTGCGCCATCCTGCGCGAGCGCATGCTGCGTGTCGCCGCCGATGCCTTCGGCCATCGCCTGATGCGCGACCGGATCGTGCCCGGCGGCGTCACCGCCGATCTCGACGCGGCGGCGGGTCAGGCGATGCGCGAGCTCGTGGCCGACATCCGCCGCCGCTTCCCGGCGCTGGTCGAACTCTACGAGAACACCGCCTCGCTGCAGGACCGCACCGTGACCGCCGGCATGCTCGGCCCGGAGCTGGCGCGGCAGTATGGCGCCGGCGGCTATGTCGGCCGCGCGTCCGGCCGCCCCTTCGACAGCCGCCGCGCGCTGGCCTACCCGCCCTACGACCGGCTCGCTTTCGATGTTCCGGTCTTCCCCGAGGGCGACGTCAACGCCCGCGTCTGGGTGCGCATCCGCGAGGTCGAACAGAGCCTGGCGCTGGTGGAAGAGATCGTCGATCGCCTGCCGCGCGGCACGCTGCGCGCGGACCTGCCACAGCCTGGCGAACCGCGTGAAGGCATGGCACTGGTGGAGGGCTTCCGCGGCGATGTGCTGGTATGGCTGCGGCTCGGCGCCGATGGCCGCATCGCGCGCTGTTCCTTGCGCGATCCGTCGTGGTTCCAGTGGCCGCTGCTGGAAGCCGCCATCAAAGGCAACATCGTCGCCGACTTCCCGTTGTGCAACAAGTCGTTCAACTGCTCCTACTCCGGCCACGATCTCTAGAGGCCCACCGCGATGCGCAAACTGCTGTTTGCAAGCCTCATTCGCCCACCGCTGACCGAGCGGCCGCCCTCGCCCGACGATGCCGCGCTCGACGAACTCGGGCGCGCGTTCGTCCGCATCAGCCGCGAGCGCCTCGGCCGCAGCCTGTCGATCCGCGCCATCGATGCCGGCTCATGCAACGGCTGCGAGCTGGAAATTCATGCGCTCGCCAACGCCTTCTATGACATCGAGCGGTTCGGCATCCGCTTCGTCGCCTCACCGCGCCATGCCGACGTGCTGATGGTGACGGGGCCGGTCACGAAAAACATGGGCGAGGCGCTTAAGCGCACTTACGAGGCCACGCCCAATCCCAAATGGGTGATCGCGGTCGGCGACTGCGGACGCGACGGCGGCTGCTTTGCAGCCAGTCCCGCGGTCATGGGCGGCGTCGACGCGGTGGTGCCGGTCGACCTGCATATCGCCGGCTGCCCGCCGACCCCCACCGACATGCTCAAGGGCCTGATCGCGCTGCTCGCCACCATGACCGGCAAGGCGTAAGCCGGCACGCGCCTGCCGTGGATGATATAGCCTCTCCTTCGTCATGCGCGGGCCCGCGCATCCACCGGATCACGGCGCTTCGCGCCGGCCCGGTGATGACGAAAGAGAGAGCATTGCCAGGTATCGGAGGCTGGTGCCCTCACCTCGCCTCATCGCCGCAAACGGCGCTAGCGGTCCGAGCGGCTCACCACCGCCATCAATTCCTCGATCTTGCGGCGCTGGTCGGCCTGGTCGCCGGAGCGGATGGCATGCTCGACGCAATGGGCGACATGGTCGCGCAGGATCTCCTCCTCGACGCGCCGCAACGCCGCGCGCACCGCCGCGATCTGCGTCACGATGTCGATGCAATACCGGTTCTCGTCCACCATCCGGGACAGGCCGCGGACCTGCCCCTCGATGCGGTTCAGGCGCTTGGCGCAGGAAGTCTTGATGTCGTCGCGCATATCGGCTATATACCCCCATAGGGTATATAACGCAACCGGAATTTCGAGGCCGCCCATGACCGCCGCCCATCACTCCGCCAGCCATGACCACGCTCCCGCTCCCGCCAAGACGAGTTGTTGCGGCGGGCACGCCAACGCGGCGGCCGCCGATCCGGACGCCGCCACCGCGCGCGATCCGGTATGCGGCATGACGGTCGATCCGCACAAAACCCAGCATCGCTATACTTACGAGGGCCGCCCCTATTATTTCTGCAGCGCCGGCTGCCGCACCAAATTCGCCGCCGATCCGGTAAAGTATCTCACCCCCAGGGACGCCGCGCCGCCGCCGGTCGCGGCCGGCGCCATCTACACTTGCCCGATGCATCCCGAGGTGCGCCAGCCCGGTCCCGGCTCGTGCCCGATCTGCGGCATGGCGCTTGAGCCCGAGCTGGTCTCGGCCGAGGCCGGCCCCAATCCGGAACTCATCGACATGTCGCGCCGGTTCTGGATCGGGCTGGCGCTCTCCGTGCCGGTGGTGGCGCTGGAGATGGGCGCGCATGTATTCGACCTGCACGCGCTGATCGCCGCGAAGACCTCGAACTGGATCCAGTTCGTGCTGGCGACGCCGGTGGTGCTGTGGGCCGGCTGGCCGTTCTTCGTGCGCGGCTGGCAGTCGCTCGTCACCCGCAACCTCAACATGTTCACGCTGATCGCGATGGGCACCGGCGTGGCCTTCCTCTACAGCATCGTCGCCGTGATCGCGCCCGGCGTTTTCCCCGAGGCGTTCCGCCATCATGACGGTTCGGTGGCGGTGTATTTCGAAGCCGCCGCGGTCATTACCGTGCTGGTGCTGCTCGGCCAGGTGCTGGAGCTGCGCGCACGCGAAAGCACCAGCGGCGCCATCCGCGCGCTGCTTGACCTCGCGCCGAAAACGGCGCGGCGCATCCGTGCCGACGGCGGCGATGAGGATATTTCGCTCGACGCCATTCATGCCGGCGACCGGCTGCGGGTTCGGCCGGGCGAGAAAATCCCGGTCGACGGCCGCGTCCTCGAGGGCCATGCCAGCGTCGACGAATCCATGGTCACCGGCGAATCGATGCCGGTGACCAAGGAAGCCGGCGCCGGCGTGATCGGCGCCACCATCAACCGCTCCGGCGCGCTGGTGATCGAGGCGCAGAAGGTCGGGCGCGACACGCTGCTTGCGCGCATCGTGCAGCTGGTCGCCGAGGCGCAGCGCAGCCGCGCGCCGATCCAGCGTCTCGCCGACCAGGTGTCGGGCTGGTTCGTGCCGGCGGTGATCCTGGCCGCCGCGATCGCATTCGCGGCATGGGCAACGTGGGGGCCGGAGCCGCGCTTCTCCTATGCGCTGGTCGCCGCCGTCGCGGTGCTCATCATCGCCTGCCCGTGCGCGCTCGGGCTCGCCACACCGATGTCGATCATGGTCGGCGTCGGCCGCGGCGCCCAGGCCGGCGTACTGATCAAGAACGCCGAGGCGCTGGAACGGCTGGAAAAGATCGACACGCTGGTGATCGACAAGACCGGCACGCTGACCGAGGGCCGGCCGGCGGTGACGGCGATCGTATCGGCGTCCGGTTTTTCCGAGCACGACGTGCTGCGGATTGCCGCCGGCCTTGAACGCGCCAGCGAGCATCCGCTGGCGCTCGCCATCGTCGCCGCGGCCGAGGCCAAGGGCATCGCACCAGCGACGGCGACCGATTTTGCTTCGCCCGCCGGCAGGGGCGTGCGCGGCAGCGTCGAGGGCCAGAAGGTGGTGATCGGCAATGCGCCGTTCCTCGCCGCCGAGGGCGTCGATGCATCGGTGCTGGCGGAGGCGGCGGAACGCCTGCGCGCCGACGGCGCCACCGCGATCCTGGTCGCGATCGGCGGCCGGCCGGCCGGCGCCATCGCCATCGCCGACCCCATCAAGGCCTCGACCCCGGCCATGCTGACCGCGCTCAAGGCCGACGGCGTGCGCGTGGTGATGCTGACCGGCGACAACCGCACCACCGCCGACGCGGTCGCGCGCCGGCTCGGCATCGACGCGGTCGAGGCCGAGGTGCTGCCCGATCAGAAGAGCGCGGCGGTGGCCCGCTACAGGAAGGCCGGCCGTATCGTCGCCATGGCCGGCGACGGTATCAACGATGCCCCGGCGCTCGCCGCCGCCGATGTCGGCATCGCGATGGGAAACGGCACCGACATCGCCATGGAAAGCGCCGGCGTCACGCTGCTGTCGGGCGACCTCACCGGCATCGTGCGGGCGCGCCGGCTGTCGCACGCCACCATGCGCAACATCCGGCAGAACCTGTTTTTCGCCTTCGTCTACAACGCCGCCGGCGTGCCGATCGCGGCGGGCGCGCTCTATCCGCTGTTCGGCGTGCTGCTGTCCCCGATCGTCGCCGCCGCGGCGATGGCGCTGTCATCCGTGAGCGTGGTCAGCAACGCGCTGCGGCTGCGCCGGGCGGAGCTGTAATAGTAGCCGCGCGTCAGGTGCCGTCGCGCAGCAGAAAACTGATCGGAATGTGGTCGAGCTCGGCCAGGAAGGCGTTCAATCCCCGTCCGATGGCCTCGTTGACCCGCCGTTCGATGTCGTCCTGCTCCGGCGGCGCGGGCGTCAGCAGATCGACCGGCGCGCAGGAATAGAAGCGCGATTCCAGGACCCGGACCACCTGCCCGACCATCAACCGGTCCGGCGCAAGCGTCATGGCGACACCGCCGCCGGGCCCCCGGCTGGATTCCAGGAATCCGACTTTCGTCACCGTCTTCAACAGCTTGAAGATATTGGCCTCGGTGATGCCGGTTTCCCTGGACAAATCCCCGACCCTGACCCGAGCCGGATGACGCCGGGCACAGGCCGCGATGATTCGAAGCGCATAGCGCGTCTGTTCGGTAATTCGCATCGGCGGGATGGGGCTGACCCGATTGGATAGTTCCAATCTAGTGCGCGCGGTCCCATTCGGCTACCCCCGCGCCCCGGGCGAATGATTTTCTCCGCCTGGGCTGACCGTTGCATCGCGGGATGTCAGCGCCTTGAACGCTACCCGAGTGCCTTGTGCAGGCGCGCGTCGTGGGTCTCGAAATGACGCGAGAACCAGGCGTCGAGCCGTTTGCTGAGTTCGTCGCTGGCGGCTTCATGCTCCTCGAAGTCGTCCATGATGTCGCGAATCTCATCCAGAAGCCGCTCGTGGTCGGCCTTGTGCTGGATCAGCTGATCGTAGCGCCGCTCACGCATCAGGCGCTCTTCCAATGCGAAATGCGCGGAGATGCCCATGAACAGATCGCCGAAAAAGGCGCTGACCGACAGATCCCTGCCGCTGGCCATGAGTTCGTCGTGCAGCCGGTTGATCATCCCGACGAGCTCTTTGTGCTCGTAATCGACGGCCTCGATACCAACGCTGTACTGATCTTTCCATTGCAACAGCGCCATGGCCATCCCTCCTCAGTGGAAGACGAAATCGCTACGTTCGGAACTGTAATCGACAACGAACGTCTGATCCGGAACGAGCGTGACCGTATCTGTACGCATATGGTCAAACCCTTCGGTGCGCGGCGTGTCACGCATGCGAACCGCAACCTCGTATTTGCCAGCCGGCACTATGAAACGCTGGTAGACCCGCGAGGGTCCATCGCTCGCGATGCCGGAGGGGGGGAGATTCTTCCTGAAAATCGGCCGTCCGCCAAGATCCATCTCGACATAGATCGGGCGCCGGTTGCGCGGACAGGACTGTACGCGCCGCATATTGGGCGGAAGCTTCTCGATTTCCTGCGCGGTCAGCTGGCGGCATTCCGCCTTGCGGTCGGCGCTGTGCACGAAGGTGAGCAGCACCACCGTCGATCCCTGCGGAAATTGCCGATAGGTGGGCCAGTTGGCGAAGCTGGACACGGCAAGGAACAGGGCCACGATCACGGCGAACTGGCCGGCGATACGCAGATACTTCATGGCGCGCTCTCCGCTGGGACCGGCTGCCCGTCGCCCGGTTGCACTGCTGTGGGCGGCGCCGGCGAACGCAGCTTCTTGCGCGGCAGCGCGGCGATTTTCGTCTTGAACGCGGCGATCTCGGCGGTGACCTTGCCGGTCGCCAGCGCCGAAGCCCAGACCGTGGCGATGCGCTCGCGCGGCACGCGGGCGCGCAGATAGGGATCGCGGGCTCCGGCGATGCGCTGTTTGGTCCATTCGACGCCGAGGCGGGCGTAGCAGGCGCTCTCGGCGCAGCCGACGATCACCACCCCGTCAGCCAGATCCTGGCTCAGCACGTAATCAAACAGCGAGGGCGGCGCCATGGCGACGCATGGCATCTGGACCGCGCCCTTGAGCTTCCGGCCGCCGCCGTGCTCGCAGGCAAACACCATGACGCGGGCCGGCCCTTCGAGCGCCTTGCCCACCTCGACGGTGCGCGCGCGCAGCTCCTTGAGCGGGAAGTCGGGCAGATCGATGCCGGTCTTGAGCTCCTCGGTGCGCCGGAACGGCGTCGAGGACGGACAGGAGCCGACACAGATGCCGCACGAGGTGCACAGCGAGGAATTGACCTGGGCCTGGGTCAGGAACGGCAGGTTATCGGTGCGGTTGACGATGCGGATCGCCTCGTAGGGACAATCCTCGGCGCAGCGGGCGCAACCGTTGCAATGCTCGAGATCGACCGCCGCGGCGCTGGCGCGGCGGAACGGCGGCAGCCACGGCATCACCCCGATGATCAGCGAGAAGGCGGCCAGAAACAGCCAGACTCCGCCGCGGCCCCAGATATCGGTCAGCGGGAAGATCGGCAGGAAGAACCAGTCGAGGCCGACGCCGGCCGGCGCCTTGGCAAGATCGACATGCCCCTGCGACAGCGCCGGGTTCCACAGCGCCACGCCGACCATCGCGATCAGCGACATCACGGCGAGCGCCCGCGGCGGGTTTATCTTCGGCCGCGAGATGCGCAGGATATGCACCCACATGATGAACAGCAGGATCAGCGGCACCGCGATGTGCATGAACACCATCAGCGAGAAGAAGCGGCTGGTCAGCGTGCCCGTGGCGATGAAATTGCGCGCGATCGGCTCGCCGAAGATCGGCAGGCGGTCGAGCAGCTCGGAGCTGGTGAGGGCGACGTACTGGGCGAGCCGGTCCCACACCAGCCAGTAACCGGTGACGCCCGCGGCGTAGAGCATCCAGATCATCGGCAGGCCGGTGAGCCAGGAAAACCAGCGCACGCCGCGGTATTGATCGTAGGCAAACTGGCGCAGGAGATGAGCGGCCACCATGACGATCATCAGGTCGGAGGCGTAGCGGTGCAGGCTGCGCATCACGCCGGCATGGAACCAGTGATAATGGCTGATGTTCTCGACCGACTCGTAGGCGCGCTCGATGCCGGTATCGAAGAAGATGAACAGATAGATGCCGCTCACCGCGACGATCCAGAAGAAGAAGAAGCCGAGCGCGCCAAGCTGGGCAAGCGGATTGAGCGCCGGCCCAAACAGCCGGTCGAACGGTCGCTCAATGAGTTCAAAGCCGCGCCGTAGCACGTAGCGGACTGCGCCGATCACGTGTGCCTCCGATTGATCGTTTTTCGCCGGTCAGGCTTTGCCGGCCCGGGCCCACTCCCGGTACAGGAGTCCCCCGAATATTAGCAGCGATATCGCTGCGATGACGCTGCCAAATGTCAAGCCATAGTCAATTCGGTAACGGCCGGCGCCGGGATCGTAAACCGTGCAGATGAACTTGATGCGGTCAATGACCCCGCTCATCGTGAACGTGGTTGAGGTCCCATAGATGGTATCCTTGAGCGGCTCGATAAAGACCTGCAGCGGAAAATCCTCGCCATACACCGAGCGGTAGACCTTACCGTCGCGGTCGATGATCGTCGTCTGCGTGACATGATCGAAGCCGCCGGCGGCCGAGACATAGCTGAAGCCGATGTCGCGCAGCAGCGCCTCGATGCTCGCGGCATCGCCGCTGGCGAGCCGCCAGTTCTTGATCTTGACCCCCTGCATCGACGCGAACTGCGCCATCCGGGCGGGCGTGTCGTTGCGCGCGTCGAACCCGACCGTGAGCACGTTGAAGGCATCAAGGCCGAACACCCGGCCGGCCTCGTTGATGGCGCCGATCAGGTGCTGCGTGGTCGGCGGGCAGACCGAGCTGCAGGCCGTGTAAACCAGGCTGATGACCAGCGGCTTGCCGCGATAGTCGCGTAGCGCCAGCGGCGCCCCGGTCGAGTCGGTCAGATTGTAATTGCCGATTGGACGTCCGATCGCCTGCTCGCTCTGCTCGATCACCTTGCGCGGATCGAGCCGCGCGGTCTGTGAACCGGGCGTGGCCGCCAGTGCGGGCTCCAGTAGTATGCCAGCGAGCCCAACAATCCCGAACGCAGCGGCCAGCGCGCCTTGCGTCACGTCCACCATCCGGTTGCGCCGTCGAGCAGGATTCCGCCGATCAGCAAGACAAGTTGCAGCAGCGAGGCAAAGAAATTGGCCATCGCCGCCTGCTTGGTCGGTGTGCGATAGAGCGCGATGCTCTTCCAGAGGAACACGGCCCCGCCGATCCCGACTCCGAGCCCATAGGGCAGGCCCATGCCGTACCACAGCGGAACCAGCGAAATGGCGACCAGCGCGATGGTGTGGGTGAGGATCGCGAGCGTCCAGGCCTGCGCCGGCACCACGATCGGCAGCATCGGCACGCCGGCATTGGCGTAGTCCTGACCCTTGGCGGCCGCCAGGCTCCAGAAGTGCGGCGGCGTCCACAGGAACATCACGACCGCCAGCACGATCGGCACGATCTGCGGCGCCGGATCGACCGCTGCGGCCCCCGCCAGCACCGCGAAGCTGCCGGCAAGCCCGCCGATCACGATGTTCCAGGCGCTGCGCCGCTTCAGCCAGACGGTGTAGACCACGCCATAGGTGAAGGCGCCAAAAAACACGAAAGCGGCGGCCAGCGTTCCGCCGGTCGCCGCGGCAAGCAGCAGCGAGGCGACCAGCAGGGTGAGGAAACCGGCGAGCCACCACGGGCTCGCGCGGAACGCGCCGCTGGCGAACGGACGCGAGCGCGTGCGCTTCATCCGCTGGTCGAGATCGCGCTCGTAGTAGTGATTGAATGCGCCCGCCGCGCCGGATGCGCCGAGCACGGCCAGAGCCAGCCCGGCCGACTGCCACCAGGCCAGCGCCGGCCCGCTGGCCGCCGCCATCCCGGCAAGCGCGCTCGCCGCGATCGCAACCCCGATCCTGAGCTTCAGGAGCGAGACAGTCATGCGTACCGCGGCGAGCATTATTGCAACTCCAACCTTAACCTTGAACCACTATCAGCCGATCAATGGAACAGCCACAGTTCCGAGAGATACTTCCAGTTGATGAAGTAGTAGAGGACAAAGGAAACAAAGAAGATGGTGATCAGGATGATCGTGCCCGGCAGCTTGACCGCGCCTTCGCTGCCGTAGTGCGACACCGCCGCGCCACCACCCGAATGCAGCGGGAAGGTGAGCTTGTGGCCGCCGACGATCTTCTTGCCGAACAGCACCGTGCCGACGACTACGATCACGTAGATCGCACCGCCGAGCGCGGCGAGGATGGCTGAAATACCGTTCAGACCCATCATCAGGAACGCGCCGGCCGAATGCGCGAACGCTATCGGTGCATCGCTGAAGGTGATGTCCCAATGCCGCCGCGGAACGCCGAGCGTGCCAGCGCCCATCATGAACAGCGAGATGCCGGCGGCACCGATGCCGAACAGGTAGGGCTGGAGCTTGGCGAGCTTGGGCCAGATGATCTCACGCTGGAAGATCAACGGCAGCACCAGATAGGTTCCACCCATGAAGGCGAGCGTGGTGCCCGTCACCACCGTGCCGTGGAAGTGTCCGGGCACGTAAAGGGTGTTGTGCATCAGAACGTTGAGCTGCTCGGTGCCGAGCACCACGCCGGAGATGCCGCCAATGAAGCCGAACATCACCAGCGACAGGAACATGCCCGAAAAGGCGGGATTGCCCCACGGCGCCTTGCGCAGCCACTCGAACACGCCCTTGGTGTAGCCGTTCTTGCGCTGGGCGGCCTCGATCGCACCCGGAACGGTGAGACCATGGACCATCGAGCCGAGCACGGCGAGATACATCATGTAGCTGGTGTTGACGATCTTCCAGCTGGAGTCGAGACCCGGCTCGGCCAGCAGATGGTGCGCCGACGCGAGTTGCAGGAACAGGATGTACATGAAAAACGCGGTGCGGCTGACCTTCTCGCTCAGCGGCTTGGCGCCCAGCAGCAGCGCGGCGGTCAGATACCAGATCGAGACGTGCGCGGAGACGTTGATCTGCTGCGTGGAATGGCCCATGGCCCACCACACGAGCTTGTACATCAGCGGATCGATGTTCGAGATGAGCCCGAGCGACCACAGCCAGGTCGGAATGAGGATCACCGCACCCGAGGCGATGGTGAAAACCGCGATGATGGCCGCGGTGATCGCACCGAAGGTGACGAGCGGGACCGAGCCCTCGTAGGTGCGCTCCTCCTTCGCGATCACCAGGGTAGCGAAGAAGATGACGCAGCCAATCAATGCTCCGACCGCGAAGAGAATCAGCCCGAGATAGAAGTTGGGCGCCGCCTGCATCGGCGGGTAGGAGGTGAACATCACGCTCGAATCGCCCTGCAGCACCGCGTAGTTGGTGAGCAGCGCGCCGACGATCATCAGGATGAAGCCAAGCCAGGCGAATTTCGGCGCCGCGATCCGGCAATTGAGCAAGACCGCCGAGGCGAAATACAGCACGGCGATTTCAAAGAAGATGATCCAGAACAACAGCACGTTGGCGCCGTGCCCGGTGAGCGCCAGGTAGAACCATTCCGCCGGCAGCAGATGCACGGCCGGCCAGCGCGTGAGCGCGACCGAAAGGCCCAGCAGGCCGCCGATCAGCAGGAACACCACGGCGGCGACCGCGTTGGCCTTGATCAGCGTCTGCGCCGCGACGTCGACCTTGAGGCCGGTGTACTGGCAGGTGCGAAACTCGGCCTGCTTGCCGACTGCACCGATAACGGTTTCTGCGGTCATGACATCACCTCTCTGCGACGAGGCGCTGGTTAACCTCGGCTTGTTTCTGGTCCTTGACATAGATCTTGCCGGTCATCGTGTGATGACCGATCCCGCAGAACTCGTTGCACACGATTCCGAATTCGCCGCTCTCGGTCGGCGTCAACGTGAAGACGTGCTCGTAGCCGGGATAGGCCGAAATATTGATGTTGACGGGCTGCAGCGAGAACCCGTGCATCCAGTCGATGGTCGAGAGGTGGATGCGGTAGCTGGTGCCCTTCTCGAGCTCGAGAACCGGCCACCACTGCCACAACCGGCCCAGAATGTAGACGTCGGCACCCGCGGGCGGCTTGACCACCGGCACGCCCTGCTCCTCGCGCACCTGGTACTTCTTGGCGAACTCCTCGACCTTGGTCTCGTAGACCGACGGCGCGATGCGGTAGGCCTCCTTGTTCAGGTTCTGCTGGCCGATGAAGTGCCAGGTGATCATGAACCCGAACATGAACAGGCCCCAGAGGAAGGCGACGCCTATCCAGATCAGCTCAACCCGCTCGATGGGCTCGTTCCACCAGATTCTTTCTTTGGGAGGAAAAACAGCCATATTGGTTCCTATCTATTTTGGCGTTGCGACCTTGCGCGTCGTCAGGTCAGGTGCCCAAATCACTTGGCAAGCGGAATGGAGACGAGCTCCATCACACCCCAAAGGATGTAGAGGACCGTGGGAATCGTCACACCGAGGAACAGCAACAGGAATGTGTTATCGAGAATCCGTTGCATCGTCGGGACGCGCTCGGAAGATGGAACCGGCTCTAATGTCGACATGAAATGCCCCCTGTCCTAGGATAGCCCTTATCCCGGAATTGCTGGAACTGTATTGGATGCAATACCGTCGCGACTTAACTACAGTCAAGCAACTCCGCCAAGCCGCAACTAATATTTTGTTGACGGTCATGATCTGCCCGATGAAGGACGGCTCCATCGAATGTTGACGAAATTGTCGGCAAAGGGAGTGAGCGTGGCGACCGGCCTCCTGCTCGCCATCACCGCCCTCGCGTGGCTCTCCGGCTGGACGGCGGCCGCCCCGGCAAACGTCACCCTGCTCTATGTCGGCGCCGAAGACTGCGCGCCCTGCAATATCTGGCAGAACAACCAGGAACCCGCGTTCCGCCAATCCGCTGAATTCAGCCGGCTGGCCTATCGCGAAGTGAAATCGCCGGCACTGTTCGACCTGCTCAAGGACGATTATTGGCCCGAGGATCTGCGTGCCTACCGCCAGGTCATCGGCAAGGGCGCCGGCGCCCCGCTGTGGCTGGTGATCGCCGACGGCCGGATCGTCATGCAGCGATCCGGGCTCACCCAGTGGCAGGAAGCGGTGCTGCCCAAGATAAAATCCCTGCTGCGTTGACGCCGGTGTCCCCGTCCGCGCCGCCATCGGCAGACCCAAACACATGCCCCTGCAAACCATGAGCGATGAGAACCTGATCCTGGTCGACGAACGCAACCGCGCCGTCGGCACCGCGACCAAGCATGCCGTGCATCGCGACGGCCTGCTGCACCGGGCGTTTTCCATCTTCCTGGTCGACAGCGACGGCCGCTTGCTGCTGCAGCGGCGCCATCCGCGCAAGTACCACTCGGGCGGGCTGTGGGCGAACTCATGCTGCGGGCATCCCAGGGTTCATGAACCTACCCTCCGGGGCGCGCGGCGGCGGCTCGGCGAGGAACTCGGCATTAGCGCGAAGCTGCGGTTCGGCTTTTTCGCCCGCTACCGCGCCGAGCTCGACAACGGCATGCACGAGAACGAGTTCGTCTATGTCTATTTCGGGGAAATGGCGGGTCCGGTCATTCCCAATGCCGATGAGATCATCGACATCGATTTCCTGACGCCACACGAGATCGCCCGCGCGATCGCGCGCGAGCCTCACTCTTTCACCTACTGGCTGAAATACTATTTTCAGGCGCATGCCACCGAGATCGATAAATTCGCGGCGCTTTCCGCCGGCGCGCACGCCAGATCGTGACCGATCCTAGTCGCCCGCCGCCTGCGGGTCGCGGCGGGCGCGGCGATTCCCCGTCGCGACGCGGCGCAACACGCTGACATCGCGCACGATCACCTTCAGGTCGCGCACCTCGATTCCCGCGTTGCGGAGCGCCGCGAAGGCGCGTGACAGCGATTCGGGCTTGATGCCCAGCCGGCCCGCGATCAGAACCTTCCCGTAAGGCAGCGCAATCGTGAACGGTCCCTTGCCGGCAGGGCACAGCGAGACCAGGAACTCCGCGACCCGCTGCACCGCGGACTGCACCTTGAGCTGCGCGACCTGCTCGACAAGCTGATGCAGGTGCTGGGAGGTCGACGCGATCATGGCGATCGCGATCTCCGGCGTATCGCGGATGCACTTGATGATGTGGGCGGCGGGAATGCGGACGATGCGGGCCTCGCTCGCCGCCTCGGCCGCCGCCGGGTAGCTCTGCCCGGTGAACGCCACCGCCTGGGCGATGCTCTCGCCCCGGGTGAACACATGGATCACGGCTTCCTTGCCCGAAGAGGTGATGTGATAGAGCTTGATCCAGCCATCGACCACCATGAACAGCGACATGGCGGGATCGCCCTGCAGGAACACGGTGTCCCCCGCCCTGAACGTCAGGGTGACCGCCGGCGCGACCAGCCGCTGGAAATCGAGCGGCTTAACGCCGCTGAAGACGTCGATTTGGCGAACCACCTCGAGATCGTCGGCCGTGGGGCTGGATGCCATGACTTTATCAATGTCCGATGTCTAAACCGCGCCCCGCCGGCGCGTGGCGGCGGAAACCTGCTTGCGCTGGCGCAGAATTATCAGCACCCTGCGCGGCAATAAAGAGGCTGACCATGGTTGAATCCCCGTTCCCTCGCCCGCGCTGGGCCCTCGCGGCGGCGCTGTTTGCCGTCATTTTCGGCATTGCCACCCTCATTGTCGGAGGCTTGCCGCTGTTCGGCGGAGCGGAACGAAGAGCCAGCGCCGGCGCCATCGTGCCCTTCGTGCTGTGGTTCAATTTCACCGCCGGCTTTGCATACATTGCCGCGGGCGTCGGATTGTTCCTGTGGAAGCGCTGGGCCGCCGTGCTGGCGGCGGCGATCGCCATCGCGTCGCTTGCCGTATTCGCCGCGTTCGGCGTTCATGTTGCGCGCGGCGGCGCGTTCGAGATGCGCACGGTCGTGGCGATGACCACGCGCTGCGCGGTGTGGATCGTGATTGCGTTCGCATCGTGCCGCGCGCTCGGATGTCGGCATCCGGCAAGGGACGTCAGGCGCTAGAGGCGACTGGCGGAGAGGGAGGGATTCGAACCCCCGATACCCTTGCGAGTATGCCGCATTTCGAGTGCGGTGCTTTCAACCACTCAGCCACCTCTCCAGTGGGGCCGACGGCGGATCGCACCGCCCGGTCGCGGGGCGGAGTATTAGGCGAGGTTGAACGGCGATACAAGCGTCGCCACGGCGCAATTGCGCCGCCCGCGGCCAGCGCGCCGCCGGGACGGGTGCCCGGCCGACAAATCCTTCCATCGCATGCGCTTTTGGGCGCCCTGTCTGCTTGACTCGGAGGCGTCCCAGCCTATAGTGCGGCCCTCGGCGCGGGGAACTTGCTCGCGCCGCATGTTTTTGTGCGCGCATGCCACAACAACATAAAATAAACCAACCACTTAGCGGTTTCACGACTGACAAGAAGCCGGCGCGTCCGACGTCGCCGGAGCTGAACACGAAGGGAAAAACGATGTTCGCAGTCATCAAAACCGGCGGCAAGCAGTACCGCGTTGCCCCGGACGATGTGCTCAGAATTGGCAAGATCGCCGGCGAGCCCGGCGATATCGTGCAGCTCGGCGAGGTTCTCGTCGTCGGGGGCGACAGCGTGACGCTGGGCAGCCCGACGGTGAGCGGGGCCCTGGTCGCCGCCGAGCTCGTTGAACACAAGCGCGGCCCGAAGGTCATCACCTTCAAGAAGCGCCGCCGCAAGAATTCGCGCCGCAGGCGCGGCTATCGCGACGAGTACACGGTGATCCGGATCGCTCAGATCCTGACCGACGGCAACAAGCCGACCGTGACCGCGAAGCCGAAGCCGGCCAAGGTCGAGGCGAGCCCGGCGGCGGAAGCCGCCGAGGGAGCCGAGGCCGCGCCGAAGAAGAAGGCGCCGGCCCGGAAGCCGGCGGCGAAGGCCAAGGCGAAGGACTAATTCACACGCAAGATGATTCCGTCACGGAATCACCTTGCAGGTTTCAGAGACGTCGGAGACGACAATGGCTCACAAGAAAGCAGGCGGTTCATCGCGCAACGGGCGCGATTCCGCGGGTAAGCGCCTCGGCATCAAGACCTTTGGCGGCGAACAGGTGATTCCGGGCAATATCATCGCGCGCCAGCGCGGCACCAAATGGCACCCCGGTCATAATGTTGGCATGGGTGTGGATCATACTCTGTTCGCGACCGTGGCCGGTCGCGTCGAGTTCCGTACCAAAGCCAAGGGCCGCGTCTATGTGTCGGTGATTCCGGCCATGGAGGCCGCGGCCGAATAACGAGGTGGACAAAATTTTCGAGTCCACCGGCGCCTGTTGGAACCGGAGGGACCGAAGAGGGTTCTAAAGGGGAGACGGGATGCCGGCTCCCCTTTTGCTTTGCGATCTGCTCGCAAATCCCGCCACGGCTGGCGCCCCTGCCCGGCGGAAAATCGAAGAGAGAACCCCGATGCTGCAGGATATCCCGACTCAGCCCCTGTTCGAAAACTGTAGTGGCGTCCTCGAGACACAGCGCCTGGTCCTGCGCCGGCCGGCCCTCGCGGACGTAAAAGCAATCGCGCTGCTCGCCAACGATCGCCGCATTGCCGAGAACACCCGCCGCCTGCCGCATCCGTACACGATGCGGGACGCGGAAGACTTCGTCACGTCGCTGGCCGGCAACCGGCGCGAAACCACCTTCGCCATCGAGACGCGCGAGCGCGTGCTGATCGGCCTGTGCGGCCTGAGCGCGATCGGCGAGGCCAGCTTCGAGCTGGGCTACTGGCTTGGCTTTGCCTATTGGGGCCATGGCTACGGCACCGAAGCCGTTCGCGGCGCGATCGACTACGCCTTCGAGACGCTCGATGCCGACAGCCTTGTCTCCGGCGCCCGCGTGGCCAATCCGGCCTCGCGGCGCATCCTGGAGAAATGCGGCTTCCAGTGGACCGGCGTCGAGTTGCACCGCTTCCAGGCGCTGGGGTTCTCCACCCCGGTCGACCGGCTGCGGCTGCCGCGCCACGTCTGGGCCTCGCTCCGGCAATGGCAACCGGTGCGCCGCGTCGCCTGATCCGCTATAAGCCTTCCCGGACACAATTGATTTTTTAGAGAGCGGCTCTCCCGGAGACGGGAGGGCCGAAAAACCATGAAATTTCTCGACGAGGCCAAGGTCTACATCCGCTCCGGCGACGGCGGCAACGGCTGCGTGGCGTTCCGCCGCGAGAAGTTCATCGAGTTCGGCGGCCCCAATGGCGGCAATGGCGGCGCCGGCGGCGACGTGCTGGTGCAGGCGGTCGACGGCCTCAACACGCTGATCGACTACCGCTACCAGCAGCACTTCAAGGCGCAGAAGGGCGCCAACGGCATGGGCAAGGACCGCCACGGCGCCGGCGGCAAGGACATCGTGCTCAAGGTGCCGGTCGGCACCCAGATCTTCGACGACGACCGCGAGACGCTGATCGCCGATCTGACCACGGTCGGCCAGATCGTGACGCTGGCGCGCGGCGGCAATGGCGGCTTCGGCAACGCGCAGTTCAAATCCTCCACCAACCGCGCGCCGCGCCATGCCAATCCCGGCCAGCCCGGCGAGGAGCGCTGGATCTGGCTGCGCATGAAGCTGATCGCCGACGCCGGCCTGGTCGGCCTGCCCAACGCCGGCAAGTCGACGTTTCTCGCCGCGGTCAGCGCCGCCAAGCCCAAGATCGGCGACTATCCCTTCACCACGCTGCATCCGCAGCTCGGCGTCGTCTCCATCGACGGGCGCGAATTCGTGCTGGCCGACATCCCCGGGCTGATCGAGGGCGCCCATGAGGGCGCCGGCCTCGGCGACCGCTTCCTCGGCCACATCGAGCGCTGCCGCGTGCTGCTCCATCTCATCGACGGCACCTCGCCGCATGCCGGCAAGGCCTACAAGACGGTGCGCGCCGAGCTCGAGGCCTATGGCCACGAGCTCACCGTCAAGCCCGAGATCGTCGCCCTCAACAAGATCGACGCGCTCACCCCCGAGGAGATCAAGGAGCAGACGGCGCGGCTCAAGCGCGCCTGCAAGCAGAAGCCGCTTCTGGTTTCCGCCGCCACGCGCACCGGCATCGACGAGGTGCTGCGCGCGCTTTCCGCCGTCATCGGCGCCAATGCCGCGCCACCCGACATCGCCGCCGCTCCCGTCGAGGCCTGGCATCCGTAACGAAAGCGTCCGTTCGCCAGAGTTGCCCGCCCGCGAAGGTTCCAGAATTTTCTTCCTGAAAGTTTTTTCCTCCCATGTCCCGCCCCGCGCTCTCGCAGTTCCGCCGCATCGTCATCAAGGTCGGCTCCTCGCTCCTGATCGATTCCGCCGCCGGCGAGGTGCGCGAACGCTGGCTGACGGCGCTGGCCGCCGACATCGCCGCGCTGCATGGCGAGGGCCGCGACATCCTCGTGGTGTCGTCGGGCTCGATCGCGCTCGGGCGCAGCCGGCTCAAATTGCCGCGCGGCGCGCTCAAGCTCGAGGAGAGCCAGGCCGCCGCCGCGGTCGGGCAGATCGCGCTCGCCCGCATCTGGTCGGAGGTATTGGGCCAGCACGGCATCGGCGCCGGACAGGTGCTGGTTACGCTGCAGGACACAGAGGAGCGCCGCCGCTATCTCAACGCGCGCAACACCATCGCCAAGCTCCTCGACTGGCGCGCGGTGCCGGTCATCAACGAGAACGACACCGTGGCGACCACCGAGATCCGCTATGGCGACAACGACCGCCTCGCCGCGCGCGTCGCCACCATGGCGAGCGCCGACCTCCTGGTGCTGCTGTCCGACATCGACGGGCTTTATGATTCGCCGCCCGGCGCCAATCCCAACGCCGCGCGCATCGCCGTCGTCGCCGCCATCACCCCGGAGATCGAGGCCATGGCGGGCGCGGCGCAGTCGGAGCTGTCGCGCGGCGGCATGCGCACCAAGATCGAGGCCGGCAAGATCGCCACCACCGGCGGCACCCACATGGTGATCGCCTCCGGGCTGATCGAGCATCCGCTCAGGGCCATTGCCGACGGCGCCCCCTGCACCTGGTTCCTGACGCCGGCCAATCCGGTGACCGCGCGCAAGCGCTGGATCGCCGGCTCGCTGGAGCCGAAGGGCACGCTCACCATCGACGCCGGCGCGGTCACGGCGCTGCGCGGCGGCCGCAGCCTGCTGCCGGCCGGGGTGATCCGGGTGGAAGGCCAGTTCGCGCGCGGCGACGCGGTGATCGTGCGAGGTCCCGACGGCCACGAGATCGGGCGCGGCCTGAGCGCCCACGACGCCGCCGACGCCGAGCAGATCCGCGGCCGCTCGTCGGCCGACGTGCTCGCGATCCTGGGCCCCGACAGCCGCCCCGAGATCATCCACCGCGACGACCTCGTGGTCGGCCCGCCGGCCTGACCCCCGTCGGCCACTGGCCGAGGCCGAGAGCTGGGCCATTGGCCGACCCCCGCCTCGCCGCCAGGCGGTTTCCACGATAGGGCCGCAAATCGAAGGGCGCGGCAAACCGGGTGGTTTTGCACCCGGACCGCGCGCTTCCTATAATGAGAGTAGAGCTGAGAGAGAGAGAGCGATGACCGCCCCGTTGAAGGCCGTTGACGGCAGCCCCGATCTTGCCGCGCTGATGCGCGACCTCGCCCGCCGCGCCAGAGCGGCGGCGCGCGTGCTGGCGCTCGCCCCGACCGAGGCCAAGAACGCCGCGCTCGACGCCATGGCCGAGGCCATCCGCGCCGGCAGCGCCGCGATCCTCGCCGCCAACGCCGAGGATGTCGCCGAGGCGCGCGCCGCCGGCGCCACGACCGCCTTCCTCGACCGCCTCGCGCTCGATGAAAAGCGCGTCGCCGCCATGGCCGACGGCCTCGAGATCGTGCGCGGCGTCGCCGATCCGGTCGGCACCATCACCGAGAGCTGGACCCGACCCAACGGCCTGACCATCGAGCGCGTGCGCGTGCCGCTCGGCGTCATCGGCGTGATCTTCGAAAGCCGCCCCAACGTCACCGCCGATGCCGGCGCGCTGTGCCTCAAGGCCGGCAACGCCGTGATCCTGCGCGGCGGTTCGGAAAGCCTGCGTTCGTGCCGCGCCATCCACGATTGCCAGCTCGCCGGCCTGCGCCGGGCCGGGCTGCCGGAAGACGCCATCCTCCTGGTGCCGACGCGCGAGCGCGCCGCGGTCGGCCTGATGCTCGGCGGCCTCGACAACGCCATCGACGTCATCGTGCCGCGCGGCGGCAAGAGCCTGGTGGCGCGCGTGCAGGCGGAGGCGCGCGTGCCGGTGTTCGCCCATCTCGAGGGCATCAATCACGTCTATGTCGATGGCGCCGCCGACCTCGCCATGGCCAAAACCATCGTGCTCAACGCCAAGATGCGGCGCACCGGCGTGTGCGGCGCGGCCGAGACGCTGCTCGTCGACCGCGCCGCGGCGGCGACGCATCTGGCGCCGCTTGTCGTCATGCTGATCGAGGCCGGCTGCGAGGTGCGCGGCGACGCCGCCGTGCAGGGCTGCGACAAGCGCGTCAGGCCGGCGGGCGCCGAGGACTGGGACACAGAATATCTCGACGCCGTCATCGCCGCGCGCGTGGTCGACGGCCTCGATGACGCCATCGCCCATATCGAGCGCCACGGCTCGCATCACACCGACGCCATCGTCACCGACGATGCCGCGCGCGCCGCGCGCTTCCTCGCCGAGGTCGATTCCGCCATCGTGCTGCACAACGCCTCGACGCAGTTCGCCGATGGCGGCGAGTTCGGCTTCGGCGCCGAGATCGGCATCGCCACCGGTAAGTTCCACGCGCGCGGGCCGGTCGGCGTCGAACAGCTCACCAGCTTCAAGTACCGCGTTCACGGCAATGGCCAGACCCGTCCGTGAGCGCGCGCATGCGTGAATGGATCGCGCTGCCGCCGCACGGGCCGGGCTCGCGCATCGGCCTGCTCGGCGGCTCGTTCAATCCGCCCCACGCCACCCACCGCGAAGCCAGCCTGTTCGCCATGAAGCGGCTCGGGCTCGACCGCGTGTGGTGGCTGGTGACGCCGGGCAATCCGCTCAAAGAGCCCGGCGATCTCGCGCCGCTGGCGGCGCGCCTCCACGCGGCGCGGCGTCTTGCACGACATCCGCGCATCGACGTGTCCTGTCTCGAGGCCGTCATCGGCACGCGCTACAGCGACGACACCGTCGCGTTCCTGCGCCGGCGTTGTCCGGCGGTGCGTTTCGTGTGGCTGATGGGCGCCGACAATCTCTTCACGTTTCACCGCTGGCACAATTGGACGCGGCTGGCGCGGCGCGTTCCGATGGCGGTGATCGACCGGCCGCCGCACGGCTTTCGCGCGCTGGCTTCGCCCGCCGCGCTGGCGCTGGCGCGCTACCGGCTCGCCGAGGACAAGGCGGCGCGGCTGGCGGACCGGACGCCGCCGGCCTGGGTCTTCCTGCATGGCCTCAAATCGCCATTGTCATCGACCATGCTGCGGCGCGATCCGAAGAAACACGCTCTTTTCTCCGCGCCATAATGCCCCTTGGCCGGATTGAAAGCGTTAACCATATGTGAGTAACATGCCAGCAGGCGCGGGAATCAGCGCCTGCGATACAGTGAAAGGAACGATCCCTGTCCATTTCTGTATTGTCGAGGGCGACCAGGAAAGCTGCGCCCGCTGCGGTTCCCCCGGCACCCGCTGATGCCGGCAGAACCCTGAACCTGATCCTCGCCCGCCTTGACGACATGAAGGCGGAAGAGACGATCACCATCGATCTTCGCGGACAATCCTCCATCACCGATTACATGGTCGTCGCCACCGGCCGGGCCAACCGGCATGTCGGCGCGATCGCGGAGCATGTGGTGAAGGATCTGCACGACGCCGGCATCAAGGGCGTCCATGTCGAGGGCATGCCCAATTGCGACTGGGTGCTGATCGACGCCGGCGACGTCATCGTGCATGTGTTCCGGCCCGAGGTCCGCGCGTTCTACAATCTGGAGAAGATGTGGGCGGCGGCGCGGACGGCACAGCCGGCGTCCTGATCCCGCATCCGGCGGAAGCGAAGCGATGCGCATTGCCGTGATCGCGGTCGGCCGCCTCAAGCAGGGCCCGGAGCGCGATCTTGTCGAGCGCTATCACCAGCGCGCCGACGCCGCCGGGCGCCGCCTTGGCTTGCGCGGGCTCGACATCCATGAACTGGCCGAAAGCCGCGCCCGCGAGCCGGCGACGCGCATGGCCGAGGAAGCGGCCGCTATCGCGGCGCTGATCCCCGAGCGCGCCATCATCGTCGGGCTCGACGAGCGCGGAAAAAATCTCGACAGCGCGGCGCTGGCGCGGCAGATCGCGGCCTGGCGCGATGGCGGCGCCCCCGATCTGGTGTTCGTCATCGGCGGAGCGGACGGACTTTCGCCCGAATTGCGGCGCAAGGCACAGCTCGTCCTGGCGTTCGGCGCCGCCACCTGGCCGCACCAGATGGCGCGCATCATGCTGATGGAACAGATTTACCGCGCCACGACGATCCTGTCGGGCCATCCCTATCACCGGGCCTGACAATGGACGGCATGTCGGACGACACGAACCCAGCGCGCCGCGCGGCACGACACGTCGTGACGGCGCTGGCGCTCGCCTGCGTCCTGACCGTGCCGCGCGCCGTCGGCGCGCAGATCGCGCAGCCCACCGCCGCGCAGCCCACCGCCGCGCCGCCCGGCAATGAGGCCCTCAAGCAGCACGAACAGGAACTCGAAGCCGCGCGCGCCAGTCAGCGCGATGCCGCCGAGCGCGAGAAGAAACTCAAGGCCGACATCGCCGCCATCGGCGAGGACCGCGCCAGACTCAACAAGCGGCTGATCGACATGGCCTCCGCCGTGCGCATGGTCGAAACCAAGATCGGCGAGACCGAGGCCCGGCTCAAGCCGCTCGACGCGCGCGAGAGCCGCGTGCGCGCCACGCTCGAATCCCGGCGCGGCGAGATCGTCGAAGTGCTGGCGGCGCTGCAGCGGGTCGGCCGCCGCGCTCCGCCGGCGCTCCTGGTGCGCCCCGAGGATGCGCTCCAGTCGCTGCGCTCGGCGCTGTTGCTGGGCGCCGTGGTGCCGGAGATGCGGGCGCGCGCCGACCTGCTGGTCAAGGATCTCACCAAACTGACGGAACTGAAGACGGCGATCGCCGCCGAGCGCGACCGTCTCGCCGCCGACCGCGATCGCCTCGCCACCGACCGCGCGCAGCTTTCCGCCCTGATCGACGAGCGCCAGTCGCGCCAGACCGAGGCCGAGAAAGAACTCGACGCCGAGCACCGGCGCGCCACCGCGCTGGCGCGCGAGGCCGACAATCTGCAGGAGCTGATCGCGAAAATGGAGGCCGACCTGAGAAGCGCGGCCAAGGCCGCCGAGGCCGCCAGCCGCGCGCCGCCCGCCGTTAACGGTAAACCCAATCTCGCCGCGCTCAAGGATCCCGGCCGGATGACCCCCGCGATCGCGTTTGCCGCCGCCCGGGGGCTGCTGGCGCTGCCGGTCAACGGCACGAAAATCCGCGAATTCGGCGCATCCAACGGCGCCGGTGGCGCCGCCAAAGGTATCTCGATCGCGACCCGCGCCGGCGCCCAGATCACAACCCCTTGTGATGGCTGGGTTGTGTACGCAGGCCCGTTTCGCAGCTATGGTCAGCTCTTGATCCTCAATGCCGGCGGCGGGTATCATGTCCTGCTTGCGGGCATGGACCGGATATCGGTCAACATCGGTCAGTTCGTGCTGACCGGTGAGCCGGTCGCCACCATGGGGACGACATCCCAGGTGGCCGCCCTGTTGGCAACGGCGCCAGAGCAGCCGGTGCTCTATATCGAGTTCCGCAAGGACGGCACCCCCATCGATTCACGCCCATGGTGGGCGTCGGGTGAAGGCGAAAAGGTTCGCGGATAATGCGCAAGACAACTCTCATTCTCCTGAGCGCCGCGGCCGGCGCCGCGGCGACGCTTCTCGTCACCCAGCCCCGCGTGGCGCTGATCGGGGCCAGCGCGCGCGCCGCCGCCGCCGACACCTATCGCCAGCTCAATCTGTTCGGCGACGTGTTCGAGCGCGTGCGCAGCGACTATGTCGAGAAGCCCGACGACAGCAAGCTGGTCGAGACCGCCATCAACGGCATGCTGCAGGGCCTCGATCCGCATTCCAGCTACATGGACCCCAAGAGCTTCCGCGACATGCAGGTGCAGACGCGCGGCGAGTTCGGCGGCCTCGGCATCGAGGTCACCATGGAGGACGGCCTGATCAAGGTGGTGGCGCCGATCGACGAGACGCCGGCCGCCAAGGCCGGCATCCTCGCTAACGACATCATCACCCATCTGGACGACGAGCCGGTGCAGGGGCTTTCGCTCAACCAGGCGGTCGAGAAGATGCGCGGGCCGCTCAACACCAAGATCCGGCTCAAGATCACCAGAAAGGGCCAGGACAAGCCGATCGAGGTCACCATCGTGCGCGACAACATCCGCGTGCGCTCGGTGCGTTCGCGCATCGAGGGCGACGACCTCGGCTATATCCGCGTCACCCAGTTCAACGAGCAGACCACCGAAGGCATCAAGAAGTCGATCGCCGACCTGCAGGCCCAACTCGGCGACAAGCTCAAGGGCTACATCATCGATCTGCGCAACAATCCGGGCGGACTGCTCGACCAGGCGATCTCGGTGTCGGACGCCTTCCTCGAACGCGGCGAGATCGTATCGACGCGCGGCCGCAACGCCGATGAAACGCAGCGCTTCAACGCCCGTGCCGGCGACCTCACCAAGGGCAAGCAGATCGCCGTCCTCATCAACGGCGGCTCGGCCTCGGCCTCCGAGATCGTCGCCGGCGCGTTGCAGGACCACAAGCGCGCGACCCTGATCGGCACGCGCTCGTTCGGCAAGGGCTCGGTGCAGACCATCATCCCGCTCGGCTCCGGCAACGGCGCGCTGCGGCTGACCACGGCGCGCTACTTCACGCCGGCGGGCCGCTCGATCCAGGCCAAGGGCATCGTGCCGGACATCGAGGTGCTGCAGGACGTGCCCGACGAGATGAAGGTGCGCAACACCGACACCAAGGGCGAGGCCTCGCTGCGCGGCCACCTCAAGGCCGAGGGCCAGGAGGAGACCGGCTCGCAGGCCTACGTGCCGCCGGACGCCAAGGACGACAAGGCGCTCAAGGCCGCCGCCGACCTGCTGCACGGCATCAAGGTCAACGCCTCGGTGCCGGCGGCGAACGCGCCGGCGGGGGCCAAGACCGCGAACTGATCGCGGACTTTTCAGTCCGGAAGAATCCAGGGGCCGGCTTGATTGCGCAAGCCGGCCTTTTTCTTGGAACATGCGTTTTCTTGGGCCGGGGCGTTCCGAAAAGCCGTGGGCGCCGACGCCGATTGATCCGAGGTGGTTGCCCGCCGTGGTAAAGTGCGCCGATTGATTCGCAAAAATGGCCCAACTGGCCTTGCGCGGGAAGTGCATGTGACGGCGGACGATCTGAGCACCCCCCTCAAGCGGCGGGCGGTAACGCGGCGCATCAGGCTGCCGTTCACCGCGCCGCAGGCCGTTGCCGGCGCGCTGGGGCTGTTCCTCGCAAGCTTCGCCGGCTTCGCGCTGTTCAACAGCAATCCGTTCGGCGGCGAGCCGGTCGCCCGCATCGTCATCGATCGCGCGAAACTCCCCGCCGAGAACGCGAAACCTCAAGCCAGCCCGCCCGTCCAAGCCAGCCCGCCCGCCCAAGCCGGCCCGGCCGCGCCGGCGGGCACGCCGGACCAGAAGACCATCACCATCATCGACGGCTCCAGCGGCGCGCGGCGCGACGTCGTGATCCCCGATGCCGGCAAGGGCGCGGCCGCGCCACCGGCGTCGATCCCCCAGCAGCTGCTTGAATCCTCGCGCCATGGCGCCATCCCGGTCATCGCCGCCGACGGACTCAAACCCATGCAAGCCTACGCCGCCGGCACCGATGCCGACCGCGCCCGCGTCGCGGCGACGCCCAGCATCAGCCTGATCGTGGCCGGCCTCGGGCTCGGCACGGCCAAAACCAACGATGCGCTGGCCCGGCTGCCCGGCGCGGTGACGCTTGCGTTCACGCCCTACGGCACCGAACTCGGCAAATATGTCGAGCGCGCGCGCGGGAGCGGCCACGAGGTGCTGCTGCAGGTTCCGATGGAGCCGTTCGACTATCCCGACAACGATCCGGGTCCGCAGACGCTGCTGACCTCGCTCACCCCGGCGCAGAACATCGACCGCATGTACTGGCACATGAGCCGGTTCCAGGGCTATGTCGGCATCGCCAGCTACATGGGCGCGCGCTTTGCCGCCACCGAAGCGGCGATGGCGCCGATCGTGCGCGAGGCCGGCAAGCGCGGCCTGATCTATCTCGACGACGGCGGCAATCCGCGCTCGGTCGCCGGTTCGGTCGCCGACGCGCAGGCGATGACGCACGCCAGGACCGACCTCGCCATCGACACCGTGCCGACCGCGGCCGAGATCGACCGCGCGCTCTCCCGTCTCGAAGCCCTCGCCCGCCAGCGCGGCGCCGCCATCGGCATGGCCAGCGCGCTGCCGGTTTCGATCGAACGCATCGCGGCCTGGGCGCGCGGACTGGAAAGCCGCGGCATCGTCCTGGCGCCATTGACGGCGGTGGCCGCCAAGGCCAAATCAAACTGAGCTTTCGCCGCGGGCGCGCGCCCCCCGCTTCGACGCCGGTCGAAACGGATTTTCGCGGCGCTGGAGAACAAGCGAGCATGCCGCGTTACGACGACCTGCCTTACCGCCCCTGCGTCGGGGTGATGCTGATCAACCCCACTGGACGCGTGTTCATCGGCCGCCGCATCGGCGGCCCCGAGCATGTCGACGAGGAGCATGTCTGGCAGATGCCGCAGGGCGGCATCGATCCCGGCGAGGACGCCTGGGAAGCCGCGCGCCGCGAGCTGTTCGAGGAGACCAGCGTGCGCTCGGTGGAAAAGCTTGGCGAGGTCGCCGAATGGCTGACCTATGACATTCCGCGCACCGTGGCCGGACGGGCCTGGAAGGGCCGCTATCGCGGCCAGACGCAGAAATGGTTCGCGGCGCGCTTCACCGGCGCCGACTCCGAGATCAACGTCGCCAGCCCCGGCGACGGCCACAAACCAGAATTCGTCGCCTGGCGCTGGGAGCCGATGCGCAACCTGCCGGGCCTCATCATTCCGTTCAAGCGACCGGTCTACCAGCGCATCGTCGCGGAGTTCGCCCATCTCGCCGGCAACTGATTTTCCGCCGCGGCAAGGGCCACAGCGAGCAGTGGCCGCGGCGAACCAAGGGCCACAACGAGCAAAGGGCCGGTCCAATGGACCAGGCCCTTTTTGCGAATCGTAAAAAAAGATGGCGTCCGCTGTGCCGCGATCGCGGTCTTAGTGCATCGCGGTGGCGTTGAGCTGCATCTGCAGCGTGCGGAAATGGTCGAGCCGCTCGATCTCGCGGTCGAGCGCCGAGCCCGGCTCGATCTTGGCGATGGCCGCTTCCATCTCGGCGATCTGGCGCGCCAGCACGGCGCGGTCGAACTCGGCGAGCGAGGTGGCGACCACGGCCAGCACGGTCAGCCCGCTGGCCGTGATCTCGGCCAGGCCGCCGAGCACCGCGAGCCGCTCCTGCCTGCCGTTGGAGGTGATGGTGAGCAGGCCGGGGCGCACGGTGGCGATCATCGGCGCATGCCCGGCCATGACGCCGAAATCGCCCTCGGCGCCGGGGACGTCGACCTGCTCGACCTCGCCGGAGAAGGCGATCTTTTCGGGAGAGACGAGATCGAAATGGAACGTCGCCATGGTATCCGCTCTTTCGTTGTCACCCGCGGGACTTGATCCGCGGGTCCATCATTTCAACATGCCGGATGGATTGCCGGGCCCAGGCCCGGCAATGACGATTGCAAGGGTTAGGCTGCTTCCGCCGCGAGCTTCTTGCCCTTCTCGACGGCTTCCTCGATGGTGCCGACCATGTAGAAGGCGGCTTCCGGCAGGTGGTCATACTTGCCCTGGCACAGGTCGCGGAAGCCCTTGATGGTGTCGGCGAGATCGACGAACTTGCCCGGCGAGCCGGTGAACACCTCGGCGACGTGGAACGGCTGGCTGAGGAAGCGCTCGATCTTGCGGGCGCGCGCCACCGCGAGCTTGTCCTCTTCCGACAGTTCGTCCATGCCGAGAATGGCGATGATGTCCTGCAGCGCCTTGTAGCGCTGCAGCACCTGCTGGACCATGCGCGCGGTCTGATAGTGCTCCTCGCCGACGACGAGCGGGGAGAGCATGCGCGAGGTCGAGTCGAGCGGATCGACCGCCGGGTAGATGCCCTTTTCCGCGATCGAGCGCGACAGCACGGTGGTGGCGTCAAGGTGGGCGAACGAGGTCGCCGGCGCCGGGTCGGTCAAGTCGTCGGCCGGCACGTAGATGGCCTGCACCGAGGTAATCGAGCCCTTGGTGGTGGTGGTGATGCGCTCCTGCAGCGCGCCCATGTCGGTGGCGAGCGTCGGCTGATAGCCCACCGCCGAGGGAATGCGGCCCAAGAGCGCCGACACTTCCGAGCCGGCCTGCGTGAAGCGGAAGATGTTGTCGACGAAGAACAGCACGTCCTGACCCTGATCGCGGAAGTGCTCGGCGACGGTGAGGCCGGTGAGGCCGACGCGGGCGCGCGCGCCCGGCGGCTCGTTCATCTGGCCGTACACCAGCGCGCACTTGGAGCCCTCGCCGCCGCCCTTCTTGTTGACGCCCGATTCGATGAACTCGTGATAGAGGTCGTTGCCCTCGCGGGTGCGCTCGCCGACGCCGGCGAACACCGAGTAGCCGCCGTGGGCCTTGGCAACGTTGTTGATCAGCTCCTGAATGAGCACGGTCTTGCCGACACCGGCGCCGCCGAACAGGCCGATCTTGCCGCCCTTGGCGTAGGGCGCCAGCAGGTCGACGACCTTGATGCCGGTGACGAGAATTTCGGCCTCGGTCGACTGCTCGGTGTAGGACGGAGCCGGCTGGTGGATGGCGCGGCGGCCTTCGGAGGCGACCGGGCCGCCCTCGTCGACCGGATCGCCGACCACGTTGATGATGCGCCCCAGCGTGCCCGCGCCGACCGGAACCGAAATCGGTTGGCCGGTGTCGGCGACCTCCTGGCCGCGCACCAGACCCTCGGTGGTGTCCATGGCGATGGTGCGCACGGTGGATTCACCCAGATGCTGCGCCACCTCGAGCACGAGGCGGCTACCGCCGTTGGTCGTCTCGAGCGCGTTGAGAATGGCGGGCAGATCGCCCTGGAACTGCACGTCGACGACAGCGCCGATGACCTGGGTGATGCGTCCGACCTGATTGGCTTGGGCCATGTTCGTCCTCTTTGGCAAAATATGCGGCGCTTACAGCGCCTCGGCGCCGGAGATGATTTCGATGAGTTCCTTCGTAATCATCGCCTGCCGGGTTCGGTTGTATGTGATGGTCTGCTTGCGGATCATGTCGCCGGCGTTACGCGTGGCGTTGTCCATCGCGGTCATCTGCGCGCCATAGAACGAGGCGTTGTTCTCAAGGAGCGCGCGGAAGATCTGCACCGCGAGGTTGCGCGGCAGCAGGTCGGCGAGAATCTCGTCCTCGGCCGGCTCGTATTCATAGGGCAGCGTGGCGGCGCCGGTGTCGGCGGCCTCCAGCACCGGCGGAATGATCTGCGTCGCGGTCGGCACCTGCGCGATCACCGACTTGAAGCGCGAATAGAACATCGTGCAGATGTCGAAGCCGCCGGCCTCGAACAGCGCGATCACCTTGCGGGCGATGGCGTCGGCGTGTTCGAAGCCGAGCTGGCGCACCGAGCGCAGCTCGACCACCTCGATGATCTGCTTTTCAAAATTGCGGCGCAGCTGCTCGAAGCCCTTGCGGCCGACGCAGAGGATCTTGACTTCCTTGCCCTGGTTCATCAGGGCAAACGCCCTCTCGCGCGCGGCGCGCACGATCGCGGTGTTGAACGGACCGCACAGGCCGCGCTCGCCGGTGCACACCAGCAGGAGATGCACCTGATCGCGGCCGGTGCCGGTCAGCAGCTTGAGATCGCTGGTGCCGCCGCTCGCCGCGCCGGCGATGTTGGCCAGCACCTTGCCCATGCGCTCGGCATAGGGGCGCGCCGCTTCCGCCGCGGCCTGGGCGCGGCGCAGCTTGCTGGCCGCGACCATCTGCATGGCCTTGGTGATCTTCTGCGTCGCCTTGGTGGCGGCGATGCGGACCCGCATGTCCTTGAGGGAAGCCATCGAACCTAGTCTTCTCTTCCTTCATCGTGCCCGGCCTTGATGCCGGGCACTTGAGCCCAATCCGTGAGGATGGCCGGGACGGGCCCGGCCATGACGTCCGTTATGCGAAGCTCTTGGCGAAGCCGTCGACGATGCCCTTGAGCTTGGCGCCGTCGGCGTCCGACAGATCGCGGCTGTCGCGGATCGAGTCGAGGAGATCGGCGTGCTTGCCGCGCAGGAGCGACAGCAGGCCGTCCTCGAACGCGCGCACGCGGTTGACCGGGATCGGATCGAGATAGCCGTTGACGCCGGCGTAGATCACCACGACCTGCTCTTCCATCTTCAGCGGCGAGAACTGCGGCTGCTTGAGGAGCTCGGTCAGGCGCGCGCCGCGGTTGAGCAGGCGCTGCGTGGTGGCGTCGAGGTCGGAGCCGAACTGCGCGAACGCCGCCATTTCGCGGTACTGCGCCAACTCGCCCTTGATCTTGCCGGCGACCTTCTTCATCGCCTTGGTCTGCGCCGAGGAACCGACGCGCGACACCGACAGGCCGACGTTCACCGCCGGGCGGATGCCCTGGTAGAACAGGTCGGTCTCGAGGAAGATCTGGCCGTCGGTGATCGAGATCACGTTGGTCGGGATGTAGGCCGACACGTCGTTGGCCTGGGTTTCGATGACCGGCAGCGCGGTCAGCGAGCCGGCGCCCTGGGTGTCGTTCATCTTCGCCGCGCGTTCGAGCAGGCGCGAGTGCAGATAGAACACGTCGCCCGGATAGGCCTCGCGGCCCGGCGGGCGGCGCAGCAGCAGCGACATCTGGCGGTAGGCGACGGCCTGCTTGGACAGATCGTCATAGATGATGACGGCGTGCATGCCGTTGTCGCGGAAGTACTCGCCCATGGTGCAGCCGGTGAACGGCGCGAGGTACTGCATCGGCGCCGGGTCCGAGGCGGTGGCGGCGACGACGATGGAATATTCCAGCGCGCCCTGCTCTTCCAGCACCTTGACGAACTGCGCGACCGTCGAGCGCTTCTGGCCGACCGCGACATAGACGCAGTACAGCTTGATCTTCTCGTCGCCGGTGGCGTTGAGCGGCTTCTGGTTGAGGATGGTGTCGAGCGCGATCGCGGTCTTGCCGGTCTGGCGGTCGCCGATGATCAGCTCGCGCTGGCCGCGGCCGATCGGGATCAGCGCGTCCACCGCCTTGAGGCCGGTGGCCATCGGCTCATGCACGGACTTACGCGGAATGATGCCCGGCGCCTTGACGTCGACGCGGGCGCGCTTGTCGCCCTGGATCGGCCCCTTGCCGTCGATCGGGTTGCCGAGCGCGTCGACGACGCGGCCCAGCAGGCCCTTGCCGACCGGCGTGTCGACGATGGCGCGGGTGCGCTTGACCGTCTGGCCTTCCTTGATCTCGCGGTCGTTGCCGAAGATCACGATGCCGACGTTGTCGGTTTCGAGGTTCAGCGCCATGCCGCGGATGCCGTTCTCGAACTCGACCATCTCGCCGGCCTGGACGTTGTCGAGGCCGTAGACGCGGGCGATGCCGTCACCGACGGACAGCACCTGGCCGACCTCGGAAACCTCGGCTTCCTGACCAAAATTCTGGATTTGCTGCTTAAGGATCGCGGAAATTTCCGCCGCGCGGATGTCCATCAGCCTGCCTCTTTCATCGCGTGCTTGATCGAATTGAGTTTGGTGCGCAAGGAGCTGTCGATCATGCGGGAGCCGAGCTTGACCACAAGCCCGCCGATGATCGCCGGATCGACCTTGACGCTGAGGTCGACATCCTTGCCCGTGACTGTCTTGAGCGCGCTTTTCAGCGCATCGAGATTCTTGTCGCTGAGCTTCTCGGCCACGGTGACTTCGGCCGAAACCTCGCCCTTGAACCGCGCCACCAGCGTGCGGAACGCCTTGATGACGTCACGCACCGCGAACAGGCGGCGGTTGGCGGCGAGCACCTTGAGAAGCTGCGCGGCGAGGCCGGAAATGCCCGCCTTGTCGAGCACCGCGCTCAGCGCCCTGACCTGAAGGCCGGCGGCGAACACCGGGCTGCGGACGAGGCGCATCAGATCGCCGCTTTCGACCATCAGGGCGTCGAACCTGTCGAGGTCGGTCTTGACCGCGTCGACCGACCTGGCCTCGCGCGCCAGCTCGAACACGGCCGTCGCGTAGCGGCCTGCTACTCCCGAAACGGTTGAATCTTCACCTGCCACGCGTGCGCTCTTTTGGCTGTCGAACCCGCAAGGAAAAACGTCGCTGGGAAGCGGCTATAACACCTTGGGATTCAATCTGAACTTTGAGTTTTCACCGGCCTTGAAGCCCCCAAACCCGGTGAAATCGGGCGTTTGCTAACACATGGACCGCCCCGGTGCAACGCGGTGCTGGGCCATAGATGACAATTGCTTCGATTTGACCGCCGTCACGGGTCCGGCCGCGCCAGACCCCGAGCCACATCGGCATCGCCGGAGCCCCACCCGGTTGGTGCAAAAACGCTGCTGGCGGCCTATCGCCGCGAAACTGACCCAGCCGAACTCGGTTGAGGGCGCGCCGTGCCCCGCGCGCGGGCCGCGCATGCTGCAGCGCAAAGCGATCAGAGCAGCCGCATCCCGCGAAAGCTTGTTGCTTCACTTTGGCTTCAGGTAATTCTATCTACGAATACAGTATATATAAGTATACTATATGGCACATCGCAAATATTATGGAACTGACATCCAATATAAATACGTTGCGTACAATATTAAATAGCATCACTAAATCGTGCCTTGTCGACATTATTGCGCCTTATTGTCCGTCCATCCACCGCGCCTTCGAGTGACCGGGGACATCATCTCGGTTTGTGGATGGAACTACGTTGACAATGGGGAACAATATGTTGACGAATCTTACTCGCCCCGTGGGGAACCGGGGTTACACCAAAACCGGCAAGCGCTCCCTTGTGCTGTGCCTTGCCGTCCTGGGCGGCTTCACCACCACCCTGGCCTCGGCCGAAGCCGGCCCGCGCAAGAGCTGGCGCGACGCCAACGCCTCGGCCAATACCGGCCATACCTTTTCCGGGATGGCGTCGTTCTACGGCTCCGAGTCGGGCAACAAGACCGCCTCGGGCCAGCGCTTCAATCCCCAGGGCATGACCGCGGCGCACCGGACGCTGCCGTTCGGCACCAAGCTGCGCGTCACCGACCCGCGCTCGGGCCGCAGTGTCGTCGTCACCGTCAACGATCGCGGCCCGTTCATCCGCGGCCGGGTCATCGACCTGTCTTCGGGCGCCGCCCGCGTGCTCGGCCTGACCAGCCGCGGCGTCGGCCACGTCGTCGCCGAAGTGATCTAGCGCGACCCGTCCCGCACCGGCATTGCAGCCCCCCTGAACCGATATTGATCCAGAGCAGCTTGCCGCCGCGCGGCATCTGCTAGGTTCATCTCCTGCGGTGTCACGGAGATGGATCATGGATATTGTCATTCTGGGGGCCGGCAATGTCGGGCGGGCGCTCGCCGGAGCGTGGGCCAAGCAAGGCCATAACGTGATGCTGGCGGTGCGCGACTCCAACCGCCGCGACTTCGAGGATCTCGAGGACGAGGGCGTGCGCCTGATCAACGCCGCCGGCGCCGGCCGGCATGGCGAGGTTGTCGTCCTCGCGCTGCCGTGGGCCGCGGTGCCGGCCGCGCTCAAGGACGCCGGTTCCCTCAAGGGCAGGATCGTCGTCGACGCCACCAATCCGCTGACGCCGGAGATGTCGCTCGCGGTCGGCCACACCGATTCGGCGGCCGAGACCATCGCCCGGCTGGCGCCCGGCGCCCATGTCATCAAGGCCTTCAACACCACCGGCGCCCACAACATGGCCGACAGCACCTATCCCGGCGGCCAGCTCGTCATGCCGGTGGCCGGCGACGATGCCGGCGCCAAGGAAACGGTGATGAAGCTCGCCGCCGACCTCGGCTTCGAGCCGGTCGACGTCGGCGCGCTATCGATGAGCCGCTATCTCGAACCGCTGGCGGTGCTGTGGATCAAGCTCGCCACCGCGCAGAAGCTGGGCACCGGCATCGGCTTCGCGCTGTTGCGGCGCTGACCACTCATGGCCTGGACGCTGCTCTTCATTGCCGGCCTCCTCGAGGTGGGCTGGGCCATCGGCCTGAAATTCACCGAGGGGTTCTCCCGGCTATGGCCGTCGCTGTTCACGCTGGCCAGCATGGCGGCGAGCGTGATCCTGCTCGGGCTGGCGCTGCGCGCGCTGCCGGTCGGCACCGCCTACGCGGTATGGACGGGCATCGGCGCCGTCGGCACCGCGGCGCTTGGCATCTGGCTGTTCAACGAACCGGCCACCGCGCTGCGGCTCGCCAGCATCGGCCTGATCGTGGCCGGCATCGTCGGGCTCAAGCTGTGGGGCTGAGGGCGGCTCTTACAAAAAACTCTGCGGGTCGACGTCGACCTCGAGCTTGAGCGTGCCCTTGGGCCGGGGCGCGGCCGCGAGCCATTGCCGCAGCCAGCCCGACAGGTCGAAGCCGCGCGGCGACTTGGCGAGCAGGCGGAAGCGGAAGCGGCCGCGCACCACCGCGAGCGGCGCCTCGGCCGGCCCCAGCACGCGCACCGCTTCGGCAAACGGGGCCAGCGCCGCCAGACGCCGCGCGTAAGCTTCCGCGGTCGGCCGATCGCCGGCCGACACGATCAGGCTCGCCAGCCTGCCGAACGGCGGATAGCCGGTGCGCTCGCGCGCGGCGATCTCGCTGGCATAGAAGGCCTCGCGGTCGCAGGCGACGAGCGCCTTCATCACCGGATGCTGCGGTTGGTGCGTCTGCAGGTAGCCGACGCTGCGCGTCCGTTCGCGCCCGGCGCGGCCGATCACCTGGTTGAGCAGTTGGAAGGTGCGTTCGGCGGCGCGCGGATCGCCGTTGGCGAGGCCGAGATCGGCATCGACCACGCCGACCAGGTTGAGGCGCGGGAAGTGATGGCCCTTGGCGACCAGCTGGGTGCCGATGATGATGTCGACGCGGCCCTCGGCGACCGCGCCCAGTTCCTCGCGCATCTGCTCGATCGAGGCGATGCGGTCGCTCGACAGCACCAGGATGCGCGCTTGGGGAAACAGCGCGGCGGCCTCCTCCTCGAGCCGCTCGACGCCGGGCCCGCACGCCACCAGCGAATCTTCCGCGCCGCATTGCGGACAGGCCTTCGGCCGCGGCATCGAGAAGCCGCAGTGATGGCACACCAGGCGGACGCGGAAACGGTGATCGACCAGCCAGGCGTCGCAGCTTGAGCAGGCGAAGCGGTGGCCGCAGGCGCGGCACAATGTGAGCGGCGCATAGCCGCGCCGGTTGAGGAACAGGAGCGCCTGCTCGCCCTGCGCGATCGCATGGCCGACCGCCTCGGCCAAAGGCGGCGACACATAGCGGCCGCGCGGCGGCGGCGCGCGCGTCAGATCGATCGCCTCGATATGCGGCAGCGCCGCGCCGCCGAACCGCGACGGCAGGTGGATACGCTGGTAGCGGCCGCGCCGCGCGTTGACCTCGCTCTCCAGCGACGGCGTCGCCGAGGCCAGCACCACCGGAATCCTGGCGATGCGCCCGCGCACCACCGCCATGTCGCGGGCGTGATAATGCACGCCCTCGTCCTGCTTGTAGGCGGCGTCGTGCTCCTCGTCGACGACGATCAGGCCAAGATCGGCGTAAGGAAGGAACAGCGCCGAGCGCGCGCCGACCACGACGCGCGCCGCGCCCGACGCCGCCATGGTCCAGTGGCGCGCCCGCGCGCGCGGCGTCAGTTCCGAATGCCATTCAATAGGGCGCGCGCCGAACCGCTTCGCGAAGCGGTCGAGGAACTGACCGGTCAGCGCGATTTCCGGCATCAGGATCAGCGCCTGGCGGCCGCGCCGCAGCGCCTCGGCGATGGCCTCGAAATAGACCTCGGTCTTGCCCGAGCCGGTGACACCGTCGATCAGCGCCACCGTGAAGGCATCGGCGGCGGCGATCGCGCGCAGCGCCTCCGCCGCGCGCTGCTGGTCGGGGGTGAAATCCGGCGCGCCGAAGCCGGGATCGGGCTCGGGGGGCGGGGACGGCTTGAGCGGCGTTGCCGTCAGCGTGCCCTCGTCGACGAGCCCGTCGATCACGGAGACGCTGGCGCCCGCCTCCAGCACGACATCGGCCTTGGCGTGGACCAGGCCGTCGGCGAGCACCGCGAGCACGCGGCGGCGCGCCGGCGTCAGGCGCGCGGGCGCTTCTCCCGTTACCCGCACCCCGACCCGCACCCGTTCGGGGCCGAGTTCGCCGCGCTGCAGCGCCATGCGCAGCACCATGCCGCGCGAGGCCAGCGTGTAGCCGGCCATCCATTCGATCAGGCCGCGCAATTCCTCGCGCAGCGGCGGCACGTCGAGCCGGCCGGCGATGTCCTTGATGCGGTTGTGCAGGCGCGGTTCGGGCGTCGCCTCGGCCCACACCACCGCCGTTGTGGCCCGCGCCCCCAGCGGCACCGTCACCACGTCGCCGACCGCCACCGCGAGCCCGTCCGGCACGCGGTAGGAATAGGTCTGGTCGACCGCCACCGCGGCGAGGACTTCGACAAACCGGCTGGCCATGGGTGTGAATCGGGACGTGGGATTGTTTCAAGGGGGATTAACCGAGGCGCAACGAAGGGGGTGCGATAAAAGGGGATTCTGTCAAGCACCGGATCGCGGCCATGACACGATCGCCGCCGGCGCCACCGCCGGTCTGCACCGCCGAGATGGCGGCGCAGATGACGCGCTGGCTCGGCCACTTGCGCGGCGAACGGCGGCTGTCGGCCAAATCGGTCGAGGCCTATGAGCGCGACGTGCGCCAGTGCCTCGGGTTCCTGTGCGGCCATCATGGCGGACCGCTGTCGCTGCGCCAGTTCGCCGCCCTTGCGCCCGCCGACGTGCGCGCGTTTCTGGCCGCCCGCCGCGCCGAAGGCGTCGCCGGGCGCTCGCTGATGCGCGCGCTGGCCGGCCTGCGCTCGTTCACGCGCTTCCTTGAGCGCGAGGGCCGGGGCAAGGTCGGCGCCTTCGCCGCCATCCGCGCGCCGCGGGTTGGAAAATCGCTGCCCAAGCCGCTGCCCGTCAGCGCCGCGCGCCGCGTGACCGACGCCGACATGCGCGCCGGCGAGAACCGCGAACCCTGGGTGCTGGCACGCGACGCCGCGGTGCTGGCGCTCCTGTACGGCTCGGGGCTGCGCATCTCCGAGGCGCTCGGCCTCAAGCGACAGGACGTGCCCGAACCCGGCGCCGGCGACACCGTCACCGTCACCGGCAAGGGCGGCAAGGTCCGCATGGTGCCGGTGCTCGCGCCGGTGCTGGCGCTGGTCGCCGGCTATCTTTCGCTGTGCCCGTACCCGATCGCGGCCAGCACGCCGCTGTTCGTCGGCGCCCGCGGCGGCCCGCTCAGCCCGCGCATCATCCAGTTCGCCATGGCGGGCTTGCGCGGCGCGCTGGGCCTGCCCGACTCGGCCACGCCCCACGCGCTGCGGCACTCCTTCGCCACCCACCTGCTGGCGCGCGGCGGGGACTTGCGCGCAATCCAGGAACTGCTCGGCCACGCCTCGCTCTCGACCACGCAAATCTACACTGCGGTCGATGCCCAGCGGCTCATCGATGTCTACCGCAGCACCCACCCGCGCGCGTGAAATCCTGATGACGGGGGCGATGGCGGGCTTGCGCTAAGCCCGCTTCTCGTTCATTCGTGGCCCGGACCCGAACGCCGTGGGAGGATTTTTCATGGGCGCCCATGAGAGCATGGAACATGCCGAGCATGCCGAGCATGCTTCCGCTTCGAACAAGAAGATCGCGCTGCTGATCGCGGTGATCGCGTTGTTCCTCGCCTTCTCGGAAACGCTGGGCAAGAGCGCGCAGACCGACGCCATCAGTCGCAACGTCGAAGCCTCCAACCTGTGGGCGTTCTTCCAGGCCAAGACCATCCGCCGCACCGTGGTGCAGACCGCGGCCGAACAGTTCAGAATGGATACCGGCGCCATCGACGATGCCGCGAAAGCCGCCAAGGCCAGGCAAGTCGACGACTGGCAGAAGGCCGCCGCGCGCTACCGTTCCGAGCCGGAAACCGGCGAGGGCACCGAGCAGCTCGCCGCGCGCGCCAAGCAGGCCGAGCACGTCCGCGATCTGTCGATGGCCAAGTATCATCATTTCGAGGTGGCTTCGGCGGCGTTCCAGATCGCCATCGTGCTCGCCTCCGCCACCATCATCACCGGCATGATCGCCCTGGCCTGGGGCTCGATCGCGGTCACGCTGGCCGGTCTGGTGTTCACCGGCATCGGCCTGTTCGCTCCGCACGCCGTGCATCTGTTCTAGACAACGAGGAACTCATGGATCTGAAATCGGGTATCGCGGCGGTCGTCACCGGCGGCGCATCGGGACTGGGCGAGGCCACGGCGCGGCGGCTTGCCGCCGACGGCGCGAAGGTGGCGATCTTCGACATGAACGCCGAGCGCGGCGCGCTGGTCGCGAAAGAAATCGGCGGCGTGTTCTGCCAGGTCGACGTCACCTCGGACGCCAGCGTCGCCGCCGGCTTCCTCGCCGCGCGCGCCCGCCACGGCCAGGAGCGCGTGCTGGTCAACTGCGCCGGCATCGCCACCGGCGCCAAGACCGCGAGCCGCCCCAAGGACGGCGGCGCGCCGAAGCCGGCGCCGCTCGACGCGTTCGAGAAGACGGTGCAGATCAACCTGATCGGCACCTTCCGCTGCATCGCGCAGTCGGCCGCCGGCATGATGGGCGAAGCTTCCCTCGACGACGGCGAACGCGGCGTGATCGTGTGCACCGCGTCTGTCGCCGCGGTCGACGGCCAGATCGGCCAGGCCGCCTACTCGGCCTCGAAAGCCGGCGTCGCCGGCATGACGCTGCCGATCGCGCGCGATCTTTCGACCGAGGGCATCCGCGTCGTCACCATCCTGCCCGGCACGTTCGAGACGCCGATGATGGCGGCGATGTCGGAGCCGGTGCGCGCCGGCCTTGCCGCCGGCGTGCCGTTTCCCAAGCGCATGGGCAGGCCCGCGGAATACGCTTCCCTGGTCGCCGAGATCTGCCGCAACGTCTATCTCAACGGCGAGTGCATCCGGCTCGACGGCGCCATCCGCATGGCGCCGCGCTAAAGCCGGATCATGGCTGGCGCTCCGCCCGCACCTGCCGGCGCAGGCGGCGCAAGAGTTCCAGCGCGCGGCCGCCGTAGCGCTCCTTCAGCGCGCGGACCTTTGCCCGTAAGGCTTCGCGATAGGGATCGACCAGCCGGTGCGCCCACGCGCGCCAGCCCATCACCGTGTCGTAAACGGCGCGAAACCACGCCATCCGCATGAGTTTCGGCCGCGTCACGTCGAACACATAGGCCGTCACGCCAAGCCCCATCAGCTTGGCCGCGAGCAGCGACAGCGCGGCGAGAACCCAGTGCTTGTGCGCGATCAGCCACAGGCCGAGCAGCTTGAACGGAAACAGCAGCACGACGGGAGCGGCGAACACGATAAGCGTCGCCGGCGGCGACAGCTTCCCGACCTCGGCGGCAAACCACGCCTTGAACGCACGCAGCGGCAGCACGGCGACGAGGCGCGCCACCAGCGGTTCGAGGTGATCCCACAGCCACGCCTCGACGAGGAACAGCGCGGCGAGGACCGTCAGCAGCAGGCGCTTCAGGCGGCGCAGCATGGCGAAAGCCCCTCGCGCGTCAATCTCCAGCGTTCACATATGGATGGCGCGCCTGGCCACCGCAAGGGCGGCCTCCTTGACCGCCTCGGAGCGCGTCGGATGGGCGTGGCAGGTGCGCGCGAGATCCTCGGCCGAGCCGCCGAACTCCATCAGCACCGCGGCCTCGTGGATCATCTCGCCGACCTCGGGGCCGACCATGTGCACGCCGAGCACGCGGTCGGTCTTGGCGTCGGCCAGCACCTTGATGAAACCGTCGGTGGTCTGGTTGACCTTGGCGCGGCCGTTGGCCGTGAACGGGAACTTGCCGACGCTGTAGGCGACGCCCGCCGCCTTGAGTTCGTCCTCGGTGCGGCCGACGCTCGCCACTTCCGGCGCGGTGTAGACGACGCCGGGAATGACCTCGTAGTTCACATGGCCGGCCTGGCCGGCGAGGATCTCGGCGACCGCCACGCCTTCGTCCTCGGCCTTGTGCGCCAGCATCGGCCCCTTGACCACGTCGCCGAGGGCATAGATGCCGGCGACATTGGTGGCGAAGTGCGCGTCGATCTCGACGCGGCCGCGCTGGTCCATCGCGACGCCGGCTTCCGCAAGGCCGAGGCCCTCGGTGAAGGGCACGCGGCCGATCGCCACCAGCACCACGTCGGCCTCCAGCGTCTCGGCCGCGCCGCCGGCGGCCGGCTCGACCTTCGCTTTCAGTCTCTTGCCGGAGCTGTCGACGGCGGTGACCTTGGTGCCGAGCCTGAACGAGAAACCCTGCTTCTCGAGCATGCGCTGGAACTGCCGGGCGACCTCGCCGTCCATGCCGGGCAGGATGCGGTCGAGGAATTCGACCACCGTGACCTGGGCGCCGAGCCGCCGCCACACCGAGCCGAGTTCGAGGCCGATGACGCCGGCGCCGACCACGATGAGGCTTGCCGGCACCTTGTCGAGCGAAAGCGCCCCGGTCGACGACACGATGCGCTTCTCGTCGATGGCGATGCCGGGAAGTTGCGCCACGTCGGAGCCGGTGGCGATGACGATGTTTTTCGTCTCCAGCACCTGCGCCGCGCCATCGCCGCTTGTCACCTCGACCCTGCCGGGCCCGAGCACGCGGCCCGTGCCCTGATGGGCGTCGATCTTGTTCTTCTTGAACAGGAAGCCGATGCCCTTGACGTTGCCGTCGACGCCCTCGGCCTTGAACTTCTGCATCGCGGCAAGATCAAGCTTCGGCTTGGAAACGCCGATGCCCATCCTCTCGAAATGATGGCCCGCTTCCTCGAACCGCTCGGAGGCGTGCAAGAGCGCCTTCGAGGGGATGCAGCCGACATTGAGACAGGTGCCGCCGAAGGTCTTTTCCTTCTCCACCACGGCCACCTTCAACCCAAGTTGCGCGGCGCGGATGGCGCAGACATAGCCGCCGGGGCCGGTGCCGATGACGACGAGATCGTAGGACATGAAGGGATGCCTTTATTTCTTTGTCGTGACTTGTCATGCCCGGGCTCGACCCGGGCATCCATGTTTCAAGCTTGCGGATTGGCGGGGCGCGCCCGCTCGCGCGGCGGCCCGGCCATGATGGGCAGCCTTACAAATCGAGCACCAGCCGCGCCGGATCCTCGAGGCTTTCCTTGACGCGGACCAGGAAGGTGACCGCGTCCTTGCCGTCGACGATGCGGTGGTCGTAGGACAGCGCCAGATACATCATCGGGCGGATCTCGATCTTGCCGCCGACCACCATCGGCCGCTCCTGGATCTTGTGCATGCCGAGGATGCCGGACTGCGGCGCGTTGAGGATCGGCGTCGACATCAGCGAGCCGTAGATGCCGCCATTGGTGATGGTGAAGGTGCCGCCCTGCATCTCCTCGATCTTGAGCATGCCGTTGCGGGCGCGGCGGCCGTAATCGGCGATCGCCTTCTCGATGCCGCCGATCGAGAGCAGGTCGGCGTCGCGGATCACCGGCACCACCAGGCCCTTGTCGGTGCCGACCGCGATGCCGGCGTGGTAGTAGTTCTTGTAGATGATGTCGGTGCCGTCGATCTCGGCGTTGACGGCGGGGATTTCCTTCAGCGCCTGCACGCAGGCCTTCACGAACAGGCCCATGAAGCCGAGCTTGACGCCGTGGCGCTTCTCGAACAGCTCCTTGTACTGGTTGCGCAGCGCCATGATCGGCCCCATGTCGACCTCGTTGAAGGTCGTGAGCATGGCGGCGGTGTTCTGCGCGTCCTTGAGGCGGCGCGCGATGGTCTGGCGCAGCTTGGTCATGCGCACACGCTCCTCGCGCGCGGCATCGTCGGCGACCGACGGCGCGCGCACCTGCACGCTGGCGGCGGGCTGCGCCACCGGCGTAGGCGCCGCCGCGGCGCGCTCGATGGCGGCGAGCATGTCGCCCTTGGTGACACGGCCATCCTTGCCCGAGCCCGGCACGGTGGTTGGATCGATGCCGCTCTCGGCGCCGATCTTGCGCACCGAGGGCGCCTGCGGGTCATCCGCCGGCGCCGCCCTGGCGGCTGGGGCGGGAGCCGCCGCGGGTTTGGCGGCGGGCGCGGCCGGCTTGGCGCCGGCGCCTTCGGCGATCTGGCCGAGAAGCGCGCCGACCGCGACGGTCTCGCCATCCTTGGCGACGATCTCGGACAGGACGCCACCGGCCGGCGCCGGCACCTCGATGGTCACCTTGTCGGTTTCCAGTTCGACCAGCGGCTCGTCGACCGCCACCGCGTCGCCGGGTTTCTTGAACCATTTGCCGATCGTCGCCTCGGTGACGGATTCGCCGAGCGTCGGAACTCGAATGTCGGTCATGACGGATGTGTCCTTGAGGTCGGGAGGAGCAACCCGCCCCCGGGAAGCGGGAGCGGGCGAAAATCGCAAAAAAGCAATCAGCCGAGGGCCTCGTCGAGGAAGGTCTTGAGCTGGGCGAGATGCTTCGACATCAGGCCGGTGGCGGTGGCCGCCGCCGCGGCGCGGCCGGCGTAGCGCGGCCGCTTGTGGGCGGCGCCGATCTGGTTGAGCGTCCATTCGAGATAGGGCTCGATGAAGTGCCAGCCGCCCATGTTGCGCGGCTCTTCCTGGCACCACACCACCTCGGCCTTCTTGAAGCGTTCGAGCTCATGCACCAGCGCCTTGACCGGCACCGGATAAAGCTGCTCGACGCGCAACAGGTAGACGTCGTCGACGCCGCGCTTCTCGCGTTCCTCGTAGAGGTCGTAATAGACCTTGCCGGAACACAGCACGACGCGGCGGATCTTGCTGTCGGCAACCAGCTTGATCTTCTCGTCCGGCAGCGTCTGCGCGTCGTCGTGCAGCATGCGGTGGAAGGCGGTGTCGGCGCCCATCTCGTCGAGCCGCGACACCGCCCGCTTGTGGCGCAGCAGCGATTTCGGCGTCATCAGGATCAGGGGCTTGCGGATGTCGCGCCTGAGCTGGCGGCGCAGGATGTGGAAATAGTTCGACGGCGTGGTGCAGTTGGCGACCTGCATGTTGTCCTCGGCGCACATCTGCAGGAAGCGTTCGAGCCGCGCCGAGGAATGCTCCGGGCCCTGCCCCTCGTAGCCGTGCGGCAGCAGGCAGACCAGCGCCGACATACGCAGCCACTTGCGTTCGCCCGAGGAGATGAACTGGTCGAACACAACCTGCGCGCCGTTGGCGAAATCGCCGAACTGGGCTTCCCACACGGTCAGCGCATTGGGCTCGGCCAGCGTGTAGCCGTATTCGAAGCCGAGCACGGCTTCTTCCGACAGCATCGAGTTGAGCACCTCGTAGCGCGCCTGCTTGCCGCCGAGATAGTTGAATGGCGTGTGGCGGCGTTCGTCCTCCTGGTCGATCAGCACCGAGTGGCGCTGCGAGAAGGTGCCGCGCTCGCTGTCCTGGCCGGACAGGCGCACCGGGTTGCCGTCGCGCAGGAGCGTGCAGAACGCCAGCGCCTCGGCGGTCGCCCAGTCGATGTCGGTGCCGCTCTCGATCGCCTTGCGGCGGTTGTCGAGGAAGCGCTGGATGGTCCGGTGGACGCGGAAGCCCTCCGGCACCGTGGTGATCCTGTTGCCGATGTCGCGCAGCGTGGCGACGTCGACGCCGGTGTTGCCGCTGCGCGGATCGTCGGTCGGCTGCGCCGCCTTGAGGCCGGCCCAGCGGCCGTCGAGCCAGTCGGCCTTGTTCGGCTTGTAGGCGACGCCGGCCTCGAACTCGGCGTCGAGCCGGGCGCGCCAGTCGGCCTTGAACTTCTCCACTTCGCCGTCGGTGACGACGCCCTCGGCGGTGAGCTTGCGGGCGTAGATCTCCAGCGTCGAGGGATGCGAGCGGATCTTCTTGTACATCAGGGGCTGGGTGAACGAAGGCTCGTCGCCCTCGTTATGCCCGTAGCGGCGGTAGCAGAACATGTCGATAACCACCGGCTTGTGGAACTTCTGCCGGTATTCGGTCGCGACCTTGGCGGCGAACACCACCGCCTCCGGGTCGTCGCCGTTCACATGGAAGATCGGCGCGTCGATCATCTTGGCGACGTCGGAAGGATAGGGCGACGAGCGCGAGTAGCGCGGGTAGGTGGTGAAGCCGATCTGGTTGTTGACGATGAAGTGGATCGAGCCGCCGGTGCGGTAGCCCTTGAGCTCGGAAAGCCCGAAGCATTCCGGCACCACGCCCTGCCCGGCGAACGCGGCGTCGCCATGGATCAGCAGCGGCAGCACCGAGACGCGCAGGTCCGGCGGATCGCCGTGCTGGTCCTGCTTGGCGCGCACCTTGCCGAGCACCACCGGATCGACGATCTCGAGATGCGACGGGTTGGCGGTGAGCGACAGGTGGACCCTGTTGTTGTCGAACTCGCGGTCCGACGAGGCGCCGAGGTGATACTTGACGTCGCCCGAGCCTTCGACCTCGTCCGGCGTCGAGGAGCCGCCCTTGAACTCGTTGAACAGCGCGCGGTGCGGCTTGGCCATCACTTGGGTCAGCACATTGAGGCGGCCGCGATGGGCCATGCCGAGCACGATCTCCTTCACGCCGAGATTGCCGCCGCGCTTGATGATCTGCTCCAGCGCCGGAATCAGCGATTCGGCGCCGTCGAGGCCGAACCGCTTGGTGCCGGTGAACTTGGTGTCGCAGAACTTCTCGAAGCCCTCGGCCTCGACCAGCTTGTTGAGGATGGCGCGCTTGCCCTCGCGGGTGAAGCTGATCTCCTTGTCGGGTCCCTCGATGCGCTCCTGGATCCACGACTTCTGCGCGCCGTTGGAGATGTGCATGAACTCGACGCCGAGCGTCTGGCAATAGGTGCGCTGGCACAGCGCCACGATCTCGCGCAGGGACGCGAAGTCGAGCCCGAGCACGTGGTCGAGGAAGATCTTGCGGTCGTAATCGGCCTCGGTGAAGCCGTAGGTGCGCGGATCGAGTTCCTCATGGTCCTTCGGCGGCTCAAGCCCGAGCGGATCGAGGTTGGCGTGGAAATGGCCGCGCATGCGGTAGGCGCGGATCAGCATCAGCGCGCGCACCGAATCGCGGGTGGCGCGCTGGATGTCGGCGCCGGTCAGTTCCGCGCCGCGCGCCTGCAATTGCGGCTGGACGCGGCCGCGCAGACGCTCGCCGACGACCTTTTCGACCTCGCCCCAGTCGCCGTCGAGCGCGGATACCAGTTCGTTGCGCGGTGCCAGCGGCCAGTTGCCCTCGACCCACGACGGCCCCTCGGCGTTGCGGGCGATGTCGCCGGCGGAATCCTTCAGGCTGGCGAAGAACTCCTGCCATTCCTTGTCGACCGCGGCCGGATTGGCCTCGTAGCGGGCGTAGATGTCTTCGATGTAGGAGGCGTTGCCGCCATACAGAAACGAGGTGAGGGCGAAGGCTGCGTTCGCATCCTGACGAGACATGGGGCGTCCTGGGTTCACAGGCCAAGCAAGCGCAAAACCCGGCCAGAAACGTCAAAAGGTGCGGACCGGGAACGCGATCCGCACCTTTTACCCCATCCGGCGAAAATTTACGCCGTCAAATAGGCTTAAAACTGAATTAGGATTTCAGTACTTCAACCAGCGTCTTGCCGAGCCGCGCCGGTGACGGCGACACCCGGACCCCGGCCGCCTCCAGCGCCGCGATCTTGGAGCCGGCGTCGCCCTTGCCGCCGGAGATGATGGCGCCGGCATGGCCCATGCGACGGCCGGGAGGCGCGGTGCGGCCGGCGATGAAGCCCACCGTTGGCTTCTTGCGGCCGCGCTTGGCCTCGTCCTTGAGGAACTGCGCCGCGTCCTCCTCGGCCGAACCGCCGATCTCGCCGATCATGACGATCGAGGTGGTGGTGGGGTCGGCCAGGAACATTTCCAGCACGTCGATGAACTCGGTGCCCTTGACCGGGTCGCCACCGATGCCGACCGCGGTGGTCTGGCCGAGGCCTTCCTGGGTGGTCTGGAACACGGCTTCGTAGGTCAGCGTGCCGGAGCGTGACACGATGCCGACATTGCCCCGCTTGAAGATGTTGGTCGGCATGATGCCGATCTTGCACTCGTCGGCGGTGACGACGCCAGGGCAGTTCGGCCCGATCAGGCGCGACTTCGAGCCCGCAAGCGCGCGCTTGACGCGCACCATGTCGAGCACCGGGATGCCCTCGGTGATGGCGACGATCAGCGGGATCTCCGCCGCGATCGCTTCGCAGATGGCGTCGGCCGCGCCCGGCGGCGGCACGTAGATCACGGTGGCGTCGGCGCCGGTCTTCTCGCGCACCTCCGCCACGGTGTCGAACACCGGCAGGCCGAGATGGGTCGAGCCGCCCTTGCCGGGCGAGGTGCCGCCGACCACCTTGGTGCCGTAGCCGATCGCCTGTTCGGAATGGAACGTGCCGTTCTTGCCGGTGAAGCCCTGCGTGATGACCTTGGTGTTCTTGTCGATCAAAACGGACATTACACAGTCTCCTTCACGGCCTTGACGATTTTCTGCGCGGCGTCGTCGAGATCGTCCGCGGGCAGCACGTTGAGGCCGGATTCCTTGATGATCTTCTTGCCCTCTTCGACATTGGTGCCTTCGAGGCGCACCACCAGGGGCACCTTCAGCCCGACCGTCTTCACCGCGGCGATGACGCCGCGCGCGATCACGTCGCACTTCATGATGCCGCCGAAGATGTTGACCAGGATGCCCTTGACGTTGGGATCGGCGGTGATGATCTGGAACGCCGCCGTCACCTTCTCTTCCGAGGCGCCGCCGCCGACATCGAGGAAGTTGGCCGGCTCCTCGCCGTACAGCTTGATGATGTCGAGGGTGGCCATCGCCAGGCCGGCGCCGTTGACCATGCACCCGATGGTGCCGTCGAGCGCGATATAGGCGAGATCGTGCTTGGAGGCCTCGATCTCCTTCTCGTCCTCCTCGGTCTCGTCGCGCAGCACGCCGATATCGGTGTGGCGGTAGAGCGCGTTGGAGTCGAACGACACCTTGGCGTCGAGGCACTTGAGCTGGCCCTGCTTGGTGACGATCAGCGGGTTGATCTCCAGCATCGCCATGTCCTTGGCGACGAACGCGGTGTAGAGTTGGATCACCAGCTTTTCCGCCTGCTTGGCGAGATCGCCGGAAAGGTTGAGCGCCCTGGCCACGGTGCGGCCGTGGTGGGGCATGATGCCGGTGGCCGGATCGACCGAGAAGGTGTGGATCTTCTCGGGCGTCTTGTGCGCCACCTCCTCGATATCCATGCCGCCCTCGGTCGACACCACGAAGGCGATGCGCGAGGTTTCACGGTCGACCAGCGCCGACAGGTAGAATTCCTTCTCGATGTCGGAGCCATCCTCGACGTAGAGGCGGTTGACCTGCTTGCCGGCCGGGCCGGTCTGGATTGTCACCAGGGTGGCGCCGAGCATTTGCTGGGCGAAGGCCTTGACCTCGTCGACCGACTTGGCGAGCCGCACGCCGCCCTTGTCGCCGGCGGAGGCTTCCTTGAACTTGCCCTTGCCGCGGCCGCCAGCGTGGATCTGGCTCTTCACCACCCACAGCGGACCGCCAAGCTGGTTGGCGGCGGCCTCGGCCTCGCCGGCCTTGAAGATCGCCACGCCGCGCGACACCGGTACGCCAAATTCGCGCAGCAGCGCCTTGGCCTGGTATTCATGGATATTCATCGAATGGCCCCCGAACGGAAGGAATACGTTGGCATCAAATGCAGGGCGATCAGCCCCCGAGCAGGTCGGGGGCGATCTTCTTGCAGGCCTCGATCAGGCCCTTGACGGCGTCGGCCGACTTGGTGAAGGCGGCGCGCTCGTCGCCGTTGAGCTCGATCTCGACGATGCGCTCGACGCCGCGCGAGCCGATCACCACCGGCACGCCGACATAGATGTCCTTCATGCCGTATTCGCCGTTGAGCCAGGCGGCGCAGGGCATCACGCGCTTCTTGTCGCGCAGGTAGCTTTCCGCCATGGCGATGGCCGAGGAGGCCGGGGCGTAGAACGCCGAGCCGGTCTTGAGCAGGTTGACGATCTCGGCGCCGCCGTTGCGGGTGCGGTCGACGATGGCGTCGAGGCGGGCCTGCGAGGTCCAGCCCATCTTGACGAGGTCGGGCAGCGGAATGCCGGCCACGGTGGAGTAGCGGGCCAGCGGCACCATGGTGTCACCGTGGCCGCCGAGCACGAAGGCGGTGACGTCCTCGACCGAGACGTTGAACTCGTCGGCGAGGAAATGGCGGAAGCGCGCCGAGTCGAGCACGCCGGCCATGCCGACGACCTTCTTGGCCGGCAGGCCGGCGGCCTTCTGCAGCGCCCACACCATGGCGTCGAGCGGGTTGGTGATGCAGATCACGAACGCGTCGGGGGCATACTTCTTGATGCCGGCGCCGACCTGCTCCATCACCTTGAGGTTGATGGAGAGAAGATCGTCGCGGCTCATGCCGGGCTTGCGCGGCACGCCGGCGGTAACGATGCAGACGTCGGCGCCCTCGATCCCCTCATACGAATTGACGCCCGTGTAGTGGGCGTCAAAACCGTCGACCGGGGCGGACTGCGCGATGTCGAGCGACTTGCCCTGCGGAATCCCCTCGGCGATGTCGAACATCACGACGTCGCCCAGTTCCTTGAGGCCGACCATGTGAGCGAGGGTGCCGCCGATCTGGCCCGAGCCGATCAATGCAATCTTGTTGCGTGCCATGGGAAATCTGTCCTTGATGGGTAGCGGAAAAAGCGGGGGAAGGAGCCTTCGCGCCGCTGTTAGCCGGTTCACGCCGTCCGTTCAAGTCACCGTTCGGACAGGGAAGCCTTGAATCTCTTTCAAGCAACGGGGCCGGGCGGGCACGGAGGCCAGAGGCGCGGCGGTTGCTTTCCGGGAGCGATGGCGATAGGTGGATTTCACGCTTTTTCGGAAAAGATCATGCCCGGCCAGAAACATAACCACCGGGCGGAGGGGGAGTCCCGGATGTTGGTAAACCGCCGCACGGTGACCGTGGAATGGGGCGACTGCGACCCCAACGGCATCGTCTTCAATCCCAATTACTATGCCTGGTTCGATGCCGCCCTGCACGGGCTCTTGAAGAGCGTGGGGCTGAGCCTGACCCGGATGATGGCGGAGGACGGCATCGACGGCCTGCCGCTCGCGGAGAACCGCACCAAATTCATGCTGCCGGCGCGCCAGGACGACGTCCTGACGATCGAAACGGCGGTCACCGCGGTCAACCGCTGCGCCTTCGAGCTCACCCACCGCGTGTTCAAGGACGAGGCGCTGGCGGTGGAATATGTCGAGACGCGGGTGCTGACCGCGTTCGACGCCGCGGCCGGCCGCGTCAAGGCCCATCCGCTGCCGGCGCCGATGGCGGCGCTGCTGTCTGGCGAAGCGGCGGCCTGACCTCCGGGATTCCGCCGCACCGAAGCCCGGACTGGCCGCCTATCTTCCTGTCCGGGCATGCTTTCTTCCGAAAACCGGTTCCCGCTTTTCGGGATCAGGTCTCCACCAGCCCCTCGGTGGAGCCGCTGGCGGTGGAATCGCGCGCTCCGTGCGGCAGCGCCAGGTAGGAGTGCGAGCCCATCTCGATCAGGCGCGAGGCGGTGCGCTTGAACTCGTGCACCTCGATGCCTTCGGTGGCCTGATAGAGCGCGACCGGCGCGGCGGCGGCCGAGGCCACCAGCTTGACCGTGTTGTCGTAGAGCGCGTCGATCAGGGTGATGAAACGCTTGGCCTGGTTGCGCTCGACCAGCGTCATCACCGGGATGCGGTCGATCACCAGGGTGTGGAACTCGTGGGCGAGCCGCAGATAGTCGGAGGCCCCGAGCGGCCGGTCGCACAGCTCGGCGAAGGTGAAGCGCGCCGCCCCCTGGCCCGCGCGCGGCACCGCCAGAATCCTGCCCTTGACGGCGAGATCATGGGGGGTCTCCGCCGCCCCGGCGGTCAGGCGCTCCCAGGCCCGGTCCAGCTCGGCGTCGGCCATGGCGTCCGCCGGCACGTGCCACATGCCAACGCCGGCGAGCTTTTCCAGCCGGAAATCGGTGCGGGCGTCGAGCCGCACCACTTCCATGTGCGCCGCGAGCTGGCCGAGGAAGGGCACGAACAGCGAGCGGTTGAGGCCGCCGCGATAGAGATCGTCGGGGGCGACGTTGGAGGTCGCAACCACAACGATGCCGAGCTCGAACAGGCGGCCGAACAGGCGGCCGAGGATCATGGCGTCGGCGATGTCGGTGACGTGGAACTCGTCGAAGCACAACAGCCAGGCCTCGTCGAACAGGGTGGCCGCGACGAGCCGCACCGGATCGGTTTCGGCGATCGCCCCGCGCGCGATCTTCTGGCGGAAATCGTGCACCCGCTCGTGCACGTCGGCCATGAATTCATGGAAATGGGCGCGGCGCTTGCGCACCACGGGGCTGGCCTGAAAGAACAGGTCCATCAGCATGGTCTTGCCGCGGCCGACCTCGCCGTGGACGTACAACCCCTTGAGCGGCGGCTGCTTTTTCTCGCTGCGCCCGAACAGCCAGCCGAGCGAGGAGGTCTTGCGCGCCAGCCGGTGGGTCACCAGGCGCTCGTCGAGCGCGGTGTAGGCGCGCACGAGATCGGCCTGGGCGGGATCGGCCTCGATGGCCCCGCCCTCCACCAGCGCATGATACTGATCGGCAAACGATGCGGACATGGCGCCCTAACGCGCCGATTTGCGGCCAAAATGCAAGTGGGCGGGCCAGTCCGGTTCAACCGCCGTTAAGCGCATAGGCGTCCTCGACGAGATAGGGACCGCCGCCGACCGAGGCCCGCGACGAAAACAGAACAAAGCGCGCCACCGTGAACACCTGGGCCGGGAAATAGCCGCGCACCGACAGGTAGTCCGCGACATCCTGGTTGGAGGCCTCGCGCAGCCGCGCCAGCGTGACATGGGGAGTGAACTTGCGGCCCTCGGGCGCCAGCCCGACGCGCTGGATCAGCCGTTCCAGCTCCGCCTGCAGTTCCAGAATCTGTCGCGAGGGCGCCACCGTCGCCACCACCGCGCGCGGCTTGCGGCCGCCGAACGAGGTCAGCCCCTGCAGCGCCACCTCGAACGGCCGGCGCCGCACCCGCAGGAGCGTCGAGGCGATCTCATGGGCGATATGGTCGTCGATGTCGCCGATGAAGCGCAGCGTGACGTGATAGTTGGCCGGATCGATCCAGCGCGCGCCCGGCAGTCCGCCGCGCAGGCCGGACAGGACCTGCCCGATCTCGGGAGGGATCTCCAGGCCCGTGAACAGACGCGGCATGGCCAAACCTCGGGACTGACGCCGGACTCGCGAATCGCTCTCTCAGAGGCTAGCGCAGCCACCCGGCCGGCGTGAAGCACCCGGCCCGCCGTCATCCCCGCCGACGCAAGGCCTCGGCAACCAGGTCCTCCGCCCTGGGCAGGATCCGCGCCACGATCGCCTCGACGCCGGCGGCGGTGGGATGCAGGCCGTCGCGCTGGTTGAGCACCGAATCGGCCGCCACGCCTTCGAGAAAGAACGGATACAGCGCCACGCCGAAGCGCTGCGCCAGTTCGAGGTAGATGGCGTCGAAGCGCGCGCCGTAGTCGGGGCCGAGGTTGCGCGGCGCCAGCATGCCGCACAGCAGGACACTGATATTGCGCGCCTTCAGCCGGACGAGGATGGCCTCCAGCGCGGCCCGGGTGACGGCCGGATCGAGGCCGCGCAGCGCGTCGTTGGCGCCCAGTTCCACGATCACCGCCTCGGTGCCCTCGGGGACCGACCAGTCGAGCCGGTCGCGTCCGCCCGACGCGGTGTCGCCCGAAACCCCGGCATCGATGACCTCGACGGCAAGCCCCTTGGCCTTCAGCGCCTGGGCGAGCCGCACCGGGAAGGTGGCCTCCAGCGGTAAGCCGAAGCCGGCGGTCAGCGAATCGCCCAGCACGGCGATTTTGACCGGCGCGGCCGCGCTTCCGGTCTGTTCCGCAGCCCATCCGCCGCCACACAGCGCCAGCACCCACCCCGCCACGAGGACGGCCAGCCAGCCCGCCCGCTGGACCGCGACCCGCGAACTCCCATATGATGACGTGTCCATGGACAGTTCCCTCGCCTCATCCCCCGTGCCGCCGCCAGCCATCGCCGTCAGCGGGGTCAACCTCTCGCTCGGCAGCGGCGCCGCCCGCGTCCATATCCTCAGGGATGTAGGGCTTCGGATCGGCGCTGGCGAGGCCGTCGGGCTGGTCGGGCCGTCGGGCTCGGGCAAATCGACGCTGCTGATGGTGCTGGCCGGACTTGAACGGCCCGATACCGGCGAGGTCGTGGTCAACGGCATCCGCCTCAACGACCTCGACGAGGACGGCCTGGCGCTGTTTCGCGGCCGCAATGTCGGCATCGTGTTCCAGTCGTTCCACCTCATCCCCACCATGACCGCGCTGGAAAACGTCGCGGTGCCGCTCGAACTGGCCGGCGACGGCGAGGCCTTCGCCCGCGCCGCGCACGAACTCGCCTCCGTCGGGCTCGGCGCGCGGCTGCATCACTATCCCTCGCAACTGTCGGGCGGCGAGCAGCAGCGCGTGGCGCTGGCGCGCGCGCTGGCGCCCGATCCGGCCATCCTGGTCGCCGACGAGCCGACCGGCAATCTCGACGAGGCCACCGGGCAGCAGATCGTCGACCTCATGTTCGCCAAGCATGCCGAGCGCGGCATGACGCTTGTGCTGGTGACCCACGACGTGTCGCTGGCGGGCCGTTGCGACCGCATCGTGCGGCTGCGCTCCGGCCATGTCGAAAGCGCGGCCGGGGCCGACGCCCGCCACGGCGCCGCGGCGCCGCCATGACCCCCCGCGCCGGCAGCCCCCCGCGCGCCCCGCGGCGGCGGTTCCTGATGCTGCGCTACGCGCTGCGCGACCTGCGCGGCGGCTGGCGCGGCTTCTACGTGTTCATCGCCTGCCTCGCGCTCGGCGTCATGGCGATCGCCGCGGTCGGCTCGCTGGCCGGCAGCCTGTCCGACGGGCTTTCGCGCGAGGGCCGCACCATTCTTGGCGGCGACGCCGCGTTCGGCCTGATTCAGCGCGAGGCGACGCCGACCGAACGCGCCTTCCTGGAGGCGCGCGGCGAGGTTTCGGTCGCCGCCACCATGCGCGCCATGGCCCGGTCCGGCGACGGACAGCTGGCGCTGGTCGAGATCAAGGCGGTCGATGCGCGCTATCCGCTTTCCGGGCACGTCGACATCGCGCCCGGCCTGCCGCTCGCCGAACTGTTCGCGCCGCGCGGCGGCGTCCATGGCGCGGCCGCCGACGCGGCGCTGCTGGCGCGGCTCAGCCTCAACGTCGGTGACCATGTCGGCATTGGCGCGGCGAACTTCGAGATCCGCGCCATCCTCAACGCCGAACCCGACAAGCTCGCCGGCGGCGTCGGCTTCGGCCCGCGCTTTCTCATCAGCGAGGCGGCGCTGCGCGCGACGAACCTGCTGCAGCCCGGCAGCCTGGTGCGCTGGATCTACCGCGTCCGCCTGCCCGATGCCGCCGCCACCGAGGCCGCCACCGCCGCGCTCGCCGATGCCGCGCGCGCCGCGCTGCCGGACGCCGGCTGGGAAATCCGCACGCGCGGCAACGCCTCGCCGCAGCTTGAGCGCAACCTCAACCGTTTCACGCAGTTCCTCACGCTGGTCGGCCTCGCCGCGCTGCTGGTCGGCGGGGTCGGCGTCGCCAACGCGGTCAAGAGCCATCTCGACCGCCGCCGCGACGTCATCGCCACCTTCAAGGCGCTGGGCGCGACGGGGGGTGACGCGTTCACGATCTACCTACTGCAGGTGCTGATGCTGGCGGCGATCGGCGCCGCGATCGGCCTTGTCATCGGCGCGCTGGTACCGTTTGCCGTCGCCTGGGGATTCGGCGCGGTGCTGCCGCTGCCGATCGACCCGAAACTGCAGCCGGACCAGCTCTCGCTCTCGTTCGCCTATGGCGTGCTGACCGCGCTGGCGTTCGGGCTGTGGCCGCTGGGACGCGCCCATGACACGCCGGTGTCGGCGCTGTTCCGCGAATCCGTCATGCCGGAATGGCACTGGCCGCGACGGCGCTATGTCGTGCTGATGGCCGCCGTCATCGTGCTGCTGATCGCCGCCGCCATCGGGCTTGCCTACGACCGGCGCATCGCCGCGATCTTCATCGTGGTGTCGATGGCGGTGTTCGCGCTCTTGCGCCTGGTCGCGCTGGCGCTGATGGCGCTCGCGCGCCGCCTGCCGCGGCCGCGCGTCGCGCTCTTACGGCTCGCGCTCGCCAACATCCACCGCCCCGGCGCGCTGACGCCCTCGGTCGTGCTCTCGCTCGGGCTCGGTCTGGCGCTCCTCGTCACCGTCGCCGAGATCGACAGCAACCTGCGGCGGCAGTTCATGGCGGCGCTGCCCGAGCGCGCGCCCTCGTTCTATTTCGTCGACATCCCGGCCGCCGAGGCCGCGAGCTTCGACCGTTTCGTGCATGCGCGCGTCCCCGGCGGCAAACTCGAACGGGTGCCGATGCTGCGCGGGCGCATCGTCGCGGCGCACGGGATCGACGCCAGCCAGCTGCGGCCGAAGCCGGATGTCGAGTGGGTGCTGCAAAGCGACCGCGGCATCACCTACACCAACGAATTGCCGGCCGGCTCGCGCCTCGTCGCCGGCACCTGGTGGGGCGCGGACTACGACGGCCCGCCGCTGGTGTCGCTCGAGCAGAAGGTCGCCGACGGCCTCGGCCTCAGGCTCGGCGATACTCTCACCGTCAACGTGCTCGGCCGCGCCGTCACCGCCACCATCGGCAATCTGCGCGCGGTGGACTGGCAAAGCCTCGGCATCAATTTCGTGCTGGTGTACTCGCCCAGCACGTTCCGCGGCGCGCCCCACACCCATATCGCCACGCTGACCGAATCCAACGGCACCGCGGCGGGCGACGCCGCCATCATCAAGGCGGTCGCCGACGCGTTTCCCACCGTGACCGCGGTGCGGGTGCGCGAGGCGCTGGAAAGCGTCGGCGCGCTGGTGACCAATCTCGTGCTCGGCATCCGCGGCGCCAGCGCCGTGACGCTGCTCGCCGCCATGCTGGTGCTGGGCGGCGCGCTCGCCGCCGGCCACCGCCACCGCGTCTACGACGCCGTCATCCTCAAGACGCTGGGCGCGACGCGGCCGTGGCTGATCGGCGCCTATGTCGTGGAGTATCTCATCATCGGCCTCGTCACCGCGGCGTTTGGCGTGATCGCCGGCTCGATGGCGGCCTGGCTGGTGGTGACGCGGCTGATGTCGCTCGGCTTCGTCTGGCAGGCCGGCGGACCGGTCGCGGTGGTGCTGACGGCGCTCGTCGTCATCCTCGCCATGGGGCTGATCGGGACGCTGGCCGCGCTCAACCAGAAACCCGCGCCGGTATTGCGCAATTTGTGACAACTTCGCCATAAGCCGGCGATAATGTCGCGCCCCGGCGCGACATTCCGCCGCGCGCGGACGGTTGCGGGCGGTGTGTTAATCTCCCACATACTTGGTGGGTCGGATGCCGTTTGGGCGTTTTCCGCAAGGTATCCGAAAACGATTTCTCCCCGGCGCGGGCGCGCCCGTCGCCAGCGCGCCGGACAACAGATGAAAAGGGTTTCGACCATGTCGGACTATGACCGCAAATACGCTGGCCCGTTCAGTCAGCCCGCCGGCCGCGTCGAGACGGCCGTCACGGATGCCGGCCTGCGCGCTTACATGCTGCGCATCTACAACTTCATGGTGATCGGCCTCGCCATCACCGGACTTGCCGCGCTCGGCGTCTACATGGGCGCGGTGACCGGCGACGCCGCGCTGGCCGCCAAGACCGCGACCGGCGCCGCCGCCCAGCTGGCCAGGGGTCAGTTCCTGACGCCGTTCGGCTACGCCATGTTCGTCAGCCCGCTCAAATGGGTGCTGATGCTGGCGCCGCTCGTCATGGTGTTCGTCATAAGCTTCGGCATCGAACGGCTGAAGCCGGCGACGGCGCAGCTCCTATTCTACGCCTTCGCGGCGCTGATGGGCATGTCGCTGGCGTCGATCTTCCTGGTGTTCACCCACACCTCGATCGTGCGGGTGTTCTTCATCACCGCCGCCTCGTTCGGCGCGCTGAGCCTGTTCGGCTACACCACCAAGCGCGACATGAGCGGGATGGGCTCGTTCCTGCTGATGGGTCTGGTCGGCGTCATTCTGGCCAGCCTGGTCAACCTGTTCCTGGCCAGCTCGATGCTGCAGTTCGTCGTCTCGGTGATCGGCGTGCTGGTGTTCGCGGGGCTGACCGCCTGGGATACCCAGCGGCTGAAGAACGACTACATCTACGGCTATGGCGGCATGGGCGGCGAGGTGGCCGAGCGCTCGGCGATTCTCGGCGCGCTGTCGCTCTACCTCAACTTCATCAACCTGTTCACGCTGCTGCTGCAACTGCTCGGACAGCGCGAATAAGGCCTCGGGCGGCTGCCCGTCCCCACAAAATGGAAAAGCCCCGGCCCGGCCGGGGCTTTTCTTTTGGCCGCCGGCGTTTCATTTTGTCGCGGCCATGAGCGACCTTCTGATCCGCCCGGCCACCGCCGCCGACATCGCCGCCATCACCGCGATCTATGATCACGCGGTGCGGTTCGGCACCGCCACCTTCGAGATCGATCCGCCCGACGGCGCCGAGATGACCCGGCGCTTCGGGGCCCTCACGGCCGACGGCTTTCCCTATCTGGTGGCGGCGCGGAATGGCGCGGTGATCGGCTATGCCTATGCCGGGCCCTACCGGGCGCGGCCGGCCTATCGCTTCACGGTGGAGAATTCGATTTACCTGGCGCCCGCAGCGCAGCGGCGCGGCGTCGGCACCCGCCTTCTGCGCGAGCTGGTGGACCTGAGCGCGACCCGCGGCTTTCGCCAGATGATCGCGGTGATCGGCGATTCCACCAACGCGGCGTCGATCGGGCTGCACCGCCGCGCCGGGTTCGAGATGACCGGCACGTTCACCGCCGTCGGCTTCAAGTTCGGACGCTGGCTCGATGCGGTGCTGATGCAGCGCGCGCTCGGCGACGGCGACGCCAGCGTGCCGCCGGCAAGTTGATGTCGTGGGGACCGGACCTAGTCGACCCCGGCGGCCAGCGCGCCGCGGGTGCGCGGATCGGCGGCGCCATGAAAGCCATCGGCGCCGATCCGGATCGAGTTGGCCGAGGTCTCGCCCAGCGGCTCGGCCACGGCGTGGCCGCGCCGGCGCAAGTCCTCGACGAGCGCCGGCGCAACGCCGCGCTCGACCCGGACTTCATCCGGCATCCACTGGTGATGCAGCCGCGGCGCGGCCACCGCCGCCGCGATGTCCATGCCATGGTCGAGCACGTTGCTGATCACCTGCGTCACCGCCGAGATGATGCGGCTGCCGCCGGGCGAACCGGTGATCAGCATCGGCCTGCCGTCGCGGAACACGATGGCCGGCGTCATCGACGACAGCGGCCGCTTGCCGGGGCCGGGCAGGTTGGCCTCGTAACCGACCAGGCCGAACGCGTTGGCGGCGCCCGGCGCGGCGGTGAAATCATCCATCTCGTTGTTGAGCAGCACGCCGGTGCCCTCGGCGACGAGGCCGAGGCCGTAGCCGAAATTGAGCGTGGTGGTGTGGGCGACCGCGTTGCCGAAGCGGTCGGCGATCGAGACATGGGTGGTGTTGCCGCCCTCGCGGGGACCGGCGCCCTCGCGGCGGATGCTGCTTGAAGGCCGCGCCCGCTGCGGATCGATGTCGCGGCGCAAGGCCGCCGCGTAATCCTTGGAGATCAGCCGCGCCAGCGGCGCCGCGGTGAAGGCGGGATCGCCGAGGAAGAAGGCGCGGTCGGCATAGGCGCGCTTCATCGCCTCGATCATCAGATGCGGCGCATCAGTGCCGCCGTTGGCGCCGAGATCGTAGCCTTCGAGGATGTTGAGCGTCTCGATCAGCACCGCGCCGCCCGACGAGGGCGGCGACATCGCGGCGATGCCGTGGCCGCGATAGAAGCCGGTGACCGGCGCGCGCACCACCGCGCGGTAGCCGGCCAGATCGTCCAGCGTGAGGAGGCCGCCGGCGGACTGCACGGCGGCGACCAGTTTTTCCGCCACCGCGCCGCGATAGAAGCCGTCGGCGCCCGCTGCGGCGATTGCTTCCAGCGTGCGCGCGAGATCCTCCTGCACCAGAACCTCGCCTTCGCCGAGCGGCGTGCCGTCGCCGTGCAGGAACAGTTTCGCCGACGAGGGCCAGCGCATGAGCCGCTCGCGCGCCTGCGGCAGCGTATCGGCGGTGTCGTCGCCGACGAGGACGCCGTCGCGCGCAAGATGAATGGCCGGCGCGATCAGCTCGGCCAGCGTGAAGCGGCCCGAGCCGTAGCGCGCATGGGCGAGCGCGAGGCCCGCCACCGTGCCCGGCACGCCGACGGCGAGCGCGCTGTCGCGCGATCTGGCCGGGTCGGGCTTGCCGTCGGCATCGAGGAACATGGTGGGCGTTGCGCCTTGCGGCGCGCTCTCGCGGCAATCGATGGCGACGGTCTCGTTGCGCGCCGCCATGTGCACCAGCATGAAGCCGCCGCCGCCGAGATTGCCGGCGCGCGGATAGGTCACCGCCAGCGCGAAGCCGCTCGCCACCGCCGCGTCGACCGCGTTGCCGCCGCGCGCCAGAATGTCGGCGCCGATGCGCGCCGCGCGCGCCTCCTGCGCCACCACCATGCCGTTGCGGGCAACGACGGCCTGGCTGGCCAGCCGCGGCGCCGGAACCGAGGACGGCCGCGCGTCCTGGGCTTGCGCTACTCCTTGCGCCAGCCCGCCGCAGGAGAGCAGCAGCGCCAGCGCGATTCCCCGTAGCCATCCTGGCTGCTTCATCACGGGCGCATCCTCGCTCACGTCAGCGCGGCATCATGCCTTGTCTTGTCGGCGCGCGCCATTGCTGCCACTGTTGAACCACGAGTGCAGCGTAGCGGGAAGCAATGATGCCGGAACAGGTTTGTGGCGCGGCAGCGGCGGCGGCAACCGGCGAAGGCCTTTCGCCGCCGCGCTACGCCTCGCGCGCGGCGGTGGCGAGCTGGATCTTCTTCGACTGGGCGGCGCAGCCGTTCTTCACGCTGGTCACCACCTTCGTCTATGCGCCGTATTTCGCCAGCCACGTCGCCGCCGACGCCGTGCGCGGCCAGGAGCTGTGGGGCTACGCCACCGCGGCGGCGGGCCTCACGATCGCGCTCCTGTCACCGGTATTGGGCGCGATCGCCGACGCCTCGGGGCGCCGCAAGCCGTGGATCGCGGCCTTCGGCGTGCTCTTGGTGATCGGCTCGACGCTGCTGTGGTTCGGCCGGCCGGGCGAGCCGTCGGCGACGGCGCTGGTGCTGGTCGCGTTCGCGATCGGCACCATCGGCGCCGAGTTCGCCACCGTGTTCAACAACGCCATGATGCCGACGCTGGTGCCGCCCGAGCGGATCGGCCGGCTGTCGGGCACCGGCTGGGCCACCGGCTATGTCGGCGGCATGGTCAGCCTCGTCATCACGCTGGGTCTGCTGGCGGCCAGTCCGGATACCGGGCTGACGCTGCTGGGGTTCAAGCCGCTGTTCGGGCTCGATGCCGCAAGCCATGCCGGCGACCGGCTGTCGGGACCCTTGTCGGCGCTGTGGTTCATGGTGTTCGTGCTGCCGATGTTCCTGATCACGCCCGATCATGCGGCAAAGCATCCCGCGAGCGCGGCGATCCGCCATGGCCTTGCGTCGCTGCGCGCCACGCTCGGCGAACTGCCGCACAACCGCCGCGTCGCGCTGTTCCTTATCGCCAACATGATCTACGCCGACGGCCTGGTCGCGCTGTTCGCGTTCGGCGGCATCTACGCCGCCGGCACGTTCGGCTGGTCGACAATCGAGATCGGCGTGTTCGGCATCCTCCTGACCATCACCGGCACGCTCGGCGCCTGGCTCGGCGGCAAGCTCGACGACGCATTCGGCCCGCGCGCGGTGATCATCGCCAGCCTGATCGTGCTGATGGGCGCCGCGATCGCCATCCTCTCTATCGGGCGCGACCACATCGGCTTCGTGTTCGCGGTGGCGCCGCCCAACCCCGGCGACGGGCTCTACGCCGCGCCGGCGGAAAAAGCCTATGTCGCGCTCGGGCTCTTGATCGGCCTCGCCGCCGGCCCGGTGCAGGCCGCCTCGCGCTCGCTTTTGATCCGCGTCGCGCCGCCCGCGCGCATCACCCAGTATTTCGGCCTGTTCGCGCTGTCGGGCAAGGTGACGTCGTTCATGGGGCCGCTGATGGTCGGCCTCGTCACCGGCATCACCATGAGCCAGAAGGCCGGCATGGCGGTGCTGGTGGCGTTCTTCGCGGTCGGCCTGACGCTGCTGGTGCGCTCGCGGGCGCGCTGAAGGGACATCCCACGTCAGGGACATCCCACGTCGTCATTGCCGGACGTGATCCGGCAATCCAGCTTTCTTTTTGGGAAAATCGAGGGCGGGTCAGTTGGATGCCCGGGTCAAGCCCGGGCATGACGAAGGAGAAGCACTGCCGGGCAACGGGTTTCGCCCGGGTCAGACCCCGCGCATGACGAAGGAGAGGCCTCTCATTTCGTCACCACCGGGCTCGACCCGGTGGTCCATTTTTCCTGAAGCAAGCTGGATGCGCGGGTCAGGCCCCGCGCATGACGAGGAGAGAGGCCGGCGCGAAGAAAGGATGGCGCAGAACGTGTGACCGCTAATGCTTGAAATGCCGCGTGCCGGTGAACACCATGGCGATGCCGTGGTCGTCGGCGGCCTTGATCACTTCCGCGTCGCGCATCGAGCCGCCGGGCTGGATCACCGCGGTGGCACCGGCCTCGATCGCCACCAATAGCCCGTCGGCGAACGGAAAGAAGGCGTCGGAGGCCACCACCGAACCCGCCGTCAGCGGCGCGGCCAGGCCCGCCGCCGTCGCGGCGTCCTGCGCTTTACGCGCGGCGATGCGCGCCGAATCGACCCGGCTCATCTGCCCGGCGCCGATGCCGACGGTGGCGAGGTCCCTGGCGTAAACGATGGTGTTTGATTTCACGTGCTTGGCGATGCGGAACGCGAAGCGCAGGTCGGAAAGTTCGGCCGCGCTCGGCGCGCGCTTCGTCACGGTGGTGAGCGTCATGTCGTCGACCACGGCATTGTCGCGGCTCTGCACCAGCAAGCCGCCGGCCACGGTCTTGGCGGTGAGGCCCTTGGCGCGCGGATCGGGCAGGCCGCCGGCCAGAAGCAGGCGCAGGTTCTTCTTCGCCGCCACGATGGCGATCGCCTCGTCGGTGGCGTCGGGCGCGATGATGACCTCGGTGAAGATCTCGGTGATCGCCCGCGCGGCTTCGGCGTCGAGCGTGCGGTTGAGCGCGACGATGCCGCCAAACGCCGACGTCGCGTCGCAGGCCAGCGCCTTGCGGTAGGCCTCGACCAGGCTGGCGCCCTCGGCGACCCCGCACGGGTTGGCGTGCTTGACGATGACGCAGGCCGCGGTGCGCGAAGGCTCGAACTCGCCGATGCATTCGTAGGCCGCGTCGGTGTCGTTGATGTTGTTGTAGGACAGCTGCTTGCCCTGCAGCTGGCGCGCGGTGGCAACGCCCGGGCGCTGTTCCGGCGTGCGGTAGAACGCGGCGTGCTGGTGCGGGTTCTCGCCGTAGCGCAGCGCCTCGGCGAGCCGGCCGCCGAAGGCGCGGAAGGTTGGCGCGTCGTCGCCGAGATGGGCGGCGAACCAGTTGGAGATCGCCGCGTCATAGGCGGCGGTGCGGGCATAGGCCTTGGCGGCGAGGCGCTGGCGCAGCGAAAGCGTGGTGGCGCCGCCGTTGGCGCCCATCTCGTCGAGCACGGCGGCGTAGTCGGCCGCCTCCACCACCACCGCGACGTCGCCGTGGTTCTTGGCGGCGGCGCGGATCATCGCCGGGCCGCCGATGTCGATGTTCTCGATGCAGTCGTCGTAGCCGGCCCCCTTCGCCACCGTCGCCTCGAACGGATAGAGGTTGACCACCAGGAGGTCGATCGGCGCGATGCCGTGGGCGGCCATCGCGGACGCGTGCTCGGCATTGTCGCGGATCGCCAGCAGGCCGCCATGCACCCTGGGGTGCAGCGTCTTGACGCGGCCGTCCATCATCTCGGGAAAGCCGGTCAGTTCCGAGACGTCGCGCACGCCAAGCCCGGCCGCGGCGATCGCCTTCGCGGTACCGCCGGTGGAGACGAGTTCGACACCGAAACCCGCGAGCGCGCGGGCGAAATCGATCAGGCCGGTCTTGTCGGACACGGAGAGGAGGGCGCGGGTGACGCGGCGGGAGGACGTGGTCATGGCATGAATCCGGGTCAGGCAGGGCGGGAAATGCGGGGGCGCTTTACCATGGTTCGGCGCGGCGAAAAACCTTGGCCTGACCCTCGTCACCACCAGAAAGGCCGTGATCAGTCCCTGGGCCGCCCAGCCGGGCTATAGCCCTCCCACTGTCATTGGATGCCCGGAGAACGAGGACGGTCCTAGAGCGGCAGCTCCGGCTCGCGCCGGGCCTGGTGGCGGGCGGTGGTGGCGGCGGGCGAGGTCGGCGAGCGCATGAAGCTCCAGCGCACGCTGGCGGCCTCGTTGGCCTGGCCGCGGATCACGATCTGCACGGTGCGGCGCGGCCCGTCGCTGCCGGCGAGGAACACGCTGTCCTCCAGCGTCACGGTGGCCTCGGGGGATTCGAATATCCACACCTCGCGGTTGGGCAGCACCAGCATGACGCCGCGCGCGTCGCCGAGCCGGCTGGCCTTGACGCCGGGATGGAGATGGAACCGCACCGCGTAGTCGTCGACCGAGCTGTGCACCACCGCGCCGCCGCCATGCACCAGCGTGTCCTCGCCGTCGAGCCGGTGGCCATCGCCCGCAAGCATCAGCGCGCGGCGGTGCAGGACATTGAAGGAGCGGCTGTAGGCGTCGTGGATCGCGGTCAGGAGCGTGCCCTCGGGCAGGGCCTCGCGGAATACCTCGACCTCGCGCGGGCCGCTGACGATGGGCGCGCCCTGCAGGAAGCGCTTGACCGCGCTCAGCTCGACGAACTGGCAGCTCGGGGTGTCGTGAAACACCAGGGTGGAATGGGCGGCGGTGCCGCGCGCGAAGGCGCGCCAGTTGTCGCGCCCGGTCGCCGGCAGGCCGCAATTGACGACGATGCGGCTTGTTCCCGACGACAGCTCGAACGACAGGCAGCCGGCATGGGCCTCGTGGCTGACGCCGGGTGGTGGCGGCACGCCGGTGTCCATCAGCACCACCAGGCTGCCGGCGGCCATCCGCTGGTAGCCGGAATGGGGCATGCCGGCCATCGGCGCGCCGCGGCTGTCGTCGTAGATCAGGATGGTGGCGAGCAGGTCGTTGGGCGTGGCGCCCATGCCGTTGAACAGCGCCAGCTGGCCATCGCCGTGACGGAAGAACCGCAGCATCGGCATCATGCGGTCGATGGCGTTGAGCAGCGCCGGCGGCGGAGCGACGTTGCGGGCGGCGAAAGTCTGGCGCAGCGGCAACAGATCGAGCAGCAGCTCGATCAGCACCGCGGGATTGCGCGAGACGTGCCCGCCGTCGGCGAGAATCTGCTGCCCCAGTTCCTCGGACAGGCGGCGCGCCACCGCATTGATGTAGCCGCCCTGGTTGGCCAGGCACAGCGAGCCGTAGCACAGCGCGATCAGCGCCTGCAGCCGTGGCAGGCCGTCGGGCGCATCGACCAGCATCGAACGCAGGTAGCGCACCTCGCGGCTCAGGCTACGCAGAAAGCGGCGGTAGAATCTGCCGTCGGTGCCGTTGAGCAACAGCGGCGCCTGCGACAACAGCGAGATGATGCGGCGCGCGACAACATCGGCGCGCCAGGCCAGCGTGCTGACGCGGCGCTGGCGCGCGATCCATTCGTCGACCAGCGAACGGGCGTTGGCGCGGGTGATGGCCGAATCGGCGGCGCGCAGGTGGCGCAGCCAGGCGAAGCCATGGAGCGCGATCTCCCAATCCTCGGACGGCGCCGGCACGTCGAACGGCGAGCGGCCGTGGCAGGACACGATCTTGCCGGCGAACACGAAACGGCCGGCATAGATCTCCGCCGCCCGGGTGGCGTCGGCGGTGCGCAGCTCCTGCGGCGCGATCAGCAGCCGGTCGGTGCGCCCCGGCATCAGGCACCGCAACCCGGTCGCGGTCCAGCTCAGGCGCGCGAGCGTGCGCCGCGCAACACGGTCGAGCACCAGCGTCGAGATGCGTGTTTGCGAAAAGAGCGAGCCGCGCGCCATGTGGTTGAGCGTTTTTCCCGCGGGTCGCCAACGATCCGCTGTTTGGTCAGCAGGCACCATAGCCAAGGCCCCGCATCCCGCCAAATCGGCTCCAAGGGTCTGTCCACATCAGCGCCGGACCAGCCGGGCGGCGAAAAATCCGTCGAGGCCGCTCAGGCGCGGGTCGTCATGGGGAAGCTGGCTCGGCAGGGTACGAAGGTCGCCGTCGGCGTTGATGAACTCGGCGCGGCCGCCGACCTCGGCCGGCTCGATCGGCTTGCGGGTGAACGGCGCGCCCTCGGCCAAAAGCCAGGCGATCGCCTGTTCGCCTTCCTCGGGTTCGAGCGAGCAGGTGCAATAGACCAGCGTGCCGCCGGGCTTGAGCAGCTCGGCGGCGCGGCCGAGCAGGGCGCGCTGCAGCGGCACCAGTTGCTCGAGGTCGCGCTCCTGCTTGAGCCAGGCGATGTCCGGATGGCGGCGCAGGGTGCCGGTGGCGCTGCAGGGCGCGTCGATCAGGACGCCGTCGAACGGCCCGCCCGACCAGGCGGCGGCGTCGGCGGCCACGGTGTCGGCGGCGAGATGGAGCCGGGCGAGGTTGTCGCGCAGCCGTCCGAGCCGGGCCTCGGAGCGATCGACGGCGGTGACGCGGGCGCCGCCGTGGGCAAGCTGGGCGGTCTTGCCGCCCGGCGCGGCGCACAGGTCCGCGATGGCCAGCCCGGTGACGTCGCCGAACAGCCGCGCCGGCAGCGCGGCCGCGGCATCCTGCACCCACCACGCGCCCTCGGCGAATCCCGGCAGCAGCGTCACCGCGCCCGACAGCGCGGCGCGCACCGTTCCGGTCGGCAGCACCTCGCCATGCAACCGCAGCGCCCAGCCCGGCGGGTCGGCCTTGACCGTGAGGTCGAGCGGCGGCTCGTGACCGATGGCCGCGGCGATGGCGCGCGCGCCGGCCTCGCCATAATGATGCACCCAGCGCGCCTGCAGCCACGGCGGCAGATCGCGCAGGCCGTCGTCGCCCTCGCCGATCAGCGCCCGGCCCTCGCGGGCGCAGCGGCGCAGCACCGCGTTGATGAGCCCGGCATAGCGCGCGGCGCGGCGGTCGGCCTGCACCAGCCGCACCGACAGGTCGACCGCGGCATGGTCGGGGACATCGAGCCACAGGATCTGCGCGGCGCCGATCAACAGCGCGCTCTCGGCGCGCGGCGCGTCGGTCGGCAGGCCACGGTCGAGCAGGCGTGAAAACAGGTGGCGCAGCGTTCCGAGCCGGCGCAGCGCGGTGGCGACCAGGCGGCGCATCAGCGCGCGGTCGCGGTCGCTCAGGGTCTTAAGGCCGGGATGGGCGCCCCCGCCGTCGAGCTGGTCATCGAGGCTGCGCCGGCGCGTCAGCACGTTGTCGAGAATGTCCGCGGCGATGCGGCGCGGCGCCAGACCAGGTGTTTCGGCTTGCGGAACAAATCGTGACGAGGGCATGCGGCCTGCTTGGATACGCTGGACGAATCAGGCGGTGCGGGGAACGCTATCGGTACACTGTAAGCTTGGAATGGCGGACTAGGCCAAAAATAACGCGAGCTATGCGCGGGATCGCCGCGCGCGAAGGGGAAAAGCATTTCCGCTCCGCGCGGCGCATGTCCTAAGATGCCCGCGCGGGGGAAATCTGGAGACGGTTCATGGCGGACGCGACCGAGACGGCAACGCCCGAGTCCGGCGCGGCGGCGGCAAAGCCGCTGTCCGAGGCGGCGCGGCGGGCGCTGGCCGAGGCCGCGGAGCGAACGCGTCAGCGCGCGGCGTCGGAAACGCGCCGGCCCCCCGAAATTCAAGGACGCCGCGGGCCCGAGCCGACCCGGTACGGCGACTGGGAACGGAAGGGCATCCTGTCCGATTTCTGAGCGGTCGCACCCCGCATGGGTTGATGTATTTTGGTTATTCAATCACTGATTGAATAACCGGACTTGCCGCGACGGGCGATTTGCGGCATTCTAGGAGAATGTTCCTAGAACCTGCCCGCTCCCCGCGCTGGCGTTCCACCCGCGTCACTCTGCTGCCGTGGGTCTTCGTGCTTGGCGTCGCGGCCGGTGGTTCCTGGACCATGCCGCGCCGGACAGCGCCGGCCGAGCACCAGGCCGACCGCCACAGCGAGATTCCCGCGCGAGACTGGGCACAGCTCAGCCATCCGGCCTCGCGTCACGGCGCGACGGTGCTGCGCACCCTCGATGGCGACACCTTCGAGGCGCGGGTGCATGTCTGGCCCGGCATTGAGATCACGACCCGGGTGCGGCTGCGCGGCATCGACGCGCCCGAGCTGAAGGCGGCCTGCGCGCAGGAGTTGCGGCAGGCGGAGGCCGCCACCGCCGCGCTGGAAAAGCTGCTCGCCGAGGGTGACATCGCCATTTTCAATATCGGTCCCGACAAATATGCCGGGCGCATCGTCGCGGACGCCGCCACGCGAAAAACCGCCAATATATCCAAGGCCATGTTGGAGATGGGGCTGGCCCGCAGCTATTCCGGCGGCCGCCGCGAGGGCTGGTGCATGCCTGGCACGGCCCGCTAGCCGTCTTCCGCGCCGATAGCCGTTATTTTTTGCGACGCAGCAAGCCTAGCAACGCGAATCAGTGGGCTCGCGTGACGGGCGGACAGCGGCTTACTGCATTGAAGATGCTGTAGAACCAGGGCGCGGAGAGTGACATCTCCCCATCGTGATCAGCATTCGCAATAGGTGTGTTTATTGCGCCACAGCAATTGATAAATCTCAATTCTAAATCTGCTACCTGCTGTTTTTCTTGATGTATGTCATTCTATGTCCTCCTAGAACCGCGTTGTTGTTCCAGCGCAAGGCTGGCGCTGCCAGGGGCTTTCAAGCAGCGTTTTTGATAATGGGGGACTTTGAAATGCGGAAGACTGTTGGACTGATGGGCGCGGCCGCGGTTGTGGTTGCGTTTCTTGCCGCACCTGCGGTTGCGGCCGACATGGGCGCCAGGGCGCCGGCCTACAAGGCCGCTCCGGTCGACTACTGGAGCCCATGGATGATCCGCGTGCGCGCGATCGGCGTGCTGCCGCGCGATGCCGGTACGGTCGACCAGATTCCGGGGGCGGGGCTCGCCTACAGCGACGCCATCGTGCCGGAACTCGACATCACCTATTTCTTCACCCGGAACATCGCCGCCGAACTCATTCTCGGCGTCACCAGGCACGACATCGACGGCACCGGCGCGCTGACCGGCGTTCCGGCCGGCAGCACTTGGCTGCTGCCGCCGACGCTGACCCTGCAGTATCACTTCACCGATCTCGGCGCGTTCAAGCCGTATGTCGGCGTCGGCGTCAACTACACCATTCCGTTCAGCACCTCGGCGGCCGGCGGCGTCGTCACCCAGCTCAGCGTCGGCAACGCCTTCGGCGTCGCCGCGCAGATCGGCTTCGACTACATGCTCACCGCCAATTGGGGCGTGAACGTCGACGTCAAGAAGCTGTGGCTCGACCCGACTTGGAGCGCCAACAACGGCGCGCTCACCGGCCACACCCATCTCGATCCGTGGCTGGTCGGCGCCGGCATCACCTACCGCTTCGGCGGCCCGGTGCTGGCGAAGTACTGAGCCCCTCCACCTTCATCCAGCTTACGGAAAAAAGAACGGGTGCCGCACGCGGCGCCCGTTTTGGTTTCGCGCCCTGCCAGGAACGAGGAAGCGATCCCGCCCCCGATAACGGACACGCGGCGACGTCCCACCAGGCGTCATTGCCGGACGTGATCCGGCAATCCAGCTGCACGGAAAGGATGGATGCGCGGGGTCAGGCTCCACACGACGAGGAAGACGAGATCGCGTCAGTGCGTCACCACCACCTGGGTGCCGAACGACACGCGCTCGAACAGGTCGGTGATATCCTGGTTGTACATGCGGATGCAGCCATAGGACACATAGCCGCCGACCGAGCCCGGCACGTTGGTGCCGTGAATGGCGTACTGACCGCCCGACAGCGTCATCGCCGCCACCCCCATCGGGTTGCGCGGCGAGCCGCCGGGAATGACGTCGGGCAGCGACGGCTTGTCGCGCTTGACGTCGGCGGGCGGCGACCACGCCGGATAGCGGTGCTTGCCGTCAATGAACGCGGTTCCCGACCATTGCTTGCCGGCGCGGCCGACGCCGACCGGATAGCGCAGCGCCTTGCCGTCGCCGAGCACGAAATAGAGCCGCCGCTCGCTGGTGCGCACCACGATCGTGCCGGAGGCGTAATCGCCGCGGAACTGCACCATCTGCGGGCGCGCCTGCGCCTGCGTCGCCGCCATCAGGGTCGCGGCCGCCGCCGCCATCAGCCCGTACGCCGCATTTCTTCTGTACGCCATTGACGATCTCACCCCCTGGAGGCGCCTCCGCATCGGAGAGGCGCCGGCAACCCGATTCATGGTCAATCTACCGGCGGGATGTAAATAGCGCGAAAACCACAGCCGCGAAAAAAGAGGACGGCGCGCGGGCAGGCCGGCCCGCGGAGCGTAAAAAGGCGCGGACCCCGAAGGGGCCCGCGCCTGACGTTTTTTCCAGGTCGGCCCGTGGGGCCGGGCTCAGGCCGCGCCAGCCTTCCTGTTCTGCCGGTTATGGATGAGGTCGTCGACCACCGCGGGGTCGGCCAGCGTCGAGGTGTCGCCGAGCGCGCCGAACTCGTCCTCGGCGATCTTGCGCAGGATGCGGCGCATGATCTTGCCCGAACGGGTCTTGGGCAGGCCGGGCGCGAACTGGATCAGATCGGGCGAGGCGATCGGGCCGATCTCCTTGCGCACCCAGCTGACCAGCTCCTTGCGCAGCTCCTCGGTCGGCGTGGTGCCGGCCATCAGCGTCACATAGGCGTAGATGCCCTGGCCCTTGATGTCATGCGGATAGCCGACCACGGCGGCCTCCGACACCTTGGGATGGGCGACCAGCGAGCTTTCGACTTCCGCCGTGCCCATGCGGTGACCCGACACGTTGATGACGTCGTCGACGCGGCCGGTGATCCAGTAAAAGCCGTCGGCGTCGCGCCGGCAGCCGTCGCCGGTGAAGTATTTGCCGGGATAGGCCGAGAAATAGGTCTGCACGAAGCGCTCGTGGTCGCCATAGATCGTGCGCATCATGCCCGGCCACGCATCGGCGATGCACAGATTGCCCTCGCCGGCGCCCTTGAGCACGGCGCCGTTGGCGTCGACGATCTCCGGCACCACGCCGAAGAACGGCTGCGTCGCCGAGCCGGGCTTGAGCCTGGTTGCGCCCGGCAGCGGCGTGATCAGGATGCCGCCGGTTTCGGTCTGCCACCAGGTATCGACGATCGGGCTGCGGCCGTCGCCGACCACGCGGTGATACCATTCCCACGCTTCCGGATTGATCGGTTCGCCGACCGTGCCCAAGAGCCTGAGGCTCTTGCGCGAGGTCTTCTTCACCGGCTCCTCGCCGGCGCCCATCAGCGAGCGGATCGCGGTCGGGGCGGTGTAGAAGGTGTTGACGCCCCACTTGTCGATCACGTCCCAGAATCGCGAGATCGACGGATAGGTCGGGATGCCCTCGAACATCAGCGTGGTGGCGCCGTTGGCGAGCGGGCCGTAGACGATGTAGGAGTGGCCCGTCACCCAGCCGACGTCGGCGGTGCACCAGTAGATGTCGCCATCGTGATAGTCGAACACGTACCGATGCGTCATCGCGACGTACACCAGATAGCCGCCGGTGGTGTGCAGCACGCCCTTCGGCTTGCCGGTCGAGCCCGAGGTGTAGAGGATGAACAGCGGCGCCTCGGCGTTCATCGGTTCGGGCGCGCAGTCGTCGCCGACCTTGGCGGCGAGGTCGTCGAAATAGTGGTCGCGGCCAGCCTTCATGGCGACCGCGCCGCCGGTGCGCTTCACCACGATCATGCTCTTGACGACATTGGACAGCTTGTCGGCCGCGGCGTCGGCGTTGGCCTTGAGCGGCACCTTGCGGCCGCCGCGCAGGCCCTCGTCGGCGGTGATGAGGACGGCGGAAGCCGCGTCCTCGATGCGTCCGGCCAGGCTGTCGGGCGAGAAGCCGCCGAACACGACGGAATGGATGGCGCCGATGCGGGTGCAGGCCAGCATCGCATAGGCCGTCTCCGGGATCATCGGCAGGTAGATGGTGACGCGGTCGCCCTTCCTGACGCCCTGGCTCTTGAGCACGTTGGCCCACTTCATCACCTGCTTGTGCAGCTCCTTGTAGGTGATCTTCTTGTCTTCCGCCGGGTTGTCGCCTTCCCAGATGATGGCGACCTGGTCGCCGCGCTTGGCCAGATGCCGGTCGATGCAGTTGTAGGAGACGTTGGTCTCGCCGTCCTCGAACCACTTGATCGAGACATGGTGGGGATCGAACGAAGTATCCTTCACCTTGGTGTAGGGTTTCGACCAGTCGATACACTTGCCGGCCTCGCCCCAGAACGCGGCCGGATCCTTGATCGAGCGCGCATACATATCCTTGTACTTGGCGGCATCGACATAGGCGCGGCTGGCCCAGCTCGCCGGCACATCGTAGATTTTCTCGGACATCAGGACTCTCCTTGGACAACCCAGAAATTTGGCAACCCGGAAACCGGAAAACCGGGCGCCGTCGCGGCGCCGCTTTCCCCGGTGAATGATGGGAGAACGCCGCCACTGCCCGGATGCGGGCCAGGGCGGCAATATCAGTCTGGCAGGCCGATCTCCTCCCGCGCCCCATCCTGCCGGACGGGCCTTATGCTTGTTCTTTCGGCGGTCATTATGCGATGGCGGCCGCGAGCGCCACAAGCGGGTCGGGGTCACACTTTGGTTGAGGCAGGAGCGCTCGGCCTCGCCGCCGCCGGTCACGGCGCGACGCCGCCCATTTTGCACACCAGCGCCCATTCCGCCGCCGTCACCGGCTGCACCGAGAGCCGCGACTGCCGGATCAGCGCCATGTCGGCAAGCCGCTTCTCGGCCTTGATGGCCGCCAGCGTCACCGGCCGCGCCAGGGCCCGCCGCGCGCGGACGTCGACGCAGACGAAGGCGCCGCTGGCGTCGGTCGGGTCGGGATAGGCCTCGCGGATGATCTCGACGATGCCGACGATCTCCTTGCCTTCGTTGGAGTGGTAGAAGAAGGCGCGCTCGCCGTTGCGCATCTTCATCAGGTTCTGCTTGGCGGTGTGGTTGCGCACCCCGGTCCAGGCCTCGCCGGCCGCGCCCTTTTCGACCTGCTCATCCCACGACCACGCCGACGGCTCGGACTTGACCAGCCAGCAGGCCATGGCTTCAGCCCTCCGCCCGGAACGGACGCGTCAGCAGTGCGTCGATCGCCGCGTCCACCGTCAGCCGCCCGGCCAGGATGTCGGCGACCGCGCGCGCGATCGGCATGTCGATGGCGCGCGCGGCCGCCATCTCGGCCAGCACCGCGGCGGTGTAGAGGCCCTCGCTGAGCTTGCCGGCGGCCGCTTCGCGGTGGCCTTCGGCCAGCGCCTGGCCGAGCGCGAAGTTGCGCGACTGCGGACTCGCGCAGGTCAGGATGAGGTCGCCGAGCCCCGATAAGCCCGCCAACGTCTCGGCCTGAGCGCCATGGGCGCGGCCGAATCGCACCAACTCGGCGAAGCCGCGCGTGGTCAGCGCCGCGAGCGCCGAGGCGCCCAGCTTGCGTCCGGCGACGATGCCGGCGGCGATCGCCAGCACGTTCTTGGCGGCGCCGCCGATCTCGACGCCGCGCACGTCGGTGGTGTGGTAGGGACGGAACGTGGTGCAGCCGAGCGCGCGCGAAAGCGCCGCGGCCATCGCGTCGTCGCCCGCCGCCAGCGTCACCGCGGTCGGCAGGCCGCGCGCCACGTCGGCGGCGAAGCTCGGTCCCGACAGGATCGCCGGCGTCGCCTGCGGCACCACTTGCGCGATCACCTCGGTCATGAATTTCTGCGTGCCGCGCTCGATGCCCTTGGCGCACACCACGAGCGGCGCGCCGGCATGCAGGTGCGGCGCCAGTTCCGTCGCGGCCTCGCGCACCGCCTGCGCCGGCACCACCATCAGCACGATGCCGTCGCGCGCCGCCGCCGCCTCGTGGGTGACGGTGACCTCGGAGCTGAGCGCAATCCCCGGCAGATGCGGGCTTTCGCGCCGGCACGCCAGCGCGCGGGCGGCGGCTTCGTCGCGCGCCACCAGCACCACCTCGCGGCCGGCGCGCACGGAAGTGTTGGCGAGCGCGGTGCCCCAGGCTCCGGCGCCGATCACCGCGACCTTGTCGAACACGCTCATGCCGCCGTCCCCGTTGAGGTTGCCGTGGTCAGAATCGCGCCCGCGTGTTGTGCAGCGGCGCCGGTGGCGGCGTTTCGTCGAGCCGCCAGCGCGCCCGCGGCGCGGTGTCGAGCGCATCGGTCAGCCCCAGCGCCAGCCGCTCGGCGCCGGCCCAGGCGATCATGGCGCCGTTGTCGGTGCACAGCGCCGGCGGCGGCAGGATCAGCCCGGTTTGCGCCCGCGCCGCGACCGCCTGAAGGGCGGCCCGGAGCGCCGCGTTGGCGGCGACCCCGCCGGCCGCCACCAGCGCGGCCGGCGCGCCGAACCGGGCCTTGAACTGCGCCAGCCCGACATCGAGCCGGTCGGCGACGGAGTCGATGACGGCGGCCTGGAACGAGGCGCACAGGTCGGCGACGTCGGCGTCCGAAAGCGGCGCGATGCGCTCGGCCTCCTGGCGCACCGCGGTCTTGAGCCCGGACAGCGAGAAATTGGCGTCCTTGCGCCCCGCCATCGGGCGGGGAAAGGCAAAGCGCATCGCATCGCCCATCGCCGCCATGCGCTCGACCTGCGGCCCGCCGGGGTAAGCCAGGCCCATGAGCTTGGCGACCTTGTCGAACGCCTCGCCGACGGCGTCGTCGACCGTGGTGCCGAGCCGGACATAGTCGCCGACGCCGCACACGGCGACGATCTGGGTGTGCCCGCCCGACACCAGGAACAGGCAGTAGGGAAATTCCAGCGGCCCGGTCAGACGTGGGGTCAGCGCATGGGCCTCGAGATGGTTGACGGCGACCAGCGGCAGGCCATGCACCAGCGCGATCGCCTTGGCCGTGGTCAGCCCGACGATGACGCCGCCGATCAGGCCGGGCCCGGCGGCGGCGGCGATGCCGGAAAGCCCGGCAAATTCCACCCCGGCCTCGTCCATGGCGGCGGCGATCAGACCGTCGAGCAGCTCGACATGGGCGCGGGCGGCGATCTCCGGCACCACGCCGCCGAACGCGGCATGCTCGGCGATCTGCGAGCGCACCACGTTGGCCAGGATGCGGCCCTCTCCGTCGTCGCCGCGTTCGACCACGGCGGCGGCGGTTTCGTCGCAGGTGGTTTCAATCCCGAGCACCAACATTTGTGCGCGAAGCCCTTGCGTTCGCCGGCAAACCCGGCTTTCGGTACCCCTCGTGGGCGGGTCACCCGCCGGCCGCGCCGGTCCCGTGACCGGCCTAGCATTTTTCAGCGTGGGAACGCGAGGGCCCAAAGGCGTGGGATCGGATAAACAGGGTAGCGGACAGGCCGCGTCAGCGGCGCGGACCAGCATCCGCATCGGCACGCGCGGCAGCCCGCTGGCGCTGGCGCAGGCCCATGAGGTGCGCGACCGGCTGGCGCACGCCCATGGCCTCGATCCGGCGCGGATCGAGATCCGGATCATCAAGACCAGCGGCGACGCCATCCTCGACCGGCCGCTGGCGCAGGCCGGCGGCAAGGGGCTGTTCACCAAGGAGATCGAGCAGGCGCTGATCGCCGGCGACATCGACCTCGCGGTGCATTCGGCCAAGGACGTGCCGACCTTCCTGCCCGACCAATTGTGGCTCTCGTCGTGGCTGCCGCGCGAGGACGTGCGCGACGCCTTCATCAGCCCGAAGGCGCCGACGCTGGCGCAGCTGCCGGCCGGCTCAGTGGTCGGCACCGCCTCGCTGCGCCGCCAGGCCATGGTGCTGCGGCTGCGGCCGGATCTGAAGGTCGCAAGTTTCCGCGGCAACGTGCAGACGCGGCTGCGCAAGCTCGCCGAGGGCGAGGCCGACGCCACGCTGCTGGCGCTCGCCGGCTTGCGGCGGCTCGGGCTTGAGAATGTCGTGACCTCGATTTTCAGCACCGAGGAATTCCTGCCCGCGGTTGGACAGGGCGCCATCGCGATCGAATCGCGCCGCGACGACGACCGCGTCAGCGCGCTGGTCGCCGCCATCGGCGATCCCGACACCGAAACCGCGCTCGCCGCCGAGCGCGGCTTCCTCGCCCTGCTCGACGGCTCCTGCCGCACCCCGATCGGCGGGCTGTGCACCGTCGAGGGCGAGCGCATCCGCTTTCGCGGCCTGATCGTCTCGCCGGATGGCCGCGAGGCCTATGAGGCGACGCGCCAGGGCACGCGCGGCGACGCGGCGAGCCTTGGCGCCGACGCCGCGCATGAATTGCGCGCGCGCGCCGGCGAGAAATTCTTCACCCTGTTCGCCGGAGCCTGAGGCTTGGCCATCCTCGTCACGCGCCCGGCGCCGGACAACGCCAAGACGGCGGCGGCGCTGCGCGCGCGCGGCTATGGCGTGGTGCTGGCGCCGATGCTGCAGATGGAGCCGGTGGCGTTCGCGCTCGATCCCGCGACGCCGGCCAGCGGCGTGATCCTGACCAGCGCCAACGCGGCGCGCGCGCTTCTTCCGCATCCGGCGCGCGCGCAACTGTGCGGCCTGCCGCTGTTCGCGGTCGGCGCCCGCACCGCGGCGGCGGCGCGCGAGGTCGGCTTTTCCGACGTGATCTCGGCCGACGGCGACAGCGCGGACTTGCGTGACCTGATTGTCGCCCGGTCGAGCGCCGGCAAGGCCAGGGGCACTAAGACTAAGACCAAGACCAGGCTCGCATCCGGGCCGCTGCTGTATTTATGCGGGGAGCAGCTCAGCCGCGATCTTTCCGCCGAGCTGGAAAGCCGCGGCGTTGCCGTCATCGTCCACACGATCTACCGCATGAACCCGGTGCGCGACCTGGCCGACGACGCGCGCGCCGCTTTCGCCGGCGGCGCCATCGATGCGGTCATGCATTATTCGGCGCAGAGCGCGCGCGCCTTTGTCGAGGCGATGCGCGCCGCCGGGCTCGAGATCACCGCGCTGGCGCTGCCGCAGGCCTGCCTGTCGGCCACGGTCGCCGCCGAACTGCGCGAGGCCGGCGCGAGCCGCCTGATCGTGGCGCCGCAGCCCGACGAAGCGGCGCTGATCGAGGCGCTGGCGCGCGCGGTCGCGGTTCCGTCTTAAGGATTTCAGGATCAAATCTGCTATGCTGACAATGATGTTCCCGCCTTCCGGAGTTCGCGCCGATGGCCGATGACAAGGCCGACCCGACTGAGCCCGCCCACGACGACGCGGGCGCGCATGCGCGCCGCGCGCCGCCGACCATCGATCTCGCGGCCAGCGAGTTCTCCGGCGAGCCGAAGCGGCCGGCGCGATTTGCGCATCTCATCGCCGCGGCGCGCGCCGGCTGGAAGACCGTCGCGGTCGCCGTGGTGGCGGCGGCGCTGACCGCCGCCATGGTGGCGGGACTTGTCCTCTATCTCGGCGCGCCGGAAGCTCCGCCGGCCGCCACCGTGCCGGATCCCGCGCTGGCGATGCTGAGCGACCTCTCGGCGCGGCTCAAGCGGATCGAGAGCCTGCCGGCGCCGGCGGCCGCGCCCGAGAAGGCGGCGGCCACCGATGCCGAGCTGGTGGCGCGGCTCAACGTCGCCGAACAGGCGCTGCATGCGGTGCGCGAGCAGATCGCCGCGCTGCGGCGGCAGGCCGACGCGGTGGCGAGCGCCGTCAACGAGCTCAAGTCGGCGCCGCGCGAAGCCGCCGCGCCAACGGAAGCGCCAGCCGCGCCCGCGCCCGATACCGCCGCGCTCGGCGAGCGTCTGGCGGAGATCGACCGCGCGCTCGGCGCGCTGCAAGGCCGAATCGGCGAACGCCCGCCGGCGATGGCCGGCGAGCGCGAGCTGCGCCGGGTCGTCGCCGCGATACTGCTCGATACCGCCGCGCGCGGCGGCGCTCCCTACGCCGCCGAACTTGACGTCGCGCGCCGCCTCGCGGTGCGCCCCGGAGCGCTGGCGCCGCTCGAAACCTTCGCCACCACCGGCATTCCCAACGATGCGGCGCTCAGCGCCATGATCGCGCCGCTCGTGCCGCAGCTTGCGGGCGGCGCGGCCGAGCCGGCGCCGCGATCCGGAACCCTGTGGGAACGGTTGCAGACGCAGGCCGCAAAGCTGGTGCGCATCCGTCCGGCCGGCGAACAGCCCGGCACCGACGTCGCCGCGATCGCCAGCCGCGTCGAGGCCGCCGTCAGGCGCAATGATACGGCAAGCGCGCTGCGCGAACTGGCCGTGCTGCCGCCGGAGCGGCGCGCTGTGGCCGAGCCCGTGATCGCCCGCGCCGCGGCGCGCGCGAGCGCGCTCGAAGCCGCGCGGCAATTCCTCGCCAACGCCATGACCGCATTCGCCGACACCTCATTGGTCAAAACCGCGCCATAGGCAGTTTTCATGTTCCGCACGATTGTTTTTCTGATTGCGATCGGACTGGCGGCGGCCGGCGTGGCGTGGGTGGCCGAGCAGGCCGGCGGGGTCACGCTGGTGTGGAGCGGCTGGCGCGTCGAGACCTCGCTGCCGGTGTTCGTCTTCATGATCGCCGCGGCGGCGGCGGCGATGATGCTGGCGTGGTCGGTGCTGCGAGCGCTGTGGCGACTGCCGCGCCGCCTGCGCGCCGCGCGCGTCTCCCGTCGCGCCTTGCGCGGCCGCAAGGCGCTCACGCAAGGATTGCTCGCGATCGGCACCGGCGATGCGCGCGCCGCGCGCCGGCACGCCCACAATGCGCGCCGTCTCGTCCGGCACGATCCGCTCACGCTGCTGCTCGACGCGCAAGCCGCGCAGCTTTCCGGCGACGCCAATGCCGCGCGCGCCGCGTTTCATGCCATGGCGTTACGCGAGGACACGCGGCTTTTGGGCTTGCGCGGCCTGTTCATCGAGGCGCAGCGCCACGACGACGCGGTCAGCGCCGCGGCGATCGCCGAGCAGGCGCTGAAGGTTGCCCCCGGCATGGGCTGGGCCGCGCTTGCGGTGCTGGGATTTCGCTGCGCGCGCGGCGACTGGAGCGGCGCGCTGGCGATCCTCGAGGCCAATCACGCGGCAAGGGCGATCGACAAGGCGGCCTATCAGCGCCAGCGCGCGGTGCTGATGACCGCGCAGGCGCTGGAACTGGAGACGACGGACCGCGACCGCGCGCGCGAACTCGCCATGACGGCGGTGAAGCTGGCGCCGACGCTGGTGCCGGCGGCGACGCTCGCCAGCCGGTTCTTCAGCGAATCCCATCAGATCCGCAAGGCGATGCGAGTGCTGGAGACGGCCTGGCACGTCAATCCGCATCCCGACCTCGCCGAGGCCTACGCCCATGTCCGGCTCGGCGATTCCGCCCGCGAGCGGCTGGCGCGTGTCGAGGCGCTGGCGGCCAGGACCGACGGCCACGCCGAGGGCGCGCTGGCGCTTTCGCGCGCCGCCATCGACGCCGGGGAATTTGCCCGCGCCCGCGCGGCGCTGGCGGGACTCACCGCCGCGCCGACCCAGCGCGTCGCCATGCTGATGGCCGAGATCGAACGCGGCGAGGGCCAGGACGGCCGTGCCCGCGAATGGACGCTGCGGGCGGTGCGCGCCGCCCCCGATCCGGCCTGGACCGCCGACGGCTACGTCAGTAGCCGCTGGCATCCGGTGTCGCCGGTGAGCGGAGAGATCGACGCCTTCCGCTGGGTCGTGCCGGTCGCCGCGCTGCCCGCCGACGGCGGCGCGGTGATCGCGGCGGAGCCGGAAGCCGCCAGCCCGGCGTTGCCGCCCGCCGTGGCCGCCGCGCCGGCAGCCGAGCCATCGTCCACCGAACCCGCTCCGGCCGCGCCCGAGCCACCCGCCCCGGCCGCCGTTCCGCCAATGTTCCGGCCGCGACGCGACCTCCCGGCCGGGGCGCTTGCGGGCGCGGCGCCGGCGGCGCCGGTCATTCCGCTGGTCCGCGCCCCCGATGATCCCGGGGTCCGGGACGAGGCGGTCGAGGAGGCGGAGGGCCGTCCGGGCGGCTGGCGCGGCGTGGTTGAACGCTGGGTTGGCTGAGCGGACCGGGATAAGCTTGCCAATATCCGGTCCGACCGATAATCAGGGGCCGGATCTGGCCGCAATAGCTCAGCTGGTAGAGCACATCATTCGTAATGATGGGGTCGGGGGTTCGAATCCCTCTTGCGGCACCATTTTTCCGGCGGCAGCATTCAGCCTGCCGAGCCGGCGGGGGCATGCGGCGCGCCCATGAAAGGAACCTCCATGATGCGGATTGCCACGATGGCGGCTGTCGTCGCCGGGTGCGGCGTGCTGGCGCTGTCGGCGATGACCCCGCAGGCGGCCCGGGCGCAGCAGCCGCGCCTCGAGGCGCCATTCGGCAACAGGGTCAGCGGCGCGGTCAGCAACTACAACCGCCTGCGCGTCACCATCGCCACCGCGGGACTGTTGCGCGAGGGCGCCGTCGCCGAGCTCAAGGCGCTGCGGTTCGCCGCCATCATCGACCTGCGCATGTCCGAGGAGGGCACCGCGGGCGAACAGCAGGCGGTCGAGGCCGCCGGCTTGCGCTACGCGAACATTCCGATTTCCGCCGCCGCGCCGACCGAGGCGCAGCTCGACCAGTTCGCCCGCCTGGTCGAGGACGGGGCGAACCATCCGCTGCTCGTTCACTGCGCCTCCGCTAATCGCGTCGGCGCGCTGTGGACGCATTATCTCGTCCAGCGCAAGGGCGTGCCGTTCGCTCTCGCGGTCGAGGAAGGCCGCGCGATCGGCCTGCAGCCCTCGCGCGAGGCGGGCGTGCGCGCCGCGCTCGGCGGGCCCGCCAACTAGAGCCGAAACACGATGCTTGAGTCGCTGCGCCAGTTGATCGCCGAGTTCACGTCAGGCCGCAGGCCGGCCCAGTTCGCGGATAACGATTACCGCCTCGCCGCCACGGCGCTGCTCATCCATGTCATCTCGCTCGACGGCGAACCGAGCGAGGACGAACGCGCCAAGCTGCAGGCGCTGCTGGAGTACCGCTTCGACCTCGATGCGGAGGCGGCGCGCGAGCTGATCCGCGAGGCCGCCTTCATCGAGGGCGAGGCGATCGACCTCGACGGCTTCACCAGCCAGATCAACCGCGCCGTCAGCCGTGACGGGCGCCTGCGCATCATCGAGATGATGTGGGAACTGGTATACGCCGACGACCGCGCCAGTGAATTCGAGGACAGCGTGGTGGAGCGCGCCGCAACCCTGCTCGGCATTTCCACGGCCGATCAGGATGCGCTGAGGGAAACCGTGCTGCGCGGCAGGATCGATCCATGACGGAGCGTGTCACGCGATGAGCGCCGGCGTGCCGGACCGCGTCGCCCTCATCACCGGCGCCTCGGCCGGCATCGGCGCGGAACTGGCGCGGGTGTTCGCCGCCAACGGCCATCGCGTCGCGCTGGTGGCCCGGCGCGCCGAGCGGCTGCATGAGCTGGCCGGAAGCCTGACGGGCGCTGCGGCGCGCCCGCCGATCGTGATGGCCTGCGATCTGAGCCAGCCGGAGGCCGGCGACGCCATCGCCGCGGCGCTGGCCGCGCAGCGCGTCGAGCCGGATTATGTGGTCAACAACGCCGGCTTCGGCCTCGTTGGCCCGGCCGCGACCATCGAGCGCGCCGCGCAGCTTGCCATGATCGATGTCAACGTGCGCGCGCTCACCGAGCTGTCGCTGCGCTTCGCGGACAGCCTCGAGCGCCACCACGGCGGCGTGCTCAACGTCGCCTCGGTCGCCGGCTTCCTGCCCGGTCCCAACATGGCGGTGTATTACGCCAGCAAGGCCTATGTGATTTCGTTCTCCGAGGCGCTGCACCACGAGTTCGGCCGGCGCGGCGTGCGCGTCACCGCGCTGTGCCCGGGGCCGGTGCCGACCGAATTCCAGGCCCGCGCCGGGTTCCGTCCCGGACGCCGCTCGCTGATCCCGGCGCTGAGCGCGCGCGCCGTCGCCGAGGCCGGCTATCGCGGCCTGATGGATGGCCGCCGCCTGGTGGTGCCGGGCCTTGCCAACCGGCTCGTTCCGCAGGTGATGCGGATGGTGCCGCGCGGCCTCGCGCTGGCGCTGGTCGGCCGTTTCCAGGCGCGGCGCGCGCGGTGACGAGCGCCGCCGGTCCAGGCAGGCGATGTCGAGGTTGGCGATGTCGAGGCTAGCGGTATCGAGGCAGGCGATTCGAGGCAGACGAGGGGGGTGGTGGAGCCGAGCGGGATCGAACCGCTGACCTCCTCATTGCGAACGAGGCGCTCTCCCAGCTGAGCTACGGCCCCCCGGCCGGCCGCCACGACAGGCAGCCAGCGATCGCCGCCATTTAGAGACGCTGCCAAGGGGTGTCAAGTAAAGCTTGACGGGCGGTTGTGGGCCGAGGGTTCCCGCACGGGCTTGCCGGACCGCGGACAGGACGATACAGCTTGGGCGCGCCAGCCCGGATCAGGATTTTCGACGATGCTCGAACTGCTCGCCTTCATCTCCTATTTGCTGACCCTCTACATCTACATCCTGATCGCGGCGGCGATCCTGAGCTGGCTGGTGGCCTTCAACGTCGTCAACTCGCGCAACAACGTGGTGACGACAATCGGCCAGCTGTTGTACCGTATCACCGAGCCGGTGCTGCGCCCGATCCGCAATGTGCTGCCCGATCTCGGCGGCATCGACATCTCGCCGGTCGTGGTCATCCTCGTCATCTTCTTCATCCAGAGCGTCATCATTCCGGTGCTGGCGCGCGCGCTGATCTGAGCGCGCACCCACCCCATGAGCGGGATGCGGCGCCGTGGCGGCCGCGCGCCGGCGGCGTCAGCGTGGCGGTGCGGGTGACGCCGCGCGGCGGACGCGACGCCATCGACGGCATCGAGGTGATGGCCGACGGGCGCGCCGTGCTCAAGGTGCGGGTGCGGGTGGCGCCGGAAGACGGCGCGGCCAACGACGCGGTGACCCGGCTGTTGGCGAAGGCGCTCGGGCTGGCGCCGCGCGAGGTCTCGCTCGCCTCCGGCGCGACGTCGCGACTGAAGCAGATCGCGATCGCGGGCGATGCTGCGGCGCTCGCGGCGCGGCTCGCCGCGCTGGTCGCTCCGGCCGGTAAAAAACCTTAGGGCGGCGCGGCGGACTGCTCCTGCGCCCGCGCGATGGCTTCGAGGATCAGTCTGTGGGCATCGGCGGCATCGCCCCAGCGCACCACGCGCACCCACTTGCCGGGTTCGAGATCCTTGTAGTGCTCGAAGAAGTGCTGGATCTGCTGGATGGTGATCTCGGGCAGATCGGCGTGGTTCTTGACCCGGTCGTAGCGCTGCGTGAGCTTGGACGACGGCACCGCGATGATCTTCTCGTCGCCGCCGGCCTCGTCCTCCATGAACAGCACGCCGACCGGGCGCACGCTGATCACCGCGCCCGGCACGATGGCGCGGGTGTTGGCCACCAGCACGTCGCAGGGGTCGCCGTCGTCGGACAGCGTGTGCGGGATGAAGCCGTAGTTCCCCGGATAACGCATCGCGGTGTAGAGGAAGCGGTCGACCACCAGCGTGCCCGCCGCCTTGTCCATCTCGTACTTGATCGGCTCGCCGCCGACCGGCACCTCGACGATGACGTTGACCTCGTGGGGTGGATTCTTGCCGATCGGGATGGCGTCGATGCGCATTAAGTGTCCTCGGAAAAAACCGCGGGCCGGCAAGCAGGGCTAGCGATGCGCGCCTCAGGCGCTCCAGGCGAACGCCACCTTGTCGAGCGTCTTCGATCCGAACTGCTCGGAGGAGCGCGCCACCATGCGTCCGCCGAGCGCGCGATAGAATTCGAGCGCCGGCTCGTTGTCGGACAAGGCCCAGATCACCATGCTCTTGAGGCCGCTGAGAGTGAGGTCGCGCCTGGCGGCGGCAAACAACCGCCGCCCGAAACCGAGGCCCTGGAATTCCGGGCGCAGATAGAGTTCGTAGATCTCGCCCTGGTACTGCAGACTGCGGGCGCGGTTGCGGCCGTAATTGGCGTAGCCCGCCACCTGGTCGCCGAACACCAGCACGCTGATGCGGCTGCCCTTGCGGATGGCGCTGTCCCACCAGCACGGGCCGCGGCGGTTGATGAGCTTGTCGAGTTCGCCGCCGGGGATGATGCCCTGATAGGCGGCGCGCCACGCGTCGTCATGCACGGCGGCGACGGCGGTTGCGTCGGCCAACCGGGCGGGGCGCACTTCGATGAGGACGGTGCTCATGGGTCAATCAAAGCAAGCTGCCGCGCGCGCTTCAAGAGCCATGATTACTAATTGGTTAATTGTGGATTTTTTGCACCAGCCAGTCACCGATTGTGCCGAAAGGGGACAAAATGATGCGGGCCAGACGGTGCTCCGATGCAGGGAAGCGAAAATTTTTCGTGAAAGTGTGAGGCAGTTGCCGCGCGGCGGCCACGGGCGAGGGTTGCTGCCGGCGACCGCGATCAGGGATCGCCGTCGTGGCGCAGGCCGGCCGCAAACCTCCGGCCCGCAGGGAGGGCCGGAAGGCGCGACCCGCCGCCAGCTCCGGCTGGTGAACCGGGCGCGGCTGGATTGCCGGGTCAGGTTTACAACCGGGCTCATCGTGGGCGAGACCCGGTTGCCCGGCAATGACCAAGGGAAAGGGCAGCCGAAGGGAAGGGTCAGGCGCTGGCGTCGACGCCCGCTCTATCGTCATGCCCGGACCTGATCCGGGCATCCATCCTTCGAAAGAAAAGCTGGATTGCCGGGTCGAGCCCGGCAATGACGAAGGACGGGAAGCCTCAGCCCGTCATCGCTTCCTTGCTCTTCTCCGCCTTCTTGCGCTCGTTGGGATCGAGGATCTTCTTGCGCAGGCGGATCGATTTGGGCGTCACCTCGACCAGCTCGTCGTCCTCGATATAGGCCAGCGCCTTTTCCAGCGTCATGCGGATCGGCGGCGTCAGCCGCACCGCCTCGTCCCTCGACGTGGTGCGGATGTTGGTGAGCTGCTTGCCCTTGAGCACGTTGATCTCGAGGTCGTTGTCGCGGGTGTGCTCGCCGACGATCATGCCGCGATACACCTTCCAGCCCGGCTCGATCATCATCGGACCGCGGTCCTCCAGCTTCCACATGGCGTAGGCCACCGCCTCGCCCTGGTCGTTGGAGATCAGCACGCCGTTGCGGCGCCCGGCGATGTCGCCGCGGTAGGGCTGATAGCCGTGGAACAGCCGGTTCATGATGGCGGTGCCGCGGGTGTCGGTCAGAAGCTCGCCCTGATAGCCGATCAGGCCGCGCGTCGGCGCGTAGAACACCAGCCGCAGCCGGTGGCCGCCGGAGGGGCGCATCTCGATCATCTCGGCCTTGCGCTCGCTCATCTTCTGCACCACGACGCCGGAGTGCTCCTCGTCGACGTCGATGACGACCTCCTCGATCGGCTCGAGCCAACCGCCGGTTTCCTCGTCCTTGGCCAGCACCACGCGCGGGCGCGACACGCCGAGCTCGAAGCCCTCGCGGCGCATGGTCTCGATCAGGATGGCGAGCTGCAGTTCGCCGCGCCCCGACACCTCCATGGCGTCGCGGTCGGCGGCCTCGACCACGCGCAGCGCGACGTTGCCCTCGGCCTCGCGCAACAGGCGGTCGCGGATCATGCGGCTGGTCACCTTGTCGCCCTCGGTGCCGGCGAGCGGCGAGTTGTTGACCAGGAAGGTCATCGATACCGTGGGCGGGTCGATCGGCTGCGCCGGCAGCGGCGTCTCGACTTCCGGCGCGCAGATGGTGTCGGCGACGGTGGCCTTCTCAAGGCCCGCGATGGCGACGATGTCGCCGGCCTCGGCTTCGTCGAGCGGCACGCGCTCCATGCCACGGAAGGCGAGAATCTTCGAGATGCGGCCCTGCTCGATCAGCTTGCCGTCGCGCGCCAGCACCTTCACCGCCTGGTTCGGCTTGACGATGCCGGAGCTGACGCGGCCGGTGATGATGCGGCCGAGATAGGGATTGGCCTCGAGAATGGTGCCGATCATGCGGAACGGGCCGTCCTCGACCACCGGCGGCGCAACGTGGCGCAGCACCAGGTCGAACAGCGGCTGCATGCCGGCGTCCTTGGGGCCGTCCGGGCTTTCCGCCATCCAGCCTTCCTTGGCCGAGCCGTACAGGATCGGGAAGTCGAGCTGTTCCTCGGAGGCGTCGAGGGCAGCAAACAGGTCGAACACCTCGTTGACCACCTGGGTCGGCCGCGCGTCGGGGCGGTCGACCTTGTTGATGACGACGATCGGCTTGAGGCCGACATGAAGCGCCTTCGACACCACGAACTTGGTCTGCGGCAGCGGACCCTCGGCGGCATCCACCAGCACCAGCGCGCCGTCGACCATGTTGAGAATGCGCTCGACCTCGCCGCCGAAGTCGGCATGGCCGGGCGTGTCGACGATGTTGATGCGGGTGTCCTTCCACTGGATCGAGGTCGCCTTGGCGAGGATGGTGATGCCGCGCTCGCGCTCGATATCGTTGGAATCCATGGCGCGGTCGACGACGCGCTGGTTGTCGCGGAAGGTGCCGGACTGTTGCATCAGGCGATCGACCAGCGTGGTCTTGCCGTGGTCGACGTGGGCGATGATGGCGACGTTGCGAAGTTTCATGACTTGCCGATCCGGCCGCCCTATGCGGCGCTTTGCTCTAAAAACCGTATGCCCGGCTCGTTCTCGCCGAACTTGCGGAAAGGGGATCCGGCCTTGCCTCGACTAGCGCGCTAAGACACTGAATTCGCGCGCGCTTCTTCGGCAAACTGGAGTCCGCTTCGCCGCAGCCAGTGCGCGAATGGAACCGGGCATACCCTGTGGATTTGCGGCGCAATATAGTCGGAAATCGGCCCCGGACAATGCCTTGTTGCGCGAAAAACGCTGCCTTGTGGGGGTTTTCAGGCCGCCCCGGACTGGCCGGCGGACGCGGCGGGCGGCGCCAGCACCGCGACGGTCGCGCGCTGGCGCGGCGGTTCGAACGCGAGCACGGCGCGGCGGTCGGCGATCGCCGCCAGCGCCTGCTGCAGCACGAGGCTGTAAACGGTGAGCGCGGCGTCCTCGATCGCGCCGACTTCATAGCCGTGCAGGATGTGACGCAAGAGACCGTCGGTTTCGATTTGCAGGGTGTCGAGTTCTTCCGTGGATTCGGCGATGCGGGCCTGAGCCAGGATATCCAGCAGCCGCTCGCGCAGACCCGACGGATTGGCGCGGTTTTCCTTGCGCAGATAGCTCGCGAACCAGGCGGTCGCCGAGCCGATGCCGGAGACGACGATCAGCGCCAGGTACATGAGGTCGCTGTAACGTTCGGCGAACGACTTCTCCTCGCCGTCGACATAGGCGGCCGCGCCGGGATGGGCCGGAATGACGGCGTCCTTGTCGGTATCCGGCGTCTCGATCTTGCTGACCTGCGGCAGCTCGTTGGCGATGGTCTGGCGGATCGTGAACAGCGCGCGGGTAAACGACGACACCACCGAGTCCGACAGCGAAGCGCGCGCCACCAGGTGATGGGCGACGCTGATGGTCTTGACCGCGTCGTCGGGCCGCGCCGGAGCGCTGCCGAAGGCGCCGGCGGTGATCTCGCTGGTCTCGTAATGCGGATAGCGCTGCGTGATCGCCTCGTTGGCGTCGATCTCGAGGAACCGCGGCGGCCCGTTGCGGCTCGATGCCGCGATGGCGTCCGCGGTGATCTGGCTGTTCATCGGCCCGACGGCAAGGAACGCATCGACCTTCTGCAGGCGGGCGGCCTCGGCCACCTCGGACGTGCCGAACTGCAGGATCTCGACCTTGTCGGCGGGAACGCCGTACTGGGCCAGGATCACGCGCAGCATGTTGACGTTGGCCTGGGTGCGGCCGACGACGCCGACCCTGCGGCCGGCGAGATCGGCGATCTTCTTGATGGCGGCGGGGCGCGGCTTGCCCTTGGCCGGCGCGGCCGGCAGCGGCGCCCACAGCACCACGACATTCTTGCGCAACACGGCGACGGCCTGGGCATTCTTGGGGATGCTAAGATCGCCGCGCACCACTGCAAGGTCCGCGGTGCCGGCATCCAGCGCGGCGGCGCTGGCCACGGCGCCATCGGTGACGACGGTGCGCAGACGGACGTTGCCGCGCTCGCGCCCCAGGGCCTGAGCGATCGACTGGATGACCTTGAGATCGTCGCTGCCGGGCGGGCCGACCGCGATGCGCAGGCTGACCGGCCGCAGCACGAAATACGCCCCGCCGATGATGGCAAACAGCGCCGCCAGCACGACGGCGACGCCAATCAGCACGGTCGAACGACCGACCCTGCGCGGGTGTGTTGCTTCAAAGCCCGACCGCGAAAAGCTGCTGTCCAATCCGGTCACCCGATCTTGTTTTGCGTCCGCACTCTATCACATCGCCCACGGGAACGGCGCCCCGCTGAATGACGCCCCGTCCGAATCCCAAATCCGCGAGCCGGATATTGTCAGCGGGGGGAATTGGCCGAAAATATGTCGCCCACGGCAGACCCGGACTCGGGGCGGCGCGCTTCCTGCAGCGTCATCAGTGCCGCCACCGTCTCCGGCGTGATCAGCCCATAGAGGCGGCCGCCCTCGGTCGTCACGGCGACGGCGGAAGCCGTGCCCGCCTGCATCAGCCGCAGCGCGTCGTCGAGGCAGCGCCGGCGGTCGATGGTGGGCACGTCGGCGGTCATCGCCGCTTCGACCGCGGTGTCCGCGCCGGAGCGCCGGAGCGTGCGCAGGACGTCGGCGCGGCTGACGACGCCCATGAGGCGGCCGAGGCCGTCGACCACCGGAAACTCGCCCTGGCTGGTGTGCAGCATCAGGTCGGCGGCATTCTCGATGTGATCGCCGGGAGCCAGCGTCGCGAATTGCGTGATGGTGGCGGCGCTCGCCGGCATGCCGCGCGCCACCGTGCGCAGCGACACCATGTGGGCCTCGGAGGCGGCGGCCAGATAGACGAAGATGGCGATGAAGATCAGCATCGGGTTGAACAGCAGCCCGAGGAAGCCGAGCAGGAACGCCACGCCCTGGCCGATCGCCGCGGCGATGCCGGTGGCGCGCGTGAAACCGAGCCGCGCCGCCAGCGCAGCGCGCAGCACCCGTCCACCATCCATGGGAAAGGCGGGGATCATGTTGAACAGCGCCAGGAACAGGTTGACCACGGCGAGCTTGTCGACCAGCGGAATCCGGGCATCGTCGACGCTGGCGAGCGGACCGGGATCGAACCTGGCGCCGGCGACGGCGATAAGGGCGATGGCGATCGCCACGTTCACCAGCGGGCCGGCGATGGCGATGAGGAGTTCCTCGCGCGGCTGCTCGGGGATGCGGTCGAGCCGCGCCACGCCGCCAATCGGCAGCAGGGTGACATCCGGCGTCGTCACGCCGAAGGCGCGAGCGGTGAAAATGTGGCCGAATTCATGCAGCAGCACGCAGGCGAACAGCAGCACCATGAAGACGAGCCCGTTCCAGGCCGCCGTCGCGCCGCCGGTGGCGTAGCTGGCGGCGAAGATCCAGGCCAGGAACAGCAGGAACGTCACATGCACGCGCACCGCCGTGCCGGCGACGGTGCCGATTTTCAGCGACCAGGTCATGATGGCTCCTTGGTTCGTCCGGCCATGCGGACGTCGATTCATGGTATCAGATAGGAACTCGGCGCGCGTTCCGCGAGGTCCCGGGCGCCGGGGAAAATATGGAGGCCGGTCATGGTCGAGAAGCTTTCCGCGGAGGCGCGCGCGGCGGCGCTTGCCACGCTCTCCGGCTGGCGCGAGGCGCGCGACGGCGCGGCGATCGCCCGCACCTTCACCTTCGGGGATTTCAACGAGGCGTTCGGCTTCATGACGCGCGCCGCGCTGGTGGCGGAGAAGAACGACCACCACCCCGAATGGTTCAACGTCTACCGCCGGGTCGAGGTGACGCTGTCGACCCATGAGGCCGGCGGCGTGACCGAGCGCGACATCGCGCTCGCCGCCGCCATGAACCGGCTGGCCGGCGGCTGAGGTTTTGCCGTCATCTTGCGATCAGGCTCCGGCATCCCCAACTGGAGGCCGGCGGCCATATCGGCTGGTGGAGGATCCATGGCCATCGATCGCACCGCTGACCTCGGGACCGAACGCGACACCGAACGTGATACCGAATGTGACCTGGAGCGCGACCCGGCGCGCGGGGGCGCGCGCATGCGGCGCAATCTGTGGCGCAAGCTCAAGGGCCTTGCCGCGCGGCTGCCGTTCGAGGACCTGCTGGCCGCCTATTACTGCGCCTTCGATCGCCAGACGCCGCGCCAGGTGCAGATCATGCTGGCCGGCGCGCTGGCCTATTTCATCCTGCCGTTCGATGCCGTGCCGGACTTCATGCCGCTGATCGGCTACACCGACGACGCGGCGGTGCTGGCCACCGCGATCCGGCTCGTTGCCAGCCACATCCTGCCAGAGCACCGCGAGGCCGCGCGCGCCGCGCTGCGGCGCGGGCTCGACGAGGCGGGGGCCTGAACCGGCTTGCGGGAAGCCTGCCGGGGTCCATAATCAGCTTTCCATAACGGATTTTCGCCATTATTCCGTCATCCTTACAGACGGAAGCGGATAGGCTGCGTTGCTAATGGGCCTGACGGCCCGGCGACCAAGCCATTGCGCACAACCTTTCGACGGACCCAGGCACGCATGACCCCGATGTTTCGCCCTCTGACGGTATTTGCCACCGCTGTCGCGGCGGCGTGGGTACTCGGCATCGGCGCCGCCAGCGCCCAGACCGCCAAACCCAGGGAATCGGCCAAGCAACCGGCCAAGCAATCGGCCAAACCCGCCGCCAAGCCCAGGGGGGCGCCGGCCAAGCCGGCGGCGGTGGCAGCGGCCGGCGGCGCGCAGCCGACCCTGATCGCCCAGTACGGCAGCTGGGGCGCCTATACCGCCTCGCCCAATGGCCGCAAGGTGTGCTTTGCGCTCGCCAAGCCGACCTCGGCCAGGACCAATCCGGCCAATCGCCCGCGCGATCCGTCCTATGCCTTCATTTCCACGCGCCCGGCCGAGAAGGTCAGGGACGAGGTCTCGGTGATGATCGGCTACCCGTTCAAGCCCGGCTTCGAGGCCTCGCTCGAGGTCGCCGGCACGCGCTTTGCGCTCTATACCCAGGGCGACGGCGCCTGGATCAAGAACGCCGCCGAGGAGACCCGCATGGTCGAGGCCATGCGCAAGGGCACCGACGCCGTGATCAAGGGCCAGTCGTCGAGGGGCACCGAGACCACCGACACGTTTTCGATGAAGGGTCTCGCCCAGGCGCTCGACCGCCTGGCGCAGGATTGCCGTTGAAAGTTTTGCGATGAGCAGCACCGCCCAGACGGCCGCGGCCGGCGTCGAGAAGACGCCGCTCGAGACCTACGTGCCGCCGGCGATGCCCTCGCTGGTCGGGCTGTCGCGGGCCGAACTGATGGAGCTGCTCGGCGGCATCGGCGTCGCGCCGGCGCAGCGCCGGATGCGGGCGCAGCAGCTCTGGCACTGGCTCTATGTGCGCGGCGCGCGCGATTTCGAGGCCATGAGCAACGTGTCGAAGGACATGCGCGCGGAACTGGCGCGCCATTTCACGCTTCATCGGCCCGAGGTGGTGGCGGAACAGATCTCCACCGACGGCACCCGCAAGTGGCTATTACGGCTGCCGGGCGAAGGCATCGCCGGCCGCGCTCACGAGGTCGAGTGCGTCTACATCCCCGAGACCGACCGCGGCACGCTGTGCGTGTCGAGCCAGGTCGGCTGCACCCTCAATTGCGCGTTCTGCCATACCGGCACGCAGCGCTGGGTGCGCAACCTGACCGCCGGCGAGATCGTCGGCCAGATCATGATCGCGCGCGACCGGCTCGGCGACTGGGCCGATCGCGACACCGCGAACGGCGGCCGCCTCGTCACCAACGTCGTCATGATGGGCATGGGCGAGCCGCTCTATAATTTCGACGCGGTGCGCAACGCGCTGCATGTCGTCTCCGACAACGAGGGCATCGGCATCTCGCGCCGCCGCATCACACTCTCGACCTCCGGCGTGGTGCCCAACATCGTGCGCGCCGGCGAGGAGATCGGCGTCATGCTGGCGGTGTCGCTGCACGCGGTCACCGACGAGTTGCGCGACCAGCTGGTGCCGCTCAACCGCAAATATCCGATCGCCGAGCTGATGGCCGCCTGCCGGGACTATCCGGGCCTGTCGAACGCGCGGCGCATCACCTTCGAATACGTCATGCTCAAGGGCATCAACGATTCGCTGGCCGACGCGCGCGCGCTGGTGCGCCTGCTCAAGGGCATCCCGGCCAAGATCAACCTCATTCCGTTCAATCCGTGGCCGGGCACGGCCTATGAATGCTCGGACTGGAACCAGATCGAGACATTCTCCGACTACGTCTTCAACGCCGGCTATTCGTCGCCAGTGCGCACGCCGCGCGGCCGCGACATCCTCGCCGCCTGCGGCCAGCTCAAGTCCGAGACCGAGAAGCTGTCGGCGCGCGAGCGCGACGCGCTGCGCGCCATGGCGATGACGGACTGAGCCGGAGCGGATCGAACGATGGCGCTGATCGGCCGCATGTTCGTCGTTCTCGCTGGCTTCATCGCGGCTAGCTTTGCGGCGAGCCTCGTCGTCGTGCTGGCGGCGCTCTATCCGCAGTGGAGCGATCTGCAGCTCGGGCCGATGGAAGGCGACTGGATCGGCGTCGCCGCCACCATCGGCTTCGTGTTCGTCAGCGGCTTCGCGCTGATGCCGGCGCTCGCCGTGATCGCGCTCGCCGAGACGTTCAGCATCCGGGCCCTGACCTTCTATGCCGCGGCCGGCGCGCTGACCGGCGTTGCCGTCATCGCCGGCCTCGGCGGCTTCGATCCGGCGGCGCTCGCCATCGACAGCTTCTCGCGCCGCGAACTCGAGATCATGATCGGGGCCGGCATTATCGGCGGCGCGGTGTACTGGCTGATCGCCGGCCGCCGCTCGGGCGCCTGGCGCGAGAAGCCCGCCACGCCGCCGCCATTGCCGCCCGCGGCATCGTAACGCGCCTCACGCCGCGGCGTGGCGCTGCGCCCAGCGGATCGCCTGCGGCAGGCGGTCGTTGCCCCAGAACAGTTCGCCGCCGCTGGTCGTGAAGGTCGGCGCGCCGAAGATGCCGAGCCCTTGCGCCTCCTCGGTCTGTTGCCGCAGCGCGGCCTTGGCCTCATCGCTCTGCGCGCGGGCGAGAACCTCGTCGGCGTTGAGGCCGAGCCCGCTCAGCACGTCGCGCATGACGCCCGCGTCGGCCATCGGACGGTCGTCGGCGAAGGCGGCATGGTAGACCGCGTGGGTGAATTTCTCGCCCCAGCCGTCCTGAAAGCCGAGCATGGCGATGCGCGCCGGCAGCACGCTGTTCTGCGGAAACTGTGTCGGCTGCCGGAACGGAATGCCGAGATCGGCGGCCTGGCGCGCCACGTCGCGCCACATGTAGGCGCCCTTGACCGGGAACAGGTTGAACGGTGACGTCTCCATGCCCTGGGCCTTGAAGACCGGGCCGAGCAGGAACGGCCGCCAGCGCACCGCGACGCCGGCGTCGTCGGCGATCTCCTCGATGCGCGCCGAGGCGAGATAGGAGTAGGTGGAAGAGAAGTCGTACCAGAAATCGAGGCGGGGGGCGGTCATGGAAACCTGTCCTGATGGCGGTCGCAAAGCAGCGAGAGGCTTCATGCTAGAACAGGACGCGGAAAAACGGGAACAGGTTTTCAAGGCCCCGCGCGCGGGGCGAACGCCGCCCGCTCTTTCCATCGCCGCGGCCTTCGGCTAGACCGGCCCGCATGAACCGCCTCGGGCTCACGATCGCGCTTACCTGCGCGGCTTTGTTCGGCTTGCTGCTCGGGCTTTATCCCGCGCTTGATCTGAAGATCGCCGGCCTGTTCTATGCGTCGGAAGCGGCGCGCTTTCCCGCGACCAACGCCGGCTGGACGCCGCTGGTGCGCCACGGCGCCATGGCCGCGATCTGGGCGCTGGCGATTGCCGCGGCGCTGGCGCTCATCCTCAAGCTGTTGCGGCCCAATCGGCGCATGCTGATGCCGGCGCGCGCCGCCGTGCTGGTGCTGGCAACGGTCATCGTGGTGCCGGGCGTGCTGTCCAACCTGGTATTCAAGAACCACTGGGGCCGGCCGCGCCCGACCGACGTCGTCGAGTTCCACGGCGAGCTGCCGTTCGTGGCGTGGTGGGACCGGCGCGGCGCCTGCCCGGAGAACTGCTCGTTCTTCTCCGGCGAGGCCAGCGCCGCGTTCTCGACCTATGCGCTGGCCGCGCTGACGCCGCCGCCATGGCGGCCCGCGGCCTACGCGGCGGCGAGCCTGTTCGGATTTGGCATCGGCCTGTTGCGCATGGCGTTCGGCGGACATTTCCTCAGCGACGTGATCGCGGCCGGCGTGGTGGCGTTCGTCGTGGTCTGGCTGGCGCACGGCTTGATCTATCGCTGGCCGCGCACGCGGCTCACCGACGCCGGCGTCGAGGCGGCGCTGGAACGGCTGGCCCGCCGCCTGTCGCGCCGCCCGCCCGGCGGCGCCGCAAGCTAGCCCCCGGACGGCTTGCGCGAGGCCCGGTTCCGCCTATAGTCGCGCCGGATTTCGGGAGCGCGCCCTCCCCCGGTCCCGCCCTTTTTCCAAACTTTCCAGCAGGTTTCTTCCCATGAGCAAGCCCGACATCCGCAAGGTGGTGCTCGCCTATTCCGGCGGCCTCGACACCTCGATCATCCTCAAATGGCTGCAGACCACCTACAACTGCGAGGTGATCACCTTCACCGCCGATCTCGGCCAGGGCGAGGAGCTGGAGCCGGCGCGGGCCAAGGCGCTGCTCTTGGGCATCAAGCCGGACAACATCTTCATCGAGGATCTGCGCGAGGAGTTCGTGCGCGACTACGTGTTCCCGATGTTCCGCGCCAACGCGGTGTACGAGGGCCAGTATCTGCTCGGCACCTCGATCGCGCGGCCGCTGATCGCCAAGAAGCAGATCGAGATCGCGGAGAAGCTCGGCGCCGACGCGGTGTGCCACGGCGCCACCGGCAAGGGCAACGACCAGGTCCGCTTCGAGCTCGGCTATTACGCGCTGAAACCCGATATCCACGTCGTCGCGCCGTGGCGCGAATGGGACATGCGTTCGCGCGAGCAGCTGATCGCGTTCGCCGAGGCGCACCAGATTCCGATCGCCAGGGACAAGCGCGGCGAGTCGCCGTTCTCGACCGACGCCAACCTCCTGCACACCTCGTCCGAGGGCAAGGTGCTGGAAGATCCGGCCGGCGAAGTGCCCGATTACGTCTATTCGCGCACTCTCGATCCGGAGCAGGCGCCGGATCAGCCGACCTACATCACCATCGATTTCGAGAAGGGCGACGCGACCGTGATCGACGGCGTGAGACTCACGCCGGCGGCGCTGCTGGCGAGGCTCAACGAGCTTGGCCGCGCCAACGGCATCGGCCGGCTCGATCTCGTGGAGAACCGCTTCGTCGGCATGAAGTCGCGCGGCATGTACGAGACGCCGGGCGGCACCATCCTGCTCGCCGCCCATCGCGGCATCGAATCGGTCACGCTCGACCGCGGCGCGGCGCATCTCAAGGATGAACTGATGCCGAAATACGCCGAGCTGATCTACAACGGCTTCTGGTTCTCGCCCGAGCGCGAGATGCTCCAAGCCGCGATCGACCTGAGCCAACAGCTCGTCACCGGCCGCGTGCGCGTCAAGCTCTACAAGGGCAACGCCATCGTGGTCGGCCGCGAGAGCCCGTATTCGCTCTATGACCAGGACCTCGTCACCTTCGAGGAGGGCAAGGTCGCCTACGACCAGCGCGACGCCGCCGGCTTCATCAAGCTCAACGCGCTCCGCCTGCGCACGCTCGGCCAGCGCCGCAAGAAGATGAAGCTGTAAGGCGTTGTCGGTACCATTCGCCCGGCGTCATGGCCGGGCCTGACCCGGCCATCCATCTTCTTTCCAAGTCGCGTCATGCCCGGGTCAAGCCCGGACATGATGGGCAAGGAAGGGCGAGGTCAAAAAAAGCCCCGCTCGCGCGGGGCTTTTCGTTTGCGGCGCGATCGACGCAAGGCGCGCCTTACACCTGGCGCTCGACCAGCATCATCTTGATCTCGGCGATGGCTTCCGCCGGATTGAGGCCCTTGGGGCAGGCGTTGGCGCAGTTCATGATGGTGTGGCAGCGGTAGAGCCGGAATGGATCCTCGACATTGTCGAGGCGCGCGCCGGTGGCTTCGTCGCGGCTGTCCTTGATCCAGCGGTTGGCCTGCAACAGCGCCGCCGGGCCGAGATAGCGGTCCGGGTTCCACCAGTAGCTCGGGCACGAGGTCGAGCAGCAGGCGCACAGGATGCACTCGTAGAGGCCGTCGAGCTTCTCGCGGTCCTCCTTGCTCTGGCGCCATTCCTTCTGCGGCGTCGCCGTGGTGGTCTGCAGCCACGGCTCGATCGAGGCGTACTGCGCGTAGAAATTATTGAGGTCGGGGATCAGGTCCTTGACCACTTCCTGATGCGGCAGCGGGTTGACCTTCACCGCGCCCTTCACCTCGTCCATCGACTTGGTGCAGGCCAGCGTGTTCTGGCCGTCGATGTTCATGGCGCAGGAGCCGCACACGCCCTCGCGGCAGGAGCGGCGGAAGGTGAGCGTCGGATCGATGGTGTTCTTGATCCAGATGAGGCCGTCGAGCACCATCGGACCGCAATCGCCGAGATCGACGTAGTAGGTGTCGATGTGCGGATTCTTGCCGTCGTCCGGGTTCCAGCGATAGACCTTGAATTCACGCACGTTGGCCGCGCCCTCGGGCTTGGGCCAGGTCTTGCCCTCGGTGATCTTCGAATTCTTGGGAAGTGCGAATTCAACCATAGCCGCAGTGCCTTTTGCTGGTGTCTTTTCGCCGTCCGGACCTGCCGGGCGGCCCTGTCACAATCCGCGCCTTAGTAAACGCGCGCCTTGGGTTCCACATACTGCACGTCGGTGGTTAGCGTGTAGGTGTGCACCGGACGGTCATTAAGAGTGACGTTGCCCTTGGCGTCGCACCACGACAGCGTGTGCTTCATCCAGTTGGCGTCGTCGCGATTGGGGAAATCCTCGCGGGCGTGGGCGCCGCGGCTTTCCTTGCGGTTGGCCGCCGAGTTCATGGTCACCACGGCCTGGCCGATCAGGTTGTCGAATTCCAGCGTCTCGACCAGGTCGGAGTTCCACACCAGCGAGCGGTCGCTGACCTTGGCCTCGCCGACGCGGTCATGAACCGCCTTGATGAGCTTGACGCCCTCTTCCAGAACCTCGCCGGTGCGGAACACGGCGCAGTTGGTCTGCATGACCTTCTGCATGGAAAGGCGCAGCTCGGCGGTCGGGGTCGGGCCGGAGGCAAAGCGATAGCCATCGAGCCGGCCGAGCGCCATGTCGGCGTTGCTGCCCGGCAGGTCGGGCTGCTTGGCGCCCGCCGTCAGCTTCTCGGCGCAGCGCAGCGCGGCGGCGCGGCCGAACACCACGAGGTCGATCAGCGAGTTGGAGCCGAGCCGGTTGGCGCCGTGCACCGAGACGCAGGCGGCTTCGCCCACCGCCATCAGGCCGGGCACCACGGCGTCCGGGTTGCCGTCCTTCTTGGTAACGACCTCGCCGTAATAATTGGTCGGGATGCCGCCCATGTTGTAGTGCACGGTCGGCAGCACCGGGATCGGCTGGCGGGTCACATCGACGCCGGAGAAGATCTTGGCGCTTTCCGAAATGCCGGGCAGGCGCTCGTGCAGCACCTTGGGATCGAGATGATCGAGGTGCAGGTAGATGTGGTCCTTGTTCTTGCCGACGCCGCGGCCCTCGCGGATTTCGATGGTCATGGCGCGCGACACCACGTCGCGCGAAGCCAGATCCTTGGCGGAAGGCGCGTAGCGCTCCATGAAGCGCTCGCCCTGCGAGTTGACGAGATAGCCGCCCTCGCCGCGCGCGCCTTCGGTGATCAGGCAGCCCGCGCCGTAGATGCCGGTGGGGTGGAACTGCACGAACTCCATGTCCTGCAGCGGCAGGCCGGCGCGCAGCACCATGCCGCCGCCGTCGCCGGTGCAGGTGTGGGCCGAGGTGCAGGAGAAATAGGCGCGGCCATAGCCGCCGGTCGCCAGCACCGTGGTCTGGGCGCGGAAGCGGTGCAGCGTGCCGTCGTCGAGCTTGAGCGCGATGACGCCGCGGCAGGCGCCTTCCTCGTCCATGATGAGGTCGATGGCGAAGTACTCGACGAAGAACTCCGCCGATTGCCTGAGCGACTGGCCGTACATGGTGTGCAGCATGGCGTGGCCGGTGCGGTCGGCGGCGGCGCAGGTGCGCTGCGCCGTGCCCTTGCCGTAATGCGTGGTCATGCCGCCGAACGGACGCTGGTAGATCTTGCCTTCCTCGGTGCGCGAGAACGGCACGCCCCAGTGCTCGAGTTCGTAGACGGCGGCGGGCGCGTTGCGGCACAGATATTCGATGGCGTCCTGGTCGCCGAGCCAGTCCGAGCCCTTGACGGTGTCGTACATGTGCCAGCGCCAGTCGTCCTCGCCCATGTTGCCGAGCGAGGCCGATATGCCGCCCTGCGCCGCGACGGTGTGCGAGCGGGTCGGGAACACCTTGGTGATGCAGGCGGTGCGAAGGCCCGCCTCGCTGCAGCCGACCACGGTGCGCAGGCCGGCGCCGCCGGCGCCCACCACCACGACGTCGTACAGGTGATCTTCGATCGGATAGGCGCGCCCATTGATGGACGGCGCAGCCGTGCCGTTAGCCGCCGAGGTCGCGGACATGCGCTTAGACTCCAGATGTCAGTTTCAGGATGGCGTAAAGGGACACGACGCCGACCGCGAAGGAGAAGAACTGGTTCGCGAGGATGGCGGCCAGCTTCAGTTTCTCGTTGTGGACGTAGTCCTCGATGATGACCTGCATGCCGAGCTTCATGTGCCAGGCGCTGGCGATCACGAACAGGGCCATCAGGATGGCGACCAGCGGCGCGCCGAGGATCTGCACGGTGGCGGCGTGATTGCGCCCGAGCAACATGACGATGATGACCAGAACCGGAATCGCGAGCAGCCCGATGCCGACGGCGGTGACGCGCTGCTGCCAGAAATGCGCGGTGCCAGAACCCGCCGCGCCGCGGAACCGCACCTTGCCGAGATCCGTGCGCATGTGACCGGATGCCTTGCTCATCGCACGCCTCCCACCGCGAAGCCGACCACCCAGATGGCCAGCGTGAGAACCACCGAACCGATCGCGGCGAGCCGCGACAGCGCGAAACGCTCCTGCGCGCCGAAGCCGTAGCCAAGATCCCAGATCAGGTGACGGATGCCGCTCAAGAGGTGATAGACCAGCGCCCAGGTGTAGCCGAACAGCACGAGGAGTCCGAACCAGCTGCCGATGAACGCCTTGAAGGTGGCAAAGCCGGTGGGACCGGCGGCGGCGGCGAGCAGCCCCCACGCCATCAGGATGGTGCCGGCATAAAGCGCGGCGCCGGTGGCGCGGTGAAGGACGGACATCGCCATCGTCAGCGTCCAGCGATACACCTGAAGGTGCGGTGAAAGCGGTCTCTCGATCCTGCTGGTCATGGCATCCTGGATGTCTAGGTTCGACCGGATGGTCTGGCAACGTGAAGCGGGGCGCGCGCGAAGCCGGTTCACGCTGTTTTACCGGTTCCTTCCTTGAAGGACATTCGATCCGGCGTGGCCCGGCTGAGGGGGGCGGCGCACTTGACCGATCGGACCGGCGGAGAACGGCTCCGGCATCGGTTTTCTCTTTACGGAGTAGGTGGGGCGAGCGCAACGGTCAATTGCGGTCCGCAAGCCTGACCTGACGGGCCGGCGCCGGCCCGGCCGGCGCCGGATTGCTTGACAAGGCCGGGCCGGACCGCCCAGCGTGGCCGGGCGGAAACGGCCGCCGTTTTAGGCGAAACCCAGTTTTAAGCGAAACCCATAGGAACCGGTCGGATTGGCATGAGCGTCGGACTGAGCCTGGCCGACCTGATCTGGCTGGCGGGCGCGCTGATGGTGGCGGGCGCCGTGACCGGCGTGCTGGCCGGGGTGTTCGGCGTCGGCGGCGGCGCCATCCTGGTGCCGGTGCTTTACGAGCTTTTTCAGCTTGTGGGCGTGCCGCTGGAGGCGCGCATGCCGCTGTGCGTCGGCACATCGCTTGCGATTATCATTCCTACTTCAATCCGCTCCTACCGCGCCCACCGCGCGCGCGGCGCGGTCGACGCCAGCGTGCTGCGGCAATGGGCGATCCCGGTGGTGGCCGGCGTCGCGCTCGGCAGCCTGATCGCGCGGGTCGCGCCGGAATTCCTGTTCAAGCTGGTGTTCGTGGTGGTGGCGGGCGTCTCGGCGGTCCGCCTGCTGTTCGGGCGCGAGTCGTGGCGCATCGCCGAGGATTTTCCGCGCGGACCCCTGATGAAGCTCTACGGGCTCGCCATCGGCGTCCTGTCGACGCTGATGGGCATCGGCGGCGGGCAATTGTCGAACCTCCTGATGACGTTCTATGGCCGCCCGATCCATCAGGCGGTGGCGACCTCGTCGGGCCTTGGCGTGCTGATCTCGATTCCCGGCGCGCTCGGCTACATCTACGCCGGCTGGCCCAAGGCGGCGGAGCTGCCGCAGGTCGTGGCGCTGCAGTTTCCGTTCGCGCTCGGCTACGTGTCGCTGATCGGCGCGCTGGTGGTGATGCCGGCCAGCATGCTGACCGCGCCGCTCGGCGTCAAACTCGCCCACGCGCTGTCGAAGCGGCGGCTCGAGGTGGCGTTCGGCCTGTTCCTGGTGCTGGTGTGCGCGCGCTTCGCGGTCAGCCTGGCGGCGGGCGCGCTGCGCTAGCTCAACCGTCCGCGTAGAGCGCGGCATAGCTGTCGCGCAGCACGTTCTTCTGCACCTTGCCCATGGTGTTGCGCGGCAGATCGTCGACGAAGATCACGCGCTTGGGCTGCTTGAAGCGGGCGAGCCGGTCTTCGAGCGCGGCCATCACGCCGGCCTCGTCGAGCCGCGCGGCCTTGTCGCGCACCACCACGGCGGTGACGCCCTCGCCGAAGTCGGGATGCGGCACGCCGATCACCGCCGACTCCACCACGCCGGGAATGGCGTCGATCTCGCCCTCGACCTCCTTGGGATAGACGTTGAAGCCGCCGCTGATGATGAGGTCCTTGCCACGGCCGAGGATGTGGACGTAGCCGGCCGCGTCGATCTTGCCGAGATCGCCGGTGATGAAGAAGCCGTCGGCGCGGAACTCGGCCCTGGTCTTCTCCGGCATGCGCCAGTAGCCGGAAAACACGTTGGGGCCCTTTACCTCGATCATGCCGATGGTGTCGCGCGCCAATACGCGGCCGGTGTCGGGATCGGTGACGCGGACGGCGACGCCGGGCAGCGCCGGCCCCACCGTGCCGGCGACGCGCGCGCCGTCGTAAGGGTTCGAGGTGTTCATGCCGGTCTCGGTCATGCCGTAGCGTTCGAGAATGGCATGGCCGGTGCGCTCGGCCCATTCGCGGTGGGTGTCGGCCAACAGCGGCGCCGAACCGGAGATGAACACGCGCATGGCCCTGACGGCTTCGCGGCTGAGGCCGGGCTCTCGCAACAGCCGCACGTAATGGGTCGGCACGCCCATCAGCGCGGTGGCGCGCCCCATCAGGCCAAGCACCCGCGCCGGATCGAATTTGGCGAGGAAGATCATCGCCGCGCGCGCGAACAGGGTGACGTTGCTGGCCACGAACAGGCCGTGGGTGTGATAGATCGGCAGCGCGTGGATCAGCACGTCGTTGCGGTCAAAGCGCCAGCACTCCACCAGGGTGAGCGCGTTGGAGACGAGGTTGGCGTGGGTCAGCATCGCGCCCTTGGAGCGCCCGGTTGTGCCCGAGGTGTAGAGGATGGCGGCCAGATCACCGCCGGCGCGCGGCACGGTGGCAAAGTCCGCCGGCATCGCGACGGCGGCTTCCATCAGCGAGCCGCGGCCGTCGGCATCGAGCGTGTCGACATGGGCGTTGAGCGGCGCGGCGAGCCCGCGCACGCCCTCGCTTGCCGCCGGATCGCACACGATCAGGCGCGGCCCGGCGTCGGAGACGAAATAGGCCAGTTCGTTGAGCGTGTAGGCGGTGTTGAGCGGCAGATACACCGCGCCGGCGCGCGCGCAGGCGAGATACAGCGCCAGCGCCGGCACCGACTTCTCCACCTGCACCGCGACCCGGTCGCCGGGCTGGACGCCGCGCGCGCCAAGCGCGTTGGCGAGCCGTCCGGTGAGCGCGACAAGATCGCCGTAGCTGATGCGCGCGCCGTCGGCGGTTTCGATGGCGAGCCGCTCCGGCTCATCGAGCGGCTCGAACAGGCGGGCGAAGATGTTGGCGTTCATGGACGTGCCCCCCAGGTGCTCCCGAAAGGGTTCATGAACGCTCGGCGCGACGAGATCAAGATTTCGCTTTCACGAGGCCGTCAAGTCCACCCCTGCAAGTGAACCCATTGTGTCTTGCCCGCGTAGCTTGGCCCATACCGGCATCGGGCCTTGCTTGCCACGGCGAACAACGGATGCCGGCGTCGAGAGAACGCCAACCCTCCCCGGCGCCTGTCGCCATGATTCATTTAGGAGATCCAGATGTCCCAGCGCTTCGCTTTGTTTTCCGTCGCCGTTGCCGCCCTGATCGCCGCCGCCGCGCCCACCCTGGCGCGCGCGCAGACGATGCAGGACAACAAAATGCAAGACAACAAGATGCAAGACAACAAGATGATGAAGGACACCACGACGCAAGATACCAAGATGCAGAACAACAAGATGCAGGACACCAACAAGATGGCGCCCGACGCCACGAAGGGCGCAATGGACGACAAGACCGGCACGCCGAAATAACCGGCGCCACGGGCCGCCGCGCGACGCCGGACCTCTCGGCCCGCCCGGCGGCCCGATCACGACAATCTGATGAGGCCAGGGGTATCCGGGCCATCACCTCCACCGCGTTTGCGGCGTAGCTAGATAGACGCGAAACCCCACCGGGCAGGAATTATTCAAGATGAACGCCGAGGCCCTGCATACGCATGACGCGCCGCCGATCGGGCGGACCGCCGCTCCCCTCGTCCATCCGCTGTGGGTGCGCATCGCCCACTGGGTCAATGTCGTCGCCATGGCGCTGATGGTCACCTCGGGCTGGCGCGTCTACAACGCCTCGCCGCTGTTCGGCTTCGAGTTTCCCGAAGCCATCACGCTCGGCGGCTGGCTCGGCGGCGCGCTCATGTGGCATTTCGCGGCGATGTGGCTGCTCGCCGTCAACGGCCTGGTCTACCTGACGCTCGGCTTCGTCACCGGCCGGTTCCGCCACAAGCTTCTGCCCATCAGTCCGCGCGCCGTCATCGCCGACGTCAAGGCCGCGCTCACCGGACATCTCTCCCACGACGACCTCGCCGTCTACAACGCGGTGCAGCGGCTGCTCTATGCCGGCATCATGGTGGTCGGCGTCGTGGTGGTGCTGTCGGGGCTGTCGATCTGGAAGCCGGTGCAGTTGCAGGAACTCACCGCGCTGTTCGGCGGCTACGAGGCCGCGCGCTACGTCCATTTCGCCTGCATGGCGGCGATCGTCGCCTTCGTCTTCATCCACGTCGTCATGGCGCTGCTGGTGCCGAGAAGCCTGCGCGCCATGATCACCGGCCGCTAGGGAGCGATCCATGGCCCGCGCACCGCATGTCATTCCCGGCGTCGACAAGAACCTGCTCATCAAGGACGCGGCGAAGCTATTGCCCGATCCGGCGCGCCGCGGTTTTCTCAAGGGCGCGGCCAGCCTCGGCGCGCTCACCTTCCTCACCGGCTGCGACATCACCGACGGCGTCTCGGCCGAGAAGGTGCTGCGCCAGATCTCGCGGTTCAACGACTGCGCGCAGGCCGTGCTGCTCAAGCGCGGCTTGCTGGCGCAAACCTATCCGGAAAGCGCGATCACGCGGCCGTTCCCGTTCAACGCCTATTACAATCTCGATGAAGCCCCCGAGGTCGATCCCGCCGATTACAAACTGTCGGTCGGCGGGATGGTGGCCAACAACCGGCCGTGGACGCTCGACCAGCTCTACGCGCTGCCGCAGGAAAAGCAGATCACCCGCCACATCTGCGTTGAGGGCTGGAGCGCGATCGGAAGCTGGACCGGGGTGCGGCTGAGCGAATTCCTCGCCCGCGTCGGTGCCGACACCCGCGCCAGATACGTCTGGTTCCGCTGCGCCGAGGGCTATTCCAACACCATCGACATGGCGACCGCGCTGCATCCGCAGACCCAGATGACGTTCCGGTTCGACAACGAGATCCTGCCGCGCGCCTACGGCTTCCCGATGAAGATCCGCATGCCGACCAAGCTCGGCTTCAAGAATCCGAAATACGTGGTGGCGATGGAGGTCACCAACCAGGACCGCGGCGGCTACTGGGAGAACCAGGGCTACAACTGGTTCAGCGGGCTGTAAAACTTATACCGCGGGATCGGATCTGAGCGCGCGCTGGAACGCGGCGGCGATCACGCCGGCGCCCAGCATCGCCGCCGACACCATCAGCGCCGCTGACAGGCTGCCGACCGCGTCGGTGATGGCGCCGATCAGCACCGGGCCCAGCGTCTGGCCGATGCTGAAGGCGATGGTCATGATGGCGATCGCTTTCGGCCAGGCCTCGAACGCGAAATTATGGCGTATGAACGCGGTGGTCGAGGTTACCACCGCGAAGAAGGCGTTGCCGAACACCATCGCTGACAGCCCCAGCATCAGCGGCGAGGTGTCGATCAGCGGCAGCACGGCGCCGATGACCGTCACCGCGTTGAGAAGCGCCGTGCCGCGCCCGCTTCTGACGCGGCCGAGCATGCCGCTCCAGGTCCACGGCGAGGCGAACGCGCCGACGCCGATCAGGCACCAGAACACGCTCTGCGCCAGCGCGCCGCCGCCGGCATCGCGCACCCAGGCGATCATGAAGGTCATGTAGGCGATGTAGCCGGCGCCGAACAGGAAATAGCTGGTCAGGATCGGCAGGAACGGCGCCATCCGCACCGCCGATGCCGGCGCGTCGGCGGCCGGCTGCGCCGTCGCCGTGCGGGCGAACGGCAACAGCGCGCAGGCCGCGGCCGAGATCGCGGCCAGCACCAGCCAGATGATCCACCATGAGCCCGGCCCGAGCCGTTCCAGGAGCGCCGGCGTCAAAAGCCCGGAAACCATGATGCCGGTGCTGGGTCCGGTGTAGAACAGCCCCAGCAGCAGCGACGAGCGCCGCGCGTCGACCTGGGCGATGCGGGCCGCCAGCGTGCCGCCGCCGACGAACGCCAGCGCCGCGCCGAAGCCGGCCAGCGCCCGCGCCGCGCTCAGAACCACGAAGTTGCCGGAGCCGCCGGAGGCAAACAGCGCAGCCACGCAGATCAGCGTTCCCCACACCACCGCGCCGAACAGCCCGATGCGGCGGATCGCGGCCGACGCCGCCATGGCGCCGGCGAGGTAGCCGGCGGCGTTGACGGTGTTCATGAAGCCGGCCTCGGCGTAGTTCCAGCCGAGATCGGCGCGCATGTCGGGCAGCACCAGCGCATAGGCGAAGCGGCAGATCCCCAGTCCGACGGCGCCGCCGAGCGAGAGGATCAGGATGACGAGAGCCGGGTGGTGCGGGGCTTGAGCGGGACGCGGGGTCATCGTTCCCGCATCAATCCATATTCGCCGCCCGCCGTGAAGGGCCGTCATGCCGGGCCAGCGCCCGCCGCCCGTCCCGCACCTTGCCAAGCCCGGCTTTGGGCTTTAGCAATCCGCGCGGTTTCTCACGATGGATCGGAAGGCTTCTCCCATGGCGACCCACAAGCTTCTTCTGCTGCCCGGCGACGGCATCGGCCCCGAGGTGATGGCCGAGGTGCGGCGGCTGGTGACCTGGATCAGCCAGCAGGGGCTGGCGACGTTCGAGGTCGAGGAAGAACTGGTCGGCGGCGCCAGCTATGACGCCGACAAGGTCGCGGTCACCGACGCCACCATGGCACGCGCCATGGCGGCCGACGCGGTGCTGTTCGGCGCGGTCGGCGGACCGAAATGGGACGCGGTGCCCTACGACGTGCGCCCCGAGGCCGGCCTGCTACGGCTGCGCAAGGACCTCGCGCTGTTCGCCAACCTGCGTCCGGCGCTGTGCTATCCGGCGCTGGCCGACGCCTCCAGCCTCAAGCGCGAGATCATCGAGGGTCTCGACATCATGATCGTGCGCGAGCTGACCGGCGGCGTCTATTTCGGCGAGCCCAAGACCATCACCGAGCTCGGCAACGGCCAGAAGCGCGCGGTTGATACCCAGGTCTACGACACCTACGAGATCGAGCGCATCGCCGCCGTCGCCTTCGACCTTGCGCGCAAGCGCCGCAACAAGGTCACCTCGATGGACAAGCGCAACGTCATGAAGTCCGGCGTGCTGTGGAACGAGGTGGTGACCCAGGTGCACAAGCGCGATTACGCCGATGTTGCGCTCGAGCACATGCTGGCGGACGCCGGCGGCATGCAGCTGGTGCGCTGGCCCAAGCAGTTCGACGTCATCGTCACCGACAACCTGTTCGGCGACATGCTCTCCGACGTCGCGGCGATGCTGACCGGCTCGCTCGGCATGCTGCCGTCGGCCTCGCTTGGCGCCACCGACGCCGCCACCGGCAAGCGCCGCGCGCTGTACGAGCCGGTGCACGGCTCGGCGCCCGACATCGCCGGCAAGGGCATGGCCAATCCGATCGCCATGCTGGCCTCGTTCGCGATGGCGCTGCGCTACTCGTTCGACATGGGGGCGCTCGCCGACAGCGTCGAGCAGGCCATCGCCGCGGTGCTGGCCAAGGGCCTGCGCACCGCCGATATCCGCTCGGAAGGCGCCACCATCGTCAACACCGCGCAGATGGGCGAGGCGATCCTCAAGGAAGTGCAGGCGCTGCTGAAGTAAGTCCGGCGCCCCGGCGCACTAAAAAACCTGCGCACAAAAATGCGCACAAGGAAAAATGCCCGGGGGCGATCCCCGGGCATTTTTGTTCTCGGGCGCGGCGGTATTTGCGCGTCAGTATTTCGGATAGTTCGGCAGGTCCCACGGATCGGGCAGCACCTGGCGGCGGAAGCCGCCGCGGAAGTCGTTGGAATCGGCCAGCGACGGGCTGAGCGGGAACGCATAGTCGGTGAACTTGCGCTCGCCCGGCACGACCTCGGTGCCGGCGTCGAGCCACGAGCGCCGGGTAACGTAGACGCGGGTGCGCGGACCGGCGCGGTACGACACGTTGACGCCGGCGCGGCTGGCGGCGACCGGCTTGCGCTTGGCGGCCTCGGCCGGGGTCGCGGCGAACCCGACGGCGACGACGGCGGCCGCGGTCACGGCGGCGATCATAAAATTCACTTTCATCACGTCCTCACGAAGCAGTTTCAATGCCAAGTTTACCCGTGCGCCGGCATCGCCCACAAGGGCATTCCGGCCACACCTGCTTCACGCTGACGGCATCGCGCTTAGCGCCGCACCACCGGCAGCTTGGTCGAATAGGGCCGGCCCGAGGCGGGCGAGCGCGAGCGAGTGTCGACGGTCTGCGACACCGGCTCGGCGCTGCAGCGCGAGGAACGCTTCATGCGCTCGCGCAGGAACAGGCTGGCTTCGTCGTCGGGCAGGTCGCGTTCGAGGCTCAAGCGGTCGAGGATGCAGGCCAGGCCGTGGAAATTGGGCCGCGCGCCGCTGGCCTCGCAGTACCAGCCCTTGAAATACACCGCGGCGGTCTCGAACCGGGTGAGCCAGGCCAGACACAGCTTGGTGCGGCCGTCGGAGTTGACGGTGAACTCGGTGGCGCGCACCGGACCGAACCGGGTTTCGAGATCGTAGAAGCCGCGCGTCGCCAGCGCGACGCTGCTGCTGAAAAAGCGCAGGTCGCGCATCTCGTACATGAAGTCGCGGTTCATGACCTGGGACTGCCCGGACGGCAGCACCATCACCGCGGTCATGTCGACGTCGCGGTCGTACAGCTGGCCCCACTGGCGCATCTCGGCGCGCGCGCCGAGCACCTTGACGACGCGGGTGGTGGCGGAAAGGCGGCTAAGGGCCGGCGCGTTGATGCTGAACGAGGCCGGCTGGCTCAGCGTCTGCGGCAGCAGGTTCCACACCGAGAGCACGGCATAGCCGAGCACCGCGAACAGCCCGGCGCCGAACAGGTAGAAGGCATAGCGGATCAGCGTTCCCGCGGTCTGGGTGGCCGAGGCGAGGGAGGTCGAGGAGGGCGTCACGGTCATTTCCTGAGATTTCAGTAGGAAGGGGTCAATCGCGCGCCAGCCGGCCCCGCAATTGCGGCGCGTCCGGCGCGGTGATCCAGTCGGCGTTCGCCTGCGCCACGACCGGCTGGCCGCTGCTGGCGCAGGCGCCGCGTTTCAGTTCGGCGCGGGCGAACAGCTCGGCGAGGCGCGCGTCGCTGCCGGCGGCGACCAGGGTCAGGCGGTCGAGGGCGCAAGCCGCCAGCGTCCGCACCGCCGCGGCATTGGCGCCGCAGAACCAGCCGGTGACGGCGGCGCGGGCGCTCTCGAACGGCAGCATGAAGCCGAGGCACTGCGCGGCCTCCGGGCTGTCGCCGTCAAAACCGAGCAACCCGACCGGGCCGAACTTGGAGCCGACGACGCCGGCGGCCTGGACCCGGTCCGGTCCGGAAAGGCCGGCCCGCTCGGCGATTGCCGTCGCGGCCGGGCCGAACCCGGCGATCTCGCCGCCCGGCCGGTAAATCTCGACCCGCGCCAAGGGGCGCGCCGCGCCCGGCTCGCTCCAGCTCAGGATGTCGCGGCGGCCGCCTTCCGGGTGCCGCAGGATCTCGTAAGCGATTGTTTTTGTGTTGAGTTCCGTCAGTGGCAGGGAGAACGCGGCATGCGGGCGCACCGCCGCCGACCAGCGCGCCTGCGGTTCCGGGACCGGCGCGGCGGCGCCGCCGACCCCACCTCCGACCACATCGGCCGCGATCAGCGCCAAAATTGCCAGCCCGCTCGCATAGGCGAGCAGCCGGACCAGAACGGCGTTAAACTCGTCGCCGAAGTTCCGCAGCAGCGGATGCATGGCGGGGGCTCCGTCAGCGCATGCGGCAAAAGGGCGATTCCGGCGGCGCCGCCCCTGCCTGGCGTTGTCTTTGCCCCATTTCTCGCATAGAAGCGCTCGCGCTTTCCTATCCGCGGCGGCGGCGGGAGGGGCAAATTTCAGCGGAGAGTGAACGATGGGTTACAAAGTCGCGGTCGTGGGCGCCACCGGCAATGTCGGCCGGGAGATGCTGGGCATTCTGGCCGAACGCCGCTTTCCGGCTGACGAGGTGGTGGCGCTGGCCTCGCGCCGCAGCCAGGGCCTCGAGGTCTCGTTCGGCGACGCCACCCTCAAGGTCAAGGCGCTGGAGAACTACGACTTCTCCGATGTCGACATCTGCCTGATGTCGGCCGGGGGCGCGGTCTCGAAGGAGTGGTCGCCGAAGATCGCCGCGCAAGGCGTGGTGGTGATCGACAACTCCTCGACCTGGCGCATGGATCCCGACGTGCCGCTGATCGTGCCGGAGGTCAACGCCGACGCCGTCGCCGGCTTCCGCAAGAAGGGCATCATCGCCAACCCGAACTGCTCGACCGCGCAGCTCGTGGTCGCGCTCAAGCCGCTGCATGACAAGGCGACGATCCGCCGCGTCGTGGTCTCGACCTATCAATCGGTGTCCGGCGCCGGCAAGGACGCCATGGACGAGCTCGACCGCCAGACCAAGGCGATCTACACGCTGCAGGACGTCGAGGCCAAGAAGTTTCCCAAGCGCATCGCCTTCAACCTCATTCCGCAGATCGACGTCTTCATGGAGGACGGCTTCACCAAGGAAGAGTGGAAGATGAACGTCGAGACCCGGAAGATTCTCGACCCCAAGATCAGGCTGACCGCGACCTGCGTGCGCGTGCCGGTGTTCATCAGCCATTCGGAATCGGTCAACATCGAGTTCGAGAACCCGATCACCGCGGACGAGGCGCGCGAGCTGTTGCGCACCGCGCCCGGTTGCCTCGTCATCGACAAGCACGAGCCCGGCGGTTACGCCACGCCCTACGAGGCAACCGGCGAGGACGCCACCTACATCAGCCGCATCCGCGAGGACGCGACGGTGGAGAACGGTCTGGCGTTCTGGTGCGTGTCCGACAACCTGCGCAAGGGCGCCGCCCTCAATGCGATCCAGATCGCCGAGTGCCTGATCAACCGCAAGCTGATCACCGCCAAGAAGAAGGCGGCGTAAGGCCGCGAACCTCCGAGGAGCGGATGACCACGCCGGCAGCGCCCGAACCCAGCGGACTGAAGCGCGTCGAACACGGCCTCGAAGCGGTGCTGTTCAACAGCCGCTGGCTGATGGCGCCGTTCTATCTCGGCCTCGTCGTCAGCCTGGCGGTGCTGCTCTACAAGTTCGGCGCGCTGCTCGCCGAGTTCATTGTGCACGTGCCGAAGGCGACCGAGTCCGACGTCATCCTCGGCGTGCTGTCGCTGATCGACCTGTCGCTGACCGCCAACCTGATCCTGATCGTGGTGTTCTCGGGCTACGAGAACTTCGTCTCGCGCATCGATCCGGGCGACCACCCCGACTGGCCGGAGTGGATGACCAAGGTGGATTTTTCCGGCCTCAAGCAGAAGCTGCTGGCGTCCATCGTCGCGATCTCGGCGATCCAGGTGCTCAAGGCGTTCATGAACATCGACGCCAGCTTCAACAGCGAAAAGCTGATGTGGCTGGTCGGCATCCATCTGGTGTTCGTGATCTCGACCGTGCTGCTGGCGCTGTCCGACCGCTTCTCCGGCGGCCATGGCGCGGGCGAGGCGTCGCGCTAGACTCGGTCCGCCGGTCCGATCGGCCGGAACTTTCCGCTGTCGCGGTCGAGCACCGACAGCACACCGCTGGCGATGCCGAAATAGGCGCCGTGAAGCGTGAGCCTGCCGCGCTCGACCAGGATGCGGATGCACGGGAACGTCATCAGGTTGTCCAGGCTGTTGACGATCGAGGCCTGCTCCAGCCGGGTGAGGAATTCAGCCTGCGACAGGGCGTTGCGCGGGCCCGCCTTGGCGGCGGCCGGGGCCATCAGTTTCATCCAGCTGCCGATGAAGTCGCCCGGCGACAGCGGCTCGCCGTCCTCGGCGAAGGCGCGCACGCCGCCGCAGCGCTCATGACCGAGCACCACGATGTGGGGGACCTTCAGCACCTGCACGGCAAATTCCAGCGCCGCGGAGACGCCGCGCTGGCCACCGTCGGGCGTGTAGGGCGGCACCAGATTGGCGACGTTGCGCATCACGAATAATTCGCCCGGACCGGCGTCGAAGATCGCTTCCGGCGCGACGCGCGAGTCGCAGCAGCCGATCACCATCACCTCGGGCGACTGGCCGTGTTCGGCGAGATCGCGGTAGCGCATCTGCTTGGCGGGCAGCCGCTTGGTCGCGAAGGCGCGATAGCCGGCTACCAGCCGGTCGGGAAAATTCGTCATGCGGGACTCGTCACGATAGAGCGTTCGGGTTTACGGTGGCCTGGTAATCGGCAGATCGACATGCACCACGCCAGGATCGTCGATGGTGCGCTTGAGCGTGAAGCCGAGCGCTTCGGCGACATGGAGCATCGAGGTGTTTTCCGCCAGCACCTCGCCGAACACGTGGCTGACGTTGCGGCCGTAGGCGAAAGCGAGGATTTCGGTCATCAGCAGGTAACCGAGTCCCTTGCCCTTGAGGTCGGAGCGCACGAACACCGCGAACTCGGCGGACTCGCCGTTGGGATCGATGATCAGGCGCACGGCGCCGAGCAGCGTTTCCGGGCCGTCGGCGGGCAGCGTCAGCGCGCACAGCGCCATCTCTCGATTGTAGTCGATCTGGGTCAGGCGCGCGGCGAAGGCGTGGGTGATCTCCTTGATCGGCGCGAAGAAGCGCAGCCGGATGTCCTCGCGCGACGACTTGCTGAACATGTCGAGCAGCAGCGGCTCGTCCTCGGGACGGATCGGCCGGATCGCGATCGGGCGGCCATCGTTCATGGCCGTGGTGCGCTCGAGCTCGCTGGGATAGGGCCGGATGGCGAGGCGGTCGCCCGGCAGTCCGGTATAGGGTTTGAGCGCGATGCGGGCGTCGAGCGCAATGACGCCGTCGGGATCGGCGAGCAGCGGATTGATGTCCAGCTCGACGATCTCGTCGATGTCGCTGACGAGCTGCGAGAGCGCCACCAGCGCGCCCTCGATCGCCGCCATGTTGCAGGGCGGATGATCGCGGTAGCCGCGCAGAAGCCTGGCGACGCGGGTGCGGCCGATCAGTTCCTCGGCCAGCACGGCGTTGAGCGGCGGCAGGCCGATGGCGCGGTCGCCGACCACCTCGACGCTGGTGCCGCCCTGGCCGAACAGCAGCACCGGGCCGAACGCGGGATCGTTGGCGATGCCCGCGATCAGCTCCTGGGCGTAGGGCCGGCGCACCATGGCCTCGACCATGAAGCCGTCGATGTGCGCGCTGGGCGCGTGGTTGCGCACGGTCTCGATCATCTGCCGCGCGGCCAACTCGACCGCCGCGGGCGTCGCCAGCGACAGCCGCACGCCGCCGACGTCGGACTTGTGGGTGATGTCCGGCGACAGGATCTTGAGCACCACCGGAAAGCCGATGGAGGCCGCGACGCGCGCGGCGTCGGCGGGATCGCGCGCGGTGGCGGTTTCCACGACCGGAATACCATAGGCGCGCAGCACCCATTTGGATTCGACGTTGCTGAGCACGGTGCGGCCTTCGGCCAGCGCCTCGCGCACGATCTCCTTGACCGCGTCACTGTCGGGCTTGATGGCGCTGATCGAGGGCGGCGTCTGCATCAGCAGTTCGTGGTTGCGCCGGTAGCGCACCAGATGCATGAACGCGCGCACCGCCTGATCCGGCGTCTCGTAGGTCGGGATGCGGTGTTGCGTGAACAGCCGGCGCGCCTCGGCCGCCGCGCGCTCGCCGAGCCAGGAGGTGAGGATCGGCACGCCGTGGAGCTGCCGGCTGGCCTCGATCACGGCGTTGGCGGCGTCGAGGCTGTCGGCCACCGCGGTCGGGCAGTTGAGCACCAGAATGGCGTCGCGGTTGGTGTCCTTGGCGAGCGCGCCAAGCGCCGCGCTGTAGCGCTTGCCGGAGGCGTCGCCCAGCACATCGATCGGGTTACCGTGCGACCAGGTCGGCGGCAGGGCGGCGTCGAGGGTTGCGATGGTGTCGGGATCGAGCGCGGCGAGGTCGCCGCCGAAGTCGCTCAGCGCGTCGGTGGCCAGCACGCCGACACCGCCGCCATTGGTGACGATGGCGAGCCGCGCGCCGGGGATCTTCATCCGGGTCGCCAGCGTCGCCGCCGCCTCGAACAGTTCCTGCAGCGTGTAGACGCGCAACAGGCCGACGCGGCGGAACGCGGCGTCATACACCGCGTCGGAGCCGGCCAGCGCCCCGGTGTGCGACAGCGCCGCCTTGGCGCCGGCGTCGCTCCGCCCGGCCTTGATGACGATGACCGGCTTGGAGCGCGCCGCCAGCCGCGCCGCCGACATGAACTTGCGCGCCTGGGTGATCGACTCGACATAGAGCAGGATGGCGCTGGTATGCGGATCGAGCGCGAGATAGTCGAGGAGATCGCCGAAATCGACGTCGCTCATGTCGCCGAGCGAAACCAGATGCGAGAAGCCGATGCCGCGCGCGGTGGCCCAGTCGAGGATGGCGGTCGCCACCGCGCCGGACTGGGTGAGGAAGGCGATGTCGCCCCTGGCCGGCGTGAGCTGCGCGAAGCTGGCGTTGATGCCGACATGGGGCGAGATGAAGCCGAGGCAGTTCGGCCCGACGATGCGCAACAGATGCGGCTGCGCCGCCTTGAGCATGGCCTCGCGCAGGTCCTTGCCGGCAACCTGGTCGCCCTCGCCGAAACCGGCGGTGATGACGACGGCGGCGCGGCAGCCGCGCGCGCCGAGCTGGGCGATCAGCTCCGGCACCGCAGGCGGCGGCGTGCACAGCACGGCAAGGTCCGGATCGGCCGGCAGGCCGGCCACCGTCTTGTAGTTGAGGATGGAATGGATCGCCTGCTCATGCGGATTGATCGGCATGATCGGGCCGTTGAATCCGCTCTCGATCAAATTCTTCGCCAGCACCGCGCCAACCGAGCGGGGCGTGTTGCTGGCGCCGACCAACGTGATGGTCTTCGGCATGAAGAGGGCGTCGAGATTGCGAATTGTCATGATCGAACCCATGGCCGTGAAAGGCGCCGGTCTGACCCCCGGCCGAACTCCTGTGGAAGAAGTCCGATTCGCGCGAACAAGCTCTTGCCTGATAACCCTCCCCCGGGGCGATGATCCAGCGCAATCGCCGCCGGATTCCATGCCCTGTTATAGGGCGGCAGGGAAGACGAGATTATGATCAGGCCCCGCCGCAGCGCGCTGTATGTTCCCGGCTTCAACGCGCGGGCGATCGACAAGGCGCGCGGCCTCGCCGCCGACGTTGTCATTCTCGATCTTGAGGATTCGGTGGCGCCGGAGACCAAGGCGGCGGCGCGCGCGGCGGTGGCGCAGGTGGTGGCGGCGCGACATTTCGGCGCACGCGAGGTGCTCATCCGCGTCAACGGACTCGACAGCCACGAGTGGCTCGACGATCTCGCCATGGCGGCGAAGGCGGGGCCGGACGGCGTCGTGCTGCCGAAGATCGACGCGCCCGAGCAGATCGACCGCGTCGCCGAGCGGCTGCGCGACCTGCATGCCGACCGCGCGGTGCGTATCTGGGTCATGATCGAGACCCCGCTCGCCGTGCTCAACATCCAGTCGCTGGCGGCGCAGGCCGGCGACGCGGAAATGCGGCTGGCCGGGTTCATCGTCGGCCCCAATGATCTCGCCCGCGACACCCGCGCGCGCATGGTGCCGGGCCGCGCGCCGATGCTGGCGTGGCTGTCGGCCTGCGTGCTGGCGGCGCACGCCTACGGCGTCGACATCCTCGACGGCGTCTACAACGCCATCTCCGATGCGCAAGGCTTCGCGGCGGAATGCGCGCAAGGCCGCGACCTCGGCTTCGACGGCAAGACGCTGATTCACCCCAGCCAGGTCGGCCCCTGCAACGCGGCGTTTTCGCCGACCGCGGCCGAGGTGGCGGCGGCGCGCCGCGTCATCGCCGCGTTCGAGCGCCCGGAGAACGCGGCCAGGGGCGCGATCCAGCTCGACGGCCAGATGGTCGAGCGCCTGCATGTCGAGATGGCGCGCCGCACGGTGGCGATGGCCGAGGCGATCGCGGCCAAAGCGTGACTCCCGAAAAGTGGGAACCGGTTTTCGGGTAAGGATCACGCGTCGATAAAAGCGTGATCCCCGACCCGAAAGGCCGCGTGAGCGAAAAAGCAGGAACAGGTCAGGACGGGCTACGTCACAGCCACGGCCGCGTCGTGGCGTTGGCCGCCTCGAAGGCGTCGATCGCCGCCGCCTTCTGCAGGGTCAGGCCGATGTCGTCGAGGCCGTTGATCAGGCAGTGCTTGCGGAACGGGTCGATGTCGAACTTCACCGTGCCGCCGTCGGGGCCGCGGATTTCCTGGCGCGGCAAATCGATGGTGAGCGTGGCGTTGGAGCCGCGCTCGGCGTCCTCGAACAGCTTGTCGAGGTCGTGCGCGCTGACCTTGATCGGCAGGATGCCGTTCTTGAAGCAGTTGTTGTAGAAGATGTCGGCGAAGCTCGTCGAAATCACGCAGCGGATGCCGAAATCGGCCAGCGCCCACGGCGCGTGCTCGCGCGACGAGCCGCAGCCGAAATTGTCGCCCGCCACCAGGACCTGCGCCTTGCGGTAGGCCGGCTTGTTGAGCACGAAATCCGGGTTCTCGCTGCCGTCGTCGCGGTAGCGCGCTTCCGAGAACAGGCCCTTGCCCAGACCCGTGCGCTTGATGGTCTTGAGGTACTGTTTCGGGATGATCATGTCGGTGTCGATATTGATGACACGCATGGGCGCCGCGACGCCTTCGAGAACCGTGAATTTTTCCATCTGCCGCTGCTTTCGCCGGGGCCCGCCGGGCCGTCATGGAGTCTGGGATCTGGGCTTCCTTTAGCGCGATTGGGCAAGCGGCGGAAGGGGCTATCCGGCCGCCGCCTCGATCGCCTCCATGTCGGCGTCGGAGAGCCCGAGATGATGGCCGATCTCGTGGATCAGCACATGGCGGACGATGGCGCCCAGCGTCTCGTCGTGCTCGGCCCAGTAGTCGAGGATCGGGCGGCGGTAGAGCCAGACCATGTTGGGCAGCGGCGCCGGATCGCTGACCGACTGGTGCGGCAGGCCGATGCCCTGGAACAGGCCGAGCAGCTCGAATTCGCTCTCCAGCTCCATGTCCTCGATCACCTCGTCGGTGGGGAAGTCGTCGACGCGGATGATGAGCCCCTCGCACAGGGTGCGGAAGCGAGCCGGCAGGCGGGTGAAGATGTCGTGCGCCATCGCCTCGATCGCGGCCAGCGAGGGCGCGCTCAGGGCGGCAAGATGGTCGCGTGAAAAGGCGTCGGGCATGGCGAATTTCCGGTGGCGCTTCTTCATAGGCGAGGCGGGCACATCAGCCAAGCGGCGCCTGGCGCGCGCCCCGCAAAGAGTTGACGGCGCGGTCCCGATCGGACAGCGTGCGGGCCAGGCATATGAGGCCGTGGGGACGCGAGAAGCGGGGATGGCGCGGATGGCGGCAATTATTCGGACGGCGCGGATCGTATGGCGCGGCGCGGCCACGCTGGCGGTGCTGGCGCTTGCCGGCGGCATGGCGTTGACAAGCCCGGCCACGGCGCAGGGCGCCCGTGACGCCGCCGTGACGCGCGCGAACACTTTCCGGGCATCGGGCGAGTTCTCGGCGCAGCGACGGCGCCGCGCGCCGTTACGCGTCCGGGTCCAGCGCGCGCCCGGCGCGGTGCTGGAGCGGCCCTGCGTGGCCTGGTACGTCGAGGAGGCGCGGCCGAGCGGCACCGTGATCACGCCGCGCATGCAGTGCTGGTGGGCGCTGCGCTGATCGGACGCGCTCCCCTTACGTTCGTCGCGCAAATGTCCATGCGGACGTCGGCATTACAGCGCCGCGCGATGGCTCGCGCATAACGGCGCATTCATGTCGCATTCACGTCGCGGCCTGCATGGTTATCGCTCTCGATGTCACCCGCGCGCCCGGGCATCCTCGCGTCAAGGAGCGGTCCTCGCCGGAACTCCCGCCAGCGCGCCAAGAGCGGAGTGCTCACACATGAAGAAACTGCTTTTCGGCCTGGCAGTGGCAGCTCTCATGCTGGTCGCGGTTCCGGTGCAGCGCGCGGAGGCGATTACATTGCCCGGCGGCGCGTCCGACGCGCGCAACGTCTCGGACTCGCTGGTGATCGACGTGCGTCATGGCGGCGGCCGCGGCCACATGGGCGGCCGTCACTTCGGCGGTGGCCGTCACTTCGGCGGCCGTCATTTCGGCGGGCACCGGGTATGGCGCGGCCATGGGCCGCGCTTCTACGGCTATTACGCCTCTCCGCGGCGCTGCCGCCTGGTCATGACCTATTACGGTCCGCGCCGCGTATGCCGCCGCATCTGGTGGTAATGGATCCATCCGGATCGTTGCTGGCGACGGGGCCCTCGATGGGCCCCGTTTGCTTTTCGGAGCAGGCAATGCCGGTCCATCACATTTTCGCGCGGCGATTGCAGCCGGCCGCGAGCGCGCGCATGTAAGGAGTTTGGGAGAGGTGGTGCTAAACCGCGAATTGCGAACAGGAGGCCATCATGTCGAAAGCCCTTATCGGTGCCGCGCTTGCCGTCGCCGCCGGCGTGTTGATCGCGGCCGGCGGGTCATTCGCAACGGCCACGGCGGCGAGCGCCGCGTCGGCCACGGCGGCATCGGGCGCCAGTGATTTCAGTTCCGCGCGTCGCGGCTATCGCCATTATCGCGTCTACCGCCGCTATCCGCGCTACGGCTATTACCGGCCGTATTATTACAACTACGGGCCGTATTATTACCGGCCCTACTATTATGCGCCGGCGCCGGTGGTGCCGTTCCCGTTCTTCGGATTCTACTGGTAAGCACCAAATAAAAAGAGCCTGATTCAACCGCGGTTGGATCAGGCTCATTTTCGTTTGCGTGGCCGTGTCCGCGCCGAAGCTCAGCGCCAGTCGCGGATGTCGACGAAATGCCCGGCGATGGCGGCGGCCGCCGCCATGGTCGGCGATACCAGATGGGTGCGGCCCTTGAAGCCCTGACGACCCTCGAAGTTGCGGTTCGAGGTCGAGGCGCAGCGCTCTTCCGGCGCGAGCTTGTCCGGATTCATGGCCAGGCACATCGAGCAGCCGGGCTCGCGCCATTCGAAACCGGCCTTGAGGAAGGTCTTGTCGAGGCCTTCGGCCTCGGCCTGCGCCTTCACCAGCCCCGAGCCGGGCACCACCATGGCATTGACATGGGCGTTGACGGTCTTGCCGTCGACGACGCGCGCCGCGGCGCGCAGATCCTCGATGCGGCCGTTGGTGCACGAGCCGATGAAGACGCGGTCGATCCTGATGTCGGTGATGCGGGTGCCGGGCGTCAGCCCCATGTAGTCCAGCGCGCGCTTCTTCGAGGCGCGCTTGTTGTCGTCGGCGATCGCGGCCGGGTCCGGCACCACGCCGGTCACCGCGATGACGTCCTCGGGACTGGTGCCCCAGGTGACGATCGGCGGCAGCTTGGCGGCGTCGAGCCGCACGGTGGTGTCGAACACCGCGCCCTTGTCGGTGCGCAGCGTCTCCCAGTAGCGCAGCGCCTGCTCCCACGCCGCGCCCTTGGGGGCCTTGGGCCGGTCCATGAGATAGGCGAAGGTCTTTTCGTCCGGCGCGATCAGGCCGGCGCGCGCGCCGCCCTCGATGGTCATGTTGCACACCGTCATGCGGCCTTCCATCGACAGCGCGCGGATCGCCTCGCCGTCGAACTCGATGACGTGGCCGGTGCCTCCGGCGGTGCCGATCTCGCCGATGATGGCGAGGATGATGTCCTTGGCGGTGACGTCGGCGGGCAGCGTGCCGTCGACGGTCACGCGCATGTTCTTGGCCTTCTTCTGGATCAGCGTCTGCGTCGCCAGCACATGCTCGACCTCCGAGGTGCCGATGCCGTGGGCGAGCGCGCCGAACGCGCCGTGGGTCGAGGTGTGGCTGTCGCCGCACACGATGGTGGTGCCGGGCAGCGTGAAACCCTGTTCGGGGCCGACGATGTGGACGATGCCCTGCCGGGCGTCGAACTCGTTGTAGTATTCGATGCCGAAATCGCGCGCGTTCTCGGCCAGCGTCCTGATCTGCTCGGCGCTTTCCGGGTCGGGATTGGGCTTGGTGCGGTCTGTGGTCGGCACGTTGTGGTCGACCACGGCCAGCGTCTTTTGCGGCGCGCGGATCTGGCGATGGGCGACGCGCAGGCCTTCGAACGCCTGCGGCGAGGTCACCTCGTGCACCAGATGGCGGTCGATATAGAGGAGGCAGGTGCCGTCCGGCTGCTCGTCCACCAGGTGGTCGTCCCAGATCTTGTCGTAGAGGGTACGCGCGTTCGCCATCGGTCGGTCTCTCGGGCTGGTCAGAAACGGTGCGAAAGGGCCGGGACGCGTTGCCGCCGTCCCGCCGCCGCCGGGGTCCGTTTATCCTTAAGTCGCGGCGGCGAGGCTATTTACTCGCAATCCCCCGCGCAGGGAAGTATTTAGGACAATATTGGTTTTTTCCAAGGCGATTCGATGCAGTCCCGCCCCCCCGTTGCGCCCTACCTCACGGTTTCGCCGGCCGCGGCGGCGATCGCCTTCTACGTCGCCGCGTTCGGGGCCAAGCAGAAGGCGCTGATGCCCTCGCTCGATGGCCTGCGCATCATGCATTGCGAACTCGACATCAACGGCGGCGCGGTGATGCTGGCGGACGCCTTTCCCGAATTCGCCAAGACCCGGGTGCCGCTGCCGGCCGATCTCGCCACCGTCTCGGTCAGCCTGGAATTCGAGACGGCGGCCGCGGTCGACGACACCTTCGCCCGCGCCACCGCGCTCGGCGCGGTCGGCGAGATGGCGCCGACCAACTCGTTCTGGGGCACCCGCTTTGCCGTGGTCCGCGACCCGTTCGGCCACCGCTGGATGATGAACGGGCCGCTCGCCAACGGCAAATAGGCGCCGCTTATCCCGCACGCTCCAGAAAGCAAAGCGCCAGGACGTGAGCCCCGGCGCTTGCAGCAAAATAGCCTTGTAAAACGGGCTTATTCGTTGACCGCGGCGGCGGCGTTGCCGGTCTGGTTCTGGCGGTCCTGCTTCTCGACGATGCGCGCCGACTTGCCGCGGCGGCCGCGCAGATAATACAGCTTGGCGCGGCGGACCTTGCCGCGGCGCACCACCTTGATCGAATCGATCATCGGCGAATAGAGCGGGAACACGCGCTCGACGCCCTCGCCGTAGGAAATCTTGCGCACGGTGAAGTTCTCGTGCAGGCCGCCGCCGGCGCGGGCGATGACAACGCCCTCATAGGCCTGCACGCGGCTGCGCTCGCCTTCCACCACCTTGACGTTGACAATCACGGTGTCGCCGGGGGCGAATTCCGGGATGGTCTTGCCGGCGGACAGCTTCGCCATCTGCTCCTGTTCGAGCGTCTGAATGAGGTTCATCGCGAAATCTCCATCGGCGGCGCTGGACGAAGCGCCTTTAATCGGCATCGGTTTGTTCGGCGTCGCATCGTCCGGCGGCGCGCCCTTGAAGAGGCGCCTGAGCCTTCCGGCATGCGGGGTCGGCGCCGCTATACGCTACCGGCGGGCATTTGTCACCCGTCCCCGCGCTTTTTTGGCGCCTTTTCGGGACTCCTGGCGGCCCACAGGTCGGGACGGCGGCTCCGGGTCAGGGTTTCGGCCTCGGCGCGGCGCCAGGCGGCGATTTTGGCGTGGTCGCCCGACAGCAGCACCGGGGGGATCGGGCGGCCCTCGAACTCCTGCGGCCGGGTGTAATGGGGATATTCGAGCAGGCCATCGGTAAAACTCTCCTCCTCGCCGGAGGCGGTCTTGCCCATCACCCCCGGCAGCAGCCGGACGCAGGCGTCGATCAGCGCCATGGCGGCGACCTCGCCGCCCGACAGCACGTAATCGCCAAGCGAGACCTCCTCGAGGCCGCGCGCCTCGATCACCCGCTGGTCCACTCCCTCGAAGCGGCCGCACACGATCAGCGGGCCGGGCCCGACGGCCAGCGCGCGGATCCTGGCCTGGCTCAGCGGCGCCCCGCGCGGGCTCATCAGGAGGCGCGGGCGCGGCTCGCCGGTGTCGGCGGCATCGATGGCGCGGGCCACGATGTCGGCGCGCAGCACCATGCCGGGGCCGCCGCCGGCCGGCGTGTCGTCGACGCTACGGTGGGTGTCGGTGGCGTAGTCGCGGATGTTGCGCGGCTCAAGGAGCCACAGCCCGGCGCTCAGCGCCCGGCCGGCCAGGCTATGGCCGAGCGGCCCGGGAAACATCTCCGGAAACAGGGTGAGGACGGTGGCGGTCCACATCGTTAAGCAGTGTCCCCTGTTGAGCGCCCGCTTTTTTCGGTTATTCCGGCGCCGATTCCGGCAGCTTGACGACGATGCGGCCGCCGGCGAGGTCGACCGTCGGAACCACGGCGTCGGAGAACGGCAGCAGCATGGTCGCGCCGCCGGACGGCGGGGCGAGTTCGATGATATCGCCGGCGCCGAAATTATGCACGGCGACGACGCGGCCGAGCGCCTCGCCGTCCGCCGAGACGGCGGCAAGGCCGATCAGGTCGGTATGGTAGAACTCGCCCTCGTCCGGCGCCGGCAGCCGCGCGCGCGGCACGTAGAGTTCGAGGCCGGTGAGCCGTTCGGCGGCGTCGCGGGTCGTGACGCCGGCAAACCGCGCCACCAGATGATCCCTGGCCGCGCGCAGGCTCGTGATGTCGAAGGCCGTTGCGCCGTCCGCCGTTTCCAGCGGCGCGTAGTCGCGCAGCCGCATCGGGTCTTCGGTGAACGGCCACAGCCGCACCTCGCCGCGCACGCCATGGGCGGCGCCGACCCGCGCCACGCAGATGCGCGCCGGCGCGTGGGGCGCATGGTCCCGATCCGGAAAACCCGGTTTGCCGCTTTCCGGGACCATGGGCTCGCGTCCTCCGCGCCCGCGATCAGGCCGTGGCGGCCTTGCGCTCCTTGCGCGGCACCGCCTTCTGCGGATTGTTGCGCGCCTCGCGCTTGGCGACGCCGGCGGCATCGAGGAAGCGCAGGATGCGGTCGGACGGCTGCGCGCCCTTGGCCAGCCACGCCTTCACCTTGTCGAGGTCGAGCTTGAGGCGGTCGGCGTTGTCCTTGGGCAGCAGCGGATTGTAGTAGCCGAGCCGCTCGATGAAGCGGCCGTCGCGCGGAAAGCGCGAGTCGGCGACGACGATGTGATAGAACGGGCGCTTCTTGGTGCCGGCGCGGGACATGCGAAGTACGACGGACATTTTCGGTTTCCTTTCGTGAAGTCAGATGTGTCGTTGGTGTTCTGTGTCGTTGGTGTTCAAGTGTCACGGAGCGTGAAAGCTATTTCTTCTTCCCCGGCGGCAGGCCGAACGGCAACGGCGGTTTGCCGCCGAGGCCAGGAAGGCCCGGAAAACCGGGTGGCAGTCCGCCGCCGGGAGTTTCGCCGCCCAGCCCGGGAAAATTCTTCGGCAGGTCTTTCGGCAGGTTCGCCATGCCGCCGGGCAGGCCGCCCGGCATTTTTTCGGCGAGCTTGGCCATGTCTTCCGGCGACGGCATGCCGCCACCGAAGCCCATCATGTTGGCGAGCCCGGCCATCGGCCCGCGCTTTCCCGCCTTGCCGCCCATCGCCTTCATCATGTCGGCCATGGTTCGGTGCATCTTGAGAAGCTTGTTGATCTCCTCGACCTTGACGCCGGCGCCGCCGGCGATGCGCTTCTTGCGGCTGGCCTTGAGGATATCGGGGTTCTTGCGCTCGCCGCGCGTCATCGAGTCGATGATGGCGACCTGACGCTTCAGGAGTTTGTCGTCGAGGTTGGCGGAGGCGATCTGGTTCTTGATTTTCGCGACGCCGGGCATCATGCCCATCAGGCCGCCGAGGCCGCCGAGCTTCTGCATCTGCGTGAGCTGCTCGCGCAGGTCGGACAGGTCGAACGCGCCCTTGCGCATCCGCTCGGCGACGCGCGCGGCCTTCTCGGCGTCGATGGTGGCGGCGGCCTTCTCGACCAGCGACACCACGTCACCCATGCCGAGGATGCGGCCGGCGATGCGCGAAGGATGGAAGTCCTCCAGCGCGTCGGTCTTCTCGCCGGTGCCGATCAGCTTGATCGGCTTGCCGGTGACGGCGCGCATGGAGAGCGCGGCGCCGCCGCGGCCATCGCCGTCGACGCGGGTCAGCACGATGCCGGTTAAGCCCACGCGGGTGTCGAAGGCGCGCGCGAGGTTGACCGCGTCCTGGCCGGTCAGCGAGTCGGCGACAAGGAGCACCTCGTGCGGATTGGCCGTCCGCTTCACCTCGGCGGCTTCCGCCATCATCTCGTCGTCGAGCGTGGTGCGGCCGGCGGTGTCGAGCAGAACGATGTCGTAGCCGCCGAGCCGGGCGGCTTCCAGCGCGCGGGCCGCGATCTGCGGCGGGGTCTGGCCGGCCACCACCGGCAGCGTGTCGACGGCGATGTCGCGGCCGAGCACCGCGAGCTGCTCCATGGCCGCCGGCCGGCGCACGTCGAGCGAGGCCATCAGCACCTTGCGCTTGTCGCGCGTGGCGAGGCGGCGGGCGAGCTTGGCGGTGGTGGTGGTCTTGCCCGAGCCCTGCAGGCCGACCATCATGATGGCGACCGGCGGCGGCGCGTTGAGGTCGATCCCCTGGCCATCGGCGCCGAGCGTGGCGATCAGTTCGTCATGGACGATCTTGACCACCATCTGGCCCGGCGTGACCGACTTGACCACGGTGGCGCCGATGGCCTGCTCGCGCACCCGCGCGGTGAAATCGCGCACCACGTCGAGGGCGACGTCGGCCTCGAGCAGCGCGCGGCGGATCTCGCGCATCGCGGCGTCGACGTCGGCTTCCGAGAGCGCGCCGCGCCCGGTAAGCCGGTCGAGAATGCCGCCAAGCCGTTCCGACAGGGTGTCGAACATCGATCCATCCGTTCGTCATGCCCGGGCCTGACCCTGGGCATCCATCTTTCGAAGCGATGGATTTTCCGGGTCGAGCCCGGCAATGACAGGCTCCAAAACACGTTTACGCCCGAGGGCGCATCGCGCTGTCGGGCGTTGGCCTCCGGTCCCTCAGGGGCCGGTCGGCGGGTCAAAAGAACGTCTTTTGACGATTTCCGCCGGACTTAAAGCCGCAGGCGGCGGCAAAGTCAAGGAAGCCCGTCAGGGCGCCTTGATCTCGTAGGTCACGCTCACATTGATCCGCAGCGTCAGTTCGCCCGGCTCGACCGGGGTCGGCGCGGCGGCGGCGCCCACCGCCATCCGCCGCATCTGGATCAGCGGCGGCGCGCTGCCCTCCTCGCTGATGCTGAGCGGGCTGCCCAGCGTCACGCCGGCGGCCTTGGCGTAGACCTCGGCCTTGCGGCGGGCGTCGGCGATCGCCGCGGCGCGGGCGAGGTCGAGCGGGGGTGACGGCTCGGCGATCAGGAAGCCGATATTGCCGATCTCGTTGGCGCCGGCCGCCAGCATGGTGTCGAGCACCATGGCGGCCCTGGCGAGATCACGCACGCTGACGCGGACATGGTTGGCGGCGCGGTAGCCGGTGATCTGCGCCGGCTGCGGGGAACGCGCCGGCGCGCTCTGCGGGAATAACGAGATGCGCGTGGTGCGGATGTCCTTGTCGGCGATGCCGGCGGCCTTGAGCGCGCGCACCACCTCGGCCATCGCCTTGGCGGCGGTCTCGCTGGCCTCACGCGCGGTTTTCGCTTCCGCGGTGACGCCGCCGTCGATCTCGGCGAGGTCCGGCGCGGCCGAGACGCTGCCCTCGCCGGTGACGGTGAGCGTCGAAGGCGGCTTGACGGGCGCCTGCGCGAATGCCGGCAGCGCCGTCAGGACAAGGGCAATGGCGAGCACCGCGCGCGCGGTCATTTGGGGGCCTTGAGCGGCACGAACACGTTGATGACCAGCTTGTCCTCGGCGGTCTTCAGCGGATCGGTGGTGTATTCCTCGATGAAGGTGTCCTGGGCTTCCAGCTTCTTGTCGTCGAGATGGTTGGTGATGGCCTCGTAGGTGTTGTCCATGCTGTCGTAGGAGCCGCGATGGACGAATTTCAGCACCTTGCCCTCGGGCGATTTGCCGCCGCTGACATCCTTGGGCAGCGTCTTCGGCACTTCGTCGACCGGCACCTCGACGCGGTAGACGAAGCCGGTGTCGTCGGTCGAGGTGTAGACCACGAGCGGCGCGCCGCTGGCCTTGAGCCCGAGCTTGTCGAGCGCGGCGAACAGCTTCTTGAAGCTGTCGGTGATGGATTCGAACGCGGTATCCCAGTTGGCGGTGCCCTTGAGGCTGAGCACCGGACGGGCGGTCAGCGTCGTCTCCTCGCCGAACGGATCGGCCGGCTGCGCCGTCGCGGCCGGCGGCGGCGCGGCGGGAGTTGTGGGAGCCGGTTGCGCGGTGGCGGGCGGTGCGGCGGGGACGGCTTCGGCCGGCTTGGCGGCCTCCGGCGGTTTGGCTGTCTCCGAGCTGGCCGGGGCCGGGCTGGCCGGGGTTTGGGCGAAGACGCCGGGCGCGGCGGCGAGCAGCATGAGGGCCAGCACGGGCGCGGCGCGGCGGAGCAGGAAACGGGGCATCAGCAAGCGTTGCATCGACACTGTCTTTCCGGCCGCGGGCGCGGCCCCTTCGATCGGATCCAGGCGGAACGGACGGCTTTTCGGCCGCGCCACGTAACGGCAAGGCGCGCGCGAACCTAGCATGGCCGGTGCGGTTCGTCCCGTGACAGATGGTTCACCCGCGCCGCCCAACAACCGCCATACTGGCCATTTCGCCCCGTTTCGCCATATAAGACAGGCCAGCAACGAACCCCAGCGGCCCAAGGCCAGAATGAGCGCGCTCGCCAACCACGCCTTCGTCAAGATGAACGGCATCGGCAACGATATCGTCATCGTCGACATGCGCGCCGATCCGGTGCCGATCAGCGCCGCGGAGGCGCGCGCGGTGGCCGGTCCCGGCGGCGCGCCCTACGACCAGCTGATGGCGCTTTATCCGCCGCGGCTCGCCGGCACCGATGCGTTCGTGCGCATCTTCAACAACGACGGCTCGGAATCGGGCGCCTGCGGCAACGGCATGCGCTGCGTGGCGCGGCGCATGTTCGCCGAGACCGGACGCGACGCGCTGACCTTCGAGACCCGCGCCGGCCTGATCGCCTGCCGCAAGGGTCCGTCGCCGGAGCTGTTCACGGTCGACATGGGCGAGCCGCGCTTCGACTGGCGCGACATCCCGCTCGCCGAGGAATTCCGCGACACCCGCGCCATCGAGCTGCAGATCGGACCGATCGACGCGCCGATCCTGCATTCGCCCTCGGTGGTCAACATGGGCAACCCGCACGCGATCTTCTGGGTCGACGACATCGAGGCCCACGATCTCGCGCGCTGCGGGCCGCTTCTGGAAAACCATCCGATCTTTCCCGAACGCGCCAACATCACGCTGGCCCACATCGTTTCGCGCGACCACATCGTCATGCGCACCTGGGAGCGCGGCGCCGGATTGACCAGGGCGTGCGGCTCGGCCGCCTGCGCGACCGCGGTGGCGGCGGCACGGCTCAAGCGCACCGCACGCACGGTGCGCATGAGGCTGCCCGGCGGCGAACTCACCATCGACTGGCGCGAGGCCGACAACCACGTGCTGATGACCGGGCCGGCCGAGCTCGATTACGAGGGCCGCTTCGACCCGGCGCTGTTTTCCGGCGCGGCATGACCGCCATGGGCGTCGAGGTCGTCACCTTCGGCTGCCGTCTCAACGCCTGCGAATCGGAGGTGATCCGGCGCGAGGCCGAAGCCGCCGGGCTTGCCGAGGCGGTGGTGGTCAACACCTGCGCGGTGACCGGCGAGGCGGTGCGGCAGGCGCGCCAGACCATCCGCCGGCTGCGCCGCGACCACCCGCGGGCGCGCATCGTCGTCACCGGCTGCGCGGCGCAGACCATGCCGGCGATGTTCGCAGACATGGCCGAGGTCGACCGCGTGCTCGGCAACGACGACAAGATGCGGGAGATGGCGTGGCGCGCCACGCGCAAGGCGTTCGAGACCGCGCCGTTCGGGCTCGCCAACGCGGAGAAGGTCGCGGTCGCCGACATCATGGCGGTGCGCGAGACCGCGCCGCATCTGGTCGAGGGCTTCGGCGCCAACCCGCGGGCCTTCGTGCAGGTGCAGAACGGCTGCGACCACCGCTGCACGTTCTGCATCATCCCCTATGGCCGCGGCAATTCGCGTTCGGTGGCGATGGGCGCGGTGATCGACCAGGCGCGCAAGCTGGTGCAGGCCGGTTACGCCGAGATCGTGCTGACCGGCGTCGACCTCACAAGCTATGGCGCCGATCTTCCCGGCGCGCCGAGGCTCGGCACGCTGGTCCGGCAGATGCTGCGCCATGTGCCGGACCTCAAACGCCTGCGCATCTCGTCGCTCGACATGGTCGAGGCCGACCGCGACCTCATCGACGCCATCGCCAGTAACGACCGGCTGATGCCGCATCTGCACCTGTCGCTGCAGGCCGGCGACGACCTCATTCTCAAGCGCATGAAGCGGCGGCATCTGCGCGCCGACGCGATCCGGTTCTGCGACGAAATGCGGCGGCTGCGGCCGGACATGGTGTTCGGCGCCGACATCATCGCCGGCTTTCCCACCGAGGACGAGGCGATGTTTTCCCGTTCGCTCGATCTCGTGACGGAGTGCGGGCTGACGCTGCTGCATGTGTTCCCCTACTCGCCCCGTCCCGGCACGCCGGCCGCGCGCATGCCCCAGGTTGCGCCGGCGCTGGTCAGGGAGCGGGCGCGGCGGCTGCGCGACAGGGGCGAGGAGGCCCTGCGCGCGAAACTCGCGGCCGAGGTCGGCGCCACGCGGCAGGTGCTGATGGAGAATGCGCGCGAGGGCCGCACCGAGCATTTCCTGGCTGTCGAGGTGCGAGCCGGCGGCGTCACCGGCGAGGTGCGCGCGCTGCGCATCGTGGGGCATGATTCAGCCCGGCTGATCACCTGATCGGCTTTGGGCGTCGCCCGGCCAGCCGCAGGCGGCAAGGCGCGCGCGCATATGCTCCGGCGCCGGCGCCGTGACGGAGACCGGCGGTTTGTTCTTCTGGATCGGCACCACGATCTCGCGCGCATGCAGGTGCAGGCCGGGGCCGCCGACGCGCGGCGCGCGGCCATAGATGGCGTCGCCGACGATGGGCCAGCCCATCGCCGCGCAATGCACGCGCAATTGGTGGGTGCGTCCGGTCACCGGTTCGAGCGCCAGCCAGGCGAGGTCGTCGCCGCGGCCGAGCACGCGCCAGTCGGTCACCGCCGGCTGACCCTCGGGGTCGGGCTTCTGCCACCAGCCGCGCTCGGGGTTCAGGCGGCCGAGGGCGAGGTCGATGCGGCCGCTGTCGGCTTCGGGGCCGCCCTCGACCACCGCCCAGTAGGTCTTGGCGATGCGGCCGTGCTTGAACAGCAGGCCGAGATGCGCGGTGGCCTTGCGGTGGCGGCCGAGCACCAGGCAGCCGGAGGTCTCGCGGTCGAGCCGGTGCGCCAGAACGGGGCGCTGCGGCAGGCCGAATTTGAGCGCGTCGAAGCCGTCCTCGAGGCAGAACCCGCTCTTGTCGGCGGCGTTGCGCGGGCCGCGATGCACCGGCACGCCGGCCGGCTTGTCGATCACCAGCATCAGCCCGTCGCGATGCAGGAGCCGCGCCAGCATGGCGTCGGGCGCGATGAGGTCGGGCAGGGGTCGGCCGGCTTTAGCGGTCATGGCGATCGTGGGCTCGGGCGGCTTTCGTTTGACGGGCGAAACCGCTATCACGGTCGCCGCATGAACGACAGTACGCAGACTCAGGGCAAGCAGGGCTGGTGGCGGCGGCTTTCCGCCGGCCTCAGGCGCACCTCGGCCTCGCTCGGCGGCGCGGTGGCCGATCTCGTCACCAAGCGCAAGCTCGACGGCGCGATGGTCGAGGACATCGAGGAGGTGCTCTTGCGCGCCGACCTCGGCGTCGATGTCGCCGCCCGCATCGCCGCCGCGGTGGCGCGGGGCCGCTACGACAAGGCGATCTCCGCCGACGAGGTCAAGGCGGTGGTCGCCGCCGAGGTCGAGACCGCGCTGGCGCCGGTCGCCGCGCCGCTCGCGATCGACGCGGGCCGCAAGCCGTTCGTCATCCTCGTGGTCGGCGTCAACGGCTCCGGCAAGACCACCACCATCGGCAAGCTTTCCGCGAAGTTCCGCGCCGAGGGCCGCGCCGTGATGCTGGCGGCCGGCGACACCTTCCGCGCCGCCGCCATCGAGCAATTGAAGATCTGGGGCGCGCGCACGCACGCGCCCGTGGTGGCGCGCGAGCACGGCGCCGACGCCGCGGGCCTGGCGTTCGACGCGCTGGCCGCGGCGAAGGAGGCGGGCACCGACGTGCTCCTGATCGACACCGCCGGGCGGCTGCAGAACAAGGCCGAGCTGATGGGCGAGCTGGAGAAGGTGACGCGCGTCATCCGCAAGGTCGACGCCAGCGCGCCGCACGCCGTGCTCCTGGTGCTCGACGCCACCGTGGGGCAGAACGCGCTGGCCCAGGTCGAGGCGTTCCGCAAAACCGCGGGCGTCACCGGGCTTGCCATGACCAAGCTCGACGGCACCGCGCGCGGCGGCATCCTGGTCGCGATCGCGGCGAAGTTCGGCCTGCCGGTGCATTTCATCGGCGTCGGCGAGGGAATCGACGATCTGGCGCCATTCGCGGCGCGCGATTTCGCCCGCGCCATCGCCGGCCTCGACGACGAGGCGTGACGCGCGATGGGTGAGAAAGCCGCGCCGCATCCGCTGTTCAGGCTCGCGACCGAACTGGGGCCGCTGGTGGTATTCTTCGCCGCCAACGCGAAATTCAATATCTTCGTCGCGACGGGCGCGTTCATGGTCGCCATCGTCGTGGCGCTGGCGGTTTCCTACGCGCTGACCCGGCATTTGCCGGTGATGGCGATCGTCTCCGCCGTCGTCGTCCTGGTGTTCGGCACGCTGACGCTGGCGCTGCACGACGACACCTTCATCAAGATGAAGCCGACCATCATCTACACGCTGTTCGGCGCGGTGCTGGCGGGCGGGCTTCTATTCGGGCGCTCGCTGATCGCGCATGTGTTCGACCAGGTGTTCAGCCTCACCGCGGCGGGCTGGCGGCAGCTCACGCTGCGCTGGGCGCTGTTCTTCTTCGCCATGGCGGTGCTCAACGAGATCGTCTGGCGCACCCAGACCACCGATGTCTGGGTGGCGTTCAAGGCGTTCGGCGCGCTGCCGCTGACCATGCTGTTCGGCGCCGCGCAGTATCCGCTGCTCAGGCGTCACGAGAAGCCGGCGGACGGCGGCGCCTAGACTAGTAGACTGCTGCGCAATCCCCTCCTCGTCATTGCCGGGCTCGACCCGGCAATCCATTCTGTTCTTCGACGATGGACCACCGGGTCAAGCCCGGTGGTGACGAAATGAGAGGCCCTCCTCCTTGTCAGGCCCGAGCATGACCCGCGCCATGCATCCTCGTCTTGCGCGGGCTTGACCCGCGCATCCATGGGGCTTCTCCGCGACGTTGCGGTTTCGCGAGCTGGATTGCCGGGTCAAGTTTACAGCCGGGCTCGCCGCTGGCGAAACCCGGTTGCCCGGCAATGACGACGGAGAGATCAGGCCCGGCCATGACAGGCGAGGGAAGACAGGCGCGCCGGAAAATAAGCCCGGCGCGCTGCTTGATGGGATGCCTTCACGCGAGTCCTTACGACTTCTGCTGCTTGGCGATGATCTTGTCCTTGATGCCCTTGTAGACGCCATCGGGCACGATCTTCTTTTCGACCAGCTCATCCTTGCCCTTGTAGGGGCGGCCCTTGATGATCGCCTCGGCGCGTACCTTGCCGATGCCCGGCAGGGCCTCGAGGTCGGCGGCGCTGGCCGAGTTGATGTCGAGCAGCTCCTGCTTGGCGGGAGCCATCTTCGAATCCTTGGGCGCCATCGGCGCCATTTTCGAATCCGCCTTGGGCGGGGCCATGGGCGCCATCTTGGTGGCGGGCGCGGGCTGGGTCGTCTGCGCCATCGCCGGCACTGCGAACAACAGGCCGATGGCGGTCAGGGTGGCAAGCGTGACGTGACGCATGGGGGTTGTCCCTCCTCAGGACGGTCGATCGGGGTGGGCGTGCATGGGTTTTCGCCGCATGCGGATCAAAATAGGGAAAACGCCTGTCCCCGCTGCTCAATTGCAGCGGCCCGACTGTACTACAGTTCGTGGCGGCGAAATGGCCGGCGCATGAACGGCGGATAAACGTCCAAAAACTTTTCGTGATTGTCAGGGGGCCGCGGCCAGCGCCTTGTCGATCTCGCGCATCAGGACCGGCTGGAGGTTGTCCGGGGTGATCGGCCCGACCAGCTTGAACGCGATGCGGCCGTCGCGGCCGACAATGAAGGTCTCCGGCACGCCGTAGACGCCCCACTCGATCGAGGCGCGGCCATTGGCGTCGACGCCGACGGCGGCGAATGGATTGCCGTAGCGGCCGAGGAAGCGGCGCGCGTTGTCGGCGGTGTCCTTGTAGTTGATGCCGACGATCTGGAAGCGGGGGTCCTTGGCCATCTCCACCAGCAGCGGCGCCTCGTCGTGGCACGGCACGCACCACGACGCCCACACGTTGACGACGCTGACGCGGTCCTTGAGCGTCGCGGCATCGAGGCCGGGCGTCGCGACGCCGTCGCGCATCAGGCCTGCGAGCGGCGGCAGCGCGGTGTCGGGCGCCGGACGGCCGATCAGCGCCGAAGGAATCCTGGTGGTGTCGCCGCTGCCGAGGCGGAAGAAGAACAGCGCCGCCAGCGCCGCGAACAGCGCCAGCGGGATCAGCGCGAGCCACCGCCGCCGTGCTTCCGGCGCGGATGCCTCGGCCCCGCTCACGGCGCGGCCCTGCTTGGCGCGGTGCCGGCGGCCGGCGCGATGGCGGCCGAACGGCGGGTGATGCCGCTGGCCTCAAGCCGGCGCAGCGTGCGGGTCTGGCGGCGGTAGTCGGCGGCGATCCAGCCGATCAGCGCGGTCACGACGATAACCGCCACGCCATAGGCGGCGACGATGAAGCCGGCATGCTGGCCAAGGTTCATGGCGCTTCTCTCCTCAACCCGCGCGTGGCGCGGCGGCCTGCATCAGATGCAGGGTGCGGATGCGGCGGCGCAGGATCTCGTTGCGCATGGCGGCCAGATGCAGCGTCACGAACATCAGCGAGAACGCCAGCGCCATCACCATGAGCGGCGCCAGGATGCTCATGTGGATGGTCGGCCCGCCGAGGCGCAGCACCGAGGCCGGCTGGTGCAGCGTGTTCCACCAGTCGACCGAGAACTTGATGATCGGCAGGTTGATGGCGCCGACCAGCGTGAACACCGCCGCCGCGCGCGCCGCGCGCGACGGATCCTCGACCGCGCGCCACAGCGCCATGACGCCGAGATACATCAGGAACAGGATCAGCACCGAGGTCAGCCGCGCGTCCCATTCCCAATAGGTGCCCCACATCGGGCGGCCCCACAGCGCGCCGGTGACCAGGCACAGGAAGGTGAACGCGGCGCCGATCGGTGCCGCCGCCTTGGCCGAGACGTCGGCGAGCGGATGGCGCCACACCAGCGTGCCCAGCGCCGAGATGCTCATGATGGCCCAGCCGAACATGGCGAGCCAGGCGAACGGCACGTGGAGAAACATGATCTTGACCGTGGCGCCCTGCTGGTAGTCGTCGGGCGCCACCGCGAAGGTCTGATAGAGGCCGGCGATGAGCAGCAGCGCTGTCGCGGCCGTCAGCCACGGCATCAGACGCGCCACCAGCGCGAGGAACCGGGTCGGATTGGCGAGTTCGGTCAGCGTCATGGCGGAGGTGATACCGGGGCCCGGGTTGCGCGGCAATTGAGCAGGATCAAGCAGAACTTTGTTTTTTGGAAGGTCAGTCCAGCCCCTGGCGCAGGCTGGCGGCGGCGGCGAACGGGCCGACCACCAGGCTCGTCAGCGTCAGCGCGGCCAGGATGGTGAACGGCGTGCCGAACGGCGTCGGCCCGACCACCGCGGCGTTGGAGGCCGCGACGCCGAAGATCAGGATCGGGATCGAGAGCGGCAGCACCAGCACCGACAAGAGCAGGCCGCCGCGCCGCAGCGTCACCGCCAGCGCCGCGCCGATCATGCCGGTGAAGGTCAGCGCCGGGGTGCCGATCAGCAAGGTCAGCGCCACCGCGGTGGTGGCGGCGGGGTCGAGGTTGAGCATCAGGCCGAGGATCGGGGTCGCCACGATCAACGGCAGGCCGGAGGCGAGCCAGTGGGCGAACGCCTTGGCGGCGCAGGTGATCTCCAGCGGCATCCGGCTCATGGCGATGATGTCGAGCGAACCGTCGTCGTGATCGGCGGTGAACAGGCGGTCGAGGGTGAGCAAGCTCGCCAGCATGGCGCCGAGCCACAGGATCGCCGGGCCGATGCGCTTCAAGAGCGCCAGGTCCGGGCCGATCGCGAACGGCATCAGCACCACCACGGTGAGAAAGAACAGCACGCCGATCAGCGCGCCGCCGCCGACCCGCAGGGCGATGCGCAGTTCACGCTGGATCAGGGCGGCGAGCGCGGTCATGCCGGCTCCGTCGAAATTGCGAGCGGCGGTCCGATATGCAGGCGGCGCGGCGCGGCCAGGCCGAGGGGCCCATGGGTGGCGGCGAGAATCAGGCCGCCGGCGGCGAGATGGCCGGTCATCAGGCCGGCGAGCGTCGCCTGCGCGGCGGTATCGAGCGCCGAGGTCGGCTCGTCGAGCAGCCAGACCGGCCGCCGCACCGTGAGAAGGCGGGCGATCGACAGCCGCCGGCGCTGCCCGGCGGACAGGTAGCCGGCCGGCAGGCCCGCGATATGGTCGATCTCGACAGCGGCCAGGGCCTGCTGCGGGTCGGCGCCGTCGCCGCCGAGAAAGTCGTGCCAGAACAGGAGGTTCTCGATCACGGAGAGCGCCGGCTTGAGGGCGTCGTGGTGGCCGAGATAGTGCGCCTGCTCGGGTAGCGTCAGTTCGCCGTCGCCGCCGCTCAGTTCTAGGCTGCCGCCGGCGCGCGGGATCAGCCCGGCCAACAGGCGCAGCAGCGACGACTTGCCGGCGCCGTTGCGCCCGGTAATCGCCAGCGCCTCGCCGCCGCAAACCGCAAGGTCGAGGCCCGAGAACACCTCGCGCCCGCCGCGCACGCAAACCAGCCCCGTTGCCGTCAGCCGCATCGCCATCCCGTCGCGGTCATGGTGCCAACCCATCGGCCTGTCATGCCGTAAAGTTCACCGGCATGCACTCCGAAAGACCATTGTTGGTATGGCGGCGCATAAAAAAATTTCTTATAAGCCACCCCATCCAGCATCGGCCGCGCCGCTTGCAGGACATTGGAGGTCGCGCCCCGCGATCAGGGCTGGCAGTGTTTAAATACCGCCATTTCTGTCGCGTTCCCAAGAGCCGCTCCCCGGTCCTGATCTTGACGGTCGATCTCCTGAACCGATCAAGGGGGATTCCTGATCATGACTTCGCTCGACAGCTTCAAATGCGCCAAGACCCTCAAGGCCGGGGGCAAGACCTACGTCTATTACAGCCTGCCGGTGGCCGAGAAGAACGGCCTCAAGGGCATCTCCCGTCTGCCGTTCTCCATGAAGGTGCTGCTGGAAAACCTGCTGCGCAACGAGGACGGCCGCTCGGTCAAGAAGGCGGACATCCAGGCGGTCGCCAAGTGGCTGAAGAAGAAAAAGCTCGAGCATGAGATCGCGTTCCGTCCGGCGCGCGTCCTGATGCAGGACTTCACCGGCGTGCCGGCGGTGGTCGATCTCGCCGCCATGCGCAACGCCATGAAGGCGCTCGGCGGCGACGCCCAGAAGATCAATCCGCTGGTGCCGGTCGATCTCGTCATCGACCATTCGGTGATCGTGAACTTCTTCGGGGACAACAAGGCGTTCGGCAAGAACGTCGCGGAAGAATACAAGCAGAACCAGGAGCGCTACGAGTTCCTCAAGTGGGGCCAGCAGGCGTTCTCGAATTTCTCCGTGGTGCCGCCCGGCACCGGCATCTGCCATCAGGTCAACCTGGAATATCTGGCGCAGACGGTCTGGACCAAGAAGCAGAAGCTCACCATCGGCAAGAAGAAGGGCACCTTCACGGTCGCCTATCCGGATTCGCTGGTCGGCACCGATTCGCACACCACGATGGTCAACGGCCTGGCCGTGCTCGGCTGGGGCGTCGGCGGCATCGAGGCCGAGGCCGCGATGCTCGGCCAGCCGCTGTCGATGCTGCTGCCCGACGTGGTCGGCTTCAAGCTCAAGGGCCAGCTCAAGGAAGGCGTCACCGCGACCGATCTCGTGCTGACCGTGACGCAGATGCTGCGCAAGCAGGGCGTGGTCGGCAAGTTCGTGGAATTCTTCGGCGCCGGCCTCGATCACCTGTCGGTCGCCGACAAGGCGACCATCGCCAACATGGCGCCGGAATACGGCGCGACCTGCGGCTTCTTCCCGGTGGACAAGGCCGCGCTCGACTACCTCAAGACGTCGGGCCGCGCCAAGGCGCGCGTCGCGCTGGTGGAGAAATACGCCAAGGCGCAGGGCCTGTTCCGTACCTCGGCGTCGCGCGATCCGGTGTTCACCGAAACGATCGTGCTCGACCTGAAGGACGTGCAGCCCTCGCTCGCCGGACCCAAGCGTCCGGAAGGCCGCGTGGCGCTGGAAACGGTGGCGAGCGGTTTCGACGCCGCGCTGACCTCCGAATACAAGAAGGCCGTCGATCATACCCAGCGCTTCCCGGTCGAGGGCCGCAAGCACGACCTCGGCCATGGCGACGTCGTCATCGCCGCCATCACGTCGTGCACCAACACCTCGAATCCGAGCGTGCTGATCGGCGCCGGCCTGCTGGCGCGCAAGGCCGCGGCCAAGGGGCTGAAGGCCAAGCCGTGGGTGAAGACGTCGCTCGCGCCCGGCAGCCAGGTGGTGGCCGAGTATCTCGCCAACTCCGGCCTTCAGAAGGATCTCGACGCGGTGGGGTTCAACCTGGTCGGCTTCGGCTGCACCACCTGCATCGGCAATTCCGGTCCGCTGCCGGAGGAGATCTCCAAGTCGATCAACGACAACGGCATCATCGCGGCCGCGGTGCTGTCGGGTAACCGCAACTTCGAGGGCCGCGTCAGCCCCGACGTGCAGGCCAATTACCTCGCGTCGCCGCCGCTGGTGGTCGCCCATGCGCTCGCCGGCACGGTGACGAAGAATCTCGCCACCGATCCGATCGGCACCGGCAAGGACGGCAAGCCGGTGTATCTGCGCGACATCTGGCCGACCACGAAGGAGATCAACGCCTTCATCAAGAAGTTCGTCACCTCGGCGATCTTCAAGAAGAAATACGCCGACGTGTTCAAGGGCGACACCAACTGGCGCAAGATCAAGACCGCGGCGAGCGACACCTACAAGTGGGACATGAGCTCGACCTACGTGCAGAATCCGCCGTACTTCGAGGGCATGAAGAAGGAGCCGGAGCCGGTCGACGACATCATCGATGCGCGCATCCTCGCGCTGTTCGGCGACAAGATCACCACCGACCACATCTCGCCCGCCGGTTCCATCAAGCTGACCTCGCCGGCCGGCAAGTATCTGTCGGACCACCAGGTGCGCCAGGCGGACTTCAACCAGTACGGCACCCGGCGCGGCAATCATGAAGTGATGATGCGCGGCACCTTCGCCAACATCCGCATCAAGAACCACATGCTCAAGGGCGCCGACGGCAACATCCCCGAAGGCGGCATGACGCGGCACTGGCCCGACGGCGAGACGACGACGATCTACGACGCGGCGATGCGGTATCAGGCCGACAAGGTGCCGCTGGTGGTGTTCGGCGGGGCCGAATATGGCAACGGCTCGTCGCGCGACTGGGCCGCCAAGGGCACGCGCCTCCTGGGCGTGCGCGCGGTGATCTGCCAGAGCTTCGAGCGTATCCACCGCTCCAACCTGGTCGGCATGGGCGTGCTGCCGCTGACCTTCGAGGACGGTACGTCGTGGGCTTCCCTCGGACTGACCGGCGCCGAGCAGGTCACCATTCGCGGCCTGCAGGGCGAACTGAAGCCGCGCCAGAAGCTGGTGGCCGAGATCATCTCCGGCGATGGCCAGCTCAAGCGCGTGCCGCTCCTGTGCCGCATCGATACGCTCGACGAGCTCGATTACTTCCGCAACGGCGGCATCCTGCATTACGTGCTGCGCCAGCTGGCGGCGTGATCACAACCGACCTCACCGTGAAGTGAGTGGCAGGTGATGGAAAGGCGGCCTATCAAGGGCCGCCTTTTTGTTTGCGCAAGGCATGTTGGTGCTGATGCATCACGGGTTGAAGCCGGCGCTTTCAGTTTTCATGTGCGCGTAATGCGTGTGTTGCGTGTGATGCGGGAAGACAAGAAACGTTTGTTTCCGGACTGTCCTGCACGAAACGGCCAGATGCGCTTTACAAGCAGTTCAATTTAAAAACGTTGCCTTTTAAAATGATGCACTGGGGTGGGTGATCGAGGATGCATGAATCGGCAGACTCTGCGGTGCCGGCGGCGACCGGCACGATGACCAGGATCACGGCCACAGCCGCGAAATTCGGCGCCAGGATCACGACGATGATGCTGCTCGGCCTCATGGTGGCCGGGCTGTTCGCGCCGGCATCGGCGCGGGCCGAACCGGCGCATGCCGGGCTTCCGACGCGCACGGTGGTCGAGCTGTTCACCAGCCAGGGCTGCTCGTCATGCCCGCCGGCCGACCGTCTGCTGGGCGATCTCGCCGCCGACCCGTCGATCGTCGCCCTGAGCCTGCCGGTTGATTACTGGGATTATCTCGGCTGGAAGGACACGCTGGCCAGTCCGCGCTTTACCGCGCGGCAGCGCGCCTATTCGCGCGCGCGCGGCGACCGCGATGTCTATACGCCGCAGATGATCGTCAACGGCCGCGTCCAGGTGGTCGGCAACGATCGCGCCAGGATCGAGAAAGCGATCGGCGAGGCGCGTCTTGGTGACGACGCCGTCCCGGTGACGCTGTCGCTGGCCAAGGACCGCCTCAAGGTCGCGGTCGGCCAAGCCAAGGCTGCCTCCGCCAGCGAGGTCTGGATCTGCGCGCTGACCCGCCAGATCGCGGTCAGCATCGGGCGCGGCGAGAACCGCGACCGCCAGGTGGTCTACCACAATGTGGTGCGGCGCTGGCACAAGATCGACAACTGGAACGGCGCGACGGCGAACTGGGACGTGCCGCTGGAAAGCATCCGGAGCGAGGGCGTCGATGCCGCCGTCGTCTTTATCCAGCGCGGCAGCCTTGATGCGCCGGGTCCGATGCTCGGTGCCGCCTATGTCGAGCTGAATTAGGCTTTTATCCAGCACGGTTGGTTTTCCGCAGCCCGCCCTCGCATTGGGACGGCGGATTCTCGTGCGCCGAAGGCCTGGAATGCAAAGCGGGCCAGCACGGCTGGCCCGCAAGTGATGGGGGGATTGCGGCAGGCTTGTTGCGGTAGCCTGGGGACGTCGGCGATCAGGCTCGGTTCCCGCGCGCGCCAGGGGGCTGGGGGCTGAGGAATCCGGCACGGCAGAACCGAGCCATCGCAGTTCGGGTTAGATCGCAATGCAGCGGGGCGGGCGCGGGGCCGAATTTTGGCGGTATTATGAATCCGTTAACGTTGGCGTGAGGACCGGCGCAAGGCCCCCAGGCGTGCCGGGCGGCCTCTCGCGGCTGCGCATGAATCGCTGTCGGCCCTTGCGGGTCGGCCCGACTGGGAGGATCATGGGAACAAGCATCCGACAGGAGGCGCCGCATGAGCACGATGTCCGGCGAAACCGAGCCGGGCGAGTTGACCGGAGCGGAACAGGGCCATGGCTCGTCCGCTCCACACCAGGTCACCTTCGACCGGCGGGAACTCGACCGCATTCTCGACCTCTATGGCCGCATGGTCGCGGCCGGCGAATGGTGCGACTACGCCATCGACTTTCTCAGGGACCGCGCGGTGTTTTCCGTGTTCCGCCGCGCCTCGGACATGCCGATCTACCGCATCGAGAAGGCGCCCCGCCTGGCGCGCCGGCAGGGCGTTTACAGCGTGATCACGGCCGGCGGACTGATCCTGCGCCGCGGCCACGAGCTTGACCGGGTGCTGCTCGCCATCGATCGCAAGCTGGCGCTGGTCTAGGCGCTCAGCCGGATCGGCTGCCGCGTCTTGGCTATCGCGTCTTAGCTATCGTATTGATGTCTTTGAGAAGAACGTCTTTGAGAAGAACGTCTTTGAAAAACTGGAGCGGGCGAAGGGATTCGAACCCTCGACCCCAACCTTGGCAAGGTTGTGCTCTACCCCTGAGCTACACCCGCATCCGAGCTTTCAGCGCGCGGGCCAGGCCGCGCCGGGAACCTATGCCAAAACCGGCCGGGTATTGCAACAGTCCTCAACGCCCCGTTCCGATCCGCCTCCCGGCCCCGTCCGCCCCCGGGCAATTGAAAACCAATGACGAGGCGCCATCTATAGCCGGTCGGATGGCTGTGATAGAGCTTGGCCGCAAAGCATTTTTGCGGCTGGCGCGTATTCCCATCGCCAAACCGGTATCGGCTTTTTTGCGCAATTGCGCGCTGACGCGACAAAGGACAAAGGACACGATGTTGCAGGACGGGGGCGCGGCGACCGCCGACACGCTGATCAAGGAAACCACCACCCAATCCTTCATGGCGGACGTCATCGAGGAATCGAAGCATCAGCCGGTGCTGATCGATTTCTGGGCGCCGTGGTGCGGCCCGTGCAAGCAGCTCACGCCGATTCTCGAAAAGGCGGTGCGCGCCGCCAAGGGCCGGGTCAAGCTGGTCAAGATGAACATCGACGAACACCCGGCGGTGGCCCAGCAGATGGGCATCCAGTCGATCCCGGCGGTGATCGCGTTCGCCAACGGCCAGCCCGCCGACGGCTTCATGGGGGCGCTGCCGGAAGGCCAGGTCACGGCGTTCATCGACCGCCTCACCAAGGGCGCGCCGACGGGCCCGGCCGCCGATCTCCTCAAGGAGGCCGAAGCCGCGCTGGTGGAGGGCGATGCGGCAACCGCGGCGGCACTGTTTGCCCAGGTGCTCGGCGAGGACGCCGGCAATATCACCGCGCTCGCGGGTCTGGCGCGCTGCTATATTGAAACCGGCTCGCTCGAACTCGCCACCAAGACGCTGGCGCTGGTGCCAGAGGCCAAGCGAGGCGACGCCGCCGTCACGGCCGCGCAAGCCATGCTCGACATCGCCGAGCAGGCCAAATCGCTCGGCCCGCTGGCCGACCTCGAACAGAAGCTCGCCGCCAACCCGCTCGACCACCAGACCCGGTTTGATCTGGCGCTGGCGCTCAATGCCGGCAACCGGCGGCTCGAAGCGGTGTCGCATCTCATCGACATCGTCCGGCGCGACCGCAAATGGAACGACGACGGCGCGCGCAGGCAGCTTGTGCAGTTTTTCGAGGCGTGGGGAGCCGCCGACGAAGCCACCATCGAAGGCCGCAAGAAACTCTCCTCCGTGCTGTTCGCCTGACGCCCGGGAGTTCACACGCGGTCCCTTGGAGATGCGACGATGCCGATGAATGCCGTCTATCGCCATCCCGGCGATCTCGCCCCGGTCATTCCAGTATTTCCGCTGCCGGGCGCGCTGCTGCTGCCGCGCGGCCAGATGCCGCTCAACATCTTCGAGCCGCGCTATCTCGCCCTGATCGACGACGCGCTGCGCGACGGCCACCGTCTGATCGGCATGATCCAGCCGGACCAGTCGCGCCACGCCGACCCGGAGCGGCCGGCGCTGTTCCGCATCGGCTGCGTCGGCCGCATCACCCAGTTCGCCGAGACCGGCGACGGCCGCTACCTGATCGAACTCACCGGCATTGCGCGCTACCGCATTGTCGAGGAACTGGCGGTGACCACGCCCTACCGGCAATGTCAGGTGACCTATCAGCCGTTCGCCGACGACTTCATCGCCCGCAAGGGCGAGGAGGCGGTCGACCGCGACACGCTGCTGGCGACGCTGACCGAATATCTCGACGCCAACAATCTCAAGGCCGACTGGGACGGCATCGAGCAGGCGCCCAACGAGGCTCTCGTCAACGCGCTGGCGATGATGTCGCCCTATGGCCCGGCCGAGAAGCAGGCGCTCCTGGAAGCCCCCGACCTCAAGACCCGCGCCGAAATCCTCGTCGCCGTCACCCAGATGGACCTCGCCAAGAAGAAGACCGCCTCAAGCGGCGAATCCTCGCTGCAGTAGCTTTTTTCCAAAACGAATTTCGCCGCGCCCTCCCCCCTTGCGAAAACGGGATGCTGTTTCGCGCGGGACGCGCTATGAGCAGGTGACGACATTCCGCTGCGATGGAGCCGCCGATGCCCGAGACTTCTTCCGTGAACCCGCGCCACGAGGGCACGGTCGACCCCAAGCTGCTGGAAATCCTGGTGTGCCCGGTCACCAAGGGGCCGCTGGAATTCGACGCCGCGCGGCAGGAACTGATCTCGCGCGCCGCCAAGCTCGCCTACCCGATACGCGACGGCATCCCGATCATGCTTCCCGAGGAAGCCCGCAAGATCGACTGATTTTATTTTGTCATCGACCCGGCGATCCAGCCTCCATGGCGACATCGCATGGATGCGTGGGTCGGCGGCCTGCCGGCGATCACAGGCCCTCGCCGCGCAACAGCCGCGGCACTTCGCCCGACAATCCTGCCGCCTGGCGGATGAAGACGCTTTTCAGCGGGGCGATGCGATCGACCACGCCGAGGCCGATGTCGCGCACCGCGCGCAGCACCAGCGAGTGATTCGAGAACAGCAGGTTGAGGCTGTTGGTGGCAACCCCCATCGCCATGGTGTCGAAGCGGCGCCAGCGCTGGTAGCGCTCCAGCACGTCGGCCTGTCCCGGATCGATGCCGAGCCGCGCCGCGTCGACGATGACCTCGGCGAGCGCGGCGATGTCCTTGAGCCCGAGATTGAGCCCCTGTCCGGCGATCGGATGGATGAGGTGGGCGGCATCGCCGACCAGCGCCAGCCGCTCGCCGACGAACGAGCGCGCCACGAAGTAGCCGAGCGGAAACGATTTCGGCGCGCCCACGGCCCGCACCTCGCCAAGGTGCAGGCCAAAGCGCTGCTCAAGCTCGCGGTGGAATTCGTCGGCCGGCATGGCCACGATGCGCTCGGCCTCGGCGCGCCGCTCGGTCCACACCAGCGAGGAGCGGCGGCCCTTGAGCGGCAGGATGGCGAATGGCCCGGCGGGCAGGAAATGTTCCTCGGCGCAGCCCTTGTGGTCGCGCTCGTGCTCGACCGTCACCACGATGCCGGCCTGATCGTAGTCCCAGCCGTTGGTGGCGATGCCGGCGCGCTCGCGCAACGCCGAACGCGCGCCATCGGCCGCCACCAGGAGGCTCGCCTCGACCACGGTGCCGTCGCCAAGATCCACCGTGACGCCATCGGACCGGCTGGTGAAGCCGGTCACCGCGCACGGCCGCAGGTCGACGCCAGCGGCCAGCGCATGGGTCTGCAGCGCGTCGATCAGGTAGCGGTTCTCCACCATGTGGGCGAACGGCTCGCCCGGCTCGACCTCGCCGGCGAAGGTCAGGAACACCGGGCGCGTGGCGTCCTCGACCCGGCTGTCGGTGATCACCATGTCGAGGATCGGCTGCGCGGTGGGAGCGACCTCGTCCCAGACCCCGACCGCCTCGAACAGCCGCCGGCAGGCGGCGACGATGGCGGAGGCGCGCGGATCGCGGCTCGGGCGCTGCGCCAGCGCCGGGTCGGCCACCACGACGTCGACCGCGTCGCCCAGCCCCTGGCGCAGCGCCAGCGCCAGCGTGAGGCCGACGAACGCGCCGCCGCCGATGACAATGCTGTTGGGCCGGGTCATGCTGGCTTTCCACGTCGTTTTGCGCATCCGCTGGCGCGGATTGTAGCATCAGCTCCGCGGCGGCGCGATCTTGACTTCCCGCGCCAAGCCGCGACTGATGAGAGCCCCGCACCTCCAGCCAGACCGCTCATGTCCGCTCCGCTCAACCTGCTGTCGATCCTCGATCTGGAGACTATCGAGGTCAACATGTTCCGCGGCCGCAGTCCGCAGGTCGGCTGGCAGCGCATTTTCGGCGGCGAGGTCATCGGCCAGGCGCTGGTGGCGGCGTGCCGCACCGTCGAGGGCCGCGCGCCGCACTCGCTGCATGCCTATTTCATCCTGCCGGGCGATCCCAAGGTGCCGATCATCTTCGAGGTCGACCGCCTGCGCGACGGCAAGAGCTTCACCACGCGCCGCGTCACCGCGATCCAGCATGGCGAGGCCATCTTCTCGATGATGGTGTCGTTCCACCGCGAGGAGCCATCCGACATCGAGCACCAGATGCCGATGCCGGACGTGCCGGGACCCGACGACCTGATCGGCAACGAGGAGATGGAGCGCAAGATCATGGAGGTGGTGCCGGAGCCGTTCCGCCGCTATCTCCAGGAGGAGCGCCTGCTGCAGCTGCGGCCGGTGGAGATCGAGCGCTATTTCGGCAAGAAGCTCACCGACGCGCGCTGCAACATCTGGTTCCGCGTCCGCACCGCGCTGCCGGACGATCCGGCGATCCACCGCTGCGCGCTGGCCTACGCCTCCGACATGTCGATCCTCGACGCCGCCATGGCGGCGCACGGCCGCACCTTGTTCGCCAAGGACATCATGGCGGCCAGCCTCGATCACGCGCTGTGGTTCCACCGCCCGTTCCGGGCCGACGACTGGCTGCTCTACAGCCAGGACAGCCCGACCACCGGCTGCAGCCGCGGGCTCGGCCGCGGCCTGATCTTCGCCCGCGACGGCCGCCTGGTGGCCTCGGTGGCGCAGGAAGGCATGATCCGGCTGCGCAAGGAAAAGACCTGAAGGGTTTTCCTCCGCGTCGTTGCCGAAAAGCGCGGCGCAATGCCTACAATTCGTGCAGCCTGGTATTTGCAAACCGCCGCATTCGCAGGCAGAAAAACAGCCTCGGAATTGCGCACCCTGCCGAACGAAGCGGCGGTGGGGGATTTTTTCCCGTGCATGCCCGGATGCAAACAACAAATCCGCCGCGCTGGCCGCGGGGGGCGAGGCTGGGTGGAACCATGAAACTGATCGTTGCCATCATCAAACCCTTCAAGCTCGACGAGGTGCGCCAGGCCCTCACCGCCATCGGCGTGCACGGCATGACGGTGACCGAGGTCAAGGGCTACGGCCGCCAGAAGGGCCACACCGAAATCTACCGCGGCGCCGAATATGTCGTGACCTTCCTGCCCAAGCTGCGGGTCGAGATCGCCGCCGCCTCGGAGCTCGCCGACCGCGTGGTGGCCGCCATCAGCGCTGCGGCGCGCACCGGCCAGATCGGCGACGGCAAGATCTTCGTCACGCCGATCGACACCGCGCTGCGCATCCGCACCGGCGAAACCAACAACGACGCGCTATAGGCACGGCGATTTAGCTCATTATGTCATGGGGGGCCTGGGGATGATGATGACGGCGATGATGCGCCGCGCGCGCGGCGTTGCCGCGCCGACCGCGCTGGGGGCGGGCCTGATGCTGCTGGCGGCGCCGCAGGCGTTGGCGCAGGGCGCGAGCAAGATCGATCCGGCCGACACGGCGTGGATGATCGTCGCGACCGCGCTGGTGCTGATGATGACGATTCCGGGCCTGGCGCTGTTCTATTCCGGCATGGTGCGCAAGAAGAACGTGCTCGCCACCATGGCGCAGAGCCTTGCCGCGGTCGCGATGGTGTCGGTGCTGTGGGTGGCGTTCGGCTACAGCCTCAGCTTCGTCGGCGACGGGCCGTGGCTCGGGACGCTCGACCGGCTGTTCCTCGGCGGCATGACCATGGAAAGCGTCAACCCGGCGGCCAAGACCATCCCCGAGGCGCTGTTCATGCTCTACCAGATGACCTTCGCCATCATCACGGTGGCGCTGGTCGCCGGCTCCGTGGCCGACCGCATGCGGTTCTCGGCCTATGTGCTGTTCTCGTTCGGCTGGTTCGCCGTCGTCTATGTGCCGCTGGCGCACTGGGTGTGGGGCGGCGGCTTCCTGCAGAGCGCGGGCGTGCTCGATTTCGCCGGCGGCACCGTGGTGCATCTGAACGCCGGCGTCGCCGGCCTCGTCGCCGCGCTGGTGATGGGCGCGCGGCGCGGTTACGGCTCGGAGAACCTGTCGCCCTACGACCTGTCGCTGGCGGTGATCGGCACCGGGCTGTTGTGGGTGGGCTGGTTCGGCTTCAACGGCGGTTCGGCGCTCGGCATCGGTTCGCGCGCCGTGTTCGCCATCACCGCGACGCACCTTGCGGCCTGCGCCGGCGCGCTGACCTGGACCGCGATCGAATGGGCCTCGCGCCGCAAGCCCTCGGTGCTCGGCATGATCTCCGGCGCGGTGGCCGGGCTCGGCACCATCACGCCGGCCTCGGGTTTCGTCGCGCCCTGGCACGGGCTGGTGATCGGCGTGATCGCCGGCGGTGTCTGCTTCTGGGCCTGCACCGCGCTCAAGCAGCGCCTGCGCTATGACGATTCGCTCGACGTGTTCGGCGTCCACGGCATCGGCGGCCTGATCGGCACGCTGCTTGCCGGCGTGTTCGCCACCGCCGCGATCGGCGACACCGCGGGCCTGATCGAGGGCAACCCGCGCCAGCTCCTGATCCAGCTCTACGGCGTCGCGGTGACGCTCGTCTGGTCGGGCGCCGCGACCTTCGTGCTGCTCAAGGTGGTCGGCGCGCTGGTGCCGCTGCGCGTCGGACCCGACCACGAGATGGAAGGCCTCGACATCACCCAGCACGGCGAGGCGCTGCAGTAGGCGCGCCAGGCGCCGCTTGGAATCCGTAATACGTCACCATCGAAGGCCGGCCGCGAGGCCGGCCTTTTTGCTGTTCGGATAGGCAGGAATGCGGCGGCTTTCTGTTGCCGCCTGAAATCTAGGCAATCCTGATGAGGATTTGAGCGGCGGCGCCGCCTGCTCGCCGCGCTCCTCTTTTGCGCCGCAAAAAGTTCTGGATTCATAATCCGTTAGCAAATGCGCGGCAGTTGGCACGCGGTTTGATTCTATTCCCTCAGCTGGGCCCGCGGGGCCGACTTCTTCGCGTGGTGAAAGCTTGGCTGAGACCGCCCGGCCGTATTTCCGAGCCGGGCCTTGAGCAGGGATAGAACCGATGAAGATCGTTATGGCCATCATCAAGCCATTCAAACTGGAAGAGGTCCGCGACGCGCTGACCGGCATTGGCGTCCACGGCCTCACCGTCACCGAGGTCAAGGGCTATGGCCGGCAGAAGGGCCATACCGAAATCTACCGCGGCGCCGAATACGCCGTGAGCTTCCTCCCCAAGATCAAGATCGAGGTCGCCATCGCCTCCACCCAGGTCGAGCAGACCGTCACGGCGATCGCCGCCGCGGCCAAGACCGGGCAGATCGGCGACGGCAAGATCTTCGTCATCAACCTCGACCACGCCGTGCGCATCCGCACCGGCGAGGCCGACGACGCGGCGCTGTGAGCGCGCGAATTTCCCTTCCAACAGGAGCAACACCTATGACGTTTTCACGTCCATACCGCGCGGGATTGGCCGCCCTTGCCGTCGGCCTCACCGCCGCCACCGCGGCCTATGCCGCGCCCACCGTCAACAAGGGCGACAACGCCTGGATGCTGACCTCGACCGTGCTCGTTCTGCTGATGACCATTCCCGGCCTTGCCTTGTTCTATGGCGGCCTGGTGCGCTCGAAGAACATGCTCTCGGTGCTGATGCACGTGTTCTACACGGTGTGCGTCGTCGTCGTGCTGTGGGCGCTGTTCGGCTACAGCCTCGCCTTCACCGGCGGCTCGCCCTATATCGGCGGCCTCTCCAAGGCGTTCCTTGCCGGCGTCACGCCGGATTCGATGGCGGCGACCTTCACCGCCGGCTCCAACATCTCCGAGCTGATCTATGTCTGCTTCCAGATGACGTTCGCGGCGATCACGCCGGCGCTGATCGTCGGCGCGTTCGCCGAGCGCATGCGGTTCGCGGCCATCGCGCTGTTCATTCCGCTGTGGCTGGTGCTGATCTATCTGCCGATCGCGCACATGGTGTGGTACTGGGCCGGCCCCGACGCCATCGTCGAGGCGGCGAAAGCCGTCGCGGACGCCGCCGACGCCGCCGCCAAGACCGCGGCCCAGGCCAAGCTCGACGAGGTGATGGCCGACGCCGGCCAGGTGTTCCTGTGGGGCGCCATCGACTTCGCCGGCGGCACCGTGGTGCACATCAACGCCGGCATCGCCGGCCTGATCGGCGCGCTGCTCGTCGGCAAGCGCATCGGCTACGGCCGCGACCTGATGGCGCCGCATTCGCTGACCATGACCATGATCGGCGCCTCGCTGCTGTGGGTCGGCTGGTTCGGCTTCAACGCCGGCTCCAACCTCGAGGCCACCGGCGGCGCGGCGCTCGCCATGACCAACTCGTTCGTCGCCACCGCGGCGGCGGCGCTGTCGTGGATGTTCGCCGAATGGATCACCAAGGGCCATCCCTCGGTGCTCGGCGCGCTGTCCGGCGCGGTGGCGGGCCTCGTCGCGGTCACGCCGGCGGCGGGCTATGCCGGTCCGATGGGCGCGATCGTGCTCGGCCTCGTCGTCGGCGTGGCCTGCCTGTTCTTCGTCACCGTGGTGAAGAACTCCTTCGGCTACGACGACTCGCTCGACGTGTTCGGCGTGCACTGCGTCGGCGGCATCATCGGCGCGCTCGGCACCGGCATCCTGGTCAGCCCGGCGCTCGGCGGCACCGGCATCATGGACTATGTCGCGGGCAAGGTCGGCGACTACGACATGGTCACGCAGATGATCGCGCAGGGCAAGGCGGTGCTGACCACGCTGGTGTGGTCCGGCGTCGGCACGGCGATCATCCTCAAGGTGATCGACGTCATCGTCGGCCTGCGCCCGAGCATCGAGAGAGAGCGCGAGGGCCTCGACCTCACCGACCACACCGAACGCGCCTACAACATGTAGGGCGACAGGAGCGGCACGGGACGCAAAGCCTCCCGTTCCGTGCCAGCGGTCGGGGCAACCCCCGGCAAACGCCCCGCCGTCGAAGGGCTCCGGTATAAATGCCGGGGCCCTTCATTTTTCAGCGCCCGCGAGCGTCCCGGCGCGCCGATGGTTAATCGGGTCTTAACCTCGCCCCGCCTAAGGTGTGGGATGCCTCCGGCGCCCGCGCATTCCCGGGGGCTGACGCGCGTTGCGCCCCCTTTGCGCGCGCCGTCCGTCCTGTCACGCCGCGAGTATCGATGGTTGGTTCGGCCCCTTCTCCGGCTTCCGCCGTCCCCGGCTTCCGGCTCGGGGAACGCTCGCCGTTTGCGCGGCTGGCGGCGCTTTTGGGCACCACCGAGCCGGGCCAGCCGGTGATCAGCCTCGCCGTCGGCGAGCCGCAGCACCCGGTGCCGCCTTTCGTCGCCCCGGTGCTGGCCGGCCACATCGCCGAGTTCGGCCGCTATCCGCTGTCGCGCGGCATCGAGCCGTTCCGCCGCGCCGCCGCCGGCTGGCTGACGCGCCGCTTCGCCCTGGCCCGCGCGGTCGATCCCGAAACCGAGATTCTCGTGCTCAACGGCTCCCGCGAAGGGCTGTTCTATGCCGCGCTCGCGGCGCGCAATTTCCTTGGCGAGCGCGCCGGGCGTCCCGCGATCCTGATGCCGAACCCGTTCTATCCGGCCTATCTGGTCGCGGCCCAGGCCGCCGGCTGCGAGCCGGTGCTGTTGCCGGCGACCCGCCACACCGGCTTCCTGCCCGACCTCGACGCGCTCGACGAAACACTGCTGGCGCGCACGCTCGCCTTCTACATCGCCTCCCCCGCCAACCCGCAAGGATCGGTGGCGTCGCCGGCCTATTTCGCGCGTCTCAGAGGGCTCGCCGAGCGCTTCGGCTTTCTGGTGTTCAGCGACGAGTGCTATTCGGAAATCTACACCGGCGAGGCGCCAAGCAGCATGCTTGCGGTGGCGGGCGGCGACTTCGCCAACGTCGTCGCGTTCCAGTCGCTGTCGAAGCGCTCCAACCTGCCGGGCCTGCGGGTCGGCTTCGTCGCCGGCGACAGACGCTTCATCGCCTCGTTTCATGAGCTGCGCAACATCGTCGCGCCGCAGGTGCCGGTGCCGGCCCAGCATGTCGCGGTCGCGGCCTATCAGGACGAGGCGCACGTCGCCGACAACCGCCGCCGCTATGCCGAGAAGTTCGCGCTGGCCGACGCCATCCTCGGCGGCCGCTATGGCTATCATCGCCCCGCCGGCGGCTTCTGCCTGTGGCTCGATGTCAGCGCGCAGGGCGGCGACGAGGCGGCGGCGCTGCGCCTGTGGAAGCAGGCCGGCGTGCGCGTGGTGCCGGGCAGCTACCTGGCGCGCGCGAAAGCGCCGGACGGCAATCCGGGCGACGGCTATATCCGCGTCGCGCTGGTGCAGGACAGCGACATCACCGCCGAGGCGCTGCGGCGTCTGGTGGGGGTGCTGGGATAATGGCGGCGAACGAAATGACGGGAAGCCACTGACATGCCAGCGATCGAACGCAGCCTTCCGATCCTCGGCTATCTGCCCGAGCAGATCCGCGACATGCTGATGCGCCGGATGCGCGAGCTGGCCGGGCTCGGCCTGATCGGGCTTGCCGCCGCCATGGCCGCGGCGCTGATGACCTGGTCGGTGCAGGACCCGAGCCTGAGCCACGCCACCTCGCATCCGATCCGCAATCTGCTCGGCTATGCCGGCGCCATCGGCGCCGATCTGATGATGCAGATCTTCGGGCTGGGCGCCATCATGATCGTGCTGCCGGTCGCGACCTGGGGCTGGCGCATGGTGATGCACCGTCCGTTCGACCGCGAGGCGCTGCGTCTGGCGTGCTGGATTCTCGCGCTCGCCAGCGCGGCGGGGTTCGCCGCCTGCTGGCCGGCTCCCGTGAAATGGCCGCTGCCGACCGGGCTCGGCGGCGTCATCGGCGATGCGCTGGTGCGCGTGCCGGCGATGGTGCTGGGCCCGCCGGGCTGGCTGCAGCGGCTCGGGCTCGGCCTCGTGCTCGGCGCCATTACCTTCGCGACCTTCGTGTTCGCGAGCGGCGCCGGCGCGCAAGACGACGAAGACGAGGATGCCGCGCGGCGTCCGGTCCGCCTCGACGAGGACGACGAGGAGGCCGCCGACCATGACGACCGCCGCTCGGTGTCGCTGGGCTTCATCGTCCACGAACTCCTGAGCGCGAAGGCCCGCCTGACGCGGCTGTTCGCGCACCTCTATGGCTGGCTGGTCGGCGGCGACAGCGCCGCGGTCAAGCGCGCCCGCTTCGAGCGCTGCGAGCCGCGGCTCGGCGGCCATGCGCCGCTGCAGCCGGCGCATGGCGGCTTCGAGACCGACGCCAATGAGGAAGAAGCGGAAGACGAGGAGGAGGACGCCGAGCCGGTGCGCGCGCCGCGCCGGCCGCGCCCCGTCAAGGCCAGGACCTCCGGCAAGTTCGTGCTGCCGCCGCTGTCGGTGCTGACCGCGCCAAAGGCCTCCGAGCGCACCACGCTGAGCGCCGACATCATCGCCGACAACGCCAAGATGCTCGAAGGGGTCTTGCAGGATTTCGGCGTGCGCGGCGAGATCGCCAACGCCCATCCCGGCCCTGTGGTGACGCTGTACGAGCTGGAGCCCGCGCCCGGCATCAAGTCGTCGCGCGTCATCGGGCTTGCCGACGACATCGCCCGCTCGATGAGCGCGGTGTCGGCGCGCGTCGCGGTGGTGGCGGGGCGCAACGCCATCGGCATCGAACTGCCCAATCCGCATCGCGAGAAGGTCTACCTGCGCGAACTGCTCGCCACCCGAGACTACGGCGACTCGGTGGCCAAGTTGCCGCTGTGCCTGGGCAAGACCATCGGCGGCGATCCGGTGATCGTCGATCTGGCGCGCATGCCCCATCTCCTGATCGCCGGCACCACCGGCTCGGGCAAGTCGGTCGCGATCAACACCATGATTCTCAGCCTGGTGTACCGGCTCAGGCCGGACCAGTGCCGGCTCATCATGGTCGATCCCAAGATGCTCGAGCTGTCGGTCTATGACGGCATTCCCCACCTGCTCACGCCGGTCGTCACCGATCCGAAGAAGGCGGTGGTCGCGCTCAAATGGGCGGTGCGCGAGATGGAGGAGCGCTACAAGAAGATGGCCAAGCTCGGCGTGCGCAACATCGACGGCTACAACGCGCGGCTCGTCGAGGCGAAGGCGCGCGGCGAGGAGCTGACGCGCACCGTGCACACCGGGTTCGACAAGGAAACCGGCAAGGCGATCTACGAGGAGGAGCAGCTCGATCTCGAACCGCTGCCCTTCATCGTCGTCATCGTCGACGAGATGGCCGATCTGATGATGGTCGCTGGCAAGGACATCGAGGGCGCGGTGCAGCGCCTGGCGCAGATGGCGCGCGCCGCCGGCCTGCATGTCATCCTGGCGACGCAGCGGCCCTCGGTCGACGTCATCACCGGCACCATCAAGGCCAACTTCCCGACCCGCATCTCGTTCCAGGTCACCTCGAAGATCGACAGCCGCACCATCCTCGGCGAGCAGGGCGCCGAGCAGCTCCTGGGCCAGGGCGACATGCTGCACATGGCCGGCGGCGGCCGCATCAGCCGCGTGCACGGGCCGTTCGTGTCCGACGACGAGGTCGAGAAGGTGGTGCGCCACCTCAAGGCGCAGGGCGTGCCGCAATATCTCGAAGCGGTCACCGCGGAGGAAGAGGAAGGCGAGGACGGCGCGCTGTTCGACGCCACCGCCATGGGCGGCGGCGCCGACGATCTCTACAGCCAGGCGGTGCAGATCGTGAAGCGCGACCGCAAGGCCTCGACCAGCTACATCCAGCGCCGGCTGCAGATCGGCTACAACCGCGCCGCCACCATCATGGAGCGGATGGAGGAGGAAGGCATCGTCGGCCAGGCCAACCACGCCGGCAAGCGCGAGATCCTGATCGGCGAGGAGGATGGCGGCCGGTATTAGGTCCGAGCGGGCGCTTTTTTCCACATTCTCTCACCCGGCCTGACCTGCGATAATGCGCCGCCGGCCGATTCGAACGCCGCCAAATCGCCACAGCGCCGGGCTAGAGCGCGCTCCGATCCGAAGCACCCAGTGTCCGCGACCGCGCGGGAACCGGTTTTCGGATGAATCACGCTCTGGACTATGCTCTGGAATATTGATTCTGGAATATTGACTCTGTGCGTGCCGGCCACGGACTCTGTGCGTGCCGGCCACGCCGATGCCGGGCTCCATTCACGACGACGGAACCACGTATCTTGCTGTATTGTCCGCAGGTTTCCTTGTTCGGCGTCGCGATTCGGGCAGCCTCCACCGCGCGCGCCCGGCGCGCGGCGGCCGCTCTCGTGATGGCGGGCGTGGCCATCGGTCCGGGCCTGCCGGCTCGGGCCCAGGACGCCATTCCCATCCCGCGGCCCGCCCCCAGGGCGCGCGACATCGCGTTCGCCCAGAACAGCCAACGCCCGACGCCGCCGATTGCCATCCCGGCGGCGCCCCCCATGGCCCAGCGCTCCGCAACCCCGCCGACGCCGGTGCTGCCGGGCCCGCGCCCGCTGGCCACGCCCGGCACGCTCGACGCCGGCCAGCGCGCGCTGGCCGGCAAGGTCAGCGCCTACCTGTCCTCGCTGGGATCGCTGTCGGGCAATTTCGTCCAGATCGGCCCCGACGGCGGCCGCACCACCGGCGACTTCTACATCCAGAAGCCGGGCAAGGTGCGGTTTGAATACGATCCGCCGTCGCCGATCGATGTCGTCGCCGACGGCTCCTCGGTGATCGTGCGCGACCGCAAGCTGGCGACGCAGGATCTCTACCCGCTATCGCAGACACCGTTGCGCTATCTCTTGTCCGACCGCATCGACCTCGTGCGCGACACCAACCTGGTCGGCGTATCGGGCGACGATATGTTCGTCACCGTGGTGATCGAGGAGAAGCAGGCGCTGATCGGCACCAGCCGCCTGATGATGATGCTCGGCGCCAAGGACCTCCAGCTCAAGCAGTGGACGGTGACCGATCCGCAGGGTTACGATACCACCGTCGCGGTCTACAACCTCGACTTCTCGAAGAAGCTCGATCCGGCGCTGTTCAAGATCGACTACACCAACTACCGCAACTGACGCGCGCGCGGCGCGGGTGCATTCCCCGGCATGTCCCTGACCATCACGAGCTGGAACATCAATTCGGTGCGGCTGCGCATCGAGCTGGTGGCGAAATTCGTCAAGGCGGTGCGGCCCGACATCCTGTGCCTGCAGGAAACCAAGTGTCCCGACGACAAGTTTCCGCTCAAGCGTTTCAAGCGGCTCGGCTACGAGCACGTCGCGCTCAACGGGCAGAAGGGCTATCACGGCGTGGTGGTGCTATCGCGTCTGCCGTTCGAGGCCACCAACATCCGCACCTTCTGCGACAACCTCGATTCGCGCCACGTCTCGGTGATGCTCGGCGCGCGCGCCGGGCTGGCGCGGCCGCTGACGCTGCATAATTTCTACGTGCCGGCCGGCGGCGACATTCCCGACCCCGCTTCAAATCCGAAATTCGCCCACAAGCTCGCCTTCCTCGACGAGATGCGCGACTGCGCCGAGCTGCATCCGGGCGATGCCGATCATCACGTGCTGGTCGGCGACCTCAACGTCGCGCCGCACGAGCACGACGTGTGGTCGCATCGGCAACTCCTCGACGTGGTCTCGCACACGCCGCTCGAATGCGAGAAGCTTCTCGCCGTGCGCGACCGCGGCGGCTGGATCGACGTGGCGCGCGCCAGGGTGCCGCTGAGCGAGAAGCTCTACACCTGGTGGAGCTACCGCGCCGCCGACTGGCAGGCCGCCGACCGCGGCCGCCGCCTCGACCACATCTGGGTGTCGCCGGCGCTGGCCGGGCGCGTCGGCGGGTTCCACGTCGCGCGCCGCGCGCGCGGCTGGGAGCGGCCGTCCGACCACGTGCCGGTCACCACCGTGCTGGAGCTGTGAGCGCGCGCCGTCCCTAACATTTTGTAAATCAACAAGAAAATATATTCCCTTCTAGGGATTCACATGCACATTGCTCGGTGTTATTTTAGCATTGTCATTTCTGGAATAACTCCGCGACCCGGCTCCTTGCGACAAGCGCCCTCGGGTACTTCCTACCGGATAGCTTGGAAGTCGGGTCGTGTACTATTCTAATAATGATGGGTAGTGCCGTGCGCCCACATGTCCACTTCATGGACAATTTTATTTTTTATTAGATCGTACGACCGAGTGTCGTTTGATTCCCATTTTTTCTGTATGGCCCAAGTACAGTAATCAGCCGCTTGCAAGCACGGGTCTGCAATTGATCTACAAAAATTGGTTGCCCACTTTTTATTTCTGACTACTTGCTGAATCACGTCATTCACTGCTGACGTAAAATGGGTTTGTCCTCTGCGAGTACCAACTGAGGCTGTTGTAATTTGCAGTTCGGCAGCTCGTCCTATTATTTTTGGTGCTGCATATTTGAAATGATAAAACCAACCATATTGGTAAAAACCATGATTGCTTGATCTGATATGAGGAAGGGCTTTTGATTTCTCCATAATTGTAGCCTGAACAGAAAAATTATGATTTTGAAGTAACTCGAACACCCTATTTCGTATTTGTTGTTTGTCTTCTGAACAATGGAAATACTCCCCTATGGGGGCCTTATCCCAAATAAGCTCTCTACGAAGTTGGATCAGATCAGCAGCGAGTGCGTGGCAAGAATCCGACGAAATAGTACAAACTATGTAGTATCGACTGGCACCTTGGGCTCTGCTGAAATTAAAACACCCAGCTTCGTCGGCAAATATGAACAGACGAGACATGCTGTCGCCCTAGGAATTAATCTTTGTGCTGTGTTAGCCGCGCCCTGACCGCCGCGATCTCGGCGGTTATCTGCGTGGTGCGCGCGGCGAAGGCCTCGCGCAGCCGCACCGCCGCCTCGGCGTCGCTCTCCAGCACCTTCTGGAACAGGCTGCGGCTGATGCGTATCACCGTCGAGGTTTCCTCGGCGAGGGCGGTGGCGTCGCGCGGCACCTCGATGATCAGCGCGGTCTCGCCGATCAGCGCGCCGGGCCCGGCGCGGCGCTCGCCGCCCTGCGCGTCGGTCAGCCGCAGCGCGCCGTCGCGCACCGCGTAGCCGCAATCGGCGGCGTCGCCTTCGCGGAACAGCGTATCGCCGCGATGCACGCGCTGCGTCTCCGAGCCGACCGCCAGCATGCGCAGCGCCTCGCGGCCGAGCAGCCGCAACAGCGCGACGCGCTCCAGCGCGGCAAGGTCGTCATGGATCGACATGGGCCCTCGGGCACGGACAGGCCATCACGGCACCAGCTTGTAGCCGCCGGCCTCGGTGATGAGGATCGCGGGATGCGCCGCGTCCTTCTCGATCTTCTGCCGCAGCCGGTAGATGTGGGTCTCCAGCGTGTGGGTGGTGACGCCGGAATTGTAGCCCCACACTTCCTGCAGCAGCGTCTCGCGCGACACCGCGTGGGGGCCGGCGCGGTAGAGAAAGCGCAGGATCGAGGTTTCCTTCTCGGTCAGCCGCACTTTCTTGGCGTTGGCGCCGACCAGCATCTTGGCGCCGGGCCGGAAATTGTACGGCCCGATCGAGAACACCGCGTCCTCGCTGGCCTCGTGCTGGCGCAGCTGGGCGCGGATGCGCGCCAGCAGCACGGCGAAGCGCACCGGCTTCTGCACATAGTCGTTGGCCCCGGACTCCAGCCCAAGGATGGTGTCGGAATCGGTATCGTGCCCGGTCAGCATGATGACCGGGGCGCGAAAGCCACTCTTGCGCAGCATGCGGACCGCCTCGCGGCCGTCGGTATCGGGCAGGCCGACATCCATGATGACGAGATCGGGCGGCGTGGTGCGCGCCGTCTGCACCGCCTTGGCTCCGGTATCGACCGCCGCGACCTCGAATTCGTCATGCAGCGCCAGCTGTTCGACCAGGGCGTCGAGCAGGTCTGGGTCGTCGTCGACAATCAGAATCTTGCGGGCATTGGCCATGACGTATCATCCTGAGGCGTGATCGGATGCGGCAACATCACTGCAGCCGCCTCGTGCGCTGCACTGTCTTGACGTGTAATCACGCGCATGAACCGCTGTCCCGCCACGGCAGAGCACACCCCCAAAAGAAGAAAAAAGCCGATGGCGGGTCAGCCACCCCCTTGGATGACGAGGAATCCTCTGGCGAAATAGAGCATGCCGCGCCAAAAGCGCAAGCAGGAGTTGTTTCAAACGGTGAGTCATCCCGCATTTTCAACGGCTTGGACAGGGTCTGGAGCAGCCTCCACGATCCGGATCCGGCATGCCGCCGGCCAGCCCAGCCGCGGCTGGCTGATCTGCGGCGGCCGCGCGGTCCCGGTCGCGCTCGGCCGCTCCGGCATCCGCGCCAACAAATGGGAGGGCGACGGCGCCACGCCGCGCGGCGCGTTCCGTCCGGTGCGGCTGTGGTGGCGCGCCGACCGCCATGTCCGTCCGCGCACGTTCATGCCGGTGCGCCGGCTCAAACCCGAAGATGCCTGGTGCGAGGATCCGCAAAGCCGCCATTACAACCGGCCGATCCGGCGCACCGGCACGACCGACGGCGACCGCCTGACCCGCGCCGACCATCTCTATGACTTCATCGTCGAGCTCGACCATAACACGCGGCCGCGCGTCGCCCGGCGCGGCAGCGCCGTCTTCATTCATCTGGCGCGCGCCGGGCTGGCGCCGACCGCCGGCTGCGTCGCGCTCCCGCTGCCGGCGATGCGGCAGCTTCTGGCGCGGCTCGGCCCGGCCACCCGCATCGTCATCGCATGAAGCTCAGCCGCGATGGCCGAAGATGGCCGAGCCGATGCGCACATGGGTGGCGCCGAGCCGCACCGCGGCGGCGAAGTCCGCGCTCATGCCCATCGACAGCAGCGCCAGGCCGTTGCGCGCCGCGATCTTGGCGGTGAGCGCGAAATGCGGCGACGGCGGCTCGTCGACCGGCGGGATGCACATCAGGCCGGAAATGGTGAGCCCGTAATCGTCGCGGCAGGCGGCGATGAAGCCGTCGGCGGCCTCCGGCAGCACGCCGGCCTTCTGCGGCTCGGCGCCGGTGTTGACCTGCACGAACAGCAGCGGATGGCGGCCATGCTGGGCGATCGCCTTGGCCAGCGCGGCGCACAGGCTCGGACGGTCGAGCGAATGGATGGCGTCGAACAGCGTCACCGCCTGAGCGGCCTTGTTCGACTGCAGCGGTCCGATCAGATGCAGCGCGGCATCGGGATGGCGCGCTTTCAGCGCCGGCCACTTGGCCAGCGCCTCCTGCACGCGGTTCTCGCCGAACGTGCGCTGTCCCGCCTCGAGCACCGGCACGATGGCCTCGGCCGGAAACGTCTTCGACACCGCGACCAGCGTCACCGCCGCGCGCGGCCGCCCGGCATCGAGGCAGGCGCGCGCCAGCGCCGCCTCGACCGCCGCGAGGCCCGCGACGGATGACGAAGAAACGGGTGCGCTGGGCTCGGACGACATGACGGCCACCTGGGAATTTTCTCCGAACGATTCAAATTTTAGCGGTTACCCCAAAGGCTTCTTGATCCGACGCCGCTAAATTCACAGGCGGGAATTGGGGTACAGGAATGCCGCGCGCGAGTTTCAGATTTGCCAAATACCGGGCCAAACTCAAGGCTCTTCTGAGCATTCGTGCGCGCCTGATCCTGATCGCGCTGATTCTGGCCGTGCCCCTGATGCTCGACCGCGTGCGCGATCTGGAGCAGACCCGGCTCAATCAGATCCGAACCGCCTCGAACGAACTGGTGGAGCTGGCCAGGCGCGGGGCCGACACCCACCGCGACGTCATCGCCATGGTGCAGGCGCTCCTCACCACCGCCGCGCGGATTCATGCGCACGGCCCCCGCGAGCAGGGCTGCGCCCTGCTGCAGGACAGTTTCCTCGCCGCCGTCGACTGGATTCACAACATTTCCATCGTCGGCGGCGACGGCCGCATCACCTGTTCGACCCTGCCCAAGGCCGTAGGCCTCGACATCTCCGACCGGCCCTATTTCCAGCAGGCGACCTCGACCGGCTCGTTCGTGCTGAGCGATTACATCATCAGCCGGACCCGGCAGCAGTCCTCGGTGATGGCCGTGCTGCCGCTCGGTCAGGCCGGCGACATGCAGTCGGGCGTGATGATGGCGCCCGTCAACCTGGGCTGGCTGATGCACCTGATGGCGCATGCCAAAGTCCGGCCCGGCGTCGGCCTGTGGCTGGTCGACAGCGCCGGCGTGGCGCTGGCCGACCCATCCGGCGCGGACGACCGCGCCGCGCGGCAGTTTCCCGACCAGCTGCGGCAGAAGATTCTCGCCACCGACCAGGGTCTCGAATCGGCGCCCGAGGCCGACGGCCGCCCGGCGCTGTTCGCGTTCGTGCGCGTTCCGGGCACGCAGGCGCGTCTGGTGGTGGGCATCGGCGAGGACAAGGTGCTCGGCGCCATCGACCGCGAGATTCGCAACGCCTACGTGCAGTTCGGCCTGGTCAGCCTGCTGATCCTGCTGGGCGCCTGGCTGCTCGGCGAACGGCTGCTGATCCGGCCGATCCGCCTGCTCTCGCTCGCCGCCCACCGGTTCGGCCGCGGCGACCTCAAGGCGCGCGTCACCGGACAGGGGCTGCCGAAGGAATTCGAGCCGCTGGCCAGGGCCTTCAACAGCATGGCCTCGCAGCTCGCCGATCGCGAGCGCGACCTGCGCGCCAGCAACAACCGCCTGACGGTGCTGGCCTCGGTCGACCTGGTGTCGGGGCTCGCCAACCGGCGCGGCTTCGAGAGCCGGCTCGACTACGAATGGATGCACGCCATCGAAACCGGCGAGCCGCTCGGCCTCCTGATGATCGATGTCGATCATTTCAAGCAGTTCAACGACACCTACGGTCACCCCGAGGGCGACGTCTGCCTGCGCCATATCGGCGACGCCCTCGCCGACATCGCCAACTCCATCCCCGGCTTTGCCGCGCGCTATGGCGGCGAGGAATTCCTGCTGCTGCTGCCCAATGCCGACGAGCGCCGCGCGGCGGCCATGGCCGAGCAGATCCGCGCGGCGGTCGAACGGCTTGGCATCGCCCATACGTCGACCGACGACGGCTGCGTCACGGTCAGCGTCGGCGCCGCCGCGCTCCTCCCCACGGCGACGAGCCGGGTTCAGGACCTGATCGACGCCGCCGATGCCGGGCTCTACGCGGCCAAGCGGCGCGGCCGCAACCAGGTGGTGGCCCACGGGGTGGTCGAAACCCTCGCCGGGCCGGAAATGGAAGTGGCCGCGGCCATGGCGCCGGCCGCCTGACCCCTGGCGATTCCTCACCCAACCCGTTGACCCTTCGGGGTCATTCGTGGCCTAGTCGGCGCGATTTTTCACCCCGTCCCCGCGACCTCTGCCCGAGTGACAGCCGATTCGATGAGCAACGACCGCTACAACCCCCGCGAAGCCGAACCGCGCTGGCAGCGCCTCTGGGACGAGCAGGGCATCTTCACCACCGCCAACGCCGACCCGCGCCCGAAATACTACGTGCTGGAGATGTTTCCCTATCCGTCGGGGCGCATCCACATGGGCCATGTGCGCAACTACACCATGGGCGACGTGGTGGCGCGCTACAAGCGCGCCCGCGGCTTCAGCGTGCTGCATCCGATGGGCTGGGACGCCTTCGGCATGCCGGCCGAGAACGCGGCGATGGCCAACAGGGTCCATCCCAAGGCTTGGACCTACGACAACATCGCGGCGATGAAGAAACAGCTGCAGTCGATGGGGCTGTCGCTCGACTGGAAGCGCGAGATCGCGACCTGCGATCCGGCCTACTACAAGCACCAGCAGCGCATGTTCCTCGACTTCCTCAAGGCGGGTCTGGTCGAGCGCAAGCAGTCCAAGGTCAACTGGGATCCGGTCGACCAGACCGTGCTGGCCAACGAGCAGGTGATCGACGGACGCGGCTGGCGAAGCGGCGCGCCGGTCGAGAGCCGCGAGCTGACGCAGTGGTTCTTCAAGATCAGCCGTTTCTCGGAAGACCTGTTGGCCGCGCTCGACGGTCTCGAGCGCTGGCCCGACAAGGTGCGCACCATGCAGCGCAACTGGATCGGCCGCTCGGAGGGCCTCTTGGTGCGCTTCGCGCTCGATACCGCCACCACGCCGAACGGCGAGGGCGAGCTGGAGATCTTCACCACGCGTCCCGACACGCTGTTCGGCGCGCGCTTCATGGCGCTTTCGCCCGACCATCCGCTCGCCGCCGCTGCCGCCAAAAACAATCCGGCGCTTCAAGCCTTCATCGCCGAATGCCAGCGCACCGGCACCGCGCAGGAGTTGATCGACACCGCGGAGAAGCAGGGTTTCGATACCGGCATCCGCGCCGTGCACCCGTTTGATCCGTCATGGACGCTGCCGGTCTACGTCGCCAACTTCATCCTGATGGACTATGGCACTGGCGCCATCTTCGGCTGCCCCGCCCACGACCAGCGCGACCTCGACTTCGTCAACAAATACGGGCTCGGCAACACCCCGGTGGTGTGCCCGGAAGGCCAGGACCCGGCCAGCTTCGTCATCACCGACGTGGCCTATGACGGCGACGGCCGCCTCATCAATTCGCGCTTCCTCGACGGCATGACGATCGCGGCGGCGAAGGAGGAGGTGGCGGTGCGGCTCGAGCGCGCCACGCTCGGCAACCGCGCGGTCGCGCAGCGCCAGGTCAACTTCCGCCTGCGCGACTGGGGCATTTCGCGCCAGCGCTACTGGGGCTGCCCGATCCCGATCATCCACTGCGAGGTCTGCGGCGTGGTGCCGGTGCCGGCGAAGGATCTGCCGGTGCGGTTGCCCGACGACATCGAGTTCGACCGCCCCGGCAATCCGCTCGACCGCCATCCGACCTGGAAGCACGTCGCCTGCCCGCAATGCGGCGGCAAGGCGCGGCGCGAAACCGACACCATGGACACCTTCGTGGACTCGTCGTGGTACTTCGCGCGCTTCACCGATCCGTGGAACGCCGAGGCGCCGACCGATCCGGCCGCGGCCAACGCCTGGCTGCCGGTCGACCAGTATATCGGCGGCATCGAGCACGCCATCCTGCACCTTCTGTATTCGCGCTTCTTCACCCGCGCCATGAAGGTGGCCGGCCATGTCGGCATCGACGAGCCGTTCGCCGGTCTGTTCACGCAAGGCATGGTGGTGCACGAAACCTACCGCAAGGCCGACGGCAGCTTCGCTTCGCCGGCCGAGGTGACGATCGAGGCCGACGGCGAGGCGCGCCGCGCCACCCTGCTCATCGACGGCGAGCCGGTCGAGATCGGCTCGATCGAAAAGATGTCGAAGTCGAAGCGCAACACCGTCGACCCCGACGACATCATCGCCAGCTACGGCGCCGACACCGCGCGCTGGTTCATGCTCTCCGATTCGCCGCCCGACCGCGACGTGATCTGGACCGAGGACGGCGTGCAGGGCGCCTGGCGCTTCGTGCAGCGCGTGTGGCGGCTGGTGGCGACCGCGGCGCCGCACCTGCCGGCGCCGGGCACGCCGATGACGGCAAACGGTCATATTGGCGCCAAAGCGCTGCGTATGATTGCCCATCGCACGCTCGCCGATGTTTCCGACGCCCTCGAACGGCTGCGCTTCAACACCGCGATCGCCAAGCTTTACACCTTCGTTGGCACGTTGCAGGAGGTGGTGAACGACCCCATCCGCCACATTGAAACGGATCCGGTCTATGCCGCCGCAGCGCGCGAGGCGTTCGAGATCCTGGTGCGGCTGGTGGCGCCGATGATGCCGCATCTGGCCGAAGAGTGCTGGGGCGCGCTGGGCCAGACCGGGCTGGTGTCGCAGGCGCCGTGGCCGACGGTCGAGCCGGACCTGCTGGTCGAGGACACCATGACCCTGCCGGTGCAGGTCAATGGCAAGAAAAGGGCCGATATTTCAGTGCCCAGGGCCGCCCGGAATTCCGAAATTGAGACTGCCGTTCTGGCCCTCGATGCGGTAAAACGGGCGCTTGACGGCAAGCCGCCGCGCAAGGTGATCATCGTTCCGCAAAGGATCGTCAATGTCGTTGGCTAGCATTTGGTCGCGCACCGGGTTTCGCAGCCGGATCGGGACAGCGGCCCGCTTCGTGGCCATCGCGGCCATCGCGGCGGCGGCCGCGGGGTGCTTCCAGCCGATGTATGGCGACCACACCATGGCCGGCACCTCGGCGCTGCGCGACAAGCTCTCCGCCGTGGAGGTGCAGCCGATCAGCGCCGCGAGCAAGGAGGCGCGCCTCGGCATCGAGGTGCGCAATGCGCTGCTGTTCAGCTTCAATGGCAGCGGCGCCACCGGCGCCCCGACCCACCGCCTCGCCGTGCGCCTGACCACCAACCGCGCCGGCGTCGTGGTCGACGTCACCACCGCGCGTCCCGACGTCGAGAATTATGGCATCGACGCGGTTTATGAACTCAGGGACATCGCCACCGACAAGGTGGTGATAACCGGCAACACCTTCGCCCGGGTGTCGTACAACATTCCCGGTCAGGAGCAGCGTTTCGCCCGCGCCCGCGGCGCCCGCGACGCCGAGGACCGCGCCGCCAAGGTGATCGCCGACAACATCAGCCAGCGCCTCGCCTCGTTCTTCATCTCCGGCGGCTGACGCCGGAAACGAGGTGGCAATGGTAGCGTTGCCCAATCGCGACATCGACGCCTTCCTCGCCAGCCCCGATCCCGCCCGGCCGGTGATCCTGCTGTTTGGCCCCGATACCGGACTGGTCGCCGAACGCGCAAGCCTGCTCGTCCGCGGCGCGGTCGAGAATGCCGACGACCCGTTCGCGGTGACGCGCCTCGACGGCGATGTCCTCGCCAACGATTCCGACCGTCTGGTCGACGAAGCCCTCACGGTGCCGCTGTTCGGCGGCCGGCGCGCCATCCATGTCAAGGCCGGCGCGAGCACCGTCATCAAGGCCGTCGACGCGTTGCTGGCGGTCTCGCTCAAGGATTGCCGCGTGGTGATCGAGGCCGGCGAATTGCGCCGCGAGGCGCCGCTGCGCAAGGCGGTCGAGCGGGCCAAAAATGCCGTGGCGATCGCCTGCTACCTCGACAGCGGGCGGGATCTAGCGCGACTGATCGACCAGGAGCTGCGCGAATCGAACCTGCGCATCGCGCCCGATGCGCGCGCCGCGCTGATGACGCTCATCGGCGGCGACCGCCTTGCCTCGCGCAACGAGTTGCGCAAGCTCGCGCTCTATGCCGCGGGCGGGCGCGAGGTGACGCTCGACGACGTGCGCGCCATCATCACCGACGCCTCCGCGCTCGGCCTCGACCCGATCGCCGACAACGCCTTCGCCGGGCATCACGCCGAACTTGAGCATGCGCTGACCAAGGCCTATGCCGCCGGCATCGCGCCCGCCGCGGTGATGTCGGTGGCGCAGCGGCTGGCGGCGCTCCTGCACAAGACGCGGCTCGCCATGGCCGCCGGCGAGAGCGCCGACGAGGCCAAGCGGCGCACGTTTCCGAAATTGCATTTCTCGCGCGCCGCGGCGATCGACGCGGCGTTGCGGGCCTGGAGCGTGGAGCGGCTCGGCCAGGCGATGGCCCAGCTTGCGGAGGCCTCTCTCGAAGTGCGGCGCCGTCCGCTGCTGGCGCACGCCATCGCGCAGCGCACGCTGCTGGCGCTGTCGGCTTCGGCGCGGCGCGCGCCGGCGCGCTAGTCTGGCAGCGGTCACGCTTCACCATCATTTACGCGCTTTGCCTCTCTCCTCGTCATGCCCGGGCTTGACCCGGGCATCCATCTGACTCGCCCTCGATTTTCGCAAAAAGGAAGATGGATTGCCGGGTCAGCCGGCAATGACGACGGATCGGGCCAAACGCCCGCCATGGACCACGACCCAGGGGGGACAGCCGACCGGCGGCGGATTTCGGGAGCGCGCTTGACTTTCATAGACGATCGGTCTATTTAATCGCGCATGACACCGGCAGCAGCGCCTTCACAGCCTCAGCGCAAACGCGGGCGGCCGCCCAAGGACCAGACCGCTGTTGACGCGACGCGCACGCACCTCGTTCGCGCCGGCGTCGCGATCCTGACCGAGAAAGGCTTCAGTGCGGTCGGCCTCGACGAAATCCTGTCGTCGGTCGGCATCCCCAAGGGCTCGTTCTATTACTACTTCGACAGCAAGACGGCGTTCGGGCTGACGCTCGTGGACGCCTATGCCGACTTCTTCGCGCGCAAGCTGGATCGCTGGTTTGAACAGGAAACGCGCCCGCCGCTGCAACGGCTGAGAGATTTCGTCGCCGACGCGCGGGAAGGCATGCGGCGCCACGAATTCCGCAGGGGATGTCTCGTCGGCAATCTCGGTCAGGAAATGGGCGCGCTGCCGGAAGTATTCCGCGACCGCCTTGCGTCCGTCTTTCGCGACTGGGAAGCGCGAACCGCGAAATGCCTGCGCGCGGCGCAGGCGGCTGGAGAGATCGCGGACAACCTCGACTGCGACCGGCTCGCCTCATTCTTCTGGATCGGATGGGAAGGCGCGGTTCTGCGCGCCAAGCTCGAAAGAAGCCCGGTCGCGCTCGATGAATTCGCCGACGGCTACTTCAAGCTCCTCGAAACGCCAGTTCAGTCCCGGAGAATGTGATCCATGTTCAATGCGATCCTGATCGAGAAGGACGCCGGCGGGCAGCGCGTCGGATTGGCGGAACTCTCGGAAGACCGCCTGCCCGAAGGCGATGTGACGGTGCGCGTCGCCTGTTCGACCCTGAACTACAAGGACGCGCTCGCGATCACGGGCAAGACCCCGGTCGTCCGCAAGTTCCCGATGGTTCCGGGCATCGACTTCGCCGGTGTCGTCGAAGCTTCCGAACCGGCGACCGTCGCCCCCTTCATTCTGCGCGGCGTCACGCTCGCCGGCATCGACAGCGTGATGTGCCCGCGAGGCGAACGGATCGAAGCCTGGCGGCGTCTCGCGCAGCTTCTCGATCCGTCCCTGCTTGAATGCATGACGCAGACCGTCGCCCTGCACGAAGCCATCCCTGTCGCCGAGAAGCTGATCGCAGGGGCGGTGCGCGGCCGCGTCATCGTCCCGATCCCGTAGAACCCATCCCCAACAGGAAACCGAAATCGTGAGCAACGACAAGCCCGTCAGCCGCTTCCCGGTCCCCGCGCTCTCCGACATGCCGGACGACATCCGTGAGCGCATTCTGGCCGTTCAGGAGAAATCCGGCTTCATCCCGAACGTGTTTCTCATTCTGGCGCATCGTCCCGACGAATTCCGCGCCTTCTTCGCCTACCACGACGCGCTGATGGAGAAGCCGGGCAATCTGACCAAGGCCGAGCGCGAAATGATCGTGGTCGCGACCAGCAGCCTGAACCAGTGTCAATATTGCGTCGTGGCGCATGGCGCGATCCTGCGCATTCGCGCGAAGAATCCGTTTATCGCCGATCAGGTGGCGGCGAACTACCGCAAGGCCGACCTGACGGATCGCCAGAAGGCGATGATCGACTTCGCCGTCAAGGTTTCGGCCGAAGCGAACAAGGTCGGCGAAGCCGATCTGCAAACGCTCAAGTCGCACGGCTTCACCGAGGAAGACGCGTGGGACATCACGGCGATCACGGCCTTCTTCGGGCTCTCCAACCGCCTCGCGAACGTCACGAGCATGCGCCCCAACGACGAATTCTATTCGATGGGCCGGTGATCGATTTCCAACAAGATCTTAAGCCGAGCCCGCGGCCGCTCGTCGGCCGAGGTCCGGGGGTGATCGATTGGGCGGTTTCAGCCGGAGCACGGAGCTGCCAGGCTGGGTTGACCGCGCGCTAGCAGTAGCGGTCACGCTTCGCCATCATTTTGCGCGCTCTGCCTCTCTCCTCGTCATGCCCGGCTCTCTCCTCGTCATGCCCGGGCTTGACCCGGGCATCCATGCGGGCTCGCCCTCGATTTTCGCAAAAAGGAAGCTGGATTGCCGGGTCAAGCCCGGCAATGACAAAGGAGAGTCCGGCAATGACGAATCAGTGTCTGGATTTCTCCCGCGTCATGCGCGGGCTTGATCCGCTTCGCTAGTCTAGCTGGTCTTGTTTGCTTCGAGGCGCCGGATGATGGCGTCGAGCTGTTCGAGGTCGCGGTAGCGGATGCTCACCGCGCCGCGGCCGTCGCGGTCGTCGATGCTCACGCTCATGCCGAGCGCATCGGACAGCCGGCGCTCCAGCGCCACGGTGTCGGCGTCCTTGGTCTTGCCGCCGCGCGGCTTGACCTGTGGCCGCTGCGGCACGCCGGCCTCGTGCGCCAGCTCCTCGGCCTGACGCACGCTCAAGCCCTGCGCGACGATCTTTTTCGCCGCCGCCTCGGGATCGGCCAGGCTGAGCAGCGCGCGGGCGTGACCGGCACTGAGTTCGCCGGACGCGATCAGCGCCTGCACTGCTTCCGGCAGCCGGGTCAGCCGCATCATGTTGGCGACATGGCTGCGGCTCTTGCCGACGATGCGCGCGATGTCTTCCTGGCTGCGCCTGAAGTCGTCGGCGAGCGCGTGATAGCCGCGCGCCTCTTCCAGCGCATTGAGATCGGCGCGCTGCACGTTCTCGATGATAGCGATCTCGAGCGCCTCGGTGTCGCCGACGTCGAGCGGCACGATCGGCACCTCGTGCAGGCCGGCGCGCTGCGCCGCGCGCCAGCGCCGTTCGCCGGCGATGATCTCGAACGCATCGGGCGCGCCGCGCACCGGCCGCACCACGATGGGCTGGATCACGCCGCGCTCGCGAATCGACGAGGTCAGCTCGTCGAGCTCAGCCTCGGCGAAAGCCCGGCGCGGATTGCGCGGATTGGCGCGCAGGAATTCGATCGGCACCCGGCGCGCGCCGCGTGGACGCTCCGCCTTGGCGGATTCGCCGCCGACATCGCCGATCAGGCTCGCCAGTCCACGGCCGAGCCGTGAACGCGCTTCGTCCGCCATTGTCGTCTCCCTTGCGCGCATTGCCGCGCCGTCGCTGCTCATCACTATCCCCACGCCTCTACTGTTACTACTGCGCGCGCAGATCGCGCTCGCGCTGGATCACCTCGGTCGCCAGCTTGAGATAGGCTTCGCTGCCGACGCATTTGAGATCGTACACCAGCACCGGCTTGCCGTAGGACGGCGCTTCCGAGACGCGCACGTTGCGCGGGATCATGGTGTCGTAGACCTTGCTGCCCATGAACTGGCGCACGTCGGCGACCACCTGGCTCGACAGGTTGTTGCGGGCGTCGAACATGGTCAGCACGATGCCGTGGATGGTCAGGTTCGGGTTGAGCGTCGAGCGCACCTGCTCGACGGTGGAAAGCAGCTGCGAGAGGCCTTCGAGCGCGAAAAACTCACACTGCAGCGGCACCAGGATGGCGTCGGAGGCGGCCATGGCGTTGACGGTCAGAAGGTTGAGCGACGGCGGGCAGTCGATCAGCACATAGGTGTAGTCGGATTCCCCGGCGCGGCCGGCGTTGAGCGCGCGCAGCGCGTCGCGCAGCCGGAAGGCGCGGTCGCGGGCCTGGCCGAGTTCGAGTTCGAGGCCGGACAGATCCATGGTGGAAGCGGCGATGTGCAGGCGCGGCACCGCGGTCGGCAGGATCGCGGCGCGCAGCGAGGCCTCGCCGATCAGCACGTCATAGGTCGAGCAGTCGCGGTTACGGCGGTCGATGCCGAGCCCGGTCGAGGCATTGCCCTGCGGATCGAGGTCGACGATCAGCACGCGCTCGCCGATGGCGGCCAGCGCCGTGCCAAGATTGATGGCGGTGGTGGTCTTGCCGACGCCGCCCTTCTGGTTGGCCAGCGCCAGCACCCGCGGAATCATCGCGGGACTTGGGCCGCCTTGAGTATCTTGTTGATATATATCGTTATTTTCTGTCATGGCCCGATTCGGCGGCGGTTCTGCCGGCCTGATTTGAGGACTGCGCCGCGATCGCCTCAAGTTGCAGGATTTCAAGGATGCAGGCGTCGGCGTCAGTCAGACTGGGATGGCGCACGGCCTGAATTTTCCAACATTTAGCGGCTTCGGTCAATTCAGCTTCTATATCTTGACCCTTGAGGATCAGGCCCCTGGCGCCGCGCCGGATCAGCGGGGCGATGAAGCCTGCCAGCACCTTAAGCGGTGCGAGCGCCCGCGCGGTGACGCAATCGACCGGGCCGGCGAAACTATCCACGAAATCCCCGATATCCGCCCGATGCACGAGCGCCGGCGCGCCGGTCACGCGCGCGGCCTCGCGTAGGAACGCTGCCTTCTTGGCGTTGCGTTCAACGAGATGCACCGTCGCGCCCGGCGTCTCCGCCAGCGCGCAGGCCAGCACGACGCCGGGAAAGCCGCCGCCGCTGCCGAGATCAACCCAGATTTGGGCCTGCGGCGTCAGCCGCGTGAGCTGCAGCGAATCGGCGACATGCCGCGTCCACAGGGAATCGAGCGTCGAGGGCGCCACCAGGTTGGTCTTGCGCTGCCACTCCATCAGCAGGGCCAGATAGCGGTCGAGCCGCGTGGCTGTTTCACGTGAAACAGGGGTCAGCGCCAGCGCCGCTTCGCGATCGCGCGCCAGCGCGTCCGCCACCGGCGGCCCGGACCCGAAGCTTTTCGATGCCGCGGCTCTGGTCATGGGACGTTTCCTCAAGCCTGGGCCACGCCGTCGTTGCGGCTGGCGCGGCGCAAGAAAGCCGCCAGAATTCCCAGCGCCGCCGGCGTGATGCCGTCCATGCGGGCGGCATGGCCGACGGTGTGCGGCCGCGCCGCCTCGAGCCGCTGCCGGACCTCGTTGGAGAGCCCCGGCACCTCGGCATAGTTGATGGCCTCGCCCAGAACCAGCGCTTCGTCGCGGCGGAACGCCTCGACGTCCGCGGCCTGCCGGGCGAGATAGACGTCGTATTTGGCGTCGGTTTCAAGCTGGACGGCGATCGCCGGGGCAATCGCCGCCAGCTCCGGCCAGATGGCGGCCAGCCGCCCCAGCGTCAGGTTGGGATAGGACAACAGTTCGAACGCGGTGCGGCGCTGGCCGTCACGGTTGAGCGCAAGGCCATGGCGAACCGCCTCGGTCGGGGTCAGCGACAGCGAGCGCGCCAGGGCCCTCGCCTCGCCCAGCGCCCGCATCTTGGCCCCGTGGTGCCGCGCCCGTTCCGCCCCGACGCAGCCAAGCGCGATGCCGCGTCCGGTCAGGCGCTGGTCGGCGTTGTCGGCGCGCAGCGTCAGCCGGTATTCCGCCCGCGAGGTGAACATGCGGTACGGCTCGGAAATGCCGCGCGTCACTAGGTCGTCGATCATGACGCCGAGATAGCCGTCGGCGCGGTCGAACACGATGGAGCCGCCGCCGCCGGCGCGCCGCGCGGCATTGAGCCCGGCGACAAGGCCCTGGGCTGCGGCCTCCTCGTAGCCGGTGGTGCCGTTGATCTGGCCGGCCAGGAACAGCCCCTTGAGGCGCCGCGTCTCCAGCGCCGGGGTCAGTTCGCGCGGGTCGACGTGATCGTACTCGATGGCATAGCCGGGCCGGATCATCCGCACCCGTTCGAGGCCGGGAATGGTGGCCAGGATCGCCGCCTGCACCTCCTCCGGCAGCGAGGTGGAGATGCCGTTGGGATAGACCGTGGCATCGTCCAGCCCTTCCGGTTCGAGGAAGATCTGGTGGCCGTCACGATCGCCGAAACGGACGATCTTGTCCTCGATCGAGGGGCAGTAGCGCGGCCCCCGGCTCTGGATCTGGCCGGAATACATCGGCGAGCGATGCACGTTGGCGCGGATCACCGCATGGGTGGCCTCGGTGGTGCGGGTGATGCCGCATTCGATCTGCGGCGTGGCGATGCGGCCGGTCAGCATGGAGAACGGTTCGGGCGGATCGTCGCCCGGCTGCATCTCGACCGCCCGCCAGTCGATGGTGGCGCCGTCGAGCCGGGCCGGCGTGCCGGTCTTCAGCCGGCCCAGCGCAAAGCCGTGGCGCTCAAAGCTGGCCGACAGCCCCAGCGCCGGGGCTTCATCGATGCGGCCCGCCGGCCAGGACTTCTCCCCGAGATGGATCAGTCCGCGCAGAAACGTTCCGGTGGTGACAACCACGGCGCCGGCGCCGTGCTCGCGGCCGTCCGCCAGCCGCACGCCTGTGACCCGCCCGTCCCTGACCATGAGATCGTCGGCCTCGCCCTCGATGACGGTCAGATTGGCGATTGTGCAAATCGCCGCCTGCATGGCGGCGGCATAGAGCCTGCGGTCGGCCTGCGCCCGGGGTCCACGCACCGCCGGGCCCTTGCGGCGGTTGAGCAGGCGGAACTGGATGCCGCCGGCATCCGCCACCCGGCCCATCAGGCCGTCAAGGGCATCGACCTCACGCACCAGATGACCCTTGCCCAGCCCCCCGATGGCCGGATTGCACGACATGGCGCCGATGGTGGCGAAGCGATGGGTCAGCAGCGCGGTGCGGGCACCCATGTGGGCGGCCGCGGCCGCGGCCTCGCAGCCGGCATGCCCGCCGCCGATCACGATCACATCGAATGTTGCGGCCATCGCCCGCGCCTCTTTCGCGCCTCGAACGCGACGGCGTTCTACCCCGGATTGCCGCGCGATCCTAGCGCCGCGCGGCGCAATGTTTCACGTGAAACACACTATGCGGTACTAAAGCACCGCATCTTGTTTCACGTGAAACAACTGAACATTAAAGCCAGAATTACTTTCCAATACAGAATTCGCTGAAAATCCGGTCGAGCACGTCCTCGATATCGATCTTTCCGAGCAGTTTTCCCAAGCTGCGAACCGCGATCCGGATTTCCTCGGCAACGATTTCTTCATCTTTGTCGCCCGCCGCCAGCGCCGCCGCCAGCGCCCCGGCGGTTTCCTGCAGCAGCAGACGGTGCCGGGCGCGGCTGATGATCCCCGACTCAGTGCCGCCGAGGAACTCCTGAGCGGCGCCGGCCAGCGCCGCGACCAGCCGTTCGAGCCCGGATTCCTCGCCCGCCGCGATGGCGAACCCGCCCTGCCCGGTCTGGCCCTGCGTGAGCGATCCAGCCACCAGGTCGGTCTTGGTGCGGACCGTCCACACCGGCGCGCCGCCCACGGGCGGGCTTGCCTTCGCTCGCGGCGCGCTGGCGTCCACCAGCCACAGCACCAGATCGGCGGCGGCGGCGCGCGCCTCGGCCCGGCGCACCCCCTCCTGCTCCACCGGATCGTCGGTCATGCGGATGCCCGCGGTGTCGAGCAGCGTCACCGGATAGCCGGCGAGATCGAGATGGACCTCGATGACATCGCGCGTGGTGCCGGCGTGCGGCGACACGATGGCCGCCTCGCGCCGCGCCAGACGGTTGAGCAGCGTGGATTTTCCGGCGTTCGGCGGCCCGACGATGGCCACCACCAGACCATCGCGCAGCCGCTCGGCGCGCGACGGGCCGGCCAGCAGCGCGGCGATTTCGCCATGCAGCGCGGCGATGGTGTCGAGCGCCGGCGCCATGAGCTCCGCCGGAATGTCGCCCTCGTCGGAGAAATCAATGCCGGCCTCGATCAGCGCCGACGCGGCGATGAGCTGCGCCCGCCAGTCCACGGCCTTGTGGCCGAGCAGCCCCTTGAGCTGGGCCAGCCCCTGGCGGCGCTGCATCTCGGTCTCGGCGAAGATCAGATCGTGCAGGCCTTCGGCGGCGGTGAGATCGATGCGGCCGTTCTCGAAGGCGCGGCGGGTGAACTCGCCCGGCTCGGCCGGACGGCAGCCCGCGACCTCCCCCAGCGCCGCGAGCGCCGCGGCGATCACCGCGCGGCCGCCATGGAGCTGCAACTCGGCGACATCCTCGCCGGTGGCGCTGTGCGGCGCCGGAAACCACAGCACCAGCGCTTCGTCAATGGCTTCGCCGCCAGCAGATCGCAGCATGGCGAGATGCGCCCGCCGGGCTTGCGGCCGCCCGCCACCGAGCGCCTCGAGCGCCGCCCCGGCGCGCGGTCCGGAAATCCGGATCACCGCCACGCCGGCCGGCGGCCGGCCCGATGACAGTGCAAATATCGTTGATTTATCAATCATTTATATGGTTACTAAACCATTAATGCGAAGGCTTTCCGCGCCCGCCCTGCCGGTATCGTGATCGGCGCGCGGCTTGATCGTCCATGTCGCCATAGGCCATTGTGGCGGTCATGTCATCGCCCGCGCGCGCCGGCAACCCGCACAACCACCTGACCGGCGAAACCAGTCCCTATCTGCTGCAGCACGCCGCCAATCCGGTGAATTGGTGGCCATGGGGCCCCGCGGCGCTGTCGGAAGCGCAGCGCACCGGCAAGCCGGTGCTGCTCTCGGTCGGCTACGCCGCCTGCCACTGGTGCCACGTGATGGCCCATGAGAGCTTCGAGGATCCGGCCACCGCCACGGTGATGAACACGCTGTTCGTCAACATCAAGGTCGATCGCGAGGAGCGGCCCGACATCGACCAGATCTACATGAACGCGCTGCATCAGCTCGGCGAACAGGGCGGCTGGCCGCTGACCATGTTCCTCACTCCCGAGGGCGCGCCGTTCTGGGGCGGCACCTATTTCCCGAAGGAGGCGCGGTTCGGCCGGCCGTCCTTCATCGACGTGCTGGAATCGATCGCGCAGACCTATCGCGACGCGCCCGACAGGATCGCGCACAACCGCGACGCCCTGCTCGAACGCCTGCGCGCGCGCGCGCAGGCCACCCCGGTCACCGTCGGCCTCGCCGATCTCGACGATCTCGCCGCCTCCATCCTCAACGCCGCCGATCCGGTCAATGGCGGCCTGCGCGTGGCGCCGAAATTTCCGCAATGCGCGATGCTCGAATATCTGTGGCGGGCCGGCGCGCGCAGCGGCGATGCGCGCCTGTTCGAGGCGGCCGACTTCGCGCTCACGCGCATGAGCCTCGGCGGCATCTACGATCATCTCGGCGGCGGCTACGCGCGCTACGCGGTCGATGCCCAGTGGCTGGTGCCGCATTTCGAGAAGATGCTGTACGACAACGCGCAGATCCTCGAACTCCTGGCGCTCGCCTTCACGCGCGGCCACAACGCGCTGTTCCGCCAGCGCGCCGAGGAAACCGTCGGCTGGCTGATGCGCGAGATGACGACGCGGGAAGGCGCGTTCGCTTCCTCGATGGACGCCGATTCGGAAGGCGAGGAGGGGCGCTATTACGTCTGGTCGCGCGAGGAGATCGTCCATGCGCTCGGGCCCGACGACGGCGCGTTGTTCGCCCGCCATTACGGCGCAACCGATGCCGGCAATTTCGAGAGCCGCAACATCCTCAACCAGCTCGGCGGCCTTGAGGCCTCGGCCGAGCCGCGCCTTGCGCCGCTGCGCGCCAAACTGCTGGCGGTGCGGCAACAGCGCGTCGCGCCCGGTCTCGACGACAAGGTGCTGGCGGACTGGAACGGCCTGATGATCGCGGCGCTGGCGCGGGCCGGCCTCGTGTTCGCGCGGCCCGACTGGCTTTCGCTTGCGCGCCGCGCCTTCGACTTCATCGCCACCACGATGACGCGCCACGACCGTCTCGGCCATTCCTGCCGCGCCGGCAAGGTGCTGTTTCCGGGACTTGCGTCAGACCACGCCGCGATGGTGCGCGCCGCGCTCGCCCTGCACGAGGCGAGCGGCGAGGGCGGTTTTCTCGAGCGCGCGCTCGCCTGGCAGGGCGCGCTCGAGGATCATTTCGCCGACACCAGCCACGGCGGCTATTTCCTGACCGCCGACGATGCCGAGGGGCTAATCGTGCGGCCGCACGGCACGGTCGACGACGCCATCCCCAACCACAACAGCCTGATCGCGCACAATCTCGTCCGCCTCGCCGCGCTCACCGGCGACGCGCGCTGGCGCCAGCGCGCCCACGAGCTGTTCGACGCACTGCTGCCGCTGGCCGCCGACAACCTGTTCGGCCACCTCGCGCTGCTCAACGCACTTGACCTGCATCTGACCGGCCGCGACATCGTGGTGACCGGCGATGATGAACAGGCCGACGCGCTGGTTGCAGCGGCGCTGGCGCTGCCGTTCGTCTCGCGCACCGTGCTGCGCGCGCCCGACGCGGCACGGCTTGCCCCCGACCATCCGGCGCGCGCGATGATCGCCGCGGCCAAGGAAGGCGCGGCTGCGTTCGTCTGCCATGGCCAGAGCTGTGCGCCGCCGGTCACCGATGCGGCCGGCCTGCGCGCGATTTTATGATGACGTGAGGATCAGCCGCGCCGCGATCGCATGCGAAGATCCCTCAGGTATTCATCGACTCGAAGAATTCCGCGTTGTTTTTGGTGTTGCGTAGCTTGTCGAGCAGGAAGTCGATGGCGTCCATCGTGCCCATCGGATTGAGGATGCGGCGCAGCACGTACATCTTCTTGAGCACGTCGGGCGGCGTTAGAAGCTCTTCCTTGCGGGTGCCGGAGCGGGTGATGTCGATGGCCGGGAAAGTGCGCTTGTCGGCGACCTTGCGGTCGAGGATCAGCTCCGAGTTGCCGGTGCCCTTGAACTCTTCGAAGATCACCTCGTCCATGCGGCTGCCGGTGTCGATCAGCGCGGTGGCGATGATGGTCAGCGAGCCGCCTTCCTCGATGTTGCGCGCCGCGCCGAAGAAGCGCTTCGGCCGCTGCAGCGCGTTGGCGTCGACGCCGCCGGTCAGCACCTTGCCGGAGGACGGCACCACGGTGTTGTAGGCGCGGCCGAGGCGGGTGATGGAATCGAGCAGGATCACCACGTCGCGGCCGTGCTCGACCAGGCGCTTGGCCTTCTCGATCACCATCTCGGCCACCTGCACGTGGCGCGAGGCCGGCTCGTCGAAGGTCGAGGACACCACCTCGCCCTTCACCGAGCGCTGCATGTCGGTGACTTCCTCGGGCCGCTCGTCGATCAGGAGCACGATCAGATAGCATTCGGGGTGGTTGGCGGTGATGGCGTGGGCGATGTTCTGCAGCAGCACGGTCTTGCCGGTGCGCGGCGGCGACACGATCAGGGCGCGCTGGCCCTTGCCGATCGGCGAGACGATGTCGATGACTCGGGCCGAGAGGTCCTTCTTGGTCGCGTCCTCGTGCTCCATGCGCAGCCGCTCGTCGGGATAGAGCGGCGTCAGGTTGTCGAAGTTGACCTTGTGGCGGGCCTTTTCCGGATCCTCGAAGTTGAGGGTGTTGACCTTGAGCAGGGCGAAATAGCGCTCGCCTTCCTTGGGGCTGCGGATGTGGCCGTCGATGGTGTCGCCGGTGCGCAGACCGAAGCGGCGGATCTGCGAGGGCGAGACATAGATGTCGTCGGGACCGGGCAGGTAATTCGCATCCGGCGAGCGCAGGAAGCCGAAGCCGTCGGGCAGCACCTCGACCACGCCTTCGCCGATGATGTCGGTTTCCTGGATCGCGAGCTGCTTGAGAATGGCGAACATCAGCTCCTGCTTGCGCATGGTGCTGGCGTTTTCGACGCTGAGTTCTTCCGCGAAAGAGACGAGTTCGGCCGGAGTCTTGGCCTTGAGGTCCTGAAGTTTCATTTCCCGCATGGGGTAATCCTGTGGAACATCCGCGCGGTGAGGAGACGGCTTTTCAAAGCCCGGCGCGGAAACTGGGAGGTCGTAAGGTCGACATGACGGCGCAGGTTACCGAAAACCGGGTCCTGAACCTGATGCGGGTGGCCGGTCCATCCAGACCGGAACGCAAGCGCATCTGCGACATTCGGAGGGGTAGGGGAACTATAGAAAACCGGCGTCGCTTACGCAAGCGACAAGCGCGTGGTTTGCAATCCGTGACCCGTCAAAATGGCTTTACGATGACGAGAATGACGATGCCGGCCATCAGCACCGTCGGTATTTCATTGATTATCCTATAAAATTTCTGGCTGTGCGGATTGGCGTCGGCGGCGAAGGCGCGCACCCAGCGCACCAGGAAGCCGTGCAGGCCGGACATCACGGTGGCCAGAACCAGCTTGAGCTGGAACCAGGGCGCCGAAAACCAGCCGCCGTCCCATGCCATCCACAATCCCAGGATCCACACCACCATCATGGCCGGGTTGATGATGGCCTTGAGCAGCCGCCGCTCCATCACCTTGAAGGTTTCGGACTGCTTCGATCCCGGCTCGGCCTCGCAGTGATAGACGAACAGGCGCGGCAGATAGAACATGCCCGCCATCCACGCGATCACGGCGATGACATGGAACGCCTTGAGCCACTCATACATCGCCGTCACCCCGCATCGGCTTGTCCCGCCCGCGCCGCCGCTGAAATCATGACTAGCCGCCACGCACCCGCGCCAGCATCCGCTCGACATGCGCGATCGGCGTCTCCGGCAGAATGCCGTGGCCAAGGTTGAAGATGAAGCGCCCGCCGCCGAAGTCGCGCAGGATCGCCGCGACGCTGCGATCGAGCGCCGCGCCCCCCGCCAGCAGCGCCAGCGGATCGAGATTGCCCTGCACCGCGACGCGCGGCTGGATCGCCTGACGCACGAAGGCGCGGTCGGTGCTCCAGTCGACGCTCACCGCGTCAACCGCCACCGCGTCGATAAAACCGGCAAGCTGCGTGCCGGCGCCGCGCGGGAATCCGATGATCCGCGCTCCCGGATGGCGCGCGCGCACGCCTTCGACGATGCGGCGCGTCGGCTCGACGCACCAGCGGGCAAATTCCTCCGGCGGCAGCACGCCGGCCCAGGTGTCGAACAGCTGCACGGCATCGACCCCGGCCTCGATCTGGCGCGCGAGGTAAGTGATCGAATTTTCCACCAGGATGTCGATCAGGGCAGCGAAGGCGTCCGGCTCGCGGTAGGCGAACAGCCGGGCCGGGGCCTGGCTTGCCGTGCCGCGTCCGGCGATCATGTAGGTCGCGACCGTCCACGGCGCGCCGCAGAACCCCAGAAACGTCACCGCAGGCGGCAATTCCGTTTTGACGCGGCGGATCGTCTCATAGACCGGCGCCAGCACCGCGTCGTCTACCGTTCCGCGCAAGCCTTCGATCGCGGCCCGATCGGCCAGCGGCGTCAGCAGCGGACCCTCGCCGGCGCTGAACGTCACGGTCTGGCCCAGCGCGTGGGGAATGACGAGGATGTCGGAGAACAGGATCGCGGCATCGAGGCCGAAGCGCCGGATCGGCTGCAGCGTGACCTCGGCGGCAAGTTCCGGATTGAAGCACAGGTCGAGAAACGATCCGGCCCTGGTCCGCACCGCCTGGTATTCCGGCAGATAGCGGCCCGCCTGCCGCATCATCCAGACCGGCGGCGTGTTGACGGCACGCCCGTTCAGGACCTCAAGCACGGGCTTGCTCATCGCTTTGTCCTCATCCGCTCGTCCTTAAATAATTCTATTTGATTCTTAGGTTAGTGATTCCTTGACCGTGGATAGGACTCATGCCGCCGCCATCCCGTTGCCGGCCCCAGTCTGTCCACAGTGCTGGCTGTTATCCCCGGATTCCACGGCGAGCTTCGGAAGGCGATGGCGGCCGCGTTTGACGGCCTTATTATCGATTTCCACGACGCGAAATCCAGAGACAAATCCACATTCGCCATTTATCATTTCACGCGAGCCTGGATGAATTCCAGATTGAAGGGATTGTGAACAAGATGCCGGGTTGTCCCCGGCCCGCGGGCGGCGGGCGGCGGCGGCCCCGTTCGCTCCCCAGTGATTCACAGCTTTTCCCGTCACGGCTTTACCGGCATGAGTCCCCAAAGCGGCAGCTACTTCCATCTGCATCTGGTGTCGGATTCGACCGGCGAGACACTGACCACCGTGGCGCGCGCCGTGGCCGCGCAATATGCCAACGTCAACGCGGTCGAGCATGTCTATCCGCTGGTGCGCAGCCAGAAGCAGCTCGAGCGCGTGCTGGCCGAGATCGAGGAAGCGCCCGGCATCGTCCTGTTCACGCTGCTCGACAAGGAGCTTGTCGATGGCCTGGAGGCCAAGTGCCGCGAAATCAACGTGCCGAGCCTTTCCATCATCGGACCGGTGTTGGCGCTGTTCCAGTCCTATCTCGGCAAGGAGACCACGCACCGCATCGGCGCCCAGCACACGCTCAACAGCGAATACTTCAAGCGGATCGACGCGCTCAACTACACCATGCTGCATGACGACGGCCAGCATGTCGACGATCTCGAGAACGCCGACGTCGTGCTGGTGGGGGTGTCGCGCACGTCGAAAACCCCGACCTCGATCTATCTCGCCAATCGCGGCGTGCGCGCCGCCAACATTCCGCTGGTGCCGGGCATACCGATCCCGCCGCAGCTCATCGAGCTGAGGAAGCCGCTGGTGGTTGGCTTGCACGCCACGCCCGAGCGCATCGTCCAGATCCGGCAGAACCGGCTCCTGGGGCTGGGCGCGCACAGCAACGACGACCAGTATGTCGACCGCCAGGCGGTGGCCGAGGAGGTAACGTTCTCGCGCCGGCTGTGCGCCAGATACGACTGGGCGCTGATCGATGTGACGCGCCGTTCGATCGAGGAGACCGCGGCCGCCATCATGAAGCTTTTGACCGACCGGCAGCGGCAGCGGATCGAGCAATGAGCCAGTGGCTGTCGTCCGATGCGCTGATCCTGGCGTCGAAGAGTCCGTCGCGGCTCATGCTGGTGCGCAATGCCGGCATTCCGGCCGAGGTGAGGCCGGCCGACATCGACGAGCGCGCCGTCGAGCGCGACAGCGGGGCGAACAAGCCTGGCGACGTCGCCGCGCATCTGGCCCGCGCCAAGGCGCTGGCGGTGAGCCGTGGCGCGCCCGGCCGCCTGGTGCTGGGCGCCGACCAGACGCTGGCGCTGGGCGAGCGGCGCTTCTCCAAGCCGCGCGACCGGAACGAGGCGGCGGCGCAATTGCGCTCGCTCGCCGGCGAAAGCCATGAACTGCATGCGGCGGCGGCGCTTGCCCGCGACGGCGCGGTGCTGTTCACGCATGTCGCGGTGGCGCGCATGACGATGCGCCAACTGTCCGACGCCTTCATCGCCTCCTATCTCGATGAGGCGGGCGACGCGGTGCTGGGCTGCGTCGGCGGCTATCAGCTCGAAGCGCTCGGCGTGCAGCTGTTCGCCGCGATCGACGGCGACCATTTCACCATCCTCGGCCTGCCGCTGTTGCCGCTGCTCGAATTCCTGCGCCGCGAGAGCTGGATGCGGCAATGACGGCGCGTACGACCACGCGGCCCTTCATCCTCGGCCTGACCGGCTCGATCGGCATGGGCAAGTCGACCACGGCCAAGCTCTTCGCCGAGGCCGGCGTTCCGGTCTATGATGCCGACGCCGCCGTGCACGCGCTGTACGAGGCCGAGGCGGTCGCGCCGCTCGAGGCGGCGTTTGCCGGCGTCGGCACGGATGGCCGGATCGACCGCCAGAAGCTCGCCGCCCGCGTGCTCGGCGATGCCGAGGCGATGGCCCGGCTCGAAGCCATCGTGCACCCGCTGGTGCGGGCGCGCCAGCAGGCCTTTCTGGCGGCCGTGGCGCGCGCCGGCGCGCCGGTCGTGGTGCTCGACATCCCGCTGCTGTTCGAGACCGGCGGCGACAAGACCGTCGATGCGGTGGTGGTGGTGTCGGCGCCCCCCGACATGCAGCGCGCCCGGATTCTGGAGCGCGAGGCCATGACCGCCGACAAGCTCGACGCCATCCTGGCGCGCCAGCTTCCCGACGCCGAGAAGCGCGCGCGGGCCGATTTTGTTGTGGATACCTCGAACGGACTGGAGCCGGTGCGGGCGCGCATCGCCGAAATCCTCGCCCGCGTTGCTACCATGCCGCGGCGGACGCGCTGAAGCAGCAACACGGGAAAAATCATGCGGGAGATCGTGCTCGATACCGAAACCACCGGCCTGTTCCCCGAGCAGGGCGACCGGCTGGTCGAGATCGGCTGCGTCGAGCTTTTGAACCGCTTCCCGACCGGCCAGACCTTCCACTGCTTCATAAACCCCGAACGCGACGTGCCGGCGGAAGCCTTCGCGGTGCATGGCCTGTCGACGGAATTCCTGGCCGACAAGCAGACCTTCCCCGGCGTCGCCGACGCCTTTCTCGATTTCATCGGCGAGGCCCCGCTCGTCATCCACAACGCGGCGTTCGACATCGGCTTCATCAACGCCGAGCTTGGCCGCCTGTCACGGCCGCCGGTCGAGCGCCACCGCCTGATCGACACGCTGTTGCTGGCGCGGCGCAAGCACCCGGGCAAGAACAGCCTCGATGACCTGTGCGCGCGCTACGGCGTCGACAACGCGCGCCGCACCAAGCATGGCGCGCTGCTCGATGCCGAATTGCTGGCCGAGGTCTATATCGAGCTGATCGGAGCGCGGCAGGCCCAGCTCGTGCTGGGCGAGACCCGCGCGGCGGCGGCCGGGCAGGCCGAGATGGTGCGGCGCCAGCGGCCGCAAGCCCTCGCAAGCCGCGTCAGCGACGCCGAGCGGGCCGCCCATGCGGGCTTTGTCGCGACGCTTGGCGACAAGACGATCTGGAAGGATTACGGCGAGGCCGGCTGAACCGGCCTCTTTGTCTTATGCCGTGGTCTTACGCCGTGGCCGGCTGCTGCTGCATCCGCGCCATGTTCTGGCGGTACAGGCCGACGAAATCCACCGGGTCGAGCAGCAGCGGCGGGAAGCCGCCGTCGCGCACCGCCTTGGCGACGATCTCGCGCGCGAACGGGAACAGGAGGCGCGGGCATTCGATCATGACCAGCGGATGCAGGTTTTCCGTCGGCACGTTCTGGACCCGGAACACGCCGCCATAGCTCAGTTCGAAATTGAACAGCACCTGGCCGCTCTGGTCGGCCTTGCCCTCGATCTTGAGCACCACTTCATAATCATGCTCGGCCAGATTGTTGGCGGTGACGTTGATCTGGATGTTGATGGCGGGCTGCTGCTGCGTCGGGGTCAGCGAGGCCGGGGCGTTGGGGTTCTCGAACGACAGATCCTTGATGTACTGCGCCAGCACGTTGAGCTGGGGAGTGGCCTGCCCCTCGGGCGGGGAACCGTTGCCGTTGGTCATCGAACTACCTCCGTTGGAGCGCGCCCGGCATATCCATGCACTCCGCCGCGCTCATAAATCCAAAATCGGGCATCCAAAATCGGGTATCCATGTCCCGAGATCAGGGCATGCCAGCACTTCATCCGCCGTTTTCGGGGAATGTCTTCCACCGCGCAGCAGTTCGGGACGGGCCCGGTCCGGGCGACTGGCTATCACAGCTTTCACGGGCTCGACAAGGATAATGGCGCCAAAACAACGCCTTCGGCGTCCGGCGGGTCGTCTATCTTCTTGTCCAGGTGCAATTTTTCCTAAAAACGGCCGGGCCGGCTTCATGCCCCTGTGGCCATTCATTGCGGCAAAGCCACGAGCTTGGGTTGCTCCCAAGGCTGGATGGTCTAGAATTTGCGACACGATTCACGCTCGACCCGTTCTGGCGGGCTCCTCGCGGGTCGAGGTGGGGCGGCGAGCAGTCATCAATCGCCATGGCCGTCCGCCGTTTGGCGTTCTGCCTTAAGATGCCCATATGCTGGAATCAGAGTACGGGAGCGGCCGGTTCCGGGTGGGGCGTCAGCCATCATCGCGGATGAAGGCGTTATCCTCCGCGACACTCTTGATTGGTGCGAAAGGCGCAAGATCACGTGTTTGACATTTACACCATCATCTTCCTGGCCCTGGCCGTGTTCATTTTCTTCCGGCTGCGCAGCGTGCTGGGACAGCGGACCGGACAGGAACGGCCCCCGCTCGACGCGCCGGCGGCGCGCGACCAGGCCGGTGCCGCGTCCGGCAAGGTGATCCCGCTGCCGCGCGCCGCTACCGCCGAGCCGACGCCTCCCGCCGCGAGCGAGCCGGTTCCGGCCGCCGACCGCTGGAAGGGCGTGGCCGAGGCCGATTCGGCGGTCGCGCGCGGGCTCGACGCGGTGGCGCGCGAAACCCACGGCTTCGACGCCCAGCATTTTCTCGCCGGCGCGCGCAACGCCTACGAAATGATCGTCTCGGCGTTCGCGCAGGGCGACCGCCGCACCCTCAAGGATTTGCTGTCGCCGGAGGTCCTTGACGGTTTCGAGCAGGCGATCCGCGGCCGCGAATCGCGCGGCGAGAGCATGGAGACGCGCTTCGTCGCCATCGAACGGGCGGAACTGATCGGCGCCGACTTGCGCGGCAAGCTGGCGCAACTGACCATCCGCTTCATTTCGCAGATCGTCACCGCGACGCGCGACAAGGCCGGCGCGGTGGTCGATGGCAACCCGGATCAGGTTACGGATGTCACCGATGTCTGGACATTTGCCCGCGACGTTTCGTCCCGCGATCCGAACTGGAAGCTGGTCGCCACCGAGGCCGGGCGTTAGCGCGCGTCCGCGCGCAACTTCGGGCGCGGCCTTGCTGGCCGCGCTCATGATGCTTCCATCCGGCATTGAAGCTTTCGCCCGCGCGCGCGAGCCCGCGCCTTCCTTCACCATGCCCGACAGCCAGTTCGAACCGGTGGCGTGGGCCGATCTGCCGGGCTGGCCAGGCGACGACCACAAGGCGGCGTTCGCCGCCTTTGTCGCCAGTTGCCGCAGCATCGGTGCCAGCGCATCCAATGAGCCTGACGCCAAGGCGCTCGGCCATTCGCTGCGCGCGCCATGTCTTGCGGCGCGCGCCGTCCACGGCGGGGATCTTGCGGCGCGGGCGTTTTTCGAAACCCATTTCGTCGCGCTGCGCATCGCGCGACTCGGCGAGGCGGCCGGCTTCGTCACCGGCTATTACGAGCCCATCCTCGAAGGCTCGCGCAGCCCGAGCGAGGCCTTTCCGGTTCCGGTCTATCGCCGGCCCGCGAACCTGTTCGTGCGCGGCTACCGGCAGAGTTCGGCCGGCCTGCCCAACAAGGGCGAGGTGTTCCGCAAGATCGGCCGGCGCAAGCTGGTGCCGTACTACGACCGCGGCGAGATCGAGGACGGCGCGCTGGCCGGCCGCTCGCTCGAACTGTGCTGGCTGAAGAACCAGACCGACCTCTTGTTCATGCAGATCCAGGGCTCGGCGCGCGTGCGCCTCGACGACGGCTCGGTGCTGCGACTCAACTACGATGCCCACAACGGCTATCCCTATACGCCGGTCGGGCGGGTGCTGATCGAGCGCGGCATCATCCCCAGGGAAGAGATGTCGATGCAGCGCATCCGCCAATGGATGGAGGACAATCCCGGCGGTGCCGCCGAGCTCAGACGGCAGAACCGCTCCTATGTGTTCTTCCGCGAGGTGAAGCTTTCGGACGCCGATGAGCCGCGTGGCGCGCAAGGGGTGCCGCTCACCGCCGGCCGCTCGATCGCGGTCGACAAGGCGCTCCATGTCTACGGCACGCCGTTCTTCATCGCCGGCGATCTGCCGAGCGAGGCCGCGTTCCGCCGCCTGATGGTGGCGCAGGACACCGGCTCGGCCATCATCGGCCCGGCGCGCGCCGACATCTATTTCGGCGCCGGCCCCGAGGCTGGCCGCATCGCCGGGCAGTTGCGCCACCCGGCGCAGTTCGCGATCCTGGTGCCGAGGGCGCTCGATCCGGCGGTCGCGGCGCGCCGTCAGCCGCTGCCGGCGCCGCGGCCGGCGCAGAAGATCGCAAGGCTGTTTCCGCAGCAGCCGGATGCAAAACCGGCGGAGGTTAAACCGGCACAGGCGACGCCGCTGCCGTCGCCGCGCCCCGAAACCGGCGCGCGCAAATCCGGCGCAAACCCGCGCGGCATGGGGCCGACCCGATGACCCGCCTCAGGCCGCCGCCCCGCCGCCGCGCGCTGTCGGACGAGGAACGCGCATTGTGGGAAACCGTGGTCAAGGATGCGCGCCCCATCAAGAAGAAACCGCGGGCAAAGCCGGTAACGTCCCCGCAGGCCGCCGCCCCGCCCAAGTCGCAAACAGAATCGCAGGCCAGGCCTGCCGTGCAGCCGCCGCCCGCGCGCGTTCAGGCCGCGCCGGTCCCGCCCGCGCCGAAGCCCGCGGGCCTCGACCGCCGCCAGCGTTCGCGCATCGCGCGCGGCCATCTGGCCATCGACGCGCGCATCGACCTGCACGGCATGACTCAGGCCGAGGCCCACGGCGCGCTGATCCGCTTCATCCGCGCCGCGCGGGAGGACGGCGCGGTGCTGGCGCTGGTCATCACCGGCAAGGGCCGCAGCGGCGAGGGCGAGCGCGGCGTGCTGCGCCGTCAGGTGCCGCACTGGCTCGCCGGGCCTGACTTGCGCGCGCTGGTGATCGGCTTCGAGGAGGCCCATATCGGCCACGGTGGCGCCGGCGCGCTCTATGTGCGGCTGCGCCGGGCGCGCGCGTCGTTTTCCTAAAGGATGAAGCGGCTGAGGTCGGCGTTCCTGGCCAGGTCGCCGACATGCTTGTTCACGTAAGCCGCGTCGATATGCACGGTGTCGCCGGCGCGGTCGGTGGCGACGAACGAAACCTCGTCGAGCACGCGTTCCATCACCGTCTGCAGGCGCCGCGCGCCGATGTTCTCCACCGTGGAGTTGACCGCCACCGCGACGTCGGCGATGGCGTCGATGGCGTCGGGCGCAAACTCCAGCGTGACGCCCTCGGTCTGCAGCAGCGCCACATACTGCTTGATCAGCGAAGCCTCCGGCTCGGTGAGGATGCGGCGGAAGTCGTTGCGGGTCAGCGCCTGCAGTTCGACGCGGATCGGCAGCCGGCCCTGCAGCTCGGGCAACAGGTCCGAGGGCTTGGAGAGGTGGAACGCGCCCGAGGCGATGAACAGGATGTGGTCGGTCTTGACCGCGCCGTGCTTGGTCGAGACGATGGTGCCCTCGATCAGCGGCAGCAGGTCGCGCTGCACGCCCTCGCGCGATACGTCGCCGCCGACGCGGCCCTCGCGGGCACAGATCTTGTCGATCTCGTCGAGGAACACGATGCCGTTGTTCTCAACCGCGACGATCGCCTCCTGCACCAGCTGCTCGGTGTCGAGAAGCTTGTCGGATTCCTCGTTGACGAGGATCTCGTGGGAATCGGAAACCGTGGTGCGCCGCGTCCGTGTGCGGCCGCCAAGCTTGCCGAAGATGTCGCCGAGCGAGATCGCGCCCATCTGCGCGCCCGGCATGCCGGGAATCTCGAACATCGGCAGGCCGCCGCCGGCCTGGGTCTCGATCTCGATCTCCTTGTCGTTGAGTTCGCCGGCGCGCAGCTTGCGGCGGAACGCATCGCGCGTCGCGGCCGAGGCGTTGGCGCCGACCAGCGCATCGAGCACGCGCTCCTCGGCGGCGAGCTGGGCGCGGGCCTGCACGTCCTTGCGCTTGCGCTCGCGGATTTGCCCGATCGCCACCTCGAGGAGGTCGCGCACGATCTGCTCGACGTCGCGGCCGACATAGCCGACCTCGGTGAACTTGGTGGCCTCGACCTTGAGGAACGGCGCGCCCGCCATGCGCGCCAGGCGGCGCGAGATCTCGGTCTTTCCGACGCCGGTGGGGCCGATCATCAGGATGTTCTTCGGCAGCACTTCCTCGCGCAGTCGCTCGTCGAGCTGGAGCCGCCGCCAGCGGTTGCGCAGCGCGATGGCGACGGCGCGCTTGGCGTCGTGCTGTCCGACAATATAGCGGTCGAGTTCGGAGACGATTTCGCGGGGAGAAAAGTCGGTCATGAAAGGGGCTTTACGCTGATACCGGGAAAACTCACGCGGGCGTGGCGTCGAGCATCTCGACCGTCACGGCGCGGTTGGTGTACACGCAAATGTCGGCGGCGATGTCGAGCGAGCGGCGCACGATGGTCTCGGCGTCGCGGTCGGTGTCAAGGAGCGCGCGCGCGGCGGCGAGCGCGTAATTGCCGCCCGAACCGATCGCCATCACGCCGCCCTCGGGTTCGAGCACGTCGCCGGTGCCGGTGAGCACCAGCGAGACGTCGCGGTCGGCCACCAGCATCATGGCTTCGAGCCGGCGCAGATAGCGGTCGGTGCGCCAGTCCTTGGCCAGCTCCACCGCGGCGCGCGTCAGCTGGCCGGGATACTGCTCGAGCTTGGCCTCGAGGCGCTCGAACAGGGTGAAGGCGTCGGCGGTGGCGCCGGCGAAGCCGCCGATGACGTCGCCCTTGCCGAGCCGGCGCACCTTGCGGGCGTTGGACTTGATGATGGTCTGGCCGATCGAGACCTGGCCGTCGCCCCCGATCACCACCGTGCCGCCCTTGCGGACGGTCAGGATGGTGGTGGCATGCCAGCTCGCGGGACCGGAGGAAGGGGTGGAATCCATGAACATTCCCATGATGGGGCAGATTTAGGGACTGAAGGACGCTTTTGCAAATGGCGAACCGCCAGCCGCGCCCGCGGCCGGGTCGCATTTTCCGTCTTGGGTTTGTCGGAGCCCCATGGCGCGGGCCCCAGCGGCCTGTTAAAAGAACCCGACTTTTCAACGGAGTGGAACGAGCCATGCGCAAGGCGGCGATCAAGCGCAAGACCAAGGAAACCGACATCGAGGTGGCCATCGACCTCGACGGCAGCGGCGCCTCGCAGATCGCGACCGGCATCGGCTTCCTCGACCACATGCTCGATCTCCTGGCGCGCCACTCCCGCATCGACATCACGGTGAAGGCGGCGGGCGACCTCCATGTCGACCATCACCACACCACCGAGGACACCGGCATCGCGCTCGGCCAGGCGGTCAAGCAGGCGCTCGGCGACATGGCGGGCATCACCCGCTACGCCAGCGTGCACATCCCCATGGACGAGACGCTGACGCGCACCGTGATCGACATTTCCGGCCGCCCGGTGCTGGTGTTCAAGGCGGAGTTCTCGCGCGACAAGATCGGCGAGTTCGACACCGACCTGGTGCGCGAATGGTTCAACGCGTTCGCGCTCAACGCCGGTGTCACGCTGCACGTCGAGACGTTGTACGGCACCAACAACCACCATATCTCGGAGTCCTGCTTCAAGGGGCTGGCGCGGGCGCTGCGCGCGGCGGTGGCGATCGATCCGCGCGCCGCCGGCGAGGTGCCGTCCACCAAGGGCCAGCTCGGCGGCTGAAGCGCCCGCCGGGTTCTGCCAAGTCCGGAAAGGTCAAGCCAATGGCGGTCTATACCGTTCATGCTCCGCCCGCCTCGCGCGACGGCGGGCTGCCCGCGCCGGACCGCGTCGTGTTCGTGCGCGACGGATTCTATGTCTGGGCCTTCGTGTTCGGTCCGCTGTGGCTGGCGTTCCACCGGCTGTGGCTGGCGTTGATCGGCTTTGCCGCGGCAACGGCCGCGCTTCACGGCGCGCTGGTGCTGGCAGGGCGCGTCGGCGTCATACCGTATAGCGTGGCGCTGGCCGCGCTGCTGCTCGGCCTCGAAGCCGGCAGCCTGCGGCGCTGGACGCTTGCCCGCAACGGCTGGCAGGGCCTTGGCGTGGTGATCGGCGACACGATTGAGGAGGCCGAGTACCGCTTCTTCGCGTCGTGGAACGGCCGCCGGCAGGAGCCGCCCGCGGCCGCGCCGCCATCCGCGCCGCTATCCGCGCCGCCGCGTTCCGGGTCATCGCCGGATGTCATCGGGCTATTTCCCCATCCCGGAGCGCCACGGTGACCGTCGCCATCATCGATTACGGCTCCGGCAACCTGCACTCGGCGGCCAAGGCCTTCGAATACGCGGCGCGCGCGATCGCGCATCCGCAGGCCGTGGTGGTGACGCGCGATCCCGAGGTGGTGTGGCGCGCCGACCGCGTGGTGCTGCCTGGAGTCGGCGCCTTCGCCGACTGCCGCAAGGGGCTCGACGCGCTCGACGGCATGACCCAGGCGCTGACCGAAACCGTGCGCGACAAGGCGCGGCCGTTCCTCGGCATCTGCGTCGGCATGCAGCTGATGGCCGAGCGCGGCCGCGAATACGCGGTCACCGAGGGGCTCGGCTGGATCGCCGGCGATGTCGAGAAGATCGTGCCCGCCGACGAGGCGCTCAAGATCCCGCACATGGGATGGAACACGCTCGAAGTCGTCAACGACCACCCGGTGCTGGCGCGGCTGCCGCTGGGACCCAAAGGCCGCCATGCCTATTTCGTGCACTCCTATCATCTCAAGGCCGCCGATCCGAAGCATGTCGTCGCCCGCGCCGATTACGGCGGGCCGGTGACGGCGATCGTCGCGCGTGATACGGCGATCGGCACGCAGTTTCATCCCGAGAAGAGCCAGCGCTTCGGCCTGGCCCTGATCGCGAACTTCCTCAAGTGGACACCGTGATTCTCTTTCCCGCCATCGATCTCAAGAACGGCCAGTGCGTGCGCCTCGAGCAGGGCGACATGGCGCGCGCCACCGTGTTCAACGCCAACCCCGCGGCGCAGGCGCAAAGCTTCGAGGCGCAGGGCTTCGGCTATCTGCATGTCGTCGACCTCGACGGCGCCTTCGCCGGCAAGCCGGTGAATGGCGCGGCGGTCGAGGCCATGCTCGGCACGATCCGCATGCCGGTGCAGCTCGGCGGCGGCATCCGGGATCTTGCCACCGTCGAGGGCTGGCTCGCCAAGGGCATCGCCCGCGTCATCATTGGCACCGCCGCGGTGCGCGATCCGGCGCTGGTGAAAGAGGCCGCGAAAAAGTTTCCAGGCCGCGTCGCGGTCGGGCTTGATGCGCGCGACGGCAAGGTCGCGGTCGAGGGCTGGGCCGAGACGGCGGAACTTTCCGCGCTCGACATCGCGCGCCGCTTCGAGGATGCCGGCGTCGCCGCCATCATCTTCACCGACATCGCCCGCGACGGCCTGCTCAAGGGCATCAACTGGGACGCCACGATTGCGCTCGCCGACGCCATTTCCATCCCGGTGGTCGCGTCCGGCGGGCTGGCCTCGATCGAGGATGTGAAAACGCTGCTCGCCCCGCGCGCGAAAAAGCTCGAGGGCGCCATCGCGGGGCGCGCGCTCTACGACGGCCGGCTCGATCCGGCCGCGGCGCTGGCGCTCATCCGCGGCGCCCGCGCATGATCCCGAAAAGTGGGAACCGGTTTTCGGATCAGATCATGCGCAGACAACCGAAACAAAGCGGCCGGAAGGTCTGAGGCTTCGATGTTCAAGGTCCGTGTCATTCCCTGCCTCGACGTCAAGGACGGCCGCGTCGTCAAGGGCGTCAACTTCGTCGACCTGCGCGACGCCGGCGATCCGGTCGAGGCGGCGATCGCCTATGACGCCGCCGGCGCCGACGAGCTGACCTTTCTCGATATCACCGCGAGCCACGAGAACCGCGGCATCATGCTCGACGTGGTGCGGCGCACGGCGGAAGCCTGCTTCATGCCGCTCACGGTCGGCGGCGGCGTGCGCACGATCGACGACATTCGCGTCCTGCTGCAATCGGGCGCCGACAAGGTGTCGATCAACACCGCCGCCGTGCACCGCCGCGAATTCGTGAAAGAGGCGGCGGAGAAGTTCGGCGACCAGTGCATCGTGGTGGCGATCGACGCCAAGCGCGTGGCGCGGCCCGGCGGCGGCGAGCGCTGGGAGATCTTCACCCATGGCGGGCGCAAGCCGACCGGCATCGACGCCGTCGACTACGCGCGCGAGGTGGTGGCGCTCGGCGCCGGCGAGATTCTCCTGACCTCGATGGACCGCGACGGTACCCGGCGGGGCTTCGACATCGCGCTCACCCGCGCCATCGCCGACGCGGTGCCGGTGCCGGTGATCGCGTCCGGCGGCGTCGGCACCCTCGACCATCTGGTGGCCGGCATCCGCGACGGCCACGCCACGGCGGTGCTGGCCGCCTCGATCTTCCATTTCGGCGAATACACCATCCGCCAGGCCAAGGAACACATGGCCCGCGCCGGCCTGCCGATGCGGCTCGATCCCTGACGTCGGGTACGCCCCAAGGCGTATCCGCCGCCCGGCGGAAATGCTAGAAAGCCTAGCCAAGCACACCCGCGCAAGTACCCGTCATGACCCGTTTCACCATCCACGACCTTGCCGACATCATCAGGGCGCGCGCCACCAGCGGCGGCGAGGCCTCCTACACCCGCCGCCTGCTCGACAAGGGGACGGCGCACTGCGCCCGTAAACTCGGCGAGGAGGCGATCGAGACCGTGATCGCGGCGCTGCAGGACGATCCCAGGGCTCTCGTCGCCGAAAGCGCCGACCTGATCTATCACCTCCTGGTGCTGCTCCAGGCGCGCGGCATCACCCTGGCCGAGGTCGAGGCGGCGCTTTCCGCGCGCACCGGCATGTCCGGCCTGGAAGAAAAACAAGCGCGTGGGCGTCAGTAGGACAAAATTCGGGCGGGCGGGTCATGGACATGCGTGTTTCTCAGAACTATGCGCCCCATCGCGTGTTCTCGCGCGCCGAATGGGCCGCGCTGCGCGAGGATACGCCGCTGACCCTGAGCGCGGCCGAGATCGACAACCTGCATTCGCTGCATGACCGGCTCGACCTCAAGGAAGTGGTGGAGATCTATCTGCCGCTGTCGCGCCTCTTGTCGCTCTATGTGGCGGCGACGCAGCGGCTGTTCCGCGCCCAGCAGCGTTTCCTCGGCACCGTCGACGTCAAGATGCCCTACATCATCGGCGTCGCCGGCTCGGTCGCGGTCGGCAAGTCGACCACCGCGCGCGTGCTGCAGGCGCTGCTGGCGCGCTGGTCCAACGTGCCCAAGGTCGATCTGTTCACCACCGACGGCTTCCTCTATCCGAACGCCGTGCTCGAGCGCGAAGGCCTGATGGAGAAAAAGGGCTTTCCGGAAAGCTACGACCTGCCGGCGCTGCTGCGCTTCCTCTCCGACATCAAGGCCGGGCGCCGCCCCGTGCGCGCGCCGATCTACTCGCACCTGACCTACGATATCGTGCCCGACCGCTACGTCGAGATCGACCGTCCCGACATCCTGATCGTCGAGGGCCTTAACGTGCTGCAGACCGGGCGGCTGCCGCGCGACGGCGCCTCGGTGCCGTTCGTGTCCGACTTCTTCGATTTTTCGGTATACCTCGACGCCGACGAGGCGGTGCTGCAGCACTGGTATGTCGAGCGCTTCCTGGCGCTGCGCAAGACTTCGTTCGCCGACCCGCGCTCCTATTTCAACCGCTACGCCACGCTGTCGGACGAGCAGGCCACCGAGGTCGCCGGCTCGATCTGGCGGCGCATCAACCTCGTCAACCTGCAGGAGAACGTGCAGCCGACGCGCCCGCGCGCCACGCTGATCCTGAAGAAGGGCGCCGACCACATCGTCGAATCGGTGGCGTTGCGGCGGCTGTGAGGGCGGCGATCACGCCGCCAGCGGCTTGAGCGGCGCGATCGCGGCCAGCGTTTCGGCGAAGCGGTCGCGGTCGAGCGGCTTGACGATGAAGCCGTCCATGCCGGCGGCAAGGCAGGCCTCGCGATCCTCGCCGAGCGCGCTTGCGGTCAGCGCCAGCACCGGCATGCGCGGCAGATGGCGCGCGGCTTCCAGCGCGCGGATGCGCCGCGTCGCCTCGATGCCGTCCATCTCCGGCATCTGCACGTCCATCAGCACCAGGTCGTAGGGCGTCCCCGCGGCCCCGGCGGCAAGCCAGGATTCGAGCGCGGCCTCGCCGTTGCCGGTGATCACCACGCGATGGCCGAGCTTGGCGAGCAGGGCGCGCGCCAGCAGCGCATTGATCTCGTTGTCCTCGGCCACCAGCACGGCAAGGCCGGCCGGAGGCGCGGCGGGAACGGCGCGCGGCTCCTCGGCGGTGTCGTCGGCGTCGGTGGCGGCGATGTCCGCGCTGTCCATCTCCTCGCCCCCCAGCCGGATGGCGAGCGAGGCGGCGCGCAGCGGCTTGATCAGGTAGCCGGTGAAATGCTTGTCCTTGAGATCGCGCAGCTCATGGCGGTTGAGCGGCGTCAGCAGCACCAGGCGGCGCGCGGCATGGCCGCGCCCGGCGGCGGCGAGCGCGGTGGCCTGCGCGATGCCGAGATCGAGGTCGATCAGCACGGCGTGCCAGTCGCGCTCGGGCATCAGCGCGCAGGCGACCTCGGCATCGGCCACGACGCAGACCTGCGCGCCCCAGCGCCCCAGCCGCTGCGCGATCAGCGAGGCCTCGATGCCGCGCGGGCTCGCCACCATGATGGCGCGGCCGGACAGATCGGGCGGGGGCGCGATTTCGGCATCGGGATCCGCCGCCGGCAGCGCAAGCGCGACCTCGAAGCTCGAACCGGCGCCGGACGTGCTGTCGAGGCTGATGCGGCCGCCCATGCGCTCGACAATGCGCGCGCTGATGCTTAGCCCAAGCCCGGTGCCGCCATGGCCGCGGGCGCGGCCGCTGTCGGCCTGTTCGAATTCGCGGAAGATGCGCTCGCGGTTCTCGGGCGCGATGCCGATGCCGGTGTCGCGCACCGTCAGGCTGATCTCGTCGGGCCAGATGCCCGGCTCGACGACGATGGCGACGCCGCCGGTCGCGGTGAACTTGACGGCGTTGCCGGCGAGGTTGAGCAGCACCTGGCGCAGCCGCGCGGCATCGCCGACCACGCGCGCCGGCAGCCGCTCGTCGACATAGCAGGCGATCTCCAGCCCCTTGGCATGGGCGCGCGGCGCCATCAGCTCGGTGATGTCCTCGATCAGCGGCGCGAGGCGGAACGGCCGCCGCTCCAGCTCGAGCCGGCCGGCCTCGATCCTGGAGAAATCAAGCAGTTCCTCGATCAGCGTCAAAAGCGCGTCGCTCGAGGTCTTCACCGCCCTGGCGTAGCTCATCTGCTCGGGGTTCAGCGGCGTGTCGAGCAGTAGGCTGGTCATGCCGAGGATGCCGTTGAGCGGCGTGCGGATCTCATGCGACACGGTGGCGAGGAAGCGCGACTTGGCGCGGTTGGCGGCGTCGGCCTGGTCGCGGGCCAGCGCCAGCGCCAGTTCGCCCTCGGCGCGGTCGGTGACGTCGCGGCCGATGCCCTGCAGTTCGACGCGGCGGCCGCCGTCGATGCGGACCCAGGATTCGCGCCACGCGATCCAGCGCGGGCCGAGCGGACCCATGATCTGCTGGTCGTGGACGCGGGTGCCGTCGGCCTGCACGCCGGTGTCGCCCTGCACCAGCACGGCGGGCGCGGCAGGGGTGCCGGTCAGCGCCGCGCGCGGCGCGGCGGCGAGGTCGCAATAGGCGTCGTTGGCGTAGGTGATGCGGCCGTCGGCGTCGCGGCGCACGATGAAGTCGCCCTGCTGTTCGATCAGGGTGCGGGCGCGCTCCTCGGCCTCGGCCAGCTCCCAGTTGCGGGTGGCGAGTTCCTCGTTATGGCGCGCCAGCGTCCGCAACGCGGCGCGAAGATCGCGCACGCGCCGGGCAAGCAGCGCGAGGCCGATGCCGGCGAGCGCGGCAAGGCCGCTGGCGCCGAGCGTCCGGGGATCGGGAGCGCCGCCAAGCGCGGCGAACGCGGCGCCGGACACGGCGGCGAAGATCGTGGCGATATAAAGCGCGAGGGAAAGGCGCGGGTGGTGCGGCGTCGAGCGGGCAAACGCGTTGTTGATCCGGACGTGTGGCGGCATCGCAACTCACCTCAACCCCTGGAACCGGAAACGAAGGCTACCGGCGCGGGCGGCAGTGTGGCGGGCGGTGCTTGACAAGGCGTTGCGGTATTGGGGGCGGCGGGGAACTGCCGGCAAACACGGTTGAGGAGGAATTAAGAACGCGCGCGGAAAACCGCGGGCAACAGCCGAAGCGATGGCCCGGACCAGCCTCAGGCGGCGCGGCGCAGATCCTCGGCCAGCGCCCGGTAGGACAGCGCCTCGGCCAGATGGATGCGGCCGAGCCGCTCGGCGCCGTCGAGGTCGGCCAGCGTGCGCGCCACCCGCAGCACGCGGTGGTAGCCGCGCGCGGAGAGCCGCATCGCCTCGGCGGCGTCGCGCATCAGCGCCAGCGCGGCGTTGTCGGGGCGGGCGATGTCGTCGAGCACGGCGGGGGGCGCCTCGGCGTTGCAGCGCACCTGCGGCAGGCCGAGCGTGGCGTAGCGCGCGCCCTGCACGGCGCGCGCCTCGGCCACGCGCGCCGCCACCTCGGCCGAGCCCTCGGCCGGTGGCGGCAGCATCAGGTCGGCGGCGCTCACCGCCGGCACCTCGATGCGCAGGTCGATGCGGTCGATGAGCGGGCCGGAAAGGCGGCCCTGGTAATCGGCGACGCAGCGCGCGACGATGCCGCGCTTGCAGGCGTAGCCGGGCTCGGCGGCATGGCCGCAGCGGCACGGGTTCATCGCCGCCACCAGCATGAAGCGCGCCGGATAGGTGACGCGGTGATTGGCGCGCGACACCGCGACCTCGCCGTTTTCGAGTGGCTGGCGCAGCGAATCGAGCACGCGCGGCTCGAACTCGGGCAATTCGTCGAGGAACAGCACGCCGTGATGGGCAAGCGAGATTTCGCCCGGCCGCGCCCGCAAGCCCCCGCCGGTCAGCGCCGCCATGCTGGCGGAGTGATGCGGGGCGCGGAACGGCCGCCGGTTGGTGAGCGCGCCGCCCTCGATCGCGCCGGCCACCGAGGCGATCATCGATACTTCGAGGAGTTCGGCGGGCGACAACGGCGGCAGGATCGAGGGCAGCCGCGCCGCCAGCATCGACTTGCCCGCGCCCGGCGGCCCGACCATCAGAAGGTGATGACCGCCGGCGGCGGCGATCTCGAGCGCGCGCTTGGCGCTTTCCTGGCCCTTGATGTCGCGCAGATCGGGCAGCGCGCCATCGGCCTCGCGAATCCTGGGTTGCGGCCGGGTGAGCACCTGGGTGCCCTTGAAATGGTTGGCGAGCTGGATCAGCGACGCGGCGCCGATGATCTCGATCTCCGGGCTGGCCCAGGCCGCCTCGGGCCCGCAAGCCGCCGGGCAGATCAGCCCCTCGTCGCGGGCGTTGGCCGCGATCGCCGCCGGCAGGACGCCGGCGACCGCCGCGATCGAGCCGTCGAGGCCGAGTTCGCCCAGCACGGTGAAGCCGTTGAGCGCGTCAGGGGGGATGGCGCCGATCGCCGCCATCAGTCCGAGCGCGATCGGCAGGTCGTAGTGGCTGCCTTCCTTGGGCAGGTCGGCGGGCGCCAGGTTGACGGTGATGCGGCGGGCCGGCAGCGCCAGCCCCGAAGCGATCAGCGCGGCGCGCACCCGTTCGCGCGCCTCCGAGACCGCCTTGTCGGGCAGGCCGACGATGGTGAAGGCCGGCAGCCCCGGCGCGACCTGCACCTGGACGTCGACCGGGCGCGCCTCCACGCCCTCGAATGCGACGGTCTCGACGCGCTGCACCATCCGGCAATCCCCATGCCCTGATGTGGGATGCTAGCGCGCCTTCCCGTTTGGCGCAAGAACATTTGGGGAACGGACCTGTGATCAGCCCCGCTTCGCCTCGATCTTGTCCCAGATCAGGCCGGCGATGTCGGGGCCGCCGACGCGCTCGACCGCGCGGATGCCGGTCGGCGAGGTGACGTTGATCTCGGTCAGATACCCGTCGATGACGTCGATGCCGACGAACAACAGGCCGCGCGCGCGCAACGCCGGGCCGAGTTTGGCGCAGATCTCGCGCTCGCGCGCGGTCAGCTCGGTCGCGGTCGCGGCGCCGCCGCGCACCATGTTGGAGCGCAGGTCGTCGGCCGCCGGCACGCGGTTGACGGCGCCGGCGAATTCGCCGTCGACCAGGATGATGCGCTTGTCGCCGTTCTTCACCTCGGGGAGGAAGCGCTGCACCACCCACGGCTCGCGGAAGGTGGTGGCGAACAGGTCGTACAGCGAACCGAAATTGAGGTCCTCGCGGGTGACGCGGAACACCGAGGCGCCGCCATGGCCGTACAGCGGCTTCATCACCACGTCGCCGTGCTCGGCGCGGAACGCCTTGATGGCATCGAGGTCGCGGGTGATCAGGGTCGGCGGCATCAGGTCGGCAAATTCCATCACGAACATCTTTTCCGGCGCGTTGCGCACATGCGCTGGATCGTTGACCACCAGCGTGCGCGGCGAAAGGCGCTCGAGCAGATGCGTCGTGGTGATGTAGGCGAGATCGAACGGCGGGTCCTGGCGCAGCAGCACGACGTCGAATTCGGCGAGATTCGCATGCCGCGCCTCGCCCAGCGTGAAGTGGCGGCCCGCTTCGTCGCGCACCGCGAGCGACTGCACCGTGGCGGTGACCTCGGCGCCGCGCAGCACCAGCCGGTCGGGCGTGTAATAGGCCAGCGCATGGCCGCGCTTCTGCGCCTCCAGCATCAGGGCGAAGGTCGAATCGCCGCGGATGTTGATCCGGTCGATGGGGTCCATCTGGACGGCGACGTTCAGTGTCATGAAAGCATTCCGGCGGGCTGGGAAGCGGGATCGGGGATGGCGGCGTTACGGACTGGCGTCGAACGCGGCGGTGAGATGGCGCGGCAGTTGTCCCGGCATCACCAGGATGGCGTCGAAGCGCAGGTCATGCTGGGCATATTTGGGATTGTTGGCAAGCCACAGTTCGGCGGCGGCGGCGATGCGCTGGCGCTGGCGCGGCGTCACCGCGTAGGCCGCGTCGTCCTCGCGCTCGCGCGCTTTGACCTCGACGAACAGCACGGTGTTGCGGCGGAACGCGACGATGTCGATCTCGCCGAGCGCGCAGCGAAACCGCCGCGCCAGGATGCGGTGGCCCTTGGCGACGAGGTAGGCCGCGGCGCGGCTTTCCGCCGACAGGCCGACGCTGAACGCGGTGGGTTTTTTCGGATCCGGTTCACGCATCGTCGTCGCGCTCCGTCGCGGGTTTTGCGGCCAGTTGCAGCGCGCGCGCGTAGACCTCGCGCCGGGCGTGGCCGGTGGCGCTGGCGACCAGCGCGGCGGCGTCCTTGACCGAGGATTGCCGCAGCGCCTGGCGCAGCAGCGCGTCGAGTTCGGCGGCCGACGGCGCGCGCGCCTCGGGCGGGCCGATCACCAGAACGAACTCGCCGCGCGTTTCGAGGCTGTCGGCCTGGGCCGCGAGGTCGCCGAGCCGGCCGCTTCGGACCTCCTCGTGCAGCTTGGTCAGCTCGCGGCAGATCGCGAGATCGCGTTCGCCCATCGCCGTTGCCAGATCGGCGAGCGCGCGCGCCAGCCGCGCGCCCGATTCGAAGGCGACGATGGTGGCATCGAGACGCGCCAGTTCGCGCGCGCGCGCAGCCCGCGCCTGCTCCTTGGCCGGCAGGAAACCCTCGAAATGGAAGCGGTCGGTCGGCAGCCCGGCGAGCGAGAGCGCCGCCAGCACCGACGAGGCGCCGGGCAGCGCCTCCACGGCATGGCCTTCGGCGCGCGCCGCGCGCACCAGCTTGAAGCCGGGATCGGAGATCAGCGGCGTGCCGGCATCCGACACCAGCGCCACCGCTTCGCCGCGCGCCAGCCGCGCCAGAAGCTTCGGGCGCGCCTCCTCGGCGTTGTGGTCGTGATAGGGGGTCAGCGGCGTGGTGATGGCGTAGCGCTCCATCAGGCGGCGCGTCACCCGCGTGTCCTCGCAGGCGACGACATCGGCGCCGGCCAGCGTCTCCAGCGCCCGCAGCGTGATGTCGCCGAGATTGCCGATCGGGGTGGCGACGAGATGCAGCCCCGGGCTCGCCTTTCCCGTGGTAAACGCCGTGCCGGCGATCGCGAACGCGCGGACGCGCTCCGGCGCAAGGGGAGCGGCGGCATCGGACGAAGCGGAACGGGGGCGGATACGCATGTGTCGCAATCTAGAGCATGGGCGGGACAGTTTGATACCGGATTTCCCGGGGCAGCGATCCGCCTTAATCCGGGCGCGATCGGCCGCCTGCGCCGGCGCTTCGCCAAAATCCGTTTGATTTGGTAAACCAATAGCCGACAATATGCCTCATTCCGCTGCCTTCGTGCGCGGGGCTGGGTACGGGAAAGCCACGAAAGCAGTTCATGGGGATGCCGCTCGATCTGTCGGTCTTCAGGGAAACGCCGAGCCGGCGCACGGTGGTGCGGCTGTTGCTGGCTACGCCGCTATTGTCGGGCTGCGCCGGCGGCGGCCTCTCGACCGATTTGTTCTCGTCCGGTCCTGCGGTGCCGGCCGGGCCGCCGCAGCAGCCGACCGCGGTCGGCACCGGCCAGGTCAAGGTCGGCGTCATCCTGCCGCTGTCGGCGTCGGGCAATGCCGGGGCGGCGGCGCAGTCGATGAAGAACGCCGCCGAGATGGCGCTCGCGGAATTCCAGAACCCCAACATCCAGCTGCTCATCAAGGACGACGGCGCCAGCGCGCAAGGCGCGCAGCAGGCGGCGCAGCAGGCCGCCGACGAGGGCGCGGAGATTATCCTGGGGCCGCTGTTCGCGCTCTCGGTTCCGGCCGCCGCCCAGGTCGCGCGCGGCCGCAACCTGCCGATGATCGCGTTCTCCAACGACAGCAGCGTCGCCGGGCGCGGCGTCAATCTCTTGAGCTTCCTGCCGGAGTCGGACGTCAACCGCATCGTCGATTACGCCGCCGGCACCGGCAAGCGCTCGTTCGCCGCGCTCGCGCCCGACAACGCCTATGGCGCGGTGGCGGAGGTCGCCTTCAAGCAGGCCACGGCGCGGCGCGGCGGCCGCATCGTCGTGTTCGAGAAATATGGCGCCGACCGCGCCCAGATTCAGGCTCCCGCGCGCACCGTGGCGCAGGCGCTCGGCGGCGCCGACGCGCTGTTCCTGCCCGACGACGGCGAGGCGCTGCCCGTGGTGGCGCAGGCGCTGACATCGGCCGGCGCCAATCTCAAGCGCATCCAGCTCATCGGCACCGGGCTGTGGGATCATCCGCGCGTGTTCGCCGATGCTTCCCTGCACGGCGGCCTCTATGCCGGGCCGGATCCTGCGGGCTTTCGCGCCTTCGCCGGCCGCTATCGCTCGCGCTTCGGCGGCGACCCGGTGCGCACCGCGACGTTGTCCTACGACGCGGTGGCGCTGGTGGCGGCGCTGGTCAAGACCCAGGGGCCGCAGCGTTTCGCGCCGGAGGTGCTCACCAACCCGTCTGGCTTCGCCGGCATCGACGGCCTGTTCCGGTTCCGCGCCGACGGCACCAACGAGCGCGGCCTCGCGGTGATGCGGGTGACGTCATCGGGCGGACAGATCGTGGCGGCCTCGCCCAAGAGCTTCGGCAACTCGACCTGAATATTTTCGAGCATGATTTTTTCCAAAAACCGATACCCGCTTTTTGGAATCAGGCTTCAGGCGGCGAGATCGGCCACCACCGCGTCAAGTAGCGGAAAGCCCTGCAGCGTCACGCGCAGCCGTCCGCCGGCATCGACCGCGATGGCGCCCTCCTCGCACAGCAGCGCGACGCGACGCGGATCGAGCGGCCGTCCGGCCAGCAGCGCAAAGCGCGCCGGATCGATACCCTCGGCGAGCCGCAGCCCCATCAGCAGGAATTCGTCGGCGCGCTCCTCGCGCGTCAGCACCTCGTCGGTGACGAGGCCGTGGCCGCAGGCCTCGACCCGCATCAGCCACGTTTCGGGGCGCTTCTCCGTCGCGGTGGCGTGGCGCTCGCCGGCGATGTCGAGCCGGCCGTGGGCGCCGGGGCCGACGCCGGCATAGTCATGGCCGCGCCAGTAGACGAGATTGTGCCGGCACTCGGCGCCCGCGCGGGCGTGGTTGGAAATCTCATAGGCCGGCAGCCCGGCGGCGGCGCAGATCTCCTGCGTCACGTCGTAGAGTTCGCGCGCCGAATTCTCGTCCGGCGTCGTCAGCTTGCCGATGGCATGGAGCGCGGCGAACGGCGTCTGCGGCTCGATGGTGAGCTGGTAGAGCGAGAGATGCTCGGCGGCTTCCTGCAAGGCGCGGGAGAGTTCGGCGGCCCAGTCGCGCGGGCTCTGGCCGGGGCGGGCGTAGATGAGGTCGAACGAGGTCCGCCCGAAGATGGCGCGCGCGGTGGCGATCGCGTCGAGCGCCTCGGCGGCGCTGTGGGTGCGGCCCAGGAGTTTCAGCGGCGCGTCGTCGAGCGCCTGCACGCCGAGCGAGAGCCGATTGACGCCGGCGTCGCGATAGCCGCGGAAGCGACCGGCCTCGACGCTGGTCGGATTGGCCTCCAGCGTGATCTCGGCGTCCGGCGCCACCGTCCAGTTATCGGCGATGGCGTCGAGGATCGTCGCGACCGATTCCGGCCGCATCAGCGACGGCGTGCCGCCGCCGAAGAAGATCGAGGTCACGGTGCGGCCGGGCGTACGCCCTGCGGTGGCGGCGATCTCGGCTTGAAGCGCGCGCGCGTAGCGCGCCTCTTCGGGACCGCCGTGGCGGACATGGCTGTTGAAGTCGCAATACGGACATTTCGACAGGCAGAACGGCCAGTGCACATAGACGCCGAAGGCGGGGTGGTCAGCGCGGCTCAAGGCACAGCTCCGCCAGCTTGAGGAAGGCGCGGGCGCGGTGCGACAGGCCGAGGCCATGGGGCGGCAGGCCGTGCTTTTCCCGGCTCGTCATCTCGCCGAAGGTGCGGGCATGGCCGCGCGGCAGGAACACCGGGTCGTAGCCGAAACCCTGGTCGCCGCGCGGCGGCCACACCAGCGTGCCGTCGACGCGGCCTTCCACCTCCTCGCAATGGCCGTCGGGCCAGGCCACGCACAGCGCCGAGACGAAATGCGCAGTCCGCGCCTCCGGCGCCCTGGCGCCGCGTTCCTGCAACAGCGTCTCGATGCGCGTCATGGCGGCGAGGAAATCCTTGGATTCGCCGGCCCAGCGCGCCGACTGGATGCCGGGAGCGCCATCGAGCGCATCGACGACGAGGCCGGAATCGTCGGCGAACGCCGGCAGTTGCGCGGCTGTTGCCGCCGCCCGCGCCTTGATGCGGGCGTTGGCATGGAAATCGTTGCCGGTTTCGTCCGGCTCGGCAAGGCTGAGTTCGCCCGCCGACACCGCGGCGATGCCATAGGGCGCCAGCAGCTCGCGCATTTCACGCAGCTTGCCCGCGTTATGGGTGGCGATCACCAGCCGTCCGGCGATGGGTCGATGCATCGGGCGTTGATCCTACGCTGGGAACGGGGACGCTGGGAACCGCCCGCCGGCCTCACATCACCGCCATTTTTTGCAGGTCGACCAGCCGCGCCACGCCTTTCTGGGCCAGCGCCATGAGCTGCAAGAACTCGTCCTGGGTGAACGGGGTGCGCTCGGCGGTGCCCTGCACCTCGATCAGCCGGCCGTCGCCGGTCATGACGAAATTGGCGTCGGTTTCGGCTTCCGAATCCTCGGCGTAATCGAGGTCGAGCACTGGCGTGCCGTTGTAGATGCCGCACGAGACCGCGGCGACGTGATCGCGCAGGATGTCGCCGCGCACCATGTTGCGCGCCTTCATCCAGCTTATGGCGTCGGCAAGCGCCACCCACGCCCCGGTGATCGAGGCGGTGCGGGTGCCGCCGTCGGCCTGGATGACGTCGCAGTCGATGGTGAGCTGGCGCTCGCCCAGCGCCTCGAGGTTGACGGTGCCGCGCAGCGCGCGGCCGATCAGGCGCTGGATCTCCACGGTGCGGCCCGATTGCTTGCCGCTGGCCGCCTCGCGGCGGGTGCGCTCGAGGGTGGCGCGCGGCAGCATGCCGTATTCGGCGGTGATCCAGCCGCGGCCCTGGCCCTTGAGCCATGGCGGCAGCCGCTCCTCGAGCGTGGCGGTGACCAGCACGTGGGTGTCGCCGAATTTCACCAGGCAGGAGCCTTCGGCATATTTGACGACGCCACGCTCCAGCGTCACGGCGCGCAATTCGTCGGGGGCTCGGCGGCTCGGCCGCATCGGCGTCTCCTTGAGGGGTTCTGGCAGGGGGCGGGAACTGTCCGGGGCCTTTTAGAGCATGATCCGGCCGAGGGGAAACCGGATTTCGGTGGCAGCGCCCGAAGCGGCTTGTATTTGTCGGCGTGGGATGGACAATTCCGCCAACCCGAGGAGAGCAGGATTTGGCCAAGAGCGAAAAACCCCCGCCGCTTGCCGGCGGCAGTCCCGCCGCCGGGCTGGCCCAGCTCAACGACCGCTCGCGGGAGATCTTCCGCCAGATCGTCGAGAGCTATCTGGCCACCGGCGAGCCGGTCGGCTCGCGCAACCTCGCCCGCCTGCTGCCGATGGCGCTGTCGCCGGCCTCGGTCCGCAACGTCATGTCCGACCTCGAGCAGCTCGGCTTCATCTATGCGCCGCACACCTCGGCCGGACGGCTGCCCACCGAACTGGGCCTGCGGTTCTTCGTCGACGCGCTGATGGAGGTCGGCGACCTCACCGAGCAGGAACGCGGCTCGATCGAGGCGCAGCTTGCGGCGGCGGGGCGCGCGCAATCGGTGGAATCGGCGCTCAGCGAAACCCTCACGCGGCTGTCCGGGCTGACGCGCGCCGCCGCGGTGGTGCTCACCGCCAAGGCCAACATCCGCCTCAAGCACATCGAGTTCGTGCGGCTCGAGCCGGAACGCGCCCTGGCGGTGCTGGTGGCCGAGGACGGTCAGGTCGAGAACCGCATCCTGACGCTGCCGAGCGGCGTGCCGACCTCGGCGCTCACCGAAGCCTCCAATTTCCTCAACGCCCGCATCCGCGGCAAGACCTTCGCCGAGGCGCGCGCCGACCTCGAAGCCGCGATGGTGCAAAGCCAGGCGCGGCTCGACGAACTGACGCAGAAGGTGATCGCGGCCGGCCTTGCCAACTGGTCGGGCGGCGCCGCCGACGACCGCCAGCTCATCGTGCGCGGCCATGCCAATCTGCTCGAGGATCTGCACGCGCTCGACGATCTGGAACGGGTGCGGCTGTTGTTCGACGACCTTGAAACCAAGCGCGGCGTCGCCGATCTGCTGGGCCGCGCCGAGAACGCCGAAGGCGTGCGCATTTTCATCGGTTCCGAGAACAAGCTGTTCTCGCTGTCGGGCTCCTCGACCATCATCGCGCCCTACAGCGATGGCGCCGGCCGCATCGTCGGCGTGCTCGGCGTGATCGGGCCGACCCGGCTCAATTACGCGCGCGTCATTCCCATGGTCGACTACACCGCGCGGCTGATGAGCCGGCTGATCGGCGGCGGCTGAAGCCGCCGCCGATCACGGGTGATCAATAGCCGACCGTGAAGCGCGCCCGCGAATGCGCGGGTCTTTCCAGTTCGTCAACCATCGCGATCGCGTAATCCTCGAACGAGATGCTGCTGCCGGTTGCGTGCGCGAGCAACTGATCGGAGCCGAGGCGGAATTTTCCGGTGCGTTCGCCGGCGACGAACATCGCCGAGGGCGACAGGAAGGTCCAGTCGAGCTCCTTCTCTTGCCGCAGGCGATCGAGGAACGCCGCGCCGGCCGCCGCTTCGGCCTTGTGGATGGCCGGAAATTCCGGCGTGTCGATCAGCTTCTTGCCGGGCGCAACTTCGAGGCTGCCGGCGCCGCCGACCACCAGATAGCGCCTGACGCCCGCGCTCCGCACCGCCCCGATCAGCTTTTCGGGATCGCTGGTGGTGAAATGAACCGAGCTGATGACGGCGTCATGGCCCTTGAGCAGCGCGGCTAGGCCCGGCTGATCGAGCACGTCGCCTTGCCTGGCCGTTACCCTCGGCCGGGCGGGAACTTTTTCGGCATTGCGGACGATCGCGGTGACCTCATGGCCGCGGCGGGTCAGTTCGGACAGGATGCGTGCGCCGGCATTGCCGGTGGCGCCGATCAGGGCGACGTTCATTGGTGGTTCTCCATGGTGATATATTGTAGTTACCAGGTGTAATAATTATGAGCTGGTGTAAAGAAGGCACCTGAAACTCACCTGGTTACCGCGGCGAAACCACCATGCAGGCCCCCAACGTCTACGCTTCCGATTGTCCCACCCGGCTGGTGCTGGATCGCATCGCCGACAAATGGGCGGTTCTCGTGCTCGGCCTCGTTGCCGGCGGGCCGGTGCGGTTCAACCAGTTGCGGCGGCGGATCGGGGGGCTGTCGCAGAAGATGCTGTCGCAGACCCTGAAAAGTCTCGAACGCGACGGACTGGTCAGTCGCTGCGCCATCGCCACCGTTCCGGTGACGGTCGAATATTCGATCACGCCGCTGGGCCGGACGCTGGCGACCACCGTCGATGCCCTGCGCGTGTGGGCGGAGGCGCACATCGGCGAAGTTCAGCGGGCGCAAAACCGCTATGACAGGGCCGCCCATAATTCTTGATTTTTTGCCTCCGAGGCCTGATATGCCGGGCATCGCCGAATGGCCATGAGATGGATTGAGCCCGATGACGGAGACGCGTCAGACTGAAACCGGAAATGCCGCGAACGAGGCCGATATGGCCAGGATCGAAGGACAGGTTCCGGCGGAGCAACAGCCCGATCCGGTCGCCGAGGCCCAGCTCGAAGCCGCCGGTTACAAGGACAAGCTGCTGCGCACGCTGGCCGAGATGGAAAACCTGCGCAAGCGCACCGAGCGCGAGGTCGCCGACGCCCGCAGCTACGGCATCGCCGCGTTCGCGCGCGACATGCTCGATGTCGCCGACAACATGCGCCGCGCGCTCGACGCGGTGCCGGCGGAGGCGCGCACTGCGGGCGATGCCGGCCTCACCGCGCTGATCGAGGGCGTGGAGCTGACCGAGCGTGCGCTGATCAAGGCGCTCGAGAAGAACGGCGTGCGCAAGTTCGATCCCAGCGGCGAGAAGTTCAATCCCAATCTGCACCAGGCCATGTACGAGGTGCCCGATCCCGCGGTGCCGGCGGGCGCGGTGGCGCATGTGGTGCAGGCCGGCTTCATGCTCGGCGAGCGCATGCTGCGCCCGGCGCTGGTGGGGGTGTCGAAAGGCGCGGTGAAATCCGCGCCGGCCGGCAACGCCGATGACGATGACGAATAGAGCAATCCGAAGACCGCGTCTTGACTGACGGCTAGCGCGTCTCGATGCCGTCACGCACCGCGCGGAAGCGCGGGAATGCCTGCGGCCAGTTGTCCTTGCTGGAGCCGGCGACGATGCGCAGGAAGCCGCCGGCGCCGAAGCGCAGCCACTGCACCAGCACCATCGGCGTATTCTTTGTCGCTCCGGTGCCCTCGATGCGCGTTTCGTAGCCGCTGAGGCCGCCGATGCGGATCGGCTCGGAACTGACCACGCGGCTGTCCCTGAGGCCGGGAATCGAGGTCAGCAGATTGTTGGCGAAGCGGCCGCGATCGTCGGCTTGCGCCGGGCCGCCGGTGCCGGTCGAGACCACGATATAGGGCGCGTCCTCCGGGGTACTGTCGTCGGTGCCGTCGGTGAGCAGGATGGCGCTATGCGGAATCAGGGTGCGGACCGTCCTGAAGTCGGCCAGATCGCGCATCTTGAAGGGCAGTTGCTCGATCTGTTCGGCGGCCGGAATCTCGTCGCGCACCGTGAGCGTGGCCAGCATGCGGCGGACCGCGTCGTCGGGATAGGCGGCGGCCGCGGCATCGGGAATTTCCATCAGCACATAGACCGCCGCATCGGCGGCGGGGGCGATCAGCGTCCAGCGGCGGGCGGCCGCGGCGGCGACCGTCTCGCGGCTCAGATAGCCCGTGCCCGCGGCGGTCGCGAAACTCTCCGGCCGGACCGTGGTGGCGGCGCCGGACTTGGCCTTGGCCGACCCCTTGGTCTGACCCTTGGTTCGATCCTTGGTCCGATCCCTGGCCTGGTCCTTGGCGGCCTGTTCGAACGCGGCGAACGCGCCAGGCGGCAGATCGGCCAGCAGCAGCTTGACCCCGCGCGCGGAATCCTCGAAGCCGGAGAATGTCTTGGCCGCGACCAGCCCCTCGGCCGGCTCGAGGCCGACCCGCGAGCCGGCCGGATAGAGCGGGTCGGCGGCGGCCGCCAGCGGCGGCAGCAACGCCAGCGCCAGGCATCCTGCCGGCAGAAAAGGCATGCGCATCGGCGATCCTCGGTTCAAGCCGGGGTGTCCTTGCCCGGAAAAGGTGGCGTTACGGTGATCGTTTGGCTCTTTGCGCCATATACCCTGAGCATGGTGACGGCAACAGTTGGGGAAAGGGGCTTCGCATTCGGACGACGATCCCGGATGGCGCGGGGCCCAGGCCGGCGCAAGGCCCGTTTGCGGGCCAGTTTGGCGTTTTCGTGAGCAAATCACTTGCGGCCGTCATCGGCCCCCTTATATCTGCCGCGAACGCTCCGCTTGGGCGGGGCAAGAAAAGGATGATTGGGGGCCGGCGAGAAAAAGGTGGGGGGCGGACGCCCGTCGCGTGTTTTCTCCCTTACCAGGCGCTTTCAGGGCCTGGGCCAGCCTGCCGTTGAAGAAAGGGTGAAAGACCATGGGAAAGGTCATTGGTATCGATCTGGGCACCACGAATTCGTGCGTCGCCGTCATGGACGGCAAGGCGCCGAGGGTGATCGAGAACGCGGAAGGCATGCGCACGACGCCCTCGATCGTCGCCTTCGCGGATGACGGCGAGCGCCTGACCGGCCAGCCGGCCAAGCGTCAGGCGGTGACCAATCCGGAGAAGACCTTCTTCGCGGTCAAGCGCCTGATCGGCCGCCGCTACGACGACCCCATGGTCGAGAAGGACAAGAAGCTCGTCCCCTACAAGATCATGAAGGCCGGCAACGGCGACGCCTGGCTCGAGGCTGACGGCAAATCCTATTCGCCCTCGCAGATTTCCGCCTTCATCCTGCAGAAGATGAAGGAGACGGCGGAAGCCCATCTCGGCCAGCAGGTGACGCAGGCGGTGATCACCGTTCCCGCCTATTTCAACGACGCCCAGCGTCAGGCCACCAAGGACGCCGGCAAGATCGCCGGTCTCGAGGTGCTGCGCATCATCAACGAGCCGACCGCGGCGGCGCTCGCCTACGGCCTCGACAAGCAGAAGACCGGCACCATCGCGGTGTACGACCTCGGCGGCGGCACCTTCGACATCTCGATCCTCGAGATCGGCGACGGCGTGTTCGAGGTCAAGTCGACCAACGGCGATACCTTCCTCGGCGGCGAAGATTTCGACATGCGGCTGGTCAACTACCTCGCCGACGAGTTCCAGAAGGAGCAGGGCATCGACCTGCGCCGCGACAAGCTGGCGCTGCAGCGCCTCAAGGAAGCCTCCGAAAAGGCCAAGATCGAGCTGTCGTCGACGACGCAGACCGAGATCAACCTGCCGTTCATCACCGCCGATGCCGCGGGTCCGAAACATCTGACCATGAAGCTGACGCGCGCCAAGTTCGAGGCGCTGGTCGACGACCTGGTGCAGAAGACGGTTGAGCCGTGCCGGCAGGCGCTCAAGGACGCCGGCATCTCGGCGGGCGAGATCAACGAAGTCGTCCTGGTCGGCGGCATGTCGCGCATGCCGAAGGTGCAGGAAGTGGTCAAGCAATTGTTCGGCAAGGAGCCGCACAAGGGCGTCAACCCGGATGAAGTCGTGGCGATCGGCGCGGCGGTGCAGGCCGGCGTCTTGCAGGGCGACGTCAAGGACGTGCTGCTCCTCGACGTCACGCCGCTGTCGCTCGGCATCGAGACGCTGGGCGGCGTGTTCACCCGCATCATTGACCGCAACACCACGATCCCGACCAAGAAGAGCCAGGTGTTCTCCACCGCCGAGGACAACCAGAACGCGGTCACCATCCGCGTGTTCCAGGGCGAGCGCGAGATGGCGGCCGACAACAAGATGCTCGGCCAGTTCGACCTGATGGGCATTCCGCCGGCGCCGCGCGGCATGCCGCAGATCGAGGTGACGTTCGACATCGACGCCAACGGCATCGTCAACGTGTCGGCCAAGGACAAGGCCACCGGCAAGGAGCAGCAGATCCGCATCCAGGCCTCCGGGGGCCTGTCGGAATCCGACATCGAGAAGATGGTCAAGGACGCCGAGGCTCACGCCGCCGACGACAAGAAGCGCAAGGAGGCGGTCGAGGCCAAGAACCATGCCGACGCGCTGGTGCACTCGACCGAGAAGGCGCTGGCCGAGCACGGCAGCCAGGTCGGCGAGACCGACCGCCGCGCCATCGAGGACGCCGTGAGCGATCTCAAGGAGGCGCTCAAGGGCGACGACGCCGAGGCCATCAAGACCAAGACCAACACGCTGGCGCAGGTGTCGATGAAGCTCGGCGAGGCGATGTACAAGGCCCAGCAGGCCGACGCCGGCGGCGAGGGCGCGGCCAAGAAGGACGATGTGGTCGACGCGGAATTCACCGAGGTCGACGACAGCGACAAGCCCGGCAAGAAGTCGGCGTAACGGTTCCAAATCCCCTCGCCGGAACGGCGGGGGGATTCCCCTTTCGTGGCGTGCTGGTTTTATGATGGCTGCTGTTTTCGCATTTCCGTATTCGCTGATTGCTTTCATTCACGGCGCAAGGGCGATTGTTCGATTGGACGAGGCGCGTTGATCCATGAGCAAGCGCTGTTATTACGAAGTGCTCAACGTCGTGCGCGGCTGCTCGGAGGCGGACCTCAAGACCGCGTTCCGCAAGAAGGCCATGAAATATCACCCGGACCGCAATCCGGGCGACACCGACAGCGAGCACAGGTTCAAGGAAATCAACGAGGCCTACGAGGTGCTCAAGGACGGCGACAAGCGCGCCGCCTATGACCGCTTCGGTCATGCCGCCTTCGAGCAGGGCGGCAACGCGCATGGCTTCGGCGCCGAATTCGGTTCGGCGTTCTCGGATCTGTTCGAAGGCATCTTCGGCATGGCGGGGGCGCGGGCGCGCGGCAACGGCCGCGAGCGCGGCGCCGATCTGCGCTACAACATGGACATCACGCTCGAGGACGCCTTCGCCGGCAAGAGCGTGCAGATCCAGATTCCGACCTCGGTGACCTGCGAGGCCTGTTCCGGTTCCGGCGCCAGGAGCGGCAGCAAGCCCAAGGCCTGCGCCATGTGCGGGGGCGCCGGCCGCGTGCGCCATGCGCAGGGGTTCTTCACGCTGGAGCGCGCCTGTCCGAGCTGTCAGGGCCGCGGCCACGTCATCGAGGATCCGTGCGGACAGTGCGCCGGCTCGGGTCGCGTGACGCGCGAACGCGCGCTCTCCGTCAACATTCCGGCCGGCGTCGAGGACGGCACGCGCATCCGGCTGTCCGGCGAGGGCGAGGCCGGCGTGCGCGGTGGACCGGCCGGCGACCTCTATATTTTCCTGTCGGTGGTCCCGCACGCATTCTTCCAGCGCGACGGCGCCGACCTGCACTGCCGCGCGCCGATCTCGATGGTGAGCGCCGCGCTCGGCGGCGAGTTCGAGGTGCCGACCATCGACGGCGGCAAGACCAAGGTGAAGATTCCGCCCGGCACGCAGTCGGGCCGCCGCATCCGCATCGCGCACAAGGGCATGCCGGTGCTGCGGTCGAAGCAGAGCGGCGACATGTATGTCCAGGTGGTGGTCGAGACGCCGCAAAACCTGACCCGCAAGCAGAAGGATCTGCTGGCGGAGTTCGACAAGCTGTCGTCGGGCGAAACCCAGCCCGAGGCGATGGGATTCTTCGCCAGGGTCAAGGAATTGTTCGGCAGCCGCAGCAACGCCGGCTGACAAATCCGTTTGCCGCCGGCCCGCGCCCGCCTCATACTGGCTCAAATGGCTTGACGGTATTCCGACGGTAATCGGTACCCGTTTCATGGCGGACGCGTCAGGTCCTGCCGCTTGACCGCTCGCGCCGGCCTCTATACCCGTATAACAGCCACATGACGGGGCGGGTGTTTTTTTAGTTGTGACAAACATGCCATTGCAATCGCCCGTGCGTGCGCACACCAAGAAGCCGCTTCGCCTCGATGACGAGGTGCGGTTTCTGCGGTTCTGGATCGAGAAGCCCCTGCACATGGGCGCGGTGATGCCTTCCGGTCGTGTGCTGGCGCGTACCATGGCCCAATATATTGATCCCAAGGGCACCGGGCCGGTCATCGAGCTGGGGCCCGGCACCGGCCCGATCACCGCGGCGCTGGTCGAGCGCGGTATCGACCCGGGCCGTCTGGTGCTGCTCGAATACAATCCGAGCTTTTGCGCGCTGTTGCGCGAGCGCTATCCGCGCGCAACCGTGGTGCAGGGCGACGCCTACGCGATGCGCCAGGCGCTGTGGCATGCGCTCGCCCAGCCGGCGGCGGCGGTGGTGTCGGGCCTGCCGCTCGTCACCAAGCCGATGCGCACGCGGCTCAAGCTGATCCGCGAGGCCTTCACCATGATGGCGCCGGGCGCGCCGTTCGTGCAGTTCACCTATTCGGTGGCGCCGCCGATTCCCAAATCGCTGCCGGGCGTTTCCACCGAGGCCTCGGAACGCATCTGGATGAATATTCCCCCGGCCCGCGTCTGGGTGTATCGCAGGGGCTGATGCGCCGGCTCTCCGCCATCAAGCGCATCGTCCCGGTTTCCTGAAACCTCCCGCGCTTCGCATCGACCCCTGGCGGCTTTGGCAAATGGCGGCTCTGAAAATCCTCGTCATTCCCGGTTCGGTGCGCACCGGGTCGCACAATGTGCGGCTGGCGGCGTCGATCACCCGCGAACTCGCGCTCGGTTCGTTCGAGGTCACGCGCATCTCGCTGCAGGACTATCCGCTGCCGATCTATGACGCCGATCACGAGGTCGGCTCCGGCACGCCGCGCCATGCCCTGCAGCTGCGCCAGCTCATCGCCAGCCACCACGGCATCGTCCTGGTCAGCCCGGAATACAACGCCTCGATTCCGCCGCTCTTGAAGAACGCCCTCGACTGGGCCAGCAGCACCACCGTCGCCGGCGACGCGGCGCTCGCCGCGTTCCGTGGCCGCGCCTTCGCGCTCGCGTCGGCCTCGCCCGGCAAGTTCGGCGGCGCGCGCGCGCTCACCGCGCTGCGCCAGACGCTGGAGCTGGGCTGCGGCGCGCTGGTCATTCCGCGGCAGCTGTCAGTGACGTTCGCCGACAAGGCGTTCGACGACGCCGATCACCTGAGCAACGCCCGCGACCTGACGCAGATGCGCCATATGCTGCGCGATCTCGTCGACGTCGCGCAACGCATGGCGGGATGAGAAGGACCGAGATGACCGCACCCCTCGACGATGCCCGCGGCCGCCTGATCGTGGCGCTGGATCTATCCTCGGTGCGCGACGCCGAGGCGATGATCGAGCGGCTCGGCGACAGCGTGAGCTTCTACAAGATCGGCTATCAGCTGGCGTTCGCCGGCGGCTTGCCGCTGGCGCGCGCGCTGGCCGGCGCCGGCAAGCGGGTGTTCGTCGACCTCAAGCTGCACGACATCGGCAACACGGTGGCGCGCGGCGTCGAGAGCGTCGCCGAACTCGGCGCCACCTTCCTCACCGTGCATGCCTATCCGCAGACCATGCGCGCGGCGGTCGAGGCGCGCGCCAACGCGGCGCTGAAACTGCTCGCCGTCACCGTGCTGACCTCCTACGACGACGCCGACCTTGCGGCCGCCGGCTACGCTTTGGGCGTGAGCGCGCTGGTGACGCAACGCGCGCGCCAGGCCCGCGAGATCGGCATCGACGGCCTGGTGTGCTCGGCCGAGGAGGCGGCGGGCCTGCGCAGCCTGATCGCGCCTTCGATGGCGCTGGTGACGCCGGGCATCCGTCCCGCCGGGACGCAAGCCGGCGACCAGAAGCGCGTCATGACGCCGGCCCGCGCGATCGCAGCCGGCGCCGATTACCTGGTGGTGGGGCGGCCGATCCTCGAGGCCGCCGCGCCGCGTTCGGCGGCCGACGCCATCGTCGCCGAGATCGCCGCGGCGCTGACGGCCCGGGGCTGAGATGGGCGGCATGGTTGCCGAAGCCGCGCCGCCCCGATATACCGCCCGCGATAACGGGAAAGGTGACCCATGGCTGACATGCGGCTGATCGTGGCGGGGGCGGGCGGCCGCATGGGCCGGACCCTGGTGCGCACCATCGCCGAGACGCCGGGCGCGGTGCTGGCGGGCGCGCTGGAAGCACCCCATTCAACCCTCCTCGGGCAGGACGCCGGCCAGCTTGCCGGGCTCGGCCCCAACGGCGTGACGCTGACCGCGGAGCCGGCCGCGCTCGCCGGCCTCGCCGACGGTCTGATCGATTTCACCGCGCCGGCGGCCAGCGTCGCCAACGCGCGGTTTGCCGCCGCGCACGGCCTCGTCCATGTCATCGGCACCACCGGGCTTTCCGCCGCAGATGAAGCCGCGATCGGCGAGGCGGCCGCCTCCGCCGTCATCGTCAAGTCCGGCAACATGAGTCTCGGCGTCAACCTGCTCGCCGCGCTGGTCCGGCGCGTGGCGCTCACGCTCGATGCCGATTTCGACATCGAGATCCTCGAGATGCATCACAACAAGAAGGTCGACGCGCCGTCCGGCACCGCGCTGCTCCTGGGCCAGGCGGCGGCGGCCGGCCGCGATATCGCGCTGGATACGCACGCGGTGCGCTCGCGCGACGGCCACACCGGCGCGCGCCGCGCCGGCGACATCGGCTTTGCCACCTTGCGCGGCGGCACCGTGGTCGGCGATCACAGCGTGCTGTTCGCCGGGCCGTTCGAGCGCATCGAACTCACGCACAAGGCCGAGGACCGCGCCATCTTCGCGCGCGGCGCAGTCAGGGCGGCGCTGTGGGCGCAAGGCCGCAACGCCGGGCTTTATTCCATGGCCGACGTGCTCGGCCTTGCCGACTTCTGATCACAACTTTCGGAAAACCAGACGATGACCGACCGCCTTCTCGTGCTCGTGCGCCACGGCCAGAGCGAATGGAACCTGAAGAATCTGTTCACCGGCTGGCGCGACGTCGACCTCACCGAGCAGGGTATCTCGGAAGCGCGCACCGCCGGCCGCAGGCTCAAGGCGCAGGGCCTTGCTTTCGACGTCGCCTTCACCTCGGCGCTCAAGCGCGCCCAGCGCACCAACACGCTGATCCTGGAGGAGATGGGGCTCGGCAATATTCCGGTGATTGCCGATCTCGCGCTCAACGAGCGCGACTATGGCGACCTCGCCGGCCTCAACAAGGATGACGCGCGCGCCAAATGGGGCGAGGAGCAGGTCCATATCTGGCGGCGCTCCTACGATGTCGCGCCGCCCGGCGGCGAAAGCCTCAAGGACACGCTGGCGCGCACGCTGCCTTATTACGTGACCCAGATCCTGCCGCGGGTGCTGCGCGGCGAGCGCGTGCTCGTCACCGCGCACGGCAACAGCCTGCGCGCGCTGGTGATGGTGCTGGAACAGTTGACGCCGGAAACCATCCTCAAGCGAGAGATCGGCACCGGCGCGCCGATCGTCTACCGGCTCGGCGCCGACGCCACGGTGGCCGACAAGGTCGACCTCGCCGCCTGATCAGGCCTTGATCAGGCCTCCCGCGCCTCCCATCCCAGCATGGCGCGCTTGCGCGTCAGGCCCCAGTGATAGCCGGTGAGCTTGCCGTCCTTGCCGACGACGCGATGGCACGGCACCACGAAGGCGAGCGGGTTCTTGCCGACCGCGGCGCCGACCGCGCGCGCCGCCTTCACCGTGCACACCTCGGCCGCGATGTCCGAATAGGTCGCCGCGCCGCCGAACGGGATCTTCAAGAGCGCCTGCCACACCCGGACCTCGAAGTCGGTGCCGATCAGGGTGACGCGCAGCGGCTGGTCGGGCCGCCATTGCGCGCGGTCGAACACCCGCGCGGCCAGCGGCGCGGTGGCGGCGGCATCCGCGATCAGGCGCGCGCGCGGCCAGCGCCGCGCCATGTCGGCAAGGCTTTCCCGCTCGCCGCCGGCATCGGCGAACGCCAGGCCCGCGAGCCCGCGCGCGCTCGCCATCACCAGCGCGATGCCGAACGGCGACGGGTGGAACCCGTAGCGCAGCGTCAGCCCCTCGCCGCCGGCCTTCCATTCGCCCGGCGACATCGCCTCATGCGCCACGAACAGGTCGTGCAGCCGGCCCGGTCCCGACAGGCCGGATTCGTAAGCCGTGTCGAGCACGCTGGCGCGTTCGCGCAACAGCCGTCTCGCATGGTCGAGGGTGAGCGCCTGCAGGAACGCCTTGGGGGTGAGGCCGGCCCAGCGCCGGAACAAAAGGTGCAGCTCGTCCGGCGTGACGCCGGCGGCCTCCGCCATCACCTCGACGTCGGGCTGGCCGCGCCAGTTCGCGGTGATGAAGGCGATGGTCCGCCGCACCGCGTCGTAATCGCGCGCGGCGGCGGCGAGATCGGGGCCGGGCGCGTCTGTGTACGCGGACCGCGCCGGGAGGGCATTGTTGGCGTTGGCGAGATCGAAGGTCATGGGGCTGATTGTAGTCCGGCCCTGGTCCTCCGCCACCCGGTTTCCGAATGGCGGATCAGGTGGGGGCGGGACGCGCGGCGCCGCGCCGGGCGGCGGCGAGCGCGCTTCCCAAGGCCTTGGAGAAGCTTGCCTTCTCATCGGGTCCGAGGAAGCCAGCGATGCTCAGGCGGCGGCCGCGAAAGACCAGGAACAGCCGCGTGATGCCGAATTCCTCCTCGTCGTCGCGGTCGAGCCGCACCCACAACGGATTGAAGCGCCACTCCGTCACCTCGCCGCGCGGACCGACCTTGCGCACATGCAGGTCCGACGGCGTGACGATGATCTCCTCGAACGCCGCCGCGCGGGCGTAATTGATGCGGAACGCGACATAGACCAGCGCCACGTCGAGGCCGAAGAAGCCGAGCACCGGCCACGCCCCCATCATCAGGAACGCCATGCCGGTAACGAAGCTCACCGCCGCGAGAAAAATCATGACCACGGCAAAACCGCGCCCGCTCAGCGAGCGGTGCGGCGTCAGCAGGGCTGACAGCAGCACCGGTTCATGGTCATAGTCGGGGAGCGGGTTCATGGAAATAATATAGGAACGCCATGGCGAAAAAGGCGAGCGCTTCGAATTTGCAGAAACCTGGCTCGCGCAAACGTGAGGCGCGGCCGTCGCAACCCGCGGCGGGCGGGCGCCATGCCGCGCCCGCGCGCAAATCGCCCAGTTCCAGGCCGTGGTCGGCGGCGGAGATCGCGGATGCGTTTTCACGCTTCGCCAAGGCCAATCCCGAGCCGAAGGGCGAGCTGGAGCACATCAACCCCTACACGCTGCTGGTGGCGGTGGTGCTGTCGGCGCAGGCCACCGACGCCGGCGTCAACAAGGCGACGCGGGCGCTGTTTGCCGCCGCCGACACGCCGGAGAAGATGGCGGCGCTCGGCGAGGAGCGCTTGCGCGACTTCATCAAGACCATCGGCCTCTACCGCACCAAGGCCAAAAACGTCATCACGCTGTCCGAGCAGCTGATCGCGCGCCACGGCGGCCAGGTGCCGCGCACGCGCGAGGCACTCGAGGCGCTGCCCGGCGTCGGCCGCAAGACCGCCAATGTGGTGCTCAACATCGCGTTCGGCGAACCGACGCTCGCCGTCGACACCCATGTGTTCCGCGTCGCCAACCGCACCGGGCTGGCGCCGGGCAAGACGCCGCTCGAGGTCGAGCTCGCGCTCGAGCGCGTCATTCCGGAGCGCTTCAAGCATCACGCCCATCACTGGCTGATCCTGCATGGGCGCTACATCTGCCTCGCGCGCAAGCCATCCTGCGCGAGGTGCCTGATCGTCGACCTGTGCCGCTGGCCGGATAAATCGGTCTAGACTAGCGCGGCGAACATGCTGCACGGTTGAGGGGAGAGATTGGCCGTTACTGTTTTCGCTCGACCGACCAGGATCCAAAATCCTTGGCGATATGCACGGTCCAGGCGGGGGCTTGGCCGATGTCGAGGTGCAGATTGGCGACGCCGTAGATGTATTCGCCGTCTTTGGCACTACTGAGGCCAACGACCCACACGGCCCCGAAATCATGCGCCGGCAAGTTCCGAGCGACGCGGGTCGGCTTCCATTCGCCGCCGCCCGAATTGAGGAACACAACCAAGGTCTTCCCGGCCGCATAAGCCGCGCCCCCCTTCTTCTGCTTCTCGCTGACGGCCTTGAAAATCGAAGCCTCGATGTCCGGCACCGACGCGGTGCGCGGCATAGGTACCAGGATGTGTTCGGTCGGCCAAGTCTCGCCGGTTACGGTATCGACGATGATCCCGTCGCCGCCGATCGGATCGCTGTGAAACGCCATGCGTTCGCCAGCGTCCTCCTCCGCATTGGCCGCCGAGCAGATGAGCCAATTAGCGACCAGCTCGCGCGGACGGGCATCGCCAAACTGCTTCAGGGGCTTGCCGGTTTCGAGGAGCACCGGGGATTTGATGAATTGCTCAAGCTCGCGCAGCGCCACCGTCATGCTCTTGAAGCGCGTGGTCTGGTACGACATCGTGCCAGCACGGCGCTTCGGCTTGGCGGCCGCCGTTTGCTTGGCGCCATCGTTCTCCTGTTCTTCGCTCATATACCCAATATAGGAGCTCGCCGGCGACGGCGGAATAGGCTCCCTTATGTCGGCTTCCTGGGCCGGACCTCGACAAAGGTCAAACGCGCTGCGCGCATCAGCCTGGTAAACAGCGCTTCCAGTTCGAAGTGATCGTCTTCGGGAAGATGCGTATGAAAGCCGCCACGTATCCGATGCGCCATCACCAGATCAGCAGCGACTTCTCCCCCAGGCTCGGCGCGAAGAGCGTCGATCTTTGCCTTAAGCGCTGGCCAGTCGTCGGCGAGCCGGCTCTGGCGCGCCAGTATCCCGGCTACCCCACGAAATTCTTGTAGGCGTCTGCGATCAACGGGCGGCCATCGTGATTCCAATCCGACCAGCTTAGCAAAGCACCAGATAAGAGTGATCAGACCATCCGTGCTCACGCCGAAGCGGCTGCAAGCAGCTGCAGCAAGACTTTGGGTATCCTGGTCGTATTGCCGGCCTTGTTCTGGAGTCAATCGAAAGCATCCGCCTTGGCCCTTGACGATGTTGCTGAGGGCCCTACTAGAAGGGATCGAGCCTGCGGCACCGGCTTGTCCGGCGCGATCAGTTCGGGGCGCGCGGCCCCGACAGCCTCTTATGCATGTGAACCATGAAGGCCATGGCGAACAGCGGCGTCGCCAGGTTGACGATCGGGATCGCGACGAAGGCGGCGATCACCAGCCCGGCCGCGAACACCGTGCCGGCGTGGCGGCGGCGCATGGCCTTTGCTTCCGCGACGGGACGGAAGCGCATCGCCGCCAGCTCGAAATATTCGCGTCCGAGCAGAAACGCGGTGGCGACGAAGAACGCGACAATACCGGCGCCGGCCAGAAACACGAACGGCAGCGCCAGGAGATAGACGAGCACCGCCAGCAGCGCCGTTTTTGCGCCTTCGCGCAACGCCAGTCCGAACGGCAGCGCCTCGCCCGGTATTTCCGCCGGATAATGCGCGCGCTCGACGCCGCCGGCGACCTCGTCGACGAACAGGCTCGCCACCAGCGAGGTCACCGCCGGCATCAGAAACACCGAGCCGACGATGACGCCGAGGCCGGCGGCGATCGACAGGGTCCAGGTCAGCACCGTCACCGGCCAATGCACGGCGGCGCCGAACTGGGTCTCCATCAGCGCGCCGCCCGAGGTCGCCAGCCAGCTCAGGAGGCGCTGCAGCGCGATGGCCGCCACCACGATCAGGATCAGCGCGAATCCGACCGCGCGCCACAGGATGGCGCGCATCGACGGCGACAGCATCTGGGACAGGGCCTTGATGGCGGCGTCGAGCATTGCGGTCTTCCCGAGGCGCAAAAACAGCCGCACAGGTAGGCATCCGGAGCCGACCCGGCAAGGGGCGGCGGCTATTCGGTCGGCTCGAACGCGCGGATGACGCGCTTTTCCGGCTCTACTTCTTCAGCCGCTGGGATAAGAACGGCTTCCGGCGCATCGACGGCAGCGTGAAAGGGATCGGCGGCGTCCGCCACCTCCTCGGGCGGCGGCGGCAGGTCGGCCCAATGCAGCTTCTTGTAGTCGAAGCCCCTGACGATGGTCGGCTTGATGATCTCGAAATAGGGCGAGATGTCGAAGTCGCGCGGCGTGTACAGCGAGGAATGGCGGATGTGCAGGATCTCGCGCCGCGCCGCCTTGCTCTCGATCTGGGTAATCTTGGGCAGGATCGGATAGCGCACCGCCATGAATGCCTCGGCGATCAGCGCCGAGCAGATGACGCGGGTCGGGTCGCCCGAGCCGAGCGCGATCATGCGGCGGCGCCAGCGCTGTGGCACCGGCAGCGGAACGAGGTAGCGCATCAGGTCGAGGATGTTCTTGGTGTCGTAGCCCAGCCCGACGCGCTCGAGCGCATAGTCGCACACCGTCCTGCAATCCTCGTCGGTGAGGCCGACCGGGCGGCAGATGCGGGTATGATAGGGGAAATATTTCGACAGCGGCGCGGTGACGACGCCTTCGTCGACGTTGGCCTCGATCATCATGTGCATCTCGCCGTCCGGCTCGCGGCGGTTATGGATCGGACCGACGAACAGCGCCGCATGCGACCAGGTCGACTGCGTGAGATACTTGATGATGCCGGAGATGCGGTTGTCGCCCTCGACGAGCAGCACGTCGCCGGGCCGCAACAGCTCCAGCAGCGCGGACGGCTCGCTCGGCGTGTAGGGCTCGTAGCCGGGCGAACGCTTCTGCAGATGCCGGGCGATGACATAACCGATCCGGTCTAGAACCATTCCCATCAGCGTCTCTCCCCGCCCGCCCGGTCGCGGTCGCATTTTTCTCCCTTTCAGCGTTTCAAAAACCCATTTCAAATTAGTTCATGCCAGGGAGGGTCCGCTAATTCAACGTTTACCATGACTGTTGCGGCGCGCCACTGCTTGCGGCAAGTTCGCAAGCCGCATTCCCGCCTTTCGCAAAGCTTCGGAAACCATGCGATGAAATTCACTCGCCGCGCCTTCGTCCTGACCTCGGGCGCCGTCGTGGGCTTGCCGGCGTGGGCGCGGTTCGCCTGGGCCGCGCCGCCCCCGCGCGAGGCCGACATCGCCGTGGTCGGCGCCGGGGCCGCGGGCATCGCGGCGGCGCGGCGGGTCCTGGCGGCCGGCCGCTCCGTCGTCGTCGTCGAGGCCACCGGACAGATCGGCGGCCGCTGCCTCACCGACGCCGCAACGTTCGGCGTGCCGTTCGATCGCGGCGCGCGCTGGCTCTACAATCCCGACAGCAACCCGGTGGCCCGGCTCGCCCGTCCGCTTGGCTTCGAGATCACGCCCGCGCCGCGCGGACAGCGGCTGCGCATCGGCCGCCGCAACGCGCGCGCCGGCGAGATGGAGGATTTTCTCGCCGCCCTGGTGCGGGTCAATCGCGCCATCGGCGATGCCGCGCGCGGCAAGGCGGATAGCCCTTGCCTCGACGCGCTGCCAAAAGATCTCGGCGAGTGGCGCGCCACCGCGGAGTTCGTGCTCGGGCCGCTCGGCACCGGCAAGGACCTCAAGGACATCTCGGTGATGGATTTCGCGCGCGCCGCCGAGCGCAGCGGCGATTCGTTCTGCCGCCAAGGCCTTGGCGCGCTGCTGACCAAACTGGCGGCGGGCGTGCCGGTGGCGACCGCGACGCCGGCGACCCGCATCGTGTGGAGCAATCGCGGCGCCGAGATCGAAACCCCGGCCGGTCGCATTGCCGCGCGCGCCGTCATCGTCACCGCCTCGACCAACGTGCTTGCCGCCGGCCGCATCAAATTCTCGCCCGAGCTGCCCAGGCGCGTCCTCGATGCCGCGGCCAGGCTCGGGCTTGGCAGCAGCGACCGCATCGCGCTCGAACTGCCGGGCAATCCGCTGGGGCTGGCGCGCGACGACGTCGTCATCGAGCAATCGAATGGCGCGCGGACCGGCGCGCTGCTCGCCAATGTCGGCGGCTCGTCGCTATGCACGGTGGAGGTGGCGGGCGGGTTCGGCCGCGAGCTGAGCGCGCAAGGCGAGGCCGCGATGGTCGCATTCGCCACCGAATGGCTGGGCCGCATGTACGGCTCCGACATCGCCGCCAGTGTCAGGCGAACGGCGGTGACGCAGTGGAACGCCATGCCTTACGTGCTCGGCGCGCGCTCGGTGGCGGCGCCGGGCGGCCAGCCGTCGCGTAAGATTCTCGGCGAGCCGCTGGGCGCCCTGTCGTTCGCCGGCGAGGCCACGCACGAAACGCTGTGGGGCACCGTGGGGGGAGCATGGGAATCCGGCGAGCGCGCCGCCGAGGCCGCGCTCAGGCGCATCGGCGCGCTCAAGCCCGAGCCTGCTGCGGCGACGACGCGGCGGAAGAAGAAAAGAAATAACTAGCCGCGCAACACGCCGCCGGTTTTCTTCGCCACCTCGGCGACGATCCTGACCGCCACCGCGTCGATCTCCTGATCGGTCAGCGTCTTGTCGCGCGGCTGCAGCGTCACCGCGATCGCCAGCGATTTCTTGCCGTCCTCGATGCCCTTGCCCTCATAGAGGTCGAACACGCCGACGGCGCTGATCAGTTTCCTGTCGACGGCTTGCGCGGCGCGCACCACGTCGGCGGCTTTCACCGCGCGGTCGACGATGAAGGCGAAGTCGCGCGACACCGGCTGGAACGGCGACAGCTCGAGAAGCGGCTTGGCGCGGGTCGGTTTCGCCTTGGCGTCGGGGATGCGGTCGAGCAGCACCTCGAAGGCCACCAGCGGGCCTTCGGCGCCGAGCGCTTCGAGCGCGCGCGGATGCAGCTCGCCGAAATGACCGAGCACGTTCTGCGGTCCGATCTGGATGGTGCCGCTGCGCCCCGGATGCAGCCAGGCCGGCCCGCCCGGCACAACCTGCAACGCGGCCGGCGGCACGCCGGCGGCGATCAGCACGGCGAGCGCGTCGGCCTTGGCGTCGAACGCGGTGACGGCGGCCGCGCCGGTCCAGTGGCGGCCCGAGCCGGTCGACGCGGCCAGCGCGCGGCGCACGCCGCTCGCGGCGATGAACTGATCCTGCGGCCGGTCGCCCTTGAACACCTGTCCGACCTCGAACAGCGCCACGTCGGCGAAGCCGCGGTCGGCGTTCTTCTGCGCCGCCGTCACGAGGCCGGCGATCAGGCTCGGGCGCATGTCGGAGAGGTCGGCGGCGATCGGATTGGCGAGCGAAAGCGCGGCATCGCCGCCGCCGAACAGTTCGGCCTGGGCCTTGGCGACGAACGACCAGGTGACCGCCTCCATCATGGAGCGCGCGGCGAGCGCGCGCTTGGCGCGGCGGGTGCGGTTCTGGATCGCGGTCAGCACCGGCTTGCGCGGCGCTTCTCCGCGCGCAAACGGCGTCAGCGGCACGCGCTCGACGCCGACGATGCGCACCACCTCCTCGACGATGTCGGCCTTGCCGTGCACGTCGGCGCGCCACGACGGCACCGCCACCTTCACCACCGGCTCCTTGCCGGCGACGATGAAGCCGAGATGGCCGAGCACGCGCTTGATCTCGATGAACGGCACGTCGAGGCCGGAAAGGCGCTTGACCTCGTCAATGGGGAACTCGATGACACGGTCGTCGCCATGGGCCTTGCCGGCGACGACGATCGTTGACGGCGTGCCGCCGCACATTTCCAGCACCAGCTTGGTTGCCATCTCCAGCCCCGGCACCATGAAGGCGGGATCGACGCCGCGCTCGAAGCGGTAGCGCGCGTCCGAATTGATGCCGAGCTTGCGGCCGGTGCGGGCAATGGCGATCTCGTCCCACAGCGCCGATTCGATCAGCACGTCGGTGGTGGCGTCCGAGCAGCCCGAGGCCTCGCCGCCCATGATGCCGGCGAGCGATTCGACGCCGCGTTCGTCGGCGATCACGCACATCGTGTCGTCGAGCGCATAGGTCCTGCCGTCGAGCGCGAGGAACTGCTCGCCGCGGCCGCGCCGCACCGTGAGATTGCCGGTCACCCTGGCGGCGTCGAACACGTGCAGCGGGCGGCCGCGATCGAAGGTCATGAAGTTGGTGATGTCGACCAGCGCGTTGATCGGTCTGAGGCCGATCGCGGCGAGGCGCTGCTGCAGCCATTGTGGCGACGGCCCGTTCCTGACGCCGCGCACCAGGCGCAGCGCGAAGCCGGGGCACAGCTCGGGCGCCTCGATCTTGACCGCGACCGGGCAGGGGAACTCGCCCTTGATCTGTTTGATGCCGGGGTCTTTCAGCTTGCCCATGTCGGCGGCGGAGAGATCGCGCGCGATGCCGTGCACGCCGGTGCAGTCGGCGCGGTTGGGGGTGAGGTTGATCTCGATCACCGCGTCGTTGAGGCCGGCCCAGTCGGCGTAGCGCGCGCCGACCGGCGCGTCGGCCGGCAGATCGAGGATGCCGTCATGGTCGTCGGAGATCTGCAATTCGGCGGCCGAGCACAGCATGCCGCGGCTCTCGACGCCGCGGATCGAGCCGACGCCGAGCGTGATGTTCTTGCCCGGAATGAAGGTGCCGGGTCCAGAGAACACGCTCGTCATGCCGGCGCGCGCGTTGGGCGCGCCGCACACCACCTGCACCGGGGGGCCCTCGCCGGTATCGACCATGCATACGCGCAGGCGGTCGGCGTTGTGATGCTGCTCGGCGGAGATCACCCGCGCGATGGTGAACGGCGCCAAGAGCTTGGCCTTGTCGTCGAGTTGCTCGACCTCGAGCCCGATCATGGTGAGCTTGTCGGCGAGCTTCGCGATCGGCTCGTCGGTGTCGAGATGATCCTTGAGCCAGGACAGGGTGAATTTCATGGCTTTCACTCCATCGGCATCAACGCCAAGACTTCGTCACCCAAGAGTTTCGATTTCTCGAAACAATCCTGGCGCATTGCAAGAAGGCACTCGGCTAAGAGTTTTTTGTAAAGGGTCGTATCGCGTGCGTTCTTCTCAAACGAGGTATCGATGCCATACCGTGAAAATGAAGACACGCTCTTGATCGTTCGATCCGACGCCACAACGAAAAGATCAAACTCGCATTTCAATAGATGCTGCTGAGTCTCGGTAGTTGGTTTCAGAATTTGATCCATGAATGCCGCCAAGTATGTGCGGTAAGCTGTGCGCCGGATTTCAATCAATTGATTTCGGCGATCAACACGACGTTGATAGGTATAAGATAGAATGCCACCGGAAATTGTAATCAGCGCAACGATGATTGTTGCATACGATAATATTCCAGCAGTCATGTGCTTAGCCCTCCGGCGAGCGTCGGGAAATCGAGCGGCCGGAAGCCGTAGTGGTTGAGCCAGCGCACGTCGGCGTCGAAGAAGGCGCGCAAGTCCGGCAGGCCGTATTTGAGCATGGCGATGCGATCGATGCCCATGCCCCAGGCGAAGCCCTGATAGATGTCGGGATCGATGCCGCAATTGCGCAGCACGTTGGGGTGCACCATGCCGCAGCCCAGAATCTCCAGCCAGTCCTCGCCCTCGCCGAACCGGATCTCGTCCTTGTCGCGGCGGCACTGGATGTCGACTTCGAGCGAGGGCTCGGTGAACGGAAAGAACGAGGGGCGGAACCGCATGTTGACGTGGTCGACCTCGAAGAACGCCTTGCAGAACTCGGCCAGAATCCATTTCAGGTGCCCGAGGTGCGAGCCCTTGTCGATGACCAGGCCCTCGACCTGATGGAACATCGGCGTGTGGGTCTGGTCGGAATCGCAGCGGTAGGTGCGGCCCGGGCAGATGACGCGGATCGGCGGAGTCTTTTCCAGCATGGTGCGCACCTGCACCGGCGAGGTGTGGGTGCGCAGCAACAGCCGCGAGCCGTCCTCCTTCGGATTGAAGAAGAAGGTGTCGTGCATCTCGCGCGCCGGATGGCCTTCGGGGAAGTTCAGCCGGGTGAAGTTGTAGTCGTCGGTCTCGATGTCCGGGCCTTCGGCGATGGCAAAGCCCATGTCGGCGAAGATCGCGGTCAGTTCGTCGGTGACCTGCGAGAGCGGATGGATGCGGCCGGCCTCGGCGGCCGTCTCGCGCACCGGCAGCGTGACGTCGAGCGTCTCGCGGGCGAGACGCGCGTCGAGCGCGGCGGATTTCAGCGTCTCTTTTCGCGCCGCGAGCGCGGCGGTGACCGCGTCCTTGACCGCGTTGATGGCCGCGCCTTGCGTCTTGCGCTCGTCGGGCGACATCTTGCCGAGCGTGGCTAGAAGCGCCGAGACCGAGCCTTTCTTGCCGAGCGCGGCGACGCGCACGGCTTCGAGCGCGGCCTCGTCGGTCGCGGCCGCGATCTGGCGGAGCAGTTCGTCTTGCAGGTTGAAGGTGGCGGACATGCGATCCCCTGTCGCGACGGCGATATGATGGCCGGCCGGCAGGGATCAGATAACCCGGCCGAACGGGCGGGGCCTGATGCTCTCAAGCCCCGGTCGTTGCAGCCTCGGAAAGGACGAGGACCGGTGAGGTCAGGCCGCCAGCGCGGCCTTGGCCTTCGTCACGATCGCTTCGAACGCCGCCGGCTCGCTGATGGCGAGGTCCGACAGCACCTTGCGATCCACCATGACCCCGGCCTTGCCGAGGCCGTCGATAAATCGGCTGTAGGTGAGGCCGAACGGACGCACCGCGGCGTTGAGGCGCTGGATCCACAGCGCGCGGAACGTGCGCTTCTTGCGCTTGCGGTCGCGGAAGGCGTACTGGCCGGCCTTCTCCACCGCCTGCTTGGCGATGCGGATGGTGTTCTTGCGCCGGCCGAAATAGCCCTTGGCGGCCTTGGTGACTTTCTTGTGCTTGGCGTGAGCCGTCACACCGCGTTTAACGCGAGACATGACCGATCTCCTTGAAAAGAGCGTGCGGAGGAAGTGGACGAAACACCCCGCGCGAAAAAGGCGGGGAGCAACGGCGATCAGTCGTTGGGCAAGAAATACTTCTTGATGTTGTCGCCGTCGGTCTTGAACAGCACGTTGGTGCCGCGCAGCTGACGAATCTGCTTCTTCGTCCGCTTGATCATGCCGTGGCGCTTGCCGCGCTGGGCATACATCACCTTGCCGGTGCCGGTGACCTTGAAGCGCTTCTTGGCACCGGATTTGGTCTTCAACTTGGGCATTTGGCTCTCCTGATGCCGACTGGGCTCTCCCGCGGGAGGAGGCCGGTCGGCCTGAAATGCTCGCTAGAGCGTTGATTATGCAGGCAAATCGGAAATATCCGAAATCCCGCAGGGGCACTGCCACGGCAGCCCTTGTTCAGCCGGGCAATGACGGGCCGCGTTATGGCAGAGCGCGCGGCGCTTGGCAACCTTGCGCCCGCCACGGGACAGGCCCGTTGTACCCCCACCGGGGCTGAGGCAAGATCGTCTCGGGCGCAAACCTGCGCTGCCAGTTTTTGGACGTGATGCCATGACCTCCGACGCCATGACCTTTAAAACCACGATCCCCGCCGGCCGATTGTTCCGTTCCGCCTGTGTCGCCGCCGCGCTCGCGGCGGCGCCGTTCGCCGCTGCCCCCGTCGCCGCCGCCTCGTTCGACGGCCACTGGAGCGTGCTGATCATCACCCAGAGAGGCGACTGCGACACCGCCTACCGCTACGAGGTCAATGTCACCGGCGGCCGCGTCGTCTATGCCGGCGAAGGTGATTTCACCGTCAACGGCAGCGTCAGCGGCAGCGGCGCGGTACGGGTGTCGATCGTGCGCGGCTCGCAGAGCGCCCAGGGCGGCGGCAAGCTTCAGGGCACTGCCGGCGCCGGCTCATGGAGCGGCAAGTCCTCGACAGCGGTCTGCAGCGGCCGCTGGGAGGCGTCGAAACGCTGAGCCGATCACGGATCATTACAATTTATTAATGACAGGGTGGAGTCACCAAAAAGACACGCTTTCGACCCAATTCCTTCCCAAGATTTTCAATGTTCATCGAAGGGAGAGGGGCATGCAGACAAAAAATCAAATTCATTTTGAGCAAATTAATAAAAACAAGGCTGATTTCAGCAGCATATACTGTCAGCTTGATCCCAGGCTATACTTTAGAGAGTTGGGAAATCTAGATTATATTATTCCTCAAGTCGCAAATACTGTATTTCAGCAACTTGTGCGTGAGCGTCTGAATATTTTAGGCGACGGCGTGATTCGCGTGCTTGATCTGGGGGCGTCCTACGGTGTGAACGGGGCGATGCTCAAGTACCCCGTCACATGGGACATGATGCGTAACCGTTACCAGATCGCCGAATTCGAAGGGCTTGTGCCAGACGAACTGGGAAGGCTTGACAGCCATTATTACCGCTCCTGGCCGCGCCGTCCGCATGTCGAGGTCATTGGTCTCGACGTCTCCCAGGAGGCTATCGACTATGCCGTGCGGGTCGGCACCCTCGACGCCGGTTTTGCCGTCAATCTGGAGCAGGACGAACCCGGCCCCGAGCTGGTGAAGGCGCTTCAGGGGATCGATTTGATCATTTCCACCGGCAGCGTTGGTTACATCACCGAACGCACCTTCTTGAAACTCGTCAAATGCGGGCTTTCCGGGCGCAAGCCATGGGTGGCGTCGTTCGTCCTGCGCATGTTCCCCTATGACCGGATCGCCGACTGCCTGCTCGACCTCGGCCTTGTAACCGAGCGCTTCGAGGGGGCGACCTTCGTGCAGAGGCGTTTTGCCAACAGCGAGGAAATGAAATCCGTGGTGTCGCGGCTGCACCGGAACCAGGTCGTCACCACGGACAAGGAGGAGCGCGGCTATTACCACGCCGAGCTGTTTGTCTCGCGGCCAAGCCAGGAGATCGCCCGGTATCCGATCAACCAGATGGTGTCGCTGGCAAGCGGGGAGAATCGGCTGTTCGCCGGTCTGGCGCCGCGGGTGAGCGTGCCATCCGAGGCCGCGGCAGACTTGCCGCCCTCGGCCCATTAGGGCCGCGGCAGGTCGGCGCCTGGCGGCGCCGGCCTGCAAGAGGTCGACCTGCAAGAGAACCTGCAAGAGAAGGAAAAAACAGCGCCCGCCGCCTAGCGCGGCGCCAGCACCATCACGACCTGACGGCCTTCGAACTTGGGGTCCTGCTCGACCTTGGCGAGCTCGGCGACGTCGGTCTTGACGCGGTCGAGGAGCTGGGTGCCGAGCTCCTGGTGCGCCATCTCGCGGCCGCGGAAGCGCAAGGTGACCTTGACCTTGTCGCCTTCCTCGAAGAACCGCTTCATGGCGCGCATCTTCACGTCGTAATCGTGGTCGTCGATCATCGGACGGAGCTTGATCTCCTTGATCTCGACGATCTTCTGCTTCTTGCGCGCCTCGGCGGCTTTCTTCTGGGCCTGGAATTTGTATTTGCCGTAGTCGAGGATCTTGCACACCGGGGGGCTGGTGTTGGGAGAGATCTCGACGAGATCGAGCCCCGCTTCCTGCGCCATCTTCAAGGCGGTCGGGGTGTCGATGACACCGTGGTTGGTGCCGTTGTGGTCAATCAGCTGAATTTCGCGAAGGCGAATATCCTCGTTGACGCGTGGCCCGTCTTTCTGGACGGGAGCCGCAGATTTCATCGGACGGCGAATGGCGCTTTACTCCTCGGGTTGTTGAAGGCGGGCCAGTTTGAAGGATTCATGGGCGCCGGGCAAGGCGCCCGTGGCGTCCGGCGCCCGGGAGGGAAGGATTTTGCAAGGCCGTGCGGCATTTCGGTAACCGGATCGTCGCCCTGGGGGCCGCATTCCCAAGGCCGTGGCGGGTGCGCTAGACAAGGGGACTACGCGGGCCCACGTCTTCACGCGGATGGAAATCATGGATAATCCGGCCGACCCGGCTCCCCGGTTCATTGACGTCGGCGCCGGTGCCGCCGCGCGGCGCATCGCCGTGCGCGCGCGTTCCGGGGCAAGCCCCGGCATCGTCTGGCTCGGTGGCTTCAACTCCGACATGAAGGGCACCAAGGCGACCGCGCTCGACCGCTGGGCGGCCGAGCACGGCCGCGCGCTGGTGCGGTTCGACTATTCGGGCCACGGCGAATCGGGCGGCGCGATGGCCGAGGGCACCATCGGGCGCTGGCTCGAGGACAGCCTCGCGGTGTTCGACGCGTGCTGCGAGGGGCCGCAGGTGGTGGTCGGCTCCTCGATGGGAGGCTGGCTGGCGCTCTTGATGGCGCGCGAACTGATGCGCCGGACAACTCCCGCGCGCCGCGCCAGCCTCGCCGCCATGGTGCTGATCGCGCCGGCGCCGGATTTCACCGAGGAACTGATGTGGAAGCAGATGGCGCCCGACATCCGCGCCACCATCGAGCGCGACGGCGTCTGGCGGATGCCGTCCGCGTATGACGAACAACCCTATCTCATCACGCGCGCGCTGATCGAGGACGGCCGCCGCCATCTCGTGCTCGGCGGCCCGATCGAGACCGGCTGCCCGGTGCGCATCCTGCAGGGCGTCAAGGATCCCGACGTGCCGTGGCGGCACGCCTTCGCGCTGACCGCGCGGCTGCCCAGCGACGACGTGGTGCTGACCCTGATCCAGGACGGCGATCACCGCCTGTCGCGGCCGCAGGACATCGCGCGCATTCTCGCCGCCGTCGCCGAGTTCGCGCTGGCGTGACGGTTCACGATTCGCGGCGCCATTCGGCGCGCACGCCGGCGTCGGTTTCGGCGGGCAGACGATGCGCGCGGAGCACGGCGAATTCAGCCTCGTCCATGAGCTGCGCCAGCGCCCACACCGCCATGGCGCGCACCAGCGCGCTTTCGTCATCGAGACGCGCGCGCGCCGGCGCGGAAAGCCGCGCGTCGCCCGAGTTGCCGATGGCGATCAGCACGTTGCGGATGAAGCGGTCGCGGCCGATGCGCTTGACCGGGGACTTGGAAAACAGCGCGCGGAACGCGGCATCGTCGAGCGCGGCAAGATCGGCCAGCGCCGGGGCGACCAGCGCGCCGCGCGCCGCGAGTTTCACCTCGCGGCCTTGTTGCGCGAACTTGTTCCACGGGCACACCGCGAGGCAGTCGTCGCAGCCATAGATGCGGTTGCCGATCGCCTTGCGGAACTCGCGCGGGATCGGCCCCTTGTGCTCGATGGTCAGGTACGAGATGCAGCGCCGCGCATCGAGCCGGTAGGGCGCGGGGAACGCCTGCGTCGGGCAGCGGTCGAGGCAGGCGCGGCAGGCGCCGCAATGGTCGCGCTCGGGCGCCTCATGCGGCAGTTCGAGCGTGGTGTAGATGGCGCCGAGGAACAGCCACGAGCCGAAGCCGCGCGACACCAGGTTGGTGTGCTTGCCCTGCCAGCCGAGCCCGGCGGCCTGCGCCAGCGGCTTTTCCATCACCGCCGCGGTGTCGACGAACACCTTGACGTCGCCGCCACCGCGCGCGAGGAGCCAGCGCGCCAGTTGCTTGAGCCGGCTCTTGATGAGGTCGTGATAGTCGTCGCCGCGCGCATAGACCGAGATCGCGCCGGAACTCTTGCGCCCGAGCGCGGCCAGCGGATCCTCGTCGGGACCGTAATTGACGCCGAGCATGATGACCGAGCGCGCCTCGGGCCACAGCACGCGCGGGTTCCCGCGCCGCGCCGGATCGCTGGCGAGCCAGCCCATGTCGCCGTGGCCGTCGTCGGCGAGGAAGGCGGCGAGCCGTTCGGCCGCCCGCGGAATGCTATCGGCGCCGGTGATGCCGATGGCGTCGAAACCGAGCCGGCGCGCCTCGCGCTCGAGATCGCCGCGAAGGTCGGTGGCGCTCAAAAGTCGAGGTCGGTGTAGGCCGGCGGCGGCGGCACGCCGGGCATCATGTCGCGCAACAGCGGCCGGAACGAGGGCCGCGACTTGACGCGCGCATACCACGCCTTGGCCGCGGCGTTGTCCTGCCACGGTACGTCGCCGAGATAATCGACGACGGAGAGCTGCGCGGCCGCGGCGAGATCGGCGAAGCTCATGACGTCGCCGGCCAGCCAGTCGCGGGTCTGCGCCAGCCAGCCGAGATAGGCGAGGTGATGGCGCACATTGGCGCGCGCGGCGCGGATCGCCTCGGCGTTGGGCTCGCCGCCGCCGGCCTGTTGCGGCATGAAGCGCTTGAAAACGCGCTCCAGCACCAGCGGGCCGCTCGCCTCGGTGAAGAACTTGTCGTTGAACCACGACATCAGGCGGCGCGCCTCGATGCGTTCGGAGATGGACTCCGGCATCAGGCGCCGGGCCTCTTCGGCGGCGCCGAAGCGCTCGTCGAGATATTCGCCGATGACGCCTGCGCCGGGCACCGCGGGCATGCCTTCCTCGATCAGCACCGGGGTGGTGCCGGCCGGATTCATCAACAGGAATTCGCGGCGGCGCTCCCAGGCCCGCTCCTCCACCAGCCGCGTCTCCAGCCCCAGTTCGGCCAGCGCCAGGCGGATGAAGCGCGAATGCGGACAGAACGGATGATGGAACAGCGTGAGCATGGGTAATCCGGATCCTGACTGATGCGATGTTTAACCCCGAACGGCGCGCTCCCGCAATCGCTCGGCGCTGGGGTGGTTGCGGGGCCGGGTCGAATAAGCGACAACATCTCCCCCGCTAGGATTTCCCGCCTTATTCGCCACGTCAGGACCATCATCCATGCTTTATGATGTTTTCAAGGCCGCCGTGCTCGGCGTGGTGGAAGGACTGACCGAGTTTCTGCCGGTCTCCTCCACGGGCCACCTTTTGCTCCTGGAGCGGTTTTTTGGCTTCGACGACGACGCCTTCGGCAAGACCTTCGTGGTGCTGATCCAGCTCGGCGCGATCCTGGCCATCCTGTCGGTGTATTTCGTGCGCCTGTGGCGGATCGCGACCGGGATGTTCACGGACGTGGCGGCGCGCCGCTTTGTCATCGGCGTGCTGGTGGCGTTCCTGCCGGCGGCGGTGATCGGAGCGCTGGCGCACGGATTCATCAAGGACGTGCTGTTCAATCCATGGGTGGTCTGTTTCACCCTGATCGTCGGCGGCGCCATCCTGCTGTGGGTCGACCAGCTCGATCTGAAGCCACGCTTTCACGACGCCACCGGATTTCCGCTGCCGATGTACCTGACCATCGGCTTCGCCCAGTGCCTCGCGATGATTCCCGGCGTGTCGCGCTCGGGCGCCACCATCGTGTCGGGCATGCTGCTCGGCTCCGACAAGCGCGCGGCCGCGGAGTTCTCGTTCTTCCTGGCGATTCCGACCATGGCCGGCGCGTTCGCCTACGACCTTGCCAAGAACTACAAGCTGATGACCGCCGACAACACGATCCTGGTGGCGGTGGGCTTCGCGGTGTCGTTCGTCGCGGCGTGGATCGTGGTGCGCACCTTCCTCGACTATGTCACGCGCCACGGCTTCGCGCTGTTCGCGTGGTGGCGCGTCATCGTCGGCACGCTGGGGCTGATCGGGCTCGCGCTCGGCCGGTAAAGCGGCGCGAGAAGTCAGATCGCGCGGCTGCGGAACTGGCCGGTGCGGCGGAAGCGCCACAGATAGGACGGCACCACCGCGGCCATCGCGGTCGGTGAAATCCCGAGGCCCTCCAGCGTCAGCCCGGTGATCTTGGCCGCCGCCGACACCACGTTGTCGTGCTTGAGCAGCTCGACCTGGTCGGGCGTCAGATTGAGCGGTCCGGGCACGTATTGCAGCAGCAGCGCCTCGAACTTGGCGAGCCAGTAGGGCAGCGGCACCAAGAGGCGGTTGCGCTCGATGGTCTTGAGGATGAACTCAATGATCTCGCGGAAGGTGACGACCTCGGGTCCGCCCAGCTCGTAGGTCGCGCCGGCCTTGGCCTTGCCCTCGACCGCATCGGCGATCGCGGTGGCGACGTCGCCGACGAACACCGGCTGGAACTTGTTGGCGCCGCCGCCGACCAGCGGCAGCACCGGCAGGACGCGCGCTAGCGCTGCGAAGCGGTTGAAGAGATTGTCCTCGGGGCCGAACATGACGGAGGGGCGGAAAATGGTCGCCGACGGCAGCGCCGCCAGCACCGCGGCCTCGCCCTGCGCCTTGGAGCGGGCATAGCGCGAGGCCGAATGGGCGTCGGCGCCGATCGCCGACACATGCACCATCCGGGCGCCCGCCGCGGCCGCGGCGGCGGCGATATGGCCGGCGCCCTCGCCCTGGATGGCGGAAAAGCGCTGCCTGCCGGCTTCGGCCAGGATGCCGACCAGGTTGACCACCACCTTGGAGTCGCGCAACGCGGCGGCGACCGACTCCGGGTAGCGCAAATTGGCCTGCACGGCGGTGATCTGGCCGGCGCGTCCGAGCGGCTGCAGGTGGAAGGCGAGGTCGGGCCGGCGCACCGCCACCCGCACCCGGTAGTCGCGCCGCACCAGCGCCCGCACCACGTGGCGGCCGAGGAAGCCGGAGCCGCCGAAAACCGTGACGAGGGTGTCGATATTGGCCGGTACGATTTTGGCCGCCATGGGGGGTGCTCCCGGTCAGGCAAGAAATCCGCGCAATTCCTTGCCGCGAATATCCGATCCGGCAATCCGTGTACAGGGGGTGCCGGGGGTCCGTTTTCTCAGTTTGACAAGCGCCGCGCCGATCCTTAGTGATCCGGGCGGGCCCAGGTGGCGGAATTGGTAGACGCGCTGGTTTCAGGTACCAGTGGTGCAAGCCGTGAAGGTTCGAGTCCTTTCCTGGGCACCAACTCTTTCCTTAACCGAAAAGAGTACTCCCGCCGAACGTCGCGCGTTTTACCGCGCCCTCATCATTTTATTTTTCTGTGACGCGGCTCAGAGGCCGAGACCGAGGGCATTACATCGCGCGGCGTAGTGCGGGTAGAGATAGCCGCGACAGAGATTAACGAATGAGGCCATGCAAAAGCGCGGGGCACGGCGTTGCCCGCCTGCCGCACACCATGCTTCGATATCGTGCTTAGCCTGCTCGTTGGCCCCATCGAAAATGGATGCGTCGATGACGCCGACGGGGGTCAGTTGGGCGAGCTTGTCAGCTTCCGGACCGAGATGAGACCAGGTCACGCCGAAGCTTCCACCTATGACTTTGTCGGTCTCGGTCTCGTAGCTAAAATTTATCTTGATCCATTGCAAACAAGCCGGGGTGCGGTGCCATTCCTTTACCCAGTCTTTCTTTCGTTGAGCGGGTGTGCGGGCATCTTGCCAGGCGCCCCATTCTTCCGGCCGCTCAATGATCCAAATCATCGCAGCTTGCGCAGCCCGAAGGCCGTCTTCAAAGACCTTTGAAGAGGAGGCCATTTTGATATCGAGAACGGCAGCGCGCCTGCAGTGGTCGTCGATCTGATCATTGGCAAATCTCACACCAGGAATCGCCTTGACATCAGGGAGCTGTAAAACCGCGTCAATCTCCGCACGGGTGAGCGCAGGAGATTCGGCGGACTTCACCGCAGCGCCCCCGGCATCGCCGCCATAATACCACCATGCGCAGCCGGCGATGATCAACATCCATACGATGCTGCCGACGATCTTGTCCTTGCGGGCGAAAGGCCTATTCAAAATTGATCCAAGTTCAGTCATGCGCCACATTTTCCGTCATTCCTTCTCCGGCAGCGTTGAAACGAACCCGGCCGCCAGCTCGACATAGCGGGCGAGCGCGGCGTCGCTCGCGACCGCCTCGGGGCCGGCCATCGCCCAGCCCTTCATCGGCCGGCCGGTCAGATCCATCGGCTTGACGCCCTTGTCCTGGCAGATCGTTGCCGTCGCGTCCTCGCCGGCGCGCACGATCAGCCACTCCCGCCAGACGCCGACGCACATGTTGCCGTTGAGCATCCAGCCGATGCCGCCGAACATCTTCTTTAAGCGAAAGCCGGGCCGGCCGGCGACGAGTTCGGCCAGCCGCTCCGCCAGTCCGGGGTCGTAGGGCATCGCGGATTCTCCCTTCCTGCCGGGTGCGATCATGCCGTGCGCGGCGCGGCCGGTCCACCGATGCCGTTGGGCTTTGCGCGGCGGGCGGTTATGGTGGCGGCCAAGTGATTCAACGAAGTTGATTCAAACCGGGGGCCTTCACGCTCATGACCATCCGCCTGCACCGCGGCGACCTGCCGGACCTCGCGAGGTTCACCGGCGCGGTCGCCATCGACACCGAAACCATGGGGCTCGATCCGCACCGCGACCGCCTGTGCGTGGTGCAGCTCTCCTGCGGCGACGGTTCCGCCGACGTGGTGCAGATTCCCGCCGGCCACACCGACGCGCCCAACCTCAGGAAGCTTCTGGGCGATCCGGCGGTGCTGAAAATCTTCCATTTCGCCCGCTTCGACCTCGGCATCCTGTTCAAGACCTTCGGCGTGATGCCGGCGCCGGTCTACTGCACCAAGATCGCCTCGCGATTGTGCCGCACCTACACCGACCGCCACGGCCTCAAGGATCTCGCCCGCGACGTGCTCGGCATTGATCTCTCCAAGCAGCAGCAGCTCACCGACTGGGGCGCCGAGACCCTGACCGAGCCGCAGGTCGCCTACGCCGCCTCCGACGTGCTGCATCTGCATGCGCTCAAAGGCCGGCTCGACGCCATGCTGGCCCGCGAGAACCGCGAGGAGCTGGCGGCGGCCTGCTTCGGCTTCCTGCCGACCCGGGTGCGGCTCGACCTCGCCGGCTGGGCGGCGGAGGATATTTTCGCCCATTCCTGAGCCGGTTGCCGGGATCGGGGGGAAAACCGTGCCCCGATACGGTCATACTTGTGCGGCTTGTGTGGCCCGGCCTTGGGGATCGGTCGGCAACAGGCCGGTTTTCGGGTAGGATGGTTATTGCCCTGAATTTGAAACACCAGTGAGGGACGGGGGCCGGTGTACGTCGTTTCCACCGCCGATGAGGTTGCCCGCGCGGCGCGCTTTCGCGCCGCCGCCCGCCACAGCCGGCGGGTGCGGCTGCTGCGCGTCGCGATTCCGGTGGCGGTGGTGGCCGCGCTCGCCGGCGTCGCCGCGCTGTCGGTGTTCAACCCGTGGCGCATGCTGGTCAAGCTGCCGCTCAACATGGGCAATCTGGTCGTCTCCGGCACCAAGATCACCATGGAGGCGCCGCGCCTGTCCGGCTACACGCCGGACAACCGCGCCTATGAACTGTCGGCGCGCGCCGCGGCGCAGGATCTCACCCGCCCGACGGTGGTCGAACTGCACGACATGAGCGCCAGGATCGAGATGGAGGACAAGTCGCAGGTGCTGATGAACGCCAGCCTCGGCAGCTTCGACACCAAGAGCGAGGTGCTTACCCTGGGCCGCGAAATCGTGCTGCAATCCTCGACCGGCTATGAAGGCCGCCTGCAGGAAGCGGTGATCGACATCCGCGCCGGCTCGGTGACGTCAGCAAAGCCCGTCGCCGTCAAGCTGCTCAACGGCACGCTCGACGCCAAGCGGCTGTCGATCACCGATGCGGGCGCCCTGGTGCGATTCGACGGCGGCGTGGCGATGACGCTGATGCTGCCCAACACCGACGTCAACAGCGCGCGGCGCGACGAGGACAAATGACCGCGAAACCGTCGCGACGCTGTGCGCTCCTGTGCGCGGCCCTCGTGGTCGCGGCCGCCGCCGCGCCGGGACACGCGCGCGCGCAGACCGGCGCGCAGGGCGTGCCCAACGCGCTGCAGGGCTTTTCGCAGAACCGCGGCAAGCCGGTGCAGATCGAGGCCGCCACGCTGGAAATCCGCGACAAGGACAAGGCCGCCACCTTCACCGGCGATGTCCGCGTCCAGCAGGGCGATACCCAGATGCGCTGCAAGACCCTTGTGGTGTTCTACGATCAGAACGGCGCCGCCTCGAGCCTGAAGGCGGCCGCCCCTGGCCCCGGCGGCAGCCAGCAGATCCGCCGCCTTGAGGCGCGCGGCGGCGTCGTCGTCACCCAGAAGGACCAGACCGTCACCGGCGAGACCGGCATGTTCGACATGAAGGCCAACACCGTCACCCTGAATGGCGGCGTGGTGATGACCCAGGGCAAGAACGTGCTGCGCGGCGACCGGCTGGTTGTCGATCTCACCAGCGGCGCGGCCCGCGTCGAATCCGGCAAGGCCGGCCAGGGACGGGTGCAGGGACTGTTCCAGTCCACCGGCGGCTCGCCGCTGGACCCGGTTCCGGCGGCGCCCGCGGCCCCGCAGCCGGCCGGAAAACCGCTGCGGATCAATTGAAACAGTTGCGCCGAAGCGGAAAAACCGCTTCGGCTTTGGAGCTACGCGCCGGGGATCATCCCTAGGCAGGCCGGCGGGCTTGCTTCATGCTCGGCCGCGATTCGATCACAAAGGATGGCGGCGCCATTGCCGTCACCACGAGGCACGACACGGGCGGCCATGGTGGATTTCTTGCGATTGTTGCGCTGGCGCCCCAAGGGCGGCCGCAGCTTTGCCCGCCAGCCCGCCAGCCCCGGCGCGCTGGGCGGCCGCATGTCCGACCTGTTGCACCGCGCGCCGGTCGAGCCGCCGCCGGCGCGGCAGGCGCAAGGCCGCTCCGATCCGGCCAGGGGCGGCAACGGCGCCCATGCGCCGCGCCCGGCCGCGCGCACCGCTTATCTTGCCGCCCATGGCCTCGAGAAAAGTTTCGGCTCGCGCCAGATCGTGCGCGGCGCCAGTCTTTATGTCCGCCGCGGCGAGGCGGTCGGCCTGCTCGGACCGAACGGCGCCGGCAAGACCACGGTGTTCTACATGATCACCGGCCTCATCAACGCCGACCGCGGCCGCATCGAGCTCGACGGCCATGACGTCACCGCCATGCCGATGTACCAGCGCGCCCGGCTCGGCATCGGCTATCTGCCGCAGGAGGCCTCGATCTTCCGCGGCCTCAATGTCGAGGACAACATCCGCGCGGTGCTCGAGGTGGTGGAGCCGGACCGTCGCCGCCGCGAGGCCGAACTCGATTCGCTGCTTGAGGAATTCCACATCACGCGGCTGCGCAAGTCGCCCTCGATCGCGCTGTCGGGCGGCGAGCGGCGTCGCGTCGAGATCGCCCGCGCGCTCGCCAGCCGGCCAAGCTACATGCTGCTCGACGAGCCGTTCGCCGGCATCGACCCGATAGCCGTCGGCGACATCCAGCAGCTGGTGCGCCATCTCACCAACCGCGGTATCGGCGTGCTGATCACCGATCACAACGTGCGCGAAACGCTTGGCCTAACCGACCGCGCCTACATCATCTATTCGGGTCAGGTGCTGATGGAGGGCCTGCCGGAGGAGATCGTCAGCAATCCCGACGTGCGTCGGCTCTATCTCGGCGAGGAGTTCCGGCTCTAGGTGGCCCCTTAAGTGAGGGATCAAGTTTTGCTATGATGAAATCTCTCCTTCGTCATGCGCGGGCTCGACCCGCGCATCCAGCTCTTGATCAGAAAAGATGGATGGCCGGGTCAAGCCCGGCCATGACGAAGTGGGGCTAGGCGCAGCCGTCGCGAGGGGCGGCAAAGCTGCAACCTGCTGTCCGTATACAGAAAGCCAAAAAAGTAATAAGCAAGAATCGGACCAATTATTTCCGAATTGCTTGCGCAAAAATGGCCATTACCCAGCGCCTCGAATTCCGCCAGAGCCAGTCGCTGGTGATGACGCCGCAGCTGATGCAGGCCATCAAGCTGCTGCAGCTGTCGAATCTCGATATCGCGGCGTTCGTCGAAGGCGAGCTGGAGCGCAACCCGCTGCTGGAGCGCGCGAGCGAGGACGCCGGGCCGGCCGCGCGCGATGAGAACGGCTCGCCTCGCGAGAGCGAGGGAAGCGGCGCGGACAGCGGCGCCGGAGAGATGGAGGCCGCGCGCGACATTGCGGAAAATCTCGGCACCGGCCTCGACAACGTGTTCCCCGACGACGCGGCGGCCTCGGCGACCCCGCGGCCCGAGCGGGAACCGGCCGCCTACAGCGAATGGGGCAATACCGCCGCCGTTTCCAGCGACGACTACAATCTCGAGGCCTTCGTCGCCGCCGAGACGACGCTGCGCGACCACCTGAGCGAACAGCTCGGCATGTCGCTCGCCGATCCCGCATCGCGCATGATCGGCCAGTATCTGATCGATCTGGTCGATGATGCCGGCTATCTGCCGGCTGATCTGGGCGACGCCGCCGCGCGCCTTGGCGCGGCGCCCGCCGCGGTCGAGGCGGTGCTGGCGATCCTGCAGACCTTCGAGCCGCCCGGCGTCTGCGCGCGGAATTTGAGCGAGTGCCTGGCGATCCAGCTGCGCGAGCGCGACCGCTACGATCCCGCCATGCAGGCGCTCATTGCCCATCTCGACCTGGTGGCGAAGCGCGATCTGGCCGCGTTGCGCAAGCTTTGCGGCGTCGATGCCGAGGATCTCGCCGACATGCTTGGCGAGCTGCGCCGGCTCGATCCCAAGCCGGGGCTGAAATTCGGCTCGGTCGCGGTGCAGCCGGTGGTGCCGGATGTGTTCGTGCGGCCGGGGCCCGACGGCGGCTGGCTGGTCGAGCTCAACAGCGACACCCTGCCGAAAGTGCTGGTCAATCAGGGCTATTACGCCGAGCTGTCGCGCAACGTGCGCAAGGACGGCGACAAGAGCTATTTCGCCCACTGCATGCAGAACGCCACCTGGCTGGTGCGCGCGCTTGACCAGCGCGCCCGCACCATCCTCAAGGTCGCGACCGAGATCGTGCGCCAGCAGGATGCGTTTTTCACCCATGGCGTTGCACATCTCAGGCCGCTCAACCTCAAGGCGGTCGCCGACGCCATCCAGATGCACGAATCCACGGTGTCGCGCGTCACCGCCAACAAATACATGGCGACCAATCGCGGCATCTTCGAACTGAAATATTTCTTCACCGCGGCGATCGCCGCGGCCGACGGCGGCGAGGCTCATTCCGCCGAGGCGGTCCGCCATCGCATCCGCCAGTTGATCGACGCCGAGGCTCCCGATGCGATCCTGTCCGACGATGTCCTGGTCGAGCAGCTGCGCGCCGCCGGCATCGAAATCGCCCGCCGCACCGTCGCCAAGTATCGCGAGGCGATGCGCATTGCCTCCTCGGTGCAGCGCCGCCGCGACAAGCAGGCCGGCCTCGGCGCCGGCCTTTCCGGCCGGCCCCTGCCACGGGATGATCGCGCCCCCGATCCGGCTGCGGTATAGTCCTCGCCGCTACCTTCGGTCGCGGTGCGCGCTTTCCGTTTCGGCCATAACAATCAGCACCCTGCCCACCAGTGACGTAACGAGGAATGACATGACGATTCGGGTTTCGGGAAAAAGCATCAGTGTCGGCGACGCCCTGCGCGGTCGCGTCGGCGAGCGCATCGATGAAGTCCTGAGTAAATATTTCGATGGCCGCTATTCCGGACATGTCACCATCAGCAAGGACAAGTCGGGCTTCCGCACCGACTGCTCGGTGCATCTCGATTCCGGCACCACGCTGGAGGCCGACGCCAACGCGGCGGATGCCTATGCCAGCGCCGATCTGGCCATCGCCACGGTCGAGAAGCGGCTGCGCCGCTACAAGAGCCGCCTCAAGGACCGTCACAGCCGCAAGGCCGACAACGCCGGCGGCGACAACAGCGCCGGCATGATGAACGCCTCGAGCTATGTCATCGAGGCGCCCAGCAGCGAGGACGAACAGGAGGTGATCGCCTTCAACCCGGTCATCATCGCCGAGACCTCCACCCGGCTCAGGCGCTTCTCGGTCAGCGAGGCGGTGATGGAGCTCGATCTTTCGGGTGCCCCGGTGGTGGTGTTCCAGCATGGCGGCAGCGGACGGGTGAATCTGATCTACCGCCGCCCCGACGGCAATATCGGCTGGATCGATCCGGGGGCGATCGCCGCACCCGCCACGTGACGAAAGGCCAGGGTTGGGCCCGGATTCCGGCCCCAACCCTGGAATAATGCTGAAAAGCAACGAGGGAATCGCGGTTTAATCTTGACGGCGAAAGGACCTTTCTTCACCGGAGCGGATCGCTGGACGGCATTGACGACGGCGCGGCGGATCCCTATGGTCCCCCGCCTTTGCTGCCGGGCCAACGGGACGGCCTGCGCGCGCGCCGCGCGGATGATGTCGCGGCGAACTTTTTGCAAGACAGAGCACCATTTCACAATCCTCGGAATCCTCCATGACGATCACCGATCTCGTCGCGCCCGAGGCGATCCTGTCCTCATTGAAAGTGAACGCCAAGAAGCAGGTGCTGCAGGAGATCGCGGCGCGCGCCGCGGAGCTGACCGGCCTCAATGAGCGCTCGATCTTCGAGGTGCTGTTGCAGCGCGAGCGGCTCGGCACCACCGCCGTCGGCTACGGCATCGCCATCCCGCACGGCAAGCTGCCCAAGCTCGATCGCATGTTCGGATTGTTCGCGCGGCTCGACCGGCCGGTGGATTTCGAGGCCATGGATGGCCAGCCGGTCGATCTGGTGTTCCTGCTGCTGGCTCCGGAAGGGGCGGGGGCCGATCATCTCAAGGCGCTGGCCCGTGTCGCCCGCCTGCTGCGCGATCAGGAAATCGCCAAGAAGCTGCGCGCCTCGCGTGATGCCCAGGCCATCTACGCCGTGCTGGCGTTGCCGTCGGCGACCGCAGCCTGAAGCCGCTTTTCGCGATGACGCCGTTTTTCCCTGTCTTAACCCATCGCACGGGATCCTGCTTCAACTTGCGGTGAAGCAGGTTCCGCGGCACCTCGCCGGCGTCAGTGGACGCTGACCGTCTCCAGTTCATGGCTCCAGGCGTTGGCGATCGCCGCCTCGCGGCTGTCGGTGAGCATGATCGGGGTGCCGTCCGCCGCATGCAGGGAGTACAGCTTCAATCCCGGCTCCAGCGTCGGGGCCTGCGGAAACAGCTGCGGCACGTCCTCCGAACGGATCTGCTTCACATAGGCGATCCGTCCGCCTCCCATATGCGCCAGCGCTTCCGGCGACACCGCGGGTGAATTGTCGAATTCCATCATTCTGGCCATGGCCCTCGACTCCTTCCTATCTAACAAAGCGGCCGAGTCCTTCCAAACGTTCCATTCCCCGATTATTCGCGCTCATTGATAGCGATCGTCTTAACGACCCGTTCCGGCTGCGGCCGGGCCAGGTCGATCGACAGGAGCCCGTTCTTGAGCTCCGCCGCCAATACTTCCATACCTTCCGCCAGCACATAGGTGCGCTGGAACTGCCGCGCGGCGATGCCGCGGTGAAGGTACTGGCGCGGTGTCTCGTCCTGCTGGCGGCCGCGGATCAGGAGTTGCTTCTCCTCGATGGTTACGTCCAGCTGGTCGCGGGTAAACCCCGCCACCGCCAGCGTAATCCGCAACCGCTCCGGTCCCGTCCCGTCGCGCGCGATGCGCTCGATGTTGTAGGGCGGATAGCCGTCGGCAGCCTTGGCGATGCGATCGAGCGTGCGCTCGATATCATCGAAGCCGAGCAGGAATGGACTGGATAACGTTGAAACACGCGACATAGGTTCAAAGCCCTTCAAGCGACTTTGGCGGGACCCTGTTTCGGCATCCCATAAGGCAGCGATTCGTCCGCCGCCTCACAATCACGAATATGGGAATGAATTCTGCTCGATCAAGCGCCGCGCGGTATCGTGGTCGGGATACCCGGGGCGGAATTCCGGGCTGCTGGAGCAAGGCCTGGGGGTGATGGTGGAGCCAAGGGGAGTCGAACCCCTGACCTCTTGAATGCCATTCAAGCGCTCTCCCAACTGAGCTATGGCCCCACTGTTCACCCGCCTGGAACGCCGTAACGGCAGCGTTCTCAAGGCCTGTCCGCCTCATCTCGCGCCGGCCGGGTTGGGAAGGCCGGGTGGAGGTTGCCGGGAGATCGCGCCGGTTCCGCTCAAACGGCGGCCGGGCGCTCTTCCCCGCGCGCTCCTGAAATCATACTTCAGGACCGATCTCAAGTCTCATCGTCATCGCCGACATCGCCGATGATGTCGGTCACGTCGTCCTCGCTCTCTTCCTCCTCGGCGATGAAGGTCGAATCGTCGTCATCGTCGCCCAGGGTCTCGTCGATCTCGATGTCGTCCTCGGATTCCTTCGTCGTGGTGGACACCTTGCCGCCCTTGGCTTCGGCGTCGGCTTCCTCCAGCGAGACGAATTCGGCATCGGCGGCGACCGGGGCCGCCTCCTCGGCAACGCCAGCCGGACCGGCCTTGGCCGTATCGCCGCCGCGCGGCCGCGTCGCGGGTGCGATCTCGTAGATGGTGCCGCATTTCGGGCAGACGATCGGGGTGTGGGTGAGATCGTAGAATTTGGCGCCACAGCCGCCGCAAAGGCGCTTGGTTCCGAGCTCGGGTTTTGCCACGGTCGCTCCTAGCGGGATTTCGGAAAAACGGTGCTTCAGGGCGCATTCACTTGGTCGGTTGAAGCGCCGCTGTCAATAGCCGCTTTTCGGGGACAGGGTGGCGGGCCGGGGCCGGGGCATGATACGACCCCCGGTCACGAAGGATCGATCGCATGACCTCTTGCTCCGCCCTCAAGCCGCTGAGCGCCCGCGCCGGCTCCGCCCTCAAGGGGCGGGTCCGGGTGCCCGGCGACAAATCCATGTCGCACCGCGCCTTGATCATCGGCGCGCTCGCGGTGGGCGAGACCCGCATCGACGGTCTCCTGGAAGGCGAGGACGTGCTCAACACCGCAAAAGCCATGCGCGCGCTCGGCGCCGCCGTGGAGCGCACCGGGCCGGGCGCGTGGAGCGTGCGCGGCGTCGGCGTCGGGGGCCTCGCGGAGCCCGCCGGCGCGCTCGATTTCGGCAATTCCGGCACCGGCTGCCGCCTGGTGATGGGGGCGGTGGCGGGCTGCCCGATCACGGCGACATTCGACGGCGACGCGTCGTTGCGCAAGCGGCCGATGCGCCGCATCGTCGACCCGCTGGAGAAGATCGGCGCCAGGGTGCGCGCGGCCGCCGAGGGCGGGCGGCTGCCGCTCACGTTAGAGGGCGCGCGCGATCCCATGCCGATCGTCTATCGCACGCCGGTGGCGTCGGCGCAGATCAAGTCGGCGGCGCTGCTCGCGGGCCTCGCCGCGCCGGGCGTCACCACCGTGATCGAGGCCGAGGCGAGCCGCGACCATACCGAACTGATGCTCAGGCATTTCGGCGCCGACATCACGATCGAGGCCGAAGGCGCCCATGGCCGCAGGATCTCGCTGACCGGCCAGCCCGAACTTTGCGGCGCGCCGGTCGCGGTGCCGGCCGATCCGTCCTCGGCGGCGTTCCCGCTCGTCGCCGCGCTGATCGTGCCCGGCTCCGACATCACGCTCGCCGACGTCATGACCAACCCCTTGCGCACCGGCCTGTTCACGACCTTGCGCGAGATGGGCGCCGACATTCGCGAGACCGGCAGCCGCGGCGACGCCGGCGAGCCGATGGCCGAGTTCCGCGTCCGCGCCTCGCACCTCACCGGCGTCGAGGTGCCGCCCGAGCGCGCGCCGGCGATGATCGACGAATACATCGTGCTGGCGGTCGCCGCGGCCTATGCGCGCGGCACCACCGTCATGCGCGGCCTGCAGGAACTGCGCGTCAAGGAATCCGACCGGCTCGCCGCAACGGCCGCGATGCTCAGCGCCAACGGCGTCGAGGTCGGGATTTCCGGCGACGACCTGATCGTGCACGGCAAGGGCATTGTCCCCGGCGGCGGCATCGTGGAGACCCACATGGACCATCGCCTCGCCATGTCGGCGCTGGTCATGGGCCTCGCCAGCCAGCGCCCGGTCGGCGTCGACGACACCAGCTTCATCGCCACCAGCTTTCCCGATTTCGTGCCGATGATGCGGGGCCTCGGGGCGGAGCTGTCATGATCATCGCCATCGACGGACCGGCCGCCTCCGGCAAGGGCACGCTGGGAAAACGCGTCGCCGCCCATTACGGCTTCCGCCATCTCGACACTGGCCTGATCTACCGCGCGGTCGCCAAGGCGATGCTCGACGCCGGCCATCCGCTCACCGACGAGGCAAGGGCGCACGCCGCCGCCGAGGCGCTCGATCCCGGCGCGTTTGGCGACCCGGCGCTGAAAAGCCAGCGGGTCGGCGAGGCCGCCTCGGTGGTGTCGGTCCATCCCGCGGTGCGCGCCGCGCTGCTGACGTTCCAGCGGAGCTTCGCCCATGAGCCGCCCGGCGCCGTGCTCGACGGCCGCGACATCGGCACGGTGGTCTGTCCCGACGCCGAGGTGAAGATTTTTGTCGTGGCGCGGCCCGAGGAGCGCGCCCGCCGCCGCGCGCTGGAACTCGCCGGCCGCGGCGAGACGGTCGACGAGGCCGCCGTGCTGGCCGATATCCTGCGGCGCGACGAGCGCGACCGCGGCCGCGCCGCCGCCCCCCTCAAATCCGCCCCGGATGCGCACTTGCTGGATACCTCGGACTTGGATATAGAAGGCGCCGTCCAGGCCGCCATCGCAATCGTCGAGGCCGTCCGGGCGGGCCGGAAGCGGGGTTAAGCCGTTTTCCGTCATCGGAGGATCAGCCCGCCCCCCGTCTCGTCAGGCGCCGGACCGCAAATTCAACAGTACCAATCGCACCGTTCCATTTCGCGCCAAGATTATGCGCCGGCCCGTGTTCCTGCGGCTTCATCGCCGCTCCACGGTAGGCCGGAAGCTCGTGGGGCTTCCGGCCCTTGGCGGATGGAACGTTCTTTCAACCCCCGCCGGCCGTCCTACGCGTTACCAGGAGATTTCATGGCTACTGCTTCCCCCGCCAACCCGACCCGCGAAGATTTCGCCGCGATGCTCGATGAATCATTCGGCCACGGCTCCCTTGCCGAAGGCTCGGTGGTCAAGGGCATCGTCGTCGGCATCGAGAAGGATGTCGCCGTCATCGATGTCGGCCTCAAGACCGAGGGCCGCGTCGCCTTGCGCGAATTCGCCGGACCCGGCCGCCAGAACGAGATCAAGGTCGGCGACACCGTCGAGGTGTTCCTCGACCGCATCGAGAATGCGCTCGGCGAGGCCGTGCTGTCGCGCGACAAGGCGCGCCGCGAGGAAAGCTGGGGCAAGCTGGAGAAGGCGTTCCAGAACAACGAGAAGGTGCAGGGCGTCATCTTCAACCAGGTCAAGGGCGGCTTCACCGTCGATCTCGACGGCGCGGTGGCGTTCCTGCCGCGCAGCCAGGTCGACATCCGTCCGATCCGCGACGTCGGCCCGCTGATGAACAACAACCAGCCGTTCCAGATCCTCAAGATGGATCGCCGCCGCGGCAACATCGTGGTGTCGCGCCGCACCGTGCTGGAAGAGACCCGCGCCGAGCAGCGCCAGGAACTGGTGCAGAATCTCGAAGAGGGCCAGGTGATCGACGGCATGGTCAAGAACATCACCGATTATGGTGCGTTCGTCGACCTCGGCGGCATCGACGGCCTGCTGCACGTCACCGACATCGCGTGGCGCCGTGTCAATCATCCGACCGAGGTGCTGACCATCGGCCAGACCGTCAAGGTCAAGATCATCAAGGTCAACCACGAGACGCACCGCATCTCGCTGGGCATGAAGCAGCTGCTCGACGATCCGTGGCAGGGCATCGACGCCAAGTATCCGGTCAGCGCCCGCTTCAAGGGCCGCGTCACCAACATCACCGACTACGGCGCGTTCGTCGAGCTCGAGCCGGGCATCGAGGGCCTGATCCACGTCTCCGAGATGTCGTGGACCAAGAAGAACATGCACCCCGGCAAGATCGTCTCCACCTCGCAGGAAGTCGAGGTGCAGGTGCTCGAGGTCGATCCGGTCAAGCGCCGCATCTCGCTCGGCCTCAAGCAGACCATGCGCAATCCGTGGGAGATGTTCGTCGAGAAGCATCCGGTCGGCTCGACCGTGGAAGGCGAGGTCAAGAACAAGACCGAGTTCGGCCTGTTCCTCGGCCTCGACGGCGAGGTGGACGGCATGGTCCATCTCTCCGACCTCGACTGGAAGCTGCCGGGCGAGCAGGCCATCGACAACTACAAGAAGGGCGACATGGTCAAGGCCGTGGTGCTCGACGTGGATGTCGAGAAGGAGCGCATCTCGCTGGGCATCAAGCAGCTCGAAGGCGACCCCTTCGCCGAGCCGGGCGACGTCAAGAAGGGCGCGGTGGTGACCTGCGAGATCATCGAGGTCAAGGAAGGCGGCATCGACGTGAAAATCGCCGGCACCGACTTCACCACCTTCATCAAGCGCTCGGAGCTGGCGCGCGAACGTTCCGAGCAGCGCTCCGAACGCTTCGCGGTCGGCGAGAAGGTCGATGCCCGCGTCATCCAGTTCGACAAGAAAGCCCGCAAGGTGCAGGTGTCGATCAAGGCGCTGGAAGTCGCCGAGGAGAAGGAAGCCATCGCGCAGTACGGCTCGTCGGATTCCGGCGCGACGCTGGGCGACATTCTCGGCACCGCGCTCAAGCAGCGCGCCGGCGAGAAGAAGGAGTAACGCGAGGGACGGGACCGATTGTGCAATGGAAACATGCGCAAATTTAGTCGATTGCGCGCGGTTTCCTGACGCCTGACCGCCACCCGTTGCCGCGTCTCAAAAGAAAAGCCCCGGTGCTGGCCAGCGCCGGGGCTTTTTTTGCGCCCCGCGCGGCGCTTCTGCCGTTTACCGATCGGTCCGCCTGTGCTGATCTGTTGCCGGATTACTGATCCAAGAGGCAAAGCCATGTCGCTCGAAGCCGATGTGATCGTTGACCGCCGCCGCCTGCGGCGCAAGCTGACGTTCTGGCGCGTCGCCGCCGTGGGTATCGCCATCGCCGCGCTGGCCGCGCTGGTGGCGGTGGTGACGCCTTCCGGTCGCGGCGTGGTGACGGGCCAGGCCGTCGCGCGCATCAAGATCACCGGCCTGATCCGCACCGACCAGGACCGCGTCGAGGCGCTCGATCGCCTGGGCAGGTCGTCGGCGCCGGCGGTGATCCTCCATATCAACTCGCCGGGCGGCACCACGGCGGGCGCCGAGCAGCTCTATGACGCGCTGGCCCGGCTGCAGGCGAAGAAGCCGGTGGTGGCGGTGGTCGAGGGCCTTGCCGCCTCGGGCGGCTATATCGCGGCGCTGCCGGCCGACCGCATCGTGGCGCAGCAATCGGCGCTGGTCGGCTCGATCGGCGTGCTGTTCCAGTACCCGAATTTCGGCGAGCTCCTGAAAACCGTCGGCGTCAAGATCGAGGAGGTCAAGTCGTCGCCGCTCAAGGCCGCGCCCAACGGCTATGAACCGACCAGCCCGGAGGCGCGCGCCGCCATCGAGGCGCTGGTGAAGGATTCCTATGCCTGGTTCCGCGGCCTGGTGCAGGCGCGCCGCGCCATGGACGACGCCACCCTTGAGCGCGTCGCCGACGGCCGCGTGTTCACCGGCCGCCAGGCCGTTGCGCTCAAGCTGATCGACGAACTCGGCGACGAGAAAACCGCAATGGCATGGCTTGCCAGGGAAAAGGGCATCAAGGAGACGCTGCCGGTGCGCGACTTCAAGCTGTCGCCGCGGTTCGGCGATCTGAGTTTCCTGCGCGTCGCAACGGTTGTCATGCTCGATGCCGTCGGACTTGGCGCGATCGCCGGCCGCATCGAACAGGGTGGCGTGTTCGGAACCGCCGACCGGCTCGGTCTCGAAGGATTGCTGGCGCTGTGGCAGCCGGTGGCTCCGCATTGACCCGCCGGAACCCGCGGCCGGGCGTCCCGCGCCGGCCGCAACCGGGTGCCGGGGCCCGAGGAATAACCCGGCCGGGTGCTTCTATTGCTCTTTGCAGGGCCCCCGCGGATCGTTTATCGTCTTGACAATTCATGTTCTTTTAAAGGAAATGACGCCACTTGGACGTCTTTCGCGGAGCATGCTCCGGAGTACAGCAGCGTTTTTCCACGGAACGTTTTCTCGATGATCAAATCCGAACTTGTCCAGCGTATTGCCACGCACAACCCGCATCTCTACCAGCGGGACATCGAGAACATCGTCAACGCCATCCTCGACGAGATCGTGGCCGCGATGGCGCGCGGCGACCGCGTCGAGCTGCGTGGCTTCGGCGCCTTCTCGGTCAAGCACCGGCCGGCGCGCACCGGCCGCAACCCGCGCACCGGCGAGCATGTCTCGGTCGAGCAGAAGAGCGTGCCGTTCTTCAAGACCGGCAAGGAAATGCGCGAGCGGCTCAACCGCGAGCCCGGCGCCTGAACCCGCGCCTTTTCGCGCGGGAGTTGCCACAGTCACGATCCGGGGCGGGAGGGGACGATGCTGCGGAAAATCGTCAACGCGCTGATCGTTGCCCCGCTGGCGCTGATCTTCGTCGTGTTCGCGGTGGCCAACCGTCATTTCGTCACGGTCTCGTTCGATCCGTTCGGGGCCGCCGATCCGGCATTGAGCCTGTCGCTGCCGCTGTTCATGGTGCTGATCCTGGTGGCGATCCTGGGCATCGTCGCCGGCGGCCTCGTCAGCTGGTTCCGGCAGCGGCACTGGCGCCGCGCCGCGCGGCGTTTCGAGGCCGAGGCGCAGGAGCTGCGCGCGCGCCTGGCCGACTGGCGTCACGTTCCGCCCTCCGACGCGCCGGCCGATGCCCCGCGCCGCCTGCCGCCGGCCGCATAGAGCATGATCCCGACCCGAAGGGCTGCGTGAGCGCAAAGTGGGTACCGGTTTTCGGAAAAGATCATGCGCAAAAGGATAGGCGCGCGATGCCGCTGCTGATCAAGATTTGTGGCCTGTCCACGCCAGACACGCTCGACGCCGCGCTCGACGCCGGCGCCGACATGGTGGGCTTTGTGTTTTTCCGGCCCTCGCCCCGCCACCTCGAATTCGCCGCCGCGCGCGCGCTGGCCGTGCGCGTCGGGGATCGCGCGCTGAAAGTCGCGCTCACGGTTGACGCCGACGAGACATGGCTTGCCGCCTGCATCGAGGCGGTCGGCCCCGGCCTCCTGCAGTTCCACGGCGGCGAGACGCCGGACGCGGTGCGCGCGATGGCGGCGCGCTGCAAGGTGCCGGTGATGAAGGCGCTGGCCGTCGAGACCGCCGCCGATCTTGCGCGCGTCGCCGACTACCGCGCCGCCGCCGACCGCATCCTGTTCGACGCCCGCGCGCCGAAGGACGCCACCCGCCCCGGCGGCCTCGGCAAGCCGTTCGACTGGCACATCCTGGAAAACCTTGACCCCGGCCTGCCGTTCATGCTCTCAGGCGGCCTCGATGCCGGCAATGTCGGCGCGGCGCTCGGCATCACGCGCCCCGGCGGCGTCGACGTGTCGTCCGGCGTCGAGCGGGCGCCCGGCGAAAAGGATGCCGACAAGATCCGCGCGTTCATCCGTGCCGCGCGCGCGGGCGAGGCCATGACGGGCACGCATCCCAGGTCGAGCGCGAGCGGCGTATGAGTTTGCAAAAACAGAATTCCTATCGCACCGGCCCCGACGAGCGCGGCCATTTCGGCATCTTCGGCGGCCGCTTCGTCGCCGAGACGCTGATGCCGCTGATCCTCGAACTGGAGCAGGCCTATGCCGCGGCCAAGGCCGATCCGGCGTTCCAGGCCGAGATGGACGGTTATCTGAAAGATTATGTCGGCCGGCCGTCGCCGCTCTATTTCGCCGAGCGGCTCACCGAACACCTGGGCGGCGCGAAGATCTATCTCAAGCGCGAGGAGCTCAACCACACCGGCTCGCACAAGGTCAACAACGTGCTCGGCCAGATCATGCTGGCGCGCCGCATGGGAAAGAAGCGCATCATCGCCGAGACCGGCGCCGGCCAGCACGGCGTCGCCACCGCGACCTTGTGCGCGCGCTTCGGGCTTGAGTGCATCGTCTACATGGGCGCGGTCGATGTCGAGCGCCAGAAACCCAACGTGTTCCGCATGCAGATGCTGGGCGCCACCGTGGTGCCGGTGCAATCCGGCTCGCGCACGCTCAAGGACGCCATGAACGACGCGCTGCGCGACTGGGTCACCAACGTCGACACCACGTTCTACTGCATCGGCACCGTGGCGGGCCCGCATCCCTATCCGATGCTGGTGCGCGATTTCCAGGCCATCATCGGCCGCGAGACGCGTGAGCAGATGCTGGCCGCCGAGGGCCGCCCGCCGGATTCGCTCGTCGCCTGCATCGGCGGCGGCTCCAACGCCATGGGGCTGTTCCATCCGTTCCTCGACGACGCGGGCGTGGAGATCTATGGCGTCGAGGCCGCGGGCCACGGCCTGACGCAGTTGCACGCGGCCTCGATCGCCGGCGGCCGTCCCGGCGTGCTGCACGGCAACTGCACGTTTCTCCTGATGGACGACGACGGCCAGATCCAGGAGGCGCATTCGATCTCGGCCGGGCTCGACTATCCCGGCATCGGCCCGGAACATTCCTGGCTGCACTCGGTCGGCCGCGTGACCTATCTGTCGGCGACCGACGAGGAGGCGCTGGCGGCGTTCCAGCTGCTGTCGAAGCTCGAGGGCATCATCCCGGCGCTCGAACCGGCGCACGCCATCGCCAAGGTGATGGAGCTGGCGCCGCAAAAGCCGAAGCAGCACCTCATGGTGGTCAATCTTTCGGGCCGCGGCGACAAGGACATCCCGCAGGTCGCCGAGATTCTCAAGGACAGGCACACGTGATGAGCCGCATCGACGCGCGCTTTGCCGCGCTGAAACAGGAGGGCCGCGCCGCGCTCGTCGCGTTCGTGATGTGCGGCGATCCCGATGTCGAGACCTCGCTTGCCATCATCAAGGCGCTGCCGAAAGCCGGCGCCGACGTGATCGAGATCGGCATGCCGTTCACCGATCCGATGGCCGACGGTCCGGCGATCCAGGCCGCCGGCCTGCGCGCGCTCCGATCCGGCGCCTCGATGAAGAAGACGCTGCAGGTGGTGCGCGGTTTTCGCGCCGGCGACGCCGCGACGCCGGTCGTGCTGATGGGCTATTACAACCCGATCTACATCTACGGCGTCGACCGCTTCCTGGCCGACGCCAGGGCGGCCGGCGTCGACGGCCTCATCGTCGTCGACCTGCCGCCGGAGGAGGACGAGGAGCTGTGCCTGCCGGCGCTCAAGGCCGGCGTCAACTTCATCCGCCTCGCCACGCCGACCACCGATGACAGGCGCCTGCCGGCGGTGCTCGCCAACACCTCGGGCTTCGTCTATTATGTGTCGATCACCGGCATCACCGGCTCGGCGAGCGCCGATGCCGGCAAGGTCGCCGAGGCGGTGGCGCGCATCAAGCGTCACACGCACTTGCCGGTGTGTGTCGGCTTCGGCGTCAAGACGCCGGATCAGGCGCGCGCCTTCGCCGCCCGTGCCGAGGGCGTGGTGGTGGGTTCCGCGCTGGTCGAGGCGGTGCGCGCGAGCCTGGACGGCGAGGGTCGCGCCACCGCGGCCACGGTCGACGCGGTCGCCGATCTGGTGGCGGATCTCGCGGCGGGCGTGCGCGGCGCGCGGGCGGCGGCGGAATAGGCCGCTGCCGGCCAGCGAGGCTGGTGGCAATGGGTTGTCGGCCTGGCTAGAAACGGGCTCATCATCAGAAGGTCGCAAGCGTTGCGCGGCCGAGGACGAATGCGATGAACTGGATTTCCAACGTTGTCCGCCCCAAGATCCGCAATATGCTGCGGCGCGAGGTGCCGGAGAATCTGTGGATCAAGTGTCCCGATACCGGGCAGCTGGTGTTCTACAAGGACGTCGAGAGCAATCAGTTCGTCATTCCCGGTTCCAACTACCACATGCGCATGGGCGCGATGGCGCGCCTCAAGACCATGTTCGACAACCAGACCTGGTTCGACGTGGCGCTGCCCGACGTGGTCGCCGATCCGCTGAAGTTCCGCGACGAGCGCAAATATGCCGACCGCATCCGCGACGCGCGCACCAAGACCGGCCTTAACGACGCCATCAAGGTCGGCTTCGGCAAGCTCGACGGCCTGCCGGTGGTGATCGCGGTGCAGGACTTCGATTTCATGGGCGGTTCGCTCGGCATGGCGGCCGGCGAGGCGGTGATCAAGGGGCTTGAACTCGCGGTCGAGAAGGACACCCCGTTCATCATGTTCGCGGCCTCGGGCGGCGCGCGCATGCAGGAAGGCATCCTGTCGCTGATGCAGTTGCCGCGCACCACGGTGGCGATCCAGATGCTGCGCGAGGCGAGGAAGCCCTACATCGTCGTGCTGACCAATCCGACCACCGGCGGCGTCACCGCGTCCTATGCCATGCTGGGCGACGTGCACATCGCCGAACCCGGCGCGCTGGTCGGGTTCGCCGGCGCGCGCGTCATCGAGCAGACCATCCGCGAGAAGCTGCCGGAAGGCTTCCAGCGCGCCGAATATCTCAAGGATCACGGCATGGTCGACATGGTGGTGCATCGCCACCAGTTGCGCGAGACGCTGGCGCGGCTGTGCCGCCTGCTGACCAAGGCGCCCGCCGCCGCCGAGCCGACGACGCTGCCGGCGGTGTCCGCCGCGATCCCGTGAACTCTCCCGCGACCCCGAGACCGGCGCCGCTCGACGACATCCTCGCGCGGCTCACGGCCTTGCATCCGCGCCGCATCGACCTCACGCTCGATCGCATGACGCGCATCCTCGAGCGGCTTGGCCATCCCGAACGCGCGCTTGCTCCCGTCATTCATGTCGCCGGCACCAACGGCAAGGGCTCGACGGTGGCGTTCCTGCGCGCCATCCTCGAAGCCGCCGGGCTTGCGGTGCATGTCTACACCTCGCCCCATCTCGTGCGCATCAACGAGCGCTACCGGCTTGGCGGCGCGCTGGTGAGCGACGAAAAGCTCGCCGCCGCGCTCGCGGTGTGCGAGGCGGCCAACGCCGGCGCGCCGATCACCGTGTTCGAGATCGAGACGGCGGCCGCGTTCGTGCTGTTTGCGCAGCATCCGGCCGACGTCGTGCTGCTCGAGGTTGGGCTCGGCGGCCGGCTCGACGCCACCAATGTCGTGGCGCGGCCGCTGGTGAGCGTGATTGCGCCGGTCAGCATCGACCACATCGAGTTCCTCGGCGACTCGCTTTTCAAGATCGCGGCCGAGAAGGCCGGCATCATCAAGGACGGCGTTCCGGTGGTGTGCGCCGCGCAGGAGGCGGAAGCCGCCGCGGTGATCGAGCGCCAGGCGGCGCGCTTGCGCGCCCCGCTCACCGCCGCCGGGCAGGAGTGGAGCGTGAGCGCCGAAGGCGGCCGGCTGGTGTATCAGGACGAGCAGGGCCTGCTGGATCTGCCGGCGCCGCGCCTGTTCGGCCGCCATCAGTTCGACAATGCCGGGCTGGCAATCGCCGCGCTGCGCGCCGCGCGCCGCTTCGACATTCCCGCCGCCGCGTTCGAGCGCGGCATCGCTCAGGCGCAGTGGCCGGCGCGCATGCAGCGCCTTCAGCCAGGGCCGCTGGCGGCGGCGGCGCCAGCGGGCGCCGAACTCTGGCTCGATGGCGGCCACAACGTCGAAGGCGGGCGCATCGTCGCGGCGGCGCTGGCCGATCTCGAGGAGCGCGTGCCGCGGCCGCTGGTGGTGATCGCCGGCATGCTGGCCAACAAGGATGCGCGCGGCTTCCTCGCCAATTTCGCCGGACTGACGCGCCATGTCATCGCGGTGCCGGTGCCCGGCAGCGATGCCGGCATGGCGCCGGAGCACCTCGCCGAAGTCGCGCGCGCGCTCGGCATGCGGGTCGAGATCGCGCCCGATGTCACGGCGGCGCTGGCCGCGCTGGCGCGGCTTGCCTACGACGTGCCGCCGCGCATCGTGATCACCGGCTCGCTCTATCTGGCGGGCGCGGTGCTGGCGGCCAACAACACGCCGCCGGCCTGAAGCGGAAAATGAAACGGCCGGCGCGAGGCCGGCCGTTGGCGCTCATTCAGGCGAGAGCATCACACCGCGGTGGTGATCCACTGCTGCAGCTTCTGCTTGGGCGCGGCGCCGACCTGGCGCGAGGCCATCTGGCCATCCTTGAAGATCATCAGCGTCGGGATCGACATCACGCCGTATTTCGACGCGGTCTGCGGGTTCTCGTCGACGTTGAGCTTGACGATCTTGACCTTGTCGCCCATCGCACCGGCGATCTCGTCGAGCGCCGGCGCGATCATGCGGCACGGCCCGCACCACTCGGCCCAGAAATCGACCACCACCGGCCCCGTGGCCTTGAGCACTTCCGATTCGAAATTGGCGTCCGAAACCTTGCCGACCGACATTTTGCGCGCCTCGTTACTTGGTGGAATCACAACAGCAGTTGCAGTCAAGCTAGGAACCGGGCCGGACCGGGTCAAGACATGCTCACGGGGCCAGCACGCGGGTCAGTTCTGCGTCCAGCTCCGCGCTCGATACTTCCATGATTTCAAGCGTTTCGGTCCACAACAGCGCGGCGCGGACGAGTCTTCCGGGATAGATCGCGCCAAGAAGCGCGCGGTACAGCGCCAGTTGGCGGCGGTAGGCGGCGGGAATTTCGGCGGGCGGCGCGCTGGCGGTCTTGAAATCGACCAGCAGCACGGCCTTCTCGGCGGCCGCGAGGCGGTCGATCTGGCCGGAGATGGCGAGCGGGGCGCGTCCGGGACGCGCGAGATGCCCGACGATCGGCACCTCGGCGCGGCTTCCAGCGGCGAACACGGCGGCAAAGCGCGCATCGTCAATCACGGCGAGCGCCTGCCGTGCCAGGTCCGCGCGGTCCGCTTCCGCCCATTCCGGCGCCGCGCCGGCAAGGAAACGCAACGCCGTTTGCGTTCGCCGCTCCGCCGCCACGTCGGGCAGCGACTGCAACAGCCGGTGCGCCAGCGTGCCGCGCCGCCGCGCCAGCCGGCGCGAGGCGGAGGACGCGCGCGCGGCACTGGCCGGCATGGTCTCGTCGAGGTCGGACGGCCGCAGCCAGTCCTGCGCCGGCTGTCCGGGAGCGCTCTGCCGATGCAGCCAGTCGGGCAGCTGCATGGGCGGCCCTGGTGCCGCCGCCGCGCCCGGCTGGGATTCGAACGCCGCGTCGCCGCGCGCGCGATAGCGCCGCACCGTGCCGTCCGGCGTCGTCGTATCCTCGACCTCGAGCGCGCCGGCCTCGACGCCGGAAATCAGCCCATCCGCGATCAGCGCGTACCACCAACTGGGCTTGACCTCCTTGACATTGCCGGGCTGGCAGCCGCACACGATCAGCCGCTCCATGGCGCGCGTCATCGCCACGTAGAGCAGGCGGCGGTATTCGTCCTCGGTGTCCTGCTTCATGGCGCCGCGCGCCGCGGCAAGCGCCGGCGGATCGTCGTTCCTGCGCCCGGCCCACACCAGCATCGGCGCGGCTCCATGCGCGGCGTTGCCGCGCGGCAGCCTGACCAGCGAAATCTTCTGGCCGTCGGCCGGGGCCGAGGCGGTGTCGGCGAGGATCACCACCGGCGCCTCCAGTCCCTTGGCGCCGTGCACGGTCATGACGCGCACCTCGTCGCGGGCGATCTCGAGGTCGCGCTTGATCTCGATGTCGGCGGCGCGCAGCCAGTGCATGAAGCCCTGCAGCGAGGCGGCCTCGCGGCGTTCATAGGCGAGCGCGAGCGCGAGGAATTCGTCGAGCGCCTCGTTGGCCTCCATGCCGAGCCGGCGCAGCATGCGGGCGCGGCCGCCGTCGCCGCCCAGCACCCAGGCATAGAACGAAAACGGCATGTCCCGCGTGGCGCGGCTTTCATAGGCGCGCCAGCGCCGCCACGCCGCCTCGAACGGCGCGCCATGCGCGGCGTGCGCTTCAAGCGACTGGCGCAGCGTGCCCTTACGCTTCCAGGCAATCGTGAACAGGTCGTCGTCGGTGAGATTGAACAGCGGGCTCTTGAGCACGGTGGCGAGCGCCAGTTCGTCGTGCGGCGACAACAGCGCGTCGGTCAGCGCCATCAGGTCGGTGACCGCGATGTGCTCGGTGAGCTTGAGCCGATCGGCGCCGGCCACCGCGATGCGCGCCTGCTTCAGCGCCTGGATGACGGCCTCGAACAGCACGCCGCGCTTGCGCACCAGCACCAGGAAGTCACCGGGCGAAAGCCGCCGCCGCGCCGCGCCGGTCCCGGTCATCTCGCCATCCGCGATCAGCGCGCCGATCCGGGCGGCGATGCGGCGGGCGAGCCGCACCTGCGGGCTGGTCTGCGCGGTGGCGTCGAACGGCGCGCGCCAGCCTTCGATGTCGGCCTTCTCGGCCGGCTGTTCAAGGTCCCACAGCTCGATAGCGCCGGGGGCGGCATCCTCGAGCGCCAGATGCGCGGGCAGGCCATCGGCGTCGGCGGTGACGCTGGCATGGACCTCGGCGGCGCGGAACACGTATTTGAGCGGCACGAGGATGCTGGGACCGGAGCGGAACGAATAGGTCAGCCGGATGTCGCGCCAGTCCAGGCTGGCCTGCCTGAACATGCGCGCGAAGCCGCGGCGGCGCTCGTCGAACTCCCGGGTCACCGCGCCCTGGAACGAATAGATCGACTGCTTGTCGTCGCCGACCGCGAACAGCGTGCGCCTGACGCCGTCGCGTCCGCCTTCGCCCACGGCGAACTCGGACACCAGATGCGTGACGATGTTCCACTGCTTCGGACTGGTGTCCTGCGCCTCGTCGATCAGCACATGGTCGATGCCCTGGTCGAGCTTGTAGTGCACCCAGGCGCTGGAGACGTTGGCGAGGAGATCGAGCGTGCGGTCGATGAGGTCGTCGTAATCAAGGAGCCCGCGCCCCGCCTTGTCGCGGCGGTAAGCCTCCGCGATGGCGGTGGCGAGCACGATGAGCGCCTCGGTGCGCTCGCGCACGATCAGCGCCTTGCGCTGTTCGACAAGCGGCGCAAGCCGCGTCGCCTCGGCATCGAGACTGGCCGCCAGCGCCGGAAATTTCGCGGCGAGGTCCTTGGTTATCAGCGCGGCGCGCCGGCCCGGCGGCTTGTCGCCGCTGCCCTTGGTGAAGAACACGTCGAGATAGGCGGCGCAACGCTCGGCGCCGGTGGCCGACAGCGCGGCGCGCAGGCGGGTGGCCTGGTTGCGGTCGCTCGAACTGCCAAGGGCGAGCATGCCGGCAGCGGCCGGCCATTGCGCGGGCGGCAGGTGCGGGCCGTCGAGGATTGTCGCGTCAAGCTCGGCCATCGTGAGGTCGGGCGTGATGCCGAGGGCCGCGCACAAGTCCGCGATCGCCGCCGGCACCTCGCCAGGACTTTTAATGCCGAAACCATCGCGGCTGAGAATCGCGTCGTTGACAACGTCGCGGAACGTGGCGTCGGCGGCGTAAGCCATCGCGGTGGTGAGCGCGCGGCCGGCGGTGCTGTCGGGTTCTGCCGCGGCCTCGAGCAGCACCGCGAGACTGGCGCGCCCCATCATCTCGTCGCGGTCGCGGTCGTCGAGCACGGCAAAGCGCGCCACCACGCCGGCCTCGAATGGGAACTGCTGCAACAGCCGCGTGCACAGCGCGTGGATGGTCTGCACCTTGAGGCCGCCCGGCGTTTCCAGCGCGCGGGCGAATAGTTCGCGGGCGCGGCCGCGCAGCCGCGCGTCCGGCATGGCGATGCCGGCGGCGCGCAACGCCCGGTCGAGCGGCTCGTCGTCGAGCGCGATCCATTGGCCGAGCGTGGCGAACACGCGCTGCGCCATGGTGGCGGCGGCGGCCTTGGTGAAGGTGATACACAGGATGCGCTCGGGCGGCGTGCCGGCGAGCAGCAGGCGGATCACGCGCTGCACCAGCACGTGGGTCTTGCCGGCGCCGGCATTGGCGGCCACGAAAGCCGAGATGGCGGGATCGGCGGCCGCCGCCTGGTCGCGGCGGATCGAGTCCGGGATCGGGCGCGTCATGACGGGGCGCCCCCGTTGCCATTGCCGTTGCCGTTGCCATTGCCGATGTCGTCGCTGGCGCCTGCGGTCGCCGACCATTCCTTGACGCGGGCGAGATCGTCATAGGCGCCGTAGCGGTTCTTCCACATCGGCAGCTGCAGCGAGCGATACGGCATGTCCGGATCGGCGAACGCGGCAATCAATGCGGTGAGCTTGTCGAGCGCGCGCGCGGCGGCCGCGTCCGGTGAAAGCGCCTCCTCGCCACGGCCGAGCCTGAGTTCGAGCGGCTGGGCCTCGCCGGCCGGGTCGTTGCCGGAAAGCCGCACATACATCAGTTCGCTGACCGAGCTTCCGGCCGCGATGTCGGCAAAGCCGCCATGGCGCAGGATCGCGGCCTCAAGGCTGAGCTGCGGCGCGACGCCGATCAGCTCCTGCTTGGCGGTGGGCGCCGCGCCGGTCTTGTAGTCGAGGATGGCATAGCTGCCGTCGGCCAGGCGGTCGACGCGGTCGGCGCGCGCCGCGAGATGGAAACTGCCGTTGCCCATCGGGATGTCGATGCCGCCGCGCAGCTCCGCGAACACGTGGGCGAGCCCGCCGCGCCGCGTTGTCTCCCAGCGCGCGAACCAGGCGGCGATGCGGGCAAAGCGCGGCCACCACAGCGCGCGCGCTTCCGCCGCGTCCATCAGCGCCGCGAAGCGCGCCTCGCCGCAGCGAGTCAGCTCGGCCGCGACGTCGCGGGGCAGCGCATAGGCAAAGCGCGCGGTGAAGTCGCCGAGCGCGCCATGGATGGCGGAGCCGCGGTCGGCGGCGGAAAGCGGCTGGTCGACCGGATCGAGCTGCGATAGTTTGAGGATGTGCTTGGCGTAGATGGTGTAGGGATCGCGCAGCCAGTGCTCGATCTCGGTGACCGAAAGCCGGCGGGGCCGCGCCGCGAGCGGGGGCTTCGGCTGCGGCGGCGCGACCGGTTCGACGCGGGCGGGCTGGTCGAGCGCGCGTGCCCAGTGCAGGTACGTCTCGCCGCGCGCCGCCGCCGCGCGCCACGGCTCGGCGCCGGCGACCGCCGCGAGCCGGTTGAGGAAGCGCGACGGCACCGCCGGCGCGCCGTCCACCTTGGCGGCGCGGGTGAGCACGACCTCGCGCGCGCCGAGAAGCTGCACGAAGTCGTGCGCGGAGAGGCCGATGCGGCGTTCCGGCAGGTCGAGCCCGAGCTGGTGGCGCATCGGCCGGCTCAGCCACGGATCGGTGGTGGTCTGCGGCGGCCACACGCCCTCGGCAAGGCCGCCGAGGATGACGCGATCGCACGTTGTCAGGCGCGCCTCCAGCGGGCCGAAGATGCGCAGCCGCGCGCCCGGCGCGCCGGGCCGGCGCACCACGCGGTCGGCCATCGCCGCGACGAAGGTGTCGGCATAATCGTGGCGCGTCACCTCGAGGGCGTCGGCGTCGGCAAGATCGAGGATGTCGTCGAATGCCGTCTGCAGCACCTGGCCGTCGGGCCCCGCGAACGCCGCGCAGGCGCCGGTGCCGTCGTCGGCGAGCGCGACCAGCGCGGCGCGATGGCGCTCGGCGAGGGCGCCGAAACCGCTCGGTCCCGGCGGCTCGTCACGTTCGAGCGGTGCCAGCGCCTCGGCAAGCCGCGCGATGAGGTCGTGCGCGGCGGCGCAGTCGTCCGTGGTGAGGCGCGCGCGCGGCTCGGACGGATGCAGCGGCGAGTCCTCGCCGCGGCGCAACCGGTTGAGGCTGGCGCGGAACGCGGCGAAGGCGCGCGCCAGCCCCGTGCTGCCCGAAGGCGGGCGCGGTCCGCGCAGCAGCGCCAGTTCAAGCGCCGCGATCGCCGGCCGCCACGCGCCCTCGGCGCGGCCAAGCCGGAACAGTCCGTGCTTGAGGAGCGCCAGCAGGAAAGCCGGCGCCAGTTCGGTGGCCGCCTGCGCGGTCAGGCGCGCGAACACCCCGGCCGCCGTATCGGTGAGCGCGTCGCCGCCGGAATCGTCGACGGCGAGGTTCCAGCGCGCCAGCGCCGCGATCACGCGCCGCGCCAGCGCGCGATCGGGCGTCACCAGCGCGGCGCTGTGGTGATCGGCGTGCGCCTCGGCCATCGCGAGGGCGATGGCGAGCGCCTCCTCCTCGCTGGTGGCGGCGGCGACCACCGCGACATGCTCAAGGCCGCGCTCGATGCCGCGCGCGCGGCCCTGGTCTTCCAGCCGGGCTCGCCACAGCGCGGTGGTGGCGGCCGGCCGCATGGCTTCGGAGGCCAGCGTCTCGCGGCCATGCGGCTGCGGGGAAACGAGCGGGACGACGGCGGTGCGCGCGATGCCGAGCCGCGCCAGAAGGCCATGCATGGCGTATTGCGGATGGCCGGGCGCCGGCGGCACGGCGTCGGCATCGCCGCCGCCGATCGCGGCCCACGACCCGTCGTCAAGCTCGGTGTCGAGGCCGGGCAGCACCACCGCGCCCCGCGGCAGCCGCGCCACCGCGGCCAGGAACGCCGCGGTCGCCGGCATCGAGCCGGTCGAGCCCGCCGCGATCACCGGCCCGGCGGACCAGCGCGCGAGCCGCGCGGCCTCGGCGGCGATCAGGCGGTCGCGCCGCGCGGCGGCATCGATGCGGCCGCGCTCGGCGAGGATCGCCGGCCATTGCTCGCTGGCGATCTTCAGGAAGGCGAGGCTCTGCTGCCAGTAGTCGTCGAGCGCGTCGGGCACCAGCGTGCCGAGTGCCTGCCACGACACGTTGCGGGTGGTCATGTCGTCCATGACGCGGGCGAGATCGTCGGCGAGCGCCAGCGCCGAGGCCGGGCCGGCCACCACCGCCGGCTGGCTTATCCCCCCCGGCGCGCGGCGCGCCCAGGCCGTGATGAGCCGGGCCAGCAGCAGCCGCCGTTCCAGCCCGCCGAGCGCCGGCGTAAGGTCGAGGTCGGCCTCCTCGCCGCCAGCGGCGCGGGCGAATTCCAGCTCGTCCTCGTCGACCTCGCCAAGCGCGACGAGCCGCGGCAGGATCGCGGCCTCCGTCTGCAGCACGTCGAGGAAGGTGTCGCGGACCAGCCGGCAGGCGCGCCGCGTCGGCAGGTACAGCGTGGCGTCGGCCAGCCGCGCCGGCTCGTCGCGCGGGGTAAATCCCTCCACCAGGCGGCCGTCGACCAGCGCGGCGATGACGCTGCGCAGGAACGGCGCCGACGGCGGGACGGTGACAACGCGCATGGAGGGAGAACCGATTCGAGCCCGGCGCCATCATGGCACGGGGGCGCGCGCGCTGTCAGTTCGGAGCTGCCGGGGCGGGGAAACGGTTCAGCCGGCGCCGTGCCGGAGGGCCTGTTCGGCGGCGGCGATCGCCCCCGGCGTGCCGACATGCATCCATACGCCTTCGAGCGGCAGGCCAAACAGGCGGCCGCGCGCGGCGGCGCGGTCGAACAGCACGGTGAGCGCGAATTCACCCTCGGGGGCGCGGTCGAACAGATCGGGCGACAGGATCGCGGCGCCGGCATAGACGAATGGCACCGTCTCCTTTTCCCCGCGCCGGATCAGGGCGCCGCCGGCGTCCATGGCGTAATCGCCGGCGCCGTCATAGCCGATGCTGGTCGCGGTCGGCGCCAGCAGCAGCAGCGCGTCCATGCGGGGGGCCTCGAAGGCGTCCGCCAGCCGCGCCAGATTGGGCCGCGCGCCGTCGATCCACAGCGTATCGGAATTGAGCAGAAAGAACGGCGCCGGCCCGAGCAGCGGCAACGCCCGCACCAGGCCGCCGCCGGTGCCGAGGATGGCGTCGCGCTCGTCGGAGATTTTCACGCGCGGCGCCGTGCGTGCCGCGACATGGCGCTCGATCTGGTCGGCGAGGTAATGCACGTTGACGATGGCGGTGGCGACACCGGCCGCGGCAAGCTTGTCGAGCCCGTGATCGAGGAGCGTCTTGCCGGCCACGCTCACCAGCGGTTTGGGACGCGTCGCGGTGAGCGGGCGCATGCGGGTGCCGAGGCCGGCGGCAAGCACCATCGCGGTCGTCGGGGCGGGCGGCATGCTTTGGTGTCCGGGGAAGGAACGGGGCAAAAGATTCGCAAGCGCCATGTTAAAGCGGTTCGCGGACGAATTGAATCGGTGCCGCCGCCCGGGGGCCGCTTCAGACCTCGACGGTGTGGATGGTCGAGCGCCGGCCCGGCTTCTTGCGCCGCTCGGTCAGCTTGAGGAAGCGCACGCCGATCTGCTCGCCGTTGACCCAGGCCAGCTCGCAGCGGCGATAGGCCAGTCCGGTGGAGGACAGCACCAGGAAAAATTCCTTGAGATTGAGGCCCTCGACGGATCCTTCCACGGTGAGCTTGGAGCCGGTTTCCGAGACGTCCTCCATGATGCAGGCGCGGCGCCAGGTGCCGTCGATGCCCATCAGATGAGCGGCAAAGCCCCGCTCGAAGGTGACGCGATCACCCTTGCGGCGTTCCGTGGCCATGGGAGGTGCTCCGGTTACAGGCTTGCCATGGCCACCGCCGATGCGGGCGGGCGCCACGGCGGCAGGTTAGCGGCAAGCCGGCTAACAAGCCGTAAAGGGAAAGCCGGAGGAAATGGGCCGGGTCAGCGCAGGTTTGAATGGATTTCCCGGTTGCCTGCCGGGGGCTCCGGCACGTGGCTGGCGTACCATTGCCGCAGCGCGCCGAGCGCGGGATGCGCCAGGGCGCGCATCAGGTAGTTCCACACCCGCGGCTGGTGACGCAGGTAGGCCGGCTTGCCGTCGCGGCGGTTGAGCCGGGCGAAGATACCGAGGATCTTGGTGGCGCGCTGCGCCGCGAGCGCCGCGTAGCCGACGGCGAAGCCCGCGGCATCGAACGCCGCATCGTCGGCGCGGCGGGCCTTGACGTAGCGCGTCACGAGCGCGATCTCGAGCGCCTCGCCGACATCGACACGCGCATCCTGCGCCAGCGAGGCGACGTCATAGGCCGCCGGCCCCATCACCGCGTCCTGGAAATCAATGAGGCCGACGCGCGCGGTGTCGGGCCGCTCGCCGAGCCAGATCAGGTTGGGCGAATGAAAGTCGCGCAGCACCCAGGTCGGCGGCGCGGCCAGCGGGACTTCGAGCGCGTCGCGCCACAGCGCGTCAAACTCGGCGCGCAGCGCGCCGGTCACGGCCCTGCCGCGATCAGGCAGGTACCAGTCGACGAGCAGGCCGGCCTCGATCTGGAAGGCGGCAAGATCGTAAGTCGGCAGGACATGGTCGAGGTGCGGCGCGACCGCCAGCGTGCCGGGCACCGGGTCGCGATGCAGCGCCGCCAGCATGTCGATGGCGGCCTCGTAGCGCGCCGCGATCGGCGCCGGCGGCGTGCCCTCGACCACCGCGACGCCGCCGAGATCCTCGATGATGAGAAAGCCCGGATCGAGATCGGCGTGAAGAATGGCGGGCGCGGAGAAGCCGCGCTCGCGCAAGGCCTTGGCCATGGCGACGAACGGCGTCACGTCCTCGGCGAGATGGGCGAGGCGGCTATAGGGCCTGCCGTCCCGCACCGGCGGGCCGTCGGGCCGGCGCGGCGCATTCATCAGCACCACCGTGCGCGCGCCGTCGGCAAGGCGCGCATAGGAGCGGGTCGAGGCGTCGCCGGCCATGCGGGCGCGCCCGGCCGCGATGAGCCCGCTCTCGGCCAGAAACGTCCGCAGCCGCGCCAGCCGCGCCACGCACGCCGCCGCGGAGCCGTGGCCGGTGATGATCGCCTCGCGCTGGGTCGGGCCGAGCGCGGCGCGATGCAGCAGCAGGACGTCGATACGGTCTTGCGGCATTAGGGCTGCGGCGCGTTCCGGCCACTCGACCAGGCACAGCATGTCCTCCGGCCACGGCACGAGGCCGAGTTCCTCCAGCTCGTCGGCGTGGCCGACGCGGTAGAGGTCGGCGTGGATGACCGGCAGCGGCAGCGCCTCGTAGCTTTGCACCAGCGTGAAGGTCGGGCTCGGCACGTCCATCGCGTCGTCGCCGGAAAGATGCCGGATCAGCGCGCGCGCCGCCGCGGTCTTGCCGGCGCCGAGTTCGCCCGACAGCGTGACGACGTCGCCGGCGCTCACGAGGAGCGCAAGGTCGGCCATCAGCCGCGCGGTGTCGGCTTCGCTGTCGAGACTGGCGGTATAGAGCGCGGGGGCCGGCCGGATATCCGCCATGGCAGTCAGCCTTACGGGAGTTATTGCGCGGCGACGCGGTGCGCCGCCTGATCGACCGGGAACGTGCAGGTCACGGTGGTGCCTTTGCCGACCGGGGAATCGACGCGGACGACGCCGCCATGCAGTTCGACGAAGGAGCGCACCAGCGACAGGCCAAGGCCGGCGCCGCGATGGCGCGAGCCGTTGGAATGGCTTTCGAACCAGTCGAACACCTTGGCCTTGACATCGGCCGGGATGCCGGGCCCGAGGTCGGTCACCGAGAACACCACGGCGCCGTCGGCGCGCCACGCCGCCACCGTGATCGCGGCGCCTTGCGGCGAAAATCCGGCGGCGTTGGCGAGCAGGTTGTACAGCACCTGGATGACGCGCCGCTCGTCGGCGACGAAGGTGCCGACATCGGGATCGATGCGGACATCGAGGCGGATGTTGTCGGTGACGAGGCGGTCCTGGATGCCTTCGGCGGCGGCCGCCACCGCGCGGGCCGCATCGACCTCGCCGAGGCTGAGCGTCATCGCGCCGGCGTCGATCGTGGCGAGGTCGAGGATGTTGTTGATGATGGCGAGCAGCGTGTTGGTCGAGGTGGTGATGTAGCTCAGGTATTCGTGCTGGCGCGCGTTGAGGGTGCCGGTCGCCGGGTCGTTGAGGAAATGCGCGAAGCCGATCAGCGTGGTGAGCGGCGAGCGCAGCTCGTAGGAGACATGGTGAACGAAGTCGACCTTGACGCGATCGGCGACTTCCAGCGCCTCGTTGCGCTCGCGCAAGGCGCGCTCGACATTCTCGGGTGCGGTGATGTCCTGGAAGGTGACGAGGGTGGCGCCTTCGGGCAGCGGAATGGTGATGCAGTCGAGCACGCTGCCGTCCTTGCGCTCGATGCGCAGCCGCAGCGAGGCGCGGTGCTCGATGCCGGCGATGGTGCCGTGCAGCGCGTGCCAGGTCGGGCTGTCGTCATAGAGCGGCGCGCACCAGGCCTCGATCGTCTCGATGTGCGGCTCATCGGCGAGCGCCTCGGGGGCGAGGTTCCACAGCCGCGCGAAGGCGGGGTTGAACAGCTGGATGCGGCCGTTGCTGCCGAACACCGCGACGCCCTCGGCGAGATTGTCGAGCGTCTCGCGCTGGACGCGGATCAGCGCGTCGAAGCGGCGCGCGAGGTCGAGCCGCTCGGTGACGTCGTCGAACAGATAGGTGACGCCGCCCTCGATGTTGGGCGTGGTGACCATGCGCAGCGTGCGCCCGTCGGGCAGGTGCCAGGTGTCGGCGCGCGCCTCGATCGACTGGTAGGCGTCGTGCAGGCGCGCCTTCCACTGCCGGAAGTCCTGCTCCTCGGGCAGGCGGCGCGCCGCGCGCAAGCGGTCGAGCACGGCGCCGTCATTGGGCCGGGTGTCGAGGAACGCGGCCTCGAGGTCCCACAATTGCCGGTAGGAATCGTTGTAGAACACCAGCTTGCGCGTCTCGTCGAACACCGCGACCGCGGTGGCGAGCTGGTTGAGCGTGCGGCGGTGCGCCTCCGCCATGCGGGTCAGCGTGGCGGCGCTCCCGGCGGCCTCGCTGGCGTCGACGGCGATGGCGGCGCTGCCGCTGGCCAGGCGCACCGCATGAACGTCGAGCATGCGCTTGGCGCCGCCGACCACGACCGGCAGGCGCGCGGCGAAGCCCTGGTTGCGCGTAAAGGCCGCGATCATGGCGTCGCGGTCGGTGCTGTCGAGCAGGTCGATCCCGCGGCGCATGGCGTCGGTGGCATCGCCGGCATCGACGGCGCGCGCGTAAGCCGGATTGACGTAAGCCAGCGTGCCATCGGCGCGCCGCGCCCACACCGGCCACGGCAGCGCCGCGACGAGGCCGCGCAGCAGTTCACCCTCTTCCAGCGCGGCGCGCTGGCGCAGCGCGCTCTCGGCCAGCTCGCGCCGCACGCCGGACAATTCGCGCAGGCGCAGGATGGCCTGTCCGCCGACGACGCGGCCGGCGGCCTCGACCGAGCGTCCGGCCAGCGTCGGGACCGTCATGGCGAAGGCTTCGCCGGTGGCGCGCAGCGCATCCACCGCGTGATCGAGCGCCAGCGCCGGCGCCGGCGGAAGCCAGGTGCCGAATGCCAGCAGGCGCGGCGCGGCGTCCGCGGACACCAGCTGCGCCGGATCGCCGATGATCTCGGGGCGGCCATCGCTGTCCGCGTCCCAAGCCACCAGCACCTGCGGCTCGGCCATGAGCAGCGCGCGGGCGCGGTCGGCCGCGAGCCGCAGGTTGTGGTTTTCGGCGCGCAGCTCGCGTTCGGTGTCGGCGGCGCTGACGCGCGTGCGCACGAGCAGGATCGCGGCCAGCACGGCGAACAGCAGAATGGAGAGGGTGAGCGCCAGCGCGACGATCTCGTGGCGTTCGAGCGCGGCGAAGGCCTGGGCATAATCGCGGGCGAGTGCTGCGAGCGTGGTGTCGGCGCGAGCCGATCCGCACGGCGCGGCGGCCAGCGCCGCGCCCAGCATGGCGGCGCGCGCAAGACCGTTCCGCGGTGTCGTCCGGATCGTATCCGGCATCGTTCGCCCATCGCTCCGAATCATGAAACCCCGGCCGGATGTGGACGACGCCACACGGTCCAACGCCCTGGCGCGGGTTCGAATGGACGCAAAAACAGCTACATGGAAACGCTGACTTCGCCAGTTCGGCCCCTTCGCGAATCGTCTGACAATATCCCTAACCGGACTCCACGGGTAAGAGTCCAGATCGTGAACGGGCGCGATCGCGGCCAGTCAATGCGCGCCACGCCTGTCCTGCTTTCGAAACGGCAGGTCGGCGACGGCAGGTCAGCGCATGAAAACAAATCGGCTGAAGGCGGGCGATCAGCCCGGATGCACGCCGGCGTCGATGGCGCGCTGCATCAGGGCGCCGATGGTGATGTGGTCGAACGCCTGCGCCATGGTTTGCTCGGCTTCTTCCACCGCCGGCACCACGATGCGGCTGACGAGGGGGCTCTCCGCGAACTGCGGATGCTCGGCCGCCGATTGGCTGAGCGCGGCGTCGAGAATGTTGGCGACGGTGATGTCCTTGGCGTCGCGGCCCAGTTCGTAGCCGCCGCGCGGACCGCGGATGCCCTTCAGCAGCCCCCGATGCACCAGGGTCTGCAGCAGCGGTTCGAGATGGCGCGGCGCGAGCTGGTAACGCATGGCAAGCGACTTGGCCGACGATGGCCGGGTGCTGGCGTGCAATGCGATGTCGATCACGGCGGCTATCGCGAGAATTCCTCGACGAGGGACCAGGGGCATTTCCGCAACCGATCTTGCTGTGTTTATTACGCAGCAACGGCAAGTAATATAATAAGTTCCCGCTCGTCCATCAACTGTCTGCATCTTGATGAAGAAACTTAGCCGGTCGATCCGAATCCGCCGCCGCCGCGCCTGGATTCATTAAGGTTTTCCATTTCCTGCCAGGTCGCGGTCAGCACCGGCGCGATCACCATCTGCGCGATGCGGTCGCCGCGCCGGATCTCGAAGGGTGCATCGCCATGATTGATGAGCAGCACCCCGACCTCGCCGCGGTAATCGGCGTCGATGGTGCCCGGCGCGTTGAGCACGGTGACGCCGTGCTTCATGGCAAGGCCCGAGCGCGGCCGCACCTGCGCCTCGGTGCCCGGCGGCAGCGCCAGCGCCAGTCCGGTTGGAACAAGCGCGCGCGCGCCCGGCGCGAGCGTCAGCGGCGCATCGGCCGGCAGCGCCGCGACGAGGTCGAGACCGGCGGCCTGCGCGCTGTGGTAGGCCGGCAGCGGCAGCCCCTCGCCATGCGGCAGCCGCAACACGGCGATAGCGAGTGGCGAGTTCATGCTCTCTCCTTCGCCGCCGGGGCGGCAGGGTTGACGGCGAGGGTTCCGGCGATGCGCGCCATGAGCGCGCGGGCCACCTCGTCCTTGGCCATCGGCGGCCAGGATTCGACGCCGTCGCGGGTGATGACGTGGATGGTGTTGCGGTCGCCGCCCATCACGCCGGAGGCCGGCGATACGTCGTTGGCGATGATCCAGTCGCAGCCCTTGCGCGCGAGCTTGGCTTGCGCGTGGCCGATCACCTTCTCGGTCTCGGCGGCGAAGCCGATCACCAGCGGCGGGCGGTTGTCGCGGCGCTGCGCGATGGTGGCGAGGATGTCGGGATTCTCGGTCAGCGTCAGGGCGGGCGATCCTTGCGCGGTCTTCTTGATCTTCTGCGCGCCGGCCTCGGCCACGCGCCAGTCGGCGACGGCGGCGGTGAAGACGGCGATGTCGGCCGGCAGCGCGGCTTCGACGGCGGCGAGCATGTCGCGCGCGGTCTCGACGCGCACGATGCGCGCGCCGGGCGGATCGGGCAGCATCACCGGCCCGGACACCAGCGTCACCTCGGCGCCGGCGGCAACCGCCGCCGCGGCGATGGCGTAGCCCTGCTTGCCGGACGAGCGGTTGGCGATATAGCGCACCGGGTCGATCGGCTCATGGGTCGGGCCGGCGGTGATGAGCACGCGCCGTCCGGCGAGCGCGCCGGGGGCGTGCGGACGCAGCAGGCGCTCGGCGGCGGCGACGATCTCCAGCGGCTCGGCCATGCGTCCGATTCCGGCTTCATTGGTCTCCGCCATTTCGCCGGCGTTGGGACCGACCACGGCGGCGCCGTCGGCGACAAGCCGCGCCATGTTGCGCTTTGTCGCGGCGTTGGCCCACATCATCGGATTCATGGCCGGCGCCAGCAGCACCGGACGGCTGGTGGCGAGGAGAATCGCGCTGGCGAGATCGTTGGCCAGCCCATTGGCCATTTTCGCCATCAGGTCGGCGGTGGCCGGCGCGACGATGATGAGGTCGGCCTCGCGCGCCAGGCGGATGTGGCCGGCGTCGAACTCGCTCTGGGGATCGAACAGGTCGGTGTAGCAGCGTTCGTCGGCGAGCGCGCCGGCGCTTAAGGGAGTGACGAACTGCTGCGCCGCCTGGGTGAGCACGCAGCGCACGTGAAGGCCGCGCTCGCGCAAGCGCCGAATGAGATCCAGCGCCTTGTAGGCCGCGATGCCGCCGCCGATGATGAGCACGATGGAAGCCGGCGCGCCGGGCGTCCGGGCCGCGGGGGCGGGCGCGCGGGCGGGGGAAGGCTCGGCGGGCGGGGCAACCGGTGCCTGGCCTGCCGCCGCCTCGCGCAGGATGACGCGGACCTCGTCCTCCACCGAGCGGCCGCTGCGGGCCGCGCGCAGCCGCAGCTCGGCTTTGACGGCCTCGTCGAGACGGCGGATGGTCAGGCTGGCCATGGACTTCGGCACCTCTCGGGAGTATCTATGCTAGCAATGCTAGCATAGATTGAAATCATTGAAATCAATTTCCGGCGTCCGACCTCGAATCAGCGCACCGCCAGCCACAGTCCCACCAGGGCGAGCGCCGCCACCCACAGCGCCGCCGTGCGCCAGCGCGCATGAACGGCTTCCGAGCGTCCGAGCGCGGCGATGCTTTGCGGCGCCAGCACCAGCCCGTCGCGGGTGACCGCCTCGAGCTGGCCGACCAGCGCGGCGGCGCGGGTGGCGAGCGCCGGCAGGCTCGCCGCGACGCGGCCGAGTTCGCCGGCGCCCGACAGCGCGCCCTCGATCTTGCCGATGGGCCCAAGGTTGCGCTCGATCCATTCGCGCACCACCGGGTCGGCGGTGGTCCACATGTCGAAATCGGGATCGAGCGTGCGCGACACGCCCTCGACCACGATCATGGTCTTCTGCAACAGCACGAGTTCGATGCGCGTCGTCATGTCGAACAGCGCGGTGATCTCGAACAACAGCGTCAACAGCCGCGCCATCGAAATCTCGCGCGCCGGCCGGTTGTGGATCGGCTCGCCGATGGCGCGGATGGCTTGCGCGAAATTCTCGACCGAATGATGCGCCGGCACGTAGCCGGCCTCGAAATGCACCTCGGCGACGCGGCGATAGTTGCGGGCGATGAAGCCGTACAGGATCTCGGCCAGGAAGTGGCGTTCGCGGAAGCCGAGCCGGCCCATGATGCCGCAATCGACCAGCACCAGGCGCCCCTGCGCGTCGACGAACAGGTTGCCGGGATGCATGTCGGCGTGGAAGAAGCCGTCGCGCAGCGCCAGTCGCAGGAAGGTCTGCATCACCGTCTTCGACAACGCGCGCAGGTCATGGCCGGCGGCGATCAGCGCCTCCTGGTTGGACAGCGCGATGCCGTGGATCCAGTCGGTGGTGAGCACGTCGCGGCCGGTCAGCGCCCAATCGACGGTGGGGATGTGCACGCCGGGATCGTCGCGGGTGTTCTCGGAAAGTTCGGACAGCGCCGCGGCCTCTAGCCGCAGGTCGGTCTCCATCGTCACCACGCGGGCGAAGTCGGCCATCGCCTCGAGCGGCTTGAGGCGGCGCGCCTCGGGCGCGAGACGCTCGGCAAGCCCGGCCGCGAACACCATCGCGCCGATGTCGGCGGCGAAGCGCGCCCGCACGTCGGGCCGCAGCACCTTGACCGCGACGGTGTGGCGCACGCCGTCCTTCTCGATCTCGGCGCGGTGCACCTGGGCGATCGAGGCCGCCGCGATCGCCGGGCTGAAGCTGACAAACGCCTCCGCCACGGGCTTTCCCGTCAATGCCGCGACCATGGCCTCGGCGTCAGCTTGCGCGAACGGCGGCAGCCGGTCCTGCAGGCTTTCGAGATCGCGCGCCAGCGCGTCGCCGACCACGTCGGGCCGCGTGGCGAGGAACTGGCCGAGCTTGATGTAGCTGGGACCGAGCCGGCTCAGCGCCGCCGAGAGCCGGTTGACGGCGGCCGGCTCGGCGCGGCGCTCGATCAGCCGCGCCATGCGCAAGCCCAGTCTTGCCGCCGGCGGCAACGGTTCCGGATCGATGACGCCGAACACGCCCTCGCGCGCGAACACGAAGCCCGCGCGCGCCAGTCTGGCGAGATGAAAAATTGCGGAAATCACAAACGCCAACCCGAGTGCAAGGCCACCACGCCGCCGGTCATGATCTCCCACGACACGCGGGCAAATCCCGCCGCCGCGATCATGTCGGCGAACACTTTCGGCTTGGGAAAGCGGCGGATCGATTCGACGAGATACTGATATGATTCGGCGTCACCCGTGACGGCCTGGCCGAGCGCGGGAATGACGTTGAAGGAATAGAGGTCGTAGAGCCGGTCGAGTCCCGGCATCTCGACGCTGGAAAACTCCAGGCACAGAAAGCGGCCGCCGGGCCGGAGCACGCGGTAGGCCTCGCGCAAGGCGGCGTCGATGCGCGGCACGTTGCGGATGCCGAAGGCGATGGTGTAGGCGTCGAAGCCGCGGTCGGGAAACGCCAGCTGCTCGGCGTTGCCTTCGACGAAGCTGACGCGGTGGTCGAGATGGCGGGCGCTGGCGCGCTCGCGCCCGACCGCCAGCATGTTGCCGTTGATGTCGCAGACGGTGGCATGGAAGCCGGGGCCGGCCGCCGATGCCGCGCGGAACGCGATATCGCCGGTGCCGCCCGCGACGTCGAGGAGCGCGAACGGCGTTGAGCCGCGCGGCGGGTTGAGCCGGGAGATCGCGATCTCCTTCCACGCCCGGTGCAGCCCCATCGACATCAGGTCGTTCATCAGGTCGTAGCGGCTGGCGACGCTGTGGAACACGTCGTTGACGCGCGCCTGCTTCTGGCCAAGCGGAATCTCGCTGAAGCCGAAATGGGTGGTGGCGTCGTGGCCGTGCTGCATCTCAACCTCCCATGACCTCAAGCCGCCTCCCGCTGGCGGCGGCCGGTCTTGCACCCGCGGGCGCCTTCAAGCCATGCTTGGAAAAAGCGCCCTGGCGGGGTGGTGCCTCAGGCGTTCTAGCGCCGCAAGGCGGGCTAGCGCTATCACGTCCCGTCCCCAAGGTGAACGCCCCCAACCGGAATGAGGACATGCCGGAACTGCCCGAAGTCGAAACCGTCCGCCGCGGCCTGGTCCCGGCCATGGAAGGGGCGCGATTCGCCGCCGTCGAGGCGCGGCGGCCCGACCTGCGGTTCCCGTTTCCCGCCGATTTCGCCGCCCGGCTGCATGGCGCCACGGTGACCGCCCTGACGCGGCGGGCCAAGTACCTGCTGGCGGAACTTTCGACCGGCGACGTGCTTCTGATGCATCTGGGCATGTCCGGCTCGTTCCGGGTCGAGACGGCGGAAAAAACCCGCCAGCCGGGCGATTTCCATCACGCGCGCGGCGCGCCGGGCCTGCACGACCATGTGGTGTTCCGCATGTCGTCGGGCGCCATCGTCACCTACAACGACCCGCGCCGGTTCGGCTTCATGAAGCTGGTGGCGGCCGATGCGCTCGAGGCCGAGCCGCTGCTTGCCGGGCTGGGGCCGGAGCCGCTTGGCAACGCCTTCGGCGCTCCTCTGCTGGCGCGGGCCTGCGCCGGGAAAAGGACCAGTCTCAAGGCCGCGCTGCTCGACCAGCGCGTGGTGGCCGGGCTCGGCAACATCTATGTCTGCGAGGCGCTGCACCGGGCGCGTCTCGCGCCGCGCCGTTTTGCCGCAACGCTGGCGACGCGCGCCGGGGCGCCGACGCCGGGAGCCTTGGCGCTGGCGGAGGCGATCCGCGCCGTGCTCGGCGACGCCATCGCGGCGGGCGGCTCGTCGCTGCGCGACCATCGCCAGACCTCCGGCGAACTCGGCTATTTCCAGCACGCGTTCCGGGTCTATGACCGCGAGGGCGAGCCTTGCGCGACGCCGGCTTGCGCCGGCACCGTGCGCCGGTTCGTGCAGAACGGCCGCTCGACGTTCTGGTGTCCGAAATGTCAGCGCTAGGTCACTTGCGCACGCAGATGATGCGCAGCACGGAGGCTTTCGGGTCGGCGGCCGTGCCCGAGACGGCGACCGTGTTGGCGGCAAGGAAGGCGCGCACGGCCTCGGCCGGCACCAGCGCCGCCGCCGGCGCGGCGGCGGGCCCGGCCACGGCCGCCGCTTTCAGGAGCGCGAGGCCCGCGAACCGGCCGTCGCTGTCGAACGCCGGCGCGCCGGAAAACCCGAGCGCGGGCGCGGGCGCGAGCGCCATGTCGCCGCCGTTGACGGCGCCCGTCCGGCCCGACGCCGTGGAGACGACCGCGGCGCCGTCCTGGGTCAGCGGGTCGGCGATGCCGATCAGCGTCACCTCCGGCCGGGCGGTCCCGCCATTGAGCGCCAGGGGCTTGAGATTGGCCGCGCCGTAGACGCGCAGCAGCGCGAGGTCGCGCGCCGTGTCCTCGGCGACGCGCTCGGCATGGCCGTAACCCTGCACAATAATGGACTGGCACTCGGTCACCGCCTGGCGGTCGGTGAGAATCGCGCCCTCGGCGCCGGCCACGAAGCCGGTGGCGTATTCCACCTTGCGGCGCGGCGGCGGAGTCGCCGACGTCCGCGGCGCACCCGGCCAGGGCGAAAACGCGCTCGACATCGCCACCACCACCGGGCCCATCAGGCCCTCGGTGGCCTGGTCGTACAGGATGGTGAGGCCGCGCACCTCGTCGCCGCGGGCATGGCCGCGCACGTAAAATTTCTTCAGCCCCTGCAATCCGGACAGCACGAAGAACTCCGGCCGCACCACGGAATATTCGACGCGGCGCCCGGCGGGCTCCTTCTTCTCGCGCGCGGCGACCGCCTGCAGGGTGAGGCCGGCCTCCCTGAGCCGCCAGGTCTCGATCTGGATCTGGCCCTGCGCCGAGGTCCAGCGTGTGCCGGTTCGGCCCGCGCCCTGCTGGGGCGCGAGCTTGGCCGGAAGGCCGAGCCGCATGCCGTTGGCGTCGTCGGTCATTGTCCAGCCGACGTGGTCCTGCAGCGACCTGGCCTGCGCCGCCAGCGCCGCGCGCTCGGAGGCGGAGAGCGTGCCGGTGGCCTTGCCGCCATTGCGGGCCTGGAACGCCTTGACGGCGGCGGTCAGGCGGTCATTGGCCTCGCCGGTGACCGCGCCGTTGTAGTCGCCGATCCAGGCGAGGTCCGATTGCAGGGCGAGGCGGTCCGCCTGGGTTGCCGGATCGGGCTTGGTGTTTCCCCTGGAATCCCCATTGGCGTCGGTCTTGGGCGTGGCCTTGGGCGTGGCCTTGGGGGCCGCCGGCCTGGCTGCCGCGGTTTGCGCCGCCGCGCTGCCCGCGCCGAGGCTTGCCGTCGCCAGCATCATCAGCAGCGTTGCAACCGGGGCCTGCTTCATGGAATGTCCATCCGTGTTGGCGAGGGGCGCGCGACAAGCGCCATCAGGCTAGCGCATGATCGGGCGGAGTCGACAGGCTTTCGAAAGAGGATCAGGCGGGGGCGCGCCGTTCGGGGAGTCCGGAAAAAGACCATGCTCACCACCGAGGAACTCGAGCGCTACGCCCGCCACATCGTGTTGCGCGAGGTCGGCGGGCCCGGCCAGGCCGCGCTGAAGGCCGCGCGCGTGCTGGTGGTGGGGGCGGGGGGCCTGGGCGCGCCGGTGCTGATGTATCTGGCGGCGGCCGGCGTCGGCACGCTCGGCGTCATCGACGATGACGCGGTGTCGCTGTCGAACCTGCAGCGCCAGGTCATCCACGCCACGCCCGATGTCGGCCGCGCCAAGGTGATGAGCGCCGCCGAGAAGATCCACGCCCTCAATCCCCATGTCGCGGTCGAGGCGCGGGCCGAGCGCCTGTCGGCGGCCAACGCGCTCGCCGTGCTGTCCGGTTACGACGTCGTCGTCGACGGCTCGGACAATTTCGCCACGCGCTATCTGGTGTCGGACGCCTGCTTCCTCGCGCGCCGGACGCTGGTGACCGGCGCGCTCGGCGTGTTCGACGGTTCGCTCACCACCCTCCGCGCCCACGCGCGCGACGTCGAGGGCAATTTCAATCCGACCTACCGTTGCCTGTTTCCCGAACCGCCGCCGCCCGGCACCGTGCCGGCCTGCGCCGAGGCCGGCATCATCGGCGCGCTCGCCGGCGTGATCGGATCGATGATGGCGCTGGAGGCGATCCGCGACATCGTCGGGTTCGGCGACAGCCTGGTCGGACGCCTGCTGATGGTCGACGCGCGCGCGATGCGGTTCGAGACGCTGCGCTATCGCCGCGATCCGGGTAACCCGCTCAACGGCGACCGGCCGACCATTCGCGATCTGTCGTCTCACGCCTGAGGCGGCGCTTACAGCATGCCCGGCAGCACGCGGTCCGGCGGCTTGTGGCCGTCGAGGAAGGTCTTGATGTTGATGATGACCTTCTCGCCCATCTCGACGCGGCCCTCGACGGTGGCCGATCCCATGTGCGGCAACAGCACCGCCTTGCCGGCGCGGGCGAGCTTGATCAGCTTGGGGCTGACCGCTGGCTCGTGCTCGTAGACGTCGAGGCCTGCGCCGGCGATCTCGCCGGCCTCGACCAGCTTGGTGAGCGTGGCCTCGTCGATCACCTCGCCGCGCGCGGTGTTGACGATGTAGGCGTCGCGCCGGATCAGCTTGAGCCGCCGCGCCGACAACAGATGGAACGTCGCCGGCGTGTGCGGGCAGTTGACCGAGATGATGTCCATGCGCGCCAGCATCTGGTCGAGGCTTTCCCAGTAGGTCGCGCCCAATTCCTCCTCGATGCTGGGGGCCACCGGGCGGCGGTTGTGGTAGTGGATCTGCAGGCCGAAGGCGCGGGCGCGGCGCGCCACCGCCTGGCCGATGCGGCCCATGCCGATGATGCCGAGACGCTTGCCGCCGAGCCGGTGGCCGAGCATCCAGGTTGGCGACCAGCCCTCCCAGTCGCGGCTTTCGGTCAAGACCGCGGCGCCCTCGGCGAGGCGGCGCGGCACCGCCAGGATCAGCGCCATGGTCATGTCGGCGGTGTCTTCGGTCAGCACCTTGGGCGTGTTGGTCACGGTGATGCCGCGCCCGTGCGCGGCCGCGACGTCGATGTTGTCGACGCCGTTGCCGAACTGGGCGATCAGCCGGACGCGGGCGTCGGGCGTGTGCAACAGGACCTCGTCGATGCGGTCGGTCACCGTCGGCACCAGCACATCGGCGCCGCGCATGGCGTCGGCCAGTTCCTCGGCGGTCATGGGGCGGTCGTCGAGATTGAGGCGGGCGTCGAACAGCTCGCGCATGCGGGTCTCGACGGTGTCCGGCAATTTGCGCGTAACGACGACCAGCGGTTTCTTTTTAGTCGACATTTTCCGCCCCTCAAGACTTCCCTGCCGCAGCCGATCCGGCGTGCCGACTTCCCCGTTTGTTCAGTCCTCGTTAACCGGGCTGTTTGAAACTGCGGCTTCGCACGGAGCATCGGTTTTGCCGCGAGTCCTCTCTAGCGAGATGGCAGGGCCAACACAAGAACCCCTCCGGTGCGGTGAACGTCGCGTTGGGGCGCGTCCGAAAGACGAGTGAGTATGGGGCATGACAAGATCTCGGCAAGAGACGGAATCTCGGCAAGAGACGGACATCGGAAGAGCGTGGCGGACGGTGGCGGCGAGTTGCGTGGCGTTCGCGCTATTCGGGCTGGCCGCTGGCTCCGTCCATGCGGCCAAGGACATGGCGGCGGGCTCGGTCAGCGGGCTGCCGGTGCCGCGTTTCGTCAGCCTCAAATCCGATCATGTCAACGTGCGCGGCGGGCCGACCAAGGATCATGACGTCAGCTGGGTCTATACCCGCGCCGGGCTGCCGGTCGAGGTCACCGCCGAGTTCGAGAACTGGCGCCGGGTGCGCGATTCCGAGGGGGCCGAAGGCTGGGTCTACCATTCGTTGCTGACCGGCAAGCGCACTGCGGTCGTGGTCCTCAAATCCAGGGACGACCTGGTGCCGCTGCACGACAGCGCCGATACCGCGAGCACCGTGGTGGCGCGGCTGCAGATGGGCGTGGTGGCTCAGGTCAAGCGCTGCAACGGCCTCTGGTGCCGCGTCATCGGTGGCGGCTTCGACGGCTGGATCGACCAGCAGCGGCTGTGGGGCGTCTATCCCGGCGAGAAGATCGATTAGCCTGGCGGCGCAGGTCTTGCGGCGCAGGTCTTGCGATCGCAGAATCTTGCGGCTCAGGCGGTCTTGCGGCGCAGCCGGATCACCAGATCGGTCTTGGCGATCTCATAGCCTTCCGGCGGGATCGGCAGGTTGTTGATGTCGACGCTGCCTTCGGGGATGTCCACCAGCTCGTGGCGGTCCTCGAGATAGAAGTGATGATGCTCGGTGGTGTTGTTGCAGAAGTAGGTCTTTGACCCGTCCACCGCGACCTGGCGCAACAGGCCGGCATCGGTGAGCTGCTTGAGCGTGTTGTAGATCGTCGCCAGCGAGACGTTGATGCGCTCGCCGCGGGCCTCCTCGTAGAGCATTTCCGCGGTGATGTGGCGGCGCCCCTTGGCGAACAGCAGGCAGCCCAGCGCCAGGCGCTGCTGGGTCGGCCGCAGGCCTAGCGCATGCAGCATGGCCCTGACGTCGCCCCACGGGCAGGAGGCGGCTTCGGTGTCGGGCGCCTGTTCCGGCGCGAATTTCAGCGAGTACAACACCCCGATGTCCTCCCAATGAATTTACGTCGCGCAAGCATAACCGGCTCGCGCCACGACAACATTTTTTTGCCTTCTACTCTTGAAATCACTACGTTAAATGCGAATGTTTTGCAACTGCAAACAGCCTGCAAAAGTTGGAATCGCTCCAAACAGTTCCCGGCTTTGCCCGCGATAAGCCTTGTGTTAGGACACGGCCCAACGGGCCCAGAATGGCCGAACAGGTGACAACGAATGGAAAACCGGCGCTCCAGCTACGACTTCGAGGATCTTCTGGCCTGCGGCCGCGGCGAAATGTTCGGCCCCGGCAATGCCCAGCTTCCGCTGCCGCCGATGCTGATGTTCGACCGCATCACCAGCATTTCCGAGCAGGGTGGCGAATACGGCAAGGGTCAGGTCGAGGCCGAGCTCGACGTGAAGCCCGACCTCTGGTTTTTCGGCTGCCATTTCAAGGGTGATCCGGTGATGCCGGGCTGCCTGGGGCTGGATTCGATGTGGCAGATGCTGGGGTTCTTCCTGGGCTGGCTGGGCTCGCCGGGCAAGGGCCGCGCGCTCGGGCTTGGCGAACTGAAATTCTCCGGCCAGGTGCTGCCGAACGTGAAAAAGGTCGTCTACAAGGTCGATCTCAAGCGGGTGATGCGCTCCAAGCTGGTGCTTGGCATTGCCGACGGCTGGCTGTCGGCCGACGGCCAGGTCATCTACCGCGCCAAGGATCTCAAGGTCGGCCTGTTCCAGCAGGATGCCGCCTTCCAGCCGGGCGCCTGAGGCGTTTTGCGAAAAAATCCCTGACCGGCGCCGCGCCTAGTTCGGCCTGAGAGGCGCGGGTCGCCGACAACACTGCGAGGCAAAAGATGAGGCGTGTCGTCGTCACCGGGATGGGCATTGTCTCGTCCATCGGCAACACCACCAACGAAGTGCTGGCGTCGCTGCGCGAGGCCAGAAGCGGCATCACCGCCGCGCCGGCGTTCATCGAGCACGGCTTCCGCAGCCAGGTGTACGGCGCGCCGACGCTGGACGCGGCCGCGATCGTCGACCGCCGCGCCATGCGCTTCCATGGCGGCGGCACGGCGTGGAACCACGTCGCGATGGATCAGGCCATCCTCGATGCCGGGCTCGAGGCTTCCGACATCAGCCACGAGCGTACCGGCATCGTCATGGGCTCGGGCGGACCATCGACCCGTACCCTGATCGACGCCTACGACAAGGCGCGCGAGAGCGGCTCGTCGAAGAAGGTCGGACCGTTCGCGGTGCCCAAGGCGATGTCGTCGACCGCCTCGGCCACGCTCGCCGTGTGGTTCAAGATCAAGGGCGTCAACTACTCGATCTCGTCGGCCTGCGCGACCTCCAACCACTGCATCGGCAACGCCTACGAGCTGATCCAGTGGGGCAAGCAGGATCTGGTGTTCGCCGGCGGCTGCGAGGAGCTGGACTGGACGCTCTCGGTGCTGTTCGACGCCATGGGCGCGATGTCGACCAAGTACAACGACCGGCCATCGACCGCCTCGCGCGCCTATGACAAGAACCGCGACGGCTTCGTGATCGCGGGCGGCGCCGGCGTGCTGGTGCTGGAGGAATACGAGCACGCCAAGGCGCGCGGCGCCAAGATCTACGGCGAGATCGCCGGCTATGGCGCGACCTCCGACGGCTACGACATGGTGGCGCCGTCGGGCGAGGGCGCGGTGCGCTGCATGCGCCAGGCGCTTTCCACGGTGAAGACCAGGATCGATTACATCAATCCGCACGGCACCTCGACGCCGGTCGGCGACATCAAGGAGATCGAGGCGATCCGCGAGGTGTTCGGCGGCGCCGACAAGAGCCCGCCGATCTCGGCCACCAAGTCGCTCACCGGCCATTCGCTCGGCGCCACCGGCGTGCAGGAGGCGATCTATTCGCTCCTGATGATGAATAACGGCTTCATCTGCGAAAGCGCCCACATCGAGGAGCTCGATCCCGAGATGGCCGACATGCCGATCGTGCGCAAGCGCATCGACAACGCCAAGCTGGGCTGCGTGCTGTCCAACTCGTTCGGCTTCGGCGGAACGAACGCGACCATCGCGATCAAACACGTCGACGCCTGAGGCGGAGCGAGGGAAAACGGCATGGATAGGCTGATGAAGGGCAAGCGCGGGCTGATCATGGGCGTCGCCAATGATCATTCCATCGCCTGGGGCATTGCCAAGACGCTGGCCGCGCACGGCGCCGAGCTTGCCTTCACCTACCAGGGCGAGGCACTGGGCAAGCGCGTCAAGCCGCTGGCGGCGGCGGTCGGCTCCGATCTGGTGCTGCCGTGCGACGTCGAGGACCTCGCCAGCGTCGATGCGGCGTTCGCGGCGCTGGGCGATGCCTGGGGCAAGCTCGATTTCGTCGTGCACGCGGTCGCGTTCTCCGACAAGAACGAGCTCAAGGGCCTCTATGCCGACACGACGCGGGAGAATTTCTCGCGCACCATGCTGATCTCGTGCTTCTCGTTCACCGAGGTCGCGCGGCGCGCCGCGGCGCTGATGCGCGACGGCGGCGCCATGGTGACGCTGACCTATGGCGGCTCGACCCGCGTGATGCCGAACTACAACGTGATGGGCGTGGCCAAGGCGGCGCTGGAGGCGAGCGTGCGCTATCTCGCCGCCGACTACGGCCCGCGCAACATCCGCGTCAACGCCATCTCGGCCGGACCGATCCGGACGCTGGCGGGCGCCGGCATCGCCGACGCGCGGCTGATGTTCAACTTCCAGCAGCGCCACGCGCTGCTGCGGCGCACCGTGACGATCGAGGAAGTCGGCGGCGCGGCGCTGTATCTGTTGTCCGACCTCTCCAGCGGCGTCACCGGCGACATCCACTTCGTCGATTCCGGCTACAACATCGTGTCGATGCCGCACCCGGAAGCGCTCAAGACCGTCGACGACGCGGAAGCCGCGGCCGAGAAGCGCGCCGCGGCGATCTCGCCGACCTGACCCCCGCACGGCTTATCCCCGATCACGTTTGGCTGACACCGCCCTGGCCGGTGCGCCGATGCCGGGTCCGGCATGATAGGGTGCCTGCCTCCTGTCCCTCAGAGAGGCAATCCCATGCGGCATTTCATATTGTCTGCGATTATTTTTGGCGGCCTGCTCGCCGGCGGATCGGTTTCCCTGGCGCAGCAGTCGGTTCAGTCGGCCCGCCAATCCTGTTGCACGGAAATCGGCGGCACCTATCGCAACGCGTCGGCCAGCCGCGCCAACTCGACCTATTGTTTCGGGCTGTCGCGCGGCACGGTCGACGCCTATTACAAGTGCGTCGAAAGAAAGAGCGGCGGCAAGGCAAAATAGACACGGCCCCGCGCCGCTGATCCCGCTGAAAAAGCTGATCGGGAATAAAAAAGGGCGGCCGATGCGGCCGCCCTTTTGCAAAGTGTCTAGGTGCTTTGCCAAGTGTCTAGGTGCTTGCAAAGCATCTTGGTTGCAAAGCGTCGCCGGCGCCGGATTATTCGCCGGCGGCTTCCTTGACCGAAGCCTCGAGGTCCTCGCCGGTTTCCTGATCGACCACCTTCATCGACAGACGCACCTTGCCGCGGTCGTCGAAGCCGAGAAGCTTCACCTTGACCTTGTCGCCTTCCTTGACGACGTCGGAGGTTTTCTGCACCCGCTCGCGGGCAAGCTGGCTGATGTGGACGAGGCCGTCGCGCGAACCGAAGAAGTTCACGAACGCGCCGAACTCCATCACCTTGACCACGGTGCCCTCGTAGACATGGCCGACCTCGGGGTCGGAGGCGATCGACTTGATCCAGTTGATCGCCGCCTTAATGGCGTCGCCCTTGGCCGAGGCCACCTTCACGGTGCCGTCGTCCTCGATGTTGATCTTGGCGCCGGTCTTTTCCACGATCTCGCGGATCACCTTGCCGCCGGTGCCGATCACTTCGCGGATTTTGTCGGTCGGAATGTGGATCACCTCGATGCGCGGCGCGTGCTCGCCGAGCTCGGCGCGCGCCGAGGTCAGCGCCTTGGCCATCTCGCCGAGGATGTGCATGCGGCCGTCCTTGGCCTGGCCGAGCGCCACCCGCATGATCTCCTCGGTGATGCCGGCGATCTTGATGTCCATCTGCAGCGAGGTCACGCCGCGCTCGGTGCCGGCCACCTTGAAGTCCATGTCGCCGAGATGGTCCTCGTCGCCGAGGATGTCGGACAGCACCGCATAGCGGCCGCCTTCGAGGATGAGGCCCATGGCGATGCCCGCGGTCGGCCGCTTGAGCGGCACGCCGGCGTCCATCAGCGCCAGCGACGAGCCGCACACGGTGGCCATCGACGACGAGCCGTTCGACTCGGTGATCTCCGAGACGATGCGCAGCGTGTAGGGGAACTCGTGATGGGCCGGCAGCACCGGGCGCAGCGCGCGCCAGGCCAGCTTGCCGTGGCCGATCTCGCGGCGGCCGGGCGAGCCCATGCGGCCGGTTTCGCCGACCGAGAACGGCGGGAAGTTGTAGTGCAGCAGGAACGTTTCCTTGTAGGTGCCGGTCAGGGCGTCGACGTACTGCTCATCCTCGCCGGTGCCCAGCGTGGTGACGACCAGCGCCTGGGTCTCGCCGCGCGTGAACAGCGCCGAGCCGTGGGTGCGCGGCAGCACGCCGACCTCGGCCACGATCGGACGCACGGTCCTGACGTCGCGGCCGTCGATGCGGCGGCCGGTGTCGAGGATGTTCCAGCGCACGATCTTGGCTTCGAGCTCCTTGAACACGGCGGCGACCTGCAGCTTGGTGTAGGCCGGGTTCTCGGCGCCTTCCGGGCAGAAGTGCGCGAGCACCTTGGCCTTCACGGCGGCGACCGCGCCGTAGCGCCCCATCTTGGCCTGGATCGTGTAGGCGGCGCGCAGCTCCTGCTCGACCAGCGCCAGCATGTCCTTTTCCAGCGCCGCATGGTCCGGCGCGGTGAAGTCGCGCGGTTCCTTGGCGGCCTTCTCGGCCAGCTCGATGATGGCGTTGATGACGGGCTGGAAGTGGCGGTGGCCGAACATCACGGCGCCGAGCATGATCTCCTCGGGAAGCTCCTTGGCTTCCGACTCGACCATCATCACCGCGTCCTGGGTGCCGGCGATCACGAGGTCGAGCTGGCTTTCGACCATCTCGTCGACCTGCGGATTGAGCACGAACTCGTTGTTGATGAAGCCGACGCGGGCGGCGCCGATCGGACCCATGAACGGCGCGCCCGACAGGGTCAGCGCCGCGGAGGCCGCGACCATCGCGACGATGTCGGGGTCGTTCTCCATGTCATGGGAGTAGCAGGTGACGATGACCTGGGTGTCGCAGCGATAGCCGTCTGCGAACAGCGGCCGCACCGGGCGGTCGATCAGGCGCGACACCAGAGTTTCCTTCTCGGTCGGCCGGCCCTCGCGCTTGAAGTAGCCGCCCGGGATGCGGCCGGCGGCGAAGGTCTTTTCCTGGTAGTTGCAGGTCAGCGGCAGGAAGTCGATGCCGGGCTTCGGCTCCTTGGCCGAAACGACGGTGGCGAGCACGGTGGTTTCGCCATAGGTGGCGAGCACGGCGCCGTCGGCCTGACGGGCGATCTTGCCGGTTTCCAGCGTCAGGGTGCGTCCACCCCAGTCCAGCGATACGCGGTGAATATTGAACATTAGCGTCTTTCTCTCATACGGGGTTCTGGAAAGCAGAAACGCCATGAGCAAGACGGCGAGACGCTGGCCGCGGCGATAAGCCTTGGGTCAGCGTCCGGCGATCCTGCCATGGCGTTCGGTCCTTCCAATGGCGCCTGCGAACCGGATTGTCCGCGGACGAACGGGCATGGGGCCGAAACGGCCTGCCCGCCTCTGCCCGGCCTTGCACATGCGGGCCGGACACTTCGCGGGCATTGCCGCCCGCTTCAACCTTCGCGCGGGGAATATGCTCCCCCGCGCGCATAAATCCATCAGCGGCGGATGTTGAGCCGCTCGATCAGGGTCTTGTAGCGGCCCTCGTCGATCTTCTTGAGGTAGTCGAGCAGCTGGCGGCGCTGCGACACCAGCTTGAGCAGGCCGCGCCGGGAGTGGTTGTCCTTGACGTGGCTCTTGAAATGCCCGGTGAGGTTGTTGATGCGCTCCGAAAGGATCGCGACCTGCACTTCCGGCGAACCGGTGTCGCCCGATTTGGTGGCGTAGGCCTGGATGACTTCCGCTTTGCGCGCGGCGGTAATCGACATCGTCAAGCACCTTCCTGTGTGGCGGGGCTGGCAGTCAGCCCGGCGAGGTTGAACACGCGCTTGGGGACGATTTCGCCATGTTCGAGTTCGGCGAGCGCCAGCAGGCGACCCGCGACCGTGACATAGACCGTGCCGCTGAAAAGGGGCGCGTCCCGTCCGCGCAATATCACGGCCTGACCCCGGTGGAGCCTGGCCGCGTCCGCCCTGCTGACGGCCAGCGCCGGGATGTCGTCCAGCGCGGTCTCAACGGGCAGCAACGCGTCGGCGAGGCTGGCCTCGCCGGACGCGGCTCTATGGCATATCGCTTCCAGTTCTTCCAGTGAAATCAGGTCGTCCTGGTCAAATGGCCCGGTCTGGGTGCGCCGGAGCGCGCTGACATGGCCGTGGCAGCCCAGAAGCTGCCCCATGTCGCGCGCCAGCGAGCGCACATAGGTACCCTTGCCACATTCGGCCTCAAACACCGCGTGATCGCTATCCGGCTGATCTACAAGGGTAAATTGATAAATTTCGACGCTGCGGGGAGCAAGCTCGACGGTCTCGCCGTCGCGCGCCAGGTCGTAGGCCCGCTCGCCCTGGATTTTGATCGCCGAATAGCGCGGCGGCACTTGCTGGATGGTCCCAGTGAAGCGCGGCAAGAGCGCCCGGATCGCCGCCGCGTCGGGACGCGCGGGACTGGTCGCCACCACCCGGCCTTCGGCGTCGTCGGTATCCCGTTCCTCTCCCCAGCGCACGGTGAAGCAGTAGCGCTTGCGGCCGTCCATGACGAACGGCACCGTCTTGGTGGCCTCGCCCAGCGCCACCGGCAGCACCCCGGAGGCCAGCGGATCGAGCGTGCCGGCATGGCCCGCGCGCTTGGCCGAGAACAGCCGCTTGATGACCGCCACCGCGTGGGTCGAGGTCATGCCGATCGGCTTGTCGAGCACAACCCAGCCATGAACGTCGCGCTTGTCGCGGCGGCGCTGGCCCTTGGCCGGCTTGCCGGACCTGGACGGCGCGGGCGGCGCGCCGCCGCCGGCTTCGTCGGCGGGCATCATGAGCGGAAGAGGGGTGCTGTCATTCATCATCTTGCGGGCTTTCCAGGTCGCGCCTGACCTCCGGACGCTTGAGCAGTTCGTCAATGCGCTGGGCTTCGTCGAAACGGTCGTCGAGGCGGAAACGGATGTCGGGCGCGAATTTCAGGTTGATGCGGCGGGCGATTTCGGTGCGCAGGAACTTGCGGTTGCGCTCGAGCGCGGCGAGCACGTCGGCCTCGTCCCGGCCGCCGAGCGGCATGATGTAGATGGTGGCGAGCCGCAGGTCGGGCGACATGCGCACCTCCGGCACGGTGATGAGATGGCCGGCGATGACCGGATCATGCACCTCGCCGCGCGAAAACAGTTTGGCGAGCGCGTGCCGCACCAGCTCGCCGACGCGCAGCTGGCGTTGCGAGCCGCCGCCGGGCGCGGTGTCGCGTTTCTGCTTGTGACGTGTCATCAGCATGCCATGCCCGGGGTTTGACCCGGGCATCCCATCTTTCTTCCGTGGAATCCGCTTTCAGCGGATGGATTGCCGGGTCAAGCCCGGCAATGACGAGTAGAGGTGTTTTTGCGCAGACCCAAGTATCGGACTTAGAGGCTGCGCTGAATGGTCTCCACCCGATAGCATTCGATCACGTCGCCCGGACGCATGTCCTGGTAGGTCTCGAACGACATGCCGCATTCCTGGCCCGCCAGCACTTCCTTGGCGTCGTCCTTGAAGCGCTTGAGCTGCGACAGCTTGCCTTCATGGATGACGACATTGTCGCGGATCAGGCGGACATTGGCGCCGCGCTCGACGGTGCCGTCGGTGACGCGGCAGCCGGCGATCTTGCCGACCTTGGAGATGTTGAAGATCTCCAGGATCAGCGCGTTGCCGAGCATGGTCTCGCGCAGCATCGGCGCCAGGAGGCCCGACATCGCCGCCTTCACGTCGTCGACCAGGTTGTAGATGATGTTGTAGTAGCGGATCTCGATGCCGGCCTGCTCGGCGGCGACCGCGGCTTCCTTGTGGGCGCGGACGTTGAAGCCGATGATGGCGGCGTTGAAGGCTTCCGCCAGCGTCACGTCGGATTCACTGATGCCGCCGACGCCGGCGTGCAGCACGCGCGCGCCGACCTCCTCGGTGCCGAGCTTGTCGAGGGCGCCGAGGATGGCTTCGAGCGAACCCTGCACGTCGGCCTTGATGACGAGCGGGAATTCCTTGCGGCCGGCGGCCTTGAGCTGCGTCATCATCTGCTCGAGCGAGCCGCGCATGCCGCTGGTGCGCGCCGCCAGCTTCTCGCGCTTCTGCCGCGCGCGGTAGTCGGTGACTTCGCGGGCGCGGGCCTCGTTCTCGACCACGGCGAGACGGTCGCCGGCTTCCGGCGTGCCGTTGAAGCCGAGCACCTCGACCGGCATCGACGGGCTGGCCTTGTCGGTGGTGGTGCCGGTGTCGGTGACGAGCGCGCGCACGCGGCCCCACTCGGCGCCGGCGACGACGATGTCGCCGACCTTCAGCGTGCCGCGCTGCACCAGCACGGTGGCCACGGGTCCGCGGCCGCGATCGAGCTTGGCCTCGATCACGGTGCCTTCGGCGGCGCGGTTCGGATTGGCGCGCAGCTCAAGCAGTTCGGCCTGCAGGCTGACCATTTCCAGAAGCTTGTCGAGGTTGAGCTTCTGCTTGGCGGACACTTCGACGTCGACGACGTCGCCGCCGAGCGATTCCACCTGCACCTCGTGCTGCAGCAGCTCGGTGCGCACGCGCTCAGGCTTGGCGTCGGCCTTGTCGATCTTGTTGATGGCGACGATCATCGGCACCTTGGCCGCCTTGGCGTGATTGATGGCCTCGATGGTCTGCGGCATCACGCCGTCGTCGGCCGCCACCACCAGGATGACGATGTCGGTGACCTTGGCGCCGCGCGCGCGCATGGCGCTGAACGCGGCGTGGCCGGGCGTGTCGATGAAGGTGATCTTGCCGCCCTGCGAGGAGGTCACCTGATAGGCGCCGATGTGCTGGGTGATGCCGCCGGCCTCGCCGCTGACCACGTTGGCGGCGCGGATGGCGTCAAGCAGCGAGGTCTTGCCGTGATCGACGTGACCCATGACGGTGACCACCGGCGGGCGCGGCTGCACCTTGGCCGGATCGTCGGCGGTGTCGAACAGGCCTTCCTCGACGTCGGATTCGGCGACGCGCTTGACGGTGTGGCCCATTTCCTCGGCGATGAGCTGGGCGGTGTCGGCGTCGATCACGTCGGTGATCTTGACCATCTGGCCCTGCTTCATCAGCAGGCGGATGACGTCGACCGCGCGCTCGGCCATGCGGTTGGCCAGTTCCTGGATGGTGATGGCCTCGGGAATGGTGACTTCGCGGACCAGCTTTTCCTTGGGCTCGTTCGCCTGCGCGCCCTTGAGGCGCTGCACGCGGCGGCGGAACGAGGCCACCGAACGCTCGCGCTCCTCGTCGGCGCTGAGCGCGGTGACAAGGGTGAGGCGGCCGCGCTGCTTGGCCGGGCCCACCGTGCGGGTCGGCTTGGGCGGGGGCGCCGGACGCGCCACGCCGCCGGGGCCGCGGCGCACCGGGCGCCTGTCGTCCTCGTCGGGTTCGGCGGCAACGGCGCGGGATACGGGGGTGCCGGCCGGGCGCGCGCCGGCCGGGCGCGCGGCGGCGGCCGGCGTTCGGGTCTCTTCGCCGCCAAAACGCTTCTTGGCCTCGTGTTCGGCCTTCTTCTTGGTTTCCTCGTCGTGCTTGCGGCGCTCGTCTTCCTCGCGCTTGCGGGCCTCGGCGGCCTCGCGCTCGACGCGTTCGTCGGCCTCGCGCACGGCGCGGCGCCTGGCCTCCTCCTCGGCGATCTTGCGTTCCTCGGCCTCGCGCACGCGGGCGTCGGCCAGCGCGTGGGCGCGGGCGTTGCGCTCGTCGTCGGTCAGCGTGCGCAGCACCACGCCGGAGGCGCGCTGCGCCGGCGCGGGGCGGGCGGCCGGCTTCTCGGCGGCCGGCGCCGGCTGCGCGGCCCTGGCGGTCGGCTTCTCGGCGGGTTTTGGCTCGTGGGCGACGGCTTCGGGCTTGTCGCCGACGGCGCGGCGTTTCACCTTCTCGACCACCACCTGCTTGGTGCGGCCATGGCTGAAGCTCTGGCGCACCACGCCCTGCTCGACGCCCCGCTTGAGGGTCAAGGTCTTGGTCGGGCTGACATGCAGTGTCTTGTCGCCAGGATTTTTCGTTTCAGGCATTCGCCGTCCTATACTTGATCGTACTCAACGCGCCGTTTTCTTCAGCGCGCACGTCCTCGCCTTGACGTGGCTTCGCTCAGTCCATTTTTCACCCGGTCCCGTCTTCACTCGGTCCCGTCTTCACTTGGTCCGTTCCGGCGCCAAGCCGCTCCCTTTCGCCGGGATCGGCCTGCCGGAATTGGACCAGCCGCGCCTGGCGGGTGAGGAACGTCCTGCCCGCCGGTCCGGCGAGCAGCGCAGCATGTATCACATTTGTCCGGCCCAGTGCCAAATCCAATTCCGCCCCGGTCAGGGCATTAACGATGACGGGGGCGCCCCTGGCCTCCCCCGCCCCGCGCCGGGCCGCGGCGTCAAGCTTGCGGACCCCGTCGGGGGCCGCCTCCGCGGCATGGATCAGGGCGGCGACGCCGCCCTCGGCCAGCGCCGCCTCGACCTTGGCAAAGCCGGCCACCACCTCGCCGGCCTTGGCGGCGATCGCCAGCGCGTCGGTCGCCGCGCGCACCATGAGGCGGTCGGTGGCGGCGGCAAAATCCGGCGCAACCGTCACCTCGCGCTTGAATCCGCGGCCGAACGTCTTGCGCCGCACCGCCTGGTCGAGGACCGCGCGCGAGGCGGTGAGCCACAGGCCCCGGCCCGGCAGCTTGTGCTTGAGGTCGGGCACGACGTCGCCGCCGGGACCGACCACGAAACGGATCATCTCCCCGACCGGGCGCACCTGCCGCGTCACCGCGCACATCCGCTGCGTGCCCGTCCGGACGCCGGGACCGGCGTCGAGGTCGGCGGCATCGAGGTCGGCGGGGTCGGGGGCGGCGGGCATGGCCGGACCGGTCCTTCCTTACTCCGCCGTCTCGTCGTCGCCGGTCTCGCCCTCGGGTTCGGGGGCGGCGAGGTCGGCGGCGCTGATCCAGCCGGCGGCGAGCCGCGCCTGCATCACCAGATGCTCGGCGTCCTCGCGCGACAGCTCGAAGCCGTCGAGGATGCCGGGATAGCGCACGTTCTCGCCGTCCTTGCGCTCGTTCCAGCCGATCAGGTCATCGGTGGCGCAGCCGGCGAGATCCTCGACCGTCTTGACGCCGTTCTCGCCGAACTTGACCAGCATCCTGGTGGTGACGCCGGGCACCGCCTTGACCGCGTCGTCGACGCCGAGTTCCTTGCGCCTGGCTTCGAGCTCGGCCTCGATCTTCTCCAGGTGGATGTTGGCGCGGTTCTGCAGCTCGGCCGCGGTGTCCTCGTCGAAGCCCTCGATGTTGGCGAGCTCCTTGGGCTCGACCAGCGCCAGTTCCTCGATCGAGGTGAAGCCCTCGGAGGCGAGCAGCTGGCCGACCACCTCGTCGACGTCGAGCGCGTCCATGAACAGGCGGGTGCGGTTCTCGAAGTCGGCCTGGCGGCGTTCGGATTCCTCCTGCTCGGTGAGGATGTCGATGTCCCAGCCGGTGAGCTGCGAGGCCAGCCGCACGTTCTGGCCGCGCCGGCCGATCGCCAGCGACAGCTGGGTGTCGGGCACCACGACCTCGATGCGCTCGCGGTCCTCGTCGAGCACGACCTTGGCGACTTCCGCCGGGGCCAGCGCGTTGACGACGAAGGTGGCGATATCCGGCGACCACGGGATGATGTCGATCTTCTCGCCCTGCAGTTCATTGACCACGGCCTGCACGCGCGAGCCGCGCATGCCGACGCAGGCGCCGACCGGGTCGACCGAGGAATCGCGCGAAATCACGCCGATCTTGGCGCGCGAGCCGGGATCGCGCGCCACCGCCTTGATCTCGACGATGCCGTCGTAGATTTCCGGCACTTCCTGCGCGAACAGCTTGGCCATGAACTGGGGATGGGTGCGGGAGAGGAAAATCTGCGGGCCGCGCGCCTCGCGGCGCACGTCGAAGACGTAGGCGCGGATGCGGTCGCCGTTGCGGAACTGTTCGCGCGGCAACAGTTCGTCGCGCCGGATGATGGCCTCGCCGCGGCCGAGATCGGCGATGACGTTGCCGTATTCGACGCGCTTGACGACGCCGTTGACGATGTCGCCGATGCGGTCCTTGAATTCCTGATACTGGCGGTCGCGCTCGGCCTCGCGCACCTTCTGCACGATCACCTGCTTGGCCGACTGCGCGGCGATGCGGCCGTATTCGAGCGGCGGCAGCGTGTCGGCGATGGTGTCGCCGACCTGGGCGCCGGGATTGAGCCGGCGCGCCTCCTCGAGCGAGACCTGGTTGGCGGCATTTTCCACCTGCTCGACCACTAGCATGTGGCGCGCCAGCCGCAGCTCGCCCTTCTTGGGGTCGATCTCGGCATGGACGTCGGTCTCGCTGCCGTAGCGCGAGCGCGCCGCCTTGGCGATGGCGTCCTCCATCGCGGCGATGACGATGCTGCGGTCGATCGATTTCTCGCGTGCGACCGCCTCGGCGATCTGCAGCAGTTCGAGCTTGTTGGCGCTGACAGCGGCCATGGATCAGTCTCCCTCTGTCTGTCCCGCGCGCCGCGCCTTGGCGGAACGCGGGGAATGCGTGGTGTCGTCCTGGTTATCGGGGTGCGGCGGCGCCGCGCGTTGCTGCTTTCGTTCCTCGCGCATGTCGCGCTCGGCGGCCTTGCCCCGGCGCAGCGATTCGCGCACCAGCGCGTCGGTCAGCACGAGGCGCGCCTCGGCGATGTCCTCCATCGCCAAAACGACGTCGGCGGCGGTCTCGGCCGGTCCGGCGTCTCCGGCCGCGCCGCGCCGGTCTTTGGGATCCCTTTTCGCGCTCGGCCGGGCTCCGGGTTTGCCGGCGGGTTTCTCGGCCTCGGGCACGATCCGGACGCTGTCGCCCTCGACACCGCCGATCACGCCGCGAAAGCGCTTGCGGCCATCATGGGCGACCGCCATCTCGATCTTGACCAGATGGCCGACGCCGGCGGCGAAGTCGGAGCGGCGCACCAGCGGGCGGTCGATGCCGGGCGAGGAGATTTCCAGCCGGTAGGCCCGCTCGATCGGATCGGCGACGTCGAGCACCGGCGAGAGCGCGCGCGAGATGTCCTCGCAGTCGTCGATGTCCATGCTGCCGTCGGGCCGTTCGGCCATGACCTGCACGGTGCAGCCGGCATCGCCGGAAATGCGCACCCGCACCAGCCGGTAGCCCATGCCGATGAGCACCGGCTCGGCGACCGCGGCCACGCGCGCGGCCAGCCCCGGCTCCACCACCAGGCGCGGTTCGTTCAAGAGGGCGTCGTCGGTCATCGCGAGCGTTCGGTCCGGCATCCAAGTCGTAACTGGCACACATCGTGAGCCAGTAAATTGCGGCTTCCCGATGTGGTTTCTGAAGGCCCCGACGCCAAAGGCCGGGACCTGCCCCGGGAAATAAAAAAGAGCGGGTCCCGGGGGGCCCACTCTCAATGAGCGATCGGAACTAACCGACCGTTATGAGAAACCTCAAGTGGTGGGACTATAGCAATTTTTCCGATTTCGGCAAGGGGCCGCGAACCACGCCGGCTAATCGTTTCTTCATGGCCGGCGGCTAACGTCGCGGCCGGTGGCGGCTTTAAAGCACCTTTGCAAGGCCGGGAGAACTCATGACGCGCGCGACCACGCTGCTTCCCGAACTCGACGCCATCGTCAAGCGCGGCAACGGTCGCCGTCGCGCCCAGGCGATCCGCGACATCGGCGACATGTTCGTCGCCGGCGCTTCCCGTTTCACCGCGCTTCACATCGAACTGTTCGGCGACATTCTCACCGAGCTCGTGGCCGACAGCAACCCGGAGATGCGGGCCGAACTCTCCGAGCGGCTGGCGCCGCTCGGCAATGCGCCGCCGGCCATCGTGATCCGGCTGGCGCGCGACGACGAGATCCGCGTCGCCGGGCCGGTGCTGCGGCTCTCGCCACTGATCGGCGACGACATCCTGATCGAGGTGGCGCGCCGGCAGGGCCAGGCCCACCTGCTCGCCATCGCCAGCCGCGGCAAGATTTCCGCGCAGGTCACCGACGCCGTCATCAGCCGCGGCGGCCGCGAGGTGATGCAGCAGGTCGCCGGCAACGAGGGCGCGCGGCTATCGGCCGACGGCTATGCCAAGCTGGTCCGCCGCGCCAGCCGCGACGGCGACCTCGCCGCCGCGGTCGGCCAGCGCGCCGACATTCCGCCGCCGCTCTTGCGCGAGCTGATCGTCGGCGCCGTCGACCTGGTGCGCCAGCGCATCCTCGCCGCGGTGCGCCCGGAAAAGCAAATCGAAGTCACCCACATCATCGCCGAGATATCCAGCGCGCCCGATCCGCAGGACGCCGACCATGACTTTGCTCCGGCGGAACGCCGCATGCTGGCGCTGCATCGCGCCGGCGGATTGACCGAGAAGGTGCTGTCCGGTTTCGCGCAAGGATGCCATTACGCGGAATGCGTCGCCGCGGTCGCGGTGCTGTCGGGCGTGACGACGGCCATCATCGATCGCCTGTTGACGGGCGAGCGCCCCGACTCAATCCTTGTGCTCGGCAAGGCGCTCGGGCTCGATTGGAAAACGGTGCGCGCGCTCGTCCTGCTGCGGCGGAATCTGGGCCGCACCGCCGCGGTGCCCGATCTCGATCGCGTACGCGCCAGCTTCGAGCATCTGGCGGAAGCAACGGCGCGGCGCGTGCTGCGGTTCTGGCAGATGGCGCGGCCGGCGGCCGAGGCGGCGCGCTGATATTGCGGACATCAACGGCGCGCTAGCCGCGCCGGAATATCAGATAACTGGCGCGGCGGCCCTCGCGCCGCGCCTTGTCGCCGTAGCGCGTCATCGTGTAGCCCGGCCATGGCCGGCGCCAGTCATCGGCGGCCGCGGCGGTCCAGGTAAAATGCGGCGAGCGCATGAGGTGCATCAGCGTCCAGGCGCAATATTCGTCGATGTCGCAGACGAAACGGAACTCGCCGCCGGGCGCGAGCACGCGCGCCATGGCGGCAACCGTGGCGTCCTGCACGAAGCGCCGTTTCCAGTGCCGCCGTTTTGGCCACGGATCGGGATGGATCAGGTCGATGCGCGACAACGCGCCGGCCGGCAGCCACGCCAGCAACTCGGCGGCGTCGCCCGCGAACAGGCGGATGTTGCGCAGGTCCTGCTGTTCGATCAGGGCCAGCGCCTTGGCCATGCCGTTGACGTAAGGCTCGCAGCCGATGAAGCCGATCTCGGGATGGGCCAGCGCCTCGCCGACCAGATGCTCGCCGCCGCCGAAGCCGATCTCGATGCGCAACGCGCGCACCGGCTCGCCGAACAGCGCGCCGGGCGGCTGCGGTGGCGGCCGGTCGATCGCCAGCGCCAGGCGCGGCAACAGCCCGGCGATCAGGTCGGTCTGATGCCGGCGCAGCTTCGGTCCCTTGCGGCGGCCGAAGAACGAGCCGGGCGGGCGCGGCGTTGCGGCGTCGAAGGACGGGCGGTCGCGGGTCATGGCCGGGATATGAATCGGAAAAGCATCAGGCGCGTGGGGCTTTCGGAACAATCGCGCCTAGTCGCCGGTCTTTTGCGCGACGATCTGCTCGACCAGATCGACGATGCTCCGGCGCAGCTTGGAATCGGTGATGCGGGTGAAGGCGCGGGTCAGCGCCAGTCCTTCGGAGGTGGCGAGAAAATCCGAGACATAGCCGGGCGAGGGGGCCTCGGTGAGCCCTTGCGCGTTGCTGGACGGAATGCCCTCGAACATGAACGACACCGGCACCTGCAGCACCTCGGCGATCTGCTGCAGCCGGCTGGCGCCGACGCGATTGGTGCCCTTCTCGTATTTCTGCACCTGCTGGAAGGTGAGGCCGAGCGCATCGCCAAGCTTCTCCTGGCTCATGCCCAGCATGATGCGCCGCATGCGCACGCGGCTGCCGACATACTTGTCAACAGGATTGGGCGCCTTGGTCGACATCATCATCTCCTCGCGGCCATCATCGCCGCACCTGGCGGCATCGGCATCGCGATGTTAAATCTCAATATCCAAATCGCGACGCTCGCATCGCGATATTTCAACGTCAATAAAACTCAACGTCAATAAAACCTGCTCTGGTCCGGCGCCTTGCGCGATATGCGCCAATATCTTTATTTAATCCAATATGCTTACGGGGCAAAATAGCGTCAAATATTTATCCGGGGCTTGATGAATTTTGTTGGTTAAGCGCGCAAGCGCCACATATCCAAGCATAGCCTTTCCCGCTGCCGTTGGAAACGAAAACAACTTTCTCCGTCTGAACACGTTTGCTTGCGCCGGAACGTGCCCGGACTGCCTTAAGGCCGCGCCCTAGGCGGGGCGGCGGCGCAGCACCAGCACCACCAGGGCGGCCATGGCCAGCGCGACCGGCACGTCGCCGGCGCGCGCGTAGACGGTCGGCGGCAGCGCCGAGGGCAGCGCGGCGTCGAGCACGCCTTCGATGCCGAGGCCGAGCTCGGCGGTGATGCGGCCGACCGGATCGATCACCGCCGAGATGCCGGTGTTGGCGGCGCGCACGATCGGCAGGCCCTGCTCGATGGCCCGCAGGCGGGCCTGCTGCAAGTGTTGGTGCGGGCCGATGCTGGGACCGAACCAGCCGTCATTGGTGACGTTGACAATCCAGCCCGGACGGTCGTCGCGCGCCACGATGTCGTCGGGGAAGATCGCTTCATAGCAGATCAGCGGCAGCACCGCGGGCGCATGCGGCAGCATCAGCGAACGCCGGCGGCTGCCGGCGAGGAAGCCGCCCTGCACCTTGGTGAACTGCTGCAGGCCGAGCTTCTCCAGCGCGGTCTGGAACGGCAGGTATTCGCCGAACGGCACCAGGTGCATCTTGTCGTAGACCGACAGGATGGTGCCGTCGTGGTCGATGACGTAGATCGAATTGTAGGCGCGCGTGATCCGTTGACCCGGCGGCGTCTCGGGCGGGCGCACCGCGCCGGTGATCAGGATGGTGCCGCTGGGCAATAGATCGGCGATCTGCGCCATGGCGTCGGCTTCGCGGGCGAGGAAAAACGGAAACGCCGATTCCGGCCAGATCAGGATCGACGCGCCGCGCACGCCGCCGCTGGCGGGACCGGTGGCGCGGTCGGACAGCGCCAGGTATTTGCGCATCACCGCCTGCCGGGCGCCGTAGTTGAACTTGTCGTCCTGCGGCAGATTGGGCTGCATCAGGCGCAGTTTGACGTTCTCGACCAGGCGCGTCGGCGTCAGCGCCAGCCGCAGCGTGCCGTAACCGGTCATCACCGCGAGCCCGATCAGCGCCAGTGCCGGCGCCGCCCACCGACGGCGCGTGTCGGCGGCATCGTCGATCAGCGTGGCTGGGCTCGCCCCGGCGGCCAGCGCGATGAAGGTCAGTCCCCACAGCCCGATCAGCGCCGCGCTCTGCGCCAGCGCCAGCGGTTCGGACAGCGCGTAGCCGAACGCATTCCACGGAAAGCCGGTCAGGATGTGGCCGCGCAGCCATTCGGAAACGGTGAGCGCCAGCGCGAAGGCGAGGATGCGCAAGGCCCCGCGCCGCCACATCAGCCGCGCCAGCGCGAAGCCCAGCGCCATGAACAGCGCCAGCCCTGCCGGCAGGCCAAGAACGCCGAACGGCATCAGCCAGCCGAATGTCGCGGCATCGACCAGGAAGGCATGGCCGAGCCAGTACAGCCCGGCGACGAAATAGCCGAAGCCGAACCACCAGCCGGCAACGGCCGCGGCGGCGAGCCCGCCGAGCCGTCCGGCGGCGGCGCCGTCGATCAGCCAGACCGCGACCGGCAGGGTCGCGAACAGCACCGGCCACAGATGGAACGGCGCCAGCGCCAGCACCGAAATCGCGCCGGCGGCGAAAGCGATGGCGGCGCGGCGCCAGCCCCAGGCGAGCACGACGGCATGGGCGGCAAGGGTCAGGCGGCGGCTGGAACTCACGGCGTCTCCACCGGAGGCGTCGGGGGCGAAGGCGGGGACGGTGCGTTGCGATCGTCGGCGGCGGCCGTCTCGCGGCGGCGCATCTCGCGCGCACGCGCGGGCGGGCGTTCCTTGCGCGGGCCGATGCGCAGGCGCTTGACGCGGCGCGGATCGGCGTCGAGCACCTCGATCTCGTAGTGGCCGGGACCGGCGATGATCTCGCCGCGCAGCGGCACGCGCCCGACCCGCGTCACCAGATAGCCGCCCAGCGTGTCGACCTCCTCCGCGTCGTCGCCAAGGGCAAGCTCCTCGCCGATCACCGCGGCGACCTCCTCGAGCGGGGCGCGGGCATCGGCGATGAAGGTGCCGTCGGGCTGCCGCACCACCGCGGGGCGGACGTCGCTGTCATGCTCGTCGTCGATCTCGCCGACGATCTGCTCGACCAGATCCTCGATCGAGACCAGGCCGTCAGTGCCGCCATATTCGTCGACCACCAGCGCGAGATGGATGCGCGTGGCCTGCATCTTCGCCAGCAGGTCGACCGCCGGCATCGAGGGCGGCACATACAGCAGCTTGCGGATCAGGGCGGTGTCGGCGAGCGCCATCGCCAGGCTGATGGCGCGCAGGTCGAGCCCGGCGGGAAACGGCTTCTTGCGCTTGGCGTTGACCTCGGGATCGACCTTGGCGCGCGCCACCATGAAGCTCACCACGTCGCGGATGTGTACCATGCCCACGGGGTCGTCGAGCGTCTCGCCATAGACCACGAGGCGGGAATGGCCGGCGCTTTCGAACACCGTCAGCAGGTCGGCCAGCGACACGTCGGTCTTGATGGCGACGATGTCGGCGCGCGGCACCATGACGTCGGCGACGCGCTGCTCGCGCAGGCCGAGGATGTTGCGCAGCATGGTGCGCTCTTCGGGCGAGAAGCCGGTCTCGCCCTGCACATTGTCCTCGAGCACGACCTCGAGATCGGCGCGGATCGAACCGGCGCGCCAGCCGAACAGCGCGCGCAAGGCCCACGTCAGCCAGCCTTCGCCGCGCGTGGCCTCGTTCGGTCGCGGCACCGGCACCGGCAGGTTGCGGATTTGCGGGGGCGCGGCCGGCCCGGTGGAATTGGGCGGTTCGGTCATGGCCTAGCCCCCGCCCGCGTCCGGCGCGTAGGGATCGGCGATCCCCAGACCGGCAAGCACCTGGCGCTCAAGCTGTTCCATAACCTCGGCGTCGTCATCATTGTCGTGGTCGTAGCCGACCAAATGCAGAAACCCGTGCACGGCGAGATGGCTCAGATGGTGGCCGAACGGCTTGTGTTCGGCCTCGGCCTCGCGGCGGCAGGTCTCGTAGGCCATCACAATATCGCCCAGCAGGCGGGGCTGAATCAATGCGTCCGGCGCCGGACCCGGAAAGGACAGCACATTGGTGGGTTTGTCGATGCCGCGCCATTGCCGGTTGAGGGCCCGCACCGCCGCGTCGTCGGTCAGCACCACCGCAAGCTCCGCCTCGCCGGCGCCGACCGCGTCCGCGACCATCGCGGCGGCGGCGTCGATGGCGCGCCGCACCGTGGCCTCCGCCTCGGGGGCGGCCTGCCAGCAGGCGGCCTCGATGAGAATGTCGGCATGGGGCATCGGAACCGCGGATGTCACGATCCGGCCGGCGGCGCTGGCGGCCTTGCCGCCCGTTCGTAGGCGGCGACGATGCGCGCCACCAGTTCGTGACGGATGACGTCCTCGGCGGTAAACGTCACCCGCGCGATGCCCTCGACGCCGTCGAGCAGGCGCACCGCCTCGGCGAGGCCCGACTGCTGGCCATTGGGCAGGTCGACCTGGCTGGGGTCGCCGGTCACGATCATGCGGCTGTTCTCGCCGAGCCGGGTCAGGAACATCTTCATCTGCATCGTGGTCGAGTTCTGCGCCTCGTCGAGGATGACGACGGCGTTGGAAAGCGTGCGGCCGCGCATGAAGGCAAGCGGCGCGATCTCGATCTCGCCGCTCTGCAGCGCGCGCTCGACGATGCGCGAATCCATCAGGTCATAGAGCGCGTCGTAGATCGGGCGCAGATAGGGATCGACCTTCTCGCGCATGTCGCCGGGCAGGAAGCCGAGCCGCTCGCCGGCCTCCACCGCAGGACGCGACAGCACGATGCGGTCGACCTCCTTGCGCTCGAACAGCTGCACCGCGTGCGCCACCGCGAGCCAGGTCTTGCCGGTGCCGGCCGGGCCGACGCCGAACACCATGGCATTGCGCTTGAGCGCGCGGATATAGGCATCCTGCGCCGCGGTGCGGGCGCGCACCGGGCGCTTGCGCAGGTTGATCTCATCGAAAGCGGGGCGGATCGCCTTGGGATCGAAGTCGAACAGCGAGCCTTGCGCGATCACCGCGCGGATCGCGCCCTCGACGTCGCCGGTCGACAATTCGTGTCCGGCGAGCGCCTGGGCGTAGAGGCTCTCGAGCACGCGGCGCGCCGCCTCGCAGCCGTCGCGGCTGCCGGCGATGGTGACCTGGTTGCCGCGCGAATCGGCGAGCACGCCGAGCCGGCGTTCGATCAGCGCGATGTGCTGGCCGTACTGCCCGAACAGCGCCGAGGCGCTGCGGTTGTCGTCGAAGGCAAGCACGATCTGGGTTTCGGGCGGCGGTTCGGAGGCGCGGGAAGGGGCGGTCAGGCCAGGAGCGAGCGGGATGGTGTCCGGTCCGTTCTTGGGCAAGGAATTCACGCTCCTTAGGTTGCGCGCCGGCCGCCGGCCAGCTCGCCAAACAGGCTGTAGGTTTTCAGCGATGTGATGCGCACGGCGCGGACTTCGCCGATCAGATCGGCGGAGCCGTCGACATGCACCGGCTGCAGGAACGGCGAGCGGCCGACGATCTGGCCGTCGTTGCGGCCGGCCTTCTCGAACAGCACGTCGAGCGCCGCGCCGATGCTGGCCGCGTTGAAGGCGGCCTGCTGGCCGTCGATCAGATCCTGAAGTTGCGCCAAGCGTTCGTCCATGACCGCCCGTGGCACCATGTCCCGCATCTCCGCGGCAGGCGTTCCCGGCCGCGGCGAATACTTGAACGAGTAGGCTCCAGCGTAACCGATTTGCCGGACCAGCGCGAGGGTGGCGGCGAAATCTTCGTCGCTTTCGCCGGGAAAGCCGACGATGAAATCCGAGCTGAAAATGAGATCGGGCCGCGCCCTGCGCATGCGTTCGACGAGCCGGAGGTAGTCGGCTGCGGTATGCCTGCGGTTCATCGCCGCCAGGATGCGGTCGGAGCCGGACTGCACCGGCAGGTGCACATAGGGCATCAGCGCGGGCAGATCGCGATGCGCCTCGATCAGGCTGTCGTCGACGTCGCGCGGGTGGCTGGTGGTGTAGCGCAGCCGCGCGATGCCGGGGATGGCGGCAAGATGGGCCAGCAGGCGGCCGAGCGGCCAGGCGCTTCCGTTCGGCCCCGGCCCATGGAAGGCGTTGACGTTCTGCCCGATCAGCGTGACCTCGCGCACGCCGGCCTCGGCGAGGCGGCGCACCTCGTCGCTGATGCGCGCCACGGGGCGCGAGAGTTCGGCGCCGCGCGTGTAGGGAACGACGCAGAAGCTGCAGAACTTGTCGCAGCCTTCCTGGATGGTGACGAAGGCGGTGACGCCGCGGCGGCGGATCGCGGCCGGCTGCGGCGGCGCGAGGTGATCGAACTTGTCCTCGACCGGAAATTCGGTGTCGACGGCGTGGCCGTCGCGGCGCGCCCGTTCCAGAAGTTCCGGCAGGCGGTGATAGCTCTGCGGGCCGACGACGAGATCGACGACGGGAGCGCGGCGCACGATTTCCTTGCCCTCGGCCTGCGCCACGCAGCCGGCCACCGCGATCGTCATCCGGCGGCCGTCGCGGGCCGCGGCGGTCTTGCTGACACGCAGGCGGCCAAGCTCCGAGAACACCTTCTCGGCGGCCTTCTCGCGCACATGGCAGGTGTTGAGGATGACGAGATCGGCCTCCTCGGCGTTGGCGGTCTCGGTAAAGCCTTCGGGCGCCAGCGTGTCCACCATGCGTTGCGCATCGTAGACATTCATCTGACAGCCGTATGACTTGATATGCAGCTTGCGCGGCTGATCCATCGGACCCGGGACGAAAAGGGGATGGCCTGGCCCCTCGGGGGCCAAGCCTGCAAGGTCAGATATATCGGAAAGGCGCGGAAATCCAGCCGCAACCGGCGCCCTGACGCCGGCCCGGAGCTTCAGCTCTTGGTGTCGTCGAGCGGCACGCAATACAGTTCGAGCCGGTGGTCGACCACCCGATAGCCGAGCTTGCGCGCCAGTTCCGCCTGCAGCTTCTCGATTTCCTCGGACGAGAACTCGATCACCTGCCCGGTGCGCAGGTTGATGAGGTGATCGTGATGCAGTTCGCGCATCTGCTCATAGCGGGCGCGGCCCTCGCGGAAATCGTGCCGCTCGATGATGCCGGCGTCTTCCAGCAGCTTGACGGTGCGGTAGACGGTCGAGATCGAAATCTTGTCGTCGATGGTGACGCAGCGGCGATACAGTTCCTCGACGTCGGGATGGTCGGATGCCTCCCCGAGCACGCGGGCGATAATGCGCCGCTGTTCGGTCATGCGCATGCCGGTGGCGGCGCAACGCATCTCGATGTCGGTGCCTTTGCTGGCGGTAGCGGGTTTGGTCGAAACCATGGCCGTGTCCATTCCCTTGATCGCGAAAATCCCTGGTGCCGCCGGGCTGGTCCTTTACGGGGGTGCCCGGTCAGTTTGCGCTTTGGTTTAGGGCCGCCACGGTTCCACTTTCGCGGCTGGCCGTCCACTGACATTTCCGGTGGCGCCGAACATCGTCGTTCCGGGCCGCTAGATCAAGCCGTTAGGTCAAGTCGCGTCGCATCACCACGGCGGCGGCACCCTGCGGGCCGGATTCCTGCGGACCGTGCCCGCTCCGGTAATAGTTCGCGCGCCGCCCCACGTCGCGAAAGCCGCCGCGGGCATAAAGCTGGCGCGCCACGCGGTTGGTTTCCTCAACTTCGAGGAAAACCGCCCGGACCCCTATGCCGGCAAGCTCGCCAAGATGGGTCCGCAACAGCCGGCCCGCCAGTCCGCGGCCCCGGTGCCTGGCGGCCACCGCGACCGACAGGATCTCGGCCTCGTCCCCGGCGCACCGCGACACGATGAAACCGACAATGCTTCTTCCTAGCCGGACCCGGTGGGCGAGGGCATTGCGCTCGATCAAAAGCTGCTCGAACTCCTGCTCGCTCCAGCCGCGGGCAAAGCTGGCGGCATGGAGGACGGCGAAGGCGGCGGCGTCGCGGGGGCCGGCCGGTTCGACGGCCGGTTCGCGGCGGCGGAACGGGGAGACCAGGGAGAGCCAGCTCATCGGCGCGGCAGGGCGGCGCCTGCGGCCGGCCGGGCGTCGGGCGGGCGCAGATAGAGCGGGCGGGCGGAATCCTGGTCGGTGCGGGTGGCGGCGCCGAGCCAGGCGACCCAGGCGATGTCGGGGGCCGGGCGCGGATCGATGTCGAGCGGCGCCGGGGCCTGGGCCGGCCAGGCGGCGGCGAGGAGCGGGGCGGCGTTGCCGATCAGGCGCGGGGTGCCGAACCGCGCGGCGCGGGTGGCCTCCTCGATCGGGCCGATGCGGGGCCGGATCAGGGTGGTGCCGTTGCCGCCCAGCACCTGGAAATAGACCTGGCCGTGGCGGGCATCGATGGCCGCGACGATCGGATCGGGCCCGCCTTCGGCGGCAAGCGGGGCCGCCAGCGCCGCCAGCGTGGTGATGCCGACGGCGGGCCGCGCCGCCGCCAGCGCCAGGCCGCGCGCCGCCGCGATCCCCACCCGCAAGCCGGTGAAGCTGCCGGGCCCGACCGTGACCGCGATGCGGTCGAGCGCGGCGAAGTTGGTTTGCGCGCGCTCCATTACCCGCGCGATCAGCGGCATCAGGGCCTCGGCGTGGCCGCGCTTCATCGGCAGCGTCTCGCTGGCGATGAGCGTGCGTTCACAGTCGATTTCGACCGCCGCGCCGTCGCCCGCGAAGCCGTCTCCCGCGGCGGCGGTGTCGAGCACGGCCGCCGAGCAGGCCTCGAGCGCGGTATCGATGGCGAGAATCAGCATCGGGCGAGACTAGACCATGATCCGGCCAGGCAGGCAGCGGTTTTGCCGGCGTCCCGCGAAAGCGGAGTGCTAGATCGGGCGCACGTCCACCACGTCGGGGATGAAGTGCTGCAACAGGTTCTGGATGCCCTTCTTGAGGGTCGCCGTTGACGACGGACAGCCCGAGCACGATCCCTTCATGGCGAGATAGACCACGCCCTCGCGGAAGCCGCGGAAGGTGATGTCGCCGCCGTCATTGGCGACCGCGGGACGGATGCGGGTCTCGATCAGCTCCTTGATGGCGGCGACGGTGCCGGCATCGCTGGCGTCGAAAAATTCCTCGCTGGTGTCGTCGTCGCCGGCCTGGTCGTCGCCGGCGAGCAGCGGCGCGCCCGACATGAAGTGTTCCATGATGGCGCCGAGGATGACCGGCTTGAGCACGATCCAGTCGGCCTCGTCCTTGGTCACGGTGATGAAATCGGAACCGAAGAACACCCCGGTCACGCCGGTGATCGCGAACAGGCGCTCCGCCAGCGGCGAGCGGCCGGCATCGCCGGCGGCGCGGATATCCATGGTGCCGCTCGACAGCACGGGACGGCCGGGCAGGAACTTCAGTGTGGCGGGATTGGGCGTGGTTTCAGTCTGGATGAACATCGAAATCTCCGATCCTGTGCCGGTTCAAGGCCGGCAGGGTCATGGCTTTGCTGGCGCCGTTCATACCTCTAATGGCACCTGAGTAAAACCCTTTTGAGCGGCATGGCCGCCCGCTCTTTAAGATGAGCGTGGTGGGGGGCGGGTTCAAGCCGCCTTGTGCCGCAAAAACGGGTCGGCTCAGCTCAGGGCGTCGAGGTCGGCGTCGCCGAGATGGCCGGGCACCACGGTGATCGGGACCGGGAAGCTGCCGATGGTCTTGGCCAGCCCGGTGAGGATCGGTCCCGGCCCCTCGATGCTGGTGCCGGCGGCCAGCACCAGGAAGGCGATGTCGGCGTCGTCGAGGATCACCTGCAGGATCTGCTCGGTCGGCACGCCCTCGCGGATCAGCCGCTCGGGCGTGATGGCGGCGATGGCCCAGGCGCGCGTGCTGGCGGTGTCGAGCGCGGTTTCCGCGGTCTCGGTGGCCTCGGCGCGCATGAGGTCGGCGACGCCGAGCCACTGCTGGTTGCTGTCGGTCATCTCCATGACGCGCAGCATTACCACGGTGCCATGGCTGCGCGCCGCCCAGCGGCTGGCGTAATAGACCGCGCGGTCGCATTCGGGCGTGTCGTCGACGATCACCAGGCATTTCGGCCGGTGGCCATGCTCATAGCTGCTGCGCTTGGCGTTCATGGGAATCGCACCCGGGACAGGGCAGCGGTTCGCCATGCTGCCATTTCGCGCATGCTGCCATGGCTGACTGTGCGCCCACAAGCGGCGCGCAAGATCGGCGAAGGGCGGCAGGGCTCAGCTGCGAACCAGTCCGACGATGTCCTTGACCGCGTCCATGGTTTGCCCGGCCAGAACGCGCGCGCGCGCCGAGCCGTCGGCGAGCACCGCATCGACGTAAGCCGGATCGGCGGTGAGCCGCTTCATCTCCGCGCCGATCGGCCCCAGCTTGGCGACCGAGAGATCGACCAGCGCCGCCTTGAACACCGAGAACTGGCTGCCGCCGAACTGGCCGAGCACCGTGGCCTTGGTGGTGCCTTCGAGCGCGGCGTAGATGCCGACCAGGTTGTCGGCCTCGGGTCGCGTTTCCAGCCCTTTTTCCTCGCCCGGCAGCGGCTCGGGGTCGGTCTTGGCCTTGCGGAACTTCTGCGCGATGGTGTCGGCGTCGTCGGTGAGGTTGATGCGCGAATAGTCGGAGGCGTCCGACTTCGACATCTTCTTCGAGCCATCGCGCAGCGACATCACCCGCGTCGCCGGGCCGGTGATGAGCGGCTCGGGCAGCGGAAAGAAGGCCTCGCCGAAGCCGTGCGCGCGGATCGAATCGCCGAAATCGTTGTTGAACTTCTGCGCGATGTCGCGCGTCAGCTCCAGGTGCTGCTTCTGGTCCTCGCCGACCGGCACATGGGTGGCGCGGTAGACCAGGATGTCGGCGGCCATCAGGCTGGGATAGGCGTAGAGTCCGACGGACGCGTTCTCGCGGTCCTTGCCGGCCTTCTCCTTGAACTGGGTCATGCGGTTGAGCCAGCCGAGCCGCGCCACGCAGTTGAACACCCAGGCCAGCTCGGCGTGCTCGGCGACCTGGCTCTGGTTGAACACGATGTGCTTCCTGGGGTCGATGCCGCAGGCCAGAAACGCGGCGGTGACCTCGCGTATGTTGCGCGTCAGCTCCGCCGGATCCTGCCACACCGTGATGGCGTGCAGATCGACGACGCAGTAGATGCAGTCGTGGATGTTCTGCAACTCCACGAATTTGACGATGGCGCCGAGATAGTTGCCGAGGTGCAGATTGCCGGTCGGCTGGACGCCGGAAAAAACCCGCTGTGTCATCGCCATGCTGGCGCTCCCAAATTGATCGCGGGCGGCGTTGGACGGCCGCCCGCCTGATTTGCGCGGCATCTCATGCATCAGCCGTGACGGCAAAGCAACTCGTCAGGGCGCGGCGCCGTCGCGCCAGGCGCGGCGCAGGGCGGCGGCATCGAGGGCGCCGAACAGCCGCAGCAGCGCGCCATAGACCACAAGGCCGAGCACGACAAGACCGCCGAGCAGGCTTGTTGCCGCCATGCGCTCCGCCGCCAGGTCGGCGAGCAGGTAATGGGCGGCGCCGACCAGCGCGCTCATGATCAGGCTGGCGAACAGGATCGCGGGCAGCCGCCGTCGGGCGCCGGCGTCGGGGGAAAACCCGAAGCGGCGGCGCACGGCAAACCCCAGCAGCGCCGCATTGCACCAGGCGGCCAGCGTCAGCGCCGCGCCGATGCCGGCGGTGGCGCCAAGCCAGGCCGGCAAGGCGAGGCCGAGCGCGAGCGCGGCGGCAAGGCCGATGAGCATCAGATGCAGCGGCGTGCGGGTGTCGCCCTGCGCAAAGCACACTGCCGAGAGCGTCTTGATCAGCACATGGGCCGGCAGCGAGAGCGCCAGCACGGCGAGCGCGCGCGCGGTGCCGGCGCTATCCGGCGCGGTGAACGCGCCATGCTCGAACAGCGCGCGCACGATCGGCGCGGCGAGCACGGCGAGCGCGAACGCCGCCGGCAGCGCCAGCGCCAGCGCCAGTTCGAGCGCGCGCGAGGTGACGCGGGCAAGGTTTGCGGCGTCGTCGGCGTGGGCGGCGCGCGCCGTGGCCGGCACCAGCACCGCCCCGATGTTCATGCCGGCAAGGCCGAGCGGCAGCTCGACCAGGCGGCCGGCGAAATAGAGCCACGCCACGACCGAGGGCGAGGCCGCGGCCAGCACCGCGCCCAACGCCATCAGGAGCTGCGGCCCGGCCGAGGCCGCCATGCCGGGCCAGGCCTGGCTGAGAAAATCGCGCATGTCGCGGTCGAGCGTGACCGCGAGCGGCGCGGCCGGCGCTTTCCCGCGTCCGGCGAGCGCGATCGCCGCCAGCTGCAGACAGCCGGCGATGCCGATGGCGGCCGCTAGAATGAGCGCGGCGTGGCGCGGATCGGCGAGGCCCGCGGCGAGCAGCGCGCCGGTGACGGCGATCAGCAGGAGGTTGAAGGCGAGCGGCGAGAACGCCGCCATCGCATGCCGCCCCTGGGCATTGAAGAGGCCGAGCAGCACCGCGGCGGGTCCGGCGAACGCCAGATAGGGCAGCATCAGGCGCCCGGTCTGCACCGCGAGCGCCTGCGCTTCGCCTTCGCGGCCGGGGGCCAGGGAACCGATGAGGAACGGCAGCGCCAGTCCCAGCGCCAGGGTGGCGGCGAGCACGATCACGCCGACGGTGCCCAGCACCCGTCCGGCGAAGGCGCGCGCCGCCGCCTCGCCGTCGTCGCGCCGCACGCGCAGCCATTGCGGCACCAGGGCGGCGTTGAGCGCACCCTCGGTGGTCAGGCGGCGCGCCACGGTGACGAACTGGAACGCCAGCAGGAAGGCATCGGCGGCAAGGCCGGCGCCAAGCAGCGCCGCGATCAGCGCGTCGCGCAGGAAACCCGTGAGCCGCGAGGCCAGGGTGCCGGTGCTGACGGTGGCGATCGAGCGCATCATGGCGCCGATCTATGGCGTATCGCGACGGCAAACGCCAATCCGGGCGGGATGGCGGCCCGTCCCGGCCTTGCTGGCGGGCGGGCGGGCGTGATAGTCCGCCGCCAGACGTTTTCCCAGGCCCGCCTGCCATTTCCGGATAGTTTACGCCCATGACCCATGCCGCCATCGATGTGCTCGGAATCGGCAACGCCATCGTCGACATCATCGCCCGCGCCGAGGACGATTTCCTGATCCGCCATGGCATGGCCAAGGGCTCCATGGCGCTGATCGACGAGGCCCGCGCCACGGCGATCTACGACGCCATGGGCCCGGCGGTGGAAGTCTCCGGCGGGTCGGCCGCCAACACCATTGTCGGCGTGGCGAGCTTCGGGGGGCGCGCGGCGTTCGTCGGCAAGGTCAAGGACGATTCGCTCGGTCGCGCCTTCAGCCACGACATCCGCGCCGTCGGCGTTGCCTTCGCCACGCCGCCGGCGTTCGAGGGGCCGTCGACCGCGCGCTGCTACATTGTGGTCACGCCGGACGGCGAGCGCACCATGAACACCTATCTCGGCGCCGCCCAGGACCTGCATCCCGCCGACATCGACCCGGGCCAGATCGAGGCCGCCGCCATCATCTATCTCGAAGGCTATCTGTGGGATCCGAAGAACGCCAAGGAGGCGTTCCTCAAGGCGGCGCGCATCGCCCACGCCAAGAACCGCATCGTGGCGCTGACGCTCTCCGACGCGTTCTGCGTCGATCGCTACCGCGCCGAGTTTCTCGGCCTCATCCGCGACCGCACCGTCGATGTCGTGTTCGCCAACGAGCACGAACTGCGCGCGCTCTACCAGACCGCCGACTTCGACACCGCGGTGGCGCAGTTGCGCGCCGACGCGACCCTCGCGGTGGTGACGCGCAGCGAGAAGGGCTGCGTCGTCGTGACCCGGACCGGCACCGAAGTCGTGCCGGCCGCGGCGGTCGAGCGCGTCGTCGACGCCACCGGCGCCGGCGACCTGTTCGCGGCCGGCTTTCTGGTCGGGCTGTCGCGCGGCCGCGAGCACGCGCGGTGCGGGCGGCTGGGCGCGCTGGCGGCGGCGGAGGTGATTCAGCATCTGGGCGCGCGGCCGGAGGCCTCGCTGCACGCGCTGGCGCAGGAAAACGGATTGCTGGGCTGACGCGCCCGGAGCGCGAGCCCGGGCACAAGGACACATAAAAGGGAGGCGAGCAGCATGAGCGGCGCAGGCAACGGGGCCATGACCATCGACGACTTCAAGGCGCGGGTCGGCCAGGAGATCGGCATCTCGCAATGGCATGTCATCGATCAGGCCAAGATCAACGCCTTCGCCGACGTCACCGGCGACCACCAGTACATCCATGTCGATCCGGTGCGCGCGGCGCAGACGCCGTTCGGCGGCACCATCGCGCATGGACTTCTGACGCTGTCCCTGTCGGCGGTGATGTTCCACGAGGCGATCCCGCCAATCGCCAACCGCAAGATCGGCATCAACTACGGCTTCAACAAGGTGCGGTTCCTGGCGCCGGTGAAATGCGGCTCGCGCGTGCGCGGCCATTTCGTGCTGCGCGATCTCACCGACCGCGGCAACAACGAGTATGTGACGACGTTCGAGATCACGATCGAGATCGAGAACAGCCAGAAGCCGGCGATGATCGCCGAGTGGCTCGGCATGTGGCTGATGGCGTAAGCCGCGGCGCCAACATCTCCAGTGTCATTGCCGGGCAACCGGGTCTCGCCTTTGGCGAGCCCGGCTGTAAACCTGACCCGGCAATCCATCTTTTCGTCGCTAGTCTAAAGTCGATGGATCACCGGGTCGCGGCGCTTCGCGCCGGCCCGGTGATGACGAGGAAACACGCGATCCCTTTGAGCGGGTCTACACGTCGACGCTGGCGGCGAGCGCGTTTTCCTGGATGAACTCGCGGCGCGGCTCGACCTCGTCGCCCATCAGCTTGGCGAAGATGTCGCCGGCCTCGTCGATCTCCTTGACCTTGACCTGGAGGAGCGAGCGCGCGTCGACGTCGAGCGTCGTCTCCCACAGCTGCTCGGGGTTCATTTCGCCGAGGCCCTTGTAGCGCTGCAGCGTGATGCCCTTGCGGCCGGCCTCGGTGACAGCCTCGAACAGGCTGATCGGGCCGTGGATCGGCGTTTCCTCGCCCTTGCGGCGCAGCAGGTCCGAGCGCTCATAGGCGCCCTGCAGCGAGACGGCGTATTCGTCGAGCTTGCGCGCGTCGGCCGAGTTGAGCAGCGCGTGGTCGATCACCGCGGCCTCCTTGACGCCGCGCACGGTGCGCTCGAACTGGAAGCCTTCGCCCTCGACGAAGCGGCCCTGCCAGCCGCGCTCGGTCTCGCCGGCCAGCGCATCGAGCCGCCGCGCGATGTAGGGGGCCGCGGCGGAGGCCTTTTCGGCGTCGCCGAAGATGCCGGGATTGAGCACGCCGAGGATCGCGGCCTGCTCGATCACCTGCCGGTTGTAGCGGCTGTGGATGTTGCCGAGCACGTTGCGGATGACGCGAGCCTGCTCGACCAGCTCGTGCAGGTCGGCGCCGGCGCGTTCGGCGCCGGAGAACGTCCTGAGCACCGATTCCTCGAGTCCGGTGGTGATCAGGTAATCCTCGAGCGCGCGCTCGTCCTTGAGGTATTGCTCGGACTTGCCGCGGCTGACTTTGTAGAGCGGCGGCTGGGCGATGTAGAGATGGCCGCGGTCGATCAGGTCGCGCATCTGGCGGAAGAAGAAGGTGAGGAGCAGGGTGCGGATGTGGGAGCCGTCCACATCGGCGTCGGTCATGATGATGATCTTGTGGTAGCGCAGCTTGTTGGCCGAGAACTCGTCGCTGATGCCGGCGCCGAGCGCGGTGATCAGCGTGCCGATCTCCTGGCTCGACAGCATCTTGTCCATGCGCACGCGCTCGACGTTGAGGATCTTGCCGCGCAGCGGCAGCACGGCCTGGAACGCGCGGTTGCGGCCCTGCTTGGCGGAGCCGCCGGCCGAATCGCCCTCGACGATGAACAGCTCGGCGCGCGCCGGATCGCGCTCCTGGCAGTCGGCCAGCTTGCCGGGCAGCGAGGCGACGCCGAGCGCGCTTTTGCGCGTCATCTCGCGCGCCTTGCGCGCGGCCTCGCGCGCGGCGGCGGCTTCCACCACCTTGCCGACGATGGTGCGCGCTTCGCCGGGATGCTCCTCGAACCAGGCCGCCAGCGCCTCGTTGAGCACGCTCTCGACCACCGGGCGCACTTCCGAGGACACCAGCTTGTCCTTGGTCTGCGACGAGAATTTCGGATCCGGCACCTTGACCGAGAGCACCGCGGTGAGGCCCTCGCGGCAATCGTCGCCGGTCAGCGCGATCCGCTCCTTGCGCGCCATGATGTCGGCATAGCCGGTGACCTGGCGCGTCAGCGCGCCGCGGAAGCCCGCCAGATGCGTGCCGCCGTCGCGCTGCGGGATGTTGTTGGTGAAACACAGCACGTTCTCGTGGTAGCTGTCGTTCCACCACAGCGCCGCCTCGACGCCGAAGCCGTCGCGCTCGGCGCGCACCACGATCGGCGCCGGCACCAGCGCGGTCTTGTTGCGGTCGAGATATTTCACGAACGCCTGCACGCCGCCCTCGTAGCGCATCTCCTCGCGCTTCTCGACCGGGTGGCGCATGTCGGACAGGATGATGGTGACGCCGGAGTTGAGGAAGGCGAGCTCGCGCAGCCGGTGCTCCAGCGTGGCGAAGTCGAACTCCGTCATGGTGAAGGTCGCGGTCGAGGGCAGGAACGTCACCTCGGTGCCGCGCCGGCCGGCGGCCTCGCCCACCATCGCGAGCGGAGCCACCGGCTCGCCGTGGCGGAACTCCATGAAATGCTCGCGACCGTCGCGCCAGATCGTCAGCTTGAGCTGCGAGGAAAGGGCGTTGACCACGGAGACGCCGACGCCATGCAGGCCGCCGGAGACCTTGTAGGAGTTCTGGTTGAACTTACCGCCAGCGTGCAGCTGGGTCATGATGACCTCGGCGGCCGACACGCCTTCGCCCCTGTGGATGTCGGTGGGGATGCCGCGGCCGTTATCGCGCACGGTGCAGGAACCGTCCGGGTTGAGGGTAACGCTCACCTCGGTCGCGTGGCCGGCCAGCGCCTCGTCGATGGCGTTGTCGACGACCTCGTAGACCATGTGGTGGAGGCCGGAGCCGTCATCGGTGTCGCCGATGTACATGCCCGGCCGCTTGCGCACCGCGTCGAGGCCCTTGAGGACCTGAATCGATTCCGCACCGTAATCGGAGGCGCCGGGAGCCTGTTCGGCAACCCTGTGGCGGGCCGGTTCATTCATGTCGGGAAACCTTCACGCCGCAACCGCATCATGCCTGACGCACGACGCATAAATCAGATGCTGTTTTTGACATGAAAGCGCGACCCCGTACAGCGCAAAGTGGATGCCTGCAAGAGGCTGGAACATCTGCGTTATTTTCAACGCGAGACGGCCCTCGAACGGCCTTTTTTGCAAGCCTCGAACAAGGCTGATTCCAGGGCTGTTTCGCCCCCGTCCGGGGCCGCCATCAGGCGACCCGTTCGACCCGGCCCGGCGTCACGTTCAGCAGGCCCGCCGAGGCGGCGATGGCGGCGAACGCGGCCGGATCGGCGCCGGTCATCCAGACCTGCGCGCGCAAACCGTGAAGTTCGTCGAACAGCGCGCCGCGGCGGCCGGGATCGAGATGCGCCGCGACCTCGTCGAGCAGCAGGAGCGGCGTGATCGATGTCATCGCCGCCACCAGTCCGGCGTGCGCCAGCACGAGGCCGATCAGGAGCGCCTTCTGCTCGCCGGTCGAGGCCTCGCGCGCGGCGATCGCCTTGGGCGCGAAGGTCACGGCGAGATCGGTCAGGTGGACGCCGTCGAGCGTGCGCCCGGCGGCGGCGTCGCGGCCGCGGGCCTCGCAGAGCCGCGCGCGGTAACGGTCCTCGACGTCGCGCGCCGGCTCGCTGGCCAGCGCGGTTTCGATCCAGCCGTCGAGCGCCAGTCCGGCGCGGGGGAAGCTCGAAGCCGCGCGGGCGGCGATGTGGGCTTCGAGCCGCGTCACCGTCTCGGTGCGCGCGGCGGCGACCGCGACGGCAAGCTCGGCGGTCTCGTGCTCGATGGCGTCGAGCCAGTGCGGATCGGGGCGCGGCTGTTCCAGGAGCCGGTTGCGCGAACGCAAGGAGCGTTCGAGCGCCGACACGCGGCTGTTGTGGCCGCTGTCGATGGCCAGCACCAGACGGTCGAGGAAGCGCCGCCGCTCCGCGGCCGGTCCCATGAACAAGCCGTCCATGGCCGGCGTCAGCCACACCAGGCGCAAATGGTCGCCGAACGCCGCCGCCGAGGCGACCGGCTCGCGGTCGATGTGGCACTTGCGCGGGCCGGATGCGCCGTCGGGGCCGGGCGGGTCGATGCCGGTGCCGAGGGTCGCCAGGCCCAGCGCGCCCTCGACCTCGGCCGACACCGCCCACGAGCCGTCGCCCTGGGTATCGGCGACGTCGTCGAGCGTGGCGCGGCGCAGGCCACGGCCGGGGCTGAGAAACGAGACGGCTTCCAGGAGGTTGGTCTTGCCGGCGCCGTTCGGTCCGGTCAGCACGACAAGACCGTCCGGCACGGCCAGGCTCACCGCGCGATAGGAACGGAAATGGGTGAGCGACAGACGGGTGATGCGTGCGATGGTCATCGAGCGGGCTTCATAGCACGCCCGGCGCGCCGGTCACCGCTTTGCGCGTGGCAGGGAGGGGTGCCTCCGTCACACCCGCATCGGCATCAGCACGTAGAGCGCGCCCTTGACGTCGCGGTCCTCGATCAGCGTCGGCGAACCGGGGTCGGCCAGTCTCAGCACCGCCACCTCGCCGTCGATCTGCGCCGCGATGTCGAGCAGATAGCGCGAGTTGAAGCCGATATCGAGCGGCTCGGCGGCATATTCGACCTCAAGCTCCTCGGTGGCGCTGCCGGAATCCGGATTGGTGACGGAGAGCACCAGCTTGCCGGCCGACAGCGACAGCTTGACGGCGCGGCCGCGCTCGCTGGAGATGGTGGAAACGCGGTCGACGGCGGCCTCGAAATCCTTCTTGTCGACGACCAGTTCCTTGTCGTTGCCGGCGGGGATGACGCGGGCGTAATCGGGGAAGGTGCCGTCGATCAGCTTCGAGGTCAGCACCACGTCGCCGATGGTGAAGCGGATCTTGCCCTGCGACAGCTCGATCGCCACCGCGGCCTCGCTGTCCTCGATCAGGCGCTGCACCTCGCCCACCGTCTTGCGCGGGATGATGACGCCGGGCAGCCCGGCGGCGCCCGCCGGCAACGGCAGGTCGACCTGGGCCAGGCGATGGCCGTCGGTCGCGACCGCGCGCAGCGTCGCGGCCTTGGCGGGGCCGGCGCTGTGCAGGTAGATGCCGTTGAGATAGTAGCGCGTCTCCTCGGTCGAGATCGCGAACTGGGTTTTGTCGATCAGCCGCTTGGTGTCGGCGGCGGCCAGCGTGAAGGCGTGCGACATGTCGCCGGTGGCGAGATCGGGAAAATCGCTCTCGGGGAGCGTCTGCAGCGTGAAGCGCGAACGCCCGGCCCGGATCGCCAGCACGGCGCGGTCGCCCGAGGCATCCAGCATGATCTGCGAGCCGTCCGGCAGTTTGCGCACGATGTCGTAGAACATGTGCGCGGGCACCGTGGTCGAACCGCCGGAGCCGACCTCGGCCGGCAGCGTCTCGGTGACTTCGAGGTCAAGGTCGGTGGCCTTCAGCGCCAGGCGGGAATTCTCGGCGCGCAGGAGCACATTGCCGAGGATCGGAATGGTGTTGCGGCGCTCGACCACGCGATGGACGTGGCCCAGCGACTTGAGCAATTGCGCGCGTTCGACGGTAACCTTCATACCCAGAGCCCCACCCCATCGAAGGAAAGCGCGCGGCGGAAGGCCCGCGCGAAAACGCCTCCGGCGGACAACGCCGGTCCGCCGGGGGTCCGCAGCCTGACGTGGTTGGCGCCGTCACGTCAAGGGTGGCGGACGCCGGGAAAGGCTGTTTTCCCTGCTGTTTTTAGCCGCAGGAGGGGAGGCGGCCGCCTAGTCCTGCAGCTGGCGCTTGAGCACCTCGATCTCGCCGGCGAGCGCGCTGTCGTTGCTGACCAGGGTTTCGATCTTGCGCACCGCGTGCAGCACGGTGGTGTGGTCGCGGCCGCCGAAGCGGCGTCCGATCTCGGGCAGCGAGCGCAGCGTCAGCGTCTTGGCCAGGTACATCGCCACCTGGCGCGGCCGCACCACGTTGGCGGTGCGCCGCGATGACAGGAGATCGGAGCGGCTGACATTGTACTGGCGCGCCACCACGCGCTGGATGTCCTCGATCTTGACGCGGCGCGGCTCCTGCGGCCGCACCAGGTCGCGCACCTCGTGCTCGGCCATTTCCAGCGTCACCTGGTGGCCGCTGAGCTTGCTGTGGGCGAGCAGGCGGTTGACCGCGCCTTCGAGATCGCGGCCGTTATGGGTAATGGCGCGCGCCAGGAACTCGATCACCGCCGGCGGCACGTCGAAGCCGGCATGGTGGCTGCGCGCCGCCGCGATGCGCGACTTGAGAATCTCGACGCGCAGCTCCTCGCCGAGCGAGCCCATCTCGACCACCAGGCCGCCGGCGAGCCGCGAGCGCACGCGGTCGTCGAGGCTTTCCAGGTCGGACGGCGGGCGGTCGGCGGCGATCACCACCTGGCGGCCGGCGTCGATCAGCGCATTGAGGGTGTGGCAGAACTCGGCCTGGGTGTTCTTGCCCTGCAGGAACTGCAGGTCGTCGATCACCAGCACGTCGATGCCGCGCAAGGCTTCCTTGAACGCGAGCGCGGTCTGGGTCTTGAGCGCGGCGACGAAGCCGTACATGAATTTCTCGGCGGTGAGATAGAGCACCTTGCGGTCGCCGGGCGCGCCGTTGCCGGCCCAGGCGATGGCCTGCAGGAGATGGGTCTTGCCCAGGCCCACGCCGGCGTGGATGTAGAGCGGGTTGAACATCACCGTATCGCCGCGCCGGCCGTCGGCGACCTGGCGGGCGGCGGCGTGGGCCAGCGTGTTGGAACGGCCGACCATGAAACTGCCGAAGGTCAGGCGCGCATCGAGCGGCGAGCCGCCGAGCGCGTCATGGCCGGCGGTGACCGGAGCCCTGTCCGCGACGGCGGTTTCGAACCCGGCGCGCAGCTCGATGCGCTGCGGCGAATGTTCGCCCGGCACCGGCATCTTGACGTCGCGCGCCGCCGGCGCGCCGCGCATCGCCGAACGCACCGTAAGCTCGACATGATTGATGCCGGCGCACTCCGACTGCCAGCACGACAGCACGCGGTCGGCGTAATGGGTCTGGATCCAGCTCTTGAGAAAACGGGTCGGCACGGACAGTCGCACGCAGTGGTCATCGACCGCTTCCAGATCCATGCGGGCGAACCAGCTCGAATAAACGTCTTCGCCAACGGCGGCGCGAAGGCGCCCCTGCACGCGAGACCAGCGATCCTGTTCGATGTTTGCCATCTTGAAGTCTTTTCTGTTCGTTAGAATGCTGTTGAAGGTGAAAGGGGCGGGCGCCGGCATCAGGCGCCACCCGTCAGGGTGCGCGGCGGCCCGCAGGCCGATGCGCGCGGACCCGCCGCGGGTCTCGCGCATTTCGCCGTTTCAAGAAGTGCCGTGGTGGTTTTTTTCGACATAAGTGTCCCCGCCTGCCGCACGCATGCGCATGGCAGGATTTGAAAAGCCCATCGGTTGATGTCGTAAGTTTACTTGAAGCCCAACACCGGAAACCCTGACCGGGATCCAGCCTACCCGCCGCCACTACCCCAAGGGCCGATTCAATTCCTTCGCACCGGACCCCGCACTCAATCTCTTTTTACGGCCATGATCTTCCGGTGCCATGATCTTCCGGCAACACCGGATCGTCTGAAGGATCATGTCTGCCGCCGCCTTTCCTCCGTCGTTACCGTCGAATTTTCCCGGCTGTTTTTTGCGCCGCTTTTCCCGTCGTCCTTAATTCCGTCCCAATCACCCGCGCTTTCTATGGTCGAACGCTCATGACCCGAACGGCATTACTCCAAAACTTTTCTTCCTCACCTCCGCGCGCCCCGCTCGGGACGCCCCTTTCCAGTCCGTTCCGTTTCGGCCGCCGACAAGAGCCGCCGACTAGACATGGCGACGCCGTTCATCGTCCATGAGGTGACGGACGATGCTGCTGGTCGCGGCGGGATGGCCGCGATGTAATGATCTCGGAATTAGGCTGCAGGAGTTGGACGTTTCCCGATCAAGTCTCTTGCCGCGTTGTTCAAGAAACCGCCGGGCAGCGCGTACATCTGAAGTTACACAACCTATTTCGGTCCGCAACGACTTTGATGGCGCGCGCGGCGCGCGCGCGTTCCGCGCTCTCGCGGTGCACGCTTGTGACAAATCAACAACGTTTTGAATCTTCGCGATGAATCGAAATGCTTCTGACGGCGGGCGACAGGCTCGCGCGTTCATAAATTTTTTACTCTTGGCCATGAGGCGAACGACGATTTCCAACTGGTTGGCCGCGCTATCCCGTTAAGTGGTTCCGCGCGCGGATTATTTCTTGCGCAAAAACGCCGGGTAACCCGAAGGGTGGTGCTTTTATGCCACGCGATGTCACACCTTGATGTCACAGTCGCAAAAGCCGCATGGCGGCGACCAAAATCTCTCGACAGGACGGGTATATCTCGGCTGAAAGCGGCAACTGGTTTGCATGAATGGCGCGCGCATTTCTCCCGTGCCGGAAAAGGTTCCGCGCATCTGGAAATAAAAAAGCTCCAATGAAGGTCGGCGTTACAAAAAACGAAGCGCCCGCGCGAAAATGAAAAAGGCCCGGCTGCGAAGCCGGGCCTGATGTCGAATGGAGAACCGCGTCGAGAACCGCGAATGGTTCGCGGCTCTCGCGGTGCCGATTTACTGCGCGAGCTTGGCGATGCTCTTGGTCAGGCGCGCCACCTTGCGGCTCGCGGTGTTCTTGTGAACGACGCCCTGCTGAGCCGAGCGCATCAGCGCCGGCTCGGCCTGCCTGAGCGCTTCGAGCGCGGCGTTGCGGTCGCCACGGGCAATGGCGTCCTCCACCGAGCGCACGGAGTTGCGCATCTGGGTCCGGCGCGACTTGTTGACGATGGTGCGGCGGGCGATCTTGCGCGCCGCCTTCTTGGCGGAACTGGTATTGGCCATGCTCTCAACGATCCTTGGAACGGCATGCCAGGCCGAAGCCGAACCACCGCCGCGATGAAGTCCGGCGCGAGAGTCCCGCAAGGGGACGCCGGCCCGGACTGGAATGTTTTCATTAAAGAACAGCGGCGGCGAGATGTCCCGCCGCCCTTTTGCGGGTCTTATACTGGGGGGACCGGCGAGCGTCAATGCGCTTTGCGAGCCGGTTTCCGGCCCTCCGGCCGCCGGAGGCGCGGCGCCAACATTGAACCCGCCCGGTTCCCGGCTTATGTCGGGTGAGGTACGGGGTGCGCGCGGCGCGAACAGGGGCTCATGGCATGATCGGCGGTTTTTTCAGGCTCATCGGGCTGCTGGCGCTGGCCCTCGGCTTCATTTTCCTGGTTTACGACGGTGCCCGCTCGATTGCCGACCAGACGGTGCGGCTGACCCGTTTCGACCAGACCTGGTCCGATGTCCACCAGTCCAGTCTCGCCGCGCTCAAGCCCGCGGTCGACGCCGTGGCGGCCGGATGGGGCTGGGCCTATGTGGTTGAGCCGGTGCTGCGGCAGCCGACCTGGGTGGTGCTGGGCGGACTGGGCCTCATCCTGATGATCCTGTTCCGCCGCCGCCGGCCGCTGATCGGCTACACCCGCGAATAGCCGGGGGCGGGCCGCCGTCGTTCGCGCGGTTGTGATGGCGCCAGGACGGCGCCGCCGTCGCGGGGGCGTCATCGGCGCCGTCGTCCTTGCGTATATGATGGCACAGTCCTCGAAAACGGGAGGCCGTCTCCATGTTCCCGCGCAAATCCGCCGTCATGCCGCGTCCCGAAGCCGCGCCGCCGGGGCGCGCCACGCCGATTGCCACCGCCAGCCATCACTTCGTCAACGGCCGGCCGCTCAAGCCACCCTATCCCGACGGCACCCGGCGCGCCCTGTTCGGGCTCGGCTGCTTCTGGGGCGCCGAGCGCAAGTTCTGGGAGCTGGATACCGGCATCCACATCACCGCGGTCGGCTATGCCGGCGGCTACACGCCCAATCCCACCTATGAGGAGGTGTGCAGCGGCCTGACCGGGCATAACGAGGTGGTGCTGGTGGTGTTCGATCCCGCCCGCATCGCCTATGCCGGCCTGCTCAGGACGTTCTGGGAAAGCCACGACCCGACCCAGGGCATGCGCCAGGGCAACGACGTCGGGACGCAGTACCGGTCCGGCATCTATGTCCACGACGCCGCGCAGCGTGACGCCGCCGAGGCTTCGCGCGACACCTATGCCCGGCTGATCGCCGCCAGGGGGTACGGCGGCATCACCACGGAAATCCGCGAGGCGCCGGAATTCTATTTCGCCGAGGACTATCACCAGCAATATCTGGCCAAGAACCCGGCCGGCTATTGCGGGCTCGGCGGCACCGGCGTCGCCTGTCCGGTCGGGCTTGCGGCTCCCTGAAGCCTGAAAACGCAGGGGTTCCGGCTGGCGCTCCTTCGCGGAAAAAGTAACCCCGCAAGGTGATTTTATGAAAAGACCGCTATTGTCGGACCGGACAATCGCGCGACGATTCGCACCGATACGCTGGAAGGACATGCCATGCGGGCAGTGACGTTGCCGTTTACGCCACGCTTTATCGTGCTCACCTCATGCGTGGTGGTCGCGATCCTGATGATCGGTCTCGGCGTCGTCCGCCCGTCCTGGCGCGGCGTTCTCGTCATCCCCGTCACCGTGTTCGCCGGCCTTGCCCTGGTCGGTTTCTACGATCTGGCGCAGGCGCGTCACGCGGTGCTGCGCAACTATCCGATCTCCGCCCATCTGCGCTTCCTGCTCGAACAGATCCGTCCCGAGATCCGGCAGTATTTCTTCGAGAGCGAGAACGACGGCACGCCGTTCAGCCGCGACAAGCGCGCGGTGGTCTATCAGCGCGCCAAGATGGTGCTCGACAAGCGGCCGTTCGGCACCCAGCACGACGTCTATCAGGAAGGCTATGAATGGCTGCGCCATTCGATGGCGCCGCGCCCGGTGGCGCAGGAGCCGTTCCGCATCACGGTGGGCGGCCCGGATTGCGCGAAGCCGGTATCGCTGTCGGTGCTCAACGTCTCCGCCATGAGCTTCGGCGCATTGAGCGCCAACGCCATCCGCGCGCTCAACGCCGGCGCCAGGAAGGGGAACTTTGCCCACGATACCGGCGAGGGCGGCGTCAGCCCCTATCACCACGAGAACGGCGGCGACCTGATCTGGGAGATCGGCTCGGGCTATTTCAGCTGCCGCAACACCGACGGCACCTTCAGCGCCGACAGGTTCGCCGCGCTGGCCACCCTCGACCAGATCAAGATGATCGAGATCAAGATCAGCCAGGGCGCCAAGCCGGGTCATGGCGGCGTCTTGCCGGCGGCCAAGGTGTCGGCGGAGATCGCCGCCATCCGCGGCATCGAAACAGGCCAGGACTGCATCTCGCCGGCCCGCCATGGCGCGTTCTCGAATCCGATCGGGCTCATGGAATTCATCGCGACCTTGCGCCGGCTGTCCGGCGGCAAGCCGGTGGGGTTCAAGCTGTGCGTCGGCCATCCATGGGAGTTCCTCGGCATCTGCAAGGCGATGCTGGAAACCGGCATCTATCCCGACTTCATCGTGGTCGACGGCAAGGAAGGCGGCACCGGCGCCGCGCCACCGGAGTTTCTCGACCATCTCGGCATACCGATGCGCGAGGGCCTCAACTTCGTGCACAACGCGCTGGTCGGCATCGGCGCGCGCGACCGCATCAGGCTCGGCGCTTCCGGCAAGATCGTCACCGCCTTCGACATCGCCCGCGCCATGTCGCTCGGCGCCGACTGGTGCAACTCGGCGCGCGGCTTCATGTTCGCGCTCGGCTGCATCCAGTCGCTGAGTTGCCACACCGACCGCTGTCCGACCGGCGTGACGACGCAGGATCCCACGCGCGCCCGCGCCCTGGTGGTCTCCGACAAGTCGGAACGCGTCTACAATTTTCACCGCGCCACGCTGCAGACGCTGGCCGAACTGACCGCAGCCGCCGGGCTTGCACACCCCAACGATTTCAAGCCGGTGCATTTCTGCCGCCGTGTCACGGTGCACGAGGTCGCGACCTTCGCCGAACTCTATCCGGCGCTGCGGCCGGGCGCGCTGGTGCTCGGCAGCAACGACGCGCGCTTTCACGAGGCGTGGTCGATGGCGCGCGCCGATACGTTCGACGCGGTATGGACGGAAGCGCCGCCGAGGCCGGCATGATCGCGGCGCGGATCCGCCAAAATCTCGCCCGCCTCACCACGTTCGAACTGACGCCGCGGCTGATGTGGCGCATCTACGCCGTCGCGGCGCTGGTCATGCTGCCGGCCGTCTTCATCCAGTATGTCGGCGAGGAGGCGGTCACCGTCATCATCGCGCAGGAGATGCGCGAGGGCGGCGAGTTCATCGTCACCACGCTCTATGGCCGCATTTATGGGCGGCCCGGGCTGTTCCCGGGGCTGATCGCGCTGGTCGCCTCGCTGATCGGCTGGTCGCACATCCTGATCGCCGCCCGCCTTGTTGCGCTGGCCGCGACATTTCTCACCGGGCTGGTGCTGGCGTGGTTCGTCGCGCGCGTCCTGCGCGACCGGCTGCTGGCGGCGTTCGCCGCCGTCGTCTATCTGTCCGGCGACACCCTCGTCCATCACGGCTGGCTCGCCTACACAGATCCGCTGTTCGGCCTGTTCGTGTTCGGCGCCACGACGTGCCTGTGGGTGGCGCTCGAGGAGCGCCGGCCGATCTGGTTTGTCGCGGCCGGCGCGGCGCTGGCCGCCGCGTTCCTGACCAAGACGCTGACGGCTTATGTGTTCCATGCTGGCACGGGGCTGGCTCTTGCGTGGCTCCATCCCAACCGCAGGCTCCTGCTGCACCCGCTCTCGCTGCTGGCCCATGGCGCGGCGCTGGCCGTGCCGTTCGCCTGGAGCGCGCAGGTCGGCGGCAACATGATGGTCAGCACGTTCCTCGGCAATGTCGGGGGCATGCTGGGCGGGGCCGGCCCGTGGGACGCCGTATGGGCTCACGCCGGCCATGCCGCGGCCTATCCGGTGCTGCTGGCGTGGAACCTCCTGCCGGCCAGCGCCATCGCCGCCTGCTGCGTGATGCGGCGCGGCTTTCCGCTGGCGCGGCTTTCCGCGCCGCCGCTCGCGATCGCCGTGTCCGCGCTGGCGCTCGGCGTAGCGCCGTACTGGCTCTCCGCCGAAGCCGGGCTGCGCTACATGATCCCGCTCTATCCGCTGTTCGCGCTGGTGCTGGCCTCCATCATCCTGCAAGGGGGCGCCGCCGCGCTCATGCTGCGCGCGCAGGTCGCGACGATCGCCCTTGCCTTCGTCGTCATCACCGTCGGGTTTCCCGTCTATGAGCGCGTCGTGCGCGGCGATTACGGCGCGGTGGCGCGGCAGGTGTTGGCGCTGACCCATGGCCAGCCGCTCTACGCGCTCGACGATTCCTCGGCGGGCCTGAGCCTGGTGGCGCATCTCAACATCCTGCGCGCGGCGGCCGATCCGCCGCTGCCGCCGCTCACGACGCCACCGCCGCAAATGTCCGCCGGCTACGTGCTGGCGGACCGGCCCGACGCCGTTGCGGAAGCTGCCGCGCTGCCGCTGCGGCTCGGCCACGGCACGCGCTACCTGTTGTGCAAGGGCGCCGCGTGTGCGGCACAGCGCTGAGGCCGGATCAGGCCTTGATGTAATCGGCCAGCACGCGGGCGTGGTTGTGCGCTTCGTCGCGCGCCGCATAGAGCAGCGTGACGCGCCCCTCTTTCAGATGGCCGCGCAGCAGCATGACCGCGCCGGGATTGGCGTCGAGCTCCTTGCGGTAGCGGCGGCGGAACTCGGCCCATTGCGATGGATCGTGGTGGAACCAGACCCGCAGCGCGGTGCTCGGCGCGATCTCCTTGAGCCATAGCGTCAGGTCCGCCGCGTTCTTGCTGACGCCGCGCGGCCAGATGCGGTCGACCAGGATGCGGGCGCCGTCGTCGCGGCTTGCCGGCTCATAGATGCGCTTGATGTGCAGGTTCGCGGCCATGGGTTTTCTCCATGGCGCAAAGCTTAAATCCGCTTCGGCGCAAACGCCATTTCATGCCAAAAAGAAACGGCGGAGAAATTCTCCGCCGTTCTTCAAGCAAAAAGCCCTGTCGCCGGGTCAGAACGTGATGGTGGTGCGCACGCCGACCACGATGGCGTCCTTGATCGGGCCGAGCGCCGTGTTGGCGGGATTGATCGGCACGTTGCCGGCCGGCCTGACGATGTACTGGAAGTCGGGCTGCAGCGTCCACCACGGCGCGATCTGGGCGATGTAGCTCGCTTCGAACACGGTCTCGCCGCTGCGGATCGGCCACATCGGGTCGATGTTGGCGGCGGTGTACTGGTCGGCGGCCACGGCGTCGGGGCTGATGTGCGAATGCGCGAGGCCAAACGTCAGCGTGTCGGCCGGACGGCTCGGCATGAAGCCTTTGAAACCGACGCCGCCGTCGATGTACCACGATACCAGGTTGCGGTCGGCCGGCAGCGCGCCGGCGCGGACGAAGAAGCTGGTGCTGGCGTCGCCGCGGCGCCACACCATCTGGTCGATGACGCCGTAGATGCCCCAGTTGCCGTGGCGGTTGAGCGGGCTGTCGGAGACCGGCCGCGGCACGATGAGGCCGGTGGCGCTGTCGATGCCGAGCGCCTGGTCGGCGAAGCGTTCGCCGCTGTGATACCAGAGCCCGAGCTTGTAGGCGGCGGCAAGGCCGGTGGCGTCCTTGGCCTGGTTGACCTGGTACTGCGCCTCGCCGAGCCAGAACGCGCCGCCGCTGAAACTGAAGGTGGTGCCGTAGCGATTGCAGATCTGCGGATTGGGATTGGTGCAATTGGGGCCGGCCGGATCGCCGCTGAACACGGCGCCGAGCAGCGAGATGGTGTCGGTCGGGTTGACCTGCAGGCGGATGCCCGGGGTTGCCAGCGGGTAGGCCGGCCCGCCGCTCGGCAGGTTGGCCGCCATCATCGCGGCCCAGCCATAGGTGCCGTTGATGAGGCCGCCGGCGGTGCTGCTGACCAGGAATTCGTCGTCGCCCGCGAGTTGGCCGACGCGCAGCGACGCCACCGTGCCGAACTCCTGCTGCACCCAGGCCGTGAACAGGCGCGTGGTGCCGTAGGCGTCGATGTTGCTGGGATCGGCGATCGAGCCGACATAGCTCAGCGCATTGAAGTTCCGCGCGCTGTGGATCTGGAACACGCGCATGTGCGCCTTGCCGCCGGCCCAGCCCATCAGCTTTTCGAGGTCGGTGTTGACGGTAAGGTCGAGGCGGCCCTCGAAGGTGGTGCCGCGCATCAGGCCGCCGGTCGGAATGGCCAGCGCTTCGCCGATATAAGCCAGGCCGATGTCGATGCCCTTGTCCTCCAGCGCGGTGCGGGTGCCGCCCCAGGTGCCGGTCAGCTTGTCGCGTTCCCACAGGCCTTTTTCTTCCGCCTGCGCGGCCAGCCCGCTCGCCAGCAGCGCCGGCACGGCGATCGCCGCGGCGCGGATGCGCCGGGTTAAGGATTTTCCGCGAGAAATGCCAGTCATGCCCCAAGCCCCTATTTGCTAATGCACACGCCTAGCAAGCAGGTCTTTTTGCGTCAAACTTCAAGTTGCTGATATTCAACGACTTTAGAGGTTTTCAAAAGATGCCGAAGCGACCGTGCCGTGAAGGCGGTGGAAAACTCACAGTCGCCAGAACAAGCTCGCGAACAGTCCCGCGCTGGTGGTGGCGGCAAGCACGAGCGGCAGCATCGCAACGATCCGGCGCGACACGTTGGAACTATGGAGCGCGCCGATGCTCCAGCCGAGCCACAGCGACCACAGGCCGGCGCCGGTGAGCAGGGCGGCGCGCAGCGGACCGGCGAAATCGAGATAGAAGCCGTCATGGCGCAGCAGCGTCACCGTGGTCATCGACAGGCCGAGGAACACGCCGCAGCCGGCCAGCGGAATGAGGCTCTGCACCAGGTGATGGAAGCGCGGCCACGACCATGGCCCCAGCACGCGGCTTGCCGCCGCCACGCACAGGCCGAGGGCGATGCCGGCGAGCGCCGCGAACACCACGATGTAGCCGATCAGCACCGCGCCATCGAGCAGCGTCATGACGTCGTTCTGCTCGGGATAGTTGGTCAGGATCCACCACGGCGGCGCGACGGTTACCGGCCACAGCATGCCGTGATCGATCAGCCATGTGGCGAGCGCCTGCTTGACCTGAACATAGAGCGGGCTGCTGCCCCACTGGAACGCGCCCGCCGCGACGCCCATCAGGCCGAACAGGATCAGCAGCGTCTCGACCGGCCGCACCTCGGTGCCTGCGACATGCACGATCTCATGATTGGGCGAGCGGCGCTGCAAGGTCACCGCGCCGTGGAAACCGCTGCAGCGTCCGCACATGTGGCAGGCGCTGGCGCCGCGCATGTTGCGGATCGGCACCAGGGGCGCGCAATTGATGCGCTCGGCGGCGGCCACGTGCGGCGACCTCTGCCACGTATCCCAGGCCTGCCGGTCGACCTGGAAATGCACCGGCGCGAGCTTGGACATGATCGCGAACACGCCGCTCACCGGGCACAGATAGCGGCACCAGATCCGTTTGTTGCGGCCGTAGAAGTAGGCGACGGCGATCGCCGCGACGGTCGAGAACCCGAGCAGCACGGAGGCGGGCCCCGGATACTGGTAGACGCTAATCATCTGCCCGTACACGGTGGTGCAGGCGAAGGCGACGAACGGCCAGCCCTTCCACTTGATCCAGCGCGGCGTCGACCAGCCCTTGGAGTAGGCGCTGGCCTTCTCCGACACGAAACCTTCGGGGCACAGCACGCCGCACCACAGCCGACCCACCAGCATCATGCTGAGCAGCACGAACGGCCACCAGATGCCCCAGAACACGAACTGGGAAAATAGAGTGACGTCGTTCCAGATGTGGGCGGTGCGCGGCGGCAGCGGAACGAACGGCGGCACGATCAGCAGCACGACATAGACGACGACGACCGACCACTGGCCGGTCTGGATGGCGCGCTGGTGGCGCATCAGCCAATCACCGGCGCGGGCCAGCGCCGCATCGGCGAGGCCCGTCGAGACATGCGGCCGCGACGGCCGCCCCGTCATGCCGTTTTTGTCTCGGGCCGGGATTTGGGCCGCGACCGGAACAGTGTCCAACACATCACTCCCCAGTAGAGCACGTAAACCAGCACCTGCATGAGATCCGGGCGGGCGCGGTAGCCGGTCAGCGCGCCGATCAGTCCGCCGACCGGACCGCTGTCCGGCAGGATCGCCGAGCTGTCCCATAGCCGGCCCGACAGCGGCGGAAGCACGTCGAGCGCGATGAGATTGTCCACTCCGGTCACCAGCAGCGAGGCCGCCAGGAACAGCAGCATGATCTCGGTGATGGTGAAGAACGTTTTCCAGGACAGGATGCGGCTGCCGACCTGCAGCAGCGAATAAGTCACGAGCGCGAGCGCGAAACCGGCGGCGGCGGCCAGCGCCGGCGCCATGAAGGAATCGAGCCGGGCCGCGGCCAGCGTTCCGGACAGGAACACCACCGTCTCGCTGCCTTCGCGGGCCACCGCGATCAGGGCCAGGACGAACACTCCCCACCAGTTGGAACTGTCGGAGGCCCGCTGCAGCGAAGTTTCCAAATCGTGCTTGAGCGTGCGGCCGTGACGGCGCATCCAGAACACCATCTGCACGATGAGGACGGCCGCGATCAGCACCGCGGCGGTGTGATAGGCCTGCTGGGTGGCCTCGGGCAGCGTCTCGCCGAACAGGATCAGCACCGTGCCGAATACCACCGCCGCCAGCAGTCCGGCGGCGACGCCGGCCCACAGATAGGTGCGGCCGCGCCCGGCCGCCGCGCCCTGCTGCCGGGTCAGCCAGGCATTGAGGATGCCGATGACGAGCAGCGCCTCGACGCTCTCGCGCCAGATCACGAACGCTACATTGCCCAGTTGTCCGCCCACATTCGTCTCCCGCGCAACGCTTCAGCTATTTCGCGACCAGCACCGCCGGCGGGGCGTCCGGATGGAAATCATCGAAGAAGTCGTAGTCGCCGGGGTCGAGGGTGCGGATGACCAGCGTCGAGGAGCTGTTTGGCGCCAGCACCTTTTCCTTGCGCAGTTCCTTGCTCTCGAACTCGGCCGGCGTCTGCCCAACATTGTGCAATTCGAGCTTGAAGCGGCGTCTGGCCGGCACCTCCAGCCGCTGCGGCACAACCTTGCCGTCGTTGAACTCGATGCGGAACACCGGCTCGTCCTCGGCGGGAGCGCGATGCGACGCGCCAAGGAGCAGCGCGACGGCCGCTAGCGCGATTATCATCGCGCGGCGCGCGCGCGCGCTTTCCGGCAGGCTGACTTTCGACACGCTGCACCCCATGATGAACCTCGATGGCCGGTGCCTTTATCATCCGGCGGCGGCCGGCGCGACAGAAACATCGCCGTCTCGGGCCGCCGACGGAGGACCGGGCGCGCCCCTGCGGCACGCCCGGTCCGGTTCCTGAAGGCCCATCAGGGCCCGATGGCGAAGGCTCAGTAGGAGCCCTTCTTGCCGAAGCCGGCGAAGGTGAACTCGTATTCGAGCTCGAGCGGCTTGAACCACGCCGCGACGCCGGTTTCCTTGTCGACATGGCGGCCAAACGAGCCGTGGCCGTCGCCGTCGGGCGGCGCCACCGTCAGCTTGAGCTTGTATTTGCCGGCGCCGGCCAGCTTGACGTTGTCGCCATAATGCGGGCCGTCGGAGGCCACCATCGGCATGGCGTCGCCCTTGATCACGGTGTTCTCGCCGACCTTGGTCAGCTCGTATTTGACCTTCAGATAGCCGACCCAGTCGCCTTCGGCATAGCCGTTCTTGTTGCCCTTGAGCGCCTTGATGTCGGCTTCAAAGTGAATGTCGGAATCCTTGGCCGGGCGCATCATGCCGGCCGGCTCCATCTCGATCGGCTGCAGGTAGACCGCCGCGACCTGCAGGCCGGCCTCCTCGATGTTCTTTGGCTTGTCGATCGGATATTCCTTGGCGATCGCCGCCGTGCCGAGCGCAACCAGCGCGACACCCAGCGTCGCCGAAACCATTCCTCGCATCTGTGACCCCCTATTGCTTTGTCCATGCGCCGCGAGCGCGGCTGTCCTTGAATGAATGCGCGACCCTGCGACTGCGAGCGACTTGCGTCAAGATCATGTTGCCCTAAATTCAATAGGTTAGAATGAATCAAAAGAACGCCGCGCAACCCTTCGAGCCGTCATCGGACGGCGACGGATCATGTCGGGGCGGGCCGCGTTCTTCTTTGAACAGCGACCTTTGGTCAGGGAGAAGCATCATGCGCAAGGTTCGCGGGGTTTACAGCGGCCCACGGCCGCACTGGGTCGGCGACGGCTTTCCGGTGCGCTCGCTGTTCTCGCATCTGAGTCACGGCGATGAGGTCAGCCCGTTCCTGCTGCTTGACCACGCCGGACCGGCGGAATTTGCCCCCGCCAAAACGCCGCGCGGCGTCGGCGTCCACCCGCATCGCGGCTTCGAGACCGTGACCATCGTCTACAGCGGCGAGGTGGAGCACCGCGATTCGACCGGCCGGGGCGGCATCATCGGCCCCGGCGACGTGCAGTGGATGACGGCGGCGTCCGGCATCCTGCATCAGGAATTCCATTCCGAGGCCTTCACGCGCGCCGGCGGACTGCTGCACATGGTCCAGCTCTGGGTCAACCTGCCGGCCCGGGACAAGAACGTCGCGCCGAATTACCAGACGCTGCTCAAGAAGGACATTCCCGTGGTGGAGCTGCCCGGCGGCGCCGGCACGCTGCGGGTGATCGCCGGCGACTTCGAGGGCCATCGCGGACCGGCGCACACCTTCACGCCGATCGAGGCGTGGGACGTGCGACTGCGCCACGGCGCCAAGGCATCGCTCACGCCGCCCGAGGGCCACACCGTCACCGTGGTCGTGCTTGCGGGCGCGGTGCGGGCAAATGGCGAGACCGTGGCGCGCGACGCGCAGTTCGTCATCTTCGAGCGCACCGGCGGCGCGATCGCGCTTGAGGCCGAGAGCGAGACCTCGCTTCTCGTCCTCAGCGGCGCGCCGATCGACGAGCCGGTCGTGATGCAGGGGCCGTTCGTCATGAACACGCCCGAGGAGATCCGGCAGGCGATCGTCGATTTCCAGAGCGGACGGTTCGGCGAGATTCCGGCGTGAGGATGCCGCCATCGGGCGCGTGCGGGGAAAAGCAGCCCGGCATCACGCGCAGTTGAACCCGATTTCCGTTGCCGGTCCCGGTGAATCCGAAACGGCCGGTGTTTGTCCCAGTGGGGAGGAGCGGCACCGCCGCGGGGGATCATGCGTCGCCTGCGGAAGGAGTTCAAAAAATGCCGTCCGCCTACATCAACGACATCGCCACCGCCGTGCCGCCTTACGACATCCACGGCATCTTCCTGGATTTTGTCGGCTCGATGCTTGGCGACGATCCGCGCAAGGCGCGGCTGTTCCAGCGCATGGCCGACCTGTCCGGGATCGAGCACCGCTATTCCTATCTGGAACAGGGCGAACGGCCGGATGATCCGGGCGTCAATGCGCCGGTGTTCTACCGGCGCGGACAGTTCCCCGACACCAGCGCGCGGATGCGCCGCTTCGAGCAGGATGCGCCGCGTCTGGCCGCGGCGGCCGTCGGCCGCCTCAGGCTCGGCGATCCCCGCCGCATCACCCATCTCGTCATCACGTGCTGCACCGGGTTCTCCGCGCCGGGACTCGATCTCGATCTGATCGAGCGCTGCGGGCTGCCGCTCTCGGTGGAGCGGACCATGATCGGTTTCATGGGATGCTCGGCGGCGATCAACGCCATGAAGCTCGCCCGCCACATCATCCGCTCCGAGCCGCACTCGCGCGTGCTCGTGCTCAATCTCGAACTGTGCACGCTGCACATGAAGGAGACCGGCGACATCGAGCAGATGCTCTGCTTCCTGCTGTTCGGCGACGGCTGCGCCGCGTCCATCGTCACCGCCGAGCCGGACGGGGTCGCGCTGGACAGCTTCCGGGCGATCCTTGCGCCGGACACGCGCGACTTCATCACCTGGAACATCCGCGAGGCCGGCTTCGACATGACGCTGTCCGGCCAGGTTCCCGCGGCGATCCAGTCCGCGTTAAGTGTCCATGCCGGGGACATTCTGGAGGGCGCGCCGGTCGGTTCGATCGATCTGTGGGCCGTGCATCCCGGCGGCCGCACCGTGCTCGATGCGGTGGAGCGTGCGTTCGGCCTCGCGCCGGAGGCGCTGGCCGCTTCGCGCGAGGTGCTGCGCCGCTACGGCAACATGTCGTCGGGAACGGTGATGTTCGTGATGGAGCAACTGCTGCGCGGCGGCGGCGGTCGAAAAGGCTGCGCGATGGCGTTCGGTCCCGGGCTGATCGCGGAAACCATGCTGTTTCATACCGCGTGACAAGCTGGAGGTCGCGGGTCATGGCCGATGCCGTCGCGCCAGCGCGGTTTGACCACGCGCGGCGCAGCACCCAGCCGGAGTGGCTCGACAACGCCGATCTGGGCGAAGCCGAGCTTGCGCCCTATCTGCGGTCGCTGGCCGCCATCAACAGGGCAACCCTCGGTCACTGGCCCATCATCGGCTGGCTGCGCCGCGCGACATCGGATGCATCGCGGGAGCCCTTGATCCTGCTCGATGTCGGCTGCGGCAATGGCGATCTTCTTCGCGTGCTGTCGAGATGGTCGCGCAGGCACCGCCCGGGTCTGCGGTTCATCGGCATCGACCGCGATCCGCACACCATCGACGTCGCCCGCGCCGCGACCGGCGATGCCGAGCCGATCGAATACATAGTGGCCGACGTGTTCGATTACCGGCCGGCGAGGCGCATCGACTTCGTGACCGGCAGCCTCGTCACGCACCACCTGCCGGACCACCTTATTGTCGGGCTGCTGCACTTCATGGAGTCGACGGCGCAACGCGGCTGGATCAATTGCGATCTGCAGCGCCATGTCATTCCTCATGGGTTCATCGGAGCTGTCGGCGCGCTGACCCGGCTGCATCCCCTGGTCGTTCACGACGGGCGGATCTCGGTGGCGCGGTCGCTTACCCGAGCGGAATGGGAGCGGCTGATTGCCCGCACCACCATCCCCCGCGGCGCCCTGAGGCTGCGCTGGTTCCTGTTCCGGCTCGTTCTCAGCCGCCTGCATGGGGTTGCGGCCGGCGAAGGGGTTAACGCGCGCTTTACCAATTATAATACATAATTAATTTGCGATTGGGCTTTTGGAGAACGAAACCTGTGAACTTCAGCATGACAATCGGCCGCACGATCTATGCGATCATCGGCCTGGTGCTTGTGTCTTCGATCGGCGTTGTCTTTTTCCAGTTGCGGGAATCCGCGATCAATCTGGAACTCCAGAAAAAGCAGGAGCTGATGAACCTGACCGAAGTCGCGCTGTCGATCGTCAGGGAGGAGCATGCCGCCTCCGAGAAGGGCGAGCTTCCGGCAAGCGAGGCCAAGAGCCGGGCGGCCATGCGCATCAGCGCGCTGCGTTACGGCAATGGCGATTATTTCTGGATCAACGACATGCATCCCCGCATGGTGATGCACCCGACCAATCCGCAGCTCAACGGCAAGGATCTCTCCGAAAACAAAGACCCGAACGGAAAGGCCCTGTTCATCGAATTCGTCAGGACGGTGAACCAGCAGGGCGCGGGATTCGTCCCCTATGAATGGCCGAAGCCCGGCGCGGACAAGCCGCAGGCGAAGCTGTCCTATGTCGCCGGGTTCTCGCCCTGGGGATGGATCATCGGCACCGGAGTCTACATCGACGATCTGAACCAGCAGGTCTGGTCCAACGCGCGGCGTTCGATCCTGATGGCGGCTGTCATCGTTCTCCTCGCCGGGGCCATTTCGATGCTCGTCGCGCGCCGGATCGCCAATGCGCTGTTCGGGATGTCGACGGCGATCGGTGAGCTGGCCGACGGCAATTTCGATGTTGTCCTGCCCGGTCTCGACCGTGGGGACGAGATCGGAGTGATGGCGAAATCCATCGAGCGCTTCAAGATGAAGGCGATGGAGAAGGCGCAACGCGAGGGCGAATCGAGGCTGCTTGAGGAGCAAAGGGCCGGTGAACGCCGCAGGGCGGAAATGGGTCAGATGGCGGTCCAGTTCGAATCCGCGGTCGGCAACATCGTCAATAGCGTCGCCTCGGCGGCCACCGAGCTCGAGGCGACCGCCAACACGCTCACCATGACCGCCGAACGGACGCAGCATCTGACCGCGACGGTCGCCTCCGCGTCCGAGGACGCCTCCCTCAACGTTCAAACGGTGGCGTCCGCCGCCAGTGAGATGGCGTCGTCCGTGGACGAAATCGGCCGTCAGGTGAATGAATCGAGCCGGATCGCCCGGGAGGCGGTGGTGCAGGCGACGACCATCGATTCACGCATCGGCGAGTTGCGGCAGGCGGCGGGCCGCATCGGCGATGTCGTGAGGCTGATCACGGCGATCGCCGAGCAGACCAACCTGCTCGCGCTCAATGCGACGATCGAAGCGGCGCGGGCCGGGGACTCCGGGCGCGGCTTCGCGGTCGTCGCGCAGGAGGTCAAGTCGCTCGCCGCGCAGACCGCCAGGGCCACCGAGGAGATCACCACGCAGATCGCCGACATGCAAAGCGCCACGGAAGTTTCGGTCACGGCGATCAAGGAGATCGGCGGCACGATCAGTCGGATTTCCGAGATCACGTCGATGATTGCCGCGGCGGTCGAAGAGCAGGGCGCCGCGACCCAGGAAATCGCGCGCAACGTGCAACAGGCCTCCAGCGGCACGGTCGAGGTTGCCTCCAATGTCAACGAGGTCAATCGCGGCGCGGGCGAAACGGGAGCAGCCTCGGCGCAAGTCCACGCATCGTCGCTGTCGCTGTCGCAGGAAAGCGAGAAGCTCAGGCGGGAAGTCGCAAGATTCCTCGGCACCATGCGCGCGGCCTGACCGAAACAAGGCGCCACTCATCCCGCGACGAAGGGCGGGCGGGGTCACTCGCCCATCGAGGCGCTCGGGGCGGCCGCGCGCCGCCGGCGCGCGCGGTCGGCCAGCCAGCGGCATATCACATAGAAGATGGGCGTGAAGATCAGCCCGAACGCCGTCACGCCGATCATGCCGGAAAACACCGCGGTGCCCAGCGTCTGCCGCAGTTCGGCTCCGGCGCCGACCGCCCACACCAGCGGCACGACGCCGAAGATGAAGGCCAGCGACGTCATCAGAATGGGCCGCAGCCTGAGACGCGCCGCCTCGACGGCCGCGGCCCAGCGGTCGCGGCCCTGATCCTCGAGCTGCCTGGCGAATTCGACGATCAGAATGGCGTTCTTGGCGGCAAGGCCGATGAGCACGATGAAACCGACCTGGGTCAGGATGTTGTTGTCCTGGCCGCGCAGGAGCACACCGGAGATCGAGGCGATGAGGCACATCGGAACGATGAGGATCACGGCCAGCGGCAGCGTCAGGCTCTCGTATTGCGCGGCCAGCACCAGGAACACGAACACCACCGCGAGCAGGAAGGCGAAGCTGGCCGTGTTGCCGGCCTGAATCTGCTGGAACGCCAGCGTGGTCCACTCATAGCCAAACCCGCCCGGAAGGGTTTCGGCGGCAAGCTTCTGCATCGTCTCGATGGCCTGTCCCTGTGAGAAGCCCGGCGCGGCCATGCCGTCGAGCTCGGCGGCCGGATAGAGGTTGTAGCGCGGGACGCGGTAGGAGCCGGACACGTTGCGCACCGTGGCGAACGAGCCGATCGGCACGGTGGCGCCGCTGGCGTTGCGAACGCGCAGGTTGAGCACATCCTTGGAATCGAGCCGATAGGGGCTGTCGGCCTGCGCGATGACGCGGTAGGTGCGTCCCAGCAGGTTGAAGTCGTTGACATAGGACGAGCCGAGATAGGTCTGCAGCGCGCTGAACACGTCCGGGACATTGACGCCGAGCAGTTCCACCTTGGTGCGGTCGATGTCGAGATAGAGCTGCGGCGTCGAGGTCTCGAACAGCGAGAACACCTGGGTCAGCCCCTGGGTCTGCGCCGCGCGGCCCATCATGGCGAAAACGGCGCCCTGCAGCGCCTGGGGGCCGTTGCCGGCGCGATCCTCGACCATCATGCGAAAGCCGCCCGCGGTGCCGACGCCGCGAACGGGCGGCGGCGCGACGACCACCACGAGGCCGTCCTGGATCGCGGCGAGGCGCTGGAACAGGCTGCCCTGGATCGCGGCCGCGGACTTGGCGGGATCGCGCGCGCGCGCCGCGAACGGCTCAAGCACCAGGAAGATGGCGCCGGCGTTGGGCGCATTGGTGAAGGTGGCGCCGGAGAAGCCCACGATATTGACCGCGTGAGCAACGCCCGGCGTCTTCAGGGCGATGTCCACGGCGCGGCGATTGACATCGTCGGTGCGCGCCAGCGAGGCGCCGCCCGGCAGCTGCGTCACGACGATCAGATAGCCGGCGTCGAGCTGGGGAATGAAGCCGCCCGGCGCCTTGCGGAATTCGTTGAACCCGATGGCGATGATGGCGAGGTAGACGAGCAGCATCAGCGCGGCGCGGCGCACCAGGTGCTCGGTGAGCCGGCCATAGCCGAAGGTCAGCGCCTCGAAGCCGCGGTTGAACGCCCGGAAGGCGCCGTGCAGCGGGCGCTCCCACCAGCGGTCCTGGCGGGGGTCGGCGTGCGGCCTGAGCAGCAACGCGCACATGGCCGGCGAAAGCGTCAGTGAGATGCACAGCGAAATAATGGTCGCGCCGGCGATGGTGAGCGCGAACTGCCGGTAGAACTGACCGGAAATGCCGGTGATGAAAGCCGCGGGAACGAACACCGCGCACAATACCAGCGCGATGGCGATCAGCGCCGCGCCGACCTCGTCCATGCTGAGCCGGGCCGCCTCGCGCGGCGGCATGCCGTCGGCGATCTTGCGTTCGACATTCTCCACCACGACGATGGCGTCATCGACCACGATTCCGATCGCGAGCACCAGCCCGAACAGCGACAGGTTATTGAGCGAGAACCCGAACATCGCCATGAAGAAGAAGGTGCCGACCAGCGACACCGGGATGGCGATGATGGGGATGACGGCGGCGCGCCAGGTCTGCAGGAACAGGATCACCACCAGCACGACCAGGATGGTGGCCTCGCCGATGGTCTCGATGACGGCATCGACCGACTGCTGGATGAATTCCGTGGGGTTGTAGACGACGGTGTATTTCAGTCCTTCCGGAAAATCCCCGGCGAGCTGGTTCATCGCCGTCTGGACCGCTTTCGCGGTCGACAGCGCGTTCGATCCGGGCAGCTGGAAAATGCCCAGCGCGATGGCCGGATCGTGATCGAGGTAGGAGTTGGTCGCGTAATCGAGCGCGGCGAGTTCGACCCGCGCGATGTCCTTCAGATGCACGACGGCTTTGCCGGTCTGCTTGACGATGATGCCGGAGAACGCGGCCGGATCGGACAGCCTGCCCAGGGTCTGCACCGCCACCTGGAACGCCAGCGGCTTGTCCACCGGCGGCTGGTTGAGCACGCCCGAGGCAACCTGGACGTTCTGCCCCTGCAGCGCGGCGACGACGTCGCTGGCGGTGAGGCCGACGGACTGCAGGCGATCGGGATCGAGCCAGATGCGCATCGAGTAGTCGCGGCTGCCAAACACGGTGATCGAGCCAATGCCCGGAATGCGGCCGAGCACGTCGGTGAGCCGGATGTTGGCGTAGTTCGAGATGAACAGCGTGTCGCGCGACTTGTCCGGGGAATAGAGATGGACGACCATCATCAGGTCGGGCGAGGCCTTGGCGACGGTCACCCCGATGTTGCGCACGTCCGAGGGCAGGCGCGGCTGCGCGATCGCCACGCGGTTTTGCACCTGAACCTGCGCGAAATCGAGATTGGTGCCGAGCTGGAATGTCACCGCGATCGAGAACCGACCGTCGCCGGTCGAATTCGACGTGACGTAGAGCATGTTCTCGACGCCGTTGATCTGCTGCTCCAGCGGCGTCACCACGGTGGAGGCCACGACGTCGGCGCTGGCGCCCGGATACTGCCCGACGACATTGATCACCGGCGGCGCGATCTCGGGATACTCGGCGACCGGCAGCCGGATGAAGGAGATCGCGCCCAGGATCACAAAGATGGTGGACAGCACCGCTGCAAAGATCGGCCGGTCAATGAAGAAATGCGATATCCGCATGAAACGCGCCTCAATTGGCCCCGGCGGGTGCACGGCCGTCGGCCGCGGTGGCGTCGGCGGCGTCCTGCGGCGTCACGCGCATGCCCGGACGCACCCGCATCAGGCCGTTGACGATGACGCGGTCGTCGGGTTCGAGCCCGGTCGCGATCACGCGCTGGCCGTCGATCACCGACCCGAGTTCGACATATTTCGGACGCGCCACGTTGCCGGCGTCGGCGACGAGCACGAATTTGCGCACCTGCTCGGTACCGATGGCGGCGTCGGGCACCAGCAGCGCCTGCCGCGGCGGGCCGGCCGCGATCTGGATGCGCCCGAACATGCCGGGGGTCAGCGTTCCATCCGGATTGGCGAACTCGGCGCGCAGGCGGATGGTTCCCGAGGCCGGGTCGATGACGTTGTCGACGAAGTCCGTTTTGCCCTCGTGGACGAAAGCGGTTTCGTTGATGAGCCTGAGCCGGGCCGGTATGGAGAGATCGCGATTGTCGCCGGTGGGGTTGCCGGCGGCGCGCAGGTAGCGAAGATACGACGCCTCGTCGACGGTGAATTCGAAGCGAATCGGATCGATCGAGGTGATGGTGGCGAGCAGCGTGGTATTGCCCGACGTTCCGCCGGTCACGAGATTGCCGGCCGCCACGCGCCGGTCGCCGATGCGGCCGGACACCGGCGCGCGCAATTCGGTGAATTCGACATCGAGCGTGGCCTGACGCACGGCGGCGTCCTGCGCGGCCAGGGTCGCGGCGGCAACGCGCCGGGCCTGCATGCGCTGTTCGAAGGCCTGTTGGGTGATGCCGGAGCCGCGGGTCAGATTCTGGCCGCGGGCGAGATCGGCTTCGGCAAAGGCAAGATTGGCTTCGGCCTGCGAGCGGGCCGCCTGCGCCTGGGCAAGTGTCGCCTCGAACGGCCGCCGGTCGAGGCTGAACAGCAGGTCTCCCTTCTTGACCATCTGGCCGTCGCGAAAATGGATGGCCTCGAGATAGCCGGAGACGCGCGCGCGCACCTCGATGGACTCGATCGCCACGAACCGGCCGACATATTCGTCGTGGTCGGTGACGACTTTTTTCATCGGCCTGGCCACCGTCACGGTCGGCGCGGGCGGGGCGCCGCCCTCCTTGGTCTTGTCCTGCCCGCATGCGGCAAGTCCCGATGCCAGCGCGAGGATGCAGAAAAGGCGGGCGACTGTCATGGGCTTGCCTGGATGGGTGCTCGGGAGCCTTGCTATGACTTGCTATAAAGGCCGCCGCGACAATGCGAAATAGCCATTTAATCACCGTGCGGCAACGACAGGAGGCGTGGTCGCAGGAAAGTGATGGTGAACGGCGCGTCTCGGCCGGTCGAAAGCCGCATCCCATTGGGAGACAGGGCTTTCGGCCAACGCTCTCCGATGCTGTCTGGTTCCAACGCCGCCGGCCACCGGCGGCGTCGCGCGCGTCACTCAATCCGGATGCGATAATTCCAGGCGGCCGGATTGCGCGGCGCCTTGGTCGTTTCGCAGCCGCCGCAGCAATGCCTCGTCGGTTCCCTGGCGTCCCCACTGGTCGAAGTGAATGAGCTGGTCGAGGGGCAGTCGCTCGCGCCACCCCGCCGCCTCCAGTTCGGGACGCTGGTGATAGCCGCGCACTTTGCCGAGACAGAGATAGGCAACCGGCACGACCCGCTTCGGGATATTCAACAGCCTCTGCACGGTACCGTTGTCGAAGATGCTGACCCAGCCGACGCCAAGTCCCTCGGCGCGGGCGGCGAGCCAGAGATTCTGGACCGCGCAGACCGAGCTGTAGAGGTCCATGGCGCGGATATGCGTGCGGCCGATGACCGCCGGCCCCGCGCGGTCGCGATCGCAGGTGATGCAGATATTGATCGGCGCCTCCATTATTCCCTCGAGTTTGAGCGCGCGGTAGACATCACGCTTCTCTTCCGGGAACATCAGCGCCGCTTCGGCATGCGCCTTCAGAAAGGCATCGTGGACCTGCCGCTTGATGCCTTCTTCGCGGATGACGAGAAAGCTCCAGGGCTGCATGTAGCCGACCGAAGGCGCGTGGTGGGCCGCGACCAGGATCCGGCTGAGCAGGTCGTCGGGCACCGGATCGGGCAGAAATTCCCCGCGCGTGTCGCGCCGTGTCAGGATGGCGCGGTAGACGCCTTCACGTTGGTCGATGGGAAGCGGCGTGGCAGGCAGAAGAGTGCGTTGGTCCATCTTTGGTCCCCTTGATGGTTGCGCCCGTCCCGTCGTCCTCACGGGGAAAGCCGTCTTCGACTGGCCGGTCTTCTGACTTGGGTTCCTCCCTTCGGGACGCCTTCCCGGCCGCAGCCAGTGGCGTCTGTCCCGTCGGTCCCCCTCACAGCGTTGGGCACGTAGCGGACTTGCACCGCGTTCCCGATTCTCCCGCACGGGAACGTTCCGCGCGGACACCAGTCGAATCTCTTTTGTATATTCGTTTCGGCCGGAAGATGGTAGCCGGGGGGTGGGCAGCGAACGCCATGAGATGCGGCTGCCCTGCGGTGCGCGGGCGAAGCCGGCGACTACAGGGTGTAGCCCCCAGGCTTGTCGATTTTTTCGGGGCGTTATGGCCGGCAGTCGGCTTCCACCGTTCGGGTCAGGGCGAATTACATGGCCATGGCCGGTCGGGATCCTCGGGCGGAACAGCGGCGATGAGCGACTGCGTGTAGGGATGCTGCGGCCGGCCCAGCACGGCTTCCGCATCGCCCTGTTCGACGACCGCGCCATGCTGCATCACCAGCACGCGCGAGCACAGGTAGCGCACCACTGACAGATCATGGGAAATGAACACCAGGCCGATGCCGCGGTCGCGGCGCAGATCGAGCAGGAGATTGAGAATCTGGGCCTGCACGGAGACATCGAGTCCGGAGACGATTTCGTCCGCCACCAGGAGGCGCGGCGTAACGCAAAGCGCCCGGGCGATGTTGACCCGCTGCTTCTGGCCGCCCGACAATTGCGATGGAAAGCGTTGCAGCAAATCGGCGGAAAGTCCGGTCTCGGCCAGAAGCGCGCGGGCGCGCATGACGCGATCGGCTTCGCTCGCCGTGGATCGTGCCGCTTCCAGCGACTGCGTGATCAGCCTGCCGACCGGGCGGCGTGGATTGAGAGCCGACTGGGGATCCTGGAACACCATCTGCAGCGTGCCCAATCGGACCTGACGGGCGGCGGAATCATTTACGCTGACATCATTCCCATCGATGGCGATGCGGCCGGCGGTGATCGGTTCGAGTCCCATGATGAGCTTGGCGACGGTGCTCTTGCCGGAACCGGATTCACCGACGATGCCAACGAATTCGCCGGCCCGTACGGTGAGGTTGATCGCCTTTACCGCATCCGTGCCCGGGCGGCGGCGACCAAGCCAATCGCGTTCACCCGGGTAATGCTTTGCCACGTCCTTGAGGACAAGCACCGGCACTCCGGGCGTGGTGGTGGCAACGGGTAACGGTTCGGGCGCGGAAGCTTTCGCGCCCTGGGTGAGACAGGCTCCCGAACAGCGCACGAAATGATGGGGGGCAATTTCACGCAGCGGGGGCACCGCGCGCCCGCATTCCTCATCCGCCACCGGGCAACGGGGGGCAAATCGGCAGCCAGGCAGGGTGGTGAAGGCGCCGATGCCGGGCATCTGCTCGGGAAGCGTCGCCAGCCTGTGGGCCGGGCCATCGAGGGGCGGGTTGGCCGCCTGTAGCGCAAGCGTATAAGGGTGCCGTGCCATGGCGGTCAGAGTGCGGGCTGGACCGCGCTCCACGATGTCACCTGCGTAAAGCACCAGAATGTCATCACAAACATGCGCCGCCAGCCGCAAGTCATGGGTAATGAAGAGCAGGGCGGTGCCATGGTCGCGCTGCATCTTCCTCATGATCTGCACGATATGGGCCTGGGTGCTGACGTCGAGAGCCGTCGTTGGTTCGTCGGCGACGATCAGCGCCGGCTCGCTCGCAAACGCCATTGCGATCAGCACGCGCTGGCACATGCCGCCGGAGATCTGGAACGAGTAGCGATCGAGCAGGGTCACCGGATCGTGCAACAGCACATTGCCAAGCGCCGTGATCATGCGGGTGCGCCGGTCCGCCTGCGGTACGCCGAGGCGGCCGAGATGCTCGTCGAACTGTTGACCGATGGTGAGCACCGGATTGAGCGCGGTCAGCGGTTCCTGGGGAATGAAAGCGATGCTGTCGCCGAGCAGTTCGCGGTGCTTTTCGCCGGCGATGGTGACGAGGTCATGGCCCTGAAAGGTGAGGGCGCCGCTTCGCACCTTGAAAGCGGTCGGCAGGTCGCGGGCGATGACGCGGCCGAGCATGCTTTTGCCGGCGCCCGATTCTCCCACCAGCCCGAGCACACGGCCGCGCCGCAGCGTGAAAGAAATATGGCGCAGCACATCGACGCCGACGAGCGACACGCTCAGATTCCGTGCTTCCAGCACCTCCATCAGACGTCCCCTCGACTCGTCATCAGCCGTGGATCGAGTGCGCGCCTCAAGCCATCGCCGGTCAGGTTGAAGGCAAGTACAGTGATGAAGATGGCGAATACGGGAATGATGACTCCCCACGGTGACTGGTTCATGAATTGCCGCGCGTCGGCTATCATCACGCCCCAGGCCGCCACGTTGGGTTCGACCGACATGCCGACAAAAGACATGATGGCCTCGACGATCACCGCAATTCCCATCTCCAGGCTGAAAAGCGTAATCAGCAACGGAACCACCGCGGGCAGCACTTCCTTCAGGATGGTCTGCCCATGCGAGAAACCGGCCAGCCGTGCGGCCGCGACATAATCCTTGCGGCGGATCACCATGACATCCGAGCGGATGACGCGGCAGAATCGCGTCCAGTCGATCAGGACGATGGCGAGAATGACTTTGTTGACGCCGGTGCCGAGCCCGACCAGGAGGATCAACGCGAGGATCACGGGCGGGAAAGCCATCCAGATGTCGACGATGCGGCTGATGATCCAGTCCACCCAACCGCCAAAATAGCCCGCGACAAGCGCCAGCAGCGTACCAAGCAGCATCGCGCCGGTCGCCGCCAGGCAGGCGACATAAAGCGCGACCCGCGCGCCGAACAGGACCCGCGACAGCACGCAGCGGCCGAGGGAGTCGGTGCCGAACGGATAGTCGGGGACGCCGGCGGCGCTCCAGGACGGCGGCAGCAGGATATTGAGGAGATCCTGTTCCTGCGGATCGTGTGGCGCGATCCAGTGCGCGAGAACTGCCACCGTAACGATTGCCGCGACAAGCATCAGCCCGGCCACGACACGCGGCGTGGTGATGCAGCGGTGCAGCGCCACTCGCGTTTGCGGTCTCACGTGGCAAACCTCAGCTTCGGATTGACCGCGAGATAGATGACGTCCACCGCGGCGTTGATGCCCAGCACGAGAACGCAATAGATGAGAGCGACGGCCTGGATGACGGGCAGATCGTGGTTGCGTACCGCATCGACCATTAGGTTGCCGAGGCCGGGATAGGCGAAAATCATCTCGACCAGCACCGTGCCGCCGAACATGAAGCCGGCCTGCACGCCGATCAGGCTGATGGTCGGCAACGCCGCGTTCCTGAGGGCGTGGCGCACCAGAATCGTATGCTCGGCGATGCCGCGCAGCCGCGCCTGGGTGATGTAATCTTCCTGAATCACGTCGAGCAGCGACGAGCGCAGCACCCGCATGATCAGTGGGGCGATGCCGATGGCAAGCGCCATGGCGGGCAGCATCAGATGGCGCAGCGCGCTGACGAACACATCAAGGCGGCCGATGATCACGCTGTCGATGAGGAGGAAGCCCGTCAGCGGTGCCGGCTGCACCAGACCGGAGCCGAGCCGGCCGATAAACGGCATCACGGGCCACATCACGCCAAACAGCAGGATCAGGACGATGGCCCAGAGAAACTCGGGTATCGCCATCAGACCGCTGGTGGCGAGGTCGAGCACCTGCTCGCCGGTCCTGCCGCGCCAGGCGAACATGGCAAGCCCCCCAATGATGCCGGCGGCAATGCCGAGCAGCAGTCCGGCGGCGATCAGTTCCAGCGTGGCCGGCAGCGCCCGCGCAATAAGTTCGCCGACATCGCGCCGAAAGAAAATCGAAGTGCCGAAATCTCCGGTGATGATTTTGCCCAGCCACAGCACATACTGCACGGGGATGGCGCGATCGAGCCCGAACGATTGCCGCAGCCGCGCCAGGTCGTCGGCGGTCGCGCCCGGCGGTAGCGACATCGCCACCGGGTCGGCGGGGAGCAGCCGGAGAACAAGAAAAACCAGCGCGGAGACGCAGAGCAGAATCGGAACGGCAAGCAGTGTGCGCCGGAACAGTAAAAGCAGGGCGATGCGACTCATCGGCAGGCGCTCTCGAAAATAGAATGCGGCGGCGGGCGGCACCGGGGCAAGCCCCGGTACCGCGATGGCGCTCAGGTCTTGAACGAGAAGCCCTGCGGCAGCACGAAGCCATTGTCGTACTTCGTCATTGCGATGCCGTTCTGATGGACGATGGTCCTGACCGTCTGATAGAGCGGAATGGTATAGCCCTTCTCGGCGGCATAGCGGTGAGCCGCCTTGTAACCTTCCAGCCGCTTCTTCTCATCCGTCTCCACCAGCAGAGGCTGGAACTTCGGAGCCAGATCGTCGGTCTTGAAGGCCGAGAAGATCGACTTCGGATCGAGCAGGTAGCCACCGTACATTTCCGGATCGCCGGCGGCATTGCCCCAGGAGAACAGGGTGGCCTCCGGCAGGGTGCGGGCGCGCAGCCGCTCCTGATAGGTGGACAGTTCGATGGTTTCCAGTTCGGCGTTGATGCCGACCTTTTTCCACATCTGCACCAGCGCGCGCGCCACATCGAAATCGCTCGGGAACGCTCCGCTGGAGGTCGAGAATTTGATGTTCAGCGGATTTTGCGGACCGTGACCGATTTCTTTCAGGAGCGCGATCGCCTTCTCCTCGGAGAACGGGAAGGTGAAATCCTCCGGATAGCCGGGCGTATTATGAGCGGCGGGCACCGAGATCGACTTGGCGGCGCCATTGAAGAAAGCCTTCGACAGCGCCTCCTTGTTGATGGCGTGGTGGGCGGCGAGCCGGGCGCGATTGTCGCTGAAGCCGCCATTGGCGGTGATTTGCAGCAGCGTGATGTCGGCGGTGGAGTCGATGGTCGTGGTCAGGCCGGCCAGCTTTCCAAGCCGCAGCGCCTCGCGGATAGGCACGTCCACGGCCACGTCGGCGCGGCGCGATTCAATGGCCGCGACGCGCGCGGTCGGATCGCGCACGAGCTCGATGGTGACGCGCGGGATGGCGACCTTGCCGCCCCAATAGGCGTCATGCGCCTCCAGCACGATACGGGCGCCCTGCTGATATTCGATGAGCTTGTAAGGTCCGGAGCCGACCGGCTTCCGCTGGAACTCGTCCAGGCCGACCTTCTCGAGATAGGCTTTCGGAACGACATAGCTGGTCAGGAAATAGAGCCAGGCAGTGGCCGAGGGCATCGGCTCGGAGAGATGCATGATGGCGCGCGTTGGCGAAACCACCTCGACCTCCTTGAGGCGGCGCCAGATGAAGCCCGAGTCGAGTTTGCGGCCGCCTTCGGGCACCGGCAGGCGCGGCCGCTCAAAGAACGAATAGCGGAAATCCTCCGCAGTCATTTTCGAACCGTCGTGGAACACCACGTCGGAGCGCAGGTCGAGGCCGAGAGCAAGGCCCTTGTCGTCGACGTATCCCCATTTGGTGATGATGGCGGGTTTGGGCGTGATGTCGGGGTTTTGGGTGAGCGGTTGGTCGAAGACGGCTTTGTAGAGTGACTGCGCGGCCGCGAGCGCGCGCGCATTGGGGTCCCAGGTCGGGACGTCGGTCGGATAGGCGATGGTGAGAAGCCCCTTGGCCGCGGACTGGGCCAGCACCTCGGCCGGAATGCCCAGTGCCGCCAGCGCGCCCATTCCCGTGGTGAGCTTTAGCAGTGCACGTCGATCCATCTCATTTGCCACGTTGTTTTCTCCCCCAGGTGTGGCGGCATGTGCCGCTTTTTTTGATCAAGTCCGGATTCCGGTGTGGTGCAGGATTTGCGCGCCCCCGGCACGGGCGCCGTGACGCGGATGTCTGTCTTGCAAGCATGGCGCCGGCTTGGCCTCCGATCTCGACTTTGACCGCAATCCGCGGTGACGGACCGCGGTGACGTATGGAAAGATTTCTTATGAACCCCTTGAAGCTGGTTCCGGCAGGTGGGTAGCGAGCGACATCACGATAGCCGAAGGCGCGTGCAACCACGCCCCGATCGGCCCCAAGTGTATACTGTATACAGAAGTTGACAAGTGTATTCTGTATACAGTATACGATTTTTATCACCTGAAACGAGGAAGCATCCCCTCCGTGCCCCATTCGCAAACCGTCATCGCCCTTACTGCCCTCGCCAGGTCAGGCAACCTGAGCGAACGCATCTATTCGGAGTTGTTGAGGCGGTTGCAGATGGGGGAGATCGGTCCCGACGAGCGTCTGGTCGATCAGGATATCGCCGCCGGCTATGGCACCTCGCGCATGCCGGCGCGGGAGGCTCTGCTTCGTCTTGTCAGCGAAGGCTATCTGGTGCGCACGACGCGGGGATTCGCCATTCCCGTGCTTACGGACGAGGATGTCCGCAACATTTTCGAGGTGCGGCGATTGCTGGAGCCGGAAGGCGCTGCCAGCGTCACGCACGCGTTGGACCGCCCCACCGAGCTCCGGCTGGCGGCCGCGGTCAAGAGGGCGCGCGAGGCAACGGCGAATCATGCCGCCGAGGGGATGATTCTGGCCAACATGGAGTTCCGTGCCGCCTGGTTGAGCCGGGTGGAGAATCCACGGCTGGCGGCGAGCATCGAACGGTTTGCCGACCATACGCAGATTGTCCGGCTGAAGACCCTGCATGACGCGCGCGCGCGCAAGGTTGCCACGGCGTGTCTTGCCGCTCTGCATGCCGCCTTCGTCAATCGTGACGCGGACAGCGTGCGTCAGCGCATGCTTGCGTATCTTGAGGCGGCCGAGCAGTCCTACTTCCGCAGCCGCGACAGCGCAGCCATCAACGCGGAAATGCCGGTCCTGCCGCGAGGCAAACGCAGCGCGGGGTAACGTTTGCGGCTGTCGGCTCCGGGAGTTTCGCGTATGGACGACCAGCAATCCAAACTTGCGCAACCCGATCGATGCGCGTCGTCGTCGGACGATTGTGTCGCCGCGCTCATCGATGCGCTGGGTGGCGACCGGGTGCGGACCGGTGCCGATATTCCAGCACGCAACATGCAGGATGCCTGCCATTATGCGCCGACCAGGCCCTTGGCGCTGATCGTGCCGCGCAGCACCGATGAGGTGTCCACGGCGCTGCGCGTGTGTCGCGCCCACGGTCAGCCGGTGGTGGTGCAGGGTGGCCTCACGGGTCTGGCTGGCGGGGCCCATCCCTATGCCGGTGAGATTGCGCTGTCGCTTGAGAAGATGGTCGGAATCGAGGAACTCGACCAGCTGTCGGGAACGCTGACCGCGCTCGCCGGCACGCCGCTGGCGACAATTCAGGAGGCGGCGAACCGCGCCGGTCTTCTCTGTGGAATCGATCTTGGTGCGCGCGGGAGTTGTTCGATCGGCGGCAATGTAGCCACCAACGCGGGTGGCAACCAGGTCGTCCGTTACGGCATGACGCGCAAGAATGTGCTCGGTCTAGAGGTCGTGCTGGCAGACGGCACCGTCGTCCGCTCGCTCAACAAGATGATCAAGAACAATGCCGGTTTCGACTGGACCCAGCTCTTCATCGGCAGCGAGGGGACGCTCGGCGTCGTCACGCGGGTCGTGCTCGGCCTGCATCCGCAACCCGGAAAGGTCTGCACGGCGCTGGTCGCGGTTGACACGTTTGCCGATTGCGTCGCGTTGCTGCGCGCCATTGACCACGCATTGCCGGGGCAGATCCTCGTGTTCGAGGCCATGTGGAAGGACTTCATGGCGGTGGCGACGGAGCGGCTCGGACTGGCGCCCCCCTTTGCGCAGGCCCATGGCATCGTTCTCCTGATCGAGGTCGCGGCCGTGGACGACGCGCTGGAGCAGGTGCTGGCGCAGGCACATGCGCGCGGCGCCGTGCGCGACGCGCTGGTGGCGCAATCCGGCGGTGACCAGAAAAGGTTCTGGCAGTTCCGTGAAAGCATTTACGAATATGGCCGGCTCTTTCCGCACCTGGTCGGATTTGACATCGCCATTCCGCTTGATCGCATGGAGGAGGCCTCTGCAGCAATGCGCCAGGAACTTGCGACGCGGTTTGCGCATTGCGTCGCGGTGTTCTTTGGCCACGTTGCGGACTCCAATCTGCATATCGTGGCCGCGGCGCAGCATCTGGATGAGGCCGGCAAGGAAGAGATCGAGCGCGCGATTTACCGCATGACGGCGGCCTTCGGCGGCTCCATCTCGGCCGAGCATGGCATCGGCCGCGGCAAACGGCCGTATCTGGCGCTGTCACGCGAGGCCAATGAGCTGGAGCTGATGCGCCGTCTCAAGGCGGCGCTCGATCCTTCGGGCATCCTGAATCAGGGTCGGGTTCTCTAGGGCATGACGTGGAAAGCTCCCAAACGAATCCTGCAAGACGACATGAGCATGCGATGAGGAACCCTGCGCAGCCTGCCCGCCGTTCGCATCCGATTGAGGATCGCCTTTCCGTTGCCGCGCGCGAAGTGATGCTGTCGGGCACGCAGGCTCTGGTCCGTCTTTTGCTGGAACAGCGCGCGCGCGATGCTGAGGCGGGGCTGGACACGGCAGGTTTCGTGTCCGGTTACCGGGGTTCGCCCCTCGGCGGTGTCGATTTCGCGCTGTGGGCAGCCAGGCGCGAACTGGAACAGGCTGCGATCCGCTTCGAGCCGGGCCTCAACGAGGAACTTGCCGCCAGCGCGGTGTGGGGAACCCAGCGCGTCGGAGATTTCGACCGCCCCCGCCATCAGGGCGTATTCGGCCTGTGGTACGGGAAAAATCCCGGTCTTGACCGCATCATCGACGTTCTCAAGCACGCCAATTTCGAAGGAACCGCCGCGCATGGCGGCGTGCTTGCTGTGACGGGCGACGATCCCGGCGCAACCTCGTCCACGGTCGCCAATCAGGGCGAGCAGGCATTCATCGCGGCGCTGTCGCCGATCCTTTATCCGGCCAGCATCGAGGACATGCTGTCGCTGGGGCTGGCCGGATTTGCGCTCTCGCGCTGCAGCGGCTTGTGGGTTGGGTTCAAGCTGGTGGCGGATTTGGTGGAGAGTTCGGCCTCGATCCAATTGCCGCAAGCTGCCGCGCCATTCGTGCTGCCGGCCGATTTCCATTGCCCACCCGATGGGCTCAACCAGCGAACGCGCGACACGCGCTGGGCGCAGGAAGAACGCATGGCGCGCTTCAAGCTGCCGGCCGTGCGCGCGTTTGCCCGCGCCAATGGGTTGGATCGCACCATCGTGGAGCCGCAGGCCCGGCGCATCGCCTTCATTGCCGCGGGCAAGGCGTTTCGCGATCTGAGCGAGGCTTTTGCCATCCTCGGCCTCGATCACGCGGAGCTGGCGCGGTTCGGGGTAGGGGTGCGCAAGGTCGCCCTGTTGTGGCCGCTGGAAGATCGCGCCAACGCGGCTTTCCTGCACGGCTTCGGCGAGGTCGTTGTCGTCGAGGAAAAACGTGCGGTGCTGGAGCCGCAACTGAGGGACATGGCCTATCATTGGAGTGCCGACGCGCGTCCGCGCATGCTCGGCAAGCGGGATGAGCATGACCGCCCGCTCATTCCCGAGTTTGGCGAACTCGATCCGGTCATGCTGGCCCGCCTCATTGCCGGCAGGCTGGAAGCCAATGCGATTCTCCCTGCGGATCGCCTGAATCGTGTCAAGGCGCGCCTCCGCAAGGCGATGCCGCACGATCCGCCCGCTTCCATGCCGGGCCCCTCGCGCATCCCGCATTTCTGCGCCGGCTGTCCGCATGGCCGCTCGACGCGCTTGCCGGAGGGATCGCGCGCGATGGCCGGTATCGGCTGCCATTCGATGATCGCGTGGACGCCGGGTTCCGCGACCTCGACCTGGACGCAGATGGGCGGCGAAGGCGTCACCTGGATTGGAACGGCGCCCTTTGTCGACACGCCCCATGTGTTCCAGAATCTCGGCGATGGCACCTATTTCCATTCCGGGGTGCTGGCCATTCGCGCCGCGGTCGCCGCCGGCGTGCCGATCACCTACAAAATCCTCGTCAACGCGGCGGTGGCCATGACCGGCGGCCAGCCGATCGAAGGCGCGCCAGATGCGGCGCGCATCGCCTGGCAGCTCCATGCCGAAGGCGTCGGCCGTATTGCGCTGCTGACCGGTCCCGGTGGCGGATTCTCCGGCACCGCGCGCGACCTGCCGCCGGGGATATGGCTGTCCGATCGCGATGACCTTGATGAGGTGATGCGGACGTTCCGCGATTACCGCGGCGTTTCCGCCATCATCTATGATCAGATCTGTGCCACGGAAAAACGGCGGCTGCGCAAGAAGGGGAAGGCGTTCGCGCGCGAGCCGGTCGTGGTCATCAACGAGCGGGTGTGCGAGGGCTGCGGCGATTGCTCGGCCAAGTCGCGCTGTGTCGCGGTGAGATCTGCGCCGACGCGGTTCGGCACCAAGCGGCGTATCGATCTTTCAGCCTGCAACACCGATCTATCCTGCACCGACGGATTCTGCCCGAGCTTCGTCACGCTCAAGGGCGCCATGGTTCAGCGCGCGCAAGGCGTGGCGCTGCCCGCCGACGCGGTGGCGAAGCTTGGCGAGCCGGCGCGCGCGGCGCTCGAGACGGGCCGGCCCTACAACATTCTCATCGCCGGCGTCGGCGGCTCTGGTCTCATCACCATCGGCGCGCTCGTTGGAATGGCCGCGCATCTGGAAGGCTTGCCGGTCACCACGCTCGACAACACCGGCCTCGCTCGCAAGGGCGGCGAGGTGACGACCCATGTGCGGATCGGCGGCGAGCAGGGCGAGGCGGTGGCGCCGCGCCTTCCGGACAATGCCGCCGACCTGCTGATAGCCGGAGATCTCGTTTCCGCCACCACGCCGGCCATTCTCGCCAAACTCGGACCGCAGCGCCACGCCATCGTGCTCGACGATGCCATTCCGGTGCTGGAGCAGGTCATCGATCCGGGCCGCGACCTGCCACTTGCGGCTTACCACGAACGGCTGACGGGGTGGCTAGGAAAAGACTTCGTGCGCTTCGTCGATGCCTCCCGCATCGCCCAGCGCGCCTTGGGCGACACCATCTTCACCAACATGATTCTGCTTGGCGCGGCGGTGCAGGCGGGGCATATGCCGGTCGGCCGTGAGGCCATCGTGCAGGCGATTTACCTCAACAACGTCGCGGTCGAGCAGAATATCACGGCGTTCGACTGGGGGCGTCTTGTCATCGCCGATCCTGCGCTGGTTGATCGTCTTCTCGACGAGATGGGAGAGGGCAACGAGCCTGCCGGGGACTCGGTCGAGGCGAGAACGGCTTTCTTCGCCGGCGAGCTCACGCGCTATCAGAACAAGGGCCTGGCCGAGCGCTATCGCGCCATTGTCGATCGCGTGGCCGGCGCGGAACGCAAGATCTGTCCCACGGATACGCGGCTGGCGCTGGCCGCGACGGAAAACGCCTTCAAAGTGCTTGCCGTCAAGGACGAATACGAAGTTGCGCGGTTGATGTCCGACGAGACATTCCACGCCGGCCTCAAGCGGCGGTTCGGGCCTGACGTGCGCCCGACCTTTCATTTCGCACCGCCGTTCCTGCCGCGGAGGATGACGCGCGACGGCCGGCGCGCCAAGCGTGCGTTCGGGCCATGGATGATCCCGCTGTTGCGGCTGCTGGCGTCGCTGCGGTTTCTGCGCGCGACCGCATTCGATCCGTTCCGTTGGCAGGCCGAGAGGCGCGCCGAGCGCGGCTTTGCCGAAACTTATCTCGCGGGCCTGGCGATGATTGCCGAACGGCTGTCCGCGCGCAATCATGCTGCCGCTGTCGAGTTCGCCCGCCTGCCCGAAGCCGTCAGCGGCTATGGTCATATCAAGCAGCCGCGTCTCGACGCCGCCTTGCGCGCGGCGCGCGACTTCATGCCACGGTTCACGGGTCCCTGATGCCGATCCGGCGCCAATGAAAGGATATGATGTGCCCGCCGACTATGCGCTTGTCGTCACTTGTGAGAAGCTTGCAGATAACGAGGCGGAAAGCCGCGCGCGATTGTGGAATCGGTTGCGCGGCCTGCTGCCGACGGACGGCGTTAGCCGCATCGAACTGTTTTCCCCGCATCCCGACTATGAAGATGTGCCGTTTTTCAAAGACGGTTCGCCGCCGGCTGCGCTCGTTGAATTCGTCGCGGACTCGCCCGAGACACTCAAGCGCCTGGCCGTCAGCGCCGGGTTCGCGGCCTGCTTTGCGGGCGCATCGTCCGGCGTGACGTGGTCGGCCGGCTATTTCCGCATCGTGCGCCAGCCGGTTGGCGCCGACCTGCAGGCGCGGCCGCGCGAGGCGCAAACCTCCTTTGTCGTGCGCTATTATCCGCCGGTCGAGGATGCCGCGCGCTTTGCCGCGCATTATGTCGCCAACCATCCGCCGATTCTGGCGCGGCTGCCGGAAATCCGCAACGTGCTGTGCTATGTGCCGCTCGATGGGGCGGTGCCGGGCTGCACGCGCGATCAAACCGTGATCCGCAACGAGGTCGTGTTCGGTTCCGTTGCCAGCCTTGTCGATTCGCTACGGTCGCCGGTGCTGGCCGAACTGCGGGCCGACACCAGGACGTTTCCGCCGTTCGGCCATTCCACGCATCATGCGATGGTGCGTACTCCGCTGGCCTAAACGCGTCGGCGGCACCCGCTCTTGCCCGGCAGCTAATAGGTAAACTCGACCGATTCCTTGTGACCAAAGCCACGGGAGTTATCGATCAAGGTGATCTTGCTCGGATCAAGGCGATAGACTGCCGTCCTGGCATAAGCCTGACGCAGCTTGTCCGGCACCAGGGATAATTTCTTGAGAAACGGAAAACGTGCCTCCAGCATCGTCAGATGCCGACGCGTCGCGTCGTCTCCAACAACCCGCCGCGCATGGCCGGCGATCTGAAGGCCACGAACGGCGGCGAAGTCGGAACAATCCGGTGCGATCGTCGCCGCCACCTGGGGATCGCGTTCGAGTTCGCGCGAATGCCGGGTTTCGGTGTCGGAAACCCATAGCAGCGAAAATCCGTCGCACGCATAGAATAGGCTTGAGGCATGCGGTCCATCCGGCCCTTGCGTGGCAAGGGAAAGGACATGATGGGCCGAAAGGAAGGACCTGATGCGGGTGCCGACATCGTCACTCATGACAATCCATTCTCTCAAGACCACGCCGTGCAGATGATGGCTAGCCCGTTCCGGCCGCACGTTTCGTGATCGTCACCACATTTACTCGATCCGTGTCCACACCAAACTGGTTTCTTCGACGGGAACAAAGCTCGGGGGCCCCGAACCAAGGCGCCTTCGATCCGTCCCGACCAGCCCGCACGTTCACCAAAGTCCATGGGAGACCTACGGCTGCGCCGCAGAGCCGGTCTCTACCGTTCCGCTTGGGTTAACCTCCGGGGCTATCTCCCGGAAACTGTGGATGGGGCATCCTTCGCGTTAAAAACGCTTGTCGCTCCAGTAATGGGAGCATTGCTCTACTCCACGAATTGTCCCACAACGGCGTAACGTGATAAAATTGCAAGGCTAACGCAGCGGCGCTGCTTGACCGATTTGGCCTCGTTGCTCCTCTTGCCAGGGGTCGGGATGGACCTATGAAGGTGGACGTCTGGGTTGAACGTCATGTCGATGGCCGGGGAATACTGGCGGCTCCATGACCACGATAAATGCCCTGCAACGCGGCCTGCGCATCCTGCGCGCGATTAATGACGGTCGCGCGCAGGTGCGCGAGATCAGCGCGGCGACCAAACTGCCGAAATCGACTGTGGCGCGCATGCTGGAGACCCTGGTCGCCGATGGCTACGTATCCCAGGACGATCAGAAGGGCTATCACGTAACCGCGCGCGTGCTGACGCTGTCGCGCGGCTACAACGCCAACGAGGTCCTGCTGAGGGCAGCCCGGCCGGTACTGGAAAGCCTGCGGCAGCATCAGATCTGGCCCAGTGATCTCGCGGTGTTCGACATGGACGCCATGGTGGTTCTCGACACCGGCCGCGATCCCGGCACGCTGTCGCTCAACCGCACCGTCGGATCGCGCCTGCCGGTGCTGGTGACCGCGCTTGGCCGCGCGTTTCTCGGCTTCGCCGCTCCCGAACTTGTCGAGTACACGCTGTCCCGCCTGGCGCTCTCGAACGAGGCTTTCGATGCTCCGGCGAAGAATGCCGCCGCGATACGACGCCAGCTCGCGCAAGTGCGCCGGCAGGGCTATGCGACCGGCGACCGCGAATATCAGCGCACCACCCGCACGCTGGCGGTGCCAATCATGGTCAATGCCGCGCCGGTTGCGAGTCTCAACATCATGGTGGTTCCGAGCGCGATGAGCATGGAGCAGTTGGTGAAAAGCCTGCTGCCGGCGCTAAGCGCCGCGGCCAGGACCATCGGCGCCGCGTTGTCGCAATCCTCTCGGGAACGCAGCGCGGGCTGATTTCTGCGACAATTTATTAGTTTCATGCCGCAGTCATTCCGGCGGCCCTTTCGCGCGCCGAAGCCAATGACACCGTTCAGGTTTTCCCTTGGGCCACCGCCGCTGGCCCAAGCCGGCGCCTGTTTTTATATTCCGACTGGTGGAATGTCGTTCCGAAAATGCTTGAGGCGCCGCGCAAGAGCCGCTAGCCTTCACCTCATCGGCGTTGTCCGCCGTTTCGTGTCGCAGGTTCGCACCGCCAAAATTTTCTTGCTCGGAAAGAGATATGCCAATGAACAAGATCGCCAACGTACCGCCCGTGGGTTCACCGAAGACCGCCGCCGCCAAGCCGATCGCCGATCTGCGCGAGTGGTTGTCGCGGGTCGAAAGCATCGGTGAGTTGACACGCGTCGATCAGCCGGTCGATCGCGACGAGGAGATGAGCGCGATCTCTTATCTTGTCGCCAAGCAGCAGCCATCGCCGGCGGTGCTGTTCGAGCGCCCGCGCGGCTTCGACGGAAGCCCGATCGGCGCCCGTTCGTTGTGGAATATTCTCGGCCCCAGCGTAAAGCGCGTCGCCCTGACGCTCGAGGAGCCGGCCGACACGCCGACCGTCGAACTGATCCGCCGCACCAAGGACAAGCTCAAGCGGCGGCTGCCGCCCAACGAGGTGTCGGCCGAGCAGGCCCCGATCTACCAGAACACCCTCACCGGAAAAGACATCGACCTGGATCTGCTGCCGATCCCGCGGCACTGGCCGCTCGACGGCGGCCGCTATGCCGGTACCGCCGACGCCGTGATCACGCGCGATCCCGACAGCGGCTATCTCAACATCGGCACCTATCGCATGATGCAGCAGGGTAAGGCGCAGGTTGGACTTTATCTGTCGCCCGGCAAGGATGCGCGCCTGCACATCACGCGCGCCTGGCAGCAAGGCAAGCCGATCCAGGTCGCCGCCGCCTGGGGCATCGATCCGCTGTTCATGATGGTTGGCTCGCAGACTTTCCCGAAGAACGTATCCGAGTACGAATTCGCCGGCGGCATCAAGGGTCAGCCGATCCCGGTGGTGCGCGGCAAGACCACCGATCTGCTATTGCCCGCCAATGCCGAGGTGGTGATCGAAGGTGTCATCCGGCCCAATTCGGTGAAGGCGGAGGGGCCGTTCGGCGAGTTCCCGGGCTATTACGGTCGTCCCGAGGCCGGCTGTCCGCTGATCGACGTCACGGCGGTGCATTACCGGACGCAGCCGATCCTGACCAACGCGCTGATGGCGGATTATCCGTCCTGCGAGCAGAGCGGCTTCTTCTCGGTCATTCGCTCGGCGAAGATCTGGGACGATCTCGACAAGCTCGGCATTCCCGGCATCGCCGGGGTCTATTCGCATCCGGCGGCGGCCGGCGGGTTCGGCATGACGGTGATCAGCATGGAGCAGCGCTATGCCGGCCACGCCGCCCAGGTGCTGGCGCTGGCGGCGCAGGTGCCGGGCGGCGCCTACTACACGAAGTGGATCATCGCGGTCGACGAGGATATCGACCCGACCGATATGGATCAGGTGATCTGGGCGATGGCCAGCCGCTGCAATCCGGTCGACGACATCGATATCTTGCGCAATACTTGGAGCACCTGGCTCGACCCCACGCAGAATCCGCCGGAAAAGCGGCCTTACGGTTCGAAAGCGCTGATCAACTCGTGCAGGGAGCATCGCCATCTGCCGGTATTCTCCAAGCGCACCACGCTGCGTAAGCCCATCTACGATCAGGTGGCCGCGCGCTGGAGCGAACTCGGCCTGCCGGGCGGGATCCCGCAGGTGCGCGCGTTCGAAACCGACAACACCGTCACCTATCACGAGGTCGGCGGCTTCGAGCCCGGTCGGCAGCCGGGCGAAGAGAAGCCGGATGTCTCATGAAAATATGACGAAGGACTAACACCCCAGCAACGCCAATGAGGAAAACATGCGCCGTACTCTCATTATTGCGTCTTTTTCTGCGCTGATTGCCAGCATCGGTCTTGCCGACGCGGTGAGAACGGCGGAGGCGGCCGACAAGGTCTCGATTGGCGTCGTGAACTCCAGCAGCGATGTCGGTCTTTTCATCGCTGATGCCAAAGGGTATTTCAAGGAGGAGAATATCGAGGCCAGCTTCAATACGTTCGATTCGGCGGCCAAGATGATAGCGCCGCTCGCGGCCGGGCAACTCGACGTTGGCGGCGGTGCCGCTTCTTCCGGTCTCTACAACGCGGTCGAGCGCGGCCTCAACATCAAGATTGTCGCCGACAAGGCGCGCAATGCGCCGGGCTACGGTTTTCAGGCGCTGCTTGTGCGCAAGGCGCTGGTCGACGACGGATCGGTCAAGACCATCGGCGATCTCAAGGGGCGCAAAGTCGCCATCGTTGCGGCGGCCAGCAGCGATGCGTCCGTGCTGAATACGGCCATGAACAGCGCGGGTTTGAAATTCGACGATGTCAAAACGACCTATCTTGGCTTTCCGCAGCATTGCGTTGCCTTCCAGAACGGCGCGATCGACGCCAGCATCACGACCGAGCCGACGGTTTCGCAGTGTGTACGGCTCGGCGTCGCGGCGCGATTGACCGGCAACGACGCGTTTTATCCGAACGCGCAGACCGCCGTTATTCTCTACAGCGGAGCATTTCCGGCCGCGCGGCCGGACGTGGCCAAGCGTTTCATGCGCGCCTATGTCCGCGCGTTGCGCGACTATGTCGACTCCCTCAAGGAGGGGCATATCGCCGGTAAGGGAGCGGATGATATCGTGGCCATTCTAACGCGCTATTCGGGTGTCAAGGACGCGGGCATCGTGCGCGGCATGGTCGCGCACAGCTCCAATCCGGATGGATTGCCGAATGTCGACAGTCTTAAAAAGGATTGGGCTTTCTTTCACGCGCAAAGTCAGGTGTCCGGCGGGGTCACGGTCGATCAGGTCGTCGACCTGTCGTTCGTGCAAGCCGCCGTGAAAGAACTCGGACCCCACGTGCCGGTGGCCGGACGATGATTCAGCGTGCCTGCCGATAATTCATGGAGCGCGCGCCGTGCTGATGCGCAGTATCGAAGCTGACAATATTTCAGCCGGCCACGCCATCCGTGTCGGCAATCTGTCAAAACGCTTCGGCCCCGTGACGGCGGTCGATCAAATCTCTCTCGATATCGCCAATGGCGAGTTCTTTGTGATCGTCGGTCCTTCCGGCTGCGGCAAGACCACGCTGCTGCGCATCCTCGCCGGTCTCGAGATGCCGACCGAGGGTTCTATCGATGTCGTTGTTCCGGCCGGCTCGACGCGCCCGGTAAGCTCGGTCGTGTTCCAGGGCGACTCGATTTTTCCCTGGATGACCGTCTGGGACAATGCCGCCTATGGCTTGCGGATGCGCAACGCGCCGGGCGCGCAGATCAAGGAGGTGGTCGGCCACTACCTCGATCGCACCGGCTTGACGAAATTCGCCGGCCATTACCCGCACCAGCTTTCCGGCGGCATGCGTCAGCGCGTCTCTATCGTGCGCGCGTTCGCGAACGATCCCGAGATTCTCCTCATGGATGAGCCGTTCTCGGCGCTTGACGCCCAGAACAAACTTCTCCTGCAGGAAGAGTTGTTGCAAATCTGGGAAGAGCACAAGAAGACGGTGATTTACATCACCCACAGCGTGGATGAGGCGGTCATCCTCGGCGATCGCATCATGATCATGACGGCTCATCCGGGCCGGGCGAAGACGATTCTGCCGGTGCCGCTGGCGCGCCCGCGCAGCGTGATGGACCTGCAAAAGGATCCGATCTTCGGCGATCTGGTCTATCAAATCTGGACGAGCCTGCGTGAGGAAGTCCAGCATGCGCGCAAACTGGACGAGGCGAGAGGATGCAAGGCATGAGAGGGGCACCCGTTCGCAAGCCAACGCTCAGAATCCGTTTGTTGGGCTTGGTTGGACGGGACCGGCTGATCAGCCTTGCCTCGCCGCTCATGCTCCTGCTGCTATGGGAAGCATTGGCCCGGACCGGCATCATCGACGTTCGTTTTTTCCCGGCACCGACAAGCATCTTCGCGACCATGGTCACGCTGCTCAAGTCAGGCGAGTTATGGCATCATACTATGGCCAGCTTGCAGCGCCTGGCGCTGGGTTCGATTATTGGCGGCGCGCCGGCGCTCTTCCTCGGAATTATCATGGGGCTGAGCAGTCCGATCCGCGCCCTCGTCGACCCGCTGATCGCCGCGACCTATCCAGTCCCGAAAAGCGCGATCCTGCCGCTTGCGTTGCTGATCTTCGGGCTCGGCGAAGGCTCCAAGATTTTCATGGTCGCGGTCGGCGTGTTCTTTCCGGTGGCGATCAATGCCACCGCCGGCGTGCTGGAAATCAACAAGATCTATCTGGATGTCGGGCGCACCTTCAAGGCCAGCCGCTGGAATACCTTCCGGACCATCGCATTGCCGGGCGCGCTTCCATTCATCATGACCGGCGTGCGGCTGGGCATCGGGATGGGTATCGTGCTTATCGCCATTGCCGAGATGATCGGCGCAAAAAGCGGTCTCGGCTACATGATCTGGAGCGCGTGGGAAACGTTTGCCGTGGAGCAGATGTATGTTGGCCTTTTTGTCATCGCGATTATCGGGTTCATCGTGACGGCGATCCTCAATGAGATCGAGAAGATCCTGATACCCTGGCGAAGATGACTGAGCGTTGCTCTCTAAAGACAAAGGAAACAAAAAGATGCGGCGTCTGATCGTTGGCATGACAGGAGCGACGGGGGCGATCCTCGGGATCCGGCTGCTCGAAGTGCTCAAAAGCTGCAACATTGAGTCACACCTCGTCATCAGCAAATGGGCCCAGCGAACGATCGAGCATGAGACGCCATACACATTCAAGCAGGTGTGCGATCTGGCGAGCGTTTTTCACAACTCGGCCAACATGGGCGCCTTGATATCGTCCGGATCGTTCCTTACAGAAGGAATGGTGGTGATTCCGTGTTCGATGCGGACGCTCGGCGGTATCGCCCATGGCTACGGCGAGCACCTCGTGCACCGCGCTGCCGATGTCGTCCTCAAAGAGCGGAGAAAGCTGGTCCTGATCGCGCGTGAGTCGCCTCTTTCGGAGGTGCACCTTGAGAACATGCTCAAGTTGTCACGCATGGGGGCGGTGATCGTGCCGCCGATGCCGGCCTTCTATAATCATCCGAAATCGATTGATGATATTGTCAACCATGTCGTTGCGCGGGCGCTTGACCAGTTTGGAATCTCGGCGCCGTTCGCAAAACGATGGGATGGTCAGATGCATGTGCTGGCCAAGGACGAGCCGCGGGCAAATCTCGTGGGTTAGCCGGTGCCGGATCCGATGATTGGGATCGCTGTCAATCGCCGCCGGCGTAACGGGATGACCGGAAATCGAAGACGGCCTCGTGCCGCCAGAAAACTTCCGACATAGGCGTCTTGGCGCTCGTGAGTTTGTACCCGGAACCAGGAACAAATCCGTCCGCGGTGAGTTTCAATTGCGGGTCTGCGGGTCAACCGTCAGCCTGAGGAGGCGTCTATGAAAAGTACTTTGATCGCGTCCGCTGCCATTGCGGTACTCACTCTCGGAGCGTCATCCCCGTCATCCCCGTCATTCGCGCAGGGTGTGGGCATCCAAGTCGGTCCCTTGAGCGCGGGCATCAACTTCGCGCCGGAGCAGCGTACTCGCATCAAGGAATATGTAGTTAAGGAACGGGTCGCTCCGGTCACCGTAAGGGAACGTATTACTGTCGGTGCGACGCTTCCGGACGATGTCGAACTCCGCGCGGTGCCGTCCGATTGGGGCCCGTCCGTCACGAAATACCGATATGTGTATTCTGAAAACCGCGTGTATTTCGTCGAGCCATCCAGTCGCAGGGTCGTTTACGAGCTCGACTAGGCAACATGGACGGCACGCCTGGTGGAAAAGCAACGCAACTCGTGGATTTGGCGCGGCTGCCGCCGAGTTAGGGGTCGGCGACCGATGGTCGGCTGGCGCTTTCCCCGCTTCGGGTCATTGCTCTGATAGCCATCGAGCGCTGAAGAATGGTCGTGCGCGGCGAGTCGTTTTGCGGCTGATCGCAGCAGTTTGAAGCCGGATCGTTTGGCATTGCGAACGCAGGCGGCAACTTCATGTCGGCTGCGCTGGCGCAAGTTTGCTTAGTTCACAGCGGCGTCGGCGCCTTCGCGCCTTCATCCTCGGCCTCGGTGTCTTGCGCCGCATTCCTGTCCTGGCGCCGCTTCAAGCGATAAGCAAGCGTCGGTCGCGTCAGACCCAGCATGCGCGCGGCGGAGGAGAGATTGCCCCGCGCCTTGTCGACCGCGGCATCGAGCAGCATATCCTCGACCTGGTCCAGCGTCATAATCCCATTGAAGACGGCGTCGCAGAGATGAACCGCGCTCTCGTTGCGACACATGCTTAGATCGCCGTTGACGTCGAAGTTGAACTTCCGCGGCTCGTCGTCCCCACAGGAAGAAAACAGGTGGTTGACTTCGACATGGGAATTATTCGCCGCCAGGATCACCCCACGCTCCACTGAGTTCTGCAGTTCGCGGATGTTGCCCGGCCACGAATAGGCCAGCAGGCTTCGTTTGGCCTTGTCGCTGAACCCCCGTAGTTTCTTGCCGTACATCGCCGCGTATTTGGCAAGAAAATTCTTGGCCAAAAGGGAAATGTCCTCTTTCCGCTCGCGCAGGGGTGGGATGTCGATTTGGTATGCGTTGAGCCGGTAGTACAGATCCGTACGAAACTTCCGCTCCCGCACGAGCTCCTTGAGATCGACATTGGTGGCGGCGACCAGCCGCACGTTCACTTTCTGCGTTTTGCCGTCGCCGAGCCTCTCAATCTCGCCTTCTTGCAGCACGCGCAACAACTTGGCCTGAGCCGCCAGTGGGAGGTCTCCGATTTCGTCAAGGAAAAGCGTTCCGCCGTTGGCGCGTTCAAAGCGCCCAGGTCGCGACGCAAGGGCTCCAGTGTAGGCGCCCTTCTCGACGCCGAACAATTCAGATTCCACCAGTTCCAGCGGAATGGCGGCGCAATTTACGGCGACGAACGGTTCCTTGCTGCGAGCGCTGCGGTCATGGAGCGCGCGTGCGAACAGCTCCTTGCCGACGCCCGTCTCCCCCAGCAGCAACACTGTGATCTGGCTGTTGGCGGCCCGCTGCAACAGTTCATAGGCGGCAAGAAAGCCAGGCGAGTTCCCGGTCATTTCCGCCGGCAGCCTGTCCTTTTCGTTGATCGACGAGCGCAACTGCACGACCTGGGTCTGCAGGTCGATCAACTGGTCAGCGATCGACTCGCGGTCGAAGAAGCGATCGTACTCGGCGCCGTCATCCCATTCTTCGACGGGCTTGCCAATTATACGGCAATTGGCGTGGCCCATGCCGACGCACTCGACCTCTTTGTAGAGCACCGGGCGGCCCATGAAAGCCGTGGTGTAACCGCATGCGTAACCAATTTGCGACCAACAAACCGGTTCGTCATGAATGCCATAGAAACGTTTATGCCATTGGCCTTCCCAGGAATTTTCCCAGAGAAATTCGCCGTAAAACCTGCCTGCGGCGCGATCCATTTCCAGCTTGATCGGGGTTACCTTCACCACCCCTTCCAGCGTGTGCAACTGCGGCCCGGTCATAAAGGCCTCTTCGTCGCTGGCACTCTCGGCGCGCACGCGCACCATCTCGGCGTCGCGCGCGCCAGCCTGGTAGCCCATGCGTGAAAACAGTCCTTGCGCGCGGGGCATGCCGAGACTGTCGATCAGCTCCTTGCGCAGCAAGGCCTGGGCCTCGGCGTGGACCAAAAGCATGCGGCGCTCGTGCAGCCAGATCTGACCGCTCTCCGCCTCGAAGTGTACGCGCGCGCGCAAGTCATCGCTGCCGCTTCCGAGGCCGCTTCGTACCCCGCCGCGCGATTTTGGCTTCATCCCTTCTGCTCTCGTGGTGCTTCCGAGTTGGGCGGTTGATGCGCTCTTTTCGCAGAAACGATAGCCTACCCAAAGAATTCCGAAAAGCGGATTCGGATGCCGGTTCCGGCGTTCCGCCCGGGGCTCTTTCCTGGCGCGAGTAGCGCCTAATCAAATCGTGAAATCGTTGCCGCGACGTCTGGCGATTTCACTAACTGATCAAGCGACAATTTCAGTCCTGGCTCGGAACATTGCCCTGCGCGGATGCCGGGTGCGGTGCAGCGATGGGCGCAAAACGCCACGTTTGCAGGGCGTTGAGACGAATCCAAAACTTGTTCCCAACTTTGCGATATCCAATCAATTGCGTCGCCGCATCTCTGGCATGGGCCATGCTTAGAGAGGATGGCCAAATCGTGTCGATTAAAATTTCGAACACAAAAAACAAGGCGAATGAGATTTTGAGCATCAAGGGGGAAGCGCGATGAAATTTCCGGATCCGCATGACGTGAAAGCCAAGACAATCCCGGGCACCGAGGGCTGGGAACGGATGTATCCCTATCATTATCAGTTCGTCAGCGATGATCCGGTCAGGAACCAGTACGAAAAGGACACCTTCTGGTTCAATGATGCGCTGCACTATCCAGAGGCGCTCTATCCCTTCGACACGATCTGGGACGAGGCGTGGTATCTCGCGCTGTCGCAATACAACAATCGCATATTCATGGTGCCGCCGGTTCGCGGCGTCGATCACCGCATCATCAATGGCTATGTCTACATTTCGCCCGTGCCGGTGAAGGATCCTGACGAGATTGGCCGCCGCGTGCCGCACTTCATGGAGCGCGCCGGGCATTATTACAAGAACTGGGACGAGCTCGAGGCCAAGTGGAAGATCAAGATGGAAGCGACCATCCGGGAACTGGAGGCGCTGAGGATTCCCACTTTGCCCGATATGGAGTCGCTGAGCGTTGTCAACGACGCGTGTGGCGAATCGCAGGGGTATCACCTGCTGAAGAACTACGACGATCTGATCAATCTCGGAATCAAATGCTGGCAGTATCACTTCGAGTTTCTCAACCTCGGCTATGCCGCCTACGTCTTCTTCCTCGATTTCGTGCAGAAGCTATTTCCGAGCATACCGACGCAGCGCGTCACGCAAATGGTCTCGGGCATCGACGTCATGATGTACCAGCCGGACGACGAACTGAAGCGTCTGGCGAAGCTCGCAATCGAATTGGGTCTGGATTCGACGTTCACCTCGAGCCCGGAATGGGAGGTGGTGGAAGCGTCGCTGAAGAAGAACACCAAGCGCGGCGACGAATGGCTCGCGGCGCTGAACAAGGTGCGGCAACCCTGGTTTAACGTTTCCACGGGCACCGGCTGGTTCCACCACGATCGGAGCTGGAACGACCAGATGAACATTCCGCTCAGCGGCATCGCCACATACATCGGGAAACTTCAGCAGGGCGTCTCGATTGAGCGGCCCACCGAGAAGGTCCGTGCGGAACGCGACCGCGTTACGGCCGAGTACCGCGGACTGATCGAGCGGGATGAGGATCGCAAGCAGTTCGATGAGTTGCTCGCCACCGCCAGAACCGTATTTCCCTACGTCGAAAACCATCTGTTCTACGTCGAGCACTGGTTCCATTCGGTCTTCTGGAACAAGATGCGCGAAGTGGCGGCGGTCATGAAGGATCATGGCGTGATCGAGGATATCGAAGACGTCTGGCTGCTGCGCCGTGACGAGATCAAACAGGCATTATGGGATGTGGTCACCGCCTGGGCGACGGGCGTCACCCCGCGCGGCGTGACTGTCTGGCCGAAGGAGATTGGCTGGCGCAAAGGTGTAATGCAGAAGTTCAAGGAATGGAGTGCACCGCCTGCGATCGGTACCGCGCCGGAGTTGATCCAGGAACCCTTCACGATCGTGCTTTGGGGCGTCACCAACAAGTCGCTCGCCGACTGGTCATCCGTCCAGGAGGTCAAGGATCTTTCCAGCATAGTTGAACTGAAGGGTTTTGCCGGCAGCGCGGGAATTGTCGAAGGACGGGCGCGGGTGTGCAGGACGGTGGCCGAAGTCAGCGAACTGCAGGAGGATGAGATTCTCGTGGCGCCGACGACGTCGCCATCCTGGGCGCCGGCGTTCGCCAAGATCAAGGCATGCGTCACCGATGTCGGCGGGGTCATGAGCCATGCCGCCATCGTCTGCCGTGAATACGGCATGCCGGCTGTCGTCGGCACCGGCCACGCCACCAAGGTGATCTCCTCGGGGATGATGCTGCGGGTCGATGGCTCCACGGGCGTCGTCTCCATCGAGCGCTGAGAAGGAGGTCGCCATGGCAGCGGTGGCATCAGAGGGGCAGCCGCTCATCTGCTGGCTGGAGGAATGCCGGAAGGAATCGGTGCCTCTTGTCGGCGGCAAGTGTTCGTCGCTGGGCGAATTGATCCATGCAGGCGTGCGCGTGCCGCCTGGATTTGCCCTGACCACCGCGGGCTACCGTGCCTTCATGGCCGAATCCGGTCTGGAGCGGGAAATGCAGTTCCTGTTGCAGAAGCTCGATTGTCGGGATCTGGAGGCGCTGGAGCGGGCCAGCGCCTCCATCCGGGCGGCCATTGAGGCGCAACCATTTTCCGAGCAACTGGAGGACCTGGTGGCGGAACGCTACCGTCAACTGTCGGTGCGTTGCGGCATTCCGGCGGCGCCGGTGGCGGTGCGGTCGAGCGCTACGGCGGAGGATCTGCCAGGGGCGAGTTTCGCGGGCCAGCAGGACACCTTCCTCTGGATCCGCGGTGCTGACGAGGTGCTTCATCACATGCGCCGCTGCATCTCCAGCCTGTACACCGGCAGAGCGATCTCCTACCGCGCCAATCGTGGTTACAGCGACGAGCAAATGGCCATCAGCGTCGGCGTGCAGAAGATGGCGAACTCCTACGCCGCCGGGGTGATGTTCACCATTCACCCGATCAACGGCGATCGTTCGGTCATCGTCATCGATTCCAATTTCGGTTTTGGCGAATCCGTTGTCTCGGGCGAAGTGACGCCCGACCATTTCGCGGTGAACAAAGTGACGCTGGATATCATCGACCGCACCATCTCCCAGAAGGAGATCTGCTACACGGTCGACCTGAAAAACCAGGTCTCATACGCCATGGAAGTTCCGATCGAGCGACGGAACATTCAATCGCTGACAGATGACGAGATCACCGAGCTGGCCTGGATGGGCAAGCAGATAGAAAAACATTACGGCCGGCCGATGGATATCGAGTGGTCCGTGGACAAGGATTTACCCGCAGGCAGCAATATTTTCATTCTCCAGGCCCGTCCTGAAACAGTCTGGGCCGAGAAGAAGACGCCGCGGTGCGCTCCCGTCGAGACGTCGGCCATGGACTATATCCTCGCCGGCATGCTTGCCGGCAGAAAGCTCAGCTAATTCCTCGCGCCATCGAATGAGGCGATCATGAACACGCTTTCAGAACGGGCCGTCATCGGCAAATGGAGGGGCAGCCCCTCGACTATGCGGGCAAGAGACCTGAGGCGATAAATGGCGCGGGGCCTCCGGTAACTTTTCAGCAAATTACAAATCGCGCTCGTCTTCATCCTGGAGTGAACCAACAATGATCAACGATCTTCGCACTTATATTGCAGCGCTGGACGAGGCTGGCGAGCTGCACCGCGTCAAGACGGACGTGGATTGGAAATTCGAGTTGTGCCACGTCTCGAAGGTCAACGAAGAGCAGAAGGGACCGGCGCTGCTGTATGAGAACGTGAAGGACTACGAGATTCCGGTTTTCACCAGTGCTTTCACAACGCCGCGGCGGATGGCGATCGCGCTCGGGCAGGATCCTGGACTTCGAATGTCTCAATTGTCCAGGAAGTGGATGGAACTGACCACGAAGCAGATGGTCAAGCCGGAATTCGTGGACAAGCCGCCGGTGATGGAAAACGTCATCACGGGCGACAAGATCGATATCGAGATGTTCCCTTCACCCTGGTTCTACCCCGATGACGGCGGTCGTTTTTTTTGCACGTCAGGATTCCTTGTGACGAGCGATCCCGATACCGGCTGGACAAACCTGGGCACTTATCGTGCGCAAGTTCTGGGTAAGGATATCCTCGGCTCGCAGATCATCAAGGGCAAGCATGGCGACATGCATATGAAGAAATATCAGGCTCGCGGCGAACTCATGCCGGCGGCCTATGTGGTCGGCACTGATCCGGTGCTGTTCCTCGCGGGGTCGACCCTCGTCAGCGCCCAGACCGATGAGTATGAGGTCGCCGGCTCCCTCCGCGGAGCGCCGGTGCCGGTCTTCAAGTCCGATCTCACCGGACTGACGCTGCCGGCAAACGCGGAAATTATCGCCGAAGGCTGGATCGACCCCAACGAAGTGATGGAAGAAGGGCCTTTCGGCGAATACACCGGCTATTACTCTGGCAACAAGGGGAAGGACTATCCCAAGCCGGTGCTTCGCATCAAGCGCATCCTGCATCGCAATAATCCCGTCATGTGGTCGACCACCGTCGGCAAGCCGATCAACGACATTCACATGATCCAGTCGCTTAACCGTACCGCGACGCTCTGGCACGATCTCGAAACCATGAAGGTCCCTGGTATCCAGAGCGTGTATTTCCCGCCCGAAGCGACGGGCCGGTTCTGGGTCGTGGTGTCTGTCAAACAAATGTATCCCGGCCATTCCAACCACGTCGGCAACGCCGTCATTGCCTCAACCACCGGGCATTACGGCGTCAAAGGCGTGATCACCGTCGACCACGATATCGAGGCCGACGACTGGGATCGCGTCTGGTGGGCGCTGGCGACCCGGTTCGATCCGAAACGATCGGCGCAAATCATCGACCGCGGGCGCTCGACACCGCTTGATCCCGGCCTGCCTATCGAGGAGCGCGACATCGTCAGTCGCATCATCCTCGATGCGTGCACGCCGTTCGAGTGGGCCAATAAGCCGAATGAAATTTTCATGGACCGCACCGTTCTACAGAAAGTTTCCGATCGTTGGAACGAGTACGGGTTCGATGGCGTCAGCCCCGTCGCGGGCATGATCGACCGATTGACGCGGCCCCAGGTCAAGAAGGCCAAGTAATTCGTTCACGACTCGTCGCCGGCGCAAAAAAGCGTCGGCGACGAACCTTCAACGATCCTGCAAGATGGCCAATGATGGAAAAGCATAAAAAGGGTATCGTCATAATCTGCAACCTGGACACGCGCGGCGAGGAGATCGTCTTCGTCAAGGACTTGATTGCAGGCAGAGGACATGAGGCAATTCTGCTCGACTTCAGCATGGAGGAGCCGCCGCCATTCCCCGGCGACATCACTTGCGAGGATGTGGCGAGACGAGGCGGGCTGTCGATAGAGGTCGTGCGCGAGAAATATCGGTCCGATCGAGACACGGCGACCAACAATCAGATCAAGGGGGCGACTGCGATTGTCGGCGATCTGCTGCGCGCCGGTCGCGTGCACGGCATCATTGGTATTGGAGGCGGCACATCAAGCCTGGTGGCGACCTCGATCATGAAGAGCCTTCCATTCGGCATACCGAAACTCATGGCCTCTCCGATGGCGGCGCACCCCGCCTATATCGACAAATACGTCGGAACTCGCGACATCACCATGCACCACACGGTGCTCGACATTGTAAGAACGAACCCATTGCTCAAGGCACAAATCATAAATGCCACCGGCGCCATCTGCGGCATGGTCGAGATGACTCAGGGGACCAAGATCGAATTCGATCGGCCCTGTGTCGCTGTGTCGTCGTTCGGATTCGGCGAGATGGCGGTGCAGGTGGCGCTCGGCATGATGGAGGACGCGGGCTTCACGCCCATCGTCTGCCACGCCCAGGGCAAGGGCGACAAGGCCATGGAAGAAATGATTCGCGACGGCGCCTTCCATGGCGTGCTCGATATCTGCATCGGCGGCGTCATCGAGAATCTCTTCAAGGGCAATCGCGATCCTGGTCCGGAGAGACTGCTGGCGGCGGTAAACAAGGGGATTCCGATGGTGCTTGCGCCCTGCGGCCTCGATATTCTCTCGTACGGCGGTCGCGCCGACATGCTGGAGAAGACGCGTGATCGCGTACAATATGTCCAGGACGCACTGCGTGTTCAGGTGCGCACCACCGCCGAAGAATTGCGCCAGGCTGCCGATGTCATCGCCGACAGGCTCAATCGCGCCAATGGGCAGTGGACGTTCCTGATCCCGTTGCAGGGATGGTCGTCCTTGGACAAGCCAGGCCGGCCCATCTACGACCCGGTCGCCGACGGTGCCTTCGTCGCTCGTCTGAAGCAGAAGCTCACCCATCCCGAGCGCGTCAAGGAGGTCGACCTGCACCTCTACACGGCGGAATTCGCTCGCGCCGCGGTCGATGAATTCGTCCAGCTGTATCGACGCGCGAAAGTCCACTGATGACAAGCCCGGTGCTCTTGCGCGGGTCAGCCGCGGTTCTCGATGCTGGCGCGAGTGGCGGCATAGATAACGCCATGACCGGTCGCTGCGTGGCTTGGGAGAAGGTCATCTCCAGGAGGGGTGCGTCATGATTGTGGGCAATTGGATGCAACCACAGCCGATGACAGTAAGCGGCGACGTGTTGGTATCTGAAGCGAAGCGGTTGATGAGCGAGAACAAGTTGCACGCTTTGCCGGTGGTGGACGCGAACGGATGCCTGCGCGGGCTGATGACACGCGCCAATTTGCTGCGCATGGGACACTTTGTCATGCGCACCCAGAGCGCCGATGAGATGAATTTTTTTGTCACCCGGTTGCGTGTGCGCGATGTCATGGTGCGCAACCCTGCAACCGTAGAAATGGATGATTCCATCGAGGAGTGCTTGCGCAAGGGACGCGAACTGGGTGTAGCGCAATTCCCGGTGCTGCAGAGAGGCAAAGTGGTTGGCGTCATATCGGCCAATGAAATTTTTCAACTGGCGGCGCATTGCGTGGGCGCGTGGGAAAGACGCAACGGAATCACGCTGGCGCCACTCAAGCTTGGCCCCGGGGTGCTCGGACGGATTGCCGATGTCGCGGTGTCGGCCGGCGCCGCATTGCGCGCCATCTACCCAGTCGAACAGCATCACGCGAAGGAAGAAGAAAAATCAGTAATCCTCCGCTTTCAATCGGACGACCCTGCGGGTGTGGTGACGGCGCTTGAGAAAGCGGGATTCGCCGTCGCTGAATCGAGCAAGAGCGCCGTAGCGGCGCAGACCAGTTGAGGGAGAATCAGTATGTCCGGGACGCCCAAGAAACTGCCTCTGGTTGTCGCCATTACCGGGGCTACCGGGGTGATTTATGGCGTCGAAATGTTGCGCGTACTCAAATCCCTCGACGAAGAGGTTCATCTCATCCTGAGCGAGGCGGCCGGCCTCAACCTGTCCATCGAAACCAAATATTCCCTTGAGAACGTCAAGTCGCTGGCCAGAGTCGTTTACAATAACAAGGACGTCGGCGCGGCCGTCGCGAGCGGCTCCTTCCGAACGCGCGGCATGATTGTCGCGCCATGCACCATCAAGACGCTTTCGGCCGTCGCCAACTCATTTACCGGCAACCTTGTCGTGCGTGCCGCCGACGTCACCCTCAAGGAGCGGCGCCCGCTGGTCTTGATGGTGCGAGAAACGCCCCTGCACAAAGGCCATCTAGACCTGATGAGCCGCGCCGCCGACTATGGCGCCATCATCCTGCCGCCGATGCCGGCATTTTACCATCAACCTGAAACCATCATGGACATCATCCACCAGAGCATAGGCAAGGCCCTCGATCAGGTTGGCATCGAACATGGTTTGTTCAAGCGCTGGACAGGACATCGGGAACATGAATTTGCGCCTCAGCGCATACGAGATACGGGATAAGGGCGTTTGGCGTAACGCGTGACGTAGTGACCCTATCTCCGATCGATTAGCTGCGCGACTCGTCCCACTCGAGGCGCTCGGCCTCGCCGTGCCGGTGACGCTGCTCGCCCGCGCTGGCTCATGCGGGATATATGCAGGCCGGGGCCATGGTCTTTTGCCGGTCTTTAGCGTAAAGTGCTTCCATCTCAATTAAATCCCCACATATCAAGCTGTGCATCTGCCAGCACGCAGCTTTGTTCCGTTCGATTCGATGTGATGGGGGCTGAACGCCAACCCAAGGTTTATCATCCCGTGTCATTTCCGACGACGCCACCGCCACTCGCCCGAGCTTTAACCGAGCGCAGCTACGATCAGCCGACCCCAGTTCAGATCGCCGTGCTTGCGGACGAAGCTGTTGATCGCGACCTTCTTGTTTCGGCGCAAACCGGATCCGGCAAGACGGTCGCCTACGGGCTGGCCATTGCAAAAAACCTTCTGGGTGGCGTCGATCGGTTCGAGCGGGTGGCCGCGCCGCATGCCTTGATCGTCGCGCCGACGCGCGAACTTGCCTTGCAGGTCCATCGCGAACTCGCATGGCTTTATCAATACGCGAATGGGCGCGTCGTCTCGTGCGTCGGCGGCATGGATCCGCGCCGCGAACAGCGCGAGCTTGCCGAGGGCGCCCACATCGTGGTCGGCACACCGGGGCGATTGTGCGATCACTTGCGGCGCGGGCGTCTCGACGTCTCGGAACTGAAGGCGGTCGTGCTCGACGAGGCCGATGAAATGCTCGATCTCGGTTTTCGCGAGGATATGGAATTTATCCTCAAGACCACGCCGGAAACGCGCCGCACGTTGTTATTCTCGGCGACTTTACCGCGCGGCATCGTCGCGCTGGCAAAGCAATATCAGCAAAAAGCCTTTCGGGTCGAGGTCGCTGGCGACGAAGGCGGTCATGACGATATTGAGTACCGTGCCATCAGAATTGCCGCCAGCGATGTCGACCATGCGGTGGTCAATGTTTTGCGATTCTTTGAATCGCCGAGTGCGCTGGTGTTTTGTAACACCAGAAATGCCGTCCGGCATTTGCAGGCGACGCTTCTGGAGCGCGGCTTCTCGGTGGTCGCGCTCTCCGGAGAGTTGACGCAGAACGAGCGAACGCAGGCCTTGCAAGCCCTGCGGGACGGACGTGCCCGAGTCTGCGTGGCGACCGATGTGGCGGCGCGCGGCATTGATCTGCCGAACCTTGATCTCGTTATTCACGCAGATATTCCCAACGATCCAGAGGTCATGCAGCATCGCTCCGGCCGTACCGGCCGCGCCGGTCGAAAGGGTGTCAGCGTATTGCTGGTGCCGCCGGCGCGACGGCGGCGCGCTGAACTACTGCTGAATTTGGCCGGTATCGATGCCGCCTGGGGCACGGCTCCCCAGCCCGATGAAATTCGCAACCTCGATCAGGAGCGTATGCTGCGCGATCCCCTGCTGGCCGAGGAGACGACGGACGACGATCTGCTACTGGCGCAGGCCTTGCTTGCCCAGCGCTCGCCCGAGGATATCGCCGTGGCGCTCGCCCGGCTGTACCGCGCGCGGCTTCCGTCGCCGGAAGACATTCTCGATCCCGGCCAGAGCGGCCGGCCTCGTGACGATCGCGGTCGAGACAAGGGTATCCGATCGCCGCGCGGCGACGATCGCTCGGCCGAGCCCCGGTCAAAGACGCGAAAATCATCTGCGCGTCACGAGATGAACGAGGGCGGGGTCTGGTTCCGGGCTGCCATTGGACGCCGGAAAAACGCGGAAGCGCGCTGGCTCCTGCCGATGATTTGTCGTCGTGGCGGTATCGAGAAGCAGGATATCGGCACGATTCGCGTTCTGGACACGGCGACCGAGTTCGAAATTTCCGAGCGGGTCGCGGCATCCTTCGCCGCCAAGGTCCGGCGTCCGGACAAGGAAGATAATATCCGCATCGAGCCGCTGGCGGATGCCGCCCGGGATCATGCGCCTTCGGAACGGCGCTCACATCAGCCTCGGCGCGAAGTTGGAGACAGCGATCGCGGCACACATCGCGGCGACAATTCCAATGGCGCGACAGAGCAGAAGCACTACGGCAAGCCCCGCGAGGAAAATGGCGTGAGATCTGGCAAAACACTGGACTCCGAGAAGAAAAACAAGCATCGCAACAAGCCTGCCCACACTGGAAAGCCACATCTGGCAACTGCGTCGCATGCGAAACGCAAGCCGAAGAACAATCGTCGCGGCTGATGCCGTGCCGGTTTTGGCGCAGAGCGGAAGGTCGGTGGTTCTCGCGCGGTCCCGTTAGCCCGTGGCACAGTTTAACCTTGTACTCTTGACCAGCCAGGCGTCACACTCGATACTTGGCTGTGCATCACGACGAGGGCTGGCACCTCACCAACCTGCCGATCCGGGCAAGGTGGTCTTTTTTACGATGCGGCCGCAGATGAAGCGGCAACCAAGCGGATCGCCAGCTCTCCCATTTTGCGGAGAGTTCTCCCATGCCGAAGACATGGCTTCTGATCGGAAATCCGGATTTGCGGCACGTGCCGTATTTCGCGCGCGGCACGCCGTCATCCTACGAGACCAGTAAAACCCCTTTTGACAGCCAGACCGCGGCCCCCATAAGCGCATAAGTAGGTCGCTGGTCAGCGGGTATCCCAGGCCGGCAGAAAATCCTGCACCAATTACGTATACGCATTTTCTATAAGCCATAATTGTACCTTAGCCCGTCTTCTCCGGAAACAATCCAGGCATCCAGCGTGAGGCAAGGGCCGCAGGGAAGGCAAGACGCAGTGGCGCGCGCGTGCTCTCTGAGGTGAGCACGCCCCGCTCTAAGAGGGAGGAGACGAAGCGGCTGCTGCTACGTTCGCTGGCTTCGAAAATAGCCGGTGTTTCCGCGCGCGGGATTTCCCCGCGATAGAGCGCGGCTTCGAGGATCGCGCCGGACTTGTGCGGCAGTTTGCCGAGCCGGATTTCCTCTTCCGTCCACAGCAGGATGCGTGTGCGCAGTCGATCGGGTTGCATAAGGCGTTCCATGAAGGTGACCTGGTCGATGCAGGTGGTCAGAAAGAATGTGGTGAAATCCGTCAGCGTCTCTTCACTCAGATGACCTCTGCCGTCGAGATCGTTGCGGCGCGGCAGGTCGCAGGCGGTAAGGTGGCCTTTATAGGCATCGACGTTGCGGGCGAGACCACGCGCGATTGACCAGACGCCACCCGTGTCGAACGCTTCCAGTAGGGTGGCGTGCGACATCAGCCGCGCGACACGACCATTGCCGTCGAGGAACGGGTGAATCCACGCGAAGCGATGGTGCGCCGCCGCTGCCGCGATGATCGTCTCGGTCTTGCCGAGCTTGCTGTAGACCTCTTCAAAGCGTTTGAGAAAGCGCGGCACAGCCGGTGCGCTGACGGGGATATGGCGACCGACGACGACATCAAGGTCGCGGTATTCGCCGGGGATGACCTCGATCTTCTCTTTTGTCTCGGGATGTTCGACCCAGAGCAGGTCTTCCGGCAGTTGTTCGCAAAAACGCTTGTGGATTTCGCGGATGGCATCTGCGGTGATGGCCCGGCCGTTCAGACTGCCGCTGTCGATCCATTGCTGGACCGTGATGTGGGCTTTGGCCTCTAGCTGGAGATCGCGCTTCTTGGTGTCCTTGCTGTAGTCGCCTTTAAGAGCGCGCTCGATGTCGATCGGGTGCGTGTCGTGCCCTTCGATCAGGTTGCTGTAGTAGCAGTTCATCGATCGCACGAGGTCGGCGAGAGAGGTCAGCAGGCTTTCAGGCAGGGAGCGCCGGAAACCAGCGCTCTTCTGTCCCAGCTCCAAAGCAAGATCGGTCAGTGCTCCCCTTCGGGACGATCCTTCGCTGATCAGCATCGGCTCCATTAGGCCGATGGGTTCACCCCGGTCTTTGGCGGGTTCTTTGGCTTGTTTATCTCTGAACATATCATATTGTATATCAAATCGTTACTGTTTTGCACGGAGTAATTTTGGCGGGATATTTGGCGAGTTTTTTGGCGAGTTTGAAATGGGTATAAACCGCTGTTATTCAAGGCTTTTGCATCATCACTTAGCGGGGGCCTGCGGTCCCCAAGCCAAGCTCCAAGGAGGCGCCGGGGGACGTATCCTCGCTCTTCCTACTGCTGGTCGTGCAGAGCGGGTGATCCCCTCATTCTGCCGGCGGCCTGTGACAGCCGAACCCCCCGCTTATTGGCGTGGGGCCTAGACGGGTTGCCTGCGCAACCCGTCTTTCAAGGAAGGGAAGAGGGCCGCGATCCGGGCGCACCGCCTCCCGGTCGTCCCAGCGCTTCCTGTCAGGCGTTCGGAAGGTCGGAGCCTTGCCCGCTATTTCGGCGCGGGTTTCCATTCGGCCAGCCAGTTCGCGACAAGCGGCGGGTGAGCACATTGGCGGAGCCGGTCAGCAGGAAGCGGCCGGGCTGATAATCCTTGGCCACCGTCTTCTTGAGCGCCAACAACCAACAATAGGCCTGGCGCGCGCTGGATCTCGTCGATAAGGGCCCAGTCCAGACCACGAAAGGGGCCACTGGCCTGCCCGGCGCAGCCCCACAATCAGACCACCGGGGTATCCAAAAAGGCTTCCTCCCACGATGCCGGAAGGTCGCCCTTTCTGCGGGGAAATAGCTGCATTCGATAATCTGGGATGGATTTATTTTGCAGATAAGAAAGCTCCCGATCAGGCCATCATCCTATTTCGAAAGGGCGTTGATCTCCAAGATTCCGACTCGATGTTAAGCTTAGCCGAAAATGGTTGATCGTGGGCTTGCAGTTCCCAAGAACCCTAGCGAAACAAAAATTGAACTCTATCGTCGGTCCGCAACGCTGGGAAATAGCACGGCCCGATGGGCCTACGATATGGAAGTCGCAAAAGAAGAGAGTTCCCAACAGACTCGCATGCAGCAAATGGAACAGCAGCGCATGATGATGCAATTGATTGGTGGAGTTCTTCAAGGCCTGCCAAGGCGCTAAGGGTCTATGCCATCTTGCCGCGCGCGGCTGGCTGTCGCTGCTAGGGAGTTTCTGATGCGCGTATGTCAGCGAGCTTATTGAATGGTACGGCACGCGTCCACCCCGCGCATCTGGAAAGAAGAAACTGCGGTCGGTATTTCTAGAATGGACTTACAGCAAAGAACGCCATAATAGAGGCGTAACATATAACGTAATGACCCCATCTTCGATCGATTAGCTGCGTGACCTGTCCCACTCGGCGAAGCTCGATCCCGAAAGGGCGAGCTTTTCGATGAGCGGCGCCGGGGTCCAGTACTGCGGATCGAGCTCCTTCCTGAACTCGAGGATGCGCTCGTGGATTTTCCTGAGCCCGACGCTGTCGGCATAGAACATCGGTCCGCCGCGATAGCGCGG
>SCUB01000027.1 GCA_004297465.1 Xanthobacteraceae bacterium | reverse complement strand
GTAACCGTCTGGTCAGCACCCTCTTGAGCTGCTTCTAAGTGGGCATGAAGATGGTGTCCACCATGAAGATAGTGGACACCAAGTCTGCGCCGCCGGGCGCTGCGTTTCGGGTTCGCGTCAATCGCACGGGTCGTCGAACCTATGCGCCCGAGTATAAGTTCGAGATCGCCGAGGAGTGCAGCGTGCCCGGCGCGTCAGTCGCCGCTGTTGCGCTGTCTCACCGCATCAACGCGAACCTGGTGCGCCGGTGGATCGTGCAGCATCGGAGCGGTCGTCTTGTCCGCACGCCGGCCTCGACGCCGACGATGCTCCCGGTCACATTGTCAGCGCCGAGCGCGCCGGCGCCGCTTGCGAGGGCGCAGCCGGCAATGCTCCGGTTAAAGCACACTGCACCTGGCGTAATCGAGATCGAACTGGAGAGCGCCTGCGTTCGCGTGCGCGGCGCCGTGGATCGTGTGGCGCTTCGGACGATCCTCGAGGCGCTGGCGAAGCGATGATTGGGCTGCCGGCGGGCACACGGGTGTGGCTGGCGGCGGGCGTAACCGACATGCGCAAGGGCATGGGCGGGCTGGCCGCGCTGGTGCAAATGACGCTCGAAGCCGATCCGTTCTGCGGCCACTTGTTCGTGTTTCGCGGCCGGCGCGGCGATCTGGTCAAAGTGCTGTGGTGGTCAGGCGATGGCCTGTGCCTGTTCGCCAAGCGGCTGGAGCGCGGGCGCTTCGTGTGGCCGCAGGCGATGAGTGGCAGCCTCGCGTTGTCTGCAGCGCAGCTCTCGATGCTGCTCGAGGGCATCGACTGGCGCCGGCCGGTGAAGACGTGGCGGCCCGAAGTGGCGGCGTAACAGTTCTGCCAGGTGCTTGTACCAGTCGCGGCAGTGCGTTACTCTGCTCGATATGACTGCAGCGCGCGATGATCTGCCCAACGATGTAGAGCGCCTCAAGGCGCTGGTGCTCGCGGGCCGCGCCGAGATCGAGCATCTGAAGCTCATCATCGCGAAGTTAAAGCGCCTGCAGTTCGGGTACCGCTCCGAGAAGCTCGATCGCGAGATCGATCAACTGGAACTGCGGCTTGAAGAGCTGCAGGTCTCGGCCGTTGCGCCGGCGCCGGTCACGGTCGAGAAGCCCGCGCCGCAAGTGCCGGTGCGCCGCCCGCTGCCGCAACACCTGCCGCGCGCGCGGATTGAACACACGCCGGCGTGCGCCTGCCCCGATTGTGGAGCGACGATGCGTAGAATCGGCGAGGACCTCGCCGAGATTCTTGAGTATGTGCCGGCACGCTTCCGTGTCATCCAGCATGTGCGCCCGAAGATGGCCTGCCCGGCGTGTGAGCGGATCGTGCAGATCGCGGCCCCCTCGCGCCCGATTCCGCGTGGGCTGGCCGGGCCCGGGCTGCTCGCCCACATCTTGGTGTCGAAGTATGCCGATCACCTGCCGCTGTATCGTCAGGCGCAGATCTACGCGCGGGAAGGCGTGCAGCTCGAGCGCTCGACGATGGCCGAATGGGTCGCCGGCTGTTTCCGGCTGGTCGATCCGCTGATCGAGGCTGTGGCGCGCTATGTGATGGCGGCGCAGAAACTCCACGCCGACGACACCCCGGTGCCGGTGCTCGATCCGGGGCGCGGCCGCACCAAGACGGGCCGGCTGTGGACCTATGTGCGCGATGACCGGCCCGCCGCAAGCGACGAGCCGCCGGCGGTGCTGTTTCGCTACGCGCCGGACCGGCGCGGCGAGCGCCCGCGCGGCCACTTGGCACAATTCGCTGGCGTCCTGCAGGCTGACGCCTACGCCGGTTTCGGCCATCTCTATGAAGGCGGCCATATACGCGAAGCGGCCTGCTGGGCGCACGCGCGGCGCGCCTTCTACGAGTTGCACCAGGCGAACCACTCGCCCATCGCCGCCGAGGCACTGGAGCGCATCGGGGCGCTCTACGCGATCGAAGGCGAGATTCGCGGTCGGCCGCCGGATGAGCGCGCGGCGATCCGCCAAGCCCGCGCCGGACCGCTGCTCGAGGCATTGCGCGAGTGGCTGCGCCACACGATGGCGCGCGTGTCGAAGAAGTCGGAATTGGCCAAGGCGATCGGTTACGTGCTCACGCGCTGGACGGCGCTCACGCGCTACCGCGACGACGGTCGCATCGAGATCGACAACAACGCCGCCGAGCGGGCGTTGCGTGCGGTCGCACTGGGACGCAAGAATTACCTCTTTTGCGGGTCCGACGCGGGCGGGGAGCGTGCGGCTGCCATCTACAGCCTGATCGGCACCGCCAAGCTCAACGGCCTCGATCCGGAAGCATACCTGCGCTACGTGCTCGAGTACATCGCCGAGCACCCGATCAACCGAATCGAGGAGCTGCTGCCGTGGAACGTCGCAAGCGCTTGCAACGTGGAACTGCGCCAAGCCGCGTAGCTGCGCGCGATCAGCCTCCATTGGCGAACATCGCCGCGTTGATCGACAACGGCGGGCAAATCACGCTTGGCGCCCTGCGTCCGATTGCATGTGCCGCCATCGCCAACGACGAGGAGAACTGCCTCGCAATGCTACAGCGTAAGTCCGGAGAAACATTGCAGCAGTTACTGGAGCGCCTGGACACCGCCATCGAACTGGCCTGGACCACCGGCCAGTTCACCGACGAGATCAACGTCCGCCCACCTCGCATAAAGCCACGCTGAAACCGGCCGTCAAGAGGCTACTGACCGGACGCTTAC
>SCUB01000003.1 GCA_004297465.1 Xanthobacteraceae bacterium | reverse complement strand
GAAAGGTCTGACCGGCGGTCATGACGCCGGCGCCGCCGGATCCGGTCAGCACAACAGATATCGAAGTCGATGTTGGCGAAGGCATCGCAGTATTTCCTCCTTGCGGCCCCGTTCTTCTTCATACCGAATGTTGCAAAAAGCTCGCAGAAATGGAGCGCTTGCAAATTCAGTATTGTGATACTAAAATACCAAAAAAGATGGGGTACGGCAACTGGTTCCGGGGACGTAGTGTGACAAAAAAAGGGGGGCGTCAATGACGCAGAATATCGAGGCCCGTCGCTGGCTTATGACGGCCGTCAACCAGCCCATGGTCGAGGAAAAATTCCAGGCTTCGCCGAAGGCTGGCGAGGTGGTTGTCGAAGTTGCCGGTTGCGGCGTTTGTCACACCGATCTCGGCTATCTGTACGACGGCGTGCGTCTCAACCAGCCGCTCCCGCTTGCCCTGGGTCATGAAATTTCCGGCCGCGTGGTTGCCGCCGGCGCCGGTGCGGAATCGTGGATCGGCCGCGCGGTGCTGGTGCCCGCCGTATTCCCATGCGGCGAGTGCGATGTCTGCAAACGTGGCCGTCCGGCGATCTGCCGCAACCAGAAGATGCCGGGCAACGACATCCAGGGCGGCTTTGGCAGCCACATCGTGGTGCCTTCGTTCGGGCTGTGTCCGGTCGACGAGCAGCGTCTTGCCAAGGCCGGCCTGACGCTGGCCGACATCTCGGTGGTGGCGGATGCCGTCACCACGCCATATCAGGCGGTGGTGCGCGCCGGCGTGAAGCCGGGGTTCCTCGCCGTCGTCAACGGCGTCGGCGGGGTCGGCGGTTACTGCGCCCAGATCGCCAAGGCGTTCGGTGCCACCGTGATCGCCATCGACGTCGACCCCAAGAAGTTGGAGATGATTGGCAAGAGCACGGCGGCGCTGACGCTCAATGCCCGCGAGAACGATCTCAAGAGTCTCAAGGCCAAGATCACCGAGTTCTGCAAGGCCAACAAACTGCCAACCACCGAGTGGACCATTTTCGAATGCTCGGGCACCGCGGTGGGGCAGTCCACCGCTTTCGGCCTGCTGACCCACGGCGCCACCCTGTGCGTGGTCGGCTTCACCATGGACAAGGTCGAGGTGCGTCTCTCCAACCTGATGGCGTTCGACGCGCGCGCGATCGGCAATTGGGGCTGCCCGCCCGATCTCTATCCCGCCGCGCTCGATCTCGTGCTCGACGGCAAGGTCAACCTGGCCGATTTCGTCGAGCGGCATCCGTTGGCCGACATCAACAAGATCTTCGCGGATGTGCATGCGCACAAACTCACGCGCCGCGCCATCCTCGTCCCCTGAACTCCATTTCTCACTTCAGCCATAAGGACTTCGCCAATGTCGAAGAAGCATATCGTTGACCACGATATCGTACCGTTCGAAGCCGTGCCCGGCTTGCGCTACGAGAAGCGCCCGGCCCGCTGGCCGAACGGCAAGGTCGCCGAGGGTCTCTACAACGCCTGGATCTGGCTCGACAATCCCAGCCAGTTCAATTCCTACACCACCGACATGGTGAAGGGCGTGATCCGCGCCTTCCGCGCCGCTTCCAATGCGCGCGACGTGGTCGCGGTGGTGTTCACCGGGGCGGGCGACAAGGCGTTCTGCACCGGCGGCAACACCAAGGAATACGCCGAATACTACGCCGGCAACCCGCAGGAATACCGCCAGTACATGCGGCTGTTCAACGACATGGTGTCGTCCATCCTGGGCTGCGACAAGCCGGTGATCGCCCGCGTCAACGGCATGCGCATCGGCGGCGGCCAGGAAATCGGCATGGCCTGCGACTTCACCGTGGCGCAGGATCTCGCGCGTTTCGGCCAGGCCGGTCCCAAGCACGGCTCGGCGGCGATCGGCGGCGCGACCGACTTCCTGCCGCTGATGGTCGGCTGCGAACGCGCGATGGAATCCGGCACGCTGTGCGAGCCGTGGTCGGCGCACAAGGCCTATCGCCTCGGCGTCGTGCTCGATATCGTGCCCGCGCTCAAGGTTGATGGCAAGTTCGTGCCCAACCCGCTGGTCGTGACCGACCGCTATCTCGACGAGTTTGGCCGCATCATCCATGGCGAGCCCAAGACCGGCGACGAACTCGCCAAGGGCAAGGAAATCCTCGCCAAGGGCACGGTCGATCTTTCGCTGCTCGACCAGAAGGTCGAGGAGTTGTGCAGCAAGCTGCTGCTGACGTTCCCCGAATGCCTGACCAAGAGCTTCGAGGAGTTGCGCAAGCCGAAGCTCGATGCCTGGAACCGCAACAAGGAAAACAGCCGCGCCTGGCTCGCGCTCAACATGATGACCGAGGCGCGCACCGGATTCCGCGCCTTCAACGAAGGTCCCCGGAACGATCGCGAGATCAACTTCGTGACGCTGCGCCAGGCGCTCGCCCAGGGCGAGCCGTGGACCGAGAAGATGATCGAGGATCTGATTCCGAAGGCCGGGAAGTAATCCGTTCCCCAAATGGCCCGCAAGGATCGAGCGTTCCCTGCGGGCCATGATCTGAAATGTCGGTTGAAGACGCTGTTTTTCGCCTGGAGGGTATAGAGCGATGCTGGATGTGAGCGGGAGTGCGACTGGGAAGATCGTCGAGCGGTGCGAGGCGCTGTTTGGGGATCTGAACTTCGAGGCGGCGCGGGCGTGGAAGGC
>SCUB01000025.1 GCA_004297465.1 Xanthobacteraceae bacterium | reverse complement strand
GTTCGATGAGCGGGATGTGGAAACGGAGTTACGGCGAGGTTACTCGGGCACCGCCAGACGAAAGGGGCGGCAACAGACAAGCCGGACCTACTGCCACCGCGCCACATCTCGACTCTACCGCTTAGCGACCGCAGGGACGGTCGCCAGCGACCATGATTTACTTAGATTTCGGTCTGCTCAGCGATTTCTAAGGCGTCGTCAACTTCGATGCCGAGGTAACGGACAGTGCTTTCGAGCTTTGTATGGCCAAGGAGAAGTTGCACGGCTCGCAGATTCTTCGTTCGTCTATAGATTAGCGTCGCCTTCGTTCGGCGCAAGGTATGGGTCCCATAGGCGGTGCAGTCCAGGCCTATGGAGCTAACCCACTGGTCAACGATCCTGGCGTACTGGCGAGTGGAGATATGAGGCGAACGCCTGGTTCGACTTGGGAATAGATAATCTCCCGACCGTAGTTGCGCGTTGGCGATCCAAGCTGCTATCGCCTCGCGTGTTTGCTCAGTCAGCTCGAATTGGACCGGTCGCTGCGTCTTTCGCTGCAACACCATGGTGCGAGCAGATACTCGGCTGCCTTGCGCTACGTCACCGACCCGCAGGCTCACGAGGTCACAGCCACGAAGCTTGCTGTCCAATGCGAGATTGAAGAGTACTAGCTCCCGATCTCGCTTGGCGAGCTGCAGACGGATGCGGATTGCCCAGATCTCCTTGAGGCGCAACGGTGGCTTCTGGCCCACCAGCTTGCCCTTGTTCCAGGGCGTCTTCCGCACTGCAACCGGGTTGGCGGAGCGGACGTTCAAGCCTTTTCGACTTGGACGGGGCGAAGCGGTTTTTCCACCCCCGGATCAGCCTCGATTACCGCGCGGTCTCATCGCGAGCCCGGCTCTCGTTGAAAGAACGGGCGGCACACTCGTTATTCGAGGCTATAGTGGTTCTCCAAGCAACTCCTCGTCCGACCTGAGATCGTCGGCAATCTCGCGATCGGCCCGGTTCTTCTCCTTTTCAAAAAACCTACGGCAACGTGGTGGAAGGGATAGGTCGTCGCTTAGCCGCGCGCACGCCAGCGAGATGTCTCGATCCCGCTCCGTCGGTTGACCTAGAGACCGGCTGGTCTCTCCCTCCCAAAATGGGGGGCTGAGAATTTTCGAAACCTCGTCGAAGTGCTCTAGGCTCAGGTTTTCGGCAGAAACCAAGCTGTTCTTACACAACTCCAACCAATCCAGCGAAAAGCGATAGCCCGACAGCAGTATGGCCGCCTTTACCACCTCGCCGATGCTGATAATCTGTTCAACGTGCTTCTGGAGGCGTTCGTCCTTTATGGGCAGCACGTTGCGGAAAATTGCTCGGACAAATGTACCGGCGATGTTGTCTTCGCTGGCTATGGCAAATAGATTCGCGAGATGCTGGGTTGCAGTCCGCCCGTCCAGCAGCGCTTTGATCGGCTCTACAGCATTCCTTGCTCCGAGGATCTGGAAATAGCTCGACGACTCAGAGGATAATTTGCTCAAAGCCTCTTTAAAGAAAGCGAAGAACTCGGTCGGGTAATGCTCCGCAATCAACTTGAGATACGGACCAACCCAATGAGGCTTGTCCCACGGCACACCATTTTTAGCGGGTAGCGCGAGCAAATGCTCCAGCGCTGCCCTGTCCATCGCGTCTAGGGTCACCGCCAATCCAGCTGCTCGTCTGCCATGGACTAACTTCGAAAAGATCTGGTCGAGCACGCGAATGTCACCCAGCGGGCCTCCCGCTATTTCGAATAGACGCCGAAGGGACTCGTCCCAAGGCAAGCCGCTCGAATGCGCTAAATCGTCAACGATCACTAGGGTTACTCGCGGTAGCCCTGAAGCAATGCACTTGTCGACGAACAAGACCTGCTGTTCATCGAGCGACCTTCGCCAGTCGAGCGACGCGAGCCAAGCAATCTTGAGTCTTTCAGGCAGATGATCCAAATTCGCAAGGGCCGTGGACAGCCTTAATTGCCACAACGCACGATCAACTTCTCTAATCGTCGAAAGCAGTGTAATCGCCGAATTGCTCCAGACTTCATTTTCGAAATCAATCGCGAGTGCCATTCCAGCGGCAGGGGCGCGGCGCGCGAGCGCTTCGAACACTCTACTTGCTCGCCAACTAAGAGTATTTTCGCCTATCGACATCTGGCGCAAGAACGCAGCCCAAGTCGCGACCGAATCGTCGAAGCCCAAGCGGGCTAGGATCGATGCCACGTTCTCCACCGAAAACTCCTCACGGCCTTCCTTGAAGAAATATTCGGGGCGCCCTCGTGCGCCAACTTCCTCTTTGCTCGGAACGATGGTTTCGAGGGGAATATCCGAGCCAAACAGGGCTTTAGATATTTGATATACCGGATCGGACGGAATGCGGGCAAGAAGTTCGGCACTTCGATTGGCGACGATGTCGTCCGAGAAGCACCACCAATTCCAGAGTCTTTTCTCGGCTTCGCGCGTGACCCGATGACCGGCACCTGCGGCGAGCAGCTTCTCGATCGAGTCCGCCAACCGAAGCTTCTCCCCTTGAATTTGATGTGCAAGAGGACTGTCAACGGCGTATCCGGGACCGGATCGATACCTACCTAAGGCATCCACCATTTCCAACGCTTTTACTGCTATTTTCGGGTCGTTTGTGAGGATGCCGCGCTCAACCAGCGTAACCGCTCTGCCTCTCAACTCGATGACCTTGTCGTTGAGGGAAAGATTCTGGCTGCTGAAGGTCATGGACCCGGCATTGGATTCGGTCCAATTAACTGTACTCGAGAGTAGTTGGTCCAATGATTCGAGGGCTACCACCGCATCGGCGCCGCCTCCATCGAACCATCGCTCAAGTTCGGAAAGTGCGCTGGACGTAAGCTCGAGCGGGCGGTGGGCCGAAAATCCGGCGATTTCGATCAGAACATGTAGCGGTTTGTGATTGTCATATTCCGTGTCCGCCGCCGCGTTCTTATAAAACTCCCTAGCCAACACCATGGATCTAGCTAAGCCTTTGTCCGAATAAGCAGCTCCGTCGAGGACGGGGACGGTCGCGCCTAGAAGGCGTCGCCATTCCCGCATGCTTGCGTCCGAAATGGGTCCGATCTTGCGAATACGATCCCATAGCGCTTCGATGATGCTCAAAACTGCCTCGGGGCGGCGCGCAGCTATCGGTCCAAGCCTTTCGATCAGTGCATACAGCGCGGACGCGTCGAGGGTGACGGCGTCCGACTTATAGTCATTCAGGACAGGCGCAATTAGATCAACGCTCGCGTCGCCCTTCGTCCAGCCAAGATCCGCCATATTGGCTAGGACGGCTCCTGGGTCCAATGGTAGAAGGTCGTGAATGATTCTTCGCGCAATGTCGGACGGAGCCTTTCCGATATCCGAGACCAGCACTCTGTCGAGAATTAGGTCCCCGACTAGGTCTGGGGCTGGCCTAATCCGAGACGCTCCGTACTCAATGAAAAGTCCTGAATTGATCGCCGCCTGGAGCACGGAATCCAGCTCAGCGTCGTTAAGGCCGGACAGATCCTTTATCGCTTCCCGGAGATCTGGACTGCGCCTGTCGAAGGGCGCTAACGCGCATATTCCGGCAAGGGCGGCTAAGGTCTTCGCGATCGCCACTCCAGTGCCAGAGGTGGCTTTCTCTATAGGTTCGTCGCATAGCTGGCGGCGCAACTGCTCATCGGATAACTGCGCAGCCAGTGGCACCCCTGACCGGAGAGCTTCGCAAAGCAATACCGTAAGAAACGGGGAATCCTTTGTTAAGTGGACGAAACGATGCTTATCTGATCTGGAGAGGCGGGGCAGAAGCGCGTCGTATATTTTTCCGATTCCTTCGGTGCTCAAGCGGTTCAGCTTGTGCAATCGAACACGCCCAAGGAACGCTGCGGGAAGCGCATCGAGAGTCGTTGGGAGTAGATATCCTCGCGACGTGAATACAAGCGCAAGTGGCTTTCCTTGCGGATTCGAAGCCACATACTGCGCGACGGACCGCGCAAGGTGCGGACTGTTGGGTGCATCATCAAAAAACAGCGCGACCAGCTCTCCGCGCGGCAAGGTTGCGATGTGCGGCAAGAGATCGGTGAACGCCGTATTTGCGAAATACGCCTTCCATTTCTCGCCCCGGAAAGAGATTTTCTGCAGGAAGGTCCTTCTGTCGCGGCCAACGCTCCGCGCAAGTTCCAGCGCAAAGCGGCTTTTCCCTTGTCCCGGCGGTGCGGAAATCACGACTAGCGGTGAGTCGCGCTGAATTATGTCTTGCGTCAAACTGATCACGTCCTGATCGCGTTCCACGAGCGCGATGTCGTGTCGAATGAGGGCGCGTTTTAAACTAGTCAGGTACGGCCTAAAATATTCATCAGCCGTCATGAACGGCTTAGCCGGCAGGCGTTTCTGTAACGCGAGAGCTTTTCTGAACAAGCATTCGGCGAGGATACGAAGCCCGGCGGCCGCGGCAATTCGTGCACCGTTCTCGGCAAGCCATGCGCTCGCTATCCACAATGCGGAATACAGCATTCAATTTCCCTCTAAGCGCGATTATGGAGTAGATGATCGGGGATCGGATCGCGCGTACGCGAATCGGGCGAACATTGCCCTCGCTCGGATGCCGATCTGACGCAGCGTCGACAAGCTTCCTACTTGTTTTACTTGGCTTCCCGAGTGATAGCCCGTAATAGGAGACATGGTGGAACCGGCAACCCCGGCGCTGGAGCGCCTTCAGAACAATGTGAAGCTGTTTGCCGCGCTAGTGGAAGGCCTTGAGGCCGTGGTGCGCGCGTGCGCAAACATCGAGAGTGAGCCTGTCAGGATTGCGACTCCGTTTCTACAGAATATGTGGGCGCTGGCAGCCGGAATGCGCGACATCCTCCGCGCCCGCAGGCAGGATGGCCGCACGGTATGGAACGCGCCGGCGCTCAGCGTACTTGCGCGGGCGTTGCAGGAAACCTATATCAACTTTTACTACTTCGCCGTCGAGCGACCAGACGAAGAGGAAGTACAATTGCGCCGCCGGCTATGGGGGCGCCATCAGGTGTATAAGCGCCTCGATCTGCTTCAACGAGCAGATCAATCCGTCCCCGAAGTGTTGAATGCGAAGGAAGACGCGCGCCGCGCTTTCTTAGTCGCGCAAGACGCACTGCTGGAGGACCCCAAGTTCCGGGGATTGCCAAAGTCGAAAGCCGACTCCCTCGCAACACAGAAAGATCGGTACATCGCTGAACCTTTGGAAGACATCTGGGGTAGGGCCGGCATGTTTCGCGACCACTACGGCACCACCTTCCGGTACTTCTCGCAAAGCACCCATGCCACGCCGTACGCACTCGTGCAGCTTGCATATCATGCAGCCGGAACCGAGGACGGCGCTGTCAATATGAATGTCCCGGTCGGGCTGGCCTTGATGTGTTGCGCGAGCGCGCTAGACCATGTAGGCAATCTACACAAAGAAATTGACGCCCTCATACCAGGTGCGCTTCGGGCGTTTCTGAAGAGCTAGAAAGAGTTGTCGCCCGGTCGCGTAAGGCCGCGGCTGGTTCACAGGCCTGGTGGCGCGATGCCGCCAGGCGGCGTCGACGCTGACAAGGCGGTGATGTGGTGGTACGTGAGGGATATGTGGGGCGGCGTTGCGAGAGGACACTCGTGCCGATTAAAAGATTGGATTTGATTTTCCGAGGAGCGGCGGCACCCGAACCTAGGCCGGGTGTTCGCGCAACGCGAGGCCGGAAGTAATGTCCGCAATTGGCGTGCGCCGTGACAAGGCGGCGCTTTTCCAGTGGGTGCAAGCCCCACCCGGCAACGGCTCCAGCCGGAAGCAACCGGAGCAGCTATGGAGGAAACGAAATGGCTGAAGCCTTCGGAT
>SCUB01000022.1 GCA_004297465.1 Xanthobacteraceae bacterium | reverse complement strand
CGGGATCCGCGTCGCCGCCGCCCTGCCGCATCTCGACACCCGGCAGCTCACGGCGATGCGCGCGTTCATGACCGACCGGATCAAGGATATCGGCCTGGCCGCGGCGAACAAGATCAACGCCGAGCTGGGCCTGGTGGTGATCGGCGCGCAGACGCCGTCGGACGCAATCGGCAGCCTGACGCGGATCCTGGGTGAGCCCTCGCGCGCGCGGGCAACCACCATCGTGCGCACCGAGCTGGCTCGCACCTTCGCCGTGGCGGCGCAGGAGCGCCTGGCGCAGCAGGCCGCCCTGGTGCCCGGCCTAAAAAAACAGTGGCGCCGCTCGGGCAAGTTGCACCCGCGGCCGCACCACGACCTGGCGGACGGCCAGGTGAGGGATGTCGGCGAGCCGTTCGTTCTCAACCCGCTCGGAGGCCTCCAGGTGAAGTTGATGTTTCCGCACGATCCGGCGGCGCCGGCGGGCGAGACCATCAACTGCGGCTGTATCTCCCTGCCCTGGAAAGCCGACTGGAAGATGGCCACTCCCGGCCGGGCGCCAGGCGGCAACCTGGACAAGGGACCGAGTTTGCGGGAGCTGCTCAAGCGGGCGGCGTAGGCCGCCAGCCCCTTTTCCGGCCGCCCGGCCGGAGCCGCCAAAACCGCCTACAAGCCCCGATCGCCCACCCGGAAGCTATAGGGGTAGCCAAAATCGGCGATCGCGGTTTTTAATAGGGACTTAAATGGTCGCAAATCGACTTTGGCGCCGATTTCTGGATGCCCTTTCGGCAAAAACCCGGTTTTTACCGGGTTCGCGACCCGTGCTGGCCGGCCTTCCTCGTCGCGTGATAGTCTACCGTTGCTGCCTGGAGGGGCGAAGATGCAAACCAGATTGAGCCTACGGTACACCGGACCGGCGGTGGAGTCCGGACTGATGGATGTCTACCAGGCATCGGCGAACATGATCGCGTTCAGCGAGTTTGTGGTCGCCGCTGCGAAGTCGACTTACGGTGATCAGACCGACGCCCGCGCCGAAGTCGCCGGCTTCGGCCGGGGCTCGTTCGTCACCGACATCGTGTTCAGCATGGCCGGCCCTGCCGCGACGGTGTTCTCATTGCTCACGGCGAAGGATTTTCAGGAAGTTATCAAGCAAGCGTTCGAACTGTGGAAGCATCTCAAGGGGCAGCCGCCGAAGGGAATTGCTCACGACGCGACGAGCCAGACAATGAAGGTCACGAACAATAACGGACAGATCCTCCAGGTTCGGGCGGAAACGGTGCATCTCGTCTTTAACGACAAGGCAAGCGACTCGGTGCGCCATTTCGTCCACGACGCGCTCGGCCGCGAAGGCGTGGATCGCATTGAGATCGCCACGGAAGCCGAGCCCATCGCCGCGGCCGACCAGGACGATGCAGGCTATTTTGTCGCGGTCAGGCCAAGCGAAACCGTAGCCGACACGACGATTCGAATGGCGCTCGTGATCGAGGCGCCGGTATTCAAAGACGATCTCAAGTGGCGCTTCTGGGACGGTTCGAATTCGTTCTTCGCCGCCATCATCGACAAGGAATTCCTCGCGCGGGTCGATGCCGGTGAGCGCTTCGGCAAAGGCGACATGCTCACGGTCGATCTGCGCATCGTCCAGGAGCGCAGCGGCTTGAAGATCAGCGTCGAGCGTTCGGTGATGAAGGTCATCGAGCACCGCTTCGGCCAGGAACAATCTAAACTGTTCTAATCGCGCGCCGCCCGCCTCGGACGCACGCCCCCAATTTGACGCCATCGCCCGCTTCGGGCATGCTAAAAACCCCCACGTCCCTTCTGCGGCTGAAGCCCTTCAGCCTTATTTCCTCTCCGCTCTCCCCGTAGCATCGCCTCCTGAATCGTTGTCGCCGGCCGTCGCCGGCGTTCACACACCGGGAGACGCCAGATGGCTAAAGCCAAACAGATTACCGCCGAAGAGGCGATGAAGTTCTTCGCCAGCAAGAAGCTCACCGTGCAGACCGCGAAGCCGATCACCATCAAGGGCAAGGACGGCGCGGCCGACAAGCCCGGCTTCGAGACCAGGGACGTCGAGCTCAAGGCCGAGCACATCACCGGCGCCGCGCACTTCGGCGACAAGGTGGTGATCACCACGATCGACGGCAGGAAGCACGAGGCCGCGGTGGGCGGCGGCAAGCAGGACTAGCGTGAAGCGCATCCCCACAGACGGCATCGTCGGGCTGCTGGCGCTGCGCGAAGCGGCGAGCGGCGAGTACCGCCAGATCATGGAGCTGGTGAGCGCGGCCCTGGTGGCCAAGCTCGGGCTCACCCCGGAGCAGTCCTGGCGCATCAACGTCGAGGCCATGTTCTCCGACCGC
>SCUB01000021.1 GCA_004297465.1 Xanthobacteraceae bacterium | reverse complement strand
GCCACGGCAGCGGCGGGCGCGGCGGCTCCGGCGGCGGGCGCGGCTCCGGCCGCGGCGGCTCCGGCGGCGGGCGCCGCGGGCGGCGAGAAGAAGAAATAAGGCGGCGCGGACTTCCGCGCCATGCGCCTGTTCGTCGGTCTCGGCAACCCCGGCTCGAAATACGCGGGCAACCGCCACAACATCGGCTTCATGGCGGTGGATGCGATCGCGCGGCGTCACGGCTTTGCGCCGTGGCGCAAGCGCTTTCATGGCGAGGCCGCCGAGGGCGTCGTCGACGGCGCGCGCGTGATGCTGCTCAAGCCGGCGACGTTCATGAACGAATCGGGGCGCGCGGTCGCCGATGCCGCCAACTTCTTCAAGCTCGATGCCTCCGCCATCGTGGTGTTCCATGATGAACTCGACCTGCCGCCGGCCAAGGTCAGGGTCAAGAGCGGCGGCGGCATTGCCGGCCACAACGGCCTGCGCTCGATCTCGGACCATGTCGGCAACGACTATCGCCGGGTGCGGCTCGGCATCGGCCATCCCGGCATCCGCGACATCGTGCATGCCTATGTGCTGAGCGATTTCGCCAAGGCGGACCGGCCGTGGGTCGAGGCGCTGTGCGAGGCGGCGGCGGACAACGCCGGCCTGCTGGCCGCGGGGAGCGACGCCACGTTCCAGAACAAGGTGCACCTGGCGATGCAGGCCAAGGGGTTTGGCGGCGCCGACGAGGGTGCTGGCAAGTAAGTCCGTTCGCTGGAGCGGGATTTTTTCAAGAGAACTTCGAGGCGCGTCATGGGTTTCAAATGCGGCATCGTCGGTCTGCCCAATGTCGGCAAGTCGACGCTCTTCAACGCGCTGACGCAGACGGCGGCGGCGCAGGCGGCGAACTATCCGTTCTGCACCATCGAGCCCAATGTCGGCGAGGTCGCGGTGCCGGACCCGCGCCTTGAGCAGCTCGCCGGCATCGCCGGATCGAAGGAGATCATCCCGACGCGGCTGACCTTCGTCGACATCGCCGGACTGGTGCGCGGCGCCTCGAAGGGCGAGGGGCTCGGCAACCAGTTCCTCGCCAACATCCGCGAGTGCGACGCCATCGCCCATGTGGTGCGCTGCTTCGAGGACGGCGACATCACCCATGTCGAGGGCAAGATCGATCCGATCGCCGACATCGAGACGATCGAGACCGAGCTGATGCTGGCCGATCTCGAAAGCCTGGAAAAGCGCGTCGTCAATCTGGAGAAGAAGGCCAAGGGCAGCGACAAGGAAGCCAAGGAGACGCTCGATCTCGTCAACCGCTGCCTGGTGCTGTTGCGCGAGGGCCGCCCGGCGCGGCTCGCGGTCGAGAAGCCCGAGGAGCGCAAGGCGTTCGCCGCGCTCGGGCTATTGTCGTCAAAGCCGGTGCTCTATGTCTGCAACGTCGAGGAAGCCGCCGCCGACCAGGGCAACGCCTTCTCCGAGAAGGTGAAGGCGCGCGCGCGCGAGGAAGGCGCGGTTGCCGTGGTGGTGTCGGCCAAGATCGAGAGCGAGATCGCGGTGCTGCCGGGGCCAGAGCAGAAGGATTATCTCGAAGCCGTCGGGCTTGCCGAGCCCGGCCTCAACCGCGTCATCCGCGCCGGCTACGACCTGTTGCACCTCATCACTTACTTCACCGTCGGGCCGAAGGAAGCGCGCGCCTGGACCATCGAGAAGGGCACGCGCGGCCCGCAGGCCGCCGGCGTGATCCACACCGATTTCGAGAAGGGCTATATTCGCGCCGAAACCATCGCCTACGATGACTACATCACGCTCAAGGGCGAGTCCGGCGCGCGCGATGCCGGCAAGCTGCGGCTCGAAGGCAAGGACTACGTGGTCGCCGACGGCGACGTCATGCATTTCCGCTTCGCTACCTGAAGGCTACACGCGGCCCTGGTCGCGGATCGCGCCGAGATGCTCGTTGATGCGGAACACGATGAGCACGAATTCGGCGGCAATGCGCGCGAGCAGGATGCCGACCGCGATGCCGGCCACGCTGATGAACACCAGGATCATGCCGCCGAACGGGCTGATGGCCATCATCGCCAGCCCCGAGACGATGCCGGACAATCCTGTGAGCACGGAAAGGCCCATCGCCATCCAGTAAAACAGGCGGATCACCGACGGCGTGATGAAGCGGTCCCACTGAAACAGATCCTGCCAGGCAAACATCGGTCGGTCTCCGGCGATAGCGAACGGTGGCGCATGGCTGCCCCTCGGTGGCAAATCATGGCCGGGATTGTTATAGAGCGTTTTCGGGCGAAATGGACTCCGGTTCGCGTCAAGAAAGCGCGACAGGCAAGCGAGCGAGCCGCCGGTGGCAAAGGTGAACGAGGAGGGAACAGTGCCGGCGCGCGATAAACTTTCCTATGAGGATTTCCGTCCCGGCCGGATCGGCAGCTTCGGGCCGCGGCCGGTCACCGGCGCGGAGCTTATCGCATTCGCCGCCGAGTTCGATCCGCAGCCGATGCATCTCGACGCGCAAGCCGCGCGCTCATCGATGCTGGGCGAAATCTCCGGCTCGGGGTGGCACCTGTGCGTCATGATGCAGCGCATGGCGCATGACGGCTTTCTCAAGGACGCGCATTCGCTCGGTTCGCCCGGCATCGACGAGGTGCGCTGGCTGGCGCCGTTGCGTCCCGGCGACGAACTGACGCTCGATGCCGCGGTGATTGATTGCCGGCCGCTGCGGAGCCGGGCCGATACCGGTCTGGTCACGTTCCGCTTCGAGATGTTTAATCGGGCCGGCGTCAGGCTGCTGGAGTGCGTTGCGCCGGTGATGATGCGCCGGCGCGCGCCGGATGCCGACGCCAAGGCGGAGACGCGCTGATGCGGCTGTTCGAGGATATGCGCGTCGGCGACGTGTTCGAACTCGGCGATCACACCTTCACCGCCGCTTCGATCCGCGCCTTCGCCGGCCAGTTCGATCCCGATCCCTGTCATCTCGACGAGGAGGCCGGGCGGCGCTCGCCCTACGGCGCGATGACGGCGTCCGGCTGGCACGTCGCGGTGGTGTGGATGCGGCTGATGGTCGACTATCGCACGCGCGAGGACGCCGAGCTGCGGCGGCGCGGCGAACCGACCACCGACAGCAGCGTCTCGCCCGGCATGCGGCGGATGCGCTGGATCCGGCCGGTGCATGCTGGCGACACAATCACCTACCGTTCCACCATCGTCGCGCTGCGGCCATCGGCCTCGCGGCCCGAATGGGGCTTGTGCGAATGGCGCAACGCCGGATTCAACCAGCGCGGCGAGGAGGTGCTGTCGTTTCTCAGTACCGGCTTCGTGCGGCGCCAGCCGCAACGGCTGGCAAGCGGGACGGCTGCCGTAATTTCGTGAAATTCCTTCTGGCATGTGAACCGGAACGCGCGGCTGCGCGACCAACCGCTATCCACGCCCGTCCCCTGACCACAGGATGCCCCCATGGCCGACCGCCACGCCCTCACGATCGTTGGATTTCTGTTCGCCATCGTCACCGTGGCGGTGATGCTGACGGCAGCCATGATGGTGAAGGGCCATGCCGACGGCCGCTACAGCCTCGAAGGCGCCGCCACCGCGAAGGCCAGCCCGCCGCGGCGCTAGGTTTCGGCATCATGACCGGACAGCCGGCTCGCCAGCGGCGAGGCCGGTTGTCCGGCAATGACGGCCGGCGCCGTCAGGAACGCTCGAACCGTGGCGCTCCCGCAGAAGACGGCATGACGGTTTTCCACTGCTCCATGTTCTCCGCGATCATGCGGGTGGATTTCATGGCGGCCTGGCTGAGCTGCGCGTAATTCGTCAGCTCGCGCTGCACGCGCTGGCCTTCCAGATGCAGCGTCTCGCGCAAGTGATCGAGCTCATCGATCAGCACGTCGATTTCCGCAAGCGAGGCGCCCGCCACGCGCTGGATCAGGAAATTGACCTTGTTGACGGCGGCCTCGCCAACGGCATCGCCGGCGGAAAATCCGTCGGGGCGGCGCAGATAGGCGACGTCGTTGCGGACGAATTCGCGGATTTCGTGTTCGACATCGGCGAGCCGGTCCTCATCGGACGCGTCCGGGCCGGGGCCCGCATCGGCGGCGTCGAGCCTCGTCTCCTCGACGGACTCGTTGCGTTCACCGTCGTCGGCCCCCCGTTCGGCGTGGTCACGCCCGTCGAAAATATTGAATGTCTTCGCTTTCATCGGCTGTTTCCCTGTTGGTGCATAAGCGCGAAAGCGCGGGAATTGTGCCCCGCACGATGAAGTCACAAGCGGGCATCACGCTGTGGGAATTTGACCACAGCGCGGCCAATCTGGGGCAATCGATGGCAATCGGATGATTTCAGGAAGAGCCGTTGATGGCGGCGATGTCCTTCGGGCCAAGCAGTCGGGTAAAATCGAGTTCGTACCCGATGATCTGTTCGAGGATGTCGCAACTGTCCAGGAATGTCAGATGCTCGACGATCAGGCCGTTCTTCATGCGGGTGAAGTGGGCGAAATAGAGCTGTACCATGCGGTTGTCGTTGCGCTTGCGCAGACGGACGTCGACCTGGCTGGCAACCTGATCGCCTTCGCCGACGAGGATGCGCACCGTGTAGCTCATGTCGTGGAACAGGCGATGCAGCGCCGCCACGGCATCGCTCGCCGCCGTCTTGCCCTTGCGGTAGCCGAGATAGGGAAAGACATTGACCGGCGCAAAGCAGGTGTACACGATGTTTTCGTCGAACAGACTCACAGCCGCTTTCGTGTCGCCCGCGAACACCGCGTCGTAATAGGTCTGCAGCAGTTCACGGCTGGTTGCCGTCATGGTTGTTGTTTTCCCTTGCCGCCTTCGCGTGGGTGATGCCCGGAGAGCCGTCGCCCGAAGGTTTGAAATTACCTCCCAAGACCTTAATTATCTTTGAGTCGCTCATGCCAATTTTTCATGATTTGACTGATTCTCATGCGCCTACGAAGAACTACGCAGCGGGTTTTCTATCGCCGCGATGAGGCAACCAGCATCGGCATCAGGCCGACGGCCACGACGGCCAGCGCAAACAACTCGCCGTGGCGCAGCACGCCGAGCGAGAAGGTTGCCAGCACCTCGCGCACGGCATCCCCGAGGCCGCCGCCGCGCATCGCCAGCAGCGTCTCGGCGGCGAGCGTGAGCACGAACCACAGTCCGCCGGTCAGCGCGGCGGCACGAAAGGTGAGGGGACGGCGGCGCAGATAGAGCCAGATCACCACCGCCAGCAGCGCGATCAGCATCAGCCCCGACACCGGCCGCGCCGCCTCGCCGAGCCATGGCGCGAGCGCGAACTCACGCACCGCGCCGTTGAGCGCGGCGAGCGCAAACAGCGCCAGCCACATCAACAGGGGAGAAAGAATCGCCATGGGTCAGGCTTCTTGAGGCAGCGGATAACTTTGCAGGGTCCATCGTATTGGATCGGCTCCGCAGCGCCCCGAGGGTCCCTGCGTGCGCATAACACCAAAATTGTCCTGGACAAATTACTTCGCGAATGAGAACATAACAGGAACAGTAATGGTTCTTTTGCGCGGTATGCGGACAATGAATGCATGGCGTATCAATCCATTGTCCCAGCGCGCATCACGGAACGGTTTGAGGTTCATGAATGGCGCAATGGCCTGGCCATTCTGGCGGCGGCGCACCCGCGGGAGTGGGAGGATATTCTCGCGGTGCTGGAAAAGTTTCGGCTGTTCAAGAGCGATATCCTCAAGCCGGGAGGGCGCAAGAGTACGATTGCCGAGCGTCTCGACGGGAAAAGGGCTTCGATACCAAGATTGTAGTGGACGAAACCGTATTCGAGGCGCCTACGATCGCGATTTGAATAATTTCCGTCTTCTGTTCGAACTGCGTGCGATCGATGCGGGTGTGATCGTCACGCGCTGTTCGGAGTTGCAGACGATTTTTGCTGATTTGGGCCGGGGACCAAGTTTTGGCAACTCGACCACGCACATGGCCAAACTTCTCCCGCGCCTCGATGGCGGAAGCGGTGGCGGCTGTCCTGTCGTCGTTTTCGGAATCCGGAGCGCTTGCTATGTCGAAGACTGAATCGCCGGCTGGTGCCGATCTCCTGCGGTTCACAGGTCGGCGCAAGTTCGCGACCATCCTGGCCGATCCGCCGTGGCAATTTATCAACAAGACCGGCAAGGTCGCGCCGGAGCACAAGCGGCTCGCGCGTTACGGAACGATGAAGCTTGACGAAATCGCCGCCATGCCCGTGGCCGCGATAGCCGCGCCAACGTCGCATCTCTATCTTTGGTGCCCGAATGCGCTGCTGCCGGAGGGCCTTGCCGTGATGCAGGCGTGGGGGTTCACCTACAAGTCCAATCTCGTCTGGCACAAGATCCGCAAGGACGGCGGCCCCGACGGGCGCGGTGTCGGGTTCTATTTTCGCAACGTCACCGAGTTGATCCTGTTCGGCGTGCGCGGCAAGAAGGCGCGCACGTTGGCGCCAGGTCGCAGTCAGGTGAATTTTCTCGCCACGCGCAAACGCGAGCATTCGCGCAAGCCGGATGAGCAATACGAGATCATCGAAGACTGCAGCCCGGGTCCTTATCTCGAATTGTTTGCGCGCGGTACGCGCAAGGGCTGGACGATGTGGGGCAACCAGGCCGACGATGATTACAAACCAACGTGGAAGACCTATGCCAATCATTCACGGGCGGGTCTAATCGCGGCGGAGTGAGTGCGGGCGTTGGTGGCGATTTCAGCGTGCCAAGGCGATAATAACCTGATTTGCCAAGATCGATCGGTCACTCGCTTCCTCGCCGACTGTTCCTGCTATTTTTTCCGTCCGCCCCCCGGCCGGTGCGGCTTGACCTCGTGGTAAAGCGCGATGCCCATCTCGTCGAGCGTCGGCTTGCGCGGGCGCGCCGCCGCGCGTGATGCTGACGCCGCCGGCATGTTGGCCCTGTCGCCGTAGGTCTTGCGGCCCTTGTAGGCGCCGGCGCGCGCCTCCACGGCGCGCTGGGTCGCGGTGGGATCGTCGACCACCGCGAGTTCGGTGGCGCGCAGCCGCTTGATCTCGTCGCGCAGCCTTGCGGCTTCCTCGAAGTCGAGCTCGGCGGCGGCCTCGCGCATGCGCCCCTCCATGTCGGCCAGCACCGCCTCGAAATTGTGGCCGACCGCGATCACGTCGCCGGCCATGCCGCCGTCGATCTCGACCCGCACATGGTCGCGCTCGTAGGCGCTGCCGAGGATGTCGCCGATGTTCTTCTTGATGCTCTCCGGCGTGATGCCGTGCGCCGTGTTGTAGGCCTCCTGCTTGGTGCGGCGGCGGCTGGTTTCCGCCAGCGCGCGTTCCATCGAGCCAGTGACATGATCGGCATAGAGGATGACGCGGCCGTCGACGTTACGCGCGGCGCGGCCGATGGTCTGGATCAGCGAGGTCTCCGAGCGCAGGAAGCCTTCCTTGTCGGCGTCGAGGATGGCGACCAGCGCGCATTCGGGAATGTCGAGGCCCTCGCGCAACAGGTTGATGCCGACCAGCACGTCGAACGCGCCGAGCCGCAGATCGCGGATGATCTCGATGCGTTCGATGGTGTCGATGTCGGAATGCATGTAGCGCACCCGGATGCCCTGCTCGTGCAGGTATTCGGTGAGATCCTCGGCCATGCGCTTGGTCAGCACGGTGACCAGCGTGCGGTAGCCCTGCGCTGCGACGGCGCGCACCTCGCCGACCAGGTCGTCGACCTGGGTGCGGGCCGGGCGGATGTCGACCGGCGGATCGATCAGGCCGGTGGGGCGGATCACCTGCTCGGCGAACACGCCGCCACTTTCGTTGAGTTCCCAATCGCCCGGCGTCGCCGACACCGCGACGGTCTGCGGCCGCATCGCGTCCCATTCCTCGAACCGCAGCGGCCGGTTGTCCATGCACGAGGGCAGCCGGAAGCCGTATTCGGCCAGCGTCGCCTTGCGCCGGAAGTCGCCGCGGTACATGCCGCCGAGCTGCGGAATGGTGACGTGGCTTTCGTCGGCGAACACCAGCGCATTGTCGGGGACGTATTCGAACAGCGTCGGCGGCGGTTCACCGGGCAGGCGGCCGGTGAGGTAGCGCGAGTAGTTCTCGATGCCGGCGCAGGCACCGGTCGCTTCCAGCATTTCGAGGTCGAACAGCGTGCGCTGCTCGAGCCGCTGCGCTTCGAGCAGACGGCCTTGCGCGTGCAGCTGTTCCAGCCGGCCCTTCAGCTCGGCCTTGATGCCCTTGATGGCCTGGATCAGGGTCGGGCGCGGCGTCACGTAATGCGAGTTGGAATAGACCTTGATGAATTCCAGCTCGTCGCTCTTGTGGCCGGTGAGCGGGTCGAATTCCTCGATGCGTTCGACCTCGTCGCCGAACAGGTCGATGCGCCAGGCGCGGTCCTCGTAGTGCGCCGGAAACAGGTCGATGGTGTCGCCGCGCACGCGGAAGGTGCCGCGGGTGAAGTCGGCCTGGGTGCGCTTGTATTGCAGCGCGACGAGGTCGGCCAAAAGCTGGCGCTGGTTGATGCGGTCGCCGCGCCTGAGCGTGAACGTCATCGCGGTGTAGGTCTCGACCGAGCCGATGCCGTAGATGCACGACACCGAGGCGACGATGATGACGTCGTCGCGTTCCAAGAGCGCGCGCGTGGCCGAATGGCGCATGCGGTCGATCTGCTCGTTGATGTCGGATTCCTTCTCGATGTAGGTGTCGGTGCGCGGGACGTAGGCCTCGGGCTGATAGTAGTCGTAATAGGAGACGAAATATTCCACCGCGTTGTCGGGGAAGAAGCTCTTGAACTCGCCGTAGAGCTGCGCCGCCAGCGTCTTGTTCGGCGCCAGGATCAGGGCGGGGCGCTGCGTCGCCTCGATCACCTTGGCCATGGTGTAGGTCTTGCCCGAGCCGGTGACGCCGAGCAGCACCTGGGTGCGCTCGTTGCGGGTGATCCCATCGACCAGCTCGCGGATCGCGCCCGGCTGGTCGCCCTTGGGTTCGAACTCCGAGGTGATGACAAAGCGTCCGCCGCCTTCGGACTTCTCCGGGCGCGGCGGGCGATGCGGCGTCCAGGTCCGGCCGCGGAACTCCGGGCGGCCGTCGCGCAACAGGTTATCCAGCGCCTCCGCGGTGGCGGCGACGCCGAGCGCTTCCATCCTGTTGCGCGGCGGGCGCGCCAGCGCGTCGTCGTCCTCGGTATCGAGGCCGAGCTGGCGCGCCAGTTCCGGGTCGAGCGTCGGCACGGTGGCCGAGGTGCCGTAATTGGCGCGGTAGGCGCCCTGCGGCGCCTCGCCGAACACCGGCGCCTCCTTGCCGGCGACCGAGGCGCGCGCGGTGTGCTCGCGGGCATAGCCGGTGCGGCGGTCGTGCGAGTTGTCCGGCGGCGGCTGCAGGCCGGTGCCCGAGCCGATGCCAGCCTCGCCCTTGGCGATGGCCGGATTGAGCAGCTCGGCGAGCGCGGGGCCCAGCGGCCTGGTGTCCGGCCGGTGCGCCTTGGCGGCGGTTGATTTGGCGCCGCCGCGGCGCGGGCGGGGAGACTTGGGGGGCTTCGGCATTGTGGGAATATGGCGGGAGTCGGCGGCCGATAAAAGGGCCGCCAATGGCGTTTCCGCCCGCCGGGACTGCGTATTGCGGCTTACGCCGGACCGGCGTTGGCCGGACGCAGCCGCCGCAGGCCTTCCGGCAGCCGCGTGCCGAGCCAGTTCTCGATCGCCCCCTGATGGCGGTGCGCGTAAAGCCCGGCGGCGATGATGGCGATGCCGATCAGCGACAGCGCGAACGGGAACAGCAGCGAATCCTTGAACACCTTGCTGGCGAGGTCGCCGAGATAGATGGCGATGCCGAGCGTGCCGAACACCGCGAAGGCGCGGCGGCCGAGAAACACGGCGAGGAACAGGAACACCACGTTCATCGCGCAGTACAGCGCCTTGTCGAGATGGCTGCCGGCGGAGCTGGCGGTGATGCCGCCCCAGAAGGTGATCAGCCCGAACAGGTACAGCCAGAACGCGAAATCGCCGCTGCGCTGGCGCGCGTTGACGCTGACGGCCGCGACCAGCACGCCAAGCCCGAACCACACCGATGCCTTGCGCGATATTTCCCAGTTGCCATGGGCCGATCCGGTGATCCACGGCACGATGTCCATCGACATGAACCACAGCGCCACGGCGGCGATGACGACGATGAATGGAAAGCGATAAAACCGCAGCGCCAGCGCCGCCGCCGCGATGGCCGCGATCTCCATGAAGATGAAGCTGCCCTTCACCCAGACGTAGAAGTCCTGCACCGTGTCCGGCTTGCCGAACTGGCCCCACCAGCCGGCCGCGTCCTGCAGGCCGTAGACCGCGAGCGGCGCCATCGAGGCGGCGACGGCGATCAAGAGGCCGCCGGGCGTGTGCAGGTTCTTCGCTCGCCACAGATGGTCGCCGGCCCAGGCGAACAGCGTGGCATAGATCACCGCGGTGGCGGCGAGCGCCGCGCCGCCCATCTGCGCGAACGCCAGCGTCGAGAACAGGCCCATCGCGCCCATCACGATCAGCGCGCCGGCGTACCACAGGATATGCACGAAATCGAATGTCGGCGCGGCGGCGGTGCTGACGGCAACCGTATCCGCATCCGGACCGGCTGGCTGGCGCGCCATCAGGAAGCCGATCAGCCGCTCGGTCTGCGCGGCGTCGAGGAGGCCCGCCGCGCTCGCCGCGCGCAGGTCGGAATCCGAAAATCGCATGGGCCTGTCTCCCTTGGAATCGCGGGTCGCGGTTTCCCCTTGCGTTGGTCGCATCAAACCGCCTGCGGTTCAACCGGGCGCGGGTGTCGGTCGTCCGCTCCTGAAAATCTTGCCTTGCGGACAGCGCGGCGCCTGCGCGATAACGGCAGGGGAAGGGGAACCAGCCATGATCGCCAACGCGCCGCGCATGTTCAACTTCGACCTCGGCGAGACCGCCGACGCCATCCGCGACACGGTGCGCGACTTCGCCCAGAGCGAGATCGCGCCGCGCGCCGGCGACATCGACCGCACCAACCAGTTCCCGCGCGACCTGTGGCCCAAGCTCGGCGCGCTCGGCCTGCACGGCATCACCGTGGAGGAGGAGTACGGCGGCGCCGGGCTCGGTTATCTCGAGCACTGTCTTGCCATGGAGGAGATCTCGCGCGCCTCGGCGTCGGTCGGGCTGTCCTACGGCGCCCATTCCAACCTCTGCATCAACCAGATTCGCCGCAACGGTTCGGACGCGCAGAAGCGCAAATACCTGCCCAAGCTGATCTCCGGCGACGCGGTCGGCGCGCTCGCCATGTCGGAACCGGGCGCCGGCTCCGACGTGGTGTCGATGAAGACGCGCGCCGACAAAAAGGGCGACCGCTACATCCTCAACGGCAACAAGATGTGGATCACCAACGGCCCGATCGCCGAGACGCTGGTGGTCTACGCCAAGACCGACACCGCCGCGGGGTCGCGCGGCATCACGGCCTTTCTCGTCGAGAGCGGCCTGAAGGGTTTTTCCACCGCGCAGAAGCTCGACAAGCTCGGCATGCGCGGCTCCGACACCGGCGAGCTGGTGTTTTCAGATTGCGAGGTGCCGGAGGAGAACGTGCTCGGCCAGGTCGGCAAGGGCGTCAACGTGCTGATGAGCGGCCTCGATTACGAGCGCGCGGTGCTGGCGGCGGGGCCCTTGGGCATCATGCAGGCCTGTCTCGACATCGTCATGCCCTATGTGCACGAGCGCAAGCAGTTCGGCCAGCCGATCGGCGAGTTCCAGCTCGTGCAGGCCAAGGTTGCCGACATGTACGTGACGATGAACGTCAGCCGCGCCTATGTCTACGCAGTGGCCAAGGCCTGCGACCGCGGCGAAACCACGCGCGAGGACGCCGCCGGCGCGATCCTTTATGCGGCGGAACGGGCGACGCAATGCGCGCTCGACGCCATCCAGCTGCTCGGCGGCAACGGCTACATCAACGACTTCGCCACCGGCCGCCTGCTGCGCGACGCCAAGCTGTACGAGATCGGCGCCGGCACCAGCGAGATCCGCCGCATGCTGATCGGCCGCGAGCTGTTCGACAAGTCGAGCTGAGTTTCGCCACGCTCGCCGCTAGTGTAGAACCGCTCCGGTCTTGGCGCGGGAAACCCACTCGCGCACATCCGGCAACACCTGCGGCAGCAGCGCGCGCACCTCGGGCGCGGTCATGCCCGGCCGCACGCGCGGATCGTACAGGATGTTGAGCAGGTGCTGATCGTAGACGTCGAAGAAGCCCATGCGCACATCGTCGTTGAACATGGTCCACGGCACCTTGTCGGTATCGTTGATGGGGCCGAGCGCCTGCAGCAGTTCCTCATAGGCGCAGTCGAGGAAGGTGAAGGCATCGACATCGCCGACCAGCACCACGTCGGAGTGCTGGATGCGGTAGTCGTCGTCCTTGCGGAAGCCGGACAGGCATTGCGGGTCCAGTACCTTGCGCAGCGCCTGCGTCTTCTCGCGGCCGAACAGCTCGGCCAGCGTGCGGCGGAACCGGCGATCCGGCACCACGGTCACGATCACGTTGGCGGCCTCGCGCTCATTGACGAGCGCGATGTCGAGATGGCGGATATGCCGGCCGATATCGGCGACCACGGCGGCGATCTGCGCCCCCCGGTCGGGACCGCCGCGCCGGTCGATGAACACCCGCACCGGCCCGTCATACTTGCGGATGCGGTCGACGCGCCCGGCGACATGAAACTCGGCGCCGAACGCGACGCGGAACAAGCCGTCGGCGATCTCGGCGTCGGAGAAGTGTTTGCGCTCGGCCTGGCGGCGCTGCGTCACCTCGCGCGGTTCGGCGCGGGCGGGCGCATCGGCAAGCAACAGCGACAATGCCGCCAGCAGCAGCGCCGCCACGCCGGCGGCGCGGCGCCGGGGCATGTCAGCGCTGCACGACAACGGTGGTGCCCAGCGACACCCGGTCGTAGAGATCGACCACGTCCTCATTGGTCATGCGGAAGCAGCCCGAGGACACCGCCTGGCCGATGGTCTCCGGTTCGTTGGAGCCGTGGATGCGGTACAGCGTCGAACCGAGATACATGGCGCGCGCGCCGAGCGGGTTCTCGATGCCGCCGCGCATGTGGCGCGGCAGGTCGGGGCGGCGCGCCAGCATCTGCGCCGGCGGCGTCCAGTCCGGCCATTCCCGCTTGGCGGAGACGCGATGCACGCCGCTCCAGCGGAAGCCGTCGCGGCCGACGCCGATGCCGTAGCGGATCGCCTGGCCGTGGCCGAGCACGTAATAAAGCCGCCGTTCCGAAGTATTGATGATGATGGTGCCGGGCTTCTGGCTGCCGTTGTAGGCGACCGTCGTGCGCATGATCGGCCCGCTGCTGTAGCCGCCGCCATAACCGCCGCTGTAACCGCCGCCATAGCCATCGACGCTGAGGTGGGCGCGTTGCCGGACCGGCGAGCCGCCATAGAGCCGGTCCTCGAATTCGCCGGCCTGGGCGCAACCCAGCGACGGCGCGATGACGGCGAACGCCATGCAGGCGAGCAGCAGTTTCAACGCGGATGCCTTGGACGCCGCGGTCGACGGCATGGGTTGCTTCATCACAATTCCTGTCGTCACAGTCCCCGGCTCCTCTTGCAATGACCGAAGAGGAAAAGAGGCCATAGCCGCGATCCGTTAGCAAGCCACAGGATTGTGAAGCTCGGTTACGCCTTCCGGGCCATGTCGGGAGCATGGAACCGGCTCGCGGGACCGCCGGCGAACACGCGAGGAGCGTGCAAACATCGGCGCGGGCTTTTGTTTTCTGATCCGGATCGGGAAGAAGTGGTGGGCGTCGAAGGTTTGGTGGCCGCGCTGGCTATACGATCACTGATCGAGAGCATTGAACCCGACGAGGGGTGGTTCGAGTGATCAATCAGCTTTGACGCCGACGTTGAGCATCCACACACTTCGCCGGCTGCTGGCTAGCCCTAACGCATATGTGGCTCGGCGTGTTGACTGTGGCCGACACGGCCCCATGAAGCCCCGCCGGGGAGACCCGCGTGGGGTTCATTGTTTAGGTCCCGGCTTCGCGCGGTCCCCGTTCCTATGCCTGCTTCCGCTTGGCGGGCTCTTCAAACTTGACCTTCCCCCTGATGATCTTCGACTTCAGCATGTCGTTGATCCGGGTCTGCCAGCCCGGTCCGGTGGCTCGCAGGGCTTCGACCACTGCGCCGTCGAGCCGAAGCTTCACCGGCACCTTCGGGCTCTCGCTGCGAGGGCGGCCAACCTTGGCCTTGAACTGCGCGAGCAGATCGGGCGGCAGAACATCGGCGGCAGGCTTCGCCTTGGCGAAATCCTCGGCCGTCCACTCCGGGTTATCGTCGTGGATCGCGGGGTTGAATTTAGGCTTCTTTGACATAGCGTTTCATCTCCTTTGCATGTGCCCGGCGAAGGCTGATCGGGCGCATCGCGCCGTCGCGGAACGTGAAGGCCAAACAGTGAGCCACGCCGTCGATGTAGCCCCAAGCCCGGTAGCGGGTCTCGCCGTAGTCGAAGCGGTCATCGACTAGCACTGCGACCTCAACGAAGTCGGCAACACGATCCAGCGAGACGCTGTGCTTGGCTACGTTCTTGGCGTCTTTCGCTGAATCGAAGGGCTTCTTGCTCATGGGGATATTCGTACACCCATAAATTAAGATAGTCAATAAGTGGGTGTACGAATATTAAAGCCTGCCAGAGAACACGCCGGAAACAGGCTGCACGGGGCTGAACGGATTTTGCACGGGTATGCACGGATGTTCTTACCCTGTTCTTCTCTTCAGAGCCCTTCAGCGCCCTCTGGTATACCAGGCTTGGCGGAATTTTCTCTGCAATGTCAGGGTGTTAAATGGTGGGCGCACAAGGGATCGAACCTTGGACCTCTCCCGTGTGAAGGGAACGCTCTCCCGCTGAGCTATGCGCCCGGAAACCAGCCCGCAGGGTTTACGGAACGAGGGGGCGGGCGTCAAGCGAGGCAGGCCGGCTTTCGCCGTCAAAAATGCGATCGGTCCATACCGGATTCAGATTGCCGGATTCAGATTGCCGGGGTCAGTCGGTCTGGCGGGCGCGCGAGGCGTGGCCCTGCAGCGCCCTGATGCGCTCGGCCAGCGTGCCCTGGGCTTCCACGCCGTTGGTATTGGCGGCCGCTATGCCATTGGCGCCGGAGCCGTGCTGGCCCGGCGCGCCGGCCAGGATGACGCCGACCGGCGATTCCGGTCCTTCCAGCGCCACGGCGAGCTTGGCGACCTCGGCGGCGATGTCGTTGATGCGCTCGCGCAGCACGGCGTTCTCCATGCGCTCGTTGGCCCACGACGATTCCGTCTGCTGGCGGATCGCGGCGAGTTCGCGCTGCGCCTTGGCGCGCTCGTCCTGCGCGATCTTGAGCTGCTGTTCCAGCTCGGTCCGCCTGGTACGCAACTCGTCGGTTGCATGGGTCTTGTCGGCGATGGCCGCGGCGAGGGCGTCGCGCAGCTCGCGCTCGGTCTTCTGCGCGGCGGCGGCCTGCTGGCGCAGCATGGTGCTCTCGTAATCGCGCTCGGCGAGCAGCTTGCCCTGGGTGGCGAGCCGGTTCTCGAGATCGCCGGCACGGTTGCCAAGCAGCTCGGCCTCCTTGGTCTGGGCGATGAGCTGTTTCTCGAGCTCGACGATGCGGGCGCTGAAATTGTCGGCGCGGGTCGCGGCTTCGAGACGCGCCTCGCCAACCTTGGTCATTTCCGCGTGCTCGGCCTTGAGCCGCTGCTGGGTCTGGTCGAGCTCCCTCTCGGCCTCGACGACGCGATGCTTGAGCACGTCGATCTGGGTCTGCAGCGCCACCATTTCGACATGGCGGGTTTCGACCTGCACGGAGCGGTCGACAAGTTCGGTATTGAGCTTGCCGAGCTTGGCCTGCCGGTCGGCCAGCTCCTGTTCGGCGTCGCGCAGCGCCTGGGCCCTGCCGGACAGTTCCTCCTCGCTGGCGCGCAGCTGATCGCGCAGCGCCTTCTCGCGCGCCTCAAGCGCGAACAGCGAGACGTTCTTCTCGCCCAGCTCGACCTTGAGACGGTTGATGGCGTCGGATTTCTTGCCGAGTTCGGCGAGCTGGCTGGTGGTCCTGGCCTTGAGCTGTTCGACGCTCATTTCGAGACGCCGCGCCGACATGGCGAATTCGGCGCGCAGCTGATCCTTGTCGGCCTGGATCTCGGCCATCGACAAGGGCGTTGCCGCTTCCATGCGCCTGATGGTCAGCCGCACCGCGCGACTGTGCACCAGCGGCATGATGCCCAGGCCGATCAGAGCCGCGACCAGAAACCCAATGCCGAGATAGATGAGCGGCTCGACCATGTAGCTTTTTCCCAGCGCGCCTGCCGCAAAAGTGGGTACCGGTTTTGCGGTCGGGAATGCGCGCAAAAACAGAGCGCAACGCTACCCACGCGTCCACCATGCCACGGCCGACGGGCGGCGCGCCAGATCGTGCCTGAAATTAAAAAGCGGCCGGGGAGGACAGCCGGCGACGGAAGTTCAGAACGGGTTCCAGGTCGGCCGGTTGGTGAATTTCAGATAGCCGACATTGGCGCCCAGCCGCAGCCCGAGGCCGGAACGGATCGGCACCACGACGATGCGGTTGGCGGTCAGCGCCGTCATGCCGAAGCCGCCGACCAGATAGGCCGAGCCGTCGATGCCGCCGAACCGCTGGTAGATCGCCTCGGTGGCGGGCAGGTTGTAGACCAGCATCATGGTGCGGGCGCCTTCCCCGCCCCAGTCGAAGCCGAGCGAGGGGCCCTGCCAATAGACTTTCAGGTCGCCGGCGTTCTTGGTGTACAGCGTGCCCTCGCCATAGCGCAGCCCGGCGACCACGGCGCCCGAGCCTTCCTCGCCGAGGACGTAGCCGTTGGGCTGGCCCCAGCGGCTGGAGGCGCGTTCGATGATGTCGGCAAGCCCGCGCGACACATTGCCGAAGAAGCGGTGGCCGGAATTGACCAACTCGTCGGAGCTGTAGGTGGCGCGCGCCGGCCGCGGCGAGGATTGCGCGGCGGCGGGATCCGAGTTGCCAAGGATCAGCGAAACGGCCGCGGCGATGGCGACGGCGGCAAAGCGCGAGACGAAGGACATTGAAAAGGCCCCCTGTTTGGAACCGGCAAAGATCAGCCCGACCGTTTAACCCGATCGTCACCGCGAAGGCGCTAACACCTTGCACCCAAGCGGCCACGAATCGGGTTCTTATCCAGAGCAACTATGACGACAGCGCGGCAGGAAAGAAAAGATCGCAGGCAACGGACGGCCAGGCCGGTCCCGCGCCGGGCCGTGTGCCTGGTCTTGTCGTGGCTGATGGCCGTTGCCGTGCTGGCAGGCGCGGGCGGCGCCGCGGCCCAGGTGGTGACCAATCGCCTGACCGGCCTCGCGCTCGATGGCTTCGATCCGGTCAGCTATTTCATCGGCCCTCCGGCGAGCGGCGAGGGGCGCCATGAAGCGCTCCATGACGGCGCGGTGTGGCGCTTCCGCAACGAAGGCAACCGCCTGGCCTTCCTGGCCAATCCCGGGGTCTACGCGCCCCGTTTCGGCGGCTATGATGCGGTCGAACTGGCCCGCGGACGGCTGATCGCCGGCCATTCCCAGATCTGGCTGCTGGCGGGGGGACGCCTCCACCTGTTTTATGACGAGCGCAACCGCGCCGATTTTGCCGCCGCCACGGCCGCGATCCTGGCCGAGGCGGACCGGCGCTGGCCGGGCTTGCAGCGCGACCTGCCGGACGCCCAGTAAAAGGCTCAAAGGCCGGCGGCTGCATCGCCCCAGGCAATGAAATCCGGTAGCCCGAAGCCGTGCGCCTGCTGGCCGTAGCGCAGCGGCCGGCCGCCGCCATCGGTGACCTTGCCGCCGGCGGCGGCGATCAGAGCATGTCCCGCTGCCACGTCCCATTCCGAGGTCGGCCCCAGCCGGGGATAGATGTCGGCGCTGCCTTCCGCGACGCGGCAGAATTTCAGCGCCGAGCCCATCGGGTCGCGCACCGCGCCGGGCCGCGCATCGATGAAGGCCTCGGTGGCGCGGTCGCCATGGGAGCGGCTGACGACGGCGACCCAGCGATCGGCTGGCAAGGCGCGGGTGCGGATCGGCAGGCGTTCGGCGATGGCCCCGTCGGCGGCAAGGCGTAGCCGTTCGGCGCCGGCGCCGACCAGGCCGCGCCAGATCGTCTGCCTGGCCGGCCCGGCGACGATGCCCAGCAACGGAATGCCGTCGCTAATCAGCGCCAGGTTGACCGCGTATTCGTCGCTGCCGGAGATGTATTCCCGGGTGCCGTCGAGTGGATCGATCAGGACGAAGCTGCCGCTGATCGGTCCGTGGCGCGCGGCGGCGTCTTCCTCCGACACCACCGGCGTGCCGGGCATCAGCGCGGCCACGCCCGCGACCAGCACGTCATGCGAGGCCATGTCGGCGCGCGTCACCGGCGTGTCGTCGGCCTTGGCGGTAGCGGCCATGGCGCTGCGCTCGACAGCGAGGATGGCGCGCGCGGCATGCGCCACCAGCGCGGTCAGCGGTTCGACGAGCGCCGGCAGCCGTGCTGGGTCGAGGGTCGGGGCATGAATGGCCAGGGGATGTTCCTCCGGGTGCCGGGAAGCCGGTTGTGCCGCCGCCCGCATGTCTCGCGAAAAAACGGTATCTCGCGCCAGCGCGCCGCGTGCAAGGTTGTATCGGACCAAGCCGTCTTGGACGAAGTTGTCTTGGAGCGGCCCGGGCCGCTGGTGTATCACACCGGCAGCCGCCACCGATTCGCTGCCGCCGCCCTCTTCCAGGGATTTGCCCCTCCAGGGATTTGCCGATGACCACGCCCGCCGCCCCCGACGCCCTCGAACTCGCCGCGTTGATGTGCTCGCGCGTCTGCCACGACCTCATCAGTCCGGTGGCGGCCATCGTCAACGGCCTCGAGGTGTTCGACGACAGCAACGAGCAGGACGACCGCGAGTTCGCGCTCGGGCTGATCCGCAAGAGCGCCAGGGCGGCCTCGGCCAAGCTGCAGTTCTGCCGCCTTGCCTTCGGCGCCTCCGGTTCGCCCGCGGCGCAGATCGACCTTGGCGACGCCGAGACGGTGGCGCGTGGCTTTATCGAGGACGACAAGACCACGCTGACCTGGCAGCCGGCCCGCGTGTTCCTGCCGAAGAACCGGGTCAAGCTGCTGCTCAACATGCTGATCGTGGCGCAGCAGACCATTCCGCGCGGCGGCGCGCTGGTGGTCGAGATGACCGGCGAGGGCGAAACGGCGGGCTTCCGCATCCATGCCGCCGGCCTCAGCGCCCGCATCCCGCAGAACATCGTCGGTCTGCTCGACGGCGCGCACCCCGGCTCGATCGACGCCCATGTCGTGCAGCCGCACTATACGAGGCTGCTGGCCCAGGCCTGCGGCCTTGCCGTGTCGCTGGCGATGGACGGCGAGGCCGTGGTGGTCAGCGCCGCCTGAACGGCCGTCGTTTTGCGTCCTCATCGTTAGCGATCGGTTAAGGATGGACGCGCCGGGCGCGCTCATGGCTGCAAAAAGCCTCCGCGCGCCACGTTTCGGGCCGTGAGCGGCCTCCGCGCAACGAAAATTAAACAGTTTTGGCAACACACTGGCCGCTGCTTCCGGAAAGGCGCAGCAGTACGCGCGCGCGCCATGCGTAAAGGCCTGTGGTTCATGGATGATCTCCTGCGAGAATTTCTGACGGAAACCAACGAGAGCCTTGATCTCGTCGACGTCCAGCTTGTGCGGTTCGAGCAGGAACCGAACAACGCCAAGATTCTCGATAATATTTTTCGCCTCGTGCACACCATCAAGGGCACCTGCGGCTTCCTCGGCCTGCCGCGCCTCGAGGCGCTGGCGCACGCCGCCGAAACCCTGATGGGCAAGTTCCGCGACGGCATGACGGTGACCGGCGAGGCGGTGACGCTGATCCTGTTCAGCATCGACCGCATCAAGGAGATCCTCGATCAGCTTGAGCGGACCGAGGCCGAGCCGGAAGGCGCCGACGCCGACCTGATCGACCAGCTTCAGAAGATGGTCGAGCAGGGCATGCGGGCCATGGCTGATGCCGCCGCACCGCCCGAGCCGGCCGTGCCGCAACTGACGGAAGGCACGCTGGTGCTTCAGGTGCTGGAACGTCCGCTGCGTCCGGGCGAAGTGTCGCTCGACGATCTCGAGCGCGCGTTCCGCGAAACTCCCGGTCCCGAGCAGGCGCCGCCCGCGCCACCGACGCCGCCGGCATCGATCGTAAAAGCAAAGCCGGCCGCCAAGCCGGCGCAGTCACGCAAATTCGCCGAGCCTGAAGCCGGCGGCGATCATGACAAGGTCGCCAACCAGTCGATCCGCGTCCATGTCGACACCCTCGAACACCTGATGACGATGGTGTCCGAGCTGGTGCTGACCCGCAACCAGCTGCTCGAGATCGTGCGCCGCCACGAGGATTCCGAATTCAAGGTGCCGCTGCAGCGGCTCTCCAACGTCACCGCCGAATTGCAGGAAGGGGTGATGAAGACCCGCATGCAGCCGATCGGCAACGCCTGGCAGAAGCTGCCGCGCATCGTGCGCGACCTGTCGGGCGAACTCGGCAAGCAGATCGAGCTGGAGATGCACGGCGCCGACACCGAGCTCGACCGCCAGGTGCTCGATCTGATCAAGGATCCGCTCACCCACATGGTGCGCAATTCCGCCGATCACGGGCTGGAGACGCCGGCCGAGCGCGCCGCCGCCGGCAAGCCCGAGCAGGGCACCATCCGCCTGTCCGCCTATCACGAGGGCGGTCACATCCTGATCTGCATCGCCGACGATGGTCGCGGCCTCAACACCGAGGCCATCAAGGCCAAGGCGATCTCCAACGGCGTTGTCGCCGAGGCCGATGTCGAGAAGCTGACCGAGGCGCAGATCCACAAGTTCATCTTCGCGCCGGGCTTCTCCACCGCCGCCAAGGTCACCAACGTCTCCGGCCGCGGCGTCGGCATGGATGTGGTGCGCACCAACATCGACCAGATCGGCGGCACCATCGACGTCAAGTCGGTGATGGGCGAGGGTTCGAGCTTCACCATCAAGATCCCGCTCACGCTGGCCATCGTTTCGGCGCTGATCGTCGAGGCCGCCGGCGACCGCTTCGCCATTCCGCAGTTGTCGGTGGTGGAACTGGTGCGCGCGCGGGCGAATTCCGAATACCGCATCGAGCGCATCAAGGACACTCCCGTGCTGCGGCTGCGCAACAAGCTGTTGCCGCTGCTCCATCTCAAGAAGCTGCTCGGGATCGACGACGGCCGCGCCAGCGATCCGGAGAACGGCTTCATCGTCGTCACCCAGGTCGGCAGCCAGACCTTCGGCATCGTGGTCGACGGCGTGTTCCACACCGAGGAAATCGTCGTCAAGCCGATGTCGACCAAGCTGCGTCACATCGCGATGTTCTCGGGCAATACCATTCTCGGCGACGGCTCGGTGATCATGATCATCGATCCCAACGGCATTGCCCAGGCGCTCGGTTCGCTGGCGACCCAGCAGGATCTGGTTGACGAGAACGAGGCGATGCGCGCCGCCTCCGGCGAGCAGATGACGTCGCTCCTGGTGTTCCGCGCCGGATCGGCCCAGCCCAAGGCGGTGCCGCTGGCGCTGGTCACCCGCCTCGAGGAGATCGACGTCGACAAGATCGAGCGTTCCAGTGGCCGCCACATGGTGCAGTACCGCGACCAGCTGATGCCGCTGGTGGAGATGGACGGCGTCGCGCTGCGCAGCTCCGGGGCGCAGCCGATCCTGGTGTTCGCCGACGACGGCCGCGCCATGGGCCTCGTGGTCGACGAGATCGTCGATATCGTCGAGGAGCGTCTCAACATCGAGGTGGCGAGCAGCCGCGACGGCGTGCTCGGCTCCGCCGTCATCAAGGGCAGCGCCACCGAGGTCATCGATGTCGGCCATTTCCTGCCGATGGCGTTCGCCGACTGGTTCCACCGCAAGGAGGCGATGCCCTCGATGCATGCGCAGAGCGTGCTGCTGATCGACGACTCGCCGTTCTTCCGCAACATGCTCGGTCCGGTGCTCAAGGCGGCCGGCTACCGTCCGACGGTGACCGCCAGCGCCCAGGAGGCGCTCGGCATCCTGCGTTCCGGCCAGCAGTTCGACGCCATCCTCACCGACATCGAGATGCCGGAGATGAACGGATTCGAATTCGCCGAGGCGCTGCGCGCCGATACCAGGATGGCGGACATGCCGATCATCGCACTGTCGTCGACAATCTCGCCGGCGGCGATCGAGCGCGGCCGCCAGGCCGGGTTCTATGACTATGTCGCCAAGTTCGACCGCCCCGGGCTGATCGCGGCGCTCAAGGAGCAGACCGCCGAACTCCATCAGGCGGCGTGAGGAATTGTCCATGTCGAAGCAGAATGATCTCGCCGAAGACCAGATCACCGAATACGTCACCACGATCATCGACGGACAGTTGTTCGGCCTGCCGATCTCGCGCGTGCAGGATGTGTTCATGCCGGCCCGGCTGACGCGGGTGCCGCTCGCTTCCCCCGAGGTCGCCGGTGTTCTCAACCTGCGCGGCCGCATCGTCACCGCGATCGACATGCGCGCCCGCCTCGGGCTCGCGCGCCGCGACGATGGCCGCCCGCCGATGGCGGTCGGCGTTGAGCTGCGCGGCGAATCCTACGGGCTGTTGATCGATACCGTGGGCGAGGTGCTCAAATTGCCGGACGCCGGACGCGAGGCCAACCCGATCAACCTCGATCCGCGGCTGGCAAAGATGGCCGCCGGCATCCATCGGCTCGACAGCCAGCTCCTGGTCATCCTCGACGTCGATCGCGTGCTGGAGATGGGATCGGACGCGATGGCGGCCTGACCGCCCGCGCGCGTGACGGATTGTGACGAGCCGCACGTTGAGCGGCGAAACTGGTGGAAAAGGTCCCCCCGCGGGGACGAACGAAATAGAGGATATGATGAAAACGTGTCTGGTGGTCGATGATTCAAGCGTCATCCGCAAGGTCGCGCGCCGCATTCTGGAAGGTCTCGAATTCCAGATCACGGAGGCGGAGGACGGCGAAAAGGCGCTGGAAGCCTGCAAGGCCGAACTGCCCGATGCCGTGCTGCTCGACTGGAACATGCCGGTGATGGACGGCTACGATTTCCTGCGCAACCTGCGCCGCATGCCGGGCGGCGACCGTCCCAAGGTGGTGTTCTGCACCACCGAGAACGATGTCGCCCACATCGCGCGCGCGCTCCATGCCGGGGCCAACGAATACATCATGAAGCCGTTCGACAAGGATATCGTCACGGCGAAGTTCCAGGAAGTGGGACTGCTGTAGGCTCTTTCCCCCGCGACGGGGCCGTCCCGGCCCGCGTCGTGGTTTTGTGTGGTTGTTTGTTGCGTCGTTGAGTTAGTCGAGTCATGACCCTGGCCGCCGCCGTGCCCGCCGTGCCTGCGCGCCGCGATCCGTTACGGATCATGGTGGTCGATGACTCGGTCGTCATCCGCAACATGATCGCGCGCTGGATCGACTCCGAGCCGGGCCTCGAGGTGGCGGCCGCGCTGCGCAACGGGCGCGATGCCGTCAACCAGATCGAGCGCGTCAACCCGGATGTCGTCGTGCTCGACATCGAAATGCCGGAGCTCGATGGCATCTCGGCGCTGCCGCTGCTGCTCGGCAAGCGGCGCGACCTCGTCGTCATCATGGCCTCGACGCTGACACGCCGCAATGCCGAGATCAGCCTGAAGGCGCTCTCGCTTGGCGCCGCCGATTATATCCCCAAGCCGGAAACCACGCGCGCGGTCGACGCGGTCGAGATCTTCCGCAACGACCTGGTGCAGAAGATCCGCCATCTCGGCGCGCGCCGGCGAAGCCTTGCTCCGTGCGAAGGGCGCATCCCCGCCACGCCCGCGACGGGTCGCCCCGCCGCTTCCGGCATGATCAGAACCCTGCTGGCGCCTGCCGCGCCAATCGTGCTGCGCCCGTTCAATTCCGGCCAGCCGCGCGCGCTGCTGATCGGCTCCTCGACCGGCGGTCCGCAGGCGCTGATGGCGCTGATCGCCCAGCTCGGCCCCGTCATCGACCGCAATCCGGTGCTGATCACGCAGCACATGCCGGCCACCTTCACCACCATTCTGGCCGAACATCTGGCGCGCAACAGCCAGCGTCCGGCTCACGAGGCCGTGCACGGCGAGGTCATCAGGCCGGGCACCATCTATCTCGCGCCGGGCGGCCGCCATATGCGCGTCGCCGCCCGCGGCAACGACGCCATGATCGCGCTCGACGACGGGCCGGCGGTCAATTTCTGCAAGCCCGCGGTGGACCCGATGTTCGCCTCGGCGGCGAAGGTCTGGCACGGCGCGGTGCTCGCCGTCGTGCTCACGGGCATGGGATCCGACGGCGCGCTCGGCGGCAGGGAAGTCGTCGCCGCCGGCGGCAACGTCATCGCCCAGGATGAGGCCAGCAGCGTGGTGTGGGGCATGCCGGGCGCCGCGGCGCAGGCCGGCATCTGTTCCGCGGTGCTGCCGCTCGATCAAATCGCGGCAAAGATCATTCGCCTGTTTGTGGGAGACCGGAAGTGACCCCAGTGGATTATGAGTACCTGCGCAAGCTCCTGAAGGATCGTTCCGGCCTGATGCTGTCCGCGGACAAGCAGTATCTGGTCGAGAGCCGCCTGATGCCGCTGGCGCGCAAGGCGGGACTTCCCGGCATCAGCGACCTCGTGCAGAAGATGAAAGCCGGCTCCGAGCCGACCATCGTCAGAGTTGTCGAGGCGATGACCACCAACGAGACCTTCTTCTTCCGCGACAAGGTGCCATTCGACCATTTCCGCGACACCATCATGCCGGCCATGATCAAGGCGCGGGGGCAGCGGCGGTCGCTACGCATCTGGAGCGCGGCCTGCTCGACCGGCCAGGAGCCGTATTCGCTGGCGATGTGCCTGAAGGAGATGGCGACCGCGATTTCCGGCTGGCGCATCGAGATCATCGCCACCGACCTGTCGCAGGAAGTGCTGGAGAAATCCCGCGCCGGCATCTTCAGCCAGTTCGAGGTGCAGCGCGGCCTGCCGATCCAGTTTCTGGTGAAGTATTTCGCGCAAGTCGGCGAGATGTGGCAGGTTTCGTCGGACATCCGCGCCATGGTGCAGTTCCGTCCGCTCAATCTGATGCAGGACTTCTCGGCGCTCGGCACCTTCGACATCGTGTTCTGCCGCAACGTGCTGATCTACTTCGACCAGCCGACCAAGATCGGCGTGTTCGGCCGGCTGGCGAAGTCGATGGAGCCCGACAGCTTCCTGGTGCTTGGCGCCGCCGAGACGGTGGTCGGTCTGACCGACGCCTTCCGGTCGTATCCGGACAAGCGCGGCCTCTATCAGCCCACCCGCGACGTTGTTTCGCCTCCGCTGGCGCCGGTGCTGGCGGCAAAAGCCGGCGTGAGCGCCTTGAAGTTCGCCGCCGCGCCGCGATGAGCGGCGTGGTCCGCGCGCATAAGATAGGCACGACCCGCGCGACTGGCGCCTCCACCCCCGATCATGTGATTGACCTGGTAGCGGCGGGCCATTGACAGCCGCCGACCCCCCTCGCAAGATCAGCGAACGGGGAATGTGCGATCTCCCCGTCAGGCTCCCGCCCAAGCATCGCGTTCCTTCCTGTTTGGAGGACGCAAAGCCATGCCGGACGGAGCGAACTTTTCCAGTGAACATCTCTTCCGTTTGATCGGCACCGCCGCGGCGCCGGCGCTGATCGACGTGCGGACCGACGAGGACTTTGCCGCCGACCGCCGTCTCATTCCCGGTTCCGGGCGCAAGTCTCACGCCACCGTGCCGCAGTGGGGCGGCGCCTGTCGCGGCCGCGCCGTGGCGGTCATCTGCGACAGCGGCGGCAAGTTGAGCGAGGGCGTCGCCGCCTGGCTGCGCCAGATCGGCGCGGCGGCGGTGGTTCTCGACGGCGGGTTCAGCGCCTGGCGGCAGGCCGGACTGCCGCTGGTGCCCGCCGCGCGGATTCCGGCGTCGGACGCCGGGGGGCGCACGGTGTGGGTGACGCGTTCGCGGCCCAAGATCGACCGCATTGCCTGCCCGTGGCTGATCCGCCGCTTCATCGACCCCGACGCGGTGTTCCTGTTCGTTGCGCCGTCCGAGGTGGCGGCGGTCGCGGAACGGTTCGCCGCAACCCCGTTCGACATTCCGGACGTGTTCTGGAGCCACCGCGGCGAACGCTGCACCTTCGATGTCATGGTCGAGGAGTTCGCCCTGAGCGTGCCCGCGCTCGAACGCCTGGCCGTCATCGTGCGGGGCGCCGACACCGCGCGGCCTGCGCTCGCGCCACAGGCGCCCGGTCTGCTGGCGGTTTCGCTGGGACTGTCGCGGATGTTCGACGACGATCTGGCCCAGCTCGAGGCGGGGATGCCGCTGTACGACGCGCTCTACCGCTGGTGCCGCGACGCGGCCGACGAGACGCACAACTGGCCGTCGCCGGCGGCGCGGGAGTGATCCATGCGTGACACTCCGAGTGAAATGGCACCGCCGGAAGTGACGCGGGCCGAGGCGTTCCGGGTCTGGCTGCGCGTCGCGGTGCTGAGCTTCGGTGGCCCGGCCGGGCAGATCGCCGTCATGCATCGCATCCTGGTCGACGAAAAGAAGTGGGTGTCCGAAAGCCGGTTCCTGCATGCGCTCAACTACTGCATGCTGCTGCCGGGGCCAGAGGCCCAGCAACTCGCCACCTACATTGGCTGGCTGATGCACCGCACCGCCGGCGGCCTGATCGCGGGCGGGCTGTTCGTCCTGCCCGGCATCATCGCCATCATGGCGCTGAGCATCGTCTACGCGGTCTATGGCAATACCGGGATCGTGGCCGCGCTGTTCTTCGGGCTCAAGGCCGCGGTGCTGGTGATCGTCGTGCAGGCGGTGGTGCGCATCGGCTCGCGCGCACTGCGAAATCCCGTGCTGCAGGTCCTTGCGGCGGCGGCCTTCGTCGCGATCTTCTTCTTTGGCGTGCCGTTTCCGCTCATCATCGTGACGGCGGGGCTGATTGGTCTTTCTGGCGGGCGCACCAGGCTGGCCATCTTCAGAGGGCGCGAGCAGGACGATGCCGCGGCGGCCGACCGCGCCAGCTTGCTGGGCGAGGCGTTGCCCGATCATGCCAGGACCGCCACCGGGCACTCGCTGCGAGTCGCGGCGGTCTGGCTCTTGCTGTGGCTGGTGCCCGTGGCGGTGCTTGTGACGGTTCTCGGCGGCCAGAACGTATTCAGCCAGATCGCGGTGTTCTTCAGCAAGATGGCGGTGGTGACGTTCGGCGGCGCCTATGCGGTTCTCGCTTATGTCGCGCAGCGGGCGGTCGAGGATTTCCACTGGCTGCGCCCGGGCGAAATGCTCGACGGACTCGGCATGGCGGAGACGACGCCGGGTCCGCTCATCATGGTGCTGCAATTCGTGGGGTTCATGGCCGCGTTCCGCGATCCCGGCGCCCTGCCGCCGCTGATCGCCGGCGCGCTCGGTGGCCTGCTGGCGACCTGGGTGACATTCGCGCCATGCTTTTTGTGGATCTTTCTCGGCGCGCCCTACATCGAACGGCTGCGCGGCAACCGCGCGCTCTCGGGCGCGTTGTCGGCCATCACCGCCGCGGTGGTCGGCGTGATCCTCAACCTCGCGCTATGGTTCGCGATCCACGCCATGTTCGGTCGCACCGTCGCGGTGCGCGCCTACGGCATGGCGTTCGACGCTCCCGCGCTGGCGAGCCTCGATCCGCTAACATTCATGCTGGCGCTGCTGGCCGGGGTCGCGCTGTTCCGCTTCAAGATCGGCATGCTGCCGGTTCTCGCCGGCTGCGCGGCGGCGGGACTAGGGCTTCATTTCGTCGGGCTGCTCGCGCGGTGAGGGGCGGCCAAACAAAAACCCCGCCATTGGCGGCGGGGTTTGGGAAGCGTCCCAGTCGGGAGGAGAGAGCCACCGCAGTAAACCCGATGGTCGTCGCGACCGTCCGCCGGGGCGTGCCCGGCGGAGAACACTCACGCGGGGATCCGCACCTCGTCCTCGGACGGCTCGCGCAGCACATAGCCGCGGCCCCATACCGTCTCGATGTAGTTGCGGCCCTCGGACGCATTGGCGAGCTTCTTGCGCAGCTTGCAGATGAAGACGTCGATGATCTTCAGCTCCGGCTCGTCCATGCCGCCGTAGAGGTGGTTGAGGAACATTTCCTTGGTGAGCGTCGTGCCCTTGCGGAGCGAGAGCAGCTCCAGCATCTGGTATTCCTTGCCGGTCAGGTGCACGCGCTGGCCGTGGACCTCGACGGTCTTGGTGTCGAGGTTGACGACGAGGTCGCCGGTCTGGATCACCGACTGGGCGTGGCCCTTGGAGCGGCGCACGATGGCGTGGATGCGGGCCACCAGCTCGTCCTTGTGGAACGGCTTGGTCATGTAATCGTCGGCGCCGACGCCCAGCCCACGCACCTTGTCCTCGACTCCGGCGAGGCCGGACAGGATCAGGATCGGGGTCTTGATCTTGGAGACCCGCAGCGCCCGCAGCACCTCGTAACCCGACATGTCGGGGAGGTTCAGGTCGAGCAGGATGATGTCGTAATCGTAGATCTTGGCGAGATCGACGCCGTCTTCGCCGAGCGTCGTCGCGAAGAAGTTGAAATTCTCGGATTTGAGCATCAGCTCAATCGACTGCGCGGTGGCGCTGTCATCTTCAATCAGCAATACGCGCATGCCTTGCCCCTTTTGCCGCCGCTCCGGGCGTCAGGTCGGCGCGCCGTCATGGCGCCCTCGGTAAAACGCCTTTGACAAACTGATTCGAACCCGCACTTCGATATCGTTAACAAATGCCGATTCGTGTGCGCAAGACCTCCCGGCGATTTTTTTGCCGGGCTAACTTAAGCCATTGCGTGAAAGCAGCTATTTGGTCTCTATCAAGTTCAAGTTCCACTTTAAGAACAGGCGCTAACCGATTCTTCCGACTCAGCCCCCGGTTCTGGGCCTGCCAAGCCGGTTCAGTTACCAAAGACAGTGACGCAATGATTAACGATGCGGGTAAACACGAAGTTAAGGGCGTTTTCCGGCCGGATAGAAATTTAAGGGTTTGGCAATTCCGGCTGCGTGTTTGCGCGAATCATCGCTAGAAAAGTGGGCGTGAAAGCCCTTGCCGAACAGATCGGAGACGTCGACGCCGTCAATATGTATGGCCGGATCGTCGGCGTGCGCGGTCTGATGGTCGAGGTCGCCGGTCCGATCCATGTCATGTCGGTGGGCGCGCGCGTTGTGATCGATATCGGGGACGGGCGCGGCATCCCCTGCGAGGCGGTGGGCTTCTCCGGCGACAACGCGGTGCTGATGCCGTTCGCCGGTCTCGAAGGCGTGCGGCGCGGCTGCCGCGCCATCCTCTCGACCTCGGCCGGGCAGGTGCGGCCGTCGGCGTCCTGGCTCGGCCGCGTCGTGAATGCCATGGGCGAGCCGATCGACGGCAAGGGGCCGCTGACCCCCGGCGCCTCGTCCTATCCGTTCCGGGCCCTGCCGCCGCCGGCCCATACCCGCCGCCGCGTCGGCGCGCCGCTCGATCTGGGCGTGCGCGCGCTCAACAGCTTCCTGACCTGCTGCCGCGGCCAGCGGACCGGCATCTTCGCCGGCTCCGGCGTCGGCAAGTCGGTGCTGCTCTCGATGCTGGCGCGCAATGTCGATGCCGATGTCTCGGTGATCGGGCTGGTCGGCGAACGCGGCCGCGAGGTGCAGGAGTTCCTGCAGGACGATCTTGGCGAGGCGGGCCTCGCGCGCTCGGTGGTGGTGGTGGCGACCTCGGACGAGCCGGCGCTGATGCGGCGTCAGGCCGCCTATCTCACGCTCGCCATCGCCGAATATTTCCGCGACGATGGCAAGGACGTGCTGTGCCTGATGGATTCGGTGACGCGCTTTGCCATGGCCCAGCGCGAGATCGGCCTCTCGGTCGGCGAGCCGCCGACCGCCAAGGGCTACACCCCCACCGTGTTCACCGAGCTGCCGCGGCTCCTTGAGCGCGCCGGTCCCGGCAGCGGCGAGGGCACCATCACCGGCATCTTCACGGTACTGGTCGACGGCGACGACCACAACGAGCCGATCGCCGACGCGGTGCGCGGCATCCTCGACGGCCATATCGTCATGGAACGCGCCATCGCCGAGCGCGGCCGCTTCCCGGCCATCAACATTCTCAAGTCGGTCTCGCGCACCATGCCGCGCGCGGCCGATCCGGCCTACCTGCCGGTCATCACCCGGGCGCGCCAGACCATGGCGACCTATGCCGATATGGAGGAACTGATCAGGCTCGGCGCCTACCGCGCCGGGTCCAGTCCCGAGGTCGACGAGGCCATGCGGCTGCATGGGCCGCTGGAGGACTTCCTGCGCCAGGGCAAGGACGAAGCCACCGCCCTGTGCGAGGGTTATCAGCAGCTTGAGCAAATCATGTCGGGGATGGAAACGGAAAGCTAACTTTGTCAGGCCATGATTGCCCTCATTCTGAGTTCTGCCGGCGGGCCGTTGGGGGCGCCCGGCGCCATCCACATGCTTGGACGGGCTTCTGGGGAGTATCAAGTCGATGAAGTCACGCGAGACGTTGATCCGGCTGAAGAAATTTCAGGTCGATGAAAAGCGCCGGCGGGTTATCCAGATCGAGGGCATGATCGCCGAGTTCGAGCGCATGGCGGTCGATCTCGAACGCGAGATCGCCACCGAGCAGGAGCGCGCCGGCATCCACGATCCGTCGCATTTCGCCTATCCGACCTATGCCAAGGCGGCGATCCAGCGCCGGGAGAACCTCAAATGCTCGGCCGACGAGCTCAGGGGCCAGCTTGAGGAGGCCAAGGTCATCCTGGGCGACGCCTTCGAGGAGCTCAAGAAGGTCGAGCTGCTCGACGAGCGCGACCAGGCGCGCGAGCGTGCCGAGGCGAACGCCCGCGAGCAGGCCGACCTCGACAGCATCGGGCTGATGCGCGCGCGCCTCGGCGGCGCGATGGCCTGACGGCCCTTGCCGGATCGCGGCGAACCCGCGATCCGCGAAAAAACCTTAGATCAGGACGAACTCGGAGCGGACCGGCATCTGGCGCGGCGGCTCCGCTTTGGCGGTGATCCGGAACAGGATCTCGCCGGGCTGCGCCGGGCTGTAGACCACGGCCGACAGGGCGGCGATCACCTCCGCCTCGCTGGGCCGGTCGCCGAGCTGTTCGGCGATGTCCGGCTTGAGCGGTACAACGCGGCTGCCCAGCGGCACGAACACCCAGTGCTCGGACAGCGCGCGCCGCGCATGGCCGATCAGGGCGCGGCGGCTGAGCGGCTTGCGCAGCAGCGAATGCGCTCCGGCAATCAGCGCCTCCAGCACCACCTCGCGGAACGCATTCACCGACAGCACCAGTACCGGTATGTGGCGGTTGGGGCCGGGCCGGGTACGGGTTTGGCGCACGAATTCGAGGCCGCACTCGCCGGTCAGCTCGCGGTCGACGATCAGGAGGTGGAACGGCTCGCGTTCCAGCATCTCGGCGGCGGCTGCGGTGTCGCGGCACATGGACAGGCGGCCGCGGACGGCGCCTTCCAGCATCGAGCCGATCAGCCGCTGCATCGATTCCGAATCGTCGATGATCAGGATGTTGAGGTTATGAAATAAAATCTTGCCGCCGCGCATGCCCAATTCCCGCGCAAGACACCTGAAAAAAGAGTTGAATCATCCGGCTGCCGGCGAGGCTCCGGTTGCCGGGCGGCATATTGAACGCCGGTAAATAACATTCGGTTAGTGCATGACGGCGAGGGACAAAGTTTGTTATGAATTCGCCTCCGGCCGTGGCCGGTCTGTTTGGGGGCCGGCGCAGGTTCGGATCCCGCAACGTGGCAGGGACTTTTGGGAATGCTGACCTCGGCCGAGCTGGTGTGGCTGATCGCCGCCGTCGCCAAGGGCGACCAGACCGCCTTCGAGCGGCTTTACGCCGCCACGCGCGCGAAACTCTACGGCGTCGTGCTGCGTATCTTGCGGCGTAAGGATCTCGCCGAAGAGGTAATCCAGGACGTTTACGTGAAGGTCTGGAGCAATGCCGGGCACTTCAACCCCGCCATCGCCTCGCCCATCACCTGGATGGTGGCGATCGCCCGCAACCGCGCCATCGACCTGACCCGCAAGCGCGGCGAGATCCCCCTGGACGAGGAATCCGCCGCCATGGACGTGGCCGCCGACACTCCCGATCCGCTGGCCGAGCGCGAGCGCAGCGACGAACTGAAACGCCTGCTCGACTGCCTGGAGCGGCTCGATCCCGAGCGCAAGAACATGATGATGCTGGCCTATTACAACGGCTGGAGCCGCGAGCAGCTGGCGCAGAAGCTGGAGCGGCCCATCAACACCGTGAAGACATGGCTGCGGCGCAGCCTGATCGAAGTGCGGGAGTGCCTCGGAGGATGACCTACAGCGACGATCATATCGTTCTCGCCGCCGAATACGTGCTGGGCACGCTGGATGCGCTGGAACGCATCCAGGTCGAGACCATGATGACGGTGGACCCCGGCTTCAAGGGGCTGGTGCAGGCCTGGGAACTCAAGCTCGGCGTGCTCAACGAGATGGTGACCTCGGTCGAGCCGGCGCCCCATGTGTGGGAGCGCATCAAGGCCGTCGTCAACGGCCTGCCGCCGCCCCAGGTCGTCATCCATCCGGAACCGCCGCCGCCCGCCCCGGCGGACGAGACTGCCGCCCCGGCCGAACCCGTTCCGCCCGAGGCGGCGGTGGAAGCCACCACCGCCGTGACCGGGACCGAACCCGAACCCATGGTGATGCCGCGCCCGGCCAACACCCAGGACGCCGTGGCGGTGCAGCCGCCGGCTGCGCCGGGAAACGCCCAGATCATCAGGCTCAGCCGCTCCGTGGTGCGCTGGCGCAAGCTGACCGGCCTGACCACCGCGATCGCCGCCGGCCTTGCCGCCTTCCTGACGATCGAGAGCTACCGGCCGGACCTGCTGCCGGCGCCGATGCGGCGTCAGGCGCGCCTCAACGTGGTCACGGTGCAAACGCCGCCGGACGGACAGTATGTCGCGCTGTTGCAGCGCGAGACCTCCTATCCGGCCTTCGTCATGACCGTGGACATGGCCAGCAAGACGCTGTCGGTGCGGCGGGTGATGGCGCAGCCGGAGCAGGGCAAGAGCTACGAATTGTGGCTGGTGTCCGACCGCTATCCGCAACCGCGCTCGCTCGGCATGATCGGCGACGCGGACTTCACCATCCTGCCGGCGCTGGCGTCCTACGACGCCGATGTAATCAACACCGCCTATTACGCGGTGACGATGGAGCCTGAGGGCGGCTCGTCGACCGGCGCCGCCACCGGCCCGGTCATGTACACCGGACGCCTCATCGAGGCGGTGCGTCCGCCCGTGAAAAAGCGCTGAGCGTCACCGTCCGCATATCCCCGGCGCTGCCCATGAACAGCATTGCGCCCCCTTGGGGGAGGGGGCGCAATACCATTTGGGGCACTTCTCTTGGGTACTTTGGGCTTAGGTTGGCTTCATGCGGGTCATCCGGGACACGGATGACCCTATCCACCTTGGGGATGCCCATCCGACTTGGGGGCGAAGGATGGGCCTTGCGGATGTTCCTTTCGGTTTTTCGCGCGTCGTGAGGGCATTCACGAGAGCGCGACAGGCATCAGAACACTTCCACTAGAGCAAACAACCGGCTGCATTGAGCAATCGGTCCTTTGCGGTCGGCGGAGGCGCCGGGGCGAGTCTTGGGGGCAGCGTCCCGGTAGACCTCCGCATGTTCCCGGTCGATGGGGGCAACCGGGAGCATTCCTTGTCAGCGGATGGTGCTGTCCGCGTTGCTGGTCCACACCATCGGCTTGTCAGCCTTGATCACGGCGGAACCCGAGGCCTGCATGGAGATGCCTTCTCCAGACGTCATGCGCGCCGACAGGCCGACCACCGAAACCAGCATGGCCGCGGCCACGCCGATCACCAGGATCTTGAGGTGAGTCGCACGATCTGCGCTGTAGAACGAATGGTTCATCTCACAGCCTCCCGCCGTTGACTTGCCGGGGATTGGTCGTGTGCCGCTCCCGGCAGGTTCACGGATTATTCGTTGGGGAGAAACGTAGCCGAATCCCGAAGGTTGCAAAGACCACCTCACGAAGCAGTGAGAGGATGTGATCCGTCGCGAGCGGGCGCTGCGTCGCGATGCAGCATGCGATGTGGGTTGCAGCCGCTTCGACCGCCACCGGAAGCATGCATTGACGCGGCTCGATGCCGACGCGCTGTTCGATTTCTCGCGGCCGGTGACCGGCGGCTATTACTGGGGCCCGCCGCTCGTGGGGCGGCCGGCTCGCCTGACGGCGCTGGGACTTTAGGACGCCTCGGTCAGGCCCGCCTCAATCGGCGGCGCGCTGCAAGCTGTAGCCCGGCTTGCCGTGGAAGAAGCCGTTGGAGTACGGCGCCGACAGGTTGAGGCCGTCGAGCGTGCGGCTGGCTTCCGCCACCTCGATGGCGCCGTCGAGCACGCCGCGGAACATCTTGGCCACCTTCACCATGTCGCACGAGTGCGGCGACAGCCGCAACGCCGACACGCCCATGGCGGCCAGCGCCGGCACCTCGGCGATCAGGTTGAGATAATCGTAGGACATGGTCTGGATGCCGTTGATGGCGAGCACCGGCTTGCCTTCCAGCGTGGTGAGATCAAGGCCGTCGGCGTCGTTCTCGCACACGAACTGGCAGGAATCCTTGGTGCGGCCGTGGGCGCGGGCGTGGTAGCAGCGCGCCGACAGCGCCAGCCCCTGCCGTCCGAACACCTGTGCTTCCACCGTGACGTTGGCCTCGCGCGCGGACGCGCACAGCGTGGCGAGCGAGGTGCCTGGCAGCTCGACGGGCGCGCAGACGTGATGGGCGCCCTTGGCGGCGAGCGCGCGCAGGGTTTCCTCGTTATAGGCGTTGAACAGCGGGCCGATGCGGTGCGGACGGCCGCGCAGGTAGTACAGCGCCGAGGCGTCGTTGGCCTCGATCTCGGCGCCTTCCATGGCGCAGATGCTCTCGACCAGATTGCGGTCGATCTTGAGCACGGTCTCGCTCAGTGTCGAGAACACCACGGTCTTGCCGGCGGCGACCAGACGGTCCCGGACCTCGTCGAACAGTGTCACGAAGAACGGCGCGCGCTTCGAGCAGATCGTCTCGCCGATATACACGGTGTCGACCGGCGCCTCGTCGGCGACGCGGAAATAGAAGTCGCGCCAGGCTTCCGGCTTCCAGTTGAACAGCACCGGGCCAAAGGTGAGGGAGGGGGTCGTCGTGGTCATGATGTTTGTCCCCGTCCTCAACGCCACGTCTTGCTGCGGAAGGCGCCCTGGCTTTCCTTGCTGCCTTCGGTGAGCGCGATCAGGCTGTCGAGCGCGACCTCGCGGCCGGCCATGATGTCGTCGACCGCCTTGCGGTAGGCCGAGACCACCGCCTTGACGTAGGCGCGGCTGCGCTGGCGGCCCTCGATCTTGAGCGCGGTGACGCCGGCGCGCATCAGGTCCGGCAGCAGCGACGACAGGTTGAGGGTGAGCGGCTCCTCGAACGCGTAATAGGGCTCCGACTTGCCGGCGCAGGTGTAGCGGCCCTTGCAGATGGTCGGATAGCCGGCGCTTTCGTTGCAGCCGAAGCGGTCGATCATGACGCCGCCGAGCCGCGTCGTCAGCGTGCCGTCGGCGGTTTCCTCGTAGCGCACGTCGGCGGCCGGCGAGCACACGCCGTCCATGTTGGTGGAGATGCCGGTGATGTAGTTGGTCAGGCTGCAGCGGCCCTCGGCCATCATGCCGATGTTGCCGAAGATGAAGGTCTCGATTTCGCACGGGATCTGACGGTGGATGTCGGCGATCTCGGTGACGGTGAGGATGCGCGGCAGCACGACGCGCTTGACGCCGAATTCCTCGCAGTAATAGCGGATCGCTTCCGGCGACGAGGCGCCGGCCTGCACCGACAGGTGCACCCGCAGTTCCGGATAGGTGCGCGCGGCGTAAGCCGCGACGCCGATGTCGGCGACGATCACCGCGTGCAGGCCGAGCCGGGCCGCGGTGTCGATGGCGTCCTTCCACAGATCGAACTTGCCGGCGGGCGGAAAGGTGTTGATCGCGAGTAGCACCTTGGCGTTGCGGGCGTTGGCGTAGGCCACCGCCTCGGTCAGTTCCTTGACCGAGAAATTGAGGCCCGGGAAGTTGCGCGCGTTGGTAGCGTTTTGCAGGCCGCAATAGACCGCGTCGGCGCCCGCTTCGATGGCGGCGCGCAGGCCGGCGGGGGTGCCGGCGGGGCAGATCAATTCGGGGCGGGTGAAGGTGGAGGGCGTGGTGGTCATGAACGGCTCCGGCCGCGCAGGGAACGCAGGCCGGCAATCGCCAGCGCCGCGGGTTTGGAAAACGGCCCGAACGCGGTGCCGACGTCGTCGAAGATCGAGCCGTCGAGATCGTCGAGCGCGTTGCGCAGCGCCACCGCCGCCTCGATGTCGCCGGTGATGCGCAGGTCGCGCGAGAAGAACAGCGCGTCGCCGTCGAGCGCGCCGTCGATCATGTCGAACAGGTTGATGAAGCTGCCGGCGATGCAGGCATCATGCGCGGGCAGGTCGCTGCGCCGGTGCGCGGTGAGCTTCGGCGCTTCGGGGACCGGCCGCAGCGCCAGCACGAAGGGCAGGTCGATGGGGTCGATCACAAAGCATTTCTGCGCGTGATGGCCGAGCCGCTCGAACAGTTCCGGGCGCCCCGAGGCGACGCGCGAACCAATGGTGGCGAGGATCGGCTGCACCAGCATGAGCGGGATCGGTAGCGCGCGCAAGAATGGAATGGTTCTCGTTTGCGTGGACCGCTGCGGCGAGGAAATGGATGTGGCTGACATGGGCGCTATCTACGGCGGCGGGGGCACGCCCGGCAAGAGACTTTTCGCTTGATTTAGGTCCTGGCCGGCCTTGTGGTTGATGCAAGGCAAGCGGTCCGGGGGGCGGGGGTCACACGCTGCCGACGGTCTTGAGGCGGGCGCGCGGATGGATTTCGGCCTGGCTCAGCACCGTGGTCTGGGCCCGGAACCGTTCGACGATCGAGCGCACGAACGGGCGGATGGTCGCCGAGGTGACCAGCACCGGCGCCTCGCCCTCGCGCGCGGCCTGCTCGAAGCGGTCGCGCACCAGGTTGATGAATTCGGACAGTTTCGAGGGCTGCATGGCGAGCGCGCGCTCGTCGCCCGAGCCGATCAGGCTTTCGGCGAAGGCCTGCTCCCACTTCGCCGACAGCGCGATGATCGGCAGGTAGCCGTTGGGCGAGGTGTTCTGCGCGCACAGCTGCCGCGCCAGGCGCGCGCGCACATGCTCGACCAGCGTGTTCGGGTTGCGGGTGAAGGCGAGCGCGTCGGCGATGCCTTCGAGGATGGTGGAGAGGTCGCGGATCGAGACGCGCTCGGCGAGCAGCAGTTGCAGCACGCGCTGGATGCCGGAGATGCTGATCTGCCCGGGCGCGATGTCCTTGACCAGCTCGCCCTGTTCCTTGGGCAGTTCCTTGATGAGCTTGTGCACCTCGCCGTAGGACAGGAGGTCGGCCATGTTGGCTTTCAGCAGCTCGGTCAGGTGGGTCGAGAGCACGGTGGCGGCGTCGACCACGGTGTAGCCCTTGAGCGAGGCTTCCTCCTTGAGCCCGGCGTCGACCCAGGTGGCCGGCAGGCCGAAGGTCGGCTCCATGGTGTGGATGCCCGGCACCTGCACCTGGCCGCCCATCGGGTCCATGACCATGTACTGGTTCGGCCAGATGCGCCCCAGGCCGGCGTCCACTTCCTTGATCTTGATGACGTAGGTGTTGGCTTCGAGCTGCACGTTGTCGAGGATGCGCACCGCCGGCATGACGAAGCCCATCTCGACCGCGAGCGAGCGGCGCAGCGCCTTGATCTGCTCGGTGAGGCGGTCGGTGCCATCGGGCGCGTTGACCAGCGGCAACAGCGCGTAGCCGAGCT
>SCUB01000020.1 GCA_004297465.1 Xanthobacteraceae bacterium | reverse complement strand
ATGATCGGCGGCGGCCAGATCGACGAGGCGGTGCGCGCCTATACCGGCGCCGACGCCTTCGGCGTCAACGCCGTCGAGGCGGTGTCGCTGTGCAAGGGCTGGACGGGAGCGGCGGCATGACCATACAGATCGGCAATCATGTGCAGACGCAGGAAGCGAAAACCGCTTACGACGCGCGCTGGCAGCGCATCCTGGATTGCGTCGCGCTCAAGCAGCCCGACCGTATGCCGGCCGGCCTGCATCCGACCTTCTGGCTGGCGAAGTACGGTGGCATCACCTGCAAGGAGCTGATGTACGACTACGACAAGACCAAGGAACTCGCCGAGCGCGCCGTGCTGGAGTTCGAACCGGAAATCCACAGCACGATGGTGCTCGGCTGCGCGATGGGGCGCGCACTTGAGGCCATCGATTTCAAGCAGGTGAAATGGCCGGGCCACGGCGTCGGCGACAACCAGCCGTATCAGTATATCGACCGCGAATACATGACGGCCGATGAATACGACGACTTTCTGTTCGACCCGACCGGCTTCTACCTGCAGAAGTACCTGCCGCGCGTCGCCGGCGCGTTCGACGGCATCCAGGACATGCCCTATCTGCCGGGCCTGCATTACTTGCGTCTTGTCGGCGGCATTCGCCCGTTCGCCAAGCCGAGCGTGCGCAAGGCTTTCGAGAACATCTTTAAGGCCGCCGAGGAGGTCGAGGTGTTTGCCGGCCATCATCTGGACTTCACCAACAGGATGACGTCCCTTGGCTTCCCTGCATCTTACGGAACGACTGCGGGAGCGCCTTACGATTTTATCGCGGATTATTGCCGCGGCGCCACCCAGATGATGAAGGATCTGTTTCGCAACAAGGACAAACTCCTGGCGCTGCTCGACAAGGCAACCATCTTCCTCCTCCGGCAAACCATCGCAGCCGCCAAGGCAACCGGCAATCCCATTGTCTTTATTCCGATCCACTGGGCGCCCGATGCCTTCATGTCGGGCAAGCAGTTCGAGCAGTTCTGGTGGCCGTCGTTCCGCAAGATGCTGATCGGCCTGATCGAGGCCGACCTCATTCCAATGCCGATGTGGGAATCGGTCTGCACCAATCGCCTCGAAATCATCAAGGACGTGCCGCCGGGCAAGTGCATCTACTGGTTCGAGCGCACCGATATGGTCAGAGCGTTCGAGGTACTGGGTGATGTCGTGGCGCTGCGCGGCAACCTGTCGCCCTCGCTTCTGACCACCGGTTCGCCCGACGAGGTCGACGCCGCGGTCAAGCACCTGGTCGACAATGTCTGGAACAAGGGCGGCAAGCTGATCCTCGACGCCGCGTTCGGCCTGCCTGACGAGACGCCGGTGGAGAACGTGCGGGCGATGTTTACCGCGGCGCGCAAATACGCCGGCTGAGAAATGCCCACGCGCGCAGATCGGGAACCGGTGGCCCCTGCCGCCGGATCATGCGGCGATTTTTGATGCCGCGCCGATGAGGCAGTCAAGGCAGTGCACCACGCCATCCGAGGCTTTCTCGACCTGCTCGATGAGAAACAGGGCTTCCTCGGTCTTTCCGGCGTTGAATGCACGAACGGCCGCGACGCCGTTCTCGTGAACGATGCGATGGTGGGTCGCCAACTCCTGGAACACCGGAAGATGGCGATAAGGCAACGCACCTGCGCCGAAATACCATTTTCCCAACCGGCAGGTCTGATCGCTCGACAACTCATCCGGATTGAGCCTGATGTTGCCGACCACCATGTCCGTCAACTTCTTCTTCCACGCGACATGATCGGCCTTCGCCACCAGAAGAATCTTGTTGGGGATGTCCTGCTTGATCAGCAGCTTGAGCAAGGAACCCATTTCCGATTCGACACGGCTCAACGAGCCGGTGCTTTTCTCGATGGCGACGGCATTGTCGTCAGAATGCATCGCCACTTTCTGAATGCCGCCGGAAATCTGGTTGGCCGCTGCCGCCTGCTCGGCCAGGATGCGCGAGACGTCCAGCATGTGGTTGGACGTATCGCCGACCAGGCTGCTGATCTCGCTCATCCTCCCTTCCATCGCCTCCATGGCATGCCGTCCGTCGGACAGCGCCGCGGTCCCTGACCGCATCGTCGTCACGATGCCGGACATCTCCTGGCGCAGATTGGTAACCCGGCGGCTGATTTCGTCGGTGGAACGCGCGGTCTGATTTGACAGGCTTTTCACTTCGTTGGCGACAACCGCGAAACCACGGCCCGCCTCGCCCGCCCGCGCCGCCTCGATCGTGGCATTGAGAGCCAGCAGGTTGGTCTGTTCGGCGATCGCTTCAATGGTCGACAGGATTCCGGCAATGGCCTCGGAAGCCTCCGTCAGCGCGGCGACACGGGAGGCCGCCTGTTCCACGGCCTGTTCGACGCCCAGGAACTCCTGCATTGCCTTCTGCATGACCTGCCGTCCCTCGTCGGTGACGCTCTGGGCCTGCGTCGAGAGACTCGCGGCATTTTCCGCATCGTGGCTGATGGCCTGAATTCCGGCAACCATCTGTTCGGTCGCGGCGGCAATGCTCTGCGACTCGTCGCGCGCATGCTTTATGCCGTTGACGATATGCGCATTGGCGATATTGCCTTCATTGACCGTCATTGAAATCGTCACCGCGTCTTTCAGCATGCGCTCGGTGAACATGCCGAGTTGTTCCGCGTTCTGCGCCATCTTGTCGAGCGTCGCGTTGATGTTCTCGGCATACCTTGCAAAATCACCTCGGAATCCCCTGGTGACGATCTTGCGGTAATAACGCGCCTGAGATGCCGCCTGCATCGCGGCATCGGCTTCCTTTCCAAACGCCTCAAGCTGATCGAGCGCGCGATTGATGTTGCGCAGCAGCTCGCCCATGTTGCCTTTGCCGCGAATACCCAGCACGCGGCTGTGCAGGCGCCCCTCGGCGGCCCCCGCGAGGGCATCGATCGCCTTCTGAATGCTGTTGTGCGAGCGCTTCAGCCAGTACAGGCCGGCCGCCGCGCTGAAGGCCGCACAGCCACTCAGTCCCATAACGACCATGTCGTTGTTGAAGCCGCTCAGCACCGCAGCGGCAGCCGCCGCCGAAGCGCCGGCAAAGCATGCCAGCGACGCCTTAGAGACCGAGGACAAACCGATCATAGCCAATTCCCTTTTTCCCAAGCGTCGTCACGAGCGCCTCGGTTGAAGCCTCCAGTGCATTCTTGCCGTTCGGATGACGCGCCTCTTCCGCAAGAAGCGCATCGTAGAGCGGGCGGATCGCGGCAATGGCGCGATCGTCAGGGCTGCGGCGGCTGGAATGATAACCCATGATCGCACCGGCATAGTCGACGTCGGGGGTTACGTGAGCGAATACCCAATAGTGATCGCCGTTCTTGGACAGGTTGAGCACATAGGCGAACACCTCGTCCCCCTTCGCAATGGTATCCCACAGCAGCTTGAAGACACAGCGCGGCATGGCCGGATGGCGTATGATGCTGTGCGGCTGACCGATCAATTCCTTTTCGGAATATCCGGAGATGCGGATGAACACATCATTGCAGTAGGTGATACGCCCCTTGAGATCGGTCTTGCTTACGATGATTTCATCGTTCCGGAATCGGCGTTCGTTGCCGGTGAGCGACGGTGTCTTCATGATGGCTCTCGACAGGGGCAAAAAAATAGGGCCCTGAAATATGCAAAGCTGCATATCCCCGGGCTACAATTCGGATATCACCCTAGGCACATTATATTTACATATTTACGATTGTCTTAATCATGCGCGACCGCGTCAGATCTTGCGGTTTTGCGCGCCCCAGAAGCGTTCGAGGTTTGCGATCAATTGGGGGCTGAAGTGGCATTCAGCTTCCGCCTTGGCATAGTAGGCAATGTAGCGCCGGAACAGATCAAGAGGTTCCTGGGCGATCCGGATAGCACGCCGGTTCGCCGCCGCGCTGAAGCCGCCCGAATTGAGGAAGCGGTCGACAAGGGCCTCGGTCGCATCCTCGGTCGCCATAACAGGGACGATCTCATCGCAGATCTGACGGCCCTCCGGGCTGTCGCAATCGATGCGGCGCTCCGACTGGATCGCCTGGCGCGCGATCCGATCGCCGGTGAACCGCCATAACCGCATGTTCGCCAAGCCTGGAATGATACCCTCCTTGCGCGCGGGAAGCGTCATGTAGGCATTGTCGGCGGCGACGATGTAATCGCACGCCAGCAGGATCTGGCAGGAACCGCCGATCGCAAAGCCATCGAGTTGCGCAACCCATGGTTTCTCGGTCGTCTCGCCCGTCACCTCGTCGGGCGAAATATCCGGGCGCGCCAGTCCGCGATAGATCTTGTTGACGAAGCCCATGTCGCGTTTCAGGTACCACAACAGGGGGATCTGTCCCTGATAGAGGCGGGTCAGGTTGATCCCGCTGCCGAAAATCCGTTGCGAGGCGTATTTGGGATGCTCGATACGATCGCCACGCAGGATGCAGATCTGGCTTTCGGGGTCGAGCAGGCACAGATCAACCGCGATTTCGGCCGCCGCCAGCGTTGAATCATCCTCGGCGTTGAGGAAACGCCGGTTGCTCATCACCGCAACCGTCGATTTTCCGCGCCGCTCGGCGCTGGCGCCATCAAGGGTGACGTGTCCTTCGCGCATGAACTTCGGCAGCAGCTTCAGCGACGCCGGCCGCGGCAGCAGCATCGTATGACACAGATGCATGCCGCAGTCCGGATCGGCCAGCACATGATTGAGGAACAGCCCCTGATCGATCTCGTGGCCATCCTTGTCCCGCTGCGCCAGCTCCTTCTCGCGCTCAAGCACCGTCCGATCCGGCATGAGGCCAGGCACCAGGGTGGCGGCATCGCTCAACAATTCGTCGAGATGAACAAAACGGCTCATGTTGCCGGTCAGGCTGTCGTAAACCTGACGATGATGCGCGGCCATGAATTGAATCCGCGCCGACCGCGCGGTTGCGAAGATCGCGGCAGCCGTCGCCGCCTCGGCCGTATCGCGGCGCGCCTTGGCCGGAAGGGCATCGAGCAGGGTTGCTCCCTGCCGCCAGAATTGACCGAACAGATCCCTGTCGCGGCCGAGGCTGCCCGAGAGCGCCGGACGCGTCGCCTGCCAGGCCAGCACGGGAGCGGCGATTGCCGGTCGGATCGGCGTTTCCGTCGCCGCCTGGCCGGCTGGAGTAACATCCGTTGGTGCCATTGCGATGGCCTCCTCGCGTCATCCTCGATGACAAGGATACTTTCCTGCCTGAACGCTCCTGAAGCAGCCTGACGCAGACCCGGCACCGGTATCGGTCACAATAAAGTGAACCGCGGCGATATGCATTGAACCGGCGACGGAACGATACTTCGTTCCGCCTTACGCAACGGAGGTTTGCGGTAAGCCATCGCCTCCGACGCCGTCGATATGCCGCGTGCCGGTCATACGGGCCGGATGAACCATCGAGGATGTTGGGAAGTGAAGACCCCGGAGACGAGATATGCGCGCAGCGGCGATATTCGCATCGCATATCAGGTTGTCGGCAACGGCCCGACCGACCTCGTGTTCATCCCCGGCTTCATGTCGAACCTGGAACTGCATTGGGAAGATCCCGGCTACAGCCATCTCCTGCACCGGCTGGCCGCATTCACCCGCGTGATTCAGTTCGACAAACGCGGTACCGGCCTGAGCGATCGCGTCGACGCCCATCACCTGCCCGATCTTGCCACCCGCATCGAGGATGTTCATGCGGTGATGGATGCCGCCGGCAGCGGACGCGCGGTTCTGCTTGGCGCTTCCGAAGGTGCGCCGATGGCCATCCTGTTCGCCGCCACCTATCCGCAGCGCACCCGCGCGCTGGTGCTTTACGGCGCCTATGCCCATTTCCACAGCTCGGTCATGGGCGCGAAGGACGTGGAAGCGTTCATCCAGCAAATCGAAACCTCATGGGGAAACGGCTCAAGCGTGCTGTCATTCGCGCCGGATCAGGCCAGGGACGAACACTTCAAGGACTGGTGGGCTCGCTATGAGCGCATGTCCGTCAGTCCGTCTGCCGCCATTGCCTTGACACGGATGAATGCGGCGATCGACGTGCGGCCGATCCTGCGTTCGGTTCACGTACCCACGCTCGTCATCCACCGCTCCGACGATGTCAGGATAAGCTGCGCCGGCGCCAGGCATCTCGCACAAGAGATCGAGAACGCGCAATTTGTCGAATTGCCGGGGCGCGACCATCCGATCTGGACAGGCGACGTTGATCGCATCGCCAACGAGATCGAGGAATTTCTTACGGGAGCTCGACCGCAGACCGATCAGGATCGCCTGCTCGCGGTCATCATGGTGGCGCGCCTCGCGGCACCGCTCCAGCCTGGACTTTTCCGGAGCGACTCCCAGTGGAGCGAGCGCGTCGATCACCTGCAGCAGACCGCCAGAGAAACCATCGATCGCCATCACGGCAAGACGATCACGGTGGAGAATGACCACGTCCGCGCCTGGTTTGACAGCCCGACCCGCGCCATTCGCTGCGCGCTCGCCCTGCGCGACAATGCGGACTTTCTCGGCTTCTCGCTTTCGGTCGGCGTTCACGCCGGTGAGATCACGGTACGTAATGATCGCGCCTTCGGCGCCGCGCTGTATGTGGCCGACTGCATCGCCGCCCTCGCAGGGCGCGATGAAATCCTGGTCTCGGCCATTGTCGGCGATCTGGCCGGAGCATGCGGACTGCATTTCATTGAGCGCGCCATGGAGCAGTTCGACGGCATCGACATGCCCGTGCATATTCTAGCGGTCATGGCCGAACAGCATCTCGAACCGCTCCGGCGCAGAATAAAAGCGCCAGATCTGCATGTTCTGACAAGCCGCGAACGGGAAGTTCTCGGCCTCGTCGCCGAGGGATTGAGCAACCCCGCGATCGCGCGGCGGCTGCAACTGAGCGATCACACCGTCAAGCGTCACGTCGCCAATATTCTCCTGAAGCTCGATCTCCCGACCCGGGCGGCAGCGGCGGCGATTTCGGCAAAACAATAACAATGGAGAAATCCAGGGTTCGCCCGCTTGGCTCGAAAGAGCCACGGCCATCATGGCCCGTCCGGGCGAAGCGGCAATCCCGGCCATCCGGTACCCATCATGCCGGACGTCCCGATGCGGGCACACCCATCGAACGTGAAGGGAACATCCCATGCGCGCACAAATAGGAATGATCGCCGTCATCAGCCTGGGCACCGTTCTCGGCCTGACCCTGCCGGCATCGGCCCAGGACGCTCAGACCACCTATCGCGATATCGAGCAGACGCTCGGCTCGGTGCCAACCTTCTTCAAGATGTTTCCCGAATCCGGCATCGCCGGCGCCTGGGCCGAATTCAAGAGCGTCCAGCTCAACCTAAAGACAAAGCTCGACGGCAAGACCAAGGAGCTGATCGGGCTTGCGGTCGCGGCGCAAATCCCCTGTCATTACTGCGTCTACTTCCATACCGCCGCCGCGAAGCTCAACGGCGCGACCGATGACGAAATCCGTGAAGCGGTCGCGATGGCCGCCATCACTCGTCACTGGAGCACCGTCATGAACGGAATGCAGGTCGACTACGCCGGATTTACGAAGGAGACCGACGCGGTGCTGCGTCTGGCCGGCGAGAAAGCCAAATCCGCCACCAAGTAGGTGGCAATTCCCGCGTTTGTTTCCGCGCAAGAAATTGGAGGTTTCCCATGTCAACATCCACGATGGAAGTGACCGGTGCCGCCTTGAAGAGCGCCATCGAAAGCCGCAATGGCCGCATGCTGGCAAGCTTCTATGCCGACGATGCCATGCTCCGGGTCATCGACCGCAACAATCCTCCCAGCAGACCGCGCGAGATCCGCGGCCAGCCGGCCATTGCGACCTTCTTCGATGACATCTGCAGCCGCGCCATGACGCATGAGGTGGCGACCAGCGTCGCCGAGGGAAACCACCTCGCCTTCACCCAGGCCTGCGCATATCCGGACGGCGCCAAGGTGTTCTGCCTGGCCATGGTCGAGCTTAGCGGCGGCAAGATCGCCCGCCAGACCATCGTGCAGGCCTGGGACGAGTAGACCGGCCCAGCCACGCATGGGCGCGTGCAAGCGCAAAACCGGCGCGTCGGGCTCCCCGCCGCCAACCTTTTGTCAGGCGGCCATGAGCCCGAACACGCCGAAGCGGTGGCCGGCATCGTCCCAGATTCTGCGCAGGCGCCATCCATTGGCTTCGGCGATTTCAGCAAATTTCCGGGGGTCGTATTTGCGTGAACTCTCGGTGTGTATCGTCTCCCCCGGCCGGAATTCGAACGCTTGTCCGTCGACGGTGACGACGCACGCGTCGAGGCTGACCAGATGCATTTCGACGGCCGACTCGGCGTCGTTCCAGCGCGCCTCGTGTGCGAACCGATCGAGCGGGAAGTTTCCCCCGAGGTCGCGGTTGATGCGCACCAGAATGTTGCGATTGAACTCCGCCGTAACGCCCGCGCGATCGTCATAGGCGGCGATAAGGGTGCCGAGGTCCTTCTTGAAGTCGACGCCGATGATGGCAGCCCCACGCGGCCCCATGTGCCGGCGCAGACGCCGCAGGAACGATCCGGTTTCGGTTTCATTCAGGTTGCCGATCGTCGATCCCGGGAAGAAAGCCGAGCGCCGCCCGTCGGGCAGGTCATGCGGCAGATCGAAATCGTCGGTGAAATCGGCAACCACCGGCCATGTCTTCAGGCGAGGATAGCGGTGCCGCAAGCGCTCAATCGTTTGATCGAGGCAATCGGCGGCGATATCGATCGGGATGTAAAGGCGCGGCGACGTCAAGGCATCGAGCAGGATTTCTGTCTTGATCGCCGCTCCAGCGCCATACTCGAACAGAAGCGCCTCCTCGCCGCAGAAATCCGCGATGGCCCTTGCGTTCTGCCGCAGGATCGCCGTCTCGGTGCGGGTTGGGTAATATTCCTCGAGCCGGGTGATCTCCTCGAATAGCGCCGAGCCGCGCTCGTCATAAAGCCAACGGCACGACAAGGACTTTCGCACCAGGCCGAGACCCGCGATCACGTCGGCGCGGAAATCGTCGATCTGCGACGCCGGCTTGCGCGCCCACCACAACATCTCAGGCATCCTCGGCCAGCCGCAGTCCGGAAAACTGCCACCGTGCGTCCGGAATGAAGAAATTGCGATAGCTCGCCCGGATGTGACCGCGCGGCGTCACGCAGGAACCGCCGCGCAGCACGTATTGTCCCGACATGAACTTGCCGTTGTATTCGCCCACCGCGCCGTGCGCGGGGCGGAAGCGCGGATAAGGCAGGAACGCACTCCCCGTCCACTCCCAGACGTCGCCGAACATCTGGCGCAGACCGGTATCCGCCGCCGACGCTTGCCGGGGGCGGAGGCGTCCCGAATCGGCGAAATTGCCGCTCAGCGGCACATCCTTTGCCGCGTGCTCCCATTCCACTTCCGTTGGCAGGCGACGCCCACACCAGCGGGCGAAAGCATCGGCCTCGTAATAGCTGACATGGCAGACCGGCGCGGCGGGATCGACCGGCTGCCGGCCGCGCAGCGTCATCGTCGTGTAATCGCCGTCGCGACCTTCCCAGTACAGCGGCATCGACCATGCTTCGGCGCACGCCTTGATCCAGCCCTCGGATAGCCACGGCACAGGATTGCGGTAGCCGCCGTCGGCAATGAACTCGATCCATTCAGCGTTGGTGACCAACCGATCGGCCAGCCTGAAGGGCTCGATCAGCGCGCGATGCCGCGGGCCTTCGCAGTCGAACGCAAAGCTCTTGCCATCGTGCCCGATCTCGATGATGCCGCCCTCGAATGTCTTGTAGCCCGGCGGGCCGGAAGCGGCGGCCTCGACGGCGACCGGTGACGGGTCCTTGTAGGCGGGCATGAGAGGATTGCGCGCGAAAAGATGCAGGATGTCGGTAAGCAGAAGCTCCTGATGCTGCTGCTCGTGATGGCACCCAAGCTCGACGAGCGCCATGATGCGCCCGGACGGCGCGCGCGCAAACAGCGCTTCAACCGCCGCGTCCACGTGCTCCCGGTAGGCGTAGACCTCATCGAGCGCCGGCCGGGTGATCATACCGCGCTGCGGCCGCGCCAGCCGCGGGCCGATCGTCTCGTAGTAGGAATTGAACAGGAAATTGTAATGCGGGTCGAAAACGCGATAACCAGACAGATGAGGCTCGACCACCATGGTCTCGAAGAACCATGTGGTGTGCGCCAAATGCCATTTGGCCGGGCTGGCGTCCGGCATCGATTGCACTGTCGCATCGGCGTCGGACAGTGGCGCCGCGAGAGCGCGGCTCGTATCGCGGACTTCGCGATAGAACCGGGCGATTTGAGAGCGCTCCAGAGCGGGACGGGAAACGGGCTTCGCGTGCATGGGCGACTTGCCTCTTTTTCACAACAGCCAGATGGCGGTTTCATCAGGCGCGTCAATCGCACGCCATTTCCGCAGGGCCGATGGCCTCAGCGGACGAGGACCAAATATCGGCCCGCAGCATACCCGATCAACACGCCGGGGCCGCACCACCCCGATCACATATTCGTCAGAAAGAACGGCTGTCCGGTGCGATGGCGCGACTGTTGTTGTTCGAGGTCGGCGCGAGCCCCCATGAGGGGCCCCGGCCAGCGAGCCTGTTCAAGCTGACGCCACGAAGATTGATTAGATGCAAGACGCTTCTGGTGCGTGATCGAAATCGCATGAAAGTGATTTTCACCGGGCCCGGGAATTAACCTGGTCGATTGATTGCCCATGACTGCGGGGATTATTTCTCTACGCATGAACAATAACGCATGGAGACTCCCAATGCGTATCGCCAATTCTGTTCTGTTTGTGTCGCTCGCCACCCTTTTCGCGTTCCAGCTGGCGCATCCGGCCTCCGCCGAAATGCTTTCGTATAAAGCCGACCTGAAAGGCGCCAGCGAAGTGCCGCCAAACGAGACCAAGGGAACTGGTTCGCTCGACGCGACATTCGACACGGCTTCGAAAAAACTGTCGTGGACGGTCACCTATTCGGGCCTCACCGGCGATGCAATCGCCGGCCATTTCCACGGCCCGGCGGCACCAACCGCCAACGCCCCGGTGACCGTGCCGTTTTCCGGCAGCCTTGTCAGCCCGATCAAGGGCGAGGCAACCTTGACGGATGCCCAGGCGGCGGATCTCGAAGCAAATCGTTTATACGTGAACATTCATACCAATGAGCACAAAGGCGGCGAACTGCGCGGGCAGGTCATGAAGAAATAGCCCGGGAGGAATTTGCCGCATTCGGTCCGGCGCCAATTTTGTTCTTCTTTATGCGCTGATGGCCTTGGCACACGGCTCAGGACAGTTTATCGGGTTACCGAGAACTCTGTTTTCGGGTTCCCCGAGAGGAATGTTTCGTGTTGGCCAGGCTGCGGGGCAAGGGTTGGTTGAGAGGCGCCATTGGCGTCGCCACGGCTTTTGTGTTCGCCGTCCAGATGCTCATGGCCGGTATCGCCGCCACGCAGATGGCGACCGCCGGCCCGTTCGATTCCTCGGCCATCTGCTACGGCGGCCACTCCTCCGACGATAACGGCGCAGGCTCTCCAACCAAGCAGATCAATCACGCCACTTGCGTGATCTGCGTCCTGGCGTCGTTCTCGGCGCCGCTTCCCTCCAAGGTCGAGCCCGCGCATCCGATTGAGGCCTTCGTCACGGCGGCCGACAGGCCCGCCGCGCAGATCCGGCTTGCAACGAGCCGGAACCACAACCCTCGCACCAGCCAGGGCCCTCCACAGACCGTGTGACGCACCGATTTTTGTTCGTCTCACGCTTTTCTGCTGGAGTAGCCGATGTCACGCTTGTCCTGCGCTTGCTGCGCAGCGATCGCGCTCGCTATCGCGATGCCCGATCACGCTTTCGCTCAAACCCCGACGCAGTTGCCGGAACTCGTCGTTAACGCCCCGAGACCGGATACGCGTTCCGCGCCGTCGACAGACCCGCACACGCACGCGGATGTTCCTGCCGCTCCGGCAAGCCTCACGGTGCCCACCACCGCGGAGGCCACGGCGGCGATCGAGCGCACACCCGGCGCTGTCGCCGTCGTGCCGGACACCAGGTTCAAAACCACGCCGGCGGCCACCCTCAAGGATATGGTCGACTGGGTTCCGGGCGTTTGGGCACAGCCCAAATGGGGAGACGACACCCGCCTCTCGATCCGCGGCTCCGGCCTTTCGCGCAACTTCCACTTGCGCGGCGTTCAACTCTACATGGACGTCATCCCGATCAACACATCGGACGGCTATGGCGACTTCCAGGAGATCGACCCGATCGCCTATCGCTATGTCGAGGTTTTCAAGGGTGCGAATGCGCTACGCTTTGGCGCGAACTCGCTCGGCGGAGCCATCAACTTCGTCACGCCAACCGGGCGCGATGCACATATCTTTGACGGCCGCATCGACGGCGGCAGCTTCGGCTATTTTCGCGGCGCAGCCAGCAGCGGCGGCGCATATGGACCGGCCGACTATTTTGTCAGCGGATCGGCGCAGCGCATCGACGGCTATCGCGACCATAGCTGGGGACAATCGGAGCGCGGCAGCGCCAATTTCGGCTACCAGTTTTCGCCGGACTTCGAGACGCGCTTTTATCTGAACGCCAACACCGTCCGCCAGCGGATTCCAGGCGAAGTCACCAAGGACAGCGCGCTCAATTCGCCGCGCACCGCCTGGACCGATAACGTCGTCAATGACTGGCAGCGCAACATCGACACGGTGCGCATCGCCAGCAAATCGACGCTGCGACTCGACAACACCACCATCGACTTCGGCGTGTTCGGCGTCGACCGCCATCTGATGCACCCGATCTTCCAGTGGCTCGATTACCGTTACAAGGATTATGGCGGATTCGTCCGCGCCGTCGACGAACGGCTGATCTGGGGTCATCGCAACCGGTTCACCACAGGATTCAACATCCTCAACGGCACCATCGACGCCAACCAATACGTCAACGCCGGCGGCTTCAAGGGGGCTCTGCTTTCATCCCGGGTGCAGCGGCCGGAGAACTACTCGGTCTACGCCGAAAACGCGTTCTATGTGCTGCCCTCCGTCGCGCTGGTTGCCGGCACGCAGTTTCTTTATGCGGTCCGCGAACAGCAGGTGAACTTCTCGCTGAACGGCGACGTGCCGGGACGCAGTTCGTTCAACCTGTGGAGTCCCAAGGCTGGCTTCCTATGGGATGTCGATCCGTCATGGCAGGTCTTCGGCAACATCTCGCGGAGCGCGGAAGCGCCCAGCTTTGGCGAGAGCGTCGCGCCGAATTTCCTCAATCCGACCTTCCCCACCATTCCGTTCTTCAACATCAGGGCGCAGACCGCCACCACCTACGAGATCGGAACACGCGGCCGCCGCCCGGACTATTCGTGGGATCTTTCGCTCTACCGGGCGAACATCCGGGACGAGTTGCAATGCTTCTACAGCAGCTTCGGCACCTGCAATGTCACCAATGCCGACCGCACCGTGCATCAGGGCATCGAGGCCGGTGCTGGCCTCAGCCTTATGAAAGGACTTGCCGCGCGCGGCAGCGATCCCGACCGCATCTGGCTCAACCTCGCTTACACCTACAATGACTTCCACTATGACAACGACGCCACCTTCGGCAACAATCGCCTGCCGGGTGCGCCGCCGCACTATGTCAGGGCCGAGCTTCTCTACAAGCATCCGTCCGGATTCTCGATCGGACCGAATATCGAATGGGTTCCGACCTCCTATTATGTCGATAGCGCCAACACGGTGACAACCTCGCCGTATCTGCTGTGGGGCGTCCGCGCCGCCTATGACGACGGCAAGACGTTCTCCGCCTATATCGAGGGCCGGAATCTTTCCGATCAGGCCTACATCAGCAGCACCAGCATTATTGACCGCGCGACGCCCGCGTCGCGGCTGTTCAACCCCGGCACCGGCCGCGCCGCCTATGCCGGCATCCGGTTCAGGCTCTGAGGAGAAAAAACGATGTCGAAACATCTCACCGAACTTGCCATGAAGTCTATTTTCACTCTTTCGCTTTCGGCCTTCGCTGCAGCCATCGCCACGCCTGCCCGCGCGCATGTCACGCTGGAACAGCAAGAGGCAACCGTTGGAAAGTCCTACAAGGCGGTTCTCGTCGTGCCGCATGGTTGCAACGGCTCCGCCACCACAAGCATCACCGTGCGCATCCCCGAAGGGGTCATCGCCGTCAAGCCGATGCCGAAACCCGGGTGGACCGTCGAAATCGCGAAGGCCAAATACGATAAGGCCTACACCTTCATGCACGGCATAAAACTTTCCGAGGGAGTGCGCGAAATCACCTGGAAGGGCAAGCTCGATGGCGCCCACTTCGACGAGTTCGCTTTTCTAGGCTTTCTTGCCGATGTGCTGCCGGCCGGCAGCACCCTGTATTTCCCCGTCGTCCAGGAATGCGAACGCGGTGCCGAACGGTGGATCGAGATCCCCGAGGCCGGCCAATCATCCCATGACCTGAAGTCACCGGCGCCGGCGCTGCATCTTGCGGCCGCCAAAGGAGTTCCGGCGACAACGTTTAGAATTGGTTCGATTGTCGTCGCATCCCCATATCTGCGCGCGACCCCGCCCGGCGCCCAGGTCGCCGGCGGATACATGACACTCACTAACACCGGTTCGACGACAGACCGCCTGACCGGCGGCACGCTCGACCAAGTGCGTCGTCTCGAAATCCACGAGATGACGATGACCGACAATGTCATGCGCATGCGGGCAATGCCCAACGGCATCGAGATCCGCCCCGGCGAAACCATCGAATTGAAATCGGGCGGCTATCACATCATGGGCATGGAGTTGCAAGGCAGCTTCACCGAGGGACAGATCGTCAAGGGCACGCTGCAGTTCGAGAAGGCGGGCACGCTCGACATCGAGTACGCCGTGCGACCGATCGGTGGTGGCGGGCATCGCCATTGAGGTTTTGCTTGGGGCAAGATCCGGGGCTTGAATCCGTTTGTGATAAGCAATGTGGAAGCAAGCCCCCTTTCTCAGCCGCGCGATCTCGCGTAATATGAAATGAGTTGCCTTTTTGAGGGACGAGCCGACGTCCCACCTGATGAAATGGGCAGCAAACAGGCCGTCGGCAGGCATTGCAGTCTGAACGCAGCGCCATTTTTTTAGCGCTCTCACAAACTTCAAACATTGGGCAGGTTGGCGTGCCGCGCGCGCGGCAAGCAATGGGGCTGATGTAACCCATGGAGAACGACATGCCGACATTCATTATAGCGATCAACTGGACTGATCAGGGAATTCGCACGGTCAAGGACTCGCCCAAACGCAGGGACGCGGCGAAAGAACTCGCCAAAAAAGTCGGGGTCGACCTCAAGCAGGTTTATCTCACCACCGGCGAGCATGATCTTCTCGTCATCGCCGAAGCACCCCAGATGGACAACGTCACCAAACTCGCGCTTGCGCTCGGCTCGATGGGAAACGTGCGCACCAGCACCTCGGTGGCCTGGACCGAACCCGAATGGACCAAGCTGATATCCGAGCTTCCGTAGTTGCTTCGGATGTCACAGGCGCCCGACGGCGCTGCCTGGATCCCTGGTGTCAGCCGTCGTGCGTACTGGCATTTCAAACGTAAAAGCCCGCCAATGGCGGGCTTTTTCACGATCGAGGAGGCGACAATATGCCCCAGGTCACTTTCCGCTCTGGTCCTGACACTCCGTAGAATTTTGTGAAACTCTGCCGGCGGCGGTTTTGCTGGCGTGGCAAGCCAAGGTTCTTATAGTGGCGGGCAAAGCTGATAATGCGAGGGGGAAATATGTCCGCAGCCAAGTCATTGATGGAAAGCCGTGTCGACCAGGTCGGAAGCCTGCTGCGCCCGCAAACCCTCAAGGACGCATTCATGCGCTTTGCGCGCAAGGAATCGACACGGGACGATCTGCGCGGCGCGCAGGAAGCGGCCATCCGCGAAGTCGTAGCCAAGCAGGAAGCCCACAAGCTGCCGGTCGTGACCGACGGCGAATTTTGCCGCCTCAACTGGCAGGTCAGCTTCTCGGAGATCGACGGCTGGGACATGTGGGCGGGCTCGTGGCGGCACTTCATCGCCAATCCCGACAACATGGTGCCCGGCGAAGTGCCGTTGCACAAGGGCGAGGACGCGGTGCTGGCGTTCCGCACGCCCGTCACGGCGCATCTCAAGCTCATCAACAGCCTGCCGCTTGAGGAATGCAGGTTCCTCCGCTCCGTTACCAAGCGGCCGATCAAGGTCGCCCTGATGGGTCCTGACCGCGTCTGCCAGATGTCGGACATCTCCGCTTCGAACGGGCTTTACAAGGATTCCGACAGCCTGCTGGCGGACATTGTCGCCATCCAGAAGCAGATGGTGACCGACCTGGTCGAGGCCGGTTGCGATTACGTCCAGATCGACGAACCGAGCTACACCGGCTATGTCGATCCGCCCACGCTTGCCCGCCTTGCCGCGCGGGGCGAGGAACCGCTCGCCAATCTCCGCCGCGCCATCGAGGCCGACAACAGGGTCATTGCCGGTCTGAAAGGCCGCGCCGTGTTCGGACTGCACATCTGCCGTGGCAATCGCGCCAGCATGTGGCACCGCGAGGGCACCTACGACGCCATCGCCGAAACCCTGTTCGGCAGCCTCACCTACGACCGGCTGCTTCTGGAATACGACACCGACCGGGCCGGCGGCTTCGAGCCACTGCGTTTCGTTCCGAAGGGCGTGATCGCCGTGCTCGGACTGATCACGACCAAGACCGGCCAGATCGAGGCCGCCGACGAGCTCCTGCGGCGGATCGAGGATGCGAGCCGCTACCTTCCGGTGGACCAGCTGGCGCTCAGCCCGCAATGCGGCTTTGCATCCGGCATCGGCGGCAACCGTCTGGCCGAGGACGACCAGTGGCGCAAGATGGACCTGATGAACGAAGTTGCCGCCAGGATCTGGGGCTAACCGTCCGAAGGCCGGGGGAACCGCGGGGTCAGGCTCTCGAACGGCCGTCATTTGTTCCGGCATGGCTTGCCTGCCACACCAACAACCCCCTAAGATCGCGGCAGATTTCTGAGGCAGAAACACCATAGGGGGGATAACAACGATGACCGACAAAAACCACATGACGCTGTCACGACGCGGGCTGCTCGCCGGAACGGCCGCCGCCGCCACACTGATATCGGCGCCCGGCATTGTGCGGGCGCAGGCAAAGACGCTGAAGATCGGCGTGCTGCTGCCGCGCTCGGGCTATCTCGCCCAGTCCGGCCAGGCGTGCCACCGCGGCGCGACGATTTCGACGAAAGTTCTCGCCGGTTATGGTCACAGCGTCGAACTGGTCCATGTCGACACCGAATCCAGCGCGGATATCGCCCGGACCCAGGCCGAGCGCCTGATCAACGAAGGCGCTCAATGCCTTGTCGGCCCGTTCGACTCCGCCGCCGCCCTCTCGATCGCGCAGGTCTGCGAGCAGCGTCAGGTTCCGTTCGTCATCAATATCGCGGCCGCGCCGCAGATCACCGAACAAGGCTACAAGTATCTGGTGCGTAACTTCCCAACCGGGGGACAGCTCGTCACCAATGGCCTCAATCTGATCAAGGACCTGCTTGCTGCCACCAAGGTCGCGCCAAAGTCCGCCGTGTTCCTGCATGCCAACGACACGTTCGGATCGGCGCAGCGCAAGGCCATGGACGCCATCTTCCCGAAGGCACAGATGCCGTTCCAGCTGGCCGAGTCGATTGCCTATGATCCGAAGGCGCAGGATCTCTCGGTGGAAGTCACCAAGATACGCGCGCTCAACCCTGACCTCGTGCTGGTCGTCACCCGCGCGGCGGATGCGATCAAGCTCGTGCGCGACATGGTGCGTCAGCGGTTCGAGCCGAAGGGCATCATCTCGCCCGGCTCGCCGGGTCTCTACGACGAGGAGTTTTATCAGGCGCTTGGCCCCTTCGCGGATTTCCACACCTACAATCTGCCGTGGGCCAACCCCAAGGCGCAGATGACCCAGGCCCTCGAAGCCGCGTTCAAGCCGGCGCACCCCTCAAACCGGTTTGCCGTCGATTGCTTCAATGTCGGCTTTACCTTCGAAGCCCTGCTGATCGCGGCTGACGGCTTCAAGCGTGCCGGCACCGCCAACGGGCCGGACCTGATGAAAGCCATCAAGGAAACCAATCTTGCCGATCACGTCATGATCGGCGGACCGATCAAGTTCGACGAGAAGGGGCAGAACAACGGGATCATCTCGGCGGTAGTGCAGAACCGCGGTCGTACACCGACCGTCGTGCTGCCGCAGGCTTCGGCGACCATGGCACCGGTCATGCCGATGCCGCCATGGCAGGGCCGCACCTGACCCGACGGCGATTGCAAGCCAGAATTGCATCGAGGCGCTGCGGAAAACCGTGGCGCCTCGTCACATCGTATTCCGCTTTACCACACTCACCCGTACTCGTTGTTCAAGCTGACCAATGTCATCGATCCTCTTCAACGTCGTTGTTCAGGGCATACTTACCGGGCTTGTTTACGGCCTGATGGCGCTTGGCCTGTCGGTAATCTTCGGCGTCGTGCGAGTGGTGAACTTCGCTCACGGCGAGTTCGCCGTGATTGCCATGTATGCGGCATACCTGCTGTTCTCCGCGTTGCGGCTCGATCCGCTCATAGCGATGCTGCCGATCGCACTCGGATTCTTCGGCATTGGCTATGCGTTGCAGCGGCTGCTGATCAACCCCTTCATCGGACGCCCAGCGCATGAACAATTCATCCTGCTGGTCGGCGTCGCCATCATCATCGTCAACGGGCTCTTGATGATCTTCGGACCGGATGCGCGACCGACCAACCTGTCCTATGCGTTCGACAGTTTCGCGATCGGACCGTTGTTCATCGATAAGGTGCGGACCTACGCCGCAATTGCGGCGCTCGCCGTCACGGGCCTGCTGTTCGCGTTTTTCCGCTACACCCACACCGGGACCGCAATTCGTGCCTGCGCCGACAATCTGGTCGGCGCGGCCGTCGTTGGACTCGACGTTAAGCGCCTCTATGCATTGACGTTTGGCATCGGACTCGCCTGTGTCGGCGCCGCCGGCACGCTCATGGTGACGATCGCCGATGCCACCCCGGCGCTCGGCCCTGCCTATACGCTGCTTGCCTTTACGATCGTCATCATCGGCGGACTGGGTTCAATGGCGGGCGCCCTGATTGGAGGCATCCTGATTGGCGTATCGGAAGCCTGTGCGGGCTTTCTGATCACGCCGTCCATGAAGAGCATGTTCTCATTCGCGCTGTTGATCGCCGTATTGGCGTTCCGGCCGGAAGGATTGCTGGGGAAGCGGACGTGAAGCGGATTTTCTCGGAATTGCCAATGCATGGACGCGTGTTGATCGCGATGTTGCTTGCGGCATTGATTGCGACGCCGGCATTTGCCGACCGCTACGTGATCTCGGTGCTGATCCTGGTGTTCTATTTCGCCTATGTCGGCCAGGCGTGGAACCTGATGATGGGATTCACCGGGCAGCTATCGCTTGGCCATTCACTCTATGTCGGCCTGGGCGCCTATGTCGCGGCTGGGTTATGGCTTCATGCAGGCATCGGTCCATGGCTTGGCGTGTTCGCGGCCATCGCGGTCGCCGCCGCCGTCGGCTCGGTCACCGGCTGGCTGAGCTGGCGTTTCGGGATCGAAGGTGTTTACTTCGCGCTTCTTACCATCGCTTTCGCCGAATTTACCCGCATCGGCTTCGACCATATCGACATGCTCGGCGCCGCCGGCGGTCTGTTCCTGCCAGTAAACGCGGAGGAAGCCGGACAGTGGTGGAACCTGCGCGGCGGTCCGCTGCTTTTTTATTATCTCGCGCTCGCCCTTGTCGCCGGCGCAACGCTGGCGGTGGCGTGGCTCAGGCGATCACGGCTTGGCTATCAATGGGTCGCGGTACGGGAGGATTCCGAGGCTGCCCGCGCGCTGGGTGTCGATGTCTTCCGTGCCAAAATGATCGCCATGCTGATTTCGTCCGGCATGACGGCGGTTGGCGGCGTGTTCTATGCCTTCTATCACCGCAACCTGTTTCCCGGTCAGGTCTTCGAGATGGGCCGGTCGATCGAACTGATCCTGGCGCCGATCGTTGGTGGACTCGGCACCGTATTCGGCCCGATCATCGGCGCATTCATCCTGACTCCGCTCGGCGAGGCTCTGATCGCGGCAACCGAGCGATCCGGATTCAATGCTCCCGGAACCAAAGCGGTGTTCTACGGAGCTGCCCTGATCGCCATCATCTATCTCGTTCCGAGCGGCGTGTGGCCATGGATCGCGCGCCGGCTCGGTTTTTCGGAGCACCGTCAATGACCACGGCGCTGCTTACCGTCACCGACGTCTCGAAGCGATTCCGCGGCCTGACAGCTGTCGACCGGATATCGTTCGAGGTCGCGCCCGGCGAGATTTTTGCCGTGATTGGACCGAACGGCGCGGGCAAGACCACTCTGTTCAACATGATCGCCGGCGTCATCGCATGCGATGAAGGCGCGATCAGCTTCGACGGAGCGCGGATCGAGCGCGAGCGGCCGGACCGGATCGCCTGGCGCGGCGTCGGACGGACCTTCCAGATCGTTCGGCCGTTTCCCGCGCTCAGCGTTGAAGACAACGTGATGGTGGGCGCGCTCCTGCGCTCACACCACCTCGACGCCGCGCTCGAGATCACTCATGCCGTGCTGCGCCAGCTCGATCTATTCGACAAGCGTCTTCATCTTGCCTCGACGCTGACGCTGCCAGATCGCAAGCGGCTCGAAGTCGCGCGCGCATTGGCCACTCAACCGAAACTGCTCCTGCTCGACGAAGTCATGGCCGGTCTCCGCCCCACCGAAACCGACCGCATGGTGGGGATTCTCAAGGAAATCAATCGCACAAGCGGCGTGACCATCCTGCTCATCGAACACGTGATGCGCGCGGTCATGGCGCTCGCTTCCCGCATTCTTGTGCTGCACCACGGTGCCCGGATCGCCGAGGGCGCGCCAAATGAAGTGGTGCGCGACCCTGCCGTCATCACCTCCTATCTCGGAGCGGAGGCGCTCTGATGCTGCGGATCGAAAACCTCGACGTCTACCATGGCGACGCGCAGGCGCTCGACGGTGTCGCGCTAACTGTCGATCAAGGCGCCATCGCCGCGATCGTCGGCGCCAATGGCGCCGGAAAGACTTCGTTGATCCACACCATCGCGGGCATGCATCGGCCGGCACGGGGCCGCATCGTGTTCAAAGGTCAGGACATCGCCGGTCTGCCGTCGCACAAGGTCTGCAATCTCGGCATCGGACAGGTGGCGGAAGGCCGTCAGGTGTTTCCATCACTCACCGTCGCCGAGAACCTGGAGATGGGCGCCATGCTGCCGCGAGCGAAAGGCAAGCGCGTCGAAAACCTTGCGTTCGTGCTGACAATGTTTCCAAAATTGCGGGAGCGATTCACCCAGGCGGCTGGCACGTTGTCGGGCGGCGAACAGCAGATGCTGGCGATCGGCCGCTGCCTGATGGGTTCGCCGGAACTGGTGATGTTCGATGAACCGTCGCTTGGCCTTGCTCCCGCCGCGGTGCACGATGTGCTGGCGGCCATCCGTGACCTCAATCGCGCCGGCCTGACCTGCGTGCTGGTCGAGCAGAACGTCGCGGTCTCGCTCAAGCTCGCCCGCCAGGCCTATGTGCTGGAGAACGGTCGCGTCACGCTGGCGGGTAGCGGCGAGGCATTGCTGGCGGACGAACGCGTGCGGCAGGCCTATCTCGGGATGTAATATCGGTCACGCACACAAATTCAGCCTTCAAGCGTCTGCCTTTGTTCTTTTTTCACGAAGCGCGATGTAGATGGCCGGAATGACCAGGACGGTCAACAGCGTGGACGAGGCCAGGCCGAACAGCAACGAAATCGCCAGGCCCTGAAAAATCGGGTCGAGCAGAATCGTCCCCGCGCCGATCATCGCGGCCAGCGCCGTCAGCAGAATGGGCTTGAACCGTACCGCGCCTGCCTCCAGCACCACCTCGCGCAAGGACTTGCCCTCGCCGGCGCTATGGCGAATGAAATCGACAAGAAGAATCGAGTTTCGCACGATGATTCCTGCAAGCGCGATGAATCCGATCATGGAAGTCGCCGTGAAGGGTGCACCAAACAGCCAGTGACCGATAACAATCCCGATCAGCGTGAGCGGGATCGGTGTCAAAATCACCAAGGGCAGTCGAAAGCTGCCGAACTGAGCCACCACCAGAATATAGATGCCAAGGATTGCGGCGCCAAAAGCCGCGCCCATGTCGCGAAACGTCACATAGGTGATTTCCCATTCGCCGTCCCACAAAAGCGTGGGATGCGACTCGTCCACCGGCTGTCCGTGCAGGCTGATGACGGGCTTGGGCAGCGTGCCCCATTCATGGGAATCGACCCGGCTTGCGACCTCAAGCATGCCGTAGATCGGCGCTTCGAACCGGCCCGCCAGTTCAGCTGTCACCATGTCGGCAAAACGCCCGTCCCGCCTGAAAATCGTCGGCGACCCCTCTTCCGTGCTGGCCTTCACCACCTGGCCAAGTTCGACCACAGTCTTGCTTCCGGGAACCGTATTTGCAGGCACCGGAGTGGAGGCAAGCGCCTCGGTCCACGCAAGGTCGCTCTTCGGCAATCGAATGGCGATCTCGATCGGATTGCGATCCTCGCCGCGATGGGAGTATCCGATCGAAACGCCGCCAAACAAGGTCTGTATGGTGTCGTAGACGTCGCGCTGTTCGACACCGAAAAATTCCAGCCGGTCCTGATCAATCGAAAGGCGCAGCCGCGGCCGCTTCTCGCCGATGGAATCATCGATATCGACGATGAACGGAACATCAGCAAAGATTTTCTTGAGTTCGGAGACAACGGCACGACGCGTTGTGGCGTCCGGCCCGTAGATTTCGGCCAACAGAGTGGCCAGAACGGGCGGACCGGGCGGCACTTCGACAACCTTGATGCTCGAACCGGCGGGAGCCGTCAGGGTCATCAGGCGCTGCCGGAGATCAAGGGCGATATCGTGGCTTGCGCGGCTGCGGTCCCCACGCCCGACAAGATTGACCTGCAGCTCACCCAGTTCGGGGCGTTCGCGCACGTAATAGTGCCGCACGAGGCCATTGAAATTAAATGGCGCGGGCGTGCCGGCATAGGACTGGATCGAGGTGATTTCAGGCAGGCCGCGCGCGATATCGGCCGCCGCGAACAGGGTGCGTTCGGTGTCCTCCAGGCTGGCGCCTTCGGGAAGATCGACGACCACGGCGATTTCCGATTTGTTGTCGAACGGCAGCAGCTTGACGGTCACCGATTTTGTCGCAAACAGCATCATGGCGAGCAGCGTGGCGACGCCAACGCTGATGAGAAAGATCCAGGCCGAGCGCCTGCTGCGGATGACGGGAGCCGCGATGCGTCGGTAGAGACGGCCGAGCGGACCCTCGTCGTGGGCTGCATGCGAGACGCCGGCGGCGCCGTTCATGGCATTTTCCCTGGGCGACAAACGCAGCATCAGCCAGGGCGCGACAACCATGGCGACGAAGAAAGAGAACAGCATCGCCGCCGAGGCATTGGCCGGAATGGGAGCCATGTAGGGGCCCATCAGCCCCGACACGAACAGCATGGGCAGAAGCGCCGCCACAACCGTCAGGGTCGCAACCACCGTCGGATTGCCAACTTCCGCCACCGCCTCGATCGTCGCCTGCAGGCGTGGCCGACCATCCCTCATGGCCCAGTGACGGGCGATGTTCTCGACGACGACAATGGCGTCATCCACTAGGATGCCGATCGAGAAGATCAGCGCGAACAGGGACACGCGGTTGATCGTGTAGCCCATCAGATTGGCGGCAAACAGCGTCAGCAGAATCGTGGTGGGGATGACGACCAGCGTCACGACGGCCTCGCGCCATCCGATCGCTATGGCGATCAGGCCGACGATCGACAGCGTCGCCAGGCCGAGATGGAACAGAAGTTCGTTTGCCTTTTCGTTAGCCGTCTCGCCATAGTCGCGCGTGACGGTGACCTGAACGTCACTGGGGATGAGGCGCGATTTGAGCCCTTCGAGCCGATGCGCTATGTCTTCGGAAACCACGACGGCATTGGCGCCTGCCCTCTTGGCAAGCGCCACGCTGACCGCCGGAAAGCGCTCCCAGTTCCCGTTCGTTCCGCGCATGTCATTCCAGACGCGATGCTCGGCGGTATTCGACCCAATGACGACGCGCGCGACATCCTTGACGTAGACCGGACGCCCGTCGCGCGCCGTGATGAGAAGCAACCCGATATCGGGAATTCCGGTCAGCGTCTGGCCTGCCGCGACATTTCGCACAATGCCGGCCTCGCGTAACTGGCCGGCCATGAACGAGCGATTGGCGTCCTTCACCTTGGCCGCGAGCTGCTGAAGCGTCACGCCAAACAACGAAAGCTTCTCCGTGTCGGGTTCAACGCGGATCTGCTGGGCGGCGCCTCCCGAAATATATGTCAGGCCAATGCTGTCAACCTTCACAAGCTCGGATCGCAATTTGTCGGCCAGCTCGTAAAGATCCTTGTCCGTCCATCGGCTGGCCGCATCTGGCTTCGGCGACAATGTCAGGACAGTGATAGCGACGTCATTGATGCCGCGGCCGATGATCAGCGGTTCCGGAATCCCCACCGGAATACGATCAAGATTTGCCCGGATCTTTTCATGAACCCGCAGGATCGCGTCTTCCGATTTGGTTCCGACCAGAAAACGCGCGGTGACCATGACGCGATCGTCTTCTGTCTGGCTATAGACATGTTCGATGCCATCGATACCCTTGACGATGGCTTCGAGCGGCTTGGTGACCAGTTCGACCGCGTCGGGCGCGCGCAGACCATCCGCATTAATGCGAATGTCGACCATCGGAACGCTGATCTGCGGCTCCTCCTCGCGCGGAATCACCACGAGGGCAATCAGGCCCATTACGACAGAAGCAATCAGGAATAGCGGCGTGAGCGGGGAGTTGATGGTTCCCTGCGTCAACCGACCCGAAAATCCGAGGTTCATGGGGACACCAGTTGATCGCCGGAACGGATGCCTGACAGGATCTCCAACCCATCCGGCACGTCGGGCGCTGGAAGCCTCCGGCCGCGCTGCACTGGCGTGCTCACTGCCCCGCCGGCCTGTTGAACCCGGACATAGTCGACGCCAAAACGCGTCGTCACATATCCCGATGGAATCACAAAGGCAGATCGCTGCTCGCCGGAGATCCACACCCGCAGACGGTCGCCGACGAAATATTCCCCGAGACCATCGACCTTCGCATCGGCAATGACGCGCCCATCCTCGATCTGAGGATAGATGAGTTCAATTTTTCCGAATCGCGGCGTCTGTTCGCCAAGCTCCGCACCGTCAATCCGTATCCTGTCGCCGGCCTTCAGGGACCGGGCATGACGTTCGGGAATACGCAGCCGCAGCATGAAGTTTTGTTCGGCAATCATGGCGACTGGCTCGCCGGGCAGCAGGACGGATCCTATTGCCGCCAGCTTCTTCAAAACACGTCCATCGGCGGGCGCCAGCACCTCACCTTCGGTCAATTGCTGCTGTACCACCGCACGTTCGGCGACGCGCGCGCGGCGCGCGTTCTCGGCGACGTTCACGGCCGTTCGGGACTCATCAAGCCTGATACGTGGTAACGTGCCGCGCTCGACCAGACCCTCGATCCGGGTCAGATCGGTCTGGGCCTGAGTCGATTGTGCCTGCAGCGCATCAATCTGCGCATCCAGGGATTTCATCTGAAGTGCGAGCTTCTCATCGCCAATCGTCGCAATCGACTGGCCACGCGTCACGCGATCGCCTTCTCTCACATTGAGCTGGACGACGGTTCCCCCGATTCGCCCGCGTGCTGGAACGACGCTGACGCTCTCGACCGTCGCGAACACGGCCTTCTCGTCCGAAACCTGTCGCGGAACAACCGCGAATGTCTCCGCGAGCACCGGCGAGGATGCCATCGCCGCCACAATCAAAAGACCGGCTCTTGTCACTCTGTGCATCTGTGGACTCACGCTCTTATCGCTCGCTGATTTATAGAAGGCTTCCATCTGAATTGACGCGGATTTTTGATCCGCCTCAAGATGCGCAAATTCCGACCTCACATTTTAGGTGCTCTCTTGCCGCTTCCGGGCGCGCAATAGACGCGGTAAAGCGTCGTCAGAAGCTCTCGCGCAGGGGTGCTCGCGATTGAATAGTAGACGGTTTGAGCCTCGCGCCGGGCCGAGACCAAGCCATCCTTACGAAGCAGCGCGAGATGCTGGGAAACCGTGGAATCGCGAAGTCTCAGAAATTCGGCAAGCTCACCGACGGATCGTTCCCCATCGATCAGCTGGCAAATGATCAGCAGCCGGTGACGGTTGGCGAGCGCCTTGAGCAAATCGCTCGCCTGATCGGCCGCGGCGTCCATCATTTTCATATTTAATTTCATATCTGCGTATATACGTATTATCAAATATGCAGTCAAGATCAAAAATCAGGCGCATCGCCGACGCGAGACGATCGCCGCAACGATAATGGGCCGTTCAACCGTGGCGAACGGCCCCAGTTCCGCTTCAACGCCAGTCCTGCTTCAACGCTTGTTCTTCTTGAGCCACTCCTGCATCTCGTTGATCTCGCGTTGCTGCTCGCGAACCACGTCGTTGGCCCACTTTTTTGTCTGCCCATCATTTCCGTACTGAAGAACCACCCTGGCCATGTCGATTGCTCCCTGATGGTGCGCAATCATGCCACGGACGAATGCCACGTCCGGATTGCTTGCTTGAAGGCCCTCCATCATCGGGCCGCGCATCCTGTCAGATGCCTCCACGTATGCCTTGGTGGCGGCCGATTGAGTGGCGGGCTGAGGGGCCATGCCCGGCATTGAGCCGCCCATGCGCCCCTGCATCATCTGCTGCATCATCGGCATGCAGCCCTGCGGCATGTTCTGCATCATTGCCCGGCATTGCTCGGGCATTCCCTGCATCATTTGCCCCATTGGCATCTGCTGCTGATCAGGGGCCGATGCGGCCGGCGGAGCTTGGGGCGCGGCAGGCTGAGGCGCAGGCGGCTCAGTCTGAGCCTGCGCCTGGGAGCCACCGGGATGGTGCTCCTGATGGTCCTGCTGTTGCGTTTGCGCGAATGCTCCCACGGACAGCAGCACCATCCCAGCCACCGTCGATATCAATAAGTGCGGTTTCATCGTTCCATCCTTTCCGCCTAGTCGAATTTCGCCTGCATCGTGCTGCCGGTAGGCGTCGTGATCTGTACGGCACCCTTCGGCTCGCTCGGGATTGAAACCTCCGACGTTCCTGTCAGCTTGTTCTCGCCCGCTGGCGTCAGCGGGATGCGTTGCGGATTACCGTCGACTATAAAGATCGCTGTTCCCTTATAGCCTTCTGTGAGAACGACCTTGTCGGCATGGCTCCGAAGGAAAACCTGCAGAGTTGTCCCTTGAGGCACCACCTCGACATGAAAGCTGCCGGCGTCGGCCTGCGCGCCGCCGTTTGCGCCGACCTTCGGAGCATGTGCCGACGCGAATGATGTCATTGCCGCAAGCAAGGCCATCGCTACGATATTCTTCAGTGTCATGAGTTTCTCTCCTTGAGTATCTAGAAAGCTTCGGTGATGACTGCCGGCCGCTCCGAGGTGTGCTGTTCCAGAGGAGCAAGAAGCCGTTGCAGGGGTGTTTCGCCAAAACGCAGGAACAGTAGCGGCGTCAGGATGGCGTCGAGCAAGGTCGCACTGATCAGGCCGCCGAAGATGGTCACTGCCACCGGATGCAGGATCTCCTTGCCGGGCGAAGCGGGATCGATGAGGAGCGGCAACAGCGCCAGGCCCGCCGACAGCGCCGTCATCAAGACCGGCGTCAGGCGGTCGAGGCTGCCCCGAACAATCAGATCGCGACCGAACGGCATTCCCTCGTGAAGCGCGAGGTTGATGTAGTGGCTGATCTTGAGAATACCGTTACGGGCGGCGATGCCGGCAAGCGTGATAAAGCCGATCATCGACGCAACCGAGAGCGGCTGACCCGCCAGCCAAAGCGCGATCACCGAGCCGATGAGGGCGAGCGGAATGTTGCCCATGATGATGAGCGCCAGCGCCGCCGACCGGTAACGACTATACAGGATGGCGAAGATCATCCCGAGCGACAGGACGGAAAGCGCTCCGATCATCCTGGTCGCTTCCTCCTGAGCCTGGAACGTGCCTTCCAGCTGCGTGAATGAGCCTTCGGGCAGCTTGACCGAGGCGAGTTCCCGCCGAATGGCTCCGACCACCTTCGCCATATCGGCGCGGCCGTCCGTGTTGGCGAGCACGACGACACGGCGCCGCCCGTTTTCGCGCAGAATCTGGTTTGGGCCGTCCGTTTCGCGGATGTCCGCGATCTGTCGGGCGGGGATCCACCCGACTGGAGTCTCGATGAGCAGGTCACCGAGCTTCTGCGTGGTGCGGAGGCGGTCCGGCAGTCGCAGCGTGACGTCGAAGCGACGATAGCCGTCGACGACGCGTGAGATGACGCGGCCGTTCGACAACCGGCTGATCTGATCGACGACGGTGGCGGGCTGCACGCCATAAAGCCCGGCACGCCTGTAATCGACACGAATCTCCAGCTGCGGAATTCGAACCTGCTTCTCGACCTGCAAGTCGACGAGCCCGGGGATGTTCGATAATCGCTGACGAAGCCGTTCAGCCGTCGTCCTCAAAGAGTCGAGGTCGTCGCCGAATATCTTGAGGGCAATCTGGGCCCGCACGCCCGACAGCATATGGTCCAGTCGATGCGAAATCGGTTGGCCGACGTTCGTCGATACAGGCAGGACAGCCAGCCGGCCGCGCAGATCGTCAATGATCTCCGCCTTGGAACGGCCACCGCTTTTCAGGTCGACTTCAATCTCCGACGAATGAACTCCCTCGGCATGCTCATCAAGTTCGGCCCTCCCCGTCCGCCTCCCAACCGCTTTCACCTCGGGCACTTCAAGAATCAGACGCTCGGCAATGAGACCGACCCGATGGGATTCGGAAAGCGAGATTCCGGGGTTGAACAGCATGTTGATCGTGAAGGTGCCTTCGTTGAACGGGGGCAGGAAGGCCCTGGGCAGGAGCATGGCACCCGCGCCGGCCGCCACGATCGCGAGTGCAACGATGGCGAACACCGCGCCCCTATGCCGGAACGCCAGGCCCAGCAGGTGCTTATTCCATCGTTTGAGGACGCGGACCAAGGCGCTGTCGCCATGCTTCAGTTGCCTGATCCCCGGCAACATGTAGTAGGCCATCACCGGCGTAAGCGTGATCGAGACCAAAAGGCTGGCGAGGATTGAAATGATGTAAGCCTCGCCGAGCGGCGCAAAGAGCCGCCCCTCGATTCCCGACAGCGCGAACAGCGGAACGAATACAAGAATGATAATGGTCGTCGCGTAGACGATGCCCGACCGGACCTCCTGAGAGGCCAAGATGATCACGTCGATGACCGAGCGTGGGTTTCCCGCTTCGCGGTTTTCCCGCAGACGCCTGAAGATATTTTCGACATCGACAACCGCGTCGTCCACCAACTCGCCGATTGCAATGGCAAGTCCGCCCAGTGTCATCGTATTGATCGACAGACCAAACAGATGAAACACGACGGCGGTGGTGAGGATCGAAACCGGAATGGCGGTCAGCGAGATGGCCGTTGTTCGCCAGTTCAGAAGGAACGCGAACAGCACGACGGCCACCACCAGCCCGGCTTCCAACAGCACCCGCTCGACATTGCGGATTGAGGTCTCGATGAAATTCGCCTGCCGGAACAGGATCTGATCGGCCTTGATGCCCTTCGGCAGCGTGTTGGTGACGTCTTTCAGCGCCTGTTCGATCTCACGGGTCAGCCGAACGGTGTCGACGTTCGGCTGTTTTTCGATCGACACGATTACGGCGGATGCGCCCATATATCCGGAGTCGCCCCGCTTGACCTTCGGCGCGAACTCGACACCGGCCACTTGCCACAGATAGATCGGACCGCCGTTTACTCTCGCAACGACAACGTTACGTAAATCCTCGAGACTGGTGGTGCGGCCAATGTTGCGGATCAGGTACTCGCGCGAATACTGGTCCGTGAAGCCGCCGCCGGCGTTGGCACCGAACAGGGCGAGAGCCTTTTCGACCTGATCATAGGTCACATTCAAGGCGCGCAGCGCGGGCGGATTCGGAGAAACGCGATACTGACGAACCTCGCCGCCCATCGGGATGACCTGAGCTACCCCAGGGATCGTGAGGAGACGCGGTCTGATAACAAAATCGGCCGCCTCACGCACCTCCATGGGAGTGGCTTCCGTGCTGGTGACCGCCACAAGCAGAATTTGCCCCATGATGGAACTGATGGGTCCCATTTGCGGAGTCGTGTTCGGAGGCAGTTGCTCGCGGATCAGGGCGAGCCGTTCTCCGATCTGCTGTCGGTTGCGGTAGACGTCGGTACCCCAGTCAAACTCGACATAGACGATCGACAACCCCACTCCGGAAACGGAGCGCACTCGGGATACCCCGGGCACGCCGTTCATTTGCGTCTCGATCGGAAACGTGACGAGTTGCTCGACCTCGGGGGGCGCAAGCCCCTCCGCCTCGGTCATGATCGTGACGGTCGGCTTGTTCAGATCGGGAAAGACATCCACAGGCAGGCGGGCAACGGTGAACAATCCATAGGCGACCAGCGCTATCGCCGCGGCCAGGACGAACAGCCGGTTGCGCAAGGAGTGCGTGACGAGAAATCGGAACATGGCGCCCTCCTCACCGGACGTGATCGATAAGTTCGGCACCCTGGACGACGATGCGCTTGCCGGGCGACAGCCCCTGAGAGATCAGCACGCGCTGCCCATCGAGCGGCTCGATTCGAACCGGGCGCGATTCGAACCGTTCGGCGCCAACATGCTCGTAGACCGAATCCTGTCCCGACGCGGTTCGCACGATGCTGGTGCGCGGAACGGCAAGCCCCCGTTGCTCCTCCGGGGTTTCCGCGAACACGGTCACGAACTGGCCGACGCGAATTCCGGACACATCGCCTTCAAGAGCAAAGTGAATCGGAATCGACTGATTGCGGTCTGCAAAGCCGGCGCCCCGAAACGCCAATCCCAATTCCTTGTCGCCCGCCCGCGCCGTGGCGCGCTGCAACGCAGGCAAAGACTCGTAGCTCAAGGCTTCGATCCAAAGCCGGGCAGGATCGATGATGTGGAAGACCACAGCATTTGTCTGGGCAATCTGTCCGGCGACGGGAGTTCCGTCCGCGATGATGCCGTCGACCGGAGCAACGAGGGCTTCCGGCTCGCGCCTGACCTTGTCGAGCGAGGCGCGGCGGCCTTTCAATCCCTGCAGTTCGAGACGGGCCTCCTCAAGCTGGGAGCGCGCGACGGCACCACTCGGCGCAAGGGTTTCGTAACGAGCAAGGCGGCGCTCGACGATCGAGATCTGCTGATCGAGATCGCCCTGCTGCTGGCGCATCGTGGAGACGTCGATCGCCTGCAAGGGCGGCGTTACGTAGGCAAGCACATCACCTTTCTTCACGGGCGTTCCTAACCGCGGGAATCCTCCCTCGGGAGACGACAGCCTGCCGCCGACCGCCGCTTGCACGAATCCGCTTGCATTGGGGTCCGGAATGATACGGCCGGGAAGCTCGACAGTGCGGCGGTACGCGGACGGCTCGGAAACGATCGTACGAATGGCAAGAATGCGCTGCGTGCCCTTCGGGACGAACACACTCCCGTCCGCCAAGAGTTGCGCCGTGTCCCGCGTCCCGGCTGGTTGCGCGAGTGCGGGATTGCCGTGGTCCTCGCCTTCGTGCGCGAATGCAGCCTGTACGAGTGTCAGCGTCAGCGTCACCGCCACCATGACCTGCACCGCCCGCCGTCGCCTGGCGATAAACATGCCTCCGATTCCACCGACGACAAAGGCGCCGATCGCGGCGACCATCGCGCCCGGATTGCTTGCCGCAATCCGATCCCTGTTTCCGAGGGCCATGGCAGTGCTTGTGTAGCCTGGCGAGGCTGCGGTGGGAGCCTGCGCAGGCGGAATCTCGATCGTGAAGGCAAGGATGTCGGAAACGCCGTCTTTCTTGACCGTTGCGATCAGATCGTAGCGGCCCGGGGTGGCGGCCCACGGTGCCGCCAAGCGATAGGTTCCATCGCCCGCGCGCTTCGCATCCACGCTTCCTTGCGGAGTTTCCAGCGCGATGGCCGCGTCGGGCACAGTCTCGTTCGTGGCAAAGCGATCCAGGTAGATCGTCAACTCGCCAGCTTTGGCGATCGTGACGAGTTCAAACGCCTTTGATGCAGCCTCCGCACGCGGCTGCGCCGGAAGAACAACGGTGGGTGTGGCTGTCCCGTGGTCGTGGCCCTCATGCGCCGACAGTCGCTGGGAAGGCACGGCAAGCACGAGCATCGCCATGAGCGCGCACGTATAATGAAGTCGCATGACAAGAATCCTCGCAGTCCGCGTCAAGCTCCCGGCGGAATTGCCGGCAGCGGCTTGCGCACGCGCGCAAGCAGGCGTCTAGGCGAGGATTCTGGGAGGTCGCGCCAGTGCTTCGGGGTCTATGCCCAAGCCGCGCTCAAAAGTAATGGAAACAATTTCTCTCGCGCGCCCAAGGCTTGAGAGCGCATTCAATGAGCCCGCGAGAACGGCGCCGCAGCAGCCGATCCCGCTTCCGCAGCAACCCCCGGTGCAGTTTCCTGATGGCGCTGCGGGCTGGTCGGTCTGGCCGAGTGCGATGAAGCTCTCAACCGATTTTTCCGCCTGGACAGGCTGCGCTTCGGCGGAAGAACGGAAGTTGTGCTCGGTATGGGACGGCGAAGAGACCGCAGCCGATTGATGGTGAGCGTGTCCCGAATGCGCCGAATGGGCGAAGGCGGAGCCGGCAATAAACTGCGCCGCGACCACAAGGATCGCTGCCCAGATCAGTGCTGCTAGCCGGTGCCTAAGCGCCATGGGTGCAATCATAATGGAAATTGTGGCGGAAGCTAGAGTTTCTGCCTCTAAGGCAAATCAGCCGGGATCTCAAGTGCCTAGGGCTTCAGCCGCGCTTCCGTGATCCCATCCCTCATCGCGCCAGACACCGGGTGAGAGTCGCGACGCGTCTCGATCAAAGCGCCTCGACAAAGTCGACCATTCGGCGGCGCTGATCGGAATCGGGCAGCGGGCCGCGCATCGCGTCGGCATTGTCCGTCATATGGCCGGGATCAGCGGTCCCGGGTATCACGGCCGTCACGCGCGCATCGCCAAGCAGATATTTCAGGAAAAATTGTCCCCAGCTGTTGGCGAAGACCCGCGCCCAGTCGGGAAGCTCCTTGCCCCGCACGGCACGGAATAATCGGCCGCGGCCGAAAGGCAATGCGATCAGCACGCCGGCGCCGACGTCGGCGGCCAGCGGCAGGATGCTTTTCTCGACCGCGCGGTTATCGAGCGAATAGTCGATTTGCACGAAATCCGGTTTTTCGCGTTTGAGCACGGCCTCAACCGCGGGATAATCGCGATGGTATGTCGACGTAATGCCGACATGGCGACATATACCTTGCTCCTTCCACCCCCTGAATGCCGCGAGGGATTGCTGCGTGCTTCTGACATTGTGCAGCTGCAGCAGATCGACCTCGGCAATCTTGAGCCGCGCCAACGAACGCTTGAGCTCTTCAGCGTTGGGCGATTCGAGCTTGGTGGCGATGAAGAGCTTGTCGCGCAGACCCGCGTCGGCGATGATGGCGCCCAGCACGGCCTCGGCGTCTCCGTAAGTCGAAGCCGTATCGACAAGTCGTCCGCCATTCGCAGTCAGAGCCTGCACGACCGCGGCGGCCTTGCGCCGTGTCGGTTCGTCATTGACATCAAACACGCGAGCGGTGCCAAGGCCGACGGCCGCAACGCGCTCACCGCCATGGGGAATTGCGCGCATGACAAGCGGTGCATCGGTCTGGGCGATGGCCACGGGCGACACCAGCGCCGCGCCGGCGAGGACGGCGAAGTCCCGGCGGGTTATTCGGCTTGTCGACATCTCTAATCTCCTTCGCCGTTCTGTTCCGTTGCGCGATGTTCCTGGGCCCGCCCCAATGCCGCGGAAAGCACAAGCCAACCGGCCACGACCGGAAGCGCGCAAAGCACGATCGCGCCGAGTTTGAGCCCCAGCGCCTGCAGGCTGTCGTAGACCCAACCATAGACCGCGTCCGACCCGCGATAGATGACGACGTCGATCAGATTCTTGGCCTTGTATTTCTCCTCGCGCCCGACCACCGTGAAGAATACCTGACGCGCCGGGTTCGCGATGGCGAAATTCATCCAGCGCTGCGCGACCTGGAGCATCACCACGACGATGAGGCTCGGTGCGATCGCCAGCGCGGCAAAGCCCACGATGTAGACCATCGGCAGCATGCCGGCGGCCATGCCCGTGCCGAAACGCTTGAGGAACCTGCCGGTGGCGAAAACCTGCGTCGCCAAAGTCAGCAGACCGACGGCAAGATCGATGCTCGCGAAGATGCGTGTCTGGGCCGCCGCGCCCTGGATTGAAGCCGAAACAATGTTGGCTTGCGCAAAATAGGCAATCGTCGCGCCGAATGAGAGCAGGCTGACCCAGGCGGCCATGCCTAAGAGATAAGGCGAGCGGATCAATTCGGGCAACGCCGCGAAAGCACTCCCGCCCACGCGCTGTTCGAGATTCGCTGATTCCGGCGCCTTGGCCGCGGGCTCAAGCCGATGGACACTGAATACAGCAAGTTCGAGGAAGACAGCCGCCACGATCAGCAGATTGACGGCGCCGAGCGGAACCGACAGCCCGATCGTAAGGACGGGCCCGAGCAGCGCTCCGGCCGTGCCGCCGGCGCCGATGAAGCCAAACAGCCGCTTGCCCTGCTCCGCATTGAACAGGTCGGCCATGAACGACCAGAACACGGCAACCGCGAACAGGTTGAACACGCTGATCCAGACAAAGAATACACGCGCGACAATCACCTCCGCGATGCCGAATATCAGCAGCAACCAGAACAGCATCAGGTTGGCGACAAAGAAATGATAGACGATGGGTATGAACCTGACCCGCGGCAGCCTTGCCACCAGTGCGCCATAGAGCGGCTGCGCGATGAGCAGGCTGGCAAATGTCGCGGTGAAGAGCCACGGCAGGTTCCTGACACCGCCGGCTATTCCCATTTGGTCGCGCAGCGGGCGCAACACGTAGTAACCGGCCAGCAGCGTAAAGAAATAGGCGAATGACCACAGCGCCGCCGCGCGCTCCCGCGGTGTCGCCGGCACAGCACGCTGCAGCCAATTCTGAAGCGCTGTCATGGCGCCAGCGACAGTTTCTGTCTGAGCTCGGCCGCGCTCACATTCTGGCCGTATCCGGGCCCGCCGCGCTGGAAGCGGCGCGCATCGGCCAGCCTGCCGACCACAACCGGATCAAAGCCGGCATCGCGCACCAGCCCCGCGGCAACCTGCACCGCCTCCGGATCATCGCCGGCAATGGGCACCGCGAGTCTTGGCGCGGGGCGGCTCGCCTCGCGCGCGAAGATCGTATAGGAGAGCGTGTTGAACGCACGCACCAGTTGTGCACCGGGCAGATATTTCTGCGAGGTGACGCCGATGCCGTCGCGCTCGGCCTCGTCAGCGATGGCGCCGTCGCGACTGGCGACAGCATTGCCGGCATCGAGCACGATCTTGCCGGCCAGCGATCTGCCGTAATCCACCCCGATCTGCGGCATCGCGCCGTAAGGCACCGCGATAAAGACGACGTCGCCAAACGCGATCGCCTGATCGACCGCACCGGCCTGGGCAAGAGGACCCAGGCCAGCGACAAGACCCTTCAGCTCATCGGGATGACGCGAGGAGAAGAAGACCGGATGGCCCGCCTTGACCCAGAGGCCGCCGACCGTGCCGCCAATATGGCCCGCGCCAATGACGCCGATTTTCATCGGGGGAGCGGCCGCCTGCCCCAGCGCGGTTGTCGGGCGCAGCACCACTTGCAGAACGAGCGCGCCGGCCGCGCCCAGCAGCGCGCGGCGATCGCGATCAAGGATGATACGCTTGAACATCGGTATGCCTTTTCGCGGAGTGGCGGGGATGGCTCCTGCCGCGCCTTCATGACCTCGATGCGCTTTTCCCCGCCTGCGAAAACACTATCATTACCGGCGGTTCCTGTGGCCTGGCGCTCGCACAGAGTTGATCCTGTCTCGGCCCTCGATCTCCAGCGCGCTAGCGAATGGATACCGAACTCGCTCCGCTCAACAGGCGCCGCCCATAATCAACGACGGGCAACTCGATCGCCCGATACATGAGCTCTGCCGCCGGCACGGTGATCGCGAGACAGAAACAGGCCGTCAGAAGACCGCCGGTCGCGGTGCTGTCGCCAAACACCAGATAGCCGAGGCGGATCGCCAGAAAGTGGAGCAGATAGGCGCCGTAAGAGCGTTGCCCCAGATAGACCAGCGGCAGCCAGGCCAGGACTCGCGACATCGCGGCTCCTCGGATGATCGCATATGCCATCAAATACGTGGCCACGAAGGCGACCGCCGTAAGCTGTTCCGTATAACGGAGCATTGCGAACAACGCGACGATAAAGGCCAGAGGCACCACGACGGGCACTCGCGTCAGCCTTGCGACGAATGCGTAGCCTTGAGGTCTTTCGAGCGCGAACGCCAGCATGGCTCCGTACAGCAGCGCACAATAAGACTGGGCGTTAAACGATCCCTGCATCGTCAACAGCACGGCGATAATCGCGGTCACGGCAAACCGCCAGTTCGCGTTCCGAATCATCAGAAACAGAACCGGCGGAAACAGCAGATAGAACTTCAGTTCGACCCCGACCGTCCAGGAATGAGTGAAGATGCTGAATTCGTTTCCGTCCGCATATTCCGGCAGAAAGGCAAGATAATAGGGCAGCCGCGCCATGAATGACGCGTAATCGCCAGGCGCAAGCTCCAGCGTGAAACACGCCAGCCAATAGATCAGGATGGCCATCCAGTAGCTTGGCACGATCCGGCAAAAGCGTTTGACCAGAAACGGCCCAAAGGCAACGCGGCCGATACGCCGCTCCTCCCGCATCATCAGCATCGCGATCAGATAGCCGCTCATCGCGAAGAACATCCAGACGGCCGACCAGCCATGCAGATAGCCAAAGAACGGCACGCTGGGAATATGGGCGGTGATGACGAGCAGGAAGCCAAGGGCACGCAATCCGTCGAATGCCGGCCGATGGGAATTCGCAAGATAGTCTGGGTAGGACAATTCGGTGTCGGTGCGAGTCAAGGTCTTGCTCACATCTTCTTGGGCCCGTTATTTCTTGGGCCCGCCATTTGCTTGGCGGATTCTGGAGGACTCCCTTGATATTCCTCCTCGGAAGAATGCCAACAGGAATTCAATCACGCGTTGGGTTGACGTTGTTTATTATAAAGAGATTCGACCAATATATCGCGTACCCAGCGCATGTGGTTGCGGTAGATGGTTTCGGCCTTGTCGCCATCCCCGGCCAGCAGCGCCTCGCCGGCCCGCTTGAAAGCGATGATGTGCTCGTTCCAATAGGCGCCCGGAAACATCCGCTCGATATGGCGATGGAAGTGGTCGAAATGCGCGCGCGTGATGATGGCCTGGATGTAGCCGTTGCCTGAAATGTCCGCCAGCGTCGAGTGCAGATGGGCGATGGCCATGAAGAAGTCATAAGGAATTCGATTGCGTTCCGTGCGCTGGATGGCCTTGAGGGCCTCGGCGATACGGCGCCGGCTATCGGGATCGCCGATATATTGGCTGCCCAGGCGCAGGTTCACGCCGCCGACGGCGCCCCATACTTCCACGAAGTCCAGCAGATCCTTGAGCGACAATCTGCGGATGCGTGCCGAGCGGTTGGGCAGCAACTCGATCACGCCTTCGCCGACAAGAACGTGGATGCCTTCGCGCACCGGCGCCTTGCTCAGGCTCAGTTCGCCCATCAGGTCACGCGCCACGATGATCTGGCCGGGGACATACTCCCCGGAGCGGATGCGGCCAAGCACAACGTCGATCACGCGCTGAACCGCCGAAGGGCTGAAATCCGGAGCATCGCTAATGGGTTGCGTCTTTACGGGTTTCACTGGCCTGAGTCCTGAGATGTCCGCTGCCTTAATCACCTAACTGACAAGCCTCTCCCTTGACAAGGATAACACATGGGACACAATAATGGTCGACAAGTTGGTCGGCAAGTTGAACGCGCTTGCTGTCCTAAATAATAATGCTTTGGGGGAAACACACATGCTCAAGAAAGCCTTGCTGGCGCTTGCGATCGGTTCCGGATTGCTCTTGCCCGGAACCGCCGATGCGGCCGATCCCGTCAAGGTCGGCTTTGCCGTCGCCAAGACCGGCCTGTTTGCCGGGGCAGCCGACGGACAGATCAAAATCTATGAGTTATGGAAAGATCAGGTCAACGCGCGCGGCGGCCTCGACGTCAAAGGGGTGAAGCGGCCAGTCGAGTTGGTCTATTACGACGACCAGTCGGACGCCGGAAAGGTCGTGCAGATCTATGAGAAGCTGATCACCGGCGACAAGGTCGACCTGCTGCTGGCGCCCTACGGCACGTCCTCCCACATCGCCGCGGCCGGCGTGGTCGAGCGCTACAAGTTCCCGATGGTCGGCAACACCGCGGCCTCGGTCAAGCTGCGCGAGATCAAGCCGGGCAACATCTGGTTCACCACCGGCCAGATGCCGGACCGCCTTGCGGTGTCGCTGGTCGAACTGTTCAAGCTCAAGGGCATCAAGAGCATCGCCCTGCTCGCCAATCAGCTTCCCTTCAGCCTCGAATCGAAAACCTATCTCGTTCCGGCGCTGACCAAGGCCGGAATCGAGGTCAAGGTCAGCGAGGAATATCCGCCGTCCATCAAGGACATGACGGCGATGCTGATTAATGTGAAGCAGGCCAATCCCGACGCCGTGGTCGCCTTTTCGTTTCCTTCCGACTCCGCGATCTACCTGAAGCAGGCCCGCGAGCTTGGTATCGACGCCAAATTCCAGTTTGTCGAGGTGGGTCCAACGGAAGCGGCCTTCGCCAAGCAATTCGGCGAAGCGCTCAACGGCATCGTGACCATGGGCCACTGGACTCCGGATAACAAGCAATGGACCGGCGCCCGCGCGCTCTTCGACTCGTATGTGCAAAAATACAACGAGCCGCCGAGCTATCTGAATGCGCCGCTGGTCTACATGAGCTGTCAGATTCTGGAACAGGCCGTGGCCAAGGTCGGGCTCGATCGCGACGCCATCCGCAAGACCATCGCCACGGATACCTTCGACACCGTCAACGGACCGGTGAAATTCGAAGGCATTGAAAACGTCGGCACTCCAGCCGGACTGCTTCAGATCCAGGGCGGCAACATGACCCTGATCTGGCCGCCGTCGATCGCCACGGCTGATTTCAAGCCGAAGCCGGCGTGGCCCGCCAAGTAGGCAACGACGGGGCGCGGGTTACTCCGCGCCCCTCGCCCATCGCGGTCTGATGTTCCCTGCGAAAACGGTCTTCCATGAGCACGCTCTTCTCGGGCCAGCTACTGTTTGCCGCTCTTGTTGTCGGCTCGATCTACGTGCTGATCGCGCTTGGCCTCAACCTCGTGTTCGGTACCATGCGCCTGCTCGACGCGGCCCATGGCGACATCGTCATGCTTGGGGCCTACACGAGCTTCTGGCTGTTCACGCTCTCTGGCATGTCGCCCCTGCTGTCGATGCTGGTGGCGGGCGCGCTCAGCGCCGGCTTCGGTGCCGCCATCTATTACGGGCTGTTCCGCCGACTTCTCGCCAACACGCAATTGTCGCAGCGGCTGGAGGGAAACTCGTTGCTGCTGTTCTTCGGCATCTCGATCATCCTGCAGAATGTTGCCGCGCTTTGTTTTGATACCACGCCACGCGCTTATACCTATCTGGACGGCATCATCCGCTTCGGCAATGTGGCCATGACCGGTAACCGCATTGCGGTGCTCATCATCGCGGCGGTCCTGTGCGCGGCCGCCTTTCTATTCCTGCGGTTCCATATTTACGGTCTGGCGATCAAGGCCCTGATCCAGCATCGTCAGGCTGCCGCCGTCGTCGGCGTGAACATCGAACGCATTCAGCTCCTCAGCTTTGCGATCGGCTTTGGGCTGGCCGGCCTGGCCGGCTCCCTGCTCAGCATGACCGAGCAGATTACTCCGTTCATGGGCTTTCCCTTCACCGTCGCGGGCTTTGTCACTGTCATCCTCGGCGGCCTGGGCAACCTGACACGCGGCATGGCGGCCGGTATGTTCCTCGGATTTGTCGAGATCTACGGCGTGGCCCTGACGTCACCCAGCCTTCACTCGGTCCTGATCTACGGGGTTTTCATCGTGGTGCTGTTTCTTCAATCGCAGGGTCTTCTCGGCAGGCGGCCATCGTGATGCAGCCGGTCCCCATACGCACGTCCCTCATTTTCGTTGCCGTCATTGGTGCCGCGTCTTTTCTGCCGCAATTTGGCAGCGAGTATGTGGTCGCTGTCGCGTTGTCATTCGCCATGTGGGTCGCGCTGGCGCAAAGCTGGACCGTGTTGTGCGGCATGACAGGCTATGGTTCGTTCGGCCACGCCGCGTTCTACGGCATGGGCGCTTATGTGCAGGTGCTGACCTGGGGAACCTTGTCGCCATGGCTTTCGGTGCCGCTGGCCGGCCTCGTGAGCTGCCTGTTCGCCCTTGCCGCGGGTTACCCGGCGCTCAAGGTGCGCGGCCCCTATTTCGTGATGCTAACGTTCGGACTGGCCGAGTTCCTGAAGTTCAGCATTATCGGCATCGAGGCTACGCTTGGGCAATTCAGTCGCCTGATCATCGGCGCACCGTCGCCTAACGCACTCTATCTTGCCATGCTGGGGCTGGCGGCGGCGGCGACGCTGATCACTTACGTGGTTTCCAATTCCCGTTTTGGTTACGGCCTGCGGGCAATCCGGGAAGAGGAGCAGGCGGCCGAAACCATCGGCATACCGGTTGCCCGCTACAAGCTGACCGCATTCGGCCTGTCGGCCTTCATCCCGGGCATGGTGGGCGCGGTGATGGCCATGCGGTTGAGCTACTTCGAGCCGAGCCAGGCCTTCGATGCCCTGATTTCGTTCAATATCGTGGTGATGGCGATGATTGGCGGCAGTGACGATGCACGCGGCCCGCTGCTCGGCGCCCTCTTTCTCATCGGCCTGTCCGAACTTCTGTGGGCGCGCGCGCCGCAGGTCTACATGATCGTGCTCGGCGCCCTCTTGGTATTCTTCGTGCTGTTCGCGCCTCAGGGTCTTGCCAAACAGCTGTTCGGCGGCGCACGCAGGAGAGCGACGTGAGTTTCCTGACGATCAACGGCGTCTCGAAATCGTTCGGTGGCCTGCAGGCCCTGCGCGACATCAGCTTCGATGTCGAACAGCAGGAAGTCGTTGGGCTGATGGGTGCCAACGGCGCCGGCAAGACGACACTGTTCAGTCTCATCGCCGGCCATTCCCGTCCCAGCCTGGGAAGCATCCACTTCAAGGGCCGTCCCATCGCCGCCCTGCGGCCCGACCATATCTGCCGGCAGGGCATTGCCCGCACGTTCCAGATCGTGCGCCCGTTCGCAAACATGACGGTGCTCGACAATGTCATTGTCGGCGCGCTGTACGGGGTGCGGCAGGAGCGCAGCACGGCGCGCGCCGCCGCCAGCGCCATGGATATTCTCGCCGATCTCAATCTTGCCAATCGCGCCGACGACCCCGCCTCGTCGCTCACACTGTCCGGGCAGAAGCGGCTTGAGATCGCGCGGGCGCTGGCGACCGGCCCGGAATTGCTGATGCTCGATGAGGTCATGGCCGGCCTGACCGCAACCGAGGTGTCCGAGTTGCTCGATTCCATCCGACGCATCAAACGGCGCATGTCGCTCACGATTCTGATGGTCGAGCATGTCATGCAGGCGCTGATGCGGTTATCCGACCGGGTGATGGTGCTGCACCATGGCGAACTGATCGCGCAAGGCAAGCCGCAGGAGATCGTCGCCGATCCAAAGGTCATCGCCGCCTATCTGGGACCGTCGACATGACAGCCGTGCTTGAAGCGGAAGATCTGGCGGCCGGCTATGGCGACGTGATCGCCTTGCACGGCGTCTCCCTGACGGTCGCCCCCAATTCGATCACGGTGCTGCTGGGCAGCAACGGCGCCGGCAAAAGCACCTTCCTGCGAACGATCGCCGGACTTCTGCCCACACGCCGGGGGCACATCGTTTTCTCAGGCCAGGACATCACATCCTGCCGCAGCGATCAGCGTGTCGATCTCGGGATCGTCATGGTACCGGAAGGCCGGCTTATTTTTCCGCAACTCACGGTCGAGGAGAATTTAAAGCTGGGCGCCTTCTCACCACGGGCGCGCACCCGGCAGGCCGAGGGACTGGACCAAGCCTATGTCATGTTCCCGCGCCTCAAGGAGCGCCGCAGCCAGATGGGCGGCACGCTTTCCGGCGGCGAGCAGCAGATGCTGGCGCTGGCCCGCGGCCTGATGGCCAGGCCGCAATTGCTGCTGCTCGATGAGCCGACCCTTGGCCTGGCGCCGGTTATGGCGACGATGATCTTCGAGACGATCAAGCAGCTCAAGGCGTCCGGCCTCACCATCCTGCTCGCCGAACAGGATGTGCGCCGGACCCTTGAAATCGCCGACCAAGGCTACGTGCTTGAAAGCGGCAAGCTGGCGATGTCTGGAAGCGGTGCCGAGTTGATCGCCGATCAGCGGATCGGCTCCGCCTACCTGGGCATCTGATAACGGGAACGGCGATGGCGTTGGGTTTTGGCTGGAAAGCCCGCATCGGACATCTCTATCCCTCGGGCGGGCTGTGCGATTACGAACCGCAGGCAATGGCGCCGGACGGCGTGCAATTCGTCACCACGCGGATGAGCTTCCAGAGCACAAGTCTTGAAGACTATGCCGCATTCACGCAGGACATCGAGGCGCACGCCCGCCTGCTGGCCGATGCCGAGGTGCAACTCATCGCCTTTAATTGCACCGCAGTCAGCCTGGTGATCGGGCCGGACGCGATCAACCAGAGGATCAAGGACGCCACCGGCATTGCCTCCACCACCACGATCGAAGCGGTGCTGGCGGCCCTTGCCGCCGCGAGGTTGCGCCGGTTTGCCCTGCTCACGCCGTATCCGCCCGAAGTGGTCGCCGCCGAGACGGCATTCTTTCAGGCGCGCGGCCATGAAGTCGTCGCGGCCGCCGGCTTGCCCTGCGGCACGCCCGTTGCACAGGGAACGATCCCGCCGTCGCGCTGGCGGGAACTGGCCCATGGCCTCAGCTCGACCGATTGCGATGGATTATTGATCAGTTGTGCCGGAATCCAGCTCGCCGACACGCTGGCCACCATCGAACATGACTTCCGCCGCCCCGTCATCGCAAGCAATCAGGCCCTGGTCTGGCACTGCCTGCGCCTGCTCGGCATATCGGATCGTTCCACGCATTACGGCGCTTTGCTGCAGGGGCAATTTGATACTCCGCTTCCATCCTTGACATAGAAAACTCTGAGGCGCAAAAATGGTCGACCATTTTTGCAGACAAGGCTGCTGACATGAGTACGCTGAGCCCGATCCAACCGCGCCCGATCCGGGCTGAGGTCTGCCGCGTGGTTTTCAACACACCGCTCCATGGCCCCTATCGGCATCTGGCGGTGACCGCGTCAGCGACGGCGCTGGCAGCGATGCCGGGCCAGTTTTTCCAACTGCTGTGTCCTGGCCAGGGTCAGGATCGCCATACGCTGCGGCGGCCGATGAGCGTCTACCGCGTCGATCATGCCCGCGGTCAGCTTGAATTTCTCTTCAAGATTGTTGGCGCCGGCACCAGGGGATTGAGCGGGCTGGCCGCGGGCGACGAACTCGATATATTTGGACCGCTGGGGCAAGGCTTCCGCCTGAACATGCAATGGCGGCACATAGTGTTGCTCGGTCGTGGCGCCGGGATGGCGACACTGGCGCCGCTAGCCGAGACCGCTATCGCGCGCGGCATGAAAGTAACAGCCATCCTGTCGGCGGCTCGACCAGAACTCGCGGTGGCGGCCGATCACCTCCGCGCCGCCGGCGCCGAAGTGCGCATCGTCAATGACGCCGACGGCAGCGCGGCACCCGAATGGCTCGAGCCGGTGCTGCGGCAGATCGTGACCGAACAGGGCGTCAACTTTATCGCCACCTGTGGATCGGGTCGTCTGCTGCGGCTTGTTCGGCGCCTGCATCAGGAATTCGGTATCGACGGCCAGGTCGCCCTCGAACAGCCAATGGCCTGCGGCATCGGCTCCTGCTTCTGCTGCGTGCGGCCGTTCGTCGTCGACGGACAGACGATATTCAAGCGGGTTTGCCAAGAAGGACCTGTGTTCGCCATCCAGGAAGCGGCGTGACAACAAATGCGAGCGTCGCCATGACCATTTCCTATTTCGTCTATTTCGAGGATGCCACTGCGCCAGGCACCGCGATCGGCGATGCCGACCGGCATCGGCTGCTCGATCTCGTGCGCCGGCTTCCAGGGCTGTCGCGGGCCAACCTGTTCACGCCAACCACGGCCGGCGGGCCTTTCACCAACGATGGTCCGCCGCCACGGCTGGCGTTGCAGCTCGTGTTTCCCGATCTGCCCAGCCTCGAGTCCGTCCTTGCGCCCGAGGGCGCGCTGCAGGCGCTGACCGCGACGGAGCAATGGCCGTGCCTTTCTGGCACCACCGTCACGCAGCAAGCCATGATCACGCGGCCGTTTCCAGTGCCGAACGCGGACACTTCCGCGGCCGGGCCGCGCTGCAGCTATCTGGTGCATTATCCCGGCCACGCCGAGGACCTCAATGCCTGGCTGCGGCACTATCTGACCCATCATTCGCGGTTGATGATGGGGTTTGCCGGCATTCGCGAGATCGAGATCTTCACCCGCGCCGACTGGTGCGACTCGATGCCCTGGCGGCGCGTGCATCACATGCAGCGCAACAAGATCGTGTTCGACAATGCGGCCGCTCTGACGGCGGCGCTGGAATCCCCTGCCCTTGACGCCATGCGCAAGGACTTCCGCGCCTTCCCGCCCTTCACCGGCGGCAATATTCACTACCCGATGCACACTTACTCGATCATTCCCGCGAGGATATGAAGAAATGATCGATCTCACAGTCAGAATCGGAAGTCTCATTCTGGAAAACCCGGTTATGCCGGGCTCCGGCACTTTTGCGGAAGGGATGGAGCGTGTCATCGACGTCGATCGTCTCGGCGCCATCGTTGCAAAAACCATCACCCCCGATATCCGTCACGGCAATCCACAGCCGCGCCTCACCGAAGTCGTCGGAGGCATGCTGTCGTCGATCGGCATCCCATCCAAGGGGCCTGACTATTTCTGCGCCGAAACCGTGCCGTTCTACGCGCGCTTCAAGCCGCCGCTGATCGCCAGCATCTCGGCCAGCTCCGTGGAGGCCTTCGGCAAACTTGCGGCACGATTGAACACTCCCGGCATTGCCGCGATCGAAGTCAACCTGTCCTGCCCCAACCTTGAGGTGAACGGCCGCGCCTTCGCCATGTTTCCCGAAGCCACCCGTGATGCAATCCGCCACATCAAAGAAAGCACCGACCGGCCAGTCTGGGCCAAGCTCACGCCCAACGTCGGCGACATCACGGAAATCGCGGTAGCCGCGCATGAGGGCGGCGCCGATGCGCTGGTGGTGGCCAATGCCTTGCTTGGCATGGCCATCGACGTAACCACCTTCAGGCCGAAACTCGGCAACGTGATGGGCGGCGTGACCGGCGCCGCGATGAAACCCGTCATCCTGCGCATGGTCTATCAGTGCGCTCAGGCCGTTCCCTTGCCCATCATCGGCTGCGGGGGAATTTCCTCGATTAATGATGCCGTGGAATACATGCTGGCCGGCGCGACGGCCGTTCAGGTCGGCACCGCCAATTTCATCCATCCCACGACGATGATCGACATCATCGACGCGTTGCCTGAATTTCTGCGGCGGCATGGCCTGACGCGCGTGACGGACCTGATCGGAACAATGCGCGCGAACGAAGCCGCAGACCCGTCATGGGCTGCGGTCGGCTGAAGGAGAAATTAGCTTGAATCAACGGACATATCGTATCGCCGTGGATGTTGGCGGCACATTCACAGATGCCACGCTGTGCGAACCCGGCAGCGGCAAGCTGATTTCAGCCAAGGCGCTGACGACGCCCCGCGATCGCGCCGATGGCGTCCTCGATGCAATCCGCGCCGTACTCGAAGCCGGCGGCGTCAGCCCCGATCAGGTCGTCGAAGTGGTGCATGGATCAACCGCCGGAACCAATGCGCTTATCGAGCGCAACGGCGCGCGGGTCGGTCTGCTGACCACGGAAGGTTTCCGCGACGTTCTCGAGATCGGCCGCATCATGCGTCCCGAAGCAGGTCTCTATGATTTCTCGGTCGACCTGCCGCTGCCTCTGGTCCCGCGCCATTTGCGCTTGGAGGCACGCGAACGCATTGCCGCCGACGGCTCGGTGCTGATCCCGCTTGATGAGTCCAGCGTGGAAGCCGTGGCGGAACACTTTGCGCGTGAGAAAGTTGAGGCGGTCGCGATCTGCTTCCTGTTCTCGTTTCTCAACCCCACCCATGAGGAAAAGGCGGCGGAAATTCTGGCAAGAAAGCTGCCCGGGGTACCGATCAGCCTGTCCGCGCACGTCAGTCCCGAGATCCGCGAATACGAACGCAGCTCGACCACCGTCATGAACGCGTATCTGACGCCGATCATGAATGCCTATCTCGACAAGCTTCAGCCGCGCCTGCGCGATTATCTCGGCCCGATCCGCCTCTCGATCATCCAGGCCAATGGCGGCTCGACCACCGTCGATCTGGCGCGCAGCAACGCCGTCACGACGGTGAACTCGGGCCCGGCCGGCGGCGTGGTCGCCGCGGCGTTCTACGGCCGGAACAATGACCGCGACCGTATCGTATCGGTCGACATGGGCGGCACATCGTTCGATATCGGGCTGATCGAGAACGGCATCTCGAAGGTGACGACCGAAGGCGCGTTCCAGGGGCTTCCGGTCAAGATCCCGATCATCGACTTACATATCATCGGCGCGGGAGGCGGATCGATCGCGTGGCGCGATCCGGGTGGCGCGCTCAATGTGGGCCCCTATTCCGCCGCGGCCATGCCGGGGCCCGCCTGTTACGGACGCGGCGGTGACAAGCCGACCGTGACCGATGCCAACGTGGTGCTGGGCCGGCTCAATCCCGACAATTTCAACGCCGGGCGCATGCAGCTCGACGCCGATGCTGCGCGGCGCGCCGTCGCGAGCCTTGCCAGGCAACTTGGCCTCGGTCTCGAACAAACGGCGCTGGGCATCATCAAGATCGTCAACGCCAACATGGTGAAAGGCATCGCCGCCGTCACCATCCTGCGCGGCATCGACGTGCGCGACTTCTCGCTGGTTTCGTTCGGCGGCGCCGGTGGCGTGCATGCGGTCGATCTCGCGCGCGACCTCGGCATGGCCGAGGCCGTCATCCCACCGCTGCCGGGTACATTCTCGGCGGTCGGCCTGCTGGTCACCGACATGCGCCACGATTATGTGACGGCGCTGGGCGGACTACCGGTCGACAAGGCCGACATCGCGGCGCTGGAATCGCATTTCCAGGACATGGAGAAAAAAGGACGGGATGCACTGACGGCGCAAGGCTTCGCGGCGAAAGATATCGAGCTGGTGCGGCTGGCCGACCTCAAGGTGACGGGGCAGACTTATGAACTGTCGTTGCCGCTACCGGTCCATGGTCGGCTGGACAAGGCCGGGCTCGACCAGCTTATCGCCTCCTTCGCGGCGCTGTATCGCGAATGTTATGCTTTCTTTTTTGAGGGCGAGCCGATCGAACTGGTCAATTTGCGTGTCTCGGCGCTCGGCCATAACGCGCCGGTGGCGCTGCCCCATCCGGCAGCCGCGGGCCCCGACCCTTCAATGGCTGGCACCGGGCAACGCGCAGTGTATTTCGAAGAAACCGGATTTACGACAACCGCGGTGTATGACCGCGCACTGCTCAAGCCGGGCATGATCGTTTCCGGCCCCGCCGTGATCGAAGAGACAACATCGTCGACGCTCATTCCACCCGGGACGCAGGCCATGGTCGCCGCCGACCTCGGCCTGTTCGTTCCACTTGGCAGACCGCTCAGTGACCCCCTCGTTACATCCGCCATGGGAGCCGCGTCATGACCGACTTCATCACGATGCAGGTGGTGCGCTACGGGCTCGAACAGGTCGCCGACGAAATGGGCTACACGCTGGTGCGCACCGGGCGTTCGACCATCATCACCGAGATCAAGGACATTTCGTGCGTCGTGACCGACGTCGATGGCCAGACGGTGGCGCAGGCGCATCACAATCCCAGCCTGCTCGCCGGCTTCGAGATCACCATGAAGGAGCTGGTGAAGAAGTACCGACCCGAGGATCTCGCTCCCGGCGACGTCATCGTGATGAACGACCCCTACAAGGGCGGCCAGCACATCATGGACCTGTACGCCATCGCGCCGGCGTTTCATGACGGCGCGCTGATCGGATTCGTCGGCAACATTACCCACCATTCCGATCTCGGTGGCGTTGCCGCGGGCGGCGTCGCCGGAGGTGTGCGCGAAATCTATCTCGAAGGACTGCGACTGCCCTTTGTCAAATTAATGAAGGCCGGGCGTGAAGATGAAGAAATCTTCGCCATCATCGCCAACCAGATTCGCGTTCCCGACAAGACTTTGGGGGATATCCGGGCGCAGGTCAGCTCGCTGATGGTGGGAACGGAACGCCTTGCGCGCATGTACGACCGTTACGGGCCAGCGACGATGCAGCAGGCCTGCCGCGACCTGCTCGACTACTCCGAGCGCCGCATGCGTCTGGGAATTTCGAATTTACCGGATGGAACATGGCACGGCGAGGATGTGATCGACGATGACGGCATCAATGACCGGCCAATCCGCGTCGCGGTCGATGTCACCGTGAGAGGCGACGAGGTGATCGTCGACCTCACGGGATCAGATCCGCAGGCCGAGGGAAACATCAACTCGACTCTGGCCAACACGCACGCCGCCGCCTACTACGTGCTGATTGCGGTGATCGACCCCGAGGCGCCGCCGAATTCCGGCTGCTATCGCCCGATCCGGGTCGTGACCACGCCGGGTACCATCGTCAATCCGCGACCACCGGGCGCGGTTGCCGCGCGCACAAACACCTCGCAGAAAATCGTCGAAGCGATGCTTCGCGCTTTTTCGCAGGTGATCCCGGAGCGCGTCACCGCGGGCTCGCATGGACAGATATCGACCTGCGGCTTCGGCGGAACGGATCCACGCACAGGCAAGCCGTTCATATACACCGATATCCAGGGCGGCGGCTCGGGCGGGCGGCCCTACCGCGACGGCCGCGATGGTCAGGACTCCCATCTTCCGCGCTTCATGAATACGCCGATTGAAGTCATCGAGCGCCAGTTCCCGATCCGGATCGACCGCTATGAGTTTATTCCCGACTCCGGCGGTGCCGGCCAATATCGCGGCGGCATGGCCCTGCGCCGCGATATCCGTATCCTGGCCGATCAAGTGAGCTTCGCGCGCTATGGCGACCGCCATAAATTCGCACCGCAGGGTTTATTTGGCGGCAAGCCAGGCAGCACAGGAGCTATCCTGCTCAATCCTGGAACTCCCAATGAAAGGTCCATGGCCTCAAAAGGGCTTGATATCGTGCGCATCAACGATGTGGTCAGCATCCGGCTGCCTGGTGCCGGCGGTTTTGGCAGCCCCGCCAAACGCAATGCTGATCTGACCTCGGATGATTTGCGCAATGGAAAGATAACACTCGAAGCTGCCGAGCGAGATTACGATTACAAGCCCGAATAGCTTCGCCGAGCGCGTCTTTGGCTACGCCCGGGTCTTGCCGCGCGTCGCGGACGGCCATCGTCTCGCGACGACCGCCGCCCGCATGCGGGATCAGAACACCGAGCGCAGATTGACGCGGATGGCGCGGCCGGCGGGAGCCCGAAGAGGACATCTACTGGGGTCCCGAAGGCAAATGGCTGGCGGACGAGCGCTACAGCGGCGACCGTGATCTTTCGAATCCTCTCGCCGCCGTGCAGATGGGTCTGATCTATGTGAATCCGGAAGGACCGAATGGCAATCCGGATCACCCTCGCGGCGGCCAAGGATATTCGCGAAACCTTCGCGCGCATGGCGATGAACGACGAAGAGACCGTCGCGCTCATCGCCGGCGGTCACACCTTCGGTAAAACTCACGGTGCCGCCGATCCCGGCAAATATGTCGGCCCCTAGCCCGAAGCTTGCTCCATCGAAAACCAGGGTCTTGGCTGGAAAAACACTTTTGGAAGCGGCAAAGGCGGTGACGCCATCGGCAGCGGCCTGGAAGTCACCTGGACCACGACGCCAACGAAGTGGAGCAACAACTTCTTCTGGAGCCTGTTCGGCTACGAAAGGGAACTGACCAAGAGCCCGGCCGGCAAGGCGCTCGCCGTCCAGCCGGTCAAGAAATCGTCATTCCCGGAATAAATCTCCACCTGGTTGATCTAGTCCCCGGAAGCCGTGGTGGCTTCCCGGGAGAACGGCGATGGGCGATTTCGATCACGACAACGGCCGGAATAACGGCCGCCACGATACCAATGGCCACGCGGTGAACCGACGCAAGGTTCTGGAATGCATGACCTGGGCGGGAACAGGAATTCTGTGGACCGTCGCCGGGGGAGTGCCGCGCTCCGTGGGACTCGTCGGCGAAGCGATGGCGCAGCAAAGCGGGTTCACCTTCCTACAGATCAGCGACAGCCATATAGGTTTCGACAAACCCGCCAATCCCAATGCCAGGGGCACTCTCGAGGAGGCGATTGGCAAGATCAAGATTCTGCCGGTGAAGCCTTCTTTCATGATTCACACTGGCGATATCAGCCATTTATCAAAACCGTCCGAGTTCGACGACGCCGACCGCATCATCTCGCAGGCGCGTCTCGACGTGCATTACGTGCCGGGCGAGCATGACGTGATCGACGAAGAGGTCAGGCTCTACCGCGAGCGCTACGGACGCGGTACCAAGGGAGCCGGCTGGTACAGCTTCGACGCCAACGGCGTGCACTTTATCGGCCTGGTCAACGTGGTTGATCTCAAGGCCGGCGGATTGGGCAATCTTGGCGCTGAGCAACTCGAATGGCTGGCGAACGATCTCAAGGGCCGCGCGGCATCGGATCCGGTCGTCGTTTTCGCGCACATTCCGCTGTGGACAGTCTACCCGAACTGGGGCTGGGGAACGGAGGACGCGGCGCGCGCGCTTGAATACCTCAAGCGTTTTGGCTCTGTGACTGTGCTCAACGGCCATATTCATCAAATTATGCAGAAGGTCGAAGGCAACATCACATTCCACACCGCCCGCTCGACGGCCTTCCCGCAGCCGGCGCCTGGTACCGCGCCGTCACCGGGGCCGATGAAGGTTGCCGACGACAAGCTGCGGACCATGCTCGGCATCGCCAGCGTCACCGTCAAGCAGGGCGAGCAAAAACTCGCTGTCATCGACACGCCATTGCAGGACTGAACGAGTGAAATGGAGCGCAGGATTCGTGAGACGAGGCTCAAAATGAACCATATGACACGATACGGCATTGTGCCCGCGGCCGCCTTTCAACTCGCTCTTCTGTCGATGCTCGCCGTACCCGCCGTGCCGACCCGGGCTGCGGACACCGTGGTGAAAATTGCAAACTTCACTTTCAGTCCGCAGCAACTCAAGGTGAAGGCCGGCACCACCGTAACCTGGGTCAATGAGGACGACATTCCGCACACCATTGCCTCCAGCACCAATGTATTCAAATCGAAGGTGATCGATTCCGATGATCGTTTCTCTTTCACATTCACGACAGCCGGCACATTTGAGTATTTTTGCTCCTTGCACGCCCATATGACCGGCAGCATCGTAGTGGAGGCACAGTGACCCGCAAGGAACTCCGCCAGAGGCGCTGAGGCCAGAACGTGTGAAAGCCCGGTTCGACAGGATGGCCGGAGATCCCAGCGATAAAAACTTCGATAGAGTGCGTCGCTTTCGCGATGCGGCGTTGCCGTATCTCGACGATGTCTACACCCTCGCCCGCTATCTGCTCCGTGACGCCACCGATGCCGAGGATGCCGTCCAGGAATGCTATCTCAGGGCGCTGACGCATTTTGACACTTTCCACGGAACGGCGATCAAGCCATGGCTGTTTGCCATTCTGCGCAACGTCTGCCGCTCAGAGTTTGCGCGCCGTTCAGGCGTCATATTGCGTGCGGACGCTGCCGACGCAGGAGAAACTGGCGATGGCGCCGAGCCCATGTGGTGCGAGACGCCGAACTCACCAGAAACTCAACTTCTGCACCAATTGGACGCGGCGACAACTCGCCGGTTGGTGGAAACACTCCCCAAACCATTCCGGGAAGTGATCGTGCTGCGCGAGATCAACGATCTGTCATATCGCGAGATAGCCGACGTCATTGGCGCTCCCATCGGCACAGTGATGTCGCGGCTTGCGCGAGCGCGCTCCATGCTACGCGCGGCATGGACGCGGGAAAAGGATGAGCCATGAGATGTGACGAAGCCCAATTTCTCTTGCATGCCCTCCTTGACAGAGAGCTCGACGCCGGACACTCAAGCGAGGTGGAGGTGCATTTGGCGGATTGCCCCCGATGTACCGCGCAACTGCACGCCTATCGCGACCTGCGACAGATGATGCTATCTGCGGAGCTGCGCTTCGTGGCCCCTCCCAGACTGCGCCATCGCATCGATAATGCGTTACCCACCTCACGCGCTCCCAATCGCCGCACCCTGCTGCAGGGTTTCGCATTGGGCGCGGCCGCATCCGCGATCGCCGCATCGGGCATGGTCGTGGTCATCCAGCGGGCCGACTGGGATCAGCGTATTCTCGACGAAATCATCTCGGCCCATCTGCGCTCGCTGCAAGTCGGTCACCTTACTGACGTGCAAACAAGCGACCAGCACACGGTCAAACCATGGTTCAATGGAAAGCTGGATGCCGCCCCACCGGTCTTCGACCTGGCGACGCAGGGCTTTACGCTGCTTGGTGGACGGCTTGATTATATTGATGGCCGCGCTATCGCCTCCATCGTCTACCAGCGACGCGCTCACGTGATCAATCTCTTTATCGCACCGGTCGCAAAGCCCGAGCGGACCCCAGGGCTCGTTTCGGAGCGGGGCTTCAACATCTGGCGCTGGACCGAACAGGGGCTCAGCTTCTGGGCCGTCAGCGACATCAACGCAGATGAACTGCAGGAGTTTGGGAACAGGCTTGAGGCGGCGATCCTCTCTGGCAAGACCTGACGCTCACCGCACGGACCGTCGACGGCGCCAAGGCGGGCGGCCGCACCGGCGCCATGCTTGCGACCAAGGGCAAGCGGATTCCCAACGCCGCGCAGGTGATGCTTAAAGGTGGCGCACCTCCCTGGATCACGACAGCGCGGTTACGACGCGGGAAGCGCGAGGCACTCAATAGTTTGAATGTGCCGCGCGAGCAGACTGCACGCGTGATCGACGTTGCGCGCTCGCAGCGCTTGCAGAATTAGGCGGTGATCCTGATTGGACCGCGGTCGCCAGCCTGCGCTGCGCGCCAGCGCAAATACCAGGCGAGAATTTGCAAGCTGTAAACTGTCCAGGCTGGCGAGCAGTCGCGGCATGGCGCAGGGTGCGACCAGTGCATGGTGAAAGGAGCGGTTGGCAACTTCAAATTCGTGGATCGTTTTGGCGTTGTCGGCTTCGATCAGCGCCAACTCGATCCGCGTCAAATGGGCCGAGGTCAATTTCGGCGCGGCGTTGCGCAACGCGACAATTTCCAACGCCGCACGCATCTCGGCAATTTCCTTCACCGAGTTGGTATCGAGCGGCGCAACCCGCACGCCGCGACGGGGTGCAGCGACGACAAGATGTTGAGCCTCCAGTTGCCGAAACGCCTCGCGTACCGGAACGTGGCTTGAACCGAATTCCCGCGCAATGTGGTCCTGCCGGAGTGGCGCGTTGGGCGGCAGCATGCCGCTGATGATGCGACCCGCGATGGAATCAGCAATGTGCTGCGTTGTTGTCGTGCCTACTATCATAGATTATCTACTATAATAACAAGTGTGCTGTTGCTATATTTCAGTTAGTCTCAATTTTATATCATAATAATAGATAATCAATCAAATTATCTATAATAAATTGGAGATATCCGTGCTTCATACAGGCGAAGCGAAACCGAACGATACCCCCGATTTCGCAGCGGTTCGTACCGATTGGGACCGAGCAGAGGCCGAAGCGCTCTACGCGCTTCCGTTTGCCGACCTGATCTTTCAGGCTCAGCACATTCATCGCGGCAGTTTCGATCCGAACCACATTGAAACGGCAAGCCTGCTCAGCATCAAAACAGGCGGCTGTCCGGAAGACTGCGGCTACTGCTCACAAAGCGCCCATTACGACACCGGCCTGAAAGCCACGCGACTGATGGACCGAGCCGATGTGATCGCCGCCGCGCGGCGCGCCAAGAACGCCGGCGCGACCCGCTTCTGCATGGGCGCCGCCTGGCGCAACCCGAAGGGACGCGATCTCGATCAGGTCTGCGAGATGGTACGAGAAGTCAAAGATCTCGGCATGGAAACCTGCGTCACCCTCGGCATGCTGACGCCTCATCAGGCCGCACGACTCTCCGATGCCGGGCTCGACTTCTACAATCACAACGTCGACACCTCGCCCGAGTTCTACGGCAAGATCATCACCACGCGCACCTTGCAGGATCGCATCGACACGCTGGCGCATGTGCGCACCGCCGGCATCAAGGTTTGTTGCGGCGGCATTGTCGGCATGGGCGAACGCGTCGAGGACCGGCTCGGCATGCTCGTGCTGCTGGCCAATCTCCCCAGCCATCCGGAAAGCGTGCCGATTAACCTCTGGAACGAGGTCAAGGGCGTGCCGGTCAGCGACACCGCGGAGCGTCCCGATCCGATCGCACTGGTGCGGCTAGTCGCGATCGCCCGGATCATGATGCCGCGCAGCGTGGTGCGGTTGTCCGCCGGACGGCAATACATGACCGATGAACTGCAGGCGCTGTGCTTCCTGGCCGGCGCGAATTCGATCTTTATCGGCGACGTGCTTTTGACCACCAAGAATTCGCAGCGCGACCGCGACGCATATTTGCTGAGCCGGCTCGGCATCACGTCCCTGCTTGTCTAAGTCACGCGCAGCTTGTGCTAACGCCAGCGAAAATGAAGGCAAACCCGGCGCGCCGCCCTTCATTACGAAGGCTCAACATCTGGTGAACGCGACGAGGCCGTTGCTGGAATTTTTTGTTTTAGCGGCGGGTTACAATTCCGGCGCGAGGGATAGCGTACCCAGGGAGTAAAGAATGAACTCAGCTGACAAGGTGGCCAGTTATGGCGCGGCCTTGCAGTCCCTGAACGACAACGGCCAGTTGCGCCGCCTCAAGTCGCGCACGGGGATCGATTTCGCGTCGAACGATTATCTCGCGCTGGCGAGCGCGCCGCGGATGAAAATGGCTGTTACGGCTGCGCTCGAGGCCGGCACGCCGATCGGTGCCGGCGGATCACGGCTTCTGCGCGGAAACTGCGAGGAGCACGAAAGTCTCGAAGCCGAAGCGGCCAAGTTCTTCGGAGCGGAGACGACGCTGTTTTTCGGCAGCGGTTATATCGCAAATTTTGCCGTGCTGACAACGCTGCCGCAACGGGGCGATCTGCTCGTTCTCGATGCGCTGGTTCACGCGAGTATCCATGAAGGCGCGAGGGCGGGCCGGGCCGAGTTTTGCGAAAGCGCCCACAACGATCCCCGGTCGGTCGAAAATGCTATTCGCGACTGGCGAGCGAAAGGCGGCATGGGGCGCATCTGGATCGTGGTTGAAAGTGTCTACAGCATGGATGGCGATTTCGCGCCGCTCAAGGAGCTTGTCGCCTTGGCGGATCGGTACGATGCGTTCCTAATGGTTGATGAGGCTCATGCCAGCGGTGTTTACGGTGAGCAGGGACGAGGACTCACCGCCCGATACGAGGGATGCGAAAATTTGGTGGCCGTTCATACCTGCGGCAAGGCGCTGGGTGCAGCCGGCGCGCTCGTTGCCGCGCCCCGTGTGCTGCGCGACTTTATGGTCAACCGTTGCCGTCCCTTTATCTTCGCAACCGCGCCGTCACCCCTGACGGCTGTGGCGGTGCAGGAGGCCTTGCTGATCCTGCAGCAGGAGCCGGAGCGGCAGCAGCGTCTGGCCAATCTCATTGCGTTCACGCATCGGGAGATCAGCGTGTGTGAGGATTGGCGTCCTCCTGAATCGCAGATCTTACCCTATATCGTTGGCGACAATGCGCGCGCGATGACGCTTGCGTCTGCGCTCCAGGCTCGCGGGTTTGATATCCGTGGAATCCGGCCTCCGACCGTGCCGGCGGGCACGGCCCGGTTGCGCATTTCCCTGACACTTAACGTCGGGGAGAATGACGTGCGGGCCATGCTCGATGCTCTGAGGGATGAGACCAAGGACGGTGCCCGATGAGCCGCCGGATTGTGGTGGCCGGCACGGACACCGGGATCGGGAAGACGGTCTTCTCCGCCGGGCTCGCCGATTTCCTCGGCGCGGATTATTGGAAGCCGATCCAAGCCGGGCTCGACGGAGAGAGCGATTCGCGGCTCGTCGCGCAACTCGGTGGATTCTCGGACGATCGCATAATCCCGGAACGTTACCAACTCAAAACACCCGCTTCGCCGCATCATGCCGCGGAAATTGACGGAACGCGCATTGACGCGGAGTCGTTTCATGTGCCGGATACCGGGGGGCGGCCGCTCGTGATTGAGGGCGCCGGCGGGCTGATGGTGCCGCTCAATCGCAGCACACTCTATATCGATATTTTTGCGCAATGGCAGCTTCCGGTAGTGCTTTGCGCACGTACTGCGCTGGGCACCATCAATCACTCACTGTTATCGGTCGAGGCGCTGCGAAATCGTAAGATCGAAATTCTCGGAATTGCATTCATTGGCAAACGAAATTCCGACAGTGAGAGGGCTATTTGCGAGATCGGACGGGTGCGGAGACTGGGCCGCTTGCCTCACCTCTTTCCGCTCACGACAAACACGTTGCGGACCGCGTTCAAGACCTTATTCAACCGCGCTGATTTTAACCGATGACGCCTACCAAGAAGTCGCCGATATGGCATCCATTCACGCAACATGCGCTGCATGGAGAAATGACAGAAGTCGTACGCGGCGATGGCGCATATTTATATACTGCGGATGGCCGTCGAATCATCGATGCGATCTCGTCCTGGTGGGTCGTGACCCACGGCCATTGTCATCCGCTCATCGTCAGCGCTATCCAGAAGCAGGCAGAAAAGCTCAACCAGATTATTTTTGCCGGCCATACGCACGAACCGGCTGAAGAAGTTGCTGCGCTGCTTTTGAATCTTGCGCCTTGCGGTCTCGATTACGTCTTCTTCTCCGACAGCGGCTCAACCAGTGTGGAAGTGGCGCTGAAAATGGCGCTTGGCTACTGGCACAACATTGGTCAGCCGCGAACCCGTATTGTCGTGATGCAGCATTCCTATCACGGTGACACGGTCGGCACGATGTCGGTCGGTGCGCGAGGCGTCTTCAACGCGGCGTACCAACCACTGCTGTTCGACGTCTCCTCCGTTCCGTTTCCAGAGTCTGGCCATGAGCAGGCGACGCTCGATTCGCTGGAGGCCGCGTGCCGCAACGAAAATCCGGCGGCCTTCATCGTCGAGCCGCTGATTCTGGGCGCGGGCGGGATGCGGATGTATCCGGCCTGCGTGCTGAAAGAGATGAAACGGATCTGCGAGGCTTCGAACGTCCTGTTCATTGCCGACGAGGTCATGACCGGCTGGGGCCGCACGGGAACATTGTTCGCATGCGAGCAGGCGGGGGTGTCGCCGGACATCGCCTGCTATTCCAAAGGTCTTACGGGCGGATCGCTTCCCCTCGCGGTGACACTCTGTCGCGCCGACATTTTCGACGCCCACTATTCAAAAGATCGTACGCGTACGTTTTTTCATTCGAGTTCATACACGGCGAACCCGGTGGCCTGCGCGGCCGCAAAAGCAAATCTGGATCTCTGGCAAAATCGGCCTTACGCGAGCCTAGCTTCCGTCGTTGCAATGCAGGAGCAAGAAATTGAGCCGTTTCGCGGCGACGCGCGCTTCAAGAACGTGCGTCAGATCGGCACGATCACTGCGCTTGATCTGAAAGTGCCCGATGGGGGCTACCTCGCGGGTATCGGACCGCAGCTTCAGGCTTTCTTTAGCGGTCGGAATCTGCTGCTGCGCCCGCTGGGGAACACGATTTACGTGATGCCGCCCTATTGCGTCACGGCGGCAGATCTCCATGAGGTCTACGCGGCCATCAACGAGGCTGCCGATGCGCTAGGCTGAAAGGCCTCACAAATGGCTCGCTCGGTTCCAGGGCGAAAGCTTGCGGCCAGAAATGTGCTCCCGCGCCATCACCGCGTGTGCAGGGAGCGGCGCACCAGCCTTTCAGCCAGCTATGCAGCAGCATGTATGGCTCGAGCGATTTTGTTCGGCGACGGCAGCCGTCCGATTTTGGCTTGTTCGTGTCGACATTTCACGATGGCCAACTACCTGCCTGATAAGATTCCATGCGTGCACGGAGGTCAGGGGGGATTGAGCGAGCCATGCCGTCATCAAGGCAGATCATGACCAGCGTGGATACGGCTTCAAGGCGGAGGTTGTCCTCAACGCTACCGATAAAGCGCAGGCGGAATGACGAGTTACCAATGTTTTCAATCTTGACCGCAATGGCAAGATCGTCGCCCAGCCGCGACGGTTTCAGGAAGGTGCATTGAATCGAAGCGGTCGGAGTGCCTAGCCGGCGGCGCATAATTAGGTCGGCGTATTTTTGTTGCAAGGCATGGTTGAACCACTCCTCGACGACCGCCTGTAGCATTTCAAAATAACGCGGAAAGAACACATATCCGGCCGGATCGGTATGAGTGAACCGAACCGATGAGTGCAAGACGAAAAGCGGCGCAATCCCATCATGTCGAGTTGTAGCCATAAGCCATTCCTCAGGTCTTTTCGTTTAAGTCGCCAAAGCTGACCCCGCCGAGCGCACCCGGGTAATCATGAGAGAATTCTGTATACTCCTCTTCCTATTAGATACACACCAATGACAAAGACCAGCTTGTAAATCACTTTATAAAACTCGGCAGTTTTAATTCGACGCACCAACCACACGCCAGCCAGCGTCGATACAATTCCGATTGGGAAAAGCATGCTCGACGTGGCTAGTTTCCCAAACTCCAGCCGTCTTATGAGAAAAAAGTCAGAAATTTAATGAAGTTGATTACTGCAAAGAACACCGACATCGTGCCGACGTTGTCGTCAGCCAGACGCGCCGCGCTGGCTGACGATACTGGAAGGCCTTTGTCGAGTGGCGTCGGTCGAGACGGCGATCGATTCTGGAGAGTGATCTTTACTTCTTGGCCTTGCCCGGATCCTTGACCGCCTCGAAGGTGGCAAACTCCACGTTGTAGAGCTGGCCGTTCACCTTCTCGACCCTGCGGATGTAGATGTTCTGCACGATGTCGCGTGTCTCCGGGTCGATCGCGATGGGGCCGCGCGGGCTTTCCCAAGCCATGCCCTTCATCGCCGCGACCAGGCTGTCGCCATCGGTCTTGCCGCCGGTCTTCTTGAGCGCCTCGTAGATCAGGTGCATGCCGTCATAGCCGCCCAATGAAATGAAGTTGGGGCGAAGATCGCTGTTTTTCTCTTTGAATGCCTTGACGTAGGCTTTGTTTGCCGCGGAAGGATGAGCCGTCGAGTAGTTGCCCGCCGTCACCGTTCCGATCATTTCGTCGCCCATGCCGTTGAGTTCATCATCGTCCGTCAAGTCAGCGGTACCGACCAACCGGATTCCCGACTTGTCCAACCCCCGCTCAAGGAACTGCCTTACGAAGCTTCCACCTCGTCCGGAAGGAATGAATACGAAAATTGTATCGGGGGCGGCATCTCTGGCGCGCTGCAAAAACGGCGCAAAGTCAAGCGCCGTGAGGGGCACGCGCAACGAATCAACAATTTCGCCCCCGGCTGCGATAAAGCGCGCCTTGAAAAAAGTCTCCGCATCAACACCAGGAGCATAATCCGACACAAGCGTCACAGCACGTTTGCTGCCGTTCTTTGCCGCCCAATCAGCGATTGCGACCGAGTGTTGCGGCAAGGTGAAACTAACCCGAACGATGTACGGTGACTTCTCGGTGACTGACCCAGCCGCAGCCACCATGTCGATCAGCGAAACCTTGGCTTCTGTCGCAAGGGGTGCAACAGCAAATGCCAGCGGAGTTAACCCCATGCCCGCCAGAATACTGACCTTCTCATTGACGAGGAGTTCCTTGGCAATTCGCTTCGTGGCGTCGGGAAGTCCGCCATCGTCTTTGGCGATGAGTTCAATGTTCTTTCCCGCAACCTTTGTGCCGTGTTGCGCAATGTAAAGACGGGCGGCGGCGACGACTTGCTTGCCAACGGATGCGTATTGACCGGTCATCGGCATAATCAAACCGACCTTGATCGTACTCTCGGCAGACGCATCAAATGCCGAGAACGAAGTGACGGCAACCATAAGCAATCCCGTTTTTATCCAATTGCGAAACATGGCAGCTCTCCCTCTGTTTAATTTCGTTATTTGATTTCCTTTTCTTGCGCCTGCGCAGGCGAGATCTTGCAGCGTAATTAGGACGCACCAAGTCCGAAGCCTGGTGACAACTCTCCTGGTCCCTGGCTTTGGCTTAATCGCCGTTAAGAACATACCATACGGTATGTTTATGATTAAAGGTGTCACCTCAGGACGAGTCAAGCTCTTTTCTCGATATTCCGCCGTGAAGGAATCCATCAGTGAGCCTTCTTTCCTTCCTGGCGGAAGAAAGAGCGGCATCGGACGATAAAGCGTCAGATTGGAGGATCAAATGACCCGAGTGGAACAGCGAGCGAATGAAAACAGCGGCCCCAAACGTTGCGTTAGGAGCGCGCCTTGATGCCATCGATCAAGGTCGCGCGCGCAGCTCTGTTGAGCGACATTCCTTCCAACTCGCCGGGGCGGCGGTACCATTCAATAAGAACGCCGTCATGTTCGGCCATCACGATGGACGTCAATTCATGACTGCGAATGTCCTTGCGGATACTGCCCTCGACCTGTCCGAGATGGATTATGCTTTCGACGCATGAATAGAGCCGCCGATAAATTGCCCTGACGCAAACTTCGATTTCGGTATTCGAACCGAAGAACTCGATGGACATCAGAATCAACAACAGCAGATGTTGGGCATGGGTCAACGCGACCGAGGCTTGATGATTCATGAATACCGCGAGCTTGTTGATTGCCGATGGCGGTGTATTTTTGACCAGATCAATGGCTTGATCGACGATCAATTCCTCCGCCTGGGTCAGCAGTTTTCTAAGGATGTCCTCTTTGGAGGCGAAATTGAAATAAACCGCCCCCTTGGTCAGACCAGCGCTTAAAGCTATCTGATCGACGGTCGTCGCGAGATACCCATCTCGAACAAAATGATTGATCGCGCACTTTAGAATCTTGTCGACGGTTTTCTTTTTGCGCTCAATGGTCTTGTCGGAATTCTTTTTCCGCTTTGTCCGCGCCGCTTGAATCGTCACAGTCATGTCTAAACTCAATGCAGATCATGGTTCATCGGACCGAACCATTACGTCGATGGATTTGCCCTTGCAATGACCGCAGAGTTTCTGTCCAGCCGTAACGTGTCGATATTCCAGCAGGCGCATGAGAATGACCGGCTCCTGCTGCGGGGTCCAGACAAAATGTTAATGTATGGAGAGCCTTGACGCCAGCGCAGGCGGCCGAACCGGCCTGCATCGCGAAACTGGCGCCGTCACCGCAGGGCACGAAGGCCGCAGGCACGGGATCCGGACGGAAGAGTTGTGCTGAATTTCGCGATTATCTCGTCGATATAGGGGGCCACAACCCCCCGGGTCACCATCAGCCTTCTCAACTCGTCTTTTTGGGGGTTGACCATGTGACCAATTAGAATAACATACCAATCGGTATGTTATTTTGCACGGTCAGAACGCCACCTTCTCATGCAGACGATCCGGTTCGATCTCGCCCAACTGCCGCCTGAAGCCGAAGCCTTGCGCCTCGAGGTGCGCGGCTTCCTGGCCGAATACGGCGCGCACTGGACCCGATCCGAACGCGCACGTTCCTGGGATGGATTTGATCGCGAATTCAGCCAGACCATCGGCGCCAGGGGATGGATCGGCATGACCTGGCCGAGGCAATTCGGCGGGGGTGAGCGCAGCGCCCTTGAACGCTTCGTTGTCCTGGAGGAGATGCTCGCCGCCGGTGCCCCGGTATCGGCACACTGGATCGCCGATCGTCAAAGCGGCCCCCTCCTCCTGCGCTATGGCAGCGAGGAGCAGAAGCGCACTCTGCTGCCGCGCATTGCTCTCGGCGAACTCTGCTTCTGCATCGGCCTCAGCGAACCCGACGCCGGATCGGACGTCGCCGCGCTTCATTGCGTGGCGCGGGAAAGCGAATCGGGCTGGGTACTGAACGGCACCAAGATCTGGACCACGAACGCGCAGCATGCCGACTACATGATCGCGCTGGTGCGTACCGACGGCGAGGCCAAGGACCGCCAGAAGGGACTTTCCCAGTTCCTGGTTCCTTTGTCCCGGCCGGGCGTTACCGTGCGCCCCATCGCCGACATGACCGGCGAAAATCACTTCAACGAGGTCGTATTCGAAGACGTCATGCTTCCCAGCGATGCGTTGCTCGGTCGCAGGAGGGCGGGCTGGACGCAAGCCATGGAAGAACTTGCCCTCGAACGCAGCGGTCCGGAGCGCTTTCTCAGCAGCATTCAGGTCCTGGCCTGTCTGATCCTTCGACTTGAGGAAAACCCGTCAGAAGAGGGCTGGGAGAACGTAGGACGGCTGGTGGCGCAATTGGGCACCCTGCGCCAGATGTCGCTCTCGGTAGCGAGCATGCTTGCGGCCGACGGGAATCCGTCCCTGGAAGCCTGCATCGTCAAGGATCTCGGCACCGGCTTCGAGCAGCAGCTGCCCGAAATCGCGCACCGGATGCTCGGATTGGACATCGGCTTGGGTGGCGACACTGATGCCGACAACGCGATTGGCCATCTCCTGCTGATGGCTCCGGCATTTTCGCTGCGGGGCGGCACGAGGGAGATACTGCGCGGAATCATCGCCAGGGGATTGGGCCTGCGATGAACGAGCTTCAGACAATTCTTGAGGATTCCGCCATTCGGCTCTTCGACAGCCTTGTTCATCCATCCCTTCTGGAGGAAGCGGAGAATGGCACCTGGCATTCGGACCTGTGGAAAATCATCGAGGAACATGGATTTGCTGACGCCCTGACTCCGGAAAGCACCGATGGCTACGGGGAAAGTTGGCACGACGCCTACTTCATCGTTCGGGCGGCAGGCCGCTACCGGCTTCCCGTCCCCTTGCCGGAGACCATGCTCGCGCGATGGCTATTGAGCCGAAGCGGCATCGACATGCCGACGAGACCGCTGACGGTAGCCCGCCCCGGACCTGAATTGCGGCTGGCGCGCCACAACGGTGGCTGGAGGCTAAGCGGAACGGTTTCGCGCGCCCCTTGGGGCCGTATGGCCCACACGGTGGTCCTGACCTTCGTTGAGGACGGAACCGTTTCGATAGTGTCGTCGCCGATCGCGGGCGCAGAGATCCATCGCGGCACCAACCTGGCCGGCGAATGCCGCGACACGCTGGTTTTCTCCAACCATCCAGTCGAAGTTGCAACATGGCGGGACGTTTCGTGGATGCCCGAGGCCGGCGTCCTCGGCGCCATGCTTCGCAGCGCCCAGATCGCCGGCGGATTGTCGGGCATCGTGGAACTGGCTGTCACCTACGCAAATGACCGCCAGCAATTTGGCCGGCCGATCGGCAAGTTCCAGGCCGTGCAGCAGAACCTTGCCGTTCTGGCCTCGGAAGCCGCCGCCGCCGGCGTTGCGGCCGAGGCGGCCTTCCGGGCGGCCGATCGCCACGAACCGAGCTTCCTGGCGGCCGCGGCAAAAGTGCGCGCCGCCGAAGCGGCAACCAAGGGAGCGGCCATCGCCCATCAGGTCCATGGCGCCATCGGCTTCACCCGTGAATACCCCCTCCACTGGATTACCCGGCGGCTGGCGGCCTGGCGTTCCGAATTCGGCGGCGAGCGCGAATGGGCCATCCATCTCGGACAGCGAGTGATGAAGGCCGGCGCTGACGGTTTCTGGGCGGAGTTGACTTCGCAAATGAAGGAAGCCCGATGACGACCGCATTCCTCAAACAGTCAAGGCACGATGGTGTCGTGCTGCTGACCATGAGCCATCCCGAGGAGCGCAATGTCCTTTCGGAGCAGTGGCAGTTCGACGAATTCGTCGACGTCTGCGAGGCGATAAATGCCGACCAAGGCATAGGCGCCGTCGTGCTGACTGCAACGGGGAAGGCCTTTTGCGCGGGCGGCAACATCAAAGGCATGCAGGATCGTTCCGGAATGTTCGCAGGCTCGCCCTACGAGCTGCGGTCGAACTATTTGCAGGGCATCCAGACAATTCCCCTGGCCCTTTACAATCTTCAGGTGCCAACGATCGCGGCCGTCAATGGCCCCGCCATAGGCGCCGGCTGCGACCTCGCCTGCATGTGCGACATCCGCATCGCTTCGGAAAGCGCGGTGTTCGCCGAATCCTTCGTGAAGTTAGGGATCGTGCCCGGGGATGGCGGCGCCTGGCTGCTGCAGCGGGTAGTGGGCATGTCCAAGGCCTGCGAGATGAGCTTTACCGGGGACAGCATCGGAGCGGCGGAAGCGCTGGCTTGCGGGCTGGTGTCCCGCGTCGTCCCCGATGACCGGCTGCTGGACGAAGCCTTGGCGCTGGCGGGCAGGATTGCCGCCAACTCGCCTCCCGCCCTGCGGATGAGCAAACGCCTGATCCGCGAAGCCCAGTTCGCGCGCCTCGACACCATCCTCGAAATGTCGGCGTCAATGCAGGCCCTCGCCCATTTCACCGACCAGCACCGGCTGGCGGTCGAGAAGGCCACGGCCAAGCTCCAGCAGAAGAAGGCTTGACAGATGGCCGCCTCGACGTTCGACGAGATTCCGAGGCAGAAGTTTCCCGATCGCTTTAACTGCGTCGAGGTCTTTGCCGACCGCCAGGTGGCGATCGGGAATGCCGATCGGACGGCCATCATCACGGCAGAAGCAACGGTGACCTATGGCCAATTGGCAGAACGCGTGAGGCGTTACGGCCAAGCGCTGATCGACCTTGGCATAACGCCCGGCGACAGGGTCGCCCTGCTCCTGCCCGACTGCCCCGAATTCATCTACCTGTTCATGGGGGCAATCCACACCGGCATCATTCCGGTTCCGCTGAATACCGCTCTCGGCGCCGGCGATTACGCCTACATCATCGATGACTGCGAATGCGCCGGCATCATCTATGCCGCAGATTTCGAGAAAACCATCGTCGAGGCCGTAAGCAAGTCGATAACGCATCCCAAGGTCTGTCTGCCGTTGCAGGCGCTGACCGAACGGGCCCTGACCGTTCAGGCCCGAAGCGATTGCCATCCCGCCAGGGCAGAGGATGACTGCTACATCCTTTATTCGTCGGGCACCACCGGCAAGCCGAAAGGCGTCGTCCATGCCCACAGCTGCCTGCCGGTCATCAGCGGCATCTTCGCCGAACACATGATCGGCCGCAGCGACGGCGACGTAATCCTGTCGATGCCGCGGCTGTACACTTCGTTTGGCATGGGAATCGGCATGGCCATTCCCCTCTGGCTTGGGGCGGCCGTGATCCTTGATCCGCACCGGCCCAGCCCCGAATTGACGGTTGCATTGTTCCGGCAATTCAAGCCGACGATCTTCGCCGCAGTCCCCACCTTCTATTCCCAGTTGATCGCCTGCGGCCAATTGCACCGCGAGGAGGCGTCCAGCCTGCGCTTCTGCCTGTCGGGAGGCGAGGCCATGCCGGCCGAATTGCTGCGGCGCTGGACCTCGCTGACAGGGGTGCCGGTCCGAGAGATAATTGGCTCGACGGAAGCCGGCTTCGTCTACATCGGCAATCGGATGGACGACATCCGCCCCGGCACCTCGGGCAAGCCGCTTCCCGGCTTCCAGCTCCGCATTGTCGATGCGAACGGCCAGCCCTGCGCCGACGGCGTGCCGGGACGGCTGCTGATCCGCGGACAGTCGCTGATGACCCGCTACTGGAACAACCCCGTCAAGACCGCCTCCGCTCTGATCGATGGCTGGCTCGACACAGGCGACATCTATTTCCGGAACCATGACGGCTACTACAGCTACTGCGGACGCGGCGACGACATGCTCAAGGTCGGCGGGCGGTGGATTTCTCCGTTCGAAATTGAATCGACGCTGATTGAACATCCAAAGGTGCTCGAGGTGGCGGTGGTCGGCCGCGCCGATGACGAAGGTCTGACCAAGGCGGAAGCCTGGGTTGTCCTCAAGGATCAGCGGTACGCGTCAGAGAGCACCTCGGACGAGCTGCGCGCCTTTTGCAAGGAGCGGCTGGCTCCCTACAAGCGCCCGAAGTGGATTCACTTCACCGAGGAGCTGCCGAAGACGGCAAGCGGAAAAGTGCAACGTTTCAAACTCCGCCAATAGTTCGCCAGGACGCAACCATGATCAAGATTGAACGAGACGGGCCGGTTGTTGTCGCGACAATGTCGCGTCCACCCGTCAACGCCTTGAACAAGGAGATGGTCGAGCGGTTCCACGCCCTTCTCGACCAGATTACCTCCGACGACAGCGTGACGGTTCTGCATCTGCGGAGTGACCAGAAGATATTCTCCGCTGGGGCAGACCTCGCCCTGATGCATTCGTGCTTCTCCACCCCCACCGGCCCTGACGAAATGATCGCGGTCGTGCGAGAGATGCAGGAGCTTTTCTTCCGCATCGAAGCAGCGCCGGTGGTGTCGGTGGCCGAGCTGACCGGCACCGCCATGGGCGGCGGCATGGAGCTTGCGCTGGCCTGTGACGTGCGCGTGGCGGCAATCGAATCGAAGCTTGGCCTGCCGGAATCCAGACTGGGTCTATTGCCCGGCGCGGGCGGCACTCAACGTTTGGCTCAGCTTTGCGGGCGGGGTGCAGCCAACCGGTTGATCCTCGGCGCCGAAATCATCGACGGGGCCGAAGCCGAACGGATTGGCCTTGTGGAATGGGCCAAGCCGCGCAGCAAGCTGGCCGAGTGGACGGCCAGGGTCGTCCAGCGGTTCGCCGCCATTCCCCGCGCGGCCATCGCAGCGAACAAGCGTTGCATTGCCGCGTCCGGCGATTTCTCCCGCGGCGGCTACGCCCAGGAGATCTCCCTGACCCGCGCCCTTTACGACCACCCCGAAACCCGACGGCGAGTCTCCGAATTTCTCGTCAAAGCCTGAGCCATGAGAGGGAAAGAAAATATGACCATGTTTACCGACAAGAATGCAATCGTGACCGGCGGCGCTTCCGGCATCAATAAATCGGTCGTCGAGAAGCTTGCCGTCGGTGGCGCTCGGGTGCTGATCGGCGACATCAACAGGGATGGGGGCGCCGCCGTGGCGGCCGATCTTCGGGCCAAGGGCCATAAGGTGGAATACCTCCATCTCGATCTGACCGACGAGGCTTCCATTAAAGAGTTCGCCGCCGAGGCCCTGACCCGGTTTGGGCACATTGATATTCTCGTCAATGGAGCCGGCTGGAGCAAGAACACTCCCTTCGTTCAGACCACCGACGAGTTCTGGGACAAGGTGCTCAGTCTCAATCTCACCGGACCCATGCGCCTGACCAAACTGATGCTGCCGCAGATGTTCGAGCGCAAGCAGGGCAAGATCGTCTTTGTCTCCAGCGACGCGGCCCGGGTCGGCAGCCTGGGCGAGGCCGTCTATTCCGCCGCCAAAGCCGGACTGATGGGCTTCACCAAAGCGGTGGCGCGGGAAGGCGCACGCTTTAACGTCACGTCCAATTGCGTCTGCCCTGGACCGACCGATACGCCGCTGTTTGGTGAAGTCGAGGAGAAGTATCAGGAGGCGTTCATCAAGGCGATCCCCTTGCGCCGCGCCGGCAGGCCCGAAGAAGTGGCCGATCCCATCATCTTTTTCTGCGGTTCCCAGTCCGGCTACGTCACCGGCCAGGTGCTGAGCGCCAGCGGCGGCTTGACGATGTGCGGCTAAGGCCAGTCCACGGAGAATTGGAACATGTTCAAGGAACTCAAGCTGGCCGACTACAAGGGCAAGTTCATCAGTTACAGTCATGCGAACGGCATCGCCACCATCTCGCTGAATTATCCGGAGCGCAAGAACCCGCTCAGCCTGGATTCCTATGCCGAGCTGCGCGATCTGTTCCGCGACATGGTCTATACCAAGGATGTTGACGCCATTGTCTTCGCAAGTTCGGGCGGCAACTTCTGCTCAGGTGGCGATGTCAAGGACATCATTGCCAAGCTGGTGCAGATGGACATGACGCAACTGCTGACCTTCACCCGCATGTCGGGCGACCTGGTCAAGGCGATGCGGCAATGTCCTCAGCCGATCATCGCTGCCATCGACGGCGTCTGTACCGGGGCCGGCGCCATGATCGCCTGTGCGGCGGACATGCGCTTCGCAACGGCCCGAAGCAAACTGGCCTTCCTGTTCGTCCGCGTCGGATTAGCCGGAGCGGACATGGGCGCCTGCACCCTGCTGCCACGCTTGATCGGGCTGTCGCGCGCCGCCGACCTGCTCTACACCGGTCGAGTCGTCGGCGGCGAAGAGGCCGAGCGGATCGGCTTCTACAATCGCCTCTCGGAGCCTGAAAAGCTCCTGGAGGAAGCTACCGCCATGGCCAAGGAACTGGCCGACGGCCCCAACTTCGGTCACGCCATGACCAAGACGATGCTGTGGCAGGAATGGAGCCTCGGCCTCGGCGAATGCATCGAGGCCGAAGCCCAGGCCCAGGCCATCTGCATGCAGACAAAGGACTTCGAAAGGGCGTATCGCGCCTTCATCGCCAAGCAGAAACCGGTCTTCGAGGGCAACTGATGGTGAGCCGGGACTGTCTCGACTGGCCGTTCTTCGATGACGGTCACCTGGAACTGGCGCATGCCTTCAAGCAGTGGGCGACGGACAGCCTTCCTCCCCTTCTCGAAGGGGCCGAAGAAGACGCCGACGCGGTCTATCTCTGTGTCCGCCGGCTGGTCGGCGAACTGGGCAAGGCCGGCCTCCTGCGCTCCTGCGTTCCTGCCGCCTACGGCGGAACGCGGGAAGTGCTCGACACCCGGAGCTTGTGTCTCGCCCGGGAAACCTTGGGATACCATTCCGGCCTGGCGGATTTCGCATTCGCCACGCAAGGGCTTGGAAGCGCTCCCATCAGCCTGTTCGGCAGCGAGGAGCAGAAGCGCTCCATTCTGCCAGGCATCGCGGCCGGCACCCGGATTGGCGCCTTCGCCCTTTCAGAACCGGACGCCGGTTCGGACGTCGCGGCCATTTCAACGCGGGCGCGGCAGGACGGCGACGGCTGGCGCCTCAACGGCGTCAAGACCTGGATCTCCAACGCCGGTCTGGCCGACTACTACGTCGTCTTCGCCCAGGAAGGGAATGGCAGCGGGTCCAGGGGTCTGTCCGCCTTCATCGTGCCGGCCAACACCGCCGGCCTGGACGATGGCGAGAGAATCGACGTGATCGCCCCTCACCCGTTGGGAACACTGCGGCTTACCGATTGCTGGATCCCCGCGGAGAACCGCATCGGCTTCGGCGGCGACGGGTTCAGGATCGCGATGTCGACACTGGACATCTTCCGCTCGACAGTCGGCGCGACGGCGCTTGGATTGGCCCGGCGGGCGATGGACGAGGCGGTCGGCCGCTCCCTTGAGCGCCGCATGTTTGGTCAGGTATTGGCTGACTTCCAGATGACGCGCTGCAAACTTGGCGACATGGCTGTCTCTATCGATGCCGCGGCCCTGCTCGTCTACCGGGCCGCCTGGACCAAGGACGTCAGGGGCACGCGGGTGACCCGGGAAGCCTCGACCGCCAAGCTGTTCGCCACGGAAGCGGCGCAGCAGGTGATCGACGCCGCCGTGCAATTGTTTGGCGGCCTCGGCGTCGTGCATGGCATGCCCGTCGAGAAACTCTACCGCGAGATCAGAGCGCTGCGGATCTATGAGGGCGCCAGCGAAGTTCTGAAGCTGATCATCGGCTCGAAGGTGATCGAAGATCAGCGCTCCGCCGATCGGTGCGCAGCGCCATGAAAGCTCAAACAGCCCGCTTGCCGGCCTCATAAGATTCCATGCGTGCACGGAGGTCCGAGGGGATTGAGCACGCAGCGCCATCATCAAGACAGATCTTGACCAGCGTGGATACGGCTTCAAGGCGGAGGTTGTCTTCAACGCTGCCGATAAAGCGCAGCTAGCCTCGCTGCTCTTGGCTCGGCAAGGGGTGCGTAATCATAGGAAACTGTACCGGCTCTAAGGTACGGCGATGTCTGGTCCGGCGCCGCCTACCGCAAGGTCTGCCGCATGGTAACCGGCCGCCATTTCCCGACCCCGCAGGCACTCTCATGCGTGCTTTGACCGGATCTATTACACCTTCAGTTTTCTCGATCTCAACGTTGAGCATCTTGCCGTCAACCTTATGCACCTCGCGGATATACACGGTATTGATGATATCGCGAGTTTCCGGATCGATCGCCGCCATGCCACGCGGACTTTCCCACTTCATGCCCTTAATCGCAGCAATCAGCCCCTCGGCATTGGTATTGCCGTTGGTCTTTTTGAGTGCCTCGTAGATCAGGTGCATGCCGTCATAGCCACCGACGGCATAGAAGTCTGGATTGCGTTGGAACGCTTTATTGTAGGCCGTAACGAACGCAACATTCTTCGCGGAGGAATGTGCATAGTCATAATGAAAAGCTGTAACCATTCCCTCAGCCTGCTCGCCGAGTGCGCGCAATGAACTCTCATCGGCGATTTCGCCCTGCCCCATGATTGTGGTCGTCTTAGGATCTATACCACGCTCGATGAGCGCCTTCGCCAAAGCCGGTGGCTGTGAACCACCGGGCACAAAGATGAAGATGCCGTCGGGATTGGAATCCTTGGCACGCTGGACAAAAGGAGAGAAATCAGGATTTGTCAGCGGCATGTGAGTCGAACCCACAATTTGCCCTCCCGCTGACTTGAATGCTTCTTGAAATGTGTTTTCAGCATCGTGTCCCGGCGCATAATCAGAAACCAATGTGAACACGCGCTTGATCCCCTTGCGCGCCGCCCACAAGCCAAGCTGGCTGGTATTTTGCGGCAGAGTCATCGATGAGCGGGTGATGTAGGGCGACATCGTCGTAATGATCGAGGTTGCGGCATTCATTACGACCATGAGCTTCCTTGCGTTTGCCGAAAGATCGGCAACGGTCAAGGCTTCAGGCGTAATGACGAACCCTGCGAGAATGTTCACGTCATTCTTAACGATCAGTTCTTGAGCCATTCGCTTTGCCGTGTCGGGTGCGCCAGCGGTATCTTTGCGGATGACTTCGATCTTCTTGCCTGCAACGATATTACCGTGCTCCTTCATGTAGAGCTTTATTCCATTGTCCATTTGAGTGGCGGGTTCTGTAAATTGTCCGGTATAGGCCATGAGCAGGCCTATCTTGACAACTTGCTGTGCCGAAGCTGAATCGTAAGCGCCCACCATCACGGCATACGCTGGCATGAATATGCGCAGAATTATCCTATGCACTGTCTCCCCCCTTGCTTTTATTGTCGCGATGGCAAGACCTTTGCGGCCTTTATTTGCAATTCATCGCTAAGGGATTGTTGCCCCTGTTGGCTCAATCCTTCTTGCCTTCCTGGCTTGATGATTTTTTGGCCAGATAATTTCCCGTCACGTAGCTTGGGACATACATGTCCGGCACCTTGTCGCCGCGGGCGCGACGGGCCAACGCCTGATCAACCGTTTCAGCCTTTGCCGCCATTTCCAGCCCCAGCTTGCGGTCGACTGGCCAGGGCGCGATTAAATCGGGCGGCGGCAGCGTTGAGGCGGGAAAATAGGCAATGCCCCGCTCCTGGTTGACCTCTTTTAAGGGATTGATCTGGGGCCGGTTGGCATCCTTGGCCGCAACGACATAGTTGCTGGCATCGTACTGGTAGGAACGCTCGCCGATGACCTCAAGGTCCATCCACCATTTCTTGGCATCACAAGGATTGCCATTACCGAGTCGGTCATCGAGCCAGATGGCGATCGGCGCCAGCACGGGTTTCGCCCACATGGCGTGAATGCCGAGCCAACTGCCGATACGGTGGAGAACAGGGCCATCCCAGGTGGTGTCCTTGCTCAACGGGCAGGTTTTGATGCAGCGACCACACCCTGAGCCCTTATGGTTGGCGGCGCGGTACATCGTGCAGCGTTGGCTGTCCGGCTTCCAGGTTTCGTAACCGTTGAAAATGACCTTGCCCCCGAAGGGAATGGCCTGGCTCGGACATTCGCGCGCGCATTTCTGGCACTTCGAGCAGAAGGTCTGGACGCCGAAATCGATTGGCCGGTCAGCAACCAACGGCATGTCGGTGGTCAGCACCGCGGTTTTGAATCGCATGCCAAGGAACGGGTTGATGGCGCTCTCGCCGATCCGACTCTGTTCACCGAGCCCGGCATGCAGAACAAGTGGTACGTGCAGGACATGGCTGTCGAGACTGCTGTGAGCCCGGGCCGGATATCCCATTTCCCGGATCATTTCGGCCATGACGCCGACCACCTCGGCGCCACGCAGATAGGCACGCATCGACTGCGAGCCAGATATCCAGTCATTGCCGCTGGCACCGAGAAATGTTTCGTATCCCTGGTCGATCAGAACAACCAATGCGTATTTGTGATAAGGCTCGATCGGCTTGCCGTGCTTGTCGTGGGAATACCAACAGTAGTCTGGAATTTCGCAGATCCCGGTCATCGCCGAACCAAGATAGTGGCTGAGCGCCTTTAATGCTTTCGTATTGTCTTGAACAGAATGGCTGCCGGGGTTGCTTTGTCTTGCAATCTGACCGTCCTGGAGCGGCTTTAGCGCCCACATCGGACGGATAATGCCTTGCGATACCGGATGCTTTTGCGCCCAACGGCCGGCTTCTTGTTTTGTCTTGTCGCTGAGATCGCCGAGCCCGGCGCGCAGATAGAAATTGGCGCGGCTTGGTACGCGCGGCACTTCATCTTCGAAAATAACAGTGGTCGGCTTGTCAACCCGTTTCAAGCTCTCAACAGGATAAGGACCTAGATGCGATGGTCGCCGTCTACGGCGCCAACGTTCAAGCCCTGACACGGCACCGGAAAGACCAAGATAGTAGTTGAGATCACGTGCCTTGCGGGCCGATCGATGCAACGGCACATCGGTATTGAGCGCATAGTCGGATGTGACCACAGCAAGGGCGAAACGGTCATCAAGGTAAGGATTGATAAGGCGCCCCTCCTCCCGCAACGCAAGTCCGGCAAGAACGGCCAGCTTGTCCAGGTCTACGTCACTTGCGCCCATCCAGTGGGCGCGGCTGTGATATCCCATTGCGGAAATTTGCCCAGCGAGATCAAGCGCAATTTCAGCCGCTCGCAAAGTGGCGAGAAGATGCTCGTTGCCAGCCACCCATTGCGCCGCCACGTTATCTGCATCGATCGGATTGGAATATTCGACCAGCACAACAACGGCATGGCTGTGCATGCTTTCGGGCCGATCCAGCCAGGCATTGGCGGGGATGCCACAAATGCCAATTTGCGATGCATCAAGAAAGTAGCCTGCTCCTTTGATATCGCGGGTGCGTAGCGAAAGATCGTCAGGAAGCGCCGCTTTTCTGGCAAACGGCTCTGGCTCACGCAGCTTTTCATAAGCCTTGAGGTGGTTGATTGTAGCGCGGACCAGCGGCGATGCAGTGATCGCCAATGCCAAATTTGCTGGTTGCGGCGGACGCAAGGCCTCCTGCCCGGCGATGGCCGCATCCCGGCGCAGCCTCTCCAGCGGATAAGGGCCGAGTTCGACTGGACGCTTGCTGCGATTCACGCCAAACATAATAACTGTCTCCGCTCCACCACCGGCGAGACCCATGCCCGCCTTCAAATGCATTATCATATGATAATATCATGCACCAGAAAAAACTGGCTCCCCAATCGGGGGGTTCTGATTTGAAATCAGAGACAAAGAATTCGATGTTTCAGCCAACAGGCAGCGATGATGTCCTGGCGTTGTGCCATATGTTCGCGAACAGGATCGGCAAGGTCTTTGCTTCAGAGTTGGCGAAATATGATGTCACCATTGCCGAATGGCGTGTCATTCTAAGCTTGCACAAAAATGTTTCAGGTCAGGAAATCACTCGCCGCTGGGCGATGGACAAGATGGCCGTCAACCGGGCCATTGCCAGCCTGGAACAGCGCGGCCTGATCAAGAAGGTGCGAAACGACAAGGACCGACGCATCATCGATTTGTCGCTGACCAGAAGCGGACAGGCTCTGTATGAGAAGCTGCTGCCCGTCGCCAATGCGCGCTACCGCAGGCTGATGATGGGACTAGACAAATCTGAAACGAAGCTGCTGCGCGAAATATTGATCAAGATGATTATTCATGCGGACTCAATAGACGACTAAGCACTCTCACGCTAAGGGATGCCCCCTATGCACTTGTCGGGAGTGCCGCATCCAGTTTGAGACATTGCTCCTTTATAAGGTGAATCTGGGCCTTGCCGGCACCGGTGCGCGGAATTTCGTCGAGCACATAGATCTTGCGCAGCCGCTTGTAGCGCGCCACGCCCTCGGCAACGTAGGCAAGCACCTTCTCGGTGTCGAGCCAATTGCCGCGCGGCACCACGGCGGCGGCGGGCAGTTCGCCCCACACCGCGTCCTGGATGCCAAATACGATGCAGTCGGCGACATCCGGATGGCGCAGCAGCACTTCTTCGAGCTCGGCGGGGAAGATGTTGAGGCCGCCCGACAGGATCATGTGCTTGGAACGTCCGATCAGCGTGAAATAGCCGTTGTTGCGGACCGCGAGGTCACCCATCCAGCCCCAGTCGCCGGCGCTGGTGTGGGGCCGGAAGAAGACATCGGTCGCTTCCCGGTCGCCGAGGTACTCGGTCATGAGATGGGACCCGCGCGTCGCGACCTCGCCGATCTCGCCCTCGGCGGCGACCACGCCCGGTTCCTTGAAGATCTCGATCTCGAGCCGGCCGCCCGGCTGGTTGTAGCCGTCATAGACCTTGTCACGATCGGATTTGATCTGGGCCGCCAGGTGTCCGGTTTCAGTCGAACCATAAGCACGTCCGCAGGACATCCAAGGCATCGCCTGCTCGGCGCGCTCAATGAGAGCACGTGATAAGGGAGCACCGCCAAATATAATCCTTTGCAGCGAACGCAGCCGCTGCGGGTCGAAAGCAGGATGGTTGAGCAGAAGGGCAAGCTGCGCAGGAACGGCGAAAATCATGTTGATGCCGTGCTGTTCGGCGGCCTGCATGAACAGTTCTGGATCCCATTTCGGGATGATGACGCCAGTACATCCGGCGAGCACAGCCGGCTGGAACCAGGAGTACAGTCCCGCGGTGTGGGTGAAGGGCACCGAGTAGCCGGCGACCGTGTCGCTCTCGATGCGGAAGTCCTCGACCGCCGCCATCGCCGAGATGGCGCGCGCCCGCTGCGAGGCCAAGACAGCCTTCGGCCGGCCGGTGGTGCCGCCCGTGAAGATCAGCGAACCATGAGCATTGGGGTTTATTTCAATCGCCGGGGGCGTTTGCGGCTGGTTGGACACGAAGTCCCAGAAGTCACGTCCTCGGCTGGGTTCGCCGCCGCCAATCGATATCATAATGGGCGGCTTCTCAAAGCGGCCACGCGCTTTCTCAATAATCTCCCCGTAGCCAGCCCCGACGACCAGCGCGGCCGGTTTTGTCAGGTTCACGGTATAGACAAGGTCTTCCTCGGTGCAGCGGGTCGGAAAGTTGATGGTGTAGCGGCCGGTGCGCGAAGTGCCGAAATGCGCCAGCGCATATTCCGCCGAATTGGCGCCGATGATTCCAATAGGCCCCTCATGCCGGGCAAAGAGCGCGATAAGGGCGTGCGCGAACTGGTTGGCCAAATGGTCTAATTCGCCAAATGTCCATTTGCGCGTGCCGCAGATCAGACCTGTCTTGTCAGGAAAAGTGGCAGCGGCGAACGCCAGGATTTCTCCAGTGGTCGCCACTTCCTGTCCCGGTCGAAGATGCTTGTAGGTGGAATCATGGAATTTCATGGATACGCCCTTCTACAGTATTATTATCATATGATATAGTATAGGAAAGAATGCGAGTCTAGAAAAAACCGTTCCAGAATCGAAAAGCTGCTTGCCAGCTCGAAATCCAGTGGGTCTTCAAACCGGCCACACCAGAACAACATAAATAGCAAGATTGGGTACGGTCGTCCGCCACAGGAAACACAATGGAAAAAAGGTGGCAAGCCGATGCAGAACGGCCTTGTCGGAGGCTTCAACGGGAGACTATGTGACGAGCGCCTCAACACGCATCTGTTCGCCAATCTCAACTTGGCCTACCAGATCATCGAAGGATTGAGGATCGACTACACCAACCGACCGCACCCGAACCTCAGCGGGCTCACACCAATCGAGTCCGCAATCCACCCCGTCAGGGCTAAAACCAGACCCTTATAAACGAGGGCAATAAGGGGCAAGGTCACTTGCGCTGTCCTGCTTCATCCTCGATCGCGGCGACAAGATCAGGCGCAAGGTGTGCGGATAACCGTTGAATAATGTTAGTTAGCTTCAGGATTTCCTGCTCGCGCAAGGCATCAATCTTGTTGTGCAGCAATTCGATTTCGAGTTCGGCTTTTACATTTATTCGATAGTCATGTTCGGCGTGCCTGCGGTCAATCTCTGATTGACGATTCTGACTCATCATGATGATGGGGGCTGTATAAGCCGCCTGGAAGGAAAGAACCAAATTTAGCAGAATGAATGGATAGGGGTCCCAGTGGTTGATGAACGCCACCATGTTCAGAATAATCCAAATGCCAAGCATAGCGCTCTGGATGATGATAAAGCGCCACGAACCCACTATCTCGGCTACTCGGTCAGCGAATATGGCGCCTCGCGTTAATGCTGGCGCAGGTGCATGTCGCGCGGGTTTCTGTGCGCGAAGTTCCCGCAAGCGCGCGTGATCTTCAGGACTCAGACGCACTTTGTCGGCCTGCTCGTTTGTCATTGGCTATATCCGGAACCAGGATGTTTTCGGCATGTTGAGTTCGCACTCTACCACATTACCGAGTTTGGCTTTGTTTGAATGGAATCAAACAGACACAACATCTTAGGAGCTTCGCCGACTTTAACTCTCTCATTTGCCAACCTTGCGAAAGATCACTGCCGGCGGCAAGGGGAACGGCTGATGGGGCAAGTACTGCCCCGCTATGCGGACCACGTGCTAACTGGCATCGACCGCCAGCATGGCTTGCGAGCGCTCCAGGACGTAGCGTGCGAGCGCCTGCACGGCGGCCTCGGCGCCGGATGGGTCTTCCCAGACATCGTCGTGAAAGAATCCCGGGGGGCCGACGGGCGCAATCCGCGTCTGTGGCCGGCCGAGCAGCAGAGCCAACGCAGGCGCACGCGCCGCCGCCTCGGCGCGGATAGAGCTGTTGTCCGGGTACCACTCCGGAACAATGATGCTGAAATTCCGATCCTCCCTGTCGAGTGCTTGCACAAGCTCGAGTGCCGCCTTCAATTCGCCGCTCGCAAGGAGCGGCGATACGATCGTCACAAACCGGGCCGGCTCCTGGGACAGTTTTTCTAGCAGCATTTTGACAGGGATGCCGGGCTGTCCGCCCTCGGCCCCCGCCATGACACCGACCACAAACCGGGTCTGAGCGCCGTTTCTGTAGGGACGCACGACCGATTGAAACAGAAAGCGGATTTGTCCGATATCCTTGGCGATCTCATCGGCGGTTAGACGCGGATCGTCAAACGGCACCAGGCTCGGATGGCGCCGGCGGGCGTCGTCGCGCACTTCACCATATTGCCAACCATCCAATCGGCGATCCGCACACCAGCGCTCATGCTCAAGCCGGGCCAAGCGACGGACAGTGTTATCCTCGCCGTCCGACGCCGTTATTGGCTTGATGACGTTATCGTAGGTCTCGGCGTCAACCGCGCCTTGCAGAGCAGGATCGTTTGGAACAGACAAACCCATGGTCCAAAGCTTCTGCGTAAGGTGCGATGCAGCCCTCCGATTTGCGCGGCGATAAGTTTCGGAGAGGGTGTCCCATGCCCTGCCAGCTCCGGTCTTGCCGGCGTAGGCATGCAAATAGGCCTCGTGGATTTTCTTTCCCAGCACATCGCGCCGGCGCAAAATATAATCCAGCAGCGCATCGATCGCGCCCAGATCGTCGATGCGAACAATCTTGCGGCCGAGGTTGCGCGGTGCGCGCTCCGGCGTCGCCAACGTACAGGCCTCCTCGCTGCCCGCGCCGCCGATGAATAGCGGGGCGGTAGCCAAGCCGTGACGTTCCTGCAAGTCCACGATCGCGGAAGCCGCCAACAGCGTATCGGTCGGCTTCTCGAGCAACAGAAAAATCGCCGTAAGGGGCAGCCCCTTCTCAGCCTCCACCAAAGGACTGTGATCGGGCTCGCCAAGATCGGTCAGCCCACACGATGAAATCAGAATTTCCGCGGACTTGTCGATCTCTGGCATTTCCCGCCGAAGAAACGCGCGCGTTCCTGCCTCATCCGGCGTGACGATGCGGATGAGGGGGCGTTGCAGTTCTCCAGCGATGCCGGTAGCCACCAATGCATCGAGAAACGACTGCCCCAGATGACCGAAACCCACAAGGACAACATGAAGGCGCTGCTGATCGCGCCAGTACGCGAGATCGAATAAATGCTCCGCAGCGACAAAATGCTCGGCGATCAGGGCGGCTGCGTCAACGAGGACCGGACGCGGCTCAACCCCGGCCTGCTCGAGGCGGGACTGCACGGCGCGGCGCAATCGGCGGTCGGCCACCTGGGCGACGATTGTCGGCAGCTTCGATTTCGCTGTTTGTATGGCGCGATGCAGCGTCGATATCGTGGACGCGTCCTCGCCCTCGTCGATGACCAGCACGCGCGAACCAGCCGTCCGTGGACTTTGCGAACGCACCATACAGGCCAACAGGCCATTGCCAATGATCGTCACGGGTCCGTTGCCAGACCGCTCGCCCTTCTTGGGTATGCGCGCCGCGCTCATTGCAATCTCACTCGATGAAATAGAAGCGCTTCTGCGCAGGCGTCAGCCTGTCCGGAAACTCTTCCGCCAGATAGGCGATGAAATCGTCAGACTCCTCGAATGCCGGATGTACGATGATGCGGCCGGCAGGGTCTACCGTCACAAAACCGCGGCCGTTCGAGAGCGGGAAGAGTTTCGCGCTCGGCTGATTGCTCAAGCTGATCGCGGCTATGCGCGAACCATCCTCAACATTATAAATGCCCAGTACCTTGACATTGCTTCTTTCGACGACCGCGAGCAGGCGTGAATGTGGTGAAAAATACATCTGCTCCGGGAGGCTGTTGCGCCCATAGAGCCGGATATCACGCGCCGCGCCGGTGTTCAGGTCATAAATCTTGAGTGCGCCGTCCGACAAGGCGACCGCCATGTGGATATTGTCCCTCGCGAGGGTGATAGCGCGCGCGCCCCCAGGCGCATCCGGCTTCTTCGGCGGCGGCAGATTCAGAGTCTGCAACACTTTTCCTTCGGCCACGTCATAAATGACGACGCGTCCCGTGTTGCCCCCGACAACGAGGCGCGTGCCGTCGTCGGTGATATATCCACTTTGAACGCCGCCTTGCGGCGGCGGCAGATCGATGACGATTCTCGCATCGGAATTGCGCAAGAGCCGCATGTGGCCCTCGGCGGTCAGACAAGCCGCGATGCCCTTAATCGCCACGCCTGAGGCGCATTGCCCTAGGCCCGGAAGGGGATCGATATTTGGAGCCGACGGCGTCGACACATCGAGCCGTGCAGCCGCGCCCGATGTCGTCACGAGGAAAGCCTGAGCCGGACCAACCTCACCAAGATATTTAAGCGGCTCGAATTTGAGCGCACCGGCGGGCTGCGCGGTTCCGCCGGCATCGGAATAGATCTCGATCTCCCCGGATACGCGGCTGACCACGGAAATTCCATTTGGCAGACCTGTCACGCGCCCGATGGCCGGCTCTTTCGGGGCCGACTGCTTGACGATCTTCATGGCACCGGTCCGCAGATTCCAGCGTTGGACCAGATTGCCCGTGTAGGTCGCCGTGACCTCGTCCCGGCTTGTCGAAAAATCAAATGTCTCCATCGGCAATGGGAATTTCATGTCCATGCCGTTTATGACGAACGGTGTCGAATAATCCTTCGAAATATTGCGCGTTTCATAGGCCCAGTTCGTGATCGATGGCCGATCGGAGATCGACAAGAAGCCGCTGCCGTCTTTCAGGGGATCGAGCTGCTGAATTGTCCCGCCGTCGATCGACATATAGGCTGCGGTTTCCGTGCCCAATTCCGGTGTCCAGCGCCTGATGGCACCATCCGAGCCGAAACCGAAATAGTCCGAATTGGTTGATCCGCCGAGGAACTGTCCGCCAGCGATGGCAAAGTTCGCCGTCACATGGGAGATGCGGTCACCATCCTTAATGTCGTAGAAATCGACTCCGCCGAGGCCGCGCAGCGCCAGAATATTCCAGCGCGGCGAGATTTCCATGCCCTTGGCGCCCCAGATGATCTTTCCGAAGGTACGTTGCACCGTCAGCGTCTTGCTATCGAGCACAAGGAATTGGCCCGCCAGGATGACTTTCGCCGCCGCGAGATAGATGGCCGACTTATCGCCCGAAAGCGCCATCGCATATTCGTCGGCGTCCTTGATCTCGAACCTTGCGGTGTCGGTAAGATCATCGATCGAGAGCCGGATCAGTTCCTCATTGTCGATGAAAGCCAGCAGATCCGCCTGGGGTTCGATAAGCGATACGATCGCCTTCCCATTTGAGCCAGATAAGCCGCGTGAGGCGATTTCTTTTCCACTCGCAAGATCGATCAGGCGTAAAATCTTCTGCGTGGCACTTGTTACAAGAAGCCGGGTGCCGTCCCGCAGAAAAGTCACCCGCGTCCCGGCGCCCTCACCTTTGTGACTCGCCACGGTCGTGTTGCTTTGGAGATCGCGCACTTCGACGGAGCCACCGGGCCCGATCATCGCCAGGCGCTCTCCATCCGGTGACAGCACCATGCGCGCCAGTGCTCCGAAGTGGTGCTGCAGAACGCGCTCTTCCTCGGTCGTCAGCCCCTGGCGAATGTAGATTTTATCTGCGCTCGCAATAACGATCCGACCGGCAACGCCATTGGTAGCGATGGCGGCCGCGCCTTCAGGCATCGGCAAGCGGCCGCGCTCGTGGTTGGCGAAGATCGCCTTGTAGGCCGAGGCGATAGCGTCATGCACCAGGGGCCTGTCACGACCCTGGCCATGGTCCGGCAAGGCCTCGCGCACCAGCGCCACGGCACCACGTGTGGTACCGGCGGCCACCAGATCGTCCGCGGCCTTCGCAAGATAGCGCGATTGCGAGATCAGGGCCGCATTGCGCTGTCGTACGGCTTCGTCACGCTGTTGAATCGCAAGTTGCTCGGCGGCCACCGCGCGACCACGCTCGATCATTGCCCAAGTCGCCAGCCCCGAGAGACCGACGATGGCGGCGCCCGCCGCCACAGCAAGGTTGCGTCGGACCCTGGCGCGAGCACGGACGAACTCGCGATTGAGGATCGGCAGATCGCCATCCGCGATATCGAAAATCTTCGCGAGGATTTTCGCGACTTGCGGATCATATTGGCCAGCATATCGGAACCGGCTGAGCGGCGATTGAGAGAAAAATCGCAGGTCGATCCAGTCCCAACGAGCCGAAATCCTTTCGAGCGGCGCCGGAAAGCGGTCGATCGGCGCGCCCGGCCCCATCACCACGAGAATCCGGGACGGATCGCCGAAGAATTTCAGAAAGGTCTCGATTTCGCGTTCGCACCAGTTCGGTTCGCCGCCGTCGATCTTCTCGAAAACGGACGGCGTCTGTAACAGCAGCAATGTACGGGACCGGCACAACGAGGCGGCAATGTGCTCGTCCCAGAAATCCACGTTCGGCTTCTGGTACGAGAGGTCCAGGAATACGCGATTTTGCGGGCCACCGACTTGCCCGTCGATAGCCGCTATCTTTTCCTTGAGTTCGGGTGGGGCTCTGAAGCTTGTGATGCGGTCGCGCAGCCAACGCGCCAGCGGGAGTGCGTCGCCCCGGCGGTAAGAGATGAAGCCAAGAAACGGCTGCCCCTCTCCGGCGTGCTGCAGCAATTTCGGGCTAAGGCCGGCAGCCTGAAGCCTCTCCAATTCGGTCACGGGAATGGCTTCATTCATCTCGCCGCACTCGACGAAAACATTCTGCCCAGCGTTCTCTTTCCACTACAGACGACCGCAGCCAATTTTCTGGCCGCAGGTATTTCCCTGAAGTTCGAACGCGCAGAAAATTCCGTTGTCCGGACTAAAGCGTTGCTGATTTCCGGAACTGAAAACAACGCATACATTTGGCGCGCGCGAAGGATTTTTGGCCCATGAACTGGTGACGATACGGTTGAAATAGATTTTCGAGCTCGATTGCAATTCGCGCGTTACCGGCAATGACGGCGTCGAGGATACCATGTCGGAGCCGCCGTTGAGGTGGCGTGAATCGAGCGCGCGCACCGAGCCGGTGCCGCTCCGGCCGCCACCATCCATGTCGACGAACACGTTGTAGGCCATGATGCGTCCGTCGCCGAAACGCAGATTGAACTGGAATTGCCACTGGTTGGAATTGTTATTCGGATGAGCGGCACCGGAAAACTCCGGCCAATCCGAAACATCATCCGATGCACTGGCGACAACCAGGTTGGGTTGTGAAGGGTTTGCAGGTTGCGTGGGCTGCGCCGGTTGCGTGGGGGCCGGTTGCACGGGCTGGGTCGTTGGCTGCGTCGGAGCCGGCGTCTCGCCTCCCGTACCGATGTAGGACTTGAGGCCGAAGATCGTGCTTACGATCGCGACCGCGATCAGCCCATAACGAGCCGTGGGCTTTTTCGCCAACGTGGCGATGTTTGCAGCGTTCGCAGGGGCAGCCGCGGATGGCGCCGGCGCATAAGATGGTGCAATCGGCGGTGCTGCCGCAGGCGCTGCGCCCGTCGCCTGGGGAGTGGCGGGTGCGTCGTCGCCCCAGGTCAAGTCATCGACCGACATGGACTTTGCAGCCGCCGACGCTGGTGACGCCGCCGCGGCTGCGGTGGCAACGGCGGCACGCGGCGCGGCGCTGTCCGGCGTCGTCCCCAGGATCGCGCTGCTCCAGACGTCAGCCGCCCAGCGGGCGAGATCCGATTGCAGACCGGAATCGGCGACCAGCCTGCTCACTTCCTGTTCGATTCTAAATTCGCTTGCCGCGCCACTCTCGGATGTCAGCTTTTTCGGAAGGTCCATATCGTAGGCGGCCATCAGCAACCGTATACCGCGGGTCTCGTTTGGCGCATGGTCTCGCAGCAGGCCTAATGTGCAGCGACGATCTTCGAGGACTCCCTGGCCATGGCGGTGCAGGATGCGCGCCAGAATGGTCGCCATTTCCGAAACTGACGGTGTACCGGCGCCAACTGCTGTTGCGGGGGCAGGACTTACCATACGAGTTCGCCACCATTCTCATTTTCGCTGGCGACACCCTGCGCCAGATTCTGCACGTTATCGGCCGAACTGCCGACTGGCGCCGACGCGGCCTTCATCGGCACCGAGGCGGTCCATTTGATGCGATCGACGAGAGTCTCCGCGCTGTTGGCCTGCAACGGCTTCACGTCCGAATTCCCGATGAAACTCTGCAACAACGCCTTGTCGGCGTCGGAACCGATTGCGACGGCAAGACGGATAGCCTTGGCGCCGAAGGGGGATCGCATGAAAGCGGCAAGGCCCGCTTCAGCGTCATCGGTCGGCAGTCCATCGGACAACAGAACGAGAACTGGCGGCAACTGCCTGCCGGGCATTTTTTCCGGGGTCAAGGCTTCGGCCAAGGCGACGAAGGCCGCACCCATATTGGTTTCGCCGCCTGCCGTCAGATCGGTCCATTCGAACTGATCGACCGGCACGGGCGTTTCGACCGTCCATTTCACCTCATCGGCAAACCGAAGAACGCGCACCAGCACATCGTTTTCCGGATTGTCCGCCGCGGCCGCCCGCATCGCCGGAATCGCGGATCGCACGGCATAGTTCAGCGAGGCGATCCGTTCCCCCATCATCGAACCGGAACAGTCAACCGCCAAAATAAAGTGCAGCTGGCGCCGCGCCAGACCGGCCGTGGAAAGTTCGGGCCCCGTCGCGGCATTCATGACGTCCCCGCTCATCAAACGGCCTGCACGTCAATGGTAACGGCGCCGATCTTGATCTTCTCGTTGGCGACGAGTTTGACGCTTCGCCCCGGCGCGACCTCGGTGCTGATGCCGGTGTCGAGCGTGACCGCCCACGCTCCGGTCGTCATGTTCTTTAGTCCGACCGCCTGCGGATCCTGCGGATGAACCGTAACCTCCGCAAGAGCTCCGCTCGCGAGACCGCGGCCGGGAAAGAGAATCGCCAAATCGATCGTCTGACCGGCGACGATGCCGTAACGCTCAGCGCCGTTGCTGAGGGTGAAGCGCGGCACCGCCGCTGCCTGAAGCGCCTGCGGTGCTGGCGGCTCCGCGGCAAGCGCGCCAGCGGGAAAGGCGCCGGCGGGCGCGGTCGCCATTTTGGGCTGGAAGAAGGCGGCAGCCACCTGCGAGAGCCCTCCCCACGCCGTCGCATGGCGTTCCGGAAGGGTACCGCTCGCCACCGGCAGCGGCGCACCGCCGACGATAATCGAGTCGGTTGGAATGAACGCGCGGCCCTGGCGCACGGCCTCCAGCTGCTTGGCCTTCAGGAAACAGCCGACGAATACGAACAACGTGATTGCACCGGCGACCCATGTGCCCATGCCCCCGAGATGACTCGATGAGTTCCACAGAGCATGCAGCATCGAAGGCAATAACCAGCCGATCGCTAGCAGCTTGATGAGCGAGCCCGGATAACGCGACGCCAATCCGATGAAGTAGCCGGAGATTCCGGCCCAGGCCATGTGGCCGATCACTCCGTGCAATACGCGCGGCATCAGCAGGGCAAATCCGTTGGCAAACCCGGCTCCCGCGCCCGACGATTTCGCCACCTGTTCGACCGTGTTCGGCACGTATTGATAAAGCGTCTCGACGAAGATGAAGCCGGCGCCGGCGGCAAGCCCCAGCATGAGGCCTTCCAGTGGCGTCGAAACGCGCAGCCAGTCAAGATAACGCGTCGACGGCGCATTGGCCGTATCGTTGGGCATGCGCAGCGCAATGGACAAGCCGATCAAGGCGGGCATCGCCTTCATCAATTCTTCCATCAGACCCGCGCCGAAAAACATGCTGACGAAGGTGGTGAGGAAGCCAGGCGACTTGGGCTCGCCACCAGGCAGGATCGTACGAAAAACAAAGATGAACGTGCTGAGCAGCGACGTCGTCAACTCGATGTACACGATGGCGAAGGGAATGAGGTAGATGAAGACGCTCTTGCGAATCCCGGAATAGACGTACGCGGCGTAAAAGATACAGAAGAGCAAATAGCCCGCGAACACGTACATAATCTGGAAGAAGTTCGACAGCGAGAACAGCACGATGCAAACGGCTGCCGTCACGCCCAGAGGGATCAGAATCCCGCTCTTGAGGATGTTGATTTTTGTTGAACGCAGCGGAATGATTTCGGAGTCGCTGGGCCCGATATCCCGCGGCATTGGCGGCATCCCGGCCGCACCAGCGGATGGCTGTGGCGGCGCCGAAGGCGCATTGGTCATCGTATTCCCCCCCGTTGCGACGTTGCGCAACGTTTGCAACATTAGGTCAAATAATTCGCGAGTCAATTTGGCAAGGTTGTTTGCCGGCCATTATTTCTCGGCCGCGGGCAAAGGAGGAACCGGGAGCGCCGGCGCGGCAGGAACCGGAATGCCGCGCGGCGAAGGTCCCTTCGCCGGAACGCTCAACTCCACGGGCTGCGGGGGTGCGTTCTCTGACGGAGAATTGGTTGGCAAAGGCTCCGGCGAAGAAACGGTCGGCAGCGGCGACCCTGCCACCTGCGGCGCCGCCGCCACTGTCTCCCGGCTCTTCATGAAATAGTAAATGGCACCCGCGCCGATTCCCGCCCCCAACAGCGCGGCCAACGCCAATACGCCAAATCCAGATCCAGATCTGACCGTGGCCGCAACGGACGGAGCTAAAGGCATGGGGGCACCGCCGTGAACTACGGTCGGTTGTGCCATCGGCGCGAAGGCGCCAGCATTGGCGGCCGCGCTGTAGAACATCAACGTGTTGTCATCGCCGCTACCCATTTCCGAACAGCGGGCAAGCCACGTCTCCAGATCGCCACACGTTGCCTCGACGCCGTTTTGCGCCACCAGGGAGCGCCACCGCCGCGCGACGTCGAAGAACTGGGAATCTTCGGCAAAGGATTTCGAAAGCCCGTCGCTCGAAGCCATAACGAACTCGGGACCCGCGAGAGGATGCGGAGCAACAAACGACTTTGTCCGGAAATAAGCGGGAGCATCCAGGTGGCAGAGCGAATAGGTCTGCTCGCCTTCGAGGCCTTCATCGTCCGGCAAGGGCTTGGTCAAATCTTCGCCGGCGGCGGCCGCCAGAAGATCGCCGTCACCGAGTTGGGCAAAGACGCTGACGCCTGGCCCGAACGCGGCTGCAATGCAGGTTGCCCCATATGCGACATGCGGGTCGGCGACCATGAGCCGGGGATCCGAATCGGACCTGATGTCCGAAGTCACTGCGGCCCGCCAGCAGGCCACGATGCGCGCCGGCAAGGCCGCAATTTCCGCGCCGAGATGATCACGGTCGGCGGCACCGGCCGAACCGCCGGCGCTCAATGCCATGAATGCTTCGCGCACGGCCTCCACGGCAAATCGGGAACCGCGATCGCTGCGAAAATAAGGCTCACCGCCATGGCCGTCGGACACCGCGATGATGGTCCATTGCCCACAACGCCAGCCACCGCGCGCGTCCTGATTGGGCTTATTACGCCGAATGTGCGATGCACCGCGCGCGCTCGCGCCGCCGAATGTAGCCGTTCGCGCGATGGAGATTTCTGTCATGCGGCGCTTCCCAAGGACGCAGCGGCGGACGGAACGCCGGAAACCGTGCCTTCGCGAAGGCCGAAATTAACGGCTATCCCATCAACGACGCGAACCGTCTTGCCTGGGGCGATTGTCATCTTGGTGCCGTCCGCCGTACGCGCGGCCCACACGGCCTTTCCAACGTTTTGCAGGCCGAGGATCGCCGGATCGCGCGGGTGACTTTCCACCGAGCCGACGGGCGGCTCCTCGTTGACGATGTACCCCCCGCCCATCTGATACTCGAAGATCTTGCGCCGCGGCGTCAGCAAGAGGGGGTCCCTGCCGAAATTGAGTTGCGGCGGCAGAGGCACCGCCGCGCCGCAGGATACGCAGCTGCATCCGCGCTGAACCATCGCACCATCGACGCCATGTGAGAATCCGCATGCTGGACAGTCGACGATGGATTCGCGCAAATGCGCGAGGGCGCTGCGCCATTCGCTTTCAATCGGCCGGTCCTGCACGCGCGACAGCCCCTGCGTGAATACGCGTGTAAATAATGTACGCATGCGATCGGTCATTGCCGCCCAGCGCGCAACCACCCAGTCGTGAACCTTGGGTACCGGACCGTTGGCGTCCGAGTGCGGATCGAAAAGGAAACACGGCTCCTCGCCATAGAGTTTCCTTTCCAGCGCCTGATCCATGATGCTCGCCTGCGCTTCCCGCCTGCCATCGAGCGGGTGCCAATTGAAGATCATGTAGAAGAACAGCACGGCCATCGAATAGAGGTCGGTCTTCGTCGACGGCAGCGCCTCCCGGCGCACCACTTCGGGCGCCATGAACTTGCGCGTGCCGTAAACGCCGCCGGGCTCGCCATCGATGGCGATGTTGTCGGCGTCGCAGATCTGGATGGTGCCGCGCTCGGCGTCGATGAAGAAACCGCCGAAATTGATGTCCTGGTAGCAATAGCCCGTCGCGTGCAGTCGCTGGAAACTGGTGGCGATATCGAAGCACGCGGCCGCCCGAATATACAGCGACGGATTGATGCCACGTGGTGGCGGCGCAAACAGGTCCTTCAGCTCCCGCCGGTCGCTGCTGATCACCGGCATGATGTAGCCGAAGCTCGGCGAGCCCGCGATCTCGGCAAAGTCGAGGGGCCATACAAAATTTGGCGCGGGCGGTCCCTGCCTGACCATGCGCGCAATTCGAGCGCGCAACGTTACGTCCGCAAGCGCGACATGCGGGTGATACCACTTCAGCGCAAGGCGCCGCCCCGCGGTATCGACCGCGTATACGGAGCCCTGCCCGCCGCTTCCGAGGAGTTCCCCAACGGTGCCCGCCCCACCCGACAACAGGCGAAGCGGCTGTCCGCGGGCGAGCACGTCACGAGTGGGGGTCATACTGAGATAAGAGACAATTTTTGAGCATAAATGGCCAATGAATCCATAGGTATATTTACAATATACCCGCGGTATGACAAGTTCGTCGTGCTATTTTTGCTCGTCCTGGTGCGATGGCGACGGAATGAATCAACAATCGCCGATGCCGAAACCGCGGATCGCGCTGCAAATTGGCATCACCGGGCATCGCTCCAACAAAATCGCAGACGAACATCGCGCCGCCGTCGATCAGGCATTGCGCGCACTTTATGCGATGATCGGCGATTCCATTGCTGCCATCGCGCGCGAGACACAGGGCGGTGTCTATTCAAACGCCGTTCCATTGATCAGAATCGTCAGTGCCTTGGCGGATGGAACCGATCGCATGGCCGTTGCGGCGGCGCCGGGCGGCTGGCAGATCGAGGCCATTCTGCCGATGCCGCGAGCGGAATATGCGCGTGATTTTCTTGCATCGAATGCATCCGATGGCTCGGATCACGAGTTCGAACACCTGCTGGCGCGCGCCATCTCGGTAACCGAACTCCCCCTGTTACCCGGGCTCGACGTCCGCGACGACGCGGGGAGAGCCCAGCACTACCAGGCGTTGGGCACGTTTCTGATTCGTCAGATCGACCTGCTCGTGGCGGTGTGGGATGGTCGGCAGGCCGCCGGCCCGGGCGGCACGGCCGCCGTCATCGCGCGCGCTTTTGCGGAATCGCGGCCGGTGTTCTGGATCGATCCGGGCAATCCGGCGCAGCTTCGTCATATTGTAGCCCTGGATACCGCGGCCCACGATGAACATCGCTGGCAGAATGTCGATGCGAGCCTGATCGACCGCATTTTGCGCGCAATTCTCATGCCGCCCGCACTCCCGGTTTCGTCTCACGACGAACATCATGGGGCACACGGCTCTGAACCATCCCCCGCCACCACGCCCAGGACGGAATTGCCTTCTTATTTCGGCATGAGTTGGCCAAAGCCGATGCGGTGGCCGTTTGCATATAATCTTCTGCGGCGGCTGGCGGGCGCCGGGCGATGGTCGTGGCCCATCAAATATCCCGGTTACGACGACCTCGGTAAGAGCTGGGATTCCTTTTTCTCTGCTGTTGCCGACGCAAGAGGCGTCTCCGATTTCAACGATCGTGTACGCTCGATCCTCCTGCCGCGCTCGATCTGGGCGGATGCCCTGGCATGGCGCCATGGCCATATATACCGCAGCGCTTATGTCTCGATCTTTCTTCTTGCCGGACTGTCGGTGCCCATAGGGCTTTGTTACCTGTTCTTTCTGGAGTCTGCCGCGATCCTCGACATCAAAGCCGGATTCGTGCTCGTCGAACTGTTTATCATCTCGGCCGTCGTCATTGTCGTGCGCCGAGGCGTGCGCATGCATTGGCATGCGCTCTGGCTTGAAACACGCGAGCTATCAGAATTGCTCCGGCTCGGCCGCTCGCTCGCATATATCGGCGCGCTACGCGATTTCGTGGCCGCGCCCCAGCCGGCCAGCCTGGAAACGTTCGCCTCCTGGTACGTGCGCGCAGCCTTTCGGGAAATCGGCCTGCCGAGCGCCGTTCTGGATGCCACTTATATGAAACGCGTGCTCAGGGCGGCGCTCACCACCGAGATCCAGGAACAGCGGGCCTATCACACCGCCAATGCAAGAAATCTCGAAAAGATTCATCATATGCTCCATCGCAAAGGCGATGCCTGCTTCGCCGCAACCATGTACATGCTGCTGATCTATCTCGCCGCGTGGGCGACCGATCATTTCGTGCTGGCGGCGCACGCGGCAGAACACGAGGCCGCCGGGGCCTCGCATGGACTGTTTCACGGGTTGCTGGAGCATTATCTCAAGCCGATCGTTTCGATTGCAGCCGCGGGACTTCCCGCGCTGGGCGCGGCACTTTCCGGCATCCGCGCGCAAGGCGATTTCGAGGGATTTGCTCAACGCTCGACGGCAACCCAACGCGAACTGATGGAAATCGAGCGGCTGATCGGCGCCCTTTTGTCCGCCCCCGACCAGATCACCCTGAAATCGACGACCGACGCGTTATTGGCAGCCGCTCTCGCCATGGCCGAGGATGTGAGCGCCTGGCACCAACTCTATGTCAGCAAGCGGCTAACTCTGCCCGCATGACGCCGGCGTAGCCGGCGGTCATTTGCGCAACGCCATCGCACGTCCAGACGCAAGCCGGTTCCTTTTACTTTTCGAACCCGCGCGTCTCACAATTGATCGCCGAAACTGAGATGCTATGCTTGTTTCTTAGTCGTTCGGGGGGATTTTTTAATGCAGACGAGGCGTCCCAGCGTCATAACGCTCGCTTGTGCGGTTGTAATTTATTTGCTGGCGACTTTCGCCGGCTTTGCCCCTTCCTTATCGGCGCAGGAAAGTGACGCCTTGCGTGCCTTGCGCGGCGCTCCGACCGAGCCGGGGATGGCGCCCAGTTCGTCCAGACAGGGCCTCGTGGGCGGCGAATGGAGCGGTCGATATTCCTGCCGGCAGGGTATTACAGGGGTACGGATCGTACTTTCACCAGACGCGTTGCGCGGGGTTTTTCACTTTTATGCCGTGCCGGAAAATCCCGAAGTGCCGGAAGGCTGCTTCCGGGTATCCGGAAGCTTCGACCCCGGCAGCCGAATCCTTACGCTCCTCGCGGGCGGCTGGATCGTGCGACCGCGAAACTACGCCGCCGCGAACGCCACCGGCGTGGTCGATGCGGGCGGAGAAAATTTCATCGGCCGCATTACCGACCTGTCCGGCTGCAGTGCGATCGTGTTGACACGCGAGGCTTCAAGCCGGCCGTTACCGAATGCCTGCGCGCGCGAGTTGCCGTAGCCCTTTGGCGCAACGGCTAATGTAACTTAGGCGTTCTCGCGACCGCCGTTCGCGACATGGGCTACACGGGACATGACGAACCGACAATCTTCATCAACTGTCCGGGACGGTCGCTTGTTTGGTCCCGGACCAAAGCGAATCCTGTCGCTGGACGGCGGCGGCGTGCGCGGCATAACCAGCATCGCATTCCTCGAACGCCTGGAATCCCAGATCGCGGAAATCGAAGGTCGCCCCGTGCGTCTTTGCGATTGGTTCGATCTTATCGGCGGAACATCCACCGGCGCGATTATCGCGAGCGCTCTGGCCTTGGGCTACCGCGTCTCTGACATTCATGATTTTTACGAACGCCTCGCGCCAAAGATCTTCAAGAAGTCATTCTTCCGCCTGTCGGGATGGCAGGCCAAATTCGATTCACGAAGCCTGATGCAGGAACTCGCCAGCGTGATCGGAACGAGGACGCTTGACAGCCCGGATATTCAGACCGGGCTTTGTATCGTGCTCAAACGCATGGACACGGGCAGTACTTGGATGGTGATGAATAATCCGCGCTCGACGTTCTGGGAAACGCCGGCTGACGGATCGTTCACCGGTAATCGACACCTGCCCCTTGCGCATGTTGTGCGGGCAAGCACGGCCGCCCCGAGCTTTTTCGAACCCGAACTTATCGAGATCGTGCGCGGTCAGCCGCCTGGCCTGTTCATCGACGGTGGACTTACGCCCCACAACAATCCGTCCCTGTTGATGCTGATGACAGCGCTCATTCCAGCCTATGGCCTGAACTGGAAACTTGGGCCGGACAATTTGTTGATTGTCTCGGTCGGCACCGGATCGTTCCGTCCAACATTGAGTCCCGCCGACGCCAGCCGTTCAAGCGCCATCAGCCTCGCCATCAAATCGCTGGCGGCGATGATTGCGGAAAACCAGATGTTCGTGCTGGCACTGATGACACTGCTCGGAGAATCACCGATCGCCTGGCCGATCAATTCCGAAATCGGTGATCTTGGCCGCGTGACCGCCCCGACCGGCAAGCTTTTTCGTTTCCTGCGCTACGACGTCCGGCTCGAGACGTCCTGGCTTGAGCAGAAACTCGGCAAACACTTTGACGCGGAGTTCGTCACCAGGCTGCGCCCGATGGACAATCCGACCAACATGCAGACGCTCTATGACCTCGGGCGCAGCGCCGCGGCGGAACAGATCAAGCGGGATGATCTGGTGTTTGCCACCGCTTGAGGTGGCTTGGCTGTCGATTATTGCTTCCGCCTGGTTTCAATGGCCTGGCTGGCAGCGCAGTGCAGTTCGCACCCGTCTCAGCTCAAATTCCCTGCAATCAGGGAATTTTGCAGGGAATTTAGCGCTATTTTGGCAGCCATCCCCTTATGGGGCTCGGAAAATCGCGTTAAATCAGGCTCCTGATAAGATTCCTCTATTTTCAGAACAGGGAATTATTACGCTGAATCAGCGATTTTCTTTGCGGGAGCAGAGAATCGCCAACAAAGATGTTGTCCGAGACAGGCTTCACCGCCATTGACGTGGTGAGAGGGTTTTAAGCTCGGCATAATCGGGGCGCAAACGGACTTTCCGGATATGGCGAAAAACAAGATTGATGCGCTCCTGGCCCTTCGCAGCGAAGGGCGCTTTCTGGTCGGGCGCGAGCGCATCAAGCTGCTCGAAGCGGTCGCCGAGCACAGCAGCATCACCAAGGCGGCGAAGGCGGCGGGCTTCAGCTACAAGACCGCCTGGGAGGCCGTGAACGCCATCAACAATCTTCTTCCCAGCCCCGCCTTCGTTACCAAGGCCGGCGGCCGCACCGGCGGCGGCGCCGAGGTCACCAAGGAAGGTCGCCGCCTCATTACGACCTTCCATCGTCTGGAAGAAAGATTATCGCGCATCTCGACCTTCATCGCCGAGGAAGGCCTTGAAGGACAGGAGGAAGCGCTGTTGTGGACGCTGGGTTTGCGGATTTCTGCGCGCAACGTCTTCCGCACCGAAGTCGTCAAGGTCGAGAAATGGTCCGTCGATGTGGAGGTCACGCTGAGGGTTTCCGAAACCCATACGATCCTCGCCATCGTCACCAATGACGCCGCCATTGATCTTGAACTGGTTCCCGGACGCAGGGTTCTTGCGCTGGTCAAGGCGCCTTTCGTGCGCCTGGCGCTACCCGACGATGTTCCCGCCGATCGGCGCAACTGGTTTATCGGCGCAGTGACGCACCGGCACGATGCCGAACGCAACAGTGAAGTGCGGCTCGACATCGGCGGCGGCAAGACATTGACCGCCGTGGTGCCACGCCAGTCGATCGACGATCTTGCCGTCGGTGAAGGCAAGACTGTGGCCGCGACCTTCGATGCCAACCACGTCATCCTGGCGGTCGACTGAATGACCGTGCTCAAATGTCCACCCGGCAGGTGGATTGCCTGCCGGGTGGGAGTTAGGATTGCGTTCAATCCGGAACCGAAGTTCAGCTTCTGGATCCTTGCCTCGGCATGATCCTGTCGAAACCGGCATCAGACTGGCGCAATCCTCCGGGTGAGAACCATCCCCTAGAGCACACCCTTCATCGCCACATAGAAGGTGCGGCCGGGTTCGGGGAAACCGTCGGTCAGCACATAAAGCTGATCGAAGATATTGCGCGCGCCGGCCGACAGCGTGACCTGCGGGGTCAGCTTGTACTCGCCCTGGAAATTGACGAGGAAATAGTCCCCGGTCTGGTAGTAGAGGGCGCCATTGGTGGTCGAGGTCCAGCGCTTGGTAGCAAACTCGATGTTCGGCGTCAGGGTCAGGCCGGCGGTCGGCATCCAGCTCACATAGGCCATGCTTTTAAGCTCAGGCACACCGGTCGGCTGGAAGTTCGGAATGTATGGCGCGGTGACGACGCGGCGGATCATCGACAGGTTGCCGCCGATCTTGAAAGCGTCGTTCACGGCGTAGTCGAGCGACATGTCCGAGCCATAGAAATAGCCGTTGCCGACGTTCTGGCTCTGCGTGACATTGCTGCCGTTGTAAACGATCGGCACCGACTGGATCATGTCCTTGACATCGCTGTAGAACACGCTCCACGAAATCTGGCTGCGCGGCGCAAACGCGTTGCTCCATCCCAACTGGTAGTTGGTGGCACGCTCGGGTGCCAGGCTGGGGTTGGACGTCGCGCCGCCGAAGCGCGACGAGAAACGCTCGAACAGGGTCGGGAACCGGGTGCGGTTGGAGACGTTGGCGAACACCTTGCCGGTGTCGCTGTAACGCCAGATCACCGCGCCCTGGCCGTTGAGCGCCTGCGAATCCTTGAGCGGATAATAGACATAGGCACCGGAGGTGAAGTCCTCCGCTTGCAGCAGATGGCGCCAGTCGTAGGAGGCGCCGCCGACAATGTCGAGGTTCCGGGTCGCATGGAACGTGTTCTCAAGCGCCAGCGAATAGGTGTCCTCGATCGTCGTCTGCCGCGGCTCGGTGAAGCAGACGACATTGATGGTGCAACCCGCCAGGTTGCCAGCGGCGTTGGTGAAGTTCTCGTTCCACTCGGTGTGGCTGTCGCGGCGGTAATGGAACGCGGCCTTGATGGTGTCGTAGGCGGTGATGTCGGTGCCGGTCTCGACCGAGCCGCCCGCGCCCCAATCTTGATAGATCGAGCGGAACGACTTCGACGAGTTCTGGATCGTTTGCGCGGCGTCGTCGTAGGAGAACAGCGCGTTGTCGAACGTATTCCAGTAGAGCTTGGTCTTGACGTAGGAGGACTCGCCGAGCCGGGTATTCGACAGGAACGACAGGTTCTGCACGTTCCACCACGGCCAATCCCAGTAGCGCTGGCTGTTGATGGGATCGGTGATGTGATAGGGCGCCCCCTTGGCGCCGCTCTGCTTCATGAAATTGATCGAGTATTCATCGCCGGCGTTGGGCGTCCATCCCGCCTTGAGGTTGAGGTTCCAGTCGCGGGTGTTGGAATGGTCGCGCATTCCGCCGTTTTCGTTGACCGTCGGCGCAAAACTCGTAGGCAGGTACCAGCCGTCAATGCCGCGGTAGGTGCCGCTGCCCTGCAGGTAATAGTTCTCCTGGCGGGTGCCGAGGCGTGCATAGGTCGTCGCTCCCTGGTAGCCGCCATTGCCGAACTCGGTCATGGCGCGCATCTCGGCCTCGTACGGCTTGGTCGGCTTGCGCGAAACGAGGTTGATCGCGCCGCCGAGCCCGCCCGGTCCGTCAAGCACTGAGACATAACCCTTGGCGATCTGAATCTCGGAGATGTCCGGCGTCAGGAAGCGCGCGAAATCCAGCCGATTGTCGGCTGGCAGATAGATGCGCACGCCGTCGATCGACAGCGGAACCTGCCAGCGGTCGAAGCCGTGCACGAAGATCAACTGCTCGTTGCGGGTGCCGCCCGAATTGGAGCTCACCACGCCCGGCGCCAGATTGACCGACTTGTCGAGCGTGTTTCTGGCAAACGTCTCATTCTGCTTGTTGGAAATCGACGAACCGCCGAAGGCATCGATTTCCGAGGTTTCCTCGGAAGGGGCGGTCACGTGAATTTCGCCGAGCGTGTAGATGTCGTTCTCGTTGCCCGCGAGCGCCGCGCTGGCGGTCACCGCCGCCGCGCCGGCCAGCGCGAAGGTCGTCAGTTTGTGTTTCATCGAAGCCCCCCATTTCATCCGCCCCATAACAAAATCATCACGCTGAGCGGGCCGCCCTTTGCTGGCCGTGCACGCTGGCAGCGGCTAAGGGCACATAAAGGCGCGCCATACGTTATGAATTTGTTTTACATAACGTATGCGGTAATAAATAAAATTGTTGGAGTCAAATTCAGTTAAATGAAGTAATGAGAGGAGATATAGAAGAGTTAGTTCTATATAATTCATTATAATTCAATGGCTTACCAGGTAGCTTTAGATAGCAATGCGTAATTCGCATCTCTGCCATCCGACCGAGCGAAATGAAAACGTGCCTTTCGTTGTATTAGATTGTATATATCGCGAAGTTTCGATACTCAACCTACGGGCACCCGCAGAGACACGGCCATGTTCGACTCACAATCAGATTTGGCTGCCCTGGTCTACGGTCCTGGCGACGCCCCAGATTGTCTGCTTCGCGATTTTGCCATGCGGCTGCAATGCCTCGGCTATCGGCCCATCGGCCTCGTTCAACGCGGTGGCTACGCCAGTGTGGCGCATGAAGTCGTCCCGGCCATCACATTGCCGCGAATGACCCCCATCCCGCTTAGACATTGTCACACACTTCATTCAGCCGGCTGCCATCTCGATGCCGGCCACATCGCGGAAATGAAGCGGAAGCTGTCGGCCGCAATTAAGAACACCGCCGACGTCGTCATCATCAACCGATTCGGCAAGCTCGAAGCCGAAGGCGCCGGCTTCATCGACCTCATTCGCGAGGCCGCCGCTGTCGACCTGCCGATCGTTATCGCGGTGGCGGCGGTGCGCTTCATGTCGTGGACGCAGTTTTCGCAGGGCATGGGCATCAAGCTGCGCTGCACGCCACAGGATCTCGACAACTGGTGGCAGACCATCGCTCCGTTGCGGCGCGCCTGTCCGCCGCAGCCGGCTTTGACCTTCTGCGAGATCGTCAAATAGGCCCGGCGCGCGGCCGCGCCCGCCTGCCCGTTGCACCTTCCATGAAGAAACTCAGGCCGCCTCGCCGCGCATCTCGCCGGGGCGGCATGTGCGCAGCACGATTTTGTGCGCCGACTTGCCGAAGAAGTGGTAGCCCGAGCCGCCCTCGGCCAGCACGTCGAGGAATTCGTCGGCTTCGGTGATACGGATGCCGCCAAGCACGCTGCAGCCGCGGCGCAGGAAAGCGTCGGGTACCAGGCCGACCGTCGGGCCGACCACGACCTTGCAGCAATCCGGTCGTGCCGCGGCTAAAATGCCTTCCAGCGTGTCGTTGATCAGCGTCGTGCCGGTCACTAGCAGAACGTCGGCCTGCGGCACGATCACCGGCGCCTCCTCGGCGGGCCGATAGAACGGCATTTCCTCGGGCTTAAGGGTCTCGGGATCCTGCTCCAGCACGAAGAAGGGCTGGCCGCGCTTTCGCAACTCGCGCAGGAAAGGGGCAAAGGCACCAACCACTACGACGAGTTGCCCGGGGCGGATGTTTGCGGCGTCGAACGCGTCGATGTTGGCTTCCTCCACCACGTCGGGATGCGGTCGCCGTCCCCAGCAATGCGAGGCCAGCGCATTCATTGCGGCAATACCAACGGCGCGCCGCAGGCCGTTAGGGTGCTGCGCTTCCTTCAGCAGATCGGCGGCGGGACGGCCGCGCATCTTGCCGGGGAACGGCATGGCGAATGCCGAGCTCGGACAGCAGACCGCCTCAGGGATGGTCTTGAGCGGCGTCGCACAGGCGCCAGCATGACCCGACGACAGCTTCACGCCGGAGAAGAAAAGACCCATCACAACGCGCTCGATCGTCAGTGTCGCAAGCTCGTCGCCCGCGATCTCCTCGATCGTCGCTATCGTCTCAGCCAAAATCGCATTCGTCGCCATCGCCTTCTCCTTATGCATGGTGCGCACCATAAGACTTGAAATAAGACTTAGGATATATCGCCAATTGCCTGCCTTGATTTTTGTCGGATCATCGTAGCGCCGCATTCCTTGATCCGCTCCCCCTTTTCAGACGTCTTTAGGTATGTCATAGTCGCTATATACACAAAGATATATCGAGACGATACCCCAATGTCATCAATCGCTCCCTGCCTTTTTGCGAATGGCATTCCTCCCGTCCCTGGGGCATCCGACTGGCTGCCGCACGATCACGGTCAGACGCTCCTGAAGGTCAGTCAACCATTGCCGATCCGGCAGCTGCACATGCCGACGCGGCGAACGCGCATCTGGGAACTGCATGAAAGTTTCCACTGCTCGATCATCGGCACATGCTTCTCGACAGTCGAACTGCGCAGGGTTCTCATCCGCATCGGCTCACTTAACGCCGAAACTGCCTCGGACCACAGGCTTCACAACGTCGCCGTTCAGCTGGCGCAACAATCAAACAAGGCAGCAAAGATGCTGCAAAAGGCGCTCGACCGGCGCCATCAGGTCGCGATCAATCAGTTCTCGAAAATAAAGAACAACGCGCTGATCAGCGAAATGTGGGAACGCGCGCTGCGCCAGGGCGACATCCCCGGCGCCTATTGGGCCGTGCTGACCCACCCCATCACTTCCGAAGCTGTGTGCAAGAAGGCGTTTTCCGACGTCCATATGCTTTCGCATCTGGTCGGCGCCGCCAACCGCGCCGACATTCAGCGGCTGCGGCAACTGGAAGAGGACAACGCCGCGCTAACCGCCAAGCTCGACCGCCAGCAGAAGCAGATCCGCGACGGCTTTGCCGAACGCGAGGAGATCATCCGCAAGCTGCGCGAGGCGCTGTCCCAGGCCTCGATGCAGGCCCGTAACACCGCCATTCCGTTGCCCAACGAGAACGCCTCGGCCTGGACCGACACCATCGCCAGCCTGAACCGCAGCCTGTCGCGAGAAACCGCGCGCCGCGAACGATTCGAGCAGCGCCTCGCCGTGCAGGCGCAGGTGCTGGAGGAAATCGAAAAGACCCGCCGGCGGGCGGAATCGAAGTGCCGGAAGCTGGATGAGGAACTGGCCGCGCTCGAAGCCCGTATCGGCATGTTCCTGGATGCCGCCCCCGATCCGGCGGATCGACTCGATCTTCATGGCCTGACCATGCTGTACGTCGGCGGGCGGCGCAATCAGGTGCCGCAACTCAAGGCGCTGACCGACCGCGTGAACGGCCACCTGCTGCATCACGACGGCGGAATCGATGACAATCCTTCGCTGCTGCCCGGCCTCGTCAGCCAGTCCGATGTCGTGATCTTTCCGGTCGATTGCATCAGCCACGGCGCAGCGACGTCGATCAAGCGGCTGTCGCACAAGTGCGGCAAGCATTTCGTGCCGTTGCGCACATCCAGCCTGACCTGCCTGCTGTCGACGCTGTCGGCCTTGCCGGCGCCCCCCCCCGGCCATCGCCTAGAACGGAATTCCAACAATGAGCGCGATTCATCACGAACCCCACCCGCAACTTGCCGCCATCGTCTACGAACCGGGAATCGACGCCGACCGCGTGCTGCGCCAAGCCATCGACACACTCCGGCCGCGCGGCATCCGTTTCGGCGGCATCATCCAGAGCACCGGCAAGCGTTGGAGCGCATGCCGGCGTGTGCTTCAGGTGGAAGACCTCGCCACCGGCACACTGTTGCAGATCTCGCAGGATCTCGGCTCACAGGCGGAAAGCTGCATCCTCGATACCTCGGCGCTGAGCGCGGCATCCAAATTCGTTCGCACCGCGATAAACGAACAGGTCGACGTGCTCGTCACCAACAGATTCGGCGAACAGGAGGCCAATGGGCAAGGCCTGCGCGCGGAGTTTGCCGATGCGGCCATGGCCGGCTTCATCATTGTGACGGTGATGAAGTCCTGCTATCTCGACGCGTGGACTGAATTCGGCGGAGAGTTCGGGGTGACGCTCGAGCCGACCACGAAGGCCGTGAGCGACTGGATCGTCAGGGCCACGGCACACAAGCTGGTTTTTGCATGAGCCGACTTCTCGGCAATGGCCGCCTTTCAATCCCGATCCTTGGCGGGACGAAGATGCGCGCGGAACTCGGTGAAGGCGCTATTAGCCTCATCAGCAACTCGTTTCTCCAGCGTGCGGTACGTCGCAACGAGCCGGCGGCCGAAGTCGGTGACTTCGGCGCCACCGCCATGGGGACCGCCCGTGGTGGCGATGACGATTGGCTCGTCGAACATCTGGTTCATCGCATCGACCAGCAGCCAGGCGCGCCGGTACGACATCTCGAGACCTCTGCCGGCCGCCGAAATCGAACCGATTTGCATGATCCGCTCAAGCAGCATGATCTTGCCGGGTCCGAGACGATGATCACCGGTGAAGTCGAGACGGATCGACGGCAGAATCTTGCATGAAGGAAGCAATGTCGTCATCGATTCTGTCCCGGCCAGTCCTGAACCATTTTTCCAAAACCTGATGCCTTGTACGTCAGACACGGACCCGCTTCGGAACGGGATCAGGCCTGCGTTCGCATCACCTTACTCCTTGCTATGATGGACTCAAGCGCATGAGCGTGCTGCCGATTGCCGAATTGGAAAAACTGCTTGCTGAAGATATCCCTTATGGCGACCTGACAACGGAAGCGTTGGGTGTCAATGGCGACAAGGGCCATATCACCCTGACGGCCAGGGACGCCATGACGGTCGCCGCGATCGAAGACGCGCAGGCGATTTTCGCGATTGCCGGCATCGAGGTGGAACGCGAGGTGCGGTCCGGCGACACGGTGGTGGCCGGCACTTGCCTGTTGCGGGGCGAAGGACACGCGACCGGATTGTTGCGGTCCTACAAGGTCGCCCAGACCCTGGTCGAGGTATGGTCCGGCGTCGCCACCGCGACACGCAGGATGGTTGCGGCGGCACGCATGGCAAATCCTGCTGTCGTGGTTGCCTGCACGCGCAAAAATGTTCCCGGAACAAAAGGGCTGGCCGTGGCTGCGGTGAAGGCCGGCGGCGGCGTGATGCACCGGCTCGGCCTTTCCGAAACAATCCTGCTGTTCGCGGAGCATCGCATGTTCCGTCCCAATGCCGGATTGGACGATCTTGCGCATGGCTTGCGGCTTCATGCCCCTGAAAAGAAACTCGTCATCGAAGTTCATTCCATTGACGAGGCCATTGCAGCTGCACAGGCCGGATTTGACGTCATTCAAACCGAGAAGTTCACGCCGTCCACGGTGGCCGAAGTGGTCACCGCGCTCGCGGCGATAGCGCCGCGTGCCGTCATCGCCGCGACCGGCGGCATCAATCTGGACAATGCCGCAGCCTATGCCCAGGCCGGCGCCAGTGTTCTCGTCACCTCATGGCCTTACACCGCACAGCCTCGGGACGTTGCCGTGACCATCGGCCGGAGAGATTGACATTCGACTCCGAACATGCGCTTGCATTGACTTACGTTATATATAATTAGATACAATGAGTGGGCCGCGGGACAATTCGGCCGATGGTGGAAGGTCTGTGAGATGCGCGTGAGTCGGTTGGTCCGCCTGGCTGGACTGTTGGCAACTCTTTGGCTTGGTCTCGGTAATCCCTGCCCGGCCGCGGCCCGCATCGCCACCGATTCCGCCGGCCGACAGGTCGACATTCCGGACACCGTCACGCGGGTCTTTGCCGCCGGGCCGCCGGCTTCTGTTTTGCTCTATGCGCTCGCTCCGGAGATGATGATCGGCTGGGTGAAGGCGCCACGCGACGCCGAAAAGCCGTTCCTCCTGAAAAGCGTGCGCGACCTTCCCGAACTCGGCCGACTAACGGGACGCGGCGACACGCTCAACCTCGAAACGCTTCTTGCCAGCAAGCCTGACCTCATCATTGATTTTGGCACCCTCAACGACACTTATATTTCGCTCGCCGACCGTGTTCAGGCGCAGACCGGCATTCCCTATTTCCTGCTCGATGGCCGGTTCGGCGCGACAGCGACAGCGGTCCGCTTGCTTGGCGAGGTATTGGGCACTCGGGAGCGGGCCGGGCAACTGGCGAAGGCCATCGAGGTCATCCTCGCCGATGCCGACCGCGTTATCGCCGCCGTTCCTGCCTCAAGCCGGCCGCGCGTCTATCTCGCACGGGGGTCCGAAGGACTGGAGACGGGCACGCGTGGATCGATCAACAGCGAAATCATCGAGCGTGTTGGGGCCACCAACGTGGCCGAAGGCCTGATGCGGAACGGCGCGATTGCAACAGCGTCGACGGAACAGATCATTGCCTGGGCGCCTGACACCCTCATCACTATGGACCGGAATTTCCATGCCGATGTTCGCAACAAACCGACATGGGGGCCAATTCCCGCCGTGACTTCCGGCCGCGTCTACCTTTCACCGAGCCTGCCATTCGGTTTCATCGATACCCCGCCCTCCCTCAACCGGCTGCTGGGCGTCATGTGGCTCACCCATGTGTTCTATCCCGAACAGGCGCAGGGAAATCTTCGCGACAAGGTGCGAGATTTCTACGCACTGTTCTATCAAGTGCCGGTCTCCGACGCTGACCTCGACCTGATTATAAACAGGGCCGGCGGCCTCAAATGAACACGCGTGCCGGTCTTGTCACGTCGGGTCTGGCCGCTATCTTTCTTCTTACCGTCCTGGTTGCCGCGACGATCGGCCCCTACCAGATTCCGCCCCTCGACATTGTCACCGCGATTCTCGGGCGCCTTGCCGGATCGCCGGTGGACGCGACGCTCGACACGGTTCTGATGCAGATCCGTCTGCCACGGGTCGCGGCCGCCGCTCTTGTCGGCGCGGCGCTGGCCGGAGCCGGCGCCGCCTACCAGACGCTGTTCCGCAATCCGCTGGTGTCGCCCGACATACTTGGTGTTTCGACCGGCGCCGGACTCGGCGCCGTGTTCGGCATCCTGCTCGGCCTGCCGGTGATGGCCATCCAGTTGCTCGGCTTCGTGACCGGCCTTGCCACCGTCAGCATTGTCGCCTTCCTGGCGCGCATCCTGCGCAGCCAGAATGACATCTTCGTTCTTGTGCTATCGGGCATCGTCGTCGGCTCGCTGGCCAGCGCAGCCATCTCGCTCATCAAGATCCTGGCCGATCCCTACCAGCAATTGCCGGCCATCACCTTCTGGCTGCTCGGCAGCATTGCCGGAATAAAGCTGGTCGATGTCGCTGCGATCGCACCCCTGATCGCACTCGGATTGGCGATCCTCGTCGCCTTCCGCTGGCACATCGGCGTACTATCGCTGGGCGACGACGAGGCGCGCGCGCTGGGCATCGACGCAGCGCGCGTGCGCCTCGTCATCATCGTCGCAGCAACGCTGGTGACGGCAAGTGTGGTCGCCGTATCTGGCGTCATCGGCTGGGTCGGCCTCATGGTGCCGCATATGGCACGGATGATCGTGGGCGAGCGTTTCGACCGCATGCTGCCGGCCACCTTGCTGTTGGGAGCTTCCTTCATGATCATCGTCGACACCCTCGCCCGCTCGATGGCGAAGATCGAGGTTCCGCTCGGGGTGTTGACCGCCGTCGTCGGCGCGCCGACTTTCGTGTGGCTGCTGGCCCGCAGTCGCGGCGTGTGGGTTCGAAGATGATCGAGGCGCGCGGTCTTAGCATCGGATACGGCCGCCGCATGGTCGCATCGGCCATCGACTTCGCGGTCGGAATCGGCGAGGTGCTGTGCATTCTCGGACCAAATGGATCGGGCAAGACGACCCTGTTCAAGACCCTGCTCGGGTTGCTTCCACCGCTCGCTGGCGACGTCCGTCTCAATGGCGCAGAGATCGCGAGCCATACCCGGCGCGAGATCGCCCACAGAATTTCCTATGTGCCGCAGGCGCACGCGCCGGTGTTTTCCTATTCCGTGTTCGACCTGGTGCTGATGGGCCGCACCGCCCATCTCGGCCCGTTTTCCAATCCCAGCGCGCGCGATAACGAGAAAGCCCTTGCCGCGCTGCAAAGCCTCGGCATCGCCGCACTGGCCGACGCCGATGCGACGCGCATTTCCGGCGGACAGTTGCAGCTTGCGTTGATCGCCCGCGCGCTGGCGCAGGAAGCCCACATCATCGTCATGGATGAACCTACCGCAAGCCTCGACTTCGGCAACAAGCTGATCGTGCTCGATCACATCCGGCGGCTTGCCGCGCGCGGTTTTTCCATCATCCTGTCGACACACGAGCCGGAGCACGCTTTCGACCTCGCCGATCGCGTCGCGCTGATCGCCCGCGGCGAACTGGCCGCAATCGGCTCTCCCGACGCGACCTTGACCGGCGAGCGGCTTTCGCAGGTCTATGGTGTGCCGCTGAGGATCGAGTGCACCTGTTCCAGCTATCGCGTCGTGCGCCCCAAGTGACATGTCCGAGCGGCTTTGCAGGCGAGCACCGGCGTGATCGCCACAATCGGAGCGCGAACGGACTTTCCGGACATGGTGGAAAACAAGATCGATGAGTTGCTGGCGCTCCAAAGCGAGGGGCGTTTCCTGGTCAGCCGGGAGCGCATCCAGCGCCAGGCAATTTCAAAATTGTGTTCCGACCAGGCAAATACCAAGGGTCTCCACGGTATGGAGCGAAAAAAATTCTGATTCGAGTGCAAGAAGAACAACGGCAAATCGAAATGATTTCATAACGATGGTTACACGTAGAATGCAAAGAGCCGGCACGAGCCGGCTCTTTCTTATTTGGACATTCACCCCAATCTCATCCGGTTACGTAGCACTCGCAAGCATAATCTCTGAGTGCAATTGATCAGTCATAATCACACCTCGAAGCAACGTATCCAGTAGCACGCGCCTCTCGTTCAAGATGCGTTAGCCTGCATCTCTTGCCCGCCTAAGATTCTCACCGTCCAGCAACCATGTGATAGCCGTAAATCACGACAACCGAACCAACGATCGCAACAATCATGCTGTAAAGATTCAACCCCGTAATCCCGCTAGCACCAAAAAAGCTGAATATGATTCCGCCAACGATTGCGCCAACAACCCCGAGCGCAATATCGAGGAGAAAGCCCTCTCCCCGCTTGTTCACAATCTTGCTGCCTACAAACCCGGCAATGAGTCCCAAAATCACCCAGCTTATGACCGACATTCTGGCGGACTCCTGGCTAGGGCGGGGTTGGATGTTACGGACCGGACAATTCTGATTGGTGTGGCGCCTGCCGTCAATTTGGAAAAATCTGCACCGGCCCGCGACAGCTACAGCTCGGCGGAATGACCGATTCCCTTTAGGTACGATAGTATGACGACATCACCTCGAGTAACGAAAAATCTATTGGCCATGATGACATGATTTCCGTCAGCTAGCACCCTTGGATCAACGAGGAGGTAAAGATGGCAACCCTGGAAGAAACGATTCAGAAGGCGATACCGGGCGGAGTTACCAAACCACTTTTGTTGGCCCTGCTTGCTCTTTGGGCCTCGGGAAGCTTAACGAAACAAAGCACAACGCCGGGAGGCAGCGCCACCCCGGTTGGTACCGGCGGAAGTCTCATCGATGGATTGAGTGGATTGGTCAAGAAACTCGAAACCGGCGGCATCGGCGATATCGTGAGCTCGTGGATTAACGCGGGACCCAACAGCCAAATTGCTCCTGGTCAACTCGGCACTGCCCTCGGCCCAGAAATTCTGAAGACGCTTTCGGAAAAGTCTGGGTTGCCCCAGGATGAACTGACCACAGCCTTGGCAAAGGTTCTACCAGGTCTCGTTGACAACCTTACGCCGCAAGGCCGATTGCCAACGCATCCATGACGACAAATACATATCGATCTAGCGAGATGAGGCAACAGCATCTCTGCTCCTTGCTAAATCTGTCGTTAGGGCAGCCCATCCTCCGGACACCGCTGTCATGAAGCTTTTTTGTTCTCGACAGTCGCTTCAGGTCGGTGTGTCGTGTAAGGCAACATCGACCGGCCGCACACCGTGCTCACCGCCACCACAGGGTGGCCTATCGATGACTCAACACGTGCCGTTCAAATAATTCCGTTTCTTTACTCGGCCATAGACCTTGCATCCCCGCGACGGGAGTCGGCATCGCTGATGATCTGCGTAGGTACAGCCATTCAGTCTATGTTCAGATACCGCACCTGATGATCAGGCTCATCAAAATCATCCCTGCGGCATCAGTACAGTCGCGAAATTTGACGCCTTTGGCTGGAGCCGATGTCAAGATCCGCAATCAAACGGCTATTGCCGGCGCCGGTTGCGCCGGCAAACAGAGAACTCTGACACCAACGAGGACGATAACTATGCGCACCTTCAAGATTGCTCCGCTCACGTTCGTGACGCTTCTCGCACTGGCCATGCTTGCCGGCTCCTCCTTGTTCGCAGGTACCGCCAGAGCAGCCGACAGTTGCAAAGTCTGCAGCGATCAACAGCGCGCCTGCATGAAGAATTATGCCGGCCCGACCTGCAAGACCGAGTTTCAGATGTGTATGAAGTCATGCAAGACGCTCAAGAAATAGGACTGGAAAACCGGGAGCTTGCTTCAATGTGCACCGAAGGATCGCAGTTACCATGACGCTTGCCTCGATTTGGCTTGCGACCGGCTCGGGCCGCACGGCGCCGCCGAGGATTGCTGGCACCGCGCGGTAGTACACACTCTCGTCCCGAATGGGGCAAGGACCACAATAGATAATTACGGCAGTCGCTCCTGAACCTGGTGGTTCAACCAAAATGTAACTGAGATGACGACTCTGGGACGCAATTATCAGGACTGACGCGCATCGCGCGCCAAGAGGGGTAACAATTGGGAGGTAAGCTTGGCCCGGCGGCTTTCCGAGGTATGTTCCTTCACACCTCCGCCAAGATAGCGGGCCGCAATGTCGGGGCACGCCAAAAGTTCCGCGCCTGTGCCCTCCAACACGATACTTCCATTTTCGATTACATAGGCCCAATCGGCAACGGCAAGACTGAGCCGGGCATTTTGCTCCGATAACAGAATTGATTGTCCTTTCTTGCGCAACGATGCAATCAAACGGAAAATTTCTGTGACCAACGACGGCGACAGACCAAGCGACGGCTCATCTAATACAAGCAGCCGCGGCTGAGACATCAAGCCGCGTGCGATGGCGAGCATCTGCTGTTGGCCGCCAGACAAATTACCCGCCGGGGTTGACATGCGCTCAAATAAGACGGGGAATGACGAGCAAGTTTCCTGAATACGTTGCTGAAGATCATTGTGCGACAGACGCTTACGGTGGACATAGGCGCCAAGAAAAAGGTTTTCTGCAACGGTCAATCCAGGGAACACCTGTCGTCCCTCAGGTACTTGAACGATTCCTGCGCTGACCCGTTCGCCGGATGTCAGCCCGTCAATCACTTTGCCTCCAAGTTCGATCGTGCCGCTCATAGCCGTAACCGTTCCTGACAGGGCGCGCACGAGAGTCGACTTACCCGCGCCGTTGGCGCCAATGAGCGCAACGATTTGACCAGCGGTGACTTTCAGCGAAATGCCATGAATGGCCGGAAAGGCACCATACCCTGCCGTCAGATTCTTAATCACCAGCATCGGCTAGTCCCCGTCCTGCGGCGAAAATTCCTGGCCAATATAGGCCTCAACAACACGGGCGTTGTTTTGCACGTCACCAGGGGTTCCCTGCGCGATCAACCGGCCTGCATCGAGAACAAGCACCTTGTCAGCAACGCCCATGACCAGCGACATATTGTGTTCCACCACCATGACGCTAATCCCGTTATTGCGCACCGCACAAATCAGCGCAGCAAACTCTTCCGTTTCGCTATCATTCAGACCTGCCGCTGGTTCGTCGAGTAGCAGCAGTTTCGGCTGCGCCATCAATGCTCGCACTACTTCCAAAAGCTTCTGCGCACCCATGGGTAAATCGGTCGCCGCAACGTCGCGGAAAGCCAAAAGATTGACGAGATCCAATAAGGCATCAGCCTTGGCGACAAGATCACGCTCTTCGCGCGTCGCCTTCGGCAACCAGAGCATTTGCTGCGCCGGATGAGCCAGCATATGCAGATGCGCGCCGGTGAGGACATTTTCGAGTGTTGTCATACCAGGAAAGACGCGTGCAGATTGGAAGGTCCGCACCAACCCGAGACCCGCTATCTTGTTGGCTGGCAGATCGCAAATAGATTCGTCGCAGAAGAGCACGTCGCCATCGCTGCGCTGATAAACATTTGTGATTAGGTTGAACATCGTAGTCTTACCGGCGCCGTTAGGACCGATAAGCGCGGTGATACTGCCTTCATCGACATCGAAAGACACATTTTCGACTGCGCACAAGCCGCCAAACACCTTGGTGAGGCTTGCGACTTCCAGAATCTTTCGCGTCATACGGAGCCCCGATTAACTGCAGAGACCGATGGCGTAATTCGTGAAGCGGCCTGATGAGTCCAGCGGTTGAAACGAATGACGGCGGTTCCGAACAGCCCCTGCGGCATGTACAGGAATGAAAAGACCAGCAACACGCCTTCGGCGAAGGTTTTAAACGCCGCCAGCGGCTGAAAAATCGTTGGTAGAAGCGTCAACAGCGCGACGCCCAGGACAGATCCGACAAGGGTGCCTTCGCCGCCAATGATAAGCATTGCGACCAATTCAAACGATCGTACAGAACCGACCATTTCTGGAGACAGGTAATGAAAGAAAAAAGCATACAAACTGCCGGACAATGAACCAAGCAAGGCGCTGATCGCGAAGGCCGCCATCTTGTGCACCGGCACGTTGATGCCAAGTGCTGCTGCGGCCATCTGATCCGTCCGTACAGCCTGAAGCGCGCGACCGAAACTGGAACGCATGGCGCCTATCAAGAGCAGCACGATTGTAACGATTAAGGCCAAAACGAAGTAATACATTTGGGTTGGCGTCGCGAAGACGTAGCTACCGATGGCAAACGATGGAATGCCAACAATACCTGACGGGCCACCTGTAAACTCGGTCAGACCCACTGTCATCGAATCAATCATGAGTCCGAAAGCCAAAGTTGCCAACGCCAGATAGAGACCCCTCAAACGCATCACCACGAGCGACAGTACGATTGCGCATAGAAGCGACAGCGCCATACCGAACAGAGTGGAGGGGATCGGCGTCCAGTCATAGCGCGTCACGAGGATTGCTGCGGAATAACCGCCTATGGCCATGAATCCCGCCTGTCCAAGATTGATCTGACCCGCCCAGCCCATGAGCACATCAAGGCCGATTACGGCGAGAAACAGGATGCCGGTGATGACCAGCGAACTCAACATGCCGTACGAGACAATATGGGGAACCAATATAGCAATCAGCAGCGCAATCGCGGCTAGAATCCAACCCTGCCGACCCTGCAGGCGCACGATTCCAACTTGCACACGGGCGGCTTCCCGAACGTCTTCCCGCTTGCGCAAGGCCGGCGCGAACAAACCGTTCGGACGCCACAACAACATGATCAGCAGCAAGCCCAGCGCGAGACCGTTGCTAAACATGGATGAAACATAGCCTGCAGTCATTTGCGTAAGGACACCTAGAGCGAGGCCACCCAAGATGGCGCCCCCAAACGATTGCAGGCCACCAATCGTCACCGCGATAAATCCTGAGATCGTAAACTCCTGACCTGTGACGAATTCGATCGAAATGATGGGGCAGACCACAACCCCACCGATCGCCCCGATTAGTGCCGACATGCCAAAGCTGAGCAACGTCATGCGCTTGACGTCGATTCCCATCAGCCGCGCCGCTGCAGGATTCTCCGCACAGGCCCGTAAAGCTTTTCCGAGGTTTGTACGGAATAGAATCAGCCAGAGACAAAGAATGAGAACAAGGGTTGTTCCAACAATCCACAATCCTTGGGTGGGTACACGAATGCCGAACAACACCACCGGGGCCTCACCGGAAAAGGGAGGCAATGAATAGGGCTGACTGCCCCAGATCAGCAGCATGACGCCATTGATCATCGTCAACAGGCCAAGGGTCAACATCAGGATGTTGCTATTGGACAGACGCGTCATGCCAGGCACGAACGTGAAGGCACCAATGAGGATGCCGATGGCCGTCGTGAATGCGATAGCGGCTAGGGCAGCAAAGAATAACGGCATGCCAAACGTGACGTTGAGGCTGTACATTGTCAGCGCCGCCAAGACGCAAAAGGCGCCCTGCGAAAGATTGATAACGCCAGTGATACGGTAGACCAGCGAAAATCCGAGCGCGAGCATTGCGTAAATGCTTCCAAGCAGCACGCCGCCGATCGCGATTTGAATCGCCTCGTTCATGCCATTCGACTCCAGTCATGGGGATCGAGACGCGGCCATGACTTCGCGGCCACGTCCTACTGCATTAGAACGGTATTCCCGATCGTTTGCTGATAATCTCCCAATTCCCCGCCGAAGCATTCCATGCCGAAATCACGACGTTGCTGGCATCGAGGCCACGCTGGGGTACTTTTTCAAAGTCATAGACGCCATTGACGCCGGCATACCCCTTAAGCTTGGCAACATATGCCCTGATTTCCTCAGCTGAAGCCTTGGTCCCCAGTTTGCGCAGCGCATCGATCACAATCATCGCGGGGTCCCACGCATAAGTCGAGGACGCATCGGGTTTCAGCGATGCATTTTTGAAGCTATCATGGAAACGCTTGTGCGCTTGGTCAGCTCCACCGTCAGTCAGCCAAGGCGAAGTAGGGAACAGAAGCTGCTTCGGAAGAAAGGCCGCATATTGCGTCATTTGCTCGATCGTCATGTTGCCCAATGTCGTCGCAATCGGAATATTCAATTCCGCCTGCGCGATTGCCTTGAACACATTGCCGATGGCGGCACCCGTACTCCACGCAATCACAGCATGCGGTTGGGCGGCCTTGATGCGCTCAATTTGTGCGGTAACGCTGATGTCAGCTGGATTAAAATTGGCCTTGGCGACCATTTCCATCCCGCTATTTTCCGGCTTGGCGAAAACCTGAAGAATACCACGTTCGGCATCCTGACCGGTGGCATCGGTGCTCGTCAGCACGGCAATGCGCGTCAATCCCTTCATACGAAAATAACGAATGAGCCCATCCGCCGCATCGCGCGTCGAGATCGTAGAAGTGTAGATGAATTCGCCGGGCTTGGGATGGATGCCGGGCGAGAAGCAGTACATGAAAGGCCCAGCCTGAACCAGCGGACTCATCGCTTGGCATTGTGCGACGATCGCTGAACCAAGCACGACGCTCGGAGACGTCGCCTTGATCTGGGTAATCAACTGCACTGCTACTTGCGGGCTTGACTGGTCGTCGTGAAAGATGAAGTGAACCGGTCGCCCCTGGATGCCGCCTTCAGTGTTAACGGTTTTTTCGAGGAGTCGTAGCGCCACCTGCTCGCCCTTGCCGAGAAACGATGCCCGGCCGGTCAGAGGGAGAACAGTGTTGATGTCGTAAGGATCGGCGGCAAATGCCGCGCCGGAGCCAAGAGCAGCCGCAATCGACCCCGTCAGGATAGAACCGGCAAGCGCGGTCATATGCGCAAAACGGTTGCCCCAAATTCTGGCCATATCAGTTTCCTCCCTGCGATTATTCGTTGAGGCCGACCCCTCCGACCGGCCCGTTACAGAGCACTGCCCAACACCACTCCCCACACGACCCAAGTCCTCCACCAACACGTGGCCCATCATGTTATGGCCACGGAAACTGCCACAACGAGCAATGTCGTATTCACCCTGGGCAAGGCTGTGCATTCATGAGTTTGCCGCGCGGCATACCGCCATAAATCTCTTCCTCAATTATCCATATTGCGGATATTTTCTTTTGATTTTATCTACTGTAAACATTATTACTCTGCACCATCCAGTCTCTGAATAAAATAAACGATTTCGCAATATGGACTATCAAACGCACCTCCTGTTGGTGCGTATTCTTTTTGGGCCAGACCCGATCGGCATAACTGATGCCGCCGATTAAGCTCCAATTGGTCTAGGACAGCTGATCGTGCCGAGCAGCCGCTTTCGTTCGGCCGTGACGGGTGCGCCCACACTTGTCAGGTGGCCACGCGCAACGCGACTTTGCCGACGGTGGAGCGTCCGAGCAGGGCGTCCAGCGCTTCGGTAAAGCGTTCCAGCGGATAAATCCCGGCGGCGAGCGGACAGATGTTGCCCTGCGCGTACCATTCAAAAAGCCGCTGAATAATCGCCCGTACCTGCGGCTCGTATCGTTCACGCTCATCAACCGGCGACCAACCAACGTAGGCGCCAAAATTGAAGCCGAGCAGCGAGACATTCTTTACTAGCAGAAGGTTCGGCTGGATCTGCGGCATGCTACCGCTAGCAAACCCGATGCTTACCAGCCGCCCTCCCAGCCGGAGGCTTCGTAGGGCAGCCTCAGAGAGGCTGCCGCCAACCGGATCGAATACGACGTTCAAACCTTGTCCAGGCATGAGCCGGTGGACTGCGTCACTCAGTTCCTCTTTCTGGTAGTCAATCGTGGCGTGCGCCCCGTGATCCCGGGCAATCGCACATTTTCCAGCTCCACCGGCGGCTGCGATGATCCGAGCCCCCATCGCCCGACCGACTTCGACCGCAGCAAGCCCCGCCCCGCCTGCCCCAGCCAGCACAAGCAGCGTTTCGCCCGCCGTCAGGTTCGCCCGCCAGACGAGCGCACCGTAGGCAGTGCAGTAAGAAATACCGAGATGCAGCGCCGCCGCCGAATCAATTTCTTCGGGCAACGGATACACCGTGGATTCGTGACTCACGGCCTGCTCGGCGTAACCGCCCCAACCGACAAAGGCGAGCACACGTTGGCCCGGCCGGCAAACCGCGACACCCGGCGCCGTCTCCAACACACGCCCGACGATTTCCGCCCCAGGAACAAAGGGCAACGGCGGTTTTACTTGGTACTTGCCAGCAATCCACAGGCTAATCGAGAAGCTCAGGCTGGCGAATTCAACGGCGATGCGCACACCGCGAGGCGGCAGGCCCGGTTCAGGAAAATCTTCGACCCGCAGGTCGTGATAATCGCAAAACCGATGGCACACCACCGCTCGCATCTCAACAACCTTGGCCCATGCTGCTCGTCGCCCGTAGCTGCCTCAGGCTTATCGACAGGGCGCTACTTTCAGTATTTATGAGTCACTTTTTTATGAGTCACTCGAACGCACCCAGGCTTTGGTAATTGGCATATTGCTCGCCGCTCAATCCAAGCAGCTCGCAGAACACGTATTCATTGTCTGCGCCCAGAAGTGGCGCAGCCCCAGTCACGTCGCCTGGCGTGTCCGAAAGATCGAAGGCGGAGAAGTAACAAGCAATATCACCGATCGCCCCATGACGACGTCGGCGCCAGATGCGACGGTATAAAAGCTGCGGATCATGGAACAGGTCAGCGATGGTATTGACCGGATAGGCATGCACCCGCATCGCCTGCAGCTGTGCTGCAGCCTCGCTAGCATCCTGACTTGACGACCACTCACCGATGATTGTCGAAAGTGCCTTTTCGTTCGCCTTGCGCGCATCCACTGTGACAAAATTTGGATCTTCATCCAGCTCCGAACGGCCAAGAATTTTCGCGAGCTGGTGGAACTCACGATCAGACCAGCAGGAGATTACCAACCAACGTCCGTCGCGGCAGGGAAAGGCGTCATGGGGCGCGACGTGCGGGTCGCTATTGCGCGCGCGTTCTGTCTCCGCACCGCTTGTATAATACTCGAGCAGGGAACCAGCGATAAACATGAGGCCGCTCTCGTATTGCGCCAGGTCGATCCGTGCCCCCTGCCCCGTCCGACGCTGCCGGTCGAGCCCCGCAAGTACCGCAGCCGCCCCGAGAGACGAAGCGATGAAATCGATATAGGGACCGTAGAGCAGTTGCGGGGGGCCATCCGAGCTGCCAGTCAAGCCGCAAAATCCGGCCAGCGCCGACAATTGCGAACCAAAACCGGGCGTGTGCGCGCGCGGACCAGTCTGCCCCATGTTGCAGCTGGAGATCATGACAACGCCGGGATTCAGCTTGCGTGCAACGTCATAACCGAGGTTGAGGCGGGACATCACTTCGGGACGCATGTTCTCAATAACAATGTCCGACCAGCTAATAAGCCGTCTAGCCAGGTTGACGCCCGCATCGTTCTTGAGATCGAGCGTCACCGCGCGTTTCGAATCGTTGAAGATCGCGAAACAGCCTCCCCGGTCTAACCCGGGTTTGCCGTCCTTGAACGGCGGATATTCGGTACGGAACCCATCCGGGCGGCTGCGTGACTCCACGTGAACGACCGTCGCGCCGAAAGTAGCCAACATCTTGCCGATGTGAGGTCCTGCCGCATAAGCTCCGAACTCGGCAACCTTTACTCCAGCAAGCGCCTGCGAAATAGCGCTCATGCGAACTGCCTTTCCGTACATCCGATACCCAGCTCCGCTAGCAAAGTAGCGACGTCGACTTCCTCGCCAGGCGCGTGACGCAATGGTGCTCGCACACCATCTATAACGGCGAAGCTGCCACAATGCCGCTGCAGGCTCCCATCGGGGCGAACCACATCCTGCCAGAAATCCCGTGCCGAAAGCTGAGGATCGGAGGCAATGTCTGCCATGGTGGATACCGGGTAGCCCAGCATTTCGCGCCGGCTCGCCTCGTCCAGAAACTCCCGCTTGGTCAGCGTGAGAAAGAATTGGGCGATGGGCTCTTCCAACGCATCCACCTCTTCCTGTGTGGCAAGCTTGGGATCGAAGCGTATCCAGTCAATTCTTTCCAGCACCCCGAGAGGGGCGCCACGCTCCCGCATCCACTCCATAAGTTGCGTGTTGGTACGCCGGCCCGCTGGACCGCCATAGACCATGAAATTGAGATACCCATCGGCACACGGCCAGAAGGCACGGTAGCGCGCCCCCTTGATGGAACGGCCGGTAAGGTACGCACCGCACCGGGTAGGGTTGATTCCCTCCATGTCCCAAAAGGCAGCGGCATGAGATGAGGCCAGGATAACGGCTGCTTGGGCAGACACGTCCACATGCTGACCAACGCCGTTTGCTGTGCGATGGACCAACGCTGTAAGCGCCCCGATTGCCGCCTGGGCTCCCGCCCAACCATAAGACTGAGGCACGGTCACCCGCATTGGCGCCCCGTCCGGCTCGCCGGCGAGCGACATGGCCCCACCCGCGGCCATCAATTCGATGTCGGTGGCACCCCACCCGGCACGAGGCCCTTTGCTGCCGAAGGGGGTAACAGACACCTGGATTAGGCGTGGATTTGCCGTCCTCAAACGATTCCAGTCCAGGTGTTGGGCGATGGCGTCACCCGGCTGCACGGATTCAATCAGGACATCTATGCTGGCTAACAGCCGATCGAAAGTGGCTTGTCCATCCGGCATGTGAAGGTCTAACCGCAGCAGGCGCTTGTTGACGTGATAGGCCTGCCAATCGGAGTTTTCGATGTTGACGTCTGGCGCCTCGATGCGAATGACATCGGCACCGAGATCTGCCAACAACCGGCCGGCCAACCAGCCGACACGGTTGCTGACATCAAGGACGCGGTATGCGCTAAGCATTCGCTTTCCTCTCGATCCCAAGTAGCTTACCGGCCGGTCCGAGCCAGTGACAGCACCCAGCCTTCCATACGCGACTCCATCTTCTCGATATCCTTCGAGCTGAAGAAGTTCTCCGGCTTGACCAGGTTCACGCCGTACACTGGACGGTGGAAGTCGCTCTCGTAGCCGTAGGGCACCGTGGCGTCGATACCCATGCCGCCTTCGAACAGAGTGTTGGAAGCAGTCCACTGCTTGTCGCCGGAGGTCATACGCTCAGCCGGCATAAAGGTCTGACCACGACCGCCGGGAATTGGATTGAGAATGTCAGCCCTCGGATTCACACGTGTGGTGAGACACCACATAATGTCATCCATTGAATAGATATCGACGTCCTCGCTCACCGCGATAGCAAGGCGCATACCTTGGGAGCAAGAAAGAATAGCGGAGAGAAAATTGCGTTGCCACCCTTCCTCAATTTGATTCCGCTTCTTGACTTGGATGATGCACCCACCCCAGTCGGTCATACAGTACGGGATATGAACGTTCTGGATAATGCCAGGCTGCAGACGCTCACACAGCGCGAAGATAGCTGACTCACGCACCGAAGTGTCGATGTTGGAGTCATCAGCGGTGTGCACACCCAGTGGGAAGATGATGGGCTTGCTTTCGCGCTTGCGCATGGTGATGGCTGTGACATGGAAAGTCGGCGCCTTGTAGGCTTTGCCCATGTAGCCGGCCCATTCCGGATGGAAGTGGAAGCGACCTTGGATATCCGCTTTCTCAGATTCAGCGGTCTCATAACGCTTGTCGCGCGGATGCAAGTAGCCCTCGAGCACATACTCCGCGTCTGCCAAGGTGTAGGCGTCAATGGTGCGGCACTTAACTAGGCGCACGGGTGATCCCTGGATGGCGCCGGCAATGCCGATCTCGTCACAGCCCTTAGGCAGGATCGCATAGTCGAATCCGGCACCGGCTACGTAGGTGCATGAGGGCGGCACGCCAAAGCACATGGTCAGCGGGATCGGCTGGTCATCTTTGTAGTGCTCAGTCATCACCTGCCACATATGCGAGCCCGGAGAGATCTGGAACGTGCCCACGTTGCCCCATCGGAAGTTCATGCGGTTATAGCCGATGTGACTACCGCCATCGAAGTAGGGACCGACGACACAAGAGATACCGGAACCGATGGTCATCTCAGTCTCAAGTGGGGTATGGCGGATGGCGGTGAGCCATTTGTTGACATCGAGGTCGTCGGTAATGACCTCTTCCTGCACCGGCGCCGCCTCCTGAGAAATAATTACCGGCTTGAGGGGATGATCGATAGCTCTCGCAACTTTTTTCACGCGATCCAAGGAATTTTCCCAGCCGAATAGTTCCTCCACCACCCGGATGTCGCCGAACAGGTTAGTGATGGCGCGAGCGTGCGGCATGCCCTTCACATTGTTAAACAGCATAGGCAGACTGCCGTCGAAGATTTTCTGCAAACCAGTGATTTCCAGGTCGGGATTTACTTCCTTGTTCGTTTCGACCAGATAGCCTTTCGACCGGAACCACTCCAGCGCTTCGCGCAGATCCTTGCCTCCAGTTTTGCCCGTGACCTTGCTTGCGGCTTTTGACACATCGTCCATTGCACTTGCTCCATTGTTTCCAGTTAAAGAATTGGGATGGTTCTTTATTGCTTTTGTGACTGAAGATGCGTGACCTTAGCGTGCATCTTCCCTTCCCAGCGCCGCGCGAAATCGGCTGGAATGCCAAATTGATCGAGGATCCGAGCGACAACGTGATTGACGATATCGTCGATACTTTGCGGATGGTTGTAGAAGGCGGGCATGGGCGGCATGATTGTTACCCCCATGCGCGAGAGCTTGAGCAAGTTCTCCAGATGTATGTCGGAAAGTGGCATCTCGCGCGCCACCAGCACAAGTCGACGGCGTTCCTTTAGGACCACATCCGCAGCGCGATGCACCAAGTGATCGCCCACGCCGTTGGCAATGGCCGCCACGGTACGCATGGAGCACGGAACGATGGCCATACCCTCGGTCACGAACGAGCCCGAGGAAACGGAGGCGCCCATGTTGCCTTCCGAGTGGGTCACCGAAGCGAGTGCCTTCACCTGCTGTACACTGAAAGAAGTCTCGTGCTCGATGGTCTGCATGCCCCACTTGCTGAGAACTAAGTGGGTTTCAACATCACTATTCTTCAGAGCCTCCAGTAGCCGGACCCCGAAAATGGCGCCGGTGGCGCCCGTAATGCCGACAACTAGCCTCTTCATCATTTCCTCCTAGTGCCTGCGATCCGGCGCTTTAGTTTTGTTGGTTTAATGGTCCACAATATGGACCTATACTAGTATCTTCAACGATGGCTCAGTACCGCTATAAGACCACTTATGCCGCCAATTGCAGCAAACAGTAGCAATCGCTTGAGACGCCTGACAATAGTGATAGACTGAAATATACTTCCATATGCTGGACGTTTAAGACTGTGATAGGGACAATTGCGGAACTACCGGGCGTACAGCTTGCTAAGGAGCATGGCATTCGCGTCGAGACGCACCCGAACTTCCCGGTAGAGCAAGGAATAGCTTCTGGGTTGATTACATGGCCCTGAGCAGAACGTGCGGCGGCGGCGGCGGTCCTGGCGATCCCCTGAAGCAGTAGCGAAGCCGGCGTCGCTTTCTCGGGTCGTCCGGTATCTCACGGTCATGCGGCATCAGCCGATGGCTGTACAAGCCCACCGCTCGCTTATGTCGATTTGCGTCTCGCAGATGGGCGACAGCCTTCCGCTTGGCTGCAGACGTTACCAAGAGGCCTGCTATGGATATCAGCCTGTGCTCGGCCGGCTCTTCAGTCAGCGCTTAAACATAGCGCCCCAGAGCAACTCAGCAATCGACACCCGGCCGGCCGCCCGCAATCCTTCTTCAGCACTTCTAATTTCTCACACCATGATCGGTGGCGAACTCGCGCACGTCCTGCGCGATTTTTTCGTTGAGCAGAAGCAGGAGCGCAATTGGAGTAGAAGTGAGCGACCTTGGAACCCGCCGCCACTGCGCGCGCAGGTTCGATTTCGAGCTTCTGCCTGCAACCTAGACCAAGCGAGCTATCAACGAAGTACACACTGTCCGATTCAAACTTGTACCAGGCCACTCTAGCCACCGCAGCGGAAATGACTGCGGTCGCGCAGGTCGGATCCGCGAATGCAAACTTGGCCGCATACAGGGCCGCCTCGAGCCCGCTCAGGCGTGACGAGAGCGCTGATCAGCGTTTAGGATAGAAGCGCGATCGGAGTCCCGGTGATTTGGGCCTCGAATACACCCGAGAGAATCTGAACTTTGTCCTCTTCGCGCCGCGCCGTAGTGTGACGCGACTGGCCAAGCTGTCGGTAATCCAAGTCCGGCTGTTTGTCGGCTTTAGACAACTCAAGCCCTGGTGGGCAACTATCAATAATATAGCCTATCGCCAATCTGCTACTCTCTCTCCGAAACTCGTTACCGCAAAGAGCCCGCCGATTGCATTTCCCGACATACTCCCGGTCTCTCGAGACCCTTGTGCGCGATTACCCTATCAAGGCACTTGGCGAGCCAAAAGCTATAGCTGCCCAGATGTTTTTTCACATCGGCGCTGAGCTCAGTCAGGTCTGCCCATTTCCAATCCTCCGCCTCCTTTGGATTCGGCCTAGGATCACCATCGTAGTGGCCAAAGAAGACGTGGTCGTATTCGTGTTCGATGAGGCCATTCGAAAATTCGGCGCGATAGATAAAGTCGAAAACCTTTAACACCTCGCAGTCGATGCCCATTTCCTCTTGCAGCCGTCGGCGTGCTGCGTCAGCGCTCCGCTCGTTCCGCCGTGGATGGCTGCAGCAAGTATTGCTCCAGAGTCCTCCCGAGTGGTACTTCGCGGAGGCTCGTTTTTGCAGCAGAAGCCTGCCGGCAGAATCGAAGACAAAGATAGAGATGGCTCGGTGAAGCTGACCGGTCCTGTGCGCGGCCATTTTCTCGGCGATCCCCATCTCATTGTCAGTCTGGTCCACCAATATCACATGGTCTTCCATGGCGTGTCCCTTCGCAAGGTGCATGCATTGTGGCCTGTGAATCAGGGCGGGGTCGTTAAGCGATGCGCTTATTACGCAAGTCCACATTTCAAAATATTATCAACTATCCCCTCACTGCAAACGCACTGTTTCTTCAGCTAATTTACCAAATATAATCAACAATTGACAATTCAAGCATACTAAATATCTTTCCACAAAATGGAACATTAGGCGATGATTTTGATGGAAACCAACGACAAACCCAGTTCGGGGACCCAGAGCATTGAACGCGCCGCGCAAGTAATGCGCCTTATAGCTTCTGGCAACAGCATAGGACTCAGGCTGGTCGATATCTCACGACACGCTAAGCTCGAGCGCCCCACCGCTCATCGCATTCTGAAATGCCTGATGGCGGAAGGCTTGGTTAAACAGGACCGAGAAACCCGCCGCTACTTTCTTGGGCATCTCATCTTTGAGCTCGGGTTAGCCGCTTCCACCAATTTCAATCTACGCGATATTTGCGCCCCATCGCTTACGCGGCTCGCCGAGAAGACTGGCGATACCGTCTTCTTAACGATACGGAGTGGCTTTGACAGCGTCTGCATCGATCGCAAGGAAGGCTCATTCCCCATCAGAACACTCACCCTGGATGTTGGCACACGCCGGCCGCTGGGTGTCGGAGCAGGCGGCTTGGCGCTTCTGATGTCCTTGCCCGACCAAGCGATACAGAAGATCATATCGGCCAACGCGCTGCGCCTGATCGCATATAACAATTTGACGGTGCCCACCGTGATGGGTTTGATGAGACGATCACAGAAACTTGGCTACGCGTTGAATGACAGGCAAATCACGCCAGGGGCAACCTCCTTGGGTTTGCCGATCCGCTCCCGGTCCGGCGAACCATTCCTGGCAATCAGCATCGGCGCGATCAACGGCCGGATGACAGAGGAACGCCAGAAAGAGCTGGCATCGTTGATCCGGATAGAGGTGACCAAATTGGAGACTTCTCTGGATGACGAGGCTCATCCATGACTCCCGTCCTCAGCGACACTGAATTTCGATGGCCGCTTATCGCCAAAATCGCGATCCCATCCTGCTGATCCCTCGGCACTTCGATGAGACGCAGGTCCATAACATCGGCGTGGGACATCCCCTCGTATCGAAGTCAGTCTACGACATGCAACATGTTTTGATCAGAAGCGGCTGTGCTTAGATGGCTCAAGCCTACTGTTTATGGATCAACTTATTCATGCCTGCGCAGCCCTCAACCTTCCAGCAGGTGCCCCATGCGACGCGCCTTGGTTTCGAGATAGGCTTCATTGTGGGGATTTCGCCCGACCGGTAGGGCTATACGTTCCAACACCTCGATGCCCAGGTCGCGCATCGCGGCCATCTTGGCCGGGTTATTAGTCATCAGCCGCAACCGATGCGCACCGACATGATCGAGCATCGGCTTACATATCCCATAGTCACGCGCATCCGCATCGAATCCCAGCCACATATTGGCATCGACCGTGTCTACACCCCGGTCTTGCAAATCGTATGCCCTGATCTTGTTGTGCAGACCGATCCCCCTGCCTTCCTGACGCAAATAGAGCAGCACCCCGCGCCCTTCGTCGCCAATCCGCGCCAAGGCACTGCGGAGTTGATGACCGCAATCGCAACGCAAGCTGAAAAGGGCGTCGCCTGTGAGGCATTCGGAATGGATGCGCGCCAACATCGGCTCCCCGTTGGCCACGTCACCCATGGCGAGAAGCAAATGCTCCTTACCTGCGTCATCAACAAAAGCAAACGCCGTATACGTACCCCATCTAGTAGGCAATTTGCTCGAGGCAACAAAATGGACGGACTTCGCCCGGGGGGCTTCCTGCAAGGATTGAGTCGAGCACATTAATGGGGAACCGGACAGGCTCAATACATCAGTGACGAGTCGCTGCGACATGCGCTTCCCCATCCTTCATTGTCCATCTGGCTTTCGCAGGTGATGCGCATCGACAGATCCACTGCCTTCACGTCTTTGGTAATGCTTCCGATCGAGATGCGGTCTATGCCGGTTTCGGCAATCTCTCGCAGATTGGCCAAGGTGATTCCTCCCGAGGCCTCCAGCTCCGCGCGCCTGTCTGTGATCGCCACGGCCTCATGCATTTGCACAATGCTGAAATTGTCGAGCAAGATCAGTTTTGCTCCAGCGGCAAGCGCAGCGATTAATTCATCGCAATTCTCCACCTCAATCTGCACCCACACGCCTGGCGGCGCGATCTGCTCTGCAGCGTGCAACGCTTGTGCGATCCCACCAGCCACCGCGATGTGGTTTTCCTTGATCAGGATTCCCGCGGACAACCCCATGCGGTGGTTAAAGCCGCCGCCCACCCTCACCGCGTATTTCTGCGCCGCGCGGAGCCCGGGCAGTGTCTTGCGGGTGTCGTAAAGGCGCGCACGTGTTCCAGTAGTTGCTTCCACGTAGTGCCGGGTCGCTGTGGCGGTTGCAGAAAGTGTCTGCAAGAAGTTTAAGGCTGTGCGTTCGGCCGTCAGCAAGGCACGTGCGTTGCCCTTGATTTCGCACAGGACCTGTCCTGCGCCGACGAGTTCCCCCTCCTGTGCGAGCCAGTGCACTTCCGCTTCCGAATCCAACTCATGGAAGCAATGCTCGAACCATTGATTGCCGCAAAGCACGGCGGTTTCACGGCTGACCACGGTGGCCCAGGCTCGGCTGTCGGCCGAGACCAGCATAGATGTAAAATCGCCACTGCCGATATCTTCCTGCAATGCCGCGCGGACTGTGGTCGCAATGTCGGCGTCTGGACTCATTTTCCGCTCGAGGTTACCTGCCGTCCCGACTACAGGACTACAACCGGATTCAGGCTATACCGCCCGGTAAGTGGGGCGGTTCCTAGAACGCTTCCTTGGATTGCCTGCAGTACATCGGGCGCGGTAAAGGAACCCGATATGGGACACTTGGCCACATTGAGCGCGTAAAGGGTGAATATGTAACGGTGCGCGAGTTCGTCATTCCACGGAGGACACGGACCATCGTAACCGAAATAGTTGCCAGACATATTCGGATCGTTGCGAAACCATTTCGTGTAATCGTTGAGCCCCTGGCGAGTGCCACAGGGTGCCTCCGGCCCTGGTTTGCCGCGAGGAACGATGGCATTCGAGAACTCTCCTTTGCCGATACTTCCCAGCGCAGGGTCGAGATCGACCAACACCCAGTGATGCAAGTCGATGCGGGGAATGCTTGCCGCTACCACCCGGCCTTCTTGGTTGAAGTTTTCGAGGACTGACGGCACGTCAGGGTCCTTGCAGATCAGAACAAGGGACTTCGTGCCAGAGGGCAGGTCTCTCCACTCCAGATCCGGATTGAGGTTGTTCGAAAGGGCTATTCGGGTCTCGGGATGGGGTGCGGCGAAGGCGCACTCGCTTGGAATCCTGCCATAGTCCTGAAAGCAACTGCTGGCCAACTTCATGTATCACCCGCCTGGATATTGCCCACAATAGTCACTTTCCATATGTTCCGATAAAGTAGCCATTATATGGACTGTTTTTTATATCGACATCAGAGAAGTGACAGCTCGTCAGAAGCGATATGATTACCAATCAATAATCAATTTAATGTGCAGGCTTCAATAATAAGCAAGCCATTTGCGCTTTTTTTATTTTCATAATACGGACTTATGATCTGACCTAGGAAATTCGGGCAGCAGGATAAATGGGTTCCCTGCCTGAGTGCGGCGAAGATGCCGCGCAGGAGGAAGGACCATGAGACGTGCACGCTGGACGTATTCCCCGACCTTCAAGGCGAAGGAAGCCTTGGCCGCCATCAAGGGCGACAAGACGCTGACCGAATTGGCGCAGCAGTTCGACGTCCAACCGAACCTGGCGACTGCAGTTGCTGGAGGAGCGGCTGTGTGTTCGGCGCGGCGTCAGCCAGGATGCCGGCCAGTTCCTTTTCCAGCGTCCTCAGTCCCTAGGGCACGATAATCCCGTGCTCAAGCAACATTGCCCCGTAGATGGTTGATCCGCGCCGCCCGTTCGGCAATCAGCCGCTCCCGCGCCCGACTATTGTCGAGCAAACGACGTCACCGCCTCCAGCTTCAGCCGACGGCGTAAGCACAACCTGGCCGCCGCATTCAGCCCGGCCCCGCTACAAGAATTCTTGCCCAGGCCAATCTCAAGAACCACGATATCCATCGGTCCGTTCCTCTCCTCTCGCAAAGGTCAGCGATCTTACTTGATCGCCTCAAGAAGGGCGGACCACGCTACCTAGGGAAACAGCATGCCGCGGTAAAGCTCCACCCGCAGCACACCCTCGAATAGTAGCCAAATGCCGGCGCTGATGGCTGCGGCTCCCAGGAGCGCCTTGGTCGGCCGGAAACGCGCCCACAGCAGCATGTAGAGGCTCGCGAACATCGGGATGGCGATCAGCATCCCAAGCAGCAGGATCGCCGCCGAAAAGGATAATATCCAGGCGATCGCGCCGCATTCGCGGCCGACCTTGTGCCCAGCGCCGAAGATGCGCATGGGCTTGCCGCCGGGGGAGACCAGCGGCTTGAGCACGCGCCCTAACACACAGTCGGTCCGCACCAGAATGTCCAGCAGCACAAATGCCAGGTTGCTGTAGATGAATAGCAGCGGCATGCCGCGGCTCGTCTCGCCGAGCTGATAGGATAGCGCCAGGAAGGTCAATGCCAACGCCAGCGCCACCAACGGCGCCACATAGTCCTGCCAATCTCCCTTGGCGGCGTCCGGATTGGGTTCGGGTTCGATCATGCGGCACCCCCCTTGGTGGCAAGGCGGCGGTGCTGCACCCCGCGCCACAGCGGCAGGACGATGGCGAGCGCGATTACCCCCATCAGGACTTCCGAGACGGTATGGTCGAAAAAGATCCGCCAGCTGCCGTCGGTGATCATCATGGTCTGCTGAAAGCTGCGCTCGGCCACTGGCCCCAGCACCAGCGCCAGCACCAGTGGCAGACGAGGATATTCGAAGCGACGCAGCAGATAGCCGAACACGCCGAACGCAGCGGTCACCAGCACATCATAGGGCTGCTGGTGGATCGAATAGGTACCGGCCGCCGACACTGCCAGGATCAGCGGCACCAGGATGTGGACATCGATCCTGGTAATGAGGGCCAGCGGCTTGATGCACACCATGCCGACAATGGCGCCGATCAGGCAGGATAGGGTCAACGCGATGACCAGTGCATAGATGGTGTCGCTGTGATTCAGCAGCAGCATCGGTCCGGGCTCGATGCCGTGCAGGATGAGCATGCCCAGGAATACCGCCATCTCGATCCCGGCTGGGATGCCGAAGGTAAGGGTCGGGATGAGGCAGGCGGCTTCCTTGGCGTTGATTGCTGCCTCAGGGGCAATCACGCCCTCGACCCGACCGGTGCCGAAGGTCTCGGGATGGTTGTCGGCCTGCACTGTCACGGAATAGGCGAGGAAGCTGGCGGCGGTGCCGCCGACCCCCGGTATCGAACCCTCGATGGTGCCGATCAGCGAGCTGCGCAGCACGACCGGCCAGTGTTTGAACGAGGCACACACCCCCTCCCAGATGCCGGCGAATTCGGTCTTGGAGCCCAGCTTCGCCACAGCACCGCCACGCACCGCGAGATCAATCATCTCGGATACGGCGAACAAGCCGAGCATGGCCGGCACCAGCGGGATGCCCTCGGACAGGTACTCCGAACCGAAGGTGAAGCGCTGGCCGCCGTTGACTGCGTCATAACCGATGAAGGACAGTACCACACCGCCGGTGCCGACCATCATGCCGCGCACCAGCTTGCCGCCGGCCGAGATGGAGATGGCGGTCATCCCCAACACCGCCAACAGGAAGAATTCGGGCGGGCCGAACGCCATCACCAGCTTGCGGGCCACCGGCAGCACCGCCAGCAGCGAGAACACGCCGATCAGCGCGCCGAGCGAGGTCGACGAAGCGAGCGCACCGATGGCGACACCGGCACGGCCCTGCTGGGTCATGGGATAACCGTCCAGGCAGGTGGCGGCGCTGGGGGCCGAGCCGGGAGTATTAATCAGCACCGCGGTGATCGAGCCACCCATAGCCACCGAGCCCATCAAGCCGCCGGCCAGGATCATCGCCGAGGTGGTGTCCATGCCGTAGGTCAGCGGCATGACCAGCGCCAGCGTGGTGGCGCCGCCCAAGCCGGGTACGGTGCCGAACACTAGGCCGATCAGGGTTCCCATCAACAGGAAGGCCAGATTCTGGATGGAGTTGAAATGCTGCAGCGACAACACGACGGTTTCGTACATATTCCCTCCTGGCTGACCGCACTGCGTTGCCGATCTTCCGTCACGGCTGCGGTATGTAATGGCGATAGCGGGAGAAGAAATCGAAACTGGCTTTCAGGATTTCGGCGGCGCGGGCACCATCTTCCGGCTGCATTTCAGCCCCGGCGGCGGCCATGATGCGAACGGTCTCGGGATCCTTCATGGCGGCAAGCAGGGCCTTTTCCAGGATCTGCCGGATATTTTCGGGCAGGCCGGGCGGAGCGCCAATCAGGCGGTGGAGGGCCAGCAATGAGAGCTCGGGATGGCCGAGCCGAACCGCGTCGGGAACACCAGCGACCGAGCTCGTGGGCGCCAACACGGCGATCGTCCGCAGATCGCCCGATTTCCTGTATTTGTGCAGCATCGGCAGCACCGCGATGGTGCCGTCGCCATCGCCGCGGATGGCACCGATGATATACTCACTGGAACCGCGATAGCCGCTGATGATGCTGCTGGGGATGCCCATGATGTCAGTGGCGATCTTCGCGGCCATGTAGGACGAGGTGCCAGCCCCGGTGGTGGTGAGCTTGACCGGCCGGCCCAGTGCCTTCATGTCCTCGACCGACTTGATCGCTGACGAGCCGTTGACCGCGAGGCCATACTGGTCGCTGCCGATGCTGGCGAGCCAAGTGAATTTGGACAGGTCGTAGGATGGCCGCGGATTGCCGACGATCTGCGCCAGCAGCCCGCCGGGAATGTCGAATATGGCAATGGTGTAGCCGTCGGGCTTGGCACGGTACGCGGCAGTGATCGCCCTCGTCATGTTGGCGCCGGGCATATTGGTCGGCACCACATTGATCTTGTTGGGCAGGTACCGTTCGAGTGCTGCCGAGATCGCCCGCACATAAGTGTCGAAAGTGCCCCCCGGACCATGGGGAATAATAAAGGTGATGTCCCTTTCGGGGTAGCCCGCCAGTGTCGGGAATGTCGTCACCGTCAACAAACACAAAACGGCCGTCAGGACCAGTATGAGTCTTTTCACAATGACCCTCCCCGGGACTAGATCACGATGCCATGCCGCGCCTTCAAGCTGTGCGGGGACCGTTGCCGCGAACGGCCCCCTTGTCGAGCAACTTCCCGGTCATTCCAACAGGTGGCCATACTTTTCGATAGCGGCGCGGCGCTGCTCCAAGGTCGGCTGATTGACCGCAGGGAACTGGTCCCGCCAATGCCAAGGCCGGCAGGCATCGATGATGGCGCGGCTGTTGGTATTGTCACCGGCGGCCTTGCGCTCGGGTTCGATGCGCGGATCGAGCGGCGTGCTCCAGGCCTTGTGAATAATGTCGATCGAGGTTGCCGGATCGGACCTGGTAACCACCGCCCACATCAGTTCCTCAAGATCGGAAACATCGATGTCGTCGTCAACGACGATCACGTAACGGCCGCAATAGGCGCCGACATGGCATTGACTGGCGACGTGGCCGACCTGGCTCGCATGGCCGGGGTAGCGCTGGGTGATGCCCACCGCCAGCAGCAACCGCGCCGAGCCCACTTCGTGCGCCCATACCGAATTGATTCCCGACAGGCCAGCCTTCTGGAGGCTGTCGCGCAACAGCGCCGAGCGCACCACCGCGCGGTAGCGGGCGATTTCATCCGGCGGCCGCTGGGGCGGGCATCCGAGGATAATGGGATTGTTGCGATGGTAGATGGCCTTGATGTCAAGGACCGGTTCTTCGCGGCAATCACTGGCGTAATAGCCGGTCCATTCCCCGAACGGACCTTCCGGCCGCAGGTTGCCCGGCTCGACGAAGCCCTCGATGACGATCTCGGCATTTGCCGGAAAGGGAAGTCCGGTATGCTTGCCAAGGACGACGTCCATCGGCCGCCCGCGCATGCCGCCGGCGATGTCGTATTCGCAGACGCCATAGGGCACTTCGCTGCAGCCCAGCAGGAAGGTAAGCGGATCGCCGCCCACCACGATGCACACCGGCATGGGCTTGCCGCGCGCCATGTATTTGTCGCGGTGGATGCGACCATGCTTGCCGGGAGAGATATAGAGCCCGACGGATTTCTTGTCGTGGATCATCACCCGGTAGGTGCCGCAATTGATCCAGCCTTCGTCAGGATCGCGCGTCACGTCGTAGCTACCGGTGCCGATGTAGCGGCCGCCGTCCTTGTCATGCCACAACGGCGTCGGGAACTTGGTGATATCGATATCGTCGCCCATCAGGATGTTCTCGAACACCGGTCCAGTCTCCACCAGCCGGGGCGGAATGAGCTTCATGTCCGCCATGTAGTTAAGCCTGAAGGCTTCGCTGAGGTCGAGCTTGGATAATCCCGGATCGAAGCCCAGGGTCATGTTCTTGCGCTTACCGCCAAAGAAGTTGACCAGCACCCGTGAGCCCTTGAGGCTGCCCGGAACATCGCCGAATACCATGCACGGTGCGGCATCGCTGTGAAGCGCAAGCTCGGCGACTTCGCCGATCTCCTTCTCCCAGCTCAAGCCATTGACTTGGCGCACCTCGCCCAAGGCGTCGGCCGCTGCGAGCCACTGACGAAGATCTTCATAGGCGAGCGCCGGCACTTGCGCCGCCAAGTCGGCGACGGGTGCTGCCTTCGCCAGCGCGAGATTCTGATGTGTCATCAATTTTCCTTCCTGTTGGATGGCTGCGGTTGAACTCCGACAATCACCGCGGCGGCTTCCTGTCGTTATGGGGCGATCGTGCCGTGGCAAGGCCGTCGACCGATGCTCGGAGCAACGGCCGAAGGTGGATCATGCATGCATGAAAGGGCGCTCCGCCGAAGGCGGCAGCGATTGCTCGTTTCATTTCTTCCCCCCTCGCGGGTAGGAAAAGTCCACCCGCCGCACGAATTTTCCGTGCAATTCTTTTTGAAGGTCGGCCGTGATCAAACCACCACGCAAGGACCACATTATGAGATAGGTCGCCGCCAATCCGATTTTGATCATCAATTAGAATTGCGAACGCGATAACAAACAAGCCATCTGCGATCTTTTTTATTTCCATAATACGGACTGATACTTTAACTTATGATTGGATTGAGAGCGTGGAACAGGAGCAAGAGTGACATCAACGCGAGCCGACCGAAGCGAACTTGTCGCGCCGTTGGAAGACGCGACTGGGACAATCAAGTTTTTCAGCGCAGGAAAAGGAAATAAGAACGTCATTGTTCCAACAGCGATCGGGACGTGTCGGAAGATCACGCTTCCGGACCTTCCGCGGACGCGCGACCGCCGCTCTGAGGCGGACCTGAAGAAGCGCAACATGGCGTGTCGACGCTGAAGGAGAGGCTCGGAAAAACTTCTGACGCCCAGCTTACGAAGCGTGCTGTGACCTAGGCGATCAAACAGAAGAGCTACTCGCAGCGGCGGGCCTGCCGGCTGGTCGGGCTAGATGCGTCGGAAGGTGGCCACGCATCCAAACGAGACTTGGGCGATGGCAAGACGGCACCTCACGTAAGTATTGCGTGAATGCGTGTCGGAAACCTCGTGAACGTACGTCCGCAAACAGCTATGGGGTGCCGTCGCCATCTAGCCCCAGCGACATCACGCATTGCGTGGCCGGCTGCAATCTTTCTCACATTGGCAAATATGATTTCGACAAGCTCATTCGTCCACCGATTCAATCGGCTCCGTCAGCCGCTTGCGCTTGCCTCCGGCCCACCGCTCAAAGAGGTTATGCTCGATATCGAACTGATCGAGCACCTTGCCGATGCTCTGATGGATCAGGTCCATGATAGTCCTCGGTCCGTGATAGAAGGCCGGCATTGGCGGCAGGATCACGGCCCCGAGGTCAGCACAGCGCGTCATCAGTTCGAGATGGCCTTTATGCAACGGCGTCTCTCGCACCATCAAAACCAAGCGGCGGCGCTCTTTCAACGTAACGTCGGCGGCGCGCACCACCAAATTGGCGGTATAGGAATTGGCGATCGCCGAAAGTGACTTGATGGTGCAAGGTACCACCACCATGCCCCGTGTCTTAAATGAGCCGCTGGCGACAGCGGCACCGATATTCTTGTTCTTGTAGACGACGTCCGCCAGCGCTTCGATTTCGTCGACGGCGTAATCGGTCTCGATGCCGAAGTTGCGCACCGCCGATTCGCTCAGGATTAGGTGGGCAGGCTCGCCCAGCTGTTTCAGCACCCTCAGCAATTCGACGCCGTAGATCACACCGGTCGCACCGGTAATGGCAACCACCAGGGGCAATTTCACGGAGATCCCTCCTATCCAACCATCATTCCGCGGCGAACTACGCCACCCGGGCGGCAACCTGTTCCTGCTCCATCGCTACCGCTTGTTGGCGGCCACGGGCAATGAGGAGAATGGCTATTGCCGCAATGAACATCGGCACGCCGGCGACGCAGAAGATCCATTGCGGCGTCCAGCCGGTGCTGAATAGCGCGCCGACCGCCAGCGGCCCGGCGATGCCTCCAAGACGTCCCATTCCCAAGGCCCAACCGACCCCGGTCGACCGGATCGCGGCAGGATAATGGATCGCCGCCAGTGCGATCGCGCTCTTCTGCCCGCCACTAATGCAAACTCCGGTCAGGAAGGTGGCCACCATGACCACCCCAATTGGCATCGTGAGCACCAGACCCGTGAGCACGATGACCACCGCCCCCGCCAGGTAGAGAATGCAGACCGTCGTATAGGATCCCAGCCGGTCCATGCAGGGCCCGACAACGAAAACGATGAGGATCCCGCCGATCGTCGTTAGTGAGGTGGTCAGCGCCACCTGGTCCATCGAATAGTTCAACCCGCGCAGCACCGTGGGCAGCCAGCTCTGTAAGGCATAGAACTCGGCGAGGTTGATAAAAAAAACCAGCCACAGCAGTGCGGTCGAAAGGCCGCGCCGCTGCTGGAAAAGCCGCTGGACCACGCCCCCTGTCTCCCGCTCGGCGGTGGTGAACGACGTCGTGGCGCTCAGGCTCAGGTTAAGGGTCCGGTCGATGCGCCGCAGAATGGCAGCAACCTTCTCGCCGCTCGACTTGCGCGACACCAGGTGATCAGGCGATTCCGGCAGGAAAGGCACCAGAAGCACAACGAGCGCCAGCGGCGCAAGGCCGCCGACATGGAACAGCGCCCGCCAGCCGAAGCTGGGTATGAGCTTGGCGGCCAAAAGCCCCGCGATGACGAAGCCAAGCGAGAAGCCGCAATAGATAATCAGGACGAAGGTGGCCCGAGATCGCCGCGGGCTGAAGTCGCAGGTCATGGCCACCGCGCTCGGTGCCACGCCGCCTAGTCCGATCCCGGCCAGGAAGCGCAAGGCCATAAGCTCAATCAGGCCATGGGCGTAGACCGTGAGCCACGTAAAGATTCCGAAGAAGACGGCTCCGAGAATGATTAACGGGCGGTGCCCGAAGCGGTCTGAAAGTGGCGGCAGGATCAGATAGCCGACCATCAAACCAACCAGACCAGAGGAAAAGATGGGGCCAAGGGTTGCCTGGGACAACCCCCATTCCTTTGCGATCAGCGGCGCCGCGTAGCTGATTGCCTGAGTGTCAAAGCCGTCAGCTATCATGGTCAGCCCGCAGAGAGCGATCACCATGTATTGGTACGGGCTCATCCTGCGACCATCCATAAAGGCCGCGATGTCCACGCTATCGGATGTCATGCTTCCTCCCGGTACTTTAAATGTTGTTGTTTCTCCCGCTAGCTTAGCGAAGACTCCGGGCCAACACGCGTTCGACCCTCAGCTTCGTAGCGCAAACATGGGCGTCGACGTCCGTCTGTAACCAGGCGGATTCCGATCTGCCAAATGACCGTTATTATCCAAGATGCGGGCGCGGCTCAGCGCCCGTGCATCATTTTCGAACCAAAAAAGATCTTAGGCAGCGCCTTGACCAGAGGTAGCGACTCGGCCGCTACAAAATCCTCGAGCCGTAACTGCGGATTGGCCGGACGGATCCGTTCCAGCGCAGCGTGGGCCGCCGCGTCTGTCGGCGGGGGCTTTGTGGCGTCGATCAGCATCTTCGATCCGAAACGTTGCCACAGTCCGGTGCCCGGTGCGCCCAACTCGGTCAAGCTCGCGTCCATCGCGTGGTTGTGAGTGCCGGGAATGATGACGACATCCTTGTCAGGGTCGACGCGCGTGTTCAGAGCCCACAACAGTTCGGAATGGTTGAAGATGTCGACATCCTGATCGACGGCGATGGCAAGTTTGGAGTGCTGGTATTCCGACGACAGCGCGGCCATCAGCAGATTCTTGGCTTCGCCGTAGGCGCGCGGCGTCATTTGCACGACAACCGCGAAAATGCCGGGCAGGACCATTACGTTGTGCAGGTTGGGACCGCCGCCGACGTCCTTGAGGCGGCGGAAGATGGCGGCGCTCATCGGAATCTTGTGAAAGACGCAACCCTCCATTTCCGAGCCATTTTGGAGGTTCTTGAAAATGGCGTCGTTTCGGCAGGTCATGTGTTGATATTCTACCACCGGATTGTTGCCCGTGCCGGTCACGTAATAATCCTGGAATTCCGAGAACGGCCCTTCTTCTTCGCGGTAATGCGGCGGGATATGGCCTTCCAGCACTAACTCGGCGTCTGCTGGTACTTCGAGGTCGACGGTGTCGCATTTGACCAAGCGGACCGCTTCCTCGAGATAACCGCCGGCGATCTCGAATTCATCAAGGCCATAGGCGGCAGTCGTGGCCGCGGCGGCATAATAGAGCGGGTGGTGGCCGATGAAGATCGCCACCGGCATCGGCTCGTTGCGTGCCTGGTACTTGGCGTAGTTGCGCCAGGTGTGGCGCGGGTAGAGCAGAATGCCTGACTTGTTAGGACCCTTGATCTGCAATCGGTGGAAACTGACGTTGCGCTCACCGGTGTCGGGATCCTTGCTGACTACCAGTCCAGAACCGATCACCGGCCCCGCATCCTTAATTCCCGCCTTATGCACCGGCAGGTGGGTGAGATTGAATTGATCGCGCGTGAACCGCTTTGCCTTCACCGGCGCATCGGAATCGGCAACCAACACCGGTTTGATCAGCTTGCCCATGCGGGCTGCAATTTTTGGTACGACCGTGTCTTCGGTTGCGCCAAACGCAAGCGCGGCATGCCGCACGTTGGCCGGCGCCTGGCCCAGCGAACGCCAACCGTGCGGAAGATTTTCGAACAGTAAGGCTTTCTCACGCGATTGATAAAGCAGCGAACCCATCTGGGTTAAGGGATCAACCGGCTTATCAATACGGATCAATTCGCCTGCTGCATCGAGATCGGCGATCCATGTCCGCATGGTTTTGGGCTGCGAGGATGACGTCATGGCACGATCCTCCGAAGGCAATACTGTCTCATGGTCTCGTACTCCCTGGACATCTATCGTTCTGTCTGATAGAACGATGTTCTATTTCATAAATTACATATCAGAACCGGGAGCCTGTCAAATTGATCGATCGTTCAACCGGCGATATCGCAGAAAAGCCCTCCGGCGGGGTGGCTTCGCTGGAACGTGGGCTGTCCATCCTGGAGGCATTCAAACAGGGCAAGGAAATTCTGTCGCTAGCCGACCTGGCCAAACTGACCGGTCTCTACAAAAGCACCATCTTGCGCCTTTGCGACTCATTGCTGCGGTTCGGTTATTTGCAGCGGATAAATGATGGCCGCTTTCGCCTAGGCGCCTCCGTGTTTCCACTGGCCCGGCTCTATCAGAGCACATTCAATTTGCGCGACGCTGTCGTGCCTGTGTTGCGCAGCCTGACTGCAAAGACCGGAGAGACATCTTCTTTCTATGTCCGCGATGGCGGCAGCGAAGTGTGCCTGCACCGCATTCCATCGCCGCACCCCGTGCGTGACGCCGGCGTCGGCGAGGGCGCCCGCTTCGCCATCGACGACAGTGCATGCTCGCTGGTGCTGTCGGCCTTTCATGGCTGGGAGGGAACAATCTACGACAGGGTACGCCGCGAAGTCGTCGCCATCGCCTCTCCCAGCAACCGGATTGCCGGCGTGTCGGCCATTGTCTGCCCGGTTTTCGCAACTCACCAGAGTGTATCTGGAGCACTTTTGTTGTCGGGGCCCGAATCTCGCTTTAACGACGACACGATTCCCGTCATGCGGGCGACGGTGATTGGCGAAGCGGCGGTGCTGACCCGAACATTGGGCGGAAATCCGGAGATCTTCGAGTCCGCCCGTATAGTGCCGAAAGGCAAGCGTTCGAGGCGGACGTGACGGATCGTGTCCTGATATGTTGAGCTGAGCACTACTGGCGCACTGGCTGCTAAACAATCCTTCCTTGATGTACCAAAAGACAGAGCCATAATCGGGGCGTTTCACGGGAGCAGGTCACTTGCGCGGCCCTACCTCGTCCTCGATCGCAGCGACAAGATCAGGCGCAAGGTGCGCGGACAACCGTTGAATGATGTTAGTCAGCTTCAAGATTTCCTGCTCGCGCAAGGCATCAATCTTGTTGTGCAGCAATTCAATTTCGAGTTCCGCTTTTACATTTATTCGATAGTCGTGCTCGGCTTGCTTGCGGTCAATCTCGGATTGACGATTCTGACTCATCATAATGATGGGCGCTGTATAGGCAGCTTGGAAGGAAAGAACCAAATTTAGCAGGATGAATGGATAAGGGTCCCAGTGGTTGATAAACGCCACCATGTTCAAAATAATCCAAATGCCAAGCATAGCACTCTGGATAATGATAAAGCGCCACGACCCCACCGTCTCGGCTACTCGGTCAGCAAATATGGCGCCTCGCGTTCGTACTGGCGCAGGTGCATGTCGTGCGGGTTTTTGTGCGCGAAGTTCCCGCAAGCGCGCGTGATCCTCAGGACTCAGATGCACTTTGTCGGTTTGCTCGTTTGTCATTAGCTCAATCCGGCATTAAGATATTTTTCAGCTGTTGAGTTGGCGTGGACGCATGACCCCGCTGCACAGGGGCACACAGCCGCAGCTGAGCCATTCAACCCATATCACGAAAGTGACAGCACTGCGTTCCGTTGTTCCATAACGCCCATTACGCGAATGATGAACTAATGGAGCGCATGCATCCATGCTGCGTCATTTGGCCTGAAGCGAGTCCGATTACGCCTCTTGTGGGTCTAACCCATGAAATTTGAGTCTGTCCTCACGCTGAGCCGGCCACAGACGCCCGGATCCGCGGCGCCCGCTCAATGCCCTCCCGCGTCGAGGTGCGCCACATCTCGGCACTCCTACACCAAATTATCGGCCTTTGACTGACACCGGCGCACAAGCCGTCACCTTGTGCAATCAACTGCAAATTACCCGTTACGCGTGGCAGCTTATATTGTGCAGTTAACTGCAATTCTCCCTCCGTGGCATATGCGGCCTTAGGGCACCTGTACGGATCGCGCTTGGTTTCCTTTTGCAATCAACTGCAATCTCGTTCTCTTGCTTAGCGGCAAGCCAAGCGCGTTTGAGAATGATGCCCTTAGGTCGAAGAAATTGGACGATTCATATTTTGGTTGACAATAATGAAAACTGCACCATTTTGATTACATCGCGATTCTAATCGCACACGCTCTTTGCCTGAGGTCCGGCAGACCACCTTTGGCTCAATGTCCCACCGGGACGCGTGACAGTCTGCAAGCATCGCCAAGGAGGGCGTCGCAAATGGTTGGTCGGTTTTAACCGGCTGTCGTTGCGCGCCCTTATCGCCTTCGACAGCCATCTTTAAGGGGCTGTCGATGATTAAGCGACTTACTGGCGGGAGCTTTCTGGTCCAATCACGAGAGAAGATCGGCCACAACTCAGGGAAATCGTTTTCCGAACTCGAGCAGTTCCTCAGAACTGCCACGATCGAATGGCGGTCGATCGATCAGGTGCGCACAAACAGTCGCCCTACTCGGATCCATAAGCAAAAGAAGATCGCAACGCTTCGGCGCTCGATTGCTTCCTTTAAAGTGTTTGCGCCCCTTGTTGTCGACCCCGACGGACGTCTACTGGCAGGTCACGCGAGGTTTATTTGCGCGCGGGAGCTCGGATTCAACGAAGTTCCCGTCATTGTCGTTTCCCACCTAACAGAATTTGAAAAACGCGCGTTTGCAATTGCCGACAACCGAATTGCTGAGCTTGCCAGCTGGGATTTGCCCCAACTTAAGCTTGAACTGGAAGAGCTCACACTCCCCAACAATGATTTTGATGCAACCCTTACCGGTTTTGATAGCGCGGACATTGACCGAATTCTGGCCTTTGAGACTGTTGACAAAGATGACGCGCTCCCGCCGCTCGGGCACCAAGCCGTTTCACAGCTTGGCGATTTATGGTTTCTCGACAAGCACCGCGTGTTCTGCGGTAACGCATTAGAAACGGAAAGCTACGACGCGCTGCTCACAGGTGAGCTGGTGCAGATGGTTATCACCGATCCGCCTTACAATTGCCGGATCGCAGGCCATGCACGCAGTTCGCGTTCATCGCATCGCGAGTTTGTTGCCGCATCGGGGGATTTGACCGAACGGCAATTCGCAGAATTTCTTGGACGATTCCTTGGGCGCATTAAGCAGGTCACGCCCGATGGTGCGATCATCTATGTGTTCATGGACCACGCGCATTCACTTGAGCTGCAGATCGCGGCCTACCCCATTTTTGGCAAACAGAAGAACGTCTGCGTCTGGGTTAAGGAAAATGCCGGGATGGGCTCATTCTATCGCTCTCAGCATGAGCTCGTTTATGTATTTAAGAATGGATCTGGCTCTCACATCAACAACTTCAATCTAGGTGAACGAGGTCGCTATCGAACCAACGTCTGGAATTATCCAGGGGCAAATACCGGACCCAACCGACGTGAGGCTCTTGATATTCACCCAACAGTAAAGCCCTGCTCCATGTTTATGGATGCGATTCAGGATTGCTCGCACCGTAATGGACTTATCCTGGATTGCTTTGGCGGAAGCGGCACCACGCTGATTGCCTGCGAACGTACGCAGCGTATCGGGCGGATTATTGAACTAGACCCCCTTTATGTCGACCTCACCATTCGGCGCTGGCAGGTCCTGACTGGCGGGAAAGCTGTCCATGTTGCGACAGGTCGATTGTTTGACGAGTTGAAGCCCTTGCAAGAGGAGATGCGTTAATGCCTCAGACACGCAAACCAGGCACAGGACAGCGGAATGTTGGATACAAGAACCCACAACGACACACCCAGTTCAAGAAAGGACAATCGGGCAATCCGAAGGGACGCCCAAAAGGAGCTAAGAGTCTCAAAACAGCTATCCAGAAGGAGCTGCACTCCAAAATCGTGGTTGAGCAAAATGGCGTCAAGAAAGCAATTTTCCGGAACGAAGCGATCGCCAAAGGCCTGGTGAATGATGCCATACGGGGCCGCGATCGGCCTCGAGAAACCGTATTGCGCTATGCCGACGAAATCGACGAGCTAAACGATCGCAGCTCTACAGATTCATTAAATGAACATGAGGAATCCATTCTCGACGACTGGTTTGAGAGAGAGCTCGCAAAGCGACAGAGGGAGCCATAATCATGGGCCCTACTGAGCGCGGTACTCTTGATTTAATATTGCGAAGGGATTTCTTGGCTTTTTGCCAAATGTGCTTTTACGAATTGAACCCGGGAAAAAAATTTGAGTCCAATTGGCATATTGAGGTCCTTGCATATCATCTGAATAAAATTACGAGTCGAGAGATCAAACATCTATTGGTGTTGATGCCTCCACGATGCTTGAAATCAACGATCGTGTCGGTCGCTTGGCCCGCCTTCATTCTGGGTCGTAAGCCGTCGGCCCGCATAATCGACATTAGTTACGGCGAGGCCCTGACCAACAAGCTTTCAGACGAGACCCGTCGCATAATGCGATCCGATTGGTATCATCGCATCTTTTCTGGCACTGTCATTAACCCCTCGAAAGATGCCGTCGAGCGATTCGAAACAACGCAGAACGGCTATCGGATGGCAACTTCCATTGGGGGCGCCCTTACCGGATTTGGTGGCGATTATCTCATTATCGATGATCCGAACAAACCATCAGAAATTGACAGCGAGGCATCTCGAAAAAAGACAAAAGATTGGCTCCTGAATACAGCTCTTTCGCGGCTCGATGATCCGAAGAAGGGCGGCATTGTCATGGTGATGCAACGCATCGGGGTGGATGATCTTGCAGACACGTTCATGAATTTTAATGACGTCACAACACTAATAATTCCAGCATATGCCGAACGAGATTTCAGTTATGAGATTCGCGAAAACAAAAAATACATTTATCGCGCCGGAGAATATTTGCAGCCTCAGCGATATGGAGCCAAAGAAATAGAGAGCCTTCGACAAAAACTCGGCACGCGCAATTTCGAAGCACAATACCAGCAGAACCCTATACCTCAGGAAGGCGGCCTATTTCACTGGAAATGGTTTTTACCGTGTGAGGCACCACCCGCTTGTTCCGAACTCGTTATGAGTGTTGATGTTGCGGCAACAGAAGGCGGTGGGAATTATACGGCGATGCTCTTATTGGGTCATCGCGACGGCTGTTGGTATATTATCGCGGCCCATCGGTTTCAGCATGACCTGACCAAGGTCAGAAACAAAATTGTAGAACTAGATCAAATCCATAGACCTGATTTGATTGTTATTGATGGTGGTGGGGTTGGACGAGGCTTATGCCAACAATTCAAAGTCGATGGCTATAATTACGTGTGGCCAACCGTTGCAAGGAGAAGCAAACAGGATAATGCTGCGCACATTGCGCCAATGATTGAGCGCGGCAACGTATTTTATGTTGCAACGGCACCTGGCCTTAAAGAGTTTCGCGATGAGATCGTCACGTTCCCAGAAAGTAAGAATGACGATTTTGTCGACGCGCTGACTCAGGTGCTCTGTAATTCATCTAACGCGATCAGCTTTGCTCGACGTTACAAACGACCCGAACGGGCGGATATTCGATCGAAAACAAATCAGCTTGATGTCAAGGTTCTTCATTTGAACCTATCAAATTTCATGCGATAACCGCTTCAATCAATTTTTGACGATGCCAGTGTTCTCATGAGCAAGAATCTGCTCATGAAATCCGATAAATAGCTTATGCAATGTTTGCTCAGCGGCCCTGGTCTGATCCAGGTTCTTTTCAATGTTGGCAATCCGCTCCACAAGCCATGACCACGTTGAAGAAGCTATCGCGTTGACGAGATCCTAAATCGCGCAGCTCGATAATTGCTTGGGCGAAAACTCACCGCAGATGAGGTGACCGCGTGATCGTCACCATATCTGGTCTGGCACATAGCGCCATTTAGCTGCGCTGCAGAATTTGGTCGCCTTTTGGTGCATAGCGGACTCTGGCAAGCCGTCCGACAGGCAGATTTATGGGTTCACGTCCCAGTCGAATTCAGGGCGGAAGAAATACTTCAATAGGGCTGGATCAACCAACTCTTTGGCACTTCATAAACCCATCGATTAGTGTACAGGCCATATCCATTCGAAAGAATGACTTTCTCAAATCCTAAGTTCCATGCACGTTCTAGAAAACCAAACTCATTCGTAATTTTGTAGACCAAGGGACGGTTCATCAGCACGTAACTGATTTCTAGCGTGGTATTTTTTCGCCCCGAAACAGTGATACTTACATCAAGACCTTTTTTTAGAAATGTCTCTTCAAATGTATTCGCAACTCTTACCCTTCCCTCAGAATCTGCCTTAATCGCATCCCTGCGTTGTGCAGCAAGAATGTTATTTATTTTCTTTTGTCTTACTTCAAATTTTTCCCGAAGCGCTTGGGCCGCAGCGTAACTTGGACTTCGCGGAGAAATAAACGCCAGCAATTCTACAAATTTCGTATGAAATGCTGGATCTTGTCGATCCGGGAATTTTCCCGTTTTGTCGAATGTCTCTTCCCATTGAGCGTTCAGTTGGATCGCAGCGGACAGAGAATTCTCATCCTGTTCAGCTGATGACTCTTGGCTTGTCTGTTGAGCTTCCGGCGTAAAGCCGAGGCGATCTTTTTGCTTCAGAACTACAAATATAAGAACGCAAATAACAGCTACGATAAAAAGGATCTTTTTCATTCTCATACCATCCCAGAATTTCTCACATGCCAAAGGCGCGGTGCTGGGCCACGTTGCCATAATGTGTTGTATATATCCAGTGGTTTAATGTACTTCCAAATGCTTGCTTTTGTTAATGAAAGCGCGGGCATTGGTGGCATGGAATCTGCGGCGGATCCGGGTGGAGCGCGACATCTCCCAGGAACGCCTCGCCTTCGATGCCGGCGTGGACCGGGCCTATACCGGCGGCATCGAGCGCCAAACCCATAATCCCACTGTCGATGTCCTGGAACGCTTGGCCAAGGTTCTTAATGTGTCCATCGGGGAACTGTTTGTTCAGCCACCCCGGGGTGCGCCCAAACCGCAAGTGCTCAGGCCCGGGCGTAAGGTTAGCCGGGCTAAGAAGGTCAAACCTGAGAAGGCTAAAACCAAGAAATTAGTCGCCGCGCGGGGCTGATCGGCACTCTCATCGCCCTTGATCACAAGATGATCCAGAGCCTTGCGACAAAGCTATAGGATTGCTCGGAATATCTCTCGACTTTGGCGGCAAATGGAGCGTGTGTGGTGACCAACAAGGGAGGTCACATGGACACGCACGCCGAGACTGCCGCAGCTGAATTGCTAGCCAGGCGCTGGCTCATCCAAATCCGCGCATTGCTGGAAGAAGCAACAAGCTATGCCAAGGCTGCCGATCTGTGTGCAGCGAGCGGCAATGTCGATGGCGCTGTGAAAATCGTCATGGATTTTGAAGATCCGGCCTTTCGCGCCCAGGAGACGTTCAAGGCTCTTCTGCTACTCAAACGCGAATACACCGTCGATCCAGAATAGCCGTATGACCCTCCTCACCATGCTGACCCGGCTCAGGCCGGGTTGGACTCGTGGCAGCACCCCGCTGTCAGGACGGATGAGGAGATCATCATGGCCAGAAAGACCAGCACTACGGGCCGCAAGGTCCCAACCAAGACATTAGCGAAACAAACCAAGCCAAAGCGGTTCCAGTCGGCAAAGAAGACCGTCAGTGCCAAGGCCGCAAATCTCGACGTACCCCGGCATGCACTCACAGGCCAGCCGAGCGGCACCTCAAAACATGATCGCGTGCTCGAACTGCTCAAGAGCCCCAAGGGCACGACGCTTGCCGCCTTGATGAAGGCTACCGGCTGGCAGGCACATTCGGTTAGGGGCTTCCTGGCTGGAGCCGTCAAGAAGAAGCTAGGACTGAGGCTTATGTCGGAGAAGATCGACGGCCAGCGCATCTACCGGGTTGGGGGAGTTGCACCATGATTTCCGTTCCGCTGCGCTGGGAGATCGATAAGCCCCCTCGCCCTGACATTGAGGCCGAGCTTGCAGGTTTACCCGCCCTGCCGATCGTACAGTTGCGCGCCCGCTACCGTGAGCTGTTCCAGGCCAAGCCACCCCAAGCGTTTGGGCCCGACCTATTGCGCCGCACAATCGCCTACCGCATCCAGGAAAAGGCTTATGGTGGCCTGTCCAAAAAAACCCAGCACCTACTCAATCGACTGGTGAAAGATTACCGGGCCAAGCCCAATAGCCGCATCGAGCTGCCGCGCCGTGTCAAACCGGGCTCGGTGCTGGTGCGGGACTGGAAAGGCCGATCCCACCGAGTCATGGTCGAGGACCAGGGCTTTACTTATGCCGGCCAGACCTACGCTAGCCTCTCCGAAATCGCCCGCTTCATCACGGGAACCAATTGGAACGGCCCACGGTTCTTCGGCTTGAGAGCCAATAACGCGGCCGCGCAAGAGCCAGCTGAAACCTTGCCTCCCACAGCCGGTCGCATACGGACCAATACATCAGCGGGCCACGTAAGGGCGGCAACGGGCGGCATAACAGCCGAGCGCCGCAAAGGCGGGCCAGCCAGTCGGCCTCAGGCGGAAGCCCCTGGCAATGGCCAGTAAACCGCCCGCCTCAGTCCGGTGCGCCATCTACACCCGCAAATCCACCGAGCATGGGCTGGAGCTCGAGTTCAATTCGCTCGCCGCCCAGCGCGAGGCCTGCGAGGCCTATGTCAAGTCGCAGGCCTCGCTGGGCTGGAAGGTCTTACCCAAACCGTATGATGACCCAGCCTACTCCGGGGGCAATCTGGACCGCCCGGCTCTGCAGGAGCTGTTGAAGGATATCGATGGCGGGTTCGTCGATGTCATTGTTGTCTACAAGATTGACCGCCTGACCCGGTCGCTTGCGGACTTTGCCAAGCTGGTCGAGGTCTTTGATGCCAAAGCAATCTCTTTTGTCGCGGTCACCCAGCAGTTCAACACCACCACCTCGATGGGGCGGCTCACCCTCAATGTTCTGTTGTCCTTTGCCCAGTTTGAACGAGAACTTTCCTCCGAGCGGGTCCGCGACAAAATCGCGGCCTCACGGCGCAAGGGCAAATGGACCGGGGGCACGGTCCCGTTGGGTTATGACGCCAGAAACAAGAAACTCGTCATCAACAAATCCGAGGCCGAAACCGTCCACACGATTTTCAGGCGCTATCTGGAACTGAAAAGCTTTGCCAAGCTCGTTGTGGATCTCGACGCCAAAGGCATCGTCACCAAGCGTCGCAACGCCAAGGTCAAGAAATACCAGGGCGGCATTCCCTTCACCTACGGACCGCTTGCACATCTCCTCAAGAACCGCATCTACGTTGGCGAGATCAGCCACGCCAAGACATGGTATCTCGGTGAACATGCCCCGATCCTTGACCGCGAGATTTTCGATCAGGTCCAGGCGTTGCTTGCCGCCAATGTCACCGAGCGCACCAAAAGACGCACCGCAAGCGGCGCCCTTCTCCTGGGCAAGCTCTATGATGACCGCGGCAACCACATGAGCCCGAGCTATTCGGCCAAGAAGGGAATTCGCTATCGGTTCTATGTCTCGTCTGCCTTGCTGCGCGGTCGGCGGAAAGACGCCGGCTCCATAACGCGGATTGCGGCTTCACAGATCGAGAACCTAATCGAGGAGTTCCTGACGTCGAAGCTCAACGCCACGAGCGACACGCTTCGCCACTGCCTGGCGCAATCAATCGAACAAGTGACCCTTTTTAAGAATAGAGCCCGACTGACGCTAACCGAAATTGCAGCAACCCAAGCCGGGATTGATCAAACAATTGACCTCCCGCTCGTTATCCCATCGCCACGTCATCAGCCCGTCGACCAGCAGCAACTAGCCCAAATCAACCCGAAACACATCACTGAAATTGTCCGTGCTCACGCCTGGCTCGCCATGCTCAGCGACAGCACCTTCGAAACCATCGACGACCTCGCCTGCGCCGTTAAACTCCATCCCAAAGTCGTGCGGGAAAATCTCAAAATGGCGTTTCTGGCTCCCTCACTCATAGAGCACGCAATCACTGGACGATACGCAGTCTAGCATGATCGTAATATCGAGATCCGCTTTGCGCAAAACTGGACGTTTGCCGAACATCAGACCGATTTTGAAACCGGCCGGCAAGTCTGTATCGGCTCCAGTTTCCCTCGACCTGTCGACCGAACAACGAGTCCGGATAGCGTGGCGCGTCTTGTCATCCCACGCTTAGGCGTGTGGTTCACCAAAGGTGAGCCGGATGGCCCCTAGGAGATGCCGCCTTCGGGGAAGCATCATCGTCTTGGCTAGATATCTCGCCGGGCAGATGAACGCGTTTGTCTGGGTAAATTTCACGTATAAGTTGCTTGCTGAGCCGAGAATCAGCAATAGTTGAGCAACGCTTGATTAAGCTCGGGGCCAGTCGTGGCTACAAAACTGATGTTACTGATGGCGGCCGTTGTTTATTCGGCGTCCGCCTTTGCCCAATCATCGTCGACACCAAGCCATTCGATTGGTCCGTTGGCCCCTATTATCAATTCAGACTCCTCGACGAACAACGCCCAGTCGCCAGCGAAGGTCTATGACACTCAGCGAAACTGTGTAGCCCCCGGCGAAGAACGCGTCGAGCTACTCTCAGGCATCAGACCGGTCGGCGACGCCATCGTCCTTAACTCCTTATTCTTGCCGACAGGTGGTCGCACCAATGTGGGCATGAAAGCGCCGTTCGTCGACAAGACACGATATTTCGCCTTCATCAGAACAGATGATGGCAAGTCCCTGCTGTTGAAGCGTCAAGACGTCTCGACACGCGGCGCGAACGAGGGCGACGATCTTGTGCAGCGAGGGCTGTTGAGCTCTGACGAGACACTCGTCACCTTGAACCTCGACGACTCTCTCGCAAGGCTTTGGCGCGGTGCAGACCTGTACCTATACACTTGCGCCACGACCGGATCGCCGGCTCATGTCTCGCGACTACATGTCCGGCTGAGCTCGCACAGGGCGAGCCTATGGATTACCTTAGCGGTCCTACTCTCGCTCTACACCTTCGTGGCCTACCTCACCCGGCGGACGAACCACACGCTTCTGTCCTTCATCCGCTCATTAGATCCCATTCGACTGACCGTCGGCCCCGACGGCCGCGCTAGCTTGTCAAAGCTGCAAGTCCTCTTTTTCTCGCTGATAGTCTTCGGCCTGATTCTGCTGCTGGCGCTCCAGACCGGCAATCTCACGGACATCTCCGGCACCGTCGTAGCACTACTCGGAATCAATGGAATTGGTGCTACCATCGCCAAAGGCACCGATGCAAAGCGCCTCACGATTTCCCCGGAAAACCGGGCTTGGCTGTTGCGCAAAGGCTGGATTACCGCCACCGCGCCGGACATTGACCTGACCAAGGCCCGCTGGTCGGATTTGATTACAACAGGTCAGGAATTTGACGTCTACCGGTTTCAAAGTTTTGTTTTTGCCATCGTCGTTGGATTCACAATGATTGCCGGCGGGTTCACGCAGCTTTCTGCATTCACTATTCCGGAAACAATTCTTAGCATCGTTGGCCTCAGCCAAGCTGTTTACATCGGCGGCAAATTGGTTGTTCCAACTGAGACTAAAGATCTCAACGCGGCGCTGGATGATTTGCGTGATCGTGAGAAGAAGTTTCGCGACGCAGCGACCAGCGTCAAGAAAGCGCCGGTCGCCACTCTGCAAGAAGCCATTACGCTGGCGGGCCCGAATGCCTACGATGCCTTCCTTGACCGCGCGCGCGATGTCAGCGCGTTGTTTACGTCGCAAACCAACATTGCGGTGGCCTCAACCGCGCTCGAACCATCGTTTAGTTAACCCTCAAGCACCTAGTCGGAGCTGACAGCGTGGCAAAGAATATCCTCGTATTCGCCGATGGCACCGGCAACAAAGGGGGCCTATTGCCAGATGAAAGCAGGACCAACGTCTACAAACTTTATCGCGCCACACGTGGCGGCCCGGACAGCATCATCGATCCGCACAAGCAATTGGCGTTTTATGTCCCAGGCATCGGAACGCCGACGGTGCGGCACGACACGCGTTGGGACCGCTTCAATGAATACGCTCGTCAGATGTTTGGCTTTGGCATCACGGGCAAGGTCATTGACTGCTATGTCGCCATTCTCGGTGTTTGGCAGCCGGGTGATCGCATCTATCTCTTTGGCTTCAGCCGTGGGGCCTACACGGTACGATGCCTATCCCATGTCCTCGAAGTTTGCGGCATTCCAATTCAAGAACCAGATGGCTCGCCACTCAATCTGGACCCCAAGTCACTGAGAAAGGTTGCAAAAGAAGCAGCTCAATGCATCTACGTTGCCGGAATGCCCCGAAAGAAGAAACATGCAGAACAGCGTTTGGCCGAGTTTCGGAAGCGGTACGCGCCAAAACTGGGACTCGCGAGCGGCGCGTCGACTTATCTGATTGGAATTTGGGATGCCGTTGCAGCGATTGGATGGCAACGCTTCTTTCCCGACTGGGCTTACGACATGCACTTCTGTCCGGATATTCAATATGCGCGGCATCTGCAGTCGATTGATGAATGCCGCAAGGATTTTAAACGCGTGCCGTGGGGCGGAAGTGGGACCGTCACTTGGCCTGAGCGCAGTGACGAACCCGATCCGTTCAATCAGATTTGGTTTGCAGGAAACCATGCTGATATCGGTGGAAGCTATCCTGAAAACGAATCCCGCTTGTCAGACATCACCCTCGACTGGATGGTGAGATTCATCACCGAGAAAATCCGCGAAGAAGGACGAGTCCTTGTCGATCCCGATCTCCTTAAGCTTTATCCCTCTTGCGACGGCATGATGCATGACGAGTGCATGGTTGGCATTGGTGGGACCGCTTTACAGTGGGACAAGGCACCTCGCACTGTCCCTCTAACTGCGGACTTACACCAATCAGTTTATGATCGGTTGGCCTTGGCCACGGTGCGGAATTTTAGCGGTTTCGCACCCTACCGTCCGTTCGCACTTCAAAACCATGAAAAGGCCAAGGCACTTTTCAAGGCCACGATAATTGAAGATCCCCGTAAGCCGAGATCGGTAGACGTCGGCGTGCCTTAGATTCTTCCCTGTGACGACCGGCACTTTTAGATACGCAGTCGAACTAATGCTTAAAAATATTTCTGGCTCCATCAGCAATTCGGTTACGTCACCGGGGACGACAACCACTCGGACTATTCATCCGGCCAGTCCAATAAACGCAGCGCTCGATCATTTGATCTGCTACGAGCGCGTAGTCGGCATAGGAGGCTTTCTCGATACCCTCTTTGGCGGCGCGCTTGGCACGGGCCTGAAATGAGATGTCGCTGGGCTGAACGCCTTCTTACTACTCACTACTGGACACGTGTCGACGACGTCTTGGGCCAAGCTGGCGCCTTGCCGGCACGACGTTGTTGACGTGCTCTTTACCAATGAGCGAGCGAAGACGACAGCAACTTGGTTATTGGTTACAATTGCTCAGGCACGGAAGCATTGGCGGCCAAGTCCCGAACGCGCTTGTGGCGCCAGCACCGTTTCGAGCGAAATACCGCTATCCCCGTTGGATACATAAAAGGAGGCACCTCGGCCTGATCCCATTTTCAGCAGCGACCATGATGAAGCAAAAAACGACTGCCAAGATAATCCGCGATGCAGGATTCAATCCGGCGGAACTTCGGCGCATTGTCGGTCGCCCATTAAATAGAACCATTTTAGTAGTTGAGACGGATCGGAGATGGCTATCGGTTTGAGCCGCTCCCGAGAAGTACAAAATAGCTTGCTATCTTTGAACTAGCCATCCTCGGTCGCCCCTTCGAGTCAAGAGCGGGCATTTCGCCAATCGTCCATTATGGAATATTTCACTGCGGAACGAGAAAACGCTCGCGCTCAAGTTGTTTTGAAAGACAAATTGTTCTCAGTTTTGTCGATAGTTTCTATGGTCAGCACGCTATATCCTCCTGGCGTGTGAATGAGCATGAGCAACGGAAAAAATTGCATTCCGGAAAGCAAGGCCGCCGTGTTCATGTCTTTGGTCGACGGTTCACTTGGCACAAGATGATTGTGCCATGTACCGAGCGGATAGAGCGCGCCGCCCGAACCCTTGATGAGCTTATCCAGCATCGGCCTTAGACCCTTGGTGCCGAGCACGAACTCATGTTTCGAGAACTTGCTGTCCGGCGGCGCCGGCAGCGTCCCGACCACATGGAAGCTTTCGGTGATGTCACAGAAGCGGCCATAGATTATGCCGCCGTTCTCCGACTTTGGCTTCTTCGCGATCTCTTCGAGGATCACGCGCTCGACCGCCGGGCTGATTCTAACCTGCCGATTGCCGGACTGGAGCGGCACAATGATGCGGGGTTCTACGGGGGTCTGTGTCCAAGCCTGGCTAAGGCCGTCCGCCTGCACACGTCCCAAGATCAACGCGCCAACGTCGGGCATGCCGTCGGCTTGCAGCTTGATCAGCTTCTCGGTGAAAGGAGCTGAGAACATTGAGATCCGTGAATCCGTCAGCGGCAGCGTGATCGCCGAACACCCCTGCCCCAACGCGATCGTCTCACCGGTGCTGCGAAAGACTTCATCAGCTAAGTCGGTCGATTGCCAGATGTGGCGGTAGCACTCGCAGATAAGATCGGTAGACGAAGGGTTTTGGCCGGGTCCTTCGATGGTCATCATGCCGACACCTCCGATGCCGAGCAGACAGACTTCGACCACCCGCGTGTGGGAGATCTCGGCGCCTAGAACCTCGCGCACGGTCGCCGACCCTGTCGCATTCACGATCGCAAACGCGTTGTCGGCGACGAGGCTGGCAAGAGACTTGTGAGCCTGCATATGCGTGACGACGTCGACGCTGTGCCGGGCCGGTTTCGAGCCAAGCTCCTCGCAGGCTTCGCCAACCATGTTGACCTTGCTGTCGACCAAGCCGAAATCCTTGTTGGCGCCGCCAGGAAACACAGCATGCCGGGCAAAATTGTGCGGCGACATCCAACCTCGGTCGATCAGCGAGCTCGGCGCCCTTCCAGCGCGCGCCATATGGATCGCTAGTTTCGAGCCGACACTGCCACAACCGATAAGCGCCCACGCCGCCGGGTTTGACAGCGCGTCGTCTCCGGACGCTTGACGCAGAAGATTCGTGGAGATGTCATCGCGATGTGCCACGATCCTGACGGGCTTTGTGCTCGCGCTCGAAAGATCGTCGCCGCCGTCGATTTCGATCAAATAGGGACAGAGCTCAATCTCGGAGTGGGTCTTGATGACCTTGTAGGGACGCCTGGCCAGCAGCATCACAATCAGGGGCAAGGGCACAGCTGTCTTCAACTTGGCCAACCTGCTCTGCAGGAGAGTGAGCTTTGCCTCAAGATGATCGCGGCAGCCGAGCATCTGCGCACGCTGCAGAAGCTCGGAGACGGTCGAGACCGTCTCGGGAAACCAACGGTCGGCGACGAACGCAGAACCGTCCGGCCGTTTCGACGGCCAAGCGATCAGCGCCAATCCGTGGCCGATGCGAACCGCCTTGTGCTCCCGATAACTGAGGCGATCGGTCAGTTTTTCGTTGAGGGGAATTGTCGCGGATGCTCGCAGGATGGTCCAATAGTTCGGCTGCTTGTTTTCGAGAGCCGCGAAATACTGAAGCGGAAAGGCTTTGCACCCGCCCTCCGGGCCCATCAGGCCGCGGATCCAACACGGCTCGGCGACGACGATATCGTCGATGTGGTCCCGCCGAACGGGCTCCCATCCCTGCTCAGGATCAATCAACTGCACCATAGCGGCGCGGTCGACCCACTCGACAAGCTGATCGACAAGGCCGAGGATGCCGCGAAGCCTTAGCAGCTCGCGCGGCGATCCGATGACTAGACACGGCTCGGGCGGACTGTCAGCAGAGCCAGGCTGCAGATGCGGATGGGCACGATCGAAGTCGGATCTCAGTCGAATCGCAGGCGGGTTGACCGGGTAATCGGCGTCGAAACAAAACAGCACATCCTCGAATATGCGGACACCCGACGGGCTTTGGCCGGCGGCGCGCCACGCTGCAGGCATTTCCGTCTTGATGCGCACGGAGACGACGACGGCGTCGGCCATCACCCCCACGACGGTGACGCCAACGACCGAGTCGTGCACCTTGATCAGTCGGAGCGCCCGGCTGACCGAAAGCGATAGAGGGGCGCCCTCCTCCCCTTGCCCTTCCTGGTCAGCCATGCGCGAAAGGCTGGCTACCGAGACCTGTGGTTGCCGCAACGGTCGCGGCGACCTTCAGGCGCTTGACCTTCGGTCCGGCCGACAGGATCTCGATTTCCATCGGCTCGTCGCTCGCACCATCGCAGACGCAACGGAATTCGCCGTTCACTTCCGTGAGAATATCAAGATATTCGCGCTTCGCGCGGATGCACGGCGGGTCATCCTTGTCGTCTTTGATTGGCTTACTGCTCGAGACGATCAGTGCGCCGAGCAGCGGCTGGCCGAGCGCGCTGCGCGCATTCGGCGAAACCTTGGCTTTCTCGCCGAGATCCGACCAGCTGTCCCACGACAGGCTATGCCAGGAGCAGTGATGCGGTGCGATGAGGACATCATATTGGAGCCAGGACTTGCGAGACTTGTGGCGATCCCACAGCTTTTCCCAGATCGCGACCTCGGCGTCACCGCCGATCAGATAGCGAGCCTTTGTGGTGCTCCAAAGCTTAAGATCAATCCGCATGACGACGCTGGAGTTGTTCTTGGTGAGGACCTCTTCTTCGTCATCGTTGTCCGCCTTCATCGGCGCCAAAAGACGTGCTTCAAAGGAAAAGTCGACCACACCGCAGATCTTGGAGAAGACCTCGTCCGTCTTGATCAGGATGGCGCCCAGATCATCAGTCTTGCCGTCGACGTCCTCGCCCATGATGAGAATGCGGTTGCCGTCGGCCTGCGCGCCCTCCGCCTTGAACTTGGCGACACGGCGGCGAGCTTCGTCACACCAGGAGACCGCATCATCACAAAGCTTGTGGTTCTTGGACGTTCGCCGAAACACGATTGGCGACGACCACATCTCGCGGATAATAATCTTGTCGTCCTTCTTCGACCAAGTCGACGGATCGCCCAGGTGGAAGTGCTCGCGCAGACCGCAGATGTGATCCTTGTCAGGATGCGTCAGCAGGAAAGCGTCGACGTAGAACCGCTCTTTGTCGTCGCGCTTAAGCCGCTCGCGCAGCTGGTCCCCGACCGGGGGGATGTCTTCATCGCCGTCGTCGGCGGTTGCAACGCGAATCTTGATGTCGACCAGAATGCGGCGACCGGATTCAAGCTCGATCAGAGTCATGTCGCCATTGTCGACCTGGAAGTGTGTTGTCTTCACCATTACGCGTTTCCTTCTTGTTTCTCCGCTTTCGCGGTGTTCTTTCTAGACTTTTTCCCACTCGCGGCAGAACCGTCTCCGACGGCCTTCTTTGGCGGTGCGCGGTCGCACGTCGCGAGCAGCGCATCCGCATATTGATCGCCGGCCTGGCGTATCCAGGCGTCATTGACGATCGCGACCCAACCGATGATCGCCACCACATCGACGGCGAACGCGACCCAGATCGGCACCGGCGTGTTGCGCGCCGCCGCCGCAAGATCCGCCGGCATGAATGTCGGCGCCGTAAGTGCAATGGCCAGCAAGGTGCCGATCGCCGCCACAAAGCAGACAGTGATTGCAATCGGCTTCATGCCGCGCAGGTTGCGGCGGAAGCCGTATTGGGCGTTTTCCTTGTCGACCAGTGGAGCCGTCTTCCGAACGAGCTCCTTCAGGCATTTCACCGCCGAGGCATAGACTGCGTCGGCGGCCTTCGGATCCGCCCCTTCATCCGCCGCGCTCGGCATGACGATGCCGGGGACATTGGCGGCTAGAAATGTGTGATATCGGCCGCGAGTTGAAGGATCCAGCGGCCCTGAGTGACGTAGGAAGATCGTAGTCGGCCAGCCGCCCCACTCCTCCAGCAAGCGCTTTTCGACTTTCTTACCCCGCGTGCGCGCCCACGAGCCCAGCAGATAAAGCAGACCGCACGACGTGATGATCGTGAGCAGGATCGTGCCGATGTTCGACATCAGCAGCGCCGGGAACCAAGCCAGAGCGGTGATTAGCGGCGGAAAGACCGACAGCAGGCCCGGGAAATGCCGCGCTTGCCGCGAATAAGGGTCCAGCAAATTGTTGATCATGTCTTGAAGCGACATCTCAGTCTTCCTGCTCGTTCGGATACGAAACGCCGTCCACGGCCACCCAGCCGCGGTCGGGAGCGTTACGGTGCGTTCGGACGTCGCGGCCCTCCGTGGTGATAACTTTGGCTCCGCGGTGATGCATGGCGCGCACGACCGATTTGCGCGGATGATCTTCGTCTTCCTTCGCCGAGCTAATGATTGCTGTGAAGGTGGTCGAGGCATGGGGATTCCCCAGCCGCGGCCCCAAGATCTGGTCTAGCAGCTCGGTGTTGACGTTGTGCCGGCCGCCGTGATGCGGGATTTGGAAATGATCGATGCCAGGAAAAATGAGTCCGACACTCGGCGCGTAGTCGATCACCTCCTGCAGGCCGGCACGACCAGTGTCACCGGTGAGCAGGATCTTCTTGCCGCACAGCGTGGCGTATTGGACCACGCTCATCTCGTTTTCCGTGCTGGTTTCGCCGGCGGGAAAGTATTCATCGCCCCAATTCGCCGCCTTCATGACCGCCTTCACCTGCGTCGCCAGGAACGCCTCCTGAATCGCGTCGAAAGCGGCCGTCGCTTCATCCGGCGTCTTGTTCGACGCCACCACCAAATCGAGGAAGCGCGCGCGGGTCGGCGCCAAGACGTGAAAGGCGCCGATATCGGCGCCTTGAAACGGCTCGCAGATCGGGATGTCCTTCTTGATCGCCAGCTTCTCCATCGCCGCCAAGTTCGGGAAGGAGTCCTTCAGGGCCTGCGTCAAACCGTCGACGGTCGAGTAGCGCTTGAAGCGATGGAGCAGCTCGGCAGCGTAGTTCCAGGGGCACAACATCCAGATCGCGCCGATGTTGAACTCCTTGAGCACTTGCTCGACGCCGCCGGTATGATCGCCGTCGTTGTGGGTGACCACGAGATGGTCGATGTACGTCGGGTTGTTGTAATGCTTGCGAATGTGCGCGACGAGCTTCTCCCCGGTCGTCTGATAGCCGGCGTCGACAACGTGTATGCAGGTCAGGCCGTTGAGCTCGTAGCGCAGACAAATCGCGTCGCCACTGCTCTTCGTCTCGACGTCCAGGAAATCAATTTCAAAAAAGTCAGCCACCGCGGCCCTTGAGTTTCAATTCCCCATTGCACTTATGTAGGGTTCGCCGAATGTTCTGCAACCCATTTTAACAAAATTCTTCGATGATTGGGCCTAATCTAACGTAATTAATTGTTATATATATATTATTTTTTGCGCAATCTATGAGTGTAATTGTTCAGTGGTCTCTGCTTTCAGAGTAGGCAGTGGCCGAACTGCTTCCCCGCAGTCGCACTGCTGGAGGCAGCTTATGGAACGGATCTGCGACTACTCTCCCCGCCGAGAAGACGCTCACCTGGCCTCAGTTGGCGCCACGCTTCGCGTGGTCCGGCTCAGCAGGCGCAGCACCATTCGCGCTTTAAGCTCACGGATGGTGTGACTTTAGCGCGGACTGCGAAACGCCCAGTTTTGCGGCGACTCTCGTGAAGCTTCTCCTTGCGAGGCGATCGCCAGGATAGCCCCGAGATCAAGCGGATTCATGACCAGATTCACGACATGCGCCGGCACACACTTGGAATAACTTCCTGCTTTATCTTGCGAACGCGACTACCTGCTCGGGCACACAGTAAATTATTCTTCGGTCTCCAAGGCGAGTCTCTGAAAAACGGGAATATCTCAATAATTATGTGGAGACTTTCGACCAAACTCCGGTTCAAGAGTCGCACTTTGACCACTCGGAGACAATGTACAGATAAAACAAACCCGCATTTAGCGGGTATTTCTGCACATAAAGAAGGAAATTCTCTGAAAACCGGACTGCCTGGCTGGGGCGGGAGGATTCGAACCTCCGCATGGCGGAATCAAAATCCGCTGCCTTACCACTTGGCGACGCCCCAATCCGGCACTCGGGATCCCAATCATGGCCGCAGACCCGCGCCGTAAAATCCATGACCTAAGGCCATGGTCCTTTCCGCGGTTGCGGGCGGCCGTCGGATCCCCGCTCCGCGCGCCGCCTGTTTAATGGAGAGCGCCGCCAAAGGCAAAGCCGCCGTCGCGGCCGGCGGCCTTTGTCCCCGCGCCCCGCCACCTCTCCGGCCCGGGGCCACCTCACGCCAAATCCCGCCCAATCCTGCATCCCCGCGCCCCAATCGCAATCCTTCCGACCAAGGTCGGGAGGCCAGAACCCATTTTTTCCATGACAACGCAGCGGCAGCGGGCAATCCTGACAGCCACCCAGCGCCCCCACCGGAGTTGCGACCCATGAGCTACCGTGCCCCCATCGACGACATCCTGCTTGCGCTCAATCATGGCGCCGGTTTCTCGCGCGCGGTCGCGGCCGGGCACATGGGCGACTACGACCCCGACATGACCGCCGCCATCCTCGAGGAGGCGGGCCGGTTCGCCGCCGACATCCTGGCCCCGCTCAACACCGTCGGCGACACGGTCGGCGCCAAATTCGCCGACGGCGAGGTCACCACCCCGCCGGGCTGGATCGAGGCCTATCGCAACTGGGTGGACGCCGGCTGGGGCGGCGTCGCCGCGCCGGAGGCGTTTGGCGGCCAGAACCTGCCCTCCGTGCTCAACTGCGCCTGCATGGAGATGTGGAACTCGGCCAATATGGGTTTTGCCCTGTGTCCGATGCTGACCATGGGCGCCATCGACGCGCTCGAGGCCCACGGCACCGAGACGCTCAGGAACATTTACCTGTCCAAGCTGATCTCCGGCGAATGGACCGGCACCATGCATCTCACCGAGCCGCAGGCCGGCTCGGATGTCGGCGCGCTGCGCACCCGCGCGGTGCCGGCGGGCGACGGCACCTACAAGCTGTCGGGCTCGAAGATCTTCATAACCTACGGCGAGCACGACATGACCGGCAACATCATCCATTTCGTGCTCGCGCGGTTGCCCGATGCGCCGCCCGGCACCAAGGGCATCTCGCTGTTCCTGGTGCCGAAGTTCCTGGTCAACGGCGACGGCTCGCCGGGCGCGCGCAACGACATCCGCGCCGCCAGCATCGAGCACAAGATGGGCATCCACGCCTCGCCGACCTGCGTCATGGTGATGGGCGACAACGGCGGCGCCACCGGCTACCTGGTCGGCGAGGAAAACGCCGGCATGGCCTGCATGTTCACGATGATGAACCGGGCCCGGCTCGGCGTCGGCCTCGAGGGCGTCGGTCTCGCCGAACGCGCCTACCAGCAGGCGCTGGCCTACGCCCACGAGCGCAAGCAGGGCCGCGGCGTCGGCTCGACCACCAAGGGGTCCGACCCCATCATCGTCCACCCCGACGTCAAGCGCATGCTGATGACGATGCGCGCCATGACCATGGCCGCGCGCGTCATCTGCTACGCCACCGGGGCGGCGATCGACATCTCGCATCGCGCCCAGGACGCCAAGGTGCGCGCGGACGCCGTCGCGCGCGCCGCGCTGCTCACCCCGATCGCCAAGGCGTTCTCGACCGACATCGGCATCGAGGTGGCCTCGCTCGGCATCCAGGTCCATGGCGGCATGGGCTTCATCGAGGAGACGGGCGCCGCGCAGTATTACCGCGACGCCCGCATCGCGGCGATCTACGAGGGCACCAACGGCATCCAGGCCATCGACCTTGTCACCCGCAAGCTGGCGCCCGACGGCGCATCGGTGCGGGCGCTGATGGGCGAGATGGAGCCGGTGATCGGCCGCGTCGAGGCCTCCAACAACCCGGCGTTCGGCATGACCGGCGCGCGGCTGCGCGAGGCCTTCGCCGCGCTCGAACGCGCCAGCCGCTGGCTTTTGGAGACGCTGCCGAAGGCGCCGAACGACGCGCTCGCCGGCGCCACGCCGTACCTGCGGCTGTGGGGCGTCACGCTCGGCGGCTGCATGCTCGCCGACCAGGCGCTGGCGGCTCTCGCCAACGCCGATCTCGCCCACATCGCGCCGCGCGCCGTGGCCTCGGCGCGCTTCTTCGCCGAAAACATCACGGTCACCGCCGGCGGTCTGGAGCGCACCATCACCGAGGGCGCCGGCGGCGTCAGCGGCGCCGACGTCGCGCTGGCGGTGTGAGCGCGGGCGATGGGACTTGATGTCATGACCGAACATGTCGCCGTCACCGACAACGGCGCGGTGCGCACCATCCGCATGTGCCGCGCCGACAAGAAGAACGCCCTGACGCAAGCGATGTACACCGCCATGGCGGAGGCGATCGCGAAGGCCGACGCCGATGCCGCCATCCGGTGCGTGGTGATCGCCGGCGCGCCCGGCGCCTTCACGGCGGGCAACGACATGGAGGATTTCCTCAAGGCCAGCGACTCCGACGGCCACCCCATCGCGAAGGCCCTCGACTTCCTGCGCGCGCTGGCGCGCGGCCGCAAGCCGGTGGTGGCCGCGGTCGATGGCCTGGCCATCGGCATCGGCACCACCATGCTGTTTCACTGCGACTACGTGGTGGCGAGCACGGAAGCGAAATTCCTGACCCCGTTCATCCAGCTTGGCCTCGTCCCGGAGGGCGCCTCCAGCCTGCTCGCGCCGCGCCTCATCGGTCATCAGCGCGCCTTCGCGCTTCTGGTGATGGGAAAGCCGCTGGACGCCGCCGCCGCGCATGGCGCCGGGCTGGTCAACGCGCTGGCGCCGCCCGGCCAGGCCGACGCCGAGGCGGCGGCGGCGGCCGCCGCCATCAGCGCCCTGCCCCCGGAAGCGGTGGCGATGGCGCGCGGCCTGATCCGCCCGCCGGCCGACGAGGTGGTGCGCCGGATCGACGACGAGGCGGAACTATTCGCCATCCGCATGCGCTCGCCGGAGGCCAAGGCCGCCTTCACCTCGTTTCTTGCGCGCAGGAAGTAGCGCGCACCCCCTGCCCCCTTCCGCGTTTGATTCGCATCAAATGCCGGCGCGCGAGGAGACGGCAGGCATCTCCCGCCCTTTCCCCCAGCCGGATCAATGACTAGATTGGTTGGTAACCGCACCAAAAGGTGCCCGCGCGGGACGGGGTTTTTGCGTCCTTCCGCCCGATCAGGAAACGCCCTTCAGAAATGTCCACACTTCTGTTTACGCACCCGGCCTGCCTCAAGCACGACATGCCGCCCGGCCACCCCGAGAATGCCGATCGGCTGCGCATCATCGACGAGACGCTGGCGCAGGAACGCTTCATGATGCTGGGGCGCGAACAGGCCCCGCTCGCCGATCTCGACATCATCGGCCTCGTCCACCCGCCGGAATACATCGACCAGATCCGCGAGGCGGCGCCGCGGGAAGGCATCATCTACATCGACGGCGATACCTCGATGTCGCCGGGCAGCCTGGAGGCCAGCCTGCGCTCGGCCGGCGGCGCCATTGCCGCCGTCGACGCGGTGCTGACCGGCGCCACCGGCAACGCCTTCGTCTCGACCCGGCCGCCGGGCCATCACGCCGAGATCGCCAAGCCGATGGGCTTCTGCTTCTTCAACAACGCGGCGATCGCGGTGCGCCATGCCCAGAAGCAATACGGCATCGATCGCGTCGCGGTGGTCGATTTCGACGTCCACCACGGCAATGGCACGCAGGACATCTTCTGGGCCGACCGCAAGGTGTTGTACTGCTCGACGCACCAGATGCCGCTCTATCCCGGCACCGGCGCGGCATCCGAGCGCGGCGAGCACGACAACATCGTCAACGTGCCGCTGATGGCGGGCGATGGCGGCCAGGAGTTCCGCGAGGCGGTGGAAATCGCCATCCTGCCGCGCCTGCAGCAGTTCGCCCCCGAATTGATCGTGATCTCGGCCGGCTTCGACGCGCACTACCGCGATCCGCTCGCCAACCTCAAGCTCGACGACCAGGACTATGCGTGGATCACCCGCAAGCTGATGCAGATCGCCGACGCTTCCGCCGGCGGCCGCGTGGTCTCGGTGCTCGAAGGCGGCTATGACCTGCAGGCGCTCAGCCGCTCGGTGAGCGCCCATGTCGGCGCGCTGCTGGGGTTCTAGGCCAACTTGCCCCGCGGCTTTTTGGAACCCATACGGCCATGTTCGCGTTGGAACGGGACGGATCATCACTTGCTCCGGATGGTGAGCAATGACCCAGGCCGCCGAATGGCTTGATCATCATAACATCAATGTCGTGACCGTCGCCGCGAGCGTCGTGATCCTGATCGTAACCGCAATTGTTATTCTCGTACTTAGTCGGCTTCTCCAGCGCTGGCTGTCATATCTCCAAGGTCGCCTGTCCCTGAGCGATGAGACCAGTCTCATCATCAATCGCATCGTGGTTGCCGGACTCTGGGTTCTTGCCGTATTTGCCCTTCTCAACGCTTGGGGTATCGGACTTGGCGGTGTCTGGACGGTTCTGGTCAGCATCATCACCGTTATTGGCGTGGGCTTCCTCGCCACCTGGGCGATGATCAGCAATTTTACCGCCAGCTTCTTCCTTGTGCTCTGGCGACCGTTTCATTTCGGCCAGACCGTTGAAATTGAGAATTTGAAAGGACAGGTTATCGACCAGAATCTGATGTTCACGACACTGCGCGAAGACTGTGGGGACGTGCTGCAGATTCCAAACAACCTTTTCTTCCAGAAGATGTTCAGAGTGAGTGGCCATGCGTCGGTTGCAACGGAAGGCCCGCGCCAACAGGACGGCTCCGCGCCCCTCGCTCCCGAGATGGGCGGTGCCGCCCGACGACACGTCAGCCCGGAAAACATGGCTGATGAACCCGACTTTCCGCAAATTTAATCCCAGGTCCGCAACCCTTGGGGGCCGCCCTCAACACGGTTTTGCCAAGGTTGTCCGCTGGGGTGGCAACGTCGGTCTTGAGCGCTCCGCCGCCTTGCCTGACAGTGGCGGAGAAGCGATTCGTGCAAGGAGCCAACAAGATGGCCGACAACACCAACGCCGACGTCAAGCGCCTGAGCTTCGAGCGCGCGATCGAGGAGCTCGAGTCGATCGTCAAGCGCCTCGAGGAAGGCAAGGTGCCGCTGGAGGAATCGGTGACCATCTATGAGCGCGGCGAGACCCTGAAGCGCCGCTGCGAGGAACTGTTGCGCCAGGCCGAGGGTCGCGTCGAGAAAATCACCACCGACGCCGCTGGCCGCGCCAGCGGCACCGAGCCGCTCGACGTCCAATAGCGGGCGCGCTTTGACGGGCGCGCGTATCGCTCTGATCTATAACGCGTATTCGTGGCGCGAAGATTGCCGTCCGGCACCGCCCGGTTGCATTGGCTTGGCCGGAAACTTGGTGTAAGCCTTTCTGCGGCCTTGCTCTTTTCATGACCGCCGAAACGCGGGACCATTGACGCCAATCAAGGTTGCCGGGACCTGTGATGCAGCCGACCAGGACGCCACTGCTCGATCTTGTGCCGACGCCGGACCTGCTGCGCCATCTGCAGCCTGAACAGCTGCGCCAGGTCGCCGACGAGTTGCGCCAGGAGACCATCGACGCGGTGGCGGCGACCGGCGGCCATCTCGGCGCCGGACTTGGCGTCGTCGAACTCACGCTGGCGCTGCATTACGTGTTCGACACGCCGCGCGACCGCCTGATCTGGGACGTCGGTCACCAGGCCTATCCGCATAAGATCCTCACCGGCCGGCGCGACCGCATCCGCACCCTGCGCCAGGGCAAGGGACTGTCCGGTTTCACCAAGCGCAGCGAGAGCGAATACGATCCGTTCGGCGCCGGACATTCCTCGACCTCGATCTCCGCCGGCCTCGGCATGGCGGTGGCGCGCGATCTCGACGGCCGCCCCGACCACGTCATCGCGGTGATCGGCGACGGCGCGATGTCGGCCGGCATGGCCTATGAGGCGATGAACAACGCCGGCGCCAGCCACTCGCGCCTGATCGTCATCCTCAACGACAACGACATGTCGATCGCGCCGCCGGTCGGCGCCATGTCGTCCTATCTCGCCCGGCTCGGCTCGGGCCGCACCTATCTCAAGCTACGCGATTTCGGCAAGCAGCTCACCGCGCAATTGCCCAAGCGGCTCGACAGCGCGATCACCCGCGCGGTCGAGCACGCGCGCGGCTATGTCACCGGCGGCACGCTGTTCGAGGAGCTTGGCTTCTATTACGTCGGCCCGATCGACGGCCACAATCTCGATCACCTCCTGCCGGTGCTCAAGAACGTGCGCGACGCCGAGTTCGGCCCCATCCTCGTTCACGTCGTCACGCAGAAGGGCAAGGGCTACGAACCGGCCGAGAGGTCCGAGGACAAGTATCACGGCGTCGTCAAGTTCGACATCGCCACCGGCACGCAGGCCAAGTCGAAGTCCAACGCACCGTCCTACACCAGCGTGTTCGGCGCGAGCCTCGTCAAGGAGGCGCGCAAGGACGACAAGATCGTCGCGATCACGGCGGCGATGCCCTCGGGCACCGGGCTCGACCTGTTCGGCAAGGAGTTCCCGGCGCGCATCTTCGATGTCGGCATCGCCGAGCAGCACGCGGTGACCTTCGCCGCCGGCCTCGCCGCCGAGGGCTACAAGCCGTTCTGCGCCATCTACTCGACCTTCCTGCAGCGCGCCTACGACCAGATCGTGCACGATGTCGCGATCCAGTCGCTGCCGGTGCGCTTCGCCATCGACCGCGCCGGTCTGGTCGGCGCCGACGGCCAGACCCACGCCGGTTCGTTCGACAACGCCTATCTCGGCTGCCTGCCCGGTTTCGTCATCATGGCGGCGGGCGACGAGGCCGAGCTCGTGCACATGGTGGCGACCGCTGCGGCCATCGACGACCGTCCCTCGGCGTTCCGCTACCCGCGCGGCGAAGGGCTTGGCGTCACCATGCCCGAGCACGGCGTGCCGCTCGAAATCGGCAAGGGCCGCATCCTGCGCGAAGGCGGCAAGGTGGCGCTGCTGTCGTTCGGCACCCGGCTCGGCGAATGCCTGAAGGCGGCGGACGAACTGATGGCGCATGGCCTCTCCGCCACCGTCGCCGACGCCCGCTTCCTCAAGCCGCTCGACGTCGACCTGGTGCTGCGGCTGGCGCGCGAACACGAAATCCTCATCACCATCGAGGAAGGCGCGGTCGGCGGCTTTGGCTCGCACGTGCTGCAGACGCTCGCCGAACACGGCGTGCTCGACCGCGGCCTGCGCGTGCGCTCGATGATCCTGCCGGATGTCTATCTCGATCACGACACCCCGGCGGCGATGTATGCCCGCGCCGGCCTCGACGCCAAGGCCATCGTCACCAAGGCGTTCGAGGCGCTCGGCAAGGATTTTCCCGCCGAAGCGATCAGGCTGGCCTGACCCCGTCATGACCGCCCGGCAGCGCGCCGACCGGCTGCTCGTCGAACGCGGGTTGTTCGAAAGCCGCGCGCGCGCGCAGGCCGCCATCGCCGCCGGCCTCGTCAGCGCCGACGGCGCCTTGGTGCGCAAGCCTTCCGAGGAACTTCCGCGCGATGCAGCGCTCAGCGCCGCGCCCGCCCATCCCTGGGTTTCGCGCGGCGGCGTCAAGCTTGCCCATGCGCTCGATCGCCTTGGCATCGATCCCGCGGACCGGATCTGCCTCGACATCGGCGCCTCCACCGGCGGCTTCACGCAGGTGCTCCTGACGCGCGGCGCGCGCCATGTCGATGCGGTCGATGTCGGGCGCGATCAGCTGCATGCCTCGTTGCGCGGCCACCCGCGCCTGACCTCGCTGGAGCAGACCGATATCCGCACCCTTGATGCCGCGCGCCTCGCCGCGCCGCCGCAACTCGTGACCATCGACGTCAGCTTCATCTCGCTTAAGAAAGTGCTGCCCGCCGCGCTGGCGCTGGCCGCACCGGCCATGCAGCTCGTCGCGCTGGTCAAGCCGCAGTTCGAGGCGCCGCGCGCCGCCATCAAGAAAGGCATCGTGCGCGACGCCACCGTGCAGGCCGCCGTCTGCGAGGACATCGCCACCGTGCTGCGCGATCTTGGCTGCGACATCATCGGCCTTGTCGACTCGCCGATCGAGGGCGGCGACGGCAATCGCGAATTCCTGATCGGAGCCCGCCGTGGTTGACCATCTCACCATCGACCATGTCGCGCATCGCGGCGACGGCGCCGCGCTCCACGACGGCGGCACGGTCTTCGTGCCGTTCACGCTGCCCGGCGAAGTGGTCGAGGCCGAGGCGGTCGCCGGCCATCCCGACCGCCGCCATCTGCTGCGTGTCGAGCAACCGAGTCCGGAACGGATCCCGGCGTTCTGTCCGCATTTCGGCATCTGCGGAGGCTGCGCCATCCAGCACTGGCAACCGGAGCGCTATCGCGCCTGGAAACGCGGCCTGGTGGTCGAGACTTTGCGGCAGGCCGGGCTCGAGGCCGAGGTCGGCGAGTTGCTAGATGCCCATGGCGAGGGCCGCCGCCGCATCGTGGTGCATGCGCGGCGCGGCACGCACGATATCCTGCAGGTCGGCTACATGGCGCAGAACGCGCACCAGATCATTCCGATCGATCACTGTCCGATTCTCGCGCCCGCGCTCGGCGGCGCCCTCGCCGCGGCGTGGGAGATCGCCGAATTCGTCAAGCCGGCCGACAAGCCGCTCGACATCCAGATCACGGCGACGTTCAACGGACTCGACATCGACGTGCGCGGCTCCGGACCACTGCCCCCTTCGCGCATGGCGGAGCTGGCGCGGCTTGCCGAACGGCATCGGCTTGCGCGGCTCACCCGCCATGGCGAACTGATCCTGTTGCGCGCGCCGCCGCTGGTCGAGATGGGGCCGGCAAGGGTGACGCTGCCGCCCGGCGCGTTCCTGCAGGCGACCGCGCGCGGCGAACAGGTGCTGGCCGAGCGCGTGCTGGCGCTCACCGATGGCGCGAAGACGGTGGCCGACCTGTTCTGCGGCGTCGGTCCGTTCGCGCTGCGGCTGGCACAACGCGCCCGCGTCGTAGCCTACGACAGCGAGTCCGGCGCGATCGACGCCCTGCGCAAGGCCGCGCAGGCAACGCAGGGCCTCAAGCCGGTGGCGGCGGAGGCGCGCGACCTGTTCCGCCGTCCGCTGATGCCCACCGAACTTTCCGACATCAAGGCCGTGGTGTTCGATCCGCCGCGTCAGGGCGCGGTGGCGCAGGCGCGCCAGCTTGCGCAAAGCCGCGTGCCGGTGATCGTCGCGGTGTCGTGCAACGCCACCACGTTCGCGCGCGATGCCCGCATCCTGATCGAGGGCGGCTACCGGCTCGAAACGGTGACGCCGGTGGACCAGTTCCGTCACACTCCGCATGCCGAGCTGGTGGCACGGCTGACGCGTACGCGCTGACCGTTAGTCTAAGATCACGGTCCCCAGCGCTGCTGCCACATCCGCTCGCCGATCATGCAGGAGACGCGCGGCAGCGGCGTGGCCATCGGCACCACCGGCCGCTCCGGCACGCGCCCGGCGACCTCCATCACCAGCTTGGTGCGGATCGCCTCCTTGAATTTCTCGCGCGTCTTGATCGGCACCACGAACGCGCCGGGACCGCCGATCACGCAGTCCTCGTAGTAGTTGTCGAGGTTCTCGATATCCATCATCGAGGTCGACATCGGCTTGATCATGATCGGAAGCCCGTTGATGGTGAAGCCGCGCGAGATGGCCTCGTCGCGCGCCACCGTGATCGGCATGCCGTTGTTGTTGGGACCGTCGCCGGAAATGTCGATGACGCGGCGCTGGCCCCGGTAGCCGCTGGTCTCGAACAGCGGCATGGCGAAGGTAATGGCGCCGGAGATCGAAGTGCGCGCCGCGCGCCGGATCGGCGCGGCGCGGATCTCGGCGGCGACGGAGTCGGCCGATTCCGGCCCGTCGATCAGCCGCCACGGCACCACGATGGTCTGGTCGTAGGCGGCGGCCCATTCGAAATAAGTGACGGCGATGCGGCCATGGGTGCCGATACGCAGCGCGCTCAGGAATTCGGGAGAGACCAGCGCGTCGGCATAGCCTTCGCGCTGCACGGCGAGTTCGTCGGTGTCCATCGAATAGGACACGTCGACGGCGAGCGCGAGCTCGATGTCGACCGGCGTGGCCGCGGGGCGATTGTCGGTGCGCAGTCCCTGCGTGGCCAGCCCCGGCGAATTTGGCGCGGCAAGTCCCGCGCCGCCGGAAAGAAAGGCCAGTCCGACAAGGCCGGCAATAACGGTTCCGCCGGCTACGATGAAGGCAAGCGACTTCGCGCGATGCATCGCCATCTCCTTCTCCCGGCCCATGCGATGATGACATGGCGGCGACAGCGGCAGAAGCCGCGGCCGGTCGGGTCTGTCATCACTTTCCGGTCAGGAGAAATCGTGGGCGCGGCTCAGCCCACCTGCCCACGATGGCGCAGGTAATGATCGGCCAGCACGCATGCCACCATCGCCTCGCCCACCGGCACGGCGCGAATACCGACGCACGGATCGTGGCGGCCTTTGGTGGAGATTTCGGTATCATGGCCGTCGCGGTCGATGGTTCTGCGCGGCGTCAGGATCGACGAGGTCGGCTTCACCGCAATGCGCGCCACCACCGGCTGGCCGGTGGAGATGCCGCCGAGGATGCCGCCGGCGTTGTTGGACAGGAACATTGGGCCGTCATTGCCCATGCGCATCTCATCGGCGTTGTCCTCGCCGGTAAGCTCGGCGGCGCCGAATCCGGCGCCGATCTCGACGCCCTTGACCGCGTTGATGCCCATCAGCGCCAGCGCGAGATCGCTGTCGAGCTTGCCATAGACCGGCGCGCCGAGGCCGGCCGGCACGCCCTCGGCGACGATCTCGACCACCGCGCCGATCGAGGAACCCTTCTTGCGGATGCCGTCGAGATAGTCCTCGAAAAACGCCGCCTTGTCCTTGTCCGGGCAGAAGAACGGGTTGCGGGCGATCTCGTCCCAGTCCCATTTGTCGCGGTCGATGCGATGCGGCCCCATCTGCACCAGCGCGCCGCGCACGATCAGGTTCGGCACGATCTTGCGCGCGATGGCGCCGGCCGCCACCCGCATCGCGGTTTCGCGCGCCGACGAGCGGCCGCCGCCGCGATAGTCGCGGATGCCGTACTTGGCCTCGTAGGTGAAGTCGGCGTGGCCGGGGCGGAATTTTCCGGCGATGTCGCCGTAATCCTTCGAGCGCTGGTCGGTGTTCTCGATCAGGAGGCCGATCGGCGTGCCGGTGGTCACCTGCGCGCCGCTGTCGGGATCGGCGAACACGCCGGATAGGATTTTGACCGCGTCGGCTTCCTGGCGCTGGGTGGTGAAGCGCGACTGGCCGGGCCGGCGGCGGTCGAGATCGTGCTGGATCTCCTCGGCGGTGAGCGGGATGCGCGGCGGACAGCCGTCAACCACGCAGCCGATCGCGGGCCCGTGGCTCTCGCCAAAGGTGGTGACCCGGAACAGATGGCCGAAGGTATTGAACGACATGCTCTTTCACCTGATGCGTGGTAACCCGCCCGCCGCGCAGCGTCAAATGGCGTCGCTCCACTCGTCATTGCCGGGCTCGAGCCTCTCCACCCGTCATTGCCGGGCTTGACCCGGCAATCCAGCTTGCGAACCCACACGTCGCGGAGAACCCCATGGCTGCCCGGGTCAAGCCCGGGCATGACAAGGGAAAGGCCGGATGCCCGGGTCAGGCCCGGCATGACGTGGGAGGAGTGAGCGTCAAGATGGATGCGCGGGTCAGGCCCGCGCATGACGAGGTAGCCGCCCGCTTATTCCTTCACCAGCGCGAGGTCGGGCGCGTCGGGTCGCTTCATGCCGACGACGTGGTAGCCGGAGTCGACGTGATGGATCTCGCCGGTGACGCCGCGCGAGAGATCGGAGAGGAAATACATGCCGGCGTCGCCGACCTCCTCGATGGTCACGGTGCGCTTGAGCGGCGAATTGTATTCGTTCCACTTGAGGATGTAGCGGAAGTCGCCGACGCCGGAGGCCGCCAGCGTCTTGATTGGCCCAGCCGAGATGGCGTTGACGCGGATGTTCTTCTCGCCGAGATCGGCGGCGAGATAGCGCACGCTCGCCTCCAGCGCCGCCTTGGCCACGCCCATGACGTTGTAATGGGGCATCCACTTCTCGGCGCCGTAATAGGTGAGCGTCAGCACCGAGCCACCATCGGTCATCAGCTTTTCGGCGCGCTGGATCACCGAGGTCAGCGAATAGCAGCTGATCAGCATGGTGCGGCTGAAGTTATCCGCCGTGGTGTCGACATAGCGGCCGTCGAGTTCGTCCTTGTCGGAGAACGCGATGGCGTGGACGACGAAATCGATCTTGCCCCACGCCCTGGCGGCTTCCGCGAACACCGCGTCGATGGTGGCCGGGTCGGTGACGTCGCAATGGCCGAGCAGGATGGCGTCGAGTTCGGCGGCCAGCGGCTCGACGCGCTTTTTCAGCGCCTCGCCCTGCCAGCTCAGGCCCAGCGTCGCGCCCTGCGCCCGGCACGCCCTGGCGATGCCCCAGGCGATCGACCGGTTGTTCGCCACCCCCAGGATGACGCCGCGCTTGCCCGCCATCAGCCCCGTCGTGTTCGCCATCGTTGTGCACCCTATCCGCATCGCCAGAACTAACTATCTGAAATAACAGATTTTTGTCAGGCCTGGAAAGATTTCCCGCCGCAACGGGCCGCCTGCCCCCGGATGGGGCGTGGCCCCTAATGGCATAGCGCAAAAATCGCTTCAAGCTGGCCGGGGCCGGCTTTTGCCGGGACGGGCATGGAATAGCGCTGCCGGACACGGTGTTCAGTCATTACACTCGGCACATCGCACCCTCCGGCGGTGGCCGGTTTCGAGGTCCGCCATGGACATCTTTCGCGACAGCGTCGAACGGATGATCCCGGCGCTGCGGCGCTATGCGCGGGCGCTGACCCACGATGCCGACATCGCCGACGATCTGGTGCAGGACACGCTGGTGCGGGCGCTGCGCTCGGAACGACTGTTCCACGGCGGCGACCTGCGCGGCTGGCTCTACACCATCCTCACCAACCTCAACCGCAACCGCCGCCGCTCGCTGGCGCGGCGCCCGGCGCTGATGCCGCTCACCGACAGTCCCGAGGCGGCGGGCGGCACCGAGGCCGAGAACCGCGACATCGAGCGCGCGCTGGCAAGCCTGGTCGAGGACCAGCGCGCGGTGCTGCTGCTGGTGGTGCTGGAAGGATTGTCCTACCGCGAGGTCGCCGAGGTGCAGGGCGTGCCGGTCGGCACGGTGATGTCGCGCCTGGCGCGGGCGCGGGCGCAGGTGCGCGCCTGCCTCGACGGCGAGCGGCCGGCGCTGCGCCGGGTCAAGTAAGGGGAACCGGCCATGATCGAACCCGGTACGTCCGTCACCGAAGACGAACTCCATGCCTATGCCGACGGCGAACTGCCCGACGACCGCCGCGCCGCCGTCGAAGCCTGGCTCGCCGCCCGTCCCGAGGAGGCCCGGCGGGTGGCGTCGTGGCGGGCGATCGCGGACGCCATCCAGGACCGCTACGGCAAGGTCGCCGACGAGCCGGTTCCCGGCCGCCTCGCGCTCGATCGCCTCGCCGCGCCGTCGCGGCGCCGGATCGCCTACGCCGTGGCCGCGGTGCTGGCGGCATTTGTCATCGGCGGCACGATCGGCTGGTTCGCGCACGGCATCACCGGCGGATCATCGCTGGCCCGCAACTTCACCGCCGATGCGCTCGATGCCCACAGGCTCTACGTGGTCGAGGTGCGTCATCCGGTCGAGGTCGAGGCGGCCGAGCGCGCGCATCTGGTGCAGTGGCTGTCGAAGCGGCTCGGCTATGCCGTCCACGCCCCGCAACTGGAGGCCGCCGGGCTGAAATTCGTCGGCGGGCGACTCTTGCCCGGCCCCGGCGCGCCGGCGGCATTCCTGATGTACGAGGCGGCCTCCGGCGAGCGCTACACGCTCTATTGCGCGCGCGCCGCGACCAACGAGGCCGGCATGCGCTTCACCGCCCGCGACCACGACAACGCGCTGTTCTGGGCCGACAATGGAATCGGCTATGTCTTGGCCGGCCCGGGCGGGCGCGACCGGCTGCAGCAGGTGGCGGGTCTCGTCTACGACCAGATCGAGGATGGCGGCCACGCGGTGCGCCGGTGATCAATGATCGCCGCGCGGGTTGTACGGCTTGTCGGCCTGCCAGTGCCGCATCAGGGCTTCGAGATCGGCGTCGGCGCCGTCGGGCAGCGCGATTCGCACCGTGGCGAAAAGATCGCCGGTGGCGCCCTTTGCGCTGAGACCCTTGCCCTTCAGGCGAAATGTGCGGCCGCTCGTGGTGTTCCTGGGAATGGCCAGTTCAACCGCGCCCTGAAGTGTCGGCACGCGGACCTTTCCGCCCAGCACCGCCTCATAAAGCGTCACTGCGAGATCGATCCGCAAGTCATTGCCATCAAGGCGGAAAACCGGATGCGGCGCGATCGTCACGGTGATCAGCGCATCGCCGGGGCGATAGCCGGGCGCTTCCTGGCCCTGACCCTTGAGGCGGATCTGCTGGCCGGAGGTGACGCCGGCCGGGATGCGGACGTTGAGTTCCTTGCCGGTCGGCAGCCGCACGCGCTTTTGCGCGCCGTTGACGGCCTCCTCCAGCGACACCGTGAGCGTTGCGTTGACGTCGAGCGTCGGCTCGGCGAACGGGCTGCCCTCGAACTCGAACTGCTGCGCGCGCGCGCGGGTGCCGCCACCGCCGCCACCGCCGAACACGCCCTTGAGCAGGTCGTCGAGGCCACCGCCGAAGCCCTGGAATCCGCCGCCCCCCGGCCCGCCGCCGGTGCGGAAGTGGAACTGCTCGAAGCCGTTGCCGCCGCGCGCGCCGCCACGGCCGCCGAACCCCTCGAAGCCCTGGAAGCGCGGCTTGCCCTCGGCGTCGATTTCGCCGCGGTCGAACTGCTTGCGCTTGTCCTCGTCGCCGACGATCTCATAGGCCGAGTTCAGCTCGGCGAACTGCGTGGCGGCCTTGGGATCGTTCTTGTTGGCGTCGGGATGCAGCTTCTTGGCGAGCTTGCGGAACGCGCTCTTGATGTCGCCCGCGCTCGCGCTTTTCGGCACCCCCAACACGTCATAGGGGTCGCGCATGTGTTGGCTCGTCTCCAATGGAAGCCCCGAAAAAAACAGCCCGCAACTGCTGCATATCTGGGGTGTTCGTGGCTATTCCGCAACGGGCGCCGGCGCTAAACCGGACGCCGCGCGAGGCCATTTATGACCTTTTCCACGGTTTCATCGAGCGAATCTCCCATTTGCCCTCGGCAAACCGGCAGGCCTCGCCCTGCATCCAGACCTCGGCGCGTTTCCAGACATAGCTCGCCAGGAAGTCGCGGCAGGTCTGGCCGTCCGTCTCGTAGGCATGCGAGAGCGGGGTCACCATGCCGCGCGCGCCGGTGGACGGATTTTCCCACGGCTGGCTGATGTCCTTGCCGCTGCGGCCCATGGCATCGAGGGCGGCGGCGCGGACATGGACCAGATCGGCCTCGGCGAGCGGTTCCACCGTCACCGCCTTGACCGGGACCGAGCCGGTGATCTCGGGGCCGGCCGAGACCTTGTCCTTGAAGAAAATGGATTCGAGGCGGTAGCTGCAGCCGGAGCCGGCAACGGCGATCCCGAACAGGACGCCGGCGGCGGAAAGGCGCCCCAGCCAGTGGCGCAAAGAGCCTGTTGCACTATAACGGACCCCATGATGATCGCCGCGCCAGACGGCACTGGGAACCAGACGACGCACCGGGGATACTCCAACTCATGAACGACACTCCCCCGATCAAACACCCCGGGTGGTTAACGACTGGTGATTTCACCGACGCCGAGGAACCATTCCGATTATTTTCCGCCTGGTTCGATGAGGCGGCGCAGAGCGAGCCGAACGACCCCGACGCCATGGCGCTGGCCACCGTCGACGCCGAGGGCCTGCCCGACGCGCGCATGGTGCTGCTCAAGGGCTTCGATGCCTCGGGCTTCGTGTTCTATACCCACCTCGACAGCGCCAAGGGCCGTCAGATCGCCGGCCAGCCGAAAGCGGCAATGGTGATGCACTGGAAGTCGCTGCGGCGGCAGGTGCGGGTGCGCGGGCCGGTCGAGCGCGTCACCGATGCCGAGGCCGACGCCTATTTCGCCAGCCGCGCCCGCACCTCGCAGATCGGCGCCTGGGCGAGCCGGCAGTCGCAGCCGCTCGAAAGCCGCTTTGCCTTCGAGCAGGCGATCGCCCGCTATGCCGCCAAGTTCGGCGTCGGCGCCGTGCCGCGCCCGCCGGGCTGGAGCGGCTTCCGCATCGTGCCGCTGGCGATCGAATTCTGGCAGGACCGTCCGTTCCGCCTGCACGACCGCGTCGCGTTCACGCGCGAAAGCGCCGGCGAGGCGTGGGTGAAGGAACGGCTCTATCCGTGAAGCCGGAGCAGCCCTGACGCCATGGCCTTCCCTCTTGCGTGGATGCCGGGCTTCTTGCGTGGATGCCCGGTCGGATCTCTCCACTCGTCATGGCCGGGCGCGGACCTCTCCACTGTCATTGCCGGGCTCGACCCGGCAATCCAGCTTGCGAAGCCCAAGTCGCGGAGAGCCCCATGGATGCCCGGGTCAAGCCCGGGCATGACGAGGGGGAAGGTCAGCGCGAACTCTCAATGCGTCATGGCGGGGCCTGACCTCTCCACTCGTCATTGCCGGGCTCGGACCTCTCCGCCCGTCATTGCCGGGCTTGACCCGGCAATCCATCGGCCTCGTGAAGATCAGCTTTGCGAAGAAAGATGGATGCCGGGTCAAGCCCGGGCATGACGAGGGAAAGGCAATACCTCTCACAACCACTTCTTGTGCTTGAACCACAGGTAGGGCAGCACGGCGGCGGCGAGCATGGACAGCAGCGCCAGCGGATAGCCCCATGGAGTTTCCAGCTCCGGCATGTGACGGAAGTTCATGCCGTAGATCGAGGCGATCAGGGTGGGCGGCATCAAGACCACCGCCATCACCGAGAACAGCTTGATGATGTTGTTCTGCTCGAGGTTGACGACGCCGAGCATGGCGTCGAGCACGAAGGTGATCTTGTTCGACAAATAGGAGGCGTGGTCGGACAGCGACTGCACGTCGCGGTGCATGGTCTTGAGCTGGGCGCGCACCTCCTTGCCCCAGTGCGCGGCCTCGGTCTCGTTGCTGAGAAACAGCAGCAGCCGCCCGATCGAGACCAGGCTTTCTCGGATCTTCGAGGTGAGATCGCCCTTGCTGCCGATGGCGATCAGGATATTGGCGTAGCGGCGGGAATGTCCGGTGCGCGGGTTCGGCTCGAAGATGTCGCGCGACACCTGGTCGACCTCGCCGGCGGCGCGTTCGAGGATATCGGCGAGCCGGTCGATCACCGCGTCGAGCACCTCCAGCATCACCGCCTGACCGCCGCCGCCCTCGGGAAAGGTGCGCCCCAGCTTGGTGGCGACCAGCGCGAACGGGCGCGGATTGTCATAGCGCACCGTCACCAGACGATGGCCGGCGAGGATGAAGGTCACTTCCGTGGTGCGCGGCGTCGGCGTGTCGGTGGCGCACATCAGCGTCGCCGTCATGTAGAGCGCGCCGTCCTCGACATAGAGCCGGCTGGAGATCTCGATCTCCTGCATCTCCTCCCGGGTCGGGATCGGGGCGGCGATCAGGCGCTCGACGGCGACGTCCTCCGAGGGCAGAGGCGACAGCAGGTCGATCCATATCGCGGTGCCGGGAACCGGCTCGCCGCCCGGAATATCCGTCGGAACCAGGCCTGCCCCGGAAGGCAGATAGACGGTGAGCATGGACCAAACCCCGAATCTGACGGCAAGGGCAACCACCCCTCACCAAAAGCAACGCCCATCCGCCCGATTCGGGCAAGCAGGCCGAGGCCGCCGCCGACCGCAAGGGTTCGCCTGTTGCGGCATAAATGCAACATGCCCCGGTCGGAACGCCGTTTTGCGACTTCGGCGCTGGATCATTAAGCTATGTTCAGGATATTAGACGGAGGATTCAACGTCGCCCTTCGTCCGGGCACACGAAAGCGCCAATGGACGATGTGGGCCGTTCGCTATCGCGGATCTTTGAAAACGCAGGAATGAGCGGAATGTCGGTGACCGGAAAACTGATTTTTGGCGGCAAGCTTGGCGTGGTGCTGGCCGGCCTCCTGCTCGGCGGCTGCATGCAGACGACCTTCGAGGCGGCCTCGGACATCAACCTCAAGCCGCGCGACAAGGAATATCTCGCCAAGGCGAGCTACGCCAAGATCCCGGTCGCCGAACCGTACCGCCGCGCCATCGTCGACTATCACCGCAAGGAAGCGCCCGGCTCGATGGTGGTCGATTCCGACAATCACTACCTCTATTACGTGCTCGAGAACGGCAAGGCGATCCGCTACGGCATCACCGTGGGCGAGGAAGCGCTGGCGTTCTCCGGCATCGCGCGCGTCGGCAACATGCAGGAATGGCCGCGCTGGGTGCCGACCGCCGACATCCACAAGCGCATCCCCGGCCTGCCCGCCCAACTCGCCGGCGGACCGGACAATCCGCTCGGCGCGCGCGGCATCTATCTCTTCCAGGGCAACCGCGACACGCTGTTCCGCATCCACGGCACCAACCAGCCGGAATACATCGGCGCCTCGATCTCGTCGGGCTGCATCCGCATGACCAACGAGGACGTCATCGACCTCTACGGCCGCGTCAAGCTCGGCGCCATCGTCGTCGTGCTGGCGCCCCGGGAAGGCGATTCGCCCTACAATCCGAAGCTCGCGCTTACTGGCGGCGTCTCGGCGGCGCACTAGGCGAGCGACCGGACTTCGCCGGATTTCAAAGCGCCGGTCGCGACCGGCGCTTTTTCATTGCGGGGTTGTCCCTACTCGCGCGGCTCTTCCTGGCCGTCGTCCCCACCGTCCTCCTCCGCTCGCGGCGGCGCCCCAGCCGGGCGCGGCGCGGGCATCAGGGGCGCGATGTCGGGCAGCGCGTCCCACACCTCCCACCGGCACAGTTTCATGTTGGCGCGCCGCTCGGCAAGGTCGAGGTGGACGTGATCCTCATGGTACCAGTCGGACCCCGGCCCCAGCACGGTGGCGAAGCGCGCGCACACCATGCCGCGCACCGCCTCGCGCAGCTCGCGCCCCAGCCGGCGGTCGGTGAAGCCGAACACCTGTCCGTTCGCCAGGCGCACGCCGCGGATGTCGATGGCGTTGGCGCGGCCATGCTCGCTGAGCTGGGCGCCGAACACGCGGTTGCGGCCGCGGCAATCGTAGGAATCGAAGTTGTCGATCTCCTGCAGCGCCGAGCCGCTTCTGGCCGCCAGCGATGCCAGATCGCCGCGCACGAAGTGGGCGAGCGCGCTCGCCATGGTACAGCGCAGCATCGCCGGCGGCTTGAGCGCCACCTTGCCGCCGCCTTCCAGCACAACCGCTTCCAGCCGCACCAGATCGTCGCCGCCGCATGCGCCCGGCCCGCTGATCGGCGGCACCGACGGCGCGATGGCGATCGCCTCGGTCAGCGCCAGCCGGCACGCCGACGGCGGCGCCACCTCTCGCGGCGCGGTCTCCGATAAGGCCGGCGCTTCCGGCGGGCGCGGGCGCGGCAACGGAACGGTCTCGGCGGCGGCCGCCGCTTGCGGCGCCAGCAGCGCGACGAGCGCGGCGAGCGCGCCCAGGCGCCTGATTGTGTTCCGGTCCTGCATCCGGGGGGTCTTGGCACGGTTGGCCGGTCTTGCCAATGCCGCCCGCCGGCGGCATGCAGGCTGTGATTTCCGCAAACCGGATTCCCCTTTGTCCGATCCTGTTCTAGGTTGATCGCATGCGGGCGGAACGGAGGATCATGCGATGCGCGGGTTGATGCAGGACTGGCCGCTGTTGTGCCACAAGATCATCGATCACGCCGCGCTCAACCATGGCGGACGCGCCGTCGTGTCGCGCTCGGTCGAGGGACCGATCCACCGCACCACCTATCGCGAGTTGCACGGGCGCGCGCTCAAAGTGGCGCAGCGGCTCGATCGCGACGGCATCCGGCTCGGCGACCGCGTCGCCACGCTGGCGTGGAACACCTGGCGCCATGTCGAGGCCTGGTATGGCATCATGGGGATCGGCGCGATCTGCCACACCGTCAACCCGCGGCTGTTTCCCGAGCAGATCGCCTGGATCATCAACCACGCCGGGGATCGCGTGCTGATGCTCGATCTCACCTTCGTGCCGCTGGTCGAAAAGATCGCCGCGCAGTTGCCCGGCATCGAGCGCTACATCGTGCTCACCGACGCCGCGCACATGCCGGCGACGTCGCTCAACAACGCCGTCGCCTACGAAAGCTGGCTCGCGGAAGCCGATGGCGACTTCGCCTGGCGCGAGTTCGACGAGAACACCGCCGCCGGCATGTGCTACACCTCCGGCACCACCGGCAATCCCAAGGGTGTGGTCTACTCGCACCGTTCCAACGTGCTGCACGCGCTCATCACCAACACGCCCGACACGTTCGGCAGCTCGGCGCGCGACGTCGTTCTCCCGGTGGTGCCGATGTTCCACGCCAACGGCTGGGGGCTGGTGTTCAACGCGCCGATGTCGGGGGCCAAGCTGGTGCTGCCCGGCGCCAGGCTCGACGGCGCCTCGGTCTACGAGCTGATGGCGGCCGAGAAGGTCAGCTTCACCGCCGGCGTGCCGACGGTGTGGCTGATGCTGTTGCAGCACCTCGAAGCCACCGGCGCCATGCTGCCCGACCTCAAGCGCATGATCATCGGCGGCGCCGCCGCGCCGCGCTCGATGATCGAGACCTACGAGGACAAATACGGCGTCGAGGTGCGCCACTCCTGGGGCATGACCGAGATGAGCCCGCTCGGCACGGTTTGCACGCTGACCGCCGACCACGACGGCCTCGCCGCCGACCAGCGGCTCGACGTCAAGACATCGCAGGGCCGCACCCCGTTCATGGTGGAGATGGAGATCACCGACGACGAAGGCCGCGTGCTGCCGCGCGACGGCGCCACCTTCGGCCGCCTCAAGGTGCGCGGGCCGGCGGTGTCGTCGAGCTACTTCCGCGACGCCGCCGACGTGCTGGACGGCGACGGCCATTTCGATACCGGCGACGTCGCCACCATCGACGCCGGCGGCTACATGCGCATCACCGACCGCTCCAAGGACGTCATCAAGTCGGGCGGGGAATGGATCTCCACCATCGCGCTGGAGAATCTCGCGGTCGGCCATCCGCAGGTGGCGGAAGCCGCGGTGATCGGCATCAAGCATCCGAAATGGGACGAGCGGCCGCTGCTCATCGTCGTGCCCAAGCCGGGCCAGGTTCCGACCCGCGAGGACATCCTCGGCTTCATGACCGGGCGCGTGGCCAAGTGGTGGATGCCCGACGACGTGGTGTTCGTCGACGAAATTCCGCACACCGCCACCGGCAAGATCAAGAAGACCGCGCTGCGCGACATCTTCCGCGACCACGTCTTGCCGGCGGGCGGCGGCTAGCTTAAGTCACGAAACCCGTCCGCTCTGACTATCGAGACGCTGGAATAGACATGGCCCGCAGGCTTGCCGCCCCCCTTCACCTCGAGCCGGTGTCGCCGCTGGCGGCGTGGGCGCGCCATCTCGCGGTGTTCGCGATGATCGCCGCCATCGTCTCGATCATCATCGTGCGGTTCGGCTTCCTGGAGATCCGCCCCGCGCTCGCCACCTTCCTCGGCGCGCTGGCCTGCGCCGGCCTGTCGATCCTGGTGGCGCTCGCAGGCTTCACCGCGATCTGGCGCAACGGCTCGCGCGGCATGAGCGTCATCTTCGCGGCCCTGCTGCTCGATGCGCTGATTCTTGCCTACCCGGCCTATCTGGCGGTGCAGTTCTACAGGCTGCCGCGCATCTACGACGTCACCACCGACCCGATCGATCCGCCGAGGTTCGAGGCGCTGGCGCGGCTGCGCGGCGGCGACGGCGCCAACGCCGCTGCCTACGCCGGGCTCTATTCCGCCGAGCAGCAGCAGATGGCCTATCCCGACATCGAGCCGGTCAGCCTCGATGTCGCGCCGCAGAAGGCCTACGACGTCACGCTCGACCTCATCACCAAGCGGCGCTGGCGCATCGTCGATGCCCGCCCGCCGCAGCCGCGCCGCGAGGGCCACATCGAAGCGGTGGCGCGCTCGCCGGTCATGGGGTTCCGCGACGACGTGGTGGTGCGGGTGATGGCCGACGGCGAGGGCTCGCGCATCGACCTGCGTTCGTCATCGCGCTATTTCGAGCACGACCTCGGCGCCAACGCGGCGCGCGTCACGCGGCTGATCGATGACATCAACGAAGCGGTCGATGCCGCCGCCAAGCCGGCGAAGAAAGCGCAGCCCGCCGCCAAAAGCGTTCAGCCCGGCAAGCGCGCGCCCAAGCGATAGACGCCGGCCAGCACCGGCGGGCCATCGGTGACGACGATGCCGCGCTCGGTGAGATCCTCCAGATGCGCCAGCACCGACAGCCCTGCCGCCGGCACCAGGCGCGGGTCGATGCCGATATAGATGGCGCGCACCAGGGTCGGGATGTCGGCGGCGCCCTTGGCGAGGCGGTGCATGATCGAGGCCTCGCGCGCCTTGCGGTGGCGCATGTAGAACCGCACATAGCGGCGCGCCTCGGGAATTTCGGGCCCGTGCGCCGGGAAATACAGATCCTCGCCGCGCGCCGCGATCTTCTGCAGCGAGGCCATGTAGTCGTTCATCGAGCCGTCGGGCGGCGCGACGATGCTGGTCGACCAGCCCATGACGTGATCGCCGACGAACATCGCGCCACGCTCCGGCCAGGCGAAGCAGACATGGTTGGCGGTGTGTCCCGGCACGGTGACGGCCTCCAGCCGCCAGTCGCCGCCCTCGATGACGTCGCCGTCGGCGAGCCGCATGTCGGGAGAAAAATCGCGGTCGTTGCCGGCTTCCAGCACCGGCTGCTCGCCTTCATGGCTGGGCCGCGAGGCGCGGTGCGGACCTTCCGCATAGACGGTGGCGGTGGTCGCGGCCTTGAGCGGGGCGGCGCCGGGCGAATGGTCGCGATGGGTGTGGGTGACGAGGATATGCGTCACCGTCTCGCCGCGCACGGCATCGAGCAGCGCCGCGTGATGGGCGTCGTTGAGCGGGCCGGGATCGATGATCGCCACCTTGCCGGTGCCCACGATGTAGCTCACGGTGCCGGTGAAGGTGAACGCGCCCGGATTGTCGGCGACGATGCGGCGGATGCCCGGCGCCACCTGCTCGACCCGCGCGGGCGCGAGCGGAAAGTCGCGGTTGAACGGAATGTCGTCGTCGGATTCGTCGTCGCGGCTCATGGCCATGTCCCGCGCCGTCCCACGGCTTCAGCCGTCGAACGGCTCCTTGCCGATGATCTCGATGCCGAATCCCGACAGGCCCTTGTAGTCGTGGGTGGTCGAGGTCAGATGCCGGATCGAGCTGATGCCGAGATCGCGCAGGATCTGGGCGCCGACGCCGACCTCGCGCCACTGCCGGCGGCGGTGGTCCTCGGCCGACACCGCCTCGTCGATCGGCGTCACCGGCACGCCGGCGGCGCCGTCGCGCAGGTAGACCAGCACGCCGCGGCCTTCCTTGCGGAAGTGTTCGAGCGCCGCGTGAACGCGCTTCGAGCCGTGGACGAGATCATGGATGATGTTCGGCTTGTGAAAGCGCGTCAGCACGTTCTTGCCGTCGCCGACGCCGTTGTAGACGAAGGCGACGTGGTAGACCGGATCGAACGGCGAGCAGTAGGCATAGCCCTGCAGCGGGCCGATCGGACTGTCGCAGGTGAACGACGAGACGCGCTCGATCAGCTTCTCGCGCGCCTGCCGGTAGGCGATCAGATCGGCGATGGTGACGTGCTTGAGGCCGTGCAGGGCGGCAAACCGCACCACCTGCTCGCCCTTCATCACCGTGCCGTCGTCGTTCATCAGCTCGCTGATGACGCCGACCGGCGGCAGTCCGGCGAGCGTGCAGAAATCGACCGCGGCTTCGGTATGGCCGGCGCGGAACAGCACGCCGCCGTCCTTGGCGATCAGCGGAAAGATGTGGCCGGGACGGGCGAAATCGGCGGCGCCGGCGTTGGGATTGGCAAGCGCCCGGCAGGTCGCGGTGCGCTCGTCGGCGGAGATGCCGGTGGTCATGCCGGGCTTGTAGTCGATCGAGACGGTGAACGCCGTGCTGTGCGCGGAATCGTTGTGCGCCACCATCGGATCGAGCCGCAGGCGGCGCGCGGCATCGCCGGTCAGCGGCGCGCAGACGATGCCGGAGGTGTGGCGCACGATGAACGCCATCTTCTCCGGCGTGCACAGCGAGGCGGCGACGATGAGGTCGCCTTCGCCCTCGCGGTCCTCATCGTCGGTGACAACGATGATTTCGCCGGCGGCGAAGGCCTTGAGGACTTCCGGTATGGTCTGCGGCATGTGACAGGTACTCCCGGCCCGTGGATTAGACGGAATTGGCCGCCAACGCCAGCGCCGGAACGCCGCCATGTCATGACTGTTTTCGGGGGGCCGGCCTACTCGCCCCAGGCGGAATTGTCGGTTAGGAAGGGGAAATTGCGGGAGGGGAAATGGTCGGAGTGGCAGGATTTGAACCTGCGACCCCCTCGTCCCGAACGAGGTGCTCTACCAGGCTGAGCCACACTCCGACGTGAGGCCGGTCTTATAGCGTCGGGTTTCGCGCGCCGCAAGGACGGGAATTGGATCAAACTAGGAATTCCCGGCCGGGCCAGAAATGCCGGGAAAAACGGAAAAAATGACGGTGCATCTGAGGACCCGGACCATTCCTGCCGACGCGGACGCCGCCGCCGCCGCCGCCCGCTGCCTGGATGAAGGCGGCCTCGTCGCCTTTCCGACCGAAACCGTGTACGGGCTCGGGGCCGACGCCGCCAATGCGGAAGCCGTCGCCCGGCTCTACGCCGCCAAGGGCCGGCCCGCCTTCAATCCCCTCATCGCCCATGTCGCGGATCTGGCCGCCGCCAGGCAGATCGCTCGTTTCGACGCCGCGGCGCTGGCGCTGGCGCAAGCCTTCTGGCCCGGCGCACTGACTTTGGTGCTGCCGCGCGAGCCCGAATGCCCGGTGTGCGACCTCGCCAGCGCCGGGCTCGACAGCATCGCGGTGCGGGTGCCGGCCCAGCCGCTCGCCCACGCCATCCTGCGGGCGTTCGGCCGCCCGGTGGTGGCGCCGTCGGCCAATGCCTCGGGCCACGTGTCGCCGACCACCGCCGCCCATGTGATGGATGACCTCGCCGGCCGCATCGACCTCGTGGTCGATGGCGGCGCCACTGCGCTCGGGCTGGAATCCACCATCGTCGGCTGCTGCGAGGCGCCGACGCTGCTGCGGCCGGGCGGCATCGCGCGCGCCGACATCGAGCGCGTGCTGGGATACCGTTTGCGCGAACCGGCGGCGCATGCGGGCGAGGCCCCGGCCGCGCCCGGCATGCTGGCCTCGCATTACGCGCCACGCGCGCGGCTGCGACTCGACGCCACGTCGGTTGCTCCCGGCGAGGCGCTGCTGGCGTTCGGCGAGCAACTGCCGCCGGGCGCGGACCAGGCCGCCGTCGTGCTCAACCTGTCACCACGCGGCGACCTGATGGAGGCGGCGGCGCGGCTGTTTGCCCATTTGCGCGCGCTCGACGGCTCGGGCGCGGCCACCATCGCGGCGGCGCCGGTGCCGCGCGAGGGCCTCGGCGAAGCCATCAACGACCGGCTGGCGCGCGCCGCCGCGCCCAAGGATGGGCCCGCGTGACCAGCACCCCGCCTCCGCTTAATCCAGATTTGCGCGCGCGCTTTGCCGCCATCGTCGGCGAGAAATACGCGCTGAGCGACACGGCCGATCTTGCGCCCTATCTCGCCGAGGAGCGCGGGCTCTATCACGGCCGCTCGCCGCTGGTGCTGCGCCCGGCCACCACGGCGGAAGTCGCCGCGATCTGCCGCCTCGCCCATGACACACGCACCGCGCTGGTGCCGCAGGGCGGCAACACGGGTCTTGTCGGCGGACAGATCGCGCATCGCGGCGAGGTGGTGGTGTCGCTGACACGGCTCGATCGCATCCGCGAACTCGATATCGCCTCCAGCACCATGACCTGCGAGGCCGGCGTCATCCTCGCCCACGCCCAGCAGCGCGCCGCCGAGGCCGACCGGCTGTTCCCGCTGTCGCTGGCGGCGGAAGGAAGCTGCACCATCGGCGGCAATCTCTCCACCAATGCCGGCGGCACCGCGGCGCTGGCCTATGGCGTGGCGCGCGACCTCGTGGTCGGGCTCGAAGTGGTGCTGGCCGACGGCCGCGTCTGGAACGGGCTGTCGAAGCTGAAGAAGGACAACACCGGCTACGACCTCAAGAACCTGTTCGTCGGCGCTGAAGGCACGCTCGGCATCATCACCGCCGCGACATTGAAGCTGTTCGCGCGGCCGCGCTCGGTCGAGACGGCGTTCGCCGGGCTGGCCTCGCCGCAGGCCGCGCTGGAACTGTTGCAGCTCGCGCAAGGACAGGCCGGCACCGCGGTGACGAGCTTCGAGCTGATCGGCGCCACCGCGCTCGAGTTCGGCCTCCGGCACGGCCCGGTGCGGCGCGCGCCGCTGGAATCCGCGCATCCGTGGTACGCGCTGATCGAACTGTCGTCACCGCGCGAGGGCATCCGCGCCACGCTCGAGGATATTCTCGCCGAAGGCCTGACGCGCGGCTTCATCGCCGATGCCACGCTCGCGGCGAGCCTCGAGCAGCGCGCCACGCTGTGGCGGTTGCGCGAGTCGCTGTCGGGCGCGCAGAAGCCGGAAGGCGGCTCGATCAAGCACGACGTCTCGGTGCCGGTCGCCGCCGTGCCCGCCTTCATCGAACAGGCCAGCGCCGCCGTGACCGCGCGCATTCCCGACTGCCGGCCGTGCCCGTTCGGGCATCTGGGCGACGGCAACATCCACTTCAACATCAGCCAGCCGGTCGATGCCGACGGCGCGGAGTTTCTCTCGCGCTGGCACGAGGTCAACGCGCTGGTGCATGGTATCGTGACCGAACTCGGCGGCTCGATCTCGGCCGAACACGGCATCGGCGTGCTCAAGCGCGAGCTCCTGCCGCAGGTCAAGGATGCGGTGGCGCTGGAGTTGATGCGCGCGCTCAAGGCCACGCTCGATCCGCACGACATCCTCAATCCCGGCAAGGTGCTGTGACCACGCAACCCGAACTTTCATCAGAAATCACATGCCCGCATTGCGGGCATCGGAAAACCGAGACGATGCCCACCGACGCCTGCCGGTTTTTCTATCGCTGCGAAGGCTGCGGCGTGATGCTGCGTCCAAAGCCCGGCGACTGCTGCGTGTTCTGTTCCTACGGCTCCGTTCCCTGCCCTCCGGTTCAGGCCGGACGATCCGATCCGTGCTGCTGATTGCGACGGCCCTTAAACCCCACCTTAACCGGCACCACCGACATTGCCCTGATGACAGCCGCGGCGCTCAAAATCCCGCCATCCGCACCGCCCGCCGCCGCTGGCACAACGGCCGCGGCCGCCGCGAGCCATTGCCCGCGGCAATTGTCCGCCGCCAACATCAACCCGCAGACCCGGCTCGCCACCGATTATCTCAATCACTTCAATGAAGCCGTCATGCTGCTGGAGATGATTCCGGCCATGCCGGAATGCGCCGACGACTTCATCGCCTGGCAGCCGATGTCCTATTGCGAGCATTTCCGCGCCTCCTCCTTCAAGGAGCGCGACCTCGCCATCGCCGCCTACGCGACGGTTGATCCGCAGACCCGCGCCCGCTTCGACGAGCTCGTCACCATGATGACGTCGATCCTCGTCATGGTGCGCGACGCCATGCAGGACGTGGTGCACGACGACACCCGCGCCCGGCTCGCCGATCAGGCCACCCAGTGGCTCAAGCCGCTGGTGGCGCAGACCGGCGGCGTCATCAACGGCCGGCCGGGCGGCTGCGACGGCGACACCGATGTCGAGCCGCAGGCCGATGTCGATTACATCATGACGCATTAGCGTCCGCGATGGCCGCAACACCGCAACCCTTCTTTCCGCAGCTCGCCGTCAGCGCCGCCATCGTGCGCGACGGCCGCGTGCTGGTGATGCGCCGCGCCCGCGATCCCGCCCGGCGCCTGTTCACGCTGCCAGGCGGACGGGTGGAGCCGGGCGAGACGCTGATCGAGGCAACCTTGCGCGAGGTGCGCGAGGAAACCGCGCTCACGGTCGAGATCGCGGGCCTTGCCGGCTATCACGACTCGATCGTTCGCGATGCCGCCGGGACGCTGGTCCAGCATTACGTGATCGTGGTGTTCGCGGCGCGCTGGCTATCCGGCGAGGTGGTGCCCTGCGACGAGCACGACGCCTTCCGCTGGATCGAGCCGGCGGAACTGGCAGGGCTTGCCACGACCGACAACCTCGCCGCCATCGTGGCCCGCGCCTACGCCGTGCTGGGAATCTGATCCCCCCGCTTCGCACGGCTTGCACAGCGGCAGAGAGCGGGGCATATCAGCCCCAGCATGAGCCACGCCGCCAGTCCCCGCCGCCGCCTGCTCGGCCTGACCGTCGCCCTTGCGGCAGCGGCAGGCCCGATGGCCGCGCGGGCACAGGTCCCGGCCGCGCCGCCGGCGACTTCCCAGGCCAGCCCGCGCGCAGCCCCCTTCGACGCCGAGCTGCTGCGGCTCGCCGAGATCCTCGGCACGCTGCATTACCTGCGCACCATCTGCGGCGCCAAGGAAGGGCAGAAATGGCGCAACGAGATGCAGGCGCTGGTGGATGCCGAGACGCCGAGCGGCGAGCGGCGCACCCGCATGATCGCCAGCTTCAATCGCGGCTATAACGGCTTCCAGCAGAGCTACCGCAGTTGCACGCCGGCGGCCAACCTCGCGATTCGCCGCTATCTCGCCGAGGGCGCCAGGATTTCCCGCGATCTCACCGCGCGCTACGCGAACTAGCGTGGCTGGCGGCAATTGCGTCCGCCCGGTTAACCTTTCCTAAAGAACTGGCCTAGGCGGCCATGCCGGCCGTGCTAAAGGTGACGTCACCTTCACCGGGCGTCCGGCCTTGCCAAATGCCGTCGCCGCAACCAGCCTTGTGCCGCCGAGCATCCATGAGCATTCATGCGCCAACCACCGCCGCCCGCGAACTGCTGCCGGACCACGAGCAGAAGCAGGCCGCGCTCAGCTATCTGGGCGAAGCGTGGGCGGAGGCGCTGCATGAAGGCGTCGATGGCGACTGCCTGGCGCAGGCCTGCCTGTTCACCGCCTTCGCCGAACTGATCGGCACCTATGGCGAGGAGCCGGTGGCCAAGCTGGTCGAGGGCCTGCCGGCGCGCATCCGCAACGGCGAATTCTCCGTCGAACTGCAGCGCCAGTAACGGCCGGTCACGGCCGCAGCGTTTCCAAATCGGCCGGTCACGGCCGCAATGTTTCCATGAAACGGATGGCCTCGCCGGTCGCGGGCGCCAGCACTTCGCCCTGCCACATCACGCGAGCCCCGCGCACGAAGGTGCCGACCGGCCAGCCCATCACCTTCACGCCGTCATAAGGCGTCCAGCCGACCCGCGAGGCGATCCAGCTGTTGCGGATAGTTTCGGTGCGCTTGAGATCGACCACGGTGAGGTCGGCATCAAAGCCCGCGGCAATGCGGCCCTTGCCGGCGATCTGGAACAGCCGCGCCGGGCCAGCGCACATCAGGTCGACGAAGCGCATCAGCGTCAGCCGGCCGGCGTTGACATGGTCGAGCATGGTCGGCACCAGCGTCTGCACCCCGGGCATGCCGGAAGGGCTGGCCGGATAGGCCTTGGCCTTCTCCGCAAGCGTGTGCGGGGCGTGATCCGAGCCGAGTACGTCGACGATGCCCTGCGCCACGCCCTGCCAGATGCCGTCGCGGTGGCTTGCGTCGCGCACCGGCGGATTCATCTGCGCCAGCGTGCCGAGCCGCTCGTAGCAGTCGGGCGCGGCGAGCGTCAGGTGGTGCGGCGTCGTTTCCACCGAGGCGATGTCCTTGTGGTCGCGCAGGAAGGCGATTTCCTGTTTGGTCGAGACGTGCAGCACGTGCACGCGCTTGCCGGCCTCGCGCGCGAGCCGTATGAGCCGCTCGGTCGCCATCAGCGCCGCGGTCTCGTCGCGCCACACCGGATGCGAGCGCGGGTCGCCCTCGATGCGCAAATTCGCGCGTTCCTTGAGCCGGTATTCGTCCTCGGCGTGGAACGCGGCGCGGCGGCGGATGGCTTTGAGGATTTGGCGCAGGCCCTCGTCGTCCTCGACCAGCAGCGTGCCGGTGGAGGATCCCATGAACACCTTGACACCGGCGCAGGCCGGCAGCCGCTCGAGCCGCGCAAGCTCCTCGGCGTTGTCGCGCGTGCCGCCGACATAGAAGGCGAAGTCGCAATGCATGCGGCGATGCGCGCGCGCCACCTTGTCGTTGAAGGTTTGCTCCGATGTGGTGAGCGGCGAGGTGTTGGGCATCTCGAACACGGCGGTGACGCCGCCGAGCACGGCCGCGCGCGAGCCGGTCTCGAGGTCTTCCTTGTGGGTGTTGCCGGGCTCGCGGAAATGCACCTGGGTGTCGATGATGCCGGGCAGGATGTGCAGGCCGCGGCAGTCGATGGTCTCGGCCGCGCGCATCCCCGACAATTGCCCGATCGCCGCGATCCGCCCGTTGGCGATGGCGACGTCGCGCACGCCCTCGCCGTCGTGATTGACCACGGTGCCGGAGGAAAGAAGAAGATCGCAGGTTTCGCTCATGCCTTGCGCCGCCCCTGAAAATGCATTCCGGCGATGGCCGCATCGGACAAGCTTCGCGATAGGGCCTTGCCGGTCGTGGTCCAGCGCCTTACGTTTGCTTTGCGTCTCTGGCAAGAGGCGAATCGTCAAGAGCTCCGCATGAAAGCAGCGTTTCTCAGCGACCGCGGCGTCGTCAAGGTCTCCGGCGAGGCCGCGCGCGGTTTTCTCAACGGCATCTTGACCACCGACGTCAACCTGGTGCGCCCGGCGGAGGCCCGGTTCGGCGCGCTCTTGACCCCGCAGGGCAAGATCATCGCCGATTTCTGCCTGACCGAGGCGCCCGTCGGCCATGGCGGCGGCTTCCTGTTCGATTGCGCGCGCGAGATGGCGCCGACGCTGGCCGCCCGGCTTACGTTCTACAAGCTGCGCGCCAAGGTCGAAGTCGAGGACCTCTCGGACTCGCTCGGCGTGCTCGCGGTCTGGGACGCGCTGCCCGCTCCCGCGCCGGCGCTCGACCTTGCCTATGCCGACCCGCGCGACGACCGCCTCGGCTTTCGCGTGCTCATGCCGGGCGAACTCGCCGCCAAGGCCGCCGCCGTGCTTGGCGCAACCCTGGTCGAGGCGGGCGCCTATGAAGCCTATCGCATCGCCTGTGGCGTGCCGCGCGGCGGCATCGACTTCCCCTATGGCAACGCCTTTCCGCACGAGGCCAACATGGACCGGCTGCACGGCGTCGATTTCGACAAGGGCTGCTATATCGGTCAGGAGGTGGTGTCGCGCATGCAGCATCGCGGCACCGCGCGCACCCGCATCGTGGCGGTGCAGATCGAGGGCCCGGCGCCCGAACCCGGTGCCGCGATCACCGCCGGAACGCGCGAGATCGGCACCATGGGCTCGTCGGCGCACGGGCTAGGACTGGCGCTGATGCGGCTCGACCGCGCCGCGGAAGCCGCCGAGCGCGGCGAGGGCTTGAGCGCCGGCGGCGTCGCGCTGCGGCTCGCCGATACCCAGGCGGCCGGATGACGCGCGTCCGCCTGCACGACGATGGCCTGTCGCGCTGCCCGTGGCCGGGCAGCGATCCCTTGTATCTTTCCTATCACGACACCGAATGGGGCGTGCCGGAATACGACGACCGCGCGCTGTTCGAGAAACTGGTGCTCGACGGTTTCCAGGCCGGGCTGTCGTGGATCACCATCCTGCGCAAGCGCGACAATTTCCGCCGCGCCTTCGACGGCTTCGCCCCGGAGAAAATCGCGCGCTACACCCCGCGCAAGATCGAGACGCTGATGAACGATGCCGGCATCGTGCGCAATCGCGCCAAGATCGAGGGCGCGGTGGCCTCGGCGCGCGCCTATCTCGCCGTGATGGACAAGGGCCCCGGCTTTTCGGCGCTCTTGTGGGACTTCCTCGACGGCGCGCCGAAGATCAATCATTACCGCTCGACGGCGAGCGTGCCGGCGGAAACCGCGCTGTCGCGCACGCTGTCGAAGGAGCTGGCCGCGCGCGGCTTCAAGTTCTGCGGCCCGACCATCGTCTACGCCTTCATGCAGGCGGTCGGCATGGTCAACGACCACCTCGTCGCCTGTCACCGTCACGACGCCTGCAGCCGCGCCGCCGCGGAGCGCCATTCGTCATGACATCGAAGACGCAGCCCCCGCCCGGCCCGCGCGCCTGGCAGCGCATGCTGTCGGGCCGCCGGCTCGACCTGCTCGATCCTTCCCCGCTCGACATCGAGATCGAGGACATCGCCCATGGTCTTGCGCGCGTCGCGCGCTGGAACGGCCAGACCGAAGGCGCGCACATCTTCTCGGTGGCCCAGCACACGCTGCTGGTGGAAGCCGTGCTGCGGCTGCGCGCGCCGCGCATCGACGCCCGCGTGCGGCTCGCCACCCTGCTGCACGACGCGCCCGAATATGTCATCGGCGATATGATCTCGCCGTTCAAGGTGGTGATCGGCGGCTCCTACAAGGCGGTGGAGAAGCGCCTGCTCGCCGCCATCCACATCCGCTTCGGCCTGCCGCCGGGCCTGCCGGACGAGATCACCGACCTGATCAAGGCCGCCGACCTCGGCGCCGCGCATCTCGAAGCCACGCATCTCGCCGGCTTCGGCGAGCGCGAGGCGCGCAAGTTCTTCGGGCCGCGCCCGGTGCTGCCACCCACGACCGAGCGCGACTATCTGACGCCGTGGCCGGCGGGCAAGGCCGAGAAGCGGTTTCTCGCGCGTTTCCATGCGCTGGCCGCGCCGTGACCCTTCCCTCGCCCCGCGCCGCCGATAAGATCATCCTTGAATCGCAAAGACCATCCCCGAGCGCATGACCGACAAGCCGCAGCCCCTGATCGAGATCGGCCTCACCGCGGCCATCGTCGCCATCGAGGGTGACAGGCCGCATGTGCTGGTGGCTTCGAGCGACGACGGCGAGGGCCTGCACGCCGGGCTGCCGTTCGGCCCGTTCGATCCGCTCAAGCACCGCACCTTCGAGATCGGCCTGCGCGCATGGGTCAAGGAGCAGACCGGGCTGGAGGTCGGCTATGTCGAGCAACTCTACACCTTCGGCGACCGCGGCCGTCACGCCCAGCGCGGCGACACCGGGCCGCACATGGTCTCGGTCGGCTATCTGGCGCTCACCCGCGCCGCCGACACCACGACGCGCCCGCAGGTCGAGGGCGCGGCGTTCGAGCCGTGGTATCGCTATTTTCCGTGGGAGGACTGGCGCGACGCCCGTCCCGCCATCCTCGACCAGCAGATCCTGCCGGCGCTGGCCGAATGGGCGCTGGCGATCGAGCCGCCCAACGCGCAGCGCACGCTGCGGCGGCGCGAGCGCATCCGGCTGTGCTTCGGCGGCAATGGCGGGCCATGGGACGAGGAGCGCGTGCTCGACCGCTACGAGCTGCTGTACGAGGCCGGGCTGATCGAGGAAGCGCGCCGCGACGGCCGCCCGGCGGCGCTGGCGCGCGCGTCGCTGCCGGCGCTCGGCCAGCCGATGCGGTTCGATCACCGCCGCATCCTTGCCACCGCCATCGCGCGGCTGCGCGCCAAGCTGAAATACCGTCCGGTGGTGTTCGAGCTGCTGGCGCCGGAGTTCACGCTGACCGAACTGCAGCGCACCGTGGAGGCGATCTCCGGCCGTCACCTGCACAAGCAGAACTTCCGCCGCCTGGTCGATGCCGGCGCGCTGGTGGAGCCGACCGGCGACGTCTTGACCGCGACCGGCGGCCGTCCGGCGGCGCTGTTCCGGTTCCGCCGCGACGTGCTGCAGGAACGCCCGGCTCCGGGCTTACGGGTGCGCGGGCGGCGCTAGGGCTCAAGGCCATCCCCGACAGGACTTTTCCCCGCGTCATTGCCGGGCTCGCCAAGGGCGAGACCCGGTTGCCCGGCAATGACGAGTGGAGAGCCAAAGCCCGGGCATGACGACGGTGAAACGGCGGCGGGCCTTAGTCCGCGGTCGGACGCAGGTTGAGTGAGGCCGGCTCGACGTGCGGAGCCTCGCCCGGCGCCGGCAGCGGCTGGGCTTCGACATGGTGCGTGACCACCCGTTCGGCCGGGCGCGTCAGGCTGACCGGGCGGCTGGCGCGCCGCGCCGCGCTCGCCATCTGGATGCGGCCGCCGCGACGGGTGAAGGTGCAATACGCAAAGCCCATGCCCGAGACCGAGCCGCGGAAGGTGTAATCGTCGGTCTTGACCAGGTTGAAGCACGGCTCGAAGAACAGGCCCTTGACCGAGGCGCACACCGAGCCGCTCTTGACCCGCAGCGTGCCCGACGGCAGCCGCGCATAGCGCACCGGACCGGCGCCGCCGATCTGGATCGATCCGGCCACCGAGCCGTCGTCATGGATACGGCCGGCACCTCGCGTGCCATCGAAGCAGTTGAATGCGAACATCTTGCCGACCACGAAACGGCGCGCCTCATCGGCGCTCATTTCACCCGCGATCACCGGCGAGGCCAGCGCCGTCGCCACCGCAGCACATCCGACAATACGCCTGAGCATTTCAGCCCTCCGCAACCCAAGGGGAAAGCCCCGGATGCCCCCGGCGCGTCGCCCCTGAACTTAACGCGTTCCTTACCATACGAACTTGGGCAACAATGGCGCAGCTTTGTCGATAAAGTCTGAATGCTCAGGGAATTTTCACCACGATCCGGCCACGAACCTCGCCGGCGAGAATTTTGGAGCCGTGGGCGATGATCTCGTCGAAGGCAATTTCCTTCGTCATTTCATGCAGCTTGCCGAAATCGAGGTCGCTGGCGAGACGACGCCAGGCGGTTTCCCGGTGGGCGATGGGGCAAGTCACCGAATTGATGCCCAAAAGGCACACCCCGCGCAAAATGAAGGGCGCCACGCTGGTCGGCAGATCCAGGCCGCCGGCCAGGCCGCAGGCCGCGACCGCGCCCCCGCCGCGCGTCATCGCCAGCACGTTGGCGAGCGTGGTGGAGCCGACGCTGTCGATGCCGCCGGCCCAGCGCTCGCGGTCGAGCGGCTTGGCCGGCCCCTGCAGCTCCTTGCGGTCGATAATCTCGGCGGCGCCGAGATGCCTGAGGTAGTCCGCCTCCGCCGGGCGGCCGGTCGATGCGATGACGTGATAGCCGAGCCGGGCCAGGATCGTGACCGCCACCGAACCGACGCCGCCGGCCGCTCCCGTGACGACGACCGGGCCTGACTGCGGGGTGAGGCCATGGCGCTCCAACGCCATCACGCACAGCATCGCGGTGTAGCCGGCGGTGCCGATCGCCATGGCGTCGCGCGCGCTGATGGCGTCGGGCAGCCGCACCAGCCAGTCGCCCCTGACGCGGGCCTTCTGCGCGTAGGCGCCGAGATGCGTCTCGCCGAGGCCCCAGCCGTTGAGGATCACCCTGTCGCCGGGCTTCCATGCCGGATTCACCGACTGCTCGACGGTGCCGGAAAGATCGATGCCGGGGATCATAGGAAAGCGGCGCACCACCGGCGACTTGCCGGTCAGGGCCAGGCCATCCTTGTAGTTGAGGGTGGACCACTCGACGCGCACGGTGACGTCGCCGTCCATCAGTTCGCTGTCGTCGAAGCTGGAGAGTTCGGCGCGCGTGCCCTTGTCGGCCTTCTCGATGCGGATCGCCTTGAAAGTGCCCACGGCCCCTGCCCCCCAAGCCCGTCGCTAGCGTCGCGCCATCATGCCGTCGCCGCGGCCTGCCGCGCCACCGGTTTTTCGATGATCGGCAGGTTGATGAGCGCCGACAGCACCCCGAACAGCACCGAGAGCCACCATACCGTGTCGTAGGAGCCGGTGCGCGCGAAGAAGATGCCGCCGAGCCAGACGCCGAGGAAGCCGCCGACCTGGTGGCTGAAGAAGGCGATGCCGAACAGCGTCGAGAGCCAGCGCGTGCCGAACATCAGCGCCACCAGCCCCGAGGTCGGCGGCACCGTCGAAAGCCAGGTCAGCCCGGTGACCACGCCATAGGCCAGCGCCGAACCGACGCTGATCGGCATGCTGATGAACAGCGCGATCGACACCGCGCGGGTGAAGTAGATCAGCGCCAGGATGTAGCGGCTCGGATAGCGGTTGGCGAGCCAACCGACCCCGAGCGCGCCGGCGATGTTGAACAGGCCGATCACCGCGATGACCCAGCCGCCGACCTCGGCCGGCAGGCCGCGGTCGATGAGGTATGACGGCAGGTGCGCGGTGACGAAGGCGAGCTGGAAGCCGCAGGTGAAGAAGCCGAGCACGAGAAGCACATAGGAGCGATGGCTGAACGCCTCGGCCATGGCCGCGCGGAACGATTGCGCCGGCAGGTCGCGGCCGGCCCCGTCCAGTCCGGCCGTGGCCATCGCCGGCGGCGTGCGCATCGCCAGCGTCATCGGTAGCGCGATCAGCGTCAGCGCGGCGAACACCGTCAGCGTCGATTTCCAGCCGACGCCGTCGATCAGCGCCACGCCGAGCGGCGCGTAGAGAAACTGTCCGAACGATCCGGCCGCCGTCGCCGCGCCGGCCGCCATCGAGCGCATGTGTTCGGGAATAAGCTTGCCGAATCCGGTCACCACGAGGTTGAACGAACAGGCCGACAGGCCGATGCCGATCGTCAGGCCGATGGAGAGCATGAGCATCAGCGGCGTGCTCGACACCTCCATCAGCATGAGCCCGGCGGCATAGAACAGCACGCCCGTGACCAGCACGCGGGCGGTTCCGTAGCGGTCGGCGATCGCGCCGGCGACCGGCTGACCGATACCCCACAAGAGGTTCTGGATCGCGAAGGCGAACGCGAACACGTCGCGGCCCCAGGGAAACTCCGTGGTCATCGGCTGCACGAAGAAGCCGACGGTCGAGCGTGGCCCAAACGCCAGCAGGCCGATGACGCAGCCGCAGGCGATCACCACGGCGGGCGTGCGCCAGCCCGACGGTGGCGGCGCGGCAGAGGAAGCAGAAACCGTGGTCGGCATCGGATGGGTGCCCGTCGAAACAGATCGTTGAGGGAATGAACAAACGTAATGGGCCTTGACCAAATTGGAACCTGCTTTCGGAGCCCGCGCCCGCAGGGCAGGCATGCAATCGGCCGGTCGAGGACCAGGGACGCATCGACGCCGTCGCGCGATTTCAGCGCGCCGGGATACCCGGAACGGCCATAGACAGCGTCTCCGTTACGCCCTCATCGCTGCCGTTCTGCGTTTCCGGCATGGCGGTCCGCCGTGACGGTCGCAGCGGTCTTTGGGATTCTCTCTGGCGAAGGCTGGCCAAACATGCTATATATATTTTGCTCCAATTGAGAATAAGCTTGGCGGGAACGGATCCAGGCTTGTTCAGGACCGTTCTTCTGTAACCGTTCGAATCCGAATGCCGGCCATGCGCCGGATTTCTCAGCTCCTTGATGTGCTCTAAATGAGTATATGGGATGACCAGGAGCGCAAGGAAACAGGCCCATGCCCCTCGCTGACATTCTCGGTCCCGTGGAAAGCGGACGCGTTCCGCCTGCGCCGTCAGCACCGGCCGTCAGCGCCCGTGTTTACCGGCCGCTGCCCGCGCCCGAACTGACCTGGACCCCGGCGGTCGAGGCCGCCACCGCGCATCTCTACGAGCGCGTCAAGGCCGTGATCCCGCCGGTCGAGTGGCCGTTCATGGCGCCCTACGTCAAGGCCATCAACGACCTCAAGACAGAGCGCAACGCCGTCATCCTGGCGCACAACTACCAGACGCCGGAAATCTACAACTGCGTCGCCGATTTCGTCGGCGACTCGCTGCAACTCGCCCGCGAAGCGACCAAAGTGAACGCCGAAGTCATCGTGCAGTGCGGCGTGCACTTCATGGCCGAAACCTCGAAGATCCTCAACCCGTCCAAGACGGTGCTGATCCCGGATTCGCGGGCCGGCTGCTCGCTCGCCGAATCCATCACCGGCGCCGACGTGCGCCTCTTGCGCCAGCGCTATCCGGGCGTGCCGATCGTCGCCTATGTCAACACCTCGGCCGAGGTGAAGGCCGAGGTCGACATCTGCTGCACCTCGTCGAACGCGCTGGCCGTGGTCGAGAGCCTGCCCGGCGACACCGTGATCTTCCTGCCCGACCAGTACCTCGCCAAATACGTCGCCTCGCAGACCGCCAAGAAGGTCATCGCCTGGAAGGGCGCCTGCGAGGTGCACGAGCGCTTCACCGGCGACGAGCTGCGCATGTACCGCGAGGCCGACCCAGAGGTGCAGATCATCGCCCATCCCGAATGCCCGCCCGACGTGATCGCGGAGGCCGACTTCACCGGCTCGACCGCGCACATGATCAACTGGGTGCGCGACCATCATCCCAAGCGTGTCGTCATGGTCACCGAATGCTCGATGGCCGACAACGTGCAGGCCGAGCTGCCGGACGTCGAGTTCGTGCGGCCGTGCAACCTGTGCCCGCACATGAAGCGCATCACTCTGCCGAAGATTCTCGACAGCCTCCTGCACATGCGCGAGGAGATCGTCATCGACCCGGCCATTGCCGCGCGCGCGCGGCGCTCGGTCGAACGCATGGTCAACCTGAAGAACTGACGTGACCGCTTGCGGCCGCACGAGCATAAGGATTCCCAAGCCGTGAGCCAGCATTCCTCCAGGATCGCGCCCCGCGTCGACGACGTGCTGATCGTCGGCGGTGGCCTCGCCGGCCTGTTCTGCGCGTTGAAACTCGCGCCGCGTCCGGTCACCGTGATCTCCGCCGCGCCGCTCGGAGAAGGCGCCTCGACCGCCTGGGCGCAGGGCGGCATCGCCGCCGCCGTCGCGGTCGGCGACAGCCCGGAGGCGCACGCGGCCGACACGATCGCGGTCGGCGCCGGCCTGGTCGACGAACAGGTCGCGCTCGGCCTTGCGCGCGAGGCCGCAGCCCGCATCGACGACCTCCTGCGCTACGGCGTGCCGTTCGACCGCGATCTCGAAGGCCATCTCGCGGTGTCGCGCGAGGCCGCGCACTCGGCGCGGCGCATCGTCCACGTGCGCGGCGACATGGCCGGACAGGCGATCATGGCGGCGCTGGTCGAGACCGTGCGGGCGACGCCCTCGATCCACCTGCTCGAAGGCTATGTCGCCGAGGACCTCATTGCCGAGGCCAATACCGTGCGTGGCCTCATCGTGCGCAAGACCGGCACGCCGGGCGCGCCGGCCGTGGTGCTCAAGTCGCGCGCGGTGGTGCTCGCCACCGGCGGCATTGGCCATCTCTATGCCGTCACGACAAATCCGCGCGAGGCCAGCGGCCTCGGCCTGGCGCTGGCCGCGCGCGCCGGCGCGGTGATCGCCGACGCCGAATTCGTCCAGTTCCATCCCACCGCGATCATGACCGGGGCCGACCCGGCGCCGCTCGCCACCGAGGCGCTGCGCGGCGACGGCGCGCTGCTGGTCAACGGCCGCGGCGAACGCTTCATGACCGCGCTGCATCCGCTCGCCGAACTCGCGCCGCGCGACATCGTGGCGCGCGGCGTGTTCGCGGAAATTGCCAGCGGCCGCGGCGCCTTCCTCGACGCCCGCGAGGCGATCGGCGCGCATTTCGCCGAGGCCTTCCCCACCGTCCATGCCAGTTGCATGGCCGCCGGCATCGATCCGGCGCGCCAGCTCATCCCGGTGGCGCCGGCGGCGCATTACCACATGGGCGGCATCGCGGTGGACGCACGCGGTCGTGCCTCGATCGACGGCCTGTGGGCCGGCGGCGAAGTGTCCTCGACCGGCGCGCACGGCGCCAACCGCCTTGCCTCGAACTCGCTATTGGAGGCCGTGGTGTTCGCCGCGCGCATCGCCGAGGACATCGACGGCCACGATTTCCATCCGCCCGCCGGCGACATCGCAGGCCCCATGACGGCCGCCGCGCGGCCGCTGCCGGCCACCGCCGAGCATGAGCTGCGCCAGCTCATGAGCGCGCAGGTCGGCGTGATCCGCGACGGCGATGCGCTCGGCGAGGCGATCCGCACGCTGGCCACGCTCGAAACGGGCGCCGCCAACATCTCCCTGCGCAACATGGCGACCGCCGCGCTGATCGTGGCGGTGGCCGCATGGCAGCGCCGCGAAAGCCGCGGCGCGCATTTCCGCTCCGATTATCCCGCCGAGAACCCGGCCCTTGCGCACCGCTCGATGTTCACGCTCGCGGGCGTGCGCGCCGCCGCCGCCTCCTTCACCGCAGCAGCCCCGCGCGGCCGCGCCTTCGCATGACCTCGCGCGACATGACCACCCCGCAGTCGCTGCTGTTCACGGATGCCTTCCTGTCGCCGCTCGTCATCGAGGAGGCGGTGGCGCGCGCGCTCGACGAGGATTTCGGCCGCGCCGGCGACATCACCTCGATCGCCACCATCGACGAGGACGCGATCGCCCGCGCGGTGATGGTGGCGCGGCAGGATGGCGTCATCGCCGGGCTGCCGCTCGCGGTGGCGGCGTTGCGCAGGCTTGCGCCCGACATCGCCATCGAAGCCCATCAGCGCGACGGCGCAGGCGTGACCGCCGGCACCCGGCTCCTCACCATCATCGGCGACGCCCGCGCCGTGCTGGGTGCCGAACGCACCGCGCTCAATTTCGCCGGCCGCCTGTCGGGCATCGCCACGCTGACCGCGAGCTATGTGCGCGAGACAGCGGGAACGAATTTGCGCATCTGCTGCACGCGCAAGACCACGCCCGGCCTGCGCGCGCTGGAGAAATACGCGGTGCGCTGCGGCGGCGGCTTCAACCATCGTTTCGGGCTCGACGACGCCATTCTCATCAAGGACAACCACATCGCGGTCGCGGGCGGCGTGCGCGCCGCGCTGGAGCGGGCGCGGCGCGTCGCCGGGCATCTGGTCAAGATCGAGATCGAGGTCGACACGCTCGAACAGCTGCGCGAGGTGATCGCGACTGGCATCGCCGACGCGGTGCTGCTCGACAACATGGACATCGAGACGCTGCGCAAGGCCGTGCACATCAACGGCGGGCTGTTGAAGCTGGAAGCCTCGGGCGGCGTGACCCGCGACACCATCGCCGCGATCGCGGCAACCGGCGTCGATTACGCCTCCGCCGGCGCGCTCACCCATTCCGCGCCGAACTTCGACGTCGCGCTCGACATCGACGTCGGCTGACGCCCGCGCATCCGCGCATCCGTCATACGCACCACCCTCTCCTCGTCCTTGCCCCCTCTTTGCGTCATTTGCCCCCTCTCCTCGTCATTGCCGGACTTGATCCGGCAATCCATCATGCAGAGAAAGCTGGATGCCTGGGTCAAGCCCGGGCATGACGAAGAGAGATGCCCGGGTCAAGCCGGCGCATGACGAAGAGAGAGGCCCGGGTCAAGCCGGCGCATGACGAAGAGAGAGGCCCGGGTCAAACCGGCGCATGACGGGTGGAGAGGCACGACTCCCGCATTTGCGTCATTTGCGAGCACGGCCCTTCCCACTCGTCATTGCCGGGCCCGACCCGGCAATCCATCTTGCAGAGAAAGCTGGATGCCCGGGTCAAGCCCGGGCATGACGAGGAGAGATTCCCGCGCATGACGGAGAGAGATTCCCGCGCATGACAGTGGAGAGGCGGTACTTACAGCTTCGCCGACACCGCCGCCGTCGTTTCCGGCGTACCCCAGGTCGGCGCCTCGCTGCCGTCGCCCCAGGCGCGCGGCCGGTAGAACGTGTGCACGCCGAACCGGTAGAGCCGCTTCATCTCGCCCACCCATGACGGCCGCACCCAGGAGGCGTGATAGTGCGTCGACTTGCCGACCTCGGGCAGCCACAGCCGGCCGTCGAGGATCTCGCGGGCGATCTTCCTGGCGCGCGCCCACATATCGGGCTCGTTGATGCCCTTGCGCATGCTGCCGTCGCAGGCGAAGCTGAACTGGCACGCCATCCAGCGGTGCTTGTTCTGATAGACGACGCCGCACACGGTGGTGGGATAGAAGCCGGAGAACGCGCGGTTGAGCACCACCTGCGCCACCGCGATCTGGCCGCGCACCGCCTCGCCGCGCGCCTCGTAATACACAGCGTCGCTCAGGCAGCGCTCCGCCTTGGCGCGCGCCGCGCCCTCAAGCCCAAGCCGCTCGGCCGGCGTCTTCGGATGGCGGCCCTCGCCGGTCACCTCGCCCTTGCCGGCGATGCTCTCGCCGCCCTTGACGATGGCGGCGGGACCGGCCGGCAGCGCCGCCAGCGTCTTGGTGTCGGGATCGGCGGGCGCTTGCGGCATGACGACCACCGGCTCCTCGCCGGGCTGCCAGCGCTCGAGCTGATCGGTGCGCGGCCCCAGCGAGGTGCCGAGGAACAGTCCCGCGCTCTGCAGCGAGAAGCCCTCATAGGCCGCGTGCGGTTCGGTTTCGTCGTCCCGGACTTCCTCGGTCGGGAGCGTGGCGTCGTATTGCGCGAGCGGCGCCGCCTGCAGCGCCTCTTCAAGTTCCGGATCGAGCGGCACGCCGTCGGCGCGCGGTTCGAGCGGGCCCGCGTCGGTCGCCTCTTCCACCTCGCCGGCCGGCTGCTGTGGCGACAGGCGGTCGCCCTTGCCGGACCGGTTGACCTCGGGGAATTCGCGCGGCGGCGGCGGACGGTCGAGCGCCTCGCCAAGCGGATGGGCGCCGAGCGACCCGGTGATGTCGATGCCGCGCAGATCGAGACTCGCCAGGCGATAGCTCGCCGGCTCATGGATCGCGGTGCCGAGCGGGCGCGGAAAGCTGAAGGTGGCGGCATGGAGGGTGGCGAACGGCGCGGCGGCGAACTGCGCCTGGTAACGCTCGGCGACGCCGGGCTGACGGGCAAGCAGCGCGCCGATGTCCTGATAGCCGATATCGCTCGGCAAGAGGACGAACACCCCAAGACCGAAGCCGAACGACGCAAGACACACGCGCCCGCCACGCAACACGGCTGATCCTCAACGCCTGACGCAACACACCACTGGTCGCCCGCGCGTTTTCCGCGCCAAGGCGAAGGATATTGTTCGTAACGGATTAAGGTTGCGGGGACGTTAAGGCGCGCGGCGCGCCGGCCACAGGCAAGCCCGCCGTGAACAAAACGCGCTCACATCATCGCCAAGGGTAAACGGTTTGCGAAAACGAACTGGTTAACAATCCGTCACGGCAGGCGGCCGCCAAGCAGATGCACCACGGCGAAATTGCCGGCCAGGAACGCGACGACGCCGATGGCGATGCCGATGACAAGCGCGCGCTCAGGGATCACCTCGGGAACGGGGCGCGCCTGCACGATGCGCACACCGATCAGCGCGGCGGCAACCAGACCGGCGAACACCACGAGCGGATGCAGGAGCACGTCGTCGCCGAACGGCCGGCGCGGCGACACGAGGCCGAAACAGACGCCGCCGGCCGCCATCAGGCCATACCACCAGACCAGCGCGCGCGGCGGCGCGAGAACCGGCCGCGCGCCTTGGCGCGCCGCCCTCACATCTTCACTCCCTTATCGGCGAAATACTTCAGCGCGCCCGGATGCCACGGGATTGGCGAATTGGCCGTGACCTGCGACTTGTAGTCGAGGCTCTCGGCCTCCTTGTGGACCGCGACCAGATCCGCCTTCTTCTCGAACATCGTCTTGACGATGGCATAGGCCATGTCGTCCGGCATGGTCTTGCCGGCGACGAGGATGTTCCACACCACGGCGATGCGGTTGTCCTTGTCCTGCCCCGGATAGGTGCCCGCCGGGATGACGCCGGCGGCATAGAGATTGCCGTGCTTGGCGTTCATGCCCGCGACCGCGTCGGCATGGTCGATCATCTTGATCCTGACGCCCGGGGTGGCGGCGAGATCGGTGACGCCCGCGGTCGGCAGCCCGCCGACCCAGAAGAACGCGTCGATCTTACGGTCCTTGATGGCGTTGACGGACTCGGCGACGGAAAGCCGCTCGCGCTTCATGTCCCTGTCCTTGTCGAGCCCGGCGGCCTCGATGAGCCGGAACGCCATCACCTCGGTGGCGCTGCCCGGCGAGCCGGTCGAGACCCGCTTGCCCTTGAGGTCGGCCAGCTTGTCGATGCCGGTACCCTCGATGGTGACCACGTGCATGCGGTTCGGATAGAGCACCATCAGGGTCCGCACCTCGATCTTGCCGCTCTTGAACTTGTCCTCGCCCTTGAAGGCGTCGAGCGCGGCATCGGCCATCGAGAAGCCGACATCGCTTTGTCCCGAGCCGATCAGCTTGAGGTTGTCGACCGACCCGCCGGTCACCTCAGCGGTGGCCTGCAGGTTCGGCAGGTTCTTCGACAGCACGTTGGCGATGGCGCCGCCGAGCGGATAGTAGACGCCGCCAGTGCCGCCGGTGCCGATCGAAAGGGTCTTCTGCTGGGCCAGGGCCGAAGCCGTCAGGGCGAGGCCGGCCAGCCCGGCGACGATCGCCGCACGAACGAAGCGCATGGGTATTCTCCCCTAGCTTGAAGCCCGCGCCGGCGGCGCGGGCGTTTTCATCTGGATCAGCAACAGCACGGCGCCGAGCGCCAGCCCGAGCGGCGCCGGATGGGGCACGTCGAGGCCGGTGGCGGCTTCGGCCATCGCCTCGATCAGGCTTGGAAACACCAGCAGCAGACCGGCCAGGCCAAACAGCACCTGCTCGACGGCGGTGTTCTGCCGCAGCGCCCAGTTCTGCGCCGCGGCGGCGAGCGCGGCAAGCCCGGCGGCGGTCTTGAGGGTGACGACGAAAATGTCGAGCACCGAACCGTCCTTCGGGATCTTCATCAACAGGCCGACGCCCTGGGGGTCGAGCACGAAGATGAACGGCACCAGGAACGCCGGCAGCGTGTATTTCCACGCCTGCAGCGTGGTGCGGTAGGGATCGCCGCCGGTGATCGCGGCGGCGGCGAACGGCGACAGCGCGGTCGGCGGCGAAACCTCGGACAGCACGGCGTAGTAGAAGATGAACATGTGCGCCGCGTAGTCCGGAACGCCGAGCTGGATCATCGCGGGCGCCGCGACCACCGCGCAGATGATGTACGAAGCGGTCACCGGCACCGCAAGACCGACCACCCACACGATCAGCGCGGTGTAGAGCGCGGTCATGAGCAGGCTGCCGCCGGCATAGGCGAGCACGATCGACGAGAACTTCAGTCCCAGCCCGGTCAGCGTCACCACGCCGACCACGATGCCGGCCGAGGCGCAGGTGCTGGCGGCGTTGAGCACGCCGATCGAGCCGTCGGCCAGCGCGCGGACGAGCTTGCGCGGGTAAAGCGCGGTGTCGGAGCGCAGGAAGCTCAGCGCGGTGCAGATCAGGATCGACCAGAACACCGCCAGCATCGGCGAATAGCCGACGACCATGAACACGATGACGGCGACCAGCGACGTGAAGTGGAAGCCGTAACGCCGCGTCATCTGCCCCACGGTGAGCGTGGTGGTGGCGGGCACCCTCGCGGCGCCGAACCGCTTGGCATCGAGTTCGACCATGAACAGGAGCGACAGGTAATAAAGGCCGGTCGGGATGGTCGCCATCCAGATGACGTCGAGATAGCTGATCTTGAGGAACTCGGCGATCAGGAAGGCGGCGGCGCCGAGCACCGGCGGCGACAGGATGGCGCCGAGCCCGCCGGCGGCGAGCAGGCCGCCGGCCGCGTTCTTCTCGAAGCCGGCGCGCGCCATCATCGGATAGGCCACCGCGCCGATCGTCACCGTGGTCGCCACCCCCGAGCCCGACGGGCCGCCGAGCAGGAACGACGACAGCACCACGGTGCGGCCGGCGCTGTTCGGCCGACCGCCCATCAGCGCCAGCGAAAAGTCGATGAAGAACTTGCCGGCGCCCGACTGCTGCAGGAACGCGCCGTAAATGGTGAACAGGATGATCAGGCTGGACGACACGTCGACGGCGACACCGAAAATGCCCTCAAGGGTGATGAACAGGTGGCCGACCAGCCGCGTGGCGTCGTAGCCGCGATGGGTCCATGGCGGCGGCAGGTAGGGGCCGGCCATCGCATAGATGAGGAACAGCACGGCGACGACCGGCATGATCGGGCCGCTGGTGCGGCGCGTCGCCTCCAGGAGCAGCACGATGAAGACGACGCCGAGCACGACGTCGAGCCGGTCGGGCACCGCGGCTCGGTCGGTGAAATCCTCGCCGCCGTAGAGCGCATAGCCGAGAATGGCGACGGCGGCGGCGGCGGCCGCGACATCCCACCAGCGGATGCGGTCATGGAAACGGCGCGCGGCCGGGAACAGCAGGAAGCACAGCGTCATCACGCCGGCGACGTGGACGTAGCGCAAGGGTTGGGTGGGAACGATGGCGTAGGCGGCGTAGAGATGGAACAGCGTCAGCGCGCAGGCGATCGCCGTCACGATCGCGCCCGCCGGAAAAGCCAGGCGGTTGGGAGCGCCCTCCTCCGCCTCGACATAGGCTTCGGCCTTGCGCAACTGCTCGGCCGAAACCGCCGTCAGATCCTCCGCGCCGGGTTTCGCCTCGTCGGTCATGCCGCTCTCACGCCGGAATCGCCGACGCCAACGCTAGCATGAACCTCGCCGCGGGGAATACCGGCGAGCGAGGGTCAGGCCTGGCTGGCCGCCGCCTTGCCAAGCGCGGCCTGCGCCGCCGCAAGACGTGCGATCGGCACGCGGAACGGTGAGCACGACACGTAGTCGAGCCCGACGTCGTGGCAGAACGCGATCGAGGACGGGTCGCCGCCGTGCTCGCCGCAGATGCCGACCTTGAGGCCGGCGCGGGTCTTGCGGCCGCGCTCGACGCCGATCCGCACCAGCTCGCCGACGCCCTCGCGGTCGAGCGAGACGAACGGATCGACCTCGAAGATACCCTTGCTGACATAGGCGCCGAGGAAGCTGCCGGAGTCGTCGCGGCTGATGCCGAATGTCGTCTGGGTGAGGTCGTTGGTGCCGAACGAGAAGAACTCGGCGGTCCTGGCGATCTCGCCGGCCAACAGCGCGGCGCGCGGCAACTCGATCATGGTGCCGACCTGGTAGGTGATGGAGGTGCCCGCCTCGCGCATCACCGCCTGCGCGGTGGCGTCGACGCGCGCCTTGATGAGGTCGAGCTCGGCCTTGGTCGCGATCAGGGGCACCATCACCTCCGGCACCACCGGCTTGCCGGTGCGCTTGCCGGCCTCTACGGCGGCCTGGAAGATGGCGCGCGCCTGCATCTCGGCGATTTCCGGATAGGCGACGGCAAGGCGGCAGCCGCGGAAGCCAAGCATCGGGTTGAACTCGGCGAGATCGCGGGCACGGTCGGCGAGCTTGCGCGGATCGGCGTTCATGACGCGCGCCACTTCCTCGATCTCGGCCTGCGTGTGCGGCAGGAACTCGTGCAGCGGCGGATCGAGCAGGCGGATCGTCACCGGCAGCCCCTGCATGATCTCGAACAGCTCGACGAAGTCGGCGCGCTGCATGGGCAGCAGTTTGGCGAGCGCGGCGCGGCGCGCCTGCTCGTCCTCGGCCAGGATCATCTCGCGCACGGTGCGGATGCGGCCTTCCTCGAAGAACATGTGCTCGGTGCGGCACAGGCCGATGCCCTCGGCGCCGAACTTGATGGCGACGCGCGCGTCCGCCGGCGTGTCGGCGTTGGTGCGCACCTTGAGGCGGCGCACGGAATCGGCCCAGCCCATCAGCGTGCCGAACTCGCCCGACAGCTCCGGCTCGATCATCGGCATCTGACCGGCCAGCACCTGTCCGGTCGAGCCGTCGACGGTGACGATGTCGCCGGCCTTGAAGATGCGGCCCGCCGCCGTCATGGTGCCGCGCCCGTAATCGACGCGCAGCGTGCCGGCGCCGGAGACGCAGGGCTTGCCCATGCCGCGCGCAACCACCGCGGCGTGCGAGGTCATGCCGCCGCGCGTGGTGAGAATGCCCTGCGCGGCATGCATGCCGTGGATGTCCTCGGGGCTGGTTTCGATGCGCACCAGGATCACCTTGCGGCCATCGGCTTGCAATTTCGCGGCTTCGTCGGCCGAGAACACGATTTCGCCCGCCGCGGCGCCCGGCGATGCCGGAAGTCCGCTGGCGATGACGTCGCGCCGCGCGTCGGGATCGATGGTCGGATGCAGGAGCTGGTCGAGTGAAGCCGGATCGACCCTTGTGACCGCTTCCTTCCTGGTGATGAGGCTCTCGCTCGCCATGTCGACCGCGATGCGCAGCGCGGCCTTCGCGGTGCGCTTGCCGTTGCGGGTCTGCAGCATCCACAGCTTGCCCTGCTCGACGGTGAATTCGAGGTCCTGCATGTCGCGGTAGTGCTTTTCCAACAGCGTGTAGATGCGCGTCAGTTCCTTGAACGCATCGGGCATCGCCGCTTCCATCGACGGCTTGTCGGAGCCGGCTTCCCTGCGCGCCGCCTCGGAAATTTCCTGCGGGGTGCGGATGCCCGCCACCACGTCCTCGCCCTGCGCGTTGATGAGGAACTCGCCGTAGAGCTGGCGCTCGCCGGTCGAGGGATTGCGCGTGAAGGCGACGCCGGTGGCCGAGGTCTCGCCCATGTTGCCGAACACCATGGCCTGGATGTTGACCGCGGTGCCCCAGCTTTCGGGAATGTCGTGCAGGCGGCGATAGGTCATCGCGCGCGCGTTCATCCACGATCCGAACACCGCGCCGATGGCGCCCCACAACTGGTCGTGCGGGTTCTGCGGGAAGTCCTGCCCGGTCTCGCGGCGCACCGCGTCCTTGTACCTGCCGACCAGTTCGACCCAGTCGTCGGCGGTCAGTTCCGTGTCGAGCGTGTAGCCCTTGCGGTCCTTGTGGGTGTCGAGGATTTCCTCGAAGTGGTGATGCTCGAAGCCGAGCACCACGTCGGAATACATGGTGATGAAGCGGCGGTAGCTGTCATAGGCGAAACGGCGGTCGCCGGATTTCGCCGCCAGCGCCTCCACGGTGTCGTCGTTGAGGCCGAGGTTGAGCACGGTGTCCATCATGCCCGGCATCGAGGCGCGCGCGCCCGAGCGCACCGAGACCAGGAGCGGATTGGACGTGTCGCCGAAGCCCTTGCCGGCCAGGCGACCGACATGGTCGAGCGCCTTTTCGACCTGCGCCTTGAGTTCGGCCGGATAGGTTTTGCCGTTGGCGTAGAAATAGGTGCACACCGAGGTCGGGATGGTGAAGCCGGGCGGCACCGGCAGGCCGAGGTTGGACATCTCGGCGAGGTTGGCGCCCTTGCCGCCGAGAAGATCGCGCATCTTGGTGTCGCCGTCGGCGCGGCCGTCGCCGAAGGTGTAGACCCACTTGCCGGCCTGCGCGCGCGTGGCGGCGGACTTGGCCTTAGGCTTGGCGATCGGCTTTGCTGCAGGCTTGGCGATCGGCTTCGCCGCCGCCTTGCTCGCGGACTTCGCCGCGGGCTTGGCCGGCTTTCTGGCAATCGCCTTGACGGCGGGCTTAACGGTCGGCCTGGGCGCGGTTTTCTTCGCGGCGGCGGGCTTTTTCACGGACTTCTTGGGGGCGGCTTTGGCCATGGCGTCCACGATGTTCGTAGGGGGATCAAGCGTGCCGTTACAAACACGGTTTGCCGCCCTTGCGCAAGATCAAGCCCGGCGGCCCTGCCCTCACAAAATGCAACGAATCAGCCCTCGATGTGGCCGAAATCGGCGACCGCGCGGGTGGCGGCGCGGATTTCGTTCAGGAGCCTGAGGCGGTTGGCGCGCACGGCGGCATCCTCGGCGTTCACCGTCACCTTGTCGAAGAACGCATCGACGGCGGGACGCAACTTCGCCAGCGCCGCCATCGCGGCGGCGAAGTCTTCCTTCGCGACGGCGGCGGAGGCGTCGCCCTTGGCGGCGGCGATGGCCCTGGCGAGCGCCTTCTCCTCGGGGAGCGTCAGCAGGCTGGCGTCGACCGCGCCGTCGTAAGTCGTGCCGTCCTTCTTTTCCTCGATGCGCAGGATATTGGCGGCGCGCTTGGTGCCGGCGAGCAGATTCTTGCCGTCGTCGCTGTCGAGGAATTTGCCGAGCGCCTCGACGCGGCGGACGATGAGGGTGAGGTCGTCCTGACCTTCGAGCGCGAACACCGCATCGACCAGATCGTGCCGCGCGCCCTGCTCGCGCAGCTGCACCTTCAGGCGGTCGGCGAAGAAGGCGAGCGCTGAAATTCCAGTATCTGGCGCAGGCGGCGCAATTTCGAGCGCCTCTATCTTTTCTTCGATAGTGGCGACTTCTGAAGGATTGGGTACCCCCCACGGCTGAATGCGCCTTATTCCGGCAGTAACTTTCTCCAGACGGAATCCAGTGTCAAAAAAGCGATTATTCGTAGCACTTTCAATAACCCATGCAGCTGCATCTTCATTGATGAACGGGAAATTGAATGGTTTCCACTGAACTTCATGGTTAATCCAAATTGGACTATAGAGAATGAGTTCGCCAACGTAGCCTTTTAGATGTCCGCGAACTTCGCTCTCCTTGTGAGCTATTTGTGCTGTTCTGAATAAATCCAATAGGCTCAATCGAATTTTATTCTCCAGCACCAGCCGGATCACGCCCAGCGCCGCGCGCCTCAAGGCATAAGGATCCTTCGAGCCGGTTGGCTTTTCATCAATCGCCCAGAACCCGACCAGGGTGTCGATCTTGTCGGCCAATGCCACAGCGATGCTCACCGGATCGGTCGGCACGCGATCAGTTGGGCCTTGCGGCTTGTAGTGATTCTCGCACGCCGCCGCCACGCTTGCATCCTCGCCCTGCGCCTGCGCGTAATATTTGCCCATCAGGCCCTGCAGCTCGGGAAATTCGCCGACCACTTCCGTGGTGAGATCGGCCTTGCAAAGCCACGCCGCGCGTTTTGCCTTGTCCACATCGGCGCCGACCAGCGGCGCGAGTTCGCCAGCCAGCCGCGCGATGCGCTCGATGCGCTGGTATTGCGTGCCGAGCTTTTCGTGGAAGGTCACTTCCCTGAATTTTTCCAGCCGCGTGTCCAGCGGCTTGTCCTTCCAGTTCTTCAAATCCGTCTCGTAGAAGAACTTGGCATCGGCAAGCCGCGCGCGGATGACGCGGGCGTTACCGGCGACGATCGCCTTGCCGCCGTCGCTGGCCTCGATGTTGGCCACCAGGATGAACCTGTTGGCGAGCGCATTGGTCTTGGGATCGCGCAGCACGAAGCATTTCTGGTTGGCGCGGATGGTGGCGCGGATCACCTCGTCGGGGATGGCGAGGAAGGCGGCATCGAAGCTGCCCATCAGCGGCACCGGCCATTCGACCAGGCCCGCGACCTCGTCGAGCAGGCCGGAATCCTCGACCAGTTCCAGCCCTTGCGCGAACGCCAGATTCTTTGCGTCCTGCAGGATGATGTCGCGGCGGCGCGCCGGATCGAGCACCACCCTGGCCTTGGCGAGCTTGGCGGCGTAGTCGTCGAAGCGGCGCACGGCGATGGCGTCCGGCACCATGAAGCGGTGGCCATACGTGGTGTCGCCGGCGCGGATGCCGTCGACCTCGAACGGCACCACCTCCGGCTCCTCGGTGTCGATGCCGAAGGTGGCGACGATGGCGTGCAGCGGCCGCACCCAGTTGAGCGCGCCGGGCTTTTCCGAACGCGCGCCCCAGCGCATCGATTTCGGCCACGGGAAGGTGCGCACGATCACCGGCAGGATGTCGGCGATGACGTCGAGCGCGGGCCGACCCGGCTTCTCGATCAGCGCGACGTAGAAGTCGCCCTTCTTGGGATCCTTCTGGATCGTCGCTTCGTCGATCGATTTCAGCCCGGCGGACTTGAGGAAGCCGGCGATGGCGCCCTCGGGCGCGCCGACGCGCGGGCCTTTCTTCTCATCCTTGAGGTCGGGCTGGCGCGCCGGAATGCCCTGCACGGTGAGCGCGAGGCGGCGCGGCGTCACGAATGCTTTGGCGCCCTCATAGACCAGCCCCTCGTCCACCAGCTTGTCGGTGACGAGCTTGCGCAGGTCGTCGGCCGCCTTCGCCTGCATGCGGGCGGGGATTTCCTCGGAGAACAGTTCAAGGAGAAGATCGGGCATAGCCTAGGCCTTGATGTCGGAGGCGCGCGCGATGGTGGCGAAGCGATCGGCCAGTTCCGCGAGCGCCGTGCGGTGCACTTGCGCAGCCGGGATATCGCCGCCGCCGAGCGGATCCGGCAAAGCACGCGTTGCCACCGCATCGGAAATAACGGTTGTGCTGTAGCCGTGATCCAGCGCCGAGCGCGCGGTCGCGCTCACGCACATATGCGTCATGAAGCCGGCTATCACGAGCGATTTGCGGCCGGTTGCCTCGAGCACCTCCTGCAAATTCGTTTTCGCAAAAGAATTCGGCAGCGGCTTCTCGATTACGGTTTCACCGGCAAGGGCCGCCGCCTGCGGCGCAATCTTGAAGGCATCGCCATTCGGATCGAACAGGCCGCCCGGACGGCCGCGCTGCATGACATGAATCACCGGCGCCCCGGCGGCGCGCGCAGTCTGCAGCAGGGCGGCGATATTGCCCAGCGCGGCATCCACGCCGTCGAGTGGCAATCCGCCGATGACATATTCGTTCTGCGCGTCGATGATCAAGAGCGCGGCATCGCCAAGCTTCGCCGGCGCGGCATTGGCGCCGGCCATCTGCAGCAATGTCTTGGCTCTGCTCATCACCCTACCCCTCCGGCCTCGGTTGCCTTCCACGCCTCGCCGCAGGCTTTCGCCAGCTCGCGCACGCGCAGGATGTAGCTCTGCCGCTCGGTCACCGAGATGACGCCGCGCGCGTCCAGAAGGTTGAACACGTGGCTTGCCTTGATGCACTGGTCGTAGGCCGGCAGCGCCATCAGGTGACGCTCGCGCTTGCCGCCGTCCCAGCCCGCTTCGAGGTATTTGCGGCAGGCGCTCTCGGCCATCCTGAACTGCTCAAGCAGCATCGCGGTGTCGGCATACTCGAAATTATGCCGCGAGTATTCCTGCTCGGCCTGCAGGAACACGTCGCCATAGCTCACCTTGTCGGCGCCGTCGCGGCCGTTGAAGTTGAGGTCGTAAACATTCTCGACGCCCTGCACGTACATGGCGAGACGCTCAAGCCCGTAGGTCAGTTCGCCCGCGACCGGCGCGCACTCGAAGCCCGCGACCTGCTGGAAGTAGGTGAACTGACTCACCTCCATGCCGTCGCACCAGCACTCCCAGCCCAGCCCCCAGGCGCCCAGCGTCGGGCTTTCCCAGTCGTCCTCGACGAAGCGGATGTCATGCAGGTGGGCGTCGATGCCGATAGCGGCGAGCGACTTGAGGTAGAGTTCCTGGATGTCGGCCGGCGACGGCTTCAGGATGACCTGGAACTGGTAGTAGTGCTGCAGCCGGTTGGGGTTCTCGCCATAGCGGCCGTCCTTGGGACGGCGCGAGGGCTGCACGTAGGCGGCGTTCCAGCGCTTCGGCCCCAGCGCCCGCAGCGTGGTCGCCGGGTGGAAGGTGCCGGCGCCCACTTCCATGTCGTAGGGCTGCAGGATGACGCAGCCATAGTCGGCCCAGTAACGCTGCAGCGTCAGGATCAGGCCCTGAAACGAGCGTTCCGGGCGCATATGGGACGGCAGGGCTTCCATGGGACGGGCTTGATGAATCTCGAGGGGAGGATGGACGGTGCGAGGCGAAGAAAACCGGCGCGCCATCAGGGATTTAGGGTGGAGAGTGGGCAACCCCGCGGGGCTCCCGCCAGCCGGTTCCTGCTCTAGCCGCCGCGCCGGGTGGAATCAAGGTTCATGGGGCCTGCAAAAGCCGCCTCTTCCGCGGCAGCCCTCTGAATCGCACCCATGCCGGCAATCCGAGCAAACCGCGTAACCGCTTTGTAACCGTTGCGGCAACGCGGCGGCGGGATCACGGATTTTGTTAGGAAATCGCCCGTTATGACGGGCTGCGTCAAACACGCGGAAAAGGCACCAACAATCGCCGCCGCGAAAAAAGCCGATGGCCCATGAACCCGTCGCCGCGCGGCGGCAACCAACGGCTGTCACCACGAGGGAGAGGTTTTCATGCTGGCTTTTGAAATCATCGGCGCGGTGCTGGTCATGATGTCGCTCGGTGCGATGGTCTCCACCGACACCCGCGCCATCATGCACTGAACGCTTTCAATCTTACTCAGGTCTTTCAGCCCCAAGTCTTGCTCGCCGGTCGGGATGATGCCCCATCCCTGGCCGGCGCAAGTTTTTTCACAGGTACTTATTCCGGCCGGTAGGTGCCGGTCGCCGGATCGCGCCGCAGCCGCTGCGGGCGCTCCTTGCGCGCCGCCTCGGCCATGTGCGCCGTCCGCATCCGGTCCAGTTCGCGGTTGACGCGGCGGATTTCGCGCATCGCCCAGCGCGCCGCGACCGCGCCGCCAACGGCGCCAAGCGCCCAGAGCAGAAGTGGTGGCATGGTTCCAGTCCTTTTCACCCGCCCCCGGCGCCATATTCGGCAAAATCGCCGGTCCCGGCAATTGCTGCCGTGATGGTATTTGCAGAGTGACTGGAACCCCTGTCGCCAGGAAATGCTCTCGTCTGAATGACTTGCGGGTGCCCGGCCACCCCGTGCCGCGCTTTCCGTCGCGCGCCCTCGCGGCGCCATGTCGCAGGGAAAGCACCTGACGACCCACAAACCGTCATTGATTTGACGATTTCAAAATGACAATCATGCGCAATGCCTGCTGAAGTGTTTTTCTCTCGCTCTGGACTACTTCTTGCTTTGTTTTGTTGGCCTGGCCCCTCACGGCCCAACAAACGGTGCAAAAAATGATGAAATCCTATCTGCTCATCACCCTGATCGGCGTTCTGCTCGCGGCCATCAGGGCGACTGCCGTGGGCCGTTCGACGCCGCGCCGCCCATCGCAAAACGCCCTGTAGTCCTACGAGACCTCGACAGGCTGATCTCCCGAACCGGCATCCAGCCCCTGCGCATCGCGCAGGATCGCTTCGCTGCGCGGCGTGGGCGCGCCTGCCGCCGTCATGAGCACGATGCCCGGCATCAGGGCGGTGGCGCCGCGCGCCCCCTTGCCGGCGCGCACCAGAATCCGGATGGCGGCGCGGTCGGCGTGAGGGTGGACCGGCAGGATCGTCACCGCGCCGAAGCCGCGCGCCAGCGCCGCCAGCACCTCCGCCATCCCCTCCGGCCGCCAGATCAGCGACAGCGTGCCGCCGGACTTGAGGATGCGGCGGCCCGCATGGACCCAGGCCGCGAGCGTGTCGTCGCCCGCTTGATGAGCGGCGCGGCGGGCCGCGTCGGGCGAGGCGCGGTGACGGACCGGATCGTTGAACGGCGGATTCATCAGCACGTGATCGACGCTGTCGGGCATTATGCCGTGGGCGGCGAAGGCGTCCGCCGGCCCGGTGACATCGAGTTTCACCACTCGCGCGGCGGCCGTCGGCCGGTTGACGTCGATGTTGTGGCGCGCCAGCGCCGCCAGGTCCGGATCGATCTCCATCAGCGTGAGATCGAGGCCGCCGACCCTTGCCGCCAGCGCCAGCCCGGCCGCGCCGACGCCGGCGCCAAAATCCACCACCCGGTCGCCCGGCCGCGCCGCCACGAAGGCCGCCAGCAGCAGCGCGTCATGCCCGGCGCGGTGGCCGCCGCGCGGCTGGCGCAGCGTCAGCCGTCCGCCAAGCAGGGCGTCGTCGCTGACGGCCTCATTCTTGACTTTCGTCATGTAGCTCAATTGTCCGGCCGCAGCTCGTGGCCAAGGCCGGCCTCGGAGAGCAGCCGGCGGGCGGCCGTGGCATCGTCGTCGCCGACCAGGATGCGGCGCGGCAGGATGCCGATCGAGCCCTCGATCACGCTCATGTTCTGATCGAGCACGAAGTGACGGATGCCGGCGCCGTCGAGCAGCGCGCCGACCGCCGAAACCAGCACCTGGTCGTTGGTACGCACCAGTTCGCGCATGCCTTTGTCCTCCCCCGGCCGGCGGCGGCCGCCCCGTACGGGCCTTGCCGCCCCTCTCCGGTGTTTCTATTGTGCGCGAAATTATTGCCGGAGAACAGAAGTGGCGGTTGTCGTCCCGTTTGAAAGCCCGTCGCCGACCCCGTCGGTGGACCAGCTCGTCGCCCTGGTGGCCGCCGACATGGCGCGCGTCAACACCACCATCCTGTCGCGCACGGGCTCCGACGTCGCCATGATCCCCGAGGTCGCCAACCACCTGATCTCGTCGGGCGGCAAAAGGCTCAGGCCGATGCTCACCCTGGCGATGGCGGATCTCACCGGCTATTCCGGCGACGGCCATGTCAAGCTCGCCGCCGCGGTGGAGTTCATGCACACCGCGACGCTCCTGCACGACGACGTGGTCGACGAGAGCGACATGCGGCGCGGCAAGCTCGCGGCGCGCATGCTGTGGGGCAACGAGGCCAGCGTGCTGGTCGGCGACTTCCTGCTCGGCCAGGCGTTCCGCATGATGGTCGAGGTCGGCTCCTTGCGCGCGCTCGACATCCTCTCGTCCGCCGCCTGCACCATCGCCGAGGGCGAGGTGATGCAGCTTGCCGCCGCCAAGAACACCGCCACCACCGAGGACGAGTATCTCGCCGTGGTACGCGGCAAGACCGCGGAGCTGTTCGCCGCGGCCTGCGAGGTCGGTCCCGTGCTCGCGAGCCGCCCCAAGGCCGAGCAGGTCGCCTGCCGCTCGTTCGGCATGAATCTCGGCATTGCCTTCCAGCTGGTCGACGACGCGCTCGACTATGGCGGCAAGGCCGCCAAGCTCGGCAAGAACGTCGGTGACGACTTCCGCGAGGGCAAGATCACGCTGCCCGTCGTGCTGGCGTTCCGGCGCGGCAACGATACCGAGCGCGCGTTCTGGGTGCGCACGCTCGAGCGTGGCGAGATCAGCGACGGCGACCTCGATCACGCCATCGGACTGATAACCAAGCACCGCACCATCGAGGATACCGTGAGCCGCGCCCAGCACTACGGCGCGATGGCGAGCGACGCGCTGGCGCTGTTTGCGCCCTCGATCATGAAGACCGCGCTCGAGCAGGTGGTGGCGTTCTGCATCGCGCGCTCACACTAGGTAATGGCTTCTCCATGTCGTCATGCCCGAGCTCGACCCGGGCATCCATTCGAGCCTGTCCAGGAGAAAGCTGGATTGCCGGATCAAGTCCGGCAATGACGGTGTGTTACGGGACAGGTCAGGCCCGGCCATGACACCGCGGGAAGGGCGAGTCCGGCGCTTACATCGGAAAAGTCAGCCGATCACGCTGGCGCGCACCCACCAGGCCGGATGCGCGCGTCTGAGCGCGTGCGCGGCGGAAAGCGCGCTCCGGCCGTCGGCATAGAGCGAAAAGCAGGTCGCCCCCGAGCCCGACATGCGCGCGAGCACGCAGCCGGTGGCCCGCAACGCCGCCAGCACGTCGCCGATCACCGGCTGCAGCCCTACCGCGACGGGTTCGAGATCATTGCGGCCAGCCGCAAGGCCGGTCGGCGTCAGCGGCGCGCAATTCATGTTTTCATCGGCCGCGAGCGTCTCGCCCGCCTTGAGGCCCAGCGCGCCGAATACGTCGCGCGTCGCCACCGCGACGCCCGGATTGACCAGCACCGCGGCGATGCGCGGCCATGCGACAGGCTGCAGCTCGTCGCCGATGCCGCGCATCCGGCTGGCGCGCGAGACGAGACACACCGGCACATCGGCGCCGGTGGCGCGCGCGGCGTCCATCAGGCGGGAATCATCAGGTGACAGAGCGTTGGCCCGCGCGATCAGGCGCAGCGCCGCCGCCGCATCCGCCGAGCCGCCGCCGATGCCCGCCGCCGCCGGCAGGCGCTTGTCGAGGGTGAAGCGGCCAAGGATGAGCCCGGCGATGCGCGCGCGCGCCTGGGCGGCGGCGACCAGCACGAGGTTGTCGGCCGCAGGCCCACACGCCGCCGCGCGCGGGCCGCTCACAACGAGATCGATGCCCGGCCCCGGTTCGAGCGCCAGCCGGTCGGCCAGGGCCGCGAACGCCACCAGGCTGTCGAGGTCGTGATAGCCGTCGGCGCGGCGGCCGCGCACGCGCAGCGTCAGATTGATCTTGGCGCGGGCGCGCTCGATCAGCACCGCCATCGCCTCAGCCGCCGTTCTTGCCGTCCTTCTTGTCCTTGTCGGCGGCCGCCGACGAGGCCTTGTCGTCGGGCAGGCCGTCGCGCAGCTTGGCCTCGATCTTCGGCACTTCGCCGGGATCGGGCTTGAGATCGCGCGCGTGAGCCCACTGGAACTTCGCTTCCAGCGTGCGGCCGATGCGCCAGTAGGCATCGCCGAGATGGTCGTTGATGGTGGGGTCCTCGGGCTTCAGCTCGATGGCGCGCTCGAGATGCTTGGTCGCCTCGTCGAAATTGCCGGTGCGGTAATAGGCCCAGCCCAGCGAGTCGACGATGTAGCCGTCGTCCGGCCGCTGATCGACCGCGCGGCGGATCATCTTCATGCCCTCGTCGAGATTGATGCCCTGGTCGATCCACGAATAGCCGAGATAATTGAGCACCATGGGCTGTTCGGGCTGCATCTGCAGCGCCCTCTTGAGATCGGCCTCGGCCAGCGCCCACTGCTTGGAACGCTCGGCGCAGATGCCGCGGAAATAATAGAACACCCAATTCTTCTTGTCGGTCTCGGGCAGTTGCGCGATGGCGCGCGCGTAGGTGTCGGCGCAGTCGGCGAACTTCTTGCGGTCGCGCTGGATGTTGCCGAGCGCCATGATCGCTTCGAGGTCGTTAGGATTTTCCGCGATCAGGCCCTTGAGGATGGCCGTGGCCTCGTCGGTGCGTTCGAGACTGTCGAGGTTGGAGGCGAGCTGGATCTGCGCGTTGCGCTTGACCGGCGAGTCGGCGGGCACGCGGGCATAGACCGCGATGGCGAGCTGCGGCTTCTTGACCGCCTCGTAGAGGTCGGCGAGCGACAACAGCGCCATCGAATGGTTGGGCGTCAGATAGAGCGCGAGCTGCAGGTAGATCAGCGCCAGATCCTCGCCACCGCGCCGGCTCAGCGATGCGCCGACGCCGTACAGCGCCTCGGCGGCGCCGGCCTGGGGCGAATCGATCAGCGGCGCACGCTTCTTGCCGGCCCTGGTTTCCTTCAGTCCCTCGAGGATGAGCGGATGATGCGCAAGCCCCTTGTCGAAGGTCTCGTACACTTCCGCCGCCGCCGCCGGCGACTTGTGGCGCGACAGCCAGCGCGCATAGGCGTCCGCCACCCGCAGCGTGGTGGGGTCTAGCTTATAGGATCGTTCGAGGCGAATGCCGGCTTCCTTGGGATTGCCGGCCATCTCCGCGATCATGCCGGCATGAAGGTCCTTGAAGATCGGATACCATTCGGGACCGGCCAGCTTGTCGATGGCGGCGAGCGCGCCGCGCGCGTCGCCCGCGCCGGCGCTGGCCCAGCCGTTGAGCAGCGTCGCCACCAGGTCGGTGATCGGCCCGCGCACCGACTGCGCGATATTGGCGCGCGCGGCCGCATACTGTTTCTGCTTGAGCGCGCGCACGCCGATGACGAGGCGCGCCACGCGGTTGCTCTTGTCGATGGCGACGATGCGGTCGGCGAGCTTGACCGCTTCCGCGATGTCGCCGTCGGCCAGCGCCGAGATGAAGGCGCGGTCGAGGAGGTCGTTGTTGAGCGGGTCGGCGCGCAGCGCGGCGCGGTAATAGGTCGAGGCGGCGGTGGCGTCGCGCTGCACGCTGGCGTGGCGCGCGGCCAGATAATTGCCGGAGATCGAAACCACCTCGCGCTCGCCGGCCGGCACGGTGCGCGCCGCCGGACGCCGCGCCGCCAGGGTGCCATGCGGCTGCGCGGCAAGGTCCACCGGCGCCGCCAGCAGCATGAGGGCGATGGCCGCCAGTCCGGACGGGCGACTGAAAATTCGCTGGAAAGTCAACGTCACGGCTGATCGATCTCCTTGAGACGCATTTCCCGCACCGCTTGCTCGGGAGGCGGCGACATGAGCAGGCGCCAGCAAATACCCCGCGCTCCCGCCTGTTCGTACCGCCGCCGACAATGGCCCGTTTGGCCGCGCGCCGCAAGATTACGGGGGGATGTCCGGCGATTTGCACGACGCGCCCGGGCCGACGTCCCCGGCTTGGGTTCCGGACTTTTTATTCAACATCTTTTCTGTGACCGAATTCCGGCCACGCCGGGTCAAATGGCGGCAATCGGCCCTACATCGCCTGGTAATTCGGTCCGCCGCCGCCTTCCGGCGGCACCCAGTTGATGTTGCCGTTGGGATCCTTGATGTCGCAGGTCTTGCAGTGGACGCAGTTCTGCGCGTTGATGACGAAACGCGGCGGCGTCTCCTCCTCCATCCACTCATAGACCCCGGCCGGGCAATAGCGCGCCGAGGGGCCGGCGAACACGTCGTGCTCGGACGACTTCTGCAACGACGGATCGCGCACCTGGAGGTGGATCGGCTGATCCTCCTCGTGGTTGGTGTTGGAGAGGAACACCGATGACAGGCGGTCGAAGGTGATCTTGCCGTCCGGCCTGGGATAGGCGATCGGTGCGTGCCGGCTGGCCGGCTCCAGACATTTGGAATCGGGTTTGCCGTGGCCGAGCGTGCCGAACGGCGAGAACCCGAACAGCGTGTTGGTCCACATGTCGAGGCCGCCGAGCGCGACCCCGATCACGGTGCCGAACTTCGACCACAGCGGCTTGACGTTGCGCACCTTCTTGAGGTCGTCGCCGACCGCGGAGGAGCGCCAGGCGTTTTCGTATTCGGTCAGTTCGTCGTTGGCGCGGCCGCCGCCAAGCGCGGCGGCGACATGCTCGGCGGCGAGTATGCCGGTGCCCATGGCGTTGTGGACGCCCTTGATGCGCGCGACGTTGACGAAGCCGGCGGCGCATCCGATCAGCGCGCCGCCCGGGAACGTCAGGCGCGGCACCGACTGGTAGCCGCCCTCGGTGATGGCGCGCGCGCCGTAGCCGAGCCGCTTGGCGCCCTCGAACAGCGAGCGCACCGAGGGGTGCAGCTTGAAGCGCTGGAACTCCTCGAACGGCGACAGATACGGGTTGGCATAGTTGAGATGCAGCACGAAGCCGACGGCGACGAGATCGTCGTCGAAGTGATAGAGGAACGAGCCGCCGCCGGTGGAATTGTCGAGCGGCCAGCCGAACGAATGCTGGATCAGGCCGCGGCGGTGCTTGGCCTTGTCGATCTGCCAGACTTCCTTGAGGCCGATGCCGAACTTGGCCGGCTCGCTGTTGGCGTCGAGCCTGTAGCGCGCGATCAGCCCCTTGGTCAGGCTGCCGCGCGCGCCCTCGGCGAACAGCGTGTATTTGGCGTGCAGTTCCATGCCGCGCGTGAACGAATCCTTCGACTTGCCGTCGCGGCCCACGCCCATGTCGCCGGTGGCGATGCCGCGCACCTCGCCGGCCGCGCCATGGAGCACCTCGGCGGCGGCGAAGCCCGGATAGATCTCGACGCCGAGCGCCTCTGCCTTGGTCGCCAGCCAGCGGCAGACATTGCCGAGCGAGCCGACCAGGCAGCCGTGATTGTTCATCAGCGGCGGCATCAGGAAATTGGGCAGGCGGATCGCCGCGCCGCCGGTCAGCCAGTAGAAGCGGTCGTCGTTGACCTCGGTGGTGAGCGGCTGCGCGGCGTCATTGCGCCAGTCGGGCAGCAGCTTGTCGAGCGCGACCGGATCGATCACCGCGCCGGACAGGATGTGGGCGCCGACCTCCGAGCCCTTCTCGACCACGACAACGGAGAGATCGGCGTTGAGCTGCTTGAGGCGGATCGCCGCGCTCAGGCCCGAAGGGCCGGCGCCGACGATCACCACGTCGAATTCCATCGATTCGCGAGCGGGCATTTCTGCGTTGCTCATGTGTTTTTTCTCACCCCAGAAGTGTTGCCGGGCGACATTTTACGATTTTTTCGGCCAGCACAACCCCACCGGCGCCGCTCCCCGCACCCTCAAGGAAAAGCGTGGATCCGGCATTTCGCATCGTGCCGGAGCCGACTAGAGTGCCGGCCTGCCGCCCGAGCGGCAGGATTTTCGAGAATTGCCACAAAGATCATCCCCGCATGCCGCCCGCGCAACCCGTCTCCGCCCGCGACCTGCTCGCCTTCCATCTGGAGGCGGGGGTCGATTGCGCGCTGGCCGACGGGCCTGTCAACCGGCTGGACGATCCTCACCACGCTCTCGAAGCGCCAGCAAAGCCGGCCGCGCCCTCCCCCGCGCCCGCCGCGCCGCCGCACGCCTCCCCCGCCGCGCCGCCGCCACCCGATGCCGCCATCGGCTCGGCGCGCGAAATGGCGCAACGCGCCGCCAGCCTCGACGAGTTGCGGGCGCTCATGGAGGCGTTCGACGGCTGCGCGCTGAAAGCCACCGCGAGCCGCCTGGTGTTCGCCGACGGCACCCCCGGCGCGCGCGTCATGTTCGTGGGCGAGGCGCCCGGCCGCGACGAGGACATCGAGGGCCTCCCGTTCGTCGGCCGCTCCGGCAAGCTCCTGGACCGCATGATGGCGGCGATCGGCCTCGACCGCCGCACCGCCTACATCGCCAACGTCATTCCGTGGCGGCCGCCCGGCAACCGCACGCCGACGCCGCAGGAAACGCAGATCTGCCTGCCGTTCATCCGCCGCCAGATCGAGCTTGTCGATCCCGACATCCTGGTCTGCCTCGGCAATCCGGCGACGCAGACGCTCTTGGGGACGCGCGAGGGCATCATGCGCACGCGCGGGCGCTGGTTCGACTACGACACCGGCACGCGGAAAATCCGCGCCCTGCCGAGCTTCCATCCCGCCTACCTGCTGCGCTCGCCGATCTACAAGCGCCTCGCCTGGCAGGACCTGTGCGCGGTCCGCGCCGCGCTCGACGCATGACCTGCTGAATCAGCGCGTCGAACCGGTGGCGTCGAACGCCGCGGCCGCCGCCGGGCGCACGATGGCCCAGCCGATCCGCAACAGCGGCTGCCTGCCCTGCACCATGCGCTCGAACGCGCGCGGCACTTCGGGGGTGAGCATCGGGAACCGCCGCCGGATGTCGTCCGGCACCGCGCCCGCGGTATCGGCCGCCCGCCACACCACGATGCCGCCGGTCCGGGTGAAGTCCTCCGGCGTGAGCCACGGCGAGCGCTCCGGCGCGGCGTCCAGCACGAGATGCGGCCGGCTCGGCGCCGCCAGCGCCACCAGCACGGCGAGCGCCGGGTCGCCCGCCACCGCCGTCAGCGGCTGACCGGTGCGGCGCTCGAAGCTGTCGCCGAAGAAGCCGCCGATCTGCGCCGCCGGCAGCATGGTCTTGACCTCGGTGTCGGACGTCCACGGCTGCAGCAGGCTGACGGCGACGACGAACAGCGCCGGCACCGCGATGATGCCGATCCAGATCGCCCGCAGCATGCGCTGGCGGTGCAGGTGGATCACCGCGCCGGCGGCGATCACCACCGCAAGGCCGATTGGCGCGAGCAGCATGCCGGCGCCCGCGATCACCCGCTCCTGGCCGAGCGCGGCGGCGATCAGGCTGGCGGCGAGCGGCGGCGCCAGCGTGAAATAGAACACATAGCGACGCGCGAATGGATCAAGCGGCGGACGCAGGATGATCGGCGCCTCGTCGGTCGCGGCCTCGCCCTTGAGCGCGAGCCGGCCCGAGTTGAACAGCGCCAGCAGCACGATGCCGGCCATGGTCAGCATCAACCCGCCCGCGAGGCGCGGCCAGCGCCTCAGATTGTCGGCGAGATCGGCCGCGCCGGGCAGCGGCGGCAGCAGCCCGCCGGCTTCGCGCGCCAGCCAGACAAGATGCGGCGTGAGCAGCGTCGCGACGACAAAGAGCGCGAACAGCGGATCGAGCGAGGCCAGCGCGCGCCGGCCGCGCGAGGTGGCGAGCGCGAACGCCAGCATCAGGCCGACCAGCCAGGCGGCCGAGGCGGTGGTCAGCAGCAGGAGCCCGATCTCGAACGACAGCGCGAACCATGCCGCGCGGCGCCCTTCGCCGACGGCCTGCCAGAAATGCAAAAGGACCAGCGCCCACAGCGGCCGCGCCAGGATCGCCGGCCCGAACTCGACGCCGGGAAAGCTGAAGGCGGTGATGGTGACGGTGAGCAGCGTCGCCAGCACCGCCTGCTGCGCCCCCACCATCAGGCGCCCGAGCGCGAACATCGCCCACAGCATGACGACGAAGCAGACCTGCGCCAGGAGATAGACGCCGGCCATGCCGGCGAGGCGGTAGGCGAGATCGGCGAGCCAGAACGCCAGTGGCGGACCGAGGTCGGAGCCGAGGCGGTATTCGTGCCCGATCGCCAGCACCTGCCCGACCTCGCCCGGCGGACTGGCGTAGAGCGCGAGCGGCAGCACCAGCCAGATCAGCGCGGGCAGAAGCGCCGCGAGCCAGAACACCAGCACCGGGCGGGCGCGGATCAGTTCGACGGCGAGCGAGGTGAAACGCATGGGGCTTGGTTCCGCTCCGGAACAGAAAGGACTGGCTGGCAGCGTTGATAAGGCCGGCGAGGCGATCAGGCAATGCGCCGCCCGCTCGATCAGCCCTGACATGGCGAGGGATCGAGCCCGGCTATAACGAAATTTCTCCCTCGTCATGCGCGGGCTCGACCCGCGCATCCATCTCTTGGCTGGGCCCGGAATGGGCGGGAATCTTGGAGAGGTCGAGCGGGCCGAAATCGGGCTCGAACGCCGCCCGCCAGTCGGCTTCCGACATGACCGAGGCGGTGTGGGCGACATCGGAGCCGTCCACCTCCCTCCACTCGCCGCCCGGCCGCGTGACCGCGAAAGCCGAAACACCGGGCAGCAAGACCGCCGGCCGCCAGTCCCAATTGCAGAACGTCGGTGACATGGAAAGACCCTCGCATCAGAAAGAATGGATGGCCGAGTCAAGTTTACAGCCGGGCTCGCCGTAGGCGAGACCCGGTTGCCCGGCCATGACAACCGAGGAGGCTAGGCCAGCGCGAGATCCGGTTGCGACAGTCCCAGCCGCGTCTCCCAGGCGGCGGCGACCGGCGCGAACGAGCGGCGGTGATGCACGGTCGGCCCGAGCTGCCTGAGCGCTGCCAGGTGCGCCGGCACCGCGTAGCCCATGTGCTGCTCGAAGCCGTAGCCGGGACAGGCATCGCCGAGCCGCATCATCAGGCGGTCGCGCGTCACCTTGGCGACGATGGAGGCGGCGGCGATCGAGACGGCCAGACCGTCGCCGCCGATCAGCGGCTCGCAGATGCAGGCGACATCGATGCCGTCGCGGCCGTCGACCAGCACGCGGGCGGGTGCCTCGGGCAAACCGCGCACCGCGCGCGCCATCGCCCACAACGACGCGCGCAGGATGTTGTCGCGGTCGATGCGCGCCGTCGAGGCGATGGCGACCGCCACCATGGCCGAGCCGCAGATCTTGTCGAACAGCGCCTCGCGACGCTCCGGCGTCAGACGCTTGGAATCGTCGATGCCACGTGGAATGCGCTTGGGATCGAGGATGACGGCGGCCGCCACCACGGGACCGGCGAGCGGCCCGCGTCCCGCCTCGTCGCAGCCGGCAACCGGCCCGCCGCCACGCGCAAGCCAGGCGCGCTCGCGGGCGAAGGTCGGCTTCGGCGGCGCCGATGGCGTGCTGGAAGGCTTGCGGGGCGCCATGGCGCGGAACGGCTCCGAAGGGGGAATCGGCAAGCCATGGTGGCCCGGGGCGGTAGCCCCACGCAACGTCAATCCGGCAAGCTGAGCCGCCCATCGGCCTCGACGATCAGGCGCGCCACCGCCACCACCTCCCAGGCGTGGCCGTCCGGATCGCTGAAATAGCCGGAATAGCCGCCGTAATCGGTCTTGTGCGCCGGCTTGATCAACTGCGCGCCGCAGGCTTTCGCATGGGCGAGCACGCGATCCACCTCCTCATCCGAGGTGCAGTTCCACGCCAGCGTGACGCCGCGGAACGCCGCCGGGCGCGGTTGATCCGGCAGTGTCGCGTCGTGCGCCAGCTTGTCCCACGGATAGAGCGCCAGCACCGAGGCGCCGGTGGCGAAGAACGCCACCTCCTCGCCGGTGGCGGCGAATTTGCGGGCAAAGCCGAGCGCCGCATAGAAGCCGATGGCGCGGTGCATGTCGCCGACGCCGAGCGTGATGACGGTAAGGCGCGCCGGCAGGGATGGTGGCCGCATGGAACGTCTCCTTATCACTTGGCTGGCCCATCATGCCCTAGAACAGGCTGAGCTGCTCGCCGCAACTGCGCGGCGGCCGGAAATGCTCGGTCGTGAGCCGCACCCGCTTCTGGTTGAGGCCGTATTTCTCGCACCCCACCTCGAAGCGGCGTCCGATCATCCAGGCCATCGGCCCGGTGCCCTTCATGCGCGTGCCCCATTGCGAATCGTAGTCGCGGCCGCCGCGCATGTCGCGGATCAGCGTGAAGACGTGACGGTAGCGGTCGGGATAGTTCGCCAGCAGCCATTCGCGGAACAGGTCGCGCACCTCGAGCGGCAGCCGCAGCAGCACGTAGCCCGCGCCGCCGACGCCGGCATGGGCTGCGGCATCGAGGATGCGCTCGATCTCGCAGTCGTTGAGCGCGGGAATGATCGGCGCCACCATCGCCGTGGTGGGAATGCCGGCCGCGCTGAGCTGGCGCAGCGCCTCGAGACGGCGCGCCGGCGTGGCGGCGCGCGGCTCCATGGCACGCGCGAGATGATGATCGAGCGTGGTCACCGACAGCGCGACCTTGACGAGGTTGCGCTCCGCCATGCGCGCCAGGATGTCGATGTCGCGCATGACCAGCGCCGACTTGGTGACGATGCCGACCGGGTGGCCGGCGCGCTCCAGCACCTCGAGGATGCCGCGCATGATCTGGTGGCGGCGCTCGATCGGCTGGTAGGGGTCGGTGTTGGTGCCGATGGCGATCACCTTCGGCGTGTAGCCGGGCGCCGACAGTTCCTTTTCCAAAAGCTCAGGCGCCTCCGGCTTCATGAACAGGCGGGACTCGAAGTCGAGGCCGGGCGACAAGCCCAGATAGGCATGGGTCGGGCGCGCGAAACAGTAGACGCAGCCATGCTCGCAGCCGCGATAGGGATTGATCGAGCGGTCGAAGCCGATGTCGGGCGAGTCGTTGCGGGTGATGACCTTGCGCGCGGTGTCGATGCCGACCGTGGTCTTGAATGGCGGCAGGTCGTCGAGGCTCTGCCAGCCGTCGTCGAACGCGACGCGGGCCTCGGCCTCGTAGCGGCCGCTGGCGTTCGACTGCGCGCCGCGGCCGCGCCGCCGCTCGGCCTCGATGGCGATGTCGATCTCGGCGAACGCCGGCGGCCGGCCTTGCTGCGGCGGGACGGCGGCGGGAGACGGCTTGCGGGCGGCGGAGCGATTCATGCCCGGACGGTAGCAAATATTAAGAACAAAACAAGAACAAGAATGCGTGACTGCCTAGAATTGCCGCGCGTCGCCCGGCTGTGCCGCGCTGCCCGCCGGTGCTACCAGATGTCCTGAGGAGATGAGACTCATGATCAGCGTCGTGATCGCGACCGAGGGACAGGACCGCGCCGTGGTGCCGACGCTGGCGGCGCTGGTGGCGGGCGCGGCCGCCGGCGTGGTGCGCGAGGTCATCCTGGTCGACCGAGCGCCCAGCGAGCTGTTGCGCACCGTGGCCGATGCGACGGGGTGCGAGCTTGTCGAGACCGATGGCGCCTGCGGCGCGGCGCTCGCCGCAGGCGCGACACGCGCCAAGTCCGACTGGCTGATGTTCCTGCGGCCCGGCATGGTGCCGGAGCACGGCTGGGTCGACGACCTCGCCCGCTTCATCGAGGACGGCAGCCTGAGCGGAGACGGCCAGATGCGCGCGGCGCTGTTCAGCATAGCCGGCGCGCGGCCGCTGGCCGCGCTCATGCGCGCGCTGCGGCTTACCGGTCCCTCGCCCGATCAGGGCCTCGTCATCGCGCGCGCGCTGTATCGGGAGATCGGCGGCCACGGGACCGGGCCGCGCGCCGAGGAGCGCCTGCTGCGCCGGATCGGCCGCGCCCGCCGCGTCACGCTGGCAAGCCGCATCCAGCCGCCGCGCTGACCTCAGGACGCGCCGCGCCGCAGATGCTCGTCGAGCCGCGGCATGATCTCGACGAAGTTGCACGGCCTGGTGCGGTAGTCGAGCTGGGGCATCAGGATGCCGTCCCAGCCGTCCTTGCAGGCGCCGGGCGATCCCGGCAGGCAGAAGATGTAGGTGGCGTTGGCGACGCCCGCGGTGGCGCGGCTCTGGATCGTCGAGGTGCCGATCTTGGGAAAGCTGAGCATGTGAAACGCGATCGAGAACCCATCCATGCGCTTCTCGAACAACGGCTCGACCGCCTCGGGCGTGACGTCGCGGCCGGTGAAGCCGGTGCCGCCGGTGGTGATGATGGCGTCGATGCCGTCATCATTGATCCAGTTCCTGATCTGCGCCTGAATCTTCTCGACGTCGTCGGTGACGATGGCGCGCGCCGCGAGGCGATGCCCGGACTTGCCGATGCGCTCGACCAGGGTGTTGCCGGACTTGTCGTCGGCCGGCGTGCGGGTGTCGGAGACCGTGAGCACGGCGATATTGAGCGGCACGAACGCCTTGGTTTCATCGAGAGTCGTCATACTTCGGCTTTCACCTTGATGGATGTGAGTGGAATTTAAAGATTGGCGGCCTGGAACGTGTTGCAGGCCTGCACCGTGCCCTGCTGGAAGCCGGTCATGAACCAGCGCTTGCGCTGCTCGGCCGAGCCGTGGGTGAAGGAATCCGGCACCACGCGGCCCTGCATCTTGCGCTGCAGGGTGTCGTCGCCGATCGCGGAGGCGGTCTGCAACGCGGCGTCGATGTCGCCCGGTTCGAGGAAATTCGGGCGCTTCTTGTTCTCACGGTTGGCCCACACGCCGGAGAAGCAGTCGGCCTGCAATTCCACCATCACCTGAAGCCGGTTGGATTCGGCGCGGCTGCCGGCCTGCTGCTGCGCGCGCGTCACACGTGGAATGATGCCGAGCAGATTCTGCACGTGATGGCCGGCCTCGTGCGCGATGATGTAGGCCTGCGTGAACTGGCAGGCCTTGCCGGAACAGCCGCGGAAACGCGTCTCGACCTCGCGGAAGAACGCGGTGTCGACGAAGATCTGGCGGTCGGGCGGACAATAGAACGGCCCCATCGCGCTCTGCGCCATGCCGCAGCGGCCGCCATTGGTGGCGTTGCGGAACAGGACGATGCGCGGTCCCTGATAGGACTGGCCGCTGGCCTGGAAGATTTCGCTCCAGCGATCGTCGATCTCGCCGAGCACGCCGGCGATGAAGCTGCCCATCTCGTCCTTGGGCGCGCCGGTGCCGCGCGACGACGACGGGCGGCGATCGACCTGCACGGAGGACGGCCCGCCGCCGGACAGAATCTCGGCGCCGCCGATCAGGATGCGCGGGTCGATGCCGAGCGCCCAGCCCAACAGGCCGAGCACGATGATGGTGCCGATGCCGAGGCCGCCCTGGCCGATCGGAATGCCGAGGCCGCCGCCGGGGGAGAATCCGCCACCCTCATCGTCGCGGCGATCGTCGATGTTCTCGCTGCGACGGAAATCATCGTAGCGCATCATGCCCTCCCTGGAATACGCGAGGCGCGCCCGTGTTCCGCGCACCCGCACCTGGCAAGATATGGTGCCGTCCGCCCCGACCCATCAATAGCGCTCCCGGCAAATATTGCCTAGCGCGAACACGATACCAATTAAGTCGATTTTTACCTTGGCCGTCCATCATCCCGGGCAGTCGGTTTGTTGGTCCCGCGTCGCCGACCGCGTCGCCTGAGTCAGAGTTCTGGGTCATGGGTATGTCGCGTCGCGGGGCGTCCTCACGGGCGCCCCGCACACATTTCGAATCCGCTCCATCCTCGCGCATCGTTATCGGCGATTGCGTGGCCGAGATGTCGAAGCTGCCCGCGGGCACCGCCGATCTCGTGTTCGCCGATCCGCCGTATAACCTGCAATTGCAGGGCGACCTCAAGCGCCCCGACGATTCCCGCGTCGACGCCGTCACCGACGACTGGGACAAGTTCGCGAGCTTTTCCGCCTACGACGATTTCACCCGCGCCTGGCTCCTGGCCTGTCGCCGTCTGATGAAGCCGTCGGCGACGCTGTGGGTGATCGGCTCCTATCACAACATCTTCCGCGTCGGCGCCATCATGCAGGATCTCGGGTTCTGGATCCTCAACGACATCATCTGGCGCAAGTCGAACCCGATGCCGAATTTCCGCGGCCGCCGCTTCACCAACGCGCACGAGACGCTGATCTGGGCGGCGCGCGACGCCAATACCAAGGGCTACACCTTCAATTACGAGGCGCTGAAAGCCGCCAACGAGGACGTGCAGGCGCGCTCCGACTGGCTCATTCCGCTGTGCACCGGCGAGGAGCGGCTCAAGGACAAGGCGGGGAAGAAAATTCATCCGACGCAGAAGCCGGAGGCGCTGCTGGCGCGCGTGCTGCTGTCGTCGACCAAGCCCGGCGACACGGTGATCGATCCGTTCAACGGCTCCGGCACCACCGGCGCGGTCGCCAAGCTGCTCGGCCGCGGCTACATCGGTTTCGAACGCGACCGCACTTACGCACGCGAGGCGCAAGCCCGCATCGCCGCCATCGAACCGCTGCCGGAAGCCTCGCTCGCCCCGTTCATGACCGCGCGCCAGGCACCGCGCGTGCCGTTCGCCGAACTCGTCGAACGCGGCATGATCAAGCCGGGCGCCAAACTCGTCGATGCGAGAAAGCGCCACGCCGCGCTGGTGCGCGCCGACGGCGCGCTGTCATCGGGCGACAAGGTCGGCTCGATCCACCGCATCGGCGCGCTGGTGCAAGGGGCTGATGCCTGCAACGGCTGGACCTTCTGGCACATCGAGACCAATACGGGCCTGATGTGCATCGACGAGATGCGCGCGAAAATCCGCGCCGGCATGGGCGCGGGCTAGCGCGCCTTCATTCGCCTCGCATGCAATTTCCGCCAAAGCCATTGCGCCCAAAATGGGCGCATGATAGGTTTTTAATGAATGAGGATCATCGCCCGAAGCACCTTACTGGCGTTCGTGGAGTCGCTTTCCGGGCACAAGGATCAGCCGGCTGTGAAGGCTGCATTGAGCGCTTGGTTTGCTGAGGCGAAGAAAGCCCGCTGGCAAAGCACGGCTGACGTCAAACGGACGTATGCGACCGCAAGCATCGTGAGCGCCGAACGTATTGTGTTTAACGTGAAGGGGAACGCATACCGGCTTGTGGTGGCGGTTGATTTCGAGAAGGGCATTGTCTGGATCAAATGGATCGGCACACACAAGGACTATGACCGGATCGATGCGGCAAGGGTGAACCATGGCAAGTGAACTGAAGCCAATCAAAACGAAGGCGGACTACAAGAACGCTCTCGCTGAAGTTGAGCATCTTTGGGGCGCCAAAGGCGGGACGCCAGAGGGCGATCGCCTCGACGTGCTGGCAACGCTGATCGATGCCTATGAGACCGAGCACTATCCAATGGATCCACCCGATCCGATTGAGGCGATCAAATTCCGGATGGAACAGCAGGGGCTCTCGCGGAAGGATCTCGAGCCGCTTATCGGAACGCGAACCCGCGTTGCGGAAATATTAAATCGCAAACGCAGCCTTTCGATCAGCATGATTCGGTGTCTGCATGATCGACTTGGAATTGCGGCCGAGGTGCTGATCCGCCCATCGCGGAAAAAGAAAGCAGCGTGATCGCTGGAACGGGAGCTTTTGGGGTTTGCGTGGTAGCGGGGGAGGGATTTGAACCCCCGACCCCAGGATTATGATTCCCGTGCTCTAACCAACTGAGCTACCCCGCCACGCAAAGGGGGCTCGCGCGCCGTCATATGCCGACCGCCTCGCGAACCGGCGGCATATAAGGAGCGCGGCAAATCGATGTCAAGCAATCCGGCGGGGAACGCGGCAGGCCGCGCGCAAAGTCCCGGCGTCAGCCGTCCTTGCGGTAGCGGATCAGCGAGAAATGGCCAAGCGGCGGCATCGGCCGGCGCTCGATCAGGCTGACCCCGCCGTGCCGGTTCGCCCACTCCACCAGCCGCGCCCACGGAAATTCCGGCCGCCAGCCGAGCCGGCGCGCCACCGGCGCGAACGCCAGTTCGAACCAGCGCCGCGGCCCGCTCTCGGCGCCGATATGATTGACCAGGATCAGTTCGCCGCCGGGCTTGAGCACGCGGATGAACTCGTCGAGCGTCGCCTCCGGCTCCGGCACCGCGGTGATGACGTACTGCGCCACCACGGCGTCGAACGCCCCTTCGGGAAAGGCGAGAATCTTCGCGTCCATCACCGCCAGCGTCTCGACGTTGTCGAGCTTGAGCACGCGCACGCGCTCCTGCGCCTTGCGCAGCATCGGCTCGGACAGATCGACGCCGACCAGCCGGGTCGTCGGCGCGTAGGCCGACAGCGACAGCCCGGTACCGACCCCGACATCGAGCGCGCGGCCGCCGATGCGGTCGGCGGCGGCGATCGAGGCGCGACGGCCGGAGTCGAACACCGCGCCGAACACCAGATCGTAGACTGGCGCCCAGCGCGCATAGGCACGGGTCACCGCCGCAACGTCGATGTCACTGGCCATGTCTGTTCGCCCGTCAGCCGCCGATGGCCGCACGCCGGGACGCGCGCCTGGCTACCTGTTTCGCTGCATTGCCCGCCGCGGTCCCCGGCGCGTCGGCGGATGCGCGCGCCGGCGCGTCGGTCATCGCCACGGCGTGCTTGATGAAGCCGCCGCCGAGCACGCGGGCCTGGCCGGTGCCCGCGTCGTAGAACACGCAGGCCTGGCCCGGCGACACGCCCTCCTCGCCGTCGACCAGATCGACTTCAACGCCGTCCGGCGTCACCCGCAGCCACGCCGGCTGCGGCGCGCGGCTCGAGCGCACGCGCACGAAAACCTCGTGACGGTCGCCGGCGAAGTCCTCGATGGTGCCGCCGCCGATCCAGTTGACGTCGCGCAGCCGGATGCGCCGCGTCTGCAGCGCGGCGCGCGGACCGACCACGACACGGCGCGCCGCCGCGTCGAGCCGGATCACATAGAGCGGCGAATGCGCAGCAATCCCGAGACCGCGGCGCTGGCCGACGGTGTAATGGATGATGCCCTGATGACGGCCGAGCACGTGGCCCGACAGATCGACGATCTCGCCGGGCTCGGCTGCTTCCGGCTTGAGGCGCTCGATCACCTCGGTGTAGCGCCCCGACGGCACGAAGCAGATGTCCTGGCTGTCGTGCTTGTCAGCGACCACGAGGCCGAAGCGATGCGCGAGCGCGCGCGTCTCGGCCTTGGTCATCTCGCCGAGCGGAAAGCGCAGGTACTCAAGCTGCTCGGAGGTGGTGGCGAACAGGAAGTAGCTCTGGTCGCGGTCGGAGTCGCGGGCCTGGAACAGGCCGCGCTCGCCGGAGGGCAACCGCCGCGACGACACGTAATGGCCGGTCGCCAGCACATTGGCGCCGAGCTGGCGCGCGGTGTCGAGCAGATCGCGGAACTTGATGAGCTGGTTGCACTCGATGCACGGCACCGGCGTCTCGCCCGCGACATAGCTCTGGGCGAAGCGGTCGATCACCGCTTCGTGGAAGCGGTTCTCGTAATCGAGCACGTAATGGGGAATGCCGATGCGCTCGGCCACGGCGCGCGCGTCGTAGATGTCCTGGCCGGCGCAGCAGGAGCCCTTGCGATGGGTCGCGGCGCCATGGTCGTAGAGCTGCAGCGTGACGCCGATGACGTCATAGCCCTCGGCCTTGAGCAACGCCGCGGTTACCGACGAGTCGACGCCGCCCGACATCGCGACAACGACGCGGGTGTCCTCCGGACGGCCTTCGAGGTCCAGGCTGTTCATCATGACTTTACTTATAGAGTGCCCCCAACCGGCGCAATGGCGGTCACCGGCCAGGCCGCCCCGTGTTCCGGCAAAAGGGCTGCAATCTTTCCAATTTCGCGGGCAATTCTTGCCGCAAGGCAGTTTCGCCCCCCGCGCAAGGCGCCACGAGCAGGCTGCTCGTACCATCTATATCATTGTTGTAAAACAGATATTTCGCAAGCACCGGACTGGCCCGCTGCTTGCTAGATGGAGGGCGGACAGATTTGCATGAGGCTGGCCTTTCCCGTGTTCAGTACCATCGCCGAAACCGCCGCCATTCCCACCGCTCCATCGCGCGCCGCGTCACGCCATGAAGCCGGCCGCTCCGGCGATGCCTTCGCCGCGATGCTCGACGGCAATGCCGCCGAGCCCGCGCCCGCGCCGCGTCAGGCCCCCGCATCGCGCGACGAAGCGGCCCCTGCCCCGGTCCGCCGCGAAGCGCGAGCGGACGACAGCGCCCCGCCCGCGGCGGACGGCGCGCCGGCCGCCATGAACAAGACTGCGAAAGCCGCCTCCGGCGAGGATGCCGGCACCGCCGATTCCGATTCCGATAACGGGGAAACCGACGAGGCTTCCGCAACGGCCGCGGCGACGAACACGACAGCCACCGCGATCCCCGTCGCGCCGGTGCCAGTCCTGACGACGCCGAACGATGTCGTCGTCACCGCGCCGGGTGAAGCCGTGGGCGAAACGCCGTCCGCCATCGCGCCGGCCACCTTGCTGACGCCCGACCAGCTTCCCAAGGTAACTCCTGCCGAAGGCCCGGACGTTGCGGAAAACGGCGCGGTGGCTGCGGCGACCGGCGCTGCCGATGCCGCAACCGTGCCCTCCGCCACGACGTCAGCGGACGGCGCGGACTCCGTCCCACCCCCTGCCGCCCCGGCCGCCGGTTCCGCCCAGGATCCCGCGACCGCGCCGGCGTCGCGGCCCGCGACCTCCGCCGCGCCTGAAACGCTGGCCCGGCTTGCCGAGGCGGGTGCCGCCTCCGAGGCCGCCCCGATGTCGCCGCGCGCGGCCGAGGCCGCGATCGCCGCCCACGCCACTCAAGTCCAGGACGACCAGAGCCGGACCGCGCGCGCCGGGACAGGCCAGACCGCGTCGCATCCCGGTGAAGCCGTAGCGGCGGCGCTCGCCGCCGCCAGCGCAACGCCGGCCGGCATAATCCCGGCGAAGGCCGCGATCCCGCCCGAGGAGGCCGTGTCCAAGGCCGAGGCCAAAACCGAAGCCAAGACCGACGCCAAGACTGAGGCCAAGGCCGACGCCAGGCGCGCGCGCGAAACCGATCTTGCGGCAGCCATCGACACCGCGCTGGAAAAGCGCGGCGCCACCCCCGCCACCCCCGCATCCGCCGCCGACAAGACGGCCATGCCGGCGTCCCCGGCAACGGCCGCTCCGTCGCTGCCGGATATGCTTCAGGGCACGGTCTGGACGCTGCAGCCCCATGCCGCCGCGCCCGCCGCCATCGGCCTCGCGCAGGGTGCTTCACCGCCGTTCGCGGCGACCGAAGCCGCCGTGCCGCTCGCCGGTCTTGCCGTGGAGATCGCGGCGCGCGCGACCAGCGGCAGGAGCCGGTTCGACATCCGGCTCGATCCGCCGGAACTCGGCCGCGTCGACGTGCGCATGGACGTCGACCGCAGCGGCCAGGTCACCACGCATCTCATCGTCGATCGCTCCGAGACACTCGACCTGCTGCGCCGCGACGCGCCGCAACTGCAGCAGGCGCTGCAGGACAGCGGCCTCAAGACCGGCGACGGCGCGCTGCAGTTCAGCCTGCGCGACCAGTCGCAGGGCCAGACGCAGCGCGACAACAGCGGCCGCCAGTCGGCACAACTCATCATCCAGAGCGAGGACACCCCGCCCGCCGACATCGCCGGCCGCAGCTATGGCCGCATGCTCGGCGCAAGCGGCGGGCTCGACATCCGCGTCTGAGGAACAGGTCATGACCACTACCGCCAGCGTCGCTTCCGCCCTCACCTCGGCGACCAGCGCCAGTTCGACGTCGTCATCGTCGTCGACGTCGACCTCCAAGGACACGCTGGCGGGCAACTTCCAGACCTTCCTGACGCTCTTGACGACGCAACTGCAGAACCAGAATCCGCTCGATCCGCTCGACACCAACCAGTTCACCCAGCAGCTGGTGCAGTTCGCCCAGGTCGAGCAGCAGCTCAAGCAGAGCGACCAGCTTGGCGCGCTGCTGGAATTGCAGAAGAGCACGCAGGCGACCCAGGCCCTCAATTATGTCGGCTTCTCCGCCGCGGTCGACGGCGCCACCACGCAGCTTGCCTCCGGCTCGGCGACCTGGAGCATGACCGCGCCGAAGCCCGTCAGCGCCGCCGTCACCATCACCAACGCGGCCGGCCAGACCGCCTATTCCGGCAACTTCTCGCTGACTTCGGGCGTCAACAATTTCGTCTGGGACGGCAAGGGCAACGACGGCGCGCAATGGCCGGACGGCAGCTACACCGTCTCGATCACCGCCAAGGATGCCTCCGGGCAATCGACCGCGGTTTCGACCGAGATCGTCGGCACCGTCGAGGCCGCCGACCTGACGCAGTCGCCGCCCAAGCTCACGATCAACGGCGCGGCCTACGATTTGAGTCAAATCAAGCGCGTGGTCCGCCCCGGCACGACCATCTGACGCGGGCTGCCGGCTTCCGGCCAATTCCGGCCGGTTTTCTTCCTTTTCGAGCCCAAAATGACATTTTGGCTTAGGTAAATTTTAAGCCGGAGCCCGTAGTGTGGCGCTACGAGTTCAGTCAGTCGAGTTTGTGAGTACGCCATGACAGAACCCCATCGCCCGAGGGTCAAGTATGTCATCGGGCCCGATGGCAGTCCGCTCACCATTGCGGACCTGCCCGCTCCCGGCACCAAACGGTGGGTCATTCGCCGCAAGGCCGAAGTTGTCGCCGCGGTCCGCGGCGGCCTGTTGTCCCTCGAGGAAGCCTGCAGCCGCTATACGTTGACGGTCGAGGAATTCCTGTCCTGGCAGTTTTCCATCGACCAGCATGGCCTTGCCGGCCTGCGCACCACGCGCATCCAGCAATATCGCCAGTAAAAGCGCGCCTTTTTCCGCACTTTCCGATTTAAGCCGATGGCGGTCCCGCGGGGGCCGCCATCGGCTTTTGTTTTTCGTCGTTAACCGGCGTTAACCATATGGAAACCTTCCCATGGGCAAATTTTGCCCAGTCGGCGCGCGGGCGCCGAATCTCGGGGGCGGGGTCCGTTGCAGGGTCTGTTTGATTTCTTGCGGGGTCTGGGGGCGGCGCGGCTGGCGGCGATGGTCGCGGTCACGGCGGCGCTGATCGGATTTTTCGCCTTCGTCATCATGCGGGTGACCTCCCCGCAGATGACCACGCTGTTCTCCGATCTGAGCTACGAGGACTCCGCCGCCATCATCAAGGATCTCGAACGGCAGGCCATTCCGTTCGAGATCCGCAACGACGGCGCCATCGTCATGGTGCCGAAGGACAAGGTAACCCGGCTGCGGATGAAGCTCGCCGAGTCCGGCCTGCCCAAGGGCGGCGGCATCGGCTACGAACTCTTCGACAAGTCGGACGCGCTCGGCACCACCAGCTTCGTGCAGAACATCAACCGCCTGCGCGCCCTCGAAGGCGAGTTGGCGCGCACCATCCGCGCCATCGACCGGGTGCAGTTCGCCCGCGTCCACCTGGTGCTGCCGGACAAGCCGCTGTTCTCGCGCGAGGCGCCCGAGCCGTCGGCCTCCATCGTGCTGCGCGTGCGCGGCCAGCTCGAGCCGCAGCAGGTGCGGGCGATCCGCCAGATCGTCGCCTCGGCGGTCAACGGCCTCAAGCCGCAGCGCGTCTCCATCATCGACGAAGCCGGCAACCTTCTCGCCAACGGCGCGGCTGGCGACGAATCCGGCGGTGTCAGCGGCGACGAGCGCCGTATCGCGCAGGAAAAGCACATGCGCGAGCAGGTCGAGGCCATCGTGTCGTCGGTGGTCGGGCCGGGCCGCACCCGCGTGCAGCTCACCGCCGATTTCGACTTCAACAAGACCACGCAGACGTCGGACCGCTTCGATCCCGAGGGGCGCGTGGTGCGCTCAAGCCAGACCCGCGAGGAACAGTCGACCTCGGCCGAGACGGGGCAGAACAACCAGGGCCAGGTCTCGGTCAGCAGCGAACTGCCCGGCGCGCCGCGCCCCGAGGCCGGCAGCGGCAGCCGCGACCAGAGCAAGAAGACCGAGGAGATCGTCAACTACGAAATCTCGCGCACCACCCGCACCGAGGTCACCGAGGCCGGCCGCGTCACCCGCGTCTCGATCGCGGTGCTGGTCGACGGCAGCTACACCAAGAACGACAAGGGCGAGACGGTCTATCAGCCGCGCGCCAAGGAGGAACTCGACCGCATCGCCACCCTGGTGCGCTCGGCGATCGGTTTCGACCAGAAGCGCGGCGACCAGGTCGAGGTCGTCAACCTTCGCTTCGCCGAGCCGCCGGCGGTGGTGCCGGCGCCGGAGCCTGCCGGCTTCATGAGCGTGCTGCACTTCACCAAGGACGACGTGATGTATGTCGTCGAACTCGGCGTGATGATGGTGCTGGGCATTGTCGTGCTGCTGCTCGTGGTGCGGCCGCTGGTCAAGCGCATTCTGCTGCCCGAAGCAGCCCCTGCCCCGCCGGCCAGCGCCGGCATCCTCGCAAGCCCCGCCGAACCGGCGGCGGGCGGCGGCACCCAGGCCGCGCCCGGCCAGTTGTCCAAGACCCAGAGCGCGACCGCGCAGCTGATCGACGTCGCCCAGGTGCAGGGCCAGGTCCACGCCCAGTCGGTTCACCGCGTCGGCGAACTCGCCGAGAAGAATCCGCACGAGACTGTCTCGATCATCCGTCAATGGCTTTCCGAGCCGGCGTAAGAGCACCCCATGGCCGCCGCACCCCCCGCCACCGCCTCGCATAAGAACGACATCGCCGATGCCGTCGCCGCGCTCGCCAGCCGCCAGGCCGGGCGGCCGAGATCCAAGCCGATGAGCGGCCCGCAGCGCGCCGCGGTGCTGATGCTGGCGCTCGGCGAGCAGTATGGCGGCAAGATCTGGGGCATGCTCGACGACGACGAGCTGCGCGAATTGTCCATCGTCATGTCCTCGCTCGGCACCATCGAGGCCGACTCGGTCGAGGACCTGATGCTGGAATTCGTCTCGCGCATGTCGGCCTCGGGCGCGCTGATGGGCACCTTCGACGCCACCGAGCGGCTGCTGCAGCAGTACCTGCCGCCCGAGCGCGTCAACGGCATCATGGACGAGATCCGCGGCCCCGCCGGGCGCAACATGTGGGAGAAGCTCTCCAACGTGCAGGAGGAGGTGCTCGCCAACTACCTCAAGAACGAATACCCGCAGACGGTCGCCGTGGTGCTGTCCAAGCTGCGTCCCGAGCATTCGGCGCGCGTGCTCTCGATCCTGCCCGAGGACATGGCGCTCGACGTCGTCAACCGCATGCTGAAGATGGAGGCGGTGCAGAAGGAAGTGATCGAGCGCGTCGAGCAGACGCTGCGCACCGAGTTCATGTCCAACCTGTCGCAGACCCGCCGCCGCGACGCCCATGAGGTGATGGCGGAAATCTTCAACAACTTCGACCGTCAGACCGAGACGCGCTTCATCACCTCGCTGGAGGAGGACAACCGCGAATCCGCCGAACGCATCAAGGCGCTGATGTTCACCTTCGACGACCTCATCAAGCTCGACGCCGCCTCGGCGCAGACGCTGATGCGCCACATCGACAAGGACAAGCTGGCGGTCGCGCTCAAGGGCGCCTCCGAGGCGGTGCGCGAATTCTTCATGGGCAACATGTCGAGCCGCGCCGCCAAGATGCTGACCGACGACATGGGCGCGCTCGGCCCGGTGCGGTTGCGCGACGTCGACGAGGCGCAGGCGCTGCTCGTCAACCTGGCCAAGGACCTCGCCGCCAAGGGTGAGATCATGCTGTCGAAGAACCGCGCCGACGACGAGCTGGTGTATTGATGGGCGCGCCGGCAAAATTCCTGTTCGACCTCGATTTCGCGGCGCCCGCCGCCAAGGACAAGGCCGCGACCGCCGCCGAGATCGCCGCCAGGGTGGCGGAGGCCGAGGCTCGCGGCTACGAGCAAGGCTTCGCCGCCGCGCAGGCCAAGGCGCGCGCCGATACCGAGCGCCGCGTCGCGGTTGCGCTCGGCCATATCGGCGAGGCGATCGAGGCCATCGCCGCCGGCCTCGACCGCATCGAGGCGCGCATGGAGGCCGAGTCGGTCGAGGTCGCGCTGGCGGTGGCGCGCAAGCTGAGCGCCGAACTGATCGCCCGCGAGCCGCTCGCCGAGCTGACGGCGCTGATCGCCGACTGCTTCCGCCATCTCGTCGCCACGCCGCATCTGGTCGTGCGCGTCAGCGACGCGCTGTACGACCATGCCAAGGGCCGGATCGAGGAACTGTCGCGCAGGAACGGCTTCGAGGGCCGCCTCGTGATCCTGGCCGACCCCGACATCGCGCATGGCGACGGCCGTGTCGAATGGGCCGACGGCGGCATCACGCTCGACCGCGCCGCCACCGAAACCAAGATCGCCGAACTGATCGGCCGCTACATCGCTTCGCGCCAACAGGCCAGCAAGCCCAGGGGGACCCCATGACCGATCCGGAAAGCCATGTGCCGCTGCCTGATCTCAACGGCGATGACATCACCCAGATGAGCGACGTCGAGCTTTATGACGGCAAGGAGGCCGACGCGGTCACACGCGTCGCCGCCGATCTCGAAGCGGTGTTCGACGTGCCGGTGCAGGTGTCGGCCGTGCTCGGCCGCTCGCGCATGGATGTCGGCGAACTGTTGAAGCTTGGCCCCGGTACCGTGCTCGAGCTCGACCGTCGCGTCGGCGAGGCCATCGACATCTACGTCAACAACCGTCTTGTCGCGCGCGGCGAAGTGGTGCTGGTCGAGGACAAGCTCGGCGTCACCATGACGGAAATCATCAAGGCCGAGCAGAACTAGCGCGGAAAACGCGTAAAAACCCGGGTCGACGCCGGAACGGACAGCGACAGGAGCAAACCATGCGGCTTCTCATTGTTGGCACTCTCAAGGGCCAGCTCACCACCGCGACCAAGATCGCGATGGACAAGGGCGCCACCGTGACCCATGCGGAGGACAACGAACAGGCGTTGCGCGTGCTGCGCGGCGGCAAGGGCGCCGACCTGGTGCTGGCCGATGTCGGCCTCGACATCCGCGACCTGGTGATGCGGCTGGAGGCCGAGCACATTCATGTGCCGATCGTCGCCTGCGGCATCAGCAACGACGCCCGCGCCGCTGTCGCCGCCATCCACGCCGGCGCCAAGGAATACATCCCGCTGCCGCCGGACCCCGAGCTGATCGCCGCGGTGCTGGCGGCGGTCGCCAACGACAGCCGCGACCTCATCTACCGCGACGAGATCATGGCCCGCGTGATCAAGCTGGCGCAGCAGGTCGCCACCTCGCACGCCTCGGTGCTGATCACCGGCGAATCCGGCACCGGCAAGGAAGTGATGGCGCGCTATGTGCACGCCCGCTCGTCGCGCGCCCGGCAACCCTTCATATCGATCAATTGCGCCGCCATTCCCGAGCACCTCCTGGAATCCGAGCTGTTCGGCCACGAAAAGGGGGCCTTCACCGGCGCGGTGGCGCGGCGCATCGGCAAGTTCGAGGAGGCCAGCGGCGGCACGCTGCTGCTCGACGAGATCTCCGAGATGGACGTGCGGCTGCAGGCCAAGCTGTTGCGCGCCATTCAGGAGCGCGTCATCGACCGCGTCGGCGGCGGCAAGCCGGTGCCGGTCGACCTGCGCATCATCGCCACCTCCAACCGCAACCTCACCGACGCCGTGCGCGAGGGCAGGTTCCGCGAGGACCTGCTGTTCCGCCTCAACGTCGTCAACCTGAAGATCCCGCCGTTGCGCGAGCGCCCGGCCGACGTGCTGGAGCTGGCCCAGCATTTCGCCAGGAAATACGCCGAGGCCAACGGCGTGCCGGTGCGTCCGCTGGGAGCGCAGGCGCGCGCCGTGCTGATCGCCAACCGCTGGCCCGGCAACGTCCGCGAACTGGAGAACACCCTCCACCGCGCCGTGCTGATGGCGCAGGGCGACGAGATCGGCCCCGAAGCCATCCTCTCGCCCGACGGCGACCGCCTCGATCTCGCCAAATCCTCGCCCGCCGTCGCCCATGCCACCATGGCCGCCGAGCAGGTGACGCGGGCGCTGGTCGGCCGCACCGTCGCCGATGTCGAGCGCGACCTCATTCTGGAGACGCTCAAGCACTGCCTCGGCAACCGCACCCATGCCGCCAACATCCTCGGCATCTCGATCCGCACGATGCGCAACAAGCTCAACGAATATTCCGATTCCGGGCTGCCGATCCCGCCGCCCGGCTCGGGCGAGGTGCGCGGCGCGGCGTAGTCGCTCATGCGGGGTCAATGAAGGGCGGGCCCGACGGGAGTGGCGGGGGCGCCAGCCGTACCTATCTGGTAGATTCACAACTCCCGTCCGCCGGAGAAACCCATGACCGCCCCGCTTGCCATCGACGTGATTTCCGACGTCGTCTGCCCATGGTGCTACATCGGCAAGCGACGGCTGGAGAAGGCGCTGGCGCTCGTGCCCGACCTCGCCATCGAGGTGCGCTGGCGGCCGTACTTCCTCAATCCGTGGATTCCGCGCGAGGGCATCGACCGCGCCACCTATCTCACCACCAAGTTCGGCTCGGTCGAGCACTATCACCAGATGGCGCCGCGCGTGGCCGCGGCAGCCGCCGCCGAGGGCCTGACCTACGACTACCTGCGCATCAGCCGCCAGCCGCATACGCTCGACTGCCACCGCCTGATTCATTGGACCGCCGCGATCGAGCAGGCGGCGGCGATGACGCAGCGCCTGATGGACCTCTATTTCACCGAGGGCGCGGATCTGACCGACCGCGAGGTGCTGGTCGGCGCCGCCGCCGCGGTCGGGTTGGATGCCCCTGATACACGCGCACGCCTCGCCGGCGACGCCGACGAGGCTTTGATCACCCATCAGGCCACGCGCGCCGCCCAGGCCGGCATCGACGGCGTGCCGACCTATGTCCTCAACGGCGCCTACACCATCACCGGGGCGCAGGACGCCGCGCTGCTGGCCGAGGCCTTCCGCCAGGCCGCGATGGCGCGAACATAACGCCCCCGCACCACCTCCCCGTTAACCGTTTGCTAACCATGACCTAGGCAAATTCTGCCGGGTGAAGGGTGTGTCGCCGTCAAGCGAACCGGGAGGGCCCGTGGACGCCAGCGCAGTACCGCACTTTCGGCCCGGCGGCCCGGTGGCCGCCGCGCAGGTTTTTGCCGGACGCGACCGGCACGCGCGGAGCGAGGCGGCGACCATGGTGGATGTGGCGGCTGGACAGGGCGGCGCGGGACCAGTGATGGGGCTGCCGAGCCTGACCGATATCGGCATCCTGCTGCGGCGCGGTGACATCGCGCTCGCGATCGGCATCCTCACCATCCTGGTGGTGCTGATCCTGCCGCTGCCCGCGATCGTGCTCGACCTCTTCCTCGCCATCTCGATCACGCTGTCGGTGCTGATCCTGATGACGTCGCTGTTCATCCAGGCGCCGCTGGAATTCTCGTCGTTTCCAACCATCCTGCTGATCTCCACCATGCTGCGGCTGGCGCTCAACCTCGCCTCGACGCGGCTGATCCTGTCGAAAGGCCACGAAGGCCCCTCCGCCGCCGGCCACGTCATCGAGGCGTTCGGCAACTTCGTGATGGGTGGCAACTTCGTCATCGGCATCATCGTGTTCGCGATCCTGGTGATCGTGAACTTCGTGGTCATCACCAAGGGCTCCGGCCGCATCGCCGAAGTCGCGGCGCGCTTCAACCTCGACGCCATGCCCGGCAAGCAGATGGCGATCGACGCCGATCTCTCCGCCGGCCTGATCGACGAGAAGACCGCGCGCGACCGCCGCAAGGTGCTCGAGGACGAAAGCAGCTTCTTCGGCGCCATGGACGGCGCCTCGAAATTCGTGCGCGGCGACGCCATCGCCGGCCTGCTGGTGGTGTTCATCAACGTCATCGGCGGCATGATCATCGGCATCGCCCAGCAGGGCATCGGCTTTGCCGAGGCGGC